>CAWJVB010000016.1:0-12821 GCA_963846205.1 uncultured Solirubrobacteraceae bacterium | reverse complement strand
CCTTGGGATGTCTTCGTGACGCCGTCGGTCGTGGCAATCGCCGTCCTGGGAAGATAGCGCCATGCAACGTGTGCTTGGAATCGGTGGGTACTTCATCAAGGCGGCCGACCCTGCGGCCTTGAGCGCGTGGTACCGCGAGTGCCTCGGAGTCGACGCCGATGAGAACGGCCTGTGGCGTCAGGAAGCAGGGCTGACGGTGTTCGCGGCGTTCGAGTCCGACACTGACTACTTTGGGTCCCGCGCCCAGCAAACCATGCTCAACTTCCGGGTCCGCGACCTCGATGCGATGCTTGCGCAATTGCGGGCCAAGGGAGCCGAGGTAGCCCAAGAGACGCAGGACATGGAGGGTGTCGGTCGCTTCGGCTGGGTCAGCGATCCCGAGGGCAATCGGGTCGAGCTGTGGCAGCCCGCATGACCGCGTACCCACGCAGGGCCTGCCGCAAAGCCTCGACCCGGGTGCGAGGGTTTGATCTTCTTCCCCTCGTCTCCATTGATGTCCCGAAACCCCGGCGGGCTGGTCGAGGTCCCAATCGGCGTAGATGGCCCGGTCGTCTGATCGAGGAATGGCCGAGGAGCTTCTGTACCCCCTTCAGGTTGCCTGTGGCGTCCAAGGCGCGCTTCCCTGCCGTGTGTCGCGCCTTGTGCATCTTCTCGCCGCTCGCTCAGGGCTGGGTAGTCGACGTCAAAAGCTAGAACGCTCTCTAGTTATCAACTAGAAGAAGAAGGCCGAGTCATTTTGCGTCGTGCACGGCCTTCCCGCAAGCCTGCTCGGCGGAACGCTGCGGCTGCCTGTAGGCCTCGAGGCCGAAGCGCAGCTCGTCCGAGCGAGCCGGTTGTGTGTGGAGGCGTCGGGCGAACTTGCGATACTCGGTCGAGCCTTCCTGCAGCGCGTCCTCAAAGGCGACCGCCGAGCGGCGCACCCGCGCGGGGATCGGTAGCGCGAGGACTTCTCGCCGGATCGCGATCATGACGGCAGCGCTTCTTTGCGCGGCGTGTTCGAGCTGTTCTTTCTCGCCAAGCTGGACGGCGCGGTGGAGACGCTGACGTAGATCGCCCCGGCCCGACAGGTTGGGCGCGCGGACATTGCTTTCGTCAGAAAGGGCTGCCCGGAGCTGCGAAGGCAGCTCGTAGCAAACGTTCTCGAGCTTTTCGGAGACGCTTAGCTCACCAGGCCGATGGTTGGCCCCAGGCGTGGCCTTGCCGCACCCGGCGAGCGCGATCGCAAAGCCAACTGCGATCACGCTTACAACACCTTTCTTGGTCATCGGTCCGCCAGTACCCGGCATCGAGCACTTGTAGGCAGATCGACCGATAACTGGAATCGATCGCAGCGGGATTCGAGGTAGCTGCGACGGCTGAGGCCGGAGCACGTTCCGAGAGCGATTCCCCCGAGCACACGAGCGCGTGTCGGGTCGGGGGTTCCAACGAGCGCTGGAGCTGGTGCACCAGCTCGCTCGCGTCTGAGCGCGTGCGGGATACTGGCCGGGTGATGTCTGACCCCGACGTCCTCGAGCGCGCCCGCGGCTTCTGCGCATCGATTGAACGGCGCGATTTCGACGCGGCGCTGAGCTTCTTCGGTCCCGATCCGGTGTGGGACATGTCGGGAGTCGGCCTGGGGCCATCCAAGGGTCGGGGCCAGATTCGCGATCTGCTCGAAGACTGGAGCCTCGCCTACGATGAGTGGCGGATCGCATTCGACGAGTTCCTCGACCTCGGCGACGAGGTCGTGTTCGCGATCGTCACCGAACGAGGCCGACTCGCCGGGAGTAGCGCCCACCTTCATCTCCGCTACGCGGTAGTCGCAGTGTTCGAGGACAGAAAGCTGGCCAAGGTCAGCGCCTACAAGGACGTCGACGAAGCGCGCGCCGCCGCCGAACGCCCCGCCGAGGAACGGTGGTAGGCGGTGTCCGAGAACCTGGACCTCGTGCGTTCGATCTACGCTGCGGTCGCTCGCGGGGATTACAGCTCATCTGAGTGGGCGAGTCCACAGATCGAATACGTGGTCGCCGACGGACCTGAACCTGGCACCGCGACTGGGCTAGACGGTCTGGTGGCGGCCATGCGTCGTGCTTTCAGCGCGATGAACGATTGGCGGGACGTGCCCGAGGGTTATCGCGAGCTCGACGACCAGCGCGTCCTCGTGCTCAGCAGGTTCACGAGCCGAGGCAAGACGAGTGGATTGCAGGTCGATCAAGCAGCGGCCGAGCTGTTCGAGATCACAGGCGCGAAGGTCACAAGGATCGTCGTGTACTTCGATCGTGGGCGTGCGATGGCGGACCTGGGCTTGGCGGAGTAGGCGATGTCGCAGGAGAACGTGGAGATCGTGCGCGACGCGTTCGAGACCTTTAGCGCGGAAGGAATTGACGCTGCGCTCTCGTTCTTCTCACCCGATGTCGTCTGGTACCCGATCAAACGTTGGGTAGACGACCCCGCCTATCATGGGCATGACGGCATGCGAAGGCTCGCTGCGGGCTTTTCCGAGAACTTCGACGACTTCCGGTATGACGTCCACGACATCCGCGCCGCGCAAGAACGCATCGTCGCGCTTGTCGACATGAAGGGACGTATCAAGCATTCGAGGTCCGAGGTCAGTCAGCGACGTGGATTCGTGGTTTCGGGCTTCCGCGACGGAATGTTTCGCGAGATTCGCTCGTTTCCGAGTTGGGATGACGCCCTCGAAGCCGTGGGGCTGTCGGGGTAGGCGATGTCGGAGAACCTGGACCTGGTGCGCTCGATATTTGCTCGATGGGATCGCGGTGAGTACGGCTCGAACGAGTGGGCCGATCCAGACATCGAGTTCGTGATCGCCGACGGGCCCGAGCCTGGCGACTGGTCGGGGCTGGTCGAGATGGCAACGGGTTGGCGCAACTTCCTGAGTACCTGGGAGGGGGGCTATCGGGCGGTAGCCGACGAGTACCGCGAGCTCGACGGCGAGCGCGTTCTCGTGACAAACAATTACAGCGGCCGGGGAAAGACGAGCGGAATGGACGTCGGGCAGATTGGAGCGAAGGGCGCGACTCTCCTGCACCTCCGCGCTGGCAAGGTGACGAGGCTTGTTCTCTATTGGGACCGCGCGAACGCCCTCGCCGACCTGGGCCTGGCGGAGTAGGCGATGTCGCAGGAGAACGTTCAGATCGTGCGCGACGTTATGGCGCTCGGCGAGCGGGCCCGCAAAAGCGGTGAGCCCCCATCGCGTTCGGGATTGACTGCGCCCGACTTCGAAATAGACATGTCGCGTCGAGTGCTTAACCCAGCGGTCTACCGAGGCATCGACGGGCTCACGCGACTGAACGAGGAGATCCGCGATGTGTGGGAGGAGTTTCGCGTTGCGCCCGAGCAGTTCATCGATGCTGGCGACCGAGTCGTGGTGATCGAGACGATCCACGCTCGCGGACGTGGTAGCGGCGTGGAGCTGGACGCTCGCCGCTCGGCGACGATCTGGACGCTGCGCGACGGTCAGGTGACCCGCGTGCAGATCGGGTTCGACCCGCAGGAGGCCCTGAAGGCCGTGGGGCTGGAGGGGTAAGCGATGTTGCAGATGAGACGAGTGGTCTTGGCAGTCGTCATGACCTCGGCCCTCGCCGGTTGCGGGTCATCGAGTCCCCACAGCCGGTCCGCAGCCAGTGTGTCTGTCGTGTTGCCGCCCGGTGTGTCCGTGGCGTTGCCGCCGAAACTGGCGATCGGGCCGACCGACAAGCTAAGCCCACAACAACTCGCTGAATTCAAGCGCGGAAGGGTAGACGTGGTGCAGTCGGGGTGTCTGGCGTGCCATCGTATCGGGGTGTCGGGCAATTTGGGACCGGGACCAAACCTGAACGAAATTGCGGGCAGGCTGCCGCGTCGTGCGATCGAAGAGACACTGATCCAGCCGGTGGCACCGATGCCGTCATATAAGCATTTGTCGAGGTCCGAGTTTCACGCGATCGTGACGTTCTTGTCAGCCTTGCGATAAGTAAGGACAAGGTCACACCTACGGCCTCGCATGTGCTGCTCGGCGCTTACGACACAATGCAAGGGCTTGCGAAAGCCCACAAATTCGCTGCCACCGGCGAAGGGTGCGTGGCGCCGAACGGGCGTCACGCACCCAGCCGCACGCGTCGCTATGCCCGGATTTCCAGCTTTTTCGTTCCGGCGTATGCAAATTTTTCTTCGGAGTCAAGCCAGGATGGCCCAGCCCCACTGAACAGCGACACGCATGGCCCGTCTCCTGACACATATAGAAACTGCTGTTGCCCGCAGGTAGAGTTAATGGCTGCTTTTTCCCTCAAGAACACATCACCTGCGTGGGTTTCCACGTTTATGGGTACCGGTTCCGCGAGCACCGCGCCCCCTATTTCCACTTTGAGCGTGGAACATTTAAACGTCGCAAATGTCTGTCCGGCGATTTCTGGTTCAAGCCGCAAGACAGGCGTCACTGCGCCACCCGGTGTTTCGGCGGCGTCCACCAATTCGCCCTTGAGTTTGTGCGTGTTGATTTTGCCAACGCCAGAGCTCTGGCATGTGGAGGTGATCGTGGGGTTTTTGCATCCGGTGTATTTGATCTCCACTTTCTCGACGGCCTTTGATCCATGAACTTTTCCCGCCGTGGTGTGGGCCTGGCATTCCACCACGACGCCGCCTTGGAGCGTGCTCACGCCGCCCGTTCCTTTGAAACCCACGGTTGGAGTCGGCGGGTTGGGTGCGGACAGCTTGTAGAATTCTGGCGGTGTCGCCGAAGCCGACGAAACTCCCACCGCAAGCGACATGGTGAAGCAAAGGCACACGATCCTGACGCATCTCATGTCTTCCCCCCTAAACCCTCTGTGTGGGGTCGCATTACCGACCCCGGATCGCGGACGCTACGCCTTCCCGGCATCCGGCGTCGCGTCCTCGCGTGCGCCCCGGCCTTTCGAGCGTCGCTGGGCTCTTCAGAGGGAATCGGCGGCGCGTTCCCACCAGCCGATCGGTAACCGAGAGACGCTGTAGCTGGGCCGTCGTGTCGCTAGCCTCGAGCGCATGACGATCCAACGCATGGAGCACGTGGGCATCGTGGTCGACGACCTCTCGGCCGCGACGGCGTTCTTCGTCGAGCTCGGACTCAAGCTGCAGGGCGAGGCGGCGGTCGAGGGCGGTTGGGTGGACCGCGTGGTGGGGCTCGAGGGCGTCCGGGCGGAGATCGCGATGGTGGAGACCCCGGACGGCCACGGACGGCTCGAGCTGACGAAGTTTCACGCCCCGTCGGGCCGGGGCGGCGATCGGCACGCGCCGGCGAACACCCCGGGCATCCGCCATGTCGCATTCGCAGTCGACGACATCGACGCCGTCGTCGCTGGCTTGCGAGCCCGCGGCGCGGAACTCGTTGGCGAGGTGGAGCGCTACCAAGACAGCTATCGGCTCTGCTACGTCCGCGGCCCGGAGGGGATCATCGTCGAGCTGGCGGAGCGGATCGGCTGAGGGCTTCGCCCCCGCGCGATACTGGCCGCGTGATGACCGAGGAGTCGAGGACGCCCGACCTGGTCGAGCTGACGAGGCGCTCCTTTGCGGCTGCCAATCGCCGCGACTGGGAGGCGCTGATGGGCTTCTTTGCCCGCGACGCCGTGTGGGAGGTGCCGGAACTTCAAGCCTTCGATGGTCGGGGTGCGATTCGCGGTTTCATCGAAGACTGGCTTGGGGCTTACCAAGATGTCGCGATCGAAGCGGAGGACGTCGCCGACCTGGGCGGTGGTATCGGGCTCGTCACCGGCTCCCTGGAGGGTCAGCTCGCTCACAGCACCGCTCACATGCGCGTACGGTTCGGAGCCGTTTACGAGTGGGCGGACAATCTGATCGTGCACATAAGGTCCTCCGCCGATCGCGACGAGGCCCGTGCCATCGCCGAACGCCTCGCCGAGGAACGGCGGTAGGCGATACCGGAGTTTGTGGGCGGATTGCGGCCGTTCGCCAAGGCTTGGCCAGGCAAACGACTAGGGAGTCCACGGATGCGAAGCAGCGCTCGCAGCGGCCACAGTGTCTCCTGCAAGTAAACAGAAGCCAGGAGGGCATGAGCGCCACCGACCAGCCAGTGCCCCATGCGAGCAGCGACGGGAGTCGCGGCAAGGTCAACATACAGACTCGAGATCGACATCATCCCCGTGTCCGACGTCGACCGAGCGAAGCAGTTCTACGAACGCCTGGGTTGGAGGTTCGACGGCGACGAGGCCCCGCTAGAGGGCCTTCGCATTGTGCAGTTCACGCCTCCGGGCTCGGACGCCTCGATCACCTTCGGCAACGGACTCACGGCGGCTGCGCCTGGCTCGGCCGAGGGCGGGCTGGTCGTCTCCGACATCGAAGCGGCCCATGACGAGTACCTACGCCATGGCATCGACGCCAGTGACGTGTGGCACGGCCCGCCGTTTCCCGCTCGAGGCGCGGCAACCCGGCCGAGACCCCGAGCGCGCGAGTTACGGGTCGTTCTTCTCATTCAGTGATCCTGACGGCAATCTGTGGCTGGTCCAGGAGGTCACGACGCGGCTCCCTGGCCGGATCTGAAGCGGCTGACTCGCAACAAGCTCCAAGCGAGCCCAGTTGGCCTACAGGACGCCCATCCGACCAGAAAGGACCGCTATGCCCTACCTCGCCGTAGGAACCGAGAACTCCGCGCCGATCAAGATCCACTACGAGGATCACGGCAGCGGTCAGCCGGTCGTGCTGATTCACGGGTATCCCCTGGACGGGAACTCGTGGGAGCGCCAGGAGCGCGAGTTGCTCGCCGCCGGGTACCGCGTGATCAGCTACGACCGACGTGGGTTCGGCCGCTCTAGCCAGCCGACCGTCGGCTACGACTACGACACCTTCGCCGCCGACCTGGCACGGCCCGTGATCACCGCTCACGCGGTGCCGGCGCCGTACTCGTCGTCGCTGACGTGCTCGCCCCAGCTGACGGCGCTGCCGCGCTCGTCGACCTCGAGCATCGCGAGGTGGGTCATGAAGCGGTCGGGAGCGGCGCCGTGCCAGTGCTCCTCGCCGGGCTCGAAGAAGACGCGGTCGCCGGGACGGATGACCTCGATCGGCCCGCCGCGGCGCTGGCAGCAGGCCGACGCCCTCGGTGACGTAGATCGTCTGGCCGTTCGGGTGGGTGTGCCAGGCGGTGCGTGCACCCGGGGTGAAGTGGACGCTGCTCGCGCCAGGCGCGATGGCTCCGAGGGTACGGCGACGGCGTCGATGTAGACGGCGCCGGTGAACCAGTCGCTCGGCCCGGCGGCGGTCTCGATCGAGTTTGTCGTGATCTGCAAGGTCGCTCCTTGGTCGTGGGTCAGTGGGGCGGTCCGAGGCCGCCCTGGCTACAGCACGAACGGTATTAGCGCAGGTACGCGGCGCGGTATGCCGGGTAGGCGTCGGGAAAGTGATCCCGTGCGGGACCGTCGCCCGCGTCGGCGATCGGGCTTGCAGAGACGGTGTACAGTCGGCGTCGCGTACGGGTAAACGACCACGCGAACGCGTGGAAGGGATGGGCTCACATGGCGATCGGGATCTACTTCGCGAACAGCAAATTTCCGGCAGGCAAGTACCAGGAGGCGCTCGGCAAGCTGGAGGCGGCCGGCGCTGGAGCGCCCGAGGGGCGCTCTTACCACGTGGCCCTCGAGACGGACGGCGAGATCAACGTTTTCGACGTGTGGGAGTCGCAGGAGGCATTCGACGCGTTCGGGGCGACCCTGATGCCGATCTTGAGCGAGCTCGGCGTCGATCCGGGCACGCCGATGATCGCTCGGGTGCACAACACGATCGAGGGCTGAGAGGGCGTCCGTCGCGTTAGTCCGGTCGGCCAAGGCAACGGCCGGGCCGGGCCAGGCGGCAGCGCTGCCGGGGACAGGCAGCAGCGCTCCAGGGCAAGCGGGGGCGACCGGCGAGAGAGCCGCTCGCCCCGGCCGCCCCACCGGCAGCTCAGCCCGCGGCGGGCGTCGGCGCCGGATCGGGTCGGATGACCACGGTGTCGATGACCTCGGAGATCTCATCGGCGGGCATGCCGACTCGCGTGGCATGCTTCGCGCGGCCTCGGGATCGCTGGCCTGGTAGATGCACACGCTGCCGAGCGTGCCGTCCGCTTCGGCGATCACGTAGCTGCGAATCCAGCGGATGTCGTCGGGGAAGTCGCTGTCGGCGATCTGTTTCGAGCGTGCGGCCGCCTGCTCGAGCTTCCTCGGCCGACCCCCATGCGTTCCTGCGGCGAATTGCATACGTGTTCATGCGCTCGGTCCCTTTCGTCGTTGGTGTCTGTCAATGACTGATGATCAGACCATCCCTTCCCACGCCCCACGCGAGTGTGAGAATGCACACTATGACGCCGGAAATGGAGGCTGCCTACGCGGAGGCGACGTTCACGGCCGCGCATCGCGGCGGCTCCGGCTCGCCGCTCGTGCTGCTGCACGGCTTCGTCGACACATGGCGCACGTGGGAGCTCGTGCTACCCGCGCTCGAAGCTCGTCACGACGTGCTCGCGCCGACTCTCGCCGGGCACGCGGGCGGGCCGGAGATCGTGGGCGAGACGGCGGCTTCGGCGATCGTCGACGCGGTCGAGCGGTCAATGGACCAGGCGGGCTTCGCCTCGGCGCACGTCGTGGGCAACTCGCTCGGCGGCTACATCGCGCTGCAGCTGGCCATGCGCGGTCGCGCGAGGAGCGTCGTCGCGTTCGCGCCGGCTGGCGGCTGGGCAGCACACGACCACTCCTTCCGCGACGCGCACGTGCCGTACTTCTCGCGCATGCAGCGGCAGCTGAAGCTCGTCGCGCCACACGCGGAGGCGGCGCTCGCCACGCCCGCGGGGCGCCGCCGCGCGAGCCAGATGATCGCGACGAACTACGAGCACATTCCCGCCGAGCTGCTCGCGCATCAGCTGCGCGGCGTCGTCGCCTGTTGGGGGCTGACCACGCTGACGGACGGCGCCGTCCGCGAGGGCTGGCGCGTGGAACCCGAGCGGATCGAGTGTCCCGTGCGGATCGTGTGGGGGACCCAGGACAAGCTGCTGCCGTGGCCGTCCGCGGCGGCGCGCTTTCGCCAGGAATGGCTGGCGCACGCCGATTGGATTGAGCTCGACGGCGTCGGTCACTGCCCGCAGCTCGACGTGCCTGTCGAGGCGGCTCAGCTCATCCTCGACTTCACGTCATGATCGTCTGGCGGCGGAAGCTGCAGGCTCGGCAGGGCGCGCCTCGCGTCGGCCAGGCAAGCCGCGCCTCGTGCTCTAGGAGCGCGCGTAGGTGGGGCGCCGCGCGGTCGGCCGGTCCGCGGCTAGCCGACGGCGCGGCGCCGCATCGCCGCCTCGCGCGGCCAGCGAATGCGCGGCTGTCGCGCGAGGAGATCAGCACGATCGTCAGCAGCGCGCCGACGAGCGCGAAGCCGGCGCCGACGAGGAAGGCGCGCTCGAAGCCCTTCGTCAGTGCGAAGGAGAGGTCGTGCCCGCCGGCGTGGAGGAGGCCCTTCGTGCGGCTGTTGGCGACGGTCGCGAGGATCGCCAGGCCGAGCGCGCCCCCACCTGCTGGGCGGTGTTGACGAGCCCCGAGGCGAGGCCCGCCTCGTGCGGGCGGGTTCCCGTCACCGCCGCGATCGTGACCGGCACGAACGACAGGCCCAGCCCGATCGCGGCCAGCAGCGACGGCCCGAGCACGTTGCCGACGAACGTCCCGCCGTGCGCGGGCACGCGCGAGAACCAGAACAGACCGCCGGCGACGAACAGCAGCCCGTCGAACAGCACCGGCTTGAAGCCGAAGCGGGTCACGCCACCGACGCCGCGCCGGCGGAGAAGATGATGCCGAACGCGAGCGGCAGGTAGGAGAGCCCGGCTTTGAGCGCCGAGTAGTGCAGCACCTGCTGCATGTACAGCGAGACGAAGAAGAACATCGAGAACAGCGACATGCCGATCAGCAGCGCCACCGTATCGGCGCCGCGCAGCGTGCGCAGGCGGAAGATCGACAACGGCATCAGCGGCGCGCGCTGACGCCGCTCGATCGCGACGAAGGCCGCCAGCAACACGAGCGCCCCGGCGATCTTCGCGATCGTCGCCGCCGAGCCCCAGCCGGCGTTGACGGCGTCGACGAGCGCGTACACGAGCAGCGCGAGGCCGCCCGTGACGGTGACCGCGCCCGGCAGGTCGAAGTTGCGCGTCTCGGCCTCGGCGCGGCTCTCGAGCAACAGGCGGGGAGCGAGCAGCGCGCAGGCCACGCCGATCGGGACGTTGACGAACAGCACCCAGCGCCAGCTGAGCCCGCTCGTCAGCACGCCGCCGAGCAGCACCCCGGCGGCGCCGCCGGCACCGGCGACGGCACCCCACACGCCGAGCGCGCGGTTTCGCTCCGCGCCTTCGGCGAACGTCGTCGTGATGATCGACAGCGCCGCGGGCGAGACGATCGCGCCGCCGAGGCCCTGCACCGCGCGCGCGGCGATCAGCCACGCCTCCGACTGGGCGAGACCGCCCGCGAGCGAGGCGAGCGAGAAGACGACGAGGCCGAGCATGAACATGCGCCGGCGGCCGATCAGGTCGGCGAGCCGGCCGCCGAGCAGCAGGAAGCCGCCGAAGGTGAGGGTGTAGGCGTTGACCACCCACGAGAGGTCGGTCTGCGAGAAGTGCAGCGCGTGCCCGATCGACGGCAGCGCGATGTTCACGATCGAAGCGTCGATCACGATCACGAACTGCGTCATCGCCAACAGCAGCAGCGCCAGGTTCTTGCTGTGGGTCCGGCTGGAGGACATCGGCTTGCTCCTGGGGCCGCGGGTGTTCGATGATATGAAGGGCCGCGCGTTGCCCGACCGCGTCGCTACGCGAACGTAGCCACGCTGGTCCGGCCCTTCTGCTCCTCGACGAACGAGCCCGTCCGCGATGGACAGGCGCGGGGGGCCTCTTCTCGGCCGAGGCGAGGCCTCGAAGCGCGCCTGCTCGTCGGCCGTGCGTTCGGCCCACGGGATGCTCTGCAGGCGCCCGTCCGGGATCGGCTCGCCGCTGTCCACAGACAGCCCGTAGGTGCCATCGGCGAGGCGTAGTTCGGCGCGCTCGACTGCCTCGAGCTCCTCGCGCAGCGGCTCGGCCAGCGCCTCCTCGATCTCCTCGTCGACGAGCTCCGGCGCGGTGTCGCCGGGGTCGAGAAGGAGTCGCCTTCGGAATCGGTGTCCGGCTCCGCCAGGTCGGCCAGCGCGCGCTCGATGCGCTCGCGCTCCCGTGCCAGCAGCGCCCGTGCGCGATCAGCGTGCCCATGGCGCCAGTATGCACGACCGCCTGGATCGGTAGCAGCGGGGACGCGACCTGCCTCCACCCACCAGCGAGGCATGCCCGCGGCGACGCTCGCGATCAGCCACCGGCGGTCTCCAAGCACCTGCGCGTCCTGCGCAAGGCCGGCTCCGTGGACGCTCAGGTCGACGCCCAGCGCCGGCTCTATCACGTGCGCCCCGAGCCGCTGCGCGAGCTCGACGAGTGGCTCGCGCCGTATCGCGAGATGTGGGCGACGAGCCTCGACGCACTCGCGCAGCATCTCGACGAGATGGATCAGCCGAATGCCGCGCCCGCGCGCGGTCGACCCGAAAGCGACGCAAGGAGGAAGACGAGATGAGCGCGGCGCAAGGCGCTGAGCCGGCGCCCGCTTCCGCGCGGATCGCCTCGGCGACCGCTGGCGGATCGTCGTAGAAGATGGACATGCCCGGCACCGAGCGTCACGTGCCGGGCCTGCGGCAGCAGTGCGCGTGCGCGCGGGGCCTGCAGGCGATACGGCAGCAGGCGGTCCTGCCTGCCCCACAGAACCGTCGGCCGCGCGAGCCCAGCCAGAGCTGCTCGCCCGCGGCGAACGCGTAATCGTCGAACGCCGCCAGCGCGGAGGCGAAGGCCGGCGCCGCGCAAAGCCATCGCGCAGCGTCGCGACGGCCTCGTCCGCCGGTAGCTGCGTGGGGCAGCCGAACGTCTGCCACAGCAGCGCCGTGCGCCCGGCACGCGTTCCGATCAGAGCCTCCAGCGCCGGCCGCGCGGCCCGCGGCGTCCGCGCCAGCGAGAGGAGCGACGCCTGGCAGAAGCGCCGCTGCGCCGGCGTCCAGGAAGACCACCGCCGGCGAGATCGCCGTCGCCGTCGCGACCGCCCCGCGGCGTGCCAGCTCGAGCGCGATCGCGCCGCCCATCGAGTTGCCGGCGACGTGTGGGCGCCCGAGGCCTTCGGCGGCGAAGAAGCGTTCGAACGCCTCGGCGTACGCCGGGATCGTCGGCGAAACTCCATAGCGCCAGCGGCAGTCCAGTTGGCCGAAGCCGGGCGAGTCGCACGCGATCACCTCGAAGTCGGCCGCCAGCCGGCCGATCACCGGACGAAAGATCTGCCAGCGCAGCCCGATCCCGTGGATCAGCACGAGCGGAAGACCGGCGCCCTGGCGGTGGTGGTTGATCGCCACGGCGCGGCTCAGCCTGGCCTGGCGCCAGCATCTCGGCGCGCGGGCCGGCGCGCGGGTGCGGCGCTCATGCAGCGACCGGCGCGGCCGCGGGCGCAGCGGTCCGCCCGCGGATCAGGTCCGCGCGCCTTCTCGGCGATCATCATCGTGGGCGTTCGTAGCCGCCGGATCGGGGGCATGATCGACGCGTCGGCCACGCGCAGCCCCTGCAGGCCGTGCACGCGCAGCTCGGAATCCACCACCGCGCCTCTGCAATGTCGCTCATGCTTGCAGGTCCCGCCGGGTGGTAGATCAGCATCAGCCGCCGGCGCAGGTCGGCCTCCAGCTCGTCGTGGTCGCTGCTCGCAGCGCCGGCTTGAGCTCCTCGAGGACCGTCTCACGTAGCGGCGCCTGCGCGGCTACTCCGCGCCAGGCGCACCCCGGCCACCAGCGACTCGACGTCGTCGGGCTCCGAC
>CAWJVB010000015.1:0-10209 GCA_963846205.1 uncultured Solirubrobacteraceae bacterium | reverse complement strand
CGCGTACAGGCCTTCCAGGCCCGTGATGAACAGATCCTTGCCGTCGCTGATCACGGGATCGAACGAGCCCGTGTGCAGCTCGAACGTGACCCGGCCGGTGGAGACTCCGAGCCCGTAGGTTCGGTGCGTGCCGAGGTCGGCGAAGTACACGGTGCGTCCGATGATCGTCGCCGAGCCAGAGATCTTGCCGTGCGCGGCGAACGTCCAGGCGATCCGGCCCGAGCGGGCGTTGAGGGCATAGAAGGTGCCGTCGTAGGAGCCCAGATAGATCGTCGGGCCCAGGCCGGGAGCGTTGCTGACCGCCGGCGAGGCGTACACGTAGGCGCCCGTCTGCACCGCCCAGTCGAGCTTGCCGCTGGTCGCGTCGTAGGCGTACACGCGCCCGTCGGTGTTGCCGAGGAAGATGCGGCCGTAGAAGGCGGCGGGGGTCGAGTAGAAGGTGCCGCTGCCGAGCAGCGCGCCTTCCGAGCCGCTGATCCACAGGCGCTGGCCGGTGCGCTCGCTGACCGCCTGGACGTGCCCGGAGTAGTCGCCGAAGTACAGCGCGCCACCCGACAGCGTCGGGCTCGCCTTGACGGCGCCGCCCGCGTGGTAGGTCCAGACCACGCTCCCGTTGTCGGCGTTGAGCGCGTAGACGGTTCCGTTCTGCGAGCCGAAGAACACCATGCCATGGTCGACCAGCGGAGAGGACTCGCTCGCGCTGGGCAGGTCGCGTGACCAGATCGTCGACCCGGTCGCGTAGTTGAGCGCGAACACACGCCCGCCTTCGCCGCCGTCGCGCGAGAGCACGCTCGCGTAGACGACCTTGCCGACGACGGCAGGCGAGGAGGCCGACAGCCGTCCCAGGCTGCGCTGCCAGAAGGTATGGCCGGTGAGCTTGTTGATCGCGCGCAGGACCCCGTCGTCGCCGAGCTGGAAGATGTGATCGCCGCTGAGCACGGGCGGGAACTCGAGCAGCGTGTGGGCGTTGTTGACCCACACGCGCTTGAACGGCGGGTGCAGGGCGGCAGCCGCGGGGAAGAAGCGCGTGGGTCGGGCGTGTACCCGTAGAACGGCCACGCGAAGTCGTCGACTTCGCGTGGCGGAAGCTTGGGCGTCGGCTCGGGCACGAAGCGTGCGTGCGGGTGGTAGATGCTGCCTGTGCGGTGGCGCTCGTAGAGATAGGCGCCTAGCGCGAGTGCCGCCAGCAGCACGAGCGATCCCGCGAGGATCGCGCGGGCACGTCTCGAGCGTGGGAACAGGCGCGTGATGCGTTCGCTCACGCGAGTCGGTGACGCCTCAGGCGGCGACCTTGCGAGAGGAGCGCGTAGGGGAGGGAGCGGGGGAGCCCTTGACCGGCGAGCGCTCGAGCGCGCCCGCGGCGTACGCGCGCGGCGGTTCGCCCTGTGCTGGAGCCGGCGCCCCCTCCTTGGCGGGCCTCGGCAGCGTGCGCCAGCGCGCCGCGCCGCGGGTCGTACGCGCCAGCAGCCGCGCGACGGTGACCGCAATCAGCCACACCCAGGCGATCGCGAGCGGTGGCAGCGTCAGCCCGGAGACGAGCGCGAGCACGTCGTGATTTGCGTTCAGCGACCAATTCCACAGAAGATAGTCGCCGATCGTGAGCCCGGAGACGATGGCCAACGGCCTGTGGGACACGGGCACACTGTAAAGGGATAGGTAGACGGATTGCGTGGAAATCGACGGAGATTGCGCGGTCCCGGGGCTGCGCGGCTCCCGCCGGCGCGAACGCCGCCGCGCCTGCCGCTGGTGGCCTCAACGGGCCGTGCGCGCGGGCTCGCTGATGGCTGCGGCTCGCCTTGGTCGGCACCCGCGAAGTCTGCCGGGACCGGTCACCCTTACCCACGAACGCCTCGATTCACGCGCGCGCGGCGTCGCTGGCGACCGTCCGCGGGCGGCGCAGTGGAATCATGGAGCGCGATGGCCGTACTGCGCGATGGAAGCGAGGTCGAGATCCGCGAGCTGACGGCCCAGGACGGGCCGGTGCTCGCCGAGGCCTTCAAGAACCTCAGCCCCGAATCGCGTGACCTGCGCTTCCTGGGCGCCAAGCCGTCGCTGTCGATGCGCGACATCGAGTACCTGACCGACGTCGACGGCCACTTCCACGAGGCGCTGGGCGCAGTGGACGTGTCGAGCGGACGAGGGGTCGGCGTAGCACGCTTCGTGCGGCTGGCGCCCGACGCCAGCGTCGCGGAGGTGGCGGTCACGGTCGTCGACGCCTGGCAGCGACGCGGGCTGGGCACGTTGCTGCTGGAGGAGCTGACCGACCGCGCTCGCGAGGAGGGCATCGATCGCTACACCGCATTGGTGGCCGGCGAGAACAAGGCGATCGTCGCGATGCTCGACCACATCGGCGCCCGCGTGCTCGACGAGGACGCGTCGGCGGGAACGGTCGAATACGAGATCGAGATCTCCGAGACGGGGCTTGGGCACAGCCTGCGCTCCGCGCTGCGCGAAGCTGCGAGCGGGCGCATGACGCTTCCGCGTCGCGCGGCGGAGGCGATGCGGGCCCTGCTCGCCCGCTACGTGCCGCTGGCCGACGCACACTCCGACGGCACGATCCCCGCGGCCTCGGACGACGCGGGCGAGGCTCGAGCGCCGCGGCGCGGCTAGCCACCGTCGCGCCGGCCAAGCCCGCACGCGCCGGCATCGCAGAGCTCAGGCGGGCATCCGCACGGCCGAGACGTTGAGGCGCACGTAGTCGAGCGGCAGCCGGACCCGCGCGACGACTGCCGACGTGAACGGCTCGCGGCGATCTGGAGGCAGGCGATCGAGGTGGGCGGCGAGAATTGAGGTGGGCACGAACGCCGCGACGTCCGCTGGGTAGGTCGGGCGCTGCTCGAGCCAGCAACGCTTGACCGTGAACCCTGCGTCGTTGAGACGCCGCTCGGTCTCGGCTGGCCCCGCGAACGTCCATGGCGACCAGCCGACGAGCTCGGGGGCGAGTTCGCGGGCGACGGTGTCGATCACGTCGCGCACGCCGTCGATGTTGCCCGCGCCCCCGCACTGGATCTCGAGCACGCCGCCCGGCCGCAACGCGCGGGCGAGGCGAGGCCAGAGTCGGTCGTGGTCGCTGACCCAATGCAGCGTCGCGGTCGAGACCAGCGCATCGACTGGTTCGTCGAGGTCGAGATCGAGCGCGTCGGTGCACCAAAGCTGGACGCGGTCGCCGAGTCGCTCGCAGGCGAACTCGATCATCTCCGCCGAAGCGTCGATCGCAAGCACGCGCCCGCGCGGGACGAGCTCGAGCAGTGCCTCGGTGACGCGGCCGGTGCCGCAGCCGACGTCGAGGATCGTCGCGTCGGCGGCGACGCCCTCCAGGCGAGCCACTACCTCCGCGGCCCACGCTTGCTGCGGCTGGCTGGATTCGTCGTAGGTGCGGGCGTCCCAGGGGGTTCCCATCGTCGTCCAGGCTAGTGCCCGGGGTGCGGCCCGGGCGCATCCCGAGCCGAGCCCGCGACGAACCGCCGTCCGGGCTGACCGGCGGGCGAGCGGGGGGGGCGAGCATCAGGCCCGAGGGAGAGCTGACCCGGCACCGTCGAGGGCCTCGCGCTCGCGGTTGGCGCGGTCGAGAAGCACCACGCGAGCATCTCCGGGAAGCTGCGGGTCATGCACTTCGCCAGCAGCCATCCCGCGCGCTCTCCGCGCGCAACTGGCTGTCCGGGCAATGGGGCTCGCGGTGAGTGACCTGCGCGCGATTCGAGTGGTCGTCGGAGGCTCCGTGCAGGGGGTCGGCTTTCGCGACGCCACTCGGCGCAAGGCACGCGAGCTCGGTCTGCTCGGGTGGGTACGCAATGCCGAGGAGGGGACCGTCGCGGTCCACGCAGAGGGATCGCCGGCGGCGATCGAGGGGTTGCTCGCCTTCCTGCGCGAGGGACCGCGCGGGGCCACGGTCGGCGACGTCGCTGTCGAGCAGGCGAAGGTGGAGGGACACGAGCAGTTCGCTATCCGTGGTGTGAGCGCTGGGGTTTTCGTCGTGCAGGAGCACGCCGCGACCACACATCACTTCGACCTGCGCCTCGAGGTCGCCGGTGTGATGCGCTCGTGGGCCGTGCCGAAGGGGCCATCGATGGACCCGTCAGCGAAGCGACTGGCCGTGCAGGTGGAGGACCATGGAATGACCCACAACAACTTCGAGGGCCGTACCGAGCGTGGCGGTGTGATCGTCTGGGATCGCGGTCACTACGAGCAGGGCGGGCGGGTGCCGTGGCCGCAGGCGCTCGAGCGCGGGCACGCCGTGTTCGTGTTGCACGGCCGCAAGCTCCGTGGAGGCTTCGCGCTGCAGCGCACGCGGGCGGCGGACAAGCCGCAGTGGCTACTGATCAAGCGGCGCGACGATGCGGCGCGGGCTGGGTCCGACGTCGTCTCGGAGCAGACGGCCTCGGTGCTGAGCGGCAACACGCTCGACGAGGTGTTGGCGAGCAAAGGTTGAGTGCTCGCAGCCGGTGACGGGCAGCTCAACCCTGAAGTGGGGCCGGCGCAGACTGTGGCGCTCGTGCATGGCGGTCGAGGTCCCGCAGCGTCAGAGGGGTGAGCCGGTGGGTCGGGAAACGCGATCTCAGACTCCACCCCGAGGCTGTGATCGACGCGGATCAGCTCGCCCGAGTCCAGGGCGCGCCATCCCCGGTCCTCGTCCATCGGCTCGCTCGCGAGCACAACGCGCTGAGCCTGATCGTCCCGTTCGTCGAGCTGTTCAAGCCTGGCCAGCCCGCTCCCTACAGCCAGTTCCCCTACCTGGCGCTCGCGATTCTCGCGGCGGCCGCTGCGATCGCCTGGCTCACGGTGCGCCGCAATCCTCCGCCGGGTCGGGCGAGGGGAGGGCGCTCTCGGGGTCGTGAGCCGGCTCGAAGGCGTGGCGGGGATACTGGACGAGCAATGCCAGCGAGCGAAGCCATTGAAGCGGTAGGGCTCGAGGAGTAGGCGATGTCGCACGAGAACGTCGAGATCGTGCGTCGCGCCGTCAATGCGCGCAGGAGCGAGTTCACAGAGCTGCTCGATCCGGCCGTGCGTCTCGACCTCTCCGAGCGCGTCTTCAATCCGGCCGTCTACGAGGGATATGAGGGCATCTTGCAATGGAAAGCCGAGGTCCGGGACGTTTGGGAGTCTTACGTCAGCGAGCCGGAGGAGTTCTTCGACTGCGGTCAGGTCGTCGTGGTGTTCACGCGTGAGCGTGGGCGCGGCAGGGGTAGCGGCGTCGAGGTCGATCGCCTGACGGCTTTGCTGTACAGGCTGCGCGAGGGTCGCGTGACCGACATCAGGCTCTACCACGACCGTGATCTGGCTCTGCGCGCTGCGCGCGCGATGGCGGGCGAGCTCAGTCCGCCCCAGCCGCCCGTAGATCTGCCGACGCAGGAGCAGCCATGAAGCTCCTCAGCGTCAACCTAGACACAGGGCCGGCGGCGGCGGTGCTGCTCGGTGACGAGGTAGTGCTCGCCGAGAGCGTGGGCGCGCCTGGCAACATGCGTGAGCTGCTCGCGACGCTCGACCGGGACGGCCTACGGGCGCTGGCCGATCGCGCCGAGGGCTCGGCGCAGCGGCTGAAGCTCGCCGAGTTCTCGCTCCCCGCGCCAGTGCCCGACGCCGAGAAGATCATCTGCATCGGCCTGAACTACCGCGATCACGCCGAAGAGACCGGGCAAGACATCCCGCAGTCGCCGATGTGGTTCGCCAAGTTCCAGAACTCGCTGCGCGGCAGCGGTGCGGACATCGTCCTGCCGGCTGCGCACGCCGAGTACGTCGACTATGAGGCGGAGCTCGCGCTCGTGATCGGTCGCACGGCCCGAAACGTCGCGTCGCACGATGCGCTCTCGCACATCGCGGGTGTGATGCCATTCAACGACGTCAGCGCACGCGACCTGCAGCTGCAGAATCCGTTGTGGACCAGCGGCAAGGCGATCGACACGTTCGCCCCGTGCGGGCCGGCGCTCGTGACGCTCGATGAGATCGGCGACCTCGGCGACCTCAAACTCCGCACGCGCATCGACGGGGAGATCGTTCAGGAGGGAACCACTGCGAACCTGATCTTCGGGCCGGGCGAGCTCGTTGCATGGCTGTCGCGGACGATCACGCTCGTTCCGGGCGACATCATCGCCACCGGCACGCCCGCCGGCGTCGGTGCGCCCCAGGGCAAGTTCCTGCGTGACGGGAACGTGGTCGAGGTCGGGATCGACGGCGTCGGCACGCTCAGCAACCCGGTTCGTGCCGAATCAGCGGCACGCTCTTGGGGTGAGCGTGCAGCGAACTAGGATCACCGTGCCCCCACGAACGGATAGGAGATTTCATGCCCGGCCCAGTCCTGTTCTGCTACGACGGCTCGGAGGGCTCGCGCGGCGCGATGGTCGCTGCGTCCGAGCTCGTCGCACATCCCGTCCCAGCAGTCGTGCTGACGATCTGGCAGCCTGCAGCGGTGCTGCTCGCGCGCGGCGGAGGCTTTGCCGCCAGCTACGTAAGCAACGAGGGTGAAGTCGATCGCCAGGAGGAAAGTCTGGCCGCAGACGCCTCGCGGGAGGGAGTAAGTCGCGCGCAGGCACATGGCTATGAGGCCAGCGCCCGCGTGGAGGAGGCGACAGAAGGGGCCGGACGGCGGATCATCGAGATCGCCGACGAGCTCGACGCACGCCTGATCGTTTGCGGGCGCAGAGGGCTCGGCAAAATCGCCGCAACCTTCATTGGCAGTGTTTCGCATGCCGTTCTCAACGGCGCCGGCCGGCCGGTTCTGATCGCCCCCGAGCAAAAGTAGGCACGGGGGCTTCGCGACGGGCTTACTTCTTCTTGGCTGCCCGCTGATCGCGCGCTGCGGAGTTGGCCGCCACGGCGGCGCGGATCAGTTGCTTGAAGGCAGCTTCGTCGATCTTCTCCCCCTCGCGGAGGTCGATCGCGCGCCGCGTGTTCCCCTCCAGGCTGGAGTTGAAGAGCTGTCTTCGGGTCTTTGAGGGAGGCTCCGCGAAAGAAGGTGAGCTTCACGACCTGCTTGTACGACTCGCCTGTGCAGACGCCGCCGTCATGGGACCAGACGGGGGTTCCGGGGGATTTTGGCTTCTCCCATTTCCACTCCTCCTGAATGTCGGGGTCGGCATCGTGGATGAGCTGACGGATATGAGCGAGGGTCTCTCCTCGCCAATCCCCAGCTCTTGAATCCGCCTGGTGATCTCGCCGAAGCGGCCTCGCCATCAGGACGACTTGTCGGCGTCATGTTCTCTCCGATCCTTCGTGGCGCAAGCTGGCTGAACGGCGCCACGCTCGTAGCCCAATCGACTCCCCGCTCGGTGGCCGTGCCACTGCTGTGACGATTCAGCGCGCCCGTCCACGTGCAACAATGAGGTGGTGAGAGCAGTCGCACGGAAAGGCGAACATGTCCGAGCGACCAGGAACCCTCGCTGACAACTCGTTCAACGGTCGCCGCCCGACCAGCCACGAGCGACGGAGCGGTCGGCTCTGGGACGCGTCATACCGCGACGGCCCCCCTCCTTGGGACATTGGCCAGCCACAGCCAGCAGTCGTGCGCCTGGCGTCCACCGACGCGTTCGTTGGCACGGTTCTCGATGCTGGCTGCGGGACCGGCGAGAATGCTCTTCACATCGCCTCACTGGGGTTGCAGGTTGTGGGCGTTGACGTGGCTGAGACCGCACTGGCGAGCGCCCGCGAGAAGGCCGAAGACCGTGGGATCGAGGCTGAGTTCGCGGTGGCTGACGCGTTCGAGCTGGAGCGACTGGGTCGCAGGTTTGAGACGGTGCTCGACTGTGGCTTGTTTCACACCTTCGCTGACGATGAGCGGCGGGATTACGTCGCGAGTCTCGCGTCGGTGACCGAGCGCGATGGAGCCCTCTATGTGCTGTGCTTCAGCGACATCGGTTCCGACACTGTCCCCGGCCCGCGTCGCATCAGTCAGGAAGAGTTGAGGGCCGCGTTCAGTCCCAGCAACGGCTGGAATGTCACCGCCGTCGAGCCGAACCGAATTCAGACGAGGTTCCATGACGGCGGTGCGTCGGCCTGGCTCGCGACGATCAGACGGAGCACGACCGCGAGGGTGGCGCCGCGACGGGGAGCAGCTGAGCGCCGCTGACCAACGACACCGGTCCCGCCCCGAGTACCTGTCCGCCGCGAATTAGAGATAAGAGCGACACCCGCCACCCTCCACTTCCTACTTTATACCGCACAGGGGGGCTTGATTCAAGCCCCGGGGTGTGCCGCATAATCCCCGCCGCAGGCCAGAACTACGGAAAAGGGGAGTCATGAAATGCGTGTGTTTTTGTCGACGTATGGGTCGCGCGGGGACGTCGAACCGATGATGGGACTCGCGGTGCAGTTGCGGACACTCGGCGCGGAGGTACTGGTATGAGCGACCATGCGGTGGTGATCGCCGGAGGCAGGTCCGGCGGGGATGATGCTGGCGGCTGAGTTGGCGTTGGCGAAGGTCGACGTTGCGGTCGTCGAGCGACGCCCCAATCACGTGCTCGTCGGCTCACGGGCCGGCGGCTTTCACTCGCGCACGATCGAGGTGCTGGATCAGCGTGGGGTCGCTGATCGGTTCCTCGCGGAGGGTCAGGTGGCTCAGGCGGCGATGTTGGCCACGTCCGTGTTGGACATGAGCGACTTCCCGACGCGTCACCCGTATTCGCTCGGGATCTGGCAGAACCAGATCGAGCGGATCATGGCCGCCTGGATCGCTGAGCTGCCGGTACGGATCTATTACGGATATGAGGTGACGGGCTTCGTGCAAGACGACACCGGCGTCGACGTCGAGCTGTCCGACGGCCGGTCGTTGCGGGCGCAGTATCTGGTCGGGTGCGACGGAGGACGCAGCGTAGTCCGCAAAGCGGCCGGCATCGAGTTCCCGGGGTGGGATGCGACGAGGAGCAACCTGATCGCCGAGGTCGAGATGACCGACGAGCCGGACTTGGGCATCCGGCGCGATGCCCTAGCGGCATCCACTCCCTCGGCAGGCTGGAGTACGAGATCCGCGACGGCGAGGTGGTGTACAAGGATGGGGGGCCCGTGCGGGTGATGGTGACCGAGCAGCAGATCGGGCCCAGCAGCGAGCCCACCCTGCGCGATCTGAGCGACGCGCTTATCACCGTGTACTGCACCGACTTCGGCATCCACAATCCCACGTGGATCTCCAGGTTCACCGACATGACACGTCAGGCAGCGGCCTATCGCGCGGGACGAGTCCTACTCGCCGGCGACTCGGCGCACGTGCATTCTCCGGCGGGCGGACAGGGCCTCAGCCTCGGTGTGCAGGATGCAGTGAACCTCGGGTGGAAGCTGGGCCAGGTGGTCAACGGGACCTCCCCGGAGAGCCTCCTTGATACGTTTCAGGACGAGCGCCACCCGGTCGCTGCCCGAGCGCTTCAGCACACGATGGCTCAGTCCGTGCTCCAGCGCCCGGACGAGCGCACCAAGGCCCTGGTCGAGGTGGTGTCGGAGCTGGCGAGCATGGACGAGCCTCGCAAGCGGCTCGCCGGGATCATCTCCGGGCTCGACATTCACTACGACCTCGGCGAGGGACATCCGCTGCTCGGACGCCGCATGCCCGATCTGGACCTCGTGAGCGCCGACGGCCCGCTCCGAGTCTTCGAGCTGCTGCACGACGCCAAGCCGGCGCTGCTCAACCTCGGTGACCCCGGCGCCTTCGACATCACGCCGTGGGCTGACCGTGTCCAGCTGGTCGACGCCAAGCTATGACGGTGTGTGGGAGCTACCGGTACTCGGCGCGGTCACCGCTCCGACTGTCGTGTTGATTCGGCCCGACGGATACGTTGCCTGGGTCGGAGAGCGCACCCAGCTCGGACTCCCTGAGGCGCTGACAACGTGGTTCGGCCCCCCTGCTGCGACATAACGCGAGGAGCGAACCGCGATGACTGCCAGCCAAGCATTGCCTAGCACCGTGTAGTCAGGCGATGCCCGTATGAATGACCCACGCCATTTCGAGCTGCAAGGCGACGACCCGGCACGCGCGGCCGCGTTCTATCGCGCGATCTTCGGATGGGAGATCGTCAGGGACGAGGCGATGCCGATCGAGTACTGGCGGATCGACACACGCGGTGGGATCGGCGGCGCGATCCTGGAGCGCCCGGCCGCCGCTCCGCCCGAGCGAAGCGGAACGAACGCGGCGGTCATCTCGATGCGGGTCGCGAGCTTCGACGCTGCGGCCGACGCAATCCACCGCAACGGCGGCGTCGACGCGCTGGCGAAGTTCGCCGTGCCGGGGCG
>CAWJVB010000014.1:0-10241 GCA_963846205.1 uncultured Solirubrobacteraceae bacterium | reverse complement strand
GGGGCGAGCGAAGCAAAAAACACACGCATGACTGCAACCCCTGTACGGGTTGATCGACCAGCGGAACGGCATCTGCGAGCGCTCAGGCACGCGATTGAGCACGGAACGCGCGCGTACCTCGTAGAAGCGCGTCTGCAGCGCCTCGGGAGCGTCGAATCGCCGGACGATCGCCTCGTCGCGGTAGCCGGGCAGCCGCCGCTGCTCGTCGCCCTCGACGCTTAGATTGTCCCATCGCACGAACATATGTTCGCATAGCGATCGGCCGGACGTCGGCGCGCTCGCAGCGCGCCCCACAGGCGCTGCCGCACGCCGGCGCGGTAGATCGCCGACTCGCTGTTCGGTGCTCGCCGCGTGGGGCTCTCGCGGCCTCTTACACGGCCCCTACGCCCGCCTGCCGGGCCTCTTAGGCCCCGCTCGCAGCGCCGTTAGCTACCCGCTCGAGCATGTGCAGGCAAGCAAGCCTACGACCTAAGGAGATCGCAAAAATGACACTTTCGAGACTGCTGGGAGCGACGATGGTGGCGGGCGCCGTACCCGATGACGGGGACGCGGCCGAGCCGGGTGCGCCCGCTTCCACGAGCGTTACCGACAACAGGCCTGGCGACGCCAGGACGGGTACGTCGGTGACTCGGGCGCCGCGCGCTCGTTAGGCCACGCGCGGGTCGGCCCGCCGTGCTCTCGGCTGGCGCCGGTGGACGACTCCACGAACGTTCACCGGCGCCCCGATGAAGCTCGCGTGGACACCCGGCTGAGCTCGCCTGGACGCCCCGCCGAGCTCGTCTGGACGCCCCGCCAACGTTTGTCCAAGCGTCCAGAGGTCGGTAATCGTGCGCACCGTCGCAGTCGAACATTCGTCTGATGACGAGTGCTCGCGCGCATTTCGGGAAAGCGCCGCCAAGCTCCAGCTCGTGGCTGTGCCGCGATGACTTCGAACGTGAACGCGTGCTCGACATGGAGGAGCGCGTCCGGCCAGTCAGGCAGCGCGCGCTCGGGATTCTGGCGATCGCGCTGGTCGCGGCGGGGCCGTGGCTCGGATGGTGGCCGGCGCTGTTCTTGATCCCGGCGGCCCTCTGCTTCGGCGCCGCCGACTTGCTGATGCCGCGTGTCGCGCGTCCCGAGCTGCTGATGTTCGCAGCGTGGATCGGCAGTGGCCTGGTGATCGGTGGCGCCGTGGCGCTGAGCGGAGGCCCCGATCAGCCGACACTCTCCTGGCTGGCGATCCCCGTGATCACGCTCAGCTCGCGCTTCCCGATGCGTGGGGTGGTCGTCGGCGTCCTCATCAACATCCTGATCCTGCTCGCCGTCGCGTTCGGCGTCAACACGCACCAGGTACTGCACGACCCGGTCCTCGTGATCGCCCCCGTCGCCCTGCTTTTGTGCGTGGCGGTGCTCTCCACGCCCCTGATGCGATCGGACATCCAGCACCGCAGCGACGCAGTGATCGATCAGCTGACCGGCATGCTCAACCGCAAGGCGCTCAGCACGCGCGTCGCGGAGCTCGCGCAGCAGTCGGAGGTCACCGGCGACTCTGTGGGGATCATCATCGGGGACCTCGACCACTTCAAGAAGATCAACGACACGCGCGGGCACTCAGTGGGCGACGTCGTGCTGAAGGAGGTCGCATATGAGCTGCGCAAGCAGCTGCGCGCCTTCGATCTCGCCTACCGGCTTGGCGGCGAGGAGTTCCTGATCCTGCTTCCAGGATCCGACCTCGAGCGCTCGGGCGAGCTCGCCGAGCGGTTGCGCGAGAGCGTCGCCAGCAGCGACGGCGGCCGCGGGGTGGCCGTCACCATGAGCTTCGGCGTCGGCGCGTCGCGAAGCGGCGACCGATTCGACTACGGCGAGGTCTTCCAGATGGCCGATGCCGCGCTGTACCGCGCCAAGCGCAACGGACGCGACCAGGTGTGCCTGGCCGGCGAACAGCGCACAGTGCCTGAGCCCGCCGGCGTGCCGGTGTTCGCCTAGCGCCGCCCGCGCTCGTCGCCGAGCGATTTGTCGATCGTCGCCTAGCGGGTTCGCTCGGCGCCCTCAGGCGCCGACGCGCGCGAGCAGCGACTCCTCGCCCGCCAGGGTCTGGCTCGTCGCCGAGTCGATTCGCACGTGTGCCATCTCGCCAGCGGTCGCCAGACCCGCGAAGTTGACGACTTTGTTGTGGCGCGTGCGCCCGCGCAGCCGCTCGCCGTCGGTACGCGAGCTTCCTTCGACCAGGACCTGGAGCGTTCTCCCGACGAACCGCTGCGCACGCTGCCGCGCGCCGCGCTGGATCACCTCGAGCAGGCGCTCCATGCGCTCGACCTTGACCGGATGAGGCACGACGCCGTCGTCGAGCGTCGCCGCCTCGGTTCCGCGACGCGGCGAGAACATGAACGTAAACGCCGCGTCGTAGCGCACCTCCTCGGCCACCTCCAGCGTCTGTGCGAAGTCCTCCTCGGTCTCGCCCGGGAAGCCGACGATGATGTCGGTTGTGAGCGCGACATCGGGCACGTGCTCGCGGATCATCGCCACTCGCTCCAGGTAGCGACGACGATCGTAGGTGCGGCGCATCGCCTTAAGGATGCGCGACGAGCCCGATTGCAGGGGGAGGTGGATGTGCTCGCACACGCTCGCCAACTCGGCGTGCGCGCGAATCACGTCCTCGCGCATGTCCTTCGGGTGGGGGCTCGTGTAGCGAATCCGCTCGATCCCGTCGACCGCATCGATCGCCGCGAGCAGATCGGCGAACGTCGGGCGCGCCGGTTGCGCATGGCCGGACGCGGGGCCGGCCTGCGAGCCGTGCGCCGGCAGGTCGCGTCCGTAGGAGTTCACGTTCTGCCCGAGCAGCGTGATCTCACGCACGCCGTCCGCCGCCATCGCCTGCGCCTCGGCGACCAGCTCCTCGAACGGGCGGCTGACCTCGCGGCCGCGGGTCGACGGGACTATGCAGTACGAGCAGGCGCAGTTGCAGCCGACGCTGATCTGCATCCACCCCTGGAACGGGCGAGCGCGATGCGCAGGCAGGTGGCCGGTGAAGCCCTCGAACTCGAAGTAGCCCTGCGCCGTCAGGGACTCGCTCGTCAGGAACTCCGCCAGCTTGTGCACCTGTCCCGGGCCGAACGCCACGTCGACGAACGGGAAGCGCTCGAAGACCTCCTCCTTGACCGACTGCGCCCAGCATCCGCCAACGCCCACAATCCGCTCGGGTCGCTCGCGCTTGAGCCTCTTCGCTTCGCCCAGATGGGCGATGAAGCGGCTGTCCGCCGACTCTCGAATCGAGCACGTGTTGAACAGGATCAGGTCTGCTTCGGCGCGCTCACTCGCCTCTGCGTAGCCGAGCGACTCGAGCATGCCCTTCATCCGCTCCGAGTCGTGCTCGTTCATCTGGCAGCCGAAGGTTGTGACGTAGTAGCTCTTATGCATAGTCAGCGCCCGCTCGACAAAGGATCGTAGTCCTCGTCGCGCCGTCCTACTTCGACCGCCTGTGTTGGATACTGGCCGGACGATGTCTGAGGGGACCACAACCCCCGACCTGGTGGAGCCGCAGAACCGGAGGACGGCAAGATCATGCGCATGACGAACTACAACGGTATCGGCGAGGCCCGTGCTGCCGCCGAACGCCTCGTCGAGGAGCAAGCCTAGGCGATGTCGGACAACCTGGACTTTGTACGCTCGATCTGCGAGCCCTTCGCCCACGGGGACTGGAGTTCGGTTGACTGGGTGGACCCTGAGATCGAGTTCGTAGTCGGCGATGGTCCCCTGGCGGGTAACTGGACAGGACTCAGCGG
This sequence comes from uncultured Solirubrobacteraceae bacterium, assembly GCA_963846205.1. Taxonomy (GTDB): domain Bacteria; phylum Actinomycetota; class Thermoleophilia; order Solirubrobacterales; family Solirubrobacteraceae; genus Palsa-744. The sequence continues at coordinate 6,480 of CAWJVB010000014.1, read as the reverse complement.
CCTGATCGAAGGCTTCCGCGAGGTGCTTGGCGCCTACGACGACTACTGCACCGTGGCTGAGGAGTTCCGCGAACTTGACGACGGACGCGTCCTCAAATTCCACAGTTACAGCGGCCGTGGCAAGACGAGCGGCATGGAGATCGGCCAGATATCAGCAAAGGGGGCCGACCTGTTCGAGATTCACAACGGCAAGGTGACCAGGCTCGTAATCTACTTTGAGCGCGCGCACGCACTCGCCGACCTCGGCCTGGCGGAGTAGACGGTGTCGCAGGGAGACACGCACGGTGCGGAGGGTCGCTCTCGCGAGCAAGCCCTCCGAGCCATGCTCGGCGGGTGGGCGCGCGGCGACATGACGGCCGGGACCGAGCTGCTTACCGAGAACATCCGCTATAGCGCCGCGCAGCCAGAGGGCCAGGTGCGAGCGGACGGACGCAGCGCGATGAATCGATTCAATCGCGACTTCCTTGCGAGCTGGGACCGCTGGTGGGTTGAGTTGCACGATCTGGAGCAGTGCTCGCCGACGGCGTTTCTCGCCAGCGGCACGCAGCACGGGATTGGCAAGGACAGCGGCGCTTCCACGAGCATGCCCACATTCATCGGGATTGGCTTCGACGGCGAGCAGATTTCGCAGCTCGAATTCTTCTACACGCGGGTCGATGCCCTCAAAGCCGTCGGGCTGGTGGAGTAGCCAATGTCCGACCCCGGCCGAGCCCATAGCCGCTGGAGGCATGGCCGGGGCCATAGAGCCGATACAGGCGTTGTGCGAAGTCTCACACACGCTCGATAGCACGCGATTTAGCCTTGTCTCACGGATATCTATCCAGGAGATGGCAGAATGCGACGCATTCGAATCATGGGCGTAGCAGGTGTCGCAGCACTCGGAATGGTAGCGACGACGGCCGGAACAGCATCAGCCGTGCTCACGTTGACGAACGGCAACGAGGCGCTTGTAGTTGGTGAACCGATTGCCATAAAGACCGTCGACGCCAACTTTGACTTGGGCAGCTACAACGTCTTCTGCGACGACGCCGGCTACACGGGTTTCGTCGCAAAAAACCAGCAGCTGATCGACGAACTGAGGCTTACTGGGCCACTACTCCAGTTCCGAGCCCAAGGCGAGTACGGAGAAGGTTTCTGTACGGTCAACGGTGCAACCCCGTTCGTTCTGGCCGATGTCGGGGCAGGCGGTACCTTGGCGCTGAAGGTCGACGAAAATGGCATTACGACCCTGCGACCAAGGCAATACTCGAAACTTGTATTCGAGATCTCGCTGGGGGGCCTGTTCAACCCAAGTGCCGTGACGTGCTACTTCGATACCGGCAAATTCGACGGCACCAACAACGCCACACCCATCACGGCCAGCGAACCAAGCGGTGCGCCTCTCGCCATCCATTTCATAGATCAGCCGCTAAAACGCATATACCGTAAGCAATACAAAGGCTGTCCGAACACAATCGACGTCACCATGACGTTGGGCTCCGGGTTCTCTCCCCTCTATGAGCATATCTGAGGTTCGTTGGTGTAACCCGGTACGGCCTTCGGCCGTACCTGACCGGTCGCTTCACTAGCTAGGCATTCAACGCCGGCCCCCGCGACGCGCCGCAAGAGGAGCGCGCCGCGGGAGCTAGCACACCGGGTCGCCGCCGCGCGGCCCGTGACGCAGGGAAGGGAAACCGGCGCGCCGAGTTGGCACCTCCCTGCCTATTGGCTACCACGTCGTGACGTGGAGCGCTACACGCGCCACGCACTAGCCCGGCGCGTCAGGCAACAGCGGCGACTGCCGGTTCGCTGGCGATCGGCGCGGCGGCGTCCTTGTCGCGGTCGATCGGTGTGACCAGATCGCGGCCGACGCCCAGCGCCTCGTAGACCTTCTCCTCGATCTCCTTCGCCACCGCGGGGTTCTCGTCGAGGTGCGCCTTCGCGTTGCCGCGCCCCTGACCCAGACGGTCGTTGCCATATGAGAAGAACGAGCCCGACTTGGAGACGATGCCGTGCTCGAGGCCGAGGTCGATCAAGCAGCCCGAAGTCGAGATGCCCTTGCCGTACTCGATGTCGAACTCCGCCTGGCGGAAGGGGGCGGCGACCTTGTTCTTGACCACCTTCACGCGCACGCGGTTGCCGACCGCCTCGGTTCCGTCCTTGAGCGTCTCGATGCGGCGGATGTCCAGGCGCTGGGAGGCATAGAACTTCAGCGCGCGACCGCCCGGCTGGGTCTCCGGCGAGCCGAACATCACGCCGACCTTTTCGCGAATCTGGTTCGTGAGAATGCACAGCGTCTGCGTGCGGTTCAGGTTGCCGGCCAGCTTGCGCATCGCCTGGGACATCATGCGTGCCTGTGCGCCGACCGTCTGATCGCCCATCTGGCCCTCGAGCTCCACGCGCGGCGTGAGCGCCGCGACCGAGTCGATCGCCACCACGTCGACTGCTCCCGAGCGGACGAGCATGTCCGCGATCTCCAGCGCCTGCTCGCCGTAGTCGGGCTGGGAGACGAGCAGCTCGTCGATGTCGACGCCGATCTCCTTGGCATAGAGCGGGTCCATCGCGTGCTCGGCGTCGATGAACGCGCACACCCCACCGAGCTTCTGCGCCTCGGCGAGCACGTGGTAGATCATCGTCGTCTTGCCCGAGGACTCCGGGCCGAACACCTCCACGATGCGCCCGCGCGGGACGCCGCCGATGCCCAACGCGAGGTCGAGTGACAGCGCACCCGTGGGAATCGCATCGCAGCGCACCTGCGCGCCCTCGTCGCCCATGCGCATGACCGTGCCCTTGCCGAACTCGCGCTCGATCTGCGTGAGCGCGCCCTGAAGCGCGGCGTCGCGCGCCTTGGCTGCCTTCTCCTGGTCGGTCACGGACATGGCCTTGCTCCTCCGATTGGGGACGAGCCGAGCAATCTAGACCGCGGTGCGGACGGAACAGCTGTTCGTATGAGGCCGGCGCGGGCAGGACTCGGGCGGGCGCCTGCGCCTCGCTTTGGGCCCCTTTCCGTCCAGGGCTTGCGCTGCGCGCTCAGTTGCAGAAGCAGGGGGACCGACGGTGAGATTGAACCTTCCCTCGAGCACCAAACCCCTCTCGAGCACCAAGACACCGTGACCGCCAACCGCGCCCTGCCGCAAGCGACCGCTCTCCTCGCCGTCGCCCTGCTCGCCGCGATGCTGCTCGCGCAAATGTTCTCCCCGGCGTCCTCGTCCGCACGCGTCGGCCGCCCGCGTGCGCGTCGCGTGCGACGCGCCCCGGCGAGGGGGTGCGCGCGTGCGCGCAGCGCCGCCACCAGGCCCGCTCGCGAACCAAACGCGAGAGCCGCGGCAAGCGCGGCGCGACGAACGGCAAGCACAAGACCACGCACGGCAGTGCCGGAAAGCGCCGGCGCAGGCTCAGCTGTCGCCTGCCACGTGCGAAGACGCGAGCACCCCGGTCCGCGAAGCCGACGGCTCCTATGCCTGCGCCGACGGCTCGGAACCCGCTTGCACGGACGGCGCCGAACCGGTCATCGCCGGCAACGGCTCGGCCCGGTCTGCCCCGCGACCGCGGCCGAAGTCGGCGGCGTGGAATGCGAAGACGGCAGCGTTCAGGGTGGCGCGACCGGTAGCTCCGGTTGCGAAGCAGACTCGCAGCCGGAATGCGAAGATGGCTCGCAGCCGACGCTCTCCGAAGACGGCTGGACGCTGGAGTGCCCGATGCCGGCCGAAGCTGGCGTCACCGTCTCGTCGTGGCCGACCGGCGAAGAACCCGAAGAAGCGCTCAGCTCGCTGCTCGCCAGCAGCTCGTAGCTGGCGCCTGCGGGCGCTAGCCAGGAGCGGTACAGGGCGATCTCGCGCGCCGCGAACGACAGCGGCGGCGTCGGCGGCAGCGTCGCCTGCAAGGCGAACGGGCGACGAGCACGCGAGCGCTGGCGTCCGACACGGGCGACCGTCACGTGCCCGCGGAAGCGGCGGCGCTCGGGCTGCCAGGCGATCGCGTCGCACAGCTGCTGCTGGACGGTCGCGTGCAGCCGAGCCAGCTCGCCATGCCGGTCGTGCACCTCCAGCGCGAGCGCGTGCGGGCGTCGCGGCGGCAGCCACACGGGCGCGCCGACGAACAACTCGCCACGCTCGGCGTCGCAGCGGCTCAGCGCCTCGGCGACGTCCTCGATCTCCTCCACCGGGCGGTTGCCGAGGAAGCACAGCGTCACGTGCATCGCCTCCGCAGGCAGCAGGCGCGCGGCACGGGCGCCGGGCGACGAGCCGGGGCGCCGACGTCGCCGAGCGCCGCGCGAGCCCAGGCGAGCAACCGCTCGCGCACGCCGGGCGGCGGGTCGATCGCCACGAACAAGCGTGCGCGGGCGCCGCGTGACATCGTCTGCGGATGCTAACGCTGCGCGCGGGCCCCGAGCAGCGCTTTGCGAAGCATGTGCATCGCGACGGTCGCCGCCCGCTCGCGCACGTCGGCGCGGCTGCCGGGCAGGTTGATCGAGCGCGTAGTGCTGTCCGGGCCCGGTCCGGCCACCGTCAGCCACACGAGCCCCACGGGCTTCTCCTCGGTGCCGCCGCCCGGCCCGGCAATCCCCGTCACGCCGACGCCGATCTCCGCGCCGAGCCGCTCGCATGCGCCCTGCGCGAGCGCCTCGGCGACCTCGGCCGAGACGGCGCCGTAGCGCCCGATCAGCTCCGCTGCGACGCCCACCTGGGAGATCTTGACGTCGTCGGCATACGCGACGATCCCGCCCTTGACGTACGCCGAGGATCCCGCCCGATCGGTCAGTCGCGCCACCAGTAGGCCACCCGTGCACGACTCGGCGGTCGCGATCGTGTGGCCCGCCAGCAGCTCGGCAACCTGATCGTCGACCGTGCTGCCGTCACGTGAGAACAGCGTGTCGGCGTGGCGCTCGGAGACGAGCTGCTCAAGCGCGTCGTAGGCATTCTGCCCGTCGGGCTCGTAGCGCGTGACGACCTCGATCTCGCCGCGTTTCAGGCAGGTGGTGACCTCCAGCAGGTCGAGGTCGATGCCCTTGCGCTCGGCCACACGCAGGGTCTCCGCGATCTCCGACTCGGGCATCGCGAACAGGCGCAGCGTCTGCTGGCGGTAGCGCGTCGCGCCTGCGATCGCGGCCTGGAGCGCGTCGCTGTCGCGCGCCTGCGCCCACATCGGCTGCAGCTCGCGTGGCGGACCTGGCAGTACGACGATCGTCGGGCCGGCGCCCGCTCGCAGCGGCGGCACGACCAGCCCCGGCGCCGTACCCACCGGGTCGAGCACGCTCGCGCCGGCCGGGATCGTCGCCTGCTTGCGCGTGCCCGCCTCGATCGCCGCGACGTCGAGGTTGGGCCAGCGCGCCATCAGCGGGCGCACGATCTCGGCGATGCGCTGCTCTAGCCGCTCGTCGAGCACCAGCTCGCGGCCCTGGAACTCGCCGACGACCGCGGCGGTGAGGTCGTCCGCCGTGGGCCCCAGGCCACCGCTCGTCAGCACGAGGTCGAGGCCCTGTGCGGCCATGAAGCCGAGTGCCGCGCGCATGTCATCGGGCCGGTCGCCGACGATCATCACGTGGGCCAGGTCGACGCCGAGCTCGCGCAACCGGTCCGACAGCCACGGCCCGTTGCGGTCGCTGACGCGCCCCGTCAGCACCTCCGTGCCCGTGACGACAATTCCGGCGCGTGTGCTCACGTGCAGGTCGGCAGGCTGCCGATGCTCAGCCGATGGCGACCGCTCGCCCTCGTTATCGAGTACCCAATCGCTTGGCTGGAAGCGGGCACCGTGCGCGCGATGCCGTCCACGTACATCGTGACCGAGCTGTTGCCGAGCGTGATTTCGAAGCGCCGCGAGTGATACGTCGGAGTTTTCGCACCGGGTTGCAGTTCACGTCCGGGGATCACCTTGCGTCCGCCCTCGCCGATCAGGCACACGTACACCGGCGCGCTCGGGCGCAGCGAAAGCGCGACGAGGTCGCTACGCGGGGCGGCCGGGTCGTGCCCAAGCGATGCTTGTGCGCGGGCGCCGTCGTGCCGCGCTTCGCGCTCGAGGCCGTGTGCCCGGAGCCCGATTTGGAGCCGCCTCCCCCGCCGCTGACCAGGCCGTACACGAGCAGCCCGATCACAACCACGATCACGCCGACCGCCGTGATGTAGGCGCGCGAGGCGCCGCCGGGAGTGCGGCCCCCGCCGGGGCGCGCGCGCTTGCGTTGCGGGCTCGCGACGATCGGCTCCAGCGCCGCCTCGCTCGGCTGCTCGTGGTTGAGGCGATACTCCTCGACCAGCGCCTTGCCGTCGAGTCCGAGCGCCTGGGCGTAGGTGCGCAGGAAGCTCTTGACGAAGGTAGGGCCCGGCAACAGGCTCCACTCCTCGTTCTCCAGCGCGCGCAGGTACTTGGCGCGGATCTTCGTCTTGGCCTCGATCTCCGAGACGTCGATGCGGGCGCGCATACGCGCGTCGCGTAGCGTTTCACCGATCTCGGGCATCTCGATGGAAGGCTAGTCGCTCGTGGCTGCAGGCTCTCCCAGCGCCGCCA
>CAWJVB010000013.1:0-78555 GCA_963846205.1 uncultured Solirubrobacteraceae bacterium | reverse complement strand
TGTTCCTGCTGTTCGTCGGCGCGACGCTCGTGACCGGCGCCTCGCTCGGCGGCACGCTGCGCGCGACGGGCAGCGGCGTGTTGGAAACGACGCGCATGATGCGCTCGCTCGGCGCCCACCACGGCGACGAGGGCGCGGCGCCGCCAGACGCGCAGCCGCTCGAGCCGCTCGACCTGCAGCCGCCCGAGCCGGACACCGCAGAACTGATCGTGCGGGCGACCCACGTGGAGGGCCCGGCGCAGGAGCGCCCGGACGCCATCGACGAGCGCGAGCCCTCAGCGGCGCCGCCGACGCCACAGTCGGCCGTCTCGAGCTCGGCCCCGGACTCCGACCTCGACGAGGACATCTCAGGCGTCGCGCGTGCCGATCCCGGCGAGTTGACCCCGCAGGGCAGGCTGCGCGACGCGGTCACCGAGGACCCCGGCTTCGTGTGGAACCTGCCCGACGCGAGCAAGCTGTTGACGCGCTCGACCGGAGAGCAGGCGCGCCCGGACACCGCCGGACAGGCGCAGATCGCCACGAGCCTGGTCGAGGCGCTCGGGCACTTCGGCGTGGACGCGAAGGTGATCGGGACGGTGGCGGGGCCGCACATCACACGCTACGAGCTGCGCTTGGCGCCGGGCACGAAGGTCGCCAAGGTCGCACAGCTGAAGGACGACCTCGCATACGCGCTGGCGGCGACCGACATTCGCATCCTGGCGCCGATCCCTGGCAAGCAGGCGGTCGGGGTGGAGGTGCCGAACGCGCACCGTCGCATCGTGCGCCTCGGCGACGTGTTCCAGGAGCCGCCCAAGGACTGGTCGCCACTGACGGTGTGGCTCGGCAAGGACGTGGCCGGCAAGGCGATCGGCGCGGACCTCGCGAAGATGCCGCATCTGCTCGTCGCCGGCACGACGGGCGCCGGCAAGTCGGGGGCGATCAACGCGATGCTGTCGAGCGTGCTGCTGCGCGCGAGCCCACACCAGGTACGCCTGGTGCTGGTCGACCCCAAGCAGGTCGAGCTGAACCACTACGAGTCGATCCCGCACCTGCTCACGCCCGTGATCACGAGCCCGCGCATGGCCGCGAACGCGCTGCAGAACCTCGTCAAGGAGATGGAGCAGCGCTACGGGATCATGTCGCTCGCGCGCACGCGCGGCCTGGTCGAGCTGAACAAGGCGCGCGCCAAGCGCGACGAAGCGCCGCTGCCCTACATCCTGTGCGTGATCGACGAGCTCGCCGACCTGATGATGGTGGCGCCGGCCGACGTCGAGGACTCGATCATCCGCCTGGCGCAGAAGGCGCGCGCCGTCGGCATCCATCTGGTGCTCGCGACGCAGAGCCCGCGCGTCGACGTGATCACCGGGATGATCAAGGCGAACGTCCCCTCGCGGATCGCCTTCGCGGTCTCCTCGCAGACCGATTCGCGCGTGATCCTCGACCAGAACGGCGCAGAGTCGCTGCTCGGAGCCGGCGACATGCTGTTCAGCCCGGTCGGCAGCTCGCGCCTGCAACGCATCCAGGGCGCGTACATCGACGAGCGTCAGATCGCCAAACTGACAGAGCTGTGGCGGCGCCAGGGCGAGCCGGAGCTGCGCGAGGAGTTGCTGGAGCAGGTCGAGCCCGAGCTCGCGGAGTCCTCGAGCGACGAGCTCGACCCCGACGAGGACCCGATGCTGGGCGACGCTATTCGCCTGGTGGCGGAAATGCAGACCGCCTCGACGTCGATGCTGCAGCGGCGGCTGCGACTCGGCTACACGCGCGCCGGTCGCGTGATCGACATGCTCGAGCGACGCGGTGTGATCTCCGGGTACGAGGGCTCCAAGCCGCGGCAGGTGCTGATCACCGAGGCCGACCTTCCGCGCGTGCTCGCGAACCTCGCAGAGACCGCCGCCCGCGCCGGCCAGTACCAGCTTGGTCATTTCCTGTGAACAGGTGTGACAAAGCGGTTACGAAAGGTGACGAAGCAGTTAACAAGAGCCTCCCGGGCTGACGCCCCCCAGCGCGGCCTCTAGCGTCAACGGTCCTCAATTTGGAACGAGGACAACTCACTAGGAGGCAAGGAGCATGCGAACAACAATCAGGATGCTCGGAGTCGCAGCCGTTTCGATGTTGGTGGCGGGCCTGAGCCTGGTCGCTACCGCGTCGGCGGCGCCGGCCGCGCTGATCCTCAGCCAGGGCAGCGGACATACGGCGCTCGCGCCGGGCGAATTCTTCCAGGCCACACAGGAAGAACACGGGAGCAAGTACGTCGTGTTCCGCACGGCCGGCGGCACGATCGAATGCCTGAACCAAAGCGATCACAACGGCTTCTCGGGCACCGTCGTGAGCAACGAAACGGGGATCGACCGGGTGTCGCTGACCGAAGGCGGGTTCGAATTCGGAGAATCCTGCCCAGAAGTGACCGGCGGCAGCGCGTTCGTGGAACCGATCAATTTTCCATGGACGTTCGAGATCCACAAGACCGGCAAGGTTGCGCTGCGCGGCACGCCGAAGGTCGGCTTCACGATCACCTTCTCGAGCGGCCCAACGTGCGTGTATGCAAAGACCGCTATCAAAGGCGCCGCGATCCCGACGCCCGAAGTGGGCACACAGCAGCCGCTCAACCTGAGCATCGAGAACGAAGCGTTCAAAGTCAACCAAGCGGCGTCCAAAGGAAGCTGCCCGAAGACTGACACCGCGTGAGCATGGAACTCGAAGCCAGCGGCGAAGAAGGCCTCGTCTCGGACATGATCAGCTAGGAGCAGCGGCACACGCCGGAAGGACAAGCAGCAGTGCGAGCCCACCCGAGCGGCCAGGGTGGGCTCGCGTCGGCGAGCGCTGGGAGAGCCTCCGCGGACACGAGCGACTAGCCTTCCTCGACATGCCCGAGATCGGTGAAACGCTACGCGACGCGCGTATGCGCGCGCGCATCGACGTCTCGGAGATCGAGGCCAAGACGAAGATCCGCGCCAAGTACCTGCGCGCGCTGGAGAACGAGGAGTGGAGCCTGTTGCCGGGCCCTACCTTCGTCAAGAGCTTTCTGCGCACCTACGCCCAGGCGCTCGGGCTCGACGGCAAGGCGCTGGTCGAGGAGTATCGCCTCAATCACGAGCAGCCGAGCGAGGCGGCGCTGGAGCCGATCGTCGCGAGCCCGCAACGCAAGCGCGCGCGCCCCGGCGGGGGCCGCACTCCCGGCGGCCCCTCGCGCGCCTACATCGCGGCGGTCGGCGTGATCGTGGTTGTGATCGGGCTGCTCGTGTACGGCCTGGTCAGCGGCGGGGGAGGCGGCTCCAAATCGGGCTCCGGGCACACGGCCTCGAGCGCGAAGCGCGGCACGACGGCGCCCGCGCACAAGCATCGCTTGGGCACGACCGCGGCCGCCCCGCGTAGCGACCTCGTCGCGCTTTCGCTGCGCCCGAGCGCGCCGGTGTACGTGTGCCTGATCGGCGAGGGCGGACGCAAGGTGATCCCCGGACGTGAACTGCAACCCGGTGCGAAAACTCCGACGTATCACTCGCGGCGCTTCGAAATCACGCTCGGCAACAGCTCGGTCACGATGTACGTGGACGGCATCGCGCGCACGGTGCCCGCTTCCAGCCAAGCGATTGGGTACTCGATAACGAGGGCGAGCGGTCGCCATCGGCTGAGCATCGGCAGCCTGCCGACCTGCACGTGAGCACACGCGCCGGAATTGTCGTCACGGGCACGGAGGTGCTGACGGGCGCGTCAGCGACCGCAACGGCCCGTGGCTGTCGGACCGGTTGCGCGAGCTCGGCGTCGACCTGGCCCACGTGATGATCGTCGGCGACCGGCCCGATGACATGCGCGCGGCACTCGGCTTCATGGCCGCACAGGGCCTCGACCTCGTGCTGACGAGCGGTGGCCTGGGGCCCACGGCGGACGACCTCACCGCCGCGGTCGTCGGCGAGTTCCAGGGCCGCGAGCTGGTGCTCGACGAGCGGCTCGAGCAGCGCATCGCCGAGATCGTGCGCCCGCTGATGGCGCGCTGGCCCAACCTCGACGTCGCGGCGATCGAGGCGGGCACGCGCAAGCAGGCGACGATCCCGGCCGGCGCGAGCGTGCTCGACCCGGTGGGTACGGCGCCGGGGCTGGTCGTGCCGCCGCTGCGAGCGGGCGCCGGCCCGACGATCGTCGTGCTGCCGGGTCCGCCACGCGAGCTGCAGCCGATGTGGGCGCAGGCGCTCGACAGCGACGCGCTGCAGGCGGCGATCGCAGGCGCGACGCGCTACCGCCAGCAGACGCTGCGCCTGTTCGGGATGCCCGAGTCGGAGATCGCGGAGACCCTGCGTGTGGCCGAGCGCGAGGGCGTCGACCTCGACCGGCTGGAGGTCACCACCTGCCTGAAACGCGGCGAGATCGAGGTCGTCACGCGCTACGAGCCCGACGGGCAGGCTGCCTATGACGCGTTCGAGCGGCTGGTCTCACGAGCGCCACGCCGACACGCTGTTCTCACGTGACGGCAGCACGGTCGACGATCAAGTTGCCGAGCTGCTGGCGGGCCACACGATTGCGACCGCCGAGTCGTGCACGGGTGGCCTGCTGGTGGCGCGACTGACCGATCGGGCGGGGTCCTCCGTGTACGTCAAGGGCGGGATCGTCGCCTATGCCGAACGACATCAAGATCGGCCTGGCGGGCGTCGCAGCGGAGCTGATCGAGCGCTACGGTGCCGTCTCGGCCGAGGTCGCCGAGGCGCTCGCGCAGGGCGCTCGCGAGCGGCTCGGCGCGGAGATCGGCGTTGGCGTGACGGGGATTGCCGGTCCGGGCGGCGGCACCGAGCAGAAGCCCGTGGGGCTCGTGTGGCTGACCGTCGCCGGACCGGGCCCGCAGCACGACGCGCTCGATCAACCTGCCCGGCGGCCGCGCCGACGTGCGCGAGCGGGCGGCCACCGTAGCGATGCACATGCTTCGCAAAGCGCTGCTCGGCGCCGGCGCGCAGCGTTAGCATCCGTCGACGATGTCTCGCGCCGCCCGCGCACGCTTGTTCGTGGCGATCGACCCGCCGCCCGGCGTGCGCGAGCGGTTGCTCGCCTGGGCTCGCGCGGCGCTCGGCGGCGTCGGCGCCCCCGGCGCGTTGCCCGGCGCCCGAGCCGCGCGCCTGCTGCCTGTGGAGGCGATGCACGTGACGCTGTGCTTCCTCGGCAACCGCCCGGTGGAGGAGATCGAAGACGTCGCCGAGGCGCTGAGCCGGTGCGAGGCCGAGCGTGGCGAGCTGTTCGTCGGCGCACCCGTGTGGCTGCCGCCGCGACGTCCGCACGCGCTCGCGCTGGAGGTGCATGACCGGTACGGCGAGCTCGCTCGGCTGCACGCAACCGTGCAGCGGCAGCTGTGCCAGGCGATCGCCTGGCAGCCCGAGCGCCGCCGCTTCCGCGGGCACGTCACGGTCGCCCGCCTCGGACGCCAGCGTTCGCGTGCTCGTCGCCCGGTCGCGTTGCAGGCGACGCTGCCGCCGACGCCGACGCTGTCGTTCGCGGCGCGCGAGATCGCCCTGTACCGCTCCTGGCTGTCGCCCGCCGGCGCCAGCTACGAGCTGCTGGCGAGCAGCGAGCTGAGCGCTTCTTCAGGTTCTTCGCCGGTCGGCCACGACGGACGGTGCCCGCTTCGGCCGACAACGGGCACTCCAGCGTCCAGCCGTCTTCGGAGAGCGTCGGTTGCGAGCCATCTTCGCATTCCGGCTGCGAGCCTTCGTCGCAACCGGAGCTACCGGTCGCGCCGCCCTGAACGCTGCCGTCTTCGCATTCCACGCCGCCCACTTCGGCCGCGGTCGCTGGGCAGACCGGGTCCGAGCCGTTGCCGGCGGCGACCGGTTCGGCGCCGTCCGTGCAAGCGGGTTCCGAGCCGTCGGCGCAGGCATAGGAGCCGTCGGCTTCGCGGACCGGCGTGCTCGCGTCTTCGCACGTGGCAGGCTGCAGTTGGGCCTGCGCCGGGGCTTTCCCGGCGCTGCCGTGCGATGGTCTTGTGCTTGCCGTTCGTCGCGCCGTGCTTGCCTCGGCTCTCGCGCCTGGCCCGCGTGCGCGACTGGCGGCGGCGTTGCGCGCACGCGCGCACTCCCTCGCCGGGGCGGACCGCACGCGAGACGCCATGCGGCGGCCGACTCGCGTGCAGATGAGGACGACGGGGAGAACAGCTGCGCGAGCAGCATCGCGGCGAGCAGGGCGACGGTGAGCAGAGCGGTCGCTTGCGGCAAGGCGCGGTTGGCGGTCACGGTGTCTTGGTGCTCGAGAGGGGGTTCGGCGCTCGAGGGACAGGTTCAATCTCACCGTCGGTCCCCCTGCTTCTGCAACTGAGCGCGCAGCGCAAGCCCTGGACGGAAAGGGGCCCAAAGCGAGGCGCAGGCGCCCGCCCGACGTCGGCCTCATACGAACAGCTGTTCCGTCCGCGCCGCGGTCTAGATTGCTCGGCTCGTCCCCAATCGGAGGAGCAAGGCCATGTCCGTGACCGACCAGGAGAAGGCAGCCAAGGCGCGCGACGCCGCGCTTCAGGGCGCGCTCACGCAGATCGAGCGCGAGTTCGGCAAGGGCACGGTCATGCGCATGGGCGACGAGGGCGCGCAGGTGCGCTGCGATGCGATTCCCACGGGCGCGCTGTCACTCGACCTCGCACTGGGCATCGGCGGCGTCCCGCGCGGGCGCATCGTGGAGGTGTTCGGCCCGGAGTCCTCGGGCAAGACGACGATGATCTACCACGTGCTCGCCGAGGCGCAGAAGCTCGGTGGGGTGTGCGCGTTCATCGACGCCGAGCACGCGATGGACCCGCTATATGCCAAGGAGATCGGCGTCGACATCGACGAGCTGCTCGTCTCCCAGCCCGACTACGGCGAGCAGGCGCTGGAGATCGCGGACATGCTCGTCCGCTCCGGAGCCGTCGACGTCGTCGCGATCGACTCGGTCGCGGCGCTCACGCCGCGCGTGGAGCTCGAGGGCCAGATGGGCGATCAGACGGTCGGCGCACAGGCGCGCATGATGTCCCAGGCGATGCGCAAGCTGGCCGGCAACCTGAACCGCACGCAGACGCTGTGCATTCTCACCAACCAGATTCGCGAAAAGGTCGGCGTGATGTTCGGCTCGCCGGAGACCCAGCCGGGCGGTCGCGCGCTGAAGTTCTACGCCTCCCAGCGCCTGGACATTCGCCGCATCGAGACGCTCAAGGACGGAACCGAGGCGGTCGGCAATCGCGTGCGCGTGAAGGTGGTCAAGAACAAGGTCGCCGCCCCCTTCCGCCAAGCGGAGTTCGACATCGAGTACGGCAAGGGCATCTCGACGTCGGGCTGCCTGATTGACCTCGGCCTCGAGCACGGCATCGTCTCCAAGTCTGGCTCGTTCTTCTCCTACGGCAACGATCGTCTGGGCCAGGGGCGCGGCAACGCGAAGGCGCACCTCGACGAGAACCCCGCGGTGGCGAAGGAGATCGAGGACAAGGTCTACGAGGCACTCGGCGTCGGCCGCGATCTGGTCACGCCGATCGACCGCGACAAAGACGCCGCCGCGCCGATCGCCAGCGAACCGGCGGTCGCTGCCGTCGCATAGCCAGGCCTCATTCGACGGCTTGGCGTTGCCGTCGGTGCAGGGGGATGGCCGGCCAGGATGGCGGGCTGCGCTGACCTGTCGTGACGAGCATTGGCCATGGACGAATCTAGACCAAGGTCCAGTGTCGGCGCTGCGCTGGTTCGCCAACCTTGGCGGTATGGAGTTCAGGATCACGACTCATACGGGGTACGGCGCCCCCGCCGACGCGATCGAGTCACTTTGGCCTCACCTCCAAGCTGGAGGCGTCGAGAACGAGGTATTTGCAAAGCGCCACGATGAGATCAGGGCGAATCGGGGCCACAACGAAGCAAGCCGAGCGATCCGTGAAGCACACATGGATCGCGAGCGACGGGCGATCCTGGAGGCGGTTTGCGAGGCCTGCGATCGGACCGCCGAGCTTGAGTCGGACTGGTACGCGATCGGCCTCGTCGACTAGCTTCATTGCTCGCGTGCCCGTACCGCGGGGCGGATCGCGCCGCTACGCTTCGGCAATGAAGCGCTACCACGTCACGACCTTCGGCTGTCAGATGAACGAGCACGACTCGGAGCGGATGAAGGGCATGCTCGAGTCGCTCGGCTACGCAGAGGCGAGTGAGCGCGCCGAGGCCGACCTGATCCTGTTCAACACGTGCTCGATCCGCGAGTCGGCGGACAGCCGCTTCGTCGCACATCTCGGCGAGGCAAAGAGGCTCAAGCGCGAGCGGCCAGAGCGGATCGTGGGCGTGGGCGGCTGCTGGGCGCAGTCGGTCAAGCAGGAGGTGTTCGAGCGGTTCCCGTTCGTGGACGTGGCGTTCGGCCCGGGCCAGGTGCACAAGCTGGCCGAGTTCCTGACCAGCGACTCGCTGACGGCGCAGGGCTACTTCGAGTTCGAGGGCTTCACCGGCCACCTGCCGGCGCGAAGGGCGCGCCCGTTTCAGGGCTGGATGCAGATCAGCGTGGGCTGCAACTGCGCATGCTCGTACTGCATCGTGCCATCCACGCGTGGGCGCGAGGTCAGCCGACCTATGCAGGAGCTCGTGGATGAAGCGCGAGGATGGCCGCAGACGGCGTGCGCGAGCTTACGCTGCTGGGGCAGAACGTGAACTCCTACGGTCGCGACCTGCCGTCACCTTCGAGGCCCGGCGTCGGGACGAGCGCCTCGCTTCGAGCGGAGCGCCCGACGTTCGCGCGGCTGCTCGGGGCGATCGACGAGATAGAGGGAATCGACCGCCTGCGCTATACCAGCCCCCACCCGAAGGACATGCGCGAGGACGTGATTCGCGCGCACGCCGAGCTGGCGAGCGTGTGCGAGCACATCCACCTGCCACTGCAGTCGGGCTCGTCGCGCATCCTCAAGGCGATGCGGCGCACCTACGATCGTCGCCGCTATCTCGAGCGGGTGGCGATGATCCGCGAGCACATGCCCGACGTCGCGCTCACTACCGACATCATCGTCGGCTTTCCGGGCGAGACCGAGGGGGACTTTTCAGAGACGCTTGAGGTGGCCGAGGAGGTGCGCTATGACGCGGCGTTCACGTTCGTGTTCTCGCCGCGTCGCGGAACCGAGGCGGCGGCGCTCGAGGACGGCGTCGTGCCTCATCCGGTGAAGGTCGAGCGGATGGAGCGGCTGCTCGAGGTGATCCAGCGGGGCGCGCGCGAGCGTGCGCAGCGCTTCGTGGGGAGGACGCTCGAGGTTCTGGTCGAAGGAAGCTCGCGTACCGACGGCGAGCGCCTGCGCGGGCGCACGCGCCACAACAAAGTCGTCAACTTCGCCGGCCTGGCAACGGCCGGCGAGATCGCCCAGGTGCGAATCGACTCGGCGACCAGCCAGACGCTGGCGGGCGAGGAGTCGCTGCTCGCCCGCGTCGGCGCCTGAGGGCGCTAGCCGACAACCCAGGCGAAGACCCGCAGGCCGCCTACGCGAAGACCGGGACGCCGGCGAGCTCGGGCGCTGCGCGCTGCTCGCCGGCCAGGCACACCTGGTCGCGCCCGTTGCGCTTGGCACGGTACAGCGCGGCGTCGGCCATCTGGAAGACCTTGCCGTAGTCGAATCGGTCGCCGCTTCGCGATGCGCCGACGCCAAAGCTCATGGTGACGGCCACCCCGCGACCGCCGTCGCTGCTGGCGACGCTCTCGCGCAACCGCTCGGCGAGCTCGCCCGAGCGCTCGAGGTCGGACCCCGGCAGCAGGATCAGGAACTCCTCGCCGCCGAGCCTGTAGGCCAGGTCGAAGGCGCGCAGCTGCTTGCGCAGCTCGTATGCGACCTCCTTCAACACGACATCGCCCACGGAGTGGCCGCGCGTGTCGTTGATCTTCTTGAAATGGTCAAGGTCTCCGATGATGATCCCCACGGAGTCGCCGGTAATCTCCGACTGCTGCGCGAGCTCGGCGACGCGCGTGCTGAGCGCCTTGCGGTTGAGCATGCCGGTCAGCTGATCGATCACGGCGTCGCTGCGATGCTGGATGTCCGATCGCATCAGCGGCGTGGAGAGCACCGCGACGCACAAAAGCAGCGCGACCGGGGCGATCACGAGGACCGGGTCGTGCAGAACCTGATGCGTGTGGACGCCGAACGCGACGGCGAGCAGGATCAAGATGTTGATGAGGACGCCGACGACCACGCCGCGCATGGGGAAGCGCGAGCTGAGCGTGATCACGGGGATCGCCAGCCAGGAGAGCGTCGGCTGGTCGGGGCCTCCGCTCAGCGCCACGGCGCCACCGATGACCAGGCCGCTGCCGATCCACGCTGAGAACATCAACAGCTCGGGACGCGCGACACGCGGCATCAGCAGGTCGGCAGCGCCGAAGAAGGCGGCCGCCGGGACCAGGAACAGCGCCGGCCACCATCCGAGCCACGGCCCCGCAGCGACCAGCGCGAGCGCCAGGATCCCGAGCGCGCGCTGCCTGACGGGTCGGACGCGCTCCTCCATGTCGAGCATGCGTTCCCGATCGAAGTCATCCCGGCACAGCCACGAGCTGGACGTTGCCGGCGCTTCCCCGGAATGCGCGCGAGCACTCGTCATCAAACGAATGTTCGACTGCGACGGTACGCACGATTACCGAGCTCTGGACGCTTGGACAAACGTTGGCGGGGCGTCCAGATGAGCTCCGCCGGGCGCCGGCGAACGCTCGTGGCGGCGTCCACCGGCACCGGCAGGGACCACAGCTGGCGCCGACCTGCGCAGGGCTAACGGGCCCGCGGCGCCCGAGTCACCGGCGCGCTCGACCTGGGGTCGGCCGATGTGTTGCCGGTGATCTTCGTGGCCGCAGGTGCACCGGCCTCGGCCGCGTCCGTCTCGTCAGGGACGGCGCCCGCCACCATTGTCGCCCCCAGCAATCTGGAGAGTGTCATTTCTGATCTCCTTGGGTTGTGGTTTGCTTGCCCGGACATGCTCGATCGCGTTGCTAAGGGCGCTGCGAGCGAGGTCTAAGAAGCGCGGCAGCGACGCGTAGGGGTCGTGTAAGAGCCCGCAGCGAGAGCCCGAATGGCGAGTCGGGCGACCTCCCGCGCCGGGCGCCGAGCGCGTCGGCCCGGTGCCTTGTGGGCGCCTCGACGTCCGCCCGATCGCTATGCGAACATACGTTCGTGCGATGGGACAACCTGACCTTGGAGGGCGAGGAGCAGCGCAGGCTGCCCGGCTACCGCGACGAGGCCGTCGTGCGGCGATTCGACGCTCCCGAGGCGCTGCAGACGCGCTTCTACGAGGTCCGCGCGCGGTCCGTGCTCAATCGCGTGCCCGAGCGCTCGCAGATGCCCTTCCGCTGGACGATCAACCCGTACAGGGGATGCAGTCATGCGTGTGTTTTCTGCGTGGGCCCCGACACCCGGATCCTGTTGGCAGACGGACGCACCAGGCGAATGTCCGATCTCCAGGTCGGGGACTGGATCTACGGGACCGTTCGAGCGGGGAGCTATCGCCGCTTCGCGGCGACGCAGGTCCTCGACAGGTGGTCCAGCATCAAGCCGGCCTACGCGATCGCCCTCGAGGATGGCAATGAGCTGATCGCGAGCGCCGATCATCGGTTCCTGACGCGTCGCGGCTGGAAGCACGTGATCGGCGGCGAATGCGGCCCGAGCCGGCGACCGCACCTGACGATCGGAGCCCGGCTGATGGGACCGGGAGGCTGCGTCGCGGAGCCCGATGTCGATGACATCGACTATCGACGTGGCTACTTGTCTGGGCTGATCCGCGGCGACGGTCACGTCGGCTCGTACAGCTACGAGCGGCCCGGAAGGGCGCGGGGCAACGTCCACCGGTTCCGCCTGGCACTCGCCGACGCAGAGGCGCTCGATCGCGCGTATGAGTATCTCGCGGCGTCGGGGGTCGCGACGGACGTGTTCGCATTCGCCGCGGCGACTGTGCACCATCGCGCGATGACGGCGATCCGCACCCAGGCGCAGGGGCAGGTGGAGCGGGTGCGCGAGCTCGTCCGCTGGCCGATTCTCCCGAGAATCTCGTGGATGCAGGGATTTCTCGCGGGCATCTTCGACGCGGAGGGATCGTGCTCAGAGCACGTGTTGAGGATCTCCAACACCGATCCCGAGATCCTCGGCTGGATCAAGGCCGCTCTCGGGCGCCTCCGCTTCGATTTCGCGACGGAGCCGATCGCCGGCCGCAACGGACTGACGTCGATCCGCATCCGAGGGGGCCTGTCGGAGCGGATGCGCTTCTTTCTAGGCACCGATCCGGCGATCACACGCAAGCGCAAGATCGACGGCAGTGCGCTGAAGACGGCGGCAAGGCTGGGAGTCGTCTCGATTCGACCGCTCGGCATGACCATGCGCCTGTACGACATCACGACGGGGACAGGCGACTTCATCGCCAACGGCGTTGTAAGTCACAACTGCTTCGCACGCCCCACGCACAAGTACCTGGACTTCGATGCCGGCAGGGACTTCGAGCGGGAGATCGTCGTCAAGGTCAACGCGCCCGAGGTGCTACGCACGGAGCTCAAACGGAAATCGTGGAAGCGCGACCACGTGGCGCTCGGAACCAACACGGACCCCTATCAATGGGTCGAGGGCCGCTACCGGCTGATGGAGGGCATCTGGGAGGCGTTGCGCGACGCCTCGAACCCGTGCTCGATCCTGACCAAGTCGCCGCTGCTGCTGCGCGACCTGCCGCTGATGCTGGAGATCGCCGAGCGGGCGAGCTTCAGCGCGTGCCTGTCGATCCCGACGCTCGACGAGAAGGCGTGGCGGGCGAGCGAGCCGCACACGCCCAACCCGCACGCCCGCCTAGAGGCGGTCGCCGAGCTGAACCGGGCGGGGATACCGACGGGCATCTTGATCGCGCCGCTGATGCCCGGCATCAACGACTCTCCGCATCAGGTCGACAAGCTCCTCGAGCTCGCCACTGAGGCGGGCGCGGTCAGCATCGGCGGCATTGCGCTGCACCTGCGCGGTGAGGTGCGTGAGGTGTTCATGAGCTGGCTGCGCGCACAGCGGCCTGATCTGCTGCCGCGCTACGAGCGCCTTTACCAGCGCGGAGCGTACGCCCCGCCCGAGGAACGCGAGCGCCTGGCGCGGATGGTCCGCCGCCCCGGACGCTCGCGGCGCTTCGTGCAAGATCGCCTCGCCGAGTCCGCCCGGCGCGGGGATCCAATCGCGGACAGCCAGAGCCGTCCGCGCAGCAGGCGTTGTTCTGAGCTTCAGCGCTTGTCGCGCTGACCGGCCTCCATTTTGCGCGTTATGTCCTCGGAGCCGATCTTGCGCGCAACGCTTCCGGCAAGCTCGGGCGCGAGGCTAGCGAACACGGTGCTGGCGCGCAGCGGAAATGGAGCCACGTCGAGCTCGCCGCGGTTGTGCTCGATCGCGCGCACGACCGCGTCGGCGACATCCTGCGGCGTGCGCGTGCCGATGCCCGGCGGAAGCGTGATGCCTGCCTCGGCGAACATTCCGGCGTCGCGGATGAACCCCGGAAACACGGCCGACACGCCGACTCCGGTGCTGCGCAGGTCCCCGCGCAAAGCCGACGCGAAGCCCCGCAGCCCGTACTTGGAGGCGTTGTAGAGCGCTGTGCCCGGCGTGGCCGCCTTGCCGGACAGCGAGGACATGAACAGCAGATGGCCGCTTCCGCGCGCAACCATCGCCGGCGCGAGCGCGTGAGCGAGCACGATCGGGGCCCGCAGGTTGACGTTCAGAGCTCGATCGATCTCCTGCACGGAGAACGAGTCGAGTGGCCCGGAGGCCGGCAGCGCCGCGTTGGCGACGAGGATGTCGACCGCGCCCGCCTCGCTCAGCAGCCGGTCGACTTCCGACGGCTCTGCGAGGTCCACGGTGATCGCACGCGCGCCGAGCTCGTCCGCAAGCGGCTCGAGCACGCCGGTTCGGCGGCCGGTGAGGATCAGCGTGGCGCCGCGCTCTGAGAGGGTGCGGGCGATCGCGAGACCGATGCCCACCGCTGGCGCCGGTCAGCAGAACTGTCGAGCCCGGGATCTGCACGCTGGCAAGACTATGGGAAAGCGCCCGCGCAGGGACGCCGCGTCCGGCGAGGCCGAGCGACGGCGATACTGCGCCGATGCACGCCCTCGACGCGAGCGCACCGGTAGTGATCGCCCTGTTCGGGCCGACCGGCGTCGGCAAGACAGCGGTCGCGCTAGCCCTGGGCGAGCTGCTGAGCGCGCGTGGCGAGACGCCGGTGGCGGTGGCGGCCGACGCGCTGCAGGTGTACGCCGGGCTGGAGACGCTGACGGGCGTCGCGTCGGCATCCGAGCGAGCGGCCCTGGAGCACCGCCTGCTGTCGTTCGTACCGCTCGACGCGACGTTCAGCGTCGGCCAGTACGCAAGGCTCGCCCACGCCGAGATCGACGATCTGCTGGCGGCGGGCCGCAGGCCGATCGTGGTCGGCGGCACCGGCCTGTATCTGCGCGCGGCTCTCGCCGAGCTCGATCTGCGCCCGAAACCGGGCGAGGGCGTGCGAGAGCGGCTGATGGAGGAGCTCGAACGAGACGGAGCGCGCGCCCTGCACGCGAGGCTCGCCGCTCGAGCGAGCTGGGCGTCTGATGGGATCGAGCCGAACGACTGGCGGCGAATCGTACGCGCGCTGGAGCTGCTCGAGATGGGCGAGCTCGAGCCCGCGCGTGCAGAGTCACAGCTGTGGAGCGCCGAGTTGAGGCGTCCGACGCTGCTGGCCGGGTTGACGATGGAGCGCGACGAGCTGTACAGACGAATCGACGAGCGCGTCGATCAGATGCTCGACGCAGGCGTGCTCGACGAGGTCCGACAGGCCAGTGCGGCGGGTGCCTCGGCGACGGCTCGCAAGGCGCTCGGCTTCGAGGAGCTGCTGGCCGGCGACGTCGAGTCGATGAAGCGCCGCACGCGCAACTACGCCCGGCGCCAGCTCACGTGGATGCGCAAGCTCGCGGGCGTGACGCTGATCGACGTGACCGGGCGAGCGCCGACCGCGGTTGCGGACGAGATCCTAGACTCCGCCACCTGATCATGAGATTCGAGAAGTGGCAGGCGCTCGGCAACGACTACCTGATCGTCGAGCGCGACGAGCTCCCATTCGAGCTGACCCCGGCTCGCGTGCGGAGACTGTGCGCGGCACACCTCGGCGTGTTCGCCGACGGCGTGCTGCTGCTCTCGACGCCCACCGACCCCGCACACGTGGCCGACCTGCGCATCTTCAACCCAGACGGGTCCGAGGCCGAGCTGTCGGGCAACGGCGCGCGCGAGGCGATCCTGTACCTACGCAGGCGCGGCTGGACCGAGCTCGACAGCTTCTCGATCCACACGGCGGCCGGTACGATCACGCCGCAGATCACCGGGCCGTTCACGTGCCGCGTGGACATGGGACGCGCCAGCCTCGTCTCCAAGGACTTCCCGTCGGGGACGCCGGACGGCGCCTGCGAGCTGCGCGTTGAGGACGCCGGGTCCACGGCGACGGCGGGGTCGACGTGGGCAATCCAGCATGTCTCGATCGGCAATCCACAGTGTGCGATCCGCGTGCAGGACGCGGCCACGCTGAGCGCGCTCGCGCTCGCCGAGCTGGGACCACCGATCGAAGCCCACCCCGTGTTCCCCAACCGCACGAACGTGTCGTGGTTCACCGAGCTGGACGCCGGGCCGCCCGTACGCATCCGTGCGCGCATCTTCGAGCGCGGGGTGGGGGAGACGCTGTCCTCTGGCACCGGCGCCACCGGCGCAGCAGTCGCGTATCTCCTCGCAGACTCGCTCGGGCGTCCGCTCGCGCCCCCGAGCCAGCCTACGCGCGTGATCGTCGAGCTGGACGGGGGCGAGCTGGAGGTCGAGGTCGACGAGGATCTGCGTGTTCACCTGTCAGGCTGGGCGCTGCCGGTGTTCGCCGGGCGGCTCAGCGAGCAGCTCGTCGACGAGCTGCGGCAAGCAGCGTGAGGCCGACGGTCGTGCAAAGGACAGCAACCCAAGGAGCCGGATGAGACCGAGCAAGCGCCTGGAGCGCATACCGCCGTACGCGTTCGCCGAGCTCGAGCGCAAGATCGCCGCCAAGCGCGCGGCCGGAGTCGACGTGATCAGCCTCGGCATCGGCGACCCCGACCGACCGACGCCGGCGCTGATCGTGGAGGCGATGCAAGAGGCCGTCACCGAGCCCGCCACGCACCAGTACCCCTCCAACCGCGGGCGGGAGGATTTCCGCGGAGCCGTGCGCGACTTCTACGCGCGCCGCTTCGACGTGACGCTCGACCCCGAGCGGGAGATCATCCCCGCGATCGGGGCCAAGGAGGCGATCTTCAACCTCAACCTCGCGTTCCTGGACCCGGGTGACTACGCGCTCGCCGCCGACCCCGGCTACCCCGTCTACACGGGAGGGCCGTGGCTGGCCGGGGCCGAGCCGGTGCTGATGGCGCTCGAGCCCGAGCACGGGTTCGTCCCCGACCTGGGCGCAATCGACGAGGACGTCGCGCGGCGGGCGCAGCTGATGTACCTGAACTACCCCAACAACCCGACCGGCGCGATCGCGCCTGAGGGCTTCTTCGAGCGCGTCGTAGAGTTCGCGCGCGCCTACGAGATCCTCGTGGTGCACGACAACTCCTACTCGGAGATCGCCTTCGACGGCTACCGTCCGCCGTCGTTCCTGGCCACGCCCGGGGCCAAGGAGGTCGGCATCGAGGTGTTCTCGCTATCGAAGGGCTACAACATGACGGGCTGGCGTTGCGCGGTGCTGGTCGGAAACGCCGAGGCCCTCGAGATCTACTGGCGCCTGAAGACGAACATCGACTCGGGGCTGTTCGAGGCCGTGCAGCTCGCGGGCATCGCGGCGCTGTCGCCCGAGGCCGATGCGGAGGTTGCCTCGATGAACGAGCTGTACCTGCGCAGGCGCGACCTCGTATGTGATGCGCTGCACGCCATTGGGGTCGACGTGCGTCGGCCGCACGGCACGATCTACGTGTGGGCGCCCGTCCCCGACGGCTACGCGAGCTCAGCCGCCTACGCCGAGCACGTGCTCGAGGAGGCCGCCGTGGTGGTCTCCCCGGGCGCCATCTACGGACCGGCGGGCGAGGGATGGTTTCGCATCTCGCTGACGACTCCCGACGAGCGACTTCTCGAGGCCGTGCAGCGACTCGGCGCGCTCGCGAGCTGATCACAAACACGCGCCGCCCGGCCTCTAGACTGGATGGCAGATGCAGAGAAGCCGCAACGGTCGCAACTCGCCCTCCGTGGGAGGGGACGACGGCCAGGTCCTCAGCGAGCGGGCTCGCCGCGCGCGCCAGCGCGCTTTCTGCATAGCGGCGCTACCCGCGGACGACGGCCTCTCCGAGCTGGGCGAGCTGCTGCGCACGGCGGGCGTCGCGGTCGTGGGGGAGATGGTCCAGCAGCGTGAGCAGCCGCACCCGAACAGCTATCTGGGGCCGGGCAAGGTCGCCGAGGCCAAGGCCGCAGCGCGCGCCTGCGATGCGAACCTGATCGCCTGCGACGACGAGCTGAGCGCGCGCCAGGAGCGCAATCTCGAGGAGGCGATCGGGCTGCCGGTCGTCGACCGCACGACCGTGATCCTCGACATCTTCGCCTCGCACGCCGGCAGCGCCGAGGGCAAGCTGCAGGTCGAGCTGGCCCAGCTCGAATACAACCTCGCCCGCATGCGCGGGCTGTGGAGTCACCTCGAGCGCCTCGGCGGCGGGATCGGAACGAGGGGGCCGGGCGAGACGCAGATCGAGACCGACCGCCGGCTCGCGCGCGACCGCATCGCCGCGCTGCGCCGGCGGCTCGAGCACGTCAAGGGCACGCGCGCCGTGCAGCGCGCCGAGCGCGAGCGCGCCTCACTGCCGACGATCGCGCTCGTCGGGTACACCAACGCCGGCAAGTCGACACTTCTGAACGCGCTCACCGGAGCCGACGTCGGCGTGCGCGACCGCCTGTTCCACACGCTCGATCCGACCACGAGAACGCTGCGCCTGAGCGGGCGCCCGCACCTGCTGACCGACACCGTCGGGTTCATCAGCAAGCTGCCCCACCAGCTCGTCGACGCGTTTGCGGCCACGCTCGAGGAGACGCGCCGCGCCGACCTGCTCGCGCACGTGCTCGATGCCTCGGCGCCGCCCGAGCAGATGGAGGTGATGCGCCACTCCGTTGAGCAGACCCTCGAGGAGATTGGCGCCGGCGAGCGCCCGCGCCTGCTCGTCCTCAACAAGGCCGACCTGCTTGGCGAGGAGGCTCTCGACGAGCTGCGCCTGCGCTACCCCGAGGCCGTGCTCGTCAGCGCCGAGACCGGCGCGGGCCTGGAGGCGCTCGGCGAGCGCATCGAGCGCGAGCTCGCACACACGCTGCGCCGCATCGAGCTGCTCGTGCCATACGCCGACGGCGGCAGCCTCGCGGAGCTGCACGAGCTCGCCGGCGACGTCAGCCGCCAGGACACGCCCGACGGGGTGCGTGTACGCGCGCTCGTGCCCGCGCGCCTCGCCCAGCGCTTCGAGCGCTTCGCGATCGTGCCCCGCGCATCCGGCGTAGCGGCGGGCTAACGCCCGTCGGGGCGGGCTAACGCTCGTCGCCGCTGCCCGACAGCACACCGCGGCGCTGACGCGAGGCCAGCTTGTCGAGGTTCGCCTGGGCGATCTCCTCGAGCTCCAGCTCCAGCTCGCTGGCCAATTGTGCGACGTACCACAGCACGTCTCCGAGCTCCTTGGCCATCTTCGCGCGGCGCTCGGGCCGTATCTCGCCCCTGTCGTCGCGAATCGCCTTCTTGGCATGCTCGGCAACCTCGCCCGCCTCGCCCGCGAGGCCGAGCGCGGGGTAGGACAACCATGCCTCGCGCGGGTACTCCGCCGTACGGCGCGAGAGCCGCTGATACTCGGACAGCTGCACGCCGCGATCCTAGGGCGCCGGCGGGCGAAAGCCGCGACGCGGCCCCGCACTTTGCGAGCAACGCCCCGTCGGCAGCCGCGCCGGCGGCCCGCGACTACACGCCCGCGACGCGCTCCGCCGCGGCGTGCGCCTCGTCCTCGAGTCGATCTTCGAGAGGCGCCAGCTCGGCGACCGCGACGCCGAGCGCACGCGCGATCAGCCAGTCCGCGAACCAGGCATTCTTGGGCAGTAGCGGGCCGTGCAGATAGGTCCCGATCGTATTGCCGAGTCGGGCGCCCTCGAAACCGCTGCTGCCGTCGTTGCCTTTGCCGCGCAACACGCGTCCCAGGGGCTTCGCCCCGGCGCCGAGCGTCGTGCGCCCGCCATGGTTCTCGAAGCCCGCAAGCACGCGCGTACACCGTCGTCGAGGGAGGCCTCGATGGCTACGTTTCCGATCAATCGCGGGCCCTGCCCGCGAATCGTGTGCACGTCGAGCAGTCCGACTCCGTCGATGCTCTCCCCGCCGAGCACGTAGGAGTGACCGAGCAGCTGATAACCGCCGCACACCCCGAGCACGACGGCGCCGCGCTCGGCTGCGCGGTGCAGCGATGCCGCCTTGGTCTCGAGCAGGTCCTGTGCGCACAGGCGCTGGTCGCGGTCCTGCCCTCCGCCCAGGTAGAACAAATCGTGCGCCTCGGCGTCGAGCGACTGGCCCAGGCCGCTCGCGATCAGCTCGAAGCCGATCCCGCGCCAGCGGCAGCGTCGCTCGAGCATCAAGCACGTTGCCGCGATCGGCGTAGATGTTCATCAGGTCCGGGTACAGCGCGCACACGCGCAGCGTGCGCGATGAAGCCGGCCGCGACTCTGGCTCAGGCAGCGAGTACCACCACCACGCTGCCGACGTGCTCGTCGGTCGCTGAGATCTGCCTCCGTGCGAGCGGCCGCAGGCCGGCGTCGCGGCCCTCTCGCTCGAGCGTGCCGGCGCTGACTCGGTCGAGCTCGACGTGTCCAGCTCGGGCGTGGCGGCCTTCCGCACGGCCTCCGACGCCAGGCCGCCCCGCCTCGCCACTGGCAAGCCTGCGCGCTCGTCGAGCACGCGCCGCTCGCGCTCGATCACGACCGTGCTCGCGCGCTCGCTGACGCGGGTCGCGCGGCTCACATACAGCAGCCCGTCGGCGCGAGCTCGCTCGGCTGCCGGTCCGATCTGACCTGCCGCGCAGTCGAACGGCTCGAGCGTCGGACAGCAGCGCGCACGCCAACAGCCCGCCTGGCCGCAGGTGCGCACGCGCGCGCAGCATGCAGGCGCGACGCCCGGCCGCCCCGCCGAGCAGCTGCAGTGTCTGCATGGGAACGAGACACGCCCCGTAGTCGCGCCTGCTCAACGCGAACGAGCGGGCGTCTGCGCACACGGCCTGCACCTTCAACCCCGATGCCCGCCGGCGCAGAGCCTCGAGCAGGACCGGATCGCGATCGAGCGCCGTCAGATCGTGGCCGGCCCGGGCGAGATCGAGCGCCACGCGACCAGTTCCCGCGCCCAGCTCGAGGATCGGGCCGCGGGCGGCGTCCGCGAGCTCCCGCCACAGCGGCAGGTCGACGCGATAGCCGCCGCACTCCAAGTCGTGCCAGACGACCGCCGCGGGGGTCGGCTCGTCGCCCGCCGGACGTCCGGTCCGCGCGCGCTGAGCAGCTCGGCTTACGACCACGAGCTGCTCACCTCGCCGCGCTCGGCGAGCAGCTCACGCAGCGAGAGCATCGCGGTGTACGTCGGCAGCGCGTATAGCGGGGCCTCGCCGGCGCCGTCCGCGACGGCCTCCTCCAGCGCGGCCCGCAGGTCGGGACGCACGTGGATCCGCCCGGGCTCGACGCCCGCATACTTGATGCGCACGGCGAGCTCCGGCGCGCGGGTGCCGCTGCACGTGAAGCTGCGCACACGCCCGGCCAGCAACTCGAAGTCGGCGTCCCAGATCCACGACACGTCGCGCCCGTCGGCGATCTTGTCGTTGAGGATCCCCAGCAGGTCGTGCTCGCCGGGCTCGAGCGCGAGCGTGCGCAGGACCTCGTTGGCGCCTGCCGGGTTCTTGACGAGCAGGATGCGCAACTCGCGTGAGCACTCGGCGCGCTGGCCGCCGGCGGCACCGTTGCGAGCGCGCGATCGCGCGAGGGTCACCGACTCGGCGCGCCCGAACGCCGCTCGAGCGCTGTGCAGGCCGGCGACGATGCTCTCCAGGGGGACGTCGAGCGCGGTCGCGAGCGCCGCGGCGCCGAGCGCGTTGTAGACGTTGTACAGACCGGGAAGCGCCAAGCCGACCCGCGCCTCACCGGTCGGCGTTCGCAACGTGAAGCTGGCGGAGCGCACCCCCTCCAGGGCCACGTCGCTGGCGCTCACCGCCGGCGTGGGCCGCGCTTGCCCGCACTGCTCGCAGCGGTAGTGACCTAGGTGCCCGAGGTACACGCTCGCGAACACGTACGGGGCGCCGCAGCGTCGGCAGTGCTTGGCGTCGGCCGCGTGCGCCATCCCCGACAGCGCCAGCGAGTCGTCATCGACGCCGAAGTACAGAGTGTTGGAGCGCTCGCGACCGAGGTCGGCGACGAGCGGATCGTCGGCATTGAGCACGAGCCGATCGGTCTCGACGGCGCTCGCCCAACGCTCTGCGATCCGCTCCAGCTCTCCGTAGCGGTCGAGCTGATCGCGAAACAGGTTGCCAAGCAGGATCGCGTGCGGGCGGAGCTGAGCGGCCACCGCGTCGAGCCACAGCTCGTCGACCTCGAACAGCCCCAGCTCGCCGTCGATGTGTCCCCGCCGTCTCGTCGCATCGAGCAGCGCGGTGGCGATGCCGCTCGCCATGTTCGCGCCGGCGGCGTTGTGCACGAGCGGCACTTCGGCCTGCTCGAGGATCGAGGCGGCCATCGCCGCGGTCGTCGTCTTGCCGTTGGTTGCCGACACGAGCACGCTGCCGCGTCGCAGTCGCGCGCCGAGCGCGCCGATCGCATTTGCGTCGAGCCCCAGCAGCACCTTGCCGGGCACGCTCGTCGCGCCGCCGCCGCGCAAGCGCGAGAGCGTGGCGACAGCCCGCGCTAGCGCGAGCTTGGTGGCGAGCGCCGGCGTCATCGGCTCGCGTCCGCAGGGCGACCGCCGCCAAGGCCCGCAGCCGGGTCATCTCCGCGGGTCCCGGCCACTGACGGCGGCGCTGCGTGGGGGAGGGCGGCGCGAACGCGGGTCTTGCGGCGCCCTGCTCGGGGACGATCACGTTGACCGCGCCGGCGATGGCGCTGACGCGCACGGGCAACTCGCCGATCGGGTCGCCATCCGCGTACATCGTGAACGGACGGTCGGCCGAGACGACGACCTCTCGCGCGCGGAACACGTGCACGCTCGGCTCGTCGACGTGGGTCCCGCGAAACACCTTCGGAAAGATCTTCGTGAGGAACGCGACCTTGCTGACGTTCTCCAGGACGACGATGTCGAGCAGGCCGTCGTCGAGCATCGCGTCGGGCGCCGCCATCATGCCGCCCCCGTACGCCTTGGAGTTGCACACGCCGACCGTGTAGGCCGTGAATGCCCTGCGCTCGCTGGGCGGATCGAGCTCGATCTCGAAGCGTGCGGGTCGCCACGACAGCAACGCGCCCAGCGCACCGTATGCGTAGACGAGACCGCCCAGCCACGCCGGCGCCTCGTTCGCGATGCGGTTGGCTTCGCTGTCGAAGCCGACGGACGCGATCCCGACGAACGACATCCCGGCTCGCTCGCCATCAGCTCCGCGCACGTCTCCGACGTCCATCGCGCGCACCTCTCCGACGTCCATCGCGCGTGTTGCGCCGCGGGCGATCGTCGCGCAGGCAGCACGCACGTCGTCCGGTATCCCCAGCACTCGCGCGAGGTCGTTGCCGCGCCCGCCGGGAAGCACCCCCAGGATCGCGCCGGGCACCGCGCGCAGCGAGTCTGCGACGGCGCCGATCATGCCGTCCCCGCTGAGCACGACGACCGTCTCGCCGGCCCGCGCTGCCTCGACCGCCAGCGCGCGGGCGTGCGCCAGGTCGCGCGTGTCCTCGCGGCGAACCTCGAGGCCGTGCGCGCGCAGCGCGTGCTCTGCCTGTGGTGCCAGCCGCCGCGCGCGACCGCCACCCGCGGCGGGGTTGACGATCAGGCGAACGGGTCTCGCGTCGGACACGGCGCAAGCGTAGTGGGCGGCCCGCGCCGAGCGGGCGGGCGTTGGCCTCCCACGCCTCGACAGCGGCGCGGGCTAGCCCGCTGCGGCTTTCGCGCGATCGCGCCTGCGACGGCCGATCGCCGTCGCGATTCCGAGCGCCGCGATCACGACGAACAGTCCGAGCAGCACGGCGGGCGCGAGGCCGAGCCCTCCGAACGGGAGCGACACGAGCTCGACGATGCCGAGCCCGACGGCGAGCAGCACGATGACCAGCATCAGGATCAGCACGATCCCGCGCAGGCGGGCCACGATGCCCGCGGAACCGGGGGGGATCAGCAGCCCCATCGCGCGAAGCGCAAACATCTGACGACCGCTCGGCGGCGTCTGCCCGAGCCGCTCGACCGCGTCCTTGAGATCGCCAGCACGCCGTTCCGCGAGCGCCAGCGAGGCGTCGGCCATCCGCCTTAGCTGCATCCGCTCCTGCGGCCGTGCAGCTGCGATCGCGCGCTGAAAGTAGCTGCGAGCCTGCTCGGCGTCGAAACGCTCGGCGGCGCGCGCGCCAAGAATCGCGAGCGCGGCCGACTTGTATTTCGTCTCGCTCTCGAGCTCCTCGTCCGAGCGCTGCTCGAGTGCCTGAATCGCCTCCAGACCGCCGCGCTGCTCGAGCCTGATTTGTCGTTGCTTGGGAGGCATCGCGGGTCATTCTACGGTTTGCCAGCGCGGCGGCAACGGGTCGCGCTGGGCAAGCGCTGATCGACGCTTGCAGCCACCGAGTAGCCGGTATGCTCGGCTCGTGCCGAGCCGACGCCACAGCATGTTGCGACCCGTCGCCCGCCTGTGCGCCTGCGCCCTGCTCGGGATCTCGCTGGTCGCGGCGGGAGCGCCCGCCGCCTGGTCGGCAGGCGCTGCCGGCAACAGCGGGGCGTTCAACGAACTCAGCAACGGGGCGCAGCAGGAAGAAACGACCCAGACGCAAAAGACGGAAACGACCGGCACCAGCACCGAACAGACCTCGAACTCGAAAAAAACAGTGGTGATCGTGCTGATCGCCGCTGTCGCCCTGCTCATCGCGGTCGGGTTCGTGATCGTCCGCGACGCGCGCAAAGTCGCCCCCGCGGCGGATCCGCAGGTCGCCGAAGCGAGATCGGCACACGACTCCGCGACGATACTGCGCAAGCGGCGCGCCAAAGCAAAGGCCGCGCGGGCGCAGCGACGGGCTCAGCGAAGACGCAGTCGCTAGCGACGGGAGCCGACGGGTCTGCGAGTCCCCACGCGCACGTGCCGTCGCACGCGCACGTGCCGTCCCCCGGCGAGCGCGGCAGTGCGCACTCGACGCGGGGAGGGGGGAGGAGGACAGCCGTGCGGCCCGCGACGAGGCGAGCGCGAGCGCGGTCCCCATGGCAGCGGGCGACGCGGATGGGGATCGAGCGGCCCTGCGAATGTCGCACGCGAGCCGCCGTCGTCGTCGGACTGTCCCGGCGGCTCGCTGGCGTTCATCGACGTGTCGTTGCGAAACGGCATCCACAGCATCAGCGCTGCGATCGGGAGCTTGATCAAGGCGAGCAGCGCGATCAACATCCACAGCGACATCTCGCCAACGATGCTACTACTGAGCCGTGGACCTGCAAGCGGACGCGCCCGCCGCCGAGGGGCAGACGCGCCGCAGCGAGTCCCCGTCACCGGGTGCGCTGCGCAGGCTCGCCGACTCGGTCGTCGACTGCCGGCGCTGCCCGCGCCTGGTGAGCTGGCGCGAGCAGGTCGCGCGCGAGCGGCGCTCCGCATTCGCGAGCGAGCGCTACTGGGGACGTCCGTTGCCGGGCTTCGGGGATCCCGCCGCACGCGTGTTGATACTGGGGCTCGCGCCGGCGGCGCACGGCGCCAACCGCACGGGGCGCATGTTCACGGGCGACCGCTCCGGCGACTTCCTGTTCGCCGCTCTCGATCGCGCGGGCTTTGCCAATCAGGCGACCTCGACGAGTCGCGACGACGGGCTAACCCTGCGCGATCTGTGGGTGACGGCGGCGGTGCGCTGCGCGCCGCCGGGCAATCGCCCGACTCCAGCCGAGCGCGAGCGGTGTCTGCCGTGGAGCGTGCGCGAAGTGCGGCTGCTCGAGCGGGTGAGCGTGGTGCTGTGCCTGGGCGCATTCGCGTGGGACGCCGCGCTACGGCTGCGCAGCGCGCTCGGCGCCGGGGCGCCGCCACGACCGAAGCCGCGCTTCGCGCACGGCGCCGAGCTCGCCGGCGAGCCCTACACGCTGCTCGGCAGCTACCACCCGAGCCAGCAGAACACGTTCACTGGCAGGCTGACCGAGAGCATGCTGGACGCCGTCCTGGCGCGGGCGCGCGAGCTCGCGGACGCGGCGGACTAGCTAACTCGCCGCGGCGATCGGGCGGCTTGACAGCGCCGCTGCAGGAGCGGACTCGACGGCGCCGTTGGTGGCCGTCAGCCAGTCGGCCAAGACGTCGCCTGGCAGCGGCCGCGACAGCAGATATCCCTGACCCGTCACGCAGCCGAGCTCGACCAGGCGCACGAGCACGGCTGTCGTCTCGATGCCCTCCGCCACTGCTCGCAGGTCGAGATGGCGGGCAAGGTCCAGCATCGAGCTGGTGATCGCCTCCACGCGTGTGTCCTCGCACAGGCCCGTGACGAACTCCTTGTCGATCTTGATCTCGTCGGCCGGAAGTTGCGTGAGGTAGGCGATCGACGCGTTGCCAGTGCCGAAGTCGTCGATCGAGACCCCGACCCCCCGGTCGCGAATCGCGCACAGGACCTCGACGGCCCGGTCTGGCTCTGCCAGCGTGGCGCTCTCGGTCACCTCCACGGTCAGGCGTCCAGGCACCACGTTGTGGCGCTCAAGCAGCGTCTCAATGCGATCGGGCAGGGCGAGGTTGAGGAGATTGCGGGCAGACAGGTTCAGCGACA
Source organism: uncultured Solirubrobacteraceae bacterium (assembly GCA_963846205.1). GTDB lineage: Bacteria > Actinomycetota > Thermoleophilia > Solirubrobacterales > Solirubrobacteraceae > Palsa-744. Next base: position 52,736 of record CAWJVB010000013.1, on the reverse strand, counting down.
TGTCGAGCACCAGGCCCTGCTCACGCCAGCGCACCAGTTCGCCCAGCGCTCGATCGATCACGTGCTCGGTGACGGGGTCGACGAGCGCCGTCTGCTCCAGCAGTGGTACGAAGCTCATCGGTGACAGCAGGCCCTGCTCGGGATGCCGCCAGCGCAGCAGCGCCTCCACGCCGGTCACGCGCCGGCTGCGCAGGTCGACCTTCGGCTGGTAGTGGAGCTCGAACTCGTCGTTGGCGAGCGCCCGATGCACCTCGCCCAGCAGCTTCAGCTTGGCGGGGTCGTAGCTGTCCTGCTGGGATGAGTAGACCTCGACCCGACTGCGCTGCGAGCGCGCGCGAGAGAGCGCGGCATCGGCGTGGCGCATGAGCTCGTCGAGGCCGGCATCGCCGGCCTCCGGAGTGGCCAGGCCGAGGCTTGCGTCGACGTTCAGCGCGACGCCGCCGACGGACACCGGCGAGGCCATCGCGGCTTGGATCTTCGCGGCTGTCCTCAGGGCCCCGGTGACGCCTTCGGCAGTGGGGCAGAGGATCGCGAACTCGTCCCCGCCGATCCGCGCGATCAGGGTCTCCTCGCTGAGCGCGGCTCGCAGCCGCCGCGCCGTCTCCACGAGCACCTCGTCTCCGATCGAATTGCCGAGCGTGCTGTTGATCTCGGTGAAGCCGTCTAGGTCGATCAGCAGCACCGCCAAGTTGTCGCGGCGACGCTCGCCCGCATTCTGCAGCTCCTCGTCGACGCGTTCGCGGAACAACGTGCGGTTGGGCAGCTCCGTGAGCGAGTCGTAGCGCGCAAGCAGATAGCTCGCGCGAGCCTGGCGGCGCAGGCGCCGTGAGGCCTGAGCGACGATTCGATAGAGGACCACCCACAGCAGCGCAAGCCCGATCGCCACGACCAGCACGATCGTTCGCTTGTCGCGCGCGATCGCGGCGGCGATCGGCGCATAGCTGAGGTAGATCTCGAAAGCGCCCGCGGGCCGACCGGCGGCGGCGAAGCGGAGCGGAACGTACACCTCCACCAGTTTTCCGAGGCCGACCTCGCTGGCGGTCTCACTGTCGGGCCTGGGCGTGGTCACCTCACCCTCGGAGGGATGCCCGGCGAGCGCGTCCTGCAGGTCGTCGTCGGAGGAGAAGCTGTGACCGATCAGGCGATGGTCATCCGAGTACACGACCGTCGGCGTCGAGTTCCAGATCTTGATCCGCGCCAGGTTGTCCGTGGTCGAGCGCTCGCGCAGCTGCTCGTCGAGCCCCGCTACCTGCGCCGGCGTGAGGCCCACGCGAAGCTCGTGCGGCGTCAGCCGAGGCTGAATCCCGATATTCGCGATCAGGCGCGCCGACTGGCTCGCGTCGGCGAGGCTGTGGCTCGTGACCTGTCGCTCGATCACCTGCGTGAGCACGAATCCGAGCACGACCATGGGAACGAGGCTGAGCAGAGCCACCTGCTGGGTGAGGGTCAGCCTTCCGGCCAGGCGTCCGCACGCTCGCAGGGGCCTCATGGGGGGTGTTTCGGCAGCCCGCCCACAGGCTCAAGCTCACTGGCTCGAATCCCAACGACTGTGCGAAGACCCGTGGCCGCGAGCAGGGCGCCGTCAGCTCGACGCCCCGACCGGGGTCAGCCGCGCACGCCCGCGCGCCGCGCGCACGGCGTTCTTCAGCGTGTCGATGTCGTAGGCGCCTTGGTGGCGGCGACCGTTGATGAAGAAGGTCGGCGTGCCCGACACCCCGCTGGCGTCTGCGCTGGCCACATCCTCTGCGATTCGCGGCGCATACTCGTGTCGACGTAGCTCCTCCCAGAAACGATCGAGGTCTAGCCCCAGCTCGTCGGCGATGCGGCTGATGCCGGGCGGGGTGAGATCGTCCTGATGGGACAGCAGCGCGTCGTACATCTCCCAGAACTTGCCCTGCGCGCTCGCAGCCTCGACCGCCTCCGCGGCGAGCTGCGCGCTGGCGTGCACGTCGTTGAGCGGGAGATGGCGCCAGACGTAGCGCACGTCATCGTCGGAGGAGGACAGCAGCTCGCGCACGATCGGCTCCGCCTGCCCGCAGTAGGGGCACTCGAAGTCGCCGTACTCGACGAGCGTGACCGGGGCGTCGTTGGGGCCGCGAATGTGGTCGCGCTGCGGGGTCGACGTCCTCGGACAGGTCGATGATGTCGTCGGCCGTGCCGCTGATCTGACGAGCGCGCACGCCGCTCGGCAGGCGTTTGACGATTCTGAAGATGGCCCACGCCACCAGCGGCGCCAGGATCGCCGCGGCGAGCACGCCGAGCTTGGCCTCCGCGAGCCGCTGCCCGCTGAAGGCGAGCCCGGAGATCAGCAGCGAGACCGTGAAGCCGATGCCGGCGACCGCCCCGCCGCCGAGCAGGATCGGCCAGCTGATGAAGGGTCGTGGGCCGTGCAGCGCGGGGCGCGTGGCCAGCCAGGACGCGCCGACGATGCCGAGCGGCTTGCCGACCACGTAGCCGATCACGATCCCGAGCGTGATCGGCGAGGTGATCGCGGCTTCCAGCAAGGAGCCGGTCACGTGGATCCCGGCGTTGGCGAGCGCGAACAGCGGCACGATCACGTAGCTCGTCCACGGATGCAGGTTGTACTGCAGGCGTTCGTTGAGCGAGATCGCGGAGGCGACGCTGAGTTGCGCGGAGCGCGCCAGCTCCGGCGTCGGCTGCTCGCGGAAGGAGCGCGTGAGCTCGGTCGCCTGCTCGAGGTCTTCGCGCGCAGGGGGGTAGGCGCTCGTCGCCAGACCGACCGCGAGCCCCGCGATCACCGGATCTATGCCGGACTTGAACATCGCCACCCACAGGGCGATGCCGACCGCGACCGATGCCTCCCGGCGCCAGGCTGGGGCCAAGCGCAGGGCGAGCAACAGCGCGAACAGGCCAGCCGCGACGGCGAGCGCGGGCAGCGACAGGTGCGTCGTGTAAGCGGTCGCGATCACGATCAGCGCGACCATGTCGTCGACCACCGCGAGCGTCAGCAGGAACACCCGCAGTCGCGTGGCCACGCGCGGAGTGAGCAGCGCCAGCGCGCCCAGCGCGAACGCCGTGTCGGTCGACATCGCCGCACCCCAACCGTGCGCGCCCGGTCCGCCCGCGTTGAACGCGAGGTAGATCGCGACCGGAACGGTCATGCCACCGATCGCCGCCGTCACGGGGATCGCCACGCGTTGGCGGTCGCGCAGCTCGCCCAGGTCGAACTCGCGCTTGGCCTCGAGTCCGACGACGAGGAAGAAGAACGTCATCAAGCCCTCGTTGACCCAGTGGCGCAGGTCGGTCGAGATCCCGCTGGCGCCGACATGAATCGACAGCGTCGTCGTCCACACGGACTCGTAGGAGTGAGACCACGGGGAGTTCGACCACAGCAGCGCTGCGACCGTGGCGCCCAGCAGCACGATCGCGCTGCCGGTCTCAGTGCTCAGAAAGTCGCGAACGGGCGCCGCCAGGTTGCGTGCCCAGGCTGTTCGCCCACTGAACGAGGTGGCCTGCGCGCTCGCCATGGCGGCGATTATCGCGGTCGCCGTAGGGTGGGCTCGGGCAGCGCGCTCGAAACGGCGCCCGATCTACCCCAAGGTGTACATAACATGCATTATCGAGCGTTGGCCGGAACGCGCCGGGGAGCCGCCCTCTGGTACGGCGTCTCACCGATGTGAGACACGATTGTCAACCCTGGTCGCCGTCCCACTGTCCCTGCCGTCATCTACCGTGAAGTCTTGCCGCGCCAAGCCGAAGCCCGCAGCTATGGACGCGTCTTCGATCAGGTCGCCGAGGACTATGACCGTCATCGCCCGACCTACCCGGACGTACTCGTCGACCAGGCGTGCGAGGGCCCTTTTTCGGCCCCGGCGCCGCGGTGCTTGAGATCGGCTGCGGCACGGGACAGCTCACCCGCAGCCTGCTGGCCCGCGGGCTGCGGGTGACAGCCGTGGAGCCGGGCCAGCAACTGATCGTGCGGGCTCGCGACCAGTTGAACGGCGTCGGCGATGTGCAGTTCGTCAACGCGCGTCTGGAGGACGCCTCGCTGCCGCGTGCCCACTACTCGGCTGTGTTCTCGGCGTCGGCGATCCATTGGATCGATCCGGATCTGAGCTGGCGCAAGGCGGCCGACGCGCTGGTGGACGGCGGGAGCCTTGCTCTGCTCTCGTACTTCGGGCTCGACGATTCCCGCAGCGCCGACGATCAGCAGGCGCTGCGTGCCGCTATCACGACGATCGCGCCCGAGCTTGCCGCCGATTGGCCTACCTACCGCGACCTCGCCGGCACCCTCGCCGGCGTTGCGACCCGGCGCGAGAACCTCTCGGAGGCGTGGGCGTGGCTCGGGGGCTATGAGATCGCGCGCGGGTATGCGGCAGACCTGTTTGCTGACGCGCAGATCGTCGCGCTGCCGACGCTGCTGAAGCACACCGCTGACGAGCTCAACGGTCTGCTGGGCACCATGTCGTTCTGGGCGAGGACTGTCGCCCCGACAGCGCGACGCTCTCGTCGCCGAAAACCGATCCTTCCACCAGCGGCTCGGACGGCCGATCCGCTCCAGCACAGTCGCCTGCCTGGTATTCGCACGGCGCCGGCCCCGCACCTGAACAGCTGGACACGCGGATTGTGGCTCCGCGGCTGTTTCGCGCTCACGACCAACTCACCGGCTACGCGCGGAGCTGTCCCTCGGTGTCGGTGATCGCTTGGCCGGTGAGCTCGTGGCAGGCGGCGAGCAGGCCGTCTTGGACGGCGGGGTCCGTGACGGCGGGGTGCGTCTCGCGTGGCCTTCGATGGTAGAAGTGCCGGCCGCTTTGCCGCGCGAGCGGCTCGTCACTGGTGGCGAGCCAGACCTGCGTCTCGGCCCCAGGGCCGATCTCGCCGGGCGCCCCCGGTCCCCCCATCTTCGTCCGCACCCAGCCGGGGTCCACGGAGCTGCTGATGACGTCCGGCCACCGGCGAGCGACCGCGGCGGCGAGCACCGCGTCGAACAGCTTGGAGTCGGAGTACGCCTGATAGCCGTCCCAGCGCCGGTGCTCCCACTGCAGGTCCGCGAGGTCCGGATCACCTGACCGGTGCAGGCCCGAGCTGAGGTAGATCAGCCGCGCCGGGCGGTTCACGAGCGCGGTCAGCAGGTAGGGCGCGAGGACGTTGGTCTGAAAGACGTGCTCGAGGCCGTCCTCGGTCTCGAGCCGGGTGGGCTCGCGGTAGCCGATACCGGCGTTGTGGATGATCGCGTCGAAGACGCCGGCGGCGTTGATCAGGTCGGCCAGCGCTCGGGTGCTCGTGATCGAGGAGAGGTCGCCTGGAAGCGCCGCGGCCGCCCCCGGGACGCCGGCCAACGCCTGTTGTGCGCGCGCCTCGTCGCGAGCGTGCAGGACCACTTCGTGGCCCCCGCGGACGAGCTGTTTGGCCGCCTCGCGGCCGAGCCCGTCGGCTGAGCCTGTGATCAGCACCTTGGACATCAGACGAGCACCGAGCCGCCGTCTACCGTGACGATCGGTGGGACGTCGGACGATCCCCTGGTTGGGACGCTCGTGCCGCGCCTCACACGAATAGCGTCTGTTGCCTGAAGCCGGGCGCACGCTCGATCTCGAGCATCCGCCGCTTGGTCTCGATTCCGCCCGGTGCCGAGAATCCGTGCAAGGCGCCTGATGCCGCGAGCACTCGGTGGCACGGCACGACGATCGGAAACGGGTTCTCCCCGAGCGCGGCGCCGACCGCGCGGGCCGCGTCAGGCGCTCCGACCGCCCTTGCAATTTCGCCGTAGCTGGCTGTGGACCCAGCCTCGATCTGGCGGGTCGCCGCGTAGACGCTTCGCCGGAACCCATCGACGCTGCGCTCGTCTACGACGACCGAGCGCAGGTCGCGCCGCTCGCCGTCAAGCGACGCGACGATGCCGTCAATCGCCTCGCGGACAGCCTCGGGCACGCCGCTTGGATCATTTGCGGGCGCGCCGCTCAGCGCCCGCGATCGCGGCATCAGCACCTCCGTGATCCCGATCTCGTTCCATCTCATGCCACATGTTCCAAGTGCCGTCTCGAACGTGATCATCGCTTTCCTCCTCGCCGGATCTTTTCTCGCGATTGCCGCGCGCGGGGCCTCATCGATATTGGGGTTATGAACCGTGTGCACGCTCACGTTTAACGCCCGATCGCCCCGATACGTGAGATCGCTTCTCGCGCTATGCCGCGTCGAGCGTCGCACGTCCCGCGATCAGCGGCCGGATCAGCGGCGGCATCGCCCGCCAGGGTTCCTCGCGCAGCTCGATCTCGAGGCCGCGGTCGGCCATCAGCTGGGCCGTCGCGCGGTTGCAGCGACAGCCCTCGACCAGGCGTCGCCAGGGGCCCGCAAGGCGATCCTGCCAGAGCGCCAGCAGCGGCGAATCCGAGCGCACGTGCTCGATGAACAGCAGCTGCCCATCCGGCCGCAGCACGCGTGCGACCTCGGCGAGTGCGCGCTTGGGATCGTCGACCGTGCACAGCACGAGCGTGCACACGACGGTGTCGATCGACGCATCCTCGAGCGGCAGGCTTTCAGCGGGCGCGTCGATCACCTTCGCGCTGGCTCCCACTCGACTCAGCTTGGCCCGCAGGCGCTTGCGCATCGCCGGCTCCGGCTCGGCCAGGATCAGCTCATCGAGGTCGGCCGGGTAGTGGGGCAGATTCAAACCCGTCCCGCTGCCCAGCTCGAGAGTGCGCCCGCGCGCCTGCCCGACGATCTGCTCCCTGCGCCGGCGCATCCCGGCTCGCTCGCCGGTCCACAGGACTGCGTCGTAGACCGCGGCGAAGGCGCGTGCCGAGGGCGACGAGACGGCCGCGCCGCCTGACGATGCGAGCTCGCTGCGAGCCATGGCTGGGACGATACGCTCGACGGCAGCGCTTCGTGGCCGCCACGCGAATGCGCACACGTGTAAATGCAAAGGCGGTGCGATGAATTCCCGCGCGCGCCGCGGTCATTGCCTGGAACCGTACGAAAACCGGAGGAGGAAGATGCCCGAGAAGCCCACCCTGTACGTGTGCCACGGCGATGACGGGGGTCCGCGGATACATCCTTGCAGGCGGGTGCAGGAGGCGCTGCGCGCCGCGGGCATCGAGTACGACAAGAAGATCGCCGCGCACGGGAGCCCGATTCCATTCCTTCGCAAAGGCTCGCGCGAGGAGCTGCGCGAGGCGACCGGCGCCACCAAGCTGCCGGCGCTGAAGCTCGCCGACGGCACCGTGCTGACGCACTCGCGATCGATCCTCGCCTGGGTCCGGGAGCGCGCCTGATCGGCGCCCAGCGAGGCTGGGCGCCGCGCCTTCGCACTAGTCTGCTCGCGTGAGCGATCTCGCCTTTCGCGAGCGCCAGGCCGCGGGCGACGCCAGCGGGCTGCTCGTGCTGCACCACGGCCGTGGCGCCGACGAGCACGACCTGCTGCCGCTGGCAGACGCGCTCGATCCGGCGCGGCGGCTGCACGTCGTCACGCCGCGCGCGCCGCTGACCGTGCCCGGCTGGCCGGGCCAGCACTGGTACGTCGTCCCGCGGGTCGGCTTTCCCGATCCCCACTCCTTCCACGATGCCTACACATCGCTTGCGCGGCTGCACGACGAGCTGTGGCAGCGGACCGGAATCCCCCCGTCGCGCACCGTGTTGGGCGGCTTCTCGATGGGCGCCGTGATGAGCTACGCGCTCGGCCTCGGCGCCGAGCGCCCGGCGCCTGGCGGCATCCTCGCCTTGTCCGGCTTCATCCCCACGGTCGACGGCTGGGCACCGCAGCTCAACGGCCGCGAGGGCGTGCGCGCCTTCCTCGCGCACGGGAGCGAGGACCCGGTGATCCCCGTCGAGTTCGGCCGCAGCGCCCGCGACCAGCTGAGCGCCCCCGGCCTCGAGGTCGAGTACCACGAGTTTGCCGGCGGGCACCAGGTCGACCCCGCGCAGATCCCGCTAGCCCAGCGCTGGCTTGCGAGCGCGCTGCCCGGCGACGCGGCCCGCTAGACGAGCAGCGCCGAGGCTAGCTGACGAGCACACGCCGCCAACGGCTAGCGGACGAGCACGCGTCGCGAGCGACTAGCTGACCAGCAGGTCGATGATCGCCGCCACGCCCACCACGACGACCAGCGCGCGCAGCGCGGCCGGGTGCAGGCGCCGACCGTAGCGCGCGCCGATCTGCGCGCCGAGCACGGAGGTCACGGCGATGATCGCCGCCGGCGCCCACTCGACGTGCGCCGCGAACACGAAGTACACGCCGGCGACACCGTTGACGATCCCCACGAGCACGTTCTTCAGCGCGTTCGAGCGCTGCAGATTCTGGGCCAGCGTCACGCCGAGAATCGCCAGCAGCAGGATCCCCTGTGCCGCGCCGAAGTAGCCGCCGTACACGCCGGTTATGTAAACCGCGACCGGGGTGACGGCGAGCACCGCTCGCGGTCGCCTGGCTACGTGCTTGGCGAGGCGACGGTTGAGTCGGGGCTGCAACACGGTCAGCACCAGTGCGACGGCGATGAACACCGGAACGACGTCCTTGAAGGCCGAGGCGGGCAGCACCAGCAGCAGCACCGCGCCGGTGATGCCGCCGAGCAGCGACATCGCTCCGAGGCCGAGTGCCCGTCTCCCCTGCCCCGCCAGCTCGCGGCGATATCCGAAGGCCCCCGACGCCGCTCCCGGGACGAGCCCGATCGTGTTCGACACGTTGGCGGTGACCGGCGCGTAGCCGAACGCGAGCAGCACGGGAAAGGTGATCAGGGTGCCGCTCCCAACGACCGCGTTGATCGTGCCCGCCGCCAGCCCTGCGCAGGCGATCGCGACGATCTCGCCGACGTTCATCGCTCGCCCACCTCGCCCACGCGTTCGGCCGACGTCGCCCTCAGGCGAGGAACTCGACGATCGCGGGCGCGAAGCTGGGATCGGCGAGCGCTCGCATGTGGTCGCCGTCGAGCATCTGCAAGCGCGCGTGCGGGAGCGCGTCGACGAGCACCTCGGGTCGCACGGCGAGCGGGTCCTGCGCGCCGGCGAGCACCAGCACGGGCGCCGAGATGCGATCGAGCGCGACGCCGCCGCGGTGGATCGAGCGAGCCTGCGCGACCAGCGCCGCGCGGTCCGAGCCGAGCGCGTCCGCCAGTGACCGGAACGCCCGTGCGCCGGGGACGCTGAGCGTGTCCGGGTCATCGCAGGCGAGCGCTTCGATGATCGAGTCGTTGGACAGCGCGCGCCGATCGACGCCCCCGCACTCCACGATGCCCGACCCCACGCCACCGACGACGAGTCGCCGGACGCGACCGTCGGCGGCCGCCAGCAACAGCGCGACGACGGCGCCCATCGAATATCCGACCAGGTCGATCTGGTCCGCTCCGACGAGGTCGACCAGCTCGGCGAGATCGCGCGCCATGCGCCCCTCGCCGTAGCGCGCCGCGTCGTGCGGCGCCTGTGACTCGCCGTGTCCGCGAGCGTCGGGGGCGATCACCCGGTGCCCGCCGGCCACGAGCGCGTCGACGACGCCCGTCATCTCCCAGTTGGCGCGCGCATTCGCGACGAACCCGTGATGCAGGAGGACCGGAGGCGGCGCGGAGCCGGGATCGCCCCACTCGCGGTAGGCGATGGTAAGGCCGTCGGAGGTGGTGAAGCGCTCGGTCGCGGGCATCCGCCCGGCACACTATCCGTGCCGGTCGCCCGCGCACCGGCGCGAGGAGCGCTTGTTGTTTGCTGAGCCTCGAACACTGCCTGGGGCGCGGCCTGTCCGGTGCGCGCACGACACTGATCCGGTGCTCGCGAGCCGCGCGTATCTGCCGGTGCCTGGCGGGGGGCCCCGGTGAGCGTCCTGCGCGACGTGGCGCTCACACTGCGACCGCCGCCTGGCGATCGGCACGGCCCTCTGGTGCCGATGCTGATCGCGCTGACCCTGCTGACCGGGGTCGTCGACGCCGTCAGCTACCTGAAGTTGGGACACGTGTTCGTCGCCAACATGACCGGCAACGTGGTGTTCCTCGGCTTTGCGCTGGCGGGTGCCGGTGGAGTGTCGATCGTCGCCTCGCTGCTGGCGCTCGGCTCTTTCCTGCTCGGCGCGTTCGCCGGGGGCTGGCTCGCCTTTCGCAACTCGGTGCACCGCGGACGGATGCTGCGCGCGGCGACCGTTGCCCAGGCATCGCTGATCGCGCTCGCCGTGCTGCTCGCGCTGATCGCCGAAGAGCCTTTGCGGCAGAGCACTCGCTACCCGCTGATCGTCTTGCTCGCACTCGCCATGGGCGTGCAAAACGCGGCCGCCCAGCGTCTGTCCGTGCCGGAGCTGACGACCACGGTGCTCACGCGCACGCTGACCGGCATCGCCTCTGAAGGCCGCGCCTTCGGGGGTGGCGGCAGCCATCTCGGGCGCCGCGGAGTGGCGGTCGCCGCGATGCTGACCGGCGCTGTCGCGGGCGGGCTGTTGGTCCTGCACGTGTCGATCGCGGCTCCGCTCGCGCTGGCGCTCGCCTTCGCGCTCGCGGTCGCTCTCGTCGCGCACGCCCTATCGCGCTCGAGCGCAGCGTGGACGGACGCCTGAGGGGCGCCCGCCGCACGCCGCCCGGCGACGCGCGGCGCGGCGCTCCTGTGACTATTTGACCGTCAGCGTCCCTTCCATCCCCGCCATGCGGTGGCCGGGAACGGAGCAGAAGAACTTGTAGGTGCCCGGCTTGAGGTTGACCGACAGCGTCTTCGAGCCGCCGTTGAAGGTGGGCGTCGCGCCCACCTTGGCGCCGCTCGAGGATTCGATCGTCACGTTGTGCGGCAACGGCGATTTGTTGGTGAAGTCGATCGACACCTGTCCCGCCTTCGCGCTCAGCGTCTTCGTGTTGTACTTGAGCTGGCCTTCCGGGTTGGCTTCCAGGCTCACGCTCGAGGACCCGCCCGAGCTAGTGCTCGGCGCCGGCGTCGTCGACGCGGCCGAGCTCGTGGTCGGCGGCGCTGCCGCGGTGCTCGCCGAGGATGAGCTCGAGCTTGAGGAGCTGCCGCATCCTGCCAGCGCAAGCAGCGCGGCCGTGAGCGACAGCGTCGCGACTGAGAACACCGAGCGCTTAGTTGCCTGGGCTGCTGGCCTCATGTCAGATCCTCCATTGGTCGGGGTCGTCGGCTGTTACGACACCGCCCGGTACAGATCCTTCCCGGTCGCCGTGACCGACGGGCGCCACCGTCAGCGCCAGCATACGCTGCTCGCGACGCTCGCTCGCTCTACCGTGTCCCCCGTGGACCTCGAGCAAGCCGTTCGCACGCGCCGTACGCACAAGGCATTCGGGCCCGCCCCGGTCGACCAGGCCGTGCTCGACGAGCTCTTCGAGCTGGCGCGCTGGGCGCCCAACCACCACCTCACCAACCCCTGGCGCTTTCGCGTGCTGGGCCCACGCTCGCGCGAGCGGTTGATGGAGCTCGCCGAAGCGAGCCAGCCGGGCTCGGCCGTCAAGCTGCGCCGGGCGCCCACGCTCGTCGTCGTCAGCGCGGACGGCGCCGCCGCGGCCGACGACGCGGCGCAGGCTCGCGAGGACCTGCTGGCGACCGCCGTCGCCGCCTACATCGTGCTGCTGGGCGCCCATGCCCGCGGCCTGGCCGGCTACTGGCGCACGGTCCCGCTGCTCGAGAGCCCGGACGCCCGGGCGCTGCTCGGGCTCGGCGCGCAGGAGTCCCCGCTCGGCCTCTTGTACCTCGGCACGCCGGTGCAGGAGCAGCGCGTTCCCGACCGCGCTGCGCCCGGCGAGTTCAGTGTCTATCTCGACTGAGAGCCTCGGCGCTCGGCGCGCTAACCCCTATCTCGACTGAGCCTCGGCGCTCGCGCGCCTCCGCTAAGCGGCCTCTGCCGCGGCTGCGGCGTCCTGCGGCGCGGCTGCGGCAGCCCCGTTGGGCGAGGAGTCCTGCTCGGGAGCAGGGACCGGCGCAGGCTGCCTGGAGGCTGACACGTGCGCGCCAATCGCTCCGACTACGCCAGCGGCGAGCGCAGCCAGCGCCCAGCGCTCGCCCGAGCGCTCGTGCCCGAGCGCCGCGTCCAGCGACAGTGGGCCGGGCCCGACCTCCGCGATCGCCAGCACCGCCGCGATCAACACGGCGTTGTACTCGTAGCCGCTGTTCGCCAGCCACGGCCCGTTCTTGAGGTGCACCGTTTTAATCGCCGTGAGCATCGTCGCCGTCAGCACCGCCGCCGCCAGCGGCGTCTCCAGGCCGGCCACCAGCAGCGCGCCGCCGCCCGCCTCCGCCGCCCCCGCCGCGACGGCGTTCGCCTTGGCGGGGCGCAGGCCCAGCTGCTCGAAGCCTGCGGCGGTCTTCTCCAGCCCGTGCCCGCCGAACCAGCCGAACAGCTTCTGCGTGCCGTGTCCGACGAAGAATCCGCCGACGACGGTGCGTAGCAGCAATCGTCCAATCTTCATCTCGAGGCCTTTCTCTAGAGCGTCACGTGCCTGCGCTCGGGGTACCCGTTGCACAGTAACCGAACCAGGGTCCGCTTCCCTGATCGTTGCGGCCGCCGGCCGTCCGTGCCGATCGGGGCGCCATGCCTACGGCGCCGCCGGCACGACGACGAGCGGCCCGTCGACCTGCCGCAGCTCTGCGGTGTCGAACTCGCTGTCCTGCACGCGATCGACGGCGTCGGCTTTCGTCGAGGAACGCGTCGGCGGTCTCCAGGAAGCCGATTCGGGGTGTGCGGTAGTGCATCGGCACGACCCACCGCGGCGACAGGCGCTCGACCACGAGCGCGGCCTGCTCGGCTCCGATCGTGAAGCCGCCGCCGACCGGCACGAACAGCAGGTCGACCTGGCCGATCGCCTGTGCCTGCTCCTCGCGCAGCCCGCTCTGGCCGAAGTCGCCCATGTGGCAGACGCGCACGCCGTCGAGCTCGAACACGAAGATCGTGTTCGGCCCGCGTTCGGTGCCGGCCGCGTCGTCGTGCTCGGAGGCGATCGCCGTCACCTGCCCGACCGGCGAGTCCAATGTGCCGGCCGTCGAGCGCAGCGTGGCGGGACTGCCGGCGATCGCCTCGACCGCGTTGTGGTCGCCGTGCTCGTGCGTGACGAGCAGCAGATCTGGCTCTACGCCTACGATCGCGGGGTAGTCCCACTGAATCCCACGGTCGCGGCTCAGCGCCGACATGTCCCCGAAGGGGTCGATCGCCACCGTCTTGCCGTCGGCGTCGAGCGTGAACGCCGACTGTCCGTACCACTTAACGCGCATGCTGCTCCTGTTCGTTGGTGATTGAGCTGACATAGCTGCCGACCGGATCGCGCGGGCGACGGCGCCGTTTGGGGCGGTCGCGACGCGCGTCCTGCGCGGGCGGCGGTGTCCGCGCGCCGCCCGCCCGGCCTGTCGCCGTGGTGGTAGGTGCCGCCGCGCATCAGTGACGCCGCCGCCGCGATCAGGCAGGCGACGATCGCGAACACGAACGCCTCGTGCAGGCCCGAGCTGAACGGCGAGGAGATCAGGTGCGGGAAGAACGAGCGCCCGGTCACCAGCGCGTGATTGGCCGGCGACAGCGCGCCGAGCGCGTGTGCGCCGATCAGATGTTCGATCGGGTTGTAGCCGAGGAACGCGGAGAACAGGATCGACACGGGCGGGATCTGCGACGCGCCGTGCGCCGTCGCCGCCGAGACGCCGTGCGCCTGCAAGCCCGAGGCGAGCGCGTGCGGCAGGTTCGCCGACAGGCCGATGATCATCAGCGTGAAGAAGATCCCGATCGACAGCACCTGCGCGGAGTTCTGGAAGGTCTGGTTCATCCCGCCGCCGGCGCCCCGATCCTGCGGCGGCAGGCTGTTCATCACCGCGGCGCGGTTCGGCGAGGCGAACAGCCCCATCGACGCGCCGATCAGGAACAGGATCGCGCGCGAACGGCCAGTAGCCGAAGTCGATCGGCAACAGCAGCAGCAGCGCGAAGCCGAGCGCGGTGCCGAGCATCCCGCCCGTCGCGAACCCGCGCGCGCCGAAGCGGTCGGACAGGTAGCCGGACGTCGGCCCGGCGATCAGCATGCCAAGCGTCAGCGGCAGCATGTAGATGCCTGCGCGCAGCGGCGTGTCGACGTAGTCGACGCCGTGCAGCGGCAGCCAGATGCCCTGCAGCCAGATGATCAGCATGAACATCAAGCCCGCCGCGTGCGACCGCGGATAGGAATGTCGAGAGCGTGCCGAACGTGAACGCGCGGATGCGAAACAGCGGCAGGCGGAACATCGGGTTCTCGACGCGCGCCTCGATCGCGGCGAAGGCGATCAGCGAGACGATGCCCGCAGCCAGCAGCACGAGCACGCGCGGGCTGCCCCAGCCGGTGCTCGAAGAGCCGTACGGGCGGATCCCGTACGTCACCGAGACCATGATCAGGATCAGCCCCAGCGCGAACGTCACGTTGCCCCACCAGTCGACCGGCGCGCGGCGCGGCTTGGAGCGCTCCTCGAGCTTCAGGTAGGCCCAGACGGTGCCGAACAGCCCGACGGGCACCGAGATCAAGAAGACCAGGCGCCAGTCGATCGGCGCCAGCAGGCCGCCGAGCACGAGCCCGACGAACAGCCCGCTGACGCCGACGATGTTGTTGATCCCCAGCGCCATCCCGCGCTGGTTGGGGGGAAACGCGTCGGTCAGGATCGCCGCCGAGTTCGCCAGCAGGAACGCCGCGCCGACGCCCTGCACGATGCGGAACACGATCAGGTACATCGCGCCCGGCCTGCCCGGTCAGCCAGTCGACCGTCAAGACCAGCGAAGCGAGCGTGTAGATGACGAAGCCGAGGTTGTACATCTTGACCCGCCCGTACATGTCGCCGAGCCGCCCGAGGCTGACGATCAAGACGCTCGTGACGACGAGGAAGCCGAGGATCATCCACAGCAGGTAGAAGCTGTTCGCCGGCTGCAGCGGGTCGAGGTGGATGCCGCGGAAGATCGCCGGCATCGCGATCAGCGTGATCGACCCGTCGAGCGTCGCCAGCAGCACGGCGAGGGTCGTGTTCGACAGCGCGATCCACTTGTAGCGATCCTCGTGCCTGCCCGCGGCGCCGCTCGCGCTCACGTCGTTCTGGCTTCCCACTGAGATAGACATCTATTTATAATTATAAGGATAACTGATCAGTTTGCCTGTATAGTTCACTCATGACCACCACGACGGTCGACACCACGATGCTCGCCAGCCGGCTGCGACTCGCGCTCGGGCATCTGATCCGGCGACTGCGCGCCGAGCACCGCTTCTCGTTCTCGCAGGGTTCCGTGCTGGGGCGGCTGGACCGCGAAGGATCGCGCTCGATCGGCGACCTCGCCCAGATCGAGCGAGTCCGCCCGCAGTCGATGACCCAGACGATCGCCGATCTCGAGGCCGACGGGCTGATCGAACGGCGCGCCGACCCCAGCGACGGCCGGCGCACGCTCGTCGAGCTGACCGAGCAGGGCCTGCAGACGCTGCAGGCCGATCGACGCCAGCGTGACGGCTGGCTCGCGCACGCGATCGCCGAGCAGATGTCCCCGCCGCGAGCAGCGCCAGCTCGCCGACGCGCTGCCGCTGCTCGAGCGCCTCGCCGAAGAAGCCTGAGCGGCGACCTCGCCGCCGAAGGCGGACGGCCGCGGACGGCAACGAGCCGGCTGCGCCCGGCTCAGCCAGCTCGCTGAGAGTCACCCTCGACGCACGCGACCGCCCGGCGAGATATACCAACCGTCGCGATGACTGCGGCGCACCAGGCGTACCTGCTGCAGGCGCGACAGATGCAGGCTCTGTCGTTCACCGTGCACATCCCGCTGGTCTGCTTCGGCATCGCGTTCCCGGCGATCGTCCTGTTCGCCGAGTGGCTGTACCTTCGCACCGGCGACGAGCTGTATCGCACGCTCGCCCGTCGCTGGACACGGATCATGGCCGCACTGTTCGCCGTCGGCGTGATCACCGGCACGATCCTCAGCTTCGAGATGGGCCTCTTGTGGCCGCAGTTCACAGCCACGTTCGGCAGCGTGTTCGGGCTCGGCTTCGCGATCGAGGGCTTCTCCTTCTTCATGGAGGCGATCTTCATCGGCATCTACGTGTACGGCTGGGCATCGCCTGTCGCCGCGCGCGCACTTCCTGAGCGGCATCCCGATCGTGATCGCCGGCTTCACCGGCTCGCTGACGGTGATCTCCGTCAACGCCTGGATGAACCACCCGGGCGGCTTCAAGCTCGTCGGCGACCACGTGACCGACGTGCATCCGCTCAAGGCGTTGTTCGCCAACAGCTTCCTGTGGCCGGAGCTCGTTCACATGTACATCGCCGGCTACATCGTCACCGGGTTCCTCGTGGCCGGCGCCTATGCGATCGGCGCGGCTGCGCGGCAAATGGGGTCGCTACGAGCGAACCGCGCTGGCGATCCCGCTGACGATCGCCGCGCTCGCCTCGCCGGTCCAGGTGCTCGTCGGAGACTGGGCCGCGCGCGACGTCGCCACCCAGCAGCCCGTCAAGCTGGCCGCGTTCGAGGGTCTCGCGAAGACGACCAAGGGCGCCGACGAGCACCTGCTCGGCTGGTACGAGGACGAAAAGGTCAAGTACGGCATCGCGATCCCCAAACTGCTGTCGTTCCTCGCCTTCCACAACCCCAACGCCACGGTCACCGGCCTCGACACCGTCCCCAAGGATCGACAGCCGCCGATCAACGTCGTGCGCATCGCCTTTCAGACGATGGTCGGCATCGGCACGCTGCTGGCGCTGCTGGGCGTGTGGCTGCTGGCCGTGCGCATTCGGCGAAAGCGCCTGCCCGAGTCGCCGTGGTTCTACCGCGCCGTGGCGCTCGCCGGCCCGGCGTCGCTCGCTCGCCCTGATCGCCGGCTGGGTCACGACCGAGGTCGGTCGGCAGCCGTGGGTCGTCTATCACGTGATGCTCACCTCTCAGGCCGTCACCGGGGCCGGCGGGATCGTGGTCGGCTACGCCACGCTCGCGCTCGTGTACCTCGGCGTGGCCTGCGCCGTCGCCTGGATCCTGCGGCGGCTCGCGCGCGCGCCGCTGCGCGAGCGCGGCGTCCTCTCCCCCGCTCCCGCCCTCGACGGCGCCGGCTGGCTGACATGCACCTCTACGAACTCCCCCTGATCTTCGTGCTGATCGGACTCGCGCTGTACGTCGTGCTCGCCGGCGCGGACTTCGGCGCCGGCTTCTGGCAGCTGCTAGCCGTCGCCGGGCGCACGGGCGAGCGCATCCGCGATCACGCGCATGAGTCGATGGGGCCCGTGTGGGAGGCCAACCACGTGTGGCTGATCTTCGTGCTGACGGTCACCTGGACCGCCTACCCGACCGCCTTCGCGTCGATCGCCTCGACGCTGTCGATCCCGCTGTTCATAGCCGCGATCGGCATCATCTTGCGGGGAGCCGCGTACGCCCTGCGCGCAGGCGCGTCGGGGGGACGCGAGCGCCGCCGCATCGATCTGCTGTTCTCGCTCTCCTCTGTGCTCACGCCGTTCGCGCTGGGAACGATCGTGGGCGCGATCGCCTCGCAACGGGTTCCCGTCGGCAACGCCGCCGGTCACCTCGTCTCCAGCTGGGCGAACCCCACATCGATCACGATCGGCGTGCTCGCCGTCGCCATGTCCGCGTACCTCGCCGCCGTGTTCCTCGCCGCCGACGCCGACCGCGCCGCGACCGACCCCGGACCGGGCTCCGGCTCGGACTCCGATCGAGATGAGCTGGTCGCGGCACTGCGCACGCGGGCGCTCGCGAGCGGAGCGATCGCGGGGGCGCTGGCGATCGCGGGGCTGGTCGTGCTGCACGGCGACGCCCACTTCCTGTATGCCCGCCTGCTGCGCGGCAGCGCGCTGGCGGCCGTGATCGTCTCTGCGCTCGCCGGCCTGGCGACGCTCGAGCTCGTGCGCCGCAGCCGCTTCGAGCTCGCCCGCTATAGCGCCGCCGCTGGCCGTCGCCGCGGTACTCGCCGGGTGGGCGCTCGCCCAGCGTCCGCTGCTTCTCAAAGGACTGACCGTGCAGCAAGCGGCCGCTGCGCACGAAACGCTGGTGGTCGTCGTGATCGCCGTGCTGGCCGGCGCGTTGATCCTGTTCCCATCGCTCGCGCTGCTGTTCAGACTCGTGCTGCAAGGGCGCCTCGACGATACGGACCCCGCCGCCGAGGAACCCCAGCCTGCGCCGCAACGCGCGCAGTTCGCAGATCTGCTGGCCGCCCTCTCCAGCGGCCTGCTCGCGCGCACGGCCGCCGCCTGCCTGCTCGCCGGGTTCGGCCTGCTCACGGTCGCCGAAGCCGGCTGGGCGCACGCGATCGGCGTCGTCGCCCTGTTCGGCTTCATCGTGTGCGGCTTCTTCGCGATCGTGCCGGCCCAGCTCGCCGCGATCGCCGGCGAGCATCCCGCGTCGGACTCTGCCGACGAGCGCTGACGCGCCTGCTCACCGTCCTCCCGCGCTCGCTCGAGCATCCCGGTCGGTTTCCGGAGGTCCACGCCGATCGAGACACCGCGTCGGCGAGATCCTTCCCGCCCCAGCATCGGGGCCCGGCGCGCGCTCAGGCCTCCGTGCGAATCACCACGTCGGCGATGCCCGGAACGCGCTGGCGCAGTTCCTCCTCGAGCTCGCTGGCGAGGCTGTGGGCATCGGTCAGCGACTGGCCGGGCCCGACGCCGAGCGTCAGGAACACGACGCGCCCGGCGTCGGTCGAGAGCAGCTTGATGCGCTGCGGCTCGACGCCGGTGCGCTCGCGAACGAGGCTGTCGATCGCGCGCTTGGCCTCGATGTAGGAGCTCACGTCCGCCGCGCGCGCGCTGAGCGTGCGCTCGAGCGGCTCCAGGTGGGTCTGCACCGTCGCGACCTCCGGACGCGCGCAGATCGCCTGCTCCACCCGGTCGGCCACCTGCTGCGCCTCCTCAGGTCGAGCTCGGCGGGGAACTTGAGGTGCAGCGACACGTTCACCGCGCCTTCCTGTTCGAAGATCGTGATGTCGTGCGCCTCCATCACGAGCGGCTCCGCCAGCGCGATCGCCAGGATCCGCTCGCGCAGGTCCAGGCCAATCCTGCGGGGCTCGACGTGCACGACCACGTCGCTGCCCGGCAGCGCGCGCTCGACCGCCTCCTCGATCAGGTTCGCCGCCTGGTGGCCCTCGACGACGGCGCGCCCCGGCGGGACCGTCACGACCACGTCGGCGAAGTAGCGCCCCGCGGACTCGCGCAGGCGCAGCCGGCTCAGCTCGATGTCCGCTCCCAGCGCTGCGATCGCCCGCTCGGCGGCCTCGCGCGCCTCGGCCGGCGTACGGTCCATCAGCACGTTGGCGTTGTCCGCGATCAGGCGCACCGCCGCCACGCCGATGATCACGGCGACGATCAGCGCTGCCACCGAGTCGCCCTGGTCGAAGCCGGCGTCCACGAGCAGCAGCCCGGCGAGCACGGCGACCGAGCCGACCATGTCGGCGGCGAAATGGAACGCGTTCGAGCGCAGCGCGGCGCTGGCATGGCGCCGCGCCACGCGTAGCGAGACGGTCGTGCGGCTGAGGTCGACGACGAGCGCGACCGCGATCACCGCGAACTGGGACCAGTGGATGCCGGGCGGGCGCGACCCCCGCACAGATGGCCGATCGCTTCGACCGCCACGAACGCACCACCGGCGATCAGTATCGCCGCCTCGCCGAGCGCGCCCAGGTTCTCGGCGCGACGGTGACCGTACGGGTGCTCGGGATCGGCCGGGCGCCCGCCCAGGCGCACGGCGAAGAACGTCAGCAGCGCGGCGACCACGTCGCCGCTCGACTCGATGCCCGTCGAGATCAGCCCGAGGCTGCCGGTCGCCAGCCCGACGCCGAGCTTCAGCGCGACGAGCAGGCCGGCGGCGGCGATCGAGACGAGCGTCGTGCGCCGCGGCGTGAGCATCTGCTCGTTCTCGCTGGCCGCGCGCCATCGCTAGAGACTAATCCGCGCCCACGGCGCGGCGCACCGAGGCGTGCGCGGCGCGGCCGCCGGCTGGGCGTATGGTGAGGCCGTGGCGCACGACCACGCTGGACACTCGCACGCCTGCGCGCCGACGCCGATCGCGCCAGCTTGCGATCGCACTGGGGCTGATCTGCGCGTTCCTCGCCGTCGAGATCGCCGCGGGCGTGATCGCGCATTCGCTGGCACTGCTCTCGGACGCCGGGCACATGCTCACCGACGCCGCCGCGATCGCCTTCTCGCTGGTGGCGATCGGATCGCGGCGCGCCCGGCGCGAGGGCGGATGACGTTTGGCTTCAGGCGCATCGAGATCCTCTCCGCGCAGGCCAACGGCGTCACTCTGCTGGTGCTCGCCGCCTTCATCGCCTACGAGGCGATCCATCGCCTGTTCGACCCGCCCGTCGTGCGCGGCTGGCTGATTCTGGCGGTCGCGCTGGTCGGCGTGCTGGTCAACCTCGCCGCCGCCTGGACGCTCGCGCGGGCCAACCGCGACAGCCTCAACGTCGAGGGCTCGTTCCAGCACGTGGTCACAGACCTGTACGGGTTCATCGGCACGGCGCTCGCCGCCGTCGTGATCCTGGCGACCGGCTTTCAGCGCGCCGACCCGATCGCTTCGCTGTTGATCGCCGCACTGATGACGCGCTCGGGCGTGTCGCTCGTGAAGGCGTCCGCGCGCGTCTTCATGGAGGCCGCTCCCGAGGGCCTCGACCCGAACGCGATCGGAGCCGCGCTCGTCGCCGAACCCGCCGTCGTCGAGGTCCACGATCTGCACGTGTGGGAAATCACGAGCGGCTTTCCAGCGCTGTCCGCACACGTGCTGGTCGGCGCCGACAGCGACTGCCACGCGGCGCGGCGCGAGATGGAGGCGATGCTGCACGAGCGATTCGCGCTCGATCACACGACTCTGCAGGTCGACCACGCGCGCGCCGAGCTGCTGGACATACAGCCGGCGGGCGCGCCGCGCACAACACTTGACACCTCACGAACGACACAGGAGGGAGCAGCGATGGCAAAAGCTCTATACACAGCGGAGGCGCACGTCACCGGCGGCCGCGCCAACGGCCACGGGCGCAGCGCAGACGGCCTGCTCGAGGTTGACCTGCGCCTGCCCGCGGAGATGGGCGGAGAGGGCGGCGGGACCAACCCCGAGGAGCTGTTCGCGGTCGGCTACGCGGCCTGCTTCGAGGGGGCGCTGGGCACCGTCGCCCGCCGCGACAAGCAGGAGACGGGCGACGTCGCGATCGACTCCAAGGTATCGCTGGTCACCACCGAGGATCGCGCCTTCACGATCGCCGTCGAGCTGGACGTCTCGCTGCCGTCGATCGAGGACACGAGCGCGGCCGTCGAGCTGGTGCGAGCCGCCCACAAGGTGTGCCCCTACTCCAACGCGACACGCGGCAACATCGAGGTGAAGCTGACCGCCAACGGAGCCGCGGTCGACTAACGCGCGCCCGTCCCGACCGCGGCGAGCGAGCGGAGGCCAGCGACAGCCGGACGCGCGAGCGCCCCGCGCCCCTGTGCGGCGAGCCGGCTAGCGGACCTGTCCGCTCGGGCGCACGAGCACCTCGTTGACGCTCACGTTGGCCGGCTGCGCGATCGCGTACAGGATCGCTGCGGAGATGTCCTCGGCGCGCAGCGGGGTCACGCCGGCGAACCCCTTGGCCAGCTGCTCGAGCACCTCCGGGCGGTTGTGAGCGACCAGCTCCGTCGCCACCGCGCCAGGCTCGATCAGCGTGACGCGGACGCCCAGCGCCACGCCCTCCTGGCGCAGCGACTCGGAGAACGCGCCGACGCCGAACTTGGTCAGGTTGTAGACCCCGGAGCCCTGCCTGGCCAGGCGCCCGGCCACCGAGCTGACGTTGACGATGTGCCCCGCGCCCTGCGCCGCCATCAACGGCAGCGCGGCGTGCGTGCAGTACAGGACGCCGAACACATTGGCGTGGATCATCCGCCGCCACTCCTCGGTCGGCGCCCCGGCAATCGGGCCGAGCAGCATCACGCCGGCATTGTTGACGAGCACGTCGAGCCGACCCAGCTCGGCGTGCGCGCGCTCGATGAACGCCCGCGCCTGCTCCTCAGAGCCGACATCTGTCTGCACCGCGATCGCGCGGCCGCCCGCGTCGTTGATCCGTTGCGCCAGCGCGTCGATGCGATCGCTGCGGCGAGCCGCCAACGCGACGGCGGCTCCCGCCTCGACACAGGCCAGCGCCGTAGCTTCGCCGATCCCCGAGGAGGCGCCGGTCACGGCCACAACCTGCTTGGATATGTCGACGTCCATTCGCCGAGCTTATCCACAGCGCCTCAGCTCCAATGCGAACCCGGCCGATAGGCGCTGCGATGGGCTTGCGCGGCACCGGTCAACGGCGTAGATCCTTTGCCGACGCGGGCGGGTTTTACTCGTGAACCACCGCATACATTGCATGCGTACGGGCAGGTAGGACCTCAGAGGCGTCGAAGCAAGCCGCGCGAGAAATGCGTCGAGCAAAGATGGTTGACAACGCAACTACCACGGCGTATAATTCCGACTCCAAGCATCGGATTAGAAGGATCAAATGTCAGATTCCCCAAGCACCACTGTAGGAACTATCGACCCGGCCGCCGCAGGCACGGGCGCGGAGCGCGAGCCTGAGGGCAACCTCAACGGCCCGGAGACCGCTGCCCCGGACCGGCTCGACAGCCCGGTCGAGCGCGTCGATTTGAGCGTGCCCGACACGTTCATCCCCGAGGCGGTCGACCAGCTGCTCGCGCACTCGCGCCGCTACCCCCTGCTCACCCCCGCCCAGGAGATCGAACTGGCGCAGCGGATCGAGCGCGGCGACCTGCACGCCAAGGAACTGCTCGTCAACTCCAACCTGCGCTTGGTCGCCTCCAACGCGCGCCGCTACCAGAACCAGGGACTGCCGCTCGGCGACCTGGTCCAGGAGGGCATGCTGGGGCTGATTCGCGCCAGCGAGAAGTTCGACTGGCGCAAGGGCTTCCGCTTCTCCACTTACGCGACCCTGTGGATCCGTCAGGCGATCCAGCGCGGTCTGGAGAACTCCGGTCGCACGATCCGCCTGCCCGTGCACGTCGCTCAGCGCTCGCGCAAGGTCGGGCGCGTCGAGCGCGAGCTGTCGGTCAGGCTCGGGCGCGAGCCGACGATCGAGGAGCTGGCGCAGGAGACGGGCCTGCCGATCGAGCAGGTCGAGGAGGTGCGCCACCAGCGCGCCGCGCTCGTCTCGCTCGACCAGCAGATCGGCGAAGACGGCGACACCGCGCTCGGAGACCTGCTGCCCTCGGACGCCGAGGCTCCCGAGGAGACGGCGTGGGACAACGAGCGTGAGCGAATCGTGCACCGCGCGATCTCGCAGCTGCCCGAAACGGAGCGCACCGTGTTGACGCTGCGCTTCGGCACCGGCCGCGAGGAGCCGCAGACGCTGACCGCGATCGGCAAAAGGCTCGGCTTCTCCGCCGAGCGAGCCTCGCAGCTCGAGCAGCGCGCGCTCAAGAAGCTCGCCGAGTCGCCTGAGCTGGCGGCCCTGCGCGAGGCTGCGTAGCCTGACGCCCGATAGCCGGCGCGCCTCTGCGTCCTCGGTCGCTCGCGTACGCGGTACGCCACGCTCCCTGCGTTCTTGATCCGCTTGGCTCTCGGGCGTCAGGCATAGGCCCCAAGCCAAGACCATCGACGTGACGAAAGGGCCCTGCCTCGCGGCGGGGCCCTTTCGCGTTCTAGAGGATCTGCGAGGCGCCGGCGCGGTAGGGGGCGAAGTCGGGCTTGCGCTTCTCCTCGAACGCGCGCACGCCCTCCTGGGCCTCGTCGCTTGAGACGAACTCGTGCAGACCGCTGAAGGCCAGCGCGGCCTGGCCGGCGAGGTGCTCTGTGTCCTGGTTGAAGGACTGCTTGAGAAAACGCAGCGACGTCGGCGACAGCGCGAGGATCTCATCGGCGTAGCGGCGGACCTCCGCGCGCAGCTGATCGGCCGCTACGACGCGATTGACCAGGCCCCAGCGCTCGGCCTCCTGCGCGTCGTATTTACGACACAGAAACCAGATCTCGCGGGCGCGCTTCTCGCCGACGATGCGCGCGAGAAAGCCCGTGCCGAAGCCCGCGTCGAACGAGCCCACGCGCGGCCCGGCTTGGCCGAAGCGCGCGTGCTCCGCGGCGATCGAGAGGTCGCAGATCACGTGCAGCACGTGCCCGCCGCCGATCGCCAAGCCGTTGACGGCGGCGATCACCGGCTTGGGTATGTCGCGGATCACTCGGTGCAGCGACTCGATCTCGAACAGCCCGCTCTGCGACGGGCCGTAGTCGCCGCTCTGGGCGCGCTGCTTCTGGTCACCTCCCGTGCAGAAGGCCTTCTCCCCCGCCCCGGTCAACGCGACGACGCCGACCTGCCCGTCGGCCCATGCCTGCTTGAAGCAGTGAACGAGCTCGTCGACGGTGTGAGCTGTGAACGAGTTGTAGCGATCGGGCCGATCGATCGTGATCCAACAGAGGCCGTCCTGCACCTCGTAGCTGACGTCTGTGAGTTGCTCCATCTGGCGACTCCTCGCGTGTTGCGGATCGGATCGAAGGCGCGTCAGGCCATCGTCAGGCCACCGCTCACGGACAGCGTTTGCCCGGTTATGTACGAAGCCTGCTCGGATGCCAGGAAGGCCACTGCAACAGCGACCTCGTCGGGGCGACCGAGGCGGCGCATGGGTACCGCGCGCTCCAGCGCCTGGACCAGGCGCTCCCCGGCCTCCCCGGCCATCGCCGCCAACAGCGGCGTGTCGGTCGGGCCGGGGCAGACGACATTGGCGGTGACCCCGTGCCGCGCAACTTCGCGGGCGATCGTCTTCGTGAAGGCGACCACGCCCGCCTTGGCGCCGGCGTAGATGCTCTCCTGCGCCGAGCCGACGCGCGCTGCGTCGGAGCTGATGTTCACGATCCGACCCGAGCCGCGCTCGATCATCGCCCCGAGCATCGCGCGGGTCGTGCGCAGCACGCCTTCGTAGTTGATCGCGATCACGCGCCGCCAGAAGGCTTCGTCGGTGTCGAGGAACGCGCGAAACTCGTCCCAGCCGGCGCAGTTGACGAGTACCTCGATTGGCCCCAGCTCGCTTTCGGCGGCCGCGACGGCGCGCGACACCGATGCCGGGTCGGTCACGTCGAGCGCGAGCGCGAGCGCCGTTGCGCCCGCGGACTCGACCTCGGCTGCAACCGCCGCGCAGGCGTCCTCGTCGAGGTCGCCCGCCGCGACTGCACAGCCCGACTGGGCGAGCGCGGACACGATCGCGCCACCGATGCCGCCACCGCCGCCGGTGACGAGCGCGACGCGCTCGCTCACGCCCTCGGCGCCGTCTGGCGATGCCCGCTGCCCATGGCTTTGACCTTAGGCGCCGGCGCGGATGCCACCCACGCGTGTCAAACGCCGCTCGCCACCCCTCGCGAACGGTCACAGCGACCGACCGGCGCGTCTTGCGACGCGCCGGCCGGTCTGGCGAGATGTGCTCGACTCGGCGCTCAGGCGCCAGCGACGAACGCTTCGATCTTCGGCGTGCCGAGGCCGGTCATGTAGTCCCAGCCGGGCGTGTCCGGGAACAGCCCGTTGCTGCCGAGCGTGATGTCGTTGAACGCCGTTTCCGGCTGGCGCCGTAGATCACGGGCCCGGCGAAGCCGAGCGTGCCGCCGTGCGCGGCCTTGGCTCGCGCCCAGATGCCCTGCCACGAAGGAGCGCTGGCGCTGGTTCCGCCGATCACCTCTTCCTGCCGTCGATGAACACGTCGTAGCCGCTGTTCGGGGTCGGCGTCGAGGCTCACGTCGGGCACTCCCCGCATCGCACCGAGGAAGCTGCCCCCGGCGCTCGCTGCCACTCGGCGTCGACTCGATCACGCTGGTGCCGCCGCCGCCGGCGTACCAGCCGATCTCGTTCGGCCCGCTGCCGAGCACGGTCGTGCCGCCGACGCCGATCGCGTAGGGGCTGGCGGCCGGGTACTTGCACGCCCGGCAGGCCCAGCCGGGACGCCGTTCTCGGCGACGATCGCGGGGCATTAGCGAGCCGGTGTCGCCGCTGGAGCTGAACAGCGTCTGGCCCTGCGCTGCGGCCTCTGGAGCACGGCGTCGAGGATCCCGTGTTGAAGCCGGCCGCGTCGGCCAGCACCTCGCACTCGCCGGCCGAGAAGCTTGCCTGGCTGTGCTGGCGTCGTCGCTGACCCAGCTGGTCGATCGTCGCGACGATGTCGGAGTCTTCCATCGAGGAGCCCGCGTACACGTTGAGCTGCTTGACGCCGGGGCCAAAGCCCGTCGAGTACTGCGTGTCGAGGTCCCACTCGTCGTCACCTTAGGTTTCCGAGGAGGGGGCACCGACGTCGATCTGGTTCCAGGTGACCGTCGGCAGCCCGAAGTGGCTCTCGAACGTCTTCAGGTCGGCCTTCGGCTGGCTGAGGTCGCCGGCGGTGATCACGGACACGTCTGCCCGCCGCCGGTCTGCGCCGAGGAGGCCCCGTACAGCGAGTTCAGTTCCTTCGGCCCGTAGCTCGCGGGAAAGCTGAGGCCGGGCGTCGCCGCGCCCGAGCGGCGCACGAGGTCAGTCTGGACCCGCGCCAGGTCGGACAGGCCGGTGATCGCCGTGACCGTCTTGCTCAGCGAGCTCGGCAGCGAGGCCGTGCCCTTGCTCGACACGTAGGAGGAGCCGTCCGTCGCGTGGAAGCGATCGAAGGAGACCCCGAGCGCCGAGCCGAGCGCGCCTGTCGTGCCTGCCAGGCTCACGAGCAGGTCGTCGGGCGAGACGCCGCTCGTCTGCAGTCCGTGCGCGCTCGCCCACGATTCCACTGCCGCGACGCTTGCCGCGCTCGGTGCGTAGCGTTCGGCGAACTGCGCCGGGCTGAGCGGCGCGTGCCCCGCCTTGGCATCGAACGCGCGCAGGCCGGACGCGTTGCGCGGGGCCAGCGTCAACGTGACCGTACGCGCCTGCGTCGTCACGGCACCTTCGTCGGTGGAGCCGCTCGTGCGCAGCGCGCCTGCACCGGCGGGCGCGAAGGCGGCGGCGGTTTGCGCGAGCACGGCAGCCGCCATCACGGCGAGCGCGGTCGCAGGGGCGAGCTTGGCAGCTCGGATCATCTTTCCTCCTTGTGAGGGGTCATCGGTCTTGGGGGCCGCGAACGGCAAACGCGCTGCCCATCGACGCCCCGTGACGCAGGGAGCCAGTGACGCAGGGAGGCCGCCGGCGCGAACGCAGGCTCGAACGCACGCGGGCAGATACCCCCTGCCAGCGCCCGCGAAACACCGATCGACGGATCGTGCCGGTGGCGGCGAGCCCGTCCGCTAAGGTGCGCGCCGTGTCAAAGTCGCTGTGGGAGCGCACCGTCGAGACCACGATCAGCGTCGGCGAACGCGTGCTCGCGCCGGTCGAGCGCTTCATCGGCAAGCGCTCGCTGGTCGGCGACGCGACCTTCTTCCCGCTCGAGCGCTTCCCCTGGGTGAAGCACATCGAGGAGAACTGGGAGGTGATCCGCGAGGAGCTGGAAGCGGTGCTCGAGGACCGCGAGGCGCTACCCAACTTCCAGGACATCTCCAAGGACCAGATCGAGATCACCGACGACGACAACTGGAAGACCTACTTCCTGTACGGCTACGGCTTCGCGGCCGAGCTCGGAGTGCAGACCTGCCCGCGAACCGCCGCGCTGATGCGCGAGATACCGGGCATGACGACGGCGATGTTCTCGATCCTCTCCCCGCACAAGCACATCCTCGATCACCGCGGCCCGTACAAGGGCGTGCTGCGCTACCACCTCGGGCTGATCGTGCCCGACGACGCGGAGGCCTGCCGCATCCGCGTCGGCGATGACCTCCGCCACTGGGAGGCGGGCCACAGCATGATCTTCGACGACACCTTCAACCACGAGGTGTGGAACGACACCGATGAGACGCGCGTGGTGCTGTTCGTCGACGTGCTGCGCCCGCTGCCCGAGCCCGACTCGACGATCAACCGGCTGATCGTCAAGGCGATCGGCTATTCGCCGTTCGTGCTCGACGCCAAGCGCAACCAGGAGGCTTGGGAAAGGCGGTTTCGCGACCGACGCGGCGCGCGCTCGGGCGCGAGCGACGCCACGCAGGCGCCTGTCTGAGCGGCGGACCGGCCTCGCCCGCCGAGACTGCGGGCCAGACTACGAGGACGCGCCGGGGCTCGCGAAGCTCGTTGCACGTGCGGCGATCGCTCGCTGGTAGATCGCGACGATCGCCTCGGCGTGGGCGTCGGCATCGAAAGCCTCGGCGACGCGCCGGCGACCGGCGCGCCCGAGCGCGAGCCCCCGATCGGGCCTGGCGACCAGGTTTCGCACGGCGCGCGCCCAGGCCGCAGGGTCATGGGGCGGCAGGAGATGAGCCCTCGCGGCCGTCGCGGACGAGCTCACGGGCACCCCCCACGTTCGTTGCCAGCACGGGGACTTCGAGCGCCATCGCCTCGAGCAGCGCGCGCCCGAACGGCTCCTCCGTGCGAGGGCAGCAACAGGATGTCCAGCGCGCGCACGCAGCTCGCGGAACGTCCTCCCGCTCGCCCAGCCAGGAGACGCGGTCCTCGAGCCGCGCGTCGGAAACCAGCCGCCGCAGCCGAGCCACGTACGCCTCGTTGTCGAAGCGCGTCGAGCGCGAGCACGAACTTGGCCGAGCCGATCAGCAGCAGGTGCGCGTCGACGCCCTGCCTCGCGCAGCAGCCGCAGGGCTTCGATCGCGGTGTCCTGGCCCTTCCACGGGCTCAGCTGCGCGACCACGCCCAGCAGCACGCGGCCGAGTGCCCGGCGGCACCGAGTCGCGCTCGCGCCTGCGGCGCGATCGATGCGTCGCGGGATCGAAGCGACGAGGTCGATCGCCGGGTGTGACGACCTCCAGCCGGGCGCCCTGGGCCGAGCGGCTCGCACCAAGCCGGCCGTGTAGTCGCGAATTGGCCACGACGGTCGTCGCCGTGCCGGCGATCAGGCGCATCGTCGCGCTCGCTACGCACCCGGCGGCAGGCAGTCGCGGACGTGCACGACCGTCGCCGCAGGGGCCAGGCGCGCGAGGCCGAGCTCGATTCCGGCGCGGATCGAGTTCGCGTGGACCACTTCGGCGTCGATGCCGGCGAGCCGCGCGAGTGGACCTGCGCCGCAGCGAGCGCCATCTCGGCGAGCGCGCGCGGCGTGTGGAGCGGCGTGCAGCCGGAGGCTCCCGGCGGTTGCCGTGATCGGCGTCACGGGAATCCCGAGCTCCTCGACTGCCTTCGTGAGCCGTCCCGGGCGGCGAGCGCGACGCGGGGCTGCACGGTCGGCGGGCAGCCCGCCGAGCAGGCTCAGCAGCGAGCGCTCCGATCCGCTGACCTCGGCGGTGTGGTTGACGTACAGGACCCTCACGCGCCAGTCCCCGTCGACCCCAGCAGCGCCCCTTCGACCCGTCTGGCAATCAGCTGGCCAGGCGAACGTCGCCGCTCGCTCGGCGCCGTCCCGGCCGAGCCGCTGCGCCAGCTCGCGATCGAGCGAGCAGGCGCGTCAGTGCCTGGCCGACGCGCGACCGCATCGGTCGGATCGACGAGCAGGCCGCTGACCCCGTCTACCACGGCCTCGCAGCGCGCCCGCGACGTTGCCCGCGACGACCGGCTTGCCGATAGTGCGCTCGCCTCCAGGTAGGCGATACCGAATCCCTCGCCGTTGTCGGCGGCTCGGCCATCGCGAACACGTCCGCGCGTCGCAGCCACGCGTCGCGCTCCCGATCGGACAGCGCCCCCAGAAAGCGCACAGCCCCGGCCAGCCCGCGCGAGTCCGCGAGCGCTTCTAGATCGCGGCGCAGCGGCCCATCGCCGATCACCACCCACTCGACATCGGGAACCCGCGCGCGCACGCGTGCGAGCGCTCCGATCGAGCACGTCGTGGCCCTTGTACGCAGTGGTTGAACTGCGCAACGGTCAGCACGCGTCGGACGGTCGGCGCGCAGCGGCCGGCGGGTCGCTCGGTAGATCGACTCCCGGTGGGATCACACTGCAGATCTCGTCGGCGACGCCCCCGTCGCGGCGATGAGTGAGGCGGTGTGCTCGCTTATCGCGATCGACGACGTCGGCCCGATCCGCGGCAAACGCGGCCGAGCCTCGGTTTGCCGAGTATCTCGTCGGCGTAGAAGTACTGCACCGTGCGGCTACGCCGAACAAGCTGGCGAATCGCTGCAGCCGGCGGGGCTGGTGATCAGGTGAGCGCACAGCACTACGTCGGGTCGGAAGCGCGACGCGCGGCGAAGTCCCGCAGCGTTGAGGGCGAGCGCGGCGCCCGCGCGGCCACTGAGGTGTGCGGGTCGACCCGTCGCGTCACCAGCCTGCTCGTTCCCTGTCGAAGCGCCGCGCGCCGCGACTCATCGAGCGTAACGACCTCCACCTGAAAGCCGGTCATCTCCAGCGCGAGCCTGTGAACCAGCACCTGCACACCTCCGTGAGCCGGTGGGAAGTCCGGACCTGAGAATCAGCAGCCGAGGTCTTGCTCGCGCGGGACCGGCGCGGCGTGCCTGCACGTCGCGCCGTCGAGCTCACTGTATCGAGACGGGGCGCCGAACAGCTCCGCCCAGGCGCACATCGCTCGGCGCAGCGCCGTGAACTCGTCCTGCTCGAGCGGCAGCCGGTCCGCCAGCTCGTGCGTATGCGCCGGGCACGGACTCGGCCGTGAGCACGACCGAGTCGACGGCGCGCCAAAACGTCTCGTTTACAGCAAGCCCGCGCGACTCCTTGGCAAGGTTTGACGAACACGTTCGAGGCGCGCTCATGCAGCACGCCCGGGGAGCCGCTGTTCACTCGCCAGTCCGAGATGGTCCGCGACGCGCTTGGCCAGCACACCTCCCCAGATGTCGCCGAACCTGTCAAACGGCTGGTCGGGACCCATCAGCAGGAAGTACATCGCCGCGGTGAACTCCGGACGCCAGGCGAGGTTCATCGAGCACATCGGGAAGTAGCTGCCGCTGCGGAATCGGTTCGATCGCTCCACGTTGTCCGGAGATCTCGAAGCGAGTGCTCAGCCAGCTGCGTGGCCGCGTCGAAGTCTGGTACCCCGCTCCACATGCCGTGATTGAGCACAGCCGGAGGACTCCCTGTCCGTGGTGAAGTAGGGCATTCCTCGCGGCTTGGCGAGATCGAGCGTGCTGACCCACGCCGGATCGAGCGCGCTCTGCAGCCGCGCCCAATGGGCATCCAGGAACCCCGGCTGCGCGGGGTCCGGACGCGTGTCGTCGTCCAGCGCAACGATCATGTCCGGGCGCATCTGATGCGCGGCCCAGCAGCCGAACGAGCGTACGCATCCGCTGCCTCGCGGGATGATCCACGCAGCATCCCCGAGCCGATGCCTCGATGTCGGGCCACGCGAGATGCACTCGACGTTGGACGTCCGCGACCGAGAGGGTACCGCTCGGGACCGTCCTCGATCACCAGAATCGTCGCGCCCGAGAGCTCCTGCCGCCAGGCGTCAAGAAACTCCGCGAAGCCCTCTGGCCGCGCAGTCGGTACCACAACGACGGTTCGTGCCCGCCCATCCTGCGCTCCTCCAAGCACTCGACAAGCTTAGCCGCAACATATATTCAGGTTTGTTCAACAGTTCAGAAGGCGGGGCATTCTGGTGTGCGGGTTCGCGGGTGTCTATGAGTACGCAACCTTCGAGGGCTCGCTAACGCGTGGGCTGATCGCGGCCATGAGAGACACCCTGCGCCACCGCGGACCGGATGGCCAGGGACTGTTTCTGAGCGAGGACGCACGGGTCGGGCTCGGTCACCGACGACTCGCCATCGTCGATCCGGCGGGCGGCACGCAGCCGATGCTCGGACGCCGCGGCGAGTGCCTCGTGTACAACGGCGAGCTGTACAACTACCTGCGCCTGCGTCGCGAGCTCGAGGCAGATGCCGTTGCGTTCGAGACGAACTCCGATACCGAGGTGCTGCTGCGCGCTTACGAGCGATACGGGATCGACTGCCTGCGGCGGCTCGACGGCATGTTCGCGTTTGCGCTGTGGGATCCGGTGCGTCGGCACCTGCTCCTCGCTCGCGATTGTATGGGAGAGAAGCCTTTGTACTGGAGCGACGTCGCGGGCCGAGTCGTGTTCGGCTCCGAGGTCAAGGCGCTGCTCGAGCACCCGATGATCCACGCGGAGCTAGACAGCGAACTGCTCGACGACTATCTGACTCACCTCGTCACCCCCGGTCCTGAGACCCTGTTTCGCGGCATCCGCAAGCTCGGGCCCGGGGAGCTGGCGGTGTGCGACGCCGGTGGCGTGCGCGTCTCGCGCTACTGGGAGCTGTTCTCGCCACGGCGCTTGAGCCAGATCTCGCTCGAGAGCGCCGCCGGTACCGTGCGATCGCTGCTCGAGAGCGCCCTCGAGGACCGCCTGATGAGCGATGTTCCAATCGGCGCGCTACTCAGCGGTGGCCTCGACTCGACCGCGCTCGTCGCGCTTCTGCGAGACCGCGCGCGCGGGCTGGCGACCTTTTCGGTGGGGTTCGCCGACGCTCCCGGACTCGACGAGCGAGACCAAGCGCGTCGCGTCGCCCGCCACTTCAAGACGGAGCACCATGAGGTCTGCGTCAGCGAACGCGACGCACTTGCGTTCTTGCCGCGAATGATCCGCCACCAGGATCAGCCGCTGGCCGATCCGGTGTGCGTGCCGCTGCACTTCGTGTGCGAGCTGGCCGCCGCTCAGGGGGTGAAGGTCGTGCTCGGCGGCGAGGGTTCCGACGAGCTGTTCTGGGGGTATCCGCGCTACGCCAAGATCGTGCGGTGGTGGCCGTGGATCAGCCTCGCGCGGCGCGCCCCGCGCGCGCTTCGCAGCGCCGTCGCCCTGGACGATCTCGCCGCGCAGGCACGCGTACCTTCTTGAGTTTGCGGAAGGAATCGCAGCTGAGCGGCAACCTCCGATGCACATGCCGGCGGGAATGACTCGCTGGCAGCGCGAGCAGCTGCTCCAGACGCCCTCGGCCGCTGCACCCCGAAGCTCGTCGGGAGCGCCCGCCGATCAGCCCCACAGCCTCGACGCGCTTGGCTTCGACACACAGGAGTACGAGTTCGGTGTGCGCCTGCCCGAGCGCCTGCTGATGCGACTCGACCGCTTCTCGATGAGCAACGGCGTCGAGGCGCGTGTCCCGTTTCTGGACCGCGAGCTGGTGGAATTCGGTTACCGGCTTGCGCCCGCTCTGAAGCTGCAGCACGGAAGCGGCAAGGCCGTACTACGCGAGGCGGTCGCTGACGTAGTACCCGCGCGCGTGCTCGCGCGCGCCAAGCAAGGCTTCGACGCTCCGGTGGTCGACTGGTTCGGCGCCAAGATGGGTGACCTGTTCAGCTCGCTGATCGGCGAGGACGCGATTCGCGCGCACTTCGACACCGTCGTGCTTCGGAGCCTGCTGGGGGCGCCTGACCCCGTCGCACGGCGGCTCGCGCTGTGGCCCGTCCTCAACTTCGCGCTCTGGCACCTCGCCTGGATCG
This sequence comes from uncultured Solirubrobacteraceae bacterium, assembly GCA_963846205.1. Lineage (GTDB taxonomy): Bacteria > Actinomycetota > Thermoleophilia > Solirubrobacterales > Solirubrobacteraceae > Palsa-744. The sequence goes on along the minus strand of CAWJVB010000013.1, from coordinate 19,521 downwards.
AGGGTCGCGATCTCGAAGCTGAGCTGGAGGGAGTGCTGGGCTGACGCGCTACGAGTAGATCTCCTTGAGCTCGATCCCGCCTCCGGGAGCCGCGCCCGCTACACCGACGAGGAGGGCAGGCCGAGTTCCTGCGTGAGTTCCGAGGCCTTGGCGTTGAGCACCGTGAACTCGCCCGTCACGATCAGCAGGCCGAGCACGATCATCACGACGCCGCCCGCCGCGATGATCACCGGGAAGTGGCGCTTGACGACGCCCAGCGCGCCCGTCATGCGCTCGAAGGCGAGCGCGATCAGCAGGAACGGGATCGCCAGGCCGGCCGAGTAGCAGGCGAGCAGCAGCGCGCCGTGCGCGGCCGAGCTGGAGATTGCGGCCTGCGTGAGGATCGCCCCCAGCGTGATGCTCGTGCAAGGCGTCCACGCGATCGCGAAGGCCGCCCCGGCGACCAGCGGGCCGCCTCGCCCGGCCAGGCGCAGCAGCGACTCGGAGTGCCACTCGCGGTTGAGCAGGCTCACGAACGGGCTCGCCAGAAATGCCACGCCGAGCGCGATGATGACCGCGCCGCCGACGCGCTCGAGCAGCTGTTTGTGATCGTTGAGAGCCGAGCCGATCACGGTCGCGCTGAGCCCGAGCAGGATGAAGATCAGCGAGAAGCTGGCGATGAACAGAAGGCTCGGGACGAGCACCCGGCGCGCGCCCACGCCGTCCTTCAGGTCTGCGGGTGTGACGCCGATCACCGTCGACAGGTAGCCCGGCACGAGCGGCAGCACGCATGGCGACAGGAACGAGACCAGCCCGGCGGCGAGCGCGAGCGGGATGCCGACGCCGGTCGCGGTGTCGGCGCTAGAGGCGAGGATTAGGGCGTGTGTCGTCATCTGCCGGGCGAATCGGGGCCTCAGAAGAATGACGCATCGTCGCGGCCAGCTCGGCCACTTGCCGCTCGAGCTGCTGCACTCGAGCGCTCAGCTGCTCGAGCAGGTCGCCTGGGGAGTCGGCTCGAGCAGGCACGGCCGCTGGCGTTACGGCGATCGCACCCTCCCCCTCGCCCGCCCGATCCTGCTCGTCCAGCAGCTGCGTGTAGCGCTCCTCCTTCTGCCCCGGCCGGCGCTCGAGCCGGGCCGCGAGCCCGCGCTCGATCAGTCGCGAGAGCGTGTCCTGCACGGCCGCCAGATCGGCGAATGGGTGCATCCGCTCGGCGCGCAGCTTGAGCTCGCCCGGGGTCTGCGGCCCGCGCAGCATCAGCACGCTCAGCAGCGCCTGTTCGCGAGCGTCGAGCGGCAGTGTTTCGGCGAGCAGGTGGCGGTACTTGCTCGCGCGGCTGCCCGCGCCGCTGGCGAGACGCACGAGGCGTCGTCGCTCCAAGCGGCGCAACGCCTCGCGCACGCTCGCCTCGTCGTAGTCGACGACGGGGTCGCGGTTCGTCGACTGGTTGCAGGCCAGGCGCAGCGCGTTCAGCGACAGCGGATACGCGTCCGGCGTCGTGCGCTGCTTTTCGAGCAGGCAGCCGAGCACGCGCAGCTCGGCCGCGGACAGCCCGGAACCGCCTGCGACCGAGCGGATCTCAGCGCTCAACCCGCCTCGACCTCGACTCGCTCGATCCGAACAACATCTGTTTTCTCCTTAGCGCGCTCCACCGGGCCGCCGAGGGTACCCGAGCGCAGCTACCGCTGGTAGCCGCTCGGTCTCGTTTGTAGCTCGGTCAAGGTAAGGCAACTCCACCCCTGGGGTGCCTTTCCGGTGGGCCTGCTCGGGGCGAGGATGGTCTTACAAACCGAACCCGCCCACAGGAGGCAAGGAAATGTTCAGCACCAAGACCCGCACCACCGTCGTCGCCCTGATCGCTTCGCTCAGCTTCGCCGGAGCGACCGTCGCCCCCGCCGTCTCGCAGGCCCAGTACAAGATCAACGGCGGCAAATCGGCGACCTACGCGTGCCAGATGATGAGGGAAGTGCTCAACGAAGACCTGCAGAACCTGGAAAAGGCTCGCGCCTCGGGAAACCAGGCCGAAATCAACAAGTACCGGGAAATGGTCAACTCCGATATGGGCATCGGCTACCAGTTCGGCTGCGCCTGGGCCGCCGCCGTGTCGCACGCTCCCGTCGTGGTGCTGGGCACGAGCACCAACGCCAAGGCGTGAGAGCTGACGGTGGGCTTGGTGCCCTGGCCTCGGGAAGTACCGGAGAGCCCCCGCGACGCCGGGGGCTCTCGTCGTCTCGAGGCTCCAGTCCTCCGGATCGCCGTTGACGCTCCCCGCGATCTGGCATAGGCTGCCGTCGGCTCGTCCGCCAGGGCACGGCGCGGGGGTGGCGGGCCGGTTTCTTCACAACGAGAAAGCGGCACGTGGAGGAAGTGATGCGCGATTACCCAGCCGGAGGGACGATGGAGCGCGTCACGGGCGTGCGAGGCGGCTAGCGACGTGTCCCATCCGGACCCCAACGGCCGTCCCGACCTCACGCCGATACGGATCGGAGACGTGCTGGAAAACCCGCGAACGCGGGAGCGCGCGGCGATCCTCGAGCTCCCCTGGGAGCGCGACGACGGCCGCGCGACGGCCGAGCTCAACGCGCTCGTCGGCGCGCGTGTGATCGGCGAACACCGGCACCCTGGCATCGTCGAGCGCTTCACCGTGCTCGAGGGCGAGCTGACCCTCAAGGTCGACGGCCACACGCGGGTCCTGCACGAGGGCGAGAGCGCCCAGGTGGAACCCGACTCGTGGCACGACTGGTGGAACGGCAGCGATCGCGACGCCCGAGCCCGAGTGGAAGTCACTCCTGGAGAGCGCTTTGCGCTGATGATCGAGACGCTGTTCGGGCTGGGACGACTGGGCTACACCGACGCCAAGGGCAGGCCGAATCCGCTGCAGCTCGCCCTGGTTGCCACGGAGTTCAGCGACGTGATCGTGTTCCGCCGACCGCCGCAGGCAGTGCAGGGTGTCCTGTTCGGCGCGCTCGCGCCGATCGCTCGCCGGCGCGGCTACCGTGCCACCTATCCCCAGATCTCGCGCGTGACGCTCGCGCCGCGCTCGTAGACTTCCTGGCACGATGCCACGCGGCCAGGACTCCGACAGGATCGCCGAGCTTGCCGGCGAAGCCGTCGCACCGATCGAGCAAGAGCTGCGAGCGCGGTTGGCGCTCGAGCTGAGCGACAGCGGCGTGCTGGCGATCGAAACAGCCCTGCTGAAGGCGTTCCTCAATGGCATGCGCACGGGCGCCGGCGAGGCCACGGAGCTGGCCGTCGACCTCGACCAGACGGGCTTCGCAGCGACGTTCGGCGGCCTGCGCACGACGAGCGCCGCGCAGCTCGATCCGGAGCTTCCCTGGCTCGACCCGTGGGCCGACAAGTACGGGGAGCGCGGATAACGCGACGCTAGAGTCGACGCGTGAGTAGCCAGCCCTTCGCCCAGGGTCGAGGAGGCGGCGGTCGTCACGCGGCGCCGCCGGAGCTTCGCCCCGAGGACATCCCCGACAGGCCTGTCTCCCTGCGACGCGTCGCACGGCTGTTCAGTCCCTACCGGGTGCGCCTGGGCCTGCTGCTCGGGCTGATCTTCCTGGGCTCGATCCTCAGCGTCGCCTCGCCGTTCCTGCTTCGTGAAGCAGTCGACGGCGGCATCATCAAGCACAACCTGACGCTGCTCTCGTGGCTGGTCGGCGGGATGATCGCGCTGGCGATCATCAACGGCGTGATCAGCGTCGCGCAGACCTGGATCTCCAACCAGGTCGGCCAGCGCGTGATGCACGACCTGCGCGCTGCCGTGTTCGCGCACCTGCAGCGCATGTCGTTGGCGTTCTTCACGCGCACGCGATCGGGCGAGGTGCAGGCGCGCATCGCGTACGACATCGGCGGAATCGACGACGTCGTGACGAGCACGGCCACGTCGACCGTGTCGACCGTCGCGACCGTCATGGCGACGGTCGTCGCGATGTTCGCGCTGAACTGGCGGCTGACGGTCTTCTCGCTGATCCTGCTGCCGTTCTTCGTGTGGCTGACACGGCGCGTCGGCAACGAGCGTCGTCGCATCCAGTCCGTTCGTCAGAGCCGATTGGCCGACATGTCGACGCTCGTCGAGGAGTCGCTGTCGGTGTCGGGGATCCTGCTCGGCAAGACGATGGGCCGCTCCAGCGAGCTCGTCGACCGCTTCTCCTCGGAGTCCAGCGAACTGGCGGACCTCGAGGTGCGCGCGCGCATGGCCGGGCGCTGGCGGATGGCCTCGGTGCAGATGAGCTTCGCGATCATGCCCGCGGCCGTCTACTGGTTCGCCGGCTACAGCATCGTTCACGGCAACGACGCGATCTCGATCGGCACCGTGGTCGCGTTCACGACGCTGCAGACGCGCCTGTTGTTCCCGATGCAGCAGCTGCTGTCGGTGGGCCTGGAAGTGCAGACCTCGCTGGCGCTGTTCGGGCGCATCTTCGAGTACCTCGACCTGCCGGTCGACATCGTCGAGCGACCAGGCGCGCGCACGCTCGAGCGACGTGCGCGGCGACGTCGCGCTCGAGGACGTGTGGTTTCGCTACGCGCCCGACTCGCCGTGGACGTTGCGCGAGATCGCCGCGGAGGTCCCGGCGGGCACGCGCACGGCGCTGGTTGGCGAGACGGGCTCGGGCAAGACGACGCTCGCGTATCTCGTCGCGCGGCTGTACGAGCCGCAACGCGGCCGCGTGAGCATCGACGGCGTCGACATCCGCGACATGACGCTCGCATCGCTGGCCGCGACGGTCGGCATGGTCTCGCAGGAGACCTACCTGTTCCACGCGTCGATCCGCGAGAACCTGCGCTTCGCATGCCCCGAGGCCAGCGACGAGGAGATCGAGGACGCGGCGCGCGCCGCGCAGATCCACGAGCTGATCTCCTCCCTGCCCGACGGCTACGACACGCCGGTGGGCGAGCGCGGCTATCGCTTCTCCGGCGGCGAGAAGCAGCGCATGGCGATCGCCCGCACGATGCTGCGCAACCCGCCGGTGCTGATCCTCGACGAGGCCACCTCGGCGCTCGACACCGAGACCGAGCGCGCCGTGCAGCAGGCGCTCGACGAGCTCTCTCGCGGACGCACCACGATCGCGATCGCGCACCGCCTCTCGACGATCCGCGACGCCGATCAGATTCTCGTGCTCGACGCAGGCAGCATCGTGGAGCGCGGCACGCACGAGGAGCTGATCGAGCGCGCGCGGTCGCTACGCGGCGCTGCTCAGCGGCGCGGCCGACGGTCGCGCTGACGCGGCGCTCGCCGAGGATCGCGCCGGGCGCCGGCGACTGGCGCTCGAGCCGCCGCGTCTACGCGGTCGGCGTCGATGTTCAGGCGCACGTAGTCGACGACGACCGGCTCGCCCAGCAGCGGCCAGCACGTCGTCCATGAACGGCTCGCGCAGGCTCTCGGGCAGCTGCTGCACGTGCGGGCCGAGCACGATCGTGGAGAGGAACTCGCGCGGCTGCTCGGGCTGCGGGGCGCCGGCTCCAGCCAGCACTCGGCCGTCGGCGAAGCCCGCGGCGAGCAGCCGCTCGCGCGTCTCCCCGGCGCCGGCGTAGTTCCACGGCGGCTCCCAGTCGCGGAAATGCTCGGCGTACGGCTCGCGCGCGAGCACCTCGTTGGCCTTGCCGCGCAGCACGTCGATGTTGCCCTCGCCCCCGCACTGCGCCACCAGCCGCCCGCCCGGGCGCAGCGCCGCGCGCAGGCGCGCGAACAGCCGCTCGTGGTCGGCGATCCAGTGGAAGGTCGCGGTCGAGAGGATCGCGTCGACGGCTGCTCGAGCTCGAGCTCGAGCAGGTCCAGGCGACGCGCACGTCGGCGCTCGGGCCCGAGCCGCTCCCGCGCCGCCTCGACCATCGACGGCGACGCGTCGACGGCGATCACGCGCCCGCGCGGCAGGCGCTCGATCAGCGCCTCGGTGATCCGCCCCGAGCCGCAGCCGGCGTCGAGCACGAGCTCGTCGCCGCGCAGCTCCAGGCGCTCGAGCACCTCGCGCCCGAGCGCCTCCATCGGCCCGGAGATGCGGTCGTAGCTCGCCCGTCCCATTGCGCGTCATCTGGCATACGGCTCGTACGCTATCACGTATCGACGCCGTCCGAGCGGGCGCCGAGCGTCCGGCGAGCGCACCCGCGAGAGCTGCCCGCCCTGCCACGCGATCGGCGAGCGCAGCGGCGGGCCGGCGTCCTCGACGAGCAGCGCGCGCCGGGGATCGCGGCGCGTAGCGCTCGCCGACCGCCAGCGGATGGCCGGGATCGGCCTCGTCGCGGCTGGCGACGACGACCGTCGGCACGTCGATCGCCGCGAGCTCGCGCGATGTCCTCGAACGGCCGCGAGCGCGGGACGGCTTCGAGCGCGTCGGCGACCGCGCTCGGGATGCTCGTGCGCGGCCAGGCGCTGGCGCAGCACCTTCTCGACCGTCTCGCGCCAGGCCTCGGGCACCGCGGCGAGGTCATAGGCGCGCACGAACCCTCGACGCCGTCCTCGCGCAGCCCCTCGCGCGAGCGCGTCCCAGCGCGCCAGCTCGCGCTCGTCGCGCGGCGCGGCGGGGTCGAACGACGGGCGTGATCAGCGCCAGCGCGGTGACGCGCTCGGGGTGGGCGAGCGCGAAGCGCAGCGCGGTGTGCGCGCCCATCGACGCGCCGGCGAGGACCGCGCGCTCGACGCCCAGCGCGTCGAGCACCGCCTGCAGGTCCTCGGCGAGCAGCTCGTAGCCGTACGCGGCCGGCTCGGGCGCGGGCGCCGAGCGCCGTGCCCGCGCGCGTCGTAGGCGACCACGCGGTGCCCGGAGCGCTCGAGCGCGCGCGAGCCCATCACGACGTAGCGGCGCGTGGCGGTGAGGCCGTGCAGCAGCACGATCGCCGCTCCCCGCCTGCTCGCCGGTCGCCGCGACTGCTCGCCGGTCGAGCGTGACGCTCGTCATCGGCCGTCCACGCTCGAGCGGGCGCTGGGCGAAGCGGCGCGGCGTCAGGCTATGCCGGCCGCGCGTGCGCGCGCACGAGCTCGGCGGAGCGCTCGGGGCGCTCCCAGAAGAACAGGTGGCCGACGCCGTCGAAGATCTCGAGGCGCGCGCCGGGGATCAGCGAGGCGATCAGCCTGCCGTTCTGCGACCGGCAGCAGCTGGTCGGCGGTGCCGTGCATGACGAGCGTCGGCATCGCCGAGCTGCGCCAGGCGCGCGCGCGTGTCGTGCGCGACGACACGCCTGCATCTGCGCCATGATCACGGGCACCGCGACGCGGCGGCGCTCGGCGATCGCGAGGAAGCGCTCGCAGGCCTGCTCGTCGCCGGCCAGCGCCGGCGAGACGTTGATCTCCCAGCGCGGCGCGGATGGCGAGCTCGCGATCGCCCGAGCGCGATCGCCGCGACGAGGCCCTGCAGCACCTCCTCGGCGGCCAGCGCGCTGCCCTCGCCGCCGCAGTAGGTGCAGCCGAGCGTGAGCGTGCGGATGCGCTCGGGATGGGCGAGCGCGAGCTCCTGGGCGATCATGCCGCCCATCGAGATGCCCATCACGTGCGCGGAGTCGAGCTCCGAGCGCGCCCAGCAGCCCGGCGGCGTCCTCGGCCATCTCGCGGATCGTGATCGGGCCGTCGAGTCGCGTGCTCGCGCCGATGCCGCGGTGGTCGTAGGCGATCACGTCGAAGTCGCTCGCGCAGCAGCTCGAGGAACGGCTCGCCCCAGTGCAGCGCGGTGCCGCTCATGCCCATGATCAGCAGCAGCGGCGGTCCCGACGCCGCTGCGCTCGTAGTCGAGCTGGATGTCGCCCACGTCGATCAGCGTCACGCGCCGATCCTACTCGGCCACGCGCTCGGCGCCACGCGCAGCGCTCGGCGCCACCCCGCGCGCAACGCCCTGCGGGCGCGCTCCCGCCGCTACAGCGGCAGCGCGATCTGCGACATCGGCGCTCGCGGCTGCGCTCGCTCGGGCGGCGCGACCGGCCGCGGCTCGTCGCGCGCGAGGCCGGCGACGCGCACGCCGAGCAGGCGCACGGGCCGCGGCGGCGCGTACTTGCGCAGCAGCGCGAGCGCGACGTCGAACACGATGTCGTAGTCGCAGGTCGGCGCGGCGATCGTGCGCGCACGCGTGACGGTCGTCCAGTCGTCCAGGCGCACCTTGATCCCGATCGTGCGCCCGCGCCGCCCGTTGCGCGCGAGGCTGCGCACAGCGCGCGCGTCATCGCGCGCCAGCGACTCGGCGAGCGCGGCGAAGTCGCTGACGTCGCGGTCGAAGGTGCGCTCGCGCGACTCGGAGACGACCTTGCGCGCGGCGCCGATCTGCGAGTCGTGTTCGAAGCGGGCGCGGCGCCTGCAGCTCGCGCCCGTGGTTGGGGCCGAAGCGCTCCACCAGCAGCTGCTCGGGCGCTCGCGCGAGCTGCGCCGAGCGTGTTCAGCCCGAGCGCGGCCAGGCGCGCGGCGGTCTTGGGGCCGATGCCGGGCACGAGCCCGGGCGGCGACGCCGGCGAAGCGCGCGCACGCCTGCTCGCGCGTGAGCACGACGAAGCCGGCCGGCTTCTCGGCGTCGGAGGCGACCTTGGCGACGAGCTTGTTGGGCCCGATGCCGACCGAGCAGGTCAGCTGCGTGGCGCGCTTGATGTCGGCGACGAGCCGGCGCATCGCGGCGTGCGGCGAGTGCAGGCCGGAGATGTCGAGGTAGGCCTCGTCGAGGCCGACGACCTCGACGCGCTCGACGTGCGCGCGCACGAGCTCCATCACGCGTCGCGAGACCTCGCGGTAGGTCGGGAAGTCCGGCGCCAGGAACACGGCGTGCGGGCACAGGCGCCTGGCGCGCGCGGCGGGCATCGCGGAGCCGACGCCGTACTTGCGCGCCTCGTAGCTGGCGGTGGTGACGACGGCGCGCGGCCCGGTCCCCGACACGACGACGGGCTGGCCACGCAGCTCCGGGTGGCGTGCGCAGCTCGATCGAGACGTAGAAGGCGTCGGCGTCGAGGTGCGCGACGCGCAGGCCGTAGGCGGGCTCGGTCTGGGGCGCCGGGGCTGCGTCGGGAAGCGCTGACATGAGCAGGGCGAATCTAGCGCTGCGAGCGGCGGCTGTCACGAACGCGCGTTCGTGCCCCTCCCCACGCGCCTCGTGCCCTGCCGGCCGCGCAGCACGACGCCAGCGCCGGCTCCACCGACTCGCTCCGTCTGGCGCGCGCATGCGTGCGACAAACGCAGTGGCATGTCACCGTCAAGCCGCCTTGGATAGGCTTAGGCGCAGCTCATGGATCTGACGTTCAACGAGCAGGAGACGGCGTTTCGCGACGAGCTGCGCGGCTGGCTGGCGGACAACCAGCCCGGCCCGGAGCCGACCGAGGCGGGCGACGACGCGCACTACGCCTACCGCCGCGACTGGCAGCGCAAGCTGTACGACGCCGGCTGGGCGGCGCCGGCGTGGCCGACCGAGTACGGCGGGCGCGGCGCCTCGCTGAGCGAATCGGCGATCTACTTCGAAGAGCTCGGCCGCGCGCGCGTGCCGATGGCGGCGAACACGCTCGGCCTGCTGCTCGGCGGCCCCACGCTGATGGTGTGGGGCACCGACGAGCAGAAGGAGCGCTACCTCAGTCCGATCCTGTCGGGCGAGGAGATCTGGTGTCAGGGCTTCTCCGAGCCGGAGGCGGGCTCGGACCTCGCGTCGCTGAAAACGCGGGCCGTCAAGGACGGCGACGACTGGGTCGTGACCGGCCAGAAGGTGTGGACGAGCGGCGCGCAGTACTCGAAGTGGTGCATGCTCGTCGCGCGCACCGACTCGGACGTGCCCAAGCACAAGGGCCTGACGTACTTCCTGATGGACATGGAGCAGGACGCCGTGCAGGTGCGCCCGCTGCGCCAGATCACGGGCGAAGCGGAGTTCAACGAGCTGTTCATCGAGGACGCGCGGATCCCCGACGCGAACGTGATCGGCGGCGTCGGCAACGGCTGGAAGGTCGCGCTGACGACGCTGATGAACGAGCGCGCGGGGCTCGGCTTCGCGCTGCAGATCCGCCTGCGCCAGCTGCTGGACGACCTGATCGAGATCGCGGCCGCAGCGCGGCGTGTTGGAGGACCCGCTGTACGCCGACGCGCTGGCCGAGCTGCACGTGCGCTGCGAGTCGATCCGCCTGCTCGCGTGGAAGGGGTTGACCGACGCGGAGCGCTACGGCCAGCCTGGGCCCGAGGGCTCGCTGGTCAAGTGGCTGTGGTCCGACACCAACCAGCGCCTGACGCAGCTGGCCGTCGACATCGTCGGGCCCGACGCCCTGACGATGGGCGAGCAGCTGGAGCTACGAGCTGCTGCGCGCACGCGGCAACACGATCGAGGGCGGCACGACGGAGGTGCTCAAGAACATCGTCGCCGAGCGCGTGCTCGGCCTGCCGCGCCTGAAGGTGGCGGCGTGACGATTTTTCTTTTTATGGGCTGCGCCCCTGTCGGGGCTCCGCAGGATGGGTCGCGTAGCGCATGGACTTCGGCCTGACAGACGACCAGCGCGAGATCCAGCGCACGGCGCGCGACCTGCTCGGCGAGCGCGCGACGCCGGCGCGCGTGCGCGAGCACGCCGAGGCGCGTACGGTCGACGCGGCGCTGTGGCGGCGAGCTGAGCGAGCTGGGCTGGCCGGGGATCGCGATCTCCGAGCAGCACGGCGGTCAGGGACTCGGGCAGATCGAGCTGTCGATCCTCTGCGAAGAGCTCGGGCGCACGCTCGCGCCGGTGCCGTTCCTGCCGAGCGCGATGGCTGCGGCGGTGATCGAGCACGCCGGCACGGCGCGAGCAGGCGAGCGCTGGCTGCCGGGCCTGGCCTCGGGTGAGATCAGCGGCGCGCTGGCGGCTGCCCGCGACGGCGTGGCCGAGCTCGTCGTCGGCGGCGCCGAGGCCGCGGTGCTCGTGCTCGTCGACGAGGACGGCAGCGGCCGAGTGCTCGCCGCCGAGGACGCCGACGTCGTGGCGCTCGACGCGATCGACCCCACCCGCTCGGCGGCCCGCGTGAGCGCGGCCGACGGGGCCGGCGAAGCGCTCGGCGACGTGTGCGCCGGCATCGGCCGCTCGCTGATCGCCGTCAGCTCGGAGCTCGTCGGCGTGTGCGACCGCGCGCTTGAGATGACGGTCGAGTACGTCAAGGACCGCAAGCAGTTCGGCGTGCCGGTCGGCTCCTACCAGGCCGTCTCGCACCGTTGCGCGCAGATGCTGCTGGAAACCGAGAAGGCCCGCTCGACGGCGGCGTTCGCGGCATGGACGGCCGACGCCGAGCCCGGAGCGCCTGGCCGAGGCGGCGGCGATGGCCAAGGCAGCGGCTTCGGACGCGGGGCGCGAGGTGACCGCGGCGGCGATCCAGCTGCACGGCGGCATCGGCTTCACGTGGGAGGCCGACGTGCACTGGCTGTACAAGCGAGCGCAGCTCGACGCGGCGCTGCTGGGGGGCGCCAAGCGCCACCGCGCCCAGCTCGCGTCGATCCTCGCCGACAGGTCGTCGGCCGCGAGCGCCGCCTGAGCCGGCGCGGGCGGCTCGACGAGCGTGTCAGCCGAGTTCGCGCCGCGCCAGGACCTGCGCACGCGGCGCGAGGCGCTGGTGCGCGAGCACATGGAGTCGGAGAATGTGCACGACTTCGACACGACGCTGCGCACGTTCGACCACCCGCGCTACGAGACTGATCGCCACGGGCGAGACCTACGACGGCGAGGCACAGGTCGCGCCTACTACGCGCAGACGCGCGCGGCGTTTCCCGACCAGCGCAACGAGCTGATCGCGCTGCATCACTGCGAGGACGCGGTGATCGCCGAGTTCGACCTGCTCGGCACCCACTTCGGCCCGCTGCGCTCGCTGCCGGCGACCGGCGCGCTCGTTTCGCTGCCGCATGAGCGCGTTCTTCCTGTTCGAGGGCGAGCGGCTGGTGTGCGAGCGCGTGTACTTCGACCAGGCGACGATCCTGCTTCAGCTGGGCCTCGCTCGCGATCCACGCTCGCCGCTGGGACGGCTCGCGCTGGCGCTCAACCATCCGCTGACGATCGCTCGCGCCCTGATCGGCGCTCGCCGCACGGCCACCAGGAAGGCGTAGTCTGGCTTGCGCGGCGAGTGTACGGGCTCGCCCGTCAAACAGAGAGGGGAGCGGCGATGAGCGAGGTTGTCTTGATCGAGGTCGAGGACGGCGTGGCGATGCTCACGCTGAACCGGCCCGAGCGGCTGAACGCGTGGACGCAGGAGCTCGAGCACGCCTACTTCGGACTGCTCGCGCGTGCGCCGCCGACGAGGATGTGCGCGTGATCGTCGTGACGGGCGCCGGCAGGGGCTTCTGCGCGGGCGCCGACATGCAGGAGCTGCAGGGCATCGGGCGAGAACGGCGTGAGCGAGCAGCAACGCAACGGCGAGCGCACGCCGCAGACGCTTCCCGCTGATCGTGCCCAAGCCGATCATCGCGGCGATCAACGGCCCCTGCGCGGGCATCGGGCTGGTGCAGGCGCTGATGTGCGACATCCGCTTCGCCGCCGAGGACGCCAAGCTGACGACGGCCTTCGCGCGCCGCGGGCTGGTCGCCGAGCACGGCATCTCGTGGATCCTGCCGCGCCTGGTCGGACCGGCGCGCGCGCTCGACCTGCTGCTGTCCGGGCGCGTCGTGCTCGGCGCGCGAGGCGGCGGCGATGGGCCTCGTCAACAGCGCGCTGCCGCGCGAGAGCGTGCTCGAGCAGTCGCTCGCGTACGCGCGCGAGCTCGCCGTGAACTGCTCGCCGGCGAGCATGGCGACGATGAAGCGCCAGGTGTACGCGGACCTCGAGCGCGGGCTGTGCCCGATGCGCTTGCCGAGGCCGACCGGCTGATGCTCGAGTCGTTCACGGCGCCGGACTTCGTCGAGGGCGTGACGAGCTTCCTCGAGCGGCGCGAGCCGCGCTTCGCCGCGCTGAGCGGCTAGACGGACGCGAGCGCGCGCAGCGCGCACGCCGCCGACCTCGACGCCGTCGGCGCAGCGCGGCGGCACGCCCGCGAAGGCGATCTCGGTGATGCCCTGCGCCGCGCTCGTCGGGCTCGGGCGTCGAAGCGAACCTCGCCGCCGTCGAGCGCCAGCGCGAGCCCGGCGTCGCCGGCGCCCGGCACGCCGAGCACCTGCGCCCCAGCGCGCGGCCACGGCGGCCGGGATCGTCGACCGCGATCGTGACGCCGCGCAGCGCTCCCGGCGCGCCCTGGCCCGTACGCCCGGTCCACTGCGGGCCGCCCCAGCGCCAGGTCCCGTACGGCTCGGAGCGGTCCAGCGAGACGATCGCCCCGCGCATGTCCGCCGGGTGCAGGTGCGTGCCCGAGATGTCCGGCAGGTCGATGCGCCACACGACGCGGACGCCGCCTGCTCGACGCGCGCACGCGCGCCGTCGAGGTCCTCGAGGTCGAACAGCACCATGTAGCCGCCGTCGCCGCCGTGGCGCTCCAGATAGCGCCCGGCGGCGGTGTCCGGGCTCGATCGGCGAGACGATCTCCAGGAAGCAGTCGCCGAGCGCGAACACGGCGTTGCGCAGCCCGAACTCGTCGACGCCGGGGTCGCGGAACGGCTCGCCGAGCCCGAGCGCGTCGCGCAGCGCGCGTCGACCGGCTCGAGCTCGGCGGCGACGAGCACCGCCTGGCGCAGGCGCACGCGCGGAGGAGTCCGTGCCACGGGCGACCGCCGCCCGCTACTGAGCGACGAGCCGCACCGGCAGCGTCTTCATCTGGTTGAGAAAGCCCGATTCGACGTAGCTGGGCTTGCCCGCGAGCTGCGATGTCGGGAAAGCGCTCGAGCGTCTCCTCGAACAGGATCCTCAGCTCCAGGCGGGCCAGCGCGGTGCCGAGGCAGAAGTGGCGACCGCCGGCGCCGAACGCCTGGTGCTCGGGGTTGCGCAGCACGTCGAAGCGGTCGGGCTCCTCGTACAGCGACTCTTCGCGGTTTGACGAGACATACCAGAGCACGACCTTGTCGCCCTCTTTGATCTTCTGCCCGTGCAGCTCGGTGTCGCACGTGGCGGTACGGCGGAAGTGGGCGAACGCGGGGAACATGCGCAGCGACTCCTCGACGGCGCCGGAGACGCAGCGAGGGGTCCTCGAGCAGCAGCTGGAGCTGCGTCGCGGTCTTCCATCAGCGCGCGCATGCCGCTGGTGTAGGTGGCCTTGGTGCTGTCGTTGCCGGCGGCGACGAGCAGGAAGAAGCCCATCACGAGCTCGTGTTCCTCGAGCTTCTCGCCGTCGATCTCGGCGTTGACGAGCACGGTCGTCAGATCCTCGGTGGGGTTCTCGCGGCGTTCGGCGATCATCTGCCCGCAGCGCTGGAAGATCTCGGGGATGTCTTTCTCGAGCACGCCCTCGATGCCCTCGGGGTTGAGGTCTTTGTCGTCGCCGGACAGCGTCGAGTTCATCAGCCGCGCCCAGATCGCGTCGTCCTGCTCGGGGATGCCCATGAAGCGGCCGATCACGCGCGACACGGCGGGCTGGGCGACGTCGATGACGAGGTCACAGGTCTCGTCGCTCGCCCAGGCGCTCGAGCACGTCGATCACGATCGCGCGGATCTCGTCCTCGTGGGCGGCGATCCGCTTGGGCGTGAAGCCTGCCTGGAACAGCGCCTTCAGGCGATCGTGCTTGGGCGGGTCCATGCCGATGAACATCGCCCGCACGAGCTCCACCGGAAACACTTCCGAGACGGCCGTGACGCCGTGAGTTCCGAGGAGTAGGTCTGCCAGTCGCGGCTGACCGTGTGGATGTCCTCGGCGATCGTGACCGACCAGAACCCCTTCTCCTCGGGGTACTCGGTGACGCGCTCGGTCCAGTGGATCGGGCACTGGCCGCGCATCTGCTTGAACAGCTCGTGCGGCGGCCCGTCCGCCCAGACGCTCGTGCTCTGCCAGGAGCACGTCCTTCGAGATCGCTGGAAACGGACGCCATGCTGCACCCTCCAATCGTCGCCGGTCGCTGGCGCGATCATACTGGCCGGCTGGCCAGCATGGTCCGAGCCGGATCGACTCTGTGATCGCGCTCGCCGGTTCGCTCGCGAGCGTCAGGAGCCGGGAGGCGATTCGGCGCCCTCGACGTTGAGCTCGCCGACCGTGAGGCGGCCCACGCGGAGCTCGCCGACCTCCAGCGAGCCGATCGGCGGCACGCTTGATCGCCAGCCTGCCGATCGCCAATCTGCCGATCGCCAGCGCGCCGAGCGCGACGGCGCCTCCCGCCAGCGCGCCTACAGGCCAGGGCACCTACCGACACGGCGCCGAGTGCCCTCGCCGGGCGCACATGACAGCGCCCGAGCGACGAGCGATCATCCGCTCGTGCGCGCGAGACCGCTTGCGTCGGCCGCCGTGGTCGCCGAGGACGCCGCGGCCTGCGCAGCGGCGTTTTCGGACAGCGCCCGCCCGGCGTAGACGAGCATGTGCGGGAGGTTGGCGTGCAGCGTTTCCATCGTGTGTTCGCCCGGATACACGGTTCCGTGCGCGCTCGCGCCGGCCGCGCGCAGCTGCGCGGCGAACGGCGCGTCCTCGCCCGGGTCGGCGATGTGATCGGACGCCCCGCCGTACACGAACGCGTGCAGCCCCTCGCGCGCGATCACCGGAGCGGCGCCGTGCAGCTCGCCTTCGAGGCCGTTGAAGAACCCGAGCCAGCTCTCCACGACGGAAAGCGCTGGGGATTGCCGAGCGCCACGTTCATGGCGCCGTACCCGCCCATCGAGTCCCCGGCGATCGCCCGGGCGCTGCGCGAGGCCACGGTCGGAAGCATCCGGTCGACCAGTTCCTGCACTTCGAGCACGTAGCTCTCGTAATGAAGCGGCCCTGGTTGCGCCAGTTGTTGGCGCCCCGGCCGCCCTGGATCATCACCGCGATCAGCGGCGGGATCTCGTGCCGCGCGATCAGCGTGTCGAGCTCGCCCTGCAATCCGATTTCCAGGAACGCCGTGGCCGGCTGGTCGTTGCCGTGCAGCAGGTACAGCACGGGGTAGCGCTGCGTCGTGCTGGCATAGCCCGGCGGCAGGTAGACGTGGAAGGAGCCCTGCGCCGGCGATCGCCGCCGACATGAATCGTGGCGGTGTCGATCGAGCTGCCGGCGGCGTCAGTGCTCGCGCCGACGAGGGTAGGCAGCGGCGGGGATGGCGTGGCGGCGGTCGGGGCGATCGCTTGCGGGGCGCTCGCCGTCGCGCGTCAGGCCGAGCAGGCGCTCGGCGTCCTGGCGCCCACTCACGGCGAGCGTCGCGCACAGGGCGCCCAGCGCGCCGAGCGCGAGCAGCGCGCAGGCTCGCGCGGCGACGACGCCAGGGCGCTGTGGCGGGCCCGCTCGCGATCGGCCCGACCGCCGATCCGGCTCCAGACGCGGCGGGAACGCGGGCACCCAGGACGGAGGCCGCACTTCGACGGCTTCGGCGGCCCGCCCGGGCCAGCTCCAGTCGCCGAGGCTGTCGAGCCACACCTGGGCGCGCGAGGTCTTGGCTGCAGTTGACATCCAGGAGATTCAACGAACGCTCGCCGCGAAACCCAAGCCCTGCACGAACCTGCCCAAACGCCAGCAAACCCGCGCCGCGGCGCCGATGGCTCAGCGCGTGCTCCACACCTCGCCGGTGCTGCCGAAGCCGAGTGCCTGCTTGGTCGCTTCGGTGAGGTCGAATTCGCGGCCGGCCACATAGGGGCCACGATCGACGACCGGCACGCGCACGGAGCGCCCGTTGTAGCGCAGCGTCACGAGCGTGCCGCAAGGGAGCGTCTTGTTGGCGACGCCCATCGTCGAGCTCGTCAGCGAGCCGCCGCAGGCGAGCCCACCGCCGCCGCCGTACCAGGACGCCTCGACCGCGCGGTAGACGTTCAGTCGCCCGAGCCTGCGGTGCGAAGGCAGCGCGCCGGCCTCGCCGGGGAAGCGAACGCGCACGCGCTCGCTGCCGGTTTCGTCGCGGCCGGTAGCGCACGCGAAAACGTCCGCCCGCGCCGGTGTGGGTCTGCGCGACCGTGCTCCAGCCGCGACGACCCAGCGCCTGCAGGTCGATCGTGCGACCGGCGAAGCGGGGCTGAGCGTCCCGGCGACGCTCACCGAGCGCCCGTCGAGGACGTTGAGAGCGGCGCTGCGCACACGCAGGGTCGTGTCGAGCGCTCGCCCGAGCGGCGCTCCCGTCAGCGACGGCGTCGTCGAGACGATGTCGACGGGTGCCAGCGCGAGGGCATGCTGCGCGGGTGGCGCGGGAATGGGCATCTGATGTGAACCTCCTTGTGGGGTTCCGCCTACGGGGTTAGCTGTCGGGCTCACGGCCGGCATCTACGCGCCCCAGGCGCGCGTCATCCGGGCGTTACGCCCACATCAATGGGCGATTCGCCCCGTCCGGCCCCCCGTTACTGCAGGCCGGCAATGGGTTCCCCGTTCGCCGTCATGGGGAGACGGCGACTCGACGGAGTCGAACAATTGTTCGTAACCCTAGAGGCTCGGCGGGCGGTCCTTCTGTGACGAGGCGCACAGTTCGTCATTCTCTGCAGAAGTGCTAGATCGCACAATGTCTCCCTCACGATCCTCGCCAGCTCTCCTGCGCGCTCACCCCGAGCGCGAGCCGTGCCGGTCGCGGCGCAGCCCGCTACTGGATACTGAGTAGGCGATGTCGCAGAAGAACGTGGAGACGGTCGGGCGCGCGATCGAGGCGATCAATGCGCGAGACATAGACGCCTATCTCGCCTGCTGCACCGAGAATGTCGAGTTGTTGATTGCGTCGTCGGTCGGGGCCGAATATTTGGGGGCTGACGGGATCAGGCGGTTCTTCACCGACATCGAGGACGCAGGCCCTGACTTTCGGATCGAGGTGCAGCGCGTGCAAGCAATGGGCGACAGCCACGCGCTCGCCTTTCTACGCGTCAGCTCGACCGGTCGTGCCAGCGGGATCGTGACCGCTGCTGAAAGCGCGAACGTCTACGACTTCATTGACGGCAGGATCAGTCGGATCCGCATCTTCCTCGACCGCGATGAGGCCCTCAAAGCCGTGGGGCTTGCGGAGTAGCCGTAGCGAGTTACCGCGCAGCCGCAGGGAAGCGGGCCGAGGTCTAGGAGAACGGAGCGAAACTCGTCACGTCTGCTCTCTCGACTCGGCGAGGCGTTCGGCGACATCACGCGCCTCGTCGATGTCGGAAATGGTAAAGCGCGCGATCAAACCTCCCACCCAGACGTAGACCCATCCCTCTCTCTGCTGAACGTGACCGGCGGTGCCAGCGGGTCGAGCCTCTTGGAGGACCACAGCAAACACAACTCCGTTGCCGAGGTCGTGGACCTCCTCGAGCTTGTACTCCAATTCCTCATACATGCCGAACCAGCCCTCAACGAAGGCACGAATTGCCGCCTGGCCTTCGAAGATGTCCCCAACGCCCGCCCCTCAAAGACCGCATCCACAGCAAAGCTGCTCATCACCGCATCGATATCACGGCGATTCGCGGCCTCAGACTGCCTGCGCACACACTCCACCAGGTCGGGGGTCGTGGGCTCCTCGGACATGGCGAGGAGTATCCCGGACGGCGACGGGCGCGAGTTCCGCTAAACGCTCCTAGCCGTTCGGCGGCGGCGTGCTCGCGGCGCCAGTTAGTTCGGGACGGTGCGGCTGAGACGACGAGCGAGATAGAAGTGCAGTGCCGCTGGCGCCAGCAGCACGACGCCCCACCAGTAGCCGTCGAAGCAGAGGATGCCGGCGACAATTACCAGCCAGATACCGGTGGCCACCCGCACGCGGATCACGAGACGTGGATGTCGCTGATCGAAGGAAGCGTGAAGTCGCATTCGACTATCGCCTCGATCTGAGGATAACGCCGGCCCGGGCATCCGCTCTAGCTCCTTGGCGAGACGCCGCAGCGAGCGCTGGCCATGAGAAGGGAGCGAGGCCGACGACTCGGGGCAGGGACCTAGCGAGCCGCCGACCTCGCCTTGCACGGCTCGGCCGGGCATCATGCGTAGGACCGAACCGTTCTCGGTATGCCCGGCCCCTGGCTCGTCAATCGGCCCGTTCGATTCGCTGGTTTGTGCTAGACCTTACGCATGGTCATTGGGGTCATCCTCACCGTGGTCCTAGTGGCCATGGTCCTAGGCGACGTGGCCCTGGTTCGCGCGCTGAGACGACGCAAGCGCGATACCTCGCGTTGATTGGACCCGCCCCAAGACGTCTTAGTTCTCGGAATCGACGTACAGGTTGATGGAGTTCTTCAACCAGTTTCCAGACGACGAGGCATGCCTGAACTGGCCCTGGCGCCCGCGCTTCGCGCCTGGCGGCATACAACGCAAAAGTGACGATCAGCACAAAAGGGTGTAGGCTGCATGAAGCGACTTTGGGAGCCGCCCTGGGGAGGTCGGTCACTGAAGGCGCTGTTGCGACGCGCGCGACGAGCCGTCTTGGGGACAGACGTCTCGGCGTCGCGTTGGCCAGGACGACTGCTCGGGCCGCTCGACCGACGCCAAGCGACGGCTGTACGACGGCATCGTCCGTCGGTTGGCCGATCTCGGCGTGCCGCCACAGGATGTGCTGATCGTGCTGCATGAGCCACCGATGCACAATTGGGCGGTCGACGGAGGCATCCTGCGAGCGAGACCGATGTCGGCTTCAAGGTCGAGATCTGAGGTAGAAAACCGGGCCAGTTGCGATTCGGACG
>CAWJVB010000012.1:0-8558 GCA_963846205.1 uncultured Solirubrobacteraceae bacterium | reverse complement strand
GCGCGTGAGCTCCGTCGCCTGCTCGAGGTCTTCGCGCGCAGGGGGGTAGGCGCTGGTCGCCAGACCGACCGCGAGCCCCGCGATCACCGGATCTATGCCGGACTTGAACATCGCCACCCACAGGGCGATGCCGACTGCGACCGATGCCTCCCGGCGCCAGGCTGGGGCCAAGCGCAGGGCGAGCAACAGGGCGAACAGGCCAGCCGCGACGGCGAGCGCGGGCAGCGACAGGTGCGTCGTGTAAGCGGTCGCGATCACGATCAGCGCGACCATGTCGTCGACCACCGCGAGCGTCAGCAGGAACACCCGCAGTCGCGTGGCCACGCGCGGAGTGAGCAGCGCCAGCGCGCCCAGCGCGAACGCCGTGTCGGTCGACATCGCCGCACCCCAACCGTGCGCGCCCGGTCCGCCCGCGTTGAACGCGAGGTAGATCGCGACCGGAACGGTCATGCCACCGATCGCCGCCGTCACGGGGATCGCCACGCGTTGGCGGTCGCGCAGCTCGCCCAGGTCGAACTCGCGCTTGGCCTCGAGTCCGACGACGAGGAAGAAGAACGTCATCAAGCCCTCGTTGACCCAGTGGCGCAGGTCGGTCGAGATCCCGCTGGCGCCGACATGAATCGACAGCGTCGTCGTCCACACGGACTCGTAGGAGTGAGACCACGGGGAGTTCGACCACAGCAGCGCTGCGACCGTGGCGCCCAGCAGCACGATCGCGCTGCCGGTCTCAGTGCTCAGAAAGTCGCGAACGGGCGCCGCCAGGTTGCGTGCCCAGGCTGTTCGCCCACTGAACGAGGTGGCCTGCGCGCTCGCCATGGCGGCGATTATCGCGGTCGCCGTAGGGTGGGCTCGGGCAGCGCGCTCGAAACGGCGCCCGATCTACCCCAAGGTGTACATAACATGCATTATCGAGCGTTGTCCGGAACGGGTCGCGGGCACACCCGGCGCCTCTCCCGATCGGCGGGATTCGTCTCATACGGCTGCCGCCGCATCTCATGCGAGTGACGAAGCCGGGCTGGTGCAAGTGAGGTAGCCGAGCACTTAGACTGGCTCGAATGGCGCTTCCGCCTGGCCCTCGCGCACCGGCGGCTCTCAATGCGCTGCGTTTCGCACGCAGGCCATTTGAGATGCTGCGTCGGTGGCACGCGCGCTACGGCGACGTGTTTACGGTGAGCATGACCGGCTTTGGCACCGGCGTCTACGTGGTCGACCCCGACGCGATCCGTAGCTTGTTCACGGGCGATCAGTCCGATCTTCGGGCCGGCGAGGCCAACTCGTTCATGGAACCGGTGCTGGGAGCGCACTCGGTTCTCGTGCTCGACGGGCCCGAGCACCTGCGCCAGCGAAAGCTCCTGCTTCCGCCGTTTCAGGGCTCGCGCGTCGCCGGCTTCCGCGAGGTCATCCGCGAGGTCTCCGAGCGCGAGATCGCGAGCTGGAGCCAGGGCGAGCGGCTCGTGCTTCGCGAGCGCATGCGGACGCTGACCTTCGAGGTGATCTGCCGCGCCGTGTTCGGCGTGACCCAGCCCGACCGGGTCGAGCGGCTGCGCCGCAGGCTCGGCGCAGTGATCGACAGCAGCCCGATCTATGTGCTTTCCAGCGCCGCGCGCGCCGACCTCGGCCCACTGAGCCCGGGCGGCCGGTTCGCGCGCCGGCGGCACGTGCGGCCGACGCCGCGCTGCTCGAGGAGATCGCGCCTGCGTCGGCAGGAACCCGGCCTCGAGCAGCGCTCCGATGTGCTCTCGCTGCTGCTCTGCGCGCGCGACGAGCAAGGGCTGGCGATGACCGACGTCGAATTGCGCGACGAGCTATTCACGATGCTCGGCGCGGGTCACGAGACGACCGCGACGGGCCTCGCCTTCGCGTTCGAGCTGCTGCTGCGCAACCCCCGCGTGCTCGCTCGCCTGCGCGAGGAGCTCGCAGGAGGTGGCGACGACGACTCCTACCTGGACGCGGTGGTCAAGGAGACCTTGCGCCTCCGCCCGGTGATCGACGCGGCCGAGCGCACGCTCACCGTCCCGCGCACGGTCGCCGGCTGGGAGCTTCCGGCCGGCGTGAAGGTCTATCCGGCGATCGCGCTCGTGCACCTGCGCGAGGATCTCTACCCGCAGGCGCACGAGTTCCGGCCCGAGCGATTTCTCGAAGAGGACGCCGAGTCCTACTCGTGGCTGCCCTTCGGCGGCGGCATCCGACGCTGTATCGGCGCCGCCCTGGCCCATGCGGAGATGGCCGAGGTGCTGCGCGTCGCGATACCGCGCGTCGAGCTTCGACCTGCTGCGCGATCGTCCCGATCCGGTCGTCCTTCGCGGCGTCACGCTCGCACCGAAGCACGGCGTGCAGGTCGTGGTGGAGCGAATCTTGGCCGCGACTCCGCGTCCACACGCCTCGCTCGTCCAGTAGCACGACGCGCGTCGCGTCTCACGCGAACAGCGCCTGTTGCCGGAAGCCGGGCGCACGCTCGATCTCCAGCATCCGCCGCTTGGTCTCGATCCCGCCCGGCGCCGAGAATCCGTGCAAGGCGCCCGACGCCGCGAGCACCCGGTGGCACGGCACGAGGATCGGGAACGGGTTCTCCCCGAGCGCGGCGCCGACCGCGCGAGCCGCGTCAGGCGCTCCGATCGCCCTTGCGATTTCGCCGTAGCTCGCGGTGGACCCGGCCTCGATCTCCCGCGTTGCCGCGTAGACGCTTCGCCGGAACGGATCGAGGCCACGCTCGTCTACGACGACCGAGCGCAGGTCGCGCCGCTCGCCGCCCAGCGAAGAGATGATGCCCTCAATCGCCTCACGGACTGTCTCGGCCACGCCGGGTACGCCGCTTGGATCCGTTGCCGCCGGGGCGCTCAGCGCCTGTGATCGCGGCATCAGCACCTCCGTGATCCCGATCTCACTCCATCTCACACCACATGTTCCAAGCGCCGTCTCGAACGTGATCATCGATTCCCTCCTCGCCGGATCGTGTGTCGCGGTTGCTCCGCGCGGAGCCTCATCAACATTGGGGCTTTGGACTGTGCACGCGGCTTCGGACCGTGTGCACGCTCGTGCTTAACGCCGGTTCGCCCCGACGTGTGAGATCGCTTCTCGCCCTATGCCGCGTCGAGCGTTGCACGTCCCGCGATCAGCGGCCGGATCAGCGGCGGCATCGCCCGCCACGGTTCCTCGCGCAGCTCGATCTTGAGCCCGCGGTCGGCGATCAGCTGGGCCGTCGCGCGGTTGCAGCGACATCCCTCGACGAGGCGTTGCCAGGGGCCCGCAAGGCGATCCTGCCAGCGCGCCAGCAGGGGAGAATCCGAGCGCACGTGCTCGATGAACAGCAGCTGCCCGTCGGGCCGAAGCACGCGTGCGATCTCGGCGAGCGCGCGCTCCGGGTCATCGACCGTGCACAGCACGAGCGTGCAAACGACGGTGTCGATCGACGCGTCCTCGAGCGGCAGCCGTTCAGCGCGCGCGTCGATCAACTCCGCACTGGGCCCCACTCGACTCAGCTTGGCCCGCAGGCGCTTGCGCATCGCCGGCTCCGGCTCAGCCAGGATCAGCTCGTCGAGGTCGGCCGCGTAGTAGGGCAGATTCAAACCCGTCCCGCTGCCCAGCTCGAGCGTGCGCCCGCGCGCCTGCCCCACGATCTGCTCTCTGCGGCGGCGCATCCCGGCTCGCTCGCCGGTCCACAGGACTGCGTCGTAGACCGCAGCGAAGGCGCGCGCCGAAAGCGACGAGGCGGCCGCGCCGCCTGAGGATGCGAGCTCGCTGCGAGCCATGGCTGGGACAATACGCCCCGACGCGAGCGCGTCGTTGGCGCCATGCGAAAGGCGCGGGCATGTGAATGCCGGGGCCGTGCGATGAATTCCCGCGCGCGCCGCGGTCATTGCTGGCGACCGTACGAGAATCGGAGGAGGAAGATGCCCGGGAAGCCCACCCTGTACGTATGCCACGGCGATGATGGAGGTCCGCGGATGCACCCTTGCAGGCGGGTGCAGGAGGCGATGCGCGCAGCGGGCATCGAGTACGACAAGGTGATCGCCGCGCACGGCAGCCCGATCGCGTTGCTACGCAAAGGCTCGCGCGAGGAGCTGCGCGAGGCGACCGGCGCCACCAAGCTGCCGGCGCTCAAGCTCGAAGACGGCACCGTGTTGACCCACTCGCGGGCGATCCTCGCTTGGGTCCGGGAGCCGGCCTGATCGCCGCCCACCGAGACTTGGCGCCGGAAGCGCCGCGACCTCGCACTAGTCTGCTCGCGTGAGTGATCTCGTCTTTCGCGAGCGCCAAGCCGCGGGCGACGCGAGCGGGCTGCTCGCGCTGCACCACGGGCGCGGCGCCGACGAGCACGACCTGCTGCCACTGGCGGACGCGCTCGATCCGGCGCGGCGGCTGCAGGTCATCACGCCGCGCGCGCCGCTGACCGTGCCCGGCTGGCCGGGCCAGCACTGGTATGTCGTCCC
Organism: uncultured Solirubrobacteraceae bacterium; assembly: GCA_963846205.1. Lineage (GTDB taxonomy): Bacteria > Actinomycetota > Thermoleophilia > Solirubrobacterales > Solirubrobacteraceae > Palsa-744. The sequence goes on along the minus strand of CAWJVB010000012.1, from coordinate 4,128 downwards.
GCGGGTCGGCTTTCCCGAGCGGCGCTCCTTCCACGACGCCTATGCGTCGCTTGCACGCCTGCACGACGAGCTATGGGAGCGGACCGGAATCCCCCCAGCGCGCACCGTGTTGGGGGGATTCTCGATGGGTGCCGTGATGAGCTACGCGCTCGCCCTCGGCGCCGAGCGCCCGGCGCCCGCCGGCATCCTCGCCCTGTCCGGCTTCATCCCCACGGTCGAAGGCTGGTCGCCGCAGCTGGCTGGCCGCGAGGGCGTGCGAGCCTTCCTCGCGCACGGAAGCGAGGACCCGGTGATCGCCGTCGACTTCGCGCGCAGCGCCCGTGACCAGCTGACCGCCGCCGGCCTCGACGTCGAGTACCACGAGTTTGCCGGCGGGCATCAGGTCGACCCCGCGCAGATCCCGCTCGCCCAGCGCTGGCTTGCCAGCGTGCTCCCCAGCGACGCGGCACGCTAGAGCCGCGGCTAGCTGACGAGCAGGTCGACGATCGCCGCCACGCCCACCACGACGACGAGCGCGCGCAGCGCGTCCGGGGGCAGGCGCCGGCCGTAGCGCGCGCCGATCTGCGCGCCGAGCACCGAGGTCACGGCGATGATCGCCGCCGGCGCCCACTCGACGTGCGCCGCGAACACGAAGTACACGCCGGCGACCCCGTTGACGATCCCCACGAGCACGTTCTTCAGGGCGTTCGTGCGCTGCAGGTTCTGAGCCAGCGTCACCCCGAGGATCGCCAGCAGCAGGATCCCCTGCCCCGCGCCGAAGTAGCCGCCGTACACGCCGGTTATGTAAACCGCGATCGGGGTCACGACGATCACCGCTCGCGGTCGACTGGCCACATGCTCGGCGAGCCGACGGTTGAGTCGTGGCTGCAACACGGTCAGCACGAGCGCGACGGCGATGAACGCCGGCACGACGTCCTTGAAGGCCGACGCCGGCAGCACCAGCAGCAGCACCGCGCCGGTGATGCCGCCGAGCAGCGACATCGCGCCGAGGCTGAGCGCCCGTCTCCCCTGCCCCGCCAGCTCGCGGCGATAACCGACGGCCCCCGACGCCGCTCCCGGGACGAGCCCGATCGTGTTCGACACGTTGGCGGTTACCGGCGCGTAGCCGAACGCGAGCAGCACGGGAAAGGTGATCAGGGTGCCGCTCCCGACGACCGCATTGACCGTGCCCGCCGCCAGCCCCGCGCAGGCGATCGCGACGATCTCGCCGACGTTCATCGCTCGCCCACCACCCGTCCGCCCGGCGTCGCCCTCAGGCGAGGAACTCGACGATCGCGGGCGCGAAGCGGGGATCGGCGAGCGCTCGCATGTGGTCGCCGTCGAGCATCTGCATGCGTGCGTGCGGCAGCGCATCGACGAGCACCTCGGGTCGCACCGCGAGCGGGTCCTGCGCGCCGGCAAGCACCAGCACCGGCGCCGATATGCGATCGAGGGCGACGCCGCCGCGGTGGATCGAGCGAGCCTGCGCGACCAGCGCCGCGCGGTCTGACCCGAGCGCGTCCGCCAGCGACCGGAACGCCCGTGCGCCCGGCACGCTCAGCGCGTCCGGGTCATCGCAGGCGAGCGCTTCGATGATCGAGTCGTTGGACAGCGCGCGCCGATCGACGCCGCCACACTCAACGATGCCCGACCCCACGCCACCGACGACGAGTCGTCGCACGCGACCGTCGGCGGCCGCCAGCAGCAGCGCGACGACGGCGCCCATCGAATAGCCGACGAGATCGATCCGATCCGCTCCCACGAGATCGACCAGCTCCGCGAGATCGCGCGCCATACGCCCCTCGCCGTAGCGCGCCGCGTCGTGCGGCGCTTGTGACTCGCCGTGTCCGCGCGCGTCGGGGGCGATCACTCGGCGCCCGCTCGCCACAAGCGCGCCGACCACGCCCGTCATCTCCCAGTTGGCGCGGGCGTTCGCGACGAAGCCGTGATGCAGCAGGACCGGCGGCGACGCGGAGCCGGGATCGCCCCATTCGTGGTAGGCGATGCCGAGGCCGTCGGAGGTCGTGAAGCGCTCGGTCGCGGGCATCGGCCCGCCACACTATCCGTGCCGGTCGCCCGGGCGTGCGCGACGACGTGCTCGCCGCTCGCTGAGGCTTCGAGCGCAGCCTGTGGCCGCGCGCTGTCCGGTGCGCGCACGACACTGATCTGGTGCTCGCGAGCTGCACGCATTTGCCGGTGCGTGGCGGGGGGCGCCGGTGAGCGTCCTGCGCGACGTGGCTCTCACCTTGCGACCACCGCCTGGCGATCGGCACGGCCCCCTGGTGCCGATGCTGATCGCGCTGACGCTGCTGACGGGGCTCGTCGACGCCGTCAGCTACCTGAAGCTCGGGCACGTGTTCGTCGCCAACATGACCGGCAATGTGGTGTTCCTCGGCTTTGCCCTGGCGGGTGCGGGTGGACTGTCGATCGTCGCCTCGTTGCTCGCGCTCGGCTCGTTCCTGCTCGGCGCGTTCGCGGGGGGCTGGCTCGCTTTTCGCAACTCGGTGCACCGCGCACGCATGCTGCGCGCGGCGACCGTTACCCAGGCTTCGCTGATCGCGCTCGCCGTGCTTCTCGCGCTGATCGCGGAAGAACCGCTGCAGCAGAGCACTCGCTACCCGCTGATCGTCGTGCTAGCGCTTTCCATGGGCGTGCAGAACGCGGCCGCCCAACGTCTGTCCGTGCCGGAGCTGACGACCACGGTGCTCACGCGCACGCTCACCGGCATCGCCTCGGAAGGCCGCGCCTTCGGGGGTGTCGGCAGCCGGATCGGGCGCCGCGGCGTGGCGGTCGCCGCGATGCTGACCGGGGCGGTCGCGGGCGGGCTGTTGGTCTTGCACGTGTCGGTCGCGGCGACGCTCGCGCTGGCGTTCGCCTTCGCGGCCGCGGTCGCTCTCGTCGCGCACGCCCTATCCAGTTCGAGCGCGGCGTGGACTGACGCCTGAGTGTCGAGGCGGCGCCCGCCGCACGCCGCCTGGCGACGCGCGGCGCGGCGCTGCTGTGACTATTTGACCGTCAGCGTCCCTTCCATCCCCGCCATGCGGTGTCCGGGGACAGAGCAGAAGAACTTGTAGGTGCCCGGTTTGAGGTCGACCGACAGCGTCTTCGAGCCGCCGTTGAAGGTGGGCGTCGCGCCTACCTTGGCGCCGCTCGAGGATTCGATCGTGACGTTGTGCGGCAGCGGCGATTTGTTGGTGAAGTCGATCGACACCTGCCCCGCCTTCGCGCTCAGCGACTTGGTGTTGTACGCGAGCTGGCCTTCCGGGTTGGCTTCCAGGCTCACGCTCGTGGACCCGCCAGCGCTCGTGCTCGCCGGCGTGGTCGACGCGGCCGAGCTCGTGGTCGGCGTCGATGCCGCGGTACTCGCCGAGGATGAGCTCGAGCTCGACGAGGAGCTGCCGCATCCCGCCAGCGCGAGCAGCGCGGCCGTGAGCGAAAGCGTCGCGACTGAGAACACCGAGCGCTTCGTTGCCAGAGCTGCTGGCCTCATGTCAGATCCTCCATAGGTCGGGGTCGTCGGCTTTTACGACACCGCCCGGTGCAGATCCTTCCCGGTCGCCGTGACCGGCGGGCGCCACCGTCAGCGCGCAGCATACGCTGCTCGCGCTGCTCGCTCGCTCTACCGTGTCCCCCGTGGACCTCGAGCAAGCTGTTCGCACGCGCCGCACGCATAAGGCATTCGGGCCCGAGCCGGTCGACCGGGCCGTGCTCGACGAGCTGTTCGAGCTGGCGCGCTGGGCGCCCAACCACCACCTCACCAACCCCTGGCGCTTTCGCGTGCTGGGCCCACGCTCGCGTGAGCGTCTGATGGAGCTCGCCGAAGCGAGCCAGCCGGGCTCGGCCATCAAGCTGCGTCGAGCGCCCACGCTCGTGGTCGTCAGCGTGGACGGCGCCGCCGCCGACGGCGACGCGGCGCAGGCTCGCGAGGACCTGCTGGCGACCGGCGTCGCCGCCTATGTCGTCCTGCTTGGCGCGCACGCCCGCGGCCTGGCCGGCTACTGGCGCACGGTCCCGCTGCTGGACAGCCCGGACGCCCGCGCGCTGCTCGGGCTCGCTGCGCAGGAGTCTCCGCTCGGCCTCTTGTACCTCGGCACCCCCGTGCAGGAGCAGCGCGTTCCGGACCGCGCTGCGCCCGGCGAGTTCACCACC
>CAWJVB010000011.1:0-153702 GCA_963846205.1 uncultured Solirubrobacteraceae bacterium | reverse complement strand
GAAGCTCGCCTCCGCGATCTGCTCGGGCGCTTCGTGCTCGACGAACACGCGCTCGAACTGGCGCTCGGCCGCGTCGCCCTCCTCTGCCGAATACAGCCATTCCACGAGCCCGCGCGCGAGCGCGCGCTTGGCGTCGCGCGGCGCTGCCGGCCGCGTCGACGGCGAGGCTGGGCGCCGAGCCTCGGCGGCGACTGCGCCGCGGCCGCGCATCGACAGCAGCCGGCGGTACTCCTCGATCGCCTCGTCGGGGATCGACATCGTCTTGCCGTACATCTCCTCGGGCGCGTCGGTCACGCCGATCTGGTTGCCGAGCGACTTCGACATCTTGCGCTGTCCGTCGATGCCGACGAGCAGCGGCATCGTCAGGATCGCCTGCTCCGGCTTGCCGTACGCGCGCTGGATGTCGCGGCCGAGCAGCAGGTTGAACTTCTGGTCGGTGCCGCCGAGCTCGACGTCGGCGTCGATCGCCACCGAGTCATACGCCTGCAAGCAGCGGGTACAGCAGCTCGAGCATCGAGATCGGCTCGCTGCGCCGACAGCGTTTGGCGAAGTCGTCGCGCTCGAGCAGCTGCGCGGCGGTCGTCGTGCGCACCAGCGCGAGCAGCTCGGTCATCGCCATGTCCAGCCACTCGCTGTTGCGCCTCACCTCCAGCCGCTCGGGGTCGGCGTCGAGGATCCGCAGCGCCTGCTCCTGAAAGGTCGCCGCGTTCGGCCTCGATCTCCTCGACCGAGAGCATCGGGCGCAGCTCGAGCGACCCGACGGATCGCCCACGCGCGCGGTGTAGTCGCCGACGATCAGCACCACGCGGTGGCCCGCGTCCTGGAACTCGCGCAGCTTGCGCAGCACGACCGCGTGGCCGAGATGGATGTCCGGCGCCGTCGGGTCGATGCCCAGCTTCACGCGCAGCCGGCGGCCCTCGCGCGCGAGCCGCTGCAGGCTGCTCGGCGAGCGCCCCCTTGGGCAGGCTGTCGACCGCGTTTCGCGCCAGCTGGCGGCGAGCCGCGCGGCTTCCTCGGCGGCCGCGTCGGTGGCTTTCGGCATCGGGCGCCAATGCTAGACTCTCGCCGGCGCGGGGGTCCCTCGGCCGCGCTGCCCAGCTGCGGCTCACGTCTGCTCGAGCTCGCCTTACCGGCGCCTCGGAGGGTCCCTGCCGCGCATCGCCGATGAGCGTTGACGTTCGCCCCGACATACCGCCCACCCGCCGAGCCGGCGAGCCAGCGGCGCAAGCCGCGCCTGAAGAGGCTGCGCTTCGTCGCGATCCTGCTTCGCCGTGCTGCTGCTCGGCCTCGTCTCGTTCGTGTTCGGCATGTTCATCTCCGTCGCCTCCGACCTGCCCTCGCTGACCGCTTCTCGCAGCTGAAGAACGCCAAGAGCTCGGTGCTGCTCGACGATCTCGGTCACCCGATCGGCGTGCGTCAGCCAGCAGAACCGCGTGATCGTGACGCCCGGCGCAGATCCCGCAGATCGTCAAGGAGGCGGTGATCTCGATCGAGGACAAGCGCTTTCGAGACCAACAGCGGCGTCGACGTCCGCGGGATCGCGCGCGCCTTCGTCCAGGACGTCGCTGCACAAAGGCACCGTGCAGGGCGCCTCGACGATCGAGCAGCAGTTCATCAAGAACGCGCTGCAGGCCCAGTCGCACCGCACGATCTTCGAGAAGCTCCGCGAGGCGGCGCTCGCCTACCAGCTCTCGCACAAGTGGTCCAAGGAAAAGATCATCACCGCGTACCTGAACACGATCTACTTCGGCAACGGCGCCTACGGGATCGAGGCGGCCGCGCAGACCTACTTCGGCCACGACGTCAACCACCTCGGCTGCGGCACGCCCAACCACGAGCTGTGCGTCGCAGCAGCTGCAGCCGTGGGAGGCGGCGCTGCTCGCCGGGATCATCCAGTCGCCGACCGCCTATGACCCCGCCGATGCACCCCGCCGCCGCCCGCGCGCGTCGCAACACTGGTGCTGCGCCAGATGCTCGAGCAGGGCTATCTGACCCACCGGTCTACGAAGCAGAGCATCGCCAGGCGCTGCCCGCCGCCCAGGACATCCAGGCGCCGCAGCGAGCAGACGATCGAAGGCGTCGACGCCGGCTACTTCACGAGCTGGGTGCAGCAGCAGGTGATCGAACGCTACGGCGCCGCGCGCGCCTTCGACGGCGGCCTGCGCATCAAGACGACGCTCGACCTGGAACTGCAGCGCGCCGCCGAACAGGCGGTCAACAACTACCTCGCCTACGCAAGGCGGCCCCACGGCCTCGCTCGTCGCGATCGAAAACTCGACCGGCGAGGTGCGCGCGATGGTCGGCGGGCGCAACTACGACGAAAGCCCGTTCAACCTCGCCACCGAGCGGCGAGCGCCAGCCGGGCTCCTCGTTCAAGGCGTTCGACCTGGCCGCCGCGCTCGAGGACGGCATCTCGCCCGAATCGGTGTGGACCTCCAAGCAGAAGACGTTCATCGTGCCCAACACCCACGGCGAGGAAAAGTTCGTCGTGCACAACGACGAAGGCAACTACACGGGCTCCAACACGCTGACCGGCGCGACGGCCTTCTCGGACAACTCGATCTACGCCGAAGTCGGGCTGAAGGTCGGCACCACAACGATCGCGCGCCTGGCCCACAGGATGGGCATCACGACGCCGCTGTCGACCAACCCGGCGATGACGATCGGCGGCCTGACCGTCGGCGTCACCCCGCTCGACATGGCCCACGCCTACGAGACGATCGCCCACGGCGGGCGGCGCGTCAGCGGCACGCTGGCCGAAGACGGCGCGCCCGTCGGCGATCCAGGAAGTCGACGCCGGCAGCCACACGCTGCCCGACGGCACCCACCACGACGTCAACCACGTGATCGACCACGCCGGTGCTGCCGCCGAGCGTCGCCGCGACCGAGACCTCGATGCTCGAGACGGTGCTCCAGTACGGCACCGGCAAGGCCGCCGCGATCGGGCAGTTCGCCGCCGGCAAGACGGGCACGACCTCCAACTACGGCGACGCCTGGTTCGTCGGCTGGGACAGCAAGTACACGGTCGCCGTGTGGGTCGGCTACCCGAACAGCCTCGTGCCGATGACCACCGCCTTCGACGGCGGGCCGGTGCTCGGCGGCACCTTCCCTGCGCTGATCTGGCACGACTTCATGGTCTCGGCGCTGCGGGATCGACAAGACGCGCGCCGAAGAAGCCGCCACACACAACAAAAAGGGCAAGTCGGGCGAATCGGGCGAAGGCGAAACGACGAGCGTGCCCGAACCCTCCGCCGCGCCGCCGAGCGCCGGATCGGGCACAAGCACCGGCACGGGCGGCGGCTCGGGCGAAGGCGGCGCGAGCAAGGAAGGCACCAAGCCCTCGACGCCGAGCACGGGCGGCGAAGCCGGCGGCGGCGCGCAGCAACGGCAGCCCCGGCGCCGCGACGCCCGAAGCGGCCGCGCCGTCCGGCTCCCGCCGAACCGAGCGCGCCGGCGGCACCGTCGGCCCCGTCTCCGTCCGCGCCGCCGGCCTCGTCCTCCTCGCCGACCGGCGGGGTCAGCCCGGGCGGCTAGGCGCGGGGCGCCGCGGACGGCCCTGGGCTACCGTCGCTTGGCCGGCGCCGGACCTTGGCTCGGCCGAGGGCGCGAGACGTACTGGTTCCCGCTCGCGCAGAAGCGCCAGCGCAGCTCGACGGCGTGGCTGATGCCGACGCGCGTGCCCTCGACGACCGTCGGCGCACGCCAGCCTTGAGCGCGCTCGCCGATGCGCACTGGACCGCTCGACAGCGAGGTGCCGTTCTCGGAGAGCTCGACGCCGAGCGCCTGCGTGAGCTTGCCCGGTCCCGAGCACAGGTCGGCGTCGGAGAGCGGCCGCCCTGCGATTGCTCGGCGTCGCGCGCGCATCAGCTCGATACCGGCCAGCGGCTCGAGCGCGCGGATCAGCACCCCTGCACCGATGCCATCTGGCTCGCAGACGGCGTTGAGCAACGCGTGGATGCCGTAGGAGCGGTACACGTAAGCGACGCCCGGGCGGGCCGAACAGCGTCTCCGTGCGCGCCGTCAGCCCGACGAACGCGTGGGACGCCGGCTCGCTCTCGTGGTAGGCCTCGGTCTCGACGATCACGCCAGCCGTGTCGCCGTGCGCGACGACGCAGCCGATCAGGTCGGGTGCGACCTCGAGCACCGGACGCGCGTAGAAGTCGGCCGGAAGCGCGCTCATCGCGACAGCGGCGCTGCGCGGGTCAGTCAGCGTCGCCTCCGTCGAGCACCGCGCGCGCCGCGGCCAGCTGCTCGCCGAGACGCGCGGACGACGTTCCGCCCTCGGAGACCTTCGACTCGAGCCACGAGCTCTGTCTGAGCACGTCGTGGAACTGGTCGGCGTGCGCCGCGAGAAGCTCGCTGTGGGCAGCGAGCTCCTCGCCACTCAGCTGCGACAGCGTCTTGCCGCCGTCGAGCGCCGTGCGCACGAGGCCGGCGACGATCCCGTGGGCCTCGCGGAAGGGGACGCCGAGGCGCACGAGCAGGTCGGCGACATCGGTCGCGGCGATCAGCTCGTCGGAGGCGGCCTCGCGCAGCCGCTCGCGATCGAAGCGCACGCCGGAGACCATCCCCGTGGCCGCCGCGAGCTCGAGCTCGAGCGTGTCGACGGCGTCGAACAGATGCTCCTTGTCCTCCTGCAGGTCCTTGTTGTAGGTGAGCGGGAGCGCGTGCATGACGCCGTGGAACGCGGACAGGTGCCCGACCACGCGCGGCGCCTTGGCGCGCAGCAGCTCGGCGGCGTCGGGATTCTTCTTCTGCGGCATGATCGAGGAGCCCGAGCTCCACGCGTCGGGCAGCTCGCAGAAGCCGAACTCGGAGCTCGACCACAGGACGAGCTCGGCGCCGAGGCGGGATAGGTGGGTCGCGCAGGTGGCGGCGGCCGACAGGTAGTCGAGGACGAAGTCGCGTCCGGACACGGCGTCGATCGAGTTGGGCGCCACATCGGCGAAGCCGAGCTCGTGCGCGAGCCGGCGGCGGTCGGTGTCGAAGTTGACGCCGGCGAGCGCGCCCGAGCCCAAGGGCAGATGCTGCGGCCTCGCGCTCGGCGAACGCGAAGCGCTTGAGATCGCGCTGAAACATCCAGAAGTACGCCAGCAGGTGGTGTCCCAGGTACACCGGCTGCGCGCGCTGCAGGTGCGTGTAGCCGGGCATCGGCCAGTCGGCGTGCTCCTCGGCGCGCGCGAGCAGCGCCGCCATCAGCTTCAACAGCGAGATCTCGAGCCTCGGCCGTATACGCGTGCGTGTACATCATCAGGTCCGTCACGACCTGATCGTTGCGCGAGCGCGCCGTGTGCAGCCGCCCGGCGACCGGCCCCGCGATCTCGGTCAGTCGCCGCTCGATCGCCATGTGGATGTCTTCGTCGTCCGCGTCGAACGGGAAGCGATCCTCGGCGAGCTCGCGCTCGACCGCGTCGAGACCGGCCAGCAGCGCGTCGCGGTCCTCGTCCGTGATGATCTGCGGGCGGCGAGCATCCTGGCGTGCGCGCGCGACTGCTCGATGTCGTAGGGCCACAGGCGCCGATCGAAGTCGATTGAGGCGTTGAGGCGCTGGAAGTCAGGGTGTTGGGGCTCGTGGAAGCGCGACACGCGGCCAGTCTACGGACGTGTGCTCTGTTGCCTGCCCTTCTTCTTGGCCTTCTCCAGGGGCCCGTACTTCCTGCGCGCCTGCTTTTCGCAGGCGGCGCGCTTTGACTTGTTCTTGTTCTTGCGGCAGGCCTTCAGGGCCCTTTTGAGCTTCTGCGCTGCGCGTGAGCTTCTTGGCTTTGGCGGCCTTGACGGCGGCGCAGCCCTGCACGGCGATCTTCGTTTCCTGTTTGATCGACGGCGCCGTTCTGGCCGGTGATCGTCGTGGGCATCACGAGACTTGTTCCGCACAGGCTGAAGTTCTTCTTGGCCGCGCACGTTCGATGTCAGCGCGGAGTGCGGACCCTCGGGAAGCACGGTTTCGAAGGTCGTGACCGGCGCGTCGGGCACGGCTTGAAGGTGGAGTGGTGATGCCCTTCTTGATGTTCGTCTTGCCGTCGAGGATCAGCGTGATCCCTTCGCCCTGCAGCACGAACTCGACGTCGGGGAAGGCCGCGCCGCCGTGGGAGACCAGGTAGGCCGGGCCCGGTCAGCGGGTTCTTGAGCACCGGCGTGTGGACGATCGCCGTTCCGATGTTCGAGCCTTCGTGGCAGGCCGCGGGGTTGGCTTCGAAGACCGTGTCCGGGCAGGCTTTCTGGATCGTCGTCAGGCGCGAGGGCAGCGCGATGGGCAGGACCAGCTCGGTCTTGGCGATGTTCGCCTGCCCGGGCGACGAGCGTGACCTTCACGGCCAGTGCCGCTCCGTTGGCTTTGCTCGCGTTGCCCTTGGTGGAGGCAGTCAGCGTCGGTTTGAACGGCAGGCTCGCGCAGTCGGCGACCTGGAAGGGGGTCGAGACCCTGCGAGCCTCCCTGGGCGCCCGTCAGCGTGCCTGTGACCGCCATCGGGTTGCAGTTGGTCGGGTTGAACTCGAAGGCTGGTTGCCCGGCCTTTCCACGGTCACGTTGATCTGTTTGAGCTGGACGGGATGCCTCTGACGCATCGTCGGGAGCGGGTCACTGGTGACCGTCACCGCCGCCGTATTGGGGTCGACGTTGACCTTGGAGCGCACTTCCACGACCCCGAGGTTGAAGGGACCGGCGATCGCGGGCGTGACGACCAACAGCCCGAACGGCGCGCCATCGTAACCATCGGTGAGGTAGAGCCGGCCGGGAAGCGAGTAGGGCGTCGTGCCCAGGCCCGTGACGCTCGTCGTGTGCCCGACGAGGCTGCCGGGATAGTCCGCCGCGCATTGTTCTCCGTTGAGCGTCGCGGGACACGGCGTAACCGCGGCGATCTCGGCCGCGAGGCCGGGCGGTAGGTGCATCGTGATCCGTTCGAGCGCCTGATGTCCGTCGGGTCGATTGATCGTAAGGATGAAGGGGGTGAACGCGCCAGCCTGATTGCTGTTGGTGCCCGCCTGAAAGCCGGGGGCAAAGGGCTGTGGGCTCGACGGAGCGGTGCAGTTGGAGGTGATCGGGTAGCTCGACGCCGCCGCCACCGCCCCGGGGGCCGCATTCGTCCCGGACCATGGCGAGAAGGACGCCTCGGTCGTATACGTACCGCATGACGGGGGCGTCGTGAGCGCGCCCGTCGGACCGCCGAAGAATTCCACCCTCAGGTCTTCAAACGGCGTCTGCGGCGTGTCGCCGAATGTCGAGACGACCTGTCCGGTCGCGGCGTTCAGGCTGACGTTGCCCGCCAGCTTGACGAGCACCCCCGAGACGGAGTCTTCCGCGACGATGTACATGGCCACAAGCGAGCCGAACGGGTTCGCGTTCTGAGTCGCCAGGTAGATCCCACCTTCCAATTCGTGGGACAGCAGCGGCGTCTTGATGTGCACGACGCCGACCTTGGAGCCGTTCGGGCAGAACGGTGTTGGGAGCGTCGATGTGAAGGCTGGCGTTTCCGTTTCTGCTTCGAATGACTTGAACCCCTCAAAGCCTATGTCCGGCTCAGAGCAGGCTTCCAGGCCGTTCGCCGCTGATGGGTTCAGCTGCATCCCCTGCGGGAGCGTCACCGTCGCGTCCTTGACATCCGCCTCGGCCACACCCTGTTCGCTCAGTATCCCTTCCTGGGGGACGTGGACATCGACCTTCAAGCCCGTCGGCGTGCTCCCGGCCTGCGTTTCCGGTTCGACGCTGAGCGAGGGATCGAACGACAGCTTGCCGCAGCCTTCCAGGGCCGGCGATTCAAAGGTCTTTTCCTGCCACTGGCCGGGTTCGTCCCAGGAGTCGGCCAGCACCGTCGAGCGCAGCGGTTCGTTGCACGATGTGGGGAGCGTCAGGAACGGCGGCGGCTGGGACTCGTCCAGCGGTACACAGTTCCCTTTCGACGATATGGCCAGACAACTCCAGCCACGAGACTGGTCGTGACGCGGGTCGCCGGGCACGCCCCACAGTGTCACCTGGCTCGACAGCAACGACGCAATCTGGGTGATTTTGCTCACGCTGGTCACGACGCCGTAGTCTTCACCGGTGCGAACTGACGTGTCGAGTGTCACGAGGTTGCCGGAGGCGTCAAAGCCGAACCGCGCGGGCTCCCCGCGCGCCGGCACAAGGTTGAACACGGGGACTGTGGCTGTGGCTAGCCCGCCGACGGTATTTGAGACGCCGAAAGGTGCCTCTTCCGGTTCGAGCAGGGTCACCTCCGTCACGCCGATCGCCGTGTCGGGAGGACATTCATTCGTCGACCCCTTGTTCGCAGGTGCAAACTCCGATTCGCTGCATTGCGGCAGGGCCGTCACATTGCCGAGCAGGCCCGGTGGGAGCTTGACCTGCACATCCTTCGCCAGGGCGACCGGTGATTGCAGCGGCCCGAACTTCTTGCCGTCCAGTGTCGGTTCGTCGAGGAACGTCTCGTTCACCGCAAATCTGGTCGTCAACTGAAACGGATGGGACCCGGCCCGACGATCGGGTGAGCCGTCTTCGTTTTCCGCCGCGAGTTCATAGCTTTCCAGACCGAACCGATTTTCCGCGCCGCTCACCGTGAGCTGCTGCTTCTGCGACATGGAGGGCGCTTCGCCGCCGCTTATCGTCACTTCGCCCTCTCCCGAGGAGGCGCCAGGATCGACCTTCACCATGATGAAGATTTCCAACGGCACGAAGGGAAGCAAGGGCTTGGGCCCCTCGAATGTGCACGTCACGAGCTCGCCGCTGCTTTCGCACGCGACGGGACCGGGTGCTTCGTCTGGACTCCCGACGAAGGCCAGGATTGCGGCTCTACCCCTAACGCGTCCCGCAAGCGCTTCCACCCCCGCCGGCAGCCTGTCCGTCACGGTCACAGAGCTCCCCGGTGCGTTCACCGCCCTGTCGCCTGCGTCGATCGCCGTGAGCGCGATCTCGCCTTCTCCTCCGGGAGGCAGGTTCGTCGGCGCCGACGCCGTGCTCAGATGCCACCACGGCGTCGTCCTGGTTTCGGCGAGCGCCGGCGTTGCGAGGACCGCCGCCAACATCACGCCGGCGGCGAGTAGGCCCAGCGCGTGGCTGATCGTCTTCGGGCTGTCGCGAAGCATGTTCCTGCTCCCCCTTAGCGTCCCGCTCCGTGGGACTGGTGTCGCTTGGCACTTGCCTTCTTCTTCCTCTTCGGCCCGTACTTCTTTCGGGCCTGCTTTTCGCAGGCGACACGCTTGCTCTTGTTTTTCTTCTTCCTACACGCCTTCAGGGCTTTCGCGAGCTCCTGTGGCTTCGTCGGCTTCTTAGCGGCCCGCTTGGCGACCGTCGTTCCGAGCACGGTCTGCTGCGGGGCATTACCAGCGCCCGAGGGGGTAGAGCTCGGCGGTGCCTGGAAGAGCGGCGGGGCGGGAGCCGGCGCTTTGCAGGCGCCGGGCGTGACGCACGGCGGCAGTGGGGCTGGCGGCGGGGCCAGGCACGGCGACTCGCCGGGTTCGCCGCACGCGTGGGCGTCGTAGACATCGAAGCTGTGGTCCACATCCTGCGAGGTGAGTTTTTCGATGGTGACGAAGAAGACGTCGTCGCCGTTTTCGCTCGCGTCCAGGAACGCCGATTCTTCGCTGGAGGTACCTGAGGAGATCAGCGCGACACAGCCTTCCGTCTTGTCGTCGAAGGTCTCACTGGCGCTGGCGCAGCTGCCGACTCCCCGTGGCTCGTACTCGTACACGTCCTCCTTGCCGTTGGTGTCCTGCGGCACCAGCGCGTCGGCGGCATCGAAGAACAGACGGCCGCTGTCTGAGAGGTAGCTGGACTGGTATAGGGCTACTTCGGGCGTCGCCGACAACCGGGTCCATCCGGGTACGTTTCCAGCGAGCCACCGCCCCCCCCAGTCTCTCTGTCGATCGACGACAAGCTGGTCATCGTCGATAACGCCCTGCGGTCGCGCGCCGCTTGGGTCACATGACGCGCAAATCAAGCTACCGGAGGCGCTCCCATAGAGGAAGACCTCCTCGTCCGGCACGCCACTATTGGCATCGATGTTGTCATATCCGGTTAGGCTACGATCCGACATGAACGCCACGTAACCGCCGTCTGGCGAGACTCGGGCGGTGAGACGATTGAGCGCGTTTATGCCTCCTGTTCCTGCCAAACCCTTTTCTTCGCCCGCCAACGCGCTCCAGCCGGGTCCGTCAGCACTGGAAAGCGCCGCGATGAACGTCGGTTCTTCCCAGTTTTCGCCATCGTAGTGCTCGCGATAGAGGTTGCACGTCGCGCCGAACGGAGGACGTTCACCGCAGCCCCCCGGCGTCGCCCTTTCTCCCTGTGCGTTTTCGCCGTCGCCCAAGACGCCGTCGGCGACAAAGTAGACGGTCGTCCCATCTTCGCTTGCGCCGAGCACCGCGCCCTGCACGGCGGCGGCTTCCGTCGGATTCTTGATGAATTCCTTCGAGGTCAGGTCGGCCAGCCGGCAGCTCAGTTTGCCATCACCGTCTTCTTGGACCACACAGGAATATAGATCGGGTTTGCCTGCCGCGGCCGTCGAGTCTTTGGTGAGCGCCTGTTCATCACTGAAGAACACGATCGATCCATCCCTGCTGGCCGTCTGGAAGACCGGGCTAGCCGTGGCTTGCTGTTCGACACCTTCTTCGGGCGCGTCCAGCTCGAGGGTTTCCCCTTTGACCGTATCGCGCAGGTAGAGATGGACGGAGCCTTTCGTCGTCATCCACACTACGCGCGAACCCGTGCTCGAGATCGCGTTCCTTACATTCCGGAGGCTTGCGTCTTCACGACCCAGAACTGGCGCTTCCTCGGCTAGAGACGCCGGCTGACCGTCCGGCAGAATGCTGATGAGCTGCAGCCGCTCCGCTGGCGCCGCCTGCTCGCTCCACTCATAGAGTCCGCCTCCGTTGCTATTGGAGGTCAAGCCCGCCTGCGATTCGAGAACGACGTGGCTTAGGTCGGGCGTAGCGCTCGCTGTCTTGACGGAGCCAAAGATTTCTTCCGGCGACACGTCGAACTTTGTTCCCGGCGGTACGTCCGCGTATTCTCCGTTGCCAGTGACGAGCGGCAGGTAACAGGTCGTTTCGCTGATCGCACAGGGCACATCGTTCTCGTCGCGCAGATAAGGCGTTCGTTCGGACGCCTCCGGCGACAGCGATGGTTCTGCCCTGAACGGCTGGATCAGCGCAAGCGAGAGGTCAGGTGAGAAGAGCCTGTTCTCGAGCCCCCGCGAAGCCTCGAACGCCCCACCCCCAGTGGCTGACGCGTTGGACGGTGTGATCGTCCGCGTCGACCACCCTTGGTCGCCGCGAGTGGAGAGAACCGCCGTTTCGCCGGCGTTGCCTTCGGCGTCCGCTTCGATCGGCGAGGACGCGCCGTAGGCGATTGCATCGCCGCTGACGGCGGCTTGCTCTATTCCATTTGCACCGAGGCCCTTGATCAGGGCGCCGTACTTGTTGACCGGGGAGACGAGTTCCCACGCGCGGCCGTCGGGCAGGACGCCCGTGCCCGCGTAGGGAAGGGTCGTGAAGGTCCGCTCAGAGCCTTCTTCAACCTGCGGTCCCTCGACAGTATCTGCGACGACGACGACGCGGTAACGGTAGGTCGTGTCCGCCAGCAGCCCCTGCAAGGGTAGATCGACCTCTTGGACGGTATCTCCCGAGCCGGCGCTAGCTTCGGGTGACGTGATGCCGGAGCCTCCTTCGGGAGCGTAGTCGAAGTAGTAGGTCGTCTCGACGCCCGTGGGGTCAATCCGCGCCTCGAGTGTCGCGCTGCTCGAGTTCACGTCGGAGACTCCCTCGCCTTCGAGGAACGGCGGGGCTCCCAGCGTCGCGGGGCCGAACACGTCCAACACGCCGTCGGAGGCCTCGGTCCGGGTCACCGTCGGGTCGGCGACATAGACGTCACCTTGTGTGTTGACCGCCACGCCAAGTGGACCGGCGAACGTGCCGCGAGGGCTGCCCGAGCCGGTCATCGACCCATGAATGCGCCGGCCGAATCGAACTCGTCCACCACGAGCCTTTCGCTATCGCTTACGTAGAGGTGGCCTTCGGAATCGACCGCTAGGCTCGTAATCGTGCCGAAGAAGTTGCTGGATGGGCCGGAGATCTGTCGGATCGCCGCCCCCGAAGAGCCGAACTCGTCGATGACGTCTTCTCCGCTCCCTTCCCGGACAGCCACGTAGACGTCGCCGCTCGCGTCCGTCGCAACGGCAATTGGTTCGCCGCCAGGGGGGAAGTTCAGTCGCCCCCGGTATTCACCCTTCGAGTCGAACTCGTCGACGACTTCCTGTTCCGCCGCCGACACGTAGACATCCTCGGTCGATTGGGCGACCGCGACCCGGATGTTGTCTCCATTCCCAAACGAGCCATCAGGCGTGTTGGCGCCGGTGATCGTCGCCGCTTTTTGCAATTTGAACTTGCCGTCGCTCTCGTCGTACACGTAGACGAGGTCAGCTCCCGATACCGCGACGTACGCCTGCCCGGTCGTGTCGTTCACGGCCGTGCTGCAGCCTCCTTCGAGTTCTGCGTCTTCCGATCCCTTGAGGATCTTGCCGACTAGTGCTGACGAGGGGCCAAATACTTCTATCGCAGGCCGTTCTTCTTCGTGTGGCAACGTGGCGTCTTCGTCCGCAACGTAGACTTCTCCGGTCGCCGGGTCGACGTTTACACCGCACAGCGGTCCGAAGCTTGCGAGTGTCTTGCCCACCTGGCCGGGGCCCGTGAGCTGGGAGAGATAGGGATGAACCAGGGCCGCCTGCGCCGGTGCGCCGCAAAGACTCAGGCTCGCGACCACTAAACAGCCCACGGCCACCAAGCGCCAGACATGCGCGTGAACTGTACGGCCAGGTATCGCCCTAACGCTCATAACTCGGACGCTGTCTAACTCGACGCTGTTCACCCCCTCTGATGATGACCGTCCATGCCCATCGGTCCGTCGCTCTCTCCTTCAACCCCATGTCGTCGGCCGGCGCACGTCGATGCGCCGGCCGACGCTTCAATGGCTGCTACTTCTACCCCTTTACGCCTTTACGTCTACTTTTTTCGCGCCGTAAGTAACGGTTTCGGTCGTGACGTTCCAGGCCGGTTCTCCGAGCGCTTCCAGGTGGTGACATGGCGCCAGCCCATTGACAAACAGGAATTGCTGTCTGCCGCAGCCTGCGATGCTTGTGACTTTTGACCGAAGGATCACTTCGCCTTCGGTCGGCAGAGGAGCAGCGTGGTTAATCGGTTTGACTTCGCCGATCACGCTGCCCGTCACTGAGACTGGTAGCTCTTCTTCGTCACAGCTGAATTTGGCAAACACCGTTCCCGATTCTGGCGTGAACAACTGGGTTGCCACCTCCGGTGTTCCACCTTCGGTTTCGGTCGCGTACACCAGAACGCCCGTCAGGTCTTCGGTGATGATTTCACCGGGTTTCGTTTTTTTGGTTTCGCAACTCACGCCGCCAAGGGTCGGAGACGTGCATTTTTCGTAGGTGATCTTGATTTTCCCGGTTTGTTTGTTTTCCTTCCCAGCTTCCCATTCTGTTGAGCTCAGGATGTCGCCTTTGCTGGAGTCGCTTGCACATTCGATCGTGGCGGCTGCGCTTACCAGTTTGCTTACACCCGCTTCACCTTTGAACGCAATTTTTTTGGTCTGCGGTTTGATCACGCCGCCAGCTTCTTCCTGATATTCGGGTAGTGCAGCCGACGCGGTCGCGGCAACGACCGCGCCCATCGCAAACACCGCCACGAGTGCTAGCCCTATGATCCTGAGTCGTTTCATCGTTCTTGTTCATCTCCCCAGTAGAGGATTGGTCAACCAAGCTCCGCGGCGCCCGTCGTTTCAGGTCGGAGTCCCGCAGCCCTGGTCCTGACTGCCGATGGCTTCGCCGCCGGCAGGTCCAACATTCCTTCCCAACCATGGTCCCTCGCCATGTCGTGGAATGGAAGGGATGTTTCTGACTACTGCACTAGCTTAGGCACGCGATGCGCGCCTACCGATCCAGGTACTGACTTCGCACGAGCCTGCCGAATCGCCTCAAACGCCTGTGCAGAGCCGTATTTCGGCTATCATCCCCTGACCCAGCCGGCTTTTGCCGGCGAGGGTTGGTCGGTCGACGCCGGGGCGCTCGTCATTCAGGTCGGAGAGGCTCCGGCGCCGACCCTAATCTGCTTCGTGCAGCCCGCTGGTACTATCACGACTACTGGAATCGTGTCAAGCGCTTGGCCGGAGCGTTCCTAAGGAGCTCCGCTATCCGGCCGATTTGCCCGTCACGCATCTGTGTGAAGAACGGCAGCGCCACCGAGCGCCCCGCCACCCCCTCGCAAACCGGAAACATCCCCTCTCGGCCCCCGAACCGCTCCCGATAAAAGCTCATCAAGTGAATCGCAGGCAAATACGGCTTGCTCTGGATCCCCGCCTCCCCAAGCGCCCGCACGACCTCATCCCGATCCACCCCCCGCGGCAGCTGCACGACAAACACAAACCACCCCCGGACATTCCCGTCCTGGTCCGGACAAGGCAGCTGCAGCCCCTCGATCCCGCCCAGCGCCTCCCGATACATCTCAGCCACCCGCGCCCGCCCCGCCAACATCTCATCGAGCCGCCCCAGCTGCGCGATCCCCAGCGCGCAAGCAATATCCGATAGCCGGTAGTTGAATCCCAGCCGGTCGTGATCGAGCCAGTCCATGTCCGGCGCACGCCCCTGATTGCGCTCTGAGTCGATCCCTGCCTTCACCCCGGCGTCCCCCATGGTCACCATCCCCCCCTCCCCCGTGGTGATCTGCTTGTTGGCGTAGAACCCGAACACGGCCAGGTTCCCGCGCCCCCCCACGGCCGTCCCGTCGGCGTGCCGCGCCCCCAGCGCCTCGCAAGCGTCCTCCACGATCGCCAGCCCGTGCTTCTGCGCGATCCGCTCGAACGCCGGCATATCGGCCGGATACCCGAAGATGTGAACGGGCAGGATCGCCTTCGTACGGGGCGTGATCGCGGCCTCGGCCGCGGCCGGGTCGAGGTTGAGCGTGACCGGATCGATGTCCGCGAAAACAGGCGTGCGCCGCAGTACACGATCGCATTCGCCGACGCGACGAACGAGAACGGGCTGGTGATCACCTCGTCGCCCTCTTCCACACCGGCCGCGCGTAGCGCAAGGTGAAGCCCCGCCGTCCCGCTGGACACCGCGCTTGCCTGGGCCGCCCCCACGCGCTCCGCGAACAACCGCTCGAACTCCCCGCACCTTGGGCCCCAGCGACAGCTGCCCCGAGCGCAGCACCTCGATCACGGCCCGCTCCTCCTCCTCGCCCAGCACCGGCCGGGCGAGCGGAATGAACTCCTCTGCCACTACCCCTCGCCGCGCGCGCCCGCCGAGCCGACGCCTGGCCGCGCCGCGCCCTCGTCGGGACGGCGGCCCGACTGCATGCCGTACTCGAGCGAGTCCACGAGCGCGTCCCACGAGGCGGCTATCACGTTCTCGGAAACGCCGATCGTGCCCCACACGTCGTGCCCGTCGGAGGCGTCGATCAGCACCCGCGTGATCGCGCCGGTGCCCTTGGTCTCGTCGAGGATGCGCACCTTGAAGTTGACGAGCTCGATGTCGCGCAGGTGCGGGTGCAGCTCGCCGATCGCGTCGCGCAGCGCGGCGTCGAGCGCGTGCACGGGACCGTTGCCCTCGGCCGTGCGCACGTAGCGCTGTTCGCCGAGCCAGATCTTGATCGTCGCCTCGGTGACGACCTTCCCGTCGGCGCGCTTCTCGACCAGCACGCGCCAGGACTCGAGGCGGAACAGCGGCTCATACGACCCCGCTTCCTTGCGCATCAACAGCTCGAACGACCCGTCGGCGGCCTCGAACTGGAAGCCCTCGTGCTCGAGCTCCTTGACGCGCTCGACCACGCGCTGCGCGAACTCATCGCCGGCCTCGCCATGCGGCAGCTCGAGCCCGGCCTCGGCGGCCTTCTCGACGACGGTGCCACGGCCCGACAGCTCGGAGATGAGCACGTCGCGGCCGTTGCCGACTTGCTCGGGATCGACGTGCTCGAACGTCTGCGCGTCGGCGCGCACGCCGGCGGCGTGCATCCCCGCCTTGTGCGCGAACGCGTGCTTGCCCACGTAGGGCTGCGCGGGATTGGGCGCGCGATTGAGCAGCTCGTCCACGAAGTGAGCGGTCTCGGTCAGGCGCGCGAGCCGCTCGGGCGCGAGCAGCTCGACGCCCATCTTCAGCTGCAGGTCGGCGATGATCGTGATCAGGTTTGCGTTTCCTGTTCTCTCGCCGACGCCGTTGACCGTGCCCTGCACCTGCGTGGCGCCGGCTTCGACGGCGGTCAGCGTGTTCGCGACCGCGCAGCCGGAGTCGTCGTGGCAGTGGATCCCGAGCGCGGCGCCGGGCAGCGCTTCGCGCACGACCGCGAGCGCCGTGCGGATCTGCGGCGGCAGCGAGCCGCCGTTGGTGTCACACAGCACGACTCGCTCGGCGCCCGCGTCGGCGGCCGCGCGCAGGCAGTCGAGCGCGTAGCCGGGGTCGAGCGCGAAGCCGTCGAAGAAGTGCTCGGCGTCGAGCAGCGCGCGCTTGCCCTCGCGTACGAGGAACGCGATCGACTCGCCGATCATGGCGAGGTTCTCCTCGCGCGAGACGCGCACGACCTTCTCCACGTGCAGCACCGAGGCCTTGCCGACGAGCGTGCACACGGGCGCGAAGCAGTCGGCGAGCACGCGCAGGCCCTCGTCGTCGGACGCGGCGAGGTCGCGCCGGCGGGTCATGCCGAAGGCGACGATCTCGGCGTGCGACAGCGTCTCCCGCGAGAGCAGCTCGAACAGCTGCTGCTCCTTCGGGTTCGACGCCGGGAAGCCCGCCTCGATCATGTCGACGCCGAGCTCGTCGAGCGCATGCACGACGCGCAGCTTCTCCTCGGCGGTCAGCGTCAGCCCGCCGCCGCCCATGCCGTCGCGCAGGGTGGCGTCGTATAGCTGTATGTCGGGCATGCGCCCGCCTAACCGGTGGCGGCGCCGGCTGCGGGCGCCTCGCCGGCCGGCGTCTCGAGGTCGCTCGCGTGCACGACGTCGAGCCACTCGCGGTAGCGCTCGCAGCGCCCGTGGATGGCGTCGTCGAATGCGCTCTGCAGCACGCGCGTGATCTCGCCGGGCTTGCCGGTGCCGACCGGGTGGTCGTCGATCTCGCGCACGGGCACGAGCTCGGCGGCGGTGCCCGACAGGAACACCTCGTCGGCGAGGTACATCTCCGCGCGCGCGACGTCACGCTCGACGACCGTGTAGCCGAGGTCCTGCGCGATCTGGATGACCGAGCGGCGCGTGATGCCGTCGAGGATCGAGTTGTGCTGGCCGGGCGTCGCGATCTCGCCCTCGCGCACGACGTAGATGTTCTCCCCCGTGCCCTCGCACACGTGTCCGTCGTCGTCGAGCAGGATCGCCTCGTCGTAGCCGGACTTGACCGAGTCGACCTTGGCGAGCACGCTGTTGAGGTACTGGCCGGACGCCTTCGCGTGCGGGATCAGCGAGTCGGAGCTGATGCGCCGCCACGAGGAGACCTTGGCGCGCACGCCGTTGTTCTTGCCGTCCTCGCCGAGGTAGCTGCCCCACTCCCAGCAGGCGATCGTCACGTCGACGGTGGCGTCGAGCGGGTTCAGGCCCATCGTGCCGTAGCCGCGGTAGACGATCGGGCGGATGTAGCAGGAGCGCAGGCCGTTGCGGGCGACGAGCTCGAGCGTCGCCGAGCGCAGCTGCTCGGCCGAGTAGGGGATCGGCATGTAGTACAGCTCGGCCGAGCGGAACAGGCGCTCGACGTGGTCGGCGTTGCGGAACACCGCCGGCCCGAGCTCGGTGTCGTAGCAGCGCACGCCCTCGAACACGCCGGTGCCGTAGTGCAGGCCGTGCGTCAGGACGTGGACCTTGGCGTCCTCCCATGCGACGAACTCTCCATTCATCCATATGAGGTCGGTGGGATCCACGTTCATTGCACTCCCTATTCGAGGTTCGACATGACTGCCTCGGTCGCCTGCGCGGTGCCGGCCGATCCCCCCAGGTCCGGGGTGCGCAGCCCCGCGTCAAGCGCACGTTCAACGGCCGATTCTACAGCCGCCGCCTCGCTTTCCAAGCCGAGCCCGTGCCGCAGCATCAGCGCCGCGGACAGGAACATGGCGAGCGGGTTGGCGATGCCCTGCCCGGCGATGTCGGGCGCCGAGCCGTGCACGGGCTCGAACAGGCCCGGCCCGTCGCCGCCCAGCGAGGCGCTCGGCAGCATCCCGATCGAGCCCGTCAGCATCGCGGCCTCGTCGGAGAGGATGTCGCCGAACATGTTCTCGGTGAGGATCGTGTCGAAGTGCCGCGGCGCGGACACGAGCTGCATGGCGGCGTTGTCGACGAGCACGTGCTCGAGCTCGATGTGCGGGAACTCGCGCGCGTGCAGCTCAGTGACGACCTGGCGCCACAGCCGCGAGGTCTCGAGCACGTTGGCCTTGTCGACGCTCGACACCTTCGCCCGCGCCGCGCCGAACGCCGTGCGCGCGATCCGCTCGATCTCCTTGGTCGTATACACGCACGCATCGGAGGCGGAGTCCTCGGTGCGCGTCTTCTCGCCGAAGTAGATGCCGCCGGTCAGCTCGCGCACGACGAGCAGGTCGGTGCCCTCGATGCGCTCGCGGCGCAGCGGCGAGGATTCGTACAGGGCCGGCAGCGGCTTGACGGGGCGCAGGTTGGCGTACAGCCCGAGGCCCTTGCGCAGACCGAGCAGTCCCTGCTCGGGGCGCGGCTTGGCGGGGTCGGTCGTGTCCCACTTGGGCCCGCCGACGGCCGCGAGCAGAACGGCGTCGGCGCGCTTGCACGCCTCCAGCACCTCGTCGGTCAGCGCCTCGCCGTACGCGTCGATCGAGGCGCCGCCGAACAGGTGCTCCTCGAACTCGAAGTCGCCGAGCGCTTCGAGCAGCTCGAGCGTCGGCTCGATGATCTCTGGGCCGATGCCGTCGCCGGGGAGGGTGACGATCTGGTGGGTCATGGCGCGCGACGCTACAGGAGAGGCTGCGGTCAGCGCCTAAAGCGCCGTGGTCGCCGACGCCCACCCACAGCTCGTCCCGCTCCCGCCCCGCCTCGAACTCATCGATCTCGGCCCCCTGCTCCAGCGTCAGCGCGATGTCATCCAACCCGTTCATCAGCCGGTGGCGGATCTCATGATCGATCTCGAAGGCCACGTCGCGCCCCTCGAAGCGGACCTCCTGCTCGAGCAGGTCGACCTCGCCGGCGCCGACGCGCGCGAGCGCGCGGCAGTCCTCGTCGCTGATCACGACCGGCAGCAGTCCGATCTTGGTGCAGTTGGAGTAGAAGATGTCGGCGAAGCTGGGCGCGACGATGGCCTGGAAGCCGTAGTCCTGCAGCCCCCACGGCGCGTGCTCGCGCGAGGAGCCGCAGCCGAAGTTCTCGCCGGCGACGAGGATCGGGTTGGCGGGCAGGTCCCAGCCGGGCTGCTTGGCCCAGTCGAAGAACAGGAACTCGCCGAAGCCGGTGCGCTCGACGCGCTTGAGGAACTGCTTGGGCATGATCTGGTCGGTGTCGACGTCGGCGCGGTCGAGGTGGCTTACCGGTCCTGAGATGACGCTGATTGGGTCCATGGCTATTCCTTGGTCGCGGGCTTGACGCCGCCGTAGATCGCGGCCTCGCCCCATTTGAAGTGAACTTCGACGTTCTCGAAGCCGGCGTCGGTGCAGCCAGCGCACTTGATCCTCGGCGGTGTCCGGCTGGTCCTCGACGCCGTCGAGGTTGCCGAGCAGGTGGCGCTCGATCTGCTCGGGGGAGCGCTCGCTGCCGCGCTCGCGTTCGGCGGCGACGAGGTTGGCGACCATCTGCTCGTCGAAGCTGCCGCGCAGCGGCCCGTCGACGGTGACGAAGTCCATGTTCACGAACGTGGCGCCGGGCGCGAGCAGCTCGAACGAGCTCGGCGAACAGCGCTCGCTTGCGCGCGGCGGGCAGGTGGTGGATGGCGAGCGAGGAGACGGCAGCGTCATACGGTCCGGGCGGCAGCTCGCGCAGCCAGCCGGAGTCCATCAGGTCGCCGCGCGCCGGCTGCCAGCGCCCGCTGAAGCGCTCCAGGCGCTCGCCGGCGCGCGAGAGCATCGGCTCTGAGAAGTCGAGCAGCACGGCATGCGCGCCGGGCAGCTCGCTGAGCACGAGCTCGGTGCTGGCGCCGCTGCCGGCGCCGACGTCGAGGAAGCGCTCGATCGGCCGCCGTTGGCCGCGCAGCACCCGCAGCAGCACGTCGTTCTGCAGGTCGAGCAGCGGGATCAGGACGTCGCGGTCGTGCAGGAAGGTCGCGGCGACGCCCTCCTGCTGCCAGGCGGGAGCGGGCTGTGGCGCGCTCACTGCCACTCGCGGATGTCGACGAAGTGCCCCTCGATGGCCGCCGCGGCGGCCATCTGCGGGGAGACGAGATGCGTCCGCCCGCCGCGCCCCTGGCGACCCTCGAAGTTGCGGTTGGAGGTGGAGGCGCAGCGCTCGCCGGGCGCGAGGATGTCGGGGTTCATGCCGAGGCACATGGAGCAGCCGGCGACGCGCCAGTCGAAGCCGGCGTCGCGGAACACGCGGTCGAGGCCCTCGGCCTCGGCCTGCGCCTTGACCTGCTGGGAGCCGGGCACGACCATGGCGTCGACGCTGGAGGCGACCTTGCGGCCCTCGACGACCTGGGCGGCGGCGCGCAGGTCGCCGATGCGCGAGTTGGTGCAGGAGCCGATGAACACGCGGTCGAGCGGGATCTGCTCGATCGGGGTTCCGGGCTGCAGGTCCATGTAGGCGAGCGCGCGTTCGGTGGCCTCGCGGTCGGCGGGACTGTCGAACTCCTCGGGCGCGGGCACGGCCTCGGTGACGGCGCGCACCATGCCGGGGTTGGTGCCCCAGGTGACCTGCGGCGAGATCGCGCTGGCGTCGATCGCTACCTCGTTGTCGAAGGAGGCGCCGTCGTCGCTGGGCAGCGTGCGCCAGTGCGCGATCGCCTTGTCCAGCTCCGGGCCGCGCGGCGCGCCGGGGCGGTCGATCTCGGAGAACCACGCGAACGTGGTGTCGTCGGGCGCGATCATGCCGGCGCGCCCGCCGCCCTCGATGGTCATGTTGCAGACGGTCATGCGGCCTTCCATCGACAGCGCCTCGATGGCGGGGCCGGCGTACTCGACGACGTGGCCGGTCATGCCGCCGACGCCGAGGCGGCCGAGCGTGCCGAGGATCAGGTCCTTGGCGGTGACGCCGAAGCCGAGCTGGCCGTCGTAGAGGATGCGCATGGAGCGCGGCTTGTGCTGGACCATGCACTGCGTGGCGAGCACGTGCTCGACCTCGCTGGTGCCGATGCCGAAGGCGAGCGCGCCGAAGGCGCCGTGCGTGGAGGTGTGCGAGTCGCCGCACACGATCGTCATGCCGGGCTGGGTGACGCCGAGCTCGGGGCCGATCACGTGCACGATGCCCTGGCGCTGGGAGCCGAGCGAGTAGATGGGCACGCCGAACTCGGCGCAGTTGCGCTCGAGCGTTTCCACCTGCACGCGCGAGAGCTCGTCCTTGATGCGCGCGGCGACGGGCGTGCCGTCGGTGGGCGTGTTGTGGTCGGCGGTGGCGAGCGTGCGGTCGGGCGCGGCGCACCGTGCGGCCGGCCATGCGCAGGCTGTCGAAGGCCTGCGGGCTGGTCACCTCGTGCACGAGATGCAGGTCGATGTAGAGCAGGCCGTGGGCCACCTCGTGCGTCTCCCAGATCTTGTCGAACATCGTCTGCGGCATCGTCATCGGCCCTTCTCGTCGTCGGTGATGGATCTCGTTTTGATGAGGACCCCTGTCGGGGTCGGGATTGCGTTCGCGGTCGCTCGCCCACTAGCTGCGCCTCAAGCCGGCGGACACGACCGCGAGGAAGGCGGCCTCGCTGGAGCCGGGATTCTCGAAGTGATGGGGCAGGTCGGCGTCGAAGGTGACGCAGTCGCCCTCGTGCGAGCTCGTAGCGCTGCCCGTCGCAGACAGCTCGACGCTGCCGCTCTCGAGCAGCGCGGTCTCGCGGCTGCCGGGCTCGTGCATGGGCGGGTCGTCAGCGGCGCCGGTGGCGCCGCCGGGCGCGAGCGTGTGGCGCGAGAGCTCGGCGCGCTGGCCGGGCTGGGCGGAGGTGAGCACCTCGAAGCGATGCCCGCGGCGCGCGTTGCCGCCACGCTGGCGCTGGGACTGGCGCACGACTGTCACGCTGCCGCCCTCGTCCAGGCGCAGCAGCTGCGAGAGCCGCAGCTCGAGCCCAGCGGCGATGCGCGCGGCGACGGTCAGCGTGGGGCTCGTCTCCCCGCGCTCGACCTGCGAGAGCATCGGCGCGCTGACGCCGCTGCGCGCGGCGAGATCGCGCAGCGACAGGTCCGACGCCTCGCGCAGCGCCTTGACGCGCTCGCCTACGACGACGGGATCGAGCTCCTCTGTGGGGGTTGCAACGGCCACGTACAAACGTACGCTATCACAGATGCCCGTATGTAAGCCGCGACGACTCCGGCCTACGAGCCGAGCCGGTCGGAGGTCACGAGCCGGCGGTCGCCGACTTCACGACTCCGCTGTCTGTCCACGTGACGACGTTGCCGGCGAGCGCGATCGATGCGGCCGGGATGCTCCCGTCGTTGGCAGTGTCGAGCACTTGACCCTTCGCATTCGTGAAGGCGACCAGTCGATCGGTCTTTTGGCTGCCGTCGGCACCAACGAGCGGGAACAGGGCGACCACCGTCCCGGTCGGGTTGAGTAGCGTCCGCAGCGGCGGGGCGAGCGAAGGCGGGGCGGCGGCGGCGGAGATGTTCAGATAGGTGTAACGGCGCTGGCCCGTGGTCGCGTCGATGACCCGAGCGGTTAGGAACGATTCGCCGATGAGCGTGTTCGTGCCTTCGGTGACTGCGACGAGCCGCCCCGCGCTGGCGATGATCGTCACGAGACTGCTTTCGACGGGTGTGTTCCGCTGGCCGGTGAAGTACGACCGACCGTCCGTTGCGAGCCGATGGACGGGGCCGTTCGGCAGCCTGCAACTGAACAGGCCGGTACGACCCTCGATACCCGCGTTCTGGCTCGTTGGCGCGATCGTGGGCAGCTTCAGTCGAACCACGCGGACTACTCGCCCCGGGACGAGGTCGCGGCCGTGCAGCTTGTCGCACCTCTTTGGCGTGGCCGCCCAAGCCGCCGGAGCGGCCGCGAGCAGTGCACTGGCGAGGAAGGCGGCGAGAGGGCGCGGAGTTGAGCGGAGGTCATTGCGCGGGCTTGGGCGTGGCGCCGGTCGAAGAGCGTAGCGCACCCGCCCTATCGGCTCAGACTGGCACAACCGTTGTGATCTCGTACTCGGTTGGACGATGTGGCAGCTCGCAACGAAGCGGTTTTCCGCTTTCCAGTGCTTGCGCCTATCGGAATTGTCGGCTATAAGCGAATTCCGCAGGCGTCTGGGTCCGGAGAACGACGACGCTTGCGGCGTCGACAGACCACCAATGCACAAGGGGGAAACGAATGGCAAGCGTGCCGACCACGACCACGACTCCCACCGAACCGGCAGCGCCGGCTGCGCCACCGACGACCGCGAGTCCGCCACCTGAAAGCGAAGGCGGCAACAAAGGCGGCAAGCGCGAACCGCCCTACGGAGCCTACGTCGTCGTCGCCGGCCTGATCGCGATCGTCTCCATCTTCGTCGTCGCCTCCGCGAAATACGGCAAAGCAAGTGACGTCGCCACTGCGACCGCAGGCGTATCGGGCGTGATCGCAGCGCTCGTGGGCGCATACTTCGGCATCCGCGGCTCGTCGTTGAGTCAAAAACAGCTCAAGGAATGATCGCGGCGGCTACTCCCTGATTGAGGCAGAAGGGCTCAGGTTGGCCCTCTCTGGGACTCACAACCGCCGGCGTTCGAGGCTGCGTGAGCGGAGCAGCTCGACGCCAGCGTGTCGCAGGCCGTTGCCTACGACGCCGCCTCCGGCAGCCCAATCGCCCCATCCGCGCGCGACCGAGCAACAGCCACCGACAGCGCCCGCACATACGCCCGCGCAGCCGCGTCGATGATGTCCGTCGACACACCCTGCCCGGCGCCGGTGACGCCTTCCACCTCGAGCACGACGGACACCTCGCCGAGCGCGTCCTGGCCCTCGGTGACCGCCCCGATCGAGAACTCGCTGAGCTTGGCCGCGACGCCGGTGGCGGCGTTGAGCGCCTGGAACACCGCGTCGATCGGGCCGTCGCCGGTGAACGACCCGGTCGCCGAGCCGCCCTCGGGCAGGATCACGGACACCTTCGCGTGTGGCGGGCGCAGCGAGGAGGCCTCGACCTCGAACCAGTCGAGCGTGTAGCCGCCGATGTCCTCGCTGCGCAGCTCGTCGGTGACGAGCGCCTCGAGGTCCATGGCCGTCACGTGCTTCTTGCGGTCGGCGATCTCCTTGAAGCGCTTGAACGCCGTGTTCAGCGCCTGGCCGTCGATCTGGAAGCCCATCTCCTTCAGCGCTTTGCTGAGCGCGTGGCGGCCGGAGTGCTTGCCGAGCACGAGCGAGTTGCGAGTGCAGGCCGACGGTCGTCGCATCCATGATCTCGTAGGTGGTGCGCTCCTTGAGCACGCCGTCCTGGTGGATGCCGGCCTCGTGCGCGAACGCGTTGCGCCCGACGATCGCCTTGTTGGGCTGCACCTGGTAGCCGGTCAGGCGCGAGACGAGGCGGCTGGTGCGCGCGATCTCGGTCGTCTCGATCGCCGGTCCACAGCCCCAGGCTCGGCTCGCGCGTGTGCAGCAGCATCGCGATCTCCTCGAGCGAGGCGTTGCCGGCGCGCTCGCCGATGCCGTTGATCGCGCACTCGACCTGGCGGCAGCCGGCTTCCAGGCCGGCCAGCGAGTTGGCGACGGCGACGCCGAGGTCGTCGTGGCAGTGCACGGACACGACCACGTCGCGCAGGCCCGGAACCAGCCGGTACAGCTCTTCGAACATCGCCGCGTACTCGTTCGGCATCGTGTAGCCGACGGTGTCTGGCACGTTGATCGTGCTGGCGCCCTCGTCTAGCGCGATCTGGATCACCTCGGCCATGAACTGCACGTCCGAGCGCGAGCCGTCCTCGGGCGAGAACTCGACGTCGTCGGTGTACTCGCGCGCCTGCGCGACGGCCGCGCGCACCTGGCCCTTGACGTCCTCGCGCGTGGTCTGCAGCTTGTGCTTGATGTGGATGTCGCTGGTCGCCAGGAACGTGTGGATGCGCGGGCGCGCGGCGTCGCGCACGGCGTTCCAGGCGGCCTCGATGTCCTGCTTGCTGGTGCGCGCCAGCCCGCAGATGACCGGCCCTTCGACCTCGCGCGAGATCGCCTCGACCGACTCGAAGTCGCCCGGCGAGGTGATCGGGAAGCCGGCCTCGATGATGTCCACACCGAGCCGCGCGAGCTGGTGGGCGATCTCCAGCTTCTCCTGCTTGTTCAGCGAGATCCCCGGCGACTGCTCGCCGTCGCGCAGCGTCGTGTCGAAGATCAGGACGCGGCCGGCCTCGCTGCGCCCGCCTGCCGTGCTTTCTGCCGAAGTGCTCATGTCGTTCGTGCTCCTTCTCTAGCTCGCTTTCCGTTCCTCTCTGCTTGGTATGCGGCTACGCGGCCGCCACGCGCTATTCCCCCCGAGGGGGGAGCAGGAGAAGCAGGAGAAACGAGCTGCGAAACGACATTCATGGCCAGGTTAGCACCGGGTCGAGGCCGGCGGACGCCTCGCGGCTCATCCGGAGGCCGCGTCCTGATCGCCGTTGCGAGCGTTGCGCAGCCACTCGGTGAGCTGCTTGCCGCCGGCCTCGATCGAGTCGCCGAGCTCCTTGAACGTGTCGCGGAAGCGCTCGGCGTAGTGCGCGACGGCGTCGCCCGCCTCGGCGCGCGGGCTTTGCGGGTCGTCGCGCGAGATGTAAGCGCCGCCGACGATGCGGTCATAGGCGCCCGAGCGGACCCACTCCATCAGCTCGTGCACGCGCTGGACTGACATCGGGTGAGTGAGGTTGAGGTCGGTCGTGCAGCCGCGAGAAGCGGTCGAACGGTGACGCCGTCTCGCGATAGTCCCGCCCCTGCTTCATGAACACGTCGAGATCGAGGTTCTCGGCCTCCGCGCCGGCGGCGATCACCATCAGCGTCCGGCAGATCGCGAGCGGGTCGCGAATCGACGAGCGACGCCGCGCGGTCGCAGCTGAGCTCGGCGGCGCGAAACCACTCCATCAGCGCGGCGCGCAGCGGGAACAGCGGCACGGGCACGCCCGGTAGCGCGGAGAGCCTCATCAGGATCACGAGCGCCGTTCGGTACAGCACGTGGTCGGAGAGCACGTGCCCGGCCTCGTGTGCGAGCACGCCCCGCAGCTGCTGCTCATCGAGCAGCTGAAGCAACTCGGAGTTGATCACCACCGCGGGCCTGCCCGCGCCGAAAGTGAGCGCGTTGGCGATCGGGAACTGCATCAGGTACAGGTCGGGCACCGGCTCGAGGTCGAGCGTGAAGTAGGCGCTCGCGTGCGCCCGCCACACATCGCCCAGCTGATCGTCGCCCAGCCGCACCGCCGAGCCGAGGATGCCGCGCCGCAGTGCGCGCTCGTAGCCGAACTCGATGATCTTGCGCACGACCGTGTCGAGGTGCGGTATCGCCTTCAGCGCAGCCGTCGCCGCGCGATCGGCGGGATGCTCGTACGCCTTCGGCGAGAGCCCCTTGAGCTGGTAGCTCTCGGCTGGGAGCGACACGATCAGCAAACGGTAGCCGAGGTGTTGCTTCGCGGCGGCTGCCGCGCATCGGCGCTGCCGCCTCGGCGCCGGCGCTACAGGCGTCAGTACGACCTTGCCGACGTTGCGCCGCTCGGTGATCATCGTCTGCGCGGCGCCGGCGTCCTCGAAGGCGAAGTCGCCGGCGACGACCGGTTTGACGGTGCCGTCGTCGAGCATCTCGCGCAGCGGCTCGATCCACGGCTCGAGCGTGCCGCGGTCCTTCCACAGCGTGAGCATGTTCAGCCCGATCACGGCCTTCGATTCGGACATCTGCTTGATCATGTTGAAGCGCGGCATGCGGATCGACCGTGCGCAGCGCGGTGACGAGGTTGCGCCGCTGGCCGGACACGACGCGCCGAGGCGCCGAACGCGACCAGCCGCCCGCCGGGGCGCAGCATGTCGTAGCCGGCGCGAAAGCTCTTGCCGCCGACCGCGTCGAGGATCACGTCGAACTGCGGCAGGCCCGCGCTCCCAGCCGGCTTGCGTGTAGTCGAGCGCGTGGTCGACGCCGAGCTCGAGCACAGCGCGTCGTGCTTGCCGGGCGAGGCCGTGCCGTACACCTCGGCGCCGCTGCGCTTGGCGATCTGCGTGGCGGCGATGCCAACGCCGCCGCCGGCCGAGTGCACGAGCACGCGCTCGCCGGGCTGCAGGCTGCCGAAGCCGATCAGCCCGGCCCAGGCGGTGCCGTAGTTGACGGGGATCGCGGCGCCCTGCTCGAAGCTGAGCTCGTCGGGCAGCGCGCACCACGTCGCCGGCCGGCACGACGACCTGCGAGGCGTAGCCGCCGAACTGCGTGCCGGCGAACACGCGCTGGCCGTGGCTGAGCGCCCTCGACCCCCTCCCCCAGCTCGAGGATCGTGCCGGCGACCTCGTAGCCGACCACGCACGGCGTCTTCGGCGCGTCGGGGTACAGCCCCATGCGCGCCATCACGTCGGCGAAGTTGATGCCCGCGGCGGCGACGTCGATGCGCACCTGCCCCGGCCCCAGCGCCGGGTCGGGCTGCTCCTGCACCTGCAGCACGCCCGGCCCGCCGTGCTTGGTGATGACGACCGCCTGCATGCCCGGCACCCTACCCGATTCGGTTAGCGGCCACTAATCGCCGCGCCGGCCGCCTCAGCCGAGGTCGACGGACCAGCCGTTGACGAAGCCCTCGGAGGCGACGATCTCCTCGCACCACCTCGTCGGGCACGGGCGCGTCGGTCGTCACGACCATCGCGGCGAGGCGCTGGCCGGCCTTGGCGGCCTCGTCGCCGGCGCTGGCGCCGTCGGGCGTGTGGCCGACGGCGGCCGAGGAGATGTTGATGCCGTGCCGCCGAAGATCGTGCCGACGCGGCCGATCATGCCGGGCAGGTCCTCGTAGCGGAACACGGTCACGTGCGGCTCGAGCTCGATCGTCAGGCGCCGGCCCTGCACCTCGACGAGGTGCGGCACCTGCTTGGGGCCGATGCCGGTGCCGGCGACGGCGACGCGCTCGTCGCCGGCGACGACGGTGACGCGGATCAGCTCGTTGAAGTCCTGCGCCTCGGAGACCGACTTCTCCTCGACGACGATGCCGCGCTCCTCGGCCATCGTCGGGGCGTTGACGAGGTTGACCTGCTCCTCGGTGCGGCCCTGCAGCGCGCCGCCGATCACGGCGAGCGTCGAGCAGGCGCGTGTCGAAGTCGGCGATGCGGCCCATGAAGGCGGCCTCGATGCGCTCGACCGAGCTGCCCTCGGCGAGCGCCATCGCCAGGCGGCCGAGCTGGCCGGCGAGCGGCAGGAACGGGCCGAGCACCTCCATGTCCTCGGCGCCGATCGGCGGGGATGTTGACGGCGGTGGAGACGACGCCGCCGGTCAGCGCGGCGACGACCTGCTCGGCGCTCTGGTAGCCGGCGCGGTCGGTCGCCTCGGCGGTCGAGGCGCCGAGGTGCGGCGTGACGACGACGTTGGGGTAGCCGTCGAACAGCGGGTAGTCGGTCATCGGCTCGGACGGGAACACGTCGAGCGCGGCGCCGCCGACCTTGCCGGAGTCGAGCGCGTCCTTCAGCGCCGCGTCGTCGATCAGCCCGCCGCGCGCGACGTTGAGGACGCGCACGCCGTCGCGCATCTTGGCGAACGCCTCCGCGTCGAGCCAGCCTTCGGTCTCGGGCGTCTTCGGCAGGTGCACGGTGATGAAGTCGGCCTGCGCGTAGATCTCGTCGCTGTCGGCGGCCTTCTCCACGCCGAGCTCGCGGTAGCGCTCGGCGCTGACGAACGGGTCGAAGGCGAGCACGCGCATGCCGAAGCGCGCGCGCGCGCTGCGCGACGAGCTGGCCGATGCGCCCGAAGCCGAGGATCCCGAGCGTCTTCTCGTACAGCTCGACGCCGGAGAACTTCGAGCGCTCCCATTTGCCGTCGATGCAGCGACTGGTGCGCCTGCGGGATGTTGCGCGCGAGCGCGAGCAGCAGCGCCATCGTGTGCTCGGCGGCGGTGACGACGTTCGACTGCGGCGCGTTGGCGACGACGATCCCGCGCTTGGTCGCGGCGTCCACGTCGACGTTGTCGACGCCCACGCCGGCGCGGCCGATCACGCGCAGCTTGGTCGCGCGCGCTCGATCAGCTCGGCGGTCATCTTGGTCGCCGAGCGGATCAGGATGCCGTCGTACTCGCCGATGCGCTCGGCCAGCTCGCTCGTCGCTCCAGTCGATGCCGAGCGTCGACGTCGAAGTGCTCGCGCAGCAGCTCGACGCCGGAGTCGCCGATCTTCTCCTTGACGAGCACCTTGCGGGCGTCCGCTGGCGGCTCCGCTGCGGTCGCTCATGCTCGAGCTCCGCTCGACGACCCAGTCGATGCAGGCCGTCAGCGCCTGCACGTCGGCGGGCTCGACGGCCGGGAACATGCCGATGCGCAGCTGGTTGCGCCCGAGCTTGCGGTAGGGCTCGACGTCGACGATGCCGTTGGCGCGCAGCGTCTCGGCGACCGCGCGCCGCGTCGACGTCGTCGGCGAAGTCGATCGTGCCGACGACCAGCGAGCGCTTGCCGGGATCGGCGACGAACGGCGTCGCGTAGCCGCTGCGCTCGGCCCAGCCGTAGAGGTGCCCGGAGGACTCGCGCGTGCGCTCGACGCACCAGTCCAGGCCGCCGCCGTCGAGCATCCAGCGGATCTGGTCGGCGAGCAGGAACAGCGTGGCGACGGCGGGCGTGTTGTAGGTCTGGTCCTTGAGCGAGTTCTCGAGCGCGGTCTGCAGCGACAGGAACGGCGGGATCCAGCGCTCGGAGCCGTCGAGCTCGGCGATCCGCTCCTGCGCGGCGGGGCTCAGCAGCGCGACCCACAGGCCGCCGTCGGCGGCGAAGCTCTTCTGCGGCGCGAAGTAGTAGGCGTCGGCCTGCGACGACGTCGACCGGCAGCCCGCCGGCGCCGGAGGTGGCGTCGATCAGCACCAGCGCGTCGCCGGCCGCGCGCGGGCGCTGACGCGGCACCATCACGCCGGTCGAGGTCTCGTTGTGCGCCCACGCGATCACGTCGGCGCCGGCCTCGGCGGCCGGCCCGCCGCGGCGCCGGGCTCGGGCGCGTCGCCGGGCTCGGCGCGACGACGACGACCGGGTCGCCGAGGAACGGCGCGCCGGCGCTGACGGTGGCGAACTTCTGGGAGAACTCGCCGAAGCGTCAGGTGCGCGGAGCGCTCGCGGATCAGCCCGAACGCGGCGGCGTCCCAGAAGGCGGTCGCGCCGCCGTTGCCGAGCGCCACCTCGTAGCCGTCGGGCAGCGAGAACAGCTCGCGCAGGCCCGCGCGGATCTCGCCGACGAGCGCCTTGACGGGCTTCTGGCGGTGCGAGGTGCCCATCACGCTGGCGCCGCGCTCGGCGAGCGCGGCGAGCGCCTCCGGGCGGACCTTCGACGGGCCGCAGCCGAAGCGCCCGTCGGCGGGCTTCAGCTCGTCGGGGATCGACCAGTTGCGTGTCTGCTGCTGTGCTGCTCGGCGTCATTGGGGCTCCTCGCTGTCGGACCTCGAGGGATGTCGATGCTGTGAGGGTGCCCAGGCGCGCGGCTTGCCTTGCTCGTCGCTTCCCGGTGGTTGACTCCACCTCAGCGCCAGTCGCGACGACGAGGCCGAGTTTAGCGAACGGCGGCGCTCGTGCGAACGTGTTCGCGAGCGAGTGCTCATCGGCCGCGCGCGTGCGGCTCGGACCAGTCGTAGCCGGGGCCCGACAGGGATGATTTTCTTTGGATTTAGTTCGTCGTGCGTCGTGTAGTAATGACGCTTGATCTGATCGAGTCGCCACGGTCGCGGCGACACCTGGCCGTTGATACAGCTCGCGTGCGTAGGCCCACAGGTTCGGGTAGTCCACGACGCGCCTGCGATTGCAGCGGAAGTGCAGGTTGTAGACCTCGTCGAAGCGCGCGAGCGTCGGAAACAGGCGCCAGTCGGCCTCGGTCAGATGCTCGCCGGCCAGGTAGCGCCGCTCGCCGAGCAGTCTCTCCAGCCACTCGAAGCTCTCGAACAGCGCCGCGAAGGCGCGCTCGTAGGCGCCTTGCAGGCGCGCGAAGCCGGCGCGGTAGACGCCGTTGTTGACGGTCGCGTAGACGCGCTCGTTGAGCGCGTCGATCTCCGCGCGCAGCTGCTCGGGGTACAGGTCGAGCGCGGCGGCGTCGCCGAGACCGCCGAGCGACTGCGGCGAGCCCAGCATGCGCACGATGTCGCCCGATTCGTTGTTGACGATCCGCTCGGTGTGCGTGTCCCACAGCACGGGCACGGTGATGCGTCCCGAGAAGTCGGGGTCGCTGCGCTCGTAGGCCGCGGACATGAACTCCCAGCCGTGCAGCCGATCGACGTACTCGTCGCTCCAGGCGTGCTCGCCGGGCACCGTGAACGGCTCGCCGGTGAATGCCCAGCCGCGCTCGTCGCGGTAGGGCGCCAGGTAGGAGATCGGCAGCGCCTCGGCGAGACCTGCGAGCTCGCGCAGGATCACCGTGCGATGGCACCACGGGCAGGCGAGCGAGACGTACAGGTGGTAGCGCCCGGCCAGCGGCGCGTACTCGCTCTCTACGCCGGTGCGCGGGTCGACGCCGACCCACTCGCGAAAGCTGCTCTGCTGGCGCTTGAACTCGCCGTCGCGCAGCTCGCCGTCGATGATCGCGTCAGCCACTCCAGACGAGCTTCCGCTCGAGCGGCCGCGCGCTCCAGCCGGGCAGCCGGCTCGCGCGCAGCGCCGGCGGGCGGCTCGGCGGCGAGCAGGCAGTACTCGGGCGCGGGGCCGAGCACCAGGCAGCGACCGCCACAGCCCGTCGCGCTCGGGGTTCATGCCGTCGCCGAGCAGCGCGGCGAGCGAGGGACGCTCGTGGCCGGCCGCGCGCGCTGACCCACACGGCCGCGCTCGCGCGTCCACGGCGGCGCGCTGCCCTCGAGCAGGCGATAGACCGCCCCGGCGCCCGCTGCCGGTGTGCGCGGCGATCGCTCGTGCGCGGTGATGTGACCGCGCGCGACCGCCGCCTCCTCGAGTACGCCGAGCGCCGCCCAGTCGTCGACGCAGGTACCAGTCCTCGTATGCGAGCGACGCCGGCTCCGCGCGGCGCGAGCCACGGCAGCTCGTCGAGCCGCAGGCACGCCGAGCCGCGGAAGCCGCTGGGCGGGCGGTGCGCCAGCGAGCGGTGGAAGCGCTCGAGCGCCTGCTCGTAGGCGGCCTGCTCGACTCGCTCGGCCGGGCGATGCCAGAAGACGTAGGCGAGCACCGGCGCGTCGCCTCCTAGAACGAGGGCTTGATCCAGTCCATGTGCGAGCGCAGCTCGCCGCCGACGTGCTCGACCTGCGTGTCGGCCTGCTCGGCGCGCATGCGCAGGAAGTTCTCCTGGCCGGCGCGGTTCTCGGCGATCCACTCGCGCGCGAAGTCGCCCGACTGGATCTCCGTGAGGATCTGGCGCATGGCGGCGCGCGTCTCGTCGGTGATCACGCGCTTGCCGCGCGTGTAGTCGCCGTACTCGGCCGTGTTGGAGATCGAGTAGCGCATCCCGGCGAGCCCCTTCTCGTACATCAGGTCGGCGATCAGCTTGAGCTCGTGCAGGCACTCGAAGTAGGCCATCTCGGGGTCATAGCCGGCGTCGACGAGCGTCTCGAAGCCGGCCTGCACGAGCTCGGAGGCGCCGCCGCACAGCACGGCCTGCTCGCCGAACAGGTCCGTCTCGGTCTCGTCCTTGAAGGTCGTCTCGATCACGCCGCCGCGCGTGCAGCCGATGCCCTTGGCGTAGGCGAGCGCGAGCGCGCGGGCGTTGCCGGTCGCGTCCTGCTCGACGGCGATCAGGCCGGGCACGCCGCTGCCTTCGGTGAACTGGCGGCGCACGAGGTGGCCGGGGCCCTTGGGGGCGACCATGCCGACGTCGACGCCGGCCGGCGGGTCGATCTCGTCGTAGTGGATCGAGAAGCCGTGGCCGAACAGGATCATGTTGCCCTCGGCGATGCCGTCGCGGATCTCCTGCTCCCAGACGTCGTGATGGCGCTCGTCGGGCAGCAGGATCATCACGAGGTCGCCGCGGCTGGCGGCCTCGACCACCGGCAGCACCTCGAGGCCCTGCTCGCGCGCCTTGGCGACCGAGGGCGAGTCCTCGCGCAGGCCGACGACGACGTCGACGCCGGAGTCCTTCAGGTTGAGCGCGTGGGCGTGGCCCTGGGAGCCGTAGCCGATGATTGCGACGGTCTTGCCGTCGAGGAGCGTGAGGTCTGCGTCGTCGTCGTAGATCATTGGACCGCGCAGGCTATCGGGTCGGCGGCGTCGCCAGGCCGACGCGCTCGCGCGCGCACGGCGACGCAGCCGATGCGCTCGCGTGGCGACCGTCGCAGGTCGGCCCGGTGGCCGGTCCGACGCCAGCGCTCGCCGTCGAGCGTGCGCGCGGAGTCGAGCCGCCGACGCGTCTGAGCTCTGCGAGCCTGGACGCGCCTTGATCTCCTCGATCTCGCCTTGCGGTCGCGCCGAGCACGGCGTCGTGGAAGGCGCGCGACAGGTCGAGCGTCGACTCCCAGAACTCCTCGAAGTCGTCGTGGCGGCGCTGCAGCTCGAGCGCCTCGACGCGCGACGTCGGCGAAGCCGGCCTGCTCGAGCAGCTCGCGCACGCGCTCGGCGTCGCCGAGCGCGAACGGCCCCGGCGTGTCCGGGCGCCGGCGCCGGCGTGCAGCCCGCGCTCGAGCAGCTCGCGCGCCGGCAGCCCCGCCCACGGGTTGCGCTCGATCGCGTCCCACACGGCCAGCGCCACCCGCCCGCCGGGGCGCAGCACGCGCCGCGTCTCGACGAGCGCGGCCGCGGGGTCGGCCATCAGCATGTAGCCCCAGCGGCACAGCACGACGTCGACGCTCGCGACCGGCAGGTCGATCCATTCGGCGTTGAGCACCTGGAACTCGACGTTGCTCGAGCCCGAGCTGCGCGGCGCGCTCGCGCGCGCCGGTCGAGCATCGCCTCGGCCTGGTCGGAGATGATCGCGCCGCCGACCGGGGCGACGAGCTCGGCGGCCAGCAGCCCGGTCTCCCCGAGCCCGGCAGCCAGCTCGAGCACGCGCTGACCCGGCTGGGGAGCGACGGCGTCGACCAGCCAGTGCGACACGGGCGCGCCGAACTCGCGCAGCAGCTCCTGCCTGCGCACCCAGCCGGCGGCCGCCTCTTCCCAGCCCTGCAGGCTCGCGTCGCGATGGGCGTTGGCGTCGAAGCTCATCGCAGCTCCCTGCGCAGCAGCTTGCCCGAGCGGGTGCGCGGCAGCGGCTCGCCGCGCAGCAGCACGCGCTTGGGCACCTTGAACGGCGGCGAGCGCGCGCGCGCAGTGCGCGCGCAGCGCCTCGCCGTCGGCGTGCGCGACCGGGCCGCGCGACGACGATCGCGGTGACGGCCTCGCCCCAGTGCTCGTCGGCAGCGCCGACGACGGCCGCCTCGAGCACGTCCGGGTGGGCCTCGAGCACCGCCTCGACCTCGCTCGGGGCGACGTTCTCGCCGCCGCTGACGATCGTGTCGGCCTTGCGCCCGGTGACGCGCAGCGCGCCGCGCTCGTCGAGCTCGCCGAGATCGCCCGTGTGCAGCCAGCCGTCGCCCGCGAGCGCCGCCGGCGCGACGGTCGGGCCCGCGACCAGGATCTCGCCGTCGCCGGCGATGCGCACGCGCGTGCAGAACAGCGGCGGCCCGGCCGCGAGGTCGCCCTCGGCGAGCGCGGCCGCGGGCGTGGTGGTGACCTGCGAGCAGGTCTCGGTCAGGCCGTAGGTCATGGCTCACCGGCACGCCCGCGGCGCGCGCGCGCTCGAGCAGCGCCGCCGGCACCGGCCCGCCGCCGGTCAGCGCGCAGCGCAGCGCCGGCGGACGCTCAGGCCGGCGTCGAGCAGGCGCGCGAGCGTCGTCGCGACGAGGCTCACGAGCGTGATCTCGCTGCTCGCGCAGCGCGTGCAGCACGCGCTCGGTCTCGAAGCGCTCGTGGACGACCGCGGTGGTCGCGTAGATCGCCGAGCGCAGCAGGATCGACAGCCCGCCGACGTGCGACAGCGGCAGCGCGCACAGCCAGCGCTCGCGCGGGTCGAGGCCGAGCGCGACCGCCGAGCCGAGCGCGCTCCACAGGAAGTTGCCGTAGGTCAGCTCGACCGGCCTGGGCGCCGAGCTCGTGCCCGAGGTGTGGATCACGACGGCGGCGGCGTCGAGATCGTGCCCGGCTGCGGCCGCGCCGCGGCGATCGACCGCCGCTCGGCGGCCGCGCTCGCGCCCGGTCGCAGCGGCTCGTCGATCGACGCGACGGCGCCCGCGGCGGCGATGCGCCGCGCTCGGCTCGCGCAGGCGCAGGTCGACCGGCACCGCGACCGCGCCGAGCAGCAGGCAGGCGTGCAGCGCCTGGCGAAGGCGAGCCCGGCGGGCAGCGCGATCGCCACGCGCTCGCCGGGCCGCGCGCCGCGCGCGGCGAGCTCGCTCGGCGCCGCGCGCGCGCGCCGGCGAGCAGCTCGGCGTAGGACCAGCTGCCCGCGGGCGTCTCGAGCGCCGACGCGCTGCGGGCCGCGTCGCGGCGGCGCGGGCGAGCCATGCCTCGACCACCATGGCGCACAGGCTAGCCTTCGCGCGATGAGCACGACCTGGATCGACGCGGCCGAGCGGACGCCGGCGGCGACTACACCGACATCCGCTACGAGAAGCTCCGCGGCTGCCGACGCGGGCATCGCCAAGATCACGATCGCCCGGCCGGAGGTCCGCAACGCGTTCCGCCCGCGCACGATCATCGAGATCTCGCGACGCGCTCGAGGACGCGCGCGAGGACACGGCGATCGGCGTGATCGTCCTCACCGGCGAGGGCCCGGACGCGTTCTGCTCGGGCGGCGATCAGCGCGTGCGCGGCGACTCCGGCTATCTGGCACGAGGACGAGGCCGGGCGAGCCGGCGTGGGGCGCTTCCACGTGACCGACCTGCACGTGCAGATCCGCCGGCTGCCCAAGCCGGTCGTGGCGATGGTCGCCGGCTATGCGATCGGCGGCGGGCACGTGCTGCACCTCGTCTGCGACCTGACGATCGCCGCCGACAACGCGCGCTTCGGGCAGGTCGGCCCGAAGGTCGGCTCCTTCGACGGCGGCTTCGGCGCCGGCCTGCTGGCCGAACCTGGTCGGGCCGAAGAAGGCCAAGGAGATCTGGTTTCTGTGCCGCCAGTACTCCGCCGAGGAGGCGCTGCGAGATGGGCCTCGTCAACACGGTCGTGCCGCTCGAGCGCCTCGAGGAGCGAGACGGTCGCGTGGTGCCGGGAGATGCTCGCCCTGTCGCCGTTCGCGCTGCGGCTGCTGAAGGCGAGCTTCAACGCCGCCGAGGACGGCCTGGCCGGGATCCAGCAGCTCGCGCACGACGCGAACCTGCTGTTCTACGGCAGCGAGGAGGCCCAGGAGGGCCGCGACGCCTACCGCGAGAAGCGCACGCCGGACTTCTCGCGCTTCCCCAGGCGAGCCTAGCCGCGTGAGCGCCGTGCGCATCTGGGTGATGGCGGCGCGCGTGCGCACGCTGCCGGCGGCGGTCGCGCCGGTGCTCGTCGGCACCTCGCTGGCGCTCGGCGCCGGGCACTTCCACCCGCTCGCGTTCGTCGCGGCGCTGCTCGGCGCGATGTTCATCCAGGTCGGCACGAACCTCTCCAACGACTACTCCGACGCGCGCCGCGGCGCCGACACCGAGGACCGGCTCGGGCCGGTGCGCGTGACCGCCGGCGGCCTCGTGCCGCCGCGCCAGGTGCTGCTGGCGACGTACGTGACGTTCGGCGCTGGCGGTCGCCTGCGGCGCCTACCTGGTCGCGGTCGCGGGCCGGGAGCTGCTCGCCGTCGGCGCCGCGTCGATCCTCGCCGGCGTGCTCTACACGGGCGGCCCGCGGCCGTACGGCTACGAGGGGCTCGGCGAGGTGTTCGTGTTCCTGTTCTTCGGCATCGTCGCCGTCGCCGGCTCCTACTTCGTGCAGGTCCAGCAGCTGCCCTGGCAGGCGTTCGTGTGCGCGGTGCCGGTCGGCCTGCTGGCGAGCGCGATCCTCGTCGTCAACAACGTGCGCGACCTGGAGACCGACCGCCGCGCCGGCAAGCGCACGCTGGCGGTGCGCCTCGGGCGCGAGCGCACGCGCGCGCTGTACGCGGCGATGCTCGCGGGCGCGTTCGTGACCGCGCCGCTGCCGTGGGTCGCTCGGCTCGATGAGCGCCGTGGCTGTTGCTCAGCTGGGCGGCGATCCCGCTGGCGGTCGCGCGTCGTGCGCGGTCGTGCGCACGCGCACCGACGGGCCCGCGCTGAACGGCGCGCTGGCCGCGACGCGGAGCTTGCAGCTGCTGTTCTGCCTGCTGTCTCGGCCGGGATCCTCGCCAGCGGCGGCATCGGCTCGTGAAGCTCGAGCTGCGAGCGGCGCACGCTGCGCTTCGCGCGCGCCGCTGCAGACCTCCTACGGACCGCTCGACGCAGCGCGAGCTGCTGGCGGTCTCGCTCACCGACGCGGACGGCGTCAGCGGCTACGGCGAGGCGGCGCCGCTCGAGCCCTACGACGGCGTCGAGCTCGAGCGCGTGGAGGCGGCGCTGCGAGCGCTACGCGCCGGTGCTCGCCGACGCGAGCGCCTGAACGGCGCGCAGCTGCTCGACGCCTGCCGCGCGCGTCGACGACCTGCCGCGCGGCGCTCGCCGCGATCGACCTGGCGCTGTGGGACCGCGCCGGGCGGCGGCGGGCAGCCGGTCGCCGCGCTGCTGACCGACGACCCGGCGACGCGCGGTGCGCGGTCAACGCGACGCTCGTCGGCGCTCGACCGCGCCGGCGTCGCCGAGCAGGCGGCGCGGCCGTGCGCGCAGGGCTTCGACTGCGTGAAGCTGAAGGTCGGCATCGGCGACGACGCCGGCCGCGTGGCGGCGGTGCGCGCCGCCGCCGGGCCCGAGGTGGCGCTGCGGCTCGACGCCAACGGCGCGCTGGGAGCGTCGAGGAGGCCGTGCGCACGATCGACGCGCTCGCGCCCGCCGGGCTGGAGCTCGTCGAGGAGCCGATGCACGGCCTGCAGGCCGTGCGCGAGGTGCGCGAGCGGG
Organism: uncultured Solirubrobacteraceae bacterium; assembly: GCA_963846205.1. GTDB lineage: Bacteria > Actinomycetota > Thermoleophilia > Solirubrobacterales > Solirubrobacteraceae > Palsa-744. Next base: position 115,566 of record CAWJVB010000011.1, on the reverse strand, counting down.
TGGCGGTGCGCGTCGCGATCGACGAGACGGCGGCCGAGCACGGCGCGCTCGGCGCGGGCGTCGCCGACGCGGTGTGCCTGAAGATCTCCCGCTGCGGCGGCATCGCGCGGCCTGATCGCCGCGGCGACGCTCGTGCGCGCCTCGGGCGCCGAGGCCTACCTCGCCTCGACCCTCGACGGCCCGCTCGGCGTCGCCGCCGCGCTGCACGCCGCCGCCGCGCTCGCCTCGCGCGGCCCGCTGCCCGCACTGCGGCCTGGCGACGCTCGCGCTGTTCGCGGACCTCGACGACCCGCTGCCGGCGCAGCGACGGACGGATCGCGCTGCCGACGGAGCCGGGCCTCGGGCGTCGAGACGCGCTGCTAGATCGCACGGTGCGCCCGCGCTGCGTGTGCGTCACAGAGGCCTACGCTCGAGCAGCGAGTCGCCGGTCGGCTGACGCCTCGACGCGGCGGGTTCTCGAGCGGCAGGCGTGGCCGCCGGGAACGACGCGCAGCTCTGCATCCGGCAGCAGCCGGCCATGCGCCGCCCGAGCGTCGCGAACTTCGCGTCGCGCTCGCCGACGAGGACCGTCGACGGGCATCGTCAGCTCGCCGAGGCGCTCCCACAGCGGCTGCATCTCGCCCGTGCCGATGCCGCGCAGCGCCGCCGCGAGCGCCTGCGGGCGGTTGCGCCGCTGGTCCGCGCGCGCCAGCGCCTCCACCTCCGGCGGGTCGTCGGCGAACAGCGGCTGGGTGCGCCAGCGCTCGATGAACTGCTCGAAGCGGCTCGCGTTCGAGCTCGTCGGCGAGCGCGTGCTCGTCGGCTCGCGCGCTGCGCGCGCTCGGCGGCATCCTCGATGCCGGCGGCTCGTCGACACGAGCACCAGGCGCCTGACGCGCTCGGGCGCGGCGAGCGCGACGTGCAGCGCGACGCGGCCGCCCAGCGAGTAGCCGCACAGCGCGAAGCGCTCGCGGGCTCGCCGCGAGCACGTGCTCGACGCAGCCGGCGAACGTGATCGGCCGCCGTGCTCGGCGGCGTCGCCGTGGCCGGGCAGATCGAGCGCGAGCGGCCGGTAGCGTTCGCGGCGCGAGCTGCGCCGCGACGCCGTCCCAGGCGCGGCGGGTGCCGCTGAAGCCGTGCAGCAGGACGACGCTCTCCGGCACGACCGTCTAGCCAATGACCATCCGTCCGATAGCCCGTGATCAGCCCCGCCGATAGCCATGACCCCCGCCACCGACACCTACGTGCTGCTGCGCGCGTTCGTCGACGAGCTCGCGCGCTGCGGGATGCGCGCCGCCTGCACCTCGCCCGGCTCGCGCTGCGCGCCGCTCGTGCTGTCGCTCGCGCGCGAGCCGCGGCTGCGCTGCTACTCGCACGTCGACGAGCGCTGCGCGCGGCTTCTTCGCGCTCGGGCTCGCCAAGGCGTCGGGGCTGCCGGTGGCCGTCGCCTGCACCTCCGGCACCGCCGCCGCCGAGCTGCTGCCGGCCGCGATCGAGGCGCGCGAGGCGCGCGTGCCGCTGCTGCTGCTCACCGCCGACCGCCCGCCGGAGCTGCGCGAGAACGGCGCCGGGCAGGCGATCGACCAGCTGAAGCTGTTCGGCGGCGCCGCCAAGTGGTTCTTCGAGGTCGGCGTGCACGACGCCAGCACCGAGCGGCTGCGCTGGATGCGCACGCTCGCCTGCCGCGCCTACTGGACGGCGCTCGAGGGCCGCCCGGGCGTCGTGCACCTCAACTTCCCCCTGCGCGAGCCGCTGGTGAGCGACGAGCCGCTCGGCAGGACACGAGCGGCCGCCCGGACGGCGCGCCGTACGTGCGGCGCCCGTCGGGCCGCAGCGAGCGGGATCACCCGCAGCGCCGACGCCGACGCTGCGCGCGCTCGTCGGCGCGGTCGCAACGCGGCGTGCTCGTCGCCGGACGCGACGAGCGCCCCGGCCGTCGGCGGCGATCGCTCGGCGAGGCGGCCGCCGCGTTCGCCGCGCGCCGCCGGCTGGCCGCTGCTCGCCGACCCGCTGTCCGGCGCGCGCCGCGGCGAGGCGGCGATCGCCCACTACGACGCGCTGCTGCGCGACGCAGCGTTCGCGCGCGTCGCTCGAGCCCGACCTGGTCCTGCGCGTCGGCGACCTGCCGGTCTCAAAGCCGCTGCGCGACCTGGCTCGCCGGGCCTGCCGACGTGCCGCCAGGTCGCGCTCGACCCCGAGGCGGCCTGGCAGGACCCGGCGTCCGTGCTGTCGACTCGCTCGCGCTCGAGCCGGCGGCCGCGCTCGACGCGCTCGCAGGAGCGCCTCGCAGTCGCGCCGACCAGCGACTGGCTCGCAGCGCTGGCGCAGCGCCGACGAGCTCGCCGCCGAGGCGATCCTTGGCGCGCTGCGGCGACGGCCTTGAGCGAGCCGGCCGTCGCGGCCGAGCTCGGCGTGCTGCTGCCCGCAGGAGGCGACGCTGTTCGTCGCCTCCTCGATGCCGGTGCGCGACATCGAGACGTTCTGGCCGGTGCGCGCGGACCCGCCGCGCGTGCTGTGCAACCGCGGCGCCAACGGCATCGACGGCACCGTCTCCAGCGCGTTCGGCGCGGCCGCCGTCGAGCGCGGCCCGGTCGTGCTGCTGATCGGCGACGTCGCGCTCGCGCACGACATCGGCGGCTGCTCGCGGCGCGGCGGCTGCGGCCTGAAGCTGACGATCGTGCTGCTCGACAACGGCGGCGGCGGGATCTTCGACTTCCTGCCCGTCGCCGCCGAGCGTGGCGCTCGCGCCGAGCACCCGCGCTCGGACGGCGGACGCCGACGAGGACATCTACACGCGCCACGTCGCCACCCCCACCGGCCTCGACTTCGCCGACGCGGCCGCGCTGTACGGGCTCTGCGCACGAGCGCGTCGAGCGACGTCTCCGCGCTTTCGCGCGGCGCTCGAGCGCGCGCTCGCGCCGCGAGGGCTCGAGCATCGTCGAAGTGCGCGGCGACCGCGCAGGCCAACGTCGAGCTGCACCGCCGGCTGTGGGACGCGGTGTCGGAGCCGTGCGGCTGACGCATCCCGTGCTCGCGCGCTCAGCCCGCCAGCAGGGGCAGCAGCGCCGCCAGCTTGACCTCGGTCTCGGCCAGCTCGGCGGCCGGGTCGGAGTCGCGCACGATGCCGTTGCCGGCGTAGCAGCGCGCGACCGCGCCCGCGCAGCAGCGCGCAGCGCAGCGCGACGCAGAACTCGCCGTCGCCGGTCGCGTCGGTCCAGCCGACCGGGCCCGCGTACCAGCCGCGGTCGAGGCCCTCGAGCGCCGGGATCAGCGGCGCGGCGACGGCCAGCGGCTCGCCGCCGACCGCCGGCGTCGGGTGCATCAGCCCGGCCAGCTCGAGCGCGTCGATCGGCGCGGCCAGCTGGGCGCGGATCGGCGTCGCCAGGTGCTGGATGTTGGCGATCCGCACGAGCGTCGGCTCGGGCGCCGCGGCGACCCAGACCGCGTGCGGGCGCAGCGTGCGCTCGATCCGCCGCGCGACGATCGCGTGCTCCTCGCGGTAGCTCTCGAGTCGCGCAGCAGCTGCTCGCCGAGGTGGTCGTCGACGGCCGGGTCGGCGCTGCGGCGCGTCGAGCCGGCGAGCGCGAGCGTGCTCACGCGGTGGCCCTCGCGGCGCACGAGCAGCTCGGGGCTGGCCGCGACAGCGTCGCCGTCGCCGCGGCCGACGCAGAACACGAAGCACGAGGGGAACTCCTCGCGCAGCACGCCGAACACGGCCGCCGGGTCGTAGGCGCGCGGCGCGTGCACCTGCACTTCGCGCGCCAGCACGATCTTCTCCAGCTGCGCCCGCCGCGATCAGCTCGACCGCGCGCGCGACCGCCGCCTCGTAGTGCTCGGGCGGCATCGCGCTGGCCACCTGAAAGCGCCCGGCCGGGCGCCGGGTCGAGCAGCGGCAGCGGCCGCTCGCGCAGCTCCGCCAGGCGCCGCTCGCAGGCGCGCCAGCAGCTCGTCGGCCAGTGTCGTCCGGCGAGACCAGCGCCGCGAGCGTCAGGCGCACCGCGCGCTCGCCGTCGCGCTCGTCGCGGCGCAGCGCGACCTCGGGCGACGATCAGCGACGCCGGCTCGAAGCCCTGCCCAGTGCGGCGCGCGCGCCGCCGTCGGGCGCGAACGCGAAGCCGCCGACCGCCGACCGGCCCGCCGCCCGTCGCGGACCGCTCGGCCGCGCTCGGCGCCGCCGCGCGCGGCCGACAGCGCGCGCCAGCGCTCGGCGACGCTCGCGAAGCGCTCGCGGCCCGCGCGCCTCGATGCTCGACCGCCTCGCCGAGCGCCGCCAGCGCCGCGCGCGCGCGGTCGGGCTGCTCGAAGACGAACCACGTGCTCGCCCGGCGCGGCGCGAGGCGCACACGACCGCCGTCGGGTCGACGTCGCCGCGGCACCGGCAGCGACAGCGTCGCGAGCGTCGCCGGCGCCGCTGCGGCGCGCGCGCCGCACGCGCCGCGCGCAGCGCGCCGGCCAGCCGCTCGCGTCGCGCTGCCGCAGCGCGAACGGGCGGCGACGGTCCGGTCGCGCGCGTGAGCCGGTGCCGAGCACGGCTAGGTCTCGGTGCGCCCCCGCGAGATCGCGATCTCGCCCGTGCGCATCATCTCGATCAGCCCGAACGGGCGCACCATGCCCTCGAACGCCTCGATCTTCTCGGTCGTGCCCGTCACCTCGATGATCACCGCGCGCTTGGTCACGTCGACGACCTTGCCGCGGAAGATCTCGGCGATCTGCATCAGCTCGCCGCGCTGCACGCCGTCGGCGGCGACCTTGAACAGCGCCAGCTCGCGCGCGACCGTGTCGGCCGGCTCGAGGTCGCGGATCTTCAGCACGTTGATCAGCTTGTGCAGCTGCTTGGTCACCTGGTCGATCGGGTGCAGCGCCCCGTCGACCGTGAGCGTCACGCGCGAGATCTGCTCGTCGTCGGTCGGCCCGACCGTGAGCGTGTCGATGTTGAAGCCGCGCCGCGCGAACAGCCCGGCGATGCGCGTCAGCACGCCCGACTTGTTTTCGACGAGGATCGACAGCACGTGCTTGCGCCCCGTGCGCATGTTCGTCGCCGCCTCCAGCTCCTCGAGGCTGAGCGGCTCCTTGGTTCCTGGTTCGCCCATCGGCGCTCACCCCACCATCTCGCGCGCGGCCTGCCCGGCGGGGATCATCGGGTAGGTGTTCTCCTCGCGCGTCACGCGCACGTCGACCAGCACCGGGCCCGGCGTCTCGATCGCCCGCTTCATGTCCTCGACCAGCGTCGTCTTGTCCTCGAAGCGCATGCCCGTCGCGCCGTAGGCCTCGGCCAGCTTGACGAAGTCGGGGAACTCGCCCGTCTCGACGTGGCTGTATTTGCCGTCCCAGAACAGCTCCTGCCACTGGCGGACCATGCCCAGGTAGCCGTTGTTCATGATGAACACCTTGATCGGGATCTGCTCCTGCGCGCAGGTCGCGAGCTCCTGGGCGTTCATCTGCACCGAGCCGTCGCCGGCGATGCAGCACACGAGCGGTCGGGGCAGCCGACCGCGGCGCCCATCGCCGCGGGCAGGCCGAAGCCCATCGTGCCCAGCCCGCCCGAGTTGATCCAGCGGCGCGGCTCGGGGAAGTCGTAGTACTGCGCCGCCCACATCTGGTGCTGGCCGACGTCGCTGGTCACGATCGCCTCGCCGCCGGTCGCCTCGTACAGCGCCTGGACCATGTACTGCGGCTTGATCTCGTTGTCGGCGCTGTCCTCGTAGGCCAGCGGGTACTTCTCTTTCCAGCCCTCGATCCGCGTCCACCAGGCGTCCAGACGCGCGCCGTCGGCGCCGATCGCGCGGTACTCGATCAGCAGCTTGGCGAGCACGTGCTTGGCGTCGCCGACGATCGGGATGTGCGCGGGCACGTTCTTGGAGATCTCCGCCGGGTCGACGTCGATGTGGATGAACTTCGCGCGCGGCGCGAACTCCGACAGCTTGCCGGTGATGCGGTCGTCGAAGCGCGCGCCGACGGCGCAGATCAGGTCCGCCTCGTCCATCGCGTAGTTGGCCGCGCGCGTGCCGTGCATGCCGAGCATGCCCAGCCACTGCGGGTGCGGCGCCGGGAACGCGCCGAGCCCCATCAGCGTGCACGTGACCGGGAAGCGGTCGGAGGTCGCGAACTCGGTCAGCTCCTCGGAGGCGTTTGCGTTGACGACGCCACCGCCGGCGTAGATCACCGGGCGCTGCGCGGCCGCCAGCGCCTTGGCGGCCTGGCGGATCTGCTTCTGGTTGCCCTCCACGCGCGGCTGGTAGCCGGGCAGGCGCAGGTCGGTCACCGGCTCGTAGGCGATCTCGGCGCGCGAGAGGTCCTGCGGGATGTCGATCAGCACCGGGCCGGGACGTCCTGAGCGGGCGATGTGAAAGGCCTCGTGGATCGCCCGCGGTATCTCCTGCGGGTGCGGGATCATGAACGAGTGCTTGACCACCGGCATCGTGATGCCGATCGTGTCGGCCTCCTGGAAGCCGTCCGTGCCGAGCAGTTCCGTGCGCACCTGGCCGGTGATGAACACGACCGGCACCGAGTCCATCATCGCGTCGCAGATCGGCGTGATCAGGTTCGTCGCGCCCGGGCCGCTGGTGGCGAACGCCACGCCGACTTTGCCCGTCGCCTTCGCGTAACCCTCCGCCGCGTGGCCGCCGCCGGCCTCGTGGCGCACCAGTATGTGCCGCAGCCCGCCGTTCACGAACGCGTCGTAGGTCGGCAGGTTGGCGCCGCCGGGCAGGCCGAAGACGACCTCTACGCCCTCCGCCTTCAGACATTCCATCACGGCATCGACCGCGCGCATCCCATCGACCTCCTTTCGCAGCTTGAAGTTGTGAAAAACCGAGTGTACCAGTGGGTTTTTCACGCCCAGCGCTGTCCCCGGCCGTACCTACGGGGGCCCGCCGCGCGACCCGATCCGGCCGTCAGGCCGGCCATCAAAAGAAATCAGCAGGAGCTGGCCGGACAGCGCAGTGGCTGGCCGGAGAGCTCAGGAGCCGGCCGATGTGCGCTCGCGCGCGGCTATCTGCGCACGTTCCGGCGCGAGCGCCGTGTCGGGGAAGTCCAGCTCGGCGCCGCAGTGCGTGCACACCGCGTCGTACAGCTTGCGCACGCGTCCGCAGTTGGGGCAGGCGCGGCGCAGCTCGTCGCGCTCGAAGCGATAGGCGAGCGCCGCCATCAGGCCGAAGAACGGCACGATGCCTGAGATCAGGAACCACAGCACGAACGAGCTCCCCTTGATCTTGCCGACATAGCCCCCGGCAAGACCGAAGCAGACCGCGATGATCACGTAGGCCATCGCCGCCCGACCTCGCTACAGCAGCACGCGCACGGCCCAGATGATGGCCACGATCGCGACCACCACGACGAGCACGCTCGCAATCGCCGTCACGATGCCGATCACGAAGTGCAGCAGCACCCACGCGGCGATGAGCAGGATCAGCCCGGCGACCACCATCCGCCCGAGCGATCGTGAGGAAGTTTCGTTCATACCTTCAGAGTACTCGCTGCGCGCCCGCAACGCCGCAATTTCGGGGTCGCCGCGCCGGTCGAGTCGGTCGAGTCGGTCTCGCCGTCACGTCATTCGCCTCGGTTGCGCGGCCGCACAGGAATCGGAGCGGCCGGACGGGGAACCGCGACCCCGTCCGGCCGCACCCGCTCGCACCGGCCAGAGGGAAGCCGAGCGAGGCCGGTGTCAGACAGGTCGGGCTACATCCGACCGGTACGGCCCAGCTCGCGAGCAATCCGTGCCATTGCGACATCGCCCCTGCTTGCACAGGGACGTTGACCGACGCTTGTGAGGCGATAGCGACGGATCCGGGGCCGGCGACCTTGTCCATCCACCGACTCCTCCGGCAGGAGGATGAACCGCCGGGGAGCTTGGGAGATAGCTGTGCTGTTCGGCGAGTTCATGTGCAGCATGTTGGCGCAGCGGCGGTTCCTTGCCTTTGGCCCTCAGTCCAAAATCTGCGCTCGGAGGGGCTTGAAAGTGTCAAGCGAGCAATGCGGCGCCGGCGGGCGCCCGCAGCTCATACGCCGAGTTGCTTGTGCACCAGTCGCGTCACCTCGGCGCCGTCGGCGCGACCCTTCGTCTCGCGCATCACCGCGCCGATGATCGGGCCGATCGCCTTCTCGTTGCCCCCGCGCACGCGCTCGGCGGCGTCGGCGTTGGCGGCGAGCGCCGCCGCCACGATCTCCCCCAGCTCGTCGTCGCCGCCGATCGCCCCCAGGCCCTCGGCCTCGACGATCGCCGCCGGATCCTCGCCGCCCTCGGCCACCAGCTTGTCGAGCACCTGTCGACCCGCGCCGACGCTGATGCGCTTGGCCGCGACCAGGCCTGCCAGCGCCGCGAGGGCCGCAGGCCGTACACGCGAGCTTGCCGGGTCCTCGCCCTCGTTCAGGCGTGAGGCGAGGTCGCCGAGAACCCAATTGGCCAGGACCTGCACCGGCGGGGCAGGGTCGGGGCGCGCGGCCTGCGCCTCGTCGAAGAAATCGGCGAGCTCACTGTCGAACGCCAGGCGCCGGGCGCTATCGGCGTTGAGCTCGAGGTCACGCTCGTACCGCTCGGCGCGCTGCGCCGGCAGCTCGGGCATCGCGTCGCGCGCCTCAACGATCATCGCCTCGTCGATCGCGACCGGCAGCAGGTCGGGCTCGGGGAAGTAACGGTAGTCGTGCGCCTCCTCCTTCGAGCGCAGCGACGTGATCGCGCCCGAGGCCGGGTCGAAGTGGAGCGTCTCCTGCACGACCGTCTCGCCGGCCGCGATGATTTTTTCCTGGCGCTCGATCTCCGCCTTGATGCCGCGTTCGATGAAGCGAAACGAGTTCATGTTCTTCAGCTCCGTCTTGACGCCCAGCGCATCGCTGCCGGCCGCGCGCAGCGAGATGTTGGCGTCGCAGCGCAGCGAGCCCTCCTCCATGTTCACGTCGCTGACCCCGAGCTGGCGCATCGTCGCGCGCAGCAGCTTCAGCCACTCGCTCGCCTGCTCGGGCGAGCGCAGATCCGGCTCGGTGACGATCTCCGCCAGCGGCGTGCCGCCGCGATTGAAGTCGACCACGCTGGTGTCCGAGCCGTGAATGCGCCCGCTCTCGCCCACATGAATCAGCTTGGCCGCGTCCTCCTCGAGGTGCACGCGGTGGATGCGCACCTCGCCGAGCCCTCCCCCGCGGCACAGCGGCTCGTCGTACTGGGAGATCTGGTACCCCTTGGGCAGATCCGGATAGAAGTAGTTCTTGCGGTGGAAGATCGAGCGCGGAGCCAGCTCCGAGCCGAGCGCCAGCCCGATCATCAGCCCGAAATGCACCGCCCGCGCGTTGGCCACCGGCAAGCTGCCCGGCAGGCCCAGGCAGACCGGACACGTGTGAGTGTTCGGCGGCTCGCCGAACGACAGCGCGCAGCCGCAGAACATCTTCGTGGCGGTCGCCAGCTGCACGTGTATCTCCAGGCCGATCACCGGCTCCAGCGGCGCGCCGCCCGCGGCCTCGCTTGGTCCCGCCTGAACGCGCTCAGACACGCGCCACGCTCGCGTCGAAGCCGAGCGCCCGCTCGAGCGCGTAGGCAACGTCCAGCAGCCGGTTCTCGCTGAACGCCGCTCCAGCCAGCTGCAGCCCCACCGGCAACCGGCCGCCGCCGGGGCCGCGGTCGCCCGAGCCGGGGTCGTCCGGGCCGGTGCTGGCACCAGTGCCGGCTTCGGCGCCCGCCAGGCCGCAGGGGATCGAGATCGCGGGGATGCCCGCCAGCGACATCGGCACCGTGAAGTAGTCGCTCAGGTACATCGTCCACGGGTTCGCCGTCTTCTCGCCGAGCCCGAACGCCACGTTCGCCGACGTCGGCGTGGCGATCACGTCGACGCTCTCGAAGGCCGCCCTGAAGTCCCCGGCGATCTTCGTGCGCACCCGCTGCGCGCGCCCGTAGTAGGCGTCGTAGTAGCCCGCCGACAGCGCGTACGTGCCCAGCATGATGCGCCGCTTGACCTCCGCCCCGAAGCCGTCGTGACGGGTACGCGTATACATGTCGAGCAGGTCCGTCGCGTCGGGCGCGCGCAGGCCGTAGCGAACGCCGTCGAAGCGCGCGAGGTTGGAGCTCGCCTCCGAGGAGGAGATCAGGTAGTACGCCGACAGCGCGTGCGCAGCGTGCGGTAGGCGCACCTGCTCGACGCTCGCCCCCAGCTGCTCGGCGAGCTCCAGCGCGCGCGCGAACGCTGCGCGCACGCCCGGCTCGGGCTGCGCACCCGCGAAGTCCTCGCCCGGTTCCTGCAGCTCGACCGGCACCCCCACGCGCAAGCCGTCCAGGCGCTCCGCGCGCGGGCGAGCGATCGGCTCGGGGAAGCGCAGCGAGGTGGCGTCGCACCCGTCGCGCCCAACCATGTGCTTCAGCAGCAGCGCAGCGTCGGTCACGTCGCGCGTCAGCGGCCCCGCCTGATCGAGCGAGGACGCGAACGCGATCATCCCGTAGCGCGACACCGACCCGTACGTCGGTTTCAGGCCGACGATCCCGCACAGCGCCGCCGGCTGGCGGATCGAGCCACCCGTGTCGGTGCCGAGCGCCCACGGCGCCAGGCCGGCCGCGACCGCCGCGGCGCTGCCCCCCGACGAGCCTCCCGGCACGCGCTCGCGGTCCCACGGGTTGAGCACCGGCCCGAACGCCGAGTTCTCGTTCGAGGAGCCCATCGCGAACTCGTCCTGATTGGTCTTCGCCAGCAGCGGCGCACCGGCCGCTGCCAGGCGCTCGACCGCCGTCGCGGTGTACGGCGGCCTGTACCCCTCGAGGATGCGCGAACCCGACTGGCTCGGGACGCCCTTTGTGCAGAACAGATCCTTGACCGCGAGTGGGACGCCACCCAGCGGGGCGGCCGCGCCGTTGCGCGAGGCGCCGCCGCCGTCGACCGCGCCGGAAGCGTCGGCGGCACCGGTCGAGCCGTGGGGTGGGTCCTCGGCGATCCACGTGAAGCAGTTGAGGCCTCCGTCGCCGGCCAGGCCATGCTCGCGCGCGCGCTCGCGGTACAGCGCCCCCAGCTCCTGCGCGCTCACCTCGCCCGCCTCGATCTTCGCGATCGCCTGCGTCGCCGTCAGCTCGATGAGGTCGGCCGTCATGCCTGCGGACTGGGCACGAGAAAGCCCTCGCCATCGCCGTCGGGCGCCTGTTCGAGCGCGACCTCGCGCGGCAGGCACGGGCGCGGCTCGTCCGCCCGCAGCGAGCCCGTCAGGTCGACCACGTGGTAGGTCGGCGGCACATCCTCGAGCGACAGCTCGCCGATCTTGGCGACGTGGTCCAGCACCGTCGAGAGCTCGCTCGCCATCGCCTCGATCTCCTCCTCGCCGAGGGCCAGGCGCGCCAGGCGCGCCACGTGCAGTACCTCGTCACGCTCGATCACGGCCGTGGATTCTAGGGCGCGCGCGGATCCTCGCGAGCGTGCTCGTCCGGCACCGTGAGCCCTGTGAAGGCCGCGCCGCCCGTCGCGGGCGAGGTCGCCGGGGTGACGGGGGCGGTTTGCAGTGTCCGCGTCTGCAGATAGCCGCCGCCTGCGATCGTCAGCGCCGCCGCAAGACCGAGCCAGATGCCGATGCGGATGCCGGCGGAGGCGTGGAAGCCGCCGAAGCTCGCGTTGGCGCTGGGATGGTGCACGATCCGGAACAGGATCAACAGAGCCGACACGGCGCCGAGCAGCAGCACCAGCTCCCCCCGCGTAGCGGTCGCTCCAGTCGCCGTCCCGCCGCGGCGGCGAGCACGCACGCGAGCGCCACCACGATCGTCAGCAGCCACACCCAGCGGCTGTTCGTGAACGCCTCCCAGCCGGTGGCGCTGGTTCCGGAGCCGCTCAGGTCTCGGCCGGGGACCGTGCCCTCGACGCTCTCGCCGAACCAGTTGAGCAGAAACATGAACGCGAGCAGCGCCAGCGCACCGGCAGCGACGATGCGATCGGCGCGAGTCAGCCGGTTCAGCGCGAAGCCCATCGCTAGGGTCGCGGGCGCATCCGCGGGCTGACCGGCGGGTACAGCGACCCGTGTTCGTCGCGCAGCGACTGCCACGCTCCAGCCAGAATCGCGAGCGCGCCCGCCAGCGCCACCCAGCCTCCGCCGCACAGTCGCGTGGCGTCGTCGGGGCGCTCGAGCAGTCGCACGATCGCCGAGATCGTCGCGGCGATCCCGAGCGGAACGCACCACACCGCGGCGGCCACCGGCAGCGCCGCGCTGCGCTCGGCGAGCGCGCTCGCGAACAGCCACACCGCACCAGCCGCGGCCGCCAACAGCAGGGCGACGGCCGGGCCGAAGGTGTCCCAGGCGTCGAGCGTTCCCGACGGGCCTTCGTACCAGCGCAGCAGCAACGACACGACTACGAGCAGCGCGCCCGCCAGCGCGAGCAGCTCTCCGCCGCGGACCTTGCCGAGCCTCATGCGTGCACCCGTATCTGACGCTCGGCCGCCAGCAGCGTGTTGCGCAATAGGAACGCGACCGTCATCGGCCCGACCCCGCCGGGCACCGGCGTGATCGCGGAGGCAACCTCGACGGCCGCCGCGAAATCGACGTCGCCGACCAAGCCGCTCTTGTTGCCGGCCTGCTCGGGCGTCAACCGACTCAGTCCCACGTCGATCACGACCGCGCCCGGCTTCACGTACTCGCGGCCGACCAGGCGCGCGCGCCCAACGGCGGCGATCAACACGTCGGCGCGGGCGCACACGGCCGCCAGCTCACGCGTTCGCGAATGGCACACGGTGACCGTCGCGCTTTGCGCAAGCAGCAACTGGGCCATCGGCTTGCCGAACAGGTTCGAGCGCCCCACCACCACCGCTTCGGCGCCCTCCAGCTCGACGCCGGTCTGCGCGAGCAGCTCCATCACACCCAGAGGCGTGCACGGCCGCAGGCCCTCGCGGCCCAGCGACAGCAGACCAGCATTGATCGGCGTGAGGCCGTCGACGTCCTTGTCCGGGTCGATCAGCTCAGTCAGCGCCGGTCCGTCGAGGTGGTCGGGCACCGGCAGCTGCAGCAGGATGCCGCTGACAGCGTCGTCGGCGTTCAGCACTTCCAGCTCCTCGGCCACCTGGTCGAACGACGCGCGCTCGGGCAGGCGCCGATCGAAGGGCGTCATCCCCACCTCGGCGCACGCGCGCTGCTTGCCGCCGACGTACACGGCCGACGCCGGATCATCGCCGACCAGCACCGTCGCCAACCCGGGCACACGCCCGGTCCGCAGCTCGAACGCCGCGACGTCCTCGGCCACCTGCGCGCGCACGCGCGCGGCGATCGCCTTGCCGTCGATGATGCTCGCGCTCACCGTACGGATGCTACGCACTGGCGTGGCGGGCCGGAGGCGGCGCACGGGGCGCCGGCGTGCGCACCGAGCACGAGCGCCTCAGCGGCGGCTGACCGGCGCGTACTCGGCCATCAGCTTGCGCTCCGAGCCGTCGCCCGCGAAGCGCACCACGATCACCCCGTCGGCCTCGACGCCGGTCACCACGCCCTCGCCGAATGCCGCGTGCACGACGTCCTCGCCGAGCCGAAACGAGCTCGTCGCGGGCGCCTGCGAGCTCGCGCCCTGCCAGTCACTCGCCGATGCAGCCTGCGCGGCGAACGTGCGCGCGCCACGCCTAACGCTCGGCGCGACGTCGCCGCCGAGCACGCCGGGGCGCAGGCGCTCGCTCGGCTCGACCTCGTCGTACAGCTCCGCCGGTATCTCGCCGAGGAAGCGGCTGCGCAGCCCAGGAGTCTGCGCGCCGAACACCGCGCGGCGCATCGCATAGGACAGGTACAGCTCGCGCATCGCGCGCGTGACGCCGACGTAGAACAGTCGTCGCTCCTCCTCCAGACCTCCCTCGTCGAGCGCGCGCGAGTGCGGGAACACGCCCTCCTCGCAGCCCGCGATGAACACGAACGGATACTCGGTGCCCTTCGCGTTGTGCACCGTCATCAGCGTCACCAGGCCCTCGTCGTCCGAGCGCGAATCCGCGTCGGCGACGAGCGCTATCTCCTGCAGGAACACGTCGAGCGTGTCGCGCTCGGGCTCGGCGCCCGCGTCGAACTCGCGCCCCACCTCGATCAGCTGCTCGAGGTTCTCGATCCGCCCCTGCGCCTCGATCGTGTGCTCGGCCTCGAGCGCCTCGACGTAGCCGCTCTGCGCGAGCATCGCCTCGATCAGGTCGCCGACCGGCACCGCCCGCGTCGTCGTCGCATGCTCCTCCTCGCCGACCGCCGTGCCGTCGTCCTCGGCCGTGCCCGCCAGCACGCGCAGCTCGGCCATCGTGTCCATGAAGCGCGTCAGCGCCTTGATCGCGGCCGTGCCCAAGCCCGGCACCAGATCGGGCTCCGACGCCGCCTGCCACACGGACATGTCGGCCGAGTCGGCGTGGGCGAGCACGCGCGCCAGCGACGTCTGGCCGAGGCCGCGCCGTGGGGAGTTGGCGATCCGCGCGAAGCTGACGACGTCGTACGGGTTGGCCAGGAACTGCAGGTAGGCGATCGCGTCCTTGACCTCCGCGCGCTCGTAGAACTTGGTGCCGCCGATCACCTGGTAGGAGATCTCGCGCCGCACCAGCGTGTCCTCGATCACGCGCGACATCGCGTTGGTCCGGTACAGCACCGCGATCTCCGCCCGCGAGGCGCCCTCGTCGACGAGCCGCTCGATCTCGCCCACCACGAAACGCGCCTCGCCGTGCTCGTCTCCCAGCGCGCGCAGGTGGATCTGGTCGCCCTCCCCCAGCTCGCTCCACAGGCGCTTGGCGATGCCGCCGCGGTTGTTGGCGATCACCGCGTTGGCCGCCCGCAGGATCGTCTCCGTCGAGCGATAGTTCTGCTCGAGCTTGACCACGCGCGCGTCGGGGAAGTCGTCTTGGAAGTCGAGGATGTTGCGCACCTCGGCTCCACGGAACGAATAGATGCTCTGAGCATCGTCGCCGACTACCGCGAGGTTGCGGTGCCCCGGGATGATCGTGCGGTGCCCCTGCTTGGGCTCCTGTCGACCGCCGCCGACGAGCAGCTGCAGCATGCGGTACTGCGCGTAGTTGGTGTCCTGGTACTCGTCGACGAGAACGTGGCGGAAGGCCTGCGCGTAGCGCTCGCGCACCTCCTCGAACAGCTCCAGCAGGTTGACCGTGCGGAACAGCAGGTCGTCGAAGTCCATCGCGTTGACGCGGTGCAGGTCGCGCTCGTACAGCTCGTACACGTCCGCGAGCATCTCCGCGAACGGCGAGTCGGCCGATTCGCGCAGGTCCGAGGCCGCGCGCAGGCGGTTCTTCGCCGCCGATATCTGATTGTGGATCGCCGCCGGCGTGTAGCGCTTGGGGTCGACCCCGACCGCGTCGGCGCAGCGCTTGGTCAGGCGGCGAGCGTCGGCCTGGTCGTAGATCGTGAACTGGCGCGTGTAGCCGAGGCGCTCGGCCTCGGCGCGCAGGATGCGCGCGCAGGCCGAGTGGAAGGTCATCAGCCACATGCCGCGCGTGGCGCGCCCGAGCAGCGCTCCGACGCGACCGCTCATCTCGTTGGCGGCCTTGTTCGTGAACGTGATCGCGAGGATCTCGTTGGGCTGCGCCTGGTCGGTGTAGATCAGGTAGGCGATCCGATGCGTCAGCACGCGCGTCTTGCCGCTGCCCGCGCCGGCCAGGATCAGCAGCGGCCCCTCGCCATGCGTGACCGCCTCGCGCTGCGGGCTCGTTGAGGCCTTCCAGCAGCTCCTGCAGGTGGTCGGCGTGAGGGTTTGCGGCCATCGCCTCAGCATAGGCGTGCGTGCGGCCGGCGCGCCCGGCGATCGTGAGCGCCGGAGCGCTCAGCCGCCCGCCGGATTGGGCCCCTTGACCGAGCGCAGCGGGCGCACCTCGGCGATCGGCTCGGGCCCCTGCTCGGACAGCTCGGCGAGCGCTCGTTCGAGCGCCCCGATCCGGCTCGCGAGCCCCTGGATCGCCTCGGCGATCGGGTCGGGCAGGTGGATCCAGTCTGCGTCCGGACCCTCCGCCCGACGCCCTTCCACGCGCACCGGATGCCCGGGGTTGCCGACCACGGTCGAGTTCGGCGGCACGTCCGTGATCACGACGCTGTTGGCGCCGATCTTGGCGCCGTGCCCGATCGTGATCGGGCCCAGCAGCTTCGCGCCCGAGCCGATCGTCACGTTGTCCTGCACCGTCGGGTGACGCTTGCCCGTCGCGAAGCCGGTGCCGCCCAGCGTAACCCCTTGATACAGCGTGACGTCGTTGCCGATGTCGGCCGTCTCGCCAATCACCACGCCCGTGCCGTGATCGATGAACAGGCCGCCGCCGATGCGCGCGGCGGGATGGATCTCGATCCCCGTCAGCGTGCGCGTCAGCATCGAGATCATGCGGGGCAGCAACCTCACCCCCGCCGCGTCGAGCGCGTGCGCGACGCGATGCGCCAGCAGCGCGTGGATTCCCGGCCAGGTCGCGAGGATCTCCAGCTGGCCGACGTCGCGCGCGGCCGGGTCACGCGTGCGCGCGGCCTGGATGTCGCGGCGCAGCTCCTTGACGACGCTGGCGAGCTCGAGGCCGGCCATGGTCACAGCGTAGCCTAGATAGTTGCTCGCGCAGCCATTTTTTCACTGCGAACGCAACACACGCCCCGACAGGGGCGCCATTCAACATAGGAAACAGTGACGACGAAACGCTCAGGGAGCGAAGAACGCTTGCGAGACGTAGCGCTCGCCCGAGTCGGGCATGATCACGACAATCCTCTTGCCCCGCGACTCGGGACGCTCGGCGACCCGCAGCGCCGCCCACAGCGCCGCCCCGCAGGAGATGCCGGCGAGCAGGCCGACCCGCTTGGCGCAGCTCCAGGCGGTGTGGATCGCGTCCTCGTCGGAGACCGCGATCACCTCGTCGAGCAGCTCGCGGTTGAGCACCGGCGGAACGAAGCCCGCGCCGATCCCCTGAATGCGGTGCGGCCCAGGCTGCCCGCCCGACAGCACCGCCGAGCCGCTTGGCTCGACCGCCACCACGCGCAGATCCGGGTTGCGCTCGCGCAGGTACTCGCCCACGCCGGTGATCGTGCCGCCGGTCCCCACGCCAGCCACCAGCACGTCGACGCGGCCGTCCAGCGCGCGCTCGATCTCGGGGCCGGTGCGCCGCCGGTGCGCCTCGGGGTTGGCCGGGTTGGTGAACTGGTCGGGCAGGAACACGTCCTGCTCGCGCGCCAGCGCCTGCGCCGCCTGCACAGCCTCGCTCATGCCACCGAGCGACTCCGTCACCTCCACGCGTGCCCCGTACAGGCGCAGCAGGCTCTCGCGCTCGCGGCTCATCCCCTGCGGGAGCGTGAGCACGAGGTCATACCCCTTGGCCGCGCACACGAACGCCAGCGCGATGCCCGTGTTGCCGCTCGTCGCCTCGACGACCGTCGTGCGGCCCGGCTCGATCCTGCCCTCGGCCTCGGCCGCCTCGATCATCGCCACGCCGATCCGGTCCTTGACGCTGCCGCCCGGATTGAACGACTCGAGCTTGGCGAACAGGCGCGTCCCGGCGTCCGCCGCCGGCGTCCCCTCGAGCATGCGCGAGAGCTCTACCAGCGGCGTGTCGCCGACCAGCTCAGCAATGTTGATCGGGATTTGAGGCATCGGCGAACGACAATAGTGAAGCCGCTCGCATCAGCTTCCGCCGCGGCCCTGCTCGAGTGGCGCCCTCGCTCGCCGGCTATTTCTTGACGGGGGTGCGCTTGCTCGGCTTCTGAACGCTGAGGCGCACGCTCGCCGTTTTCGCCAGCGTCGGCGCCGGCGTCGTCCTGAGCACCGCCACGCTCGCGTTGAGCTTGCCGTGGCCGGCCCGGAACAACTTGCGACCGAGCTTGTTCAGCGTCACCTTGACGACCTGGCTCTTGCCGGGCGAGATCGCGAAGCGAGCGCTGCCGATCGTCCGCAGCTTGAAGTGCTTGCCTTTCGTCTTCTGCCTGTAGCGCAGCGTCAGCGTGCCGCGGCACTGGCCCGCGCCGGTGCGCAACAGCCTGATCGCCGCGCTGTGCTTGAGCGACACGGCGATGTGCTTGCTGTTCAGCGAGACCCTGCACGCCGGGCTGCCGGCTCCGCTGACGCCGAGCACGCCGACGGACGGCGTCGGACTCGACGAGCCGCTGGAGGTCGACGAGCTGGGCGCGGAGCCTTTGGAGGGTTCTTTTTTCGACGTGGTGGTTTTCGTGGGTTCTTCTCCCCCGGGCCCTCCCCCGCCGCCACCGCTCGACGGCGCTTCGTACTTGAACTTGTCGTTTGCTGTCACTGCGCTGGGGCCGCTCATCGTCTGCACCCTGACGTCCACGGTGCCTTCGGGCTCGGGCGGAGACACGACCTGGATTTGCGATTCGGTTTCCACTTTGACTTCCGTTGCCGGCTGAGCTCCGAACGTCACGGTCGGCTGCGGAGCCTTCGTGAAGAAGCGACCCCTGATCGTCACCTTCGTGCCGCCCGAGGTGGGCCCGTGCTTGGGCGCGACGCTGGAGACTTCCGGCGCCGGCACCGCGCTCGCCGGCACGAACGTGAAGATCCAGGCCGACCCCGTCTGTGCTTCGTCGTGGGGCGCGCCCACCAGAGCCGTTTCGCCGCTTCCGGACAGCGCGACGCCGGTCCCCGAGGCAGCTCTAGCGGTCGCTTCGCTGCCGTCGACCGGAAGCACTTCGCTCCAGCCCCCGCCTGGGCGTTCGAACTCCGTCGCCGCCCCCCGCTGGCCGCCTTCGCGCGGCGCCCCGACCAGTGCGCGGTTGCCGTCGCCCGACAGCGCGACGCTCGAACCGAAGTGGCCTTCACCGCCCTGGGCGGACGAGCTGACCAGCTTGATGCCAGGCTGGGCATAGGACGAGCCCGAAGCCGCGAACACCCACACGGCGCCCCGGTTTTCGGCGTCGGTGGGGCCGCCGACCAGCGCCGTGCTGGCGTCAGCCGACAGCGCCACGCTCTTGCCGAAGTGGGCGCGCCCATCCTGCGCGGTCAGCTTGCCCGTTTCGGTCCACGCAGAGCCGGAGCGCGTGAAGCTCCATGCGGCGCCCGAATAATTGCTGTCGCCCGGGCCGCCGATCAGCGCTGTGTTGCCGTCGCCCGACAGCGCCACGCCACGCCCGAAGTGAGCGCAGCCGGCTTTCTTCCAGATCGGTCAGCGCAGCCTGTGTGGACCACGTCGAGCCAGACAGCGTGAACACCCAGGCTTCGCCGCGTTCGAGGTTGGCGGAGGGGTCACCGACCAAGGCCGTGGCCCCGTCGGCCGACAGCGCCACGCTGCGCCCGAAGCGACCCTTGCCAGTGCCCAGCATCTGTGCAGCGCTCCAGCTGGAGCCGGTGCGCGTGAACACCCACGCGGCGCCCGTCGATTCGGTGCCCGACGGCGCGCCGATCAGCGCGGTGTCGCCGTTCTGCGACAGCGCCACGCTCGCGCCGAACGCGCATTCGCCCGGTTCTTCGGCTTCTTCGTTGCAGTCTTCCTGACCGGTCCCGCCCGCTTCTCCGGCGGTCAGCTTCGCGCCCTGCTGCTTCCACGTTTCGCCTTCCTTGACGAACACCCACGCCGCGCCCTGACCGTTGTCGTCGCGCGGGGCGCCCACCAGCGCGGTGTCGCCGTCGCCCGACAGCGCCACGCTGGCGCCTAGCAAGCTCGGAGGCGACTGTTCGCCGGCGGATACCGCGAGGCGACCGCCCGTCTGGATCAGCGGGTCGATCGTGAGCGGATAACGCGCGTGCGCGTCATCGACGCGCAGCAGCAACCTGCCCCCGGCGAGCTGCAGCCAGCTGTGCAGCGTGCGCCCGCGCGCGTCGGTCGCGATCAAGCCCCCGTAGCGAATCGAAGATGCGCCGTCGCGTAGCGTCACGCCCCGTCCGCCGCGCGCGAGATCGCTGCGGACGTTGCTCGAGAAGGCGATCGCCAGCGTCAGCGGCGCACCGGCGCTCACGCTCGGAGCCCGCGCGATCGTGAAGCCCTGCTCGAACCCGAGCGGACCATTCAGGAACCACTCGTCCACGCTCGTGTGTTGATAGGTGACGCGATTGACGCTGGCCGACGGCGTCACCTCGCCAAGCTTCGTGTAGGCGTCGCCGCGACCGATCCCCTGCAAGCCGATGTGCAGACGCGCCTTCGCGCCTGCCAGCTCGACGCCGGAGCGCGTGAAGCTCGCACTCAGGCCCTGCGTGGGGTTGGCGGCGCGCAGGTTCCCGCGCGCGCCCCCGACGTGAAACGCGGGCCGCTGCGCTCCCAGGGTCTGTGAGATGCGCGCCCACGCGGCCGTCGGCAGGCTGACACCCGCGTTGCCTGTGCGGGCGCCGGCAGTGCGCACGGCGCTCGCGCCACGTAGGCTGGGCAGAGCGATCGCGATCGCCGCGAGAGCGATCAGCAAGCCGGCGTTCAAGAGCATGCGCCGTCGAGCCGCGGGCATCGACGCCGGACCCGCGAGCACCCGCGACCGGGAGGGACGAACCCGTGGCCGCGAGCGATCCATCGCCTCTTGCGGACTCATTGGCCCGAGTTCCATAACCCTCCGTGTAATTAGCTTGCTGCCGTACCGCTCGACCCCGCGATCGGACGGCCCTACCGCCAGCACTTGCCAACCGCAAAGTAAACGCGATATGACGCAAAGTCAAGGCCGGTACCCTTCCCTGCTTCTACGCATGATCGTCAGCATCTACTCGTCGCGCGACCTGCGGGCATGGGAGCAGCAAGCGCTTGACGGACTGCAGCCGAGCCTCGCCCCGTACGGGCTGGAGAGCCTCGCGCAACTCGGCTTCTCGCTCACGCAGCGGACGACGCCGGCGTGGCTTCGCTCGAGGCCGGCACGCAGGCTGCGAGAGCTCGAAGCCCGCGCCCGGCTGCCGCTCACCCGCACCCTCGCCTGTTCGGGGCTCACACGTCGCTCGGACCTCGCGCTGGCGCTGCTCGAGCCGCAGCCCTATGCCCACTCGCTGCTCGCCCGCCTCGGCGCGCGTCCGTGGTCGACGACACCGCTGGCCGCGCTGACTTGCTGGCTGGCCGACGACGTGCGCGTCGCGACCCGCTGGCAGCGGGCCTGGCTGCGCCAGTGCGTGCAGGGGATCGACCTGCTCGTGTACTGGTCGACCAACCAGCGCGAGATCCTCGCCGACCGGCTGGGCATCCCCGATCAGCGCCTGTTGTTCGTGCCGTTCGGAACCGAGCCCGAGTACTTCGTGCCGCGCCGCGTGCCGCCGGACGAGCGCGAGTCGGGCGCCGCAGGTGAGCGCGGCGATCCGCAGGGCGCAGACGCGCCGACGGGCGAGGCGGGCGAGCGGGACTCCTTCGTGCTGGCCGCCGGCCTCGACCGCGGCCGTGACTACCGCACGTTCATGGCTGCGGTGGCAGGCTTGGACCACGCCGTCAAGGTCGTCTGCCCGCGCCCGCTGCTCGCCGACCTGACGATCCCTCCCAACGTGGAGCTGCTCGGCCTGATCGACAAGGCCCGCTACCGCGATCTGCTGCAGCGCGCGGCCGTGGTGGTGGTGCCGGTCAAGCCCGATGTCGCCTACCCGACCGGGCAGAGCGTGCTGCTGAACGCCATGTCCTGTGAAGCGCCGACGGTAGTCACCGATACCGCCGCGCTGGCCGACTACACGCGCCACGGCGAGAACACGTGGACGGTCGCCGGCGCCGACCCGCAGGCCTTGGCAGACGGCATCGCACACGTGCTCGGGAGCCCCGCGGAGGCGGCCGAGATAGCCGCCGGCGGCCGGCGCGACGTACTCACGACCTTCAACTCGGCCGCGATGTGGCGGACGATCGCGCCGCGGCTGCGCGCGTTGGCGGACGCGCGGGGCGCATGACCGCGCCGCTCGATTCGAGCGCCGGCCGGTGGCCCGACTTCTTCATCGTCGGCCACCACAAGAGCGGAACCACCGCGCTGTACGAGATGCTGCGCGGCCACCCGCAGATCTACATGCCCGAGCTGAAGGAGCCGCGCTTCATGGCCAGCGACCTGCGCCCGCGCCGCGCGGCGGGCATCGGCGAGCGAAACCCGCGCACCGAGCAGGAGTACCTCGCACTGTTCAGCGCCGCCCGGCCCGACCAGCGAGTCGGTGAGGCCTCCGCTACCTACCTGTTCTCTCACACTGCCGCCGCGCGCATCGCCGAGGTACGACCCGAGGCTCGCATAGTCGCGATCTTGCGCGAGCCGGCGAGCTTCCTGCGCTCGCTGCACACCACGTACGTGCAGATTCACTACGAGGACGAGCAGGACCTGCGCGCCGCGATGGCGCTCGAGTCCGCCCGACGCGAAGGCAGGCGCATCCCGCCCCGCTCGCTGCTTCCCCAGCTGCTGCAGTACTCCGAGCAGGTGCGCTACGTCGAGCAGCTCAGCCGCTACCGCGACCTGTTCCCGGCGCAGCAGATGCTGGTGCTGATCTACGACGACTTCCGCAGCGACAACGAAGCGACGCTGCAGACCGTGCTGCGCTTCCTGGACGTCGAGCAGCGTCCCCTCGAGGCCGTCGAAGCCAACGTCACGACGTGGGGCTATCGATCGCAACGGGCCGATGCGCTGCTGTCATCGCTGTCACTGGGACGCACAGGCGTCGCCCGGCCCGCCAAGGCAGCCGCCAAGCTGGTGACGACGCGGCGCCTGCGCCAAGCCGCCCTTCACGCGGTCCGCCGCCGCGTGGTAGTCGCCGAGCCGCCGTCGTCCGACGAGCAGTTGACCACCGAGCTGCGCACACGCTTCAAGCCGGAGGTGGTCGCGCTCGGCGAGTACCTCGGGCGCGACCTCGTGTCGCTGTGGGGGTATGACGGGCTCGGCTAGCGCCAGCGCCCGATGGTGCGGAGCGGATCCGCTTGGAGTTGGGCCGCACGGCTCTCGCTCGTTCCCGTAGGCGGGACCGCGCCGGAGAAGCGCGCGTGGAAAGCTGTCGAGGTGATCGAAAGGGAGGGTCGGGCTCCTCGCCCGAGAGGAGGAGACCCGAATGTCAAGACCGTGCGGCTGACCTTGACGCCGGAAGAGTGGCGCAAGCTTCGTCTGTGGGCGGCCGAAGACGACACATCCGTGCAGGCCGTGATCGGTCGAATCGTGCGTGGTGAGCTCGATCGCAAGCCGCGCCACGCCGGGTGAGCGTGCGCGGGTCCGCGCATCGCGCTGCGAATCGCGCGCCACCCGCACGGGTCGTGGGCCGTCGCGCGGGGCTACCTAGCCCAGCGCGAAGCGGCCCGTTGGGCGAGCCGTGGAAGCTCTACCTGACTATCTTGATGATCCGCTCCATGCCCAGGAGCGTGTGGCTGCGTCCATCCTGCGTTTCCATGAAGCAGGCCTGCACGTACCAGCCTGGCTTTGCGGTGATCGTCTCTTGCTGGAAGGCTTCATGAGACACCGGCCCCTGGAACTCGAACGGCATTCCCGCAGCGAGTTTTTCAAGGCCCTTTTCCTTCCCGGCCTTGAGATCCTTGACGACCTTGACGGCCGCACCCCTGCTCTTGACGGGGAACGCGACGTCCATGTGCACCAGGAAGCCTTCGTTTTCGAAGCGAACCAGCTCCCCGTCACGCAGTGTGCTCGGACCGCGAAAGCCGAACTCGATCGAGCGGATCGTGGCTTGCGGCGCCGGCAGAGCAGCGGGCGATGGTGCTGCACTGACGGTAAAGGAGGTGTGAACTTCCGGCCCCTTGCCTTCGCCCGGAATCAGCGCGACGTACTGACCGGGTTGCAGAATCGTCTGCGCTTCGCTGGCCTTGCCCGGCGTCACTTCCGCGTCGAACACGATCGTCCCGTACTTGCTCGTGGTGTTGGGATCCTTGACACCGCCCTTCAATGCGCTTTGCACTTCCGCCACCGTCACGCCCGGTTTGAGGAGGAACAGGATGGCCGCTGCTTCTTTGGTCCCCGTCGCGGTCGAGACGACGTTCACGGCACCCGATTGCGTGGCTCCCCCGACAGTGATCGAGGACTTCGTGAGCGCGAGCGTAAGCGTGGGAAGAGTCGACGATGCCGTGGCGGCCTGTGCCGCCACGAAGCTCACGACAGCCAGCAGCGACGCCACGAGCGCCACGCTCAGGGGTCGACGACGAGAGAGACGCGACATAGGACCGATCCTTTCGCTTGACCTTGGACACCGCCGCCGGCACGCCGATCGCGGGCCGCCCAGCACAGGGGGAGGTAGTGGGGTCGGCACTCTACGCTTCGCCGCGGGCTGCTGCGCTGCGAGGAGCGGTGTGTTTGTAGCTTGCGGCGATCGGGAAGAAGCAGGCCACGCGCGCGAGCTGACAGGCCACGCGCGAGATGATGGCCACGCGGAGCTGACCGGGGAGGTTCCTTGAAGAATCCACGAACGCTGAACGAGATCGCAGACACGGTCGAGGATGTCCAAGCTACGCTCGAAGTAGTCGTCGAGCACCTGGGCTTGCAGGGACCGGTGACGAACGCCATCGCAGCGAGGCGTCTGAAAGCGGAGCAGGCCAGGCTGGAGATCGAGCGGTTACGCGGCCTCTCCGCTGATCACGACGGCAACTCGCGCAGCTAGCCCGCTCGGCCTATACCCGGTTAAGTTGATCGGCCGATCTGTTTCCCCCCGCCAGAGCTCGGGCAACGGTGCGGATGGTCCGGGCAATGGCCGACATCCCGGACCTCTTTGAGCGCGAGGTCGGCTGCCGGCTCCCCGCAGGACAGCCGGCCTCGCGCCTGATCGTCGTCCGCTACTCAAGGCACGTCGCGTACGTACCTTTCGACGTCCGACGCGTTGCAAACCAGCTGATCGATCTGTTTCCGGCGCTCTCGCGGCGGGAAACGGCCCAATGCCGGCCGAATCCCGGCGCAGGACGACTAGGCGCGGGCGCCTATCCAGCGTCCCGCCTGGTCGTCCGTCCAGGGAGGGACCTTCGGGAGGCGCTGGGTGGCGGGCTCTCAGATCCCTCGTCGACCATCGTCCTCCTCGTTGCGTCACTGCCGCCCTGCGGGATACTGGACCCACGATGTCGCAGAACCTGGACTTCGTGCGGTCGATATACGACGCCTGGGGGCGAGGCGATTTCAGCTCGGCCGACTGGGCGGACCCTGCGATCGAGTACGTGCTGGGCGACGCGTTCGGGGGAACCTGGGTCGGCGTCCAAGGGATGAACGAGGGCTTCCGCGACTGGATTCACGTGTGGCAGGACTGGACGGTGACGGCGGAGGACTACCGGGAGCTGGACGGCGAGCGCGTTCTCGTGCTGTACGGCTCGTCGGGGCAAATGAAGGACAGCGGCCCCGAGATCGCGAGAGTGCACAGCAAGGGCGCCAGTGTGTTCCACGTGCGAGACCTCCTGGTCACCAGGATCGTCCAGTACTACGACCGCGACCGCGCGTTCGCCGACCTCGGCATCGAGCAGTAGGCGATGTCACAGGAGAACGTGGAGATCGCCAAGCGCGCGATCGAGGCCTTCAACGGCGAGGACGTCGCAGCCTTCGTGGAACTGACAACCACGGACTTCGAGTGGTACCCGTCGATGACCGCGATCGAGGGCCAGGTCTTCCGCGGACACGCGGGCGCCGAGAGGTACTTCGCGAATCTCAGCGACGCGTGGGAGACGTTCCAGATCCTGCCCGGGCGGTTCTGCGAGCACGTCGCCGGCGTGGTCATGCTCGGAGCGCTCACCGGCCGTGGCAAGGCCAGTGGGGCGACGGTCGATTCGCCGCTGGGGATGGTCTTCGACTTTTCTGGCCTCATCTCACGTATCCGCGGCTTTCTCGACCACGGCGAGGCGTTGCGCGCGGCAGGGCTCCGAGAGCGATAGCCGGAATCCAATTCGAGTGGTGTGGCGGCACTCGTGCAGCGTGATCGGCGCGAGCTTGGCCTTCGTCCACGCCCGCTTGGCTCGCTGCGCGGTCGGTGTCCCCGTGAACGGCGACGTCGCGGTCGCGCCGAACACGAGCCCGTTGGGCTGCTCGCGAACTAGGGCGTCGCCCCTATGAGATCCCGCTCGGTGGCGTACGTAGACCCGCCGCGGTAGCAGCCGCCGCCCCCGCCCGTCGCGAGCTGGCAGCGCCATCCTTTGGGGAGCGACCAATAAAGGCTGGCCATGGCGGGCCCCCCATGTTGAGGCCAACGGCGATCAAAGAAGCTGCTCAAGGTCTGCCGCGCTTCGGCGCAGGAGGCGTGTCCACGCGCGACCGACACTTTCAAGGTCTGCCCCTCCCCGTGAATCGTGCCGCAGGCTCGTTCGGCAGCCGCTGGGCTCGCGGAAAGGGCAGCTAGCACGGCGATCAGCGAGGTGGTCGTGGCGAGTCGTCTGTACATCGAAGTCCCCTTAGCTTTCCAGTGCGTGATAGATGAGTTCGACATTCGCGCCGCAGGTCCGGCGCAATTTGACGCAAAGCGCTTTTACCGTTGCAGGACGATCACTTCGTGCGCATTCTGAACCGACCCGCCACGAGAGCAGGCGGCCTGTCCACCTACGACGACACTGCATTGCCATCCGTTCGCAAGCGTCACCCACTCTTCGGGAAACGGTCCACCGTGGTAGGCAGGACCGTGGGACGGTGGCGAGGATCGCGCCGGTCGCGATTCGTCTGTACATCAAAGCTTCGGCGCCGGATGGCTCCCGCGTTTCGGCACGCACGTGTGGAACGCGTTTGCGGCACGTCTGCACCCTGACTTTGAGCATGTGTCCGTGAACCGGGTCGAGGACGCGGTGATTCATCACGACGCGGAGGCGCTCAGGCGAGGATGGTCGATGTGGGTCGCGCCGTGGGAGAGCTACCGGCAGGACATCGACGAAGCGTTCGACTGCGGAGAGCGGGTTCTCGTGAACTCCACTCACTTCGCCCGCACGCCTGGAAGCAACCACGAGGTTGAAATGAAAGGGGCGAGCGTCTGGACCGTTCGTGACGGCAAGATCCTGCGTTTCGAAAGCTACACGGAGCCAGCCGAGGCCCTCAAAGCCGTGGGGCTGGCGGAGCAGGCGATGGCGCGGCAGAAGCATCAGGGGTTTCTGCGCTCGTGAGAGCGCCGCCGTGCGAGTTTCACCGCGTGGCGCGTGAATCGCGCTCAGAGCGACGTGGAGACCGTCGGCGGGCGGACGCGCACCCAGAAGAAGTGCGCGCCCGCCGTTTCTATCGGATTCAGTCGACCTCTATCGAGGTCGAATCAGCTCTAGCAAGCCAAGAAGGCTCAGCAGAGCCACCCCCGCTAGATGTGGTACATGCTCGCGCCGGCCTCGCGCGTCTCGCGCTCGATCACGTCGGCGATCGAGGTCTCCTGGAGGACCTTGCGGGCCGCCGCCGCCGCGTCGGCGAACGGGCCCTGGGCGTCGCGGCCGAGCGGGCCGTCCAGCAGCTCGACGACCTCCAGTACGCTCACGCTCCCCGGCTCACGCGCGAAGCGGTAGCCCCCCTTGACGCCGCGCTGAGAGCTGATCACACCCGCGCGGCGCAAAACGGCGAACAGCTGCTCGAGAAACTGCACCGGCACGTCGCGCTTGCGCGCGAGCTCGCCGATCGGCACCGGCTCGGCGCCGCCGCTGCGCCCCAGCTCGGCCAGCGCGAGGACTGCGTATGGCGACTTGCTGGTAATCGAGATCATCTGCGCATCACGATGCCGATGCTACGGGAAGGCCGGGCGACGACGCGCCTTTGCGCTACGGCCGAGGTCGGTACGCAGGCTGAGACGGTCCGCGCCGCCCGCTGGCAGTCTCAGAGCCAGCCGCGCTCGGTGGCGATCAGCACCGCCTGCGCGCGGTCGACCGCGCCGAGCTTGCCGTAGATGTTGTGCAGGTGCGTGCGCACCGTGCTCGTCGAGAGCGTCAGCTCGTGCGCGATCTGCTTGTACACCTTGCCCTCGGCGAGGCGCTGGAGCACGCCCAGCTCGCGCCCGGACAGCGGGCACGGGTCCACGTGGCGGCGGCGCTGCGAGGGCACGCTCGGCAGTTCGTACATGACGCGGCGCAGCTCTACGGGCCCGAGGCCGACGGCCCGTGCCGTGCGCAGCATTTCCGCGGGCGAGACCGGAGCCCCCTGCTCGTAGTGGGCGAGCATGTCGGCGAGGCGCACGCACGCCGCCTCGCCCTCGACGTCGAGGTTGTGGTGGCGCTCGATCGTCGACGCGATCGTCGCCGGCAAGCCCCAACGCCGGGCCAGCACGCCGCCAACGAGCGCGTGGTCGACCCCCAGCTCCCGTCGCTCCTGGTGGATACGGTCCTCGGGCGTGCGCGCGCCGCGATGGACCTGCGACGGGTAGCCCGGGTAGGCGTGCAGCAGCACAAGCTTGCCGATGTCGTGCAACAGGCTCGACGCGGTCAAGCGATCGCGGTGCTCGAAGCCGACCTCGGCGGCAATCCGGTCCGCCGCGTGCTGCGTGGACAGCGCGTGCAGGCGGAAGCGCTCGGGCGCCGCTTCCCACACGCTCGAGCGCTCGAAGAAGTCAAACGTGCGCACGCGCGAGCCGAGCGCCTGCACCCGTTGCGGGGTCAGCAGCTCGACGGCCGCCACCGCCGTGTCCACGCGACCGCGCCTGCCCTGTGCCTGATTGGCCAGGCGCAGCACCGCCGTGAGCAGAGCCACGTCGGACTCGACCGCCGCGACGACGTCGGCCGTCGCAACGTGGTCCTTGGCGATCACCGACAACAGCCTGTCGCGCGACTCTGCCAGCGCCGGAAACGCCTCGAGCGCTTCGAACGCCAACGTCAGGCGGCGTCCATGACCCTCGTTCTGGTGGCGCTCGGCCTGTGCCGGAGCGGCCGCCGGCGCCGCCGAACGCCGTCCCTGTCGGGGGGCGCTCGCCTTCTTGGCGGCGCTCACCTTCCTGGGCTTCGTCTTCGGCTTTGCTGGGGTCTTGGTCTTTGACTTGGAAGCGGTTGCCTGCATGCGTGCCGGTATTACTCGGGGATCGACCATCCTTGTCGGCCGCTCGTAGATCACCTATCGGCAGCTCACGGCCAACGGTTGAGTGCGAGACGCCGCCATATCGCAGGCACCTGAGCGACGCTTATCCGCGCACGAGCGCCGCGTCCAGTCGCCGTAGGGTCTCCTCGCGCCCGAGCAGGGCGACGCTCTCGAAGATGCCCGGAGAGATCGTCGTTCCGGTGAGCGCCACGCGCAGGGGTTGATAGACCTCGCGCGGCTTCACCGAGCGGCTGCTGACGATCGCTTCGAGGGCCCGCGCGATGTCCGGCTCCTCAAAGCTCGACGCGCCGGCGAGCGCGGCGCGCTCGTCGGCGAGGATCGCCAGCCCAGCAGGCCCCAGCCAGCGCTCGCGCGCCTTGGCATCGTCGACCGGCTCGGCCAGCAGCGGTCCCGTCATCGGCCAGAAGTCCGCGAGAGTGTGGATCTTCTCCTGGCTGATCTCGACCGCGCGCGCGAACCGGGGCTGATCGCGGATTCCCGCATGACCAGTGGCGTCCAGGTATGGGCCCAGCCGCTCGACGAGCTCATCGAGTGGAAGCGATCGAATGTAGACGCCGTCGAGCCATCTCAGCTTGACCTCGTCGAAGCGCGCGGGGTTGCGACTGACCGTGTCCAGCGTGAAGCGCTCGATCAGCTCCGCGGTGGAGAGGACGGTCTGGTCGTCGCCGGCGCCCCAGCCAAGCAGCGCCAGGTAGTTGCGCACGGCGGCCGGCAGGTAACCGGCCTCGCGCAGCTCGCCGACCGACGCGGCGCCGTGGCGCTTGGAGAGCTTTTTGCCGTCCGGGCCGTGCAGCAGCGGTAGGTGCGCGTACTGCGGCAGTGGCGCTCCATCGCCGAGGCCGACGGCCCTCGCCGCCTCCAGCACGAGCAGCTGCTTGGGGGTGTTCGAGAGGTGGTCCTCGCCGCGAACCACGTGCGTGATTCGCGCGTCCAGGTCGTCGATCGCGACCGCGAAGTTGTACAGCACCGAGCCGTCGGCGCGGGCGATCACAGGATCGTCCATGTGCACATGCTCGAAGCGGGTGTCGCCGCGGACCGCGTCGTGCACGACGGTCGC
The DNA here is from genome assembly GCA_963846205.1 of uncultured Solirubrobacteraceae bacterium. Taxonomy (GTDB): domain Bacteria; phylum Actinomycetota; class Thermoleophilia; order Solirubrobacterales; family Solirubrobacteraceae; genus Palsa-744. The sequence continues at coordinate 85,799 of CAWJVB010000011.1, read as the reverse complement.
GCCGTCGGGCACGCGCAGGCGCACGGCGCCCTCGTGCTCCGGCTCGGCGCGGAAGCCGCGGTGGGCTCCGTGCAGCTCCTTGAAGGCCTTGACGTCCTGTGCCGTGGCGCTCGAGCGATAGGCCAGATCGGCATCGAGCAGAGCTGCCAGCGCCTGCTCGTGTCGCTGGGCGCGGTCGCTCTGCATGATCGGCCCCTCGTCCCAGTCGAGCTCGAGCCAGCGCAGCGAGTCGAGGATCTGCTCGACGTTCTCTGGCATGGAGCGCTCCCGGTCGGTGTCCTCGATGCGCAGCACCATCTCGCCGCCGAAGTGGCGCGCGAGCAACCAGTTGAACAGTGCCGTACGCGCGCCACCGATGTGCAGCGCGCCGGTCGGCGATGGTGCGAAGCGAACCCTCATGGGTTGTCCAGGCGGCCGATTCATGGCCCTAGCAAGCCAATCACGATGGCTAGCCCGGAAGTTTCAGCCAGACCACGTCGCGCGCCCCGCGCAGCGAGTCGCGGCCGCCGGCGAGGCGGAAATCGTCGCGACCACGGCCGCGAGGATGGTGATGGTGAGTAGGCGTGTGTGCATTGGAATGCCCCGGGACGATTGGTGTCGGCAGCAGTATCCGCTATCGCTCGCTAGTTCGCAGGCCAGCGTGCTCGTGCTCGCACGTCTCGAGGGACGCGGGCTCAGTAGCGGCATCCACGTCGATTCGCCGCTGGCGCTGATCTTTGAGTTCGCGGCGTTGTGGGATGGCGTTCCCGCGCCTTTCTCGACCACGGCGAGGCGTTGCGCGCGGCCAAACTCAGCGGGTAGGCCGAGCAAGCTGCTCATCGTTGCGGGCGGGATCAACTGCCTAGAGCCACGGCTGTCCGGTGGCGAGCTACGTCGTGAATCGCGTGTGACAGGGCAGCGCGTTGCCGCTCGGGCCAGCGAGTGCCGGCGGTGTGCGGATGCGTTAGCATCGCGCCCATCCGGGGGTCGCTCGTAGCTGCTCCGGGCAAGCAGGGGGTGAGAGACGCGATGGGGGATCGCAATACCGCGCCGCACGGGGTAGCTGGCGACGTCGCGCCACGTTGCTGCTCGATGCGTTGCGCCGCTCTCCCGCAGCAACACGCCGAGCGCAGCAGCGCTCGGTCGTCAAAGCTCAATGCGTACAGGAGGCAACATGAACAGCAAGCTCAGGCTCGGCCTCGTATCGCTGCTCGCGGTCGCCGCATTTGTGATCGTGCCGGCCGCAGCCCAGTCGTTCGTACCGAAATGGGAAGTGAAAGCTTCGACGGGGGGCTGGAAAGTTCTTCCATTGGCGACGCCGGAAACGCTCAAAAGCTCGATTCAATTCGGGCTCGCCGGCGAACGGGCCAGCGGGGTTCATTTCAAAACAACGTGCTCGGGAACAGACACGGAGACGATTGAAAACGAACTCACCAGCACCGAAGGCATCGATCACATGACGACCTTCGAAGCGCTGTGCGGCGAACTCGGCCCTGACCCGTGCGTCACCAGTGAAACCTTCACGATCAAAGGCGGCGCGAGCCTGCCCTGGTTCTCAGAACTCGCCTTTCCGAGCAACGACGCTTTCGAAAACGTCTCGCTCGAAGTGAAATGTACGGTGAGCGGCTCGACGGCGATCTACCATCCGCCCGGACACCTGTGGAATCCGAAAATCGCTACCGATGCGCTGAAATCGACAGCCGCATCAGGGGTCTTCAAAGGCGGGCCGGGCAAATACTTCGAGCTCCTCGGCACCGACACTCTCACTCCGACCACGTACGTCAAAGTTCGCTGAGCGGCAAGCGGTTCGTAGATCGCTGAGCTCCTAGCCGACAGGCGACCCCGGCGGCGCGGCCACGCTCCGCCGCCGGGGTTGGCGCTCACCGTGGACCGCTCGATCGAGCCCGGCGGAGTCCAGAGTCTGGGCCGACGACGCCCCAGCGCCCGAACTCTCATAATCCGCCAGCATGCTGATCGGCGCCCACGTGTCCCCCGCCGGGGGCCTCCCCAAGGCGATCGAACGGGGCGTGCAGCGCGGCTGCCGCTCGATCCAGATCTTCAACCAGTCGCCGCGCCAGTGGAAACCGACCGCCTACCGCGACGAGGACGTCGCGGCGTTCCGCGAGGCGATGGCCGACAGCTCGATCGACGCCGTGCTGATCCACGCCGTGTACCTGATCAACTGCGCCTCCGATGACCGCGACATCCGCGCCAAATCGCTCGCCTCGCTAACCCACTCCCTGCGCGTCGGCCAGTCGATTGGCGCCAGCGGCGTCGTCCTGCATCCGGGCTCGGCCAAGACCGGCCACGCCGGCGAGGCGATCGCCCGAGCCGGCGAGACGATTGCGCGGGCGCTCGCCGACAGCGAGGGCTGCGAGCTGCACCTCGAGAACACGGCCGGCGCGGGCGGGACGCTCGGCCGCTCGGTCGACGAGCTCGCGGCGCTGCTCGAGGCGGCCGGCGGCGGCCGGCGTCTGGGGGTGTGCCTGGATTCGTGCCACCTATTCGCCTCGGGCTATGACATCCGTACGCCCGACGGCATGGCCTCGGTGCTGCGCGAGTGCTCGCGCAAGCTCGGCCGCGGACGCGTGCGTTCGCTTCATCTCAACGACTCGCAGGCCCCGCTGGGCTCCAACCGCGATCGTCACGCCAACCTGGGCACGGGCGAGCTCGGACGAAGGGGCTGCAGCGCGTTTCTGTCTGCGCCCTCCGTGCAGAAGCTCCCGTGCGTGCTCGAGACGCCCGGCGAGAATCGCGAAGGCCCGTCGCGCAAGGAAGTCGCGCTGGCGATGGCGCCTGCGTAGTCAGGGCATCGCCGCACGCCGGTAGTGAGCCGGCCGTCGAAGCGGGTCGAGCTAGGCGGTGGCGAGCGAGGGCAGCGGCGCCAGCGCGTGTTCCAGCTCGGCGCGCAACGTCGGCGTGTGCTGCACGCGAAACGCCTCACCCAGCCGCAGGCGACGCGTGCCGCTGCTCGTGACGACGTCGAGCACGACCTCGGCCGGACCGGGGAAGTTCTCGATCGCGTGCTTGAGGTCCTCGATCAACCCGGCGCACAGGGAGCTTGCCTGCAGGTGCAGGTGCAGCGGCTCGGTCAAAGCGCTCACCGCGTCGTTGTGCGCGCGCGCCTGCTCGATCTCCTCCGGCGTCGGCGCAAACGGCTCGACGCTCTGCACGATCAGGCACGTCTTGCCCGCTTCCTTGTGGTCGACGCGGCCCTTCACGAGCACCACCTCGTCGACGCCGAGCGCGGACTCGTACTCGGCCAGCGCCTTGCCGAACACGAGCATCTCGACCGCTTCCTCCAGATCGTCGAGCGTCGCGAACATCATCGGGTCGCCGTTGCGGGTGCGGATGCGCTTGGCCTCGACGATGATCCCGCCGACCGTCACCCAGTCCTTGTCGCGGCGCTCCGCGAGCGTCGCCAGCGGGCAGTCCACGCGCGCCCGCAGCGCCTCGCGCAGCGGCTTGAGCGGGTGCGCCGAGACGAACAGGCCGATCGCCTCCTTCTCGACCGCGAGCAGCTCGGCCTGCTCGAACTCCTCAGCGGAGATCGGCGGATGCACGGGGCGCGCCAGCCCGGCGCCCGGGGCGCTCGCGCCGGCGCGCCGGCGAGGCGCCCGCTTCGGCGAGGTCGAAGATCGAGCCCTGGCCGATCAGCGCGTCCTGTTGGAGCTTCTGGCCGGCCGCCTGCGCCTGCTCGAGCACCGCCAGCATGCCCTTGCGGCTGGCCCCGGTGGAGCCGAGCGCGCCGCACTTGATCAGCGCCTCGATCGCCTTCTTGTTGACCGTGCGGTTGTCGACGCGCTCGCAGAAGTCCCACAGCGTCCTGAATTGGCCGCCCTCCTCGCGCGCCCGCTTGATCGCCTCGACGGCCTGGTAGCCAACGCCCTTGACCGCGTCGAGGCCGAAGCGGATGTTGCCGAGGCCGCCCTTCGCGCCGGCCGCCTCGACGGTGAACTCGTGGTCTGAGAGGTTCACGTCGGGCGGCAGGATCTCGATGCCCATCTCCTCGCAGCGGGCGACGAAGAACGGCACCTTGTCCTTCGTCGACATCACCGAGGAGATCAGCGCCGCCATGTACTCGGCGGTGTAGTTGGCCTTCAGCCAGGCGGTGCGGTAGGCGATCAGCCCGTAGCAGGCGGCGTGGCTCTTGTTGAACGAGTAGTCGGCCGACTTTTCGTTGGTCTGCCACAGGAACTCGATCACCTCGGGCCTGCGTGCCCGAGGCGCGGCAGCCCTCGACGAACTCGGGCTTCAGCGCGGCCATCGCCGCGCGGTTCTTCTTGCCGATCGCCTTGCGCAGGTCGTCCGCCTTGGCGCCCGAGAAGCCGGCGAGCTCCTTGGAGATCTGCATCGCCTGCTCCTGGTAGAGGATCACGCCCTTGGAGGACTCGAGGATCGGGCGCAGGCGCTCGTCCGGATAGGAGATCGCCTCGCGGGTTGTGCTTGCCCTTCGCGTACACGGGGATCTGGTCCATCGCGCCCGGGCGGTAGAGCGCGTTGAGCGCGACGAGGTCGTTGAACTCGTCCGGGCGCACCTTCTTCAGCGCCTCGCGCATGCCCTCGGACTCGAACTGGAAGACGCCGATCGAGTCGCCGCGCGCGAGCATCTCGTACGTTCGCGCGTCGTCGAGCGGCAGCGTCGTCATGTCCGGACGCTCGCCGGTCGAGCGCTCGATGATGTCGAGCGCGTCCTCGATCACGTCGAGGTTGCGCAGGCCGAGGAAGTCCATCTTGAGCAGGCCGATCGTCCTCGATCGGCTTCATCGAGAACTGCGTGACCGTGCGGAACACCTTCTCGCCGTTCTCGCCGGTGCCGGCGTCGGCGAGCTGCAGCGGCACGATGTCGGTCAGCGGCCGGTCGGCGATCACGACCGCCGCGGCGTGGATCGAGGAGTTGCGCACGATCCCCTCGAGGCCCTGCGCGACGTCGACGATCTGCTTCGCCTGCGGGTCCTCGTCGACGGCCTTGCGCAGCGGCTGGCCGCCCTTCAGGCAGTCCTCGAACGACGGCGCGCGACCCATGATCGGGTCGGGGATCAGCTTCGCCAGCCGATCGCCGGCGCCGTAGTCGAAGCCGAGCACGCGCGCGGCGTCGCGCGTGGCCGCGCGCGGGAACATCTTGCCGAAGGTGACGATCTGCGCGACCGACTCGCGGCCGTACTTGTCGGTCACGTAGCGCATCACGCGCTCGCGACCGCGCACCGAGAAGTCGATGTCGATGTCCGGCATCGACACGCGCTCGGGGTTGAGGAAGCGCTCGAACAGCAGGTCGTAGCGCAGCGGGTCGACATCGGTGATCGCCAGGCAGTAGGCGACGATCGAGCCGGCCGCCGAGCCGCGGCCGGGGCCGACCGCGATGCCGTTCTCCTTGGCGTACTTGACGAAGTCCCAGACGATCAGGAAGTAGGCGTTGAAGCCCATCCCGTCGATCACGTCCAGCTCCATCTCCATCCGCTCCAGCGCCGCGCCCGGCGCCGGGTCGCCGTAGCGAAGCCGCAGCCCCTCCTCGACGCGCGCGCGCAGGTAACTCGCGCTCTCCCGAGCCGTCGGGCGTCGGGAAGCGAGGAATCAGCTGCTTGCCGAGCTCGAGCTCGACGTTGCAGCGCTCGGCGATCTCCAGCGTGCTCGCGATCGCCTCGGGCCACTGCGCGAACGCGGCGATCATCTCGCCGCTGTCGCGCAGGTAGAACTCGTTCGTGTCGAACGTCAGCTTCGGCTGGGCGATCGTGCTCTTGGTCTGCACGCACAGCAGCGCCGTGTGGTGGTCGTAGTCCTCGCGGCGCAGGTAGTGCACGTCGCCGGTGCCGACGAGGCTGCCGCCGAGCTCGCGCGCGATCTTGACGATCCCCTCGTTGCACTTGTCCTGCGGCGCGAGGCCGTTCTTCTGCACCTCGAAGTAGACGTTCTCGGCCCCGAACACGTTGCGGAGGTCGTCGGCGTGCGCGCGCGCCTCGTCGTCACGGTCCTCGAGCAGGCGCTGGCAGAAGCGCGAGGCCAGGCAGCCTGTCAGCGCGATCACGCCCTCCGAGAAGCGCTCGATCAGGCCCATGTCGACCGACGGCTTGCCGCGCTGCAGGCCGTCGAGGAAGCCCGCCGAGGAGAGCTTCACGAGGTTGCGATAGCCGGTGTCGTCGGCCGCCAGCAGCGTCAGGTGGTTGCGCTCGGTCCGGCCCGGGCCGCGCGCGGCGTGGTCGTCGACGAGGTAGATCTCACAGCCGAGGATCGGCTTGACGCCGTGCTTGTGGCACGCCTGATAGAGCTCGACGGCCCCGTTCATGACGCCGTGGTCGGTCAGCCCGAGCGCCGGCTGCTCGAACTCGGCGGCGCGCTGCGCCAGCGCGTCGATCTTGCACGCACCGTCGAGCAACGAGTACTCGGAGTGGACGTGGAGATGGGCGCAGCCGGACGAGCTCAACGTCGCTCGATGTTATGCGCCGAGGCGGCGGAGGCCGACCGGCTCGATCAGGATTCGCTTCGCTGTTTGCGACGTTCGCGGCGTCGCCGCAGCCGCAGGCGCGTCCGTGTGATCAGCGACATGCTGTGCTTGTGCGGCGGGCGCGTCGCGTCTGGCTCCTCGGCCGGGCCGCCCTGCTCTTCGACACGCGCGCGCAACCGCTCGACCGCCGCCGCCAGCGCCTGTGCCATCTCGCCGCCGTCCGGCTCGCCCGGCTCCGCCGCCACAGGGCCTGGCCCTGATGGCGCCTGCGCATCGTTCGCCGTGGTCGCCTGCTCGAGGCTCCCGGATGAGCCGAGCGCATCCTCGGACGCCACGGTGGGCGCGAAGCCGGGCGCAGGCGCCGGCGGCGCCGCAATCGCGGGCATCGGCGTGTGCGGCATCACGCTGGCAGGCACCGCAGGCGGCTGCGCGGGAGCGGGGGCCGCGGCGAGCGGCTGCTCTGGCGCCGGCGTCGTGGAGGCCGCCTGCAAGGTCGCGTCGCGCAGGCGCGCGATCGCGTCGGCGAGCGGCGCCGAGCATGCCGAGCGCGCTCCGCTGTGCGCTGCGCAGCGCGTCCAGCAGGTATTCGGCCCGCCTGCGCGCCGCGCGCTCGGCCTCGAGCATGCCGTGCATCTCGAGCGCAGAACCCTCGAGCTCGGCCAAGCGGGAGCGCAGGACACGTTCGGTTCGCAGCAACGCGGCCCGCTCGGTGACCGCGGCCTGCTCGGCCTCGTCCAGCTCGCGCTGGACGCTGTCCAGGCGGACCTCGAGCGCCTGCGCTTCGCGCTCGCTCGCGCTGAGCCGTCTGCCCAGCCGCTCCACCTCCGCCCGCGACTCGCGTTCGACCTCGGCACGGCGGTCTTCGGCCTCGACGCGCAGGCGCTGCTCGGCGTACTCGCGCTGCGAGACGCGCTGCAGCTCGCGCTCGAGCGGCTCGCGTGGCAACGGCTCCTCGTGCCGCGCCGGCGCCGCTCTGTCGCTGGGCGCGCGGGTCACCTCGAGCCGCTCTGCAGCCTGCCGTCCTTCCTGCTCGACCTCGCGCAGGCGGTCCTGCAGGCTGGCGACGTGGGTCTCCAGCGACCGCACCGTCGCCTCGGCCGCCTCGGCGCGCAGCATCAACGAGTGCTCGCCCGATTCGGCGGCGCGGCGCGCCCGCCGTTCAGCCAGCAGGTCGCCCTCGCTGCGGCGCCCGCGGCCCTCCGCGGCGCCTCCCCGCCCCTCGCCCGGCGTCTCGCTGCCCTCGGCGATCACGATGCCCGCAAGCTACGCCGAGACCCGGACAGCCCGGGCCGGCGCGCACGCCCGCGCTCAGCCCGTCGCACGGCGTGCGATCGCAACGAGCGCGGACACACCAGCGACGGCCGACACCGCCGTCAGCTGCGCGGACGGCAGCCGCCTGCGCAGGTACCACTTCCCCCCGCGCCAGACGAGCAACCCCAGGAGCTTGTAGCCGTTGCCGTTCATGCGCGTGATCCTACCCTTTGCGCCCGGGCGCTAGTCACCCGGTGCGGCGCCCGCGCTGCGCCGCATCGATGCGCGTGGCAACTACCGGCAGGCGCCGGCGCTACTCGTTGCGCAGGCGCCACGCCAGCCGCGACTGCAGCGACCACAACTCGATGAACCCGGGCGCGGCGGCCTGCGAGAACAGTCCGCCGGACTGGGCGAAGGAGGCCAGGCTCGCGTCGTACACGGCGTTCGCCGAGGAGCGTGTGACGACGCGCGCGTGACCCTTGAACAGCTTCACGCCGATCGTGCCGCTGACGCGCTCGTTGACGCGCTCCATGTAGGCGTCGAGATCGTCGCGCAGCGGCTCCCACCACAGGCCCGCATACACCAGAAAGGCCCACTGCTGGTCGAGCTGGGGCTTGAATTGGTTCTGGTGGATGGTGCCGACGAGCCGCTCGAGCTCGTGGTGGGCGGGCAGCAGGATCGCGGCCGCGGGCACCTCGTAGATGTCGCGCACCTTCAGGCCGACGATCCGGTCCTCGATGTGATCGACGATGCCGACGCCGTGGCGCGCGCCGATCTCGGCGGCGCGTTCGAGCAGGGCGACCAGCTCGAGCCGCTCGCCGTCCAGCGCGACGGGCACGCCCCGCTCGAACTCAACGGCCACGGTCTCGGGCTCGTCGGGCGCCTGCTCGGGGCGCGTGACCAGCTGGAACACGTCGTCCTCGGGCGCGTGCTCGAGGTCCTCGATCCAGCGTCCCTCCGATGAGCGCCCCCACAGGTTGTCGTCGATCGAGTACGGCGCCGCCTCCGTGCCGCCCTTGACGGGGATGCCGTGCTCGCGCGCGTAGGCGATCTCCTGCTCGCGGCCCATCTGCCACGAGCGGACCGGCGCGATCACCTTCAGCTCGGGCGCGAGCGTGGCGATCGTGGCCTCGATGCGCACCTGGTCGTTGCCCTTGCCCGTGCAGCCGTGCGCGATCGTGTCGCAGCCCGAGGCGCGCGCCTGCTCGACGGCCAGCTTGGCGATCAGCGGCCGGCCGAGCGCCGTGAACAGCGGATAGCCGCCGCCGTACAGGGCGTTGGCCTTGATCGCCGGCGCGACGTACTCGCGCGCGAACTGCTCGCGCGCGTCGACCACGTGGCAGTCGAGCGCTCCGAGCCGCAGCGCCTTGCCCTTGATCACCTCGTAGTCCTCGCCCGGCTGTCCGAGGTTGACCGTCAGGCACACCACCTCGGCGCCGTACTCGTCCTGGATCCACTTGAGCATCACGCTCGTGTCCAGGCCGCCCGAGTACAGCAGCAGCACGCGCCGGACCGAGGTCGGGTCGGCCTCGTAGGAGGCGGTCGGGGTCGCGCTGGCGGGTGAGCTGCTCACGGGCGGGGAAGGCTACTGGCGCCCGACGGCGGGCGTACCGGCGCGGCCGGGCGGTCGTTCCATCAGCGGATACGGCGGTTCGCCTTCGACGAAGCCGAGCTTCGCGTACAGCTTCTGCGCGTCGGCCGTGTGCAGCATCCAGCGCACCTCGCCGAACGAGTTGCCGTCGACGATCTCGCGCACGAGCTCCAGTCCGAGCCCTTTGCCGCGATGGGCGGGCAGCACGTACACGTCGGCCAGGTAGGCGACGCTGACTCCGTCGGAGACCGCGCGCGCGAAGCCGACCTGCCGGCCGCGGTCGGGCTGGCGGGCGGGGTCGTTGTACAGCCCAACGACGCGCGTCGAGCCGGCGACCGCCCGGTCGACCAGCTCGCGCGAGCGACCAAGGCCCCAGTAGGACTCGGTGCTGATGAAGTCGTGCACGGCGTCGACGTCGACGCGCGCGCGGTCGTCGTCGAGCTCGAAGCCACCGGGCAGAGCGCGCCGCACCGCCTCAGCCCCCAAGCGCGGCGCCGAGCCGGCGCAGCGCCTCCTCGACCTCCGCCTCGGAGACCGTCAGCGGCGGCAGCAGCCGCACGGTGGTCGGCCCGGTCGCGTTGATGACCAGGCGCTGCTCGAGCAGCGCGCGGCGCGCCACCTCGGGCGCGGCGACGTCGAGCTCGCACGCGAGCATCAGCCCGCGCCCGCGCACCGCGAGCACGTGCGGCAAGGTGCTCCAGCCCTCGGCCAGCTGCGCGCGCCGCGCTCGCGCACGTCGGCGAGCAGCGCGCGGGTCGTCGCTCAGCTCCAGCGCGGCCAGCGCCGCGGCGGCGACCACCGGCCCGCCGGCGAACGTCGAGCCGTGGTCGCCCGGCGCGAGCACGTCGGCCAGCCGCTCGCCGGTCACGAGCGCGCCGATCGGCAGCCCGCCGCCGAGCGCCTTGGCGGTCGTGATCGCGTCGGGGCGCACGCCGGTCTGCTCGATAGGCCCACAGCGTGCCGGTGCGCCCCATGCCGCACTGGATCTCGTCGAAGATCAGCGCCGCGCCGTGCTCGTCGCAGGCCGCGCGCGCGGCCTGCAGGCACTCCTCGGAGAGGACGTTCACCCCGCTCTCGCCCTGGATCGGCTCGAGCAGCACCGCCGCGGTGCGCGCGTCGACCGCCGCGAGGATCGCCTCGGGCGTCGGCTCGACCGCGCGAAAGCCGGGCACGAGCGGCGCGAACGGCGCCTGCTTGGACTCCTGCGGCGTGGCCGACAGCGCGCCGTAGGTGCGCCCGTGGAAGGCGCCGAGCACGACCACCACGTCGCCCCCCGGCCGCGCCTTGCGCGCGAGCTTGATCGCCGCCTCGTTGGCCTCCGCGCCGGAGTTGCAGAAGAACACCTTGCCGCCCAGGCTCGACCGCGACAGGCGCTCGGCCAGGCGCATCGCGGGCTCGGTGTAGAACAGGTTGCTGACGTGCATCAGGCGTCCGACCTGGTCGCGCACCGCCGCCACCACGCGCGGATGGCAGTGGCCGATGTTCGTCACCGAGATGCCGCACAGGAAGTCGAGGTACTCGTTGCCCTCGGCGTCCCACAGCCGCGTGCCCTCGCCGCGCACGAACTCGACCGGCAGGCGCGCGTAGGAGCCGATCACGCTCGAGCGCTCGAGCTCCTGCAACTCAGCGAGGCTCACGGAGCTGCCTCGATCATCGTGCCGATCCCGGCGTCCGTGAACAGCTCGAGCAGCAGCGAGTGCGCGACGCGCCCGTCGAGGATGTGCGCGGCGCTGACGCCGGCGTTGATCGCGTCGACGCAGGCGCTGAGCTTGGGGCGCATGCCGCCGGCGAGTCCCGGCAGGGCGTCGCGCACCTGCTCGGCGGTCGCCCTGGCGATCAGGCTGTCCGGGTCGGTCGGGGTCGGCCAGCCAGCCCGGCACGTCGGTCAGGAACACCACCTTGTAGGCGCCCATCGCGCCAGCCACCGCGCCGGCCGCCTCGTCGGCGTTGACGTTGTAGGAGTGCCCCTCGCGATCGGCGCCGACCGAGGCGATCACCGGGATGTAGTCGCTCGCGACGTGCTCGATCACGCCGACGTTGACGCGCTCGATGCGCCCCACGAAGCCGATGTCCTCGCCGCCGGGCGCCGAGCGGCGGGCGACCCGGAACAGCGAGCCGTCGTCGCCGCACAGCCCGACCGCGGGCTGACCGTGGCGGTTCAGGCGCAGCACGATCTCCTTGTTGACCTTCCCCACCAGCACCATCTTCGCGACCTCGACCGTGTCCTCGTCGGAGACGCGCAGGCCCGCCGACGAACTCGACCGGCAGGCCGAGCCGTTCCATGTAGGCGGTGATCTCCGGGCCGCCGCCGTGCACGACGATCGGGTTCAGCCCGACGTACTTGAGCAGCACCACGTCGCGCGCGAACTCCTCGCGCAGCGCCGCGTCCTCCATCGCGGCGCCGCCGTACTTGATCACGACCGTCTTGCCGTGGAACTCCCTGATGTACGGGAGCGCCTCGAGCAGCGTGCCTACGTCGCGCATCGGCCCTCCCTCGGTGGCTAGCCTGGGCTAGGTCAGCTCAAGGACGCGACCCTGCACGCGTCACCGGCGCTCGCATGCCGGCTTCGCGTCGTGTCATGTCGTGTACTCGGCGTTGATGCGGACGTACTCGTGCGCGAGGTCGGAGAAGAACACCTCGGTCTCGGCGCCCTCGCCCGGCAGCCCGATCTCGTATTCGATCTCCTTGCCCTGCACCGCCTGCGGCGAGCGCCTGCTCGTCGTAGGGGATCGCCGCGCCGGCCGCGCACACCCGGATGCCCTCGATCGCAGACGTCCACCGCCAGCGGCGCCGTCGCCGGGCAGCGCGGCGCCGACCGCCTGCACGATGCGCCCCCAGTTGGGGTCGCCGCCGTGCAGCGCCGTTTTCACGAGCGGAGAGTTGGCGACCGCGCGCGCCGCCGCCTCGGCGCTCGGCAGATCCCCGCCCCGCACGACCACGCGCGCGATCCGCTGCGCCCCCTCGCCGTCGGCGACCATCATGATCGCGAGCTGGCGCAGCAGCGCGTCGAGCGCCTCGCCGAAGCGCAGCTCGTCCTCGCTCTCGGGCGCGACGCGCACGCCGCTCGCGCCCGAGCAGATCAGGATCGCCGTGTCGTTGGTCGACAGCTGCCCGTCGACCGAGGCGCGGTCGAACGAGCGCTTGACGCACACGCCGAGCAGCAGCTCGGCGGTCTCCGGCGCGAGCTCGGCGTCGGTCTCGCACGAAGCACAGCATCGTCGCGAAGCGCGGCGAGATCATGCCCGGCGCCCTTGCACTGCGCGGTCAGCCGCACCGTGCCCGACGGCAGCGCCACCTCGAGGCTCGCGCGCTTCTCGGACGCGTCGGTCGTCTGGATCGCCTGCTGGAAAGCCGCGTCGCCGGCGTCGCTCAGCTGCGGGCGGGCCGCGAGGATGCCTTTCAGGATCTTCTCGACGGGCAGGTGCTGGCTGATCGCGCCGGTCGAGGCGAGCGCGACCTCGGCGCGGGTCCACGCCCAGCGCGATCGCCGCGGCGCCCTGCGTCTTGGCCGCGTCGTCGAGGCCCCGCGCGCCCGTCGCGGCGTTCGCGCAGCCCGAGTTGGCGAGCACGGCGCGCAGCGCGTGCAGGCGGCAGCGCTCCTGGCGTGACGAGCACCGGCGCCGCCGGCGTGCCCGCTGGCGGTGAAGCGCGCGGCGCTGACCGGCCGCTCGGCGTCGCACACGAGCACGCCCGAGGTCGGGGTTGCCGCTCGGCTTGATCCCGCAGACGACCCCGGCGGCGCGAAAGCCGCCGGGCAGGCCGCCCCGGGCCCGAGATCGCGCACGTGCGCGGGCGCGGGCACCCAACGCGAGTGGAAGAACGGCTGCGGCGGGGCGACGGTCGCGTCGCCGGGCGCGGAGGCGCTCATGCCAGTCCCTCCGTCTCGGGCAGCCAGAACATCACGTTGAGGTTCTGCACGGCCTGCGAGGAGGTGCCCTTCCACAGGTTGTCGATCGCCGAGAGCACGATCACCTTGCCGGTGTGCGGGTCGGCCTTGGCGAACATGCGGCAGAAGTTCGTCTCGCGCACCTCGCGCGTGCCGGGCGGGCTCAGAGACGACCTCGACGAACGGCTCCGTCTGCGTAGGCGGCCGCGAACAGCTCGCCGCAGCTCGGCGTCGCTCGACCGCGCGCGTGGGCGTCACGTAGCAGCTCGCGAGCTCGCCCTGGTCGAGCGGCACGAGATGCGCCTGGAACTGCACGGCGACCTCGTGCTCGGCGCCGGCGCGGCCGCAGCGGCGCGAGCTGCTCCTCGATCTCGGGCGTGTGCCGGTGGTCGGCGACCTTGTACGGGAGGATGTTCTCGCCGGCCATCGACAGGTGGGTCGTCTCGTCGAACGCGCGCCCCGCGCCCGAGATGCCCTGCTTGGCGTCGATCACGACGTCGGCGATCAGCCCGGCGCGAGCGAGCGGCGCGAGCGCCGAGCAGCGAGGCGGTCGGGTAGCAGCCGGGGTTGGCGACGATGCCGGCCGCGGCGATCCGCTCGCGGTGCAGCTCGGTCAGCCCGTACACCGCCTCGGCGAGCAGCTCGGGGCGCGGATGCGCGCCGTACCAGCTGCTCGTAGGTCTGCAGCGAGCACAGGCGGAAGTCGGCGCTCAGGTCGACCACGCGCACGCCGCGCTCGCGCAGCGCGCCGACGGTCGGCGCCGCGGCGGCGTGCGGGTAGGCGACGACCGCGGCGTCGAGCCGCGCCGAGCGCGCTCGAGGTCGAGCTGCTCGATCTCCAGCGGCACGCGGTAGCGCGGATACAGCTCGTCCAGGCGCCGCCCGACCTCCGAGCGCCCGGTCACCGCGACGAGCTCGAAGCCGCGGATGGCGCCACAGCAGGTGCGCCGGCGAGCGCGCCGGCGAAGCCGGTCGCGCCGGCCACGATCACGCGCGGCGCGCCGTCGGCGGCGAGCTGGGCGCGCCCGGTGCAGCGCCGCGCGAGTGGGCCCCGTCAGCCACGCAGCTCACCGCCGAGCTCCGGCGAGCGCCGCGACGATCCGCTCGCGCGCCGGCGCGACGTCCTCGTCGGTGAGCGTGCGCTCGAGCGCGCGGAAGGACAGCGCGAGCGCCAGCGAGCGCCGGCCCTCGCCGACCTGCTGCCCGTGTAGACGTCGAACACGCTCGACGCTCGTCGAGCATCTCGCCGCCGGCCTCGCGCACCGCGTGACAGGACCTGCGCCGGCGGAGACCGTCCTCGGGCAGCGTCACGGCGAGGTCCTGGCGCAGCGGCGGCACCGCTGCGAACGGCTGGAAGGCGATCGCCTCGGGCGCGCGGCGGCGAGCTTGCCGAGATCGATCGCGAAGCGCCGGCGCGCTGCCCGTGGCGAGGTCCCAGCGCGCCGGCGACGAGCGGGTGCAGCTCGCCGAGGAAGCCGAGCGGTCGGCTCGGAGTCCGCGTCGCGAGCGAGCACCGCGGCGCTGCGCCCGGGGTGCAGGAACGGCCAGCTGCGCCTGCGCCACCGACCACTGCACGCGCAAGCTCCTCGAGCAGCGCCTCCAGCAGCGCCTTGGCCGCGAAGAAGTCGGCCGCGCGCGGCTCGCCGCGCCAGGAGCGCGGCGCCGAGCGACCCGCTCAGCAGCACGCCGAGTGCGTGGTGTTCGTCGGCGCGCGCGCAGCGTCGCGCCGCCGGCGCGATAGACGGTGCCCGACTCGAACATCGCCACGTCCGGCGCCGTTGCGCGCGACGTTGTGGCTGCGCCGCGTCGAGCAGCGAGCCGAGCAGCGTCGGGCGCATGATCGACTGCGCGTCGGACAGCGGGTTCTCCAGGCGCACGACGCTGGCGCAGCTCGCTGTCCTCGCGGCAGCAGCAGCCGGTCGAGCAGCGCGCGGCTCGGCGAAGCTCCAGCCGACGATCTCGTGCAGGCCGCGAGCCGACCATCGCGTCCTCGGCCGCGCCGGCGGACGCGCTGGGCGTGGGTGAGCAGCCCGGCCGCGCCGCGCCGCGCGGGCAGCGTCGCCGGCAGGCGGTCGACGCCGTCGATGCGCGCGACCTCCTCGATCAGGTCGATCTCGCGCGTGACGTCGTCGCGGCGCAGCGCCGGCACGGTCACGTCGAGCCCGTCGGCGGCCGGCTCGACGGCGAAGTCGAGCGCAGCGCAGGATCTCGCGCCTGGCGCTCGACGCGCGACGGCGACGCCGAGGATCGCCCGTACGCGCGCCTCGCGCAGTCGCAGCGCCGCGGCGCGCGGCGGCGGCGTCGCCGACGTCGATCGTTCCCGGCGCGACGCGCGCGCCGGCGCACTCGATCAGCAGGCGCGTGGCGAGCGCCTGCGCGTGCATGCACTGCTCGGGCTGCAGGCCCTTCTCGAAGCGCGAGGAGGCCTCGCTGCGCAGGCCGAGCGCGCCACGAGGCGCGGTGGATGTTCGGGCCGCTCCAGGTCGCCACCTCGAGCAGCACGCGCGTGGTGCTCGGCTCGCACCTCCGAGCGCGCGCCGCCCATCAGCCCGGCGATCGACGTCGGGCCCTCGGCGTCCTCGATCACGACCATCTGCTCGTCGAGCGTGCGCGTCTGGCCGTCGAGCGTCTGCACCTGCTCGCCCTCGCGCGCGCGGCGCACGGTCAGCCGCTGCGCCGGCCACGCGGTCGAGGTCGAAGGCGTGCAGCGGCTGGCCGGTCAGCAGCATCACGTAGTTGGTGATGTCGACGACGTTGTTGATCGGGCGCTGCCCGGCGGCCATCAGCCGCGCCTTCAGCCACGGCGGCGACGGGCCGATCGGTGACGTTCTCGAACACGCGCGCGGTGAAGCGCGGGCACAGCTCGGGGCACTCGACCTCGACCTCGGCGCCGGCCAGCGGCCCCGGCGAGCCGGGATCCTCGCGCCACGGCGGCGGCGACAGCGGCGCGGCGCCGCCGTGGCGGCGTGCAGCTCGCGCGCCACCCCGTACACGCCGAGGCAGTCGGGCCGGTTGGGCGTGATCTCCAGCTCGAGCACCTCGGTCGCGATCGGCAGCACGTCCGCCAGCGGCGTGCCCGGCGCGAGCTCCGCGTCGAGCTCCAGCTCGTCGAGCACCAGGATGCCCGTCGCCGCCGGGCCGATCTCGAGCTCGTTCTCGGCCAGGATCATCCCTTCGGAGACGATCCCGCGCAGCTTCGCCGCCTCAGCTTGCTGCCGTCCGGCATCACCGCGCCCGGGCGCGCGCACCGCGACCGTCTGCCCGGCGGCGACGTTCGGCGCGCCGCACACGATCGTCGCCGGCCCGTCGCGATCGCGCTCGCCGAGCGTCGACCTTGCACACGCTCAGCCGGTCGGCGTCGGGGTGCGGCTCGCACGCCGAGCACGCGCCCGACGACGAAGCTGCTCGGTCGCGCCGACGCCGTGGTGGTGAATCGCCTCGACCTTCGTGCCGGTCATCGTCAGCCGCTCCTCGATCGCCGCGCACGTCGAGCGGCGGGTCGCAGTACTCGCGCAGCCAGTGCAGCGGGCACCCTCATCAGAACTGCTCCAGGAAGCGCAGGTCGTTTTCGTAGTAGAGACGCAGGTCGGGGATGCCGTGCTTGAGCATCGCGATCCGCTCGACGCCCATCCCCCAGGCGAAGCCCTGGACCTGCTCGGGGTCGTAGCCGGGCGCGTTGGCGCTCGCTGGTGGGCACGTAGGAGTAGACGTTGGGATCGACCTCGCCGGCGCCGAGCACCTCCAGCCAGCCCTCGCCCTTGCACAGGTGGCAGCGCGAGCCGTCGCGCAGGAAGCCCTTGCCGTCGCAGTTGAAAGCAGGACACGTCGACCTCGACGCTCGGCTCGGTGAACGGGAAGAAGTGCGGGCGCAGGCGCACGTCGCGCTGGTCGCCGAACACGGCGCGCGCGAACATCCAGCAGCGTGCCCTTGAGGTCGGCGAGCGTGATGTCCTCGTCGACCGCCAGCCCCTCGATCTGGTGGAACTGCGGCGTGTGCGTGGCGTCGGAGTCGGGCCGGTACACGCGCCCGGGGATCACCACGTACAGCGGCGGCGGGTGCGCCTCCATCGCGCGCACCTGCATCGGCGAGGTGTGCGTGCGCAGGACGAGCTCCTCGGCGGCCAGCGGCGAGGGCGGCAAGCCGTCGGGCTCGTCGGCGGCGCCGTCGGCGCTGAGCGGTGGCGGCGCACGTAGAAGGTGTCGGTGCGCGCGCGCGCGGGGTGCGTGGGGCTGTGGTTGAGCGCGTCGAAGTTGTAGTGAACGGTCTCCACCTCGGGGCCCTCCATGACGGTGAAGCCGAGGCCCAGGAAGATGTCTTCGAGCTCGCGCCGCGTGCTGCGTGAGCAGGTGCAGGCGACCGACCGGCTGCGGCGGCGCGCCCGGCAGCGTCACGTCGACGCGGTCGGCCGCGAGCTGGCGCTCGAGCTCGCTCGCCGCCGAGCTCGGCGCGCGCGCCGCTCGATCAGCGCCTCGAGCGCCTGGCGCGCCTGGTTGGCGGCCTTGCCGACGGCGCCGCGCTGCTCGGCCGGGAGCTCGGCCACGCCGCGCAGCATCTGCGGCAGCTCGGCCTTGCGCCCGAGATAGCGCACGCGCAGCTCCTCGAGCGCCTCGCGGCGCGCCGCCGCCGCGATCTCGGCTTCGGCCTGCGCGCGCAGCTGCTCGATCCGCTCGATCATGACGCCCGGACCCTAGATGAGCCGGAGGCAGGCTCGCGCCCACGCGTCATCTCGTACAGCGCCACGGTCGCCGCCATCGCCGCGTTCAGCGACTCGCGAGGCGATCGGGATGCGCGCGCTGCGCTCGCAGGCGGCCACGATCTCCGGCGGCAGCCCGTCGCGCTCGGCGCCCGACCAGCAGCGTCAGCGCGGCGCTCGAGCCGGCGACGGTCGAGCGGCAGCCCCGCGGCGACGAGCAGCTCGGCGCGCCGGCGCTCGAGCGCGACGCGCTCGCCCGGGCAGCTCGCCGACGTCGTTCGACGCGCGCCAGCGCGACGCTGAAGATCGCGCCCATGCTCGCGCGCACCGCCTTCGGCGAGTGCGGGTCCGCGCAGCCCGGACCGAGCGCGACGCAGGAGGCGCCGAACGCGCTGCGCCGAGCGCAGCACCGTGCCGACGTTGCCGGGGTCGCCGACGCCGTGCAGATACACGCACAGCGGGCCCGCCGCAGCGCCCCAGCGCTGCTCGTAGACGCCGATCACGCGCGTGCCCGAGCCGAGCGTCGAGACGGCGCGCAAGCGCCGCGGGCTCGACATCGTGAAAGCCCTCGCCGCCGAGCCCGCAGCCGGCCAGCGCGGTAGCCCTCGAGCGAGCGGGCGTCCGGCCGCGCGGCCGCGGCGAGCACGAGGTCCTCGCCCTCGGCCAGGAAGCGCCCGCTGCGCGCGCGCTCGCGCCGGCTGTCGCAGGCGGCGAGCGCCTTCAGGCGGGGGTTGTGCGGGGGATGTGATCGCGTGGTCATGTCGATGGCTCGTTGGTGTCTGGTGTCGTGCGCTGCTTGGGACACAAAAAGGGCGCCGTCCTGTCAGGAGCGGCGCCCGGGAGGCTGCTCGATGTCGGTTGCTCGGTCACGGCAGCCGACGCCTCGCGGGCGACCTCGGCGAAACGTCGGAACGTGTCGGCGTCGCGCACGGCGATGTCGGCGAGCACCTTGCGGTCGAGCTCGACGCCGGCCAGCGAGAGGCCGTGCATGAACTGCGAGTAGCTCATGCCGTTGATGCGCGCCGCGGCGTTGATGCGGGTGATCCACAGGCGACGGAAGTCGCGCTTGCGGTTGCGCCGGTCGCGGTAGGCGTAGGCGTCCGCCTTCATCAGCGCCTCCTTGGCGCGCTTGTAGTTCGAGTGCGCCTCGCCGCGGAAGCCCTTCGTCAGCTCGAGCGTCGCGCGGCGCTTCTTGCGCGCGTGCACCGAGCGCTTGACGCGGGTCATTTGCCGCACCCCCGCAGCATGCGCTTCGACCGCGCGGCACGTCGTGCGTCGGAGATGCGATCGCCGGGCGGCCCGAGCGCGCGCTTGCTGTTTCGGCGACTTCTTCTCGAGGATGTGGCTCGTGAAGGGGTGCCGGCCGCGCACCTTGCCGGTGCCGGTGACCTTGAAGCGCTTCTTGGCGCCGGAATGTGTCTTCATCTTGGGCATCGCGAGCGCGACGATTATGACACGGCGTGGCCGCGGCCGGCGCCGCAGCGGCCGGCGGCGCTGGCGGCGTCCGCAGGCCGCTGCGACGTCGCCGGCAGCCTGCGCCGGCGGCCTCGGCGGCGCGCCGTGCCATTCGCCTCGCGCGCCGGCGCGTCGGCGGGCTCCGGCGCGACGCGCGTCCTCGCGGCGCGGCGCGGCGGGCATCCTCGGCCGCGGGCCGCGCGTCGCGCCGGCGCGCTGGAGCCTCTCGATCGCGCCGTCGACGGCGACGTCGCGCGCGTGGCGGCGGCGTCGGCGTCGCCCTCGACGCGGCGCGCCTCGCCGGTGCCGCGCCGCCGGCCAGCACGGCTTTCGAGGGCGCCATCATCATCGTCATGTTGCGCCCTTCCTGCATCGGGCGCTGCTCGACCACGCCCAGCTCGGCGAGCTCCTCGGCCAGCCGGTCGAGGATCGCGGTGCCGCGCTCGGGGTGGGTGACCTCGCGCCCGCGGAACATGATCGTGACCTTGACCTTGTCCTTGTGGCGCAGGAAGCGCTCGACGTGGTGCTTCTTGGTGTCGTAGTCGTGCTGGGCGATCTTCGGGCGGAACTTGATCTCGCGCACCGTGATCTGCTGCTGGTGCTTGCGCGCCTGCTTGAGCTTCTGGGCCTGCTCGTACTTGTACTTGGAGTAGTCGAGCACGCGGCACACCGGCGGGCGCGCCTCGGGCGCGACCTCGACGAGGTCCAGGTCGCGCTCCTGGGCGAAGCGAGCGCGTCCGCGGTCTTCAGCACGCCGACCTGCTTGCCCTCGTCGTCGATCAGGCGCACCTCGGGCACGCGGATGCGCTCGTTGATCCTCGTCGTGTCCCGCTCGGGCGGGCGCCGGTCGAACCTGCGGGGGACCGGCACTAGCTGTGTTGACCGCGCGTCAAGCGGATGCTAGGCGTGGCGCTCTGAGGATTTGCGGGGCTTCAACGCGGGCGAGTATAGCTGCCCCCGCAAGCCGCTCGGCGAACTCGTCGACGGTCGTCGGACCCGCGTCGCCGCGCCGCGGTGCTCGCGCACCGACACCGTGCCCTCGCGCCTGCTCGCGCTCGCCGACGACGAGCATGTAGGGGATCTTGCGCAGCTCGGCGTCGCGGATCTTGCGCCCGACCGACTCGCCGCGCTCGTCGAGCTCGGCGCGCACGCCGGCCGTCGCGCAGCTGCTCGCGCACCTGCGCCGCGTAGTCGTTGAAACGGTCGGAGACCGGCAGCACGATCGCCTGCACGGGCGCCAGCCACAGCGGCAGCTCGCCGGCGTAGTGCTCGATCAGGATGCCGATGAAGCGCTCGAAGGAGCCCAGCAGCGCGCGGTGGATCATCACCGGCCGGTGCTCGGCGTTGTCGGCGCCCGTGTAGCTGCAGCTCGAAGCGCTCGGGCATCGAGTAGTCGAGCTGCACCGTGCCCAGCTGCCACGAGCGCCCGAGCGAGTCGGTCATGTGCAGGTCGATCTTCGGGCCGTAGAAGGCGCCGTCGCCGGGGTTCAGCTCGTACTCCAGGCCCTCGGCGTCGAGCGCGCCGCGCCAGCGCGGCCTCGGCGCGGTCCCACATCTCGTCGCTGCCGATGCGCTGCTCCGGGCGCGTCGAGAGCTCCAGGCGCGGCTCGAAGCCGAACAGCCGGTAGAGGTCGAAGCCGAAGCGCAGGCACTGCACGACCTCCTGCTGACCTGCTCCTCGGTGCAGAAGATGTGGGCGTCGTCCTGGGTGATGTGGCGCACGCGCAGCAGCCCGTGCAGCACCCCGCTGGGCTCGTGGCGATGCACCAGGCCCGGCCTCGCAGTAGCGCATCGGCAGGTCGCGGTAGGAGTGGCGCTCGTCCTTGTAGATCTGGATGTGCGCCGGGCAGTTCATCGGCTTCAGCGCCCATCGGGCGATCCTCGACGTCGGTGAAGTACATGTTGTCCCGGTACTTGTCCCAGTGGCCCGACTGCTTCCACAGCTCGACGTCGTACAGGATCGGCGTCTTGACCTCGCGGTAGCCGCGGGCTGGCGTTCTCGCTGCGCCACAGGTCGGTGAGCGCGTTCCAGATCGCCATCCCGGCGGGCTTCCAGAAGGGGCTCCCGGGCGACAGCTCGGAGAACATGAACAGGCCGAGCTCGCGTCCGAGCTTGCGGTGGTCGCGCGCCCGGGCCTGCTCGATGCGCTCGAGGTGCTGCTGCAGTTCGGACGTCGGTGAAGAACGCCGTCCCGTAGATGCGCGTGAGCATCGTGCGGTCGGAGTCGCCGCGCCAGTAGGCGCCGGCCACCGACTGCAGCTTGAAGGCTCCGACCGACTTGGTGCTCGGCGCGTGCGGGCCGCGGCACAGGTCGGTGAACGGCCCGTTCGTGTACAGCGACACGCTGTCCAGCGAGCGGGGCGGGTGCCCTGCCTCGGCCTGCGCGACGAGGTCGTCGATCAGCTCGACCTTGTAGTCCTGGCCCTCGGCGGCGAAGCGCTCGCGCGCCTCGCCCGGCGAGACGTCGCGGCGCGTCGAACGGCTCGGCGGCGCTTGCACGTGCTCGCGCATGCGCGCCTCGATCGCTCGGGAAGTCGGCTTCGGACATCGTCACGCCGTCGGGAAACTCGAAGTCGTAGTAGAAGCCGTCCTCGATCGGCGGCCCGATCGAGATCTTCACGCCGTCGTACAGCTCGAGCACCGCCTCGGCCAGCACGTGGGCGGCGTCGTGGCGGATCAGCTCGAGCGCGCTCGCTCGCCTGCTCGGTGACGATCGCCAGCGGCGCCCCGTCGGGCAGCGGGCGCGACAGGTCGCGCAGCTCGGGCCGCTCGCCGGCCTCGGGATGGCCGACCTCGACCGCCAGCGCTGCGCGCGCCAGGCCCGGCCCGATCGCCGCGGCGGCGTCGGCGCCGGTCGCGCCGTCCTGCAACTCGAGCGCGGTGCCGTCCGGGAGCTGTCACCGTGAGCGTCATCTCAGCGCCGCAGGCTACCCGGCCGGCGCGGGGCGCTGTGCGTGGGCCTCGTCGCGCTGCTGCGGCGCGCCGCCATCGATCCTGCAGCGGCCCGCCTGGCGAGCCGGCCGGGCGCTCCTCGGCCGCGCTCAGGCGAGGCTGCCAGAGCGCGTCGTCGCCGAGCGGCGTACGCGTCGCCTGGCCCGCGCCGACCAGCTCGATGAGCGCGCGCTCGGCGGCGCCGCGATCGGGCAGCTCGTTGTTGTGGGCCATGATCGCCGCGACCTCCTGGCTGACCAGGCCACCGGGAAAGCGCGCGAGCGCCTCGCAGCGGGTCCTCCGGCGGGATCCTCGCGGTCGAGCTTCGTGTCGAGGTTGGCGATCAGCACGTCGTAGGCCTCGACGCCCTGGAAGCCGCCCGCCTCCAGGCGGCGGCCGTCGCGCTCGAACACGAGCGAGGGCGCCGAGTAGCGAACCGGGCCGTCGGTCTGGCGCGCCTTGCCCTGGAAGTCGGTGGGCGCCGCCGCCGGCGGTGCGCGTCTCCTTCTTGTCCTGCTCGTAGGCGGCGAGCGTGCGCGGCGTCGTCGATCGCGGCGACGATCGCTCGACGTCCAGCCCGCTCGACGCGGCTGAGCGCCGTCGCGATGTCCTCGTCCTCGTCGAGCACGAGCGTGCTCGTGAACCAGCCGAACTGCAGCGCGCGCAGCACGTCGTGCTCGCGTCCGGGTGCGAGCAGGCGCGTGGCGACGATCGCGCGGCACGCGCGCGCGGTCGCCGCGATGCGGGCGCGCGGCTCGGACGCGAACGGCATGCCGTAGCGGCGGAAGCCGAGGTTGCCGACGGCCATGCGCGTCGGCGTGTAGCCGCGCTCGACGTAGCGCTGCGGGTCCTCGGACAGGCCGATCGTGACCAGGCGCCAGTCGAGCTGCTCGCCGTAGCGCCAGCGCAGCACCGCCAGCGCGGGGCTGGCGGAGTAGGCCCAGGGGCAGCCGGGATCGCTGAAGTGCGTTATCGAGATGCGCGCCATCCCAGCAACTGTTGCACGTGCAATCGACTTTCCCAAGTGCGATCGCTCGTCGGCGTCGTCGAGGCAGCCGCCGCTCTCTCGGTCCGCGCCGCATACGGGGCGCTCGTGCGATCGATTGCGCGAGGACTCAGCCGGGCCGCGCGGGCGCGCGGCGCGGACGCGTCGGCGACTCATCGGCGACCCACCGGCGACCCGTCTGTGAGAAACACCCCTGCAGACGATCGTCTGCATATGCAAACATCTTTATATGTCCGATCACGAGCAGGCGCCGATCACGATCACGCTGACGCCCGCCCAGGTCGACAAGGTCGTGCGCGCGGCCTCGCGCAGCGGCGCGCCGAGCATCGCGACGCTGATCGCGGCGTCGTTGTCGGCGCCGAGCGCCGGACGCAACGGCGGCGCGGCCGAGCGCGGGAGCACCGGGCCCGCGCACAGCGCCGGCGTGGCGCCGGCGCATGTCGACGCGGGCTCCGGAGAGGGCGATGACTCGCGTCTGTCGCGCTCGCTGCTGCGCGGGTTCTCACTGCTCGCCGGCTTTGGCCCGGACGGTGGCGAGCGCGGCATCGTCGAGCTCGCCAACGAGCTTGGCATGAGCCCCAGCACAGCCCACCGCTACGCGCTCACGCTCGTCGAACTCGGCCTGCTCGAGCGCTGCCCACGCACGCGCAAGTACCGGCTGCCGGTGCTCTAGCGTGCGGCGCGCGTGCCGGTCGATCAGGCGGCGGCGCGGGCGAGCTGTGGATTGCGCCGCAGTGACGCCGCCAGGAACGCGTCGAGCACGGTGGTGTCGAACTGGCTTCCGGCGCAGCGTTCGAGCTCGCGGCAGGCCTCGTCGTGGCTGCGCGCGGGACGGTGGGGACGGTCGCTGACGATCGCCGCATAGGCGTCGGCGACCGCCAGGATGCGAGCCTCGAGCGGGATCTGATCGCCGCGTAGACCGCGCGGATAGCCGGCGCCGTCGGGACGCTCGCGGTGGCACAGCACCCACTCGCGGATGTCTTCGAGGCTGACGTCGCCGATCAGCGCGGCGCCGAGCTCGGGGTGACGGCGCACCTGCGCCCACTCGTCCTCGTCGAGCGTCCCGCGCTTGTTCAGGATCTCCGCGGGAATGCGGTCGCGGCACTGCCCGCACACGAGCGCCGCGAAGCGAACGCGCTCGACCTGCGCCTCGTCGAGGCCGAGCTCGCGCGCGGTCAACTCGGCGAGATGACCGGCCAGGCGGCGCGGGCGCGGCTGGTAGGGCACGCGCCCGAGCCTCGCGCACTCGGCGCCGCACGAGTCACACACGAGCGCCAGCTGCAGCTCGCCGCTGGCCGGCAGGTAACGCGCCCCTCCGCTGCGCAGCGCCGAGTGATCGCACCCCATGGCCATCCATCGGCCGGCGCCCACGCGATCGCGACGCTCGGCTCCTGTCAATGGACCAATCGCTCGCGTCCGCACTACGCCGGAGCGCGCAGCAGCTCGGGCCCCTCCTCGGCCTCGCCCGGCTTGTTGAGCGCCGGGTTCGCGGGAGCGGCCGACAGGCGCGACGCCGGCAGCGCGCCGCACAGGGCGAGCGCTTCCTCGGCGTCGAGCCGGTGGTCGAGCCACGCCTGCTGAGCGGCGCGATCGGCGAGCAGCACGGGCATGCGGTCGTGGATCGCGGCGGCCACGCGGTTGGGGGCGGCGTCGCAGGTCAACAGCACGACGCTGTGCACCCACTCGCCCTGAACCTTGGCGGGAGTCCACAGCGCAGCGAACGCGAACGGGATGCCGCCGTCGACACGGAACAGGAAGGGCTGGCGGGGCTCGCCGCGCCGCTCCGGTTTCAGCCACTCGTAGTAGCCATCGGCGATCTGCAGCGCGCGCCGCGCGCCGTTCGGGACCAGGGCTCGATAGGCCGGCCTGCTGGCGACCGTCTCGAGCTTCGCGTTGATCATCTTGTAGGCACCCTTCAGGTCCTTTGCCCACGGCGGGATCAGTCCCCAGCGCAGCAAGCGCGCCTGCTGGCCGATCTCCGATCGGTCGCCGTCGGGCGAGACGATCGCGAGCACCTCTTCGGTCGGCGCGACGTTGTAGCGGCGCGTGCCGGCATCGCCGGGAATCGGGACCTTGAAGCGTTCGTTCAGTTCCTGCACGCCCGCCGTGTTGGTGTAGCGCCCGCACATGTGTGAGTCGAGCATAGGAGCGCGTGGGCCGCCCTCGACCCGACACGCGCGACTGCGCGCAGAGACGACAAAGGGCCCGCCGAACGGCGGGCCCTTTGTCACTGCTTGGCGAGGGGTCGCCCCGCCGAGGTCGAGCTAGTTGCTGGCCTGAACCTCGATCAGCGGCTGGAAGCCTTCCCAGCCCGATTCGAGCGAGCCGTTTGTGTACGCTTCTTCGGGCAACGACAGAGTGCCGACCGTCGGTGTCCTCGTCGGTTCTTCAAAACCGTCGTTGACGCCGAAGTTCAGCGCGTCGTAGGGGCAACCCTGCGGTTCTGAGTTGCACGGCTGCGGGCGCTGCGGCGTGACACCGTAGTCGCTGGTGTTGAAGGAGATCGCGACGATCACCTTGTTCGGCAGTTTCGCCGCTTTCAACGCCAGGGACAGCTTCTGCGCCTTGCCGTTGAAGCATTCGCCGGCTTTGTACCACGCGCCGGTCATCGCGCCGGTGCAGTGGGTCACGTTGGCCGACGGCCGATACGCGATTTTGAACACTTTCGACCCGCTCGCGAGCGACGCGCCGACCGTGTTGCCGGGACCGACTTCGTAGATGTGGAACGTGATCGGCCACGAGAACTTCGCGCCCGGCGCCGTGGTGCAGTCGAAGTTGTTCCAGCTGCCGTGTTCACACGCCCAGCTGCTCATGATGACCGTCACCTTCGGGTTCTTGCGCGCGGTATTCGCGAGTTCAACCTGACCGCCGAATTCGCCGGTCTGCGTGGCCTCGAAGGCCTCTGATACGACGTTGCCGGGAATCGGGGTCGGAAGATAGTTGTAGACGACTTCCGAAGCGCTCGCTGCTCCGGCCGTGAGCGCCGAGAACACGCCAACCGCCAGCGCGAGCACGGTCAGACGCACGGCTCTCCGTGGAATCTTTCCAATCATGTAGCTGCCTCCATTCGCCTTCTGGCCCAGAGCCGGTCGGCCCTGAGCTCCTGAACCCCTCCAGGGGCATAAACGACGAAAGCCGCTCGGCCGGTGAGTCCCCTCTCCGTGCATCTACTGCTCACGCAGCTTCATGCCCCCTAGCGAGCCCCCGTTGCGCGGACGGTAGTCGCATTCGTCCCTGTTGTCAAGCGTTGTGGAGCTATGCGGAGCCGTCGTCTGGCCGGGTCGCGGGCGCTGCTAGCTTGGCTCGCGCCACATCCGCCACTGCAACGGAGCGCCACGCCCGAGCGCGAACTCCTCGGTCACCTGAAATCCGTGGCGTTCGTAGAGGGAGCGATTGCGCGGGGTCGAAGCCTCGAGATAGGCGGGCACGCGCTCGGCGTCGCAGCGCCCGAGCACGGGCGCGAGCAGCGCCGCGCCGAGCCCGCGCCCCTGCCACGGCGGGTCGACGCCGAGGAACGCCAGGTAGTAGTGCGCGGCGAACGCCGGCTCGGCGGGGTGATCGGATTCGAGCACCGTCAGCGCTTTCAGCACGCGCGGCGAATGGCGCCCGAACACGGCGATCGTGGAGGGCAGCAGCGGCAGCTGCTGCCCGAGCGGGTGCTTCCACTTACCGGGAGGCTCCCACACGGCTACGCCGGCGGCGCTGGTCGTGGTGAACGTCTGCTGCTCCTCCAGCCACACCCTGCGCAGGAACAGCTCGAAGCCGCGGCGCAGCACCTTCATGCGTCGCAGGTCTCCGCGCAGCACCCAGGTGAAGGCCGGATCGTCGAAGAAGGCTCGCGCCAGCGCGCCGGCCATCGCCGACGTCTCACCGTCGCCCGCCTTGCGCACCGATGCCGCCTCCTCCCTGGCCTCGGGTATGTCGACCATCGGATGCTCCTCAGGCCTCGCGCTCGATGGCGGGCAACGAGCGCGAGATGGACCGCGTCAGCGCCGCCCGCACAATCGGCGCGACCCCTGGGATCGGCGAGGCGATGCGGATGTCGTACACGAAGCGAGTCCCACCGCCGGACGTGCCCGTGAAGGTCATCGTGCCGACGTGCCCGCGCAGCGGACTGCCCTTGGTGATGCGATAGACGATGCGCTGCGGCGCCTCGAACTCCGTGACGGTCTCCTCGAACGGCGCGAGCGGGCCGATTTTCAGCTGGCGCACGGAGCCGACCCCGTTGCGCTCGCGTTCGCCGTCGCGTAGCCGCGTGACCTTGGCGCCGAACACGTCGGCCAGGTTCTCGTGCTCGGCGAGGTACGCGAAGACGCGCTCCGGCGGCTTGGCGAAGTCGTGCTCGATGTGCACGTGATGGGCCCGCACGCGGCCACCCTACCCGGGCAGCGCGCGCCAGTCCAGCCCCGTCAGGGGATGCTCACACGGGCTCGGGCTGCTCGAGCGCAGACAGATGCTCGTGCACGCGGCGCACCCACCGCTCGGAGCGCTCGTCGGCCTGAACCGACAGCGCGCGCGTTGACGTCGAGGTCGCTCGGCACGGGGATTCCGAGGAAGTCGAGCACGCCCGCAACGACCGCCGCGGGTCCTCGGCGAGCTCCTCGTAGGTGACCTTCAGCGACTCGTAGCCGAGCCCCAGGAAGTACGCGTCCCACGAGGCGTCGTGCGCGGTCAGCAGGCGCACGAGGTAGTTGATCGCGCGAAACGAGAAGACCGGCTCGAGCGCCGCGGCGGCCCCGTGCTCGCCCTCGCCCGCCTCCGCCCGCCAGGCCTGTGTCTGCACGGCCTTCCACAGCGACACCGCCTGGCGAACCTTGTCCTGGCGAGTGATCTGCACGTAGCGCAGGCCCGGGAAGGCGCGTGCCAGCAGCTCGGGTAGCGGTCGGCCCGCCATCCCCTCGATCCCGCGCAGCAGCTCGGCGAAGTCGCCGAGGTAGCCCCACATCAGCTTGGCGCCGAACACGCCGTTGCCGTCGTGCCCTCCTGAGCGCCCACGCCAGGTACTGGTCGTAGGTGTCGGGCTGCCACAGCGGGTTCGGCTTGGGCGGGCCGTCGAGCATCTCGCGAAAGGCGAGCCGTTCGACGATGTTGGCGTGGCGATCGGGGTCGAAGTACTCGTGCGGGCGGCGCGGCACGCCCGAGCGCGAGAGCGCCTCGAAGTACTCCTCCGGGTGCCCCGCCACGCCGGTCTGGTCGAGCGCGCGGCACAATAGAGTGCTGCCGCTTCGCGGCGTCGCGCAGACCAGATAGGACAGCATCGGCTTCATCGCCCGGAACGGTAGCTCATCCAACCAATCGACTTAGTGGAAAATACATGATGACAAGCGGCCGAACATCCTGTACCTGCACTCGCACGACACGGGGCGCTACATCCAGCCCTACGGCGAGCCGGTGCCGATGCCGAACGTGCAGGCGCTCGCCGACCAGGGCGTGCTGTTCCGCGAGGCCTTCTGCGCGGCGCCCACGTGCTCGGCCAGCCGCGCCTGCCTGCTGACCGGCCAGTACGGCCAGAGCAACGGGATGCTCGGCCTCGCCCACCGCGGCTGGTCGCTGCGCGACTACAGCCATCACATCGTCCACACGCTGCGCGAGGTCGGATACACCTCGACGCTGATCGGCGAGCAGCACATCTCCAAGGACCCCCAGGCGATCGGCTACGACGAGGTCGTCAAGGTACCGACGAGCCATGTCGAGTCGGTCGCGCCGCTGGCGATGGAGGTGCTGAGCCGCCCGCGCGAGCGACCCTTTTCCTTTCCGTCGGGTTCTTCGAGACCCACCGCGAATTCCTCGGCCCGGGCTCGCTGCGCGACGTGCAGTACTCGAAGCCCCCGAACAACCTCCCCGACGCTCCCGAGGTGCGCGCCGACGTGGCCGCGCTGAAGGCGAGCGCGCGCTCGCTCGACCACGGCGTCGGCGTCGTGCTCAACGAGCTCGACTCCGGGCGCCTGCAGCGAGAACACGCTGGTGATCTTCACGACCGACCACGGCATGCCGTTCCCCGGCGCCAAGGCGACGCTGTACGACCGCGGCCTCGGCGTGATGCTGATCCTGCGCGGCCCCGAGCCGTTCGGCCGTGGCCGAGTGCACGACGGGCTGGTCTCGCACATCGACCTGTACCCCACGATCTGCGAGCACCTCGGCATCGAGCGCCCGCCGTTCCTGCAGGGCGTCTCGATGATGCCGCTGCTGCGCGGCGAGGTCGCGCAGGTGCGCGAGGAGATCTTCGCGGGCTCGACCTGGCACGCCGCCTACGAGCCCCAGCGCGCGGTGCGCACGAGACGCCACAAGTACATCCGCCGCTGGGGCGATCGCGCCACGCCCGTGCTGGCGAACACCGACGACGGCCCCAGCAAGGAGCTGTTGCTGCGCGCCGGCTGGGCCGAGCGCGAGGTCCTCAAAGAACAGCTGTACGACCTGCTGTTCGATCCCAACGAGGCCAACAACCTGCTCGACGATCCTCGTTACGCCGACGTGCTCGCCGACCTGCGCGCACGGCTGCAGGCGTGGATGGAGCAGACCGAGGACCCGCTGCTCGCCGGCCACGTCGACCCGCCGCCTGGCGTGGAAATCAACCTGCCCGACCAGCTCTCGGCGAGCGAACCGACGATCCGCATCGAGTAAGGCGCTCGCGGGCGGCGGCGGGGTGCTACCGGGTAGGCGCAGGCGCGCGGCGGCGGGGTGCTACCCGTTGAGGGTGCGCTGCAGGAACTCGCTCTGATCGGCGACGACGCGCTCGAACAGCTCGCCGACGTAGGGGTCGAAGTGCCCGCCCGGGTAGTGGCGCAGCTGCGCGCGCGGCGCGCGCGCAGCGGCCTTGACGGCCAGATCCGGCGGAGTGACCACGTCGTCGTCTGCCACGGCGAACAGGATCGGGCAGCGTACGCGCGCGACCTTGGCGATCGGCCGGTAGGCGGCCACGCGCAGCGTCACACGGGCGGCCGCCTCGTTGGGCCAGCTGAGACCCGCTGGATTGAGCGCGAGGAAGCCCGGCTGCGCGTCGGGGGAGTTCATCATCGCGAGTGAACCGGGCGGACCGACCGAGGCGACCATGTGCGGTGGGCGGCCGGCGAGCGCGCCGAGCTGGTCGCGCACGCCCTGCACGGTCAGGCGCAGCGAATGCATGCGCCCGAGCCGCGCGAGGTTGGCGAGCCCGTCGACGAACGGCACCTGCGCGACCACCGCGGCGATGCGCGGGTCGCGCGCGGCGATCTCGATCACGTGCCCGCCGCTGAACGAGCTGCCCCACAGAGCCACGCGCTCGGGATCGATGCCCTGCACGGTGCGCGCGTAGGCGATCGCGCTGCGCCAATCGGCGTGCTGGCGAGAGATGTCGAGCAGGCTGCGCGGCTGGCCCTCGCTGGCGCCGAAGTGCCGGTAGTCGAACACCAGCGCCGCCAGCCCGGCGGCGGCGAAGCGCTCGGCGTAGGCGTCCAGGCGCTGCTCGCGCACGCCCGTCCAGCCGTGTGCCAGCACCACGCAGGCCGAGGCGCCGGCAGGCCGGTACAGCCACGCGGCGCAGCGCTCGCCGCCGGACTGGAAGGTCACCTCCGCGCGCTCGTCCACGAGCGTGACAGTACTTACCGACGAGCGCGCACGGCGCGGAGCCGCTCCTCCCCCCTTGCCCGCTGCCAGCCCCTGCGACTACGCTCGTGCGATGAGCTCGAGCGGGGAGTCGGCGAGGGGACGCAGGCGGGGTCGCGACGTGAAGCGGGCGATCGCCGTGGTTGCGGCGTCGGCGACGCTGCTGATCGCCGCAGCGCTCGGCTCGCCGGCGGCGGCCACGGCGGCGGCCAACCCGCAGGACTCGCTGATGTACATGCCCTACGGGCTGATCCACTCGCTGCACCCGGCATCGGAAGTCGACGGCTATCTCGCCGAACTGGACTCCTACGGCATCGGCCAGATCGTGTTCGCGATGCCCAAGTTCAAAAAGCTGGGCGTGCTGAAGGTGCCCAGGCACAACCGCGAAATGCTGGCGCTGTGGTCGCACCGGGCCGCCGGCTACGACGCCGCTCACGACGCGCAGCTGTCCTTGACCGCCGTCTTCAACGGCAAGGTGATGACCCACAAGGCCGGGCTCGACCTGAACGACCCGACCACTCGCGCGAACATCCTGGCGGGAATCGAAGCATCGCTGTCAGTGGGGCTGTCGGGCGTGCAGCTCGACCTCGAGCCCTACCCCACGAGCGCCGGCTTCGTCTCGCTGCTGGAAGAACTCGATGCGATGCTCGCGCGCGAGGGATTCGACGGGCGCGTGTCGGTGACGGCGCCGGCCACGACGACGAACTGGCCGCCCGCCTACCTGCGCCGCGTCTCCGAACTCGTGACGCAGCTAGACCCGCTCTACTACGACAGCGAACTGACGAGCACGGCGGCGTACGAGCGCTGGATGCGAGAAAGCCTCGCCTACTACAGCGCCAACGCCACGCCGAGCACCAGGATCGTGCCGATCCTGCCCTCCTACTCGGCCAACCGCTGGCACACGCCGAGCGTCGAGGACGTCGCACACTCAACCGCCGCACTGGCGGCAGCGCTCGAAGCGGGCAGCCGCGTGAACGGCGCCGGGATCTGGTCGGGCTGGGGCTTCCTGCTCGACGAGGAAGGCGCCTACGACGGAAGCGGCGACCGCGCCGCGTGGCGCTCGACGACCATGGGCCTGCCCTTCTCGCCCTGACGCGCGCAGCCCGGCGCCGCCCGGCGCCGAGCCGGCGCGATCGAGCTGACGGGCGGGCTCGACGACGGCTTGCGTCGGCTCGATGGCGGTTTGCGGCGGGCTCGACGACGGCTTGCAGTGGGCTGGGGGACGGCTTGTGGCTTAATCGCAACGTGGCAGCGAGCGGTGAACCAGCGAGCGGCCGGCCGGCGATCGCGGCGGCGCCTGCCGGACGCGTGCGCAGCCGCCGTCAGCGGGCGTGGCTGCTCGTCGACCTGCTGATCGTCGCCTGGCTGATCTGGCTGTTCGACGCGATCAACAACCTCGCGCCGGTACGCCAGGCGCTGGCCGAAGGCAACGGGCGGCGCGTGCTGGACCTCGAGCGCTCGCTGCACCTCGACCCCGAGCACGCGCTCGACACGTGGCTGGCGGGCCACCACGAGCTCAGCCAGGTCGTCGTGTTCTGGTACGAAAACGTCCACATCGTGGTGACGCTCGCGGTGTTCGCGCTGCTGTGGTGGCGTCGTGCCGACGCCCTCGGCGTGCTGCGCTGGACGCTCGTGATCGTCAACCTGATCGCGCTGGCGGTGTTCTGGAGCTTCCCCGTGGCGCCGCCGCGCATGCTCACGGGCGGCTACATAGACCTCGTCGCGCGTGCCCAGGGCCTGCCGGAATGGCAACTCGGCGCGACCGCGCTTCACTCCAACCAGCTGTGCTCGCTGCCATCGCTGCACATCGCCTGGGCGACCTGGAGCTCGATCGGCGTGTGGCACCTGACCCAGCGTCGCTGGCTGCGCGCGTTGGCCGTCGTCGTATCCGTTCCTGACCACGTTCGCAGTGATGGCGACCGGCAACCACTACCTAGCCGACGCGCTCGCCGGGGCGGGGCTGACCGGGCTGGTGTTCTTCGCGCTGACCCGCCGCGCGGTGCGCACGCGGCTGGGCTGGAAGGCTGTGACGGCCGGCGAAGGCGTCCCGGCCTGAGCGCGCCGCCTGCTCTAGTGCGCCTGCGGCGCTGCCGCCGCCGGGCTCGGCTGGCGGTCTGAGCGCGCCGTCGGTTCGGGCAGTCTGCCGAGCGCGCTCGTCGTGCTGCCGCGGCGCTCAGGCCGGGCTGGTCAGGCCGATCGCCACGTGCACGTGCATCGTGGCAGGCGTCTCGCCGGCCTCGACGATCGCCGCCACCTGGGCGAGCAGCTCGGCGCGTCGCTCTGCCGGAAGGGCCGCGATCCAGCTGATCGACGCCAGGTAGTGGGGAAACCGCTCTGGGTCCGCCGCTTGCGGCATGGTCATGCGAATCTCGCGCGGCTCGCTCCACCCGGCATCGCGCGCGGCCTGCTGCCAGGGGGGCCCGTCGAACTGCGGATGCTCGGGGCGCAGTCCAGCGGTCAGCGTTCCGACCTCGTGCGCCCACGACGCGCCGCTCCAGTCGGGGGCGGTGGTGAGAACA
Source organism: uncultured Solirubrobacteraceae bacterium (assembly GCA_963846205.1). Classification (GTDB taxonomy): domain Bacteria; phylum Actinomycetota; class Thermoleophilia; order Solirubrobacterales; family Solirubrobacteraceae; genus Palsa-744. The sequence continues at coordinate 52,465 of CAWJVB010000011.1, read as the reverse complement.
GCGAGCCCACCGCCGGGTAGCAGCACGCGGCGGATCTCCGCCAGGGCGCTCGCATGGTCGAACCAGTGGATCGCATCGGCGACCGTCACGGCGGCGACCGATTCATCGGGCAGCGGGATCGCCTCGGCGAGGCCCGCGCGAGCGCGCTCGGCTCCGATCGTCGAGGCGAGGATCTCGCGCAGCTCGGCCTGCGGCTCGACGGCGCTCACGTCGAAACCGGCGTCGAGTAGCGCCCTGGCGAGCTTGCCGGTGCCGGCCGCGAGGTCGAGCACGGGTGCACCGGGCGGGATGCGCAGCTCGGCGGCGATCGCGCCAACCACGGCCGGCGCGTAGTCGGGGCGTCCGCGCTCGTATGACTCGGCGATCTGTCCGAAGCGGCTGGCGAGCGGATGCAGGGCCATGCGCGCAGCGTAGAGGCGACGGGCCGCCGAGCGACCCCCGCAATGCTCGCGAGACCGATCTCTTTGTCCATTGCTCGCTTACCCTCGGGTCGCGGTCGAAGCGGCATACGAGGCGCACAGGGCCTGCGCCCGCGGGGCAACGCTTGCCCGTTCTACAAGCGCAAGATCGATTCAGCCCCAGATTCGAGCTGCATCCGTCCGTGGATGCAAGCTGTATTGTCGTCGTCACCCACTTTGGGGATGCCCGGTCGGACCGGCTGTGGTGCGCTCCAAGAAAGGGGGATCGATGGTCCCCACGACGATGCAACACGATTCGCCAGCCGGGGCCAGCGCTGCCGGCCACGCGCAGCCAGACAGTGGGCGCCTGCAGACGGCCCTACACGACCCCGAGGGTGATTCGAGAGCCGAAGCTGCCTCCAGAGAGATCCTCGCCCGCTACGAGGTTGCGCACGACGGGCGCGCGGCGTTGGGCATTGCGACCTCGGTCGTTCCGTACCTGGCGCTGTCGTTCGCGATGTACCTGGCGCTGAGAGTCTCGTTCCTGCTCGTGCTCGCCCTGGCGGTCCCTACTGCCGCGTTTCTGGTGCGCACGTTCATCGTCTTCCACGACTGCTCGCACGGCTCGTTCCTGAAATCGAGGCGCGCGAACGCGTGGCTCGGAACGGTCCTGGGCCTCTTCCTGTACGCGCCGTTTGTGCGCTGGAAGCACGACCACGCGGTCCATCACGCGACCTCGGGCGACCTCGAGCGGCGCGGCGTCGGCGACGTGCGTACGCTGACGATCGCCGAATACCAGGCGCTTCCCCGGAAGGGCCGGATCGGCTACCGGCTGCTGCGCAACCCGCTGATCATGTTCCTGCTCGGGCCGATCGTGGCGATGATGATCGGGCCACGGATCGTCGCGCGAGGAGCGCGCCCGCGCATGCGCCGCAGCGTGCTGAGGACGGATGTGGCGCTGGCGGTGCTGATCGGCGGCGTGTGCTGGGCGATCGGCTGGCGCGACTATCTGGTCGTGTGCGGACTGCCCGCGCTGCTTGCCGGCGCGGCGGGGATCTGGCTGTTCTACGTCCAGCATCAGTTCGAGGACGCCTACTGGGAGAGCGGAACCGAGTGGAGCTACGCCGATGCCGCGCTGAGGGGCAGCTCGTTCCTGAAGCTGCCGCGAGTGCTGCAGTTCTGCACTGGCAACATCGGCTATCACCACGTGCACCACCTGAGCGCGCGCATCCCCAACTACAACCTGCAGCGGGCCCACGACGAGAACCCGATGTTCCACGCGGTGCCGACGCTGTCCCTGTGGGACGGCATCCGCGCGGTCACGTTGAAGCTGTGGGACGAGGACAACAAGCGACTGGTGTCCTTCGCGCGCGCGCGCAAGGCGTACGGCGCCTGACGCCGTTTCTGGCACCTGACCCGCTCGCGCAGGCGCCCGACGTACGTCGTTGAGGTCTTGCCGCGGCGCTCAGTCGCCGCGGCGTCGCCTCGGGTGTTCCGGTGACCGTGGTTTAGCGAACCGCTAGCGAGACGCTCGTGGGAGTTCTCGGAGACGGGCTCGAGCACGAACACCTCCGCGGCGAGATCGGGGTCGACGTGGTTGGCGCTCATGAACGCCTTGACAGTGCGTCCGCTGATCTCCTCCACGATGCGCACGGCGTCGTTCGCCATCGTCTCCTGAAACGCCCTGCGGGTGCTGAGCACGGTCTCGCGCTCACCGTGCTCGAGCAGGCTCCGCTCCCCCTTCGTGAGCGCGTCCTCCAGCACGCAGACGATCACATTGTCGCCGAGCGTGGTCCGCGCGCTCCTTGCGCCATGGCCCGTGTGGACGGCCATCAGCTTCACGATCGCGTCGGAGATCTGCGCCGTCACGTGCTCGCGCGGGAACTCTTCGGTGGTGCTGGACATCGCCAGCCCCTCTCTGCCGGTCTCAAAGACGCAGGCGTCGTGCGTAGGAGAGAGCCGGCAGACCAGTACGAACGACGACTCCTTCACCCTAGCGGGTCCAGACGGCCGCGATCAGCGCAGCCGCTGTGGATGGCCCTCGCGTCAACCCTGCTCGCATGAGCCCCGCCTCCCACGAGCGCCTGCGCACGTGCCGGACATCAACCGCGGCGCAGCCCCCTAGCGAGTGGCTACGAAGGCTGAGCGCGCTCCTCGTCGAGCTTCTGGCGCTGCTCTACGAGCGATTCCAGCTGGTCGCCGACCTCGGCGGAGATGCGCTTGAGGTCCGACTTGCCGAGAGTGATCAGCCGCATCGAGGAGGTCGCGACGACGTCGGCCATGCGCTTGCCGCCGGCGAGCATCCCCATCTCGCCAAAGACGTCGCCCGGGCCCAGCGACGCAATCACCTCGCCGCCTTTGATCACGTCGGCCGTGCCGCTCTCGATGACGATCAGGTCGTAGGAGTAGTCGCCCTCGTGCACGAGCCGCTTGCCGGAGGACACCGACGTCTCGCTGGCGAACACGGCCACCGTCTTGAGAGCCTTATCGGACAGCGAAGAGAACAGCGGAATGGTCTTCAGATGATCGATATCCATGACTTCCCAACTTTCGCGATGGCAATGGACAAAACGGGCCGACGGAATGCAACCCGCGACGCGCCGCGTCGATGATGCGCAGCCTACCGCCCGCGACCAACTCGCGCAGCCGCCGACGGAGGTAGTCGTGCTCGTCCTCAGATGGAAACCAGCCAATCGCGAGCGCCGACCGATCTCGCCCAAGAGCCGGCAAGCGCGCGACTAGCTCGGGCGGTCGAGGCCGAGCGCCACTCGATGAGCGAGCGTGCGCGCGCGCTCAAAGCCCTCGACCTCCTGCTCGCCATCGGGCGCCTGTACTCGGAAGCGCTGGCTCCCGAGCGCCCATACCGACACCTCGCCGATCGTCAGGAACGGCGCGGGCGCGTCTGTCTGCCAGGGCTCCGGCTCGTCCATGTGGGGCAAAGACTACCTGCCGGCAACTCGCCGATCACCGAGGCTGGCCGATACCGCTCGGCGCGCGCGAACCGTGCCCCTGATGGCGGCTGGCCCGTCTCGTCTCGCTCTCCTGTGTAGCACCGTCATGCGTGGGGCCGGCACACGGCCCCACGCATGTCTCGTCGGCTAGATAGTCCCTAGTAGGCCGACCACAGCTTGCCGGACGCCAGGTGCACCTTGTCGGTACCGGTGAACGGCGCCGCTGTTTCCATCGGTTTGCCGTTGAACTGGAACTTGACTTTGGATTTCGAAGCGGCCGTGAATTCGAGCGGATGTTCAGACGATTCGACGGCCACTCCGCTGTAGTCACAGATCATGTCGCCGTTTGCCTGATAGGAGCCGAATACTGCGCAGCCCGTCACTACGTAGGTCGCGATTTCGTTCCCCGACTGCGGTTCGAATTTGAGTTTGGTAGCTCCGGCCGGACCTTCCAGCGTCGCCTTCAGCGGTTTGGTTTCGGTCGTACCCACGGTGCACGTGGGCACATAACGGACGTTCACGAGAATGACCGTTTACAACCTCGTTCACGGCGCCTCTTACCGCCTGGGCGCGACACGCAAGCGTACGCCGTGCGGCCGACATGGCCTGGCCGTTGCGCTTCGGGCCCGCGGGGGCCCCCGCGTAGCTACTGTCGCCTGAGATGGTCGCGACCGATTCTCGACCAAATGGAGGCCCTAAATGATTGCCGGAGCTGATCTCGGAGCCGTGTTCGACGCGCACGTCGGCGCGGAGTTCGAGCTGAAGGATATCGATGCGACGATGCATACGATGGTGGCGGAGCCCTCGTCTGGCACGTGCCAACATTCGCTTGCGAGCGACAGGCGGCGAGGCGGTACGACGTTTCTACTCGACGCAGTTCATCGCTCGAGACCCCCGCCGATGCAGTGCTGGACTGCGGTTGCCAGACGGTCTCTGCGGACCGCGTAGTCGATGAGTTCGTCCTGGAGTTCACGGCGTAAAAGAGAGATCCCGTTCATGCTGCCCGGCGTCGCTGCTCACCGGCGCCGCGTGCATAACCCCACGGTCGTGGTGATGGGTTTCTCGGACGGCAAGGTGGCCTACGAGCACATCTACTGGGACCAAGCGTCGGTGCTCGTACAGCTGGGTCTGCTCGACCCCGCAGGCCTCCCCGATCAGCGGCTCCGAGCAGGCCGAGCGACTGCTCGATCTCGCCCTGTGAGGTGACGTCCGAAGTCCGTCGTCGTCGGCTGGCGAAGCGGCTGGCTCCGAGTCCAGGGGGAGGCACTCGTCAACCCAGGAGTGACGCCTCTCCTTCTAGCCTCAGAGCCGGACACGCCGAGCGCATTGAGGGACAAGCGCAGTCCACCAACTAGTCCGGCCAAGCAAATCTCAAGATCACGCCGCCGATGATCCCGGCGCCTAAAGCAACTGCGATCGACAAAGGCAGCGACAGGTTCACAATCGCGATCGCGGTACCGATGGTCAAGCCAACTACAAACGCCTTTCGTCCAGGTGTCCACACGGCCATCACCAGAAGCTCCGCGACCGCAATCCGTCGGTATCCGTTCATAGCTCTAGTACATCGCTCCCGTCATCTCACTTCGTGGTTGGCAAGCGCAGGACGGTCCGGTTACTCAAAAGACTTCCGATGTGGCGGGCTCGTCCGGAGTCGGGAAACGAGAGACGGCGTGAGGCACCTCCACCGCGCCAGGTCTGAAAGTCGCAAGTGATCGATTCCCTACCCGCAGGAGGGTCTACTCCACCAGCCCCACGGCTTGCAGCGCCTCCTGCGGATTGAACCCGATCTGCACGCGGGTCACCTGACCGTCGCGCAGGGTCCAGATCGTCGCCCAGAGTGGCGGATCTCACTCCACGCCGCTACCACGGCCGCGAGCGTGGATCAGTCTCGATCACCACGACTCGGTCGCCAGCATCGATGAACTGCTCGGGCACAACGCGAAACTCCTCCCATACATCGCGAATCTCGCCGTTCAGTGGCTGGGGAGCCCATCGAAAGCCCTCGGTAGACTGCTGGGTTAAAGACTCGACGCGACATGTCTATTTCGAAGTCGGGCGCAATCAGGTCCGAATGCAATGGGAGCTCACCGCTTTTGCGCACCCGCTCGCGGAGCGCCATGACGTCGCGCACGATCCGGACGTTCTTCCTGAGACATCGCCTACTCCTCCAGGCCGTGGGCCGCAAGCGCGTTCGCGCAGTAACCCAGATGGCCCAGTCCCTAGGCGTCGAGGCCTTGAAGATGACGCGCAGGTTCGCCAGCAGGTCCGGGGTCGTGGACTCCTCAGCCATTTTCGGCGATTATCCCGCAGGCGCTCAAACGCCTGCGAGGTCGTGCGCTCGGTACGGCTAACCGCGGCCGAGAAGCCTGACGACCACGCCGTAGCGGACCGCGACGTCCAGCCGGGTGGCAACGGCTTGCGCTGCCGCATCCGGCCAGCACAAGCAGCACGAGGATCACTGGGGCGGCCTGACGCATTAGCCGTGGCTGATGATCCTGATTACCGTGCTGTTGGTCGTCGGCGCCGTCGTTTCAACCTCAAGCCGATTCGATACCCAATCCATCGTGAGCGATTCGTGGGGCGCTAGCGGCGACGCTCGGCGCATTACGTAGCCGTGGCCCGCGGCCAGCTGGCCCGCCGCCGGCATCGATAGCCCGAGCAGCCGCCGCGCATCGAACCGATTTCGGCACCGCCGGTACTGCCGGCGCGGAACGATCGTGTACTCCCAGATCTGGTGCGCCGGGCGCACGATCGTCAAGGCGCTGGCGCCCGGAGCAGGACCCAGACCGGCGACGGCGAGCAGCAGGGCGAGGATTCGGCGCACTGCTGGGGATTCTAAGCACGCGACACCGGCCACTTAGGGCCTGCGCTGGCCGCTGTGTGACGGTACACACACCCAGGGTAAGTCTTCCTATCCCTAGAGCCCCTTACCAGCCTGCCTCCCAGAAGTGAGAGTGGCCTTACAAACCAACCCGTCCCTCAAAGGAGGCACACAAAATGAACACAAAGATCAAAACAATCGTCATCAGTCTCATCGCAACAGGCGGCTTCGCAACCGGCTCCGGTCTGGCGGTGCCGACCATGAGCCAAGCCGAAAACACCATCGTCGAGTTCCAGAGCAGCTACAGCGGCAAGTGTCTCCAGCCGGTGAACGGGTCACAGGGGGCCGTAATCGTTCAGGAGACCTGCAACGGCAGCCTCTCTCAGCAATGGGCGCAGGGGCCCTCAGAAGGGTCAGGCGGCACCGACAGAGGCGGAGAACACTACGTCAACAGGTCCAGCGGGCTGTGCCTTGATGCCCGTGGTAACGCCACCAACGGAACCCCCATCGAGCAGTGGCCGTGCAACTGGATCAGCAACGAGAACTGGGTTCTAGGTGGCACCCAGGGCCGCGCGGAATTGTTCTCGCGAGTCTCCTCTGGCAATGGGGGGCGTTGCATCTCTACACCTGGACTGGTGAACGGCGATGAAATGCAGCTGGCGTCGTGCAACGGCGACACTTCGACGTACTGGAGCCTCTCCACCGCACGGCTCGCACCGCCGGTCACGAAGCTGCCGGTCGTAACGGCGCCGGTCGTAACGGCGCCGGCAGAAACACCACCCCAGACACCGCCGGTCGTGAAAGCGGGGCCTGCTCGGCCGCCGACTTCGCTGGACTAGCGAGTAGCCGGTCGAGTATCGATTGAGAGCCCGGCATCGCGGGGCTCTCTTATATTTGCCCCCACGCCATGCCCGACCAAAACGCGTAACACCGACCACGGGCCCCCGCGCCTACGCTGGGCACGACCGACGACGTAGTGCGTCGCTTCTAAGCGCGCCAGCGGCCTGTCTGCCGGATCCTTTTGGCTAGGCCGGGCCGGTCGGTCGGTCGGCTTACTCGTTCTCGGCCGCCTCGCTTCGCCTCAACGAACGCTGAGCTTCCATCCAGCGCCGTACTTGGCCAAGCGTGCCGACGTTCTCAGCTTCACTCAGTAGGCCAACGCGTGCGTTGCCGACATTCCCTCTCTGGCTCGCACGCGAAGTTGCCGTTGATCGTCTCCAATCTTGACCTCGACGATGAGGACTAAATCACCGACCTCGGCCTCACGCTCCTGAAAGTCGCTCTCCAACTGCGACGCCAATTCCTCTACGGTCCGCGTAAGGTGCGCCAGATCGATCGTCATGGACGGCACCCTACATCTTTTTTGTGCTTCCACAGCGCTAAAGGCAACGAACGACCAACGATTGGGACTCCCTCCCCGAGACGCCTCACTGAGTCAACGCGGTCGTTTCCGTGCTGCATCCACTCGAGAGGCGGCGTCCCAGGGCTTCCGAGCAGAGGTATCAGGGCATTCCCCGATACCCGGTCTCACTATTGCTCCTCGTCCGCAGCAGCAATCTGAAGCGCAGCCGCCAACACGCTCGCATTCGCACGGGAGGGAGCGTTAGTCAGGGGACGCCGACGGACGGTATCCCGAGCAGACGACGCGCATCCATCCGATCCGTCCGTCGCGCTCAGCAAGGTATGCTTGCTGCTCGACTATGAAGGGACCGTCGGGACAGGTGACGCGGAACCGGTACCCCACCCGCTGCCGGTCAGCAAAGCTGTCGCCGTCGAGATGTACAAGCTCGTCGATCTCGTCCGACTCCTCAAACCACTCTCCCAGAAACAACTCAACGACCGCGTCTCGGCCGTTGGCCTCCAGTTGCGGCTAGGAGTCAGCCCGCGAAAGTCGATTTCTGGGTGCAGCACGTCGAGCATCCTGTTCGCGTCCTTTTCGGAAAGCGCATGTGCGAACCGCTCTCCAAGTGTAGGCGTCTGGGGCACGGACTGATCATCGTCGATCTGTCTGCGGCCCGTCAAGCCCCGGGGTCGGACTGCTGCTTTGCCGTGACGAAAGAGTCGCCTCCTTTAGGAGGCGGGGGTGCGTCGCTCGTTACGAGTCAGGCAGAAGTGAAGTGCCTGGGCAGAGAATGGCTCGCGCCCGACGACTACAGCCGGTACCTCGCGATCAACGATGAATTGGCGGAGCTAGAGGCGATGAAGACGACCCTAGGCAAGCTAGCTCTGGCAGAAACACAGATGTCGCTGGCGAGCTTCGCTGTGCGCGCCCGTAACGGCTAGCTTTGAGCGTGGATCGGTTCCTCGCATTCCTTCAGACCTAGGCGCTGCGCCTGCTCGTTCGGTTGGTTGTTGTTGAGCTTTCCCAGCGTCGCGCGCACCCCGGGAAGGTTGTGCGCATCGAGCTCCCTGACGAGCCGTTTGAGCAGCGAGGCTTCCTCGGCGAGGAGCCCGAGCAACGTACCGTAGGCCGAGAACAACCGCTGCGGCGGCCGAATCTCGCTCAACTTTTTGGCCGTTTCGCCATATAGCGCCGCAATCTGCTCGAACGGGAGCGGCTTCTCCGCAGCCAGGGTCTTGGCGCGCTTCGCCGCGGCCGCAGATCGCTCTCCGGCACGCGACATCGTGTGTCCAAAGCGGAAGCGCACCCCCGGTGACGCTCTCGATCTCCGAGGGCGCGCCTCGCCAGTCCTTCGTCTAGATCACTCGCGACTTACTTCGCCTTTACGATTTTGTAGTTCGTGGCGACCTGAAAGTCCTTACCTTTGAAATAGATTTCACTTGTCCCGAGTTTGAGAATGCCCGTCGCTGTTCCTAGGAACTTCAGGCGATTGTAACCGACTTCCGGTTTGAGGAGTGCGCCAGTATATATCCCGTCCTACCGGAACAAAGCCGAATATGGCGGCGGGATCGTCAACCGAGGGGGTTCTCTCGAACTCACCAGCTCAGCCGTGAGGCGGAACACCGCCTCCAACCGGGGCGGCGGGATCTACGATGATCAGGAAGGCTCGGTCAACCTCACCGGCTCACCCATCGGCTACAACACCGCGGAAGGCACCCCAGAACCCGGCGGCGGAATCTACAACGCAGAAGGCGACCCCTTCATGTTCACCGAATCCCCTGTCCATAACAACACCCCCGAAAACTGCAACTCCACACTCACGTGCCCCGTCTAAGCCGAGGCCACAGCAGAGCATGATTGCGAAGGCCCGCTCCGGCGGGCCTTCCTACTTCCTGACGAGCTGCCTTTGCTCACGGCACGGCGCGCTGCTGCTTTGCTGGCCGAGCGAGCGTCTGAACGACGCCCCGGAAGACGCCCGCACGGGACGAACAGCAGGAGTCCACGGATCCGCGCCCGACTGACTCCGAGTGGTCCGGAACCGCCGAGCGCTTGTCGACGCGATGTCAGCGAACGTAGCCGGGTGGGCGCGCGGTGGCGTGAGCTGTTCGCGCGCACAAATTGACACGAGGTCGACACGACCGAAAAGACGAAACCCCCGCATTAGCAGGGGTTTCCTCGATGGGCGATACTGGGCTCGAACCGTTCATCGTGACTGGTCGCACGCGAGATTACCCATATTGACTGCTCTTAGGTGCCGTCAGGTCGTGTCAGCTTTGCTCAGATTGCTACCAAGGTTGCAACCAAGTTGCGGGGTCAACGACTCCTTGACCCCGAACGCCGCCTCGACGAACGCCGCCTCGTGCGCGCTCGGCGCGTAGTCGGCGTGGCGCTGGGTGGTTTCGATGTCGCGGTGGCCCATCCACTCCTGCAAGGTGCGCATCGGGACGCCGGCTGCGGCCATCGCAGTACCGAACGCGTGGCGTAGGTCGTGGAAGCGGTGCGACTCGTCCAGCGCCGCCGCCTTGAGCGCACGGTGGTAGCGGCGCAGGATCGCCGCCTTGTTCAACGGACCCGCGCTGAGCGGATCGGCGAACACGAGCGCGGAACCCGCGGGAGCGCCTGCCGCCTTCGAGAGTCGGTCCAGCTCGCCGGCAACCTCATCGCCCATCGGCACGCTGCGGGTTGAGCGCCGAGACTTCGGCGTCCCGAACTCCCCCAGCACGTAGTTCTGCCGAACGCGGATGCGGGCCGCCGGCCAGTCCACGTCCGTCCATCGCAGCGCCACGAAACTCGACCGTCTGCTGCGACCCCACTACTCCGCCAGCCCCACGGCTTTGAGGGCATCTGCATGATTGAGGAACGCCCGGCAGCGCGAGATCTTGTGTCCACGAAAGTCATAGGCGATTCCGATCGACGCGTTGACCTCAACGCCGCTAGCTCGGCCTCGTCCCTCGGTCCTGCCAAGCAGGAGTACCGCATTCCCGAGATCCCGAAGCTCGTCGATGAAGATGCGAAGCTCCTGCCACGTGCCCAGGACTTCGCCGAAGTACGTTTCCATGCCCTCCCGCCCCCGGTAGCCGTCTGCCTCGACAGCCCCCGGCAGCGCCGGGAACCACGCAAAGTCCGGCGTCGTCAGTTCGGCGACGAGGTCCACATCACGCCGGTTGAACGCAACTATCCCGCGCTGGACGATCTCCACGTTCTCCTGCGACATCGCCTACTCCTCCAGCCCCACGGCTTTGAGCGCTTCCCGGCGGCGCGCGTAGCCGACCGTTCGAGTCATCTTGCCGTCACGAAACCAGCTGACACTCACCCAACGCAGCTCGACTGCTGCGCCCGAGCGAGCGCCGTGACCGACGATCCGCACCCGCGTCACAACGAAGTCCTCGCCGTCGGCGAGGATCTCCCTCTGTTTCAAAGGTCGCGCCCTCGTCCAGCGCCTCGAAGAAGTCGGCCCAGCCATTCCCGGACACCATTGACGCCGTAGTAGGTCCTATCGGTGACTGCGGTCGAGACGTTTTCGATTCGGTAGTCGGGCGCGAGCAACTCCTCGGCCCAGCTCATCCGTGAGCTCCCCTGCGTTCAAGACCGCGACGCCCCGCTTATCTCTCCACGTTCTCCTGCGACATCGCCTACCCCCGTTCCTCGGCGAGGCGTTCGGCGGCAGCACGGGCATCGTCCATGTCGGTGTAGTTCACGGTCCGCTCGATCAAGCCGTCTACCCATACGTTGACTACGGCGTAGTGGACCGCGACCTCGCCGCCGCCGTCAGCCAAATGACGCTTCTGCGTGACCGCGCTGCAGGTAACTCCGCTGCCAAGCTGCACCACCTCCTCGAGTTCCGTTGCGATCCGGTCGTAGGGGCGAAACCAGTCTTCCATGAACTCTTGGATCGCCGTACGGCCCCGAAACACCCCCAGCCCCCCCGCCGAAAGATCGAACACGGCGTCGGGACGATAGAAGCTCATGATCCCGCCAATGTCACGACTCGCCGTTGGCTGGAAAGCGCGGTGGGCCAGCTCCACCAGATCGGGGGTCGTGGACTCCTCAGACATCGCATGGCCAGTATCCCGCAGCCGCTCGATTCGAGCGAGCTTGTGCGCCAACTCACGCGCCTGCTGGAAGCCCTCGACCTCCTGAGCGCTCTCCGATGAGACGACCCGAAAGCGCTGCTCGCCGAGCGCCCACGCCTCAACCTCGCCGATCGTCAGGAACGGACCGGGCTCTCCACTCTGCCAGGGGTCGGGCTGGCGATCCATGCTTCAGGAGACTAGGGCGGTCCCCGATTCGACGTGACCCGCTCGGCACTCTCACCCGACGCCGTGGCGGCGTGGACCAGGGCTTGATCTAGCTAGATGGCGGTGGGATTGCTACCAAATTGCTACCAAGAGAACGCGAAACGCCCGTAAACATGGGCGCTAGCCGATGGGCGATACTGGGCTCGAACCAGTGACCTCCGCCTTGTCGAGGCGGCGCTCTCCCAGCTGAGCTAATCGCCCTGGGATCGGCTGGAAGCGTATCAACGCCGAATTGGCCAACCGGCACGAGAACTCGGCCAAGACGGCCGTGGAGGGAGGCTGGGCCGAGGGGCAGGCCCCGCCTCCCCTCCCATCACGGCACGATCACGACGCGGCCTTCGCGCTCGGCTCGCGCAGCACCCGAGCCCGTAGACGCCTTCTTCGGCGCCGCTTTCGCTGCTCGTTCCTTCCGTGCCGCGACCGCGTGTTTCAGCTTCGCCTTCGGTGCTTTGGGATTCTTCTGAGAGCGCCCGCCGAACGGCGACTGCTCGTCTTCCTGTTCAGCTTCCGAGCGCAGCCCTTCCGAGGGGTCGACCGGCGGGTCGTCGATGTCGATGAGACGCCCTTACCGGCCTCGATCGTTTTGACGGCCGTTGCGACGGTGTCAGACGAGATCGCGAACCCAACGCCCGTACTGCCCGGCTGTGACCCATCGACACTGGCCGCCTCGCTCGCGATCTGCGAGTTGACGCCGACCACCTGTCCTTCGTCGTCGAGCAGCGGACCGCCCGAGTTGCCCGGGTTGAGCGCCGCGTCGGTCTGAATCGCGCCCGTGATCGTCGCCCCGTCAGGCGCCGAGATCGAGCGGTTGAGTGCCGAGACGATGCCGCGCGTGAGGGTCTCGTCGAGCCCGTATGGGTTGCCGATCGCATAGACGGGATCGCCGACCTGCAGCGAGTGCGAGCTGGCGAGGGTGAGCGGCTTCAGGCCGAGCCCGCTCGGATCGACTTTGATGAGCGCCAGATCCTCGTGGGCTTCCTCGCCGACGAGTGTGGCCGGACGCGTCGTGCTTTCCGAGCCGCCTGCCGCTACGGTCAGGCTGCTCGCACCGGCCACCACATGGTCGTTCGTGAGAATCAGGCCTTTGTCGTTGAGCACGATGCCGGTGCCGCTATCGCCTCCCTCAGAGGTCACAGCCTTGATCGCAACGACGCCGGCGGACGCCTGCTTGTAGATCTGAGTGGCGGTGAGCGTGGTCGACGTGGTCGATGAAGCCTCGCGGCGCTTTCCGGCCACGGGCACGGCAGCGCTTTGAGACGTCGTCGTCTTCACGGTCGAGGAGCCGCGGTCGCCAACGGCAAGTACGGCCGCGCTCGCAATGCCTCCGCCAAGCAACGCTGCAAGTAGGACGGATACGAAAGGGCGTTTCACGGTCTGACCTCCGGGTCGTGGGGAAGGGTCATCGTGTAGGCAGCCGCTGTGCGGGCGCTAACGCAATCCGAAAGCGTTGCTAACGGAAGCGGAAAATGTTCATAACGGCACGCGCGCATCGGCGGGCGCGCCGGCGAGGTGCCCTCGAAGCGCCCCGCGCCCGCGCAGGTCGGGCACGGGGCGTCGCTCGATACCCTTGCGGTGTTTCCTGGCGACGTGGCGGAGTGGCTACGCAGCGGCCTGCAAAGCCGTTTACACCGGTTCGATTCCGGTCGTCGCCTTCTTCACCGAAAGCCCCACGTTTGCCGGACTTCTAGGCGACGAACGGAAGGCTCTTTCGCGGGCGCGACTAGTGCCGGCGCGCACCCGGACGGACGTTCGCCCGTTGCCGGCGACGCCTCTGACCGCGACGACGTAACGATCTGAGGGCTCGTGGGAACCGGCGCCCGCCCTCGTGAACCGGCGCGCCGCGGAAGGCGGCAAGCGCCCAGCCGCGCTGGCGTTTGCTGAGGTAGCGTCCGCCCATGGAGCGCGGACAAGACGCAAGCCGGGCGACGCCCGTCCTGGTGGCGATGACGCTGGCCAACGCGATGATCCTCGTGGATCAGACTGCGGTACCGCTGGCGTTGCCCAACATCATGACCTCGCTACGCGTCGGGGCGGAGGGAGTGCAGTGGGTGCTCAACGGGAGTCTGCTGCCGTTGGCCGGCCTGCTGGTGTTCGGCGGACGGCTCGGCGATCTTGTGGGACGCCGCCGTGTGTTCATTGCGGGAGCGATCGTGTTCGCCGGTGCTTCCGCCGTCGGCGCCCTCGCGCCCGACCTGCCGCTGCTGATCGCCGCGCGCGTGGCCCAGGGCGTCGGCGGTGCGCTGATGCTGCCGACGTCAGTCGCGATCGTCAGCGCCGCCTATCCCGCCGAGGCACGCGGCAGGGCACTGGGCACGATGGGCGGGGCGGCCGCGGTCGCGGCCGCGCTCGGCCCCACGATCGGCGGACTGCTCACCTCGGCATTCGATTGGCGAGCTGTGCTGTTGATCAACGTCCCGCTCGCGGTGATCGCCGTGCTGATGACGCGACGGCACGTCCCCGTCGACGGCGTTCGCGCGGATGACTCGCAGCACATTGACGCAAGCGGTACTGCGCTGCTGTGCCTGACGCTGGTCGGGATCGTCTTTGGACTCTCGCAGTCACAGGAATGGGGCTGGGGAAGCCCGGGGATCCTTGGTCCGCTCGCGATCTCAGCAGTTGCCGCAGCGTGCTTCGTCGTACGTGAGCGTCGAGCAAGCGCGCCGCTCGTCGACTTCGCGCTGCTGCGCCATCGCAACTACACGGGTGCGACAGTCAGCCAGTTGCTCTCCGGGATGGCCGAGATCGGCTTGGGCGTGATCTTCCCGCCACTGCTGATCTTGAACTTGACGATGAGCCCGGCCCTGGCGGGGCTCGCGTTGATCCCGACGACCGTGCCGATGATCCTCGTCGCTCCGCTGGCCGGTCGCTGGTATGACCGTGTCGGCGGCAGGTCGCCCCTGGTGGTCGGATTCGGACTGCTCTCGATTTCTGCAGTGATGCTCGCGATCGGCGCCGGCCAGAATCGTTATCTCGACCTGCTGCCGGGTCTGCTGATCTACGGCGTTGGGCTGGCGCTGGTACTGACGGTGAACGACCCGGTCACGCTCGACACGATCCCTGAGCACGAGCACGGTCAGGCATCCGGGGTCTCGGCGACGGCTGAGCAATTCGGCGGCGCGCTCGGGGTTGCCGTGCTGGCGCTGATCAGTCACCGCGTCTACCTGGACCGTCTGACCGAACGCGTCGATCGCAGCTCACTCACCGACCTGACCACGAAGACCGGCGCCGAACTGCGCAACGCCCTTCACGCGGCGGAGGCGACGGGGCTGAATCCCCACACGTTCGACAAATCCGTCCGCGTCTACCTGCGCGTCGCGCGGTCCGCCTCGGATCACGGCTACTCAGTCACGTTCATCGCAGTGGCGATCCTCGCGGCCGCGGGTGCCTGTCTCGTCGGCTGGCTGGTGCGTGCGCCAGCCGCCGCTTCGTCGACGCATACCGAGCCGCCGCGCCCGGAAGCCGTGAGCAGGTAGGCCGGATCAGCTCTCGGATTTGGCCTCGTCGATCGCCCCCACGAGCGCGACGCGCCCACCGTTGAGCACTTGCTCAGGTTCTACGCCAAGGCGGCGATGCTTGCTTTGGAAGCGACCTCTCGATCTTGCGCCTCCAGATACGGAGCCAAGTACTTTGCCGCGATCTTGCTCGGCGGCGACCAGGTCGGCTGCGCCGTTATCTCAGAGTCAAAAGCGCGCCCGCCGACCAGGTGAGCGGTGAGGTAGCGCGGCTCGTCGCCCGTCAGCAAGATGCCGCGAACGGTCGGATCGAAGCGCTCGGGCGTAACCGAGACGCCGGCGAGAGCCGCGATCGACTGTGCGATGGCGTCTGCCTGCTGTGCGCCGACGCCACCCATCTTGATCGGAAAGTCAGTCGCGTCGCCGGCTGCGTAGATTCGCTCGACATCGCGGACGCGGCAATGCTCGTCGACGGGGACGAAGCCGTCTTCGCCGAGCGGGATGCCACGCACGATTGGGCCGGACAGCTCGGGCAGCGCGATCACCCGATCCACCTCGAGGCGGCGTTCGCCCTGGCTCATCAGCACTTCGCCGTAGCTGGGCACGTCGGCGTGCGCGGAGGTGATCATCTCGATCTTCGCGGCCGCGAGCAACTCCGCGACGCCGCGGCTGGCACTGTCGCCGAAGATCGCCAATGGCGTCTCCTCAGGCGTGACGATCGTCGTCTCCAACTCGATCTGCATGTCATAGGCGCGCGCGGCCGTCATAAAGGCGAGCTCGTACAAGGGCAGCGGCCAACCGATCCGCTCCGGCATCACAAACGCGAGCTTGTGGATGAAGTCGCCCTCGATGTCCTGAATCAGCCCGTGAAGCGTCTCGTCCATATCGCGATCGTCGATCGTCAGCGCGTGCGGGTAGCGCTCGCTGACCGTCGCTCCGAGTGCCAGCACCAGCGCGTCGTACTCGAGCGCTTCGCCGGCCTTGGTGTGGATCGTTCGTGCGGGTGGGTCGATCCAGCTGAGCACGCCATCCAGCAGCCTCGCGCCGCCGGCGCTGACGATCGGTGCAATTGGATAACGCCGCGCCGCGCCGAAGGCGAACGGCTCGCGCACGACCATCGGCCGGTACACGAACTCGGCGTTCGGCGCGATCAGCGTCACATCGGTGAGCTCGGGCGCCAGGTTGGCCAACGCGAGCGCGGCCTCGAGCCCGGCGACGCCTCCGCCGACGACGATCACGCGGAGCTTGTCCGGACTTGCTGGCGGCAAATTTGCGGGACTGCTGTCACTGGACACGGCTGGCTGCCTTCTTGTTTGTTGGTTTTGGTCGCGAGTCCGGCGAACCCGCATGCTCGCTGCTGTCACCGACGAGGACTGCGAGCAGGTCGCCTACACGCCCGACGCGGAGGAGCCGATCGGGCAGCGGCAGACCGGAATGGATCGTGTAGCGGTTGCGGCGTCCGACGCGCTCGCGCGTGATGTAGCCGGCGTCGGCGAGCTCGGCGACGATCCGGTGGGTCGCACGTTCGGTGATTCCGACTCGCTCGCTGATCTCTCGAAGTAGCACGCCGGGATCGTGGGCGATGCAGACCAGTACCGCCGCGTGGTTGGTCAGGAACTTCCAGCGTGGAGCCTCACGTGTGCTCATTTGACAAGACTAGCGTATCTAGACTCTACATTCCATGATTTATTTTTATAGATATCTATTTCATGCTATGTTGTTCAGGTCCGCGGTGCACCTCAGGTCGCTGGCGCTCATGCGCTCAGGCGCACATCAATCGAAACGAGGCCCGCCGTGCCCAGCTCAGTCATCCCCCCTCCCCGGCCGCCACGACCGGTAACGGCGTAGCGCTCCCCGACACCGCGGAGCCGGTATCGAACGGGGCACGCAAAGTCCCCCAGCCCGTGCAGTCACCGCGCAACCCGCTGCTGGCGAAGCTGACCAGCCTTACCTCGATCGCCACCCTCGCTGCGGCCGGGATAATCGTCGTCGGCATCATCGCCGTCGTGGGCGGCAACTACGCCAAGAACGTCGTTCACGACCAACTCGTGCCGCAGAAGATCGTCTTTCCGGCGGCCAACAGCCCTGAGCTGCTGCCGGGCGTCAAGCAGTACGCCGGCCAGCAGCTCGTGAACGGCTCTCAGGCCAAGGCGTACGCCAACAACTTCATCAACGTGCATCTGTCAAAGGTCGCCGGCGGACAGACTTACGCTCAGGTCAGCGCCGCCGCGATCGCCGCGCCGAAGAACGCGAAGCTCGCCGAAGAGAAGGCGACGCTGTTCCAGGGCGAGACGCTGCGCAGCATCCTGCTCAGCGCGTGGGGATGGTCGCTGGTCGGCACGATCGCGACCCTCGCGGGCATCCTCATGATCGCTCTGGGGGCGATCCTGTTCCTGCTCCCGCTGGCCAACTGGAGAGTCAACCTCAGAGGTCCTCGCGCGACGGCGGCCCGCGCCTGACGCAGGCCGCGCAAACGATCGCCGCTCGATGTGCTGAGCGGCGATCGGCGCGCCCGAACCCTTCCCGCGGTCACAGCCGCCAGCCGTGCAACGGGAGCTGAGCAGCCATGTCCGCGTTGCAATCCCAGGAGACGAAGAAAAATGACGACAGTCGCTACACGGGAGCGCCCGCACACACGGCCGCCTGAGTCCACCTACGAAGCAGCCGTCGTGCACGGCTTCAACGAGCCGTTGACGGTTGAGCAGGTCCAACTGCGACCGCTGGAGGACGGACAGGTACGGGTGGAGGTCGAGGCGTGCGGCTTGTGTCACACCGACATCCACGCCTGGCACGGCGATTGGCCGGTCAAGCCCGCGCCGCCGTTCACTCCCGGCCACGAGGGCGTCGGGATCGTCTGCGAGCTCGGCCCGAACGTGAGCGAGCTCGCGATCGGCGACCGCGTCGCGATGCCGTGGTTGGGCTATGCGTGTGGGATTTGCGACTACTGCGTCTCCGGCCGCGAGACCCTGTGCCTCGAGCAGCAGAACACCGGCTACTCGATCGACGGCGCCTTCGGCCAGTACGCGACCGCCTACGCGCGCTACGCGGTCAAGGTCCCAGATGGCGTCGATCCGTTCGACGCGGCGCCACTCGCGTGCGCGGGCGTGACGGCATACAAGGCGGTCAAGGTCGCCGGCACGCGCTCGTCCGATCTCGTCGCGGTGTTCGGCGTAGGCGGCCGCGGTCATCTTGCGATCCAGTACGCGGCGATCGCCGGCGGGCGTGTCGTCGCGATCGACCTGTTCGAGGAGAAGCTCGCTCTCGCGCGTGAGCTCGGCGCCGAGTTCACGATCAACGCCGCGAAGGAAGACCCGGTTGAGGCGATCCAGCGACTCGGAGGCGTCGACCAGGCGATCGCGCTGGCTGTATCGCCGCGAGCGTTCGAGCAGGCGTACGGCTCGCTGCGTCGTGGCGGAACGCTCGTGTTCGTCGCGCTGCCCGCCGACAACGAGGTGACGCTTCCGATCTTCGAGACCGTGCTCGGCGGCATCACGATCGTCGGCTCGATCGTCGGAACGCGCAGCGACCTGCGCGAGGTCTTCGAGCTGCACGGCGCCGGCAAGACGACCGTGATCCGCGAGACGCGGCCCCTGCATCAGGTCAACGAGGCGATCGCCGACGTCGAGGCCGGACGCGTCGCCGCACGAATCGTCCTGCAGCCGAATGCGATCGCCTCCGGCGCCACTCGCGCAAACGGGAGCGCTTAGCCCGCGTTCCATACGATCGGCTTTTCGGTGTAGGCGTCGACGCTGCCCGTCCACTCGTCCTTGACGATCGAGCCGCCGCCCCCGACCATGAACACCACGCACGTCTGATACGTCACACCGCGGGTGAATTGCTTCGGCTGCGTACCCGATTCGCACGGCCGGAAGGTCCCGAGCACGGTCAGTTCCTGCCCCTGCTGCCCACGATCGTCGATCGCCTGGAAGCCGGCCGCCGGGACGCCTTCTTCTGCGCTTGCGTTGCCCGAGCCGACGTTCGTGACCCGAAGCTTCACGTAGTAGGGCGTCTTCGACTGCTGCGCCTTTTCAAGTTCGACCCCGTTGAGGTCGGCCTGTGCGCCCTTCGCAATGCCGAGAACGCTCAGCTGCAGCCGGTAGGTCGGGCTGTTCGTCTTCACTCCCGGCTTGTAGTCCACCAGCGCGGGCGCCCCCAGCGCCAGCGTGGTACCCGGCGCCGTGGTCCCGCCCGCTCCGGCCTTGGCCGCCGTCGACGAGCTGGACGTCGATTCCGCGCTTGAAGTCGACGCCGTCGTCGCGGCGCCCGTCATCGTCGAGTTGCTGTGAGTCGAGCCCGATGAGCCACATCCGATTGCCGTCCCTGTGGACGCGATCGCTGCGGCCAGTGCAACTGCTCTCGTGAGCCTCATGTCTGCCCCCCATCTAGTTGTGTCCGTTGTCTTGTGCCTACTGCGTGTGCGCTTCCGTGCCCCAGAATTGAGGGTCTTGGCTGCGAACGCTCGAACCTACGATCCTCGCCTAGGACGCAGGACGCTCGAGCGCCGCTACGACCGACTTGGCGGTCTTCTTGTCCGACCTCGGGATGTCGAACTCCCACAGCTTGTCGTTGTTGAAGCGAAGCCGTAGGTGCGAGACCATCCTCCCCTCGTCGAGCTCGACCGAGGCGAGCTCGCTCCTGGTGCTCGCGCGAGCACCTCCTCGGTTGGGTGCATTTTCCAGCCCGTCCTCGTTTTCAGTACCGCCACCTCCGTGTCGCTGACGGCGACGTAGCCGACGCGACCGAAAGACGGCAGGTCGGGAGCACTCCCGTCGCGGGTCGCGGCGCCGGCGGCGAGCGAGCCGACGAGTCCTGCGACCTCACGACCGGCCGTGCGAGCGACCGTCTTCTTCATCAGCCCCTTCGGATTCACGAGCGTGCCCGCGACCTCGGGCGCGCCCAGCGCCTTCTCCACCTCGCCAGCCATTGCCTTCCCCCCTCCCAGTTTGCATCGCCCGCCGGCGGCGAGCCGACGTAGCGCAACAAGGTAGCGGCTTCTCTCAAAGAGGGGCCCAGTGCTCGTCGTAACGCGAGGCTTCCAGGCCGGCGCGCGCCAGGCGCTCCGATGGGGACTTCGTCGATGGGTCCAGAGGTCACCTTCAAAGCGGCGTCGCGGCGGCCGTCGAGGCCGCCATCGTGGTGGCCTGCATCGTGGTCGCGCTTGCGATGCGCGTGGCGCTGTTCGAGCTTTCCTGCTTCGACGGCTGAGCCGGCGCCGCGCGCCGGACAGGTCGCGACTTTCAGCCTTTTCTGCGGTACTTGTCAGCGAGGCTCATCAGCTCGCCGGGCCGCACCTTCAGTCCCCTGCACAGCTTCACGAGGGTCAGGTATGTCGGATTGCCTTGGCCGTGAATCAGGGCGCGCACCCGCCTGATGTCCATGCCGCTGCGGTCCGCCACGTCGTCCTGAGTTACGCCGCTCTTCTCCATGACGGCCTCGATCGCCTTCCCCAGCGCTGCATGGTCTGGGCTGAGCGGCTTTGACTTCCTCGCGCGCGGCATCGGCGGCAGCCTTACTCATCGCGCACGACGGGCGTTAGGACACATGATCGCCAAACCGCCTCAGACAGTTGTCGTCTGCCCAACTTGCGAGCATTTCGTCTCTGTGGACGATCGTCAAAGACACGATCTGCTCATGCTCGGACGAGCGATCCGCACGCTGCGCGAGCAGCGCGGGCTGCAGCTTCGGCGAGCTGGCTGCCGCGACGGGCATCGACTCGACGCGGCTCCACGCGCTCGAGAAGGCCAGCTCGACCCCGACCTCGAGCTGCTGAGAAAGCTGGCGGAGGCCATGGGCCTTCGCCCCTCAGCGTTCTTCGTGCAGGCTGAACGGATGGGTCGGCCGGACGATGATGGTCCCTAGGCCTGAGCTGAGCACCCGCTCAGCGCTCGCACCGGGAAGTCATCGGGGCCCCGGTCAGCGCGTCTGGGTCGTCGGTTGGGGCTCGCTCAGCCGATGCCTGGCTGCGCGCTGCTCGCCGCAGTCACTGCGCGCAGAGCCTTTTGCTGCGCTGATAAACCGCCGTCGCGCCGGCGATCGGTGCGACGCTCAGCTGCTGCGCAGGCGCGCTGCGCAGGAAATTGCCGACCAGGAAGTAGCATCGGCCGCTCGCGAACAGGACGTTGGCAGCACCGCCAGGCTTGCCCCGGTTCGGCGACGCTGAATGCGTAGGCGCCCGGGATCGCGCCTACGGTGACTCGTTCGATCGGAGCCTTGCCCTGCGCTTTTAGCGTTTCAGCGAGGCTCCTCTTGAATTCTTCGCGCGCGCTGCGCCGCGTGCGAAACACGACGGCGACCGACAGCGCTTCGCCGGACGAGCCGCTGAGCAGCTCGCTCACGCCCTCGCGGAAGCCTTTGCGGCTGAGCTTGGCAGCCTGCCGCGTCGCTTCGCGTGCGAGGATCTTCGAGCACGACCTTGGCGTAGCGATACGGAGTCGAAGCCGAGTGGAGTCTTGACTTTGGCCGCTGCGAATCCGGGGAGCTCTGCAGGGTGCGCCACGAGCACGCCTGTCGGTACCGCGGCCCCGGCGACGCTTGCCAGCGACAGCGTAGTCCCCACCACCGCAGCGATCGTCACTACACGCGCGCAGCCCATTGCGCGCAACGTATCAGCTGTCGCGCGGACGCCCTCAAAGCGTGCCAATCCCGACAGCGCGCACGCCGCGAGGTGGAGTTGACGCTCGACGGGGATCGGCTCGGCGATACTGCGCACCGGTGCTGCGACTTATCACGATCCCCATCAGTCACTACTGCGAGAAGGCTCGCTGGGGGCTCGAGCGAGCCGGCCTGCCCTACCGTGAGGAGCGCCACGTGCAGGGGATCCACCGCATCGCCGCGCGCCGCGCCGGGGGCGGCTCGACCGTTCCCGTGCTCGTCACGCCCGAAGGCGCGATCGGCGAGTCGGCGGACATTCTCGCGTGGTGTGATCGACACACATCGCCACCAGCACCGGCTGTTTCCCGCCGAGCCATCAGAGCGCGAGCAAGTCGAGTCGTTGTGCGCGCGATTCGACGACGAGCTGGGGCCCAAGGCGCGCCGGTTGATGTACGTGCACCTGCTCGCCGACCGGCCGCTCGTGCTGCGCTTCAACAACGCCGGCGTGCCGGCGTGGGAGGATCGCGCGCTGCGCATCGGATGGCCGTTGATCAGGCCTCGCCCTCGCGTCGCGCGCTCGACATCACATCCGGGAGTCGAGAAGCGACGACGAGAGCCGCCGTCTGGCGCGAGTTCGATTTCGTCGCCGGAGCTGCTCGAGGACGGACGACCGTTCCTGCTGCGGTCGACGCTTCACCGCGGCCGATCTGACGTTCGCATCGCTGTCGGCGGCGGTGATCGTTCCGCCGGTCTACGGCGTCGAGCTGCCGCAGCCAGAGCTGATGCAGCCCAAGACCGCCGCGCTCGTGGCGCGTGCCCGGGCGCACCCGGCCGGCTCGTATGCGCTGTCGCTGTTCAGCCGGCGGGCGGGACTCGAGCGCGCGTCCCGCCTGAGTCGCGCGCTACGGCGCTCGCCTGGCGCTAGGGAGCCGTGCTCTGTGCCGGCTGCGCTTCCCCCGCCGGCGTGGTCATCCGCTTCCCGTTCGGCTTCAGCACGCGTCGCTTCGCGTTCGCGTTCGACCTGGCGTGCGCGGCGACGTCCTTCGGCTTCGATGCCGCGCTCGGCCTTTTCCTGCGCTTCGCGCAGCGCTTCGATCTTCCCGGGGGCGCCCTGACGGTGCGTCTGTTGGCTGTGCCCGCCCCCACCGCACGCCATCAAGCCCGGCGCGGCGCCGAGTGCCGCGGCGAGAAGGATGCGCGACGCGACCCGGCGCACGGGCATCACGCGATCCTAGCTGCGGCCGCAATCGGCGGCGCACGCCCGGTTCGCGGCGTTTCGGCACGACCGTGGCGCCGATCGCGTGATCGATGTCCACGATTACGCTGGCGGCGTTCGGGTAATCCCCGCGTTGGCCGGCTCGGACGCTCGCCAGGCGAGCATCGTTATCGAGAAACTCACAACTAGGGGTAGTTCGCGGGGAATCGTCACGCGATGTCGTTCTCGTTCAGCAGGCACAGGAGCCGTTCGCATGCGCCCGTTCGCGCTGCTCGTCGTCGCGCTCGTGCTCGCGCTCGGCGGTGTGGCGGTCGCGGCCACCGAAACCGAGCAGCCCGTCAAATACACCGCGCCGGGCGGCAGCGAGATCGGGCTGCGACCCACCGGCGTGGGGCTGCCGAGCATCGGCGAGAGCTCGACCACGGGCGCCGGCGAACTCGTCGCGCGCGCTGATCGCCTACCACGACTCGGGGCGAGTACGAAAGCGACCTGGCGAGTGTCGACGGGGCCGCTCAGGAATATCTCAATGCGCATCTCCCGAGCCAAAGCGGCGATCGTGCTCGACATCGACGAGACCTCGCTGTCCAACTACGCCGGCCTGCTAGCGAGCGGCTTCACCGCCGAGGGCACCGTCGCCACGGCGGTCAGCGGCACCGGCACCGCGATCGCCCCCACGCTGGCGCTGTACCGCGACGCGATCGCGCACCACGTCGCCGTCTTCTTCGTCACCGGCCGTCCCTCCGAGATCCAGGAAATCACCGAAACCAACCTGCGCAACGTGGGCTACGACGAAGGTTGGAGCGGGATCTACTTCAAGCCCACCGAAGCCGACACCGAGCAGTTCAAGTCCTCGACGCGCGCCGCGATCAAAAAGAGCGGCTACCGCATCATCGTCAACGTCGGCGACCAGCAGTCCGACCTCGACGGCGGCTACGCGCAGCGCGACTTCAAGCTGCCCGACCCCTTCTACTACATCCCCGACTAGATCCGGCCCGCGAGCAGGCACGTGAACGCCCGAGCCCGACATCCTTGCCGGGCTTCGATCTGCTTCGGCCTCCAGGTCCGGATCCCGGGCGCTCGGGCGACAGCGTCCGTCAGAGGAGTTCTCGGGTCGCTGCGCGGCCAACCCTAGTTTTGCCGCCCGCGGCAATTGTTACCGGGATGAGACCTGCGCGCGCTGCCGGCACGCCAGCAGGCGCCGTTCGCGCGCCACGAACGCCGAACATATACAAGATCTTCACCGGCGAATCCTCGATCGCGGGAAGCTCGGTAACGCCAGCTCGCGAGCTCGACCAATCTGGAGAGACATGAACTACCCACGCTTCTCACCGACAGGAAAGTTCACCCGCCGCACCGCGCTGCGCTACGGCGGCGGCGCCGGCATCGCGCTCGCCGGGCTGACCCGCGCCGGCGGCCTGCTGCGCGCGGCGAGCTGCCGGTCGCCGCGTGCTGCGCGCGCCCGACAGCCTGCCCGATCCGACTCGCGCCGGCGGGATCGCCCACCGAAGCGCTCCCGTTCGACCACGTCGTCGTCGTGATGATGGAGAACCACTCCTTCGACAACCTGCTCGGCGCGCTAGCCGCACTCGGGCCAGCCCAAGGCGCACGGGCTGCGCTTCAACGCCAGCGGCGAAGCGCGCAACAGCAACCCGGCGGCCAGCGGCACGGCCGCGTGCGCTCCTTCGAGATCCCGACGACCGCGCAGGCGCCGTCCGTCACGCAGAGCTGGAACGCCACGCACGAGCAGATCAACGGCGGCAAGATGAACGGCTTCCCCAACTCGGTCGACAACGACGAGCCGATGGGCTACTGGACCGAAGACGTGCTCCCGTTCGCGTACTCGCTCGCGCGCACGTTCACGCTCAACAACCGCTGGTTCTGCTCGGCGCCGTGCCAGACCTATCCGAACCGCCGCTTCCTGATGGCCGCCACCGCGTACGGCGACATCGCGACGAACACCGAAAGCCTCGAGGACGCACCGCCGCCGAACGGCACGATCTTCGACCGCCTGCAGACCTACGGCGTCAGCTGGCGCAACTACTTCACCGACCTGCCGCAGACGGCGATCATCCCTTCGGTCATCGAGAAATACCCGACGAACCTGGCGCCGATCGCGCAGTTCTACTCGACTGCGCAGACCGGCGGGCTGCCGTCGTCAGCTTCGTCGACCCCGAGTTCGGCGCGCTCACCGACATCGGCGAACCGCTCGCGCACGCTGCCCGCGCTCGCGCCGATCGCCGAAAACGCTCGACACGACCGGCGGCGACGAGGAGTCCGACAGGACATGTCCTACGGCGAGTACTGGGCCTACAACGTCGTCGACGCCGTGCTCAACTCGCCCGCCTGGCCGCGCACGCTGCTGATCTACACCTACGACGAGCACGGCGGCTACTACGACCACGTGCGCCCGCCCGCCGCGATCGCGCCCGACGAAATCCCGCCGCGCCTGGAAGCCGGGCGACTACCCCGGCGGCTATGACATGTACGGCCCGCGCGTGCCCGGCATCGTCGCCTCGCCCTACGCCAAGCCCAACGCCGTCACCAACGTCGCTGCACGACCACACCTCCGTGCTCGCGACGATCGAGGCCAAGTGGAACCTGCCCGCGCTCACCTACCGCGACGCGAACGCGAGCACGGTCAGCGACTTCCTCGACCTCAAGCACGCGCCCGCGCTGCTGGAACCGCCGACGATCGCCAAGCCGCCTGTGCCCACCGCGGCCGCAACGAGCAGCTAGCTCCCCCTAAGCTGTCGCGGCGATGACCGCGCTCGGCGCCGACGACAAGGACTGGCGGCTGCAAGCTCGAACTGCACGCCGCTGACCCAGCGGCCGCGACGCACCGGCTCGTAGGGCGCTTTCGAGGAGCGGGCGTCGTCAGGGACGTCGAGGCAGCCGCGCTCGCCCGATGTCGTCATCACGCACGACGGCAACCTGCTGTTCGCCTACGCGGCCGACGAAGCCGCGCTCGCGAGCGCGCGCAGCTCGATCGAAGACACGCTGCGCAAAGACGGCGTCTCCGCGACCGTCCGCGTCTGCCACTGGGACGACGAGCTCGACAGCTGGCGCCAGACCGACCCGCCCGCCACGGCCGAGCAGAAGCACGTCGAGGAGCGCGCCGAGCAGCAAGCCGAGGCAGTCAACACGCAGACGTTCGTGGCCAACGTCGGCAAGATGATTCGCGGCGAATTCGAGCAGTCGCTGCGCAGCTGGGCGGACAAGCTCGGCCTGCAGTGCGAGATCGTCGAGCACCCGCACCTGCTGAGCTCGCAAGTCGCCTTCACCGTCACCGGCCCGCGCGCGCAAGATCCAGGAGTTTCGCCAGGGCCTGATGGCCGAGACCTGGGCCACCGTGCGCACGGAGACCGGCGTGATGCTGAGCCCGCTGTAGCCGGCGGGGGCGCGCAGCTGCTTGACCACCCGTCGGCGCGCTCCGCGAACGAGCGCAGCCTGTCGGTCATCTCCTCGTCGCGAGCCACCTGCGGATCCTGCCTCGCCCGGATCGTCGCGTTCGGTCTGCTCCTCGGGCGTTCAAGCCGGCTCTTCGCGGTCGCGATCTTCGCTCTCACCGACGAGCAGAAACGCAAGCGACACGAACGCGACGCCGGCCAGGCCGAGCAGCGCGATGCCGGCGATCATCGCCCCGAATCCGCTCGCCAGAGCGAGGACCAGCACACCGCCCACCAGAGACAGGGCTCCAACCGCCACCGTGACGCGATCCGCGCCTGTCAATGGCGTGGCCTTGCGCCGGGTCTTCATGCTTGCAGCCTACCGCGGCAAAGGGGCACAAACCGGCCGCAGAGGCGGCGCACGCGTGCGCGCAGCGCTTGACAGCGCGCCGGCGCGATCTACACTGCGGGACGGGAGAAACGGATGCCGGGCTGCGACGCCGGGCGAGGAATGGGGAGTCAGGGATGACGATGGGGAAAGCACGCTCGGCGGCGCCGCGTTGGCCGCGCCGGGCAACGCCGCCGACGCGCGCACATCGCGCCGTGGCGACGATGCACGTGCGCCAGGTGACGCTCGTCGCGCTGCTCGCGGACGTCCTGTACAGGGTCGCGATCCGCTCGCACGTGCGCCGCGGGATCGGCATCTGAGCGGCGACAGCCGGGGTTGACAGTCATGCGAACATACGTTCGCATGATGGGAGTCGGCCCATACCGCCCGGTTCGCGAGCTTCGCACCGCGATCGAGCGCCGCGAACTGGACATCGCGATCGGCATCGCCAAGGACATCGCGCGCGAGCGCCGGCCGATCGGGCTCGACCTCGCGCTCGGGCTGGTCGCGCTCGTCGCCGCCCAGGGCACGGACTACGACGTTTGGGCCTGCAGGTGGCTCACGCGCTGGCTGCGCGAGACGCCGGGGACGACGATCGCCACCGCAGCCGAGGTCGCGGCGACGCTCGCCGACCTACCCGCCGAGCCGCAGGCCGTCGAGGCGATCCGCCAGCTCTTGCCGCTGAATCGGCTACGCGCGAACGGCCGCGTCGCCCGCCTCTGCGCGCCAGGAGCCGATCGCGCGGCGCGACCCGTGCGCCCGGCGAGCTCAGGCCGCGAAGCGCTCGGCGGCTCGCGCCCGCCGCTTGGCCGCCTCGACCTCGCGGTCCTTCGGCCGGCGCCGAGGAGACGAGGCCGTCGAGCAGTCGTCGCGTGGCCAGGGCAACCTCCTCGACCGCGCGCTCGAAGACCTCCGCGTTGGCCTGCGAGGGCTTTGCTCGCGCCGCTGATCTTGCGCACGTACTGCAAAGCGGCGTCGTGGACCTCCTCGCCGGTGGCGGGTGGCTCGAAGTTATGAAGCTGTCGGATGTTTCTGCACATGCCGACAGCCTAGAGAAGCGCTCGCGCGCGCCGTCAGCGCGCCCGGCCCGAAGTCAGACGCGCCGTCACGCCCGCGATCGTCTGCTCGCCGTACAGCATCGACGGGTCGTGCGTGCTCAGCACCGCCAGCGAGAACCTGATCCCCGGACGCTCCAGCCGCGCGGCCTGGTTTACGAGCCCTTCGACTTCGGGCAGCCAGCCGCCCTTGAAGTAGACGCGAAACTCCGGACGCGCCACAGCCGGAATGCCCCAGCTCTCGCTGCCTTCGATCGTCGACAGCAGCCACCGTGCATATGCCACGAAACGAGGTGGGATCAATCGCGTCCTGGTAGCGAAAGAAGCTGGCCAGATCGGCGCCGGAGACCTCCGTGAACCCCCACGTGCCGCCGCCCGGCTCGTAGTCGACCATGTGCGCGTCGCGCGCCACGCGATTCAGCGCCCGCTCGCCGACGATCGCCAGGACGGCCGATGCCGCGTCGTTGTCAGAGGAGTGGATCATCGGATACAGCAGTCCACGGCTGTCGCTCGTCGAGCCCGCGATGCGCTCGCGCCAGCCAGCGTAGGTAGGCCACCAGCAGCATCGACTTGACCACGCTCGCCGAGTGAAAGCGGCTGTGCACGTGGTAGCCCTCCAGACGGCCCTCGTCGTCGATCACCGCGAACGCCTTGCGCCCCGCGCGTGCAGCCAAGAACCGCTTGGCCGCGCGCAGGCGCGCCGGTGACGGATAGGGCGCCAGCGGCAGCTGCGTCGGTGCCGGCGCCGGCGCTGGTGCCGCGGGCGGCGGGGGCGTTGCAGCCGGCGGCGCTGACGGGGTGTGGAAGCCGGCGGTGCTGCGGCCGGCGGCGGTGTGGCGGACGGCGTTGTGGCGGACGGCGGTGCGGCGGCCGACCGAGGTTGCCGGCGCAAGCCAGTACAGCCCGCCCGCCAGCGCGCACACCGCCGTGAGCCGGCACGCCCAGCCCGCGTGTGCGCGAGCGCGGCGGACCCTTACTGCTGGCTGACGCTCGCCATCGCACGCGCGAGCGTGCTCGTGCTCTGCGGGCCGCGCAACACCGAGCGGATGCGACCGGAGGCGTCGAGCACGAACGTGGTCGGCAGCACGGTCAGGCGGTAGTCGTTGCCGACCGTCCCTTCCGCGTCGCGCAGCACGGGAAACGTCCATCTGTGCGTGGAGATGAAAGACCGCGCGCCGGACAGCGCGTCGCTCCAGTCGACCGCGACGATCCGCCCGCGACCGGCGGCGCTGCGTCGCGAACCGCTCGAGCGCCGGCGCCTCCTTGGCGCAGGGGCCGCACCAGCTCGCCCAGAAGGTGATCAGCGTCGCTCGCCCGTGCGCCGAGGACAGCAGGTCATCGAGCGTCACGGGCGTCCCCGCAGGCGTTCGCCCGGCAGCGCCGGCGCGCGCCGCCCCGCCGGTCCCGAGCCGCTCGAGCGCAGCCCGAACACGATCAGCGCCGCCAGCGCGATCGCGAGCGCCGTCGATGTCAGCAGCATGCGTCGGCGCCCCATCAGACCGCGCCGCTCAGCTGGCGGCGAGCAGGGGAACGTCGTGCGCGATGTCGGCCGGCCTGAAGCTCGGCGAGTACAGCGTCGTGCGCTTGCCCGACGCGCTGATGCCGTAGATCAGGCCCGTGTGGTTGACGAACTGGGGCTGCTGCGCGTCCTCGTTCGGACCCCACCCCCCATGCCTTCCACACGCGCGCGAGTTCGGGCGCCGAGCCGATCAGGTACTGCATACGCCCGGTCATCTCGTGACGCGCCAGGAAGGCCGCGACAGCTTTCGGCGTGTCGCCTTTGGGGTCGACCGACACGGCGATGATCTGCACTTTGGAGGCGACCTTCGGTCCCATCAGGTTCTGGCGACGCGCAGGTTCGAGGTGATCAGCGGGCAGATGTCCGGGCAGTTGGTGTAGAGGAACGTGACCAGCACCGCCTTGCCGCGGTAGGAGTCGATGTTGACCGGCTGGCCGAGGTAGTTGCGCAGCGCGATCGGCGGCGCTGTGCGTCACCGGCGAGAGCACGGCTTCGGCCTTGTAGGCGCTCGCGGGCGAGTTCTTGGCCGGCGCTCGCCTTCGACTTCGACGAGCCGCCGCTCGTCGCGAGCGCGACGACGCCCGCGATCACGACGAGCGCGACCAGCGACAGCAGCAGTGCGCAGATTGAGGCCATCCCGTGCGCATCGTGCGTCCGAAGTTATCAGCGGCGCACGCGTGCCGCGCGCTGTTGGCGCCCGCCGAGGGCCCGCGGGCTGGGGCTCGTCGGCAAGAACCTGTGCAAACCTCCCCATGCGATGCATCTTGCAGGAAAACATGCTAGTTTGCAGCGCGTTCGTGCCGAGTCCTGGCCCCAAGGGGTCGACGGAGCGGGGGACCCAATGCAGCTCAGGCCGCGGGGGCGAATCGCCACAACTGTGGCGTAGCGTAGAAGTTACGCGAGCCCGACAGCTAACCCCGTAGGCGCCAAGCAATGTGAGAAAGGACGCCTTTGCATGTCGGGATTCCCACGTGATCTTGCTGTCGTCGACCCCTGGGACGCCTCGCTGGAGCGCTCGCGCGCGCGCCGTGAGCGGGCACGCAGCGCACGCAACCGCCGCAGCGGCACAGCGGCCGCTCGCGCCCACGCCGTCGCCGCTCGCGACGGGCTCGACCCGTTCGGCCTGGGAGCACTGCTCGCGGATCGTCGCGAGCGTCGCGACCTCGCCGCGACGGAACCGTGGGAGCTGTCGCTAGGACGCTCTCGCGCGCGACGCCGCGCGGCCGAGCTGCGCTTCGTGCCCGCCGGCTCACGCGCCAAACGGCTGTCGCTGGGCGCGCTTGCGGCGCTGACCGTCGGTCCGACGGCGAGCCTCGCCGATGGCGGCACGGCCGTCGCGGCGAGCCCGGAACCCACGACGACGACCGAACACAGCATCACGATCAGCTCCGAAAGCCAGGGCCGCCAGGTCGAACTCGTGCAGCAGGCGCTGGGCATCGCCGTCGACGGCATCTACGGGCCTGAAACCGAACAAGCGGTGCGCAGCTTCCAGGCCAGCAGGGGCCTGGCTGTGGACGGGATCGTCGGACCGGAGACGAGCGCCGCGCTGCGCGGAGGCGCGCATCCGTCGCGCGCGTCGACGGCCGGCGTACGCAGCGACGCCGTCGACATCAGCTCGATCCGAAGAAGGCTCCAGCGGCAACGCCGTCTCTCGCCTGCAGTACGCGCTGCGCCTGAGCACCGACGGCGACTTCGGGCCTCGAGACGGAGGCCGCCGTGCGCCGCCTGCAGGCACGCCACGGCCTCACGTCGACGGGATCGTCGGACCGGCGACGTGGAGCGCGCTCGGGGTCAGCGGCGAGGAAACGCTGACACCGCCCGCCTCCGCACTTCCTGCCCACACAGGCACGGGTCAAGCACCGCGACGGTCGCCGACACGGAAGGCCCGCAGCGAGCGGCGAAGCGCCCGCCGGCAACGAAGTCTCGCGCCTGCAGGCCGCGCTGCACCTCGAAACCGACGGCGACTTCGGTCCCGACACCGAGGCGGCCGTGCGTCGCCTGCAGGCGCGCCACGGGCTGACCGTCGACGGCGTCGTCGGGCCCTCGACATGGGCCGCGCTCGGCGTAAGCGGCGCGCCCACGCTGAACCCGCCGCCCTCGTCGCTCGTGCACTCGAGCTCGTCGGTCGGGCTCCTCGGACGGCACGGCGATGGACGTCAGCGACACGACCAGCTCGGCCGGTGACGCGACGAGCTCGACCGGCGAAGGCTCGGGCGTCGTCGCGCGCGTGATCGCGGCGGGCGACGAAATCGCGACGCGCCCGTACGTGTACGGCGGCGGCCACGGCTCGTTCCAGTCAGCTGGCTACGACTGCTCGGGCTCGGTCTCCTACGCGCTGCATGGCGGCGGCCTGTTGAGCTCGCCCGAGGACTCCTCCGAATTCGAGTCCTATGGCGAAGCGGGGCCGGGCAAGTACATCACGATCTACGCCAACGCCGAACACGCGTTCATGGTGATCGACGGCAAACGCTTCGACACGATCGCCCAGCAGGAGACCGGCACGCGCTGGGCCGACTCCGTCGGCTCCACCAGCGGCTACGTCGTACGTCACCCGGACGGCATGTAGCCATCGAGGAGCCGCGCGGCGGGATCGCGGCGTCGCCGAACGTGAAGCTCGGTGGCCGCGCGGTTTCGCCGCGCCCATAGCCCCCCGCGCGCAGAGGGTCTAGGCGGGAATGGTCTCGAAGCGGACGGCGTTCTCGAAGTGCGGCGCCCACGGCTGCGCCGAGCGCGTCCAGATCTCGACCGTCGGTTCGATCCAGGACGTGTCCTCGATCGTCCCCGCCTTCAGGAACGCCAGATCCGGCATCGACTCGACAGTGCTGAATATCGGCGACCCACAGGCCGAGCAGAACCGACGCTCCGTTGTGCTCTCGTAGCCCTCGCTGACGGTTTTGAGCGAGGCCAGCGTGCTCCCCTCGACCGTGAGCGCCTTGCTGGGCACGCCTATGACCACCGAGAACGCTGTCGCGGTCTGGCGCTGACAGTTCGTGCAGTAGCACGCCCCCTGCCAAACCGGCGGCGCGTCGACGCTGTAGGTCACGCCGCCACACAGACAACGGCCGGTGATCGGTTGGGGTGCATCGGCCATGCTCGCGAAACCCTACATGAGCATCGCCGCGTACCGGCGCGGAGGGCTCCTACGCCGTTTCCAGTCCGATAGCGAGGCGTGGTCGCGTCCGCCGGCTCGATCGCGGATCCCATCCCAAGGCCGCTCTAGCTTGCCTCTCTCCGACCAATAGCGACGAGGAGAAGCGGACACGCGATGCTGGCGCGAGCGCACACATTCACGATCGACGGCCTGCGAGCACGCCATGTCTCGGTCGAGGTGGACGTGCGCTCGGGCCTGCCGGCGTTCACGATCGTCGGGCTCGCAGACGCAGCCGTGCGCGAGGCGCGCGAACGCGTGCGCACGGCGATCCTCAACTCCGGTTACGAGTTTCCCGGCCGCCGCATCACGGCCAGCCTCGCTCCCGCGGATCTACCGAAGGCAGGCGCCGCGCTCGATCTCGCGATCGCTTGCGCGGTGCTCGCGGCGAGTGGGCAACTGCCTCGCGAGCGTCTCGACGGTCACGTGCTGTTCGGTGAGCTCGGCCTGGACGGGCGGCTACGCGCCTGCCACGGAACGCTGGCGGTCGCCCAGGCGACAAGCGAGGCGGGACTCGGCCGGCTCGTCCTGGCCGGAGCCGGCGCCCACGAGGCGCGGTTGATCGAGGACATCGAGGTGGCGGTGGCCGAGCGCCTGGCGAGCGCCGTGCGCGTCCTGAGCGGGGGCGCCGCCGATGCCGTGCCGCCGCCCGCCCCCAACCGCAGCGAGTCCCGCAAGGGCTCCGCGCCGGACCTGTGCGAGGTGCGCGGGCAGCATCATGCCGTGCGCGCGCTGGTGATAGCGGCGGCGGGCGGTCACAACTGTCTGCTGAGCGGGCCGCCGGGAACCGGCAAGACGATGCTCGCGCAGCGGATCGCCTCGATCCTGCCGCCGCTCAGCCGCGCGGAGGCGATCGAGGTGACGCGCATACACAGCATCGCGGGAAGACGCGCGGGTGAACTGGTCGCCGAGCGACCCTTGCGAGCGCCGCATCACTCGATCACGACAGCAGGGCTGATCGGTGGAGCGCAACGCAGCTCCGTCGGAGAGGTTGTGCTGGCGCACAACGGCGTTCTGTTCCTGGACGAGCTGTCGGAGTTCGCGCGCCCTGTGCTGGAGGCGCTGCGCCAGCCGCTGGAGGAGGGACGACTGGCGATCGTCAGGGCTCAGCGTTCGACGATATATCCGGCGCGCTTCATGCTGCTGGCGGCGACCAATCCCTGTCCCTGCGGCTTTGCCGGGGTCGGCGAGCGTTGCCGTTGCAGCGAGGCAGAGCTCGCTCGCCACAGCCGACGACTGAGCGGACCGCTGCTCGACCGCATCGACCTGCTCGCCCAGCTCGACTACGAAGCTGGAGCGGACCCGAGCGCACCTGCGCTGACCAACTCGCGCCGCGCGCTCGCGCTCGTGAGCGCGGCGCGCGAGCGCCAGGTCGCCCGCCTTCGCGAGGAGGGACTGGTCGTCAACGCACAGCTCGACGCGCGCCTGCTGGTCCGGCACACCGAGCTCGACGACGCGCGGCGAGGCGATGCTGCGCAGCGCGCGTGAGCGCGGCATGTTGAGCGCACGCGGACAGGTCCGCGTGCTGCGCGTGGCCCGCACGATCGCCGATCTGGGCGCCAGCGAGCGCGTGCGCGCACGCGACCTGGGCGCGGCGATCGCGCTGCGCGGAGACGCGGGCCTGGTCGGGATCCGAGCGGCGTGAGCGAGCGCTCGACGGACGATCGGTGTCACCACGCGTGCGCGGAGTGCCTGCGTCGCAGCTGGCTGCTGCGCGAGCTTAGCTGCGTGCTCGACTGCAGCTGTCGCGAGAGCCGTCGCCTGTTCGAGGTGCTGACGCTCGAAGACCAGGTGTTGCTGAAGGCGCTCGCTGGACGTAGGCACTGCGAGCTGCTGGAGCGCTACGAGCGATTCCGCGCCAGCGAGCTGCCGCGAGCCACCGGTGTATACGAGATCTGTAGGCACGACCCGCGCTACCCGCGAGGGCTGCGCGGAGATCGGATGCCCGCGGCTCTGTTCGCGACGGGCGATCCGGCGTGTCTGTCGGAGTCGCTGGGGCGCCCCGTAGTCGCGATCGTCGGAACGCACAGGGCGACCGACTACGGGCTGCAGATGGCGGGCGCCCTCGCGCGCGGCCTGGCCGCCTGCGGGGTGACCGTCACGGGCGAGATCGCAGAGGGAATCGGCCGAGCCGTGCACGCGGGCACGCTCGAGGGTGGCGGGGCCCCGCTGGCGGTCTTGCCGGCGGCCTCGACGTCGCACAGCCGACCGCCACGCGCGAGCTGCTGAGAGCGATCCGAGCGGTGGGCGCGGCCGTCAGCGAGCTCCCATGCGGCACGCCTTCGCGGCGATGGACGACGACCGCCGCCAAGCGCATCGTCGCCGGACTCGCACAGCTGAGCGTCGTGGTCGAGGCCGAAGACACTGCGCACGAGCTCGCCGGGCGCTCGCGCCGCGCTGGCGATGGGGCGAGGGGTAGCAGCCCTGCCGGGACGCATCACATCGCGCGCCTCGCGCGGATGCCACGCTCTGCTCGCCGAAGGAGCGACCCTGATCACTGGGACATCCGACGTGCTCGACGCGCTGTATGGAGCCGACGCGCGCTGTGGGTGTGATGAGCGTCGCGCCGGAGCGGCTGCACCCGCGCCTGCGCAGCGTCCTCGAGTTGGTGGGAGCAGGCATCGACACGCCGGCAAGCTCGTCGAGTCCGGCAGGCCGGGCCGGAGCCGTGCTGCAGGCGCTCGCGGAGCTGGAACTGCGCGGGCTGCTCGCGCGCGGCGAGGGCGGCCGGTACGTGCCTTGCGACCCGCTGGGCGGCGCGGCCGTACGCTACCGTGTCCCGAGTCAGATGGAGCCCTGACGCGAGCCCGCCCGACGGCGCGCTCCGAACCGCCCACGACAAGGGCTGATGGCCCCTTTCGCGAAGTTTGCTTCCGTCCCCGCGAGAGGAGCCCCGAGCACTGTGCCGCAGCTGGATCGACGTGAGATCGCCGCGATCTTCATCGGCGGCGCGGCCGGCTCGCTGCTGCGCGTGTGGCTCGGCCAAACGTTCTCCTCACCGCCAGCCGACTGGCCGTGGGCCACGTTTGCGATCAATGTCAGCGGCTCGTTCATCCTCGCCTACGTCGCCACGCGGCTGCAGGAGCGCCTGCCGCAGTCGACGTATCGTCGTCCGCTGCTCGCCACTGGCTTCTGCGGCGCATACACGACGTTCTCGACGATGCAGATCGAGGTCGTTCAGATGGTCGACCACCACCGCTGGGGGCTGGCCGTCTCCTACGCGCTGTGCAGCGTGCTCGCCGGATACCTGGCGATCTGCGCGGGTACGGCGCTGGTACGCGGCGTGCGGGTGATCGCGTGAGCACGTGGACGTGGCTCGGCGTCGCGCTGCTCGGCGGCGTCGGTGCGGGCGCGCGCTTCCTGCTCGACTCGCTCGTCTCGGAGCGTGTCGGCGGCGAGTTGCCGGTGGGAACGCTGGCGGTCAACGCCAGCGGCTCGCTGCTGCTCGGTCTGCTCGTCGGCCTCGCCGTCAGTGGCAGCGCGCTCGTGCTCGCGGGCACCGCCACGCTCGGCTCCTACACCACGTTCTCCACCTGGGCACTGGAGACCCAGCGACTCGCGGAGGACGCGAGATCGTCAGCGGCGATCGCTCAACGTGCTGCTCAGCTTGCTGATCGGCGTTGGCGCTGCGGTCCTCGGGCGAAGCATCGGAGCACACATATGAGCGGAGAGTGCGTGCAGCTGACGACGTATTTCGGCGAGCGCGACCGCACGCCGCGGCGACTGCTCGCCGACGCGCTCGTCGACCTGTATGCCGAGTACGGCGTGCGCGCGAGCGTGCTGCTGCGGGGTGCCGAGGGCTTCGGGGCTGCACACCGCCTGCACACCGACAGGCTGCTGTCACTGTCGGAGGATCTGCCGGTCGTCTCGATTGCCCTCGACTCGCCTGTGCGCGATCGAGGCGCTGCTCGAGCGCGTGCTCGAGGTCAAGCGCCGCGGGCTCGTGACGCTGGAACGCGCTCGCCTGGCGGGCGAGGAAGACAACCAACTCGTGCCGAGCGGACCACGCGAGGAGGCGGTGAAGCTGACCGTCTACCTGGGCAGGCGCGAACGCGTTGGGAACGTGCCG
The DNA here is from genome assembly GCA_963846205.1 of uncultured Solirubrobacteraceae bacterium. Lineage (GTDB taxonomy): Bacteria > Actinomycetota > Thermoleophilia > Solirubrobacterales > Solirubrobacteraceae > Palsa-744. Next base: position 15,831 of record CAWJVB010000011.1, on the reverse strand, counting down.
GCGTTCGTCGCGGTCTGCGAGCTGTTGCAGCGGCACGGCCTGGACGGGGCGAGCGTGCTGCTCGGCGTCGACGGGCTGCGCCACGGTCGACGGGCTCGCGCGCGCTTCTTCTCGCGCAACGCGGACGTTCCCGTGATGGTCGTGGCGGTGGGGTCGCGCGATCGCGCCGCGGCGGCCGTGCGCGCGCTGCGCCAGACACTGCAGGAGCCGTTGATCGCGCTCGAGCGCGCGCGTGTGTGCAAGCGGGACGGCGAGCTGATTGCGAGGCCACACGAGCCGGCGAGCGCCGATCGGCAAGGTAGGCCGTTGTGGCAGAAGCTGGTCGTGTACAGCTCCTACGGCGCGCGTCATGACCGCCAGCCGCTGCACCTGGAGCTCGTGCGACGCCTGCGCCGCTCGGACAGCGCCGGCGTCACATGCCTAAACGCAATCTGGGGCTTCCACGGCGCGCACCAGCCACACGGCGACAAGCTGCTGCAGGTGCGTCGCCACGTTCCCGTCATGACGGTCACGATCGACACTCCAGCTCGCATCGCAAACGCCTTCCGGATCGTCGATCAGCTGACCTCCGAGCACGGCCTCGTCACGAGCGAGATCGTGCCCGCCGTGCGCGCGGTCGAGGATGGCGAGCGGGGAGCCCTGGCCCTGGCCGATCGCCCGGCCTAGTCGCAGGCAACGACGCCGCCCGATAGGGCGCATGGCGGCAAACGAGAGTCGCCTATCCGCCTGACGCGCGCTCAAGTTGGCCCGCCTGCGGGCCGACGCGCTAAGACAATGGCGTCTCCTCCTGCCAAGCCACGCGCCCAGCAGACACGCGCACGACGGCGCCGCGCCAGCGATAGTGTCCAAGCAGGCGACGCAGCGAGCACCAGCACAGGGCCTGCGACCAGCGCGCCGCACATCGCCGAGGAGCTGCGTCAACTCGGCGAAGCGCTGCAGGGACGATGCGACGAGGTGCGCGTGCAGGCGATCGCGCGAGCCGCCGACTCGGGGGCCGATCTCGGGCATGCCTTCGTGCGCGCGAGCTTCGAGCGCATCTGCACGATCGCCACGATCGCCGTCGCGAACTGGATGTCCGGGGGCAGCCCCGAGGACGGGCGCGACGCGGGGCGCGAAGCGTGGCAGCTGTTCGGTGAGCTGGCCGCCCAGCGCGCGGCGCCGCTGCACGAGATCACGAAGCGCTGCCTGTTCTGGCGCGACTCGGCGGACACGGTGCTGCGCGACAGCGCACGCCAGCTCGAGATCAGCCACGAGGTGCTCGCGCAGGCGCGCATGCTGCTGCAGATCACGCTCGATGTCACGCTCGTGAAGATGTGCGAGGTGTTCGAGTCCGAGCGCCAACGCACCGACGAGGAGCTCGAGCGGCGCCAGGAGGAGCTCGTGTTCATGGCCACGCACGACCCCCTCACCGGGCTTCCCAACCGGACGTTGATACTGGACCGCGGCCAGCAGATGGTGGTGCGCTCGCGCCGCCATCAGAACCCCGTCGCAGCCCTGGCGATCAACCTCGACAACTTCAAGGGCATCAACGACTCGCTCGGGCATCAGGTCGGCGACGAGATCCTGCAGGCGGTGACGCGCAGGTTCGACGGGGTGCTGCGCGGCTCGGACGGACTCGCACGGGTGGGGGGCGACGAGTTCGTCGTGATCGCCGACGACCTATCGCTAGCGGGCGGACCCGACCTGATCGCCGCGCGACTGCTCGAAGCTATGAAGGAGCCGTTCAGGACCGGCGAGACGACGCTGACGGTGAACGCGAGCATCGGCATCGCGACGGGTCCCCGCGGAAGCGTCGAGGAGCTCCTGCGCGACGCCAACACGGCGATGTATCGCGCCAAGTGGGATGGCAAGAACCGCTTCGTGATGTTCGAGTCGAGCATGCAGGACGCGGCGCTGGGGCAGATGGAGCTCGAGATGGATCTGCGCGAGGCGCTGCGCAAGGACGAGTTCTTCCTCGTCTACCAGCCCACGTTCGACCTGCGCGACATGCACCCGAAGGGCATGGAGGCGTTGATCCGCTGGCGCCACCCCACTCGCGGTGTCGTCGCGCCCGGCGATTTCATCCCGTTGCTCGAGGAGACCGGGATGGTCAACGAGATCGGCCTGTGGGTCCTGCAGCAAGCGTGCCGCCAGGGCGCGCGCTGGCGCCAACAGGGACACGACATCGGCGTCGCCGTGAACGTCTCCGCGCGTCAGCTCGACACCGACGACCTGCTCGAGCAGGTCAGCTCGACGCTCGCCGACAGCGACCTCGAACCGAACGCGCTCACGCTCGAGATCACCGAGACCGCGCTGATGCGCAACGTCGAGGAGACCGCGCGTCGGCTCGCGCGCGATCAAGCAGCTGGGCGTGCACATCGCGATCGACGACTTCGGCACCGGCTACTCATCGCTCGCGCACCTGCAGCGGTTCCCGGTCGACTCCCTGAAGATCGACCGCTCGTTCATCGCACAGCTGACCGACAACCCCGAGGGCGAGACGCTGATGCGCACGCTCGTGCAGCTCGGCAAGGCGCTGTCGATCGAGACGCTCGCAGAGGGAATCGAGCAGGAGCGAGAGCTGTTGCTGCTGCGCGAGGAGCGCTGCGACAGCGGCCAGGGCTTCCTGTTCGCACGACCACTAGCAGTCGACTCCGTCGACGGGTTCCTGCGCGAGTGGCAAGCGGACGACAGCCACGCTTCTGTCACGTCCTGAGCATTCGGCCGACGGGCGCCAGCGCCTGGCAGAGTCGAAAGCGGATGAAGGGATTCGAACCCTCGACCTTCGCCATGGCAAGGCGACGCTCTAGCCAGCTGAGCTACATCCGCGCGAGCGCGTCATTCTAGCCCCGCGACGGGGTCGCGTCCATGCGCCCGTCCGCCTTGGACGACGGACGCCCTTCCTGGGCCCACGCGCTAGCCCTTGAACGTCGAGCGGCCGGTATCGCCGAACGGATCGTCGCGCTCGCGCACGGCCTCGCGAAATCCCTGCTGGCCGCGCGCTGCTGGAAGGCATAGCCCTCGGCGGTATGACGAGCGACGCCGTCGAACACCGTCCCGAGCACCTGGCTCGCGTGCAGGCCCTGCGAGTAAAGCGTCTGATTGACGAGCAGCTTCATCATCATCAGCTGGTTGAGCGGCATGCGCGCGATCCGCTGCACCAGGATCTCCGTGCGCTCGTCCAGCCGCTCGGGCGGCGGCGCCTCGATCGCGAGGCCCCACTCGACCGCCTCACGCCCCGACAGCGAGTCGCCGGTGAACAGCAGGCGCTTGGCACGCTGCGCCCCGACTCGATGTGCCCACAGGGCGGTTGTCGGCGAACCCCACACGCGCGCCGGCGGATAGCCGATCTTCGCGTCCTCGGCGATCACGAGCAGATCCGAGCACAGCGCCATGTCGGTGCCACCGGCGACGCAGAAGCCGTGCACCTTGCAGACGACCGGCTTGCCGCACGTGAAGAGGCTCATGAAGCCCTGCACGTTGCGGCTCATCATCGCGTAGTCGACCATCGGGTCCCAGGTTCCGCGCGGGTCGTGGTTGGCTGCCATCACCGCCGGGTCGAGCGGCGAGCCCTCCGGCGCCTTGCCTCGCCCGCCCGGCACCTCCCCCGCCCCCCCGCCGCTCGCGTCCTCGCTCGCCCGCTCTCCCATGCCCTCAGCGCTCTCGACGAGGTCGTAGCCACCGCAGAAGCCCGGCCCCGCGCCCGACAGCACCAGCACGTGCACTGTCGGATCGAGGTCCGCCCGCTGCACGCTCTCGACGAGCCCTTCGACGAGCGCTCGCGTGATGCCGTTGCCGCGCTCCGGGCGATTCAGCGTTATCCGCGCGATCCGATCGTCGACCTCGTAGCGCACGACCGGCTGACCGCTCATGGCGGCGATCCTAACCGCGCTGAGCTCGTCCGCGCGTGCATGCGCGCTTTGTACCTGGTGGGATACTCAAGGCGTGCCCAGCAACCGCTTCCACACGCGCCTGTCGATGAGCATGCAGCCTCGCTGAAGCGCCGCCAGCGCAAACCACCGACAAGGAGTCCGGCGAATGAGCCCCGAGCAAACGACAGAGCAATTGATCAGCGGCGTCGACTTCGTCGCCGTGCCTACGCACGACGTGCGCGCATCAGCCGAGTTCTACGGCGACACGCTCGGGCTGCATCGATCGGTGTACATGCCCGAGCGCAACTTCGCCGAGTTCGAGACCGGCAACCTGACGCTCAGCGTGATCGACGCAGAGGCGATGGGCCTCGAGCACCACGCGATGCGCCACGAGATCGCGCTGCACGTCGACGACGTCGAGCAGGCGCGCACGACGCTCGAAGGCCGCGGCGTCAGCTTCCGCGGCGACACGCTCGATACGGGCGTCTGCCACATGGCGTTCTTCTCCGACCCGGAAGGCAATGCGCTGATGCTCCACCATCGCTACGCCCCACGCAGCACGGAGCAGGGCACGGATGATTAGGCGCCCGTAGGCTAGCCTGAGGGAATGCTCTTCGCGCGCAAACACACGAGCATGGTCGACGACGACTCGGCCCTGCCCGGCCGCGACAGCGAGATGCCGGTGCCCGAGCGGCACGAGGTGCTTGGCACTCCGCTCAAGGGCCCGTTCCCAGAGGGCGTCGAGACGGCGATCTTCGGCATGGGTTGTTTCTGGGGAGCCGAGAAGATCTTCTGGGAAACGCCCGGCGTGTATACGACCGCCGTCGGCTACGCGGGTGGCTTCACGCCGAACCCGACATACGAGGAGGTATGCAGCGGGCGCACCGGCCACACCGAGGCGGTGCTCGTCGCCTTTCACGTCGAGCAGGTCGAGCTACGAGGACATGCTCAAGCTGTTCTGGGAGGGCCACGACCCCACCCAGGGCATGCGCCAGGGCAACGACGTCGGCACGCAGTACCGCTCGGCGATCCTGTGGAACGACGAGGCACAGCGCGTCGCCGCCGAGGCTTCGCGCGAGGCCTACCAAGCAGTACTCACAAAGGCGGGCCACGGCGAGATCACCACCGAGATCGCCAAGGCCGGCCCGTTCTACTACGCCGAGGACTACCACCAGCAGTACCTCGCCAAGAACCCCAACGGCTACTGCGGTCTCGGCGGCACCGGCGTGAGCTGCCCGGTCGGACTCGCCAGCTCCAGCTAGTTCGCCGACTGCCTCGTCTCGCCCTAGGGCGGCGCGGTCCGCCGCGGTCACGGTCGGGCCCCTCGGTTACGGCTCGTCGCTTCAAACGGCGCGACCCCGCCGAAGCGGGGCCGCGATCCGTCGTCTCCGAGCCGAGGCGCGTCCGCGGGGATGGGACGCGCCTCGGACTTCAGGCCCCCTGCCCTACGCCCCCGAAGGCGACGGGCTGGGCTGCCACGTCGGCGGCGCGTGCGGACCGCCGAGCGTCGGAACGTCCGATGGGTACACCTCGTTGCCGTGGATCGCGTGATCGCCAATCTCCAGCTCCTCGTCGGAGAGTCGCAGCGACACGAAGATGCCCACGATCTTCAGCAGCACGAACGTCATCACACCGCTGAACACGATCACCCACAAGCCGGCCTCGGCCTGCCAGCGCAACAGCGTCCAGCTGCCGTGGATGAGGCCGGGTTTGCCCGGGAGGTTCGAAGCGCCACCGACGCCGATGTACTCGACGATTCGCGGTTCGGCGAATATCCCGACCAGCAGGCCCCCCGTCAACCCGGCTATTCCGTGCGTATAGATCACCCCCAGCGTGTCGTCCACGCTTCGGAAGATCGGAGCTCGGCTGAGGAATCGGATCGACATCCACACGATCGTCGACGCGATCACCCCGATCGCGGCCGCCCCCCAGCCGTTGACGAACCCGGCCGCTGGTGTGATCGCCACGAGGCCCGTGATCATCCCGTTGACCGACCCGAGCAGCGAAGGCTTGTCGCGGAACGCGTAGTCCCAGCCGATCCATACCATCATCGCTATCGCCGTGCACAGGTTCGTGTTGACGACCGCCGCGGACGCGTTCGCACCCGCGTAGTAGGAGTCCCCGCCGTTGAAGCCGTTCCAGCCGAGCCATAGCAGCCCCGCCCCGACCGCGACCATCAACAGGTTGTTCGGCGCGTCGATCTCACGATCTCGCTGCAATCTCGGGCCGATCACGGCTGCCGCCACGAACCCGGAGATACCGGCCGCCAGGTGGATCACGTATCCACCGGAGTAATCCAGCGCACCGTGGAACGCGAAGAAGCCGCCTCCCCAGAGCAGGAACGCGTTGACTGTGTATACAAACGTGATCCACAGCAGCACGAACGGGATCCAGGCCTTGAAGTTGATGCGCCCGAGCACCGACCCCAGCATCAGGATCGGGGTGATCGCCGCGAACACGAACTGGAAGTAGACGAGCGACGCCTCCGGGAAGTGGAACGGTGGGCCTTCGGTGATAGACGGGATGATCGCCTGGCCCTCCTCAGCGCCCGCAGATAGAACCGTCCCCGACTTACCCCAGAAACTGTCGAAGAAGCCGTGACCATGACCGATCGGCGAGCCGAAGCCCATCTTGAATGCCCACCCCATCCACGCGATCAAGACAAGCGAGAACGCCACGAACGTGAGCATCATGCTGTTGACGGACCAGCGCTTCTGCATCACGCCGCCGTACAGGACCGCGAGGCCCGGAAGGCTCATCAGGCCGACGAACGTCGCGGCGGTCATCTGCCACGCGTTGTCGCCCGAAACGAGCCAGTGTGGGTATGCGTTCCAGGACATGTGCCTCCATTCCTACTTGGTTGGTGACCCCCCCGGTTGCACGCGTGCGAGCGGGGTACGCCAATTGCAGTCCACCATGAAAACGACCGCCTTGGCAGACGAATAGGGACACACTGGCCAACACTTCAAGGGGGCGTTTCGACATCTGTATAGATGCACTCGGCGCCGCCGTGGATGCCCACGGCACCGCGGCGCGGGCGGGCGCCTCCCCGGGCGGCCGCGGACGCTCAGCTCGGTGGGACGTACGGGAAGCCGGCCCGCCGACAGGCTTCCGCGAGCGCTTGGCGCAGCGAGTGGAACGAGCCCGACGCGCAAATGCGCCGTGCGCGCGGGCCGCAGCCCTTCAGTTCAGCGCCCCCCAGCGTGCTGGCGAACGACACGTCGACACAGTCCGTTCGCTTGGGCCCTCCGCTCGTGGCCGCGTACACGCCGAGCCCGACCAGCGCGAGCACCACGATCGCCGCGAGCGAGGCGATTGCGATCTTCTCGCGCCGCCCCCACTGCAGCGGCGTACCAAGGCGCTTGGCGCGCGCCTCCATGATCATCGCGCGAGACTAGCGTGCGTCGGAATCGCGCGGCTGCGGAGACGCGCTGGCGGACTGCTCCGCTGCGGCCGTATCGCCGGCGGCGCTCGCGGGGTCGAACTTCAATGCTGCCGAGTTGATGCAGAAGCGCTGTCCGTCCGGTCCCGGACCGTCGTCGAAGACGTGGCCGAGATGCCCGCCGCAGGTTCGGCAGACGACCTCGGTGCGGCGCATGAACAGGCTGTTGTCGGGACGCAGCTCGACTGCCTCCGCGACCGCCGGCTCGGTGAAGCTCGGCCAACCGGTGCCAGACTCGAACTTCGTGTCGGCGTCGAACAGCATCGCCCCGCACGCCGCGCAGCGATAGTCGCCCGAATCCTTGTTGTAGACGTACTCGCCCGAGAACGGCGGCTCGGTGCCGGCCTTGCGCAGAACGTCGTACTGGGCCGGCGTCAGCTCCTCGCGCCACTGCTCGTCGCTCTTGACCACCTTGTGCTCGCTCATACCAACGTTCTAGCAGGCCCCCGAAGCCGGCGACTCGACGCGATCGGCGCCCGCCGCGAGAGTTCGGATCGAGCAGCGCGCGTGCTATCGTGATCTTTACGTTCACGTTAGATTGATCGGTCGGTTGGACAAGGCGAGAAGCGACAGGAGTTGACGCGGATGGGCAAAGCGCAAGCGACAGGAAAGGACCAGGAGGGTCGATCCGGCTCGCGCTTCGGCGTGGAGGCGGGGCATGCCAGCTACAAGTGGTGGGCGCTGTCGTGCACCAGCCTCGGCATGCTGCTCGCGGCCACCAACTCGGGCACGCTGATCATCGCGCTGCCCGACCTCGAGCGCTCGCTGCACACGAGCCTGCTCGCGCTCGTGTGGGTCATTCTCGCCTACCTGATCGCCGCCACCGTGCTCGTGCTGATGGCCGGGCGCCTCAGCGACCTGTTCGGTCGCAAGCGCGCATACGTCGGCGGCTTTCTGCTGTTCGCGCTGGCCTCGCTCGGCGCGGGATTCTCAGGCGGCGCGACCGAGCTGATCCTGTGGCGGATCCTGCAGGGCATCGGCTCGGCGTTCCTGTTCGCCAACGCCGCCGCGCTGGTGACCGACGCCTTCCCCAAGGAGGAACTCGGCCTAGCGATGGGCGCCAACACGATGGTCGCCGCGATCGGACTGGTGCTCGGGCCCGTGCTCGGCGGCGCGCTCGTCTCGATCTCCTGGCACTGGGTGTTCTGGTTCAACGTCCCGTTCGCGCTGGCCGGCGCAACGTGGGGTGCGCTGATCCTGCGCGAGCTCTCCAAACCGGACACCGTGCGCGGCTACGACGTGCTCGGCACGAGCACCTTCGTGCTCGGCCTCACCGGCCTCGTGTACGGCGTCTCGCGCGGCGGCATCAGCGGCTGGAACGACAGCCTCGTGATCGGCGGGCTCATGGCCGCGGCGGTGCTGCTGCCGCTGTGGGTGGCGATCGAGCGCCGCTCGCGCGCGCCGATGCTCGACCTCGACATCTTCAAGAACCGCCTGTTCGCCGCCGCCAGCGCCGCCTCCTTCATCAACGGCCTGGCGCGCTTCGCGCTGATGTTCCTGTTCGTCTTCTACTACCAGGGCGCGCAGGGCAACTCGCCGATCGAAGCCGGCATCAGGCTGATCCCACTGGCACTCGGCATGCTCGTCGCCTCGCCGATCGCAGGCATCTACGCCGACCGCCACGGGTCGCGCGCGCTGGCCGCGATCGGCATGCTCGTCAGCGCCGCAGGCCTGGCCGGCATGACCACGCTGGGGGTCCACACCGCCTACTGGCAGAGCGGGCTGTGGCTGCTCGTGGTCGGCGTCGGCTCGGGCATGTTCAACAGCCCCAACACGGCCGCGATGATGGGCGTCGTCCCCGCCCATCGCCGCGGCATCGCCGCCGGTGCGCGCACGCTGCTTCAGAACACCGGCGCCGTGCTGTCGATCGCCTTCGTGCTCGCGATCATCACCTCGGCCGTGCCCAAGGCGACGCTGTTCGCCGTCTTCTCCGGTCTCGCCAAGGGCCTCTCCGCCGAGAAGCTCGCGCCGTTCATCTCCAACATGCACGTCGCGCTGTGGGTGCTCGCCGCGACCTCCCTGGTCGGCACCTTCGTGTGCCTGCTGCGCCCGCGGCACGTGAGCGCCGAGCAGCGCGCCAAGCCGGGCGTCGAGCCGTGGGAGGAGGCGATCGCCGAGGAGGCGCTGATCCCCGCCTTCGACGTGCTCGGCGTAGAGGGCGACGGTGCCGCTGGCGCCCTGCGCAGCGGGGTCCCTGCACAGCCGCTCGGCTCGCGCAACGGCAACGGCAAGCTTGGCGTGCGCTGATGAGCGCACGAGCGACGGGCGAGGCGCGCACTCCGCAGGCGGCCAGCCTGCGGATCGGCGACGTCGCGCGCCTGGTCGGCACGACCCCGCGCACGATCCGCTACTACGAGAGTTGGCATCGTTTCTAGGCTCATTACCGAAGGTGAACGCGGGCGGCTGAGTGAAGCATGAGGTGTTGAACCATTCGTTCAGTTTCGAAACCGCTCCTCCGCCGATTTGCTTCGAACATCCGGGAGTATAGTTCGGTCGTGAGCCGCCGCCGAACGAGTTGGTGAGGTTCTGGTTTGTACCAAAGCTGAGGGGGAACCCGCTCATGAAGGTTGTGACTCCGCCAAGGCCCCAGCCGCCGATAACGTAATCCGAGCTGCGACTCGCTGCTATCGACGCAAACGCCGGCAAGCCGATCGGCAATCATGGACGTTGCATGGCTAGGCGTAGAGGTTAGGCGGAGTCGGCTTTCTCGAGAGCTTCAACCGCATACCGTCTTCGGCGCGGCCCTCCGCCGGCGGCGTCCAAGAACTCGACCTCAACTTGTGCGTCGGGATGTACGGCCGTAACGATCGCTTCCCGATCTTCTCCGCGTACGACGACGTGATCGCCCAAACGAATCATACCTTGCTCATTGGAGCTAAGAGCCGAAGTTTCCGCTCAGTTTCGGATCCGGGCTCCGCGGTCATCACGACCAAACGCATGTCGCCATCGCCGGGAATCTCGAAGCCGGTATAATCCAAGAAGAACTCGCCCAGTTCCGGATGCAGGAAGTGTTTTAAGCCTTCCGTCGCCCCCTAACACGTCGTGCTCGGCCCAGAGTTGGTTGAACTCAGGCGAGTTGGCGCGCAAATCCGAAGATCAGTTCGACGAACGCCGGATCGTCGGGATACTTTGCCGCGACGGTGCGAAAGCTCGCGACGCAACGACGCATGATGCATTGCAGGTCGCCGTAGCGGCACCGCGACGTTTCATCGCGGAAGAGACGCCATACGATGTTGCGGCAGCAGACCGGTCTGACTCGAAAAATCGGCAAGCGCATCGGCGCTGTGATTATACGCGAGCGCGTCCCAGCGTCGTCCGCGAACGTACGCCGGTGTCGGCTCGAAGGATGTCGAGCACGCGCAGAACGAGTTCGCTGACGCGTTCGTCCTGCGGCGCCGTAACGGTCAGCGGAAGTCCGGCGAGCAGGTTACAGGTGACGTCGCTCTTCCGAAGTGAGGCGCAGCGCGCGCGAGTGGCCGCGAGCACGTCGGCCGAGACGTTGATCGGCAGGCCTTGCTCGATCCGCGTGTACCAGGTCGTGCCGATGCCGGCGAGCAGCGCGACCTCTTCGCGCCGCAACCCGGGCGTGCGACGGCGGGCACCTTCGGCCAGCCCCACATCGGACGGGACGATCTTGGCTCGCCGCGTGCGGAGAAAATCGCTCAGTTCGTGACGTCGCTCGACGGCAGTGACGTTCATAGGGGGCGCTCCTTTGGCCTGGCCGTGCCAGTGCTAGGATAACGTGTGTTCTAGTCATAGCATCCCACAAGATGCTATCCTGAACGCAACCCCTCTTACCATATTGAAATTACGGGCGCAACATGACGGTTGACGAGCGGATCATCCCCCACCGCTCTTGTTCCCGCCCGCGCTCCGCCGAGAGCCCGACGGCGGTTACCCAGTCGTCGCTCGTCGAGTACGGCGCGCGGCGCTGGTTTGGTCGTGGAGCGGCGTCATGATGGCGGCCACTGTTGCAAACGGTCGATCTGGACGTCGTCAACGTCGACGCTGGTTTCCCGATTGGCGTCCGTGGCTGCAATTACGTTTTATGGACGCAAGAACTATTTTCTCGCATCTATCGTGGGCTTTACCGCTCGCATCGCTGCTGTGCGGCATGGCAACGTCACTTTCGGCGCTCATTCTGTTTCGCATCGTGCAGGGTGCGTTCGGTGGCGGATTACTCTCTGATCGCGCAAGTCGTTATGCGCGATACGTTTCCCAGCGATCAGTTAGGGACTCTCGCCAATCGATTTTCGCCGTCGCCACGATTCTCGGCCCGTCGATCGGCCCGACGCTGGGCGGCATTCTCATCGACAACTTTTCCTGGCCGTGGGTCTTCGACGTCAATCTGGTTCCCGGCATCGTCGCCGTGGTGCTGTTGTGGCGCTACATGCGCGATAACGCAAAGCCGCAACGCGCCTCGGTCGATGTAACTGGCATCGCGCTGCTGATCGTCGCGGTGAGTTGCATGCAGTACGTGCTCGATCAAGGGCAACACGACGATTGGTTTTCCAACCAGTTGATTCAACTCTGCACGTTTCTCGCGGTGACCGCGACCGCCGCGTTCGTCTGGTGGGAGTTGCGGGTCGCACAACCGATCGTGGATCTGCGCATCTGCGCGCGCCTGCCGTCAGTGCGTCGTTGGCGATTGCCGGCGGACTCGCTGCCATCGTATTCCCGGCATTGTTGCTCTTGCCGCAGTTTACGATTGAAGATCTTGGCTTCACGAGCACGCTGGCGGGTCTCTTGATCGGCATTCGCGCGTTGCCGGTATTGGTGCTCACGATGCCGATTGCACGCCTGACGAACATTCGGCGTTTCGATTTGCGCTGGCTGATCGCCGGCGGCCTCGCCGTGGCGGGCGTCGGATTGCTTTGGCTTGCCGGCAGCGTAACGACGCAGAGCGACCTCGGGTACGCTCGTTCTTCCGTTACTGGTGGTCGGAGCGGGATCGGCTTGCGTCTATTCGCCGCTGTTGGTAGCCGTGATGCGTTCGGTCGCGCCGGACGTGGCGCCCAAAGCCGCATCGTTCATCGTACTGGCTTCCAACTCGGCGGTTCGATCTCGTCGGCGCGGCATCATCGCGTTCGTCGATCGGCGCGAACAGTTTCATCAAACCATCCTCGCAGCAGAAGTAAATCTTTCGCGCTTACCGGTCGCGCAGTTCTTGCAGCACGCGACGCCGCAGGCGCTCGCTGGCATGGTCGCCTCTCAGGCGGCCGTGCTCGCGTACGACGACGCCTTTTTCATCACCGGCGTGCTCGCACTCTTAGTAACGCCGACCGTGCTGCTCTTAGCGCGCAAACCAACATAGGAGAACGCAAAAAATGGAATACGAAATCGCTTGCGACCGCCTCTGCGACGATATCTCGCAGTTGCTTCTCGCCAACCCGAAAAACCAACGCTTCGCGCGACGTACGCGGCCGCGCGCGCGACTGAAAATCTGGCCGCCGCCTTCCATGGGGCCGCAGGCCGCTCGGAAGATCGGCTCTGGTCCGATGCCGTCGCAAGTTTGGACCACTTCCTCGAGATCTGCGACGGCCCGATCGTCGCGAACTCGAACGCAATGCGTGAGCTGCGGCGCTTCGTCGGCAAGAATGCCGACGTGCTGTCGTACGTTGAATTGAAGGCCGCAGGCTCAGCCCGAGCCTAAGGCCGAGGCATTATGATCAGACAAAACGAGGCGACGAGGAGCACGAACGGCAGAAAGAAGTTGCCGAATCGATGGGTAGCCGGGGCGACAAGATTCGCGACGACGTCGAAACCGGCCAGACCTCGACGACAACGAGAAAGCGAAGAAAGAGAAAACCAAAGACCACAGTTAAAACTCGTGCGTCAGAGCTTCACATTCACCGAGAAATACATGTAGAGCGCAAGCGGGTAGTTGCCGGAGAACGGGTCGCCGTATGACGGCGCGAAGGTTTGCGCGAAGTACGGATTCTCGCGAACGCCGTTGGCGGTGATGATCGTTGGGGCTGCTACCCTCGTAGTAGTGTCCGCCGTTATAAAAAATATTCGAGGTGTAACCACAGATAGACGCCGCTCGGCGCATAAACGCCTTTCGACCACGGTTCGCTGGAGCCGCCGAAACATTGGTTGAAGCAGTTCGTAACCATCGCGCGACCGCTGATGCGCGGCGTGAAGTCGTACGATGCCTGTAAGCCGAGATTTAACTGCCACGGCTGACGAAACTCACCAAAAGCTGTCGAACGTGCCGGTCTGCGGGTTGGGAATGTAGAGTTGCCCCGGATTCGTCCCGTCGCTCGTGAGCGCATGGCTGCACGAGGTATAATCCGCGCCTCAACGGTTGTTTGTCGGAATGCCTTGCGATGCCCTGATTGGCAAAGCAGGCGCGCGGATCAGACCCTGCACGTCTGCCGGCGTCCCATACGTCGTTCCCTCTTGCAGTGCAGAGGCCGGCGTGTCGCAAAGCGTCCGTGCCGATAGTTCAGCACCATGGCAAACGTACTCGGCGAGATGTACGGAATGTCGAGGCCGGGCGCGTACCAGCCGTTGCGATCGAGTATCGGCTGAGGCGCCATGCCATAATACGGATTGAGAATCGATTTCGAGGGGCACGTGGATCGGGCGCTCCTTTGCCGTTTATTCTTATAGCATGGCGCGCCGCCGCCCGCCTTTGGTTAACGCGTTGAACTCCTCGATGTCTTGATCGTAGGCCGTCGAACGGGGCCGACGGTGCTGTTGAGGTAGTCGCTCCATTTCTCGGCAGCGTTGGTGTATGTGTAGGAAAACGTTCCAGAGAATCCGTTCTTGGTAAAATCGCCTTTCGTGAGCAGCAATTCGAGGCCGTCCACGCGCAAGGTACCCGCGTTGAACGACGGCGATACGCCAAGGCTGGGAAGGTTCGGCGTTTCGTAGAGCTGGTCGGTACCCCACCGATAAAATGGCGTGAGCTTGATCGCGACGTCGGTACCTTTAAAATGATGCTCCCAACGAAAAGTCGTAGTTGTTGGAATACTGCGGCTGCGCTTCATGCAACGGCGAACTGTACCCGAACGGAATAAATCCGAGCAACGTCGATGCTAGGTTCGGCTGCAGCGTGTCGTATTGAATCTCGTAGTTTTGCGGCTGTTGCGCGTAACGCCCGGCCGACGCGCGTAGCACCGATGTCCGGGTTGATCGCTATACGTCGTCGAAATGCGCGGCAGCCCATAGCCGACGGAATACAAACGACGGATAGTTGTTCGTCAACAAAATGCCGTCCGTGCCGTTGGGATGCACGGTCTTGACCGGCGTTCCGGTCGATCTATCGACCGGGCACTTGAATCCCCACGAAGGGCGTATAAAAGTAGATGAACTGCGGCGGTTGCGGCTGGAAGATCGGCTGGCGCGTCACCGGATTAACGCAAAACTCTTTTTGCGCCGCAGCGAACCAGAAGTTGGTCCCGGGGTTATTCGTGTTCGCTAAATCGTAGGTATCGTTTTCGTAACGCGTCGCAAGGTTGACGTACAACGCATCGCTAGGACGCCATTGTTCGCTCAGCGATGCGCCCGCGATCCGCGGAGAAACGTCGTTGACGTCCGCGCTATTCCCAAGATATGTCAAGCGCATCGATGCTCCGGCTTGGCACGCGGGTGCGGAAGCCGGGAGCTCGCCGTCCGAGCACGGGTCGACGCCGTTAAATTGCCCGTAGGGATCGCTGAAACTTTCCTGCGAAACGAGTTTGTTGCACGGCGCCGGATCGCCGATGTGAAAGCGCGGGCTGGTGTACGTCGCAAAGCAGCCTGAACCGTTGGTGAAGTTGCTGACTTGCTGCGAATCGAAGTTGTCGTAGTTGCGATTGGCGTAGCGCAGCGTGTTCGACGTGAGATACGAAACCATGGCCTCGAGCAAATGCTGCGGGGAGAACTGATCTTCGAACTGCATTTCAAGGCCGGCCGTATGCGCGTCGACTTCGTACTGATAGTTTTCGACGCCCAGCGACGAGTTATTGTTCCAACCGTTAGCGGTCGCGCGATTGGTATTGGAGTAGAAGGTGTACCCGAAGAGCCGCAGGTACGCCGACGAGCCAAGGTTCTTTTGGTACTGCAGTTTGGAGATGCTCGCGATATCCCAGCGCCCGTCGCGATAGTTATCGGGAATCAGCGACGCGATCTGAGCGCCGTTCTCCATGGGACACGCGTTTGGCACGCCGGTAACGTTCGCGCAGCGATCGGTCGGCGATCCGGGATATAAATAGGCGATCTTCCCGGTCGACGCCGGAGCCAGCCACTGCGTGCCGCCGGGGAACGTGTAATAGTCGGGCCACTCATTGATGTACGAGCCCTTATAAAAGTCCGGATGCTTGAGCAGTAGCCCTTGGTTTACGATGCCCATGCCGAGCGGCCCGGCATCGTCGAGGCTCGTGTAGTACTGCGTAAAGTTTGCCGAGGACATATAGAGCAGTTGCACGTCGTCGCGCCCGGAATCGTTGCGATGCGGAATGCCGACGTGAAGGTTGACCACCGCATCGCGACTGTCAACCACCGACGGTTGACCGTAGTTCGATGCATACGAACCAAAACAACCAGGTGCAT
>CAWJVB010000010.1:0-18408 GCA_963846205.1 uncultured Solirubrobacteraceae bacterium | reverse complement strand
CTGATGGGGCGCGTCAACTGGTGGATGCCCGGCTGGCTGGAGCGCGTGGTGCCGCACGTGAGCATCGAGGGCGCCGAGTTCTTCAGGGCTCGCGACAAGGCGCTGTCGGACGCGCGCGGTGCGGTCCCAGTGGGGGCCGCCGCGCCGGACGCGTGACGGGCCGCCGCCGGCGAGCGCTTGGGTGCGTCTCAGGGCTCCCAGGAGATGAATCAGTCGAGCTTGTCGTAGCCCCACAAGCTGACCAGGTCGCGATCGAGATACTCGCTGAACGCGACCACCTCCGACCTGAATCGACGACGCAGCTCGAGCATCAGCTCCTGATTCGGCGCGTGGGGTTTTCCCAAGATCAGACGGTTCTGAGTGACCGCGAATGCCTTCTGCCGGATCCGCCTCGACGAGACGGTCTTGAATGCCGCGTTGGCGACTCGTCCGGCGCGACCGCGACTCATGACCGTGGCTCGGAGCATATTCTGCGCTCTCGTCGAGCGAACGCGCACGCTCGGATGTGCATCAAACACCTCGAGTGAGGCGACGTCGTCTGCGCCGAGGAAGCGCAAGACGGTGCACATCGTGGCCGCATTGTCTCGCCGGTAATCATCATAGATGAGCACCAAGACCTGATCTTGCGAGAACGCGTCGTGATAACGGCGGAGCTGATCGACATACTGAATGAACTCGCAATACATGAGAATGCTCGCCCGCGGGCATCGCGGCGGGACGTGTCGACCTTCCCGGCGAGCTGCTTCGAGCTCAATCGCTCGACCGAAATCACTCTCATCCTCGACTTGTTCGCGGAGCAGTTGCAGATGCAGAGAACGGAGAAAGCTAGCCGGCTCGCGGAACAACGCAATTATGCGCGCGTCGGGCTGAAGTTCAGCAATTCGTCGCGCCGCCACCTCTGATCTGAGATACGAAGTGGTGAGCTCACCCGTGCGTTGCTCGGGAGCCGCCGGCGCGAACAGCGCCGAATATTCATCGAGTGTCTGCGGATGCTGACTGGGGTTGTTCTGCGGACCGAAGTAGCCAGTCTCCTTTCTGCCCGTCGCGGTGTAGACCTGCGGGTGGCGTCGAAGCATCTCGTAGATCGCCGTCGTGCCGCACTTCGGGTGCCCGACGACGAAGAAGTCGGGGAGCCGGCGTGACTGACCATCAGCTTGACCGTCCCCGTCATGCACCATGGCTGGGACGATATCAAGCGTCTCCTTAGGCGAAAGGGGCATTGGTAGCTGTAATAAATGTCACGGGCCGCTGAAACTCGGGCGAGACGACTAGGATCGGGCGATGAGCGCTAGCGACCTTCAGCGGCGGATCGACGCGTTCCCCGTCTGGCACTACAAGTTCGAGCTCGACGGCGCGTCCACGCCGATCTACCGTCCCGACTACGTCAATCGTCACGAGCAACGGCGCCGCCTGGCCTTCGATCCGCTCGTGGCGACGGCAGGCGGTTCGCTAGAGGGCCGCCGCGTGCTCGACCTCGGATGCAACGCTGGCTATTGGTCGCTGGCGGCGATCGAAGCGGGCGCCGACTTCGTGCTCGGGATCGACGGACGCCAGATGCATCTCGACCAGGCCAATCTCGTGTTCGAGTCGAAGGGGATCGACCCCGCGCGTTACCGCTTCGAGCTCGGCAACATCTTCGAGCACGACTTCGAGGAGCGGTTCGACGTTGTGCTGTGCCTGGGGCTGATGTACCACATCGCCAAGCCGCTCGAGCTGTTCGAGGTGATGTCGGGGGTCGGCGCGTCGCTGCTGTTGATCGACACGACGGTGACGCTGATCCCGGCGAGCGCGTTCCGCGTAGCGCACGAGGACACGCTCGAGAACCCC
Organism: uncultured Solirubrobacteraceae bacterium; assembly: GCA_963846205.1. Lineage (GTDB taxonomy): Bacteria > Actinomycetota > Thermoleophilia > Solirubrobacterales > Solirubrobacteraceae > Palsa-744. The sequence continues at coordinate 16,581 of CAWJVB010000010.1, read as the reverse complement.
CGCAACGCGGTCGACTTCGAGGTTGTCCTGATCCCAAGCAGGCAGGCGGTGTTCGACCTGGCGGGCCAGTTCGGCTTCGAGGCCGTGCCGCTGGCCCAGCACATCAGCGACTACACCGGCATGAGCGACTATCGCGCGAGGGAGCGCGCCGCGTTCATCTGCGCGAAAGGGATATCGCTGCACTCGCTCGAGCGCGAGCAGGCCGGCAACGTGACGCTCGCGATGGCGCTCGCGGGCAAGGTCGCGCGCCGCACCCTGCGCCGCGCGCGGCGCCTCGTCGCCGCCGTCACGAGTGGCGCCGCGCACCGATAATGGTCGCGTGACCGGCGCCGCGCACGAGTTCTTCGTCGCCTCGGCGAGCGTGGCCGGCGCTCTCATCGGCCTTCTGTTCGTAGCGATTTCGGTGAGCCCCGAGCGGATCCTCGGACCAGACGCCTCGGAGGTTCACGGCGTACGCGCCGCGGCTACGCTGACGGCCTTCAGCAATGCCCTGGTGGTGTCGCTGTTCGCGCTGATCCCCGACTTCGATCCGGGCAGCGCGGCGACCGGGGTTGCGGTCGTCGGGTTGGTGTTCGTCGTGCGGGCGCTGGCGAGCGTCTCCTCGGGGTTGCGGGCCCATCGCATCCGGCTGCGCGACTTCACCTTCCTGCTCATCTTGTTCGTCGTGTTCGTGATCCAGCTGATCACCGCCGTGGAACTCGATCAAGACCGCACCAATCGAGGCGCCCTGCAGACCATCTGCGTGCTGATCGTTGTGTGCTTCCTGATTGGGATCGAGCGCGCGTGGGAGCTCGTCGGCGGGCCTAGGTTCGGTCTCGGAAGCCTGCTCGGCGGACGATCACGAACGCCCGCCAAGGAATCGGACGACGACAGCGATCCCGGCGACCATGGATCGGGAAACTCGGCGTGAACAAAGTCAAATTGCCGTATACCGCGGGCCTACCGTTCAAACACGCTCCGTACTTCTTCTACTTGTGGGGAACGCTCAAACTGAAACCGCAGAGCACCGCTTACACCGCGGTGCGCTAGCCGTCGCCGGTCCGTTCGCCTCGCCAACTGCGGTGGGCGGGGCGAACGCGCACGAGCCACGCGAGCGAGCATCGTCGAGTGCTAGCACGAGGCGCCGTACAGGAGTACGGTCGGGCACATGAACAGCGCAGGGTCCTCCGAACCGGCGAGCCGTCGCTGGGCGATCCTGGCCCTGCTCGGCGTCGCGCAGCTGATGGTCGTGCTCGATGCGACCATCGTGAACATCGCGCTGCCCTCGGCGCAACGGGCGCTCGGCATCTCCACCGACAGCCGGCAGTGGGTCGTCACCGCATATGCGCTGGCGTTCGGAAGCCTGCTGCTGCTTGGGGGAAAGCTGGGCGACCTGTTTGGGCGCAAGTGGACGTTCATCGCCGGGTTGATCGGCTTTGCGGCGGCGTCCGGGCTCGGAGGTCTAGCCCAGTCCTTCGGGATGCTCGTGGCCGCGCGCGCGTTGCAGGGCGCCTTCGGCGCCCTGCTTGCACCCTCGGCGCTGTCGTTGCTGACGGTCACCTTCGCCGGCTCGCCCGATCGGGCGAAGGCGTTTGGCATCTTCGGCGCGATCGCCGGCGGTGGCGCCTCGGTCGGGCTCGTCCTCGGCGGCGTGCTCACGCAAACGCTGTCCTGGCGGTGGTGCCTGTACGTCAACCTGCTGATCGCAGTGCCCACCGTGTTCGCGGCGCTGCGGCTGCTGCAGAATCACCCTCCCGAGGGACGCCCCCGCATCGACATCCCCGGCGTCCTGCTTGCCTGCGGGGGCCTGTTCGCGCTCGTCTACGGCTTCTCCAATGCCGAGACGCACTCCTGGACGACCCCGGTGACGATCATCGCGCTCGCGGCCAGCGTGGTGTTGCTCGCCTGCTTCGTCGCGGTCGAGCGCGTCAGGACAGATCCCCTGCTGCCGCTTCAGGTAGTCATCGACCGCGCCCGCGGCGGCGCCTACCTGTCGATCCTGTTGGCGGGCGCCGGCGTTTTCGCGGTCTTCCTGTTCCTCACCTACTACCTGCAACAGAATCTCGGCTTCTCTCCGGTCAAGACGGGCCTGGCGTTCCTACCTCTGACGGCCGTCCTCGTCCTCACCTCCACCACGGTCCAGACCAGGGTGCTGTATCGCACCGGTGTCAAGCCGCTGGTCGCCGTCGGGATGACGCTCGGCGCGATCGCGATGCTGCTGCTCACTCGCCTGTCCCCTGGCGCCGGCTACGCCGCTCACGTGCTGCCCTCGCTGATCATCCTTGGCGTCGGCATGGGCTGCATCTTCGCGCCCGCGTTCAGCACCGCCACGCTCGGTGTCGACGCCTCCGAGGCCGGCGTCGCCTCCGCGATGGTCAACACCTCCCAGCAGGTCGGCGGCTCGGTCGGCACGGCGCTGCTCAGCACGCTGTTCGCCAGCTCGGTCGCCTCCTATGCGGCCGGCCATGCCCGCGCGCCCGGACTGGCCAACGCAGCATCGATCCACGGCTACACCACCGCGTTCGCATGGGCAGCGGGATTCTTCGCGCTCGGGCTCCTGCTGGCACTGCTGATTCTTCCCGCCAAAGCGCGGGCACGGGTCGCTGTGCCGACGACCGCGGTGGATGAGGCGACCGCGACGCCTGCACATGGGGCGGCGCCGGTGACGGCGATCTTGGTCACCGGACCCTGCTGCCACTTCGCCGTGACGGTGCGCGATGTGACGCTGCGCGTCGACCTGGTGAAACGGCCCCAGCAGCAGGGCAGCGCCCGCGACCAGACATAACCAAACGGTTTGGTATGCTCGCTGCATGGCGACGGCTGTGCTGGCACCGAGGGAGCGCGGTTCGTCCGTGTGCTGCGGACCGGAGCTTGCGCCCGACCTCGACCGTGAGGACGCCGTGCCGTTGGCGGAAGTGGCGAAAGCCCTGGCCGACCCAACGCGGCTGGTGATCCTCGATGCGCTTCGCAAGGTTTCGCCGGAGGCCGTCTGCCAGTGCGAGTTGCTGCCTCTTTTCGAGATGTCTCAGCCTGCGCTTGCCAAGCATCTGCGGGTGCTCGTCAACGCTGGCCTCGTGCTCAGCGAGCGGCGCGGGCTGTGGGCGTACTACTACCTCAACCCGAGCGGACTTTGGGAGTTGACCACATGGCTGAACTGAAGGTGGCGGCGAGCACATGCTGCACGCCGGAGGCCAGGGCGACGTGCTGCGAGCAAAGCGAAACGGCGCAATGTTGCGGCGAAGGCTACCCCTGCGGCTGCGAGGCAAAGGACAGACCGACCAACAGGCAAACGCGGAAGCGCTGACCATGCCGAGCCTTCCGAGGCGCGCGGTCGCAGAGGCCCTCGGCACGTTCGCGCTTGTGTTCGCCGGCTGCGGCGCGATTGTCACGGACACCGTGCACCCGGGCTCGCTCGGGGCCGTTGGCGTCGGTCTGGTGTTTGGTCTGGTGATCCTCGCGGGCATCGCCGCGTTCGGACACCTGTCCGGAGCGCACTTCAATCCGGCTGTCACGACAAGCTTTCTGCTCACTCGCCATCTACCGCGACGTGACGCGGCGGCATACGTCGGCGCACAGCTGGCGGGAGCGACGGCTGCGGCGCTGCTCCTCTGGGTCGTTTGGCCGCACAAGCCCGCGCATCTCGGCGCTACCGTGCCGACGATCGCGCTCGCGCGCGCTGTGATCGTGGAGGCGATCATGAGCGCGCTGCTCATGGTCGTGATCCTCAGCGTGGCTACCGACACGCGCGCGGTCGGAGCGCCCGCCGCAATCGCCATCGGCTCCGTCGTCGCTCTTGACGCGATGTTCGGGGGACCACTCACCGGAGCGTCGATGAATCCGGCACGCTCATTCGGTCCGGCGCTTGTGTCAGGTCAGTGGATGAGCTTTTGGGTCTACCTCGTCGGGCCGCTCGTCGGAGCGCCAGCGGGCGCGTTCGCCTATCAGTTCGTACGTGGTGAGCGGCTATCGCCTGCGGCTCGGGAGTCGTAATGGCTACCGTGCTGTTCGTCTGTCTGCACAACGCCGGACGCTCGCAGATGAGCGCTGCGCTTTTCGAGCGAGTAGCCGCCGGGCGGCACACGGCAATGTCGGCCGGCACGACGCCGGCTGAGCACGTACACCCCGAGGTTGTGGAAGTCATGCGCGAGCTGGGCATCGACCTTTCCTGCCGTAAGCCACAGTTGCTCACACGCCAGCTTGCTGAGCAAGCCGATCTGGTCGTGACTATGGGCTGCGGTGACGCCTGTCCATACATTCCCGGCAAGCGTTATCTCGATTGGAATTTGTCTGACCCGAAGGGTCTGCCCATGGACGAGGTTCGCGCCGTGCGGGACAACATCGAACGCCGAGTGAAGACTCTGAGTGACGAGTTGCCCAACTGAGCGCCTGCTCACTCTCTCGAACCGCTCGGCGTGCAGACTCCGCCCAGGCTGTCAGTCACCTCAGCGATCCCCGCGTCGCTGAGGTGACTACGCTCCCTGAGTGGCGCCAGGCGCAAGGAAAGAGAGTCCCGCACGGCGGGACTCTCTGTTCCGGGAACTGCCGTGAGCCTATTGCTAGCCCAGCGAGGTCGGTGGGCGAACTGGCCCTTCTTTTACGACCGGGGGCTTAGGCGGTGCTTCGACGATCGGTTTTTCGCCTGTCGGCCCAGGGGCTTCCGCAATGCGTTCGTGCGCCACTGCCCAGCCACACCCCTCGACGGCACCCATAACACTAAATCTTTCCGCTTCTTCAGCATATTCTTTTGCCAGGGCCGGGTTCCCATCCGCTTGCGCTCCTTTTGCGAGTTCGACCGCTATCTTGTGATCGACCGACAGCTCCTTGCAGAAGCTTTTCGTGGTCTGGCCCGGTTTGACCTTTTTGGCCTGCGAGACAGCCGGAGCAACCGCCGCCGCGGCGAAGCTGCCGGCGGCGACGAGAGTCATGATGATTGTGCGGGACTTGGTGAGCATTTTGTTTGCCTCCTTTGAGGGGCGAGTTGGCTTGTAAGACCACTCTCGCTCGTGCGAGGCAGGCGGGTAAGCGGGTCTAGGGCTAGGAAAGCCTTACCCTAGGTGTGCGCCGCGTCACACAGCGCGCGACGAAGCTGGCGTGTCGGTGTCGCGGCGGCTCAGGACGGGCTAGCTAAAGCCCCATCGGAGGACGGCCAACTCACGGAGCGTTTAGCCTTTGCGCATGGGGCGACTGCGCTTCTACTTCTTCTACAGCATCGTCCTGCTTGTCGTCGGCGTCGTGTTGCTGTTTGCGACGGGCACGGCCGGCCTGATTCTGATCGCTGGCGGCGTCGTGGGGATCGTGTTCAGCGTGCGCGGGCTCAGGCGGTAGCTAGCGCTCGCTCGGTTCAGAGGAGAGCCCAGCATCGGACTTGAACCGATGACCCCTTCCTTACCATGGAAGTGCTCTACCAACTGAGCTAGCTGGGCGGGAACGGGGGACTTTAGCGCTCTCGCCGGGCTCGGCGACGGCGCGCGTGTGCGCGGCGATCGGCAGTACTTGCGCGCTCAGTCGTTGGGCGTGACCGTGGTGACTGGAAGCCCCATGCCGGCGACCTTGCTGGGCAGGTCGAGTTTGAGCCAGCGCGACACGCGCGCAGGCAGCGTGGACACGATCACCTCGTCGAAGCCGCGCAGGTTGATCGCATCGTGCACGGCGGCGATCGGGTCGGGATCGCCGACTATGCCCTCGACGGGTGCGCCGGCGGCGTCGCTCAGCGAGGGCAATGCCTGATCGATCACGTCCTTGGCCTCGCCGCCCCCCTGGTCCTCCGGGTCGACGACCTTGTGAAGCCCATGCGTGGCGTTGGGAACGAGCAGTGTGAACGTAGCGCTCCCGCGTGCGGCGCGCTCGCGCACGGCGTCCAACAGCGGTTGCGTGGCGGCCGTCTTGTGCGCCACCACGAGCACCCTCGCGGGACCCTCAGAAGACTCCATGATCGGAACTCCTTTCTCGCTTGTTGCTGCGATCATCGCACCCGTGGCGCAACGGCGCACGGCCTCGGGGAAACGGCTTGTCTGCCCTGTCGTCTACCCGCGTTCCCGTGCTGTGCGTGCGTGGAACGCGATTGCGCCGCGGAACGCGGCGGAGATCGGACTCGGGCGGCGCGACTAGTCTGTCTGGCGTGCGTGTGCGCGTCACAGAGGACTCGCTGGAAGTCCTGCTCTCCCGCTGGGAGAAGGTGCTGGGCCTGATGAAAGACATTCGCGTGCCGCTCGCCGACGTCAGCGATGCGCGAGTGGACGAGAATCCCCTGCGCGAGACCATGGGCAGCGGTTTGAAGGCCGGGCTGCGACTGCCGTGGCTCTACTACGTCGCACGCACGATCCGCCTAGATCGCGCGTTTCTCGTACGTCGCGGCGTGCCGGCGCTGTCGTTCCAGGTGCGAAACCAGGGCGCGCTGCGCAGCGTGCTGGTGAGCACCCGCGAGGCGGCGGAGCTGGCGCAGCGGCTTCAGCAGGGCTCGACGGCGTGATCGACTTCACGATCGAGACCGAGATCGAGCGGCCCGTGTCGGAGGTGTTCGCCTACGTGATCGACCCAACCAATCTGCCGCGCTGGCAGACGAACACGGTGTCGGCGGTCGTCGAGGGCGATGGCCCGCTGCGCGTCGGCACGCGGTTGCGCGAGGTTCACCGCGGGCCGGGCGGGCGGCAGCTCGAGTCGCTTGTCGAGGTGGTGGAGCTAGTCCCCGACCGGGTGTTCGCGCTGCTCATGGTCGAGGGCTCGCTGCCGATCGACGCGACGATCTCGTTCGCTTCTAGCGAGGGCGGTACGCGCATGAGCTTCAACGTGCGCGGCATGCCGACGGGACCGCTGCGCTTCCTGCAGCCACTGATGCGCGCCGCGCTCAAACGCCAGTTCCGCGAGCACTGCGCGACGCTCAAGCGCGTGCTCGAGACGCCTGGATCCGGCGACGCGGCTTCCACCTCCTGATCCCTGCGAGGAGACCCGATGCAGCTAGTGGCGGGGGCAGGATTCGAACCTGCGAAGGCAGTGCCAAGGCGTTTACAGCGCCTCCCCTTTGACCGCTCGGGAACCCCGCCGGGGGCGATCGGAGGATAGCGATCAGGTCCGCTCAGAGACCAGCGGACGTCCGGGCTCGACCTCGTACATCGCGTACCTAGGGCCGCCGAGCGGCGCCCCTACGAAGCCTCGCGCAGCTGCTGGGCGTCGGGCAGCGTTTGCAGCTTCTTGAGCGTGCGGTTCTCGATCTGGCGCACGCGCTCGCGTGTGATGTTGAAGGCGCGCCCGACCTCCTCGAGCGTGCGCGCGCGACCGCCGACGATGCCGTAGCGAAGCTCGAGCACCTCGCGCTCGCGGCGCGGGAGCGAAGCGAGCACGCGCGTGATGTTCTCCCTGCGCAGCGCCTCGGAGGCGATCTCGAAGGGGGACTCGGCGGAGACGTCCTCGACGAAGTCGGCGAGCGCCGAGTCGTCCTCCTCGCCCATTGGCTTCTCCAGCGAGACGGGCTGCTGGGCGAGGCGCAGCACGTCGCGCACTTCGCGCACCTCGCACTCGAGCTCGGCCGCGATCTCCTCCGCGGTCGGTTCGCGTCCGAGCTGCTGGATCAGCATGCGCTCGGCGCTGATCAGTTTGTTGAGGCGCTCGACCATGTGCACGGGAATGCGAATCGTGCGCGCCTTGTCGGCGAGCGCGCGGCTGACGGCCTGGCGTATCCACCAGGTGGCATACGTGGAGAACTTGTAGCCGCGCCGATGATCGAACTTCTCGACGGCGCGGATCAAGCCGAGCGAGCCCTCCTGGATCAGGTCGAGAAAGGTCAGGCCGCGCCCGACGTAGCCCTTGGCGATCGAGACGACCAGGCGCAGGTTGGCCTCGACCATGTGCTGCTTGGCGGCCATGTCGCCCCGCTCGATGCGCTTTGCGAGCATGACCTCCTCGTCGGCGTCGAGCAGGGGCACGCGACCGATCGAGCGCAGGTACAGGCGCAGCGAGTCCAGGCTGGGGTCGACCGGCAGGTCGTCTTGCGCCTGCTTGAGCTCTTGCAGGCGCGCCCGCACGCCTTGAGCTTCCTCGTCGGTCTCCGGCTGGCCGTCCTGCTCGCGCTCGGGCAGCGGGGGCGCAGCGCTCGCTGCGACCGAGGCCAGTCCGTCGCCGGCGGTTTGAAGGTCGCCGCTCGGCTCCTCGGAGTCGGAGTCCACGACCTCGATCGCGTGCTCCTCGAAGTAGCTGAACAGGTCGCGTGTCTGGTCGGTGTTGAGGTCCGCCTCCTCGACGGCCAGGCGCACGCTGGCGGCGACGACGAAGCCACGCTCGCGAGCGCTCGCCAACAGCCCCTGTACCTCCTCCAGCTCTGGCGCCTCGTCCGCGGTGATCACCGCACCCTCAAGCTTCTCCCTCAACCTGGACCCCCATGATCATCCCGGCTTGCGCCTTTTGATCGTCCGTTTGGCCGAATGCGGATTGATACCAGAATCGACGGTCGTGCGAGCGCCGTGTCTCGGACGTCGCGTGCGGCCTCTCGCTCCAGCGCCGACGAGCCGGCCCGCGCTACGCTGGCTGACGTGCAGGCGACCGACTCAAGCGTCTTGCCCGCTCCCGTGGAAGGCGCCAGCGCGGACGTGCAGGCGCGCGCCCCGCGCGTGCCCGTCGGGCTCTCGCGCGTAGGCGTGACCGGAGTCGAGAAGGTCATTCACATCCGCGACGAGCTGTTCTTCGCACGGCTGGAGTGCTTCGTCGACTTGAGCGGCGAGCAGAAGGGCGCGCACATGTCTCGCTTCGAGGAGGTCATCAACGAGGCGATCGGCGAGGTCGTCTTGAGCGAGTCACCGTTCCGCGCGGAGACCTTGGCGCAGCACATCGCCGAGCTGGTGCGCACGCGCCAGCGTGCCGCGCGTGCCGAGGTGACGATCGCGGCGCGCTATCCCGAGCACAAGCCGGCGCCTGTGTCCGGCATTCAAACCCAGGAGATCTACACACTGTATGGACGCGCGGTCGCCTTCGAGCACGGCACGCGCCGCACCGTTGGCGTGTCAGCGACCGGCATGACCGCGTGCCCGTGCGCGCAGGAGCTCGTCGCGACGCGCGCCGCTGAGCGGCTCGCCGCCGACGGCTTCTCCGGGGATGAGATCGAGCGCATCCTCGAGCGTGTTCCCGTGGCGACGCACAACCAGCGCGGCCTGGCGACGTTGCACGTGGGCTGCATCGAGCAGTGCGTGGAGGAGATCGACGCGTCGACGTTGCTGGCGATCGCGGAGGCGAGCATGTCCTCGGAGATCTACGAGTTGATGAAGCGCTCGGACGAGGTCGAGGTCGTCGAGAAGGCGCACCGCCGGCCGCGCTTCGTCGAGGACTGCGTGCGCGAGATGGTCGCCGGCGTTGTGAGCGCGTTTCCGCAGCTCGACGGCCGTAGCTTCGTCTCCGCGCGCCAGGAGAACCTGGAGACGATCCATCAGCACAACGTCGTCGCCGAGCGCCACGGAACGCTCGACGAGCTGCGAGCGGAGATCGATTCGGGTACCCCTGCGCCTCAGCAGACGAGCCTCGAGCAGTGGCTCGCCGCGGGCCGCCCGGGTAGTTAGCCGCCGGCGCCGCGCGCCTGCGCCTGCGCGATGCGTCGGCGCAGGCCGAAGAAGTAGTCGAGGCCGGACAGCACGGTCACGGCGACCGTCACGTACAGCAGCGTCGACACCCACAGCGGTTTGCCGTGCACGGCGATCACGGCGAGGATCGCGGCGATCTGCAGGCACGTCTTGACCTTGCCGAACATGCTCGCCGACATCACCACGCCGGCCTGCGTAGCGCCCAGGCGCAGCATCGTCACGGCGAGCTCGCGCGTGATGATCACCATCGCCACCCACGCGGCGAGGCGGTGCAGGGACACGAGCGCGATCAGCGCCGCGATGATCAGCAGCTTGTCTGCGAGCGGGTCCATCAGCTTGCCGAACGTCGTCACCGATCCTCGCGCCCGGGCCAGGTAGCCGTCGACGAAGTCGGTCAGCGAGGCAAGCGCGAACACGACAGCGGCGAGCACGTCGCCCTCGGGCGTGTTTCCGAGCAGCGCCACGACGAGCACCGGCACGAGCATGATGCGCAGCACGGTGAGGACATTGGGTAGGTTCAGCGGGAACACGGTCGACGACGATATCCCGACTGCGAGAGGAACGCACTCATGAACACGCGCACGCTGGGGCCGGGCGGACCCGAGGTCTCGGAGATCGGCCTCGGCTGCATGGGCATGTCGGCGTTCTACGGGCGGGCAGACAAGGGCGAGGCGCGTGCGACGATCGCGCGGGCGCTGGAGCTCGGCTGCAACTTCCTGGACACCTCGGACATGTACGGGCCGCACACCAACGAGCGGCTCCTCGGCTCGGCGATCGGGCCGCGCCGCGACGAGGTGTTCCTGGCGAGCAAGTTCGGGATCAAGCTGATCAAAGACGACGACCTGATCAATCGCACGGTCGACGGCAGCCCCGACTACGTGCGCAGCGCCTGCGAGGGCTCGCTGCAGCGCCTGGGCACCGACCACATCGACCTCTACTACCAGCACCGTGTCGACCCGAACACGCCGATCGAGGAGACGGTGGCGGCGATGGCGGAGCTCGTGCAGGCCGGCAAGGTCCGCTACATCGGCCTGTCGGAGGCGAGCGCCGAGACGATCCGGCGCGCGCACGCGGTGCACCCGATCACGGCGGTGCAGACCGAGTACTCGCTGTGGACGCGCGACGTCGAGGCGGAGATCCTGCCCACGCTGCAGGAGCTGGGCATCGCACTGGTCGCCTACTCGCCACTCGGGCGCGGCTTCCTGTCGGGTCGCTTCACATCGACCGACGAGCTCGCCGACGACGACTACCGTCGCCACGGCCCGCGCTTCACGGGCGAGAACCTAAAGCAGAACCTGCAGCTGGCCGAGCGCGTGCGCGAGCTCGCCGCCGAGCGCGGCATCGCGCCCGGACAGCTCGCGCTGGCGTGGGTGCTCTCGCGCTGGGAGCACGTGGTTCCGATCCCCGGCACCAAGCGCGTCGCCTACCTCGAGGAGAACCTCGCCGCGGCCGACTTCGAGCTGAGCGATGCGGAGGCGGACGCGATCGCCGCCGCGCTGCCCGCCGCCGCGGGCGAGCGCTACCCCGAGCCTGTCATGCGCTCGGTCAACCTGTAGCGCGGCTCAGTAGCCGACGGAGTAGAAGCTGACGCGCCTGCAGCCGTCGAGCTTGTAGTGGGGCAGAGCGTGATGGCTCGTGTACACGACCTGGTGCGGGCTTTCGCAGTGGACCACGCCGGAGCCCTCGTGCGCATGCACGACGGTCAGCGGATTGGTTCCCGTCCACACGTAGTTGACGGTGTCGTTCGCGTAGATGTAGTTCTTGCCGTCGCCCGCGTGGATGATCGCGGTCTGGGTGGACTCGCCGGTGGGGTGGTAGTCGCCCCAGATGCACGTCACCGGAGTCGCTGCCGTAGATCGTGTCGTTGCCGTAGCCGCCGAGTAGGTAGTTGTGCTGTCCGTCGACGCCTCTGAGCACGTTTTCCTGACCAGCCGGCCCCTTGTCCATCACGAGATGCTGGTCGGCGGGCCAGCCGGCGTGGCTGGTCATGGCAGCCGCCGGGCTCGCCAGCGCGAGCACCGTCGCGAGCGCGAGCATCGTAACGACACGAGCGCTTTGCGGACGTTGAATGGTTACGCGTAGGTTCATCGGTAGGGGACACGCCTCCTTGCGTATCGGGATGGGCATCGTCGGGTTCCTGTACTGCCCGCGAGCGAGCGCGAGGGAACTCGGACATACGGCCATCGGCGCAGAGCGGGGCCCCCGGGCGGCGGCTCGTGCACGGGGCAGAAGGCGCCTCTACTCGCTCAGGCCGACGGCCTTGCGGGCCTCGTCGAGCTGCCAGTAGATGCGCACGCGACTGATGCGATGGTCGGGCTCGAAGTCCATCACGGTGGCGTAGGGCTGATCGAGCTCGACACCGCTGGCGCGGCCGCGCCCGGAGACCCTACCGAGCAGTAGGACCGCGTCGTCCACTGCCCGCACGTCCTCGGAGTGCACGCGCCACTGCGAGAACTGCTCGTCGAGCTCGCGAGCCCACTGCTCGACCCCCGCGTGACCGCGATAGGGCTCGCCCGAGATCGTCGCGAAGGGCGACTCCAGCTCGACCGCTGGATCGACATACTCGGCGGGAACGCTGCGCACGCCTTCGTTCCACAGCTCGATCAGCGCGCGCGCCACCTCGACATTGCTCGCGGGCATCGCGCGATCAGCATTTCACACCCGGCGAGCGTCCGGGCCTCCGCGCGGCCTCCGCGGCGACGCCCGCTAGGGTGGCGTGCATGCCGCTGATCCCCATGGTCATCGAGCGCACCGCGCGCGGCGAGCGCGAGTTCGACATCTACTCGAGGCTGCTCAACGAGCGGATCATCTTCCTGGGCACGCCGATCGACGACCAGATCGCGAACCTCGTCGTGGCGCAGCTGCTGCACCTGGAGAGCGAGGACCCCGAGAAGGACATCTCGATCTACATCAACTCGCCCGGCGGCAGCATCTACTCGGGCCTGGCGATCTACGACACGATGAACTTCATCAGGCCCGACGTGGCGACGATGTGCGTCGGCGTGGCGATGTCGATGGGCTCGCTGTTGCTGGCGGGCGGCGCCAAGGGCAAGCGCGCGGCGCTGCCCAACTCGCGCGTCCTAATCCACCAGCCTTCGGCGGGCTTCCAGGGACAGTCGACGGACATCGAGATACACGCGCGCGAGATCCTCAAGGTGCGTGAACGCATCGACGAGATCTACGCGGCGGCGACGGACAAACCGACTGCGGAGGTACGCGCGGACATGGAGCGTGACCGCTTCTTCACGGCACAGCAGGCGCAGGAGTACGGTCTGATCGACCGCGTGCTCGAGAGTCACTGAGCGCGGCCGCCGCCGGGCGATGTCGGCTCTGAGCCCATTCGAGCGTGCCGCGCTGGCGGCGGTCGCGCTGCTGTCCGCGCTCGCGGGCGTCGCCAACTACGGACGCTGGGCTGCGGTGCCGCGCTTCCTGGTCGCGACGCTCGCGCTCGCTGGGCTGGCGTGGGTGGTGTCGTTTGCGACCGAGCAGCTCGGCGAGCATCTCGGCCCGGCCGTCACGGGCATGCTGCAGGCCTCGCTCGGCAACCTGCCCGAGCTGTTCGTGGTGATCTTCGCGCTGCAAAAGGGCGAGCTGGTCGTCGCGCAAACGGCGCTCGTCGGCTCGATCCTCGCCAACGCGCTGCTCGTGCTCGGACTGGTGATCGTCGTCGGCGCGCGTCGCTCGAGGGACGGCACGATGCGCTTCTCCAAGCGTCTGCCACGCGACACGGCGACGCTGCTTCAGGTGGCCGTGTTCATCATCGTGCTGCTCGGGCTGTCGCTGGCCTCGCACGACCCGGCCAGCCATCATGTAAAGACGATCTCGGCGGTCGGTGCGGTGTCGCTGCTGATCGTGTACGTGGCGTGGGTGGTGCCGTACCTGCGCTCGGACATGGCGTCGGGCGCCGCGGACGCGGATGCGGATGCGCGCGAGCGAGCGCGCGCCGCCGCGAGCGCGCGCGTGTCGCTCAAGCTCGCGCTCGTGCTGCTGCTCGCTGCCGGCGCAGCGTCGGCGTTCGTGTCCGAGTGGTTTGTCAACGGGCTGAAGCCGGCGATCGGCCAGCTGCACCTCTCGCAGGCGTTCGCCGGGCTGGTGATCGTCGCGATCGCCGGCAATGCGGTCGAGCACGCGGCCGGGCTCGTGCTCGCCTGGAAGGGGCGCTCGGAGCTCGCGATCTCGGTCGTCAAGAACTCGGTCGCGCAGATCGCGGCGTTCCTGTTCCCGCTGCTCGTGCTGATCTCGTTCGCGCTTTCGACGACGCTCACGTTCTCGCTCGCGCCCGTGTACATCGGCGCGCTGCTGCTGGCGACGCTGGCGGTCGCGCAGGTCACGGGCGACGGCGAGGCGGCCGAGTTCGAGGGCTGGGCGCTCGTCGCCCTGTACGCGATTCTGGTCACGTTTACGCTGTACGAGTAGCGGCGCGCGTGCGCTGCGGGGCGAACACGGAAACACTCGCGAGACGCCGTCGCATGCGCCGCGCGCGCGGCTGCGGACCGATCGCCACCGCCGGCGGTGCAAGCGCGCTAAACTGGCGCTACCTCGCGTCTGGGCGGGGTTTTTCTTCGTCCAGGCCCGCAATGCAAACCTTTTACGCAGGGATTACACATGGCCCGCGGAGACGTCCGAATCGCTATCACCCTCGCCTGCGAGGAGTGCAAGCACCGGAACTACCAGACGAACAAGAGCAAGCGCAACAACCCCGATCGCATCGGGCTGCGCAAGTACTGCCGCTGGTGTCGCAAGCACACCAGCCACCGGGAGACTCGCTAGCGCGGGAGCGCAGCCGTGGCCCGTGATCGCAAACGCGCCAAGCAGCGTCGCGAACGTCGCGCTCGCACGTCCGTTCCCGCCAGCAAGCCCGAGCGCGCGGACGTCCCGGGCGCGCTCGACCACGCCTCCGCCGACGCCGACGAGTTCGACGCCGCGATCGTGCGCGGTGCCGACGGCACGCCGGCCGCGCCCGACGCAGCCGCCGAGGCGGAGGTCGACACCGAGCACCTGTCCGAGGGTGAAGTCGAGGCCGAGGCGGTGTCCGAGGGCGACCTCGGCGCCGACCAGCTCGAGGAACCTGCCGGCGCAGGCGTGCGCAGGGCACCGGGCGGCGGCGGGCCCGGCGGTGGCGTCACGCCCGAGCACGCTTCGGGCGCGCCGATTCGAGGCGGCAATCGTGTGCTCGCGTTCATTCGCGCCAGCTGGGCCGAGCTGCAGCGCGTGCAGTGGCCCGACCGCCGCCAGGTCACACAGGCCACCGCCGTCGTGCTCGGCTTCGTCGTCGTCGCCGGCGCGTATCTCGGCCTGGCCGACGTCGTGGCCAAAGAAATCGTCGAATTCATCCTGTAAGGAAGTCTGAGTCTGAATGTTTCGCTGGTACGTCGTCAACACATACTCCGGCCATGAGAACAAGGTCAAGCACAACCTCGAGCATCGCGTTGTGTCGCTCGGGCAGCAGCGTGCCGTGCGCAACGTGGTCGTGCCGACCGAGGCGGTGTCGGAGATGAAGGACAATCAGAAGATCACCGTGGAGAAGCGCACGATGCCCGGCTACGTGCTCGTCAACATGGAGCTCAACGAGGACTCGTGGGGGGTCGTCAAGGGCACGCCCGGCGTGACCGGCTTCGTGGGCGCTTCGCAGGAGCCCGTGCCGCTCACGCAGGTCGAGGTCGACCGCCTGTTGCACAAGGAGGTCGCGACAGCCGCTCGCACGCGCGCCCAGTTCTCGATCGGCGAGTCCGTCAAGGTCGTGTCCGGACCGCTGTCCGACTTCTCCGGCGAGATCTCCGAGATCAACGACGATGCCGCCAAGCTCAAGGTGCTGGTATCAATCTTTGGCAGGGAGACCCCAGTCGAGGTTGGATTTGATCAGGTGAAAAAGCTCTAATGGCCAAGAAGGTTCTTACGACGATCAAGCTGCAGGCGAACGCGGGACAGGCGAGTCCGGCGCCGCCCGTCGGTCCTGCGCTGGGGCAGCACGGCATCAACATCATGGAGTTCTGCAAGGCGTTCAACGCGCAGACGCAGAGCGAAACTGGCACGGTCATCCCGGTCGTGATCACGGTCTACGAGGACCGCTCGTTCACGTTCATCACCAAGACGCCGCCCGCCGCCGTGCTGATCCGCCAGGCGCTGAAAATCAGCAAGGGCTCGGGAGAGCCAAACCGCATCAAGGTCGGCACGATCACGCAGGCGCAACTGCGCGAGATCGCCGAGCGCAAGCTGGCGGACCTCAACGCGCACGACGTCGACCAGGCCGCCAAGATCATCGCCGGGACAGCCCGCTCGATGGGCGTGGACGTGGCGATGAGCGCGCATGGCAAGCGCTACTCCGAGGGTCTGGCCAGGTCGACCGCGAGCACGAGTACGAGCCGGCGGAGGCGATCTCGATGGTGCGCGGCCTGTCCAGTGCCAAGTTCGACGAGTCGATCGAGGTGCACGTGCGCACCGGCCTGAACGTGCGCCACGCCGACGAGCAGCTGCGCGGAACGATCGCGTTGCCCAACGGCGTCGGCAAGGACGTCAGGGTGGCCGTGTTCGCACAAGGGCGCCAAGGTCGCCGAGGCCGAGGGCGCCGGCGCCGACGTCGTCGGCGGCGAGGATCTCGCCAAGCGCATCGAGGATGGCTTCGACGAGTTCGACGTGGCGATCGCGACGCCCGACATGATGTCGGTCGTGGGACGCCTGGGGCGCATTCTCGGCCCGTCCGGGCAAGATGCCCAACCCGAAAGTCGGCACCGTCACGATGGACGTTGCCAAGGCCGTCGAGGAGTCAAAGGCGGGCAAGGTCGAGTACCGCACCGATCGCACCGCGATCGTGCACCTGGTGATCGGCAAGGCGAGCTTCGAGGAGCGCCAGCTGCTCGAGAACTACGCCGCCGTGATCGAAGAGCTGATCCGCGCCAAGCCCGCCGCCGCCAAAGGCCGCTACCTGCGCTCGATCACCGTGACCTCGACGATGGGCCCGGGCATCAAGGTCGACTCCAGCCGCACGCGCGACGTCGCCGGTGACGAAACGGCCGCGGCCGCTGCCGAGCGGCTACACTCCCCG
>CAWJVB010000009.1:0-1007048 GCA_963846205.1 uncultured Solirubrobacteraceae bacterium | reverse complement strand
GGCGTACCGGTCGATCAGCCGTTCGTGACCATCCTCGACTTTCGGGATTACAGGGTCTGGCGTTCCCGGGTGTACCTCGATCATGCCGAGGGGTTGCGAGTTGCGGGGCTCTCCGAGTAGACGCCGTCCACGCGAGCGTTGAAGGCGCTGCCAACCCTGGGCGTTGTCGAGTTGTCGAATTCCCGGAGCTGCGTATCCCCCCCGTGCCGACGCGAGTTGGCGATCCTGGCCGTAGGCACCGGCCACCATCCTCCCTGCACTGGCGGTTAGTTGGCGACAGCACCGCGACCTGCTTGCGCTCTCCGTCTAGCTCGGTGCCGGGGTCACGGATCTTCTCGGCGAGGTGCTCGGGAACCTCGATCGTGCGATGGGCTCCCGAAGGTCGCGACACATGCCCCGCTAGCTCCGCTCCCTGCTCCGCGGATTCGGGTCCGTGCAGATGCCGTCCGCACTCGTCACAGAACGCCCGTCCGGGCGGATTCTCCCGTCCGCACCACGGACAGACGCTCACGATCTCGAGCTGCGCGCCGCACCTCCCGCAGAAGCGAGCTTCCATCCCGGTTCTGAGCACCGCACCCCCCACAAAGCACGATGCGTGCGTCGTCCCATATCTCGGCTCCCGGAGAGGCCTCGGTGCCGCGCACCCGCCACGTCGCGCCGGCGGTGCGCTACTCGTAGAGGTACAGGCTGCCCGTTCGCTTCAAGCATCGCTTGCCTCCGAAGCTCGCAGGAGGCTGCACGAACACCTGGATGCACCGGTAGATGCGATGGCCGAAGAACGGGCCCGGGTTCGACAGCATCGCTTCGGCCGGGGTCTTGATGCGCGTCCCTTCTGCTTGATTTGGAATGCCGTTGCTGGCGCTGCTGATGCCGGTCGCGTGGGCCACCGGAGTGCCCCAGCCCGTCCACTTGAGTCCTTCCAGCACCCATGAGCCGTCGGCGAACAGCGCCAGCAAGGGCGGTTCGACTGCGCGCTCGCTGCCGGCGTTCGCTGCGTTGAGAAAGCCGGGCAGGAAGTAGATCGCCCCGTCGCACCGGGAGGTGCGCTCTTCTTCGGCGGCCCCGTGGCGACCCGCACCGCTTCGTGGTTGTTGATCCGAAAGCCGCTGCCGGTCGAGCGCACCAGGCAGCGCACGGCGACTTTGAGGACTTCGCAGCGGTACGGGCCGACGTCCACGACCTTCCCCGGACCGTACCTGGCCGTGGTGGGCCGCTCGTTGAATCCCACACGGCAGATCGGCTGGTTGGGGGTGCAGAGGTCCACGTGGCCGGTGCGCAGGACCTGCGCCACGTAGCCCAGGTGGGCCACGCAGCCGACACGGTCCTGCGGATGCCCGGGCCAGCTGAACATGACGCACACGACGGGGAAGAGGTCCGGGCCTTCGGCGATGAACGACGCAGCGACCGGAACCGCCGAGTCCGTCGCCCCCGTGTCGCCCGCCGCTGGCACACCCGCTGCGGCGGCTCGTCCCGGCGCGGCCACTGCACAGGCGAGCACTGCGACGGCCGCGGCGACCGCCGCCGATCTCCCCCACATCGTGATCCTCCTTGAAGGTCGCGGTAGGTTCCAGGTCATAAGCGGACGATTTCTACCGCTTAGCCTACGATAGAGGAGCGACGATGAACGACACCTCGCCCGCCGAGTCGAAGCTGCCGGGGACCGGTCCCCGCCGATGACCCTGGGCGAGTCCTGACGCGCGCGAGTCCCGACATCGATGACTCGTTGCCTCATCTCGGCGTGGTTGGCGACACCTACACCATCCTTGTGTCCGGGGCCGACACCGCTGGGCGCTACGCGTTGATCGACATGCACGTCCCGCCGGACGGCGGGCCGCCGCCCCACCGTCACGACTTCGAGGAGATGTTCACCATTCTTGACGGCGAGATCGAACTCACGTTCCGCGGCGCCAGCGCCGTTGCAACGGCCGGCGAAACGATCAATGTGCCCGCCAACGCCCCGCACGTTTTCCGGAACGTCTCCGAACGCCCTGCGCGACTGCTGTGTCTCTGCTCGCCCGCAGGCCAGGAGGAGTTCTTCAAGGAGGTCGGCGTGCCGGTCGCGCACCGAACCGAGGCTCCACCGGCGCTCGACGATGCTGCCACCGGCGCGTTCATCGCCAAGGCGATCGCACTCGCCCCGAAGTACCGGACCGAACTGCTGCTCGGCGAGCCGAAGCCCTGATCGCGACACGCTCGAAACGGAGACGCGCCCTCGGGCGCCCCTGCTCCGTCTGGGTCGCTGAGCAAATCCCGAGGCTACGCATTGCACACGTGACAAAACTTTGACAAAAGTCGCTCCGACAGATGCGTCCGATGCGTCCTAAGAAGCTTGCAAAATGGATGATTCGGACGCCGCTGGACCTATCACCGGCGGGCGGATGTGGTTGAAGGCCTTATCGTGTGTAAACAGGGTGGTGGTTCGAGTCCACTCGGGCGCATTGGGCCAAATCGGCCCCTGTTACAGGGCGAGACGAGCCGTGTAACCGCCGCTGCTTTTCGTCCAGAGCAGCATTGAGATCCGCTAACCGTCGTCGTTGCCGCTAAGGGGGCAATGGTTGGAACCCCGCTCTTGGCGGATCTGAGGTCCATCCGCGAGGTAAGTCCTGCTCCTCGGCCACCCGGGTTGCCCGCTGGCAGGATCATGGCCGTTTTGCGGCACGGCGGCTACTCGGGTTCTCGACTGCCATCGCCCGTGAGATCACCGCGAAGTCTTCTTGTGGGATCTTGAATAGGCCGAACCGGAACATGTACCCCCAGCGGCGCTTGTCCTTGATGAAGCTGAGCTGGTCGATCAGCGGTCTAATCGGCGCCTCAATGCCCTTGACGAACTCGATGTTGCGGCGCCACGGTGTGAACCCCGGCGCCTGTTCCACCTGGTAGAGCTCTTCGTCGACGACCCGACCTATTGCCGTGAAGGCCTGCACCGGCTCGCCGTCTCGCAGGCTCGTCTTGGGCGAATAGTAGACCAGCCAGTCATCAGCCTTCAGCCGCTTGAGTCCGGAAGCCTTGCCATGGCCTGCCTGGGTGAATCCGCCCTCTACGCTCAGCCGCACGTGATCACGGCTGATCGTGCTCACCCAGTACGTTTGCTGGTTGGGCGAGTCGAGCGCGGTCGCGCAGATGCTTAGTTGGCGGTGCAGCTGCTCGCGCTCGGCGCGACTCAGCGTCGCGAGCATGCGTTGCTCGATCGCAGCGACGGTCGAGGAAGCCGTGCGTAGGCGGGTGCGTCCCTCGGCCGTGAGGGCGTAGCGTTGGCTGCGGCCTTGGCCGACGGCGCTCACGAGTCCGGTAGCTTGTAGGCCGGTGAGGAGCTGGTGCATCGCTTGTCGGCTGACGAACGCGTCGCGCGCGAGGTCTGCGTTTGAGATGCGCGGACGCGAGGCGAGGATCTCCAGACAGGCGTACTGCGACACGCTGAGTCCGTAGTCGCGCAGCTCCCCGTCCATCGTTGAGTGCAGGGCGTGTTGGGCGCGCTTGAGGGCGTAGCCCACGGATTGATCGAGATCGACTTGGCGCACGTCAAGATCTTGACATAGTATGACGTACGTCAAGACCTTGACAACGCTAAAGGAAGGATCTCCCTGTGTCTACCGTTGCAGGCCCCGATTTCATTGCCCTCCAGGTCCGCGACATCGAGCGTGCCGCCGAGTTCTACGAACGTGAGCTGGGGCTCACGCGCGCAGCCGGACCCCCGCACGCCGTCGTGTTCGCCACCCAGCCAATCGCGTTTGCGGTCAGAGACCCGCTGCCCGGAACCGATCTCGACAGTGGACAGCCCGGCCTCGGCGTGGCGCTGTGGCTGCGGGCCGAGGACGCCCAAGCCCTTCATGACCGACTCGCCCAGCACGGCGTGACGATCCTGACTGAGCCGATCGATGGTCCCTTCGGCCGGACGTTCACGCTCAGAGACCCGGACGGCTACGCCATCACGATCCACGATGCAGGCTGACGAGCTCGGCCGGCCGCACTGAACGCGGCGGCTTGCCTTGCACGGAAAGCACGAGCACCGGATGTAGCCGGCCTCGCCCCCGCATCGGACGAAAAGCGGAATTGCCGCGCGCCGCTCAGCGAGCCCTCGCCAGCTGGTAACGACCTCGCCCGATACGCTCGAAACGGATCCGCGCCGCGCCGGCACCCGTCGACAGACAGCTGCTGACCGAATCCCGTGAGACGGAGCGTCCGAGAAGCGCCTCTACGGCCGCCCCGATGTCCATCGCCCGATCAGCCTCCGCCAAAGCCATGATCACGGCCCTCTGGACCACCCCGTTGCCGAGTCTCTTCGTCCTCGGCGAGGCGGTAAACCGCGTTCTCCGGCGCAGCGAGACCTCTGGAACCGACACCAGCACAGCATAAAGCGGCTCCGAAGGGTTGAAAGCCGTCCTACCAAGTGCGTGAAGCACCCCTCTACGATCTCATTCGACCGCACACCCATCTCGTGACGGGATGAGGTACGGGGCCACCGACAGCCGCTTCTCGGCCGCAGCGTAAAGGCCCGCGCCAGCCCACACCGGTCGGGCCAGTGATCCGAACGGTTTGGGTGTCACGGCTGGTCATCATCGTTTCTCCAGCAGGCCGAGGTCGCGCAGGCTCTCGGCGGTCTCGACGATCGTGGTTTCGGCCGGGCGTGGTTGCCAGCCGAGTTCCTGCTTGGCGCGGTCGTTGTGGATCGTCAGCGGCGACGGGTCCTCGCCGGGCGCCTCGTCGGTTGTGACGTGCTCGCCTGCAGGCCCGAGGTGGTCGCGGAGGATCTGTGCCAGCCCCAGCCAGGTGATCGTCGGGCCGTCCGCCAACAGCAGGTAGCGCTTCCCGGCGGCGGCAGGAGTGGCCATCGCCGTGATGTGCGCGTCGGCGACGTCGCGCACGTCGACGACGCCGAAGCGCTGGCGTGGCAGCGCCGGCATCGTGCCCTCGATGATCGCCTTGAAGTAGGTCAGCGTCGAGCGCAGTGCCGACACCAGCGACGGGCCGGCGATGAATGTCGGGTTCACCACCACCAGCTGGGTGTCGCCTCCTTCGGTCCCGATGAAGTCCCACGCGGCACGCTCGGCGATCGCCTTGGAGCGCGGGTAGGGCGCCAGCCCTGGCGTATCCGGGTCGGTCCAGTCCTCCTCGGTGTAGTCGCGGACTGCCTTGGGCGAGTAACCCACCGCCGCGAACGAGGAGGTCAGCACCACCCTGCGCGCGCCGGCGTCCCGGGCTGCCTTCAGCACACGCACTGTGCCCTGGCGGGCGGGGACGATCAGCTCGTCCGGGTCCTTGGGCTGGGCGGACGGGATCGGCGAGGCGACGTGGTGGACTTCCTCCACACCCTCAAGCGCGGCCGGCCAGCCGTCGTCGGAGGTCAGATCTGCTGCCACCAGCTCAAGGCCGGTGTCGTCCACACCACCGCGGCGCACGGCCGCACGCACACCTGCCTCACCATCCAGGGAGCGCACCGTCGCGCGCACCTCACGCCCATCACGCAGCAGCGCCGCGATCAACTGCGTGCCCAGATATCCGGACCCGCCTGTCACCAACACCTTGGAGCTCATCCGAGCACCACCTCCTCCAGTCGTGGAAGCACTTTCTGTACCTGCAAGTTCGCCTCGGCTTCCGCGCCCGCATCCGCACGGTCGCGGGCATCCCAGAGCGCCGCCTTCGCGCGTAGGTAGTCGAGGTGGACGCGCAGCGTCTTGATCTCGGCCTCGACCCGCTCGGCGTGCCGCAGCAGCAGATCGCGCTGCTCACCCGCCTTGGCGTGCCCAAGCTCGCGGTTGGCCTGGTAGGTGCGCATCTCCTCGATTCCGACGCCCATCGCGCGCAGACACGCCAGCACCTGCAACGTGTCGAGGTCCTCCTCGCGATAGCGGCGGTGTCCGCTGCTCGGGTCGCGGTCGATCGGGCCGATCAGCCCGACCTCCTCGTAGTAGCGCAGCGTCGGCTCACTCAGCCCGCTGCGCCGGGATACATCTTGGATCGTGAGAGCTGTCATGAGGCCACCATGACATACCTCAAGCGCTTGAAGTCAAGGGCACGGATGAAGTTTCGCCGGCGCACCCTGGGGCACTCGCATCCGGCGCGAAGCGCGAGCAGGCGGTTAGAGAAAGCGTGCGTTTGCACAGGCTCGAGCTGCAGCCTGAGCGCAGCTGCTAGGTCTCGCAGTCCGCGCCCTGGTCCTCGTCGGATGCGAGTAGGGCCGCCTCTTCTTGCAGGATGCGCCAGCCCTCCATGAAGTGCGCACGTGCTTGCGGTGAGAGTCGCTCGAGAGTGTTTCGAACCGGCGCGAACGCCACCTCGAGCCATCCCTCCATGGCATCGCGGTAGTCCTCGTGCACGCGCACGATCGTGCGCCTACGGTCCTCGTCGTCCTCGGCACGCTCGAGCAGGCCCGCGCGGCTGAGCTCCCCGACGATCGTGCTGGTGCTCGAGAGCAGCAGGCCGAGGCGCTTGGCCAGTTCGCTGACGCCGATGGGTTCGGCGGCCGCGACCGCCAGGAGCGCGCTCGCGTGGCGCTTTCCGAGCGAGGCGCGCTCCATCGCGTCCCGCATCGGCATTGGGGCCGGAACTGCGCTCTTGAGCTCGTGGAGCGTGACAGGCATCAGCGAGGTGAGCTCGGCGATGTCGTCCTCGACACTCGGCCGTAGCTCGGTTTTCGGATTGCTCTTGACGGCCATGGTTCGTATGCTAGCCTACTTCGATCTGCGAACTATTCGTAAAAGGAACTGTTCGCTCCCCCACAGTATATCTGGAGGTCTGACATGAGCTCGACGGCATCGCAGGAGCGCAGGCTGGGAATCGTGGCGCGTGTCGGCAGCTGGGCCGGGCACCACCGGCGCCTCGTCCTGATCGGCTGGATCGTGCTGCTCGTCGGCTCGCTGGGCATCTCGCACGCGGTCGGGACCAACTACAGCACCAACTTCTCGCTCCCGGGCACCGAGTCCCAGCGGGCGACGGATCTGCTGCAAGCGCGACTTTCCGGCCCAGTCCGGCGATTCCGACCAGATCGTGCTGCGCGCGCGCGAGGGACAGATCACCGACCCGACGGTGCGCGCGCAGGTCGAACCGATGCTGAAGGAGGTCGCGGCGCTGCCCCACGTCACGGGCGTGGTCAGCCCCTACTCGCCCGCAGGCGCGCACGCGGTTTCCACCGACGGGCAGATCGCGTTCGCCACGGTCAACTTCGACAAGCGCGCCAACGTCCTGCCCAAAGCGTCGATCGAAAACGTCATCTCCACCGCCGAGCGCGCTCGCTCGAAGCAGCTCGAAGTGCAGCTCGGCGGCCAGGCGATCGAACAGGCGCAGAAGCCGGCGCTCGGAACGGCCACCGCGGTGGGCCTGCTCGCGGCCATGATCATCCTGTTCATCACCTTCGGCTCGCTGCTGGCGATGGGGCTGCCGATCGTGACCGCGCTGCTGGGACTCGGCACCGGCATCGGGCTGGCCGGCCTGGCCTCGCAGGTCATCGGCGTGCCGAGCTTCGCGATCGAGCTCGCGGCCATGATCGGGCTCGGCGTCGGCATCGACTACGCGCTCTTCATCGTGACGCGCTTTCGCGAGAACTTCCGGGCGGGCGCCGAGCTCCAGTCGGCGATCGACGACGCGATGGACTCGGCGGGGCGGGCGGTGCTGTTCGCGGGCGTCACCGTGATCATCGCCCTGCTCGGCCAGTTCCTGCTGGGCGTGAGCTTCCTCTACGGGCTCGCCGTGGCCTCGGCGCTGGCGGTGCTGATGACGATGCTCGCCGCCCTCACGGTCCTACCCGCCGCGCTTTCGCGCCTGGGCGCGCGCATCGGGCGCCCGAGCCGCCGCGAGCGCGCGAACGCGCGGCGAGCCCGGTGCCGAGCCGCGCGGCTTCTGGGCCTCGTGGGCCAACGCGATCCAACGCCACCCCTGGCCCGGTGCGCTCGCGGGACTGGCGATCATGCTCGTGCTGGCGGCTCCCGTGCTCGCGCTGCGATTGGGCAACAGCGACGCGGGCAACAACCCGCCCAGCGACACCACCCGCCAGGCCTACGACCTGATCGCCAAGGGCTTCGGACCCGGCTCCAACGGCCCGCTGCGAGGTCGTCGCGAGCCTCCCCCACACCGGCGACAGCGCGGCCCTGGCGAGCGTCGCGGGCACGCTGAAGGCGACGGCGAACGTGGCCAACGTCTCTCCCGCGCGCCTGAGCCCCAGCGGCCAGACCGCGGTGTTCAACGTCTACCCGCGCAGCGCGCCGCAGTCGCTGGCCACGACCGAACTCGTCCACTCGCTGCGGGAATACCGTGCTCCCACCGGTCGCGCACAGCACCGGCACGACCCTGCTCGTCGGCGGTCAGCAGGCCACCACGATCGACTTCACGAGCGTGCTGTCCAGCAAGCTGCCCCTGTTCATCGGCATCGTCGTGCTGCTCTCGGCGCTGCTGCTGCTCGTGGTGTTCCGCTCGCTGGTGATCCCGGTGCAGGCGGCGGTCATGAACCTGCTCTCGATCGGCGCCTCGCTCGGCGTGGTGGTGGCGATCTTCCAATGGGGCTGGCTGGGCAGCTTCTTCAACGTCAAGGGCGGCCCGATCGAGGCGTTCATCCCGGTGATGTTGTTCGCGATCGTGTTCGGTCTGTCGATGGATTACGAGGTGTTCCTGGTCTCGCGCATCCACGAGGAGTGGGGACGCAGCAACGACGCCTCCTACGCCGTTAACCGCGGTTTGGCTTCGACCGGCCGCGTGATCACCGCCGCGGCCGCGATCATGATCTGCGTGTTCGCCTCATTCGCGCTGGGCGACGAACGCGTGCTGAAGCTGTTCGGACTCAGCCTTGCAACGGCCGTGTTCCTCGATGCCTTCGTCGTGCGCAGCCTGCTGCTCCCGTCGGTCCTCGAGCTGCTCGGCCGGCGCACCTGGGTCTTCCCGGCCTGGCTTGAGCGCCGCCTGCCGAAGCTGGCCATCGACCGCTCGCCGGCGACCGCCGGGCGGCAGATCAGGACGGGCGAGCCGGCGCTGGAAGGCGGCGCGTGAGCGCCGCGGCCGCCTCGGTCCTTCCCTTTCAGCGGGCACGACCGCTCACTCTGTCGGTGAGTTGGTGAAGTAGCCCGGGGCGTCGAAGTGGGTGGGGATTCGGATCCCTAGATCGGAGAGCGCCTCTTCGAGGCGTTCGAGCTCTGTGGCGCCGATGCGTTCGGCCCATTGCGCGCGGAGCTCGTCGAAGACCTGTTCGCCGGTGCGAAGCAGGGCGTGGCCCTCGTCGGTGACCGTGAAGAGGCGGCGGCGGCTGTCGCGCGGATCGACCTCGCCGGAGACGTAGCCTCGCTCCTCGAGAAACCCGATCGTCTTGGCTGCCGCCTGTTTTGAGACGCCGAGTTGACGGGCGAGCTCTGAGGCGGTGTCCGCTCCGGCGTCGACCGTGCGGATCGCGAAGTCGTGGACCGGGCGGATCTTTTCGTGCCCGCGATCGGCCAGCTCTGCGCTTGCGGCGTCCGCGAGCGCCCGAAAGCCGCCGAGCAGCAGCAATGCGAGATCAGCGCCGGAGCGGGCCATACCACAGGAGTATATAACAACTAAGTTGACGACACGACAACTTGGTTGCTAGTCTGAAGACAACCAAGTTGTCAATCCGATCGAAGGAGCCCCATGTCCCAGACCCCCGCCGGCGCCACGATCCCCGAGGTCACCCACCACACCTCCACGCTCAACGGCGACGAGCTGCACTACGTCACCGCTGGCACCGACGGCACCCCGATCCTGCTCGTTCACGGGTTCCCGGAGAGCTGGTGGGCGTTTCACAAGCTGATCCCGCTCGATCGCCGCGGAGCACCGCGTCATCGCTGTCGACCTCCCCGGCTTCGGCGACTCCGGCACACGAGCCGGGCGACTACTCGAGCTCCTTCGCAGCGGAAAGCCTGCGGCAACTAGTCGAGCATCTGGATCTCGGACCCGTGCATCTCACCGGCCAAGACATCGGCGGAGTCAGACCTTTCGGCTCGCCGCTGGCCACCCCGAACTCATCCGTAGTTACGCGACGATCGAGACCGGCCTGCCCGGCTTCGGACTGGAGATGCTCGCCGACGTCACCCACGGGGGCACATGGCACATCGGCGTTCTCGCTGCTCCCGGCATCCCGGAGATGCTGCTCACCGGACGCGAGCGCGACTTCCTGGCCGGATACGCCTACCCCGCGATGAGCGCCACCGAAGGGGCGATCACCGAGCAGGACATCGACGAGTTCACCCGCATCTACGCCCGCCCCGACGGCTTCGGCGGTGCCACGGGTCTCTACCGCTCGATGCTCAAGGAGGGCGAGGCGATCAAGCAGATCGTCGCCCAGCAGCAGCTCACGATGCCCGTCCTCGCCGTCGGCGCAGGCACTGGACAGTTCACCTACGACACGATGGTCCAAGTCGCACAGAACGTCACCGCGGCCAAGCTCGACGGCATCGGCCACCTCGCCGCGATCGAGGACCCCGAGACGCTCGCGAAGACACTACTGGGCTTCTACCGCGCGCTCGACGCCTAGCGACATCAACCGCGCGCCTCAACCCGGCGGCCCAGCTCGGCGTTCGTGACGGCCTGGGCCGCTGGTCGCCGCTCGTGCCGCGACGTCCCTCAGAGAGCCGCGCGAGCTGGTGCCGGGCCTCGTGCGACGCGCTCGAAACGGAGCCCCGCGCGGGCACCCTTGCTCCGGTCGGGTTCGCTGAGCAGGCTCCGAGGCTGCGCGTTGCGCACACGTGACAAAACTCTGACAAAAGTCGCTCCGACAGATGCGTCCGATGCGTCCTGAGAAGCTTGCAAAATGGATGATTCGGACGCCGCTGGACCGATCACCGGCGGGCGAATGTGGTTGAGGGCCTTGTCCTGTGTAAACAGGGTGGTGGTTCGAGTCCACTCGGGCGCATGGAGCACCCCCTCTGCGGTCTTATCCGACCGCACGCCTATTTCGTGACCGGATGAGGTGCGGCGGCGCCAACAGCCGCTTCTCGTCCGTTGCACGCGTCTCGGCGCGACTGCCGTGACCTCTGCTTACGCTCGGGAGCGCCAGCGAGCGACCCCGCGCTAGAGGCCCGCAGCACGCAGGCGATTGGGCGCACCGATGACTTCGGGTACTCGGCGGGGTCTATGAGAGATGATCCGAGTCAACGAAAGGAACTGACATGGCGGCAGAGATGCCGGTCGCGGAGCTCCACGCCGGGTTCAGTAGCCCGGGGGCCACCGCGACAGATTGGGCCGAGGGACGCCGGCACATCGAAGGGGCAGAGGTGTTCTGGCTCTCGACCGTGCGCCCTGATGGGCGGCCCCACGTCACGCCGCTGTTGGCCGTGTGGCACGACGACGCAATGTACTTTTGCACGGGCCCGGACGAGCGCAAGGCAAAGAACCTAAAGCAGAACCCACAGTGCGTTCTCACCACGGGCCAGAACGAACTCGACGGTCTCGATGTCGTGGTCGAAGGACGCGCCGTCGAGGTCGGCGACGGAGCGGAGCTCGAACAGGTCGCCGACACCTACGAGGGGAACTACGGGTCGCGCTTCACAGCACCCGAGGGCACATGGTTTGGTCTCAGCGACGCGATCCGCGCGGGTAAGGCGCTCGTCTATCGGGTCACGCCGACGACCATTCTCGGCTTCGCCAAGGGCGCGCAGTTCAGCCAGACGCGATGGCGCTTTGCTTGATCCTGCGACGACGGAGTGGGCGCGGCGGCGGATGCTCGAGGTCGGGATCGGCGCGCTTCGCGCCGGCGCTTGGACCCGACGCCTCGCGCATGTCGGCAGAGTGAGCACTTGACACCCTGAACCCTGTCATCGATACTCTAAGTATATGAATACTCAAAGTATCCCACATGTCCACGAGGTGGTCGTTATCGGTGCCGGCTTCTCTGGCATCGGCGCAGCGATCAAGCTCGACGAGGCGGGTTTCCACGACTACCTCGTGCTCGAGGAGGGTGACGGCGTCGGCGGCGCGTGGCATTGGAACACCTATCCCGGGATCGCGGTCGACATCCCGTCGTTCAGCTACCAATTCTCCTTCGAGAAGCGTGCCGACTGGTCGCGCGTGTACGCGCCGGGCAAGGAGCTAAAGGCGTACGCCGAGCACTGCGTCGACAAGTACGGGCTGCGCGGTCGCATCCGTCTGGGCACGAAGGTCGTAGGAGCCAGGTTCGACGAGGAGGCGCACACGTGGCGGATCCAGACAGCTGACGGCGAGACCATCACTGCGCGCTTCGTAGTCGGTGCGACGGGAGTATTTACGCAGCCGAAGCCCCCTGAGATCCCGGCGGTAGAGACCTTTGCCGGCACCACGATGCACACCGCGCGCTG
The DNA here is from genome assembly GCA_963846205.1 of uncultured Solirubrobacteraceae bacterium. GTDB lineage: Bacteria > Actinomycetota > Thermoleophilia > Solirubrobacterales > Solirubrobacteraceae > Palsa-744. The sequence continues at coordinate 994,782 of CAWJVB010000009.1, read as the reverse complement.
GGATCACGGCGTCGATCTGCGTGGCAAGCGGGTCGCGGTGATCGGGACGGGCGCATCGGCGATTCAGCTGATCCCGGTGATCGCGCGCGAGGTCGAGCATCTCACCGTCTTCCAGCGCACGCCGATCTGGTGCCTTCCCAAGCTCGACGCGCCGCTGAGCCGGCGCGCTCGGCTCGTGCTCCGTTGGGTGCCCGGTGCGAAGCTTGCCGTCCGGCTGGCGAGTCAAGCGTTCGTCGAGTTGACGTTCGTGCTCGCCGCGCACTTCGCCGGCACCTTCCCGAGCCTCCTCAAACGTGGCGAACGCGACGGCCATAAGCACCTGCGCGCAGTCAAGGATCCGGTCGTGCGCGAGAAGCTCACGCCGGCCTACACGCTCGGGTGCAAGCGTCCGAGCTTCTCCAACGAATACCTGCCGGCGTTCAACCGCCCCAACGTCGCGCTCGAGACGTCCGCAATCGAAGCGATCACGCCGAGCGGCGTGCGCACGGTGGATGGCGTCGAGCACCCGATCGACGTGCTGATCTGTGCGACGGGCTTCAAGGTGTTCGAGTCGGGCAACATGCCGCCGTTCGAGATCCGCGGCGTGGGCGGAGTGAGTCTCGAGGAGTGGTGGGACGCCAACCGCTTCCAGGCCTACGAGGGCGTCAGCGTGCCGGGCTTTCCCAACTGGTTCTCGATCCTCGGTCCTTACGGCTTCAACGGTCAGTCCTATTTCGGGCTGATCGAGACGCAGATGCGCCACATCGTGCGCTGCCTGGCGCGTGCGCGCGAGGACGGCGCCAGGCGCGTGGAGATCACACCCGAGGCGAACCGCCGCTACTTCGAGTCGGTGCTCGCGCGTCGCGAGAACCAGGTGTTCTTCCGAGGCTCATGCGCGACGGCCAACAGCTACTACTTCGACAAGCACGGCGACGCGCCGTTTCGCCCAAGCCTGACCCTCGAGGCGGCGTGGCGCAGCGCCCGCTTTGACCTCGACGACTACGCGTTCGCGGCGTGACCCGCCTCACGCGAGCCGAGTCGCGAGAACGGACGCGGGCGCTGATCGTGGACGCGGCGACGCGCCTGTTTCTGCGCGCCGGGTTCCAGGTCACCTCGCTGGAGCAGATCGGCGAGGAGGCGGGCTTCACGCGCGGCGCGGTCTACTCCAATTTCCCCAGTAAGACGGCGATGGGGATCGCGGTGATCGATGAGCTCTACGAGCGCGAGGGGGATCGCCTGGAAGCTGCGCTCGAGGCGACCGACGGCCTCGACGACTGGTTTGACGCGCTCGCGGCGTGGGCCGACCGCACGATCGGCGAGCCGCAGTGGACGCGCCTCGAGATCGAGCTCGCGGCGTTCAGCGCGCACGACGATGTCTACCGGGCGGCAACCGCCGCAAGGTATGCGGGCATGCGCAGGCGCTGGGCCGCCCTGTTCGCGGCTCGTTTCGCGGGCACCTTCCCGATGGATCCCGACCGCCTCGGCGCGATCATCATCGCCCTCGGCCTCGGCACGGGCGCCCAGCGCGCGGTGGAGCCCGAGCTCCCCGGCTCGGATTGGGTCGAGCTGCTGCGTACGCTCGTCGTCTCCGCGAGCTGCGGTGTCACGTGAGGGCGGTCAGCTGCAAGGCGACGCAGCTCGAGGTCGTCGAGCGCCTCACGCCGGTACCGGAAAAGGGACAGGTGCTGATCGACGTGCTGCGCTGTGGCATCTGCGGGTCCGACCTGCACGCGCGAGTGCACTGCGACGACATGGCCGACGTGGCGCTCGAGACCGGCTACCGCGACTTCATGCGCTCGGACCAGGAAGTGACACTCGGGCACGAGTTCTGCGGTGAGATCGTCGACCACGGCCCCGGCGGGGGCAAGACGTTGGCCACCGGCACCGTGGTCGTGGCTGTTCCGCTGCTGCGACGCGGCAAGGAGGTGCACGCGATCGGCCTCTCAGCCGTGGCCCCCGGCGCCTACGCGGAGCAACTGGTGGTGCAGGATTCGCTGACCGTTCCCGTCCCCAACGGCCTCGCGCCCGAGCTCGCCGTGTTGACCGAGCCGATGGCTGTTGGCTGGCATGCGGTTCGGCGCGGCGACGTCAAGAAGCGTAGCGTCGCGATCGTGATCGGCTGCGGGCCGATCGGGCTGTCGGTGATCTGCATGCTGAAGGCGAAGGGCGTGCGCAACGTGATCGCGAGCGACTTCTCACCCGGCCGCCGCGCGCTCGCATCCGCATGCGGAGCGGACGTGGTCGTCGATCCCGCTCAGGAGTCGCCGTACGGGTCGGCGGCCGACCATGGGCACTTCATGACGGTGCCCGCAGCGCTGGACCGCGCGGTGGGCGCGATGGACAAACTCCAACGTCTGCCAGTGCCATGGCACCACGTCTGGAGGGCGGCCGAAGCACTCGGCGCCACCACACCCCCGAGCCCGGTGATCTTTGAGTGCGTTGGCGTGCCCGGCGTGATCGAGGGGATCATCACGAGCGCACCGCTGTTCTCGCGCGTGGTCGTCGTCGGCGTCTGCATGGGCCCGGACCAGCTCCGGCCGGCGATGGCGATCAACAAGGAAATCGACCTGCGCTTCGTGCTCGGCTACACGCCGATCGAGTTCCGCGACACGCTGCACATGCTCGCGGAGGGCAAGGTCAAGGCCGCTCCGCTGGTCACTGGGACGGTGGGACTGGGCGGCGTCGAGAATGCGTTCGCTGCGCTCAGTGACCCCGAAGCCCACGCAAAGATCCTGATCGACCCCAAGAGCAGCGCTGCCGCTCCGTAGGTTCTGCGGAACCCCACGACTGAGTTTCGTCCATAGCATGCGTCTCGTCTCCGGCCGACGACGCACCTACTTTTGGCGAATTGCGAGACCACGACCGCCTGACCTGCGAGCCCTGCTTCTGGCGCGGCGCAGGTGTCTCCGCAGCGTGGCTGCCGTCGCGCGCTCTATCTGACCGGGCCGCATCGACTCGAGCCTGCACCGCGGGCTTCCATGTGACAGCGCCGAGATGAGGCCTACCGCTGGCCACGCGACGCACCTCAAGGCGTCCCCGTGGGGGGGCTGAGCTACTGCTCCTCGGCGTCTGAGCGCTTGAACACGCAGATTCAGGCGGTCGGCCGGGTCTTCGTCCGCCTTGGGCGGGTCGAACCGGCCTCGGGTCAGGGCGCGGATCGTGCCATCCTCGGGGTACTCCACCAGCTCGGGCATCACCTTGTTGGACACCATCAGGTACCGCACCGGCTCGTCGGTTCGATTAGCCAGCGTGTGGCCGCCCCGGCGGCCCCGGGGGAAGGCGACGATGTCCCCGGGCGCGAGCTCGGACTCGCCCTCGAGCGTCCGTAGGGTCGGCCGGCCGGAGATCACGATGGCCAGCTCCTCCATGCCGTGGTGGATGTGCAGCGGCACGCCCTCGTAGCGCGGAGCCAGCTCGTACAGCGTCCCGCCGAGCAGCTCGCCCCCCGCAGCCTTCACGACCGGCTCGGCCCGCAGGCCGGAGCGCTCCCTGCTGAACCTCTCAGCGAAGACATTCGGCCGCGTGCCGTTCACGACAGCGATCATAAGGCGCTGTGACGCGAGCTGCGAGCATTGCTTGCTCGACACGGCTTGGGCGTTGCGGGCGGCGGGCCTCACGGAGTGGGGTCAGGTGCCGGTGTCCGGTGATGCCCGCCTCGATGGCAGGGCAGGCGTCTCGCCAGTGCGGCGCTCCGCTTGCCCTATGGACGAAAAGCAGGCGTCCGATCCCCAACGCCGGGCGCGCTGGTGCGAGGCTTCCCCCGCTACGCCCCGGGGCTGCCAAGGCCGGCAGCGCGGCGATGACGCCCGCCCTGCGTGGCGGGCGGTCGTGCTCCCGCTCGGCCTCCGAAGTCGGGACCTAGTCAGGCGGCGGGAAGCCCTCCGCGCCCCTCCCGCCCATCGCGCGCGGGGAGATCCAGGCCGCGCCGCCCAGCAGCGCCATCAGCGCCGGCACGAGCAGCGATGCGCACCACGAACGCGTCCAGCAGCACCGCCGCCACCGCCCCGACGCCGATCTCCTTCAGGAACACCATGTTGGAGGTCGCGAACGCGCCGATCGCCACCGCCAGCAGCACCGCCGCGGCGGTCACGATCCGCCCCGTGCGCTGCGAGCCCACGGCGATCGACTCGCGCGGGCTGGCCGCCGTCGTGCGCCTCCTTGATGCGCGTCAGGAGGAACACGCCGTAGTCGGTCGAGAGCGCGAATGCGATCGCCACCAGCACCAGGTAGTCGCTCTGTTCGATTCCGCGCTGGCGAGCTGTAGTCGAGCACGCCCTGCAGGCGGCCGTCCTGGAAGATCAGCACGAGCAGGCCCGTCGCGGCGGCCACGGTGAGCGCGTTCATGACGAGCGCCATCAGCGGCAGCACGAGCGAGCCCGTCATCAGCCACAGCACGACCAACGTGCCCGCCGCCAGGATCGCCACCGCGTATGGCAGCGACTGCGCGATCGCTGCTCGCTGGTCGGTGAATTCGGCGCCCGATCCGCCCACCTCGACCGCGCTGCAGCCGGAGCACGGCGCCAGCGCTCGCATGCGCGCTATCACCCGCTGCGCCGCCGGAGCAATCGCCTCTCCCGCGGGCGTCGCTTCGACCTGCCAGGTGCCGCGTCCCAGGTAGCGCGGGGCGCCCACCCGCGCAAGTCCCGGGATGCGTGCAAGCCGAGCCGCGTAGGCGACGCACCGTCGCGCCGTCGGCCGCGGGCGTCCTAACCGCCACGAACTCGGGCGTCGAGCGCACGCGCGGGAATTCGCGTTCGACCGCGTCTTCCACCTGGTGCGCGCTCGCCGAGGAGGGCAGCACGTGCGCGTCCACGCCGCTCCAGTGCGTGTGCAGCGCCGGCAGCGCTATCGCCACCATCACCGCGGCCGTCACGAGCGCCACCGCTCCCGGGTGCCGCAGCACCGCGTGCGCGAGCGCATACCAGCGGCCCTCGCCCGGCGGACCCGGCCGGACGTGCCCCAGCCGCGGCCCTAGCAGCACGAACAGCGCGGGCAGCAGCGTCAGCGCCACCCCGGCCGCGATCAGCGCGGTGAACGCGCCGCCGATGCCCATTGAATGCAGGAAGCGCAACGGGAACACAACCAGCGAGCTCATCGCGATCGCCACGGTCACCGCGCAGTAGGCGACCGTCCTGCCCGCCGTGCGTCATCGTGGTCCGCACCGCCGCCGCCGTGTCTGCGCCCGCAGCCGAGCTCCTCACGAAAGCGCGAAACCAGGAACAGGCTGTAGTCCACCGCCAGCCCCAGCCCCAGCCCGATCACCAGGTTCAGCGCGAACACCGACAGCGGCAGTGCCGCGTTGAAGGCGCGCAGCAGCCGCGAACGCCACGAACACGCTCGTGCCGCCCACCGCCAGCGGCAGCAGCGCCGCCACGCCGCGGAAGATCAGCAGCGCCAGGATCGCGATCAGCGGGAAGGCCAGTGCCTCCGCCAGCCCCAGGTCCTTGGTGGCCTGGGCGCCCACCTCGCGACCGGAGATCGCGGCGCCGCCCAGCTTCACTGCGCCCTCGCTCGCAAACAGCGCTTTCACGTGTTCCGCCGCAGTGTGTTCATCGACGCCCGCGCGCAGCGTCGCCGCCAGCAGCGCGCTCGCCCCGTCGTTGGAGGGGATCGGGCCGCTCATCCGTGCCACCGCGTGATCGGCGCGCAGCAGCGCACTCACATGCGCCGTCTGCGCGCTGTCAGCAGGCGCCGCGACCAACGCCAGCACGCCCGCTGAGGGGTCAGCGCCAGTCGCGGCCTCGATCGCCTCGCGCGCGTGGGTGGATTGCGAGGCGGGGTTCGAGAAGTCGTTGTGCGCGCTCAGCGTATTGGTCGCGCTCGCGCCGAACACGAGCCCCAGCACCAGCACCAGCAAGACCGCCGCCGCAAGTCGGCGGGGGTGGGAGCTTGCGACGTCGGCGATTCGAGCCAGCACCGCGGCCTCCCGGTGGACGTCCTCAGAAGGGGACGGTTGACGGACGGCGGTTGTCACGGTGTCTTGTCTGATTGGGGCGATTGGGGTTCTACAACGCTTCGATCTGCTCGGCGGCCGGCCGGGATGACGGTCTCCACCAAGCCGGTCACGACGTCGTAGACGTGCCCGGACACGGTGACGCGCGGGGAGATCGCGGACGCGGAGCGTAGGCGCTCGACGTCGCGCGCGACGGTCGCCGCGGGGTCGAGGACGGCGTGCTCGCGCAGGGTCGACTCCTCGACGCCGATCCGCTCGGCGTAGCGGCGGCGGAACGTGTCGTCGGCGAGCGCGCCGGTTCCGCACTGGGTGTGGTGGATCACGGCGACCTCGAACAGCGGGCCGTCGGGCAGGACGTTCTCGGCGAGCTGGCCGATGAAGGCGACGTCGTTGATCACCTCCGGCGTGACCCGCCCGCCGACGTTGCGCACGACCATCGCGTCGCTGAGGCCGAGGCCGAGGAAGTGCGCGGGGTCGACCCGCGGGTCAAGGCACGTGATCACGAACAGGCGCAGGTTGGGGAAGACGACGGCGCCCTGGTGGCCGCCGGCGGCGGCGAAGGCGCGGTTGCGCTCGAGCGCGGCCTCGATGTTCGCCGACGCCCGGCTGGCCGGGACTGGCCAGCTCGAACCCGGTCGCCCGGCCTACGTCGAGCTGCGGCGGTCGTGCGCGGGTCGGGTTGCTGCTGCTCATGATGTTCGTCTCCTGTCGCTTGGGTGGGTCAGCTGTGCGCCGGGACCGTGGCGGGCGAGCCGAGTGCTTGCGCCTCCGGCGCGTCCTCGGTCGCTGACCGTCGGCTGGGCGGGCAGCAGCGCCAGCGCCATCACGGCCCCTGCGGCGGCGACGCCGGCGGCGACGTAGTTGGCGGCGTGAAAGCCGTCGAAGAAGGCAGAGCTGGCGGCGTTGTGGATGGCCGACGCGAGCACCGGATGCCCGCCGTGGGTCAGCTTCCCTGCCGACTATCAGCGCGGCACCGACTGATGCGTGCGCGGTCCGGCTGACGGTGGCCGGCAATCCGGCGGGGAGTGCGCTCGTGAGCCGGCTGGCGTACAGCGAGGCGTAGACGCTGCCGATCACGGCGACGCCGAGCGTGCCGCCGAGCAGCCGCGTGGCGTCGTTGACCGCCGACCCGACGCCCGCCTTCGCCTTCGGCACGACGCCCATGATCGCCTCGGTGGCGGGCGCGCTGGTGAGGCCCATCCCCGTCCCGAGAACGACCATCTGGGCGGCGATCGTCCCGTAGCCGGTGCTCGCCGATGCGGTGGTGACCCACAGGTAGAACGCGGCCATCGAGAACAGACCGGAGGCGACGATCAGCTTCGTGCCGAGCCGCACCGCGAGCTTGGTGCCGAGGATCGAGGAGATCGCGACGAACGAAGCGACCGGCAGTAGGCGCACGCCGGTTGACAGCGGGCCCCAGCCCTTCAGGAACTGGGAGTACTGGGTGACCAGGAAGATGAACCCGGACAGCGCGAAGAACGAGATCGCGACCGACGCACTCGCAGCCGTGAAGCGCGGATTGCGGAACAAGCTCACGTCGAGCATCGGATGATCCGTGCGCCGCTCCCACGCCACGAACGCCGCCGCCAGCACGGCCGTAACCGCGAAGCTGCCGAGCGTCCGCGGTGCTTCCCCAAGCCGTGGTTCGGGGCCTCGATGATCGTGTAGACGAGCAGGGCGACCATCGCGGTCGATAGCCCGAACCCCAGGCGGTCGGTGCGGGGCGCGTTCGGGTCCCGCGAGCTCGGCACGTAGCGGGCGGCGAGGACGCCGGCGACGGCGGCGATCGGCGCCATCGCGAAGAAGATGCTGCGCCAGTCGGATACCTGGAGCAGCCAGCCGCCGACGATCGGCCCGAGCGCGATCGCCGCGCCGGTGATCGCGCCCCACAGGCCGATCGCCCGGGCGCGCTCGCCACGCTCGGTGAACACGTTTGTCAGCAGCGACAGCGTCGAGGGGAACACCATCGCCGCGCCGACGCCCATCACCGCACGCGCGGCGATCAGCTGGCCCGGGCTGTCCATCAGCCCGCCCGCCAGGCTCGCCAGGCCGAACACCGACAGACCTGCGAGAAGCATCCCCTTGCGCCCGAACCGGTCCGAGAGGCTGCCCACGGCCAGCACCGATCCGGCGAACAGCAGGTTGAAGGCGTCCACGACCCACTGCAGCTGCGAGTTGGATGCGTGCAGCTCCCGCACCAGCGTCGGCAGCGCGACGTTGACGATCGTGGTGTCGAGGTTGATCACGAACGCCGCCAGCAGCAGCGAGATCAGGATTACGGGCTTGCGGTTCATGGCTCCTCCTCGAGGGCTAGCTTGCGTCATGCAAGGCAGACTAGCCGAGGAGCCTAGCTTTTGTCAAGCAAGTCAGCTACGCTTTGATCGTGCTGCAACGCGACTATCCAGATCAGGTCTGCTCGATCGCCCGCACGCTCGAGATCGTCGGCGAGCGCTGGACGCTGCTGATCCTGCGCGACGCCGTTCTCGGCCTAACTCGCTTCGAGGAGTTCCAGGAGAAGCTCGGGATCGCTTCCAACGTGCTCACCAACCGGCTCAAGCTGCTGTGCGACGAGGAGGTGCTCGAGCGCGTTCCGGACCCGCAGCGTCCCGGCCGGCCCAAGTACGTCCTCACCGACAAGGGACGCGAGCTCGCTCCCGCCCTGATCGTGCTGATGAAGTGGGGCGACCGCCACTACCCGACACCGAACGGCCCGCCCCGACTCACGCTCCACGCCGGCTGCGGGGGCAGCATCGGCCGAGACCTCCGCTGCGATCGTTGCGGCAAGCAAGCGGGGCCCGGCCAGATCGAACTCCTCCCCGGCCCCGGAGCGCCGCGCGGCGAGCACACGAGACAATGAGCACGGGCGTTGCGCGGGCCCACCAGTTAGGCGCCTTATTGTTGCGAACAGTGGTCCGAGCGCAAGCGCGCCGATTCACACGCACTCGTCGCACTGTGCGGTTCTCTGACGGTCCGAGCGCCGGACCGCTACGTCGCTGCGTTGTCCGAAGCGTTAGCTTCGGTGCGTCGCGTGGGGCCGGCCGCTTCGCGGTGGAAGCGCTCGTCTGGCGCGTTCGGACACCGCGCGGTATCCGCTGTGAGGCCGAGGTCGGCGCTCAAGGGTGGCGGTTCAGGAGCGCACGGCGGGCGGCAAAGTCTGACGACTACTGCGCGCTCGGAGCATCAGAGTGACGGGCGGGCAGGCTCGGGCTCGCGCCACGTCGATGATCTTGAACCCGTGACGCTCGTAGAGCGGGACGTCGTGCGTGCCAGTTGGGGATCTCAAGGTACGTCGGCAGATGACTCTCGTCGACCATCGCCAAACAGCGCTTGAGCAACTCGCCCCCGAGACCGCCCCCTTGCATAGCGCGGTCCACGCCAAGCCAGGGCAGATACCAGTGCGAATACTCAGGGTGGCACTGGTCGATCTGCTCCAGGACCGCGAACGAATCTTGATGCCTCTGCAAAAACGCACCTCGCTGAGGGCATTGACCATCGCCTCTCCATCCGGTTCGGATCCCGGCCCGAGCCAGAGGGCGACCGCGGAGAACTCCCCGAGCATCCATACGGTCTCGTCTCGGAACGCCTGCCCCCCAAACGCCGCCACGAACTTCGGGAAATGCGTCAGATACGCCTGGGTCTCGGGAAACAGCCAACGCTCGACAGGATCATCGGTAAAGGCCAGACGAGGGTTGCGATCGCTCTTGCTTGCTCGCTCTCTGGCACCCGCGTGAAAACGAGGTCTCGCACCGCTCACCTGGCGATCATACTGGCGGTGCTCCGTCCGAGGCTAGTGCGAAAGACGATTTTCAGGCCCCCGCGCGACGGTCAAATCACGCTCGCTTGCGTCTAGGCGATGCGGAAGCGCTCGCGCCGGCGCCCGCCACATCTGCTTGTCGTCCTGAGCGACAGCGCCACGCCCGGTTCGCCGCACGCTCGCAACGCCATCTAAGCAGGGCGCACCCGACAGTTTTGATCAATTCCCGGAGCTGCGGGTTTCGCGCTTCCATTGAGCGTCGAGCCGGGATTCGCTCCTCCTTTTCGTCCGGACCAGGCGTCTGGACCGAAGCTCAGCGGACGCTCGCAAATCGCGCGAAGGGAGCTACGCCGGCCGGGACGCGGCGGGACATAGACTTCGAGTCGTGACGGAACGGTGTGCGGCGCGCGGCGAGCGTGGCGGATTGACGCTCGCTTGGTCGTGCTTGCCATGCTTGGCCGCGTCGCGGAGGCATAACGACACAACAGAGAGCGGGGAGATCCACGATGGCGATCGTGCAACGCAATGTCCAAATCAAGGCCTCGCCGCAGGAGACTATGGTGCTCTTGAGCGATGCCAGTCGCTGGCCGGACTGGTATCCGGGCATGACGGAGATCGACATCGCCGCTCCCTTCCCCGAAGAAGGGGGCAAGGTCGCGTTCAAGGTGAAGTCGGCAGGCATGTCCATGCCGATCACCGAGACGGTTCTCGACTACCAGCCGGAGAAGCTGCAGCTTCTCCAAATGGACGGCATGTTGTCGGGGCGCGCTCGCTGGGAGCTCACCCCGGAAGGCGATGGAACACGCCTGACCACGACGTTCGACTACGCGCTGCCGGGCGGCGTGTTCGGCCAGATTGCTGATGCGCTCATCGTCAAGCGCATGAATGCCAAGAGTCTCGAAGAAGCTCTCCACAACTTCAAAGCGCTCGTCGAACAGCAGTGAACGGCAGTAACCCTTGAGCGGGCGACCAACCCGCGGAGAGCCCGCGCGCAGCGCGAGGCCGAGCTCACTGGCCGGCGCCGGGAGCTGCCGGGTTCGGCCCCGAACGCGGCCGCATAGTGGCTGCAGCGATACTCGGGTGTAGATGTCGTGTAGACAAAGTCGACGTCGCCAGGCGAGCGACCGATGCCTTCAACCGCCGTGATTTCGATGGCGCGTTCGCCGAGCTGGGGACCTCCGACTTCGAGTGGTACCCGGCACTCACCAGGGCTCTCGATGGCGGCGGCGGCTACCGCGGACGCGAGGGCGTCGAACAGTTCGCCGCAGACATCGAGTGAGAACTGGGAGGAGCTCCAGGCGCTCCCGGAGGAGTTCCGCGATCTCGGCGACCGGGTGCTTGTGCTCGGAAGCCTCAGAGGACGCGGGAAGGCAGCGGCGCACCGGTCGATACGCCATACGTGGGCATCTTCGATTTTCGCGGCGACAGGATCTGGCGCTACCGGGTGTATCTCGATCGTGCTGAAGGGCTGCAGGCGGCAGGGCTCTCCGAGTAGACGCCGCACACCCCAGCTCTGGAAGGCCCCTGCCAGCCCTAAGCGTGGCAGGCCCTGCACCGGGCTCGTTCGGGCTGCGTCATTGGAGGCGCGGGTCACCGTATGCTCCGTCAACGCGGACCGGCAGAGCGCGCGGCGACGGAGCGATACAAGTCGCGGCGGATGGTGGAGGATGTCTCGCTCACGGGGCCACCTGCCGTGATGGGATTTCGACCGCGTGGTCCACAAAACCCCGGTCCGAGCGTCGATCCTGGCGAGCATGGACGAGTTCTTGGCTGGCTCCGCAGAGCGCCCCGGCTGGGCATAGCTCGGCGGCCACGGTGCGGCGGGGATTGCGGATCCCGGCGAGCGCAATGAGACCTCCGCTCACGACGAGGACGGCTGCGATTGCGTCCGCCACGCGGAACGCATGCACCGACGCATCGTCGAAGGCCGCCCTGAGGAGAACCCGCTCGCCAGGGTGTACTCCCTCCAGGCTCGCCGCGCCGAGAGGCTGTCGCTTGGCGCGGCTGATCGCCGCGCGGCCAGCGGGATCGATCGCGGATCGTCGTAGCGTCGCGTCGACGCGACTAGCAAACGCAAGCGAGACGACGGCTCCCAGCACAGCGACCGCGAAAAGCTGCGCGACGCGTGAGAGCGTCGTATTCACCGCGGCGGCGACGCCTGCGTGATCCTCCTCCACTGCCCCAAGGACCGTGGCGGTCAACGGCGCGACAAGCATCGCGAGTCCCAACCCGAACACGAGCAGCGCCGGCAGGACCTCGCTGACGTAATCGGCGCGCTGATCGACACGCACCAAAAGCAAAAGGCCGCAGCCAGCAACCAGCGCCCCGAGGCTTATCAGCACCCGCGACCCGATGCGGTCGGCGAGCGCGCCGAACCGGCGGGAGAGCAAGATCATCAGCGAGGTGACCGGCAGAAGCGCAAGCCCCGCCTGAACGGGGCTGTAGCCGCTGACCTCCTGCAGAAACACAGGCAGCAGAAAGATCACACCCCCTAGCCCAAGGTAGGTGGTCAATGTCGCCAGGTTTCCGATCGTGAAGTTGCGCTCGCGAAACAGGCTCAGTGGGAGCATCGGCGCCCGGGCTCGCGCCTCGTGCGCAATAAACGCCATGGCTCCCAGAATCCCTACCGCGAGCGAGCCGACCACCAGGGTGCTCCATCCGCGCGCCGGCTCCTCGGTCACAGCGAACACCGAACCCGAGAGCGCGACCGCCGCCAAGAGGGCCCCAGGGAAGTCCAGACGCCCGGCGGTGCCAGCGCTCGCGCCCCCAGGAACGCCACGAGCAATCAGCGTCACGGTCACGAGTACGAGCGGCGCATTGAGCAGAAAGATCAGGCGCCACGAGCCGGCAGCGATCAACACTCCCCCGATGAACGGCCCGATAACCCCGACGATCGAGCTGAGCGCGGTCCATGTCCCAATCGCCCTGGCCCGCTCGTCTTCGGGAAACACGTGGACGATCACCGCCAATGCGGTAGGCGTCACCAGCGCCGCGCACACCCCCTGCATCGAACGAAACACGCATAACTCGGGGATCGACGACGCGACCGCGCAGAGAGCCGAAGTGAGGCCGAACCCGGCAACGCCAACCAGGAACACGCGCTTCTGACCGAATACATCTCCAAGCGAGCCGCCGATCAACAACAGCGACCCGAGCGCCAGCAAGTACGCGTTCGTCACCCACTGCTGGCCCGCCAGACCGCCACCGAGGTCGCCTCGAATCGCGGGCAACGCGACACTGGTTACAGTCGCGTCGAGGAACACGACGCTCGTACCGAGCACGGCTGCGAGCAGGGTCAGCTGCTTCTCGCGCGATGTAGCCATCGGTCGGATGTCTGGCACATGCGTAGATTGGCACCTCACGAGCGCCAGTCGCCTCGCGACCGCACCTTGGACGTATGAGTGGCAAGCTGGAGCGCTCATCTCGTTCGAACGCGAGCGTCTCGGTCGTCAAGTCAAGCACCGTCGAATCGGACGAAGACCAATCGCGACCCTCGACAAGGTCCAGGATGCTGCGTTGCGAGAAGGAGCCTGGGCATCGCTCGCCCCCCCGCCCTGGGCGTTGGTCGCGCTTGAGCACGCTTCGAACCCGCTAACGTTGAACTATGCTCACCCAGGCAGAACGTGCGGCTGAGAAGCGCCGCGCGAAAATCGAAGATATGCAGCGCCAAGTCAAGGACGGCTCGCTGAAGATCCGAAAGATGACCGCGCAGGAGCGTAGGCGCTTTCCTCCGCGCCCGTCCAAGGGATCGCGCAGGTGACGCAGTTCTTCCTCGCCGGCGTCGGTTCTGGCAGCGAGGGAGCGGAGGCGGCCTATAGCGACTGCGGGAGCGTTCTCAGAACGCGGTGGGCTGTGCGGCGAAGCCGCGACGAATCTTCAAGCTGGATTGTCGCTTCGAGGGGCGCGACTGCGAGATCGAGGTAGGCAGGCCCTTGCCCGACGGCGGCGACGTCGTGGTAGCGATACTCGACCATGGTCGTGAGGAGTCGTATGCCGTGTACACGCTCGACGGCGCGGACCCTCCGACGCGGGTCACGCGTCCTGTGTACGGGGTGACGGACTTCGCATGAGCGGCGGCGCTTAGGGTGACGATCCCCTAAAGCGCTGGCCCCGCAGATGAACGCTGTTTGCCTCCGCTCCACTCCTCGTCCGCGCCTGAGGCGCTTTCGGCGGCTTACGGGCTTCGGCCGGCGTTCTGGCCGCAGGGCCAGTTCGCTATCGACGATACTCCTATTAGCCGGCTAAAACGAGCGAGTTCCGCAAACCGGTCCCATCGCCGCAATACGGGCCCTGGCCAGCCGGGGCGTAGCAGGGATAGAGCGACAGCCTGTGCAAGCGCCTTCTTGCTAATCGAAACCACGGCTTGCTCTTCGGGCGGGACGTCAGCGTCCTAGCTCACTGCCGCTCCGGACGAGGAGCAAGTGCCACAAGATCGGCGGGCGAAGTCCTCCCGGATCCAAGGCGCTCATCGCGAGCCTCAACACGGCCGAGGACACCGTGGGATTGGCGCGACCGCCTGCTTCGCCGATCCCGAGAGCAACTTCAACCCAGCCACCGGCGAACCAGGCCGGCTGAAAACTCTGACGAACATGGCCAACCCTAAACCCTCTGACACGGCCGCCGTTCGACGGGCCGGACATCCATCCCACACCAGCGGGTTATCACAAGCTCTCGCTGATCATGAAAGCGAGCTGTCCGCTGGGCGCCCTCGTGAGCGGTGCGCGGGTGCGCCTTGAAATCGTGGACGGGCGTTAGCTCGGATTTGGGAAGCGAACCGTCACGTGGAGTCCGCCTGCGGCCTGTGAGTGCACGCTGAGCGTCGCCCCGTGGGCTGTGGCGATCGGCGTGGACGATCGAGAGCCCGAGGCCGTGCCCGTCGCCGTGGTTGGTGCGCGCGGTCCCGAGTCGCTGGAAGGGCTTGCTGGAGGCGGTCCAGCTCGCTCGGGTGCGATCACGGGGCCGTCGTTGGCTACCGACAGGACGGCCTGTCCTGCCGTCGGTCGCGGTCGTGACGTCGATGCGACCGCCGGCCAGGTTGTGCGCGATCGCGTTGTCGATGCAGGTTCGCCACGAGACGCTCGACGAGCTGCGGGTTGCCTTCCACCTCGGCAGGGTCGAGCGTGGCGTTCAGACGCAGGCCGCGGCGCTCGATCTCGGGACGGCGAGCGGCGAGCACCTGCTCGGTCACCGCCGTCAGGTCGACCGGCTCGCGCCGGTCGAGGGCCCGCTCGCTGCTGGCGAGGCTGAGCAGCGCCTCGATCAGCCCCTCGAGCTGCTGCTCGGAGGCGAGCACCCGTTCGTGGGCGGCGCGCAGTGACTCCGGCGTGGCGTTGGGATCCGCCAGCGCGACCTGCACCAGGGTCTTGAGCCGCGCGAGCGGGGTGCGCAGCTCGTGCGAGGCGTTGGCGACGAACTGGCGCTGGGATTGGAAGGACGCGTCGAGCCGCGCGAGCAGCCCGTCGAAGGTGTCTCCGAGCTCCTTGAACTCGTCGTCGGGCCCGTCGAGCGCGAGCCGCTGGTGCAGGTTCGTGGCTGATATGTCGCGGGCGGCGCGTCGTGATCGTCCGCAGCGGACGCAGCACCCGTCCGGCGATCAGCCACCCGAGCCCCATCGAGACGGCCGCCATGACCGCGAGCGCGATCACCGACACGATCGCGAGCACGCGCAGGTCCGCGCTGCGCTGATCGGGGTCGACGATCTGCCGAGACCCGCTGGCGTGCTGCCGGATCGGACAACCTGCCGGCAGCTGGGAGCACGGTGACACGGCCCGGGACGGCAGCTCGAGCGTGACGATCAAGCGGCGCTGGGACGGACCTGCGAGTATCGCGCCATGGGTGCGCGCGACGGCGGTGTAGATGAGCGCCAGCAGCACGGCGCCGGAGATGAAGAACACGCCGCCGTACAGCAGCGCCAGACGCAGGCGAATCGTGCGCCGCGGCAGGTGCAGCCGCCTCGCCGAGCAGGTCCGTTGGCGGCCGAAGCGCACAGCAGCGCTCAGATCCGGTAGCCGGACTTGGCGACCGTCTCGATGATCGGGGGATCGCCGAGCTTTGAGCGCAGGCGGCTGATCGTGATCTTGACCGCGTTCGTGAACGGGTCCGCGGCCTCGTCCCACACGCGGGCGAGGAGCTCCTCGGCCGACACGCTGCGGCCCTGCGGCGGCGAGCAGCAGCTCGAGCACACCGAACTCCTTCGGCGCGAGCTCGATCTCCCTGCCGGCTCGAAAGACACGGTGCTGCGCGGTGTCGAGCACGAGATCCTCGTGGCGCAGCAGCGGCGGGATCGCGGGCTGGGCGCGTCGCGTCAACGCGCCGATCCGCGCGACCAGCACGGGGAAATCGAATGGCTTTGGCAGATAGTCGTCCGCGCCGAGACCGAGCCCGTCGACCAGGTCCTCGACCATCGCCGCCGCGGTGAGCATCAGCACCCGGCTGCGACACTCGCTGTCCACGAGCTTGGCGCAGAGCTCATCGCCGTGCATGCCCGGCAGGTCGCGGTCGAGCACGATCACGTCGTAGTCGTTGACCGAGGAGCGCGCGAAACCGGCCGGGCCGTCGAGCGCGACGTCCACGGCCATGCCGGTCTGGCGCAGGCCGAACGCGATCGCCTCGGCCATCTCCTCGTCGTCCTCGATCACGAGCACCCGCATCGTCACTCCTCTTTCACGGCCGGACTTCGTTGCAGATCCGGCGTGTGTCCCAGGCTACTTCCCGGCGGTTTCAGCACGGTTTCGCCGGCGGAGAAGTCCACCGCCTGGGCGGCGATACCTTCCCGAAACCGTCGATGTCGTACAAGCAGCCCAGCGCACGATCTCTTCGAGCTGAAAGGAGACGACATGCAAGGCCACGCCAAACACAGCGGTGATCGCGACGCGACGGCGGCCGTCCAGCGATGGAGCGGCCTGCCTGGCCGACGGCCCTGATCGCAGCGGGCGTGCTCGTGGCGGGCTGCGGCGGCACTCGCCGAGCGGGGGCGTGGCGAGCCTCGGGACGCACGCGTCCAAAACGTCCACGACGAGCTCGACGGCGGCCGGCTCGACGGGCGTCGGCGAATCCTCGCCCGGAAGCCAGGCCGTGGCGTACTCGGCGTGCATGCGCTCGCACGGCGTGCCCAACTTCCCCGACCCGCAGATCTCCACCAACGGCAACGGAGTGCAGCGTGGCGATCGGCGGTCACCCCGGCGCATCACGGGCAATCCCCAGTTTCAAGTCGGCGCAGCAGGCCTGCAGCAAGCTGCTGCCGGGCGGTGGTCCGGGCAGGCAGCAACCACCAGTCAGCCCCGCGGAACAGTCGC
Source organism: uncultured Solirubrobacteraceae bacterium (assembly GCA_963846205.1). Lineage (GTDB taxonomy): Bacteria > Actinomycetota > Thermoleophilia > Solirubrobacterales > Solirubrobacteraceae > Palsa-744. Next base: position 977,801 of record CAWJVB010000009.1, on the reverse strand, counting down.
AGTACCTGAAGGCGGCGGCGTGCATCCGCACCCACGGCGTGCCGAACTTCCCGGACCCGACGTTCTCCGGCGGCGGCGTACACATAGAACACCAGGGGCTGAACGAGAGCTCCCCGGCGTTCAAGGCGGCGGTGCACGCCTGCGAATCGCTGATCCCCGGCGGTGTGCACGGCGGCTCCGGCTCCGTCGCGCGAAGCAGCGCCATAGACGCGTCCCGTCCTCAGCTTTCTTTCAGGTTGGCCTGTCAGCATCGGCTGATGCGTCTGTTGGTCGTCGACGACGATCCCTCCGTTCGCGAGGCGCTCGGGCTCGTGCTGGACCTCAATGGATTTGGGGTGTCGACGGCGACGGACGGCGCTGAGGCGATTCGCACGCTCGCGGTGGACCGGCCCGATGCGGTGATCCTCGACGTGCTCATGCCGGGGCTGGATGGCTTGGAGGTCTGCCGGCGGATGCGCGCGATCGGCGATCGCACGCCGGTGCTGATGTTGACCGCGCGCGCTGAGGTGTCAGAGCGGGTGGCGGGGCTCGAGGCCGGCGCAGATGACTATCTGGTCAAGCCGTTCGCGAGCGAGGAGCTGGTAGCCAGACTTCGCGCATTGCTGCGACGCACGGGGTGGGAGGGCAACGAGGAGACCTGCGCTTCGAGGACCTGGAGCTCGATCCGCTCGCGCACGAGGCGCGCCGCAACGGGCGTCCGCTCGAGCTTACGCGCACCGAGTTCTTGCTGCTGGAGCTGCTCATGCGCCATCCTCGTCAGGTGCTCTCACGCACGAAGATCTTCGAGTGCGTGTGGGGCTATGACTTCGGGCCGGCGTCGAACTCGCTGGAGGTGTATGTCGGCTATCTGCGGCGCAAGACCGAGGCCGGCGGAGAGCCGCGCCTGGTGCACACGGTCCGGGGAGTCGGCTACGTGCTGAGGTCATCGTCGCGATGAGCTTTCGCCGGCGCATGGTGCTGCTGGCGGCCGGCGCGGTGGCTGCGGCGATCGTGATCGCGTCGGTCGTGGTGTACGTCGTGACCGGCAACGAGTTGCGCGGGCAGATCGACGCGAGCCTGCGCCAGAAGCTCACTCCCGGGCCGCAGTGCCGTTCAGATCCGCTCCACCACCCTCTCCTCGGCCGCTGTTGCGAAGTTGAAGAGAAGGAAGGTAAGTGGCCGCCCGGGGGATTGCCGAGGATCGCCTTCGGCGGGCCAGCAGCGCGAACGACCCACGTCCGGCGGGCGCGGGTCGGCGCGCGGCCAGTCGGGGAAGCGTCTCGCCCGCGAAAGCGGCTGGCGGGAATCGTCGCACGGGGAAACCGTCTCGATCGAAGGCAATGCCCCGCTCGCGCCCGAGCGGCTCCTGCCGCGAAAGCGCAATCGATGGGCGTGCACCGTTCAGGTGCAGTCCGTTTCGCCAAGCTCGTGCTGCCCGCTCCGAAGCTCGGCGGCGCCACCGGCTACGTCCAGCTGTTCCAGTCCAACGGGCAGGTTCTGCGCTCCGAAGGCAAGGGATCGCTGCTCCCGGTCACCGCCGCCACTCGCGCAGTGGCCGCGGGCCGGCGCGAGCGCGTTCTTCAGCGACGCGACCGTCGCCGGCACGCCATGTGCGGATCCTGACCGAGCGTGCGCCCGAAGGCGGGGTGTGGCAGGTGGCGCTGCCGCTGACCGATGTGGACAGCACGCTCACGCACCTGAAGCTGGTGCTGGCGCTCGTGTGCTTGGGCGGGATCGCGCTCGCGGCCGCGCTCGGGCTGCTCGTCTCACGGGCGGCGCTTGTGCCCGTACGGCGCTTGACGGGCGCCGCCGAGCGCGTGGCTCGCACGCAGGACCTCGGCCACCGCATCCAGGCCGGCGAGGAGGATGAGCTCGGGCGGCTGGCCGGGAGCTTCAACACGATGCTGGCCGCGCTGGAGCGCTCTCGCCTCGCGCAGCGCCAGCTCGTCTCCGACGCCTCGCATGAGTTGCGCACGCCGTTGACGAGCGTGCAGGCCAACCTCGACGCGCTTGCGATGGGCGAGGAGCTGTCCGCGCGCGAGCGCGCTCGTATCCTGGCCGCCGCGCAGGCGCAGCTGCGGGAGCTGACGGTGCTGGTCGGCGATCTGGTCGACCTGTCCAAGACCGAGGTCGAGGAGGTCGAGGTGGAGGACGTGCGCCTGGATCTGGCCGCCGCCGGGGCGATCGAGCGCGCCCGCCTGCACGCACCGGAGTGCCGCTTCGTTCTCGACGCCGAGCCCTGTCTGGTGCGCGCCGCGCCCGCGCGCCTCGAGCGGGCGATCGCCAACCTGCTCGACAACGCCTGCAAATGGAACCCGCCCACCTTCCGCCCGCCGGCCGGGCGGGCGATCCAATCGAGGTGCGTGTCCGCGGCGGTGTTCTGGAGGTCCGCGACCACGGTCCGGGGATCGCCGCGGAGGATCTTCCCCGCGTGTTCGACCGCTTCTACCGCGCGCCCGGCGCTCGGGCGCGACCCGGGTCGGGGCTCGGACTGGCGATCGTCAGGCAGATGGCCGAGGCTCACGGTGGAGCCGTGCATGCAGCCAACGATCCAGATGGCGGCGCGAGGTTGACGCTCGAGCTTCCGGCGCTTCCGATGACCGACGCCGAGCTCGCCGCGTCCCAGCGGCATGCTCCCGCTGCTTCCAGCGTCGTTTAGGAAGTTCCTCGCCTTCTCTCAGCCAATTCTCAGGTCGCGTCTCGCATGATGTCGGCATGACAAGAATGAACCTCAGCGTGGTCGTGCTTGCGAGCGCCGCACTGCTCGTTGCCGGCTGCGGCGGCTCGTCGAGCCCGGGCGTCGCGCACCTCTCCAACACGTCGGGCGGCTCGACCGCGAACACGGGTGGCAAGTCCTCCTCGCCGGAAAGCGGCGCGAGCACCCAGCAGAAGATGGTCGCCTACTCGCAGTGCATGCGCACGCACGGAGTGCCCGAATTCCCCGAACCGACCGAAGGCCACCTGCTCATCCACAGCAGCAACCACAACGGGCACGTGACCGGAGTCAATCCGAAGTCGTCGCAGTTCCAGGCGGCGCAGAAGGCCTGCGGAAAGCTCGTTGCCCGAACGGAGGGACCCCGAGCCCCGCACAACAAGCCAAGGTGCAGGAAAGCGCCCTGAAGTTCTCCCAGTGCATGCGCACCCACGGAGTCCCCAACTTCCCCGATCCGACCTTCTCAGGCGGCGGCGTCAAGATGACGCTGAAGGCAGGCGGCGCGAACGGGATCGATCCCAACTCGCCGCAGTTCAAGGCCGCGCAGAAAGCGTGTCAGTCGTTGAGCGCCCGGACCGCAGGGCAGGGCCGGGCCGGCGGGCCCTGTACCAGACGGTCGCGGGGCCGGGCGGTTCCGGCGGCGAATCCGGCGGTGGTCGCGGTCCCGTGAGCGGCGGGTCGCTCGTGAGGTCGGCGAAACCTTCCCGAAACCGTTGATGTCGTACAAGCGTCATCGATGAGCGATGACCCGTGTCCGGTGAGGCGGCATCCGTGCCGCAGGCGGCCAGACCCGGCCGGATCCTCTGGCGAGCAATCGAGGGTCGGCCCGCCGGCCGGACGCGCTCGCCGGAGGGTGCTCGCGGGTGTGGGGCTGGTGCTCGTCGTGGCCGTCGTGGTCCTGATCGTGACCGACCCGTTCGCTGGCTCGACCAAGTCCGGCGGTGGCGTTGGCGATAACGCGACTGCGACCTCGCTGTACACGGTAGCCCGCCAGTCGCTGTCTTCGCAGACGCAGGTGAGCGGGACGCTCGGCTACGCGGGCTCGTCGAGCATCCGCGTGCCATCCGGCACGGCGCCGTCCGCGGTGTCACAGGCAGAGCAGTCGGTCACGAACGCCGAAGGAATGCTGCAAACAGCCAGAGCGTCGCTGGCGGCTGACAGCGAAGCGCTCGCGGGTCACCAGGCGACCGTGTCGGCTGCCCGCGCGAAGGAGTCGGTCGACTGCGCCGGTGATGGCGCCGCGGAAAGCGCGTCCAGCGGCTCTCCCTCGGGCGGCGGCGGGCTCGGGCGTGTGCGCGAGCGACGTGCAGGCGGTCTCGACCGCTGAGCAGAGCTCATCGGGTGCTGCAATGAAGGTCAAAGCCGACCGAGCACAGGTCTCCTCGGCCGAAAAGTCGCTCGCGAGCGCCGACGCGAGCTTGGCGACGGCGCGGGCATCGGCCGCGCTGTACGGGCAGAGCTCGACGTTCACGAAGCTGCCGTCGGTCGGCCAGATCCTCACGCGTGGGCAGAGCCTCTACCAGATCGGCGGGCAGCCGGTGGTGCTGCTGTATGGCTCGGTGCTGCCAACGCGAGCGTTCATCGCGGGGATGTCAGCGGGATCGGATGTGGGCGAGCTGAACGCGAACCTCGACGCGCTCGGCTACGGGCAGGGCCTTACGGGTGACACGTTCAGCGCTGCGACCGCCGCGGCGATACGTGCGTTTCAGTCCGCGCGCGGGTTGACTGTGACCGGCGAGCTGCTGCTCGGCTCGGTGGTGTTCGAGCCAGGGGCCGGTGCGCGTGACGAGCGTGACGCCGACGGTCGGCGCGACCGTGATGCCGGGACCGGTGCTCGGAATCAGCTCGACCGCTCGCCAGGTCAAGCTCGCGCTCGACGCAGCCCAGCAGGCGAATGTCAAGAAGGGCGATCGGGTCACGATCACCCTGCCCGACAACCAGACCACGCCGGGACGAATCACCTATGTCTCGAGCGTCGCGACATCGTCGCCGGCAAAGCCGGTGAAGAAGAAGGCGCCCCCACGATCGAAGTCGATGCCACACCGACAGATCCCGCGGCGACGGGTCGCCTTGACGAGGCGCCCGTGAACGTGTCGATTACCACCGAAAGCGTCGAAAACGCGCTCGTGGTCCCGGTCGACGCGCTGCTCGCGCTCGCCGGCGGCGGGTACGCGGTGGAGATTGCCGAAGGCCGTGTGCACCATCTGACGGCTGTCACGCTCGGCCTGTTCGATGACGCCGACGGCCTCGTGCAAGTGAGCGGTCGGGGCTTGTCAGCCGGACAGCGCGTGGTGGTACCGGCGACATGAGCGGCGCTCGGGCGGCGCTCGACGCCGCGCCTCGCCGAGCGAGGACCAGGCCGGCGTTCACGGCCGCCGAGAAGACGCCGCCCGTGTTGGAGCTGCGCGCGGTTAGCAAGGTCTACGGCGCCGAGCCGCCGGTGTACGCGCTGCGGGACGTCAGCTTCGCGGTGCGGGAGGGCGAGCTCGTGGCGATCGTGGGCCCCTCGGGTTCGGGTAAGACGACGCTGCTGCACGTCGTGGGTACTCTGGAGCGCCCGAGCTCGGGGGTGGTTTCGATCACGGGCCTTGACGCGGCGGGGCTTTCTGACCGCGAGCTCGCCACGCTTGCGCGCGACGAGTATCGGGTTCGTCTTTCAGCAGTTCTTTCTGGCCGAGCACTCCACGGCGCTCGAGAACGTCGCCGAAGGACTGCTTTACGCCGGAGTCGCTGTCGCCGAGCGCCGAGCAGCGAGCGGCGGAGACGCTCGCCCGAGTGGGGCTCGCCGATCGTGCTCAGTTCCGTCCGAGCAAGCTCTCCGGCGGCGAGCGCCAGCGCGTCGCGATCGCGCGTGCGCTGGTCGGCCGCCCCGCGATCGTGCTCGCCGATGAGCCAACGGGCAACCTCGACAGCGCGTCCGGTGAAGCGATCCTCGTGCTGCTGGAAGAGCTGAACGCCGACGGCGCCACGATCCTCGTGATCACCCACGACCACGACCTCGCCGGCCGCCTGCCACGACAGGTGCAGGTGCTCGACGGGCGCATCGTGAACGACACCACCGAAGCAGGAGCAGAGCGCTGATGGCACCGATGACGTGGTTGCGGCGCCGTGTTCGCTGGGTGGGGCTCGGGCTGATCCTGGCCGCGAGCTTGGGCGCTCTCGGTGGCACGCTCGTGGGTGGTCCGGCGTCAGCCTCGGGGGAAACCGGCGGATCGCCCGCCGAAACCGGAACGTCACCCACCGGCACCGGGACGTCGAATTGTCCGTCGTCCAATCCGCCGAACCAGATGACGCTCGTCGCGGGCACACCACAGACCGCGATCCTCCAGAGCGCTTTTGCGACCGGGCTACAGGTCGCGCTCACGAACAGCGACGGCTGCCCCGTCACGAGCGCCGCAGCGGGGATCCCCGTCACGTTCAGCGCGCCCGTCGAGCGGCGCGAGCGGGGTGTTCTCCACCAGCGGGTCGAACACCGTCACCGTCGGCGCCGACGCCTCGGGTGCGGTCGCCGCGCCGACGTTCACCGCCAACGACACTCAGGGCAGCTACACCCTCACCGCCAGCTCGCAGTACGGCTCGGTCTCGTTCTCACTGACAAACACCGCCGCGGGCATACCGGCGAGGATCACCGCGATCCCGCTGAAGAGCAGATCCGCGAGCGTCACTGGCCGCTACCCCGCAGCCGCTGCAGGTCAAGGTGCTGGACGCGGACGGCAACCCAGTTGCGGGGACGACGGTCACGTTCACGCTCGGCTCTGGCGGCTCGAGCGCATGCGGCACGACCTCCAGTGCCGGCGCGAGCTTCGCCGGCGGGGGCGCCGCAGGCGACCGCGACGACCAGTGCATCCGGTGTGGCGAGCTCGCCGCTCCTCACCGCGAACCGCACGACCGGCTCGTTCACCGCGACCGCCGCTGTCTCGGGCAAAGAACCCTCAGGAGGGTCCGGTAAAGAAAACTCTGCGGCCTCGGGCAGCGACGCGGCGACACCGGTGAGCTTCTCCCTTTCAAACCTCGCCGGGAAGCCCACCAAGCTCGCCACCGGGGTCGGCTCGACGCAGTCCACCACCGCGGGAACCCCGTTCCCGATCCGGCTCGCCGTCACCGTCACCGACGCCGAGAAAAACCCGGTCCCGGATGCACAGGTCACGTTCTCGGCACCCACGCGCGGCGCGAGCGGACGCTTCGCGCCGATCTTCGATCGGTCTTCTCACGGCTCCCACCACCATCGCTCCCACGTGTCCCATCCCGACACGGTCAAGGTCAAGGCGAACGCTTGCGGGATCGCCGTCGCACCCGCCTTCACCGCCAACCACCTGCCGGGCGGCTACATCGTCAAGGCATCGGTCACGCACGCCAAGGCCGGCGGCGTTTGCGCTTGTCAACGAAGCACCCGGACAGTCGTCGTGACCGCGGCCGGGAACCTCGCCGCCAATCCCGTAAACCTCGCCCCCCAGAAGCTGCGCCCCTCCGATCTCGCGCGCGTCGCGAGCGTCGGGCTGCGCACGCGGCGGATGCGTGCCGGGCTGTCCGCGCTGGGGATCGCGATCGGCGTGGCCGCGATCGTGGCCGTGCTCGGCCTGTCCTCCTCGAGCCAAGCCGGGCTGCTGTCAGAGATCGAACGCCTCGGGACGAACCTTCTGACCGTCACCAACGGCCAGAGCTTCGCCGGCAAGACCGCCGAGCTGCCGCTCGTCGCGCCCGCGATGATCGCCCGTATCGACCCGGTCGAAAACGTCGCCGAGACCGGAAAGGTCAAAGGCAGTGTCTACCGCACCCCGCTGATCCCCGCCGTCGACACGAACGCCCTCAGCGTCCATGCGGCGAGCCTCGGCCTGCTGCGCACGCTGACGTCGAAGTCGTGCAGGGCCGCTACCTGAATGCGGCCACCGCCCAAGAGCCAGTCGCGGTGCTCGGCTCCGCCGCCGCGCAGCGCCTGGGTATCGACCACATCTACCCCGGCGAGCGGATCTGGGTCGCAAACCAATGGCTCTACCTCGTCGGGATCCTCGGCCCATCGGTGCTCACACCCGAAATCGAAAGCTCAGTGCTCGTCGGCTTCAAGGCCGCGGAACGCTACCTGCAATTCAACGGACACCCCAACACCGTCTACCTGCGCGCCCAGAACGGCCAGGTCGCCGCCGTCCAGTCGGTGCTCGCCGCCACCGCGAACCCGGAAGCGCCCAACGAAGTCGACGTCAGCCAGCCCTCCGCCACGCTCCAAGCCCGCGCCGACGCCCAGGGCGCCTTCAACGGCCTGTTCCTCGGGCTCGGCGCCGTCGCCCTTCTGGTGGGGGCGGTCGGGGTCGCGAACATCATGGTGATCTCGGTGCTCGAACGGCGCTCGGAGATCGGGCTGCGCCGCGCGCTCGGCGCCACCAAGGGGCAGATCCGCACCCAGTTCCTCTCCGAGGCGATCCTGCTCGCGCTGGGCGGTGGCGCGGTCGGCGTCGCCGCCGGAGCGCTCGCGACCGCTGTCTACGCGACCACCAAGGGCTGGGCGATCGTGATCCCCACAGCCGCGTGGGCAGGCGGGTTCGGCGCGGCGCTCCTGATCGGCGCGGTCGCCGGCCTGCTCCCGCCATCCGTGCTGCGCGCCTGTCGCCGACCGACGCGTTGCGAACGGTGTGATCAGACCTGTCGTGTCGAGGTTGTCGTGCCCGAGTTGGCGCCGACATGATGTTCAGCGACACTCCCTCGCTGGCAAAGCTCGACGGCGCGCGCGTGATGTAGGTGGTGGTGTAGCTGTTGCTGGTGCGAAGCGTCGCCTGACGCCCGCATCGGCGGTCAGGCGGGCGCGCACTCGCGCCGGGCATTATCGTGCCGCGCATGATGCGCGTGTATCACCGAGAGCACGCGGGCCGGCCGATCCGCGTCGCGTGGATGCTCGAGGAGCTCGGCGAGCCGTATGAGATCACGCTGATGACGCGCGAGGAGAGCAAGGGCGATCAGCACCGCGCCCGCCATCCCCTGGGCCGCGTGCCCGTGCTCGAGGACGAGGACGGGCGGTTCGTATTCGAATCGGCGGCGATCTGCCTGCATCTCGCCGACCTGCATCCCGATGCCGGCCTGGCACCGGCACCAGGCACCCGCGAGCGGGCGCTGCTCTACCAGTGGACGATCTTCGCCCCAGCCGAGCTCGAGCCACCGCTGATCGAGTCGGCCATACACGCCCAGCGCGACCCCGAGCGCTCCACTGCCGCGCGACGTCGCTTCGACGAGGCCGCGAGCGCCGTCTCGGGCGCCCTCGATGGCAGCGACTATCTCGTCGGCGGGCGCTTCACGGTGGCTGACGTGCTTGTCGGGAGCACACTGGCGTTCACCGAGCGCATCGGCGTCGCGGATCAGCTCCCGGCGACCCTGCGGAGCTACCTGGCACGGCTCGTGCAGCGGCCCGCCCGCCAGCGCGCTCTAGAGCGCACGACGTCCGTAAAAATCGCGCGTGACCGCTTGGCGCATCCGCTGCGGCGGCAGCGAGGATCTGGAGGCCATGCTCGCCCTCTGGACACTGTCGGACGCGCCGCACACGGTGACCGACAACGTCGAGCTCTCTGCGCCGCTTACAGGCGTTCGATTCGCGGGCAATCCTCGTCGCGGATATCGAAGGCGAAATTGCCGGTTCGCTGATCGCCGCGTGGAACGGATGGCGGGGCAGCTTGTATCGGCTTGCGGTCGCCCCGCAGCATCGTCGTCGTGGCCTCGCAACGGCCCTGGTGGGCGCGGGCGAGAGTGGGCTGCGCGAACGCGGAGCCGTCAGGATCGACGCGATCGTCGCGGCTGATGAGGTCACGGCTCCGAGCTTTTGGAGGGCAGTCGGCTACGAGCGGCAGATCGACCGCACGCGGTTCGTGCGCAACTTTTTGAGCAGGCCGCATGCGCTCGCTCGGCGCGAGCCGCCTCGAGCCCCAAGCTCGCCGCCGTCGAACGAATAGGATCGGCCCGTGGCAGCTGGCCTCGAGCTGTATCTGTTCGACAGCGGCACGCTCGGCCTCGCGGGAGTCGAGGTGCCCGTGCCGTTCTTCCTGATCCGCCACCCACGGGCGAACATCCTCGTCGACGGCGGCAATCCGCTGGCGGTCGCACGCGACCCGCACGCGCACTGGGGCGCGCTCGCGGACCACTTCGAGGTGCGGATGAGCGAGCAGCAGCACTGCGCCGCCCAGCTGCAGCGGCTCGGGTTCGCACCAGCATCTGTCGACTACATCGTCCAGACGCACCTGCACATCGACCACACCGGCGCGCTCGGCCACTTTCCGGACGCCACGGTGATCGCGCATCGGCGCGAGCTCGACGCGGCCCGCGCAGCCGAGACGCCGAGTGCCTCCGGTTATGTGCGCGAGGACTACGAACGCCCGGAGCTGCGCTGGCAGCTCGTCGACGGCGAGCTCGACCTGTTCGACGATGGAAAGATCCGCCTGCTCGAGACCCCGGGCCACTCCGCGGGGCACATGTCGCTGCTGCTCGATCTCGACGAGACGGGCCTCGTCCTGCTCACGGCAGACGCAGCGGACAATCGCGCGCAGTGGGAGGGGCGGGCCCATCCGCGCGCGCTCTTCTCGCGTGAGCAGGCGAAGCGATCGCTCGAGTCCCTGCGTGAGCTCGAGCGCGAGACCGGCGCGCTGCTGATCCTCGGGCACGATCCCGAGAGCTGGTCGCGGCTGACTCACGCGCCTGGCTGTTACCGTTAGCGCGCGGCTTCCGCAGAGCGAGCCTCACCGGCCGCTGAAGCGCGGAGGACGGCGCTCGCCGCTCGCGCGGACGCCCTCACGGAAGTCCTCGCTCGCAAACAGCTCCGTCTGCTGGGCGTGCTCGCGCTCGGTGGCTGCGCGCACTCGCTCGGCGAGGTCGCCGCGCATCGTCTGGCGGATCGAGCGCACGGCGAGTGGCGCCGAAGCGGCGATCTCGGCCGCGAGCTCGTGGGCCGCGCCGCGCAACTCCCCCTCGGCGGCCAGGCGGTCGCACAGCCCGAGAGCGTGCGCCTCCTCGCCCTTGACGCGCCGGCCGGTGTACAGCAGGTCGAGCGCCGCCTGCCCGCCGACGGCCGCGGGCAGCGTGACCGTGATGCCGAAGCCGTGATGGATGCCAAGCCGCGCGAAGTTGGCGGCGAAGCGCGACGAGGGACTCGCCACGCGCAAGTCCGCCGACAGGGCCAAGCCCAGACCGCCGCCGATCGCGGCGCCCTGCACGGCCGCGACGACCGGCGTCGCAGCGGCGAACAGGCGCACCGCGTGTGAGTACAGCGTGTTGCCCTGAACGTCGCCCGGCCCGTCGGCGAAGTTCGCGCCCGCGCAGAAGTGCGGACCGGCCGAGCAGAGCAAGATCGCCCGGCATGCGGGGTCGGCATCGAGCGCCTCATAAGCGTCTGCGAGCGCGGCGATCAGCTCGACGTCGAAGTGGTTGTGGGGCGGGCGGTCGAACTCGACCGTCGCGACGAAGTCGCTGCCAACGCCCACCGTCAGCTGGTCGCGCACGAGCTCTCCAAGCTGACGACGGTGGAGCCGCCGGTGATCGCGGGGTACAGGCTGTCGGCGCCGGCGCGTGCGACGGCCGCGCCCAGCGCGCGCGCTCCAGTGGTGCTCGTCGCCGTACTCCGAGCGCCACGCCCACAGGCGGCACGTGAGCTCTCCGAGCGGGTGCTCGCGCGTCGTGCCGCGCGCGCCGAGCACCTGGTGCGCCGCGCGCCCCGCGACCAGCGCCGCGCGGTTCGCGAGCAGCTTCCCTGCCGCGACCTCGAACCCGCTCGGACGTCGCGCGGTCGTGGCGGCTGCGACGCCGGCCAGAGCCGCCTGCTGCGCGACCGTGACGAGGTGCTGCTGAACCGCCTGGAAGGAGCCGATCGAGCGCCCGAACTGACGCCGCTCGCTCGCGTAGCTGACGGTGATCTCGTACAAGCGATCGAGCGCGCCGGCCATCAGGGCGATCCGCGCCAGGGCACCGCGCATGAACAGCTCGTCCGGGTCGACGCCGGGGGCGGACAGCGCGGCCGCGCCGTCGAAGGCCACCGTGTCGCGCGCGTCGCCCGCCAGGTTCTCGTGCGGCTCGACCGTCACGGCTGCGCGGTCGAGCACGGCAGCGCGACCATCGACGACGCAGCGGCGATCCGCGCGGCATCGCGTGCCCACGGCACCCGATGCACGACCCCGCTGACCCGGCCCTCGCGCAGTACGACGCTGTCGCGCGCGCTGCCCGGGGCGACGGTCACCGTCGCCGGCTCGCCCGTCCAGGCCCGCCCTCGCGAGCAGCCACTCCCCGAGCAGGGCGCTCTCGGCGTGCTCGTCGGGCCCGCGCTCGCGCAGCGCCGCGAGTGCGTCGACGATATTCATGGGCGCAGCGCCCTGGCCGCGACGGAGCGCAGGATCTCGTTGGTGCCGCCGCGGATCGTGAACGAGGGCGCGGCGAGGATCGCCGCCGCGAGCAGTCGCTCGAACAGCGTGCCGGCGGCGGGATCGGGGCCATCGGGCACCAGCCGCCAGATCGCGTCGAGCACATCCTGCTCGAAGCGCGTGCCGAGCTCCTTGACCAGCGCCGACTCCGCGGCCGGCGCCTGGCCGGCGTCGATCAGCCGCGCAACCGACAGCGACAGCGCGCGAATCCCCCACCAAGCCGGCGACCGCCTCGCCCACGGCCGCCTCGGCGCGCTCGTCCGCCGCGCCGTGCTCGCGCAGGTACTGCTCGACCACCAGGTAGGTCGACAGCCAGCGCTCGGGCCCGGCGCGCTCGAAGGCCAGCTCCGAGGTGTTCTGCTCCCAGCCCGCGCCGACGTCGCCGACCACGAGCTCGTCTGGCGACGAACACGTCGTCGATCACCACTTCGTTGAAGAACTCGCTGCCGTCCAGGTATGCGATCGGGCGCACGTCGACGCCGGGTGCATGCAGGTCGACGATCAGCTGCGTCAAGCCCCGATGGCGATCGTCCTCGTCGCTGGTGCGACACAGCACGACGAACCAGTCGTTCTCGTTGCGCGCCGCCGGTCCACAGCTTCGTCCCGCTCACGCGCCAGCCGCCGTCGCGTGGGCCTCGCGCGCGTCTGCACGGCGGCGAGGTCGCTGCCCGCCTGCGGCTCGCTCATGCCGATCGAGAACGACACCTCGCCGCGGCAGATCGCGGGCAGGAAGCGCTCGCGCTGAGCGGCGCTGCCGTAGCGCAGGATCAGCGGGCCCGTCTGCCGGTCGGCGACCCAGTGATAGCCGCACCGGGGCTCCCCACCGCAGCAGCTCCTCGACGACGATGAAGCGGTCCACGACGCCGCGTTCGGCGCCGCCGTAGCGGCGCGGCAACGCCATGCCCAGCCAACCGCGCGCCGCCAGCGAGCGGGAGAAGTCCTGATCGCGCCCGGACGCCATTCCCAGCCCCGGAGCGAAGCTGCCGCGCGGCAGCTCGTCGGCGAGGAACTCTCGCACCTCGCTCTGCAGCGCGAGCTCGGCCGCGCTCAGCTCGCTCGGGGCAAAGCGCAGCATCAGTCCGGCCTTTGCGCACACACCTGGTAGACGGCAGTGTGAGCCGTTTCAAAGCCGTGGCGGGCGGCGCGTAGGTACAAGCGCCACACGCGCGTGCGCTCGCGACCGGCAAGGGCAACGGCCTGCTCGAGGTGCTGGTCCAGGCGCTCGCTCCAGTGGCGCAGGGTGAGCGCGTAGTCTTCCCGGAAGCCCTCGACGTGCTGCGTGTGAAAGCCCGCGCGCTCGAGTGCGAGCTCGATGCGCGACAGCGGCAGGGGCTCGCCGTCGGGGAACACGTAGCGGGTCGAGAACAGATCCTCGTGTGGTTTGTGGTCGGGGTCCAGGGTCGCGATGGCATGGTTGAGGAGCAGGCCCCCGGGGCGCAGCAGCGCGAACAGCGAGCGGGCGTACAGGTCGATCTGACTGCCCCCGACATGCTCTGCCATGCCGATGCTGGCGATCGCGTCGAACGAGCCCCGTGGCAGCTGGCGATAGTCGGCGACCTCGATCTGAACCCTGTCGGCGACCCCCGCTTCGGCCACCTTGCGGCGGGCGAGCTCGGCCTGTGGCTCGGACAGCGTGACGCCGAGCACCGTCACGTCGTGGTTGCGCGCCGCGTGGATCGCAAAGCTCCCCCACCCGCAACCCACGTCGAGCACGTGCATGCCCGGCCTCAGGCGGAGCTTGCTCGCCACCAGCTCGAGCTTTGCCCACTGCGCCTCCTCCAGGCTGCTGGCTCCCTTCGAGAAGATCGCGCAGCTGTAGGTCATCGACTCGTCCAGGAACAGCGCGAAGAAGTCGTTGCCGACGTCGTAGTGGTAGCGAACCGCCTCGGCGTCGCGCTCGACGCTGTGCATCCGTCCCCGCAGGATCAGCTCCAGCCCAGGTCGCCGGGGAACGCCGCCCGTCGCGGCTGCCGCTGCGAGCGCCACCGCCAGGCGGGCCTTGTCGGGCGCGCGCGGCGCGGGCGGCTCCCACTCGTCGACGACGACGAACGCCGCGTCCAGATCGTCGACGTCGAGCGACCCGTCGACGTAGGCGCGGCCCAGACCGAGCGTCCCCGGAGCCCTCAGGAAGTGCGCCAGCGCGGCGGCGTCGCGCACGAAGAACGTCGGGCAGCCCGGCTCTGTGGCCGCCACCGAGCTTCCGTCCCAGAACACGACGTTGAACGGTCTCGACGGGAACGCTCGTGGCAACGCGCGTCGCAGCGGCTCGCTGACGTTCATGGTCCCACGTTACCTAGCGCCCGTCGGCCGACGCGTGCCCAGGTCAGCGAGCCCGGGAACCTGGGCGGAGCTCCTGTCTGTCCCGCGGGAGCCTGGCCAGTCTGTCTGGCGCGAGCCCAGGCCTCGCTCGCCGGCAGGGAGATGGATGCGAGACTTGCCGACCATGGCAGTGGACTGGGGCGAGGTCACCGCGATCGCGACGTCGATCTTGGCCGTCGGCGCGCTGGGCGCGTTCGGAGCTGCCGTGTTCGCCGCGCAACAGGTCCGGGAGGCTCGCAAGAGCCGCGAGGCGACGATGGCTGCCGAGTTCTTCCGTCGCTGGAACGACGACGCTCTGGTCGAGACGCGTCGACTCGTCGGGCGCTTCAAGTCGGCCGAGGAGCTGCGCGACGCGTTCGCCGGCTGGGTGGCCGACGACGCGCCCGAGGCGTACGTGCTCTACCGGGAGCTCGACTACTTCGAGCAGCTCGCGGCGCTCGAGGCGCAGGGCGCTTTCGACCTGGAGCTGATCAAGCTGCTGCTGGGGCGCACGCTGATCGAGCGCTGGGAACTGTGGAGCCCCGCGATCCATCAGGCGCACGGGCCGGGCGTGTATCCGCTGTTCGAAGGGCTCGTGAACAAGCTCAGGCGGGAGCTCGATACCCGGTAGGTCGAGCCGGCGTCGTTCGAGCGGCGTCGTATGACCCAAGGACGATCAGCCGACGCCCAGCGCCTCGCGGGCGATGCTCGGCCACCGGTCCACCCACGGCGCGGCCTGCTCGAGCTGCGCCGCGACCTGGATCAGCTGGTCCTCGCGGCCGTAGGCGGCGACGAGCTGCGCGCCCACGGGCAGGCCCTCGCCGGTCCGGTGGATCGGCAGCGAGATAGCGGGCTGGCCGGTGGTGTTGAAGATGGCGGTGAACACCGCCAGCGGCACCGCGCGCATGATCGGCGCCGCTGGATTGTCGGGCGGGGCCTCGAACTCGCCGAGCGCCGTCGCCGGCTCGGCGGTCGTGGGCGTCAGCAGCAGGTCGAAGCCGTCGTGCCACCACTGCGCGATGCGACGACTGGCCTGCTGGTGGTACTCGACCGCGCGCAGGTAGTCGGCGGCGCTGTGCGAGCGACCGAGCTCTGCGAGCGCCGCGGTGGTCGGCTCGATGTCACCCTCCTCGATGCTCGCGCCGGTCTTGCTCTGCCAGTAGCCGAGGTTCCAGGCCACGCCCGCGGTCCAGCGCACGATGAAGGTCGCGATGTAGTCCGGATCGTCGAGCGCAGCTGGGAACGCCGGCTCGACGCGATGGCCGAGCGCCTCCAGGGCGCCGGCCGCGGCCTGCTGCCGCGTCCACGCAGTCCTGATGGGTGGTCAGCTGGCCTCCCGGCGCGGCCGTCATCAAGCCGATCCGCAGCCGTCCCGGGTCGGCGCCAAGCTCCTGCACGTAGGGCCGGCGCCGGGCGGGAGCCACATACGGATCGCCGGGCATCTCGTCGCAGATCGCGTCGAGCACGCCGGCGCTGTCGCGCACCGAGCGGCACAGCACGTGCTCGATCGCCAGCCCCGAGAACACGTCGCCGAAGTCCGGTCCCAGCGAGACGCGGCCGCGCGAGGGCTTGAGCCCCACCAGCCCGCAATGGCTCGCGGGGATGCGGATCGAGCCGCCGCCGTCGTTGCCGTGTGCCACCGGGACCATCCCGGCCGCCACCGCGGCGGCCGAGCCGCCGCTCGATCCGCCAGGCGAGCGCTCGCGGTCCCAGGGGTTGCGCGTCGGCCCGTAGGCCGCCGGCTCGGTCGTCGGCAGGATACCCAGCTCCGGCGTGTTGGTCTTTCCCACGAACACGAAGCCGGCCTCGCGAAACTTGCTCGCCAGGAACTGGTCGTCGCTCTCCCTCCACTGCAGGCGCTTGAGGAACTGCATGCCCTCGTGGAACGGGTCGCCCGCGGAGTGGCAGGCGAGGTCCTTCAGCACCATCGGCACGCCGCGGAACGGCCCGTCGGGAAGCGGGCCTGCGGCGGCCGCGACCGCCTTCTCGAACAGGTCGCAGATGACCGCATTGAGCGCCGGGTTCAGAGCCTCGATCCGGCGAACCGCGCTGTCGACAAGCTCGGCGGCAGAGACCTCGCCGTCTCTGACCAGCTGCGCCTGCCCGGTCGCGTCGAGCTGCGCCCACTCCGACATCCCGGCCTCCCAGCTTTGCGGGTTCCAAGAGCCTCGAATATACCCGCGCCGGTTCTCGCGCGGCAACCTCGTTAGCGACGAGCCAGCCGGCGTCCGCTCTCAGTGTTCGGCGGCGTGTAGTTGAGCTCGTAGTGGTGATAGAGGGCGGACTCGTCGTCCTGTGAGAGCTCCTCACCCTTAAGCTCGATGTTCGGCGCGGACTCGACCTGACTTCGGTAGACGCCAACCTGCAGCTCGTCTGGGCCGACCTTGACCCCGCCAAGCGGCACGAAGGTCAGGTGCCGTCCGATGAAGCCTTCCTTGACGGTCGCAAACTGCGGCACATCGGTCTCGACATCGACGTACACGTCCTGCAGCTTGCCGATTTTCTCGCCGTCGAGATCCACGAGCGTCTTGCCCTGCCACTCGGCCACGTTCCACTCCGCCACCTGCTCATCGTCGCTCATAAAGCTTCCTCCGAGTTGTTTCGCTTGGATCGCCGGAAAAATGCCCCGGCGCACGAACACGCCGCACCTGTTGCTCGCACTAAGCTTGGCATAGGAAGCAACGGCCGCGGCAGAAGGCGCCACCCCGGGCGTGGCAGCCTCCACGCCCGGGACAGCGCGCTAGGCCCGGCGCCTAGCGGCTAGGGCCCCGCCCCTATTTGGCCGCCCGAGTCTTGGCTTTGATCTCGAGCGATTCTTCGTTGGCGATCGTCAGCGTCGCGGTCAGGCCCGTCTGTTCGCCGGACGCTCCGCCGACGATCGAGGTGACCAGCGTGTCGCTGCTCGCGCCCTGGAACTGTTCGGGGACCTGCTTGCCGCCGCTCGCCTTGAACGTCACGGTGAAGCCGGAGACCATCTTGTCGAGCGTCTTGATCGGCCCGATCACCGAGCCTTCCAAGCGCGACCAGTTCTTTGCCGAGCAGCCCGGAGCGTGACGCATTCGAACGTCGCCAGCGCCGGTTCGTGCTTGAGGTCCAGCCCGACCGACAGCGGTTTGGGGCTCGAGATGAAGCCGAGTTCGCCTTCGAGCGCGTTCGGTGGTTATCTGGCCGGAGGAGCCGGCGATGCTCTGGCACGGCTCGTGGTCGCTCGGTGCGTTCGCAGCCGCTCAGCGTGAGCGTCATCGTGAGCGTCTTGCTCCCGGTGAATTCGCCGCTGCTCGACCCGGAGCTGCATGCGATCTTCGCGCCGCCGGCGCGTTTCCAGCGCAACCGCCCCGAGCTGCCCGGTCAGCTTCTTCTTTGCGCCGGGGCCCGCCAGCCAGTTGTAGTTGCCCTTGCCGGGCGCGTAGCTCGAGGCAGTGGGAGCCGAGCCATTCGCCGGTTTTCTTGCCGCTCGCCTTGACGCATCTGCCCAACGCCGGCAACGCCGGACCGGGCGTGTTTTCGGCTGACCGCCGGCAGGCCGATGTTGCCCTGCTCGTCGATCGCGCGAATCGCCACGTAGGTCTCGGCGTCGGCCGGCAGCGTGTAGGACTGCGCGGTGCCCGCTTCGGTCGGTTCCGGCGCGCCGCGACAGCGGCGTCGCCTTGGCGAAGTTTTCGGCCGTGATCGGGCTTTGCGAGGTCACGATTTGATAGCTCGTGGCCTTGCCGCACATCAGGTCGCCACCGGGCGCCGTCCAGTGCAGCGCGCCTTCGGAGGCGCTCGCTTTGAGCGGAACGCCGGGCGGGATCGCATCGCGCGTGTAGTCGCCCGAGTTGGCGATGTCGTGATGGAAGTTCGGCCACGAGCTCGGCGAGCACGCCGACGCCGGAGTCGAGTACACCGACACGGTGCCTTCGCGCGTGATCGAGACGACGTCCTTCTTGGCGGCCGAGGCTCGTGTCGATCGTGCCGAGCGAGCCCAGCGCCGGCGTCGCCACCATCCAGCCGCCGGTCAGCTTCGGCCACGCGCTGCTGGCCGGCGCGCCCGCGCGCGTTGTAGCCTCGAGGTCCTGCGAGGCGGTGCCCGCGAGCACCTCCTGTTTGGGAGCTTCGCCGGTGACGTCGCCGATCACCTCGCCGGTGATGAACGACAGGTCGTTGTCGACCGCCGGGAAGCCCGGCGAGAACTGGCCGGTGTTCGCGTTCCAGCCGGCGATGAAGTCCTGGCTGCCCTTCTGGTAGTCGGGCGCGACCACGTCGAGCGCGCGCAGCAGGCCCGGCGGCCGGCGCGAACATGTCGGTCGTGGTGCCGTCGAGCGTGCCGAACGCCGGCTCGCCGACCGCCGGGAAGGCGGGCGTGTCGGTCTTGTTCGCCGCTGGCGCTGGCGTCGGTCTCCAGCGTGTTGTCCTGGCCGTTGACCGAGCCGTAGCACGAGCGTGCCGTTCGGATTGAGGATGTAGCCCGGGCCGGCGTCCGGGGTGACGCCGATCTTCAGCCCTTCGCCGCCTTCCGGACACATGCACCGGCGCGACCACCGGCGAGCCGTTGATGCCCTCGCCGACGTCCGGCAGCAGGCCCGCGTCGATGATCCCGATCTTCGCCGGCCAGCCTTCGCGGAACGCCACGGAGCTGCATTTCGAGCCTTCGCACTTGAAGCCGCCCGTCGCGCACGAGGACGGTTCCGAGCGAGCAGCCGCTCGCCTTGATCGCGTACACGCGGCCGTTGGCGAAGCTCAACAGCCCCGACGCGCCGACCACGCCGAGCGAGGCGGTGGTCACGTCGCCGGCGTTGATTGCGCCTTCGTCGCCCTGCTTCGTCAGGTACTCCTCGTTGGTGCCGACGATGATCGTCGGCGGCTTGCCGGGCCCGTCGAGGTTGGCGACGGCGGGCGTGTCGACGATCTTGCCCTGGTCTTCGTCTTTGTCTCTGGTTGGCCGGCACGTTGGCGTTGAACGTCGGCTCGTTGCTGGTCGGGTCGACCGACGCGACCTTGTCGGGATCCTCGACCAGCACCGGGAAGCCCTTGACCGGCTTCGCCGTCCGGCTGCCAGGCGTAGACGTGGCGGTCCTCGCCGGCGGCGATGATGTCGAGGCCCGGGCCCGTTTCCGGTTCCAGGTCGGCGAGCACGGGCGAGGTCGACAAAGCCGCCCTCGGTGCGCTCGCGCACGCCGTAGCGCTGCGGCCTCCCAGGCGGGGTCGCCGGACAGCGGCGCGCCCGAGTAGTCGGGGTTGGAGGTCTCGTGGAAGACCAGCTGGCCTTTCGCGTTCCACGCGTAGACGTTGCCCTGCAGGTCGTCGGCGACGACGTCCAGTTCGCCGTCGCCGG
This sequence comes from uncultured Solirubrobacteraceae bacterium, assembly GCA_963846205.1. Classification (GTDB taxonomy): domain Bacteria; phylum Actinomycetota; class Thermoleophilia; order Solirubrobacterales; family Solirubrobacteraceae; genus Palsa-744. The sequence goes on along the minus strand of CAWJVB010000009.1, from coordinate 958,117 downwards.
ACAGGTCGCCGACGGCCGGCGCCTCGATCACCGGGTCGTAATGGGCGGTCGTCAGCCCGCCGCCGCTGTAGACGCATGCTCGCCGGCGTGCAGCGGCAGCGCTTCGGTGTGCACCGGCCAGCCGGGCAGGTCGCTGACGGTGCCGCTGTCGGGTTGTACCGGTAGGCGTGGATCCAGCCGTCGGAGTTGGCCACGATCAGCTGGTTGGGGTCGTCGCCGGCGAGGTCGACCAGCACCGGGCTGGCGTCGCCGTCGCCTTTCATTTCGAGCGGGAAGCCCTTGAGCATTTCCGCGTCGCGGTGCAGGAACAGCTGGCGGCGGTCCTCGCCGGTCATCGCCGGCCCGGCCGCGCCGGGCGGCGGTCGTGACCACGACCCGCACCGTGAACGCGTAGGGCTGGCGTGTTGGGGCGGCCGTTGGAGGTCTGGGCCGAGCCCGCCGTTCTCGTTGCCGGTGAACGAGGTCGGGTCGCCTTTCGGGAACATCGCCTCGAGCGTCGCCGTGCTGACGTTCGCGAGCAGCCCGTTGAACGGTTTGGTGTGCACGGTGCTGCCGTCGCAGTAGCTCGACGGCACGCTGGCGAAGTCGCCGCTGGCGGACGTCGGGCGCGTTGTTCGGCTGCGCGCCCGGGGCGACTTCCACGCGGCAGGTGTACTTGCTGCGCGCGTCCACGTACCCGTCGAGGGCGAACGATGCTTTGCCCGGGTCCATCTGCTGGAACCATTCGGGCGAGGTGATGTCGGCTTCGGGCGGGATCCAGCCCTGGGCCGCGGCTTCGACCGACTTGTAGGCGTCCAGCCGGCCGTAGCCGAAGAACTCGTCCCAGCCCTTGCGCGACGGGTAGCGGAACGTGTCGGGCAACGGGCCCGATCACGCCGCGCGTCCTCGTCGGCGGCGAACGTCGTGTTGAGGTTCGGGTCGGTGCAGGTCGGCGCCATGCCCACGCTGCACGCCGTTTCCGGCGAGGCGCGCCGTGTCGACGTCGTCGGCCTGCCCGCCTTCGCCCTGGTCCGCGGCGGCCTTGCCGCGTGCTCGGCGCGTTCGCTGCCGAGCGTCGAGGAGCCGTCGACGGCGTGCCTTCGATGTTGCCCGAGGCCATCAGCTGGCGCACCTCGTTGGCGGTGATCGGGCAGGGCGAGCCGTCGACGCGCGTGCAGTCGCTCGCCGGTTTGAGCTTGGCCTGGGAGCCGCTCGAGCATTCGCCGTACAGCCCCGCGCCGCACGCGTTCAGCGCCGCGCTGTAGATCAGCCCGACGACGCCCGAGCTCTTGCCGGTCGCCTCCGAGGAGCACGACGTCGCCGGCACCGAGACGTCGACCCGCGTGCCGAAGTTGGTGCAGCCGTCGAGCTGCAGATAGGACGGTGGCGTGTTCGTGTCACGGGCACGCCACCGAGGCTGGCCGGCCCTTCGACGGAGTTGACGACGATCGTGTGCGGCAGCGCGCCGGGCTGGTTGTGGTGCTCGGCCGCCTCGTCGGCGGCCGAGGCGATCACCGCGACGCCGTGGTTGTACGCGTAGTCGATCGCTTCGCGCGCGAACAACGGGTCGTTGAGCGTGCCGAGCGCCTCCTGGATCACGTCGACGCCGCGATCGGTCGCGTAGATCGCCGCCTCGGCGAAGCGGTTGGCCGTCGGCGACGAACGACTCGCCGACGCGCAGCGGCAGCACCTCGCAGTTCGGGCAGCTGCCGGTGTCGCCGGCGCTGTTGTCCGCTTCCGCGGTCGAGTCCTCGTCCTCGCCCGTGCCGTGGCCGTACTGCACCTCGTCGTAGGGATCGTTGTTGTTGTCGACGAAGTTCCAGCCGGCGATGTCGTTGACGTAGCCGTTGTGGTCGTGATCGACGCCGTCGGAGAAGGCGATGATCAGGTCCTCGGGCGTGAGCATCCCGGCGGGACCGTTGCGGCATTCCTTGGTCGTCGGCGGGTTCGTGCACTGCGGGTAGTGCTCGACGACGTTGGCCACGCGCGAGTCGCACGCGTAGTCGAGCACGTTGAAGACGCCCTGTTCGAGCACGTCGTAGGGGATCGGCCCGCTGCCGCCGGGTTTGCCGCCGGGCATCGCCCCGTCGGCGTCGTAGTCGCCGCCGCGTCGCAGCGCGCGCCGTTTCGCAGTCGACGTGCGTGGAGGGGTCGAAGGTCTTGCTCATGTCGACTTTCGGCGCCGGCAGTTCGCCGACGTTGAGCAGCACCTTGGCCGCGCAGCCTGGACATGTCGCCGGCTTCGTCCCACTTGATGCCCGAGTCGAGCTCGCCGATCGCGACGTCGGGACGCCCGACGCTGACCTGGAAGGCCGTGTGGATCGGCGTGCCCGCCGCGATGCACGAGCCCGGTCCCGGCCGGCATCGTCGCGTTCGCGTCGACGAGGCTCATGCCTGTGACGCCGCACAGCTCGTCGGTCTGCGAGTTGTCTTTCTCGACGAGCGCCGCTTCGGCCGGGTTGTCGGCCGGCGGTGTCGCGGGCGTTGCGGCGAACTTCCAGGCGAGTCCGTTGAGGTTGCTCGGCACTTCGCCCGGCCCGAGCTTCCAGCTGGAGGGTTCGCCGGGGCTGCCCGTCCCGATCAGCGGGAACGTGGCCGACGCCTGTGTGGCGCAGATCGCGAGCGAGGCGATCACGACCAAGAGCGAGACGAGTGGCTTGATCGACAGGGCCGCGAGGCCCGCGCCGCGCCCGCGCGCGCGCACGCGTGTGTCGAGTCCAGCGCCGGTGTCCCGTCCAGCGCCCGTGTCCATTCCAGTGCCACTCGCCGCTCGTGGCCTCGGCCCCGTTGGACTTGCCGTTTCCCGTCTGCATGCTCGCCTCTCCCCTCCCAGATCAGGTCCCCACAGCCCGCCCGCGCGGGCCGGCCCTTGCTTGACACACCGTAGCTTTACACGACGTAGCTAGCCTACCCGTAACCTACGTCTTGTAAACTGCACGTGTGGACCTGGATAGCGCCACCGACGTATCGGCCGGGCTGGTCAATGGCTACCGCCACGGCCGCGTGCCGCGCCAGGTGCGCGAGCAGCAGCTGCTCGACGTGGCCGAGGAGCAGTTCGCGGTGCACGGATACGGCGGCGCCTCGATCGAGGTGATCGCCAAGCTCGCGGGTGTCTCGCGCCCGATCGTGTACGACCACTTCGGCGACAAGGAGGGCGTCTACATCGCCTGCCTGCGCCGCGCCCGCGGCGAGCTCGAGGAGATGATCCTGCAGGCCGCCTCGAAGGCGCGCAGCTCTCGCGAGATGATGGAGTACGGGACGGCCGCCTACTTCGAGTTCGTGGAGCGTCGCGGACAGCGCTGGGCGGTGCTGTTCGGGGGCGTCGAACTCGCCGGGCGCGCCGCCGAGGAGGTGGCGCGGCTGCGCTTTGCGACCGTCGCGCGTATTCGCGACCTGATCGCCGCGATCGCGCCCTGACGCCGACGGGGCCACGATCGAAGCCTTCGCGCACGCCGTGTCCGGCTCCTCCGAGCAGATGGCCAAGTGGTGGCGCGCCAACCCGGCAGCACACCCGCGAGCAGGTCGTCGACCTGCAGGTGGCGTTCGCGTGGAGCGGGCTCAGCCAGCTGCTGCCCGAGCAGGACCGCTAGCGCCAAGCCGGACCGGCGAAACCGGTCCTCTCGCGCACCCCGCGCCGCGGGGCGCCCGCGCCGCGCCGCCGAGCGGGCGCCCGCTCAAGCGAGGTCGCGCCGCGAGATCGCGCCGAGCTGCATGGCGCTGTCGACGAGCTTGGCGCGCTTCTGGTTCTGGGGCAGGTCGCCCAGCCCGAACTTGCCGAACAGCGTGCGCAGGTGCATCTTGACGGCGTCGACGCTGAGGAACAGCTCGTCGGCGATCTCCTGGTTGGTCGCGGGCGTGCCGAAGCCGCCATCGCGCAGCGGCCTGCACAGCGCGACCAGCACCCGTCGCTGCGTGTCGGTCAGCTGCGGCGCGGAGCTGCTGCCGGCGGCCACGGTCTTGCCGACGCCCGTCGCCTGCGCGGCGCGGAACACGAGCGTCGTGCGTCCGACGCGGATGCGATCTCCGTCTCGCAGGCGTTGGCGGCCGCCGATCCGCTGGCCGTCGACGTAGGTGCCGTTCGTCGACAGGCCGTCGTCGACGATCGTCCATTCGCCGCCGAGGTGGTGCAGCTCGGCGTGCAGGCCCGACACCTCGCCGTCCCACGAGATCGACAGCTCGGCCTCCGCGCGGCGCCCCAGCGTGCTGATCTCGCCTCGGTCGCGCGCGAGGAAGAAGCTGCAGCGCTCCGTCGCCGTCGCGGTAGGCGAGGAACGCCTCGCCCTCCCGCTCGACCTCCATCAGCGCTTTCAACTCGACGGCGGAAAGCGAGTGTGGCGCGAGCGGATCGCCATCGGTGCCGGCTTGACTGGACATCGCGCGCAGATGCTCGACTCAGGCGCTCGCCTGGCCGCCCGCCGGCGCCGCGCTCGTCTGTCGCCGTGTCTCCACCGCGCTGAGACCTTCGGGAACGTGGCACAGGAATTCGCTGCCGAGCGGCGAGCTTTGCGCGGCCGTCACGGCCAGCGAAGCGGTGTACACGACCCCCCTCCCGCGCGAGCGCGTGTCCGCCGCGGCGACTTCCTGCGGCCCGACCAGGCGCCCGCACAGCGCCGGCGCGGTCGCCGTCGCCGGGCAGGCTCGCGTCGAGCTCGCTGCGTTCGAGCACGCCGCTGTAGATGCCGCTGTGGTCGTAGTCGATGCCGTGCACGACGATCACCGCGTTGTTGGCGCGGATGTATTCGGCGACCTTCGGCGGAAGCGTGATCGTGCGCGAGTAATGCAGGTTGCCCCCGGTCAGGAAGCGCGGGAACGCGAGGATGCTCGCGGGGCTGGTGTCGCCGCGCGTCGTCAGCGCCTGGACCGGCGGCCCGTAGTAGTCGATGCCGTCGGTGGTGCTGATCGCGCGGTGGCCGTTGTACAGGCGCGAGGCCGAGGCCGGCGGGCACTCGCCTTTGCCGCCCGCGTGAATGTGCATCGCGTGCACGAGCGGCGCGTCTTCGTCGAGCCCGCTGGTCGTCACGGTGATCGCGGCCCTGTCGCCGTTGAGGCGCACGCTCACCTTGCCGGTGCCGGTCACGTGGTTGTCGGGCACCTGCCCGAGCGAGGAGGAGGCCAGCCTGCCGCTGCGGCGTGCCCGAGCCGGACACGAGCACGACGACGACGACGGCGACGGCGATCACGACGAGCGCCGCCGCGACATACCACAGCCGCCGCGACGACCGACCGTTTGCCTGCCCGCGCGGTTCCCCGGGCGGCTCGTGCTCGGGCTGCTCGTGCGCGGGCTGGCCAGGCTGCTTGCGCCCGGGCTGGCCGTGCTCCGGCGCGCCGGGCCCGGCTCCGCCCGGCTCGGCCGCCGCGGCGGAGGCAGCGGGCGCTCGGCGCCGAGCGCCGGCTCGGCTGCAGGGGAGGCAGCCGCGAGCGGTGCCGCGGCGCTCGCGCCGAGCGGCTCGCCGGCCGACAGTTCGGTCGCGGCGATCGCCCGTGCGCGAGCATCGCCGGCCGGAGCGCCGCTCTCGAGCGCCTGACTGCACGCTTCGAGGAACTGCCCGCAGGTCACGTATCGATCGAGCGGATCGCGCGACAGCGCCTTGGCGATCACGTCGTCGAGGGCGGGTGGCAGCCCGGCCGCAAGGCGCTGACGGGATCGACAGGCCCGAGCGGAGGGCGCGCGCCTTCGGCCAGTTCCCGCTGGAAGGGAATTCGGCCGGTGAGGCACTCGTACAGCGTGGCCGCGAGCGCGTACACGTCCGTTCGCGCGCTCACGCTCACGGCTTTCGAGCTGCTCGGGCGCCATGTACTCGACCGTCCCGATCAACCCAGCCCGCGCTCGTCAGCCCGCTATCGAGGAGGCGCTCTTCGCGATCCCGAAGTCGCTCAGGTAGACGTGCTCGACCTCTCCCGCGCTCGAGCGCTGGAGCAGGATGTTGGCGGGCTTGACGTCTCGGTGGACGAGCCCGTGGGCGTGCGCCGCGTCGAGCGCGATGCGCGACGGGCAGCAGCAGCGCGACCGCCTGCGCCGGGCTCGATCGGGCCGGAGCTGCTCAGCAGCGCCTTGAGGTCTCCGCCCGGCGACGTAGCGCATGACGATGTACAGCGATTGCTCGTGCACGCCCATGTCGTGGATCGGGATCACGTTGGGATGGTCGACGCCAGCCGCCATCTGCGCCTCGCGCAGGAAGCGCTCGCGGAACATGTCATCGGAGCTCAGCTCCGGAGCGAGCACCTTCAGCGCGACCGACATTCCCAGCCGCGAATGCTTCGCCCGGTACACGACGCTCATCCCCCCGCGCCCGAGCACCGAGTCGATCAGATAGCTCCCGAGCTGTCCACCGACTCCTCAGATGGTCAGTCACGTGGCAAGTCTAAGCGAATCGGTGAACGGCGCAAATCGCGCCGGTCGGCCGGTTCGTGCCGGTCCGCCCGGCCTGGCCGCGGGGCGGCTACAGGTTGACCGACGCCATTCCCGCCTCGTCGTAGCGCTCACCCGCCGCCTGCGGCAGCTCGGCGTCGATCGTCGCGAGGTCCTCGTCGGACAGCTCGACCTCGGTCGAGGCCGCGTTCTCCTCGAGGTAGGAGCGACGCTTGGTGCCGGGGATCGGCACGATGTCATCGCCCTGCGCGAGCACCCATGCCAGCGCCAGCTGCGCGGGCGTGATGCCCTTGGTGCCGGCGATCTGCTCGACCTTGCCCGCAAGCCGCAGGTTGGCCTCGAGGTTCTCGCCGGTGAAGCGAGGTCCGTGACGGCGGAAGTCGCCCGCGTCCAGCTCGTCGGGCGATTTGAAGCGCCCCGACAGAAAGCCGCGACCGAGTGGCGAGTAGGGGACGAACCCGATGCCGAGCTCGCGACAGGTCGGGATGATCTCCGCCTCGGGCTCGCGCGTCCACAGCGAGTACTCGGTCTGCAGCGCCGTGATCGGGTGCACCGCCTGCGCGCGCCGCAGCGTCTCGGGCGCCGCCTCGCTGAGGCCGATGTGCAGGATCTTGCCCTGCTGGACGAGCTCCGCCATCGCGCCGACGGTCTCCTCGATCGGCACCTGCGGATCGACACGGTGCTGGTAGTAGAGGTCGATGCGGTCGGTCTGCAGGCGCCGCAGCGAACCCTCGACCGAGCTGAGCACATGCTCGGCGGAGCCGTCGAGCGGCCCGATCGTGGACATCTCGCCCGCGTGGCGTCGTCCATCCGGCGGGCGAACTTGGTGGCGATCACGTACTCGTCGCGGTGACCCTCGATCGCCCGCCCGACGAGTTCCTCGTTGCTCAGCGGCCCATACAGCTGCGCGGTGTCGAGGAAGTCGATCCCCAGCTCGAGCGCGCGCCGGATCGTCGCGATCGACTCGCCTTCGTCGGTCGATCCGTAGAAGGCCGACATGCCCATGCAGCCGAGGCCGATCGCCGATACCTCGAGGTCCGCGAGCTTCCGTTTCTCCATGGTTCGAACAGCCTTTCGCGTGAGGGTGGTTGGCGCAGCGACCTGCGCCGCGACGATCGTAGCGCCGCCGATCGACCGGCGTGCCCCCGCGCGGCGTCCCGTGGCGCCCTGCTCGGCTACGCCGGCGAGGCGACCGCGGCGGCGCTCGACTGCAGGCGCATGCCTCGCTCGGCGAGGCTGCCGACGCCGCCGTCGACGACGTGGATGACGTCGCGCGCGCCGTGGTGCTTGAGCAGGCTCGCGGCGGTCGCCGCGCGCATGCCGCGGCGCAGATCACGGCGATCGGCCGAGCCGGGTCGAGCAGCTCGGGAATCCCGGTGATGTCGTGCCACGGCGTGAACAGCGAGCCGGGCACGTGGCCGGCGTCCCACTCGTGGCGCTCGCGCACGTCGAGCAGCTGCAGCTCGGGATCGTCGGCGAGGCGCTCGGCGAGCGCGTCGGCGGCGAGCCGCTCGGTCTGCTCGACCGGGTGGCGTTCCTGGCGCCAGTTGGTCATGCCGCCGGCGAGCAGGCCGGCGACGTTGCGCACGCCGACCGACAGCGCCAGCTGCGCCGCGCGCCGCCCGTCGGCGTCGTCGCGCCCGATGAACACGATCTCGCGCTCGTGGTCGGCGAGCCAGGCGAGCTTGGAGCCGAAGCCGGAGCTGAACGACGGGATGCAGATCGAGCCGCGCGATGTGCACGTCGTCGAACTGCAGGTCGGTGCGCACGTCGACGAGCAGCGCGCCTTCGTCGCGCTTGAGCTGCACCTGGTGCGGCGTACAGCGGCGTGCGCGCTCGACTCCGCTCGTCAGCAGCGGGCCGCGGTTGAGCGCGACGATCTTCTCGAAGTTGGGAGGCTGCGGGCCGAGCTTGGCGATCGCCTGCGCGACGAACTCGCTGCTCGTCGTCGATCGCGAGCGTCGGGTTGTGCTGGCGCTCGTAGCCGATCGTCGAGCAGATCTTCATGTCCATGCCGGCGCCGCCGCACATCGAGCCGCCGAGGTGCGACGGCCACACCTCGCACTCGTCGGGCAGCGTCAGCAGCCGCTCGTGCACGGAGCGGAAGATCTGCCGCGCGCCCTCGGCCTGCTCGACCGCCAGGTCGGTGCGGGCGACGTCGCCCACGAACAGGCTGTCGCCGCTGAGCACCGCCCACGGCTCGCGCGCCGCGGCGCGTGTCGATCAGCACGAACGCGGTGTGCTCGGGACGATGCCCGGGCGTGTGCAGCGGCGCGCACCAGCAGCGAGCCGAGCTCGAGCTCCCAGCCGTCGTCGAAGCGGCTCGTGCGTCGTACTCGGGCGCGGCCAGGCGGTGCACGTGGATGCGCGCGCCGGTCGCGGCGACCAGCCGCCCGTGCCCGGAGACGTGGTCGGCGTGGTTGTGCGTCTCCAGCACGTGCTCGATGCTGACGCCGCGGTAGCGGGCGAGCTCGAGGTACTCGTCGATCTCGAAGCGCGGATCGACGACCGCGGCGACGCCGGCGCGCTCGTCACCGATCAGGTAGGAGGCGCAGCCGAGGTCGTCGTGGGTGATCTGCTTGAAGAGCATCGCCCGCGCCCGCCCCTCTCACCGCCGCCGCCACGCGCTCACTTCGGCTGCGGCACGATGCGGATGTAGGGCTTGGGCGTCTTCCAGCCGTCGGGGTAGGTCGCTTTGGCCTCCTCGTCGGAGACCGAGCCGGCGATGATCACGTCCTCGCCCGGCTGCCAGTTGACCGGCGTGGCGACCTTGTGGCTTGGCGGTCAGCTGCAGCGAGTCGATCACGCGCAGCACCTCGTCGAAGTTGCGCCCGGTCGTCATCGGGTAGACGAGGATCAGCTTGATCTTCTTGTCGGGGCCGATCACGAAGACGTTGCGCACCGTCTGGTTGTCGGCCGGGGTGCGCGCGCCGGGTCGCCCGCGGTACGTCCGCGGGCAGCATCCCGTAGAGCTTTGAGACGTTGAAGTCGCCGTCGCCGATGATCGGGTAGTTGGGCGCGTGCCCTGGGTCTCCTCGATGTCCTCGCCCACTGCTCGTGCTTGTCGCGTCTGGTCGACCGACAGGCCGATGATCTTCACGCCGCGGCGGTCGAACTCGGGCTTGATCTTCGCCATGTAGCCGAGCTCGGTCGTGCAGACCGGCGTGAAGTCCTTGGGGTGCGAGAACAGCACCGCCCAGGAGTCGCCGAGCCAGTCGTGGAAGTGGATCGGGCCCTCGCTGGTGTCCGCCTCGAAGTCCGGCGCGAGTGTCGCCGAGCTGAAGAGTCATGTCGTTTCCTTTCCGTCCGCTCTGGTCGGCTGCGTTCGCCTGTATGCCGGCGTGCCCGGCCGAGCCCGTGCGATGAGACGAGAGCGTAGGTCCCGCCAGCAGTCGCGGCGTTCGGGCGGACGCAACAGCTCAATCCGAAGTGTCCACGACTAAAGTCCATAATACCGATCATCATTATATATAATTGAGGCGCGTCCCTGCCCCGACCGAAAGCCGAGGTCCGAAGATGAGCACCACCGACGAGCTACTCGCCAACGCCGAGGCCTACGCCGCGTCCTTCGACAAGGGCGAGCTGCCGCTGCCGCCCGCGCGCAAGGTCGCGGTGCTCGCGTGCATGGACGCGCGCCTGAACCCCTACGGCCTGCTCGGCCTGCAGGAGGGCGACGCGCACGTGATCCGCAACGCCGGCGGCGTCGTCACCGACGACGAGATCCGCTCGCTGGCGATCTCCCAGCGGCTGCTCGGCACCGAGGAGATCATCCTCATCCACCACACCGACTGCGGCATGCTGACGTTCACCGACGACGAGTTCAAGCGCTCGGTCCAGGAGGATGTCGGCATCAAGCCCGCGTGGGCCGCCGAGGCGTTCCCCGACCTCGACGAGGACGTGCGTCAGTCGATCGCGCGCATCAAGGCAGCCCGTTCATCCCCCACAAGAACGTGCGCGGCTTCGTCTACGACGTCCACAACGGCGCGCTGCGCGAGGTCGCCTGAGCCGAGGCCAAAGCCCGCGGCCGCGCGGTCAGCTCTGCTCGTCGAGCTCGCTGGCCCGCTGCAGCAGGCGTGCGTATGCGTCGGGTCGGCGCGTGCTCAGCAACGGGAACAGCTCGAGCCAGTCGCGGCGCTGGTCGAGGTCGAGGTCGGCGACGAGTACCGCCGGCTCGTCGCGCGGCGCCTGCACGAGCTTGCGCCCGTAGGGGTCGCAGATGAACGACGAGCCGTAGAAGCGCAGTGGCGGCTCCTCGCCGGTGCGGTTGACCGCCACGATGAACACGCCGTTGGCGATCGCGTTGCCGACGATCACGCGCTCCCACAGCGGCTGGGTGTCGAAGTCGGGGTGATCGGGCTCGGAGCCGATCGCCGTCGGGTACACGAGCACGTCGGCGCCCTCCAGGCTGTACGCGCGCGCGAGCTCGGGAAACCACTGGTCCCAGCAGGTGGGCAGGCCGAGCCGCGCGTCGCCGACGAGCGACAGCGGGAACGCGTCCCGCCGCGCCGGGCCCGGGCGGAAGTACTTGTCCTCGTGGTAGCCCGCGGTCACGGGGATGTGCAGCTTGCGCGTGCGCGCCACCAGCTCGCCGTCGGGGGCGACGAGGATCGCCGTGTTGAAGCCGAGCCCGTCGGACCGCGTCGGCCCGGTCCTGCTCCGCGCGCTCGTACAGCGAGGCGTGCACGTGCACGCCCGTCTCCCCCGCCATGCGCGCGGCGAAGCGATACGTCGGGCCGCCGGGCAGCGGCTCGGGCTCGACGCCAGCAGCGCGCGGTCCGGCCGGGTCGGCGGCGAAGTAGCGGCTCAGCGTCAGCTCCTGCAGGCACACCAGCTGGGCGCCCTCGTCGGCGGCGCGCCTGATCGCGGCGGCGAGCGCCTCGCTGTGCTCCTCGGGATCCTGGTGCCAGCGCTCCTGCACCGCCGCGATCCGAAACAGCTGCGCGGCGCGCGGGGCGGGTGCGCGCCGGCGACGCCGGGCGCGCCGTATGAGGTGATCAGCTGAATCGGCTGTGCCACTCGCAGGGAATGTACGGTGGTGGCGCCGTGAGCGAGACGCTGTCCTCGACGCCCGCCGCCGACGGCTTCCACATGCCGGCCGAGTGGGAGCCGCACTCGGGCTGCTGGATGGCGTGGCCCGAGCGCCCGGACAACTGGCGCCTGGACGCCGCGCCCGCGCAGCACGCGTTCGCCGCCGTCGCCGCCGCGATCGCGCCCTCCGAGCCGGTCACGATGGCGGCATCCGCCGCGCAGCTCGAGCGCGCCCGCGCGATGCTGGCGCGGTCGGTGCGCGTGCTCGAGCTGGCAAGCGACGACGCGTGGATGCGCGACATCGGGCCGACGTTCGTCCTCGACGGCCGCGGCGGCAGACGCGGCGTCGACTGGCACTTCAACGCCTGGGGCGGGCTGCACGGCGGGCTGTACTCCCCTGGGACCGCGACGAACGCGTCGCCGCGCAGGTGCTCGAGATCGAAGGCGCCGAGCGCTATCGCGCGCCGATCGTGTTGGAGGGCGGCGCGATCCACGTCGACGGGCAGGGCACCGTGCTGACGACGGAGCAGTGCCTGCTCAACCCCAATCGCAACCCCGACCGCTCGCGCGCGCAGATCGAGCGGGTGCTGCTCGAGCAACTCGGCGCCGAGCGCGTGATCTGGCTCGGCCAGGGCGTGTTCGGCGACGAGACGGACGGGCACGTCGACAACCTCGCCTGCTTCGTGCGCCCGGGCGTGGTGCTGCTGACGTGGACCGACGACGAGTCCGACCCCCAGCACGCAATCTCCCGCGACGCGCTGCGCCGGCTCGAACGCTCGAGCGACGCGCGCGGGCGCTCGCTGGAGATCGTGCGCCTGCCCTCGCCGGGGCCGCTCACCATCAGCGAGCAGGAGGCGAGCGGCGTGATCGCCGTCGCGGGCACGCAGCCACGGCGCGCCGGCGATCGCCTGGCCGCCTCCTACGTCAACTTCTACCTCGCCAACTCGCGCGTCGTGCTGCCGCTGATCGACGAGCGCCACGACGACGAGGCCGCCGAGATCCTGCGCGGCTGCTTTCCCGAGCGCGAGCTGATCGGAGTTCCCGCGCGCGAGATCCTGCTCGGCGGCGGCAACGTGCACTGCATCACGCAGCAGGTGCCGGCGGTCGTGTGGCCCGACACGGTCGAGCCGGGCTGAGCTCGCCGGCGTCGCCGGCCTCGCCGGACGACGCCTGCGCCCGAGCTGTTCGGGCGGGGAGGCGCGCCGTTCCTAACCTGCTCGTGTGAGCACGGAGCGCGAACAGCCCCTCTCCCCGACGCTCGTGATGCTGATGGCGGTCGCCTGCGGGGCGGCGGTCGCCAACCTCTACTACGCGCAGCCGCTGCTCAGCAGCATCGCCCACCAGCTGTCCGTCTCGGACGGCACGGCGGGGCTGCTCGTCACGGCCTCCCAGGTCGGCTACGCGGCGGGGCTCGTGCTGATCGTCCCGCTCGGCGACCTGCTCGAGCGGCGGCGACTGATCACGCGCACCCTGCTCGTGACGGCCGCCGCGCTCGCGCTGACGGCCGCGGCCCCCAGCTTCCCGCTGCTGGCCGTAGGGCTGCTCGCCGTGGGCGTGACATCCGTGGTCGCGCAGATCCTCGTGCCGCTCGCCAGCACGCTCGCGCCCGAGCGCGAACGCGGGCGTGTGGTGGGCAAGGTGATGAGCGGCCTACTGATCGGCATCCTGATCGCTCGCACTTTCAGCGGACTGGTCGCCGAAGCCGGCGGCTGGCGGCTCGTGTTCGCGATCTCCGCGGGCGCGATGGTCGTCCTCAGCGCGGTGCTGCGGGCGCGCCTGCCGGCGGTCGAGCCCTCCACCACGCTTCCCTACCCGAAGCTGCTCCGCTCGATCGGGCGGCTCGTGGTCGACCAGCCGACGCTGCGCGTGCGCATGATCTACGGCACGCTCGGGATGGGCCAGTTCAGCGCGCTGTGGACCACGATCGCGTTCATGCTCGCCGGGCCGCCCTACCACTACGGCGAGGCGACGATCGGCCTGTTCGGGCTGGCCGGGCTCGTCGGCGCGCTCGCAGCGCAGGCGGCCGGGCGCCTGGCCGATAGGGGCCGCCACCACATCGCGACCGGTCTGTTCTTCGCGACGATGCTCGGCTCGTGGGCGCTGATCGCCGCCGGCCGCTCCTCGCTGGCAGCGCTGGTGCTCGGCATCGCGCTGCTCGACCTCGGCATCCAGGGCGCGCAGATCACCAATCAGAGCGTCATCTACGCGCTTGTCCCCTCCGCGCGTAGCCGTCTCACGACCGCGTACATGACCGCCCTGTTCGCCTCCGCGGCGATCTCCTCGGCGCTCGCCGCCAGCATCTATGACGCGGACGGCTGGGGCGCGGTCGCGATCCTCGGCGCCGCCATGGCGGGGGCGGGCGGGGTCACGTGGCTCGCCGAGCAGTGGCGGCTTCGGCGCTCGCCCCAAGCGCCGAGCGAGCGGCGCGAGCCGCCCTCTCCCGCCACGGCTGAATCGAGACGCTGAGCGAAGACGGCTGAGTCGCTCGCCCGGCGGGCGCGCCGATAGGATCGGGCGACCGGCGAGCGACGCCGCGAGCCCATGTCCGAATCGACACCCGCCGTGCAACCGGCTGAAGCGCGTTCGCGCCACCGAACCCGCTCGGCGGCCAGCATCGCGCTCGCGATTCTCGCAGCGGTCGCCGTGGTCGTCGGTGGGACGTGCCTGTACGTGCGCCAAGAGCTGCTCAGACTCGCGCGCGTTCGCCGATCGCACCGTCGCGGCGCTCGGCCACGAGCCGGTCCGGCGCGTAGCCTCGCGCGAGATCGTCGTGCAGGTGATCGACCAGGGCTCCTCCGACCTGCTCGCCGCACGCCCGCTGATCAACTCGGTCGTCGACACGGCGCTCGACACGCCGCAGTTCCGCGGCGTCATCCACAAAGTCGCCGAACAGGCGCACAGGCTGCTGTTCGAGCGCGGCGGCAACGTCGCGTTCAGCATCGCCGACGCCGGCACAGTGGTGATCTCGGCCCTGCGCACGCTGTCGCCAAGCGTCGCCAGCAAGATCCCGAAAGACGTCGACGCGAAGCTGCTCGACCTGCGCCGCCAGAGCTTCGCAGTGCGCACGCTGCGCGCGGCCGACACGATCCGCGTGCTCGGGCTGGTGCTGCCGTTCGTCGCGCTGGCACTGCTCGCGCTGGCGATCGCGGTGGCGCCGCGGAGGCGCGTGGCGATCACGCGCTGCGCGAGCGCCCTGGCGGTCGCCGGCGTGGCCGTGTTCGTCGATCTGATCCTGCTGCGCCACAGCATCCTCGCGAACCTGTTCGGCAACGAAGAGCTGAGCAACAGCGACGTGCGCGAAGCCGCGGGCTCGCTGTGGGACGCGTACGTCGGCGACCTCTCGCAGTGGGCACTCGGCCTGGCGATCTTCGGCGCGATCCTGGCGGCGGCATCGGCGCGCGTGCTGCGCCCGTACACCGCGGCGGCGCGGATCGCGCGAATGCGCCAGCGCGTGCGGGCGCCGCGCAGCGAGCGTGGGCGGGTCCTGCGCGGAGCGCGTCGCGCTGGTAGCGGGTGTGCTGCTGCTGGAGTGGCCGACGCTCGCCGTGGACGTCGTGGCGGTGGTGGGCGGCGTGCTGCTCCTGTACTTCGGCACGGGTGAGGTCCTGTCGGCGGCCGGCGCGGCGCCGGAATCGCGGGCCCTGTCGCTGTCGCGCAGCCGCGGCGGGCTGATCGCCGGCGCGGCCAGCCTCGCGGTGCTGATCGGCGGCGCCGCGATCGCGCTGGCGTCCGCTGGTCCCTCCCACTCTCGCCCGCCGGCGCTCGCGCAGCTGACGTGCAACGGCTACGCCCAGCTGTGCTCGCGCCGCGTCGATCAGGTCGTGTTCGCGGGCACGCACAACTCGATGTCGGCGGCCGACTCGCCCGGCTGGCTGATCGCCAACCAGACGCGCGGCATCGCCCGCCAGCTCGACGACGGCATCCGCGCGTTCAAGATCTCGACGCACTACGGGATCGGCACCTAGCTCGGGAAAATCCGCACCGACGTCGCAGGCGAGGGGCAGCGCGTGAACCGCGTCTCGGAGAAGCTCAGCGGCCACGCGCGCGCCGCGCTGCAACGCTTCAGCGGCTCGATTGGCTTCGGCCCGCCCAAGGGCAAGCGCGCGGTGTGGCTGTGTCACTCGCTCTGCGAGCTGGGAGCGACGAGCATGGCCAGCTTCCTGGGGACGATTCGCAGCTTCCTGCAGAACAACCCCGGCCAGGTGCTGATCTTCTTCGACGAGGACTACGTCTCCGAGCAGTCGCTCCAACAGGAATTCAAGCGCTCGGGGCTGTTCTCGCGCCTGGCCGTGCTGAGGCAGGGACAACAGCTGCCGACGCTCGGCGAGCTCGTCCGCTCGCAGCACAACATCCTGATCTTCACCCAGGAGCCCGTCAGCGGCCGCTACCCATGGGACATGTACGCCTTCGACAGCTGGATCCAGGACACGCCGCTAGGGGCCGTCAAGCCCTCCCAGTTCACCTGCAAGCTCTCCCGTGGGCTGCCGCACAACCCGCTGCTGATGATGAACAACTGGGCCGACGTGTTCCCGCCGCGCCGCAGCCCCAACCTCCCGCTCGTCAAGCGCAGCTTCATCCTCCACCGCGCGCGCCAGTGCGAGCGCGAACGCCACCACATCCCCAACCTGATCCTGACCGACTTCTACGACAGCGGCGACGTGATCGGCGCGGCGCGCGTGCTCAACGGGCTCGGCGAGGAGAAGCCGGCGCCGATCGTGCCGCTCGAACGCTAGGAGTCGGCGCGTCCACGCGAGCGCAGCCCACTCGATGACGGTTCGCTACTTCGCCTACGCCAGCAACATGGCCGAGCGCGTGATGAGCGAGCTGTGCCCGGGACACCGCTGCCTCGGTCGCCGCCGAGCTGCCCGAGCACCGGCTCGCGTTCACGCGTCGCTCGATCAGAACCGGCACCGGCGTTGCCGACGTGGTCCACGCGCCCGGGCACAGCGTGTGGGGCGTGCTGTACGAGCTCGACGAGGAGATGCTCGCGGAGATCGACGCCAAGGAGGGCAACGGCTGGGCCTATCAGCGCCGCGACGTGCGCGTGCGGTCCGACGCAGCCGGGCCGCTGCTGGACGCGCAGACGTACGCTGTGATCACGCCCGAGGAGGTCGAAGTTGCACCGTCGCTCGAGTACCTGCGGGGTGTGCTCGACGCCGCCGAGCTGCGCGCACTGCCCAAGGACTACGTGGCGGCGCTGGCGGCGAGGGTCCCCTAGCGCATGGGCACGTTTTCGCGATCCGAGGGCGGTACGCCCGCCGCTGCCCGAGCGCGTGCGCCGCGCAGGCGGCGAGTACCCAGCGCGCGCGAGCGCGGCCGTCTCCCCGCCTCGCTGTGCAGCCGGGCGGGGGCGACAGCTGCGTCGCCAGCCTCCGCCGCCAACGCCACGGGCCTCTGCCCCGCGCCGGCGACCGCGTCCACCGAGGGACGCGGCGTGCGCAGCAGCACAACCGCGACAACCGCGCCGAGCAGGCTGACGGCGGCGCTGACTCCGAACGCCAGCTGGAAGCCACTGCTCAGCGCCGATACGCCCGAGGCTCCGGCGTGGACGTCGGCGTGCGTCTGCGACGCCGCGATCGTGCTCAGCGCCGCCAGGCCGAGCGCGCCGCCGATCAGGCGCGAGCTGTTGAGCAGTCCCGATGCGAGCCCGCTCTGCGAGCTGGGCACGCCCGACACCGCCACGATGGTCGCCGGTACGAGCGCGAGCCCGAGGCCGAGCGCCGACAGCACGCCGCCGGGCAGCACCAGCGTCGCGTAGCTGCCACCGGGGCGCGCCCCGGTCAGCACCAGCAGACCAGCCGCGGCGAGCAGCATTCCCGCCGCGATCACGCTGCGCGCCCCGAAGCGCGCGACGAGTCGCGGCGCAAACGACGTGCCGAGCACGACGGCGAGCGTCATCGGCACGAAGCTCAAGCCGGTCAGCAGCGCATCGTGGTGCAGCACCTGCTGCAGGTACAGCGACAGGAAGAACCACATCGCGAACACCGCCGCGTACAGCAGGAACACGACGAGGTTGGCCGCGCGCAGCAGGCGGCGGCGGAATATCGGCAGCGGCACCAGCGGCGCCCGCGCGAAGCGGCCCTCGACGATTGCGAACAGCACGAGCAGGACGGCGCCGGACAGCAGCGGCACGATCACGCCCGGTGCGCCCCAGCCGAGCGTGTCGGTGCGCACGATCCCGTACACGAGCGCCGTGAGCGCGCCCGTCACGAGACCGGCCCCGAGCACGTCGAAGTGTTTGTGGTCGAGCTCACTGCGGCCCTCGGGGATGAGGCCAGGCCCGAGCGTGAGCACGAGCAGCCCGATCGGGACGTTGACGATGAAGATCGCGGGCCAGCCGAGCCCCTGCGTGAGGACGCCCCCGAGCAGCGCGCCCAGCGCGCCGCCAACGCCGCCCATCGCGCCCCAGATGCCGAGCGCGCGGTTGCGCTCGCCGGGCTGCGTGTACGACGTCGTGATGATCGCCAGGCTCGCCGGCGAGATCACCGCGCCGCCGATTCCCTGTACTGCGCGCGCGGCGATCAACAGCGACGAGGAGTCGGCGAGCGCGCACGCCAGTGACGCCAGCGAGAACAGCGCGGTACCCGCGAGGAACACGCTGCGGCGACCGAGCAGGTCGGCCGCGCGGCCGCCGAGCAGCAGGAAGCCGGCGAACGTGAGCGTGTACGCGTTGACGACCCACTGCAGGCCGGTCGTCGAGAAATGCAGCCCGTGCTTGATCGACGGCAACGCGACGTTCACGATCGACACGTCGAGGATCACCATCAGCTGGGCCAGGCATACGAGCACGAGCAGCGCGCCCGGACCGCGCCGGGCGAGCGCTCGCGGGGCGGCGATCGCGTTCATCGCGTGCGCGCCTCCAAGATGTAGGCGGCCTGAACGATGGCTGCGGCGCGGGTGCCCGAGGCCACGCGCTGTTGCGCAGCGGTACTCGCTGCGTGCTGCTTGTCTGTCTCAGGTGTGGCTGGCATTTGCGCTACCCTTCTGTTCGTAAGTACGACGACCATCGTAGCAGAAGTTCGATGATCGTCGTACAATGGGAATAGAAAGCCATGAGCCTCCACCACCCGGCAACCGATCAGCTCGAGCTTCCCGCCGTGCTGCACGCTTTGAGCGACCCGCAGCGGCTGCACATCGTGCGCGAGCTGAGCGCCGACCCAGAGCCGCGTCCATGCGGCACGCTCCAGCTCGACATCAGCAAGTCCACGCAGACCCACCACTTTCGCGTGCTGCGTGAGGCGGGCATAGTCCGTCAGAAGGTGATCGGAACCTCGCGCTTCACCTCGCTGCGCCGCGATGATCTCGACGAGCGCTTCCCGGGCCTGCTCGACGCCGTGCTCGCGGCGGCGCCGAGCGAGCTTGCGGCGGGCGAGCTTGCGGCGATCTAGACCCGGCTGCTGCTCACAGCCGTATCGAGCTGCGGATAGCATTGGCTGAGTGCCCGATCGCCTGTACTTCACCGAGTCAGACGAAGCCAACGAGCTGATCGCAACCGATCCGATGGCGCTGCTGATCGGGTTCGCGCTGGATCAGCAGGTCTCCGTACAGAAGGCGTTCTCGGGCCCGCTGGCGATGAGCGAGCGGGTGGGCACGCTCGATGCCGCCAGGCTCGCGGGCGCCGACCTCGACCCGGTATTCAAGGAGAAGCCGGCGATCCACCGGTTCCCCGCGAAAATGGCCGAACGCGTGCATGCCCTCACAGCGCATGTCGTTCGAGCACTACGACGCCGACGCGGCGCGCGTCTGGACCGACGCGACCGACGGCGCCTCGCTACGCGCGAACATCGAAGCGCTGCCGGGCTTCGGCGAGATGAAGGTCAAGGCGCTCGGCTCGGTGCTCGCGAAGCGCTTCGGCGTGAAGGCGGCGCAGGACCTGGTCCCGCCCCACCCCACGCTCGGCGATGTCGACTCGGCGCAGGCGCTGCTCGACTACCAGGCCGCCAAGAGGGAGCACAAGGCCGAGTGGCAAAGACGAACGCCGAGGGGAAGCTGAACACCGGATGCGAGCCCGCTCCGCCGTTCATGCCCTCGCGCGTCGCGGTCGATATGGGAACTGTCATGGCACGCGCACCAATGCTGCTGGCGATTTGTGCCCTATGGGTAGCGGGATGCGGCAGCTCCGGCGCCTCAACGACCGCCACGGAGCTGAGCACCAGTCAGCTCGCGGCTCAGGCAAATGCGATCTGCAATCGCGCGACCGCCGAACAACGAGCCATCCCCCGGAAAAACACGGCCACGGTCTTGCTCTCACGCATAGAGGCAGTCAGCAGCCGAGAGGTAGCGGCGCTCGGTAAGCTCACGCCCCCCGCGAGCGAGCGCAGCTCATACACGGCGCTGCTAAGCGCCTCCTCAGAGATCAACGTCGATCTGACTCAGCTCGCCTCCACGGCAGCCAGCGATGCCAAGCTACCGCCTACGCTTCTCAAGAGCGGGGCTGAACTCGCGGCGGCCGCTAGGCCGGTAGCCGAAAAGCTCGGCCTTACCGCCTGCGTCGAACCTACAGGCTCGTAGAGGTCGTTCGTCAACGACGTGTGCCAACAAGCCACGAGAGCACCGGTGCGTCTCAGACGTCGACCGGAATCGGCTCGAACAGCGTCAGCGGGTATTTGTGGGTAGGAAAGCGTGCGCACAAGGCCGAGTGGTCGAAGATGCGCGCCGCTGGCGCTGCGCCTAGAACGCCCGAGAGGGCCGCCGCGCCGTCAAACGCGTGCGCGTGGCCGGCACCTTAGGGTCTGGACGAAGAAAGCCCGGCCAGTAGCGCCTCCAGCTTGTCGAGCTGGCTGCTCCAGCCCGCGCGCGCCAAGTCGAGCAGCTCATCGGCGCAGACCATGCGCGAGGTGATGATCACCTTCGTGCGCGACTCGTCGAGTGCGACGAACTCGATCGTCGTCTCGCCCGACTCGAGCAGCGGGTGGTCGATCATCTCCTCGCCGAACGACAGGCGCTCGGGCGGCTCGACGATCCGGAAATGGCCGTCGTTCGGATACTCCTCGCCGTCCGGCCCGACCATCGTCAGCCGGCAGACTCCGCCCGGACGCACGTCGAACTCGATTTTCTCGCGAGGCGTCGTGAAGTGCTCGGGGCCCCACCACTTGGCGACCTCGTCCGGGTCCGTCCATGCATGCCACACCAGCTCGCGGGGTGCGTCGAGCTCGCGCTCGATCACGATCGTGTGCTCTGTCATCGTCGGATGCTCAGTCATCTGCGTCTGCCTTTCGTTGGAGCTCGCGTAGGCGGTCGGCGAGGCGGTCGAGGCGTCCCTCCCAGATCTCGCGGTACTGCTCGATCCAGTCGGCCGCGGTGCGCAGCGGAGCCGCCTCGAGCCGCGAGGGACGCAGTTGCGCCGTCCGCCCCCTCGTGATCAGGCCGGCCCGCTCGAGCGTCTTCAGGTGCCTGGAGACGGCCTGGACCGTGATCGGGAACGGCTCGGCGAGGTCGTTGACGGTCACCTCCCCCTCCTGCGCGAGCCGGGCGACGATTGCCCGACGCGTGGGATCAGCGAGTGCCGCGAACGTGACGCTGAGTTGATCCGTTGCCATTGCCTATTCACCCGACCTGTTTATCAACTGCTTTGTTGAATACTAGTCGAGCTGTCAAGCGGGAGCTCCGACAGCGCGGAGCGGCGTATTCGCCAGCGCGGGCATCGTTGCCATCGCCGGGACCGGGCCGGGCGCGCGGCCGCCTCGAGCGAGGGCCGGCTGGATGCTTGCCAGGGGCGGCGGGGTGCTTGCGAGCGCCGGCGGGGTGCTTGCGAGCGCCGGAGGGGTGCTTGCGAGCGCCGGAGGGATGCCCGGCGAAGCGCCGCGCGCCGCTCGTCAGCGGGAGGGCAGGCCCGCGCCGGGGCCGCTGCTCGCGTCCGGGCTCGTGTCGAGGCCCAGATAGGAGTATTCGCCGCTGAACGTGTCGCGCTTGGTCGACACCATCCCCGCGCAGCCGTCGCGCAGGTCCTCGCAGTCCCACGCCTTCCCGTTATGCAGATGAATGTCGAGACGCGAGAGGTAGTAGAAGGAGAAGGCGTTGCCGTCGTGGTTCGGGTCGATCGCCGCCTCGGTGGGATCTTCGCGCCAGCGGTTCGTCAGCAGGCGCTTGTCGGCAGAGGCCTTGTGCTTGAGGTACTTGTCGAACCACGCCGACGTGTACCACGCGACCTCGTCGGCGCCGCGCAGCGACGCCCCGAAAGCCTGGTTGGGAATGAAGCTGAAGTCCAGATGGGAGCCGCCGCGGATGATGATCTCGCCGCTGTCGACTCCGGCTTGGCTGTAGGCGAGCGACTCGGTCGACTTGGCCAGCGGTTCCGGCAGGCCCGTGTTGGGCAGCGGCGGTAGCCCGTAGTCGGCCGACATGCCCAGCCCCGGCTTGGTGATCGGCACGACCGTGCGGTCCGCCGGGTCGGCAGGGCACGGCTTCTCGCCGATCGTGCTGGACGACGGCGCGCCGCCCTGCTGGCTCGGAACCGAGCCGGCTTCGGGGCCGGGTCCGCCGAGGTTGTCCCAGGCGACGACCGCCTTCACGCGTGGGTCCCATTGCGCGATGTAGGAGACGCCTGCGGCTCCGTAGGAGTGACCGGCCAGACCGATCTCGGAGGGCTTCAGCAGTTTCCAGTATGGGTTGTACGCAGCATCGAAGCCCTGCGCGACCCGTTCGTTCTGCTTGGCCGCGTGACTCGTGCCCGTTTCGCAGCTGGGAACCGGCTCGTACGGATGCTTGGCTGTCGACAGCAGGAAGTCGATCGCGTCCTCGGTGCCGTCGTAGAAGGGCCGCCCGTCGGTCTGCGCCGGCACGCCCTCCTGTTCGTCGGGCGCCTGCCCGAGGGTGTCGCTCTGACCTTGGCCCTGCGGGTCGAAGGTGAGCACGACGTAGCCGTCCTTGGCGAGCGTCTGCGCCGCGTACCAGTACATCTGTTCGTCCGCCTGCACGGAGCCGTCGGTGATCACGATGCCCGGACGCTTCTTCGGTCCGGCGACGGTCGCCCACACGCGACCCGACAGCGTCGCGCCGTCGCGCGCCGTGAACAGCACCGGGTCCGAGATGCCGTATCCGTTTGCCACCCAGTCGTTCAGGCGAATGTCGCCCGCGCAACCGTTGCCGCGGTTCCAGCACAGGTTGTTCGTGAAGAAGCGGCCCGGGTCGGCGGCCTGCTCGGCCAGCGCTTCGGTGAGGCTGTCGGCGCTGTCTGTCGTCAGTTGCGCCTGGTATTCGGGCGTGTCGTAGATCGTCTGACGCTCCTGCGTGATCGAGAAGTTCTGCGCCTCGACGATCGGTTCGAAGGTCGTGGGAGGGGCGGCGCCCGCGCCAGGCGCGCTCGCCAACGCTGCGGCCGCCGTCGCGGCGAGCACGCTCGCCCATGCCGTGACGGCACCCCGACCCCGCTTCCTACATCCCTCGCGCACGGCGTGCAGGTACCCGCCGAATGCAACATCTAATCGTGTTTGTATGGAATCGCGCCGGCCGACGTCGCGCGCACCCGCACCAAGCGCGTCAGGCGAGCGTGCCGAGGGCGGCGCCGCTCGGCGCCGGGGAGAGGTCGGCGGGACGCTCCGGCGGCGCCTCGGCGCGTCGCGCGACGGCCTGGCCGCGGCGGCGCGGGCGCCACACGCGCAGGTACTGCGCGCCCACGTAGGAGCCGATCACGAGCAGCAGCGCGATCGCCTGTCCGATGAACGTCTCCCAGTTGTTGAACAGCGAGAACCACGTGCCCATCCAGTCCGGGATGTGCAGCCACGAGATTTCGGTGGTGCCGATCCAGCCGGCGAGTTGCATCTCGTTGACCTGCTCGCCGACCGACACGAACAGCACGAACAGCAGCATCACCCCGGTGATCACGAGCAGCCGCTTGTACGGCAGCCGCTGGTGCAGGCCGAACGTCAGCACGCCCGCGGCGGCGGTGAACAGCACGCCGATCGCGACGCCCTCGAGTACGACGCTCGAGCCGTACAGCTCGCGCAGGTTCTGCAGGAAGATGACGATCTCGAAGCCCTCGCGGTAGACGGAGGTGAAGCCGAGCAGCGCCAGCCCGAGCAGCATCCGCCGCTGGTTGGTGTCCGGGTCGCTCGACAGCAACCCGCGGCGGCGCTTGTGGTGATGGGAGATCCAGCCGGTCCAGTAGACCTTGTGGAAGAACCAGTTCATCACGATCAGCAGGACGATCAGCGCGGGCAGGCCGGTCGCCGCCTGCACGTCGAACTCGCCGCCGTGGAACTGCCCGATGAACCAGATCACCAAAAACCACGTGCCGATCGAGGCCAGTACGGCGCCGCCGCCGCCGATCGCGACCGGGCGCCGGTACAGCCTGTTCGCGCCGAGGAAGCTCGCCATCACGCGCGGCCAGCACGAGGATCGTCTCGAGGCCCTCGCGGAACACGAGGATCGCGCTGTTGAGCACGACTGTCGTGTGGCTGAGGCTGCGACCGGGCGGAAGGTCGGTGGGGTCGGCGGTCCCGCCCCTGGCGTGCCAGCCGAGGATCACGGCGGTGACGGCGACCGCGAGCACCACCGCGGTCCACACGTAGAAGCTGGCGCGCTCGTTCAGTTTTTTGCTCGGGCTGGCCGCCACGGGCGTCGCCGGCAAGCTCTCGCGTCCCGCGCTCTCGCTCACCGGAGCGACCGCCTCGACGGCCCGCGAGATGAAGCAGCAGCTGGCACGGTGCGGCACGCTATCACAACTTAGGCACCCCTACTTAGGTGGCCCTAAGCAAGCGGATGCCTCCCACCGAGATGGCTTTCCTCGCGCCTCGCCCCGTGCGCGGAGCGTTGGCTCCGCGAACGTGACATACCCGCTCTCAGCAGGGTTCGAACCTTTTCCCGTTGAGGCTAAGCGCATAGCGCGCGCCCATGATCCCGGCGGCGTCGTCGGCAGGGCAGAACTTCGCTGTGGAGAGGTGGTACTCGGCGTTGAGCACGGGCTTGCCGGCGGTCAGGTAGGGATCGAAGTCGGCGCATTCGCGGTACTGGTTGCACTGCTCGCTGAGCGCGCCGTCGAAGTAGGGCTCCAGCTGCGGAGTCTGTTCTCCGTCGTTCTTCTGCAGCACGGCCATGCCGAGCGAATGGACCTCGTCGGCGACCCACTCGTTGTAGGTGAGCTGCTGCTGCGGCAGTGATCGGAAAGCCGGACTTGTTGGAGAAGGCTTCGATGTTGTCGGGCTCGACCGCGTCGAAGCCCTTTTCCCTGCACATCTGAAAGCGCGCGGCCATGATCGGCTCGATCACCGACGAGCTGGCGAATGTCGATCCACTTCTCGCCCGGCCAGCCGTTGCCGCGCCCGAGCACCGACTTGGGGAACGAGGAGTAGTCGGGTCGGAACTTCTCGGCGGTGCCGACGTCGATGTAGCAGATCACGTGCTTGCCTTCGGCGTGCAGCGCGGCGACCTCGGACGCTTCGTTTTCAAAGCCGTCGATGTCGTAGGCGGCGACCGGCCTGGCGTTCTTGACGGTGCCCTGAAGCTGCCAGAACCAGGTCAGGTGCTGCGGCGGCGCCCACCGCCCGCTCGCGGCGCCGGCGGCGCCCGAGCCAGCCATGCCCGCCCACAGGGCGACCACGACGATCGCCGCCCCGGCGAGACCGGCGAGCGCGCGAGCTCGAGCGACCCTCTTGCCGTTCATGCCACGCAGATTACGCCGCTGCGTCGTCGCGGCGCCGCGACGGTGGCGAGCGGCGCGCGAGAATCGCCCCCCAGTCGCCGTCCTCGATCACGCCGGGGCGCGTGTCGAGCATGAACTCGCGCAGCACTTCGGACAGCGCGTCGGGGTCGTCGAGGTGCGGGAAGTGCGCGGCGCCGCGGCAGCGTGCGAAGATGGCTGTGCGGAATCGCCTCGTGCGCGGCGCGACCGTGCTCGAGCGGGATCGTGTGGTCGCGCTCGCCCCACACGATCAACGTGGGAATCGACTCCAGCAGGTACAGGCGGTCGGTCGCGCTGACGCGCTGGCCGTGGATGTCGATGACGGAGCGCAGCGTCTGCAGGAACGCCTGACGCGCGCCGGCGCTCTGTAGCGGCCGCAGCGCGCGAGCGGCGGTCTGCAGGTAGACGCCGGACGCCGACCCGTGGTCGCGCAGGCGCGCACCCGCCTCGGCCAGCGCGCCTACGAGGCGTGGGCGGATCGTGAGCGCGAGCAGCGGCGAGACGCCCGGCAGCGCGGCGCTGCGCAGCGTCGGCTTGACCTCTCTGCCGAGGCCGCCGCTGGAGATCGAGCACGAGGCGCTCGACTCGCTGGGGGAACTGGTAGAAGAACTGCATGGCGACGCCGCCGCCAAGCGAGTGCCCGACGATCGTCGCGCGGTCTATGCCGATCGCGGCGAGCAGGTCGCGGATGCTGGCGGCGTGGGCACCGAGCGAGTAGTCGCCGCGCGGCGCGGCGGAGTCGCCGTGGCCGATCAGGTCGGGGGCGATCACGGTGTAGTCGCTGGCTAGGTTGAGCGCGACGCGACGCCAGTGGCTCGAGGAGTTGAGCATGCCGTGGATCAGCACGATCGGCGGCCCGCTTCCGGCCACGCGGTAGATGACGCGGCGTCCGTGCAGCTCGATCTGCCACTCGTCGAACTGCGCGGGCAGCGTCGTCACCGGCGCGGGTGCACGGCGCTGGCGCAGTCGCTCGCCGAGCGCCGCCCTCACGCGGTCAGCCAGCGCTTCGGGTTCTCGACGAAGACCGTGTGGAATGACGCGTCGTCCATCGCGCCATGCTCGCGCAGCGCCGGGACGACCTCGTCGAACACGAGCGTCATCGACCAGTTGCGGATCGCGCCCTGGCTTTCGAACACCTCGGCCGCCTCGGGCGGGAACCAGTCGATCGTCGCGCAGAAGTCCTGGGAGATCATCAGGCGCTCGGCGTGCCCGCGGCGCAGCAGCTCGGCGGCGGTCGCGTTGCGCTTGTCGATCGGCAGGTACATCTCCAGGCCGTAGCGGTCGAGGCCGACGTACACGCCCTGTTCGATCAGGCCCTCGATGTAGGCGACGTCGTCGGTGTCGCCGCAGTGCGCGATCTGCACCCTCGCCATGTCCACGCCCTCCTCGGCGAAGATCTCGACCTGGCGTGGCCCGGTGCCGACCGCGGGCATCGAGTGGGCCATGATCGAGGCGCCCGTCTGGATGCTCGCGCGCGCGACCGCGCGGTGGATCTTCTCGACGTTGTCCGTGACCCCGGCGGCGTCGGCCGCGCACTTGAGGAAGGCCGCTCGGATGTCCGTGCCCTGCACGCCGATTTCGATGTCCTCGACGAAGTGGTCGGCCATCACGTCGACGTCGCGGTTCTCGAAGTAGTGCGGAAGGTAGTCGTAGCTGTAGATCCCCGTGCAGGCGACGATCTGCACGCCCGTCTGATCGGCCACCTGCTTCATGAAGCGCACGTCGCGCCCGCCGAACATCGCGGTCGGATCGACGATCGTGCGCACGCCGCGGTCCTTGGCGGCGTTGACCGCCACGAGCGCGGCGTCGAGCTCGAGCTGCTCGTCGTAGCGCCCGGGCCACTCGGCCGCGACGGCCTCGTCGCGGAAGCGCACGTGCTCGTGCACGAGCGTCAGCCCGAGCTTGTCGGCGTCGACGGGGCCCTGCACGGTCTGCACCTCGGCTCATTCGGCGCGCTCGTCTGCCCGCATCAGCGGAGGGCTCGCCCCAGTCGGTCTCGTCGCGCAGCTGCGCCTTCAGCACCTTGCCGCCGGGGTTGCGCGGCAGCGGCTCCGACAGCACGGCGACGTACTGCGGAACCTTGAAGTCGGCGAGCCTGCTCGCGGCAGTGAGCGATCACGGCGGCCACGTCGAGCGTCGCGCCCGGCGGCTGGCACGATCGCGGCGCCGACCTTCTCGCCCATCATCTCGTCGGGCACGCCCACGGCCGCGGCCTCGCCGACGCCCGGGCGCCGAGGCGAGCGCGTTCTCGACCTCGATGCAGTAGACGTTCTCGCCGCCGCGGTTGATCATGTCCTTCTTGCGATCGACGATGTACAGCAGCCCGTCGTCGTCGATGCGCGCGAGGTCGCCCGTGTGCAGCCAGCCGTCGACGAACGTCTCGGCGGTCGCCTCGGGCTTGTTCCAGTAGCCCTGCACGACGTTGGGACCGCGCACGAGCAGCTCGCCGACGCCGGTCTCGGGGTCGGGTTCGTCGATCGCGAGGTCGCACGACCGGCATCGCGAAGCCGACCGAGTCGGCGTGCTCGGCGGCCTCCTCGTGCGGCAGGAACGAGGTCAGCGAGGAGGTCTCGGTCAGGCCGAAGCCGTTGCCGACGCGCGCGTTGGGGAAGGCGTCCTGGATCCGCGTGCACGAG
Source organism: uncultured Solirubrobacteraceae bacterium (assembly GCA_963846205.1). Classification (GTDB taxonomy): domain Bacteria; phylum Actinomycetota; class Thermoleophilia; order Solirubrobacterales; family Solirubrobacteraceae; genus Palsa-744. The sequence goes on along the minus strand of CAWJVB010000009.1, from coordinate 930,486 downwards.
GCTCTCGGCGATCGGCGCGCCGCCGTAGGAGACCCAGCGCACGCCGCTGACGTCGAGCTCGGCGAACCGCGGGTGGCGCATCAGCGCGTGGTAGATCGCGGGTACGGAGACGAGCTGGTTGACGCCGTGCTCGCCGACCGCGGCGAAGAAGCCGTCGAGGTCGAGCGGGCTCGAGAGGATCTCGACGCGCCCGCCCCACTCGAGCATCGGCAGCAGCTGGCTGTTGCAGCCGGTGACGTGGAACAGCGGCACGGAGACGAGCGTCGAGAGCTCGGGCGCCTCGGCGCGGTCGACGTCGCAGCAGCGGAAGGCGTTCTCGCTGTTGGTCATGAAGTTGGCGTGCGAGGTCATCGCGCCCTTGGGAAAGCCGGTGGTGCCGCTCGTGTAGAAGATCGCGGCGAGGTCGTCGGGCGCGAGATCCTCGACGGCGATCGGCTCGCCGTCGGGCAGCGGCGCGCCGGGCGCGAACTGAACGCGGCGCCGGAGTCCTCGACCACGTAGGCGACCTCGTCGTCGGTGAAGCGCGTGTTGACCGGCACGACGACGCGCGCCGAGCAGCTGCGCGCCGAAGAAGGCGAGCACCCAGTCGACGCCGTTGCCGAGGCGGATCGCGACGCGATCGCCGCGCTCGATGCCCGCGTCGCGCAGCCCGCCGGCGACGCGCGCGGCGCCGTCCCACAGCTCGCCGTAGCTCAGCGAGCGCCCGCCCACCTCGACGATCGCGACGCGCGTCGCGGTCGCGCTCGACGCTGGCGCGCAGCATGTGCACGAGCGAGTCTGGCCGGCCGACGTAGACGGGCCAGTCCCGTCGCTCGTCGCGCTGCACGCCGCTGTCGTCGAACGGGTTGCGCCCGCGCGGCGCGGGCGTGACGTCGGCTCGCGCTGCTCGCTGCTCCCTCAGCGACGCTTTCGATCTGGACTCAGCCTGTAGCGCAGCTGCGCGCGCTGTCGCGTGTCGCTGCGCGGCAGCCCGAAGCAGGCAGCAGCGCACCGCATCGAGCTCCCAGGTGCCGGCGCGACCATCATGTGCTGCGTGGCGACGTGCACGTCGCGAAAGCGCCGCTGCAGGGGCTCGAGTCGTAGATCGAGGTGCCGCCGCCGGCGTGGTACATCGCGGTGACGGCCTCGGCGGCGCGCTCGGTCGCGTGGGTGGCCGCCAGACGCAGGCCGAGTTCGTGCTCCACGGGCATCGCCGCCTCACGCCTCGGCGGCGTGCCATGCGCCATCGGCTTCGGCGAGCACAGGCCGCGCGCCGCTCGCAGCGACGCCTCGGAGCGCGCGACCTGGGCCTGCACTGTCGCGCGTTCGGCGAGCGTCCTGCGCCCGGCGATCGGTGTCTTGGCGCCGGCGAGCTCGACCAGATCCTCGATCGCGCCGCGCGCGATGCCCGAGCGCGACGGCGGCGATCCCGACGGCGAGCAGGCCGAACAGCGGGAAAGAGTAGAGCGCGCCGGGATGCCGCGGGCGCTCGCCGAGCAGCGCGATCGACGCGCGCCGCGGGGACGAGCAGAGCGATGGCGGTCATGTCGTGGCTGCCGGTCCCGCGCAGCCCGGACACGGACCACGTGTCGATCACCTCGACGGCGTCGATGGGCATCAGCATGAGCCGATCTCGGGGCTGCCGTCGGCGAGCACCACGGGCTCCTCGCCGTCGTGCACGACGCAGCCGCCGAGCACCCAGTCGCAATGGGTGACGCCGCTGACGAACGACCAGCGCCCGCTGACGACGTAAGCGCCGTCGCGGCGCTCGGCGCGCCCGCGCGGCGCGAACACGCCGCCGGTTATCGCGCGGCCGCCGGCGTAGATCAGCTCTGCTTCGTCTTGCGGGCAGGTAGCGCGCCGAGCAGGCTGCTCGTGGAGGCGATCATCGCGCACCAGGCTGTCGCGCCGTCGGCGCGGGCGAGCTCCTCGAGCGCGCATCGTGTCGGCCGGGTGCGCCTCGCGCCCGCCGAGCGAGCGCGGCAGGCACAGCTGAACAGCCCCGCGTCGAGCAGCTCGCCGACGAGCTCGGGCGGCAGCGCGCGCTCGCGCTCGATCCGCTCGGCGAACGCGGCCGCGCGCGGGCCGAGACGCCGCGCCGCCGCGAGCGGCGGCTCGGCGGTCCCGATGGTCCCGCTTTCGATCGCCATGTCCGACCTCGGCAGCATGCTGCGCGGGTCACGGCGAGACTATCCGAGCCTTGGCTCCGGGTCCACCCCGCGCCCGCAGCCAATACTACGTGACCTCAGCGAGTCCGGCGACCGCAGCGCGGACCGCGCCGGGCGCGCGAGCCGCTTGCGATGATTGCCTGGATGCTGTTCGAAGATCGCTCACGCGCGGAGTCGTTCGGCGCGATCGCGGAGCTGTATGACCGCGTGCGCCCGTCCTACCCGGAGCGCGCTCGTCGACGCGCTCGTCGCCGGCGGCGCGCGGCGCGTGCTCGACGTCGGCTGCGGCACGGGCATCGCGAGCACGCTGCTCGCGGCGCGCGGCTGCGAGGTGCTGGGCGTCGAGATCGACGAGCGGATGGCGGCGGTGGCGCGCACACGCGGGTTCAATGTCGAGATCGCGCAGTTCGAGCACTGGGACGCGCGCGGACGCCTGTTCGAGCTCGCGGTGTCAGGCCAGGCGTGGCACTGGATCGACCCGTTGCAGGTGCGCGCAAGGTCGCCGCGGCGCTCGGCCGAGGAAGGGGTGCTCGCGCTGTTCTGGAACTTCGGCGCGCCTCCGACGCGAGGTCGCCGCGCTGTTCGATCCGATCTACGCGCGCCTGGCCCCGGGCATGGAGAGCCTACTCGGTGCTGCTCGGCGGCCAGGACGCCCGGGCGGACAGGGCCATCGCTGGGATCGCCGCGAGCGGTGCGCTTCGACGGCGGCCGACTTGCGCGCGTTTCCGTGGAGCGCGCATGCACGAGACCGCGGAGTGGCTCGAGCTGCTGCAAACGCACAGCGACCACCAGACGCTGCCGGCGCCGCAGCGCGAGCGGCTGCTGGCGGCGATCGGTGAAGCCGTCGACTCGCTGGGCGGCTCGTTCGAGATGCCCTACGAGGCGATCCTCGTCACGGCGCGGCGGCGCTGAGCCGCGCCGGCAACGCCGACTCCGGCGTCGAGACGGCCTCGGATCTGTCCAGCTCGGCGCCGACACGCGCGACACGCGGCGCGCACCGGTCGGGCTCAGGGCGCCAGCCGCGTCAGCGACCAGCCGTCGCGGCCACGCTCATACAGCAGCCGATCGTGCAGGCGATCGTGCGCCTGCGACCAGAACTCGACGGCATGGGGGCTGACGCGGATCGCGCCCCAGTCGGGCGGGCAGGCGGGCGGCGCCTCCATCGCGGCGAGCAGGTGCGCTCGACGCTCGCGCAACGGCGCGAGGTCCGTCGATCGGCTCGCCCTGGCGCGAGACGATCGTCTGCAGCTGGTGTGAGGGATCGCGCTCGGCGAACAGCTCCTCCGCGAGCGCGCGCTCGGCCAGCGCGGCGTGGCCCGCGACGTGGACCTGGCGACCGAGGGTCGCCCAGTGGAACAGGAGCGCGACGTGCGGGTTGCGCTCGATCTCGCGCGCTTTGCGCGTCCACAACGCCGAGGTGAACACGAGCGCATCGCCCTCGAGGCGCTTCAGTGAGACGGTCCGCGCCGTGGGCTGGCCCTGCTCGCCGACGGTCACGAACGCCACGGAGTCCGCGTCGCGCCAGCCTCGCCTCGCGGGCGTCGGCGAGCCAGCGATCGAGCAGCGCGAGCGGCTCATCGAGGCGCTTGCACGAGTTCGGCAGGCAGGCTCACTCCGTCAGGCATGTGTCCTCGTCCGAATACGCCGGCGCGCACGCGCAGATCACGCGCAGCGGCTCGCTGCCGACGTTGAACAGCTTGTGCCGCGCGCCCGGCGGGATCAGCGCGCAGTCGCCCGCGCCGATCAGCTGCTCCTCGCCGTCGATCAGCAGGCGCCCGCTGCCGGCGCTGACCAGGTACAGCTCCTCGCTGCGCGGTGGTAGTGCTCGGTCGTCGCGCCGCCGACGGGGATCGTCGCCTCGGCGAGGCTCTGGTTGCAGGCGGGCATCGCCACTTTGCCCGCCCACTCGCGGATCTGCGAGCCGTCGAGCGTCGACGAACGGCTCGATCTGCTCGTAGGGGCGAACGTGCACGTGCCCCTCAGCGCTCGCCGTGCTCGTAGTCGAGCGTCGCGAAGGTGACGTCGGCGTCAGCCACTCCGCGAGCATGATCCAGCCACGCGCGCGATCGTCCTCCTGTCCAGCGTGGGCGGGGGCGTCGGGAGCCGCGTTATGGTCACGATCGGGTGTCAGCCGTGACGACAGCGCCCGGATCGGCGCGCGCAGGACAGCCGCTCGATCGCAAGACGGTGCTCGCGCTGGTGGCGATGGGGATCGCCGTGTTCATCCTCGCCAACGACTTCACGGCGCTGGCGGTGGCGCTGCCGGCGATCGAGAAGCAGTTCGACACGGATGTGGGGACGGTGCAGTGGGTGATCAACGCCTACGCGCTGACGTTCGGCGTGCTGATCGTCGTCGGCGGGCGCCTCGCGGACATCTTCGGGCGCAAGCGCATCTTCATCATCGGCGCGGCGATCTTCGCGACCTTCTCGGTGCTCGGCGGCGTCGCCCAGGACACGGCCTGGCTGATCGCCTGCCGCGCGCTGATGGGGATCGGCGGCGCGCTGATGTGGCCGGCGATCCTCGGCATGACGTTCGCGGCGCTGCCGGCGAGCCGCGCCGGGCTGGCGGGCGGGCTGATCCTCGGCGCGGCGGCATCGGCAACGCCGTCGGCCCGATGTTCGGCGGCGTGCTGACCGACGCTGCTGAGCTGGCGCTGGATCTTCTTCGTGAACGTCCCGATCGCGGCGTTCGGAGTGCTCGCGACGTGGCTGGCGATCCACCAGAGCGAGCCCGAGCCGGCGACCGGCGGATCGACTACGCCGGCGTGGTGACCCTCTCGCTCGGGCTCGTCGTCGCTGCTCGTGGCGCTCGACCAGGTGACCGACTGGGGATGGGGCGACGTGCGTATCGTCGTGCTGCTCGTGCTGTGCGCGCGCTGCTCCTCGGCTTCGTCTTGATCGAGCGGCGGATGAACGAGGCGGCGCTGATCCCGCGCGACGTGATCGCCAACCGCGACTTCAGCGCCGCGTGCGCTCGCGGTGCTGCTGATGTCGGCCGTGTTCTTCGCGTCGCTGCTGTACCTGCCGCAGTTCATGCAGAAGATCCTCGGCTACTCGCCGCTGCAGTCGGGCGTCGGGCTGCTGCCGATGATGGGCATGTTCGCGCTCGACTCGTTCGCCGCCGGCCCCGCTGTACGGGAAGCTCGGCGCGAAGCGGATCGTCGTCGCTCGGCTGCGCCGCGATCGCCGCCGGCATCCTGCTGCTGTCGCTTGTCCAGCGAGACTCCGGCTATGGCGGCCTCGTCGTCGGGATGCTCGTGCTCGGCATCGGCATCGGCCTCTTCTACTCGTCGATCACGACGGCGAGCGTGACGGCGCTCGACCCTGCCCGAGCGGGCCTGGCGGGCGGGATCGTGTACATGTTCCAGATCGCCGGCGGCTCGGTCGGCCTCGGGCTGAACACGACGATCTTCACGTCGAGCTCGAAGGGCGACCTGAACAGCCAGCTCAACCAGGTCGGGGCGGCTGTCAGCGAACGGCAGGCCGACCTCGTGCACGGCATTCTCGCGGGGACGGCGTCGGGCAAGGAGGTGCTCGCCCAATTCTCGGCGAGCGTCGCTGCTCGCCTGTCCTCGCTCGTTCGCGACGCCTTCGTCGCCGGGCCTGCACACGGCTTTCCGGATCGACACCGCCTTCGCGCTGTGCGCGCTGCTCGTCGCTGTGCTGTTCGTCGGCGGGCCACTGCGCACGCGGTCGGACTCGCACTAGAATCGCGAGCCTGTGACCAGGCGCCGAGGTCGTGCTAGGCGCACACGGCGATCGCCTAGGAGGAGCCGATGGGATTCGATCAGTACCACGAGCCGCCGCGATGAGCTGCCCGAGCAGACGCGCACGTTCGCCGGCTGTGCGCGTCGCTGACCGAGGAGGCCGAAGCGATCGGCTGGTACGAGCAGCGCCTGGCGATCGAGCGCGACCCCGAAGCGCGGGCGGTGATGGCAGACGCCGTCGGCGAGGAGTACAAGCACTTCAGCATGGATCTCGAGTTCCTGCTGCGCCGCACGCCGAAGTGGCGAGAGATCGCCCAGGGTGTCCTGTTTCAGCCCGGCGACATCGTCGAGCACGGCGAGTCCGCGGAGGCGGCTGCGGACGACGACGAGGACGGCGACGACGGGGCCGCCCCGCCCGCACCGGCGGCGAGCGGCGGCTCGCTGCAGATCGGCAGCCTGCGCGGGGAGGGACTATGAGCCACCTGCTCCGCGAGCACGCGCCGATCACCGACGCGGGCTGGAAGCTGATCGACGAGGAGGCGCGCGAGCGACTGCTGCCCGGCCTCGCGAGCCGCCGGCTGCTGGACTTCTCCGGGCCGCATGGCTGGGAGCACTCGGCGACCAACCTGGGGCGCGTCGAGCGCAAAGACGTCAGCGAGCTGAAAGGCGTCGAGGCAAACCGGCGCGTGGTGCTGCCGCTGCTCGAGCTGCGCGCCTACTTTCAGGTCTCGCGCGAGGAGCTGCGCGCCGGCGACCGCGGCGCCGAAGACGTCGACTTCGACGATCTCGACGCGGCGGCCCAGCGGATCGTCGAGGCCGAGAACACGATCCGTGTTCCACGCCTGGCCGAAAGCGGGCGTCGAGGGGGTCGCGGCCCGCTCGCCGCACAAACCGATCGTGCGCGGCAAGAGCTTCGCCGACTACCCGGGCTGCGTCGCGCGCGCGGTCGAGCTGCTGCTGCGCAGCGGCGTCGACGGGCCGTACGGCCTGGCGCTCGGCCGCGAGGACTACACGAGCGTCGTCGAAACGGCCGAGCACGGCGGCTATCCGCTCCTCGAGCACCTGCGCAAGATCCTCAAAGGCCCGTTGGTGTGGGCGCCGGGCGTCAACGGCGCGGTCGTCGTGAGCATGCGCGGCGGCGACTTCGCGTTCGAGTCCGGACAGGACATCTCGGTCGGCTACCAGTCCCACGACGACGCGAACGTGTCGCTGTACCTGGAGGAGTCCTACAGCTTCCGCGTGCTGACGCCGGAGGCCGCCGTGGCGATCCCGCCGCCGAAAGCGGGGCGCTAGGCCTTCGCCGCCAGGGCGTCCGCGTCGGGCGCCTGCGCGGCGGGGCGTGAGAGCAGCACGGCGCCGACGCTGACGGCTACGAACGCGAGGATCCGCAGGGCGCCGAGCGCGCCCGACGGCACGGGCTCCTTGAGCACGATCGTGCCGGCGAGGATCGGCAGCGCGTTGGTCAGCAACGTGGCCAGGCCGGCGACGGTCAGCGCGCCGCCCGCCTGATAGCCGAGCTGCAAGAGGCTTGTGCCAAGCGTGTAGCCGAGGATCAGCGGCACGACGAAGGCGATCCGCGCGCCGCCCTGGGTGGCGAGCTTGGTCGAGATGTCGCCGGCCGAGAAGAACAGCCCTCCCGCGATCCCGTTGGCGACGGCGACGCCGAGGATCGGGCGTCCGACGACGATCACGGCGGCGGCGAGCACGGCGGTCGCGCAGATCCACACGACGACCGCGAGCGTCGAGCCGCTGTGGCCTTCGCCGCCGCTGCCGTTGGCCAGCGAGACCGCCAGCGCGACGAGGCCGAGCACGGCGAACGCCACGCCCACCAGCTGGCGCGTGCCGAGCCGGGCGACCGCCGAGGCGCACCGACAGGAACGCGAGCAGCCCGATGGCCCCGGCGGCGACGCTCTGCACGAGCGCCAGCGGCGCCAGAGCCAGCGCGGCGGCGTACAGCGCGAAACCTCCGCCCTCCATCGCGAAGCCGAGCAGCCAGCTGCGATCGGTCAGCAGCAGCCGCAGCGACTGCAGCGGGTGGCGCAGGGTCAGCGCGGGCAGCGCCGCCGCGGCGTCGTGCTCGCGCAGGTAGGCGAGGCTCGCGAGCGTCGCCGACAGCAGCGCGAGCAGGAAGGCGATTGCCGTCGCGAGGCTCATCCGTGCGCCAACCTAACCGGCCGCCGGGACGCCGCCAAGGCGACCGGACGCGGCTACTGCAGGTATTTCTCGACGGTGCCCTCGTCGCGCACCTGCGCGTCGTCGGGATCCTCGCCCGCGGCGCGCCGGGCGCGGCGCTGGCGCAAGAGATCCCAGCAGCGGTCGAGCTCGACCGAGACGCGATCCAGCCGCTCGCGGTCGGCGGCGAGCGACTCCTCGCTGGTGGCATCCTCCTGCTCGCCGCCCTGCAGCGAGTGCTCCTCGGCGACGAGCGCCTCGATATGGCTGAGGATCGACTGGTCGTCCATCACGCGGAGGTTATCCGAGCCGTGGCCGTCAGCCGGTGTACACGCGCGATAGCGCCTCGGCGACGCACACGGGCTTGTCGCCTCCGTCGCGCTCGAAGGTCAGCTCGGAAGTGATCTGGGCGCCACCGGGAATGTCATCGACGGACAGCAGCTTGGAGCGCATGCGCACCTTCTCGCCGACGGGCATCGGCGCCGGAAAGCGCACACGGTTGAGCCCGTAGTTGACGCCGAAGGCGAAGCCGTCGAATTTGACCATGTCGTAGGAGAAGCGCGGCGCCAGCGACAGCGTGTAGTAGCCATGCGCGATCGTCCCCCCGAACGGGCTCTGCTTGGCGCGCTCGACGTCGATGTGGATCCACTGGTCATCGCCGGTCACCTCGGCGAACTCGTTGATCTTCTCCTGCGTGACCAGGTGCCAGTCGCTGACACCCAGCTCCTTGCCGATGTAGGACTTGACCTCGTCGAGGCCGGTGAGCGTGAGCATGGTTGGGTGTCCTCCGTTCCGTCGCGTTGGTCTGTGCCCGCTCACGCCCGCCGATTGCATCGGCTTGTCCCGAGCGCGGAGCGCGGCGCGGCGGATAGTACGCGCTCACGGCCCGCGCCCGGGCGCCCCGCCGTGGCACCGCGCAGCGGCGCGAGATCGGGCTGATCTAGGCTGCCGCCGTGGACCGGGCCAACGGATCTGCTGGCGAGCAGGGTCGACCGGCGAAGGTCGGTCGGCTGACCTCGAGCGCGCGCCGTCTGAATCGGAACGCGACATTGCTGAAGGCCGCGCGAGACACTCGCAGGTGGGCGCTCGGAGAGCAGCGGCTCGAGTCCGGTCTGTATACGGCTCGCGGCCGGCCTGCCGATCGTGCCTTTCGCCGCCTGGCGACACTCACGAGCGAGCAGCCGGGGGTCGCCGGCGAGCTGGGAGCCGCGGTTCTTCAGGGCTGGCAGCGGCTCGCCGAGTCGCAGGGGCGAGGCCGCGGAGAGATCGAGCTGGCCGTCCTGTTCACCGACCTGGTCGGCTTCTCGGCATGGGCGCTGCAATCCGGAGACGAGCTTGCCGTCCAGCTTCTGCGCGAGGTCAGCGAGGCGCTCGAGCCGGCGATCCTGAACTGCGAGGGCGAAGTGGTGAAGCGACTTGGCGACGGATTGATGGCGGTCTTCCGAGACGCGAGCAATGCCGTCGAGGCGGCGCTGCTCGCGTGCGATCGGATGACCTCGGTCGAGGTCGCCGGACACCGCCCGCAGCTGCGCACGGGCATCCACCTGGGGCGCCCACGCAAGGTCGGTAGCGACTACCTCGGGGTCGACGTCAACATCGCCGCGCGTTTGGCCGAGGCGGCACAGCCGTGCGAGACGCTCGTTTCCGCGCGGACCCTGAGCGCACTCGAGGCCGCGTCGATCGCCGCCAGCGAGCGCGAGTTCAGCGCCAAGGGAGCGCCACCAGACCTGGCGGTCTACGCGGTCTGGCGCGCGTGAGCATCAAGCTGCCCCGCCCACGCCGATCACCGCTTGTCGGGCTCGCCCAGCACGAAACGCTCGGGATGCGGAGGACTTGCAAGCATCGGGGCGTCGGCGCCTCGCGGTACGTTGCTCACGTGGAGCCTGATCCAGACGAGCAAGAGGCCGGGATCACCCGCCACCGCGGCGGACCTCACTGGCCGCCGAGCGGACGTGGCTGGCCTGGTGGAGGACCGGTCTCGGCGCCTCGGCCGTAGCGATCGGCGTCGGTCGGGTTCTGCCTGGGTTGAGCGGCGGCTCCCGCTGGCCGTTGAAGGCATTGGGTCTCGGCTACGGGATCCTGGCGATCGTGGTCCTGCTGGTCGGCGGGATGCGCCAGCTCCGCGTCACACAAGCGCTGCGCGAGGGCCGCTATGACGAGCTTTCGTCGAGGACCGTCGCGTGGCTCAGCGCGGCTGCAATAGCGCTCTCGATGGTTACGCTCGCGGCAATCGCGATCGAGCTATAGCACCAACGGCGTCGCACGGCTCCATCTCGGCCAGCCTCGACGTAGGTTGCCGGGTCTCCGAGCGGACTAGCGGCCGCCGTTTGGATGCTCGTGCCACGGGGGTACTCTGGACCCATGGAAGACGGGGCAAGCCCGAATGCTTCGGAGGAACGAATGCCCGGAGCCGTGTAGCGGATGTGCTCCTCGGCGCGGGGTGCGGAGCCATTGGGTCCATGGCCATGACGGGCATGCGTGTGATGACGACCGAGCTTGGGCTCGTGGAGCAGACCCCGCCCGAGGCGCTTAGTACCCAGCGCGCACGCGGCCTGCGCTCTCTGGTTAGGCGGGCCCCCCGCAAGCAGCGAAGGGGCCTCGTCGAGGCTGCCCACTGGGCCTTTGGTGCAGGTGGCGGGGCGGTGTTCGGCGCGCTCCCGCGCGCCATACGGCGTTCTCCCTGGGCCGGACCGGCGTACGGGCTGGTCGTGTGGTTGGGCTTCGAGCTTGGGATCGCGCCCGCGCTGGGCCTGAGCCAAGCGAAGCGGGTGCGCCTGATCGATCGTCTGGCATTGGCCGCCGACCACGTGCTGTACGGCCTAGTCCTCTCAGCGACGCGCCCAACCGCGCGCCGCTAGCGCCAAGCCACCGAAGACCGCACCCTTTCCCCAGCGTGCGGGTCATACCGCTCTCGAGGAGTCCGTAGAGGCGTATGCTCGTCGCCTGAAGTCGCTTGAGACCGAGCTGGCGAGAGGAGAGGACATGTCTGACCCCATGGTCGAACGAGCGGCGGAGCGCGTCACGCTTGCCTGTAGGGCGCTGTCTGCAGCCGCCAGGGATCTACACGTTGCCTACAACCGCAACGACGTGACGGCTGTTGACAAGGCCGCCCACGCGGCTGAGGTTGAGATGGAGCGTGTCTGCGAGATGGCCGAGGAGCTCGCGAACCTCGCCGCCAACCTGGGACGTTGGGCGCCCGTGGAGACTTCAGAGCAGCGCGTGGCGCTCCGCCCCCACTGAGAGCGACAGCCGTAGGCGAAGCTCGCAGGGCGGTCGAGAAGAACACGCGGTAAGGGTCGCGAACGAGGGGTGAGCGACGGGACTCGAACCCGCGACCGCCTGGACCACAACCAGGAGCTCTACCAACTGAGCTACGCCCACCACGGGGAGAACGGAGTCTAGCGGCGCGCGCTCAGGTCTTGCGAGCGATCACGGTCGCCTCGCGAGCGCCCGTGGACCACGTCTCGATGCTGCGCAGCAGCGTCTCCGCTTGGCCGTCGTCGACGACGCGATCCCCCTGCTGCAGCACGCCGAGGCGGCGCTGTAGCAGGGAGCGAACCGCCTGTTCGCCGAGCGCGAGCGACTCGGCGGCGGTGGGTTGCGCCAGCCGCTCGCGAGCCAGCGCCCACACCTCGGACAGCGGCACAGGCCCGGCGTCGAGCAGGCGCGAGCACGTGCAGCCCGAGCGAGTCGGCGAGCAGCTCGCGCTCGCCCGCTGGGCGCCCGCCCTGCTCGGCCTCGCGTTGCGCGCTGCCCCGCCTGCGCGGACTGCTCGCGCGCCGCGGTCGCCCCCGAGAACCCGTGCGCTTCCACCGCATCCCCGATCGACGCGGACGCGCCAGAGCGCGCGACGGGCTCGGCCCGCACGGGCCCCTCGCCGCGCGACTGCATGGCGGCTGCGAGCACGCGCTCGTGTGACGTCCTTGCTCTTGCGTTGAGCGTTGCGCCAGCCGCGCCCCATCGTGAGGTCGCCCGTCGACAGCTCCGGCCCCTCGAGCACGGTGAGCGTCGCTTCGTGCATGTTCCAGCCGCGTTCGCCCTCCTCGATCCATTCCTCGCGCACCCACGGCACGACGATCGCGCGCAGTTGCTGCTCGCCCTGGTTGAAGCGGCAGACGGTGTGCGGGAATTTGCGCAGCTCGAGGTGGTACATGCGGCACAGGCTCGCACGTCGCCGCTGTAGGCGCCGCGCGGGCGCGTGCGCAGCCGGTGCCGATCGCCACGGCCGGAGCTCGCGCAGCCGGCGCCGGTCAGCGCGCGGCGCGCGCCTGCCAGGCGTCGACCATCGCGATGCGCTGCACGATCGTGGGGTGGTCGGCGTCGAGCACGTAGGCCCAGGTGGGCGGGTCGGGGTCGCCGAGGCTGCTGGTGGCGAGGCGACGGAACAGCGAGCGCGCGGCGACGGGATCGCGCGTGGCCTGCAGGGCGGACCAGTCCGCCTCGGCCTCCTCGCGCCGCGAGACGATGTTCGTGAGCGGAACGCTGAGCAGCTGCAGCACGACGAACACGAGCAGGGCGACCGGCACGGCCTCGGGACGCGCGAGGCCGCCGCGGCGGCGCGTGGCCAGCGCGACGAGCGCGGCGGCGGGCAGCAGGAACAGCGCCAGCCAGCCGACGCGCTTGAGCGGGTGGTGGTGGGCGAGGTGGCCGAGCTCGTGCGCGGTCACGACGCGCACTTCACGGTTGTCGAAGCGCCCGTCGAGCAGCGTGTCCCACAGGATCACGCGGCGCGTGGCGCCGAACCCGACCGACTCGGCGTTGGGCGCGGTCGTTTCGCGCTCCACGTCCTGCACTTCGGCTTTGGTGCCGGGGATGCCCTCGGCGCGAGCCAGCTGGCGCACGTCGGCGAGCGTCTGCGGGTCCCGCAGCGGGTGCGTGTCTGCGATCAGGTACACGCTGAGGTAGGCGGACAGCAGCGCGAGGGCGGCGAACACGGGGGCGGCGAGCGCCCACCACCAGCGCGCAAGCCAGCCGGCGATGCCCATCGCGACGAGCAGCGCGAGCGACACGAACAGGAACTCGCCGCCGAGCGAGAAGAAGCTCTGGAGCAGCGCCGAGACGTAGCCCGACGTGGGAGATGCCGTGGCGGCGCTCCCACCACACGGCGGCCAGCGAGAACGGGATCTCGGCGATCCACACGACGGCGAAGCCGAGCATCCCCAGCATCATCCCGGTGCCGATGCGCCCGGCGGCGGACTCGCGCATCAGCCTGTGCCCGCGCCGCGCGTACACGACGAGCACGAGCACGAGCACGAGCTGGCCGAGCAGCGCGTCGAGGTCGAGGAAGCGTTCGTAGGAGGCGCTGCGCTGCAGGAACGCGCGGCCGAACAGCTGGCGCGCCTGGACGTGCGGCAGGTGCAGGGTGCTCGGCACGGTGGAGTGCCACAGCGCGTGCGCCGCCAGCGCCCATGCGCCAGCGAAGGCGAGCAGCGCGAGCAGCGTCGCCGAGCGAGCGGCCGGGTCGCGCGGCGAGCGCCGCCCATGCCGCGCGCGCCCGCAACAGCGATCAGCTCAGCCCGAGGTCGGGCAGCACGGCCGGCGACCCCGCTGCCGGCGTGGCCGGCGTGGCGGGCGCGCCTGCGCCGCCCGTGGGCTGCGAGCCGCGAGCGGCGTCGCGCCGGCGCGCCCTCGTCGCGCACCGGCCCGCCGTAGGGATAGGAGTCGGTCAGCAGCAGCAGATAGCCGAGCGTCTGCGCCTGGTAGCGCAGACCGAGCGCGCCGGCGTTGCGCAGCCCGTGCGGCATGCGCCCGCGTGCCAGCGAGCTGAACCAGCCGAGCAGCGCGACGAGCGAGACGAGCGTGCCGTACGCCGCCGCGAGCGCCCAGGCGGGGATCACGAGGATCGAGGCGAAAGGCGGTCTTCCAGCGGTTCTGGCGCTGGCGCTCGGCGACGCGCACTTCGAGTGGGTAGCTGCCGACGGCGCCGACGAACCCGGGGAACGGGTTGGCGATCAGGTACAGGAACGCGTACACGTGGATCGCATAGCGCAGGTAGGCGGCGAGGAAGCCGTGCAGCAGCTGCGGCGAGCGCCCGGCGAGCAGCGTCGCGATCCAGCTGGCGAGCGCCGCGAGCAGCGCCAGCAGCGTCCACAGCGACAGCCACAGCAGGTGCGGCAATGCCAGCAGCAGCCTGAAGAACACGGTCAGGCGGCTGCGCCGCAGCTCGTCCTCGAGCGCGCACGGAGATCGGGTCCTCGCGCACGGGCAGCCCGGGCAGCGCCTGCGGGTCGCTGTCGGGATAGCGGTCGGTGAGCAGCAGCGCGTAGGCCCAGAACTGGGCTCCGTAGGCGAGCGCGTAGGCGGCGGCGTCGCGCAGGCCTCGCGGCATGCTGCGGCGCGCCATGATCGCGAACCAGCCGAGCAGCGCGACGATCGGCAGGATGCCGAAGCCGTAGGAGAACGATCCGCGCCCGGAGTTGAAGCCGCCGGCGGGATCGCCGATCAGCGCGGCGGCGATCAGCGCCGCGGGCAGCAGCAGGAGCCCGCGCAAGGCGACCGTCCAGCGGCTCTGGCGCGCGGCCGGCGCGATCTTCAGGTCGATCGGATAGCCGTCGGGGGCGTCGAACGACGGGTACGGATCGGCCGCCAGGTGCAGGTAGGCGTAGAACTGCGTGACGTATTTGACGTAGGCGGCGAGGAAGCGGTGCAGCGAGCGCGGCGAGCGACCGCGCACGAGCGTGGCGAGCCAGTTGGCGATCGCGGCGAGCAGCGCCACGGCGCTCCACAACAGCAACCAGATGAAGTGCGGGATCGACAGGATCGCGCGGAAGAAGACGCTCGCGCGCGAGCGGCTGCAATCGTCGCTGATCACGATCTGTACCGGATGCTCGGACACGCTGAACCGATCGGCTGCCCGGCGAGCGGGCTTTACCGCCGCCGCGCCGCCGTTGCCGCCCGCGGCGCCGCGAGCGCGTGCCCGCCGAGCCGCTCGCGCATCACGCGCACGGCCTCGGGGTTGGAGTCGATCAGCACGTAACGACGTCCGAGCTCGGCGGCGACGGCGCCGAGCGTGCCGCTGCCGGCGAAGAAGTCCAGGCACCAGTCGCCGGGACGCGTCGAGGCCTGCACCATGCGCCGCACGATGCCCTCCGGCTTCTGGGTTGGATAGCCGGTCTTCTCGGCGCCGTTGGTGGGCACGATCGTGTGCCACCACACGTCCGTCGGGAGCTTGCCTCGCGCGGCCTTCTCCGCTGTGACCAGACCGGGCGCCATGTAGGGCTCGCGATCGACTTCATCTGAATCAAAAAAATAGAGAGCCGGGTCCTTCACGTACACGAGGATCGTGTCGTGCTTGGCGGGCCAGCGGCGCTTTGCACGCGCGCCGTAGTCGTACGCCCAGATCAGCTCGTTGAGAAAGCACTCGCGCCCGAAGATCTCGTCGAGCAGCAGCTTGCAGTGGTGCGCCTCGCGGTAGTCGATGTGGAAGTACAGCGTGCCGTCGTCGCGCAGCAGCCGGCGGGCGTGCTCGAGACGCGGCGCGAGGAAGCCGAGGTAGTCCTCGAAGGCGTCGCGATAGGAGGACTCGGCGAGCAGCCGCGTGCGATAGCGGCGCCCCTGAAAGCCGCTGCGCTCGCCGCTCGCGTCGGCGACCACCGACAGCGTCCTGCGCACCTGCGCGCGGCCGGTGTTGAACGGCGGGTCGATGTAGACCAGCTGAAACGAGCCGTCCGCGAACGACGGCAGCAGCCGCAGGTTCTCACCGAGCAGGATCTGATCGCGATTCGGGAACCGCCGGCTCGCCCACCCGCGTGAGACTACGTCCGCGTGCCGATGGAGCGCCGCGAGCGGTCGGACTTCTTTTCATGAATGGTTGCGTTCGCAGCGCCGCGACCGCGCGCTATTGCGCGACGAGCTCCACCCACTGATACGGCTGCGCGCACAGTGAACGCGCGTCGCCCGCCGCCGGCAGCGTGCGCAGCGCTCGTGGCGGCGTGCCCGCCGGGGTCAGGAAGACCGCGTCGAGCACCGCCGAGCCGCCGTTGCCGGGCGCCAGGCTGAAGCCCGCGCGCGTGACTGTCAGGCGATGTGCGCCGGCGCCCAATCGCACGAGGAACGGGCCGACGGTGTCCGCCACCAGCGAGTTGCCCGCGAGCTGCCCCTCGATCGAGGCCACGCGACGCCCGTCGACGCCGACGTCGACCTTCGGCATGAACTGCCCCTGCAGCCACAGCTGCCAACTGCCCGCTCGCGGAAGCTGAACGCGCACGGCCAGCGTGCCGGGTCGCTTCATCGCGAGCCCCGCGCGCTCCTTGCCCCAGCCGGCAGGTCGCCGGGCGCGCAGGAGATCGGCGCGCACGAGCTGCGGCGCGAGCGCCGCGATCGCACGAGCGTGGTCTGCTCGGGCGGTGCGCGCCAGCGCCAGCACTCGCGTGCACGGCAGCGGCGCTCGCGATTCGTCGGCAGGAGCGTGCAGCAAGGCCGCGCTCGCCTCGCTGCGGCGAGCCCACACCTGGTAGTAGGCGCCCTGCCACGCCAGCCGGTAGGCGGCGGGGGGCGGCGCGGCGCTCGGGTCGCGGCGCGTGACGATCAGCGGGTACGCGCGCAGTGCCGCGGGCGAGGCGCGATCGAGCGCCACGGGGCGCCCGTAGCCGCCGGCGAGCGCGGCGAGCGCCGGCGGCGGGTACACGAAGTCGGGGCCGCCGACGTCGAGGTCGCGCAGCACGTACATCGAGTATTCGTCGAAGTCGGTGAACAGCGTCGGGCCGCGCCCGGCGAAGCGTTCGTCGATCTTGGCGAGCTCTTCGTAGCGCGCGGTGGGCGCGAGGTTGGAGCTGTGGTACTGAGCCAGATCGGACGCGAGCACGCCGCCGCCGAGCGACAGCGCAAGCAGCGCGGCGAGCCAGCGACGGCCCGCTGGCGCACGCGCTGCGCGCCGCCTGGCAGGCGCGTCCTGGCGCGAGCCTTCCCGGCGCGTGCGCGCAGGCGCGGCGTCTCGGCGCGTTCGCGGCTCCAGCAGCGCGGCGACGCCGGCCCACGCGAGCAGCACGACGACCGAGCAGGTGAGCACGAGCGCCTTGGCATCGACCCAGGTGGTCGCCGAGTTGCTGAGCACGACCCAGGCGAGCAGCATCAGCGCGATCCACGCGAGCAGCGCATAGCGGCGGGCGCGCAGCAGGACAAGCGCGCCGAGCAGGCAGGCGAGCGCGACGATCACGATCAGCACGGCGGTGAGCGCACTCCAGGCGCCCGCCGGCGGCTGCTTGTAGCTGCCGCGCAGCCACACGCCGAACACCTGCGTCCATTTGAGCGGCGTCGGCAGGTTGCCGGAGTTGCCGGTCGAGGCGATGTTCTGCGCCACGTGCAACGAGGCGGACACGTGCGCCCAGGTGGGCCACGCGGCGATCAACAGCACGAGCGCGCCGACGAGCACCCCGGCCAGCGTCCTGCCGGCGCCGGCGCCGACGCCGACGCGCGCGTCGCGTCCTGCGAGCGGCGAGCGGCCGCCGGCGAGCACGACGAGCAGCACGGCGGCGGCTGCGAGCGCCCATGCGCCGAAGCCGACGCCGAGCGCCGACACGCCAGCGCCGAGCACCAGCGCGATCGGAAGCGCCCGGCGGGGCGAGCGCGCGAGCCACTGCCGATGCCCGACGACGAGCGCGCCGAGCGTGAGGATCATCACGAGCGCGGTCAGCTCCTTGACCGACCCGATCAGCTGGTAGCCGTACACGAGCGCGGGCACGGTCGCGCTGAGCGCCGCCGCGGCGGCCCAGCCCGCGCGTAGCCCGACGGCGCGCGCGAGTAGCCAGGCGGGGCCGCAGCAGAGCGCCAGCATGAAGCCGTTGAACGGCTGAAAGCACCAGATCAACGGCAGCCCGAGCAGCAGCGCGCTACCTCCGAACAGCGTGTCGGCGCCCGACGGGTAGCCGGTCCCGTAGTAGGCCTGGATGAACTGCCCGTAGGAGTTGTGCACGTCGACGTGCGCGTAGTCCTGGCCGTGGTGGATCAGGTAGTCGGCGCCGATCATGTGCACGGCCGAGTCCGACAGCGCCATGAACGAGGAGAAGCCGGGGCGACCGGACAGCAGCACCGGGGCGAGCGCGAGCAGGTACGCCAGAAGCGAAGCGCCGAGCAGCCAGCGCAGATCAGCAGCGCGGCCGCCTCGCACGCGCTCGAGCAGCGCGCCGAGGCGCGGCCGCGCCGAGCGCGAACCCGGCGGCGGCGGCAGCGGCGAGCAGATACGGGGTCGCTCGCGCGAGCGGCGTGATGTAGGTGGACAGCTGCGACAGCGCGATCAGCGCCGCCGCGCCGACGCTCGGCAGCAGCGCGGCCGGCAGGCAGCCGTTCGCTGCAGCGGTCGATCAGCAGGCCCGCGCCGGCGCACAGCAGCGCGAGCGCGAGCGGATAGGCGAACACCGTGAGCGCGAACAATCGCGCCATCATTCCAGCTGTTCCAGGCGCGCCATCGCAGCCGCCCGGCAGGGCGCGTGGGCGCCGAGTCGCGTGGGAAGTCTCGCGGCGCGCTTGGCGTCAATGCCAAGCGCGCCGCAAGCTGATCCAGGACCGTCCGCCGCCCCGTACAGCCCCGCGCGGGGGATTGGGGCTGCATTGCAGGGGCCGGCGGATACGGTCCCGTCCCCATCAAGGCCCCATGCCGGGGTAAGCGGGGCCCCGCTTGTTGCTTACCCGTCCAAACGAGATGAAAACGACGAACTTCGCGGGCGCACGAGAGGCTTCATCGCCAGAGCTGGTGCGCGCGCCGTGGCGGATGGTCGCGCGCCCCGTTCTTGCGCCGGCGGCGCAGGCGCCCCCGGCTGGACTCGAACCAGCAACCCCCGGCTTAGAAGGCCGGTGCTCTATCCAGTTGAGCTACGGGGGCCAGGGCGGCGCGTCCGAGGAAACGGTCGCGATCGCTCGGGCGTCGCGCCTGCATCGTGGCATGAACTTAGGCAGACTTGAGCGGAAACCTGTAAAAGTTGCGCCATGAGCACGGCGCGAGGAGGACGACGATCAGGATCTGACGCGCAAGCAGCGCCGCGAGCAGGCGCGCACGCAGCGCAAGGCGCTCGAGGAGGCGGAGGCGGCGGGCGCGCAGCGGCGCAAACGGCTGATCCAGCTCGGCTGGGTGGCGGGCGTCGTCGTCGTGATCATCGTCGTGATCCTGGTCGCCACGAGCGGCGGCGGCTCGAAGACGCCGCTCCCGCCGACGGGCAACAACGCAACACTCCCGCGGTCAAAGAAGTCACCGCGCTGCTCGACGGCATCCCGCAGAAAGGCAACGTGCTGGGGAGCCCGACGGCCCCTGCCACGCTCGTCTACTTCGGTGACCTGGAGTGCCCGATCTGCAAGGAATTCACGCTCGGCGCGCTGCCGACGCTGATCCAGAAGTACGTGCGCACGGGCAAGCTGAAGATCGAATACCGCAACCTGCGAGACGGCGACGCGCGAACCGGAAACGTTCAAAACACAGCAGATCGCAGCGCTGGCGGCGGGCAAGCAGAACAAGGCCTGGTACTACATCGAGCTGTTCTACCACCAGCAGGGCCAGGAGGACACGGAATACGTCACCGAGAAATATCTGCAGACCCTGGCCCAGCAGGTGCCGGGCCTGAACCTCGCGACGTGGACCGCCGACCGCGACGACCCCGAATTCACGAACGCGATCACGACCGACGCGCAGGCCGCCAACAACGCCGGCTTCACGGCACGCCGTCGTTCCAGATCGGCAAGAGCGGCGGGGCCGTGCAGAAGCTCGAATACAGCTCGCTGAAAGACCCGTCCGGGTTCGAATCGGCGATCGACAAGGTCCTCAAGAGCTAGCCCGGCGATGAGCCCGCGCGCGCTGCGCATCACGATGCTCGTCTTGACGATCCTCGGACTTGGGGTCGCGAGCTACCTGACGTACATCCACTACGCCGGCATCAAACCGTTCTGCGGCACCAACGGCGGCGGCTGCGAGATCGTGCAGACGTCCGTCTACTCGAAGCTCGCGGGCGTGCCCGTCGCGCTGATCGGGCTGATCGGCTATGTCGTGATCCTCGGCTCGCTGCTGGTGCCCGAAAGCGAGACCTCGCGCTTTGCGACGGTCGCCTTCACGGTGATCGGCTTCGGCTTCAGCGCTTACCTGACCTACCGCGAGCTGTTCTCGATCCATCACATCTGCGAGTACTGCGTCTCCAGCGCCGTGATCGTGACGATCTTGATGTGCCTGTCGGTGTGGCGCTTCCTGCGCGGCGAAGCTGCCCCGCCGGCGGCGGCCCGCTCCGACGCGCAGGACGCTCGCGGCGAGCCGGCCGCACCGCTGCCAACGTCAGGCTCCTGACAGGTTGATAGCCCGTAAACACGGGCAAACGCGCTAGTAAATCCGTCCACAAAGCGCCACGGGCCGAGCGCGCGAGCGGGGGCGGGTCGAGGGGTTCAGCAGAAGATGCGCTTTCCCCGCCCCAGCACGCAGGCTGATCGCTCGACGCGCCTGGAGCTCTTGCGCGGCGGCGAGCCGCCCGCCCCCGCGCAGCTCGATCGCACGGCCCCAGCCGGCCGATCGCGCGACGCTGCCCGACGATCGCACGGCCAGACCGGCCGATCGAGCGGCGCTGCCCGACGGTCGCACGGCCCCACCAGCCGATCGCGCGGCGCTCTCCGAGGATCGCGCGACGACGCCCGGGGATCCGCGCGTGGCGTTGTTCGAGATGACGAGCGACCTGCTCGCGACGATCTCGCTCGACGGGCGCTTCACGCTGTTGAACCCGGCCTGGGAGCAGGTGCTGGGTTGGACGCGCGAGGAGTTGCAGGAGAAGGCGATCGAGAAGTACATCCACCCCGACGACGTCGAGCAGACCCGCGCGCTGCTGTTCGCCGGGCACGAGCGACCGGCTCACCTGGAGAACTTCACCAATCGCTATCGACATCGCGACGGCTCGTGGCGGTGGCTGCTGTGGAGCGCGCGCTGCGACGGCGACACCTGGTACGCGGCGGCGAAGGACGTGACCGACC
The DNA here is from genome assembly GCA_963846205.1 of uncultured Solirubrobacteraceae bacterium. Taxonomy (GTDB): domain Bacteria; phylum Actinomycetota; class Thermoleophilia; order Solirubrobacterales; family Solirubrobacteraceae; genus Palsa-744. The sequence goes on along the minus strand of CAWJVB010000009.1, from coordinate 909,530 downwards.
GCATGTGGCTCGAGCGCCAGGCGCTGCGCGACCCGCTCACGCACCTGCCGAACCGGCTGCTGCTGATGGACCGCACACGCCAGGCGCTGACGCGCCTGCATCGCAGCGGTGGCGTGGTCGCGCTGCTGTTCGTGGACCTCGATCGCTTCAAGGCGGTCAACGACAACTTCGGCCACGACGCCGGCGATCGCCTGCTGATCGCTGCGGCCGAGCGGCTCGCGGAGATGATGCGCGACAGCGACACGGTCGCACGGCTCGGTGGCGACGAGTTCGTGATCCTCGGCGAGCAGATCGAGACCGAGGCGGAAGCGCTCGCGCTGGCCGAGCGCGTCGTGCAGACGCTGAACGAGCCGTTCATGGTGGGGTCGGTCGAGGTGCCGATCTTCGCAAGCGTGGGCGTGTCGGTCTCGCACGATCCCGACGCCGACCCGGAGGGCATGTTGCGCGAGGCGGACATCGCGATGTACCGCGCCAAGAACGCGGGCGGGCAGCGACCGGAGATGTTCGACGAGAGCCTGCGCCAGGAGATGACCGCTCATCTGGAGATCGGCGAACGGCTGCTCAAGGCGCTGCCGCACGACGAGCTCGTGCTCACCTATCAGCCGATCCTGCCGCTGTCGGGCGGTCGCGCGATCGGCTGCGAGGCGCTCGTGCGCTGGCACCCCGACGGCGAGGAGGAATCGGCGATCGACCAGTTGCTGCCCGCGACGTTCCTGCCGCGCGCCGAGGAGAGCGAGCTGATCCTGCAGATCGGCGAGTGGGTGCTGAACACCGCGTGTGCGCAAGCGGCCGCCTGGCGCAGTCAGGGGATCACGGTGCCGATCTCGGTCAACGTCTCGGCACGCGAGCTGAGCGAGCTCGACCTGGCCGCGCGCGTGCGCAAGGAGCTCATGCGCTTTCAGCTGCCAGGGCGTGCGCTGTGCCTGGAGGTCACCGAGGAGGCGGTGCTGCGCGACCCCGAGCGCGCGCGCGCGACGCTCGGCGAGGTCCGCAAGTTGGGCGTGGCGATCGCGCTCGACAGCTTCGGCGCTCGCGACGCGTCGATTGCGCTGCCGCGCAACCTGCCGCTCGACATGATCAAGCTCGATCGCAAGCTGATCCACACCTTCGAGCGCGACCGCGAGACCCAGGCGATGGTCGGCGCCGTGATCGCGCTCGCGCACCGATCCGGGCTGACCGCGGTCGCGGTTGGCATCGAAACCAATCGCCAGCTGGCGCTCGCGCGCGAACTCGACTGCACGGTCGGTCAGGGCTTCCTGCTGCACCGCCCCGACTCGCCGGAGCGGCTGAGGCTCGCGGGCGCCGCCGGGACGGTAACGTCCGCCCCATGGCGTCCTCGGGTGCGACTGGGCGAGAGCAGCGGTCGTCGCTGAGCGACGCCGAGCTCGATCCGCGCGCTACAAGCGCGCGGCGGCGACGGCTGCGGCGGAGCTCGTGCAGGACGGCATGCGCGTCGGCCTGGGCACCGGCACGACGGTCGCCTACCTGGTGCCGGCGCTCGGCGAGCGCTCGTTCCAGACGGCGCGCTTCGTCGCGACCTCGCCCGCCACCGAGCGCGCCGCGCGCGAGCTGGGCCTGCCGATCGTCGGCCTCGACGAGCTCGGCGAGCTCGACCTGGCGATCGACGGCGCCGACCAGGTCGACCCGAGCTGCTGGCTGATCAAGGGCGGCGGCGGCGCGCACACGCGCGAGAAGATCGTGGCGGCGGCGGCGCGCCGGTTCGTGGTGATCGTCTCCGAAGAGAAGCTCGTGGGGTCGCTGTCCGCACCCGTCCCGCTGGAGCTCGTGCCGTTCGCCGTGCACACGACGCTGCGCGAGATCGGGGATGCACAGCTGCGCGAGGTGCCGCGCAGTCCCGACGGCGGTCTGATCGCCGACTACCTGGGAGCGATCGAGGATCCACGTGCGCTGGCCGCCAGGCTGAGCGCGCAGCCGGGCGTGGTCGAGCATGGGCTGTTTGCGCCGGAGATGGTCAGCTCGATCGTCGTTGCCGGCGCCGGCGGCGTGCACACGCGCGCCGGCGCGAAGCCCGAGCGCTAGGCCGCCTCGCGGCGTGCGCGGCGTCCGCCGGACCTCGCGCTCGGGGGGGCGCAGCTCCTCCGAGGCCGGCATCGTGCGGCGCGCCAACACGCCATCGTCGCCGATCACGTAAGCGCCCATGCGCGCGAGCGGCGGCGAGTAGACATGCAGCGTCACGGCGGGATCGCTGCCGCCGTGGCGAACGCGATGTATGTCCGCAGCCGAGAAGTTGAAGGCCGCGCCGGCGGCGAACGTCCTTGCCTGTGGCTCGCCGCCGATCGCCAGGCGCTCCTCGCGGATGTCGCCGCTGACGACGGCCACGGCGCCGGCCGAGACGTCGTGGTCGTGAAAGCCGGTGTCCTGCTCGTCCATCCAGCAGATCAGCCACGCGGTCACGTGCGCGTCGCTGAACAGCTCGTGGTAGACGCGCTGAGTCGCGTCGTGCCGGACGAGCTCGATCCACAGCTCCGGTCGGTCGGCGAGCTCGCGCACGAACGCCTCCAGCTCCGTGGCGGACAGGTCGCGCTGGCGCGGGCGCGGCAGCAGGTCGAGCGCGATCGCCGGCGGCGCGCTCGTCGCCGAGGCGAAGCTCATCGCGACACCACGCTCTCGCGTCCGCGAAGCCGTCGACGTCTCGCCGAGCGCCTGGAGCGTGGCCAGCTCGACGGCGTCCCAATCGAGCTCGCCGATGATCGCGTGCTCGCCGGGGTCGGCGACTGGACGGTCCGAGCCATACAGCAGCTGGTCGGGGCCGACGATCTCGGCGAGGCGGCGCGCGGCGCCGGGCCCATACGAGGAGGTCTCGTAGAAGATCAACGGGTCCGCGCCGCAGCGCCGCCGGCCCGCCGCGCGAGCGCAGCCGCTCGGCCTGCAGCGGCGCCAGGCCGGCGAGCATCGAGAAGACGACGCGCAGGCGTGGATGCTCGGCCCGCCCGGCGCACACGAACGCCAACCAGGCGGCGTGCATGTCGGACACGTAGCGCGTCAACGCCGACCACCACAGCGGGTCCGACAGCGTCGGCTCCAGCGCGCTCGAGCCGGCGACGGCGTCGTCGAGGCCCGGCCCGGGGTGAACGAGCAGCGGCGCGCCGGCATGCTCGAGACGCTCCAGCACGGGCCGCAGTCGCGCCAGCCGCTCGACGCCCGCGAGGGCGCCGGCGGGAAGCGAGATACCGACGCATCCGCGCTCGAGCGCGGCGTCGACGTCGTCGGGGTCGGCGCGGTCGAGCGCCAGCGCGCCCCACGCCGCGAAGCGACTCGGGCAGCGCCAGCGCGCCCTCGTGGTAGGCGTCGATCAGCGCCAGCGCTTGAGCGCGCGGCAGCGACTCGATCCCGAGCGGGCTCGACAGGCAGACGAGCGCGAGGTCCAGCCCGTCGCTCTCGACGAGCGCGGCGCGCTGCGCCGGCGACTCGCTGGAGCGCTCGATCACATACGGCCGCTCGCCGGCCAGGAACAGCACGGTCAGGCCGTGCTCGCGGCGCACGAACGGAACCTCCTCGCGCTGCTCGAGCGCGAGCACGAGCGGCTCGGTCCACAGGTGTTGATGCACGTCGACTCTCATCGCGATCTCGATCTCCGTGGCGCCGTGGAGCTAGCGCTCCGTCGGCTAATTACCAGTTTGTCGATCTACTTTGTCGAGTTTAGCACGCGTGAGACTCTGCGAAGGCCACCTGGCCGCGGGCGTCAGCCGACGGCGCGGTGTTGGTCGAGGCTGTCCGGCATATGCTCGGAGCCAACCGTGTCCACGCTCGATGACTCCCAGGCGATCCGCGCGTTCGAGTCCGTGCCGATCGCACTACCCGCCGGTCTCGACGTCAGATGGCTGGGCGTCTCCGGCTACTGCATCACCTACGAAGACACGACGCTGTACATCGACCCTTATGTGTCGAGGGTCCCACTGCGCTCGTTGCTGTTGCGCCGCAAAGCGCTCCCCGACCCCGCGATGCTCGATGCCTATGCGAGCCCGCCGGGGACCGTCGCCGGGATCCTCGTCGGCCACACGCATTTCGATCATGCGGTGGATGCGCCCGCGATCGCCGCGCGGCACCGCGCTCCCGCCTACGGCTCGAGCTCACTCGCACACCTGATGGCACTGCACGGCCTCGGTGAGCTCGCGATCGAGGTCGAGCCTCATCGGCGCTACGAGCTGGGACCGTTCCTGGTCACGTTCGTCCCCAGCCGGCACTCCAAGCTGCTGCTCGGGCGCAAGGTGCCGATGGACGGGCCGCTGACCTGCGAGGCACTTGATGGCCTGGTGCCGACCGCCTACCGCTGCGGGCCCGTGTACGGCATCCGCCTGGAGGTCGCGGGCGTCTCGCTCTACCACCAGGGAAGCGCCGACCTCGACGACGACGAGCTGCGACACGACCCTGTCGACGTTTTCCTCGCCGGCGTCGCAGGCCGGGAGGTGACGCCTCGCTACTGGGAGCGGGTACTGCCACGGTTGGATCCGCGCGTGATCGTCCCCACCCACTACGACGACTTCTTCGCCCCGCTGGGTGGCCCCGAGCGATTCGTCCGGAACGTCGACCTTGCCGGACTGCACGACGAGATCGCGGCTGCCTCGAGCGACGCGACGGTGGCCGCGCTGAAGCGCATCGACACGACCTGAGCGCCAGCGCGCGCGAGCCGAGCAGACGTCGCCAGACGCTGCTGCGCCAAGTCGAGGTCGCGGGCTGCTCGAGCGGGGGACCCAGGAATCGAACCTGGCGTTGCGGTTTTGGAGACCACCGTGTTACCGATACACCAGTCCCCCTCGGAGCCGAGATTCTAGGCGCTGGGCGACGATCGCCACGCGCTCCTCTCCCCCCTCGTGGGGCGCTCCGGCGAGGCCGCCGGCGGCCCGCCAAAGATCGCTCGCCGCGCCTGTCCCAATGCGCCTAGCCCTGCTGGCGAGCGCTCAAGGCGCGACCCCAGGGTGCCGAAACCTTCTTGGGGTAGCACGAAAGCAGATTGCTGACCGATGCGCATATCTCCTGTCCAGTCCTGGGTTGCCCGCGCACGCGGGAGGCTCGCGCGTGCCCGGCGCGGCCACGATGGCGGCCGCGCGGCAAGCTCGAAATCGCCCATCGGCCCGGAATCGCGAGAGCGGATCGTCGGGAGGAACTCCGAGTCGGGGATCACGCTGATCGAAGTGATGATCAGCACGATGCTCGTCGCGATCATCGCGATCGCGACGCTCACCGGCTTCGACGACGCCGGCCGTGCGACCGCCGCCGAGCGTTCGCACAACCAGGCGAACCTGCTGGCGGCACAGGATCAGGAGCGCCTGCGAGGCCTCGAATTGACCAAGCTGACGCAGGTCGGCCACGAAACGAACACGATCAAAGAAAGCGGAACTACGTACACGGTCGAATCGGCCGCCGAATACGTGTCGGCGCCCGAAAAAGAAGTCGCGGGCGAAGAAGAACCGGACAAGCTCACGTGCAGCCCGACCAGCTCGGGCACCGCCGAATTCATCAAGAGCACGACTATCGTGAGCTGGTTTGAAAAGAACCCGCCGGTGAAAAGCACGGTCAAACAGTCGAGCATCGTGTCGGTGCCGTCGAGCACGACGATGGCGGTCAAGGTCGTCGACCAGAGCGAAAAAGAAGTGCCCGGGGCGACCGTCACGGTCAAAGGCACCTCGACCAACCTCAGCCAGACGACACTCGCCAACGGCTGCGTGATCTTCGGATCGATTGGGGCCAAAACGGTCGAAGTGGGCGCTTCGAAGGCGGGCTGGATCGGGCCCAACGGCTCCAGCCCCCTCGCCACAGACCGTGACGCTGTCCGCGACCAAAACCACAACGGAAAAGTTCACGCTCGCCAACCCCGGAACGCTCGTGACCGAATTCGTCACGAACGGCGGCGCTACGAGCGGCCTGCAGGGAGACACCGTGTATGTGGGGCAGTCCAAAGTAGGCTCGCCGCCCAACTTCGTAGCCGGGACACCCGGAACGTACGCGACGAGCGTCTCGCTGACGGGCCTGTACCCGTTCGTCTCGCCGAACAAGTACACCGTCTATGCGGGCGACTGCGAAAAGAACAACCCCGAAGTCGTCACATCCAAAGCGGTCAAAGACGAAGCCGCCCAGATCGAACCGGGCGAAACGACGAAAGTAAAAGTCGAAGAGCCGCAGGTCAACCTGGTCGTGATGAGCGGAACGGGCACCGCGGCGCCCGGCACCGCCGTCACCAGCAACTCGGCGAAACTCACCAACACCGAATGCAAAGGCTCGACGTCGCAGAACCAAGCGACGATTACAGGCGAACACACGATCAAAGTCGTCGGCGGACGACTCGAACCCGCATACGCGCCCTACGGAAAATCGTTCAAAGTATGCGTCGCGTGGCTTGAAAGCAGCAGCGGCAAATATTACCGAAACGAAACGACCTTCGCCAATACGGCAAAAACCGGCTCCACCGCACAGACCTTCTACGCGAAAGCATCGGGCTACACCGGGCCGAGCTCGACGGCATTGGGCTGCTGATGCCGTCGCGAGTCGACATCCCGCTGCGCTCGGAAGGAGGCTTCACGCTGATCGAGCTGCTCGTCGCGATGATCCTCGGGATCATCGTGAGCGGAGCGCTTCTGGCGATCATCGAGTTCTCCCAGCGCCAGGAGACGCGCATCAGCGATCACGTCCAAGCGGACCGGAGCGGGCGCATCTCGCTCGAACGCATACAGGAAGAGCTGCACTCCAGCTGCATCGGCGACATGTCGCCGATTCAAGGATTCACGGAAGGCCACACCTATACCGAACTCGAATCGCTGAACGGCGCAAACCTGTGGTTCGTAAGCACATACGGGACGGCCGAAAGCGGCGAAAGCTCGCTCGCACATGGTTTCCTACACGACGTCAACTGGAGCGAAACGTCTACGAGCAACACCGGTGAGAAGCTCGGCACACTCACCGACTACTCGTTCGCCAACACAGGCGGCGAACCACCGAACACGCAGTGGAAATTCCAGAGCACGTTGTCGAAGGCGACCGCGACGACGAAGCGTGTGCTCGCCACGAACGTGACACCGCCGGGCGGCGGAACGACTGTGTTCCACTACTCGAAGTACAACACCACGTCGGGCAGCGGAAACTACGGCGCGCTCGAACTCATGACTACGAGCGAACTTCCTCCGGCCAACGAATACGTGGCGTACAAGGTCGCCCGAGTCGCCACCGAATACCAGCAGGCCCCCGAAGGCCACGAAGGACAGAAGGGCGACACGCGCCCCGGCCACACAACGACCGTGAGCGGGTCGACAATCCTCCGCTTCTCGCCCGGCGAAACCACCGAAGAAGGGTCGAACACATGCACATGAAACCGATCATGCGCCTCCGTCGCGCTTGGAGGCGCGAGGACGGCTTCACGATGCTCTTTGTCCTGCTTGCGTTGTTCGTCGGCACGCTATTGGTCGCTGCCGCGTTCACGGCCGCCAACGGCGACGTCAAACTGAGCAGCAAATCGACGGTGCACACAAAAGCCTACTATGCGGCTCAGGCGGGGGTACAACGCTACCTGTACGAACTTGAGAAAAACCCGAACTACTGGGTGAAATGTCCCGAAGTCTCGCTGCGAAAAATCTCGAAAGGCAAGCTCGAAACGAACGAAGCCCCCGAAGAGGAATACACGGTACAGACGCTGCCGAGCAAGACCTACGAAAAAGAAGGCCACGAAAAGTGCAAGGAAAACGTGCAGGCTTCGGTGCTTGAAACCGTCGGCGCCGCGGCAGGCACGTTTCGCGTCCTGATCACCTCGAAAGCCGGCACCGGCGCGGATGCCGTCGAACACAAGATCGTCGCGACGTTCGAGCATCCCGGCTTCACGAAGTACGTCTACGAGAGCAACTACGAGGTCGAGGATCCGACCAACTTCAGCCCGGAACCGACTAACTGCGAACACTATTACAAAGAACGCGTGGCAAAAGGCTTGACCACCGCCTGCCCTCCGATCGAGTTCGCGCCCGAAGACAAGGTCAACGGGCCCATGCACACGAACGACGCCGCGGAGATCTGCGCGGAAGGCAGCAACAAGCCCGTGTTCGGGCGCAAAGGTCGCGAAGACCCCATCGAGATGCTGCAAGGCCACTACGCGCCCCCTGGGTCTGGGAGCTGCAGCAACTCGCCTGAAATCCTCGGCCAGTACACCGAAGAAGCAGAATCGCTGCTGCCCCCGGAAACGGACGGCGAACTGCTCGAAACCGCCGACGACAAGTTCAGCGGGCGCACTGAAATCGTGCTGAAAGCGGGCAGCCCCAACATGATGTCGGTTACGAACAAAGGCGTGACGACGTCCAAAGCATTTCCGGCGAACGGCGTGATCTACGTTGAAAACTCCAGCGAAGGCTGCGGTGTGACGAAGTACACCCCATTTAACGCGGACACCGAAAACGACCAGGGCTGCGGCAACGTCTACGTCAGCGGCACGTACACGGAATCGCTGACGATCGCCTCGGCCGATGACGTGATCGTGAACGGCAACCTGACGACGACGGGCGGGTCGGAAGGTGGCGAACCGACAGGTGGCGCGACGCTGGGCCTGATCGCGGAAAACTTCGTGCGCGTCTATCACCCGGTCAAAAAGGGCTACTCGGCCGAACACTACACGCCGGCGCATTACACTGCCAGCAGTGCGGAAGAAAAAGTGGAAAAATGCGGGTCGGTCGTGAAAATCACGGGTAAAATCACGAACGGCAGCAAAGAAATCAAAGAACCCACGTCACTGACCGGCGTGGTTGCAGGCATGGAAGTCACCGGCACCGGCATTCCGTCCGGAGACAAGGTCTCTACTGGGGGGGTGAAAACCACCTCGCCGACCAGTATCACGCTTGAAAAAAGCGCGAGCTTCTCCGGGTCCGCCAAAACAGAGGAACTGACGTTCTACAAATCGAACGGCGACGAATACAGGTCCAGCCAGAAGATCTGCGTCGAACCGCCGAAAAGCGAATACACCTTCCACGAAGCCGAACTTGTCGACTCGAAGTCGTGCGAAACGAAAACTACGTACGAAAGCAACGGGTTCTGCGAATACGAAAACGACTCTGGCGGGTGCTCCTCTAAAGCAACGAACCTGAGCGCCGCCGAAGACCCCAACAAATGGGGCGCCCTGAGCAAACCGATCATCGACGCGGCGATCCTCAGCACCAAACACTCGTGGATCGTCGACAACTACAAGTGCGGAGCCAAGCTCGGCGAACTGACCGTGTGGGGGTCGATAGCGCAGTTCTGGCGCGGCCCGGTCGGGACGGGAGGCGGCAGCGGCACCGGCTACATCAAGAACTACAACTACGACCAGCGCCTGGCAACGCAGCAGCCGCCGAGCTTCCTCAGCCCAATCTCGACATCGTGGAAACTGGCACGTGAGAGCGAAGTGCCGAACTCGTTCCCGAAGAAACCAGAATCGTGAGCTAGGTTCGCGTCGCGACGGCGCCCGTCGGTCGGCCGCCGGCCCACGCAACTCGATCGTGCGGCCGATGCAAGAGGCGGGACGCGAACGAAACCCCATCACGGGGCTGGACGCTCTGGTTGAGGCACTGCTCGAGCCCGTGGGGGGACGGCACGGCGGGGACGTTGGCCGCGCTACGGCGGGCCGAACAGGCGCCCCCTAGACGTCTCTGGCTCGCTCCAGAGCTCTGGCGACGAAGCGGCGCGCTCCTCGCGAAAGCTGCTTGGATGGCTCAGCAAGCACAAGGCGACGAGGAGGCAGCGTGAACGTGGAGTTCCTTTCGACCGTGGCGGTGATCGCGCCCGACCCGCCCGCCAGTCGCAAGCTGTACGTCGACGCTCTCGGGCTGCCGCTCGAGAGCCACGGCGACGACTACCACCACAGCGAGCAGATCGAGGGCTGCAAGTCCTTCGGCATCTGGCCACTGTCCCAAGCCGCTGAGGCGTGCTTCGGGACGCCGCAATGGCCGGTCGCGAGGCCGGTGCCGCAGGTCAGCATCGAGTTCGACGTCGTGGACGCCGCGGCGGTGGGCCGGGCGGCACGGGAGCTCGAGCAGGCTGGCCACGAGTTGCTGCACCCGCCGCGCGAGGAGCCGTGGGGTCAGACGGTGGCCAGGCTGCAGTCACCAGAGGGCGCGATCATCGGAATCTCGTACGCTCCCGTGCTGCACGATTAGGACTGCCTGGAGGGAGCAACGTCTAGCGCCCGAGTCGCATGTTCGCGGGCATTGAGGCCCCCCGATCGGTCGCATGTTCGCGGGCATTGAGGCCCCCCGATCGAGTTGGACGAGGAGCAGGAGTGGGCGCCGCAGGCTTGAGTCCACGGACGTAGGTTCCGGAAATGCGGGCGGAGGGACTTGAACCCCCAAGGGCTAAACGCCCACCGGCTCCTAAGGCCGGCGTGTCTACCAATTCCACCACGCCCGCGCGGGGCGCGCACGCCGTCGCGCCGCCGCGGCGCCGCCGATCGGACGCTTCGCACCGGCAACGACGCTCTCGCGCGCCGCACGGCCAGATTGTATGGTGGAGATCGCGATGTCCTCGCTTTCAGGCAGGCTGACGGCCGACGCGCCCGAGCCCGGCGTGATCATCACGCACCCCAATCGCGACAAGGCGGTCGTGCAGGCCACGCGCGCAACGGTGATCGTGCTGCTGCTGGCGAGCGCCGCGCTCGTCCTGATCGTGACGATCGGAGGCTGGAGCGTGCTGCAGGGGGCCGCGGCCGTGCAGATCGCCTACGTGCTCGTCTACCTCACTCTGGCCTTCTTCGCAGCGCGCTGGAATCGCGGCGTGCTGCCGGTCGCGGCCGTGCTCGCCGTGCTGCTGCTGATCTTCGCGCTCGTCGCGGGGCCAGGCTGGTTCGACCGCGACAAAAGCGGCTTTGCGCAGCCCAGCCTCAACGCCGGGCTGCTCGGTGTGCTGACCTTGCTGATCATCCCCGTTCAGATGCTGCTCGTCGCGTTTACGATGCGCGGCTTTCAGCAGGGCTGGAACGTCGAGCTCGAGCGCCGCGACCCATCCGCCGGCCCCGAGCTGTACGCGGGCGCGCCGCCGCACCCGGCCTGAGGCCCACGGCTCGCATAGACTGAAAAGCGCACCTGCGGCGGTGGCGGAACGGTAGACGCGGGGCCCTCAAAAGGCCCTGTCCGAAAGGGTGTGTGGGTTCGAATCCCACCCGCCGCACCTACGGGCACCGCCGACGCCCGCGAGCCCCGGCAAGCGACTGGCGGCGAGGCTGAGCGTCGAACTACCGGAACGCCGAGCGCGCCGCCGCGGCGCCCACTTTGATCAGCTCCCAGTAGCCGTAGGTCCCCTCCTCGCGCAGCTCGCGTGCGGCCTCGACTACGGCTCCGAGCGCGGCGAACGCGAACCCCCCGCCGACCGATACGCGCCTGACGCCGACTGACGCCAGCGCGGACACGGGCGGCGCGCCGGCCAGCGCGAGCACGCTCACGGGCAGCCCGACCGACTCGACGACGAGCGCGATGTCCTGCAGGTCGGTCAGGCCCGGTGCGAACAGGACGTCCGCGCCTGCATGCTCATACGCCTGCAGGCGCTCGATCGTGTCGGCCAGATCCGGGCGCCCATGCAGGTAATTCTCGGCGCGGGCCGTGAGCACGAGATGTACGGGCCCGGCGTGCGCCGCCTCGGCGGCGACCGCGACGCGCTCGGCAGCCACGTCGAGCTCATAGATCGGCGCGCCCTCGTCCCCCGAGTAGTCCTCGATCGAGCCGCCCGCCAGGCCCGCCTCGAGCGCCATCGCGATCGTCTGCGCCACCCCGCTTGCCTGATCGGCGAAGCAGTTCTCCAGGTCCGCCGAGACTGGCAGCCCGGTCGCGTCGACGATCGCGGCGGCGTGTGCGATCGCCTCATCGCGAGTGACCGATCCGTCGAGGCGTCCGAGCGTGGCGGCGAAGCCGCTGCTCGTCGTCGCTAGCGCGTCGAAGCCGAGTGAGGCCAGCAGCTTGGCCGAGCCGCGGTCCCACGCGTTGGCCAGCAGCAGCGGCGTCTCGCCGCGGTGCAGCTCGAGGAACCGTCGCGCCCTCGTGGCGGCCCGCTCGCTCACGGTCCCGACACCAACTCGAACAGTGGCTCCACGAGCGACGGCGGGGCGACCAGGATGCCCCACGGAAGGTCCGCATGCACGGGCAGCTCGCGCACCTGCAGCCCGGCGCATTCGCACACGAGCACGCCCGCGGCGATGTCCCACTCGTGGACCGTTCTCTCGTAGTAGGCGTCATATCGCCCGGCGGCTGTCCACGTCAGGTCGAGCGCTGCGCTGCCGAAGCGGCGGATGTCGCGCACCCGCGGCAGCAGCCGCTCGAGCACCCTCCCCTGTGCCCGCCGCACCTCCGCGTCGTAGGACAGTCCGGTCGCAACCATCGCGCTCGCGAGCTGCTCGCCGCCCGGGCCGGCGTCCTGACCCGTGCGCCGCTCGTGCGAGGGATCGTGGCCCGGTCGATGCTCGAGCTCGAGCGTGCCGTGTGCGCTCACCAGCCGCGCGGCACCGTCCCTGCGCGCTTCGAAGCACTCGTCGCGGTTGGGGTCGTAGACGGCGCCGGCGACCGTGCCCGCGTCGTCGCGCACTGCCACGCTGACCGACCAGTGCGGGATCGCGAACAGATAGTTGACGGTCCCGTCGAGGGGGTCGACCACCCACTGCAGCCCGCTGCTGCCCTGCACGGAGGTGCCCTCCTCCTCGCCCACGAACCCGTCGTCGGGCCTGCGCTTCCCGAGCAGCTCACGAATCGCGCGCTGCGAGGCGACGTCCGCCTCGCTGACGAGATCCGTCGGCGTGCTCTTGCTCGCCACCTGACGCTCGGCGCCGTGGCGGGCGCGCTCGGCGAGCAGCGCCCCCGCCATTCGCGCGGCCTCGACCGCCAGCTCTAGGAGCGCTCGCGGCTCGGCGGGACTCTGTTCCTCGCCGCGCAGGAGTCCGGCGTGCTCGTCGGTTGTGGGGTCGGGCCGGCTCACGCGCTCTCAGGTGGGCGGCGATCGCTCCAGGGGCGCTCGGCCTCGATCTGCGCAGCCAGCGCCAGCAGCGTCCACTCGTCATTGGCCCGCCCCACGATCTGCACGGCGCGCGGCAGACCGTCTGCGCCGAGGGAAGCCGGAATCGCGGCGGCTGGCTGGCCGGTCACGTTCCAGACGCCGTTGTACGGCACCATGCCGCCGACGGCGTTCAGCGTCCACAGCGCGCCGCGGCCGTGCAGGAGCCCGATCCGCGGCGGCGGCGTGGCCGTGGCCGGCGTGATCAGCACGTCGTGGTTCTCGAACACCTGCCCCAGCCGGCGCGCGAACGCCTCCTCGCCCGCCAGCGCGCGCTGCAGCAAGATCGGCTTGAGGAGCGCTCCCAGTCGCGCCATCGCGCGCGTGCGCCGTTCCAGTCGCTCGGGGTGCGCCAGCGTGCGAACGTCGTCGTCGACTCCGCCCGCATAGCGTGGCAGCAGCGCTGCGAGCGTGCCCGCCCCGTAGTCGGGATCGCGCTCTGAGACCTCGTGGCCGAGCGAGCGCAGCAGCTCGACCGTGTCCATCAGCGCGCGCTCGGCGTCGCCGTCGAGCTTCGTGATGACGCCTGGAGGGGTGCGGGTCGAGTAGGCGATCCGCAGCCTTGGCGGGGGAGCGGCAACTGCCTGTGCGAACGGCGCCGGCGGCGGCAAAGCGCTGTCCACGTCGACGTCGCTGGGGCCCGAGACGAGATCGAGGAACAGCGCGGTGTCGGCGACCGTGCGCGTCAGCACGCCGTTGACCGACAGGCCGTGCCAGGCGCGTGGGCGCGGCGCCAGCGGTACGCGCCCGCGCTGGGGCTTGAGCCCGAACAGCCCGCACCATGCCGCCGGGATGCGGATCGAGCCGGCGCCGTCGGAGCCCAGCGCGGCGCCGACCAGCCCCGCGGCGACCGCCGCCGCGCTGCCGCCGCTGGAGCCGCCGGGGGCGCGCTGCAGGTCCCACGGGTTGCGCGTCACGCCGAACGTCGCCGACTCGGTGAACGGCCAGATGCACAGCTCCGGCACGTTCGTCTTGCCGATGATCACCGCGCCGGCCGCGCGCAGGCGGCTGACCACCTCGGCGTCGGCGCGCGCCGGCTCACCATGCGCGCTGGTCCCGATCGCGGTGACCTCGCCGGCGACGTCGATGTCGTCCTTGACAGCGACCGGCACCCCGAGCAGCGGACGCGTTGCGGGTTGCCCCGCGCCTGCCGCCGCTCGTGCTCCCGCGCCACGGCGGGCGTCGGCCTGGTCGGCCTCGAGCAGCGCGCGCTCGGCCAATACCACCCGAAACGCGTTCAGGCGGTGGCCGCTGGGAGGGCGCTCGGAGCGCTCGATACGTCGCAGGTACAGCTCGACCAGCTCCCGCGAGGAGAGCTCGCCTGCGGCGATCAGCTGGGCCTGGCGGGCGATCCCAGCGAAGGCGAGATCGGATGCGTCCATCGGCGCGCCAATCTATTGAAAAACGAGCAGTGGCTGCCGATAGTGGCCTTACTATGTCCGCGGAGCGTGCCGCGAGCGCGGGGGGTGTGGCGCAGCTGCCACCGACGGACTCGCGGGACGCGGACGTCTACCAACAACCGCAACAGGGAGCGTGTGCCGTGTCCTATCCAGTCACCTTCGAGGCCGACTACGTGGAGCAGCGCAGTCGCCTGACGACGTTCTTCCGGCTGCTCTTGCTGATCCCGGTGGCAATCGTGCTGTACGTGTTCGGCATCATCGCCAGCATCGCGATCGTGATCGCCTGGTTTGCGATCGTGATCACGGGGCGCTATCCGAAAGGGCTGTACGACTTCGTGTCCGGCTTCAATCGCTTCGTCGCTCGTGTGACAGCGTACGGAGCGCTGCTCGCCGACCCCTATCCGCCGTTCAACGGAGCCGATGACGCCGCGTATCCCGTGCGCATGAGCTTCGCCGGGCCGCTCGCGCAGTACAGCCGCCTGAAGACGCTGCTTCGCATCATCCTCGCGATCCCGATCCTAGTGCTGCGCTACGTGATGGGCCTGCTGCTCGAGGTCGGCGCGATCGCAGCATGGTTCGTGATCGTGGTGACCGGCAAGATGCCGCGCGGCCTGTTCGACCTGATGGTGCTCGCCAACTCCTACACGGCGCGCAGCGACGCCTACCTGTACCTGCTGACGGAGACCTACCCACCGTTCCAGGACGACGAGACGCGCACCGCCGGCACGCCGGGACCGACGATCCCGGAGGCGCCCGCGACGTAGCTAGACGGCCGATGACCAAGCCTCGCAAGGACGCAGGGAGCGTGGCGTGCTTTGCACGCGAGCGACCGAGGACGCCGCGAGGCGCCGATCAGCGGGCGTCTAGACCGGCGTGACGGGGTTGTGCTTGGCGGGCCACGTCCGCCGCTTCGAGGCAGCATGCGAGAAGCGGCGAACGAGCTCGCCGCGCAGCTCGTCGGGCTCGATCACCGCGTCGACGACGAGCTCCGAGGCGAGGTGCAGGATGTCGATGTCCTCGGCGTACTCCGCGCGCAGCTGCTCGGTTCGCTGCGCGCGCTCGGCGTCGTCGTCGATCGCCTGCAGCTGGTTGTAGTAGACGGCGTTGATCGCCGCCTGCGGGCCCATCACCGCGATCGAGGCGCTCGGCAGCGCCAGGCAGGCGTCGGGCTCGAAGGCCGGGCCCCGCCATCGCGTACAGCCCCGCGCCGTATGCCTTGCGAACGATCACCGACAGCTTCGGGACGGTCGCCTCGCTGACGGCGCTGATCATCTTCGCGCCGTGGCGGATGATGCCTTCGCGCTCGACCTGCGTGCCGATCATGAAGCCGGGCACGTCGGCGAGGAACAGCAGCGGCACGTTGAAGGCGTTGCACAGCCAGATGAAGCGGGCGGCCTTGTCGGCCGAGTCGCCGAACAGCACTCCGCCCTTGTGCTTGGGCTGGTTGGCGACGATTCCGAGCACCTGGCCGTCGAGCCGCGCAAAGCCGACCACGAGCTCCTTGGCCCAGCGCGGATGGATCTCGAGCAGCGAGCCGTCGTCGACGATCGCCGCGATCAGCGCCTTGATGTCGAACGGCTTGTTCTCGTCGGCGGGGATCAGCTCGGCGATCGACTGACCGCCCGACGCCGCGGCGGCGGGCTCGGCTTCCAGGCGCGGCGGCTGCTGCTGCCAGTTGCCGGGGAGGTAGGACAGGAAGCGACGGGCGGTGGCGATGCCCTCCTCGTCGCTGTTGACGAGCTGGTGTGCACATCCGGACACGCCCGTGTGCATGCGCGCGCCGCCCATCTGCTCGAGCGTGACCCGCTCGCCGATCACCATCTCCGCCATGCGCGGCGAGCCGAGGTACATCGAGGCGTTGCCTTCGCGCATGATCACGACGTCGCAGAAGGCCGGGATGTAGGCGCCGCCGGCCGCGCTCGGTCCGAACAGCACGCACACCTGCGGGACCACGCCGGACAGCTTCACCTGGTTGTGGAAGATGCGCCCCGCGCCGCGACGGCCGGGGAACATCTGCACCTGCTCGGTGATGCGCGCGCCGGCCGAGTCGACGAGATACACGATCGGCACGCTGCAGGCTGAGAGCACGTTCCTGGATGCGCAGGATCTTCTCGACCGTCTTCGGACCCCACGACCCCGCCTTGACCGTCGGATCGTTGGCCATCAACGCGACCGGCCGGCCATCGATCGTGCCGACACCGGTGACGACGCCGTCCGCGCCGAGACCATCCTCCTGCCAGTTGGCGAGCAGCGCCTCCTCGGAGAAGCTGCGCTCGTCGAGCAGCAGCGCGATGCGCTCGCGCACCCCCAGCTTGCCCTGCCCGCTGGCCTTCTCGCGGTGGCGCTCGGGACCGCCCGCCGAGCGCGCGCGCGGTGGCCCCGCTCAGGTCGCTCACGGCCGCGGCAGCCCTCGATACCGGTGGCGCCCGCGGCCGCGAGTCAGCTGGCGTTCGTGGCGCGCCTGCAGCCGCGCTTGGACCACCTCGAGGTCCGACGCCGGCCCGAACAGGCGCCCAGGCGTCGCGCACGACGGGCAGCAGCGTGACGCCGATCACCCAGCCCGGCCAGAAGCTGCCGCTGCGCCCGCTGGCCAGCCAGATGCCCACGCTCAGCGCCGACACGCCCAGCGACCCGCCGGCCTCCTGGAGCAGACGCCGGCGCAGCTGCGCCTTGCGCTTGCGCAGCGCCAGCTTCACCGAGGTCGAGCTGACGGGCAGGTCGGCACGCACGCGTCGAGGTCGGCGCGCGTCGACGCGCGCGTAGGCCACGCCGATGCGCTCCTCGAGCTCCTCCGAGGTGAGCCTGCCCGCGCCGCGCGTGCTCGCGCAGCTCCTCGATCAACTGCTCGCGGTCGGCGTCCGCCACACGCAGGCTCGACAGATCGCTCATGTCGAGGAGTTTATGTGGTTCGCGCGCGGGCGCTCGAACCTCGCCGGGGCGCCGTCGAGGATCAGATCCGCGCGTTCTCTGCCGGGGACTCGCCCGAGTACTCGTAGAAGCCCGTTCCCGACTTGCGCCCGTACCAGCCCGCGCTGAGCATCTTGCGCAGCGTCGGTGGGTGCGCGAAGCGGCGCTCGCGGAACTCGTCGAACAGCACGTCGCAGATCGAGCCGAGCGTGTCCAGCCCGACGAAGTCGGCCAGGGTCAGCGGGCCCATCGGATGGCCCGCGCCCGCCTTCATCGCCTCGTCGATCTCGGCAATCGAGCCGACGCCCTCTTCGAGAGCGCGCATCGCGTCGAGCATGTACGGAACCAGCAGCCTGTTGACGATGAAGCCGGCCTTGTCCTTGGTGGGGATCGCGAGCTTGCCCTCGGAGCGGCGAACTCGAGCGCCGCGTCGAACGCCTCGTCGCTGGTCGTCAGGCAGCGCACGACCTCGACCAGCTTCATCACCTGCGCGGGGTTGAAGTAGTGCAGGCCGACGAACGCCCGGGCCGCCCGGTCACGGCGGCCTGGTCGATCACGGCCAGCGAGGAGGTGTTCGTCGCGAAGATCGCCTCGGGCTTGACGATCTCGTCGACCTCCTTCCACATCTCGAGCTTCAGCGCCAGGTTCTCGGTGATCGCCTCGATCACCAGGTCGCACTCGGCGAGCTCGCGGTAGTGGACGGTCCCGTGGATGCGCGCGCGCACCGCGTCGGCGTCCTCCTGGCTGGACTTGCCTTTCTCGACCGCGCGCGCCAGCTGCTTCTCGATCTTGGCCACGCCCTTGGCGAGCTTCGCGTCGTCGACCTCGCGCAACACCACCTCGTAGCCGGACTGCGCCGCCACCTGCGCGATGCCGTGGCCCATCAGACCTGCTCCGAGCACGCCCACCTTCTCGATCTGCTGCGCCATTCGGCCTCCCCGT
The DNA here is from genome assembly GCA_963846205.1 of uncultured Solirubrobacteraceae bacterium. GTDB lineage: Bacteria > Actinomycetota > Thermoleophilia > Solirubrobacterales > Solirubrobacteraceae > Palsa-744. Next base: position 891,288 of record CAWJVB010000009.1, on the reverse strand, counting down.
CGGTTCTCCGCGTAACGACGCGCAGCCTATTACGCACAGCCCGCGCCGGGGAGCCACGACCGCCTGGGAAGGTTCGGCGGCGATCGGCGTCTGCATGCGTGAGCGCCGGCGTCTGCGGCTGGCTGCGGGGACGCCCCCCGTACCCGCAGCCAGTGGGACGGACCGGTGCGCAGGCGGAGTCGGTCCCGCTGGTCCTACCCCCGATCCGGGTGGGGCCAGCGGAGCCGGCTCCGTCGTGCCTTTCGCGAGGACGGGAAGTTCTCGACGGCTTCGGAGTCTGGCCGAGCGCAGGGACATCCCGAGCGCAAGGACATCGAGATTGGAGACGCCTGTCATGCTCAATCTTGCCGGACGCCAGCCCGCACCGCCGCCCGTCGCAGGCCGGGTCGTGAACTCTCACCGCAGGGAAGGAGCTCGGGCGCCGCGCAGACTTGCGCCAGGCGCATGTGCGTCGCTACAAGCTCGCGGGCCTCGCCACGCTGGGCGCGCTGCTTGCGCTCGCGATCGCGCCGGCCGGGGCTGCGGCGTTCGACCAGCCTTTCATCGGGTCCTTCAACAAGATCACGCTCGGTTGGCAGCACCGTTCCGGCGAACGGCGACGAGAACCCCTACGGAATCGTCAACGTCACCAAAAGCGCCGGCTCGCTCGTCGCCGGCGACATCCTGATCAGCAACTTCAACAACTCAGGAAACCTGCAGGGCACGGGCACGACGATCGTCGAGCTCGCACCCGAGCGGCCACCTGTCGCTGTTCGCGCAGATCAACCCAGCGGCGCTCCCAGAGCCCTGCCCGGGCGGTGTCGGCCTGACGACGGCGCTCGCGATCCTGCCGCAGGGCCTGCGTCGTGGTCGGGAGCCTGCCCACGAGCAACGGCTCGGCGGCCACCGCCGAATCCGGCTGCCTGATCGTGCTCGACAGCAGTGGGCACGTCCTGCAGACGATCTCCGGACCGCCGATCAACGGGCCGTGGGACATGACGGCCGTGGCGAGCGGCCAGAACGCGACGCTGTTCCTCACCAACGTCCTCAACGGGACGGTCGCAAACGGTGAAACCGTGACGAACGAAGGCACCGTCGCGCGCATCCGCCTGCACACGAGCGACCGTCGCGCCCCGAAGGTGACGTCGATGAGCGTGATCGCCACGGGCTTCCCGGAGCGCACCGACCCGGCCGCGCTCGTGGTCGGCCCGACCGGGGTCGCGCTCGGCGAAGAAGGCACGCTGTACGTCGCCGACACGCAGGGCAACCGCATCGCGGCCGTGCCAGGCGCGCTGAACCGCGCCACGCCGGTCGGCGAAGGAGGTACGACGGTCGCCAAGGGTGGCTACCTGAACAACCCACTGGGGCTGACGCTGGCGCCCAACGGCGACATCCTCACGGCCAACGCCGACGACGGCAACCTGGTCGAGACGACGCCTGTCGGCGCGGAGTTCCAGCCGTTCGACACGAAGCCGGCGAAGGCGGACTGTTCGGCCTGGTCGTCGCTCCGACGTTCAAGGGCGTGTACTTCGTCGACGACGCCAACAACACGTTGGGGCTCGCACACTGAGCGGTCGCGCTCGCCGACCGGGCACCCGGCGCCGAACCGGGTGCCCGGCAGCGGGCGAGCCCGTCCACGCCGGGTGGTGGCCCGGGCGTCCCGCGAGGGGTAGCCTGGACGGGTGTCCACCGACGAGGCGTTCGATCTCCCCGCGGCAGCACTGCGCGCCGACCAGGCCGAGTTGGGGACGTCGGTCGAGGTGCTGGCGACGACGCTCGAGCAGTCGCTGCCCCGGATCGCCTCTGTAGAGCGGCGCAAGGTCGGCGGATTCCGATCGAAGCGCAAAGAGGTGAGGCGAATCGCTGTGGCGCTCGGCGACGAGCAGTACGAGCTGCGATCGACCGAGCACGGGCTTCAGTGCACGCGCCACAAGGTCGTGCGCGGCATCACCCTCAGCCACCAGGAGCTGTCCACGGCTGACTGGCTCGCCGAGTTGATCGCCGGAGTCACCCGCAACGCCGAGCTCCAGGCGCGCGATCGGATCGCGCTCGAAGGACTGCTGCGATGAGCCCGCTGTTTCATCGCCGCAGCGAGGAGGAGCGCGAACAGGCGCGGGAGCGCGGCGAGGCTGCCGAGCGTGAGGCGCAGCGGGCCGCCGCCTCGCTGGCGCTGATCGAAGACGGGCACATCCCGCTCGTCGCATCCGAGCGCCTCGAGCGCTTTGCGCGCTCGGGCGAGGGCGCTGAGGCCGCCGCGACTGTCTTCAGCAGCGACCTGGAAGTCAGCGAATGGAGCGCGCTCGCGCGGATCGGCGTGAAGCCGATCACCCAGGTGATGGGCTCCGCGATCTATCACGTCGGTTGGCAGCCGACCTACTACAACGTCCCGACCGAGGTGCGCGTGCTCTCCGATGCCTACAACGAGTGCAGGCGCCTGGCGCTCGGACGCCTGCTCGAGGAGGCGCGGACGTGCGGCGCCGACGCGGTCGTCGGCGTGCGCATCGATCAGGGCGCGCACGACTGGGCGCCGGGAGCAGTCGAGTTCATCGCGCTCGGCACCGGCGTCCGCCTCCCCGCGGCGATGCGCGATCCCGGCGCGAACACGGTGCTCAGCGACCTCACCGGCCAGGAGTTCGTACAGCTGTGTCAAGCCGGCGTGCGTCCTGTCGGCATCGCGGCGCACACCAGCGTGCACTACGTGCCGGCCTCGGGCCAGACGCAGATGGCGCAGAGCGGCTGGGGAAGCTCGTGGGCCAATCAGGAGCTCGTGGACTTCAGCCAGGGCGTGTACGAAGCGCGCGAGAAGGCGATGGGCTTCGTCACCGCGCAGGTGCGAGAGCTCGGCGGCGACGGCATCATCGGCGTGGAGCTGCGCGAGTTCAGCCGCACGCACGCGGTGCGACGCGCCATGTACGAGTCCAGAGATCTCGAGGTGACATTCCACGCGATGGGCACCGTTGTGCGCGAGGACTCGACGCTCGCCTCCGATCCGGCCCCACCGCCACCCCTGAACATCCTGTCCCTGAGCTGATCGAGCTCCTCCCCCACGAGCCATCCCGCCTGCCCCTTCGACCGGAATCCGCCCGTCCAACGTCTTTTACACCGACCTCCAGCCACCCTTCACCCCGACCTCCAAGCGACAAAGGATCGACCCAGTGGCATATGACCCCACCAGCACAGAGGGCGTACCCGAGGCGGGCACCGCTCGCCTGCTGCAGAACCGCTCCGGCCTGTTCACCAGCGACTTGTCGATCAACGAGTTCCTGCTCGTCCGCCAGGCCGGCTTCCAGCCGCTGGGGCTCGTGATCGGCAGCTCGATCTACCACATCGGCTACCAGCAGGCCCAGTGGAAAAAAAACCAGGAGATGAACGTCCTCTCGCAGGCGATGTACGAGGCACGCGAGCTCGCGATGACGCGCATGGAGGAGGAGGCCGACCAGCTCGGGGCCGACGGAATAGTCGGCGTGCGCTTGACGATCGGCCGCTACGAGTGGGGCGAGAGCATGGCCGAGTTCATCGCGATGGGCACCGCCGTGAAGCACCGGGCAGGCGAGCTGCACCGGGCACCGTCCGGCCGTCCGTTCACGAGCGACCTGTCCGGGCAGGAGTTCTGGACGCTGCTGCAGACCGGCCATCGCCCGGTCGCGATGGTGATGGGCTCGTGCGTCTACCACGTCGCCCACCAGGGCTGGCGCCAGTCGCTCGGCAACACCGGTCGCAACGTCGAGCTGCCGAACTTCACGCAGGCGTTGTACGACGCGCGCGAGCTGGCTATGGAGCGGATGCAGGCGGAGGCGCTGGAGGCCAAGGCAGAGGGCATCGTGGGAGTGCACATCGAAGAGAAGTCCCACGGCTGGGGCAGCCATGTGATCGAGTTCTTCGCGATCGGCACGTCGATCATTCCCTCCGAGGGACTCGAGGATCACGTCATCCCCGCCCCCCAGACCGTCCTCGATCTCAGCTGAGGGGCGATCGGATCGACTGAGAGGCCCCCCGTCGCGATGACCCGTTCTTCCAGCACCTTCAGACAACGACAATGGAGGACAGCATGAGCATCGTCGTCACCGAGGACCGCGGAGCGGTCCGTCACGTCATCCTCAACCGTCCCGAGAAGCGCAACGCGATGAACCAGGAGCTCCTGCGCGCGCTCGGCAACGCGCTGCGCGAGGCCGGCGCCGACCCCGACGTGCACTGCGTCGTGCTGCGCGGCGAAGGGCCCGTGTTCTCGGCGGGCGTCGATCTCGGCGAGCTCGCCGAATCGGCCGGCGAGGTCGGGCGGCTGCGGCCGTTTCGCCAGGTGTTCCTCGACTGCGCGAACCTGTGCGAAGAGATGGCCAAGCCGGTCGTCTGCCAGATCCATCACACGTGCGTCGGCGGCGCGCTCGAGGTGGCGCTGGGCTGCGACCTGCGCATCGCCTCCAGCGACTCCAAGCTAGGGCTGCCCGAGGTCAAGTTCGGGATCATCCCCGACGTCGGCGGCTCGACACGCCTGCCCGCCGTCGTCGGGCTCGGCCGCGCCAAGGAGCTGATCATGACGGCACGCTCGATCGACGCGGTCGAGGCCGAGCGCATCGGCCTCGTCAACCGTGTCGTCGCTCGCGACGAGCTCGAGGCGGCCACGCAGGAGCTGGTCGAGGAACTGCTCGCCAACTCGCACGTCGCCGTCGGCCGCGCCAAGCGCGTGATCGACGCCTCCGCGCGTCCCGCGCTCGCGCAGACGCTCGAGATGGAGATCGCCGTGCAGGAGTACTGCATCGCCGCCGCGCGCGAGAGCGCACGTGAGGCGGCGCTGGCCGAGCAGGCCGAGCCGGTCGCCGGCTAGCGAGCGACGCGTCCGGCGTGTGGCCGCCGCCTCGCTCGCTAGCGCCAGTCGACGGGCCCGGCGAGGATTGTGTGGCTGCCCAGCTGGCGGCCGAGAATCTCCTGCACCCGGCGCGCGCAGGCCAGCAGTGCCTGCAGGTCGATCCCCGTCTCGACGCCCATCTCGTGCAGCATCGAGACGAGGTCCTCGGTGGCGATGTTGCCGGTCGCGCCCGCCGGCACCGGGCAGCCGCCCAGCTCGCCGAAGCTCGACTCGAAGCTGTCGACGCCTGCCTCGAGCGCTGCGAGGACGTTGGCGAGGCCCTGCCCGCGCGTGTTGTGGAAGTGAGCGGTCAGCTCCAGCTCTGACCCCAGCTCGGCGCGAGCGGCGCGCGAAGAACTCTCTGACCTGGCGCGGGTTGGCCATGCCTGTCGTGTCGCCGAAGCCGACCTCCTGCGCGCCCGCGTCGCGCAGCCGCGCGGCGATCTCGATCACGCGCTCGGGCGGCACGTGACCCTCGTAGGGGCAGCCGAAGGACGTCGAGATGACGCCCTCGCAGCGCAAGCCCTCCTCGCGCGCGCGTTCGAGCACCTGCTCGAGCGCGGCCAGCGACTGCTCGACCGTGCGGTTGACGTTCTTGCGGTTGTGCGTCTCCGAGGCCGACAGGAACACGTTCACCTCGTCGATGCGCTCGCGCTGCTCGAGCGCCTGCTCGAGGCCACGCGCGTTGGGGATCAGCACGCTCACCGCGACCTCCTCGGGCACGTCGATCCGCGCCAGCACCTCGGCTGCGTCGGCTAGTTGCGGGATCACGTCCGCGCGCACGAAGCTCGTCACCTCGAGGCGGCGCAGGCCCGTGCGCGCGAGCGCGTCGATCAGCTCGACCTTGTGATCGGTGGAGATCGTCTCCGGCTCGTTCTGAAAGCCGTCGCGCGGGCCGACCTCCCTGATCCTGACCGCGTCAACCCCTCTATTCGACGTCACCACATCGATAGGCCGCCGCTGACGTTCAGCGTCTGGCCGGTCACGTAGGAGGCCTCGTCGACCGGCCAGGAACACGGATCGCGGCCGCGACCTCCTCGGGCTCGCCCGAGCGCTGCAGCGCGGTCGCGTCGACCATGCCCTGCTCGAGCCGCTCTCCGAGCTCGCCGAGCACGGCCGGCGCGGCGTTCAGTAGCGGCGTCTCGATCGGCCCCGGCGCGACGGCGTTGCAGCGCACGCGGTAGCGCGCCGCCTCGCGCGCGATTGCCTTGGTGAAACCGATCACGCCGGCCTTTGCCGCCGAGTACACGGCCGAGCCCTGCGAGCCGACGCGGCCGGCCTCGCTGGCGACGTTGACGATCGCGCCGAGCGCCGCTGCTGCATTCCCGGCAGCACAGCATGCGTGACCGCGAGCGACGCCGCGCAGGTTGACGCCGAGCACGAAGTCCCACAGCTGCTCGTCGCTGTTGACGAAGAACGCGAAGCGGTCGCTGCTACCGCGTTGCTGACGAGCACGTCGACCTCGCCGAGCGCCGAGCGCACGCGACTCGACGCCCGCGCGCACCGAGGCGGCGTCGGCTACGTCGAAGGCGAAACCGAACCGTCGAGCTCGCCGGCGCACGTCCTTGGCGCCGCCCTCGTCGAGGTCGCCGATCGCCACGCGCGCTCCCTCGGCAGCCAGGCGGCGCGCTCGTACGCGGCACCGATCCCGGAGGCGCCGCGCGGCTGACGATGTCGACCTTTCCGTGAAGCGCCATCGGGTGAACCCTATACTCGCCGCGATGCCGCCCGAGGCCGCCGCCCCAGTCGCGATCATCGGCGCCTCCGGCGCACTCGGCTTCGGGCTCGCCGTGCGCCTCGGCCGAGCAGGCGTTCCCGTCGCGATCGGCTCGCGCGATCCCGATCGCGCGCAGGAAGCGGCGCAACGCGCGATCGCGGTCGTCCCCGACGGCTCGTTCAGCGGGCACGAGAACGCCGAGGCGGCGCAGGCGGCCGACACGATCATCATCAGCGTGCCCTTTCGCAACCACTCCGAGACGCTCACCAATCTGAAGGACGCGCTGAGCCCCGGCAAGCTGCTGATCGACGCCACCGTGCCGCTCGCCGCTGCCGTCAGCGGCAAGGCCACGCGCATGCTCGGCGTGTGGCAGGGCTCGGCCGCCCAGCAGGCCGCCGAGATGGCTCCCGAGGGCGTGCGCGTGGTGTCGGGGCTACACACGGTCAGCGCCGCCTCGCTGACCGACCTGCAGCATCCGCTCGAGCAGGACGTGCTGCTGTGCGGCGACTCCCGCGAGGACAAGCGCGACGCGGCGCACGTGATCGAGCGCGTCGAGGGCCTGCGCTGCGTCGACGGCGGGCGCCTGGAGATGTCCCGCATCACCGAGTCGCTGACCGCGCTTTTGATCGGCGTCAACAGCCGCTACAAGGTGCACGCCGGGATCCGCCTGACCGGACTGGCCGACCCCGACTGGGAGTGACCGCGCCGGCCCCTTCCCCAAGGGCCCGGGCGCGGCGATGAGCGCTCGGCAGGCATCCGGCGGCGATGTCGTCGTGCTGGCCGGCGGCACCGGCGGCGCCAAGCTCGTCAGGGGCATGGCCGACGTGGTCGAGCCCGAGCGGCTGGTAGCGATCGCGAACACGGGCGATGACATCGAGATCTATGGCGCCCATGTGTCCCCCGATCCCGACCTGATCTCGTTCTGGCTCGCCGACGAGATCGACGAGCGCGGGTGGGGACTGGAGGGCGACACCTTCACGGTGATGGACGCGCTGCGCGCGCTCGGCTCCGAGGTCTGGTTCAACCTCGGCGACCGCGACCTCGCGTGGTGCCTGGAGCGCGCGCGCCTGCTTGGCGATGGCCTGTCGCCGACCGCGGCCTTGGCCCGGCTGACCGGCCAGTTCGGCCTGCGCGCCCGCGTGCTGCCGGTCTGCGATGAGCCCGTGCGCACATGGGTGCGCAGCGCGCACGGTTGGCGCTCCTTTCAGGAGTTCATGATCCGCGACCGCGCCGCCGGACCCGTCGAGGGACTGGAGTTCCGCGGCGCCGAGCAGGCGCGCGCGAGCGATGCCGTTCTCGAGGCGATCGCAGGCGCGCGCGCGATCGTGATCGGGCCCTCCAACCCGCTCGCCTCGATCGCGCCGATCCTGGCGGTGCCGGGCGTGCGCGAGGCGCTCCGCGATTCGCCCGCCCCCGTGCTCGCCGTCAGCCCGATCGTCGGCGGACAGGTGCTGAAGGGGCCGACGGCGGCGTTCATGGCGTTCGCCGCGCTGGACTGCAGCGCCGGCGGCGTCGTCGACTTCTACGGCGAGCTGCTCGACGCGATCGTCGCCGACGAGGATCCACAGCGCGAGCTGCCGAGCCTGCGCACCGACACGCGCATGGACGACGCGCCGGCGCGCGCGCGAGTGGCGCGCGAGACGCTCGGCTTCGCCGACGCGCTGGCCGGCTAAGCCCCGGGCAGGTGCTCCGCTCGCCAGTCCTGCAGCGTGTCGAGCGCGCCGCCGATCACGCGCTCCAGGAACGTCTCGCGATCGTTGGCGTGGGGCAGCGGCTCGTCGGGCACCGGCAGCTCGAGGAACTCGCACAGCGGCTCCCAGCCTTCGCCGACCTCCCACACGAGCAGGCGCTCGGGCGGGATCGCAGCCTTGACCTGCTCGTGGTGGCGCAGCATCTGCTCGATCAGCTGTGCCGGCTCGGCATTTCCGTCCGCAAACGTGCCCTGCGGGCCCCAGAACATCCGGTCGACGAGCGCCAGGTAACGCTGAAAGCGGGGGTCGACCTCGGCGCGCGCGTGCGCCATCAGCGGCATCAGCGAGCTGCCGTAGGACATCGTCCAGATCGTCTCGCGAAAGCTGCGCTCCCACGACTCGGGGTCGCGCACGCTGAGCAGCACCTTCGCGTCCGGGTAGGCGTCCGCGAGCTCGCGGTAGAAGTAGCCGCCAGGCCAGTCGGCGGTCGACTCGTAGCCGGCGAAGACCTCCTGCCAGACCGCCTCGCCGTCGAGCGCGCGGTTCCACACCTCGACCTCGTCGAGGTCGGCGATCACGTTGACCCAGTGGTAGCAGGGGCCCAGCCCGAGCTGCTCGAACGCGAGCTTCTGCGTCAACGTGCCCGTACGCGGAAGCCCCGCGCCTATCAGCCTCATCGAATCCTCCTCACCTCGCGGCGATTCGCCTTCCAGTCCCGGCAACGACGGGCCACATCGCAGCAGATCCCGCGTTCGGCTGCACGAAGAACTCAATAAGAACCGCCGACGAGCGCCGGCTAGCGGTGTTGTTGGTCATATCGTCATGTCTCAGGTTGGACGTTCCATCCGCACGCCCGCCAACAATCAAGGAGTTCCGACCGTGGCTAGCGTCAGCTACCGCACCAGCGGCCTCGCCGAGCGCGTAGAGCCGATCTACAGCGCGCGCCTGCGCCCCCGGCGCGCCGGCCATCGGATCGCCGCGCTGGCCGTCGCGGACTCGCCGCAGACGCTGACGCAGGAGCAGGTGCTCGATCGCCTCGATCTCGCCGACGACGAGTTCGCGCAGCGCATCTTCGAGCGCTCGCGGCGTGCGCCGCCGCCACCTCGACCTCGGCGACGAGCTCCTCGATCTGACGCTTCAGGGACGCACGGCGCGAGTCGAGCGCGAGCTGCTCGCGCGCTCGATTCGAGGCGATCGACGCGCTCGAGCTCGATCCTCGAGAGGTGGGGACGGTGCTCAGCGCGAGCCTCTACTCGCTCGGCGTGCCCACGCTCGCGCACCGCCTCGTCGACCACTACGAGATGGATCCGACGACCGAGAAGTATCACGTCACGGGCGTCGGCTGCGCGAGCGGCGTGCCGTTGCTGAAACTCGCGGCGCAGGCCCTGCACGGGCACCCCGACCGCCCCGCGCTGCTCGTCGCCGCGGAGAGCATGAGCGGCATGCTCACGCGCGCCGCCGCCGCCGACCCGCGGGCCAAGACGGTCGGCTCGGCGATCTTCGGCGACGGCTGCGCGGTCGCGCTGCTGTCGGGCGACTCGCACGCCGACGGGCCGGTGATCATGGCCTCCGGCGTACACCAGATCGGCGACACGCTCGGCGCCGTCAGCTTGCAGGTCGGCGACGAGGACAGCTACCTGCACCTCGCGCGCGAGCTGCCCGACCTGGCCGGCACCGGCCTGCGCGGACGTCGTCGAGCGCTTCCTGCGCCGCAACCATCTCCGCCACGCCGAGATCGACCACTGGATGCTCCATCCCGGCGGCAGGCGGATCATCGAGAACATGCAGTCGGCGCTCGGGCTCTCAGACGAGGACACCGAGCTCAGCTGGAGCGCGCTCGCCGAGCACGGCAACGTCGGCACCCCGTCGATCCTGTATGTGCTCAAGGACACGATCGAGCGCCACGATCCAGAGCCCGGGCAGTACGGGCTGATGGTCACGATCGGGCCCGGTGTGACGGTCGGGATGATGCTGCTCGGCTGGTGAGGGCGGCTTCCCCGCGACTATCGTGCGGGGGCAGATGCGCACCGCCGCGATCCTCCCCGTGAAGCGCTTCGCAGCGGCCAAGACGCGGCTCGGCGAGAGTGTCGCCGAGGAGCTGCGCTCGCGCCTGGCGCGCGCGATGGTCACTGACGTGCTCCACGCACTGGCCAACAGCGAGCAGATTGCGAGCACGATCGTCGTCACGCGCGAGGGCGCTGTGGCGGCGCTCGCGGGCGAGCACGGCGCGCTCGTCGTGCACGACGACGCCGAGCAGGGGCAGTCGGCGGCGGTCGCGCTCGGCATCGAGCGGGCATCTGCCGACGGCGCCGAGCGCGTGCTGTGCATCCCCGGCGACTGTCCGGCGCTCGATCCACACCAACTCGACGAGCTGCTGCGCGCGGACGCTCGCGCCGGCGCCGCTGCGGGCGTGGAGCGCGAGGTCGTGATCGTGCCCGATCGTCACGGCACGGGCACCAACGGCCTGTTGCTGACGCCGCCCGACGCGATCGCTCCGAGCTTCGGTCCGGGCAGCTGCGAGCGCCATCGCGCGCTGGCGCAGGCGGCCGGCGTGCGCTGGCGGCTGGAGCGCCCGGACTCGCTGCTGCTCGACATCGACACGGGCGATGACCTCGCGGCTCTCGCCGAGCGCCTGTCGCGGGCGCGCGCCGGCGCCGCCGCTACGCGGGCCGTGCTCGGCCAGTACGCGCGCACCCACGAAGCGCTCGCCTCAGTCGACGGCCCCTGATCGGCTCGCCGCGATGACGAGCCTGCGCGCGCATTCGCTCAGCGACATCCCCGAGCTGCGCGCCGGGGACGATCTGGCGGCAGCGATCGCGACGGCGGCGGGCGATGCGCAGCCGCTGCGAGACGGGCAGCTCGTCGTGATCGCGCATAAGGCCGTGTCCAAGAGCGAGGGCGCCGTGGTCGAGCTCGCTCTGGTTCGGCCGAGCGCGCGCGCCCGCGAGCTCGCCGCCCAGGCAGCCGCAGCCGGCCAGCAGCGCGACCCGCGCGCGATCCAGGTCGTGCTCGACGAGTCCGTCGAGATCGTGCGCGCCGAGCGCGGCGTGCTGATCTGCCGCACGCGCCACGGCTTCGTGTGCGCAAACGCGGGTGTCGACGCGTCCAACGCCGCCGCGCCCGACACCGTGATCGTGCTGCCGCGCGACCCCGACGCATCGGCGCGAGGCGTCCGCGCGCGCCTGCGCGAGCTGACGGGGGCGAGCGTCGCCGTGCTGATCACCGACAGCTTCGGCCGCGCCTGGCGCCACGGCCAGGTCGACGTCGCGATCGGGCTCGCCGGGATGCGCCCGCTCGACGACTGGCGCGGTCGCAGCGACTCTGCCGGGATGGAGCTGCAGGCGACCTGGCTTGCGATCGCCGACGCCGCCGCCGGCGTGGCCGAGCTGGCGCGCGCGAAGGACTCGGGCGAGCCCGTCGTCGTGATCGACGGGCTCGCGCGCTACTGCACGCCCGAGCACGGGCCCGGCGCCGCGGCGCTGCTGCGCGCGCCCGACGAAGACCTGTTTCGCTGACCAGGCCCCGGTGCTCCACCCGCCAACGGGCCGGCGCGAGTGCTCGCGGACGACGCTGCTCAGGCAGGAATGCCGGGAGGCCCGAGGATCTCGATCCCGTACTCGCCGGCGACGGCCGCCATCCGGGCGGGGTCGGGCGCCACACTAGGCGCAGGCGGGATCGTGCGCGCCTGAGCCGGCTCTCCGGTGGCGCGTATGAAGTCCTCGAAGCCCGCGGGCTCGGTGACGAGCAGGAAGCGAGCCTGCTCGGAGATGACCTGGAAGGTATGCGGGATCTCCCGCGGCCCATACACGAACGATCCAGTGGGCGCCTTGATGACCTCCCCGCCGACCCAGAAGGTGAGCTCGCCCTCGATCACGTAGAACCACTCGTCCTCGCGGTGGTGCACGTGCAGTGGCGAGCCTGCGCCGATGCTCGCGAGGTGTTCGATCACCGCGACTCTTCCGTCGGTCGTCTGTGCGGACGACTTGATCGTGGCGAGGACGCCCAGAAACCACAGGGCCTCGCCCTCGTCGCGCTCGAGGGCTATTGGGGCGACTCGGCTGCTGCCGACGGGGCTCATGCCTCTCCTCTCGGTATTTTGCGATACATGGTGTATCGCGACGCTGGCGCCACCGTACACGATCGCTTGGGCCGCTGTCAAGTTCGCGATACAGGGTGTATCATCAGCCCATGGCTCGCCAGTATCGACTCGAGCGGCGCGCCGAGGGTCAGGACCGCACGCGCCAGCGCATCGTCGAGGCGGCCATCGAGCTGCACCAGACGGTCGGCCCGGCAGCCACGACCGTCACCGATGTGGCGGAGCGCGCAGGCGTCGGCCGGGTAACCGTCTACCGCCACTTCCCCGACGAGCTCGCGCTCGCGCGAGCGTGCAGCGGCCAGTACTTCGAGCGCCACCCCGCCCCCGACATCGAGACCTGGCTGGCGATCGCCGACCCCGTCCAGCGGCTACAAACGGCGCTCGAGGAGACCTACGCGTACCACAGCACCACCCAGGCGATGATGACCCACGTGCTCGCCGACGCGCGTGACCACGAGGTCATGCAGCCCTACCACGCCTACTGGAAGCAGGCGGTCGACGTCCTGCTCGCTGCGTTCAAGGTGCGCGGGCGCCGCCGCTCCGAGCTTCGCGCCGGGATCGCTCTTGCGCTCAGCTTCGATACCTGGCGCACGCTCGTGCGCGAGCAGGGACTTGCCGAGCAGCAGGCCGTCGACCTCGCGCAACGCCTGTGTGGCGAGGCCTGCGCCGAGCCACCGGCGAACCGGGGCGAAGCTCGCAGGGCCAGAGCAGCTGCGAATTAGCAGGGCAGGGGCAGTGGCCCAGTAGCGCCGACTACGCAGCCCGCCCGCCGGCGCGCCCTGCAGCCAGCTGGTGCGCCAGGAACGCGACCAGCAGCTCCTTCACTCGCTCGGGGTCGTCCTGGAACGGCCAGTGCCCGCTGTCGGGCAGGATCGCGACTTCCTCGACGTCGAAGAACTGTCTTTGCAGCTCGGCGTACTTGACGTCGAGGAACGGGTCGCTGGCCCCCCAGATCACGAGCGCCGGCTCGTGCAGCTGCGCGAGCGAGGCGCCGATCTCCTCCGCGCGCTCACCCGGGTCGGGGGTGTTGCGGTACAGCTTGAGCACAGTTCGTCGCGTCTCGCGGTCGTAGTCGTCGTACATCTTGTCGACGAACTCCGGCGGCAGGCCCTTGGGGTTGTTCTTCTGCATCTGCTGGCGCCAGGCTGCGCGCGGGATGAACGCGTGGAACAGCTCTCCGAGCAGCGGCGTGCGCCACCGTTTGGCCAGCGAGTGCCATTTGTAGCCGGGCATCACGCCAACGTTCATCAGCACCACGCTGGCCCACCGGTCGGGGTGCTGCAGGCCCCAGAACAGGCCGAACGGCCCGCCGAAGTCGTGCACGACGAGGTGCACGCGGTCGATCCCGAGCTCCCCGAGCGCCGCCTCGAGGAAGCTCGCGTAGGACTCGACGTCGTAGCCGAATCCCGGCGGCACGTGCGCGTTGCCGAAGCCGGGCATGTCGATCGCGACGGCGCGGCCGAGCGCGCCCGCGGCGTCGAGCAGCGCGGTCCAGTCGCTCGAGGATCCGGGGTTGCCGTGCACGAACACGACCGCCTCGCTGGCGTCGCTGGGACCGGCTTCGAGCAGTGGCGTGTCGGTGCCGGCGACGCTCAACAGCCGGCGCGTGGGGCTCATCGCGTCGCCTCCGAGCCCTCGCCGCGCGTGCCCGTATGCAGGACCGGCCGCGCCGATCCTGCGCCGTGCGCCAGCGATCGACGCGCACGCGCCGTGAGCGCGCGGGGCATGGCCGTGGCCATCATTCGCGCGGGACCGATGTTGCGCGTTCCGTAGGCTTCCATCACGCCCGCCACGCCGGCATCGTAGGTGGCCGTCGAGAACAGCAGCCGCTCGGGCGCGTTGAGGCGCCGGCCGCCCGCGTAGTCGTACATCATCCGTGCGTGACCGTTCAGGGCGCGGGCGTGGCGGCGCCGGTAGCGCGACAGGCCGCGCGCGAGCGCGCGCGATCCGGCCGGCTCGGTCTCGGTCAGCGCGCCCGAGACGCTGTCGCTGAGCCATTCCGCGGACTGCAGCGCCCAGCCGCAGCCGACCCCCCACAGCGGATCGATCGCCAGCGCCGCGTCGCCCACCAGCGCCAGCCCGGGCGCGGTCGGCGCGTGTGCGACGTTCGTCATGTCGAGCTTGCCCTCTGGCGGCGCGACCATTCGCGAAGAGCGGATCGGCGGGGCGTCGGGGATGCCGGCGATGAACTCGACGAGCGCCTTGCTCGGGTCCTCGCGGAACTCCTCCAGACGCGCCGTCGTGGGCATCGCGGCGTAGAAGGTGAGCCCGCCGTCGGTCGGGAAGGCGGCCGCCATGTCCGGGTCCAGCAGCCACAGCGAGGAGTCCGGCGCTCCATCCGGGGACGGTCCCTCGAAGTATGCGCCGTAGGCGATGCGCCTGTGGCGAACGGAGCGCTCGCGCACGCCCGCCAGCTTGGCCACGCGCGAGCCGCGGCCGTCGGCGCCCACGACCAGCTTGGCCGTCAGCCGCAGCTCCACGCCGCTGCGATCGCGCGCCAGCACGCCGCTGACGGCCTCGCCGTGGCGCGCCAGCTCGGCGACCGTCTGCCCCATCATCAGCTCGACTCCCGGCGTGTCCGCGGCGATCCGGCGCAGCAGCGGGTCGAGCAGCTCGCGGCGCAGGTTGACGCCGCTCGGCACCGAGCTGTTGCGTGGCGGCTCGATCCACCCCCACGGACCGTGAATGCGCGGGCGCGAGCGAAGCCCGCCGGCTTGCACGATCGGCTCGAGCAAGTCCAGCCGCTCGAGCGTCGCCACCGCAGAGGACTGGATGTAGTGCGAGCAGATCTTCTTGTAGGCGTCCATCCCCGGGCGCTGCTCGAGCAGCGCCACCCTCGCCCCCGCGCGCCCCAGCGCGATCGCCGTGGCGCAGCCCGCCAAGCTCGCGCCAACGACCACCGCATCGAAGTCGCTCGTCGAGCCTGCCCTTGTCGCGTCTACGCTGCCATTGCCGACTACTCGATCAGTCATTCTCGGCACCTCCGCCGCGGGAGCTCTATAGTACGGTCCGTACTATACAGATCGCACTATGAACGTCAAGCACGATTTCCCAACCACGACCGACGCTCGATGAGCGAGCAGCCGATCCGCCTGACCGGCACCTCCTTTGCGGTGCTCAGCCTGCTGCAGATGCTCGGCGAGGCGACGCCGTATGACCTCAAGCAGGCGCTCGAGAGCTCGATCGAGAACTTCTGGCCGGTCCCGCACACGACCTTCTATGCCGAGCCCGAGCGGCTGGCCAAGGCGGGGCTGCTGTCCGAACAACGCGAGCAGCAGGGGCGACGGCGCAGGCTGTATGCGCTCACCGACAGCGGTCGTCAGGCGCTGTACGAGTGGCGCGACTCGCCCGAGATGGCGCCGCCACAGCTTCGTGACGAAGGCGTGCTGAAGCTGTTCGCGGGCGGCGATCCGGAGCATTACCTGCGCGCTCGCGCCGACTTCTACAGGGCCAAGCTGCAGGAGCTCGAGGGCTACCTGCAGGCGTGCCCCGACGAGGAGCGCTTTCGCGGAGTGCGCGCCAGCCTCGTCGCCGGCACGACCTACAACCGCCTACTGCTGGAGTCCGTCGAGGGCTTCCTCGCCGACCAGGCCGCGAGCTCAGGCTCGTAGCCTGGCGCGGCAAAACGCACGCGGGGCTCACGCCGCCAGCGCAGCTGGCAGCCTGACGCGGCAAACCGCGCGCTCGCGCGCTCAGGCCGCCAGCGCAGGCTCGTAGCGGCGGCGGATCTCGTACAGCGTCGTGCGTTCTGCCGCCGGGCGCCCCGCGCGGTGCGCCGCCGCGATCAGCTCACCGGGGTCGAGCCTGGTGCCGTGGTAGCTGCCGGCGAGGCGGCTGATCGACTCCTCCATCAGCGTGCCGCCGAGGTCGTTGACGCCCCACGACAGCGCCTCGGTGGCGGCGTCGAGTCCCATCTTCACCCAGCTCGCCTGCAGGCTTGCGATCGTGCGCCCCAGCGCCAGGCGGAACACGGCTGTGTGCTTGAGGTTCTCCTCTCGGGAGATCTCCTCGACGCCGTGCGTGCGCCCCAGCAGCGTCTGGAAGGGGATGAACGAGAGCGGCACGAACTCGGTGATCCCGCCCGTGCGCTCCTGCAGCTCGCGCACGACGCGCATGTGCTCGGCCAGCTCCCACGGCTCCTCGATGTGGCCGAACATGACGGTCGACGTCGAGCGCAAACCGGCGCGATGCGAGGCTTCGATGATCTGCACCCAACGCGCGACGGGCAGCTTGTTCGGCGAGATGCGTTCGCGCACCCCGTCGTGCAGCACCTCTGCGGCGGTGCCGGGCGTCGAGCCGAGGCCGGCGTCGCGCAGCTGCGCGAACACCTCGCTCGGCGGAAGTTCGGAGATGTCGCACATATGCGCGATCTCCATCGGGCTGTAGGCGTGCAGGTGCAGCTGCGGCGCGAGCTGCTTGGCGAAGCGCAGCCAGCCGAGGTAGTCCTCCAGCTGCCAATCAGGATGGATGCCCGACTGGATGCACAGCTCGGTGGCGCCGTAGTCGACCGCCTCGTGCACGCGACGCGCGAACTCGGCGCGATCGTGCTCGTAGGCGTCCGGCGAGCGCTTGCCCTGGCCGAAGCCGCAGAACGCGCAGCCGACCGTGCATATGTTGGACACGTTGATGTTGCGGTTGACGACGAACGTGACGGTCTCGCCCGCGAGCTCCGCGCGCAGCTCGTCGGCCGCAGCGCGCATCTGCTCGACCGCCTCGGGGCGCGTCTCGGCGAACATCGCCGTCAGCTCGTCGGCGCTCAGCGCGACGCCGTCGCGGCCGCGCTCGATCGCCCCCGCCACGAGGTCGTGGCGGATCGGCGCCGGCGGGTCGGCGCGGCCCGAGCCGCGGCGCGGGATGAAGCTCCAGTACCTCGCCTTGATCGTGTCGAGCACTCCCGCTGCGAGCCACTCGGGGTCGATGTAGCTCGGGTACACGCACAGGCGCTCGGTGAGCGCGTAGCCGTCGCTTTGCAGGCGCTTGCGCACCTGATGCGGCGACGGGAACGGGTGCTCGGGCGAGATGTGATCGCCGTTGGCAGACAGGCCGCCCAGATCGGTCGCGCCGGCGGCGACAAGCTCGCCCCACCAGTCCGCGAGGTTGGGTGGAATCTGGATGCCGACGTCGGGCATCAGCCGGCGCGCCTCGGCGATCAGGCGCTTCATGTCCTCGATCGTCACCGGCGACGCCCACGTGGGCAGAGGCAGCTGCGGCCGGGCCTCGGCGACGCCCGTGCGCCAGTACTCGCTCGCCGCCGCGTCGGCGATCTCGGCTGGCTCCTCGCCGTAGTAGCGCTGGTGCGGCACGAAGTTCTGCAGGATCACCTCCTGGATGTGACCGTGCTCGGCGTGCGCCTGCGCGATCGCCTCCAGCGAGGCCACGCGCTCGTCCTCGGACTCGCCGATGCCGACTAGGATGCCGCTCGTGAACGGGATCTGAAGCTCTCCCGCGGCGCGGATCGTCTCCAGGCGCCGCGCCGGGTGCTTGGTCGGGGAGCCGGCGTGCACGGTCTGCATCAGCCGCTCGGAGATCGACTCGAGCATCAGCCCCTGCGAGGCGGTCACCTCGCGCAGCCGCGCCAGGTCGCGCGTGCAGAGAACGCCGAGGTTCGTGTGCGGCAACAGGCCACGCTCGAGCGCGCGCTCGCACGTCCACACGACGTACGCCGTGAAGTCCTCGTGCCCGTACCCGTTCAACCGCTCGGCCACCTGCGGGTTCACCTCGGGCTTCTCGCCAGTCAGCACCAGCAGCTCCTTGACGTGGCGCTTGGCAGCGCCGTCCAGGATCTCGATCACCTCGTCGGGTGAGTACAGATGGGCGGTGTGCGTCGCGAACGCGCAGTACTTGCAGAAGCAGCGACACGTCCGCGACAACGACAGCGTCAGGTTGCGCGAGAAGGTCACTCGGCGACGCATGCCCGCAGTCTATGACCCGCGGGGCGCTCTCCGGGCGCCGTCGAGCCAGGCCGCTCGCGTCACAGTCCCGGCGTGCCGAGGCGCCGCGTGATGATCGATCACCTGACGGTCGGCGTGAGCGACCTCGCGCGCCCGATCGTGCTTGCATGAGTACCCTCTTGCTCGCCGCGCCGGCCGCGCCTGGACACGAGGGCCGCGTCCACCGATCGGTCTGACCCGGCGCAGCCAAACGCGGCGAGCAGCGACCCAGCAGAGGCACCGTTGAGCAGAAAGGGGCACGAACGAGATGACTGAGAGCGTCAGCGAGAGCGAGAACCCGGCGATCCCGAGCCCGAGCTCCGAGGTGCCCCGCCCGAGGACGAACCACGACTGGTGGCCGAACCAGCTCGACCTCAGCGTGCTGCGTCGCCGCTCACCCGCCTCCGACCCGATGGGTGACGGCTTCGACTACGCCAAGGAGTTCGCGTCGCTGGACCTCGAGGCGCTGAGGCGCGATCTGATCGAGCTGATGCGGACCTCGCAGGACTGGTGGCCGGCCGACTACGGCCACTACGGCCCGCTGTTCATCCGCATGAGCTGGCACGCCGCCGGCACCTACCGCATCTCCGACGGCCGCGGCGGCGGCGGCGAGGGCGCGCAGCGCTTCGCGCCGCTGAACAGCTGGCCCGACAACGCGAGCCTAGACAAGGCGCGCCGGCTGCTGTGGCCGATCAAGCAGAAGTACGGCCGCAAGATCTCGTGGGCCGACCTGCTCGTCTACACCGGCAACGTGGCGATGGAGTCGATGGGCTTTCAGACGTTCGGCTTCGGGTTCGGGCGGGAGGACATCTGGGAGCCCGACGAGATCTTCTGGGGGCCCGAGGACGCATGGCTGGGAGACGAGCGCTACAGCGGCGAGCGGGAGCTGTCCAAGCCCCTCGGCGCCGTGCAGATGGGGCTTATCTACGTCAACCCGGAGGGCCCGAACGGGAACCCCGACCCACTGGCCGCCGCCCGGGATATTCGCGAGACGTTCGCGCGCATGGCGATGAACGACGAGGAGACGGTCGCGTTGATCGTCGGCGGCCACACGTTCGGCAAGACGCACGGCGCGGTCGATACGAGCACGATCGGCCCCGAGCCGGAGGGCGCGCCGCTCGAGGAGCAGGGGCTTGGCTGGCATGGCAGTCTGCAGCGCAACGGGAACGGTGTGCGCATGCTCACCGGCGGCCCGGAGGGCGCGTGGACGAACGAGCCGACGAGATGGGACAACGGCTTCCTCGAGAACCTGTTCTCCTACGACTGGGAGCTGACCGAGAGCCCGGCCGGAGCGAAGCAGTGGACGCCGAAGGACGCCGAGGCGAGGGACACGGTGCCGGACGCGCACGACCCGTCCGAGCGCCACGCGCCGATGATGCTGACGACCGACCTGGCATTGAAGGTCGACCCGGTATACGAGCCGATCGCGAAACGCTTTTACGAGAACCCGGACCAGCTCGCGGAGGCGTTCGCCAAGGCCTGGTACAAGCTGCTGCACCGCGACATGGGTCCGACGTCGCGCTACCTCGGCCCATGGATCCCCGAGACGCAGCTCTGGCAGGACCCGGTGCCCGCGGTAGATCACGAGCCGATCGACGGGGCCGACATCGCAACGCTAAAGGAGAGGCTCCTCAGCTCGGGGCTGTCGATCTCGCGGCTCGTCTCGACCGCGTGGGCGTCGGCGGCCTCGTTCCGCGGCACCGACAAGCGCGGCGGGGCCAACGGCGCGCGGATACGCCTCGCGCCCCAGAAGGACTGGGAGGCCAACGAACCGGCCGAGCTGGCGAGCGCGCTGCAGACGCTCGAGCAGATCCAGCGGGACTTCAACGACTCTCAGTCCGGGGGGAAGAGGGTCTCGCTGGCAGACCTGATCGTGCTCGGTGGATGCGCAGCCGTCGAGCAGGCCGCGAACAACGGCGGGCACGCCGTCGCGGTCCCGTTCACTCCGGGGCGCACCGACGCTTCGCAGGAGCAGACCGACGTGGAGTCGTTCGCAGTGCTCGAGCCGACAGTCGACGGCTTCCGCAACTACTTCCGCCCGGGCGAGCCCCTGGCACTGGAGCACGGGCTCCTGGAGCGCGCCTTCATGCTGAGGCTGACCGCCCCCGAGATGACGGTGCTGGTCGGCGGCATGCGCGCCCTGGACGCGAACTTCGGCCACGCTCGACAAGGCGTCCTCACGGACCGGCCGGAGACGCTGACCAACGATTTCTTCGTCAACCTGCTCGACATGGGCACGGAGTGGAAGGCGCAGGGCTCGGCCGAGAACCTCTACGACGGAAGCGATCGCGGGACCGGCGAGGCCAAGTGGACCGCCACGTCGGTCGACCTCGTGTTCGGCTCGAACTCAGAGCTGCGGGCCTTGGCCGAGGTCTACGCGTGCGACGACGCCGGCGAGAAGTTCGCACACGACTTCGTAGGCGCCTGGGACAAGGTCATGAACCTCGACCGGTTCGACCGATCCTGACCGAGCGCCCCTCCAGCGTCTATCTCGCTAGGCACGGGCAGACGGCCTACAACAAGGAGGGTCGCTTCCAGGGCCAGCAGGAAGTGCCACTCGACGACACCGGCCGCGTGCAGGCGCTCGAGCTGGCCGAGCGCGCCGTCGGCTACGGCTTCGCCGCGCTGTGGTGCAGCCCGCTGCTGCGTGCGCGCGAAACCGCCGACGCGGTCGCCGCGCGCATCGGCCTGACGCCGCGCGAGGACGCGCGCTTTATGGAGACCGACGCCGGCGATTGGACGAACCGCTCGTTCGCCGAGGTGATCGCCGAAGCGCCCGAGCAGTTCGCGGCGTTCGCCTCCGCCGACCCCGACTTCGCATTCCCCGGCGGCGAGTCGTTCGCCGCAGCAGGAGGTGCGCGTCAGCGCAGCGCTCGACGACGTCGAAGCGCACGAGCTGCCCGCGCTCGTCGTCTGTCACGGCATGGTGATCCGCGCCGCTCTGTCGGTGCGCGTCGGGCGCTGGCTGCCGCAGGGCCAGCGCGTGCCCAACGGCGCGCTCGTGCCGCTCGAACCGAGCGAGGCCGAACTGGCCGCAGCTCGGGCGCGGGCCGGCGACCCAGGCGAGCTGACACTCCGGCGGCCGCTCGGCGCTCGGCGCGGCTGCGGGTCGGTGGCTGCGACGATCGGCTCGAGCCGCTTCGCTCAGCCGAGGATCGTGCAGCCGCTCGCAGCCGTGCGCGATCAGCTTGCCGCTCGACTCGGCGAACACGCGACCCTCGGCGGTCGCCGTGCGCCTGCCGCGCGTGCACGACGCGCCCCTCGGCGAGCACGCGCCCGGTGTCCTCGCCCATCGCACGTATGTAGCGCACCTGCAGGTCGGTCGTCGTGTAGCCGACGCCCGCGGCGAGCGTCGTGTGCACCGCGCAGCCCATGCACGAGTCGAGGATCGTCGCGGCGATGCCGCCGTGGACCATCCCGATCGGGTTGTACATCCACTCGGCGGGCTCCAGCGCGAACACCGCGCGGCCATGCTCGGCCTCGACGATCTCAAAGCCGAGCAGCTCGGCGATCGGCGGCGCCGGCAGCGTGCCCGCGGCGATCGCCTGGATGTACTCGAGGCCCGGCAGCCTCAGCCCGGCCTGCGCCGTCGCCGCGGGGTCCTGCCAGCTGAACGTGCGCGTTCGCGCGAGACCGTTCGGCTGCTCGGCCTGCCGCCTCGCCGCGACGGCGCTCACGCCGCCTCCTCGACGACCAGCGGCTCGGCGATCAGCGGGTCGGCGATCGGCTCGGAGATCACCGGCCGCGACGAGCCGTCCGCACCCGCCGCATTCAGCGCGGGCGGCCCGATCGCGACCAGCGCGAGGCCCGCGGCGAGGCCGCCGGCAACGGTGATGAGCCACGAGGTGTGGAAGTCGGCGGCGCTCGTCGCGCCCGTCCCCAGCACCGCGACGAGCAGCGCCACGCCGAGCGCCGCGCCGATCTGACGACCCATCGTCAGCACGGCAGCGCCGGTGGCGAAGCGCTCGGGGGCGAGCGATGAGGCGCCCGCGCCGGTCAGCGTCGGTATCACGAGCCCGACGCCGGCGCCCCCGATCATCGAGCCCGGCAGGTACTCCGATAGGAACGCCGGCCTGTCGCCCGTCTGCGTGATGAACCACACCGAGCCACCCGCGAACATCAGCGCCCCGATCACGCCGGGCAGGCGATAGCCGAAGCGCGCGCCGAGCCGCGCCGAGGGGATGCTGAACGTCGTCGCCATCGCCGGGCCGGGGAACAGCATCAAGCCAGCCGTCAGCACGCTCTCGTGCCACACGCCGTGAGGAACAGGACGCCCGACAGCAGCATCGCGCCAAAGCCGGCGAAGAACAGCACGGAGGCGCCCACCGCCAGGCCGAACGCTGCGCACGCGCAGCATCGCCGGCTCGATGACCGGAGCCGGGTGGCGTTCCGAGCGCCACCACAGAGCCGGCAGCAGCGTCGCAGTGACGAGCAGCAGGACGATCACCTGCAGCGAGCCCCAGCCCCATTCCTGGCCCTTGACGATCGCTACGACGAGCGAGCCGATCGCGACGATCAACGCCAGCGCGCCGAGCACGTCCGGGCGTGCGGCGTCACGCTCGCGCCGCTCGCCGAGCGTGCGCAGACCGAAGCCGAGCCCGAGCAGGCCGACGGGAACGTTGACGAGGAACACCAGGCGCCAGTCCGCCTGTACCAGCAGGCCGCCCAGCGGCGGTCCCGCGGCCGCGGCGATGCCGCCGGTCGCAGCCCACGCTCCGATCGCGACGTGGCGCTCGTGCGGGCCGAACTCGGGCAGCATCAGCCCCAGCGAGGTCGGCAGCATCAGCGCTCCGCCGACCGCCTGCACCACGCGTGCCGCGATCAGGAAGCCGACCGACGGCGCGAGCGCGCAGGCGGCGCTCGCCGCCACGAAGATCGCCAGGCCGAGCAGGAACGCGCGCTTGCGCCCGAACGCGTCGGCCCAACGCCCGGCGGGCACCAGCAGCGCCGCGAACACGATCGCGTAGGCGCTCAAGATCCACGACAGCGAGCCCAGAGAGGCGCCGCCGAAGTGCCTGCCGATCGCCGGGAAGGCGATGTTGACGATGAACAGGTCGAGGCTCGCCATGAACACCCCGACGCACACGATCAATGACACGGCCCATTTCCGTTGCATGATGAAACGCACCCTAGCACAAGGGTTGCGTGATGCAACTCGAGCCCGCTATGCTGTGTACAGGACGGACTCGCTGGGGGAGCGGAACGTTGGCTAATGATTGGGAGATGGCAGCGCAGATGCTGGGCAACGACTACAAGACACAGGCGTGCAGCATCGCCGGCGCGCTCGAGGTGGTGGGCGAGCGCTGGTCGCTGTTGATCGTGCGCGACGTGTTCCTGGGGCTGCGGCGCTTCGACCAGATCCAGGCGAACCTCGGCATCGCGCGCAACGTGCTGCAGGCGCGCCTGGCCAAGCTGATCGAACAGGGCGTGCTCGAGCGCGCGCCCTACCAGGAGCGCCCGCCGCGCTACGAGTACCGCCTGACCGAGAAGGGCCTCGACCTGTGGCCGATCGTCGTCTCGCTGATGCAGTGGGGCGACCGCCACACCCCGCCCGCCGCCGGCCCTGCGTGCGTGCTCGAACACCGCGGCTGCGGCGGCCGCGTCGACGAGCACCGCATCTGCGAGAGCTGCGGCGCGCGCCTGAGCGCGCGCGACTCGCGAGCCCTGCCCGGCCCCGGCGCCGTCCCCTCTCACCCGCTGCTCGTCAGGCGCGCGCGCCAGCAGCAGCGCACGGCCGCTTAGGCGAGCTCCCCGGACTCGACCTCCGTCTCTTCCCGACCCAGGCGATGCGCGGCCAGCGCGCCGAGCACGATCAGGCCGGCGCCGACCCACCACGGCGCGCCGCCCACGCATAGCACGACGACGCCGACCGGTACCAGGTATCCGGCCAGTGGCAGCACGAGCTCGCGCGCCGTTGGCGCCGGATCGCTGCGCTCGCCGCGCGCGATCTCCTCGCGCGCGATCACCGCGTCCGGGTACCACTCCGTGAAGCGCAGCGCGAGGATCAGCGCGGCGATCTGCACGATCCAGTTGGTCCATATGTTGTCCGGCTGATCGAGCGGTCCGTCGCCGAGCAGGCCGACCCCGGCCGTGATCACGAAGGCGCCGGTCCACACCCACGTGACGAGATAGTTGATGTGCATGAAGCGCGGCGTCTCCCAGTGCTCGCGCGGGGTCGTCTCGTGCGCGTACTGCACCGTGAACGGCCTGCGCGCGATGATCGAGCCGAGCGCGATCAGCGCGATCGTGAAGTTCGAGATGTCGGCGGAGTAGCGGTCGAGCCAGCGGTGCCCGGCCTGGTCGACCAGCAACCCGGCAACGATCAACCCTGCGAAGAACGCCATGCCGACGTCGTCGAGCACTTTCGGGCGAACCCCGACCAGCCAGTTCGCCAGGGCGATCGCGCAGGAGGTCGCGAACGCCAGCCCGGCCGCCAGCTCGAATCGCTGCGGACCCTCGATCACCGACATCACGATCCACGGCGCGAAGTCGAAGAACGGGCTTTCGAGCAGGCGTCGCAGCCGCGCCCGCGTGGGCATCGCTCGGGCGCTCACGCTCCGCTCGCGAGGCGCGCGACGAGTTGCGCACCCTCGCGCGCCATCCGCGAGCGCGGCACGACGAGCGTCGAAGCCAGCCTCGCGCGCGCGCTCCCGCGTAGCGGCGTCGACGTGCGAGTAGAAGGCAAGCGACGCATCCCCTCGAGCAGCCCGCTCGCGGCGAGCGATTCGCGCAGCGTCGCCCCGTCGAGCCGTGCGTCGGTCAGGTCGACGACGAGCACGTCAGCGGGCGGCGGCGCCGCGGGCCGGCAAGGCGCTCGCGCAGTCGCTGCGCGCGTCGCCGATCAGCTCGACCTCGTGCCCGGCGGCCGTCAACGAGCCCTGCACCTGCGACCCGAACAGCAGGTCGGGAACGAGCGCGAGCACGCGCGCCATCGCTACTGCGCCCGCAGGCGGCGGAACTCCTCGCGGGCCGACTCGGGACGGCCCCACCCTTGCGTGATCTCGGCGCGCCCGCTGCGCGTCTCGCGCACGGCCAGCTCGCCCTCGATGCCGGCGTCGTCGAGCAGCGCCAGCGCGCCGTGCACGGTCTGCGCGGCGGCGGCGTGGCCGAAGCTGTGCGCGATCAGCAGTCGCCAATGCCAGTCGTAGTGCGAGTACGGGCGGGCGTTGCACGTGACCAGGTACGAGGCCGCCTCGACGTAGCGCGACTCGTCGGCGAGCCGCATGTCGAGCTCGAGGTCCGTCCAGTCGTCGGGCAGCGAGTCGACGATCCGCTGGAAGGTGTCGGCGAGGCCCATCCCGGCAAGCCTAGCGTGGCTATGCTCGAAGCCATGGCCGCGACCGAGACAGGCACGCTCGCAGCGCCGAGCACCGGGCGCTGCGAGAGGGCTGCGCGCTGGTCGACCGCTCCGAGCGCGGCAAGCTGGCGCTGAGCGGCGCGGGCGCCGTCGAGTTCCTCAACGGACAGGTGACCAACGAGCTCGCCGACCTGCACGCCGGCGAAGGCCGCTACGCGGCGTTCCTGACGCCAAAGGGCAAGATGCTCGGCGACGTGCGCATCCTCGCTCGCGCCCGAGGCGCGCCCAGCGACGGCCTGGCGCGCGACGCCGAGTCGACGCGCGCCCGACGCCCCGGTCGACGGCGCCACCGCGCCCGCGGAACTACTGCTCGACACCGAGCGCAGCGCGCTGCAGGCGCTGTTCGACATGATCCGCCGCTACAAGATCGGCTACGACGTCGAGCTGCACAAGCGCACGATCGAGCGCGGCCTGCTGTCGCTGATCGGCCCCGGATCGGCTTCGACACGCGGGCGCCGAGCAGCTCGCCGAGGCCGACGAGCACGCAAGCGCCGCTGGCCGTCGGCGCGGTCGCAGCACTGGCCGTCCGCAGCGACGTCGGCATCGACCTGCTGTGCGACGCGGCCGACACCGAGCGCCTGCGCGCAGCGCTGCTGGCGCGCGGCGCGCTGGCCGTCTCCGAGCAGGCGGCGGAGTGCCTGCGCGTCGAGCGCGGGCGCCCCCGCTACGGCCTCGACATCGACGACACGACGATCCCGCAGGAGGCCGGCGCTGAACGAGCGCGCGGTCAGCTTCACGAAGGGCTGCTACGTCGGCCAGGAGACGGTCGCGCGCCTGCACTACAAGGGCAAGCCCAACCGCCATCTGCGCGGGCTGCGGCTGTCGGCGCCGGCGGCGACGGGCGAGCAGCTGCGCCTCGGCGAGCGGGTCGTCGGCCGCTCGGCAGCTCCGTCGCGTCGCCCCAGCTCGGGCTCGATCGCGCTGGCGCTCGTGCGGCGCGAGGCTGAGCCGGGCGCGACGCTAGCGTCGGCGACGCCGGCGCGAGCGCGCTCGTGGTCGAGCTGCCGTTCGAGCGTTAGCTGTCGGCGCCTTCGGCGCCGAGTCGCCGGGCGCTCCACGGCCGGGGCCGTCGCCGCGACGTCGACCCTTCAGGTGCTTGCGAATCGCCGCCTCGTGCGCTTTGACGGCATCCGCGCGCGGCGGCGTGTGCGAGCGTGCACTTGACGTTGGGCCCGTCGAGCTTGACGGTCGTCGGCTTGAGCTCGCCGTCGCGCTCGCGAAACGGGTCCTCTTCACTCATCGCCGAGCGGCTCACTCATCGCTGGCTCCATCGGGCGGAATTCCCGACTCTTCGGTGTACGTGCTGCCACTGCTCGCCGAACAGGTCGAGCAGCTGGCTGGCGAGCAGCGGCGAAAAGGACACGCGCGAGACGACCATCCCCTGCTGGCCCTGCGGGCCGATGCGCAGGAAGTCGAGCGTGAACTCGTGCGGCGTGCGCGCGATCGACGCCGCGTTCGCCCACTTGCCCGCGAACTCCTCGGGCGGCATGACGATGTTCGGCCCCTGCTGCTCGGGCTGCTCCGCGTCCTCCGAGGGCTCTTGCTGGTCCACCTCGTCGAGCGTAGCGCGATGGGGGCCGCTCAACACAGGCTCTCCGCGTGCGATGCACATATGGCGCGACCCGACGATTTGGGATATCGCCCGGGATAACCGCTACGACGTCGGTGTCGCAAGCGGCGGACGTCGTCTGTCGCCACTCATGCCAGACCGGCGAGCCGCGTCGCGGTCAGACGTCTTTGCGTCCCTTTTCGAGGTCTCGGCCCTTGCGCTGCATCCATCGGCCGAGCGCTACCGAGCCAAAGATCACGACGATAGAGACCAAGAGCGTGAAGGCCGCCACTGACATGCCCTCATCGTACCGACGTGGCGTACGGGGATGTGTCGTGGAGATTACCCCCGCTCCTGCGCAAGGCGCTCGGCGGCGGCACGAGCCTCGTCTGGGTCACGGTAGTGCTTGAACCACTCGATCTTGCCGTTCGTCCACGTGGTGAGGTGCGCCACCCGCTGCTCGACGCGACCTTCGCCGCCGACCAAGCGGCCGCCCTCCCGAAGGACGCTGAGCACGACGCCGTGCCCGAGATCGAGGAGCTGCTCCTGCTCGTAGCGGTAGTCCTCCCAGCTCCGAAGCCAGTCCTCGATGAAGCCCCTGATCGCCTCCGCGCCCTCGAAGGTCCCCAACCCAGCGGCGGACATGTCATACACCGCGTCGGCGGCAAACAAGCTCATCACCCCGTCGAGGTCACCGCGACTTGTGGCCTCGTACCCCTGTCGCGCAAGCCTCACCAGGTCGAGGGTCGTGGGCTCCTCGGGCATCTCCCGGTCAGTATCACGGACGGACTCGCATCTGCGCTTATAGAGAGGATGAGTATCTGTGATGCAAGTCACAGATGCAATGATTGCGCCGTTGATATACTTGCGTGCATGCAAGCAAGTGCCGTGTCGCAGCCGCCAACGGCACCCGACCGCGAGGCCGTCTCGCGCGACATGGCCGCGCTCGCGAACTACCTGATGCGCACGGCGAACATGGGCACGTTCAACGCGATCGCCGAGCTCGACCTCTCCTTCACGCAGATCAAGGCGCTGTGCGCGCTGGAGGCCGACGGCGAGGAGCGCTCGGTGAAGGCACTCGCGCGAGTCGCTGGGCGTCTCGCTGCCGGCGATGAGCCGCGCCGTCGACGGCCTGTTCGAGCGCGGCTTCGTGCGGCGCGAGGAGGACGCGGCGGACCGGCGCATGAAGCGCGTCGGCCTGACCGACGCCGGGCCAGTCGGTCCCGCGGGCCCTCAACGAGGCGCGCCTGTCGGCGCTGCAGGAGTCTGATGAGCTCGCTCGTCGACGAGGAGGCGCAGGCGCTCGCAGCACGCGCTCGCGCTGATCCTCGAGCGCCGCGCCGACATCGCCGCCTACCGACCCGATCGATAAACTAGAAAGAACGTACATGACCGAGCGAATCCGATCACTGCAGATGCACGACGGCAACCGCCGCTGGTGGGCGCTCGGGGCGATGTGCTTCGCGCTGTTCATGATCATGCTCGACAACACGGTCGTCAACGTCGCGCTGCCGTCGATCCAGCGCAGCCTGCACGCGTCGACCTCCTCGCTGGAGTGGACCGTCAACGCCTACACGCTGTCGTTCGCCGTGCTGCTCGTCACCGGCGGGCGCCTCGGCGACCTGTTCGGGCGGCGCAAAATCTTCCTCGCCGGCGTCGTCATCTTCGCCTCCGCGAGCGCCGCGATCGGCTTCTCGCCCGAGCGACACCTGGCTGGTCGCCTGGCGCGCCGTGCAGGGCATCGGCTCGGCGCTGATGATGCCCGCGACGCTGTCGATCATCACCAACGCGTTCCCGCCCGAGGAGCGCGGCAAGGCGATCGGCACGTGGGCCGGCGTCTCGGCGATGGCGCTGGCGATCGGCCCCGTCGTCGGCGGCTTTCTCGTCGAGAGCGTCAGCTGGCAGTCGATCTTCTTCCTGAACGTGCCCGTCGCCGTCGGCGCGGTCGTGATCACGCTGTTCGCCGTGCGCGAGTCGCGCGACGAGACCGTCGAGCGCTCGGTCGACGTGCCCGGCGTGCTGACGCTCACGATCGGCCTCGCCGCGCTCGTGCTGGCGCTCGTCGAGGGCAACGAATGGGGCTGGGGCTCGCCGCTGCGAGCTGGCCATGTTCGCCGCTCGCGCGTCGTCGGCCTGGCCGCGCTTCGCGCTCGTCGAGCGCCGCCGCGAGGCGCCGATGGTCGACTTCAGCTTCTTCCGCTCGCGCACCTTCCTCGGCGCGAACATCGTCGCCTTCATCGTCAGCTTCGCGATGCTCGCGATGTTCTTCTTCCTGGCGCTGTACATGCAGAACATCCGCGGCTACTCGCCGCTGCAGGCCGGCGTGCGCTTCCTGCCCTCGACCGTGATGATCATCATGATCGCGCCGCTCGCCGGGCGCCTCGCCGACCGCGTCGGCTCGCGGCCGCTGATCACCTTCGGCCTGCTGTGCGTGTCCGGCGCGCTGTTCTGGCAGTCGCATCTGACGGTCTCCAGCGGCTACGGCGCGCTGCTGCCCGGCTTCATGCTGATGGGCGTCGGCATGGGCTTCGTGATGTCGCCGATGAGCCTGGCCGCGATGAACGCCGTCGACCGCACCAAGGCCGGCGTCGCCTCGGGCATCCTCTCGATGAACCGCATGGTCGGCGGCACGTTCGGCGTGGCCGATCCTCGGCGCGCTCGTCGCGACGCTCGGGCGCTCGAAGATCGACCAGCTGCTCCCGCAGCTTGCCCGACTCGGCGCGCGCGCGCCTCGCGGGCGGCCTCGGCTCGGGCGGCGTCCAGCACGGCGTTCCGGCCGGGTCATCGACGCGGCCAGCAGGCGTTCGTCTACGCGCTGCACTACGGCCTGCTGCTCGGCTCCGGCGTCGCCCTGCTCGGCGCGCTCGCCGCGGTGGACGCTCATCAGGCGCCGCCCAGACGAGCAGGCGCAGGCCGGGTCCGAGCGACGCCGGACCTCGCGCAGACGCGGGATCAGCCGGCCGTCGCGCAGCCGTCGGCGACGCGCGAGGCGGAATCGCCGGGGCGAGTTCGCGAGCCGGAGACGATCCCGCCTGACGCCGACGCCCGCCAGGGGCGTGCACTCCCGCAGCGATCCGCGGGGTAGGATTGGCTGCGCACCGTCCCCAACACACGAGGTCCAAGCGCACGTGGCAATCGACCTGCAACAAGTATCCGACGTCAGCACCGAGCCCGGCGAGCTGCCCAAGACGATGGCCGCCTGGGTGATCCGCGAGGAGCGCTTCGGCGAACCCAAGGACGCCTTCCAGATCGAGGAGATCGAGGTTCCCGAGCCGGGCGCCTTCGAGGTGATCGTGCGCGTGATGGCGGCGGGCGTCAACTACAACAACGTGTGGGCGGCGCTCGGCAAGCCCGTGTCGGTGATGAAGTACGGCGACCATCCCGAGTTCGGGCACCACATCGGCGGCTCCGACGCCTCCGGGGTCGTCTGGAAGGTCGGCGCCGGCGTGACGCGCTGGAAGCCCGGCGACGAGGTCGTCGTGCACTGCAACCAGGCCTCCTACGAGGATCCCGAGGTGCACGGCCTCGATCCGATGGCCGCCCCCTCGCAGAAGATCTGGGGCTATGAGACGACGTGGGGCTCGTTCGCGCAGTTCACCAAGGTGCAGGCGCAGCAGCTGCTGCCCAAGCCCGCAGGCGCTGACCTGGGAGGAGGCCGCCTCCTACGGGCTCGTCTACTTCACCGCCTACCGCATGCTGATCACACGCTGCAAGATGCAGGCCGGGCGCAAACGTGCTGATCTGGGGCGCCGCCGGCGGTCTCGGCGTGTTCGCCACGCAGCTCTGCGCCGCCGCCGGCGCCCACTGCGTCGGCGTCGTCTCCTCCGCCGAGAAGGGCGAGCTCGTCAAGCGGCTCGGCGCCGTCGACTACATCGACCGCGGCGAGTTCGCCGGGATGATGCGCAAGGGCGGAGAGACGCCCGAGGAGGAGAAGGCGCGCTTCAAGGTCTCGCGCGGCTTCGCCAAGCGCGTCAAGGAGATCCTCGGCGACGCCCCCGACATCGTCTTCGAGCACGTCGGCAAAGCGACCTTCCCGACGTCGGTGTTCACCGCCAAGACGTTCGGCAAAATCGTCATCTGCGCGGGCACAACCGGTATCGACCTCGACTTCAACGTGCGCCTACCTGTGGATGCGCCAGAAGGAGATCCTCGGCTCGCACTTCGCCAACGCGTATGAGTGCATGAAGGCCAACGAGCTGATCGAGAGCGGCCAGATCCGCCCCGTGCTGTGGCGCACGCTCGGCTTCGAGGGCGTCGCCGAAGCGCACCAGCTGATGCTCGAAAACAAGCATCTCGGCAAGATCTCGATCCTCGTCGGCGCGGAGCGCGAGGGCGAGGGCAAGACCGCCGACGGCCCCGGCGCGATCCGCGCGGAGGTCGGCGCCTGATGTCCGGCACCGTGATCGTGCCGTGGTACGCCACGGGCTTTCGCGCGGACGCCTTCGAGGAGGCGCTGGGCGAGGTGGCGGCCACGGCGCTGCGTTACGGGGCCACGTCGTACGACGTGTACCGCGCGCGCGATGACCGCTACAAGTTCCAGCAGCTCGCGAGCTTCGAGGAGCACCTGCAGTGGGAGCGCTACTGGTACGGCCCGGAGATGACGCACTTTCGCGCCGTGCACCAGAGCTGGTACCAGATCCCGGTGGTGTACGGCTGGTGGGACAGAACCGCCGCGGGCGAGATCCTCAGCGAGATCGGCCCGACCGGCAACGGCCGCGGCAACGGCCGCGCCGACGGCCCAGCGCCGCACGGCATCGTCGAGGGCGAGAGCGCCTAAGAGGGCCCGCCGTCAAAGACGGCGGTGGACCAAGCGGGCCTAGGACGCAGGGAGCGTGGCGTGCTGGCCGAACACGGGGATGCGAGCGAAGCGAGTGTCTCCCGCTTCGGTACGCGAGCGACCGAGGACAACGGCCCGCGCCGCGTCCAGCGCCGT
The DNA here is from genome assembly GCA_963846205.1 of uncultured Solirubrobacteraceae bacterium. GTDB lineage: Bacteria > Actinomycetota > Thermoleophilia > Solirubrobacterales > Solirubrobacteraceae > Palsa-744. The sequence goes on along the minus strand of CAWJVB010000009.1, from coordinate 859,193 downwards.
CTCAGCCCTGCTCGAGGGGGGCCATCGTCAGGCCCGCGCCCTTGAGCTGCTCCCAGTAGTGCTCGGCGGTCTCCTGCATGCCGGTGTAGACGATCGCCTGGCCGGCGCTGTGGATCACGTTGGCGATCTCGTGGCCGCGCGGGAGCGTGATGCCCGGAATGAAGCGCGCGAGCGTACGCGCCACGTGCTCGAACGTGTTGTGGTTGTCGTTGCGCACGATCACCCTCCAAGAGCTGTCCAGCCCACTGCCTGGTGTCCCCGCGCGCGGCAGCTCGACGGTCTCGCTCACGAACGACAGGATAATGAGCGAGGCGCAACCGTACAATTGCTGCATGAGCGAGGATCACGCTGCGCGACTGCCCGAGCGCGACCGGCCGTGGATGATGCGCACGTACGCCGGCCACTCGACCGCGAAGGCGTCCAACGAGCTGTACCGGCGCAATCTGGCAAAGGGACAGACTGGCCTGTCGGTCGCCTTCGACTTGCCGACGCAGACCGGTTACGACCCCGACGACGAGCTCTCGCGCGGCGAGGTTGGCAAGGTCGGAGTGCCGATCTCGCACCGTGGCGACATGGCGGCGCTGATGGACGGCATCCCGCTGGACGAGATGAACACGTCGATGACGATCAATGCGACGGCCGCCTGGCTGCTGGCGCTGTACATCGTCGTCGCCGAGGAGCAGGGCGTGGCGCCAGCAGGCGCTGCAGGGCACCACGCAGAACGACATCATCAAGGAGTTCCTGGCGCGCGGCACCTACGCGTTCCCTCCAGCCGCCTCGATGCGGCTGATCGCGGACATGATCGCCTACACCGTCGAGCACGTGCCCAAGTGGAACCCGATCAACATCTGCTCCTACCACCTGCAGGAGGCCGGCGCCACCCCCGTGCAGGAGATCGCCTACGCGATGAGCAACGCGATCGCCGTGCTGGACGCGGCGCGCGAGCGCGTCGACAGGGCTCATCAGGGCGGCGGCCCGGAGGCGCAGGAGTTGATGGAACAGGTCTTTGGGCGCATCTCCTTCTTCGTCAACGCGGGCGTCCGCTTCGTCGAGGAGCACGCCAAGCTGCGCGCGATGTCGACGCTGTGGGAGGAGCTCGGCCGCGAGCGCTACGGCGTGCAGGACTCGCGTCGTCTGCGCTTTCGCTATGGCGTTCAGGTCAACTCGCTGGGACTGACCGAGGCGCAACCGGAGAACAACGTGCAGCGCATCGTGCTCGAGGCGCTGGCGGTCACGCTCGGGCGCGACGCGCGCGCGCGTGCGATCCAGCTGCCGGCGTGGAACGAGGCGCTCGGGCTGCCACGCCCGTGGGACCAGCAGTGGTCGCTACGCATCCAGCAGGTGCTCGCCTACGAGACCGACATCCTCGAGTACCCCGACATCTTCGAGGGCTCGCTCGTGATGGACGGGCTCGTCAGCGAGCTGCTCGAGGGGGCGCGAGCGGAGATGGCGGTCGTCGCAGAGCACGGCGGTGCCGTCGAGGCCGTCGCCTACATGAAGGGCGCGCTCGTCGACTCGCACCGCGAGCGCATCCGCAGGATCGAGTCCGGCGAGCAGGTGGTCGTCGGGCAGAACCGCTTCACCGAGACCGAGGACTCGCCGCTGACCGCCGACGCCGAGGGCGGCATCCTGGTCGTCGATCCGGCCGTCGAAGCAGAGCAGATCGAGGACGTGCGGCGCTGGCGCGCCGCGCGCGAGCAGGCTCCGGTCGACGCCGCGCTCGCGCAGCTCGCCGAGGCCGCCGCCGCGCCCGACGGCGAGCAGAACCTGATGGTCGCGACGATCGCCGCCGCACGCGCGGGCGCGACGACGGGCGAGTGGTCGAGCACGCTGCGCGAGGTGTTCGGTAGCTACCGCGCGCCGACCGGCGTAGGCGAGGCCGCGGCGGCCCCGGCAGACGAGGAGCTCAGCGAGCTGCGTGAACAGGTCGGCCGGCTGCAGGAGAAGCTCGGCCGCCGGCCGAAGATCCTCGTCGGCAAGCCGGGGCTCGACGGTCACTCAAACGGCGCCGAGCAGATCGCCGTGCGCGCCCGCGACGCGGGCATGGACGTCGTCTACGAGGGCATCAGGCTGACGCCGGCGCAGATCGCCGCGTCGGCGCTGCAGGAGGGCGTACACGTGATCGGTCTATCGATCCTGTCGGGCTCGCACCGCGAGCTGATACCGGCGGTGATCGAGGCCCTGCGCGACGCCGGCGTGAACGCGCCCGTCGTCGTCGGTGGGATCATCCCCGAGCAGGACGTCGAGGCCCTGCGCCAGGCGGGCGTCGCGGCCGTGTACACGCCGAAGGACTTCGACATCACGCGCATCATGCGCGACATCGTCGAGCTGCTCGACGCCGAGGACGCGGTGCCCGTCGCTGCCAGCGCCGCCTCCGCCAACGGCACGGCGTGAGCGAGGCAGCGCGGCCGACGGGCACACGCCCCGAAGGGGTGGGTCCCTCCGGTCTGGGTGCCCACGGGGTCGGCGCCGCTCTCGGCGCCCGCCTGCGCGCGCACGACCTCGCGGCCGCACCGGCCACTCTCAACCTGCTCGAGAGCACGACCGCAGAGGATCGCCGAGAGGCGGCAGCGCTGCTGCGCGAGGTATCCCCGGCGGCGCTGGGAGGCGAGGCCGCGGGACACGTGATCGGCGTGACCGGCCCGCCGGGGGCCGGCAAGTCGACGCTTCTGTCCGCGCTGCTGCGAGCCTGGCGCGACGAAGGCCAGGCGGTCGCGATGCTCGCCGTCGATCCGAGCTCGCGGCGTTCGGGCGGCTCGCTGCTCGGCGATCGGGCACGCATCGAGTTCGACCCCGGCGACAAGCAGGTGTTCATCCGCTCGACGTCGGCGGGCGAGCGTCTCGGCGGCCTCGCCTGGGCCACGCGCTCGGCTGCGCACGCGCTCGCGGCGGCGTTCGACATCGTCGTGATCGAGACCGTCGGCGTCGGCCAGGCCGAGACCGAGGTGGCCGACGTCGCCGACACGGTCGTCGTCGTCGTGCAGCCCGGCAGCGGCGACGTGCTGCAGTTCCTGAAGTCGGGAATCATGGAGATCCCCGACGTGCTCGTCGTCACCAAGGCCGACCTCGGCCAGATCGCGATGCGCACGCGACGCGACGTGAGCGCGGCGCTGCGCTCGCTCGGCTCCTCGACGCGCGTCGTCGCGGTGTCGTCGCTGGCGCCCCCGCAAGGGGTCGACGAGCTCGTCGCCACCCTGCGCGAGCACCGCGACGGCGATGACCTCGCCGAGCGGCGTCTGCGCGCGCGGCGAGCACAGGCGCTGGCCGACTACGGGCACGAGCACGGCGAGCGCGGGCTGCGAGCGCTGGGGGGGCGTCGCGCGGCCGAGCGGCTGCTCGAGCAGCAGCAGGTGGACCTCGACACGGCCGCGCTCGTGGCGGCGCTCGAGCGGGGAGCGAGCGAGGCATGAGCGAGTCCACCCCCCCTCCCGAGAAGCCGGCCCGCGGCCCCGCGCGCAGGCCAACGAGCTCGCAGCGGCACGAGCCCCCGGCGGCGCCGCCGCGCAGACGCTTCGGCACGGCTCGCGACGTGGCGCTGATCTTCGCCGCATTCGTGCTCGCCAGCGCGCTCGCCGGCGCGCTCGGCGCGATCAACCTGGGCACGGCGCTCGCGTTCGGCCAGATCGCGGTCGCGCTTACGACCGTGTACGTGATGCTGCGCCACTGAGCGGCGCGGGGCGCCCGCTGGCACGACGGGCCGCTCGCGAAGAGCGACGACGAGGCGACGCTGCCAGTCGCAAGCGGCGCCCGGGAGGCCCAGCGCACGTACGCTTTTCGTGATGCTCGTGCTACTCGGCTTCGCGGTGCTCGCGGGCGCGGGCACCGCCCTCTCGCCTTGCGTGCTGCCGGTCCTGCCGGCACTGCTGTCGGCCGGTGGGGTGGGCGGGCGCCGGCGTCCGCTCGGCATCGTGCTCGGCCTGTCGGTGACCTTCACCATCACGATCGTCGGTGTTGCGAGCGTGGTGGACGGCGTCGGCCTCGGCAGCGATCCCCTGCGCGACGTGGCGATCGTCGTTCTGCTCGTTTTCGGCCTCGCCCTACTGGCGCCGAAGATCGCCGACCGAATCGAGGCGCCGCTGTCGCGCCTGGCCCGCTTCGGCCCACGCACGCGCGGCGACGGGTTCCTGTCCGGGCTGCTCGTCGGCGGCGCGCTCGGCTTCGTGTACACGCCCTGCGCGAGCCCGATCCTCGCGGCGGTGATCTCCGTCAGCGCAGCGACCGGCAAAACGATCGCGATCGCGCTCGCCTACGCGTTCGGCTCTGCGCTCGTGCTGTTGGCGCTGACGCTGGGCGGCCGCCGCGTGTTCGACCGGGTCAGGAGCGCCGGTCGCGGCCCGCTGCTGCAACGCGCGCTAGGCGTGATCATGATCCTCACGGCCGTCGCGATCATCACCAACCTCGACGTCAACTTCGACCAGTTCGTCGCACAGCACATCCCCGATGTCAACCTGACCGCGTCGCTGGAGTGCTCGGAAACCGTGACCAGCCATCTGCACGAAATCAGCGGGCACAAGTCGAAGTTCAAGCTCGCGAACGGCTCCTCCGCGTGCGGCGGGTCGGCGTCGAGCGTGAAGGCGGCGCCCGCAAACGCAAGTCAGGCGACGCTGCTCGCGACCGCGCGCGGGCTCCCGGACATCGGTTCTGCGCCCGAATTCATGGAAACGCAGGACTGGTTCAACACGCCGGGCATGCGTCCGCTGACGCTCGCCGCGCTGCGCGGTCGCGTGGTGCTGCTCGACTTCTGGACCTATACATGCATCAACTGCATCCGCACGCTGCCGTACCTGAAGGCGTGGGACGCGGCCTACCGTCACGACGGCCTCACGATCGTCGGCGTGGAGACCCCTGAGTTCGCCTTCGAGCACGACGCCGCCAACGTGGCCAACGCGATCAAGCAGTTCGGCCTGCGCTACCCCGTGGTCCAGGACAACGACATGGGCACCTGGAACGCCTATGGAAACGAGTACTGGCCGGCCGACTACCTGATCGACTCGACCGGCAAGATCCGCTATGCGACGTTCGGCGAGGGCGACTACGACAAGACCGAAACGGCGATCCGCGCGCTGCTCGCCGAAGCCGGCAGCCAGGTGGGCGGCATGAGTCATCCGACCGGCGTGGTCGTCCCCAGCGAAGTTGCGACGCCCGAGACCTACCTGGGGACCGAGCGCGCGGAAGGCTGGCTGCAGGCTCCTCGCTCCGGTGTGCACGACTACGGCCCACCGGCAACCGGGTCGCTGGCGCTCAACGAGTTCGCCTTCAGCGGAACATGGAACATCGGTGCGCAGCCCGCAGAAGCGACGTCGAACGCCGGGATCGACCTCGAGTTCCAGGCCAAGGACGTGTACCTCGTGCTCAGCTCGGCGGGCGAACGGCCGCGCCCCGTGCAGGTGCTGCTCGACGGCCATCCGATCCCGGCCGGCGAGGCGGGCGCGGACGTGCACGACGGGGTCGCGACCGTCCGCGGTCAGCGCCTGTACACGCTCGTCTCGCTCGCGCACGACGAACGCCATCGCCTGAGCCTACGCTTTGCACCTGGTGTCACCGGATATGCGTTCACGTTTGGCTAGGCGAGCCGCTGCGCTCGTAGTCGCGATCGCCGCCGCGCTCGGCATGGCCGCCGCGAGCGCGGGCGCAGCGACGGTCGTCACGCTGCCCGGAGCTCCGCTGAGCGTGTCGGTGGGGGCCGTGGGCCAGTGCCAGTCCAGCTATGCGGGAATCGGCAACAACTTCTTCCCCGCCGAAGGAGCGATCGGCGACTGCGGGTTCTTCCTTGGCTTTCCCGAAACGGGCAATCCGGCGTCCGTGCAGAAGCGGGTGTTCGGCTTCGAAGGCGTCAAGGGGCCCGGCCTGACCGCGCAGTACACCCCGGTCTCGCAGGGAACCCCGAGCGGATCGGGCACCGCGTCGAACCCGTATCAGCTGATCACTACGTTCAAGGTCAGCGATCCGTCGAAGACCCAGGAAGGCGACTACGCGCTCGTCGAAGAGGTCACCAGCTACGTCAACGGCCAACCCGAATTCACCTCGACGTTCAACGTCGAGAACATCACCGGCCAGCCGCTCTCGCAGCAGCTGAGCCCGGCGCCCGCGATGCCGTTGCGATTCCACGCGATCTATGCCGGCAACCTGCTGACCGGCAACAGCGACTTCGGGGCCGGGCTGCTGATCGCCGGGCCACCACGCTTCGTCGGCGACCAGAACGAAACGACCGGCGTGCTCGGCGGCTTCCGCGAAGCGGCCTCGCCTTCGCCACCGTGGTCGAACTACGAGGCCGGGTGCTGGAACGTCGTGCCCGAACCGGAAGGACGCTGTTCGGTGACGAGCCCCGCCGACGGGGGCATCTGGGCGGCCGTCCGCCACGCCACGAGCGAATCGCCCGTGTTCAACGACGACGTCGACCCGAACCTGATCGACAACGGCGCCGGAGTGAGCTGGGACGACCACCTGGGCACGCCGCTGAACCCGGGAGAACGAGCGACCTACTCGATCGTCAACCGCGCTCAAATTGCAAACGGCCTGAGCATTCAGCCGGCCGCTCAGACACACACGGTCGGGCAGAGCGCGACGGTCCTGGTAACGGCCGCCGACAGCACGGGCGCTCCATACGCGAACCGGCCGATCGTGTACTCGATCGGCCCGACGAACCCAAAACTCGGGAGCGTGCTGACGAACGCCGCGGGCATGGCCACGATCGGCTACGTCGGCACAGCCGCGGGAACCGACACGATGCAGACCTACCTCGACCTGGCCGGAACCGGCACGCTGGCCCCTCGTGACCCGACCGCCACGGCCAGCATCGTGTGGACGTCGGCGGCTCCGACGCCCAGCAGCAGGTACCGGGTGCGAAGCGTCCAGGTCAGCGCCGGCGGCGTCGTCACGATCGTGATCGTGCCGCTGCAAGCCGGCAGCGCCGTCGTACGTGTGACTGTGCCGACGGCGGCGATCTCGCGAGCGGCGGCGAGTGTGGCCAAGCGAAGCAGGTGCAAGCGCGACCAGGTTCGGATCCGCGGCAGATGCCGCCCGAGCACCACCGTGTCGGGCAGCGCCTCCGCGAGCGCGCCGGCCGGGATCGCCGTGAAGATCACGGTTACTCCATCGTCGAGCGTCAAGAGGGCGCTTGCGAGGGGCAGGAGCGTTGCGCTGACGACGAGGCTGACGTACCGGTCGAAGCTCGGCGGCGGGGCGACCGTGCAGACCTTCTACCTGAAGGCGAAGGGCAAAGCGAAGCGCAAGCGCCGCCACGCGAGCAAGCGTCGTTGAGCGTGGCCGCCACGCAACGTTCGGCCGGGGAGCGCAGCCAGCCACCGCCCTACAATGCGCGCATGGAGAGCTCCACACCGGGCACGGGTGCACGCAGCTGGCTTCGCTGCTATCGCTGCTGGTCACAGGATCTAGAGGTGCAAGTCCACTACGAGGGCATCCACAAGATCGATCCGGACACGGGCGAGCGTGCGGAAGTGATCGACGAGCTGCAGGAGGCGGTCGTGCAGTGCCTGGACTGCATGCACGACCAGCCGCATCTCGGCTTCAACAACAGCCGAGTAGAGCCGATCGAGGATCGCTGGGAACGCATGATCGCGGGAACGCCATGGGTCGCGTCGTGCACCGTCGAGGTCGACGCGGACGAGGTCGAGAGCTGCTCCGGGCCCGAGGCCGGCGACGCACTGTCATACGCCGCGTTCGGCGATCACGGCGTTCGCGAGTTCTTCACGCACGTGCGCTTCCACAAGCACGAGGACGACTCGCGCATCATCGTGCACCTGCTCGTCGAGCTGTACGCGCGCTCGCTCGAGGAGGCCACCGACGTGCTCGAGTCCTCGGCGCGCGGATCGCTGACGATCACCTCGCTGGCCGAGGAGTCGCGCCCGCCGGCCGCCGCGGGCGAGACGCACAGTCACGACTAGCGCGCAGCCTGTTTGCTAGCCCTCGCTCGACGGTCGGCTTGGTCGTGGTATGCGAGGGGAGGGCGCCGGCGCGATACGCGGGAAGCCGTCCGTTGTGGCGCCTGAGCGCTTGAGTCTGGCACCGGGCCGTCCGATGCTGATCGTGGCCGAAAACACACGACAGGAGCTGGCATGGAGCAGGTCTTGAAGGTGCTCGTCGCCGACGACCACCCGTTGATACTGCAGGGACTGCGCCGGGCGCTAGAAGCCTGCGACGACATCGAGGTCGTGGGCGAGGCGCGCTCGGGCAGCGAGGTGCTGCCGCTCGTCGAGCGCCGGCGCCCGGACGTCGTCCTGCTCGACCTGCGCATGCCGGGTCTCGACGGGATCGAGTGCATCAAGGAGATCAAGCAGTCCTCGCCCAAGGTCAAGGCGGTGGTGCTGTCGGCCTGCGAGGACCGGCCGTCGATCGAGTCGGCAGAAAAGGCAGGCGCCAGTGCGTATGTGATCAAGAGCGTCAGCTCGGTCGACATCCCAGCGCTGTTGCGCCAGGTCGCCGCCGGCTACACGCTGTTCCAGGCGCCCAGCGACACCGGCCAGGGTGCCGGCGAGGATGCCGATCGGCCCGAGCTGACCGAGCGCGAGCTCACGATTCTCGCGTCCGTCGCCGCCGGGCTCACGACCAAGGCGATCAGCTCCGAGCTGTGGGTCAGCGAGCACACCGTCAAGTTCCACCTCACCAACATCTATCGCAAGCTCGGCGTGTCCAATCGCAGCGGCGCCGTGCGCTACGCCTACGAGCACGGGCTCGTCGCCAGCGCCGGCTGATCGTGGTCGCCAGCGCCGGCTAAACGTGGCCGCCGGTACCGGCTGATCGTTGCCGCGAGCGCCGGCTGGCCGTCGGACTCAGCCGATGGCGGTGTCGGGCGCCTGCGCGAGCGGTTCCCAGCGCGGCAGCGTCAACGTCACGGCGGTTGGCCCACCGGTGCTGCTCTCGACGACGCAGCTTCCGCCGAGCAGGCGTATCCGCTCGTGAATGCCGGCCAGGCCCATGCGCCCGCGACGGGCAGCGTTCACCAGCGCAGCCTCGACGTCGAAGCCGCAGCCGTCGTCGAGCACGCGCGCGCTGACGCCGGCCGGCGTGAACTCGATCTCGACGCGAACCGTGGTCGCGGTGCGGCCGTGCTCCCTTACGTTGTTGAGCGCCTCGCCTACGACGCTCAGCAGAGCGATGCGCTGCGACGGCGACAGGCCGCTCGACTCGCCCTGTAGCGCGAGGGCCGGCGTGATCCCAGCCCGGGCCTCGAACGCGCCGAGCACGTCGCGCAGGGCCTCCTCGAACGGACGGTCTATCTGCACGCTGGCGTGCACCGACGTGGAGATTCGGCGCAGCCCACCCTCCAGCGCGATCAGCCGGGCGTCGAGATCGTCGAGGCGCCCGCTGCAGCAGCGCCTGCTCACGCTCGTCCGCGAGCACATGGGCCAGCTGCTCGCGAAACAGACGCAGGTCCTCGGCGAGCAGCAGCAGCTCCTGCAGGGGACCGTCGTGCAGGTCGAAGCCGAGACGAATCAACCGGCGCTCGCCGCCTGCGACGAGCGCCCGCTCGTCGCTCGCGTTGCGCGCCATCAGCGCGTCGCGCTCGAGCGCGCTCGCTAGAGCCGGTACGACCAAGCGCACCCTGGCCCGTGCCGTGTCGCGGCACCCCGCGTCGACGTGGGCGACCAGCGCCCCCGTCGCGGCGTCGCCTGGGCGCTCGATCGCGAGCCCGAGCAGCTCTGCACGCGAGCCGCCCTGGGAGCGCTCTCCCGCCAGAAGACGTAGCGCCAGCGCGCGAGCGGCATCCGATCGCGCGCCGAAGCCGGCGTCGTGGACGCACTGCGCTCCACCGGCTCGATCGCGTCGCCACAGCGACGCGCCGCGCATCGGGCCGATCCCGACGAGCAGGCCAAGGGTGGTCTGCACCGCTGCGGCCGGCGGCTGAGCGCCGGGTCCAGGCAGCGACAGCAGCGCGCGCGCCAGCGCCTCGGCCGAGACGCCCAGCTCCGGCTGCAGTCGCTCGAGCAGATCGCCCAGCCCGCCTGGGTCTGATGCCAGCTCGCTGGCGACCGCTTCGAACAGCCGGCACGCGAGCGCCAGCCTCGACGCCTGTGAAGCCTCGCGCGGGCGCTCGAAGCCCGCCAGCGACTCCAGCGCAAGCCGCCGCGCGCGGTCGCGCGACTCGTCCGCCGGGATCAGACCGCGCTCGGCGAACACGCGCTCGACGCGGTCGAGCGCGTGCGCGGACGCACTGTGTGCGCTGTTCTGCATCTCCGTAGCCGACATGCGGGCGCCCCTCGGGCGTACCTTGATATCGGCAGCGCGGCGAGCAAGCTCAACCGAGCCGACGAGCGCGAATCTCGCGCAGCGCGGGCACGGGAGCCGTCGCAGGAGGCCGCGAACGTGCTCGATCGGCGGCGACGATCGCCGCGAACAGCTCGCCGAAGGCGCCCCACTTGGTCAACGAGCGTAGTGCCGTGCTGGCCGATTGCTCCGGCTCTCCCACCAGCACGACGCCAATCGGCGGCGCCGCTGCGTCGGTCCGCTCGACATCGAGCGTGGCGTCCCTAAGCAACTCCACTCCGTCCACCAGGAGCACGTCGATGCGCTCGCGCACGAGCGTCTCGGCAAGTGCTGCGGGCCCGGTCACGCTGAACGCAGAGCACCCGCGACGGGTGATCAGCATCGTCATCACTGCGCGGAAGCGGTGATCGGTAGACAGGATCAGCACGCGCAGCGGTCGTAGGCGTAGCACTCTGGCGCCCTGCTGGCCCGGGCCCGACGGTTGTGGCTGGTCTCCGTCCTGCTCCATGTGCAAGAGCATGCCTGCACAGGCGCAGCCCGCCAACTCCACCTTCGTCTAGATGCGACGCGGGGAGCTCCGCGGCGTGCCGGATCGGCCGGCCGTCCTGGAAGAAGGTCCAGGTAGGACTAGCCGAAGTTCCGGCGATCTGCAGGCCGGCGCACTGCACCATGCCGGACACATGGAGCACCTCGCTCCACCGCAAGGCAAACGAACCCCAAGGAGGAGCGTTCTGTGTTCCGCAAACTAGTCAAAAAGCGCACCGCGATCGTGTTGGGTGCCGTGGCCGTTCTGGCCGTCGCCGGCATCGCGATCGCATATTGGACGACCACCGGCTCGGGCAGCGGCTCTGGCGCGGTCGCCGAAAGCAATGGCACGCTCGTGCTTCACGGCACGATCACCGGCCAGCTGACCCCGGGCGGAAGCTCGCCGGTCACCTACACGGCCGACAACGCCGGCTCGTCCAGCCTGCAGGTCGGCACCGTCCACGCCGTCGTCTCGATCGACGAAGCACACGCCAACGCAGGTTGCAAGGCGTCCGACTTCACGATCGGCGACACGGCTGAGAACCAGGTCATCCCCGCCAACAGCTCGGGCGTCTCGCTCGGGAAAAACGGGTCGATCTCGATGGCCGACACCGCCGAAAACCAGACCGCCTGCGAGGGCGCCACGATCTCGCTCGCTCTGACGAGCTAGCGATGGGGGCAGTGGAGGGGGAGCACGGACGCTCCCCCTCCACATTTCCCAGCCGGCCTGGCGCCGGCGCAGATCTTCCACTTGACCAGGAGAGCGAGCAGTCACCGAAATGCGGCGTATCAACTTCAACGACAAGCGTGACCGACGGGAGGCCGACAGCGCCGCCGTCGAGTCCGGCGCCGGCAGCGGCCACAAGCGACGCGCGCTGATGCTGCTCGCCTCGCTCACGCTCCTGCTCATCGCCGGCGTATCGCTGGCCGCGGCGGGCGCCTTCGCCCCGCCGGCGCCACCGACCCCGCCCACTCCACCGGCGCCGACGATCACCGCGCGCCCGGGCGACCCGTCCAACCAGGCCTCGGCCCACTTCGCATACGCCGACGCCCAGGCCGGCGTCAGCTACCAGTGCCAGCTCGACGGCGCGTCGTTCAGCTCGTGCCCCGCGAGCGGCCTCACGTATGCCGGTCCGCTCGCGCAGGGCTCGCACACCTTCAAGGTGCGCGCGCTCGCGGGCAGCAAGACGGGCTCGGCAAGCACCTTCACGTGGACCGTCGACACCGTTGCGCCGACGACTTCGATCTCCTATCCCTCCACCGGGCTGACGCTCGCGGCCGCCGACTGGGGCGCGCACTGCCCCGGACACGCCTCGCTGTGCGGCAGCGCCAGCGACGCCGATGGCGTGAGGACCGTGCTGCTGTCGATCCAGCGCAACGGCGGCAACTGGTGGGATGGCGGCGCCTTCAACCGCACGAGCGAGTACTTCGGCTCCGTGGCGAGTTCGGGCAGCGACCGCAACCCGCGCTGGTCCTACTCGCTGCGCCTACCGCCCGACGGCACCTACACGATCCACGTACGCGCGGTCGACGCCGCCGGCAACACGACGTCCGCGGCGGCTCAGGCGAGCGCCAGCTTCACCGTCGACACGACGCCACCGCCGCTCCCGACGATCACGGCCGGACCGGAACCCACGACGGCCGCCAAGTCGGCGACGTTCAGCTTCGGCGACGGCGAACACGGCGCCCGCTTCCAATGCCGCCGCGACGGCGCCCGCTTCTCGGCCTGCTCGAGCCCGCAGTCCTACGCGTCGCTGGCGCTCGGCTCGCACCGCTTCGAAGTCGAGGCAGTCGACGCGGTCGGCAACACCAGCGCCGCGGCGGGCTACTCGTGGACGATCGCCAAGACCGTCGAATCCAGCGGCAAACCGTTCACCGTCACCGGCAACGCGTCCGGTCCGCTCGCCCCGGGGCTCTCCCGGCCGCTCGCGATCACGGTCACGAACCCCAACAACGTTGCGATCGAAGTCACCTCGCTGACCGTCAGCGTCGCCGCCGCAAGCAGCAAGGCAGGGTGTGAAGGACCCGCCAACCTGCAGCTCGCCCAGCCCAACATCTCCAGCTCGAACCCGCTCGCGATCCCGGCCAACGGGCACCTCGAACTTCCCACCGGGACGGTAAGCGCGCCGGTCGTTCTGATGCGCGACCTGCCCACCAACCAGGACGCCTGCAAGAACGCGTCATTCACGTTCACCTACAGCGGGAGCGCGCACTCATGAGACCCTCGTTGCAGCTTCTCAAGGGCGGCAGGCGCCTGACGGCGGCCACGCTCGCAATCGTTCTCGCCGTCGCCGTGGGCGCGTTCGCCTTCTGGGCCACCCACGGAAGCGGCAGCGCAAGCGGCAGTGTCGGCACGCTGTCGGCTCCTTCGATCTCGAGCGCCACCGGTGGCGCAGAATCGGCCAGCCTCAGCTGGTCGAGCGTTGCGGCCCCCGGGTCGGGAGCGGTCAAGTACTACGTCAGCCGTGACGGAGGGGCTGCGAGCGGCAGCTGTCCGACATCGTCGTCTCCCTCCACCGGCGACGAGCTGCACCGACACAGGCGTACCGCCGGGCAAGCACAGCTACACGGTCACGGCCGTGTGGAGGTCGTGGATCGCGACGAGCAGCGCGAAAGAAGTGACGACGATCTCGAGCCCGACCGTCGTATCCGCGAGCCCCAGCTCGCGCGGCCAGGGCGCGAGCGCTCAAACGATCACGATCACGGGCTCGCACTTCCAGAGCGGCGCCTCGGCGACGTTCTCCGGCGCGGGCATCACGGTCAACTCCACGATCTTCAAATCCTCGACCGAACTGACGGCCAACATCACCGTCGCGAGCACCGCGACCCCCGGCTGCACGCAACGTCACCGTAACCAACCCCGACTCCGGCACCGCCACGGGAGCAGGCATCTTCACGGTCGATGCAGGGCCGACCGTCGAATCGACCAGCCCGAGCTCGCGTGGCCAAGGCGCGAGCAGCCAGACGGTCACGATCAAAGGCAAAGGCTTCGTCAGCGGCGCCAGCTCGTCGTTCGGCGCCGGGATCACCGTCAACTCGACGACGTTCAAATCCTCGACCGAACTGACGGCCAACATCACGATCGAATCCGGCGCGAGCACCGGCCTTCGCACGGTCACGGTGACGAACGGGGACGGCGGAGCGTCGGCAGCGAGCGCCTTCACCGTCAACGCCGCGCCCACGGTCGAATCGACCAGCCCGAGCTCGCGCGCCCAGGGCGCGAGCAACCAGACGGTGGCGATCAAAGGCTCGGGCTTCGTCAGCGGCGCCAGCTCATCGTTCGGCGCGGGCGTCACCGTCAACTCGACGACTTTCAAATCCTCGACCGAACTGACCGCCAACATCACGGTCGAAAGCGGGGCCACGGTCGGCGCACGCGCCGTGACCGTGACCAACCCGGATCTGGGTGTGGGCTCGCTCGCGGGCGCGTTCACGGTGAACGCCGCGCCGAACGTCGAATCGGCCAGCCCGAGCTCCGCGAACAGGGGCGGCAGCGAGACCGTCGTCATCAAAGGAACCGGCTTCGCGAGTGGCGCGAGCTCGTCGTTCGGCTCCGGAGTCACCGTCGAATCGACCAGCTTCGTCAGCTCGACGGAACTCAAAGCGAAAATCTCGATCGAATCCTTTGCGAGCACGGGGAGCCGCACGGTGACCGTGACCAACCCCGACACGGGCACGGACTCGCAGTCCAGCGCGTTCACCGTGAACTCGGCGCCGACCGTGACTGGCACGAGCCCCAGCTCGCGCGGCCAGGGCGCGAGCAATCAGACGATCACGATCACCGGCTCGCACTTCGAGAGCGGCGCCGGCCTCGCGGCCTCGTTCTCCGGGAGCGGGATAACGGTCAACTCGACGAGCTTCGTCAGCACGACCGAAGTCACGGCCAACGTGACGATCGCCTCGAACGCGACGGTCGGGTCACGAAACGTGACCGTCACCGACCCCGACGGGACGAGCGCGACCGCCAACTTTGCGTTCGCCGTAAACGCCGCGCCGACGATCACGAGCACGAGCCCCAGCTCGCGCGGTCAGGGCGCGAGCAGCCAGACGGTCGCGATCAAAGGCTCCGGCTTCGTCAACGGCGCCGGCTCGTCGTTCGGCGCGGGCGTCACGGTCAACTCGACAACCTTCAAATCCTCGACCGAACTGACGGCCAACATCACGATCGAAGCGAGCGCGAGCACAGGGCCGCGCACCGTCACAGTGACCAACCCCGATCAGGGCACGGGCTCGCTCGCGAACGCCTTCACGATCAACGTCCCACCCAACGTCGAATCGACCAACCCGAGCTCGCGCAGCCAGGGCGCCAGCAAACAGACGGTCGCGATCAAAGGCTCCGGCTTCGCTAGCGGCGCGAGCTCCAGCTTCGGCTCCGGCGTCATCGTCGAATCGACGAGCTTCGTCAGCTCGACCGAACTGTCGGCGAAGATCACCGTCGAAGCGAGCGCGAGCACCGGCGCGCGCACCGTGACCGTCACCAACCCCGACGGCGGCGTGGACACGCTCACGGGCGGATTCACGGTGACCACCGGACCGAGCGTCGAAGCGGTCAGCCCGAACACCGGCCACAAAGGCGGTAGCCAGGTCGTGACGATCAAGGGCTCCGGCTTCGCCAGCGGCGCGACGTCGGTCTTCGGCTCCGGCATCACGGTCAACTCGACGACGTTCAAATCGTCGACCGAACTGACGGCCAGCATCACGATCGAAGCGGGCGCGAGCAGCGGTGCGCGCACCGTGACGGTGACCAACGCCGACAGCGGCTCGGGATCGCTGGCGAGCGCGTTCACGGTCAACAGCGCGCCGAGCATCGAATCGCTCAGCCCGAGCTCCCGTCCTCAGGGGGCGAGCAGCCAGACGATCGTCGTCAAAGGCGCGAACTTCGAAAGCGGCGCCGGACTGGTGGTCTCGCTCTCCGGCACCGGGATCACGGTCAACTCGACGACCTTCGTCAGCTCGACCGAAGTCAGCGCCAGCATCACGGTCGCGTCGAACGCGACGACGGGAGCGCGCACGCTGACGTTGACGAACCCAGACACGACGACGGCCACGGCGACGTTCACCGTCAACGCGCTTCCGACCGTCACGAGCACGAGCCCCAGCTCACGTGGCCAGGGCGCGAGCAGCCAGACGGTCGCGATCAAAGGCTCCGGCTTCGCCAGCGGCGCGACCTCGGGCTTCGGCTCCGGCATCACGGTCAACTCGACGACGTTCAAATCGTCGACCGAACTGACGGCCAACATCACGATCGAATCCGGGGCGACGGTCGGCGTACGCGCCGTCACGGTGACCAACGCCGACGGCGGCTCGGGATCGCTGGCAACTGCCTTCACGGTCACCGCCGGGCCTAACGTCGAATCGACGAGCCCCAGCTCGCGCGGCCAGGGCGCGAGCGCCCAGACGGTCGCGATCAAAGGCTCGGGCTTCGTCAGCGGCGCCACCTCGTCGTTCGGCTCCGGCATCACCGTCAACTCGACGACCTTCAAATCCTCGACCGAACTGACGGCCAACATCAGCGTCGAATCGGGTGCAAGCACCGGTGCGCGCACCGTGACCGTCACGAACCCCGACGGAGGCACGGACACGCTTCCCGGTGGGTTCACCGTGAACGCCGCGCCGACGATCAGCTCGCCGACATCGTCGTTCAACAGCAGGGCGAAGATCACCCACAACACCTCGGGCGAATTCAAAGTCCTCGGGTCGGGCTTCGTCAGCGGCACGACCGTGTCGATCTCCGGCGGCTTCTCGAGCATCTCCACGACGTTCGTGAACTCGAGCGAACTGAGAGTCAAAGCGACGGCCGGGAACGGCAGTCAGACCGGCAGGTACGACCTGACCGTCACGAACCCCGACGGCGGGCCCGGCAACCTCCAAAGAATCCGTCGAAAACGCGTAGGCACGACTATGCGTAGGCACCAGAGGACACGGCGCAGCAACTCGGGACCGGGCCCGGCGGCACTCCGTCGCCCGGCCTGCCGGCCCGAGCCAGTCGGCGCCTACATCTGCTGGGCATGGGGACGCGCGCGCCCCCGCTGGGTCCCGGCGGCGCCGAGCGGGCCCTGCCCCGGCGGCCGCCCGCGCAGGCCCCGCTAGCCCGACCCAGAACGCGCCGAGAACGGCAACGAGCCTGTCGGCCTCGCCGCGGCGACTAGCCGAGGCGCGCTTGGAGCGCATCGAGCTGCTTGTCCAGCTCGTCGGGGAGCCGATCGAACTGCGCAAGGTAGGCACGGAACTGCGGCAGCTGCGCCTTCCACTCCTTCACATCGACGCGCAGCAGCTCTGCCATGTTCTCGTCGCTCACGTCGACGCCGCTGACGTCGATGCCGTCGCCGCCCACTGGCGGGACCAGCCCAATCGGGGTCTCGGTGGCGGCGCCGTGGCCGGCGCAGCGCGCGAACACCCACGCGAGCACGCGCGAGTTCTCACCGAAGCCGGGCCACAGGAAGCGGCCGCCCTCGTCCTTTCGGAACCAGTTGACGTAGAAGATCTTCGGCAGCTTCGCGCCGTCGCGACGGCCCATCTCCAGCCAGTGCGCGAAGTAGTCGGCCATGTTGTAGCCGCAGAACGGCAGCATCGCGAACGGATCGAAGCGCAGCTCGCCGACCGTCCCGGCGGCCGCCGCGGTCTTCTCCGAGCTCATCACCGAGCCGAGGAACACGCCGTGCTCCCAGTCCAGTGCCTCGGTCACCAGCGGGACGACCGTCGAGCGCCGCCCGCCGAACAGCATCGCGTCGATCGGCACGCCCTTGGGGTTCTCCCACTCGGGCGCGATCGCCGGATCCTGTGACGCGGGCGTCGTAAAGCGCGCGTTCGGATGCGCCGCCGAGGTCTCGGAATCAGGCGTCCAGTCGTTGCCGTGCCAGTCGATCAGGTGCGAAGGAGCGTCCTTGGTCATGCCCTCCCACCACACGTCGCCGTCGTCGGTCTTGGCGCAGTTGGTGAAGATCGAGTTGCTCTCCACCGTGCGGATCGCGTTGGGGTTGGTCTGCTCGCCGGTGCCCGGGGCAACGCCGAAGAATCCGTACTCGGGGTTGATCGCGTACAGCCGCCCGTCCTCGCCGAACTTCATCCAGGCGATGTCGTCGCCGATCGTCTCGACGCTCCAGCCCTCGAGGGTCGGAATCAGCATCGCCAGATTGGTCTTGCCGCAGGCGCTGGGGAACGCACCCGCGATGTACTTGACCTCACCCTCTGGCGAGGTCAGCTTGAGGATCAGCATGTGCTCGGCCATCCAGCCCTCGTCGCGCGCCATCACCGAGGCGATGCGCAGCGCGAAGCACTTCTTGCCGAGCAGCGCGTTGCCGCCGTAGCCGGACCCGAACGACCAGATCTCGCGCGTGTCGGGGTAGTGCACGATGTACTTGTTCTCGGCGTTGCACGGCCACGACACGTCCTCCGCGCCGTCGGCGAGCGGCATGCCGACGGAGTGCACGCAGGGGACGAACTGGCCTCCCGAACCGAGCGCGTCCAGCGCGCCCTGGCCCATGCGGGTCATGATCCGCATGCTCGTCGCGACGTAAGGGGAGTCGGTCAGCTGCACGCCCACGTGGCTCTTGTCTGAGCCGAGCGGCCCCATCGAGAACGGCACCACGTACATCGTGCGCCCGCGCATCGCACCGCTGAACAGCTCGTTGAGCGTCTCGCGCATCTCCGCCGGATCGCGCCAGTTGTTCGTGGGGCCGGCTTCCTCCTCGGTCGAGGAGCAGATGAACGTGCGGTCCTCGACGCGCGCCACGTCGCCCGGGTCCGAAAGCGCTAGGTAGGAGTTCGGCCGCTTGGCATCCGACAGCCGCTCGAAGGTACCGGCCTCCACCAACGTCTGGCAGAGGCGGTCGTACTCCTCGGCCGAGCCGTCGCACCAGTAGATGTCGTCCGGTTCGGTGAGCGACGCGACCTCTCCTACCCAGGAAAGCAGGCGCGCGTTGGTCGTGGGGGCGGAAGCGGTCGTATTCATCGGGTCAAGCAGCTCCTCGATCGCGGTCATGATCGGCACGCCGAACGATCTTGATCGTTCGGCGAGATCCAGGGACCCCTCTGGCCCCAGGAAACATAAAAACGCCCGGTGGGCGAGGTTTCTAAGCGTATCGCACGCCTACCCGCCGTAGCCAATCCGATGCATGTACGGAATCGCACGACCGGCGCGTGCGCCGGTCGGCCAACGCGCCGCATGCGGCGCGTTGCGCAGCCGCACATGTGCGGCTGCGAGGGAGGGTCGCATGCGACCCTCCAAGGCCAGGCCGCATGCGGCCTGGCCCCGACCGATCACAGATCGGCCAGCATGCGCCGCCGGAACTGCCTACTCGACGTTGCCCTCCGCCTCGTCGGCGCTGCCGCCCGGGTTCTTGCGCGGGACGAGCACGAGCCGCTTGAACTCGGCGACGAGCACGCCGTCCTGATTGAGCACGCGCGTGTGCACCTTGACGGTCCCGCGGTCGGGCTTGGACTTTGACTCTTTCTTCTCGAGCACCTCCGACTCGCAGAACAACGTGTCGCCGTGGAACACCGGCGCGGGATGCATGAGTTCTTCCGTGGCGAGGTTCGCGATCGCCTTGCCGCTGACGTCTGAGACCGACATGCCCAGCGCGAGCGAGTAGACGAGCGGTCCCACCACGACGTTGCGCCCCTGCTGCGATTTGTGCGCGTACACGTCGTTGATGTGCAGCGGGTGGTGGTTCATCGTGATCAGGCAGAACAGGTGGTCGTCGGCCTCGGTCACGGTCTTGGCGGGCCAGTGCTTGTAGACCGCGCCGACCTCGAACTCCTCCAGGTAGCGTCCGTACGGGTGGGCGCCGCTCGCCTCGCGCGCGGCCTGCTCTGTCTCGACGGTGTGCGCTGTCTCGACGGTTTGCGTCTCGCTCATGGCGGTTGTGGATCTCCTTTGGCCGAGGTATCGAGGGAGCCCCGGCCGCGACGGCGGGCCGGTGCGGCCTGCACAGCCGCTCGATGTGCCCGTTGAAACCGTCTCGACCGAGCTCCTGGCAGCCAACTCTAGTAGCCCGGTGACGCTGCTCGTCTCTCGCTGAACGTCGCCGGCGCGATGCAGATAGCGGGACACGCGTATCCCGGCGCGGGATCGCAGGGCGCGCAGGCCGGCGGCGTCGGTGCGGGCGGCGGTGTCGGCGTGGGCGTCGGCGCCGGCGGGCTCGGAGCAGGCGGCGCAGGCGTTGGCGCCGGGGCGCACGTGGCGCCGGCGGCACAGCACGGCGTTCCCTGCGTGGCGCCGGTCGAGCACGGCCCGCTGAGCGCCTGCTCGAAGGAGGCCGGGTGAGGGAGCCCGCAGATCACGTCGTAGGCCTGCGCCACGGAGTTGGCCGTGTCAAATCCGCTCAGCGCGGCGCCGCGCGAGCCGAGCGGGCGCAGCTGCGACCCCTCCAGCGCCGTGCCGTGCGGGGGCAGATCGCAGAGCGCGGGCCTCGTGCCCGTCGGGGTACGAGTCAACGGATTGACGACCCGCAGCACAACTGGCGTCCCGAGCGTGCTCGGAGCGCTGAGCTGCAAGCGCACGCGAGCCGGGTCCAACAGCGGGGAAGCTCGGTCTACGAGCAGCACGAGCGCGCGTAGCGCGCCAGGCGTGTGGAAGCGTGGCGTGCCAGCTGCCAGATAGTCAGCTCCGAACGCGCCCCTCACGGCAACGTGGAGCGAGTGGCTCGAGATCGTGCCGCGACGGGCGTGGTGAAAGCTGACCTCGATCAGGGCCAGGTCACCGGGCGCCGGCGACAGGCTGAGCGACCAGCTCCGCTCGCCGGCCGCGGCCGCCCGGGCGCCGCGAACGGCGGCGTGCGCGGGGTCGGCGGGTGCCGCGGCAGCGGCCCCGCAGATCACTGCGCCGCAGACGCCGAGCAACGCCAGGGAGGCCAAACGCAGACGCATCACCGATACTTCGTAGCACCGATCGTCAATGCTGTTGCTCCAGCCTGACCCAGGAGAGCCCACTTGCGCAACCCCCGCGACTTCTTCAAGCCCCTAGCGATCGACGCCCCCGAGCCGGCGCGGGAGATCCCGTTCAAGCCGTCGCGGATGATCCACTTCATGGACTTCTCGAACCCGAAAATGGTCGAGAAGACGCCGGATCTCGCGCCCAAGGTCGACATCCTGCTCGGCAACCTCGAGGACGCGATCCCGCTCGACAAGAAGGAGGCGGCGCGCGCGGGGCTGATCAAGGTCGGCAAGGAGATGGATCTCGGCGACACGGCGCTGTGGACGCGCGTCAACGAGCTGGCCTCGCCTTACGTGCTCGACGACCTGACGCAGCTCGTCGGGGAGATCGGCGACAAGCTCGAGGTGATCATGATTCCCAAGGTCGAGGGGCCGTGGGACATCCACTACGCAGACCGCCTGCTCGCGCAGCTCGAGGCCAAGGCCGGGCTGGAGCGGCCGATCCTGATCCACTGCGTGCTCGAGACCTCGCAGGGCGTGGCCAACCTCGAGGAGATCGCCAGCGCCAGCCCCCGCATCCAGGGCATGAGCTTCGGCCCCGCCGACCTGGCCGCGTCGCGGCGCATGAAGACCACGCGCGTCGGCGGCGGGCACCCCGGCTACCGGACGATCGCCGACCCCGACCCCGACGATCCGGACGCGCCGCGCCCCAGCTACCAGCAGGACCCCTGGCACTACTCGATCGCGCGCATGGTCGACGCCTGCACGGCGGTCGGTGCGCTGCCGTTCTACGGCCCGTACGGGGACATCTCCGACGCCGAGGGCTGCGAGACGCAGTTCCGCGCCTCGTTCCTGCTCGGCTGCGTGGGCGCGTGGTCGCTGCACCCCGGCCAGATCGCGATCGCCAAGCGGGTCTACTCGCCCGACCCGGAGGAGGTCGCGTTCGCCAAGAAGGTGATCGAGGCGATCCCCGACGGGCGCGGCGTGCACATGATCGACGGCAAGATGCAGGACGACGCCACCTGGAAGCAGTGCAAGGTGATGGTCAACCTCGCCGAAATGCTCGCCAAGAAGGACCCCGAGCTGGCCGAGCTGTACGGCTTCGCGCCTGCGCCCGCCGCGGCCTAGCGCCGCCAGATAGGCTTGCGCGCCGTGAACCGACCGACCCCACGCCCACTGGCGCACAAGGCTGGCGCGCGACGATGAGGTTCTTCGAGTTCGAGGCGCGCGAGATCGTCAAGCGCGCCGGCATCCCCGTGACCGACTACGGCTTCACGACCGACCCGGCCGAGGCCGCGCAGATCGCAGCGCGCATCGGCGGCCCGACGGTGATCAAGTCGCAGGTGCTCTCGGGCGGGCGCATGAAGGCGGGCGGCGTCAAGTTCGCCGACACGCCGCAGGAGGCCGAGTCCTATGCGAAGGACATCCTGGCACTGGAGATCGGAGGGCACAAGCCGCGCGGCGTGCTCGTCGACCCGAAGGCGGAGGTCGAGCAGGAGTACTACGCGGGCGTCGTGTGGGACGGCACGGCCAAGAAGCCGCTGATGCTGTTCAGCGACATGGGCGGCATCGACATCGAGCAGGTTGCCGAGGAGCACCCCGACCACGTCGGTCGCGGCCACTTCTCGACGCTCGAGCCCTTCTCCGACTTCCAGGCCAAGCAGGTCATCGCCGCGGCCGGCGTCACCGGCAAGGCCCTGCAGCGCGCCACGCCGGTGCTCGCTCGCCTGGCACGGCTGTTCCTCGACAACGACATGACGCTCGCCGAGATCAACCCGCTGGCGGAGCTGAAGGACGGCTCGTTCGTCGCGCTGGACGCGCACATGGAGATGGAGAACGAGGGCATGCCGCGTCAGAGGGGCCTGATCAAGGCGCTGGGCATCGGCGAGGACGAGGGAACCCGCGAGGGTCACACCCCGACCTCGTTCGAGGAGGCCGTCAAGGCGATCGACGCCGCCGATCACCGCGGCGTCATCCAGGGCAAGGACACCGGCTTCAACGGCAACATCGGCTTGGTGATCGGCGCGGGCGGCGGCTCGCTGACACTCACCGACGCGGTGCGTCAACAGGGCGGCAAGCCGGCCAACTACTCCGAGATCGGCGGCAACCCGTCCGTCGCCAAGGCCTGCGGCCTGGCCACTCAGGTCCTGCAGAAAGACGGCGTCGAGAAGATCGCCGTGATGATGTCGATCGTCTCGAACACGCGCGTGGACATCGTCGCTCGCGGCGTGATCAAGGCCTGCCTGGAGCTCGGCAGGGACCCTGGCGAGACGATCGCGATCTTCCGCATCCCGGGCGCCTGGGAGGAGGAGGGCTTCAAGATCCTCGACAAGTACGGCATTGAGTACTGCGACCGCTCTGTGTCGTTGTGGGAGGCCGCCGGTAGGGCTGTCGCCAAGATCCAGGGAGCGACGGCCTAGCCGTGTCCATCCTGATCGACCAGGACACGACTTTCATCATCCAGGGCATCACCGGACGCGAGGCCGTCAACCTGACGCGTGAGTGCCTCGACTACGGCTCAAAGATCGTCGGCGGCGTGACTCCCGGCCGCAAGGGCCGTGAGGTTCATGGCGTTCCCGTCTTCGACACGGTCGAGCAGGTCGTCGAGCACAACGGTGGCGTCGTGCCCGATGGCTCGGTCGTGACCGTTCCGCCGGCAGGCACGCGCGACGCCGTCTTCGAGGCGCTGCACGCCGGCATCAAGACGATCGTGATCGTCACCGAGCGGATCCCGCGCCGCGACGTCGCGATGATGGTCGAGCTCGCCGACGCCAAGGGCGCAAGGATCATCGGCCCCAACTGCCTCGGCGTGATCGTCCCGGGCGTGGCCAAGATGGGCGGCATCGGCGGCCCGGCGCGCAACGCCGCCGTGGCCTACCAGCCCGGCGCGGTCGGCGTGATGAGCCGCTCCGGCGGCATGACCACGGAGATCTCCTCCACGCTGACGGCCGCGGGGCTCGGGGTTTCCACGGCAGTCTCGATCGGCGGCGACGCGATCATCGGCTCCACCTACGCCGAGCTGATGCCGTATTTCGAGGCGGACGAGCAGACCGAGGCGATCGTGATCTACACAGAGCCCGGTGGGCGCATGGAGGCCCAGCTCGCCGAGTGGGTCTCCGAGCACAACTCGCGCCTGCCGATCATCGCCTTCATGGCCGGCAAGTTCATGGACGACGAGGAGATGCAGGGCATGTCCTTCGGGCACGCCGGCACGATCGTCGAGGGCAAGGAGGACTCAGCGACGGAGAAGATCGCCCGACTGGAGGCGGCCGGCATTCCCGTCGTGCAGCGGATCGATGAGATCCCCGAGCTCGTCAAGGAGAAGATCGCTGAGAAGGCCGGGCAGAGCCCGGCCCGTCAAGGACGCCCGGAGGGCGGCCAACATCATCAAGACGTGGGGCCGGATGCCCCACGGAGGTGATCACAAGATGAGGAAGGACGGCCTGTTCATCGCCGTCGAAGTCGACGACGCCGCCGCGGGCGACGCCGAGCTTGCCCGGAAGCTGACCGAGGCCTGCCCCGTCGACATCTACGCCCAGCGCGACGACGAAACGCTTGAAATCGTCGAGGGCAACCTAGACGAGTGCGTTCTCTGCCGGCTGTGCCTGGACGCCTCGCCCGCCGGCGCAGTGAAGGTGATCAAGCTGTACGACAACGACGCCGTGCTCGCCTGAGGGCGAGGCGCTCGGCCCTTGACGAGGCGCTCGTGCAGTCGCCGAGCGCGTGCATTAGCCCGCAGCGTGCATTATCTTGGGTGTGAGGTCATGAACGAAAACTTCTCGCTAGTCGTGATGTGCCTGTTTCTGCTCGCCTCGCTGGCGTTCCTCGCGCAGCAGCTGACCTCCTACCACTGAGCCGGACGCCCCCGCTCGACTGCGGGCGATGCGCGCAGCAGGGCGCTGCGGCGCCCCGTCAGCTCGGCGCCGGCTTGCGCGCCTTGC
The DNA here is from genome assembly GCA_963846205.1 of uncultured Solirubrobacteraceae bacterium. Lineage (GTDB taxonomy): Bacteria > Actinomycetota > Thermoleophilia > Solirubrobacterales > Solirubrobacteraceae > Palsa-744. The sequence goes on along the minus strand of CAWJVB010000009.1, from coordinate 834,630 downwards.
GTGTGCGCTGGCGCTCCTGCTGGCGCTCGACGACGTTGACGATCAGTTTGAGGATCTGCTCGGGCCCGGTGGCCTTCGCCTGGCCATAGCTGAAGGCCTCGATCCAGTCCGGCACCTTGCCTTCGCGCGCCATCACGTTGAAGAACTCGCGGCGCATGTCCACGCGCACGCGCGCATCGGCGGCGGGCCCCTTGGTGACCTTCATGCCGGGCATCTCCATGCGGAAGTGCTGAACGTCGCCGCGGCCGCGCAACTCGACACCGACGATCAGCTTGATCGGCTCCAGCGCCGGCACCTCCTCGACGAATCGGCGCGTGGCGAGTTCGATCAGCGCCTTGGCATCCTCTGCCATCGACTAGATCTTATGACGCGCCAGCAGCTTGCGGCCGATCACCATGCGCTGGATCTCAGAGGTCCCCTCGCCGATCAACAGCAGCGGTGCGTCCCGGTACAGGCGCTCGATCTCGTACTCCTTGGAGTAGCCGTAGCCGCCGTGGATGCGGAAGCTCTCCTCGACGCAGAAGCGCCCAGCCTCCGAGGCGAACAACTTGGCCATGCCGGCCTCCAGGTCCGAGCGCTCGCCCGCGTCCTTCAGGCGCGCGGCGCGCAGCGTCAGCAAGCGCGCGGCGTCGACCTGCGTGGCCATGTCGGCGAGCTTGAACTGGATCGCCTGATGCTCGGCGATCGGCTTGCCGAAGGTCTTGCGCTCCTGCGAGTAGCGCAGGCCCAGCTCGAGCGCGCGCTGGGCGATGCCGACGCCGCGCGCGGCCACGTTCACGCGGCCGACCTCGAGCGCATCCATCATCTGCGCGAACCCCTTGTTCAGACCGTCGGCCTCACCGCCGAGGATGTTCTCGGCCGGGCACAGGTAGCCGTCGAACACGAGCTCGGTCGACTCGACGCCCTTGTAGCCGAGCTTCTTGATCTTCGGAGGCACGTTCAGCCCAGCGAAAGCTCCCGTGTTCTCGCTCGCGCCCGGCTCTTTTTCCGCGATGAAGCAGGTGAAGCCCTTGTGACGCGGGTCGGCGTCGGGGTCGGTCTTGACGAGCACGAACACGAGCGTCGAGAGCAGGCCGTTGGTCACCCACATCTTCTGCCCGTTGATTTCGTAGGCGTCGCCGTCGACCTTCTTGGCTGACGTTTTGATCGCCTGCACGTCGGAGCCGAGCTCCGGCTCGGACAGCGAGAAGGCCGCGCGAATCTCGCCGGTGGCCATGCGCGGCAGGTACTTCTGGCGCTGCTCCTCGGAGCCGAACTTCATCAGCAGGTAGGAGCCGATGAAGTGCGTGTTGATCACGCCCGAGATCGAGATCCAGCCGCGCGAGAGCTCCTCGACGATCATCGCGTAGGTGGTCAGGTCGAGCCCCATGCCGCCGTACTCCTCGGGGATCGTCACGCCGAACAGCCCCAGCTCCTTCATCTGCTCGACGATCGGCTCGGGGAACAGGTCCTCGTGGTCGTAGTGCTCGGCGTTGGGCAGGATCTGCTCGTCGACGAACTGGTGCACCATTTCGGTGATCGCCTTCTGCTCGTCGGTCTTCTCGGTGTACGGGGTGGCGGCTACAGCCATGCTGAATAGCGCTCCAGGTTCGTTTTTGGCCGGTCAGGGGAGAATACCGGCATGAACTTCGCCGCCGAGGTCCTCGACAAGCTGCCCGCGTCCGGGACCGCGCTCGTCGAGCTGTCCGGCACCGGCGAGCGCCGCGAATGGACGTTTGCCGAGTGCAGCGAACGCAGCGCGCGCCTGGCGGGCACGCTGCAGCGCCTGGGCATCGGCCGTGGCGACGTCGTGATGACGCTGATCGGCAACCGCCCCGACTGGGTGTTCGCGATGGTCGCCTGCTTTCGCATCGGCGCGGTCGTGCTGCCGTGCACCGAGCAGCTGCGCGCCAAGGACCTGCGCCTGCGCCTGGACGTGGCGCGGCCCACGCTGGTGCTCGCCGACGAGCGCAACCGCTCCGAGCTCGAGGCCGCCCAGCCGGACTGCCGCGTCGTGCTGATCCCGGACGAGCGCCTGTACGAGGCCGAGCCCGCGCGGGCGGCCGAGCTGGGCCCCGAGGAGCCGTGCCTGATCACGTTCACGAGCGGTACCGCCGGCGAGCCGAAGGCGGTCGTGCACGCGCAGCGCTACCTGCCCGGCCAGCACCTGCAGGCGACGCACTGGCTCGGCCCGCGCGCAGGCGAGCTCGTGTGGTGCACCGCCGCGAGCGGCTGGTCGAAGTCCGCGCGCAACGTGTTCATCGCGCCCTGGCTGCGTGGCGCCACGGCGCTGCTGCACGACGCGCGCTTCGACCCGGCCGAGCGCTTGGAGCTGTTGGCGCGCGAGCGCGTCAACGTGCTGTGCATGGCGCCGACCGAGTATCGCGTGCTGGCCAAGCGCACGACGTTGACCGAGCTGGAGGACATGCGCGGGATGGTCGCGGCGGGCGAGGCGCTCAACCCCGAGGTGCTGCGCGCGTGGCGCGAGGCAACTGGCCTGGACATCCGCGATGGCTACGGCCAGACCGAGACAGGGCAGATGACGGGCGCGCCGCTGCGCCTGCGCGCGCGCCCGGGGTCGATGGGCAAGGCGCTGCCAGGTATCGGCTTGTTAGTCAAAGACGGGCAGCTCGTGGCCAACCCGTACACCGTTCCGACCTTCTTCCTCGGCTATCTCGGCGAGCACGTCGTACGCGACGAGCGGGGCGCGTGGAGCGTGGAAGATCGCAAGACCGGCGGCATCTGGCGGACCGGCGACCTGGTCGCCCAGGACGACGACGGCTGGTTTCACTTCGAAGGGCGCGACGACGACGTGATCATCTCGGCCGGCTACCGGATCGGGCCCTTCGAGGTGGAGTCCGCGCTCGTCGCCCACCCGGCGGTGGCCGAAGCGGCCGCTGTCGCAGCGCCAGACCAGGAGCGCGGCTCGGTGGTGCGCGCGATCGTGGTGCTGCGGGAAGGCGAGCGCTCCCCCTCGCCCGAGCTCGTGCGCGAGCTGCAGGAGCACGTCAAGCGCGAGACGGCCCCCTACAAGTACCCGCGCATCATCGACTTCGCCACGGAGCTGCCGAAGACCGCCAGCGGCAAGGTCAGGCGGGCCGAGCTGCGGGCCCGCACGTAGCGGGCCCGCAGCTGCGGATGGAGCCGCAGCCTCGGGGAGGGTTGCGACTCCGCGGCGCCGGCGGAGCGCTCAGGCGAGCTGGGGCTCGGGCTCCTGGGCGACGAACTCGCGCTCGAGCTCCTGCTCGAGGTCCTCGACCTCCTGCTGGATCGTGCCGCTCGGCGGGCGCAGCACGACGAAGGCCGCGAGGATGCCGAAGGCGACGCAGATCGCCGCGACGAGGTAGGCGAGGTGGTAGCCGCCGGTCAGCGCAGCCGGCAGCGAGTGACCGCTGGAGCTGAGCGCTTTCGTGTGGTCCGTTGCGATCGTGCCCATCGCGGCCAGGCCGATCGCGCCGAACAGCTGCACGGAGACGTTGATGATCCCCGACGCGAGACCCGCATCGCGCTTGGGCGCGTCGGCCATGCCGATCGTCAACAGCGGCAGGAACGACGCCCCGGCGCCGAGCCCGAGCAGCAGGAACGCGAAGAACAGGCCGGGGAAGTAGCTCGCGTGCAGCCCCTGGGAGGCCAGCAGCAGCAGCCCGGCGACGATCCCGACGAGCCCGCCCGCCAGCGTGTTGACCGCGCCGAAGCGGTCGACCAGGCGCGCGGCCACGCCCAGCGACATGAACGCGATCAGCGCCGTCAGCGGCAAGAACGCGAGGCCGGTGTCGATCGCGTCGTAGCCGAGCACGCGCTCCAGGTACAGCGAGCCGAGGAAGAACGCCGAGAACATGCCGGTGATCAGCAGGCCGCGCACGAGGCTAGAGCCCATCAGCGTGCGCAGGCGCAGGATGCGCAGCGGCATGATCGGGTTCTCCAGCCGCGACTCCAGCGCGAGGAAGGCAGCGAGCAGCACCAGCGAGGCGCCGCCGACTCCCAGCGTACGCGCCGAGGTCAGGCCGTATTCGCTCGACTTGACGATCGCAAAGGCGCCGGCCATGGTCGCCAGCGTGATCAGCACCGAGCCGAGCCAGTCGACGCCGCCGCTCAGCCCGATCCCCTCGTTCTCGACGATCAGCCGCGACCCGAGCACGAACGCGACGATCCCGATCGGCACGTTGACGAAGAAGATCCAGTGCCAGTCGAGCGACTGCGTCAGCGCGCCGCCCGCGAGCAGGCCGATCGAGCCGCCGCCCGCTGACACGAACGCGTACAGCCCCATCGCCTTGGCCTGCTCGGCCCGCTCCGGGAACTCGGTCACGATGATCGCCAGGATCACGCTCGAGGCGACCGCGCCGCCCACACCCTGCAGCAACCGCGCGCCGATCAACAGCCCTTGGCTGTCGGCGATCCCGCACAGGATCGAGGCCGTGGTGAACAGCACGAGTCCGCTCAGGAACACGCGCTTGCGCCCGACGAGGTCGCCGAGCCGACCGGCCAGCAGCAGAAAGCCACCGAACGTGATCAGGTAGCCGTCGAGCACCCATGTGAGGTTGCCCTGGGAGAAGTGCAGGTCGCGCTGGATCGACGGCAGCGCGACGTTCACGATCGTCGAGTCGAGGATCATCATCAGCTGGCCCAGGCACAGCACGGCAAGCGCGATCCAGCGCCGGCGCTCGCTGCTCGTGGCGATCTCGGCCGCCGCGCCCGTCAGCTGTGCGTCGGCGTGGCGGCCGGCGACCGACCCCGACACACGGGACTCCGGCACCTGCGCCTCAGGCGACTCCGCTGCAGTCCCGCCCTGCGCAAGACCGCGGGATTGCGCCGCGCGCCGGCGCGTGCGGCCGGCCGGGTTTCTCTTCTCGAGCTGTTCGATGATCGTGGCCATGTGGCTCCCTTCAGTTTCGATGGGAGCACCATAGCAAGGATCATCCCTAGAACAAGGACGATCAATCTAAAATTTAACATCGCTGCTATAGTGACAACCGATGCGAAATGTTGTAAAATCACGCGCGATGGGTGCAGAGAGGCCTTGTGCTCCTGGTTCGATGGCGCTGCTGACGCGACTTGCGAAGCAGGTCTATCGGCGCAGCACCGAGGATCTGCTCGGCATGCACATGCGCCACCTGGTGTCGCTCAGCTATGTGCGCGACCACGACGGCGGCCCCCAGCAGGAGCTCGCCGAGGCGCTCTGCATGGACGCCAACAACGTCGTGCTGCTGCTGAATGAGCTCGAGGAGCTCGGCTACGTCAGCCGTCGCCGCGACCCGAGCGACCGTCGCCGCCACCTCGTCGACCTGACCTCGGCCGGCGTCAAGGCGCTGAGCGAGGCCGAGCACCGCCAAGAGACGATCGAGGACGACGTGCTGAAGGCGCTCGACGACGACGAGCGCGCCACGCTGTGGCGTCTGCTCGGCCGCGCGCTGCGCGGCGCCGAGCCCGAGCTCGAGCTCGAAGAGGCCTGCGAGGCGGGCGAGCCGCTCAGCGCCTCGGCGGCTTAGAGCGCGACGATCGCGTCGATCTCCACGAGGGCGCCCTTCGGCAGCGCCGCAACGCCGACCGCGGCGCGGGCCGGCGGATCCTGTTCGAAGTAGCTCGCGTACGCCTCGTTGATGTCCGCGAACGCGCCCAGGTCGGTCGTGTAGATGGTCAGCCGCACAGCGCGCTCGAGCGCGGTCCCGGCGGCGTCGCACACCTCGCGCAGGTTCTCCAGGCAGCGTCTAGCCTGCTCGCCCGGAGTGCTCCCGACGAGCTCGCCGCTGATCGGGTCGAGCGGGATCTGACCTGAGCAGAACAGCAGACCGCCGCAGCGCACGGCGTGGCTGTACGGGCCGACGGCGGGCGGCGCGCCTGGCGCCTGCACGATCTCGCGCTCGACGGACATTGCGGGCAGGCTACCGCGCACCGCATCGTGGGCCTCGCTGGCCGCGACCGGCGCGCGTCGCAGACGCTCGTGGCATATGTGAGCGCGCCGCTTGCGGGAGTAGCTGCGCGTCCTCAAACACTCGCTCGTGCCTGGCGCTCTCGACCACTCTTGCCAGTAACGTTTCCGTCGATGCGGACGCGAACGTTGACCACAATGTTCGCGGCGTCGCCTTGCGGTCGCGTTGCTCGCGGGGTCGGGCGTTTCGCCCGCCGACGCCGCGCTTCCGTTCGTCCCGTGCGCCAACGAGCCGGGGTTCTCGTGCGCGACCGTAACGGTCCCGCTGGACCGCACGGGCAAAGTGCCGGGCACCATCGCGCTGGCGGTCGAGCGCAAGTCGGCCGGTCCGGCGCAGAGCCAGAGCGCCGTGCTCGCGCTCGCCGGCGGACCGGGCCAGTCGGCTGACCCGCTCGGCGAAGACCTTGCCCGCGCGATCGCCCCGGCGCTGGCGACGCGCGATCTGCTCGTCTTCGACCAGCGCGGCACCGGGCGCTCGTCGCCGCTCAACTGTCCGGTATTCGACAACACGGCCGCCCTCGAAACCGCCAGCGAAAGCACGCTCGGCCCGCTCGTCGAACTGTGCGCACTGCAGATCGGCGCGGCGCGCGGCTCGTTCACGACGCAGGAATCGGTCGAAGACATCGAGGCGATCAGGCACGCGGCCGGCTACAAGAAGCTCGTCCTGTACGGCACCTCCTACGGGACGAAGGTCGCGCTCGAGTACGCCGAACGCTATCCCCAGCATGTCGAATCGCTGGTGCTCGACTCGGTCGTACCGAGCAACGGTCCCGAAGCGCTCGGAGTCTCGCGTTTTCAGGCGATCGGGCCGGCGCTCACGGAACTGTGCCTGAACGGCGCCTGCGACGGCATCACGGGCAGCCCGGTCGGCGACCTGACGAAGCTGGTCGCGCGGCTGCGCAAGCGCCCGCTGAGCGGGTCGGCCTTCGACGGCAACGGCCAGCGCCACTCGGTCTCGCTGGACGAGCTCGACCTGCTCGACATCATCCAGGCCGGGGACCTGAACCCGGCGCTGCGGGCGCTGCTGCCCGCGGCCGTGCACTCGGCGCTGATCGGCGACCCCGACCCGCTGCTGCGTCTGAACCTGCTCGCCGAGGGGCTGATCCCGAGCGTGCCGATCAGGCCGAACCCGGAAGCCGAACGGGTCTCGCGCGAAGAAGAAAACAACGCCCTGTTCCTGGCGACATCGTGCGAGGAGACGCTGTTCCCCTGGCAGCGCGCCGCCAACGGCGCCGCACGCGCCTGACCGAAGCCGTCAACGCACTGCACGCGCTGCCGCCCGAAAGCTTCGACCCGTTCGACCCCACGACCGCGCTCGCCAACAGCCTGGTCCCGATCTGCGCATCGTGGCCCGACGCGTCCGCCGCGCCGCCGGCGACGGGGGCGCTGCCGGACGTGCCGACGCTGATCCTGTCCGGCGGGCAGGACCTGCGCACGCCCACCTCGGGCGCCAGGGCGGTCGCGGCGCTGATCCCCGACGCCCAGCTGCTCGTCGTCCCGTACACGGGCCACTCCGTGCTCGGCAGCGACTTCAGCGGCTGTTCGCAGGCGGCCGTCGGGGCCTTCTTCGCCGGCGCGCCCGTGCAGCCATGCTCGGCGGCGACGAACGAGTTCTCGCCGACGCCGGTCGCGCCGCGCAAGCTGGCCTACGTGCGCCCCCCGGCGGGACTCAAGGGCAAGCCGGGACGCACGCTCGCCGCGGTGCTCGACGCGATCGTCGACCTCGACCGCCAGGTCGTCGCCGCGACGCTGCAGGCTGAGCAGGAACTACCGAGCGGATCGAGCTTCGGCGGCCTGCGCGGCGGCTATGCGCGCCTGACCTCGACCGAGGCGACGCTGAAGGGGTTCTCGTTCGTGAGCGGCGTAGCGCTGACCGGGACGTTCCCGGTGCGCGACCACGAACTGCAGCCGGCGACGATCCGCATCGCGGGGGCCAGCGCGGCGCACGGGTCGGTCAGGCTGTCGGCGGACAAACGCGTCAGTGGCACGCTCGGTGGCAAGCGCTTCAACCTGAGCCTCGCGAAGGTCAAGCTGTCGCGAGTCGGCGGCGCGGGCGAATGGCCGTCGCGCGCGCTCGACTTCCCGCTGCCGAGCCTCGTCGCAGAACGCGCCTTGCCCTTCGGCTGAGCGGCGAGGCCGCGGCCGGCCCGCGACGAGCCCGGTTCGGTGCCGAGCGCGGCCCGGCGGCGATCGCAGCCCGGCGACGAGCGGTACTAGGCTGAGCCAAGAATGGCGAACGCGCTTGCCTCGGAGACCTCGCCGTACCTGCGCCAGCATGCGCAGAACCCCGTCGACTGGCTGCCGTGGGGCGAGCAGGCGCTGCGGCGCGCCGTCGCCGAGGACAAGCCGCTGCTCGTCTCGATCGGCTACTCCTCGTGTCACTGGTGCCACGTGATGGAGCGCGAGTCCTTCGAGGACGCGCGCACGGCCGCGCTGATGAACGAGGCGTTCGTGTGCGTGAAGGTCGACCGCGAGGAGCGCCCGGACGTCGACGCGCTGTACATGGAGGCCGTGCAGGGCATGACCGGGCGCGGCGGCTGGCCGCTGAACGTGTTCCTGACCCCCGAGCAGCTGCCCTTCTACGGCGGCACGTACTTCCCGCCCGAGCCGCGCCACGGGATGCCAGCGTGGACGCAGGTGCTGCAGGCGATCGCCGAGTCCTGGAGCGAGCGCGGCGAGGAGATCCGCGCGGGCGGCGAGCAGCTGCGCGAGCGACTCGTCGGGCGCGGCGCGACTGCTGCCCTCCTCCGAGCCGATCCGCGTCGAGGAGCTCGACGCACGCCGTCGCCAACCTGCGCGAGAGCTTCGACGCGCGCGACGGCGGCTTCGGCGCGGCGCCGAAGTTCCCGCATGCCTCGGTGATCGAGTTCCTGCTGCTGCGCGGAGAGCGCGAGATGAGCCTGGCCACGCTGCGCGCGATGGCCGGCGGCGGCATCCACGACCAGATCGGCGGCGGCTTCGCCCGCTACAGCGTCGATCGCTCGTGGACGGTGCCGCACTTCGAGAAGATGCTGTACGACAACGCGCTGCTGGCGCGGGCCTACCTGCACGGCTTCCAGGCCTCCGGCGAGCGCCGTCTGCTGGACGTGTGCCTGGACACGCTCGGCTGGGCGCTGCGCGAGATGCGCGGGCCGGAGGGCGCCTTCTACTCGGCGCTCGACGCCGACTCCGAGGGCGTCGAGGGTCGCTACTACGTGTGGACGCTCGCCGAGCTGCGCGGGGCGCTTGGCGAGGACGACGCCGCCGCCGCGATCGCTTGGCTGGGCGCGAGCGAGCAGGGCAATTTCGAGGACCCCCACCACCCGCAGCCCGGCCTCAACGTGCTGCAGGACCGCGAGCACGAGCGCTTCGCCGAGCTGCTCGACCCGGTGACCGCGGGGGCGCATCCGCTCGCGCCTGCTGGCGGCGCGCTCGCGAGCGGGTACGCCCCGGGCTCGACGACAAGCGCCTGACCTCGTGGAACGCGCTGATGATCTGCGCGCTCGCCGAGGCCGGCGCTGCGCTACGCGAGCAGCCCGCGGACGGCGTCGAGCAGGCGCTCGCGCAGACGCTGCTCGACGCCGCCACGAGCTGCGCCGAGTTCGTGCTCGAGGAGCTGCGCGACGAGCACGGTCGGCTGCTGCGCAGCTACAACGACGGTCGCGCCAAGATCGGCGCCTACCTCGAGGACTACGCGTTCCTGCTCGAGGCGCTGATCGTGCTGTTCGAAACCACCTGCGAAGAGCGCTGGTTCGGGCACGCTACGACGCTCGCCGACGAGCTGATCGCGCGCTTCGCCGATCCCGAGCACGGCGGCTTCTTCTCGACGGCCGCCGACCACGAGCAGCTGATCGCGCGCCGCAAGGAGCTCGAGGACTCGCCGATCCCCGCCGGCGGCTCGAGCGCCGCCGCCGGTCTGCTGCGTCTGGCGCAGCTGACCGGCGACGAGGACTACGAGCGCCACGCCGTCTCCGTGCTGCGGCTGCTGCACGAGATCGCCCCGCGCCACCCGGCCGCGTTCGGCCACCTGCTGCAGGTCGTGCACTGGTACCTCTCCCCCGCGCGCCCGATCGCCTGCGCGGTGCCCGCGCGCTAGCCCGCGGCTCAGAGGATCGCCAGGTAGCGGTCGCGCTCCCACTGCGTGACCTGCACGCGGTAGTCGTCCCACTCCTGGCGCTTGATCTCGACGTAGCGGTTGAACATGTGCTCGCCGAGCGTGCGCAGCACGAGCTCGGACTGCGCTGTCAGCTCGATCGCCTCGCCGAGGCTCTCGGGCAGCTGCTCGACTCCCAGGCGCCGGCGCTCCTCGCCGGACAGGTGGTACAGGTTCTTCTCCATCGGCTCGGGCAGCTCGTAGCCCTTCTCGATCCCCTCCAGACCCGCCTGCAGCAGCACGGCGAAGGTCAGGTATGGGTTGCAGGCCGGGTCGGGGCAGCGCAGCTCCATGCGCGTGGCCTTCTCGCTGCCGGGGTGGTACAGCGGCACGCGCACGAGCGCCGAGCGGTTGCGCCGCGACCAGGTCACGTAGACGGGCGCCTCGAAGCCCGGCACCAGGCGCTTGTAGGAGTTGACCCACTGGGCGAAGATCGAGCAGATCTCGCGTGCGTGCTTGAGCTGACCGGCGATGAAGGCCTTGCCGACGTCGGACAGGAAGTACTGGTCGTCGGCGTCGTAGAACGCGTTCTCGCCCCCTCGGAACAGCGACTGGTGGGTGTGCATGCCCGACCCGTTCTCGCCGTACAGCGGCTTGGGCATGAACGTCGCGTGCCAGCCGTACTTCATCGCGTACTCCTTGACCGTGATGCGGTAGGTCATGCAGTCGTCGGCCATCTTCAGCGCGTCTGCGTAGCGCATGTCGATCTCGTGCTGTGAGGGACCCACCTCGTGATGGGTGTACTCCACGTGGATGCCGAGCTGCTCGAGCGCGAGCACGGTCTCGCGGCGCACGTCCGAGCCAGCGTCGAGCGTCGTCAGGTCGAAGTAGCCGCCTTCGTCGAGCACCTCCGTCGAGCGCGAGTCTTTGAACAGGAAGTACTCGAGCTCGGGACCGACGTTGAAGACGTCGAAGCCCATCGCGTGGGCGCGCTCCAGCGCGCGGCGCAGCACGTGGCGCGGGTCCCCCTCGTACGGGGTTCGCTCGGGCGTGATCACGTCGCAGAACATCCTGCCCACGCCCTGCTCCTCCGGCCGCCACGGCAGCACCGCGAACGTCGACGGGTCGGGCATCGCGATCATGTCCGACTCCTCGATCGCGTTGAAGCCCGTGATCGACGAGCCGTCGAAGCCCATGCCCGCCTCGAACGCATCGTCGAGCTCCGCGGCGTTGATCGAGAACGACTTCAGCTGGCCGAGGATGTCCGTGAACCAGAAACGGATGAAGCGGATCTCGCGTTCGGCGACGACCGCCTTCACGTCGTCCGCTGTCATCGGCGAGTCCGGCATGCTCGCGTGACCTTATCGATGGCTCGGCCAAGCGGTATCGACGGTTGGCCAAACCGCTTCAGGTGCTCATATGGATCGAGCTGAGACGTTCGAGGGTCGAGCGAGACAAGGACGCAGGAAGCGTGGCGTGCTTTGCACGCGAGCGACCGAGGACGCCGTCCCGCGATGGCCCTCGGGCGTCTCAGGGTCAGTGGCCGGCGACGGCGGCTACGAAGTCGGCGACGTCTTCGGCTTCTTTGCCCTGATAGAGCAGCGCGGGCATCTGCCCGAGGCCACGCGCGCGACCTTCCTTGATCGCGCTCAGCACGAGCGCCTTGCGCCCGGCGGCGGTCGAGATGTCCGACCCGACACGGATGTCGAGGTTCGGGCCGATCCGCCCGACCGACTTGGTCGCGGCCAGCGTGTGGCACACCGCGCACGACTTCGAGAACAGCTCGCGACCCTTCCTGCTCCTGCGCGTTCAGGCGGATTCCGCCGGCCGCCACGCTCGCCTTGTGGTTCCCGTTGAACGCGAGCACGATCGCTGGCACCGCCAAACCGAACGCGAACAGCACGACCACCGCAAGCGTCACGCCCCGCTGGCTCGCCTTCGATTCGGTGTGCAGCGCCTGCCGCGCTCCGCGCGGGCCGCCGCGCATCGCGACGAAGAACACGCCCAGGCCGAGGAGCACCCAGATCAGCAGGATCACGATGACCATTGCGCGCGAGAACATATCGGGTGACGGCCCCGGACGGTCGACGGTCGCGGGGCCGCGAAGCGCCTCGGCGCGGGCGCGAGCCGACGTCCGCGGCCGTCCGGGCCGCTGCTCAGCTCGCTTTCATGAGGCGATTCTCATTTAGGCGCCGCCAAGGTACGGCGCTAACCTGGATGGAGTGCTCGGCCCGCAGGACGAAGGGCCGCACCCAAGGACATGGTGTCGTGAACATCCTCCGCCGACTCCCCCTCTCTCGCCTGCTGCTCGCTCTGCGCGCTCGTCATCGCGCTCGGCGTCTCGGCCACGGCGATCGCGTTCGCGCTCGGCTCCGGCCCGGTTCCGCCCGCAAAGCCACTCGCGCAAGCGGTGCACGACGCCATCGGCGCGCCGCCCGTCGAAGGCGTCAGCGCCAACGTACAGCTGACCGATCACCTGCTCGAAGGCGCGAACCTGGCCAGCAACGCTGGCGGTGAGGCGGGGCAGCTGTCCGGGAGCCCGCTCCTATCCGGCGCCTCCGGACGCCTGTGGGTCGCCAAGGACGGCCGCGTGCGCCTGGAGCTGCAGGCCGAAAAAGGCGACACCGAGATCCTCTACGACGGGCACACGCTGACGGTCTACGACGCCGCCTCGAACACGCTCTACCGCGTACACCCGCCGGCCGACGAGCTACGTCCGCGGCGAAACCGAGCCGCGGCACGGCAGCCGCCGGGGAACCGCCTTGACGACCGACGTCCAACGCCCGGACGAGGCGCGTCGCCCGATGCCAGCCGAGCACGAAATCCCGAGCGTCGCCAAGATCGAAGAAGGCATCTCCAAGCTCGGCGAACACACGAACGTGTCGGGCGCCACGCCCACCGACGTGGCTGGACAGCCCGCATACACCGTGCGCGTCTCGCCGAAGGAAAGCGGCAGCCTGCTCGGCGGCGCCGAGCTGTCCTGGGACGCCGTCCACGGCGTGCCGCTGCGCGCCGCCGTCTACTCCTCGACCAGCTCGGCGCCGGTGATCGAACTCGCGGCGACCAGCATCTCCTACGGGCCTGTCGAAGAATCGGTGTTCGACATCAACCCGCCGGCCAACGCCAAGGTCGAAGAACTCACGCTGCCCAGCTCCCACCAGCTGAAGCACTCGGGATCGAGCGACTCCTCCGGCGTGCACGGCCATCCGAACGTCACGGTCCAGGGCCACGGAATCACCGGTGTCGCCGTGCTCGAAAGCAAGTCCAAGCCGGGCGAGAAGTCGCCGGCCTTGCCAGAACAGCTGCCGAAGGTGAAAATCGGCGAAGCGACCGCGCCGAGCTGTCGACCGCGCTGGGAACACTGCTCAGCTTCGAGCGCTCCGGCGTGCGCTACCTGCTCGTGGGCGCCGTCCCACCTGCCGACGTCGAGGCAGTCGCGCGAGGCCTGTAGCGTGAGCGGCGACCCCGCTCGAGCGGCGAGCGGACCGGCCGGTGAGGTGACCACGAGCGACCAGCCGCCGCCGGTGCGGGCGCGCGGCCTCGTCAAGCGCTACTCCGACGTCGTCGCCGTCGATCACATCGACCTGAACGTGCGCACGGGCGACGTGTACGGCTTTCTCGGCCCCAACGGCGCCGGCAAGACGACCACGTTGCGCATGGCGCTCGGACTGATCACGCCTAGCGAGGGCAGCGTCGAGCTGTTCGGGCGAGACCCGCTGCGCCAGGGCGCGCGCGCTCTCGAGGGCGTCGCCGGCTTCGTCGAGGCGCCGCGCTTCTACCCGTACCTGAGCGCACGCAAGAACCTCGAGCTGCTGGCAGCGCTCGATGGAGGTGGCGCACGCGAACGCATTGGCGAGGTGCTCGAGATCGTCGAGCTGACGCCGCGCGCAGCCCATCGCGTCGGTGGCTACTCGCACGGGATGCGCCAGCGGCTCGGCATCGCCGCCGCGCTGCTGCGTCGGCCGCGCCTGCTGATCCTCGACGAGCCCGCGACCGGCCTCGATCCGGCTGGAATGCGCGACATGCGCCTGCTGATCCGCCGCCTGGCAGGCGATGGGATCACGGTGCTGCTGTCGAGCCACCAACTGCCCGAGGTGCAGGAACTGTGCGACCGAGTCGCGATCGTCGACCGCGGCCGCGTCGTCTACGAGGGGGCGCTCACAGACCTGCGCCGGCAGGGCGGAGCCGGCTACCGCCTGCGCACGACCGACGACGCGGCGGCCGTTCGCGTGCTCGCCGCGCAGCCGGCGATCGAGCGCCCGAGCGCGGACGAGCAGGGTGTCTCCTTCCAGGCTGAGGAGAGCGCGGTCGGCGAGCTGTCGCTCGCGCTCGCCCGCGCCGGCGTCGGAATCCTCGCGCTGACCCCCGAGCTGGCGACGCTCGAGGACCTTTTCTTCAGGCTGACCGAGGGAAGCGACGGCTCCGCCTCCGAGGCATCCTCGACCCACGACCGCGAGCGCGCGACGGTGACCGCCTGATGAGCGCGACCGCCGCAGCGCCCCGCGGCCTCGCGCCTGCGGCCGCGACCGGCGCCCGCGCGCGCCGCCCGAGCGTGCTCACGATCTGGCGCTGGGAGCTGCGCAAGCTCGCCTCGCAAAAGCGCACCTATCTCGGCTTCGCGATCGCGATGGCCTTCCCCGTGCTGTTCGTGATCGCCGAGCACCTCCACCACAACCACGGTCACAACGGCAACAGCATCTTCTTCTCGGAGATCACGCAGTCAGGCCTCGTCACGCCGGTGCTCACGCTGATCCTCGAGTCGACCTTCTTCCTGCCGCTGGCCGCCTCGCTGGTGGCCGGCGACATCGTCGCCAACGAGGACGGCAACGGCACGCTGAAGACGATCCTTACGCGCTCGGTCGACCGCGGCCAGGTGTTCGCGGCCAAGGCGCTTGCGGCGTTCACCTATGCGACCGCGGCGGTCTTCCTCGCTGCCACCGTGGCCACGGTGGCCGGCGTCGCCTCGTGGGGCTTCAGCCACATCGTCTCGCTGTCGGGCACGGTCGTCCCGCCCGGCGAAGCGCTGCTGCTGGTGATCGCCGCAAACGCCTGCTATCTGATCCCGCTCGGTGCGCTCGTCAGCATCGGCGTGCTGCTGTCGACCGTCACCCACAACAGCGCCGCCGCCGTCGTGGGGACGCTCGCGATCACGCTCGTACTCGCCCTGATACCGCTGATCCCGGGCCTCGAAGGCGCCAACCCGTACCTGCTCACCACGGAGTACAACAGCTGGCAGGGCCTCCTGCGCACACCCACCGACTGGTCGCCGATCTGGCACTCGCTGTGGGTCAGCGCGCTGTATGCCGGACCCGCGCTGGCCGCCGCCTATCTCGTGTTCGTGCGCCGCGACGTCGCAGGCGGCTGAGCGCGAGCAGCCGAGGGAGACGACCCAGGTACTAGCCGACCTGCGCCGGCAGCTCGACCGCTGACAGCTCGACGTCGCCCATCAGGCGGCGCGCCTCGCGCGGGTCGATCAGCCCGGCTTCGAGGCGACCCGTCGACTCGGCGCCGCAGGCGACGCCGAGACGCAGGCACTGGTCCAGCGCGCGCCCCTCGTAGCGCGCGGCCACGTAGCCGGCCAGGAAGGCGTCGCCGGAGCCGCGCCGCGCGATCGGCTCGCGGGGCTCGATGCGGGCGCGTTTGGTATGCGGCTGTCCGTCGACCAGGACGCGCGCGATACAGCCGTCGGGCAGCGTCATGATCGCCTCGCGCGGACCCAGCGCGGCGATCTCGCTGACGACCTGCGAGCGCTCCTCCTCGCCCGAGAACTCGTGCCCGACCAGTTCCTCTGCCTCGAGCACGTTCGGCGAGACCACGTCCGGCTCGGCGCGCACGGCCTGGCGCAGCGGCTCGCCGTCTGTGTCGATCACCGTCGTCACGTCGAGTCGCTCGAGGTCGCGAATCAGCCCCGCGTACAGGTCAGCCTCCACGCCACGCGGCAGCGAGCCGGCGAACACGACGATCGCTGCGCCGCGCGCCAGGTACAGCAGCTTGTCGCGAAACAATTCGATCTCGCGCTCGGACACAGCCGGGCCGCGTTCGTTGATCTCGGTCTGCTCGCCCGTGGTCGGGTCGAGCACGGAGGTGTTCGTGCGCGACTCCTCGCGAATTCGCACGAAGTCGTTGAGGATCGACTCTTCGGTGAGCTGCTCGACGATGTGCGTGCCCGTCGCTCCGCCGGCGAAGCCGGTCGCGATCACGGGCTGGCGCAGGGCCTTCAGCGTACGCGCGATGTTGACGCCCTTGCCGCCCGCCATCGTGCGCTGGTCGACGGTGCGGTGGCGCCGGCCGAGGCGAAAGTTCGGCACCGACGAGAGACTTGTCGATCGCCGCGTTGAGCGTGACCGTGATGATCATCCTGACTCCTCACCCACCTTATACGTCGGTCGGAGGCCTTGATGCCGCCGGACGTAACCCAGGCTAGCGGACGACGAGCTGCGCACACCCGTTACGCCGGTCGGCAAGAACAGGCCCGAACCGACCAGCGCCTCACCCCCTTGCGGACACTCGCCAAGCCGTCTCGCGCAGGCGCTCGGCCTCGGCGCGTGCGGCTGCGCGGCTGCGCGCCGGCCCTGGCGTGCTCGCCGGTCCTATAGGCGCCCACGATGCTTCGCGAGGCGCTGACCAGACCGCCCGAACGCCCTGGCTCGAACGCCGGCGCGAGGTCCTCGACGCGCCCGCCCTGCACGCCTACGCCGGGTAGCAGAAACGTCGCGCACGGCATCAGCTCGCGAGCACGCGCCAGGTGGCCGGGCTCGGTCGCCCCCATCACCGCCCCCACGTCGCTCAGTCCCGCCTCGCCGACGCCGGCGGCGCCGAGCGCGTCGACGATCGCCGCGATGCGCTCCCACACCGCACCGCCTCCCTCGACGCGCAAGTCCTCGATGTCCGAGGCGCCCGGATTGGAGGTGCGCACCAGCACCAGCACGCCTGCACCCGTCGCGCGCGCGCTCGCGACGAACGGCTCGACCGCGTCGACGCCCATCAGCGGATTCACCGTGGCCAGGTCCGCCGCGAGGCCGTCGAGCCGGCCGAACGAGCTGTCGGCGCCGCCAACCAGCGCCGCGGCGTAGGCGGCAGCGGTGACGTCGATGTCGCCGCGCTTGCCGTCCGCGATCACGAGCAGCCCGCGCGCGCGTGCGTGTGCGGCGACTGCTTCGAGCGCCGCCCAGCCGGCCGCGCCGAGCAGCTCGAAGCGCGCCAGCTGCAGCTTCACCGCGACGCACGCATCGGCCGTCGCGTCGATCACCGCGCGGCAGTGGCCGAGAAAAGCCCTGCCGGCGCGCTCTGGCGGGCCGGCGCCGCTGCCGCCACTACCGCCGCTGCCACTGCCGGCGGCGTCCTCCGAGCCGGGCCACAGCGCGCTCGGATCGGGGTCGAGGCCGAGCACGATCTGGGACTCGCGCTCGGCCACTCGCGCGGCGAGCTTGTCAGCGAAGCGCGGGTCTGGCTCAGCGGCCCTTCACCGCGCTCTTCAGGCCGCTGCCCGCGGTGAACCGCGGCACCCGCGAGGCGGCGATCTGGATGCGCTCACCGGTACGAGGGTTGACCCCCATCCGGGCGCCGCGATCGCTGACGTGGAACTTGCCGAATCCCGCCACGGTCACCTCGCTGCCGCGTCGAAGCGCATCCTCGACGGTGGCGAGCACCGCGTCCACCGCACGCCCCGCATCCTGCTTGGTCAGCGCCGCACGATCCGAGACCTGGTCGACCAGCTCGGCCTTCGTCACTTGGCCCTCCTCGTTCGTGGAACCATCCATTCGACGCTAACACCATGCGCGGACAAGCGCAGCATGGCTGCGACCCGCCCGCACGATCGGCGAGAATGCGCCGATGAGCGTGACTCGCATCGCCTGGCTCGCGACCGTGCTCGTCGCGCTCCTGACCGGCCTGCTATTGCTGCTGGCCGGTTACAACGGCTACGCCGGGCTCGGCTTGGCCGTCGCGGTGGCGGCCGCGATCAACCTGCTGTAGCGTCGCGTGCCAGCCACTCGAACAGGGCGCGCGCCGCGCGGCCGCGATGGCTGATCGAGTCCTTCTGCTCGTCGCTGAGCTGCGCCATCGTGAGCCCCACCGGCCCCTCGTCGGGCACGAACGCCGGGTCGTAGCCGAACCCCCGATCCCCGCGTGGCTCGTGGCTCAGCGTGCCCGCGCAGCGCCCCTCGAAGACGCGCTCCACTGCCGCCGTCGGATCGACGTAGGCGATCGCGCAGACGTACTCGACGGCGCTCCCGTCCGGCGCCTCGCGCAACAGCTTGGCGAGGTTCTGCTCGTCGCTGGCGTGCTCTCCGGCGTAGCGCGCCGAGCGCACACCGGGCGCTCCCGCGAGCGCGGCGGCGGCGATGCCCGAGTCGTCGGCGAGGCTGCGCTCGCCGGTGGCCGCCGCCGCAGCGCGCGCCTTGCCCAGCGCGTTCTCCGCGAACGTCTCGCCGTCCTCCGGCGGCAGCGTCACGTCGTTCGTGAGCACGTCCAGCTGCCACGCCTGGCCGCCCGGCGGCTTGGGCATCAGGCGAGCGAACTCGCGGCGCTTGTGCTCGTTGTGCGTGGCCAGCAGCAGCCTCACGCGGCCGGGGTCTCCGACCCCGCCGCGATCGCCGCGTCCTGGGCTCCGCGCAGCTCCTCGATGCCGCCGGCGGCGAGCGCCAGCAGCTCGTCGAGGTGCGCTCGCGAGAGCGGCGTTCGCTCGGCCGTCGCCTGCACCTCCACGAGACCGCCGTCGCCCGTCATCACGACGTTCGCGTCGACCTCCGCGGTCGAGTCCTCCGAGTAGTCGAGATCGAGCAGCGCCCGCCCCCGACGATCCCGCAGGAGACGGCCGCGACCGATCCGGTCAGCGGCGAACGCTCCAGCGCGCCGTCGGCGCGCAATCGCTCGCAGGCCAGCGACAGCGCCACGTACGCGCCCGTGATCGACGCGCAGCGGGTGCCGCCGTCGGCCTGCAACACATCGCAGTCGAGATACAGCGTGCGTTCGCCCAGCGCCTTGAAGTCGACGACGCCGCGCAGCGATCGCCCGATCAGGCGCTGAATCTCCACGGTCCGCCCGTCCTGGCGCCCGCGCGTGGCGTCGCGCTGCTTGCGCCGGCCCGTCGAGGCGGGCAGCATCCCGTACTCGGAGGTCACCCAGCCCGTGCCCCTGCCCGACATCCAGCGCGGCACGCTGCCCTCGGCCGACGCCGTGCAGATCACGCGCGTCTCCCCAACCGAGATCAGCGCCGAGCCGGTTGCCGTGCGCATGAAGCCGGGCTCGATCTCCGTCGGGCGCAGCCCCTCCGCCGGGCGTCCGTAGCTGCGCTCGCTCACGCGGCCGCCCCCAGCGCCGCAAGCTGCACGTGCTCGACCTCGCCGAGTGGCATCTGCAAAAAGCGCGTCCCCAGCTCCTCGAAGGCCTCCGTGTCGCCGGTGCACAGAAAGCGGTATTCGCCCTCGCCGCGGCGAGGGTTCTGCAGCGAGCGCGTGCTCAGCGCGTGCTGGACCTGGCGCGCCAGCGCCGCTCCCGAGCTGACCAGCTCGACCTGCGGACCGAGCATCCGCTGCAGCATCGGGCTGATCAGCGGGTAGTGCGTGCAGCCGAGGATCACCGTGTCGACGTCAGCCTCGCGTAGCGGCTCGCACAGTTCACGCACCCTCTCAACGGCGCGCTCGTCGAACTGCTCGCCGGCCTGGATGATCGCGGCCAGGCCCAGACACGGGACCGACGTCAGCGTGACGTAGGGATCGATCGCGCGCACCGCCTGCTCGTAGGCGCCGCTGGCGACTGTGGTCGGCGTCGCCAGCAGGCCGATGCGGCCCGTGCGCGTGGCCGCGACCGCCAGTGCCGCCTCGGGGCTCACCACGCCCAGCACGTCCACGCCGAGCGTCGTCTCGAGCATCCGCCTGCGCAGGCTCGGCAAGGCCGCCGCCGTCGCCGAGTTGCAGGCCACCACAAGCAGCTTCGTGCGCCGACGCAGGAGCTCCTCGGCGATCTCCGCCGAGAAGCGCTCCAGCTCCGGCGCGGTGCGCTCGCCGTAGGGGAAGCGGGCGGTGTCACCCAGGTACAGGAAGTCCTCGTGCGGCAGCTGAACGAGCAGCTCGTGCAACACCGTCAGGCCACCGATTCCCGAGTCGAACACGCCGATCGGGCGCTCGCGCGGATCGGATGCGCTGGGCGAGGCGCCGCTCACGCGGGCCATCATTCCAGACCGCTACCGTCGAGGGCTCGTGCGCGCGCTCGTCGTCTCGAACATGCAGCCCGACTCCGCGCACCCCGAGCGCGGCAGCTTCGTGCGCGATCAGGTCGCGGCGCTCGCCGATCTCGATGGGTTGCAGGTCGAGTTGTACGAGTTCGCCCCAGGCGCCCGCGCGCTGGCTCGCGCGACGCTCGAGCTGCGCCGGCGTTTCGCCCGGCGCGCCGGCGAGCGGTTCGACGTGGTCCACGCGCACTTCGGCCTCAGCACCTGGCCCGCGCTCGCGGTGCCGGCGCACGTGCGCGCGCTGACAGTGCACGGCAGCGACCTGCGTCATCCGCGCACGCACGCGATCACGCTTGCGGCGCTTCCCACGGTCGACCTGCTCGCGGCGGTCTCGTGCGAGCTCGTGCGCGAGCTGCCCAGCCGCCAGCAGGCTCGCGCCCAGGTGCTCCCCTGCGGGGTCGACCTGGAGCGCTTCCGCCCACTTCCGCGCGCGCAGGCGCGAGCGGAGCTCGGGCTCGACCCCGAGCGCCGCTACCTGCTGTTCCCGTCGGACCCAGCCCGCCCTGAGAAGCGCTACGACCTCGCAAGCGGCCTTGCGGCAGAACTCGACGTCGAGCTGCTCACGCTGGGTGGCGTGCAGCCCGCGCTGGTACCGCTGTCGGTCAATTGCGCGGATGCCGTGCTCGTCACCTCCGAGCGCGAGGGCTTCGGCCTCGCGGTGCTCGAGGCGCTCGCCTGCAACGTGCCCGTGCTGGCGACGCCCGTCGGCATCCACCAGCGCGCGCTCGACGACCTGCCCGGCACGTTGTGCGCGCCGTTCGAGCGCACGCGCTGGCGCGGCGCGCTCGAGCAGGTCCTGGCCGGCGAGGACCCGCGCGTCGAGGGTCGTCCGCGCGTCGAGCGCTACTCCGCAGGGCGCATGGCCGAACGCGTGCTCGAGGCATGGCGCGCTGCCCGCAAGCGCGCGGGGTAGCATGAGATGGTCGTGGATCAGACATCTCCCACGCCTGCCGTGAGCGCACCCGCACAGCCCGACGAGGCCAGCCAGCGCAGCGACGCCGAGTCGTCACCGACGCCGCCCGGCTTCGGCGCACGCGGACGCGTACGCCGTCGCGCGCGCTTCCTGCGCAAGGCGCGCGAGCTCGCCTACCGCGACCTCGGCGGCCTCGTCTACAGCCTGCACAGGTTCGCTCAGCGCAACGACTCGCTGGTGCTCGCCAAGCTCGGCACGCTCAGTCGCATCGACGCCGAGCTGCGCGCGCTCGAGGCCAGTCTGTCCGAGCGCCAGCCCGTCACCGTGCTGCGCGAGGCCGGAATCACCGCGTGCCCGCGCTGCGCCGCGATCCACAGCGGCGAGGATCGCTTCTGTCCGAACTGCGGCTTGCCGATGAGCCGCAACGTCGACCTCCCGATCGCCGGCGCCGCCACGGCGATGCCGGCTGCGGGCGTGGGCGCCGCACCAGCCTCCCCACCGCAGACCTCGCCTCCCTCCGCAGCGCCTGCGACCCAGGTCACTGAAGCGCCACCGGCCCCAGCCGTCCAGGGATCATCCGCCTCCGCCGCGCCGGCGCCAACGACACCCGCGCCGATCTCCACCCCGGCCTCGCCGTCGCCTGCCGGCGGCGTCTCACAGCCGCTGTCCGGCGGGCCGGGCTCGGCTGCCGCTTCCGCCGCTGCGACGTCGCCTGGCTCTGCGGGGCAGCCGATCGCTCCCACCCAGACGCACGCCGCCGTCCCGCCCGCCGGCGGCGCGCTCGGACGTTCGCCCGTGCCGCCCGCTGCGGGCGGCTCGCCGTCGCCGCCGGGCGACGACGACCAGCCGACCGAGATAATCCGCCCGCCGGCGACCGGCTCGTGAGCGTCGCCGCAGGCCAAGCGTCCCAGCCAGGCAGCGTCGCGCCGGCCGGTGCGCCGCCCGCAGAGCCGATGGCCGGTCTCGAGCGCCAGTTGACTCCAGCCGGCGGCACTGTGCGCATCGAAGCCTGCCCGCTGTGCGGCTCGCCGCTACATGCCGATCAGGACTGGTGCCTGCAGTGCGGCGCCGCAGCGCGCACGCGGCTGGCCGCGACGCCCAATTGGAAGGCGCCGATCGCCACGTTCGCCGTGATCGCCGCACTCGCGCTCGGGGTGCTCGCCGCCGCGCTCGTGCATCTCGCCGGGGGCTCGGGCAGCGCGACTGCCTCCACGACCACCGTCACGACGGCGTCGAGCACGAGCGCGTTCGCCACGCCGACGAGCGCAACGACGCCCGGTGCCAACGCGACGCCCGGTGCGACCGTCCCCGGGGCGAGCACGCCCAGCGTGACCTCACCCGCGACCCCGGGTGCGACGACGCCTTCCGCCACGACCCCCGGCGCGAGCACGAACGGCGCGAGCGGCGGCTCGGCGGCAGGCGGATCGACCGCGCCCGGCGCGAGCAATCTCACGCCGGCGGAGCGCGAAGCGCTGCGCCAGGCGGAGAGCCCGCTGTCGGGCCGCTAGCAGCGCCGGCCTGAGCCACCGCCCCCAACGCCCGCGCGCCGCCGGAGCGCGCGAGAGATACGGTTCCGCTCGATGCCCGCGTCAGCACCCGCGGTCTCGCACGAGACCGACGTAGCAGTCGTCGGCGCGGGCGCGGCGGGGCTGTACGCGGCTCTGTGCGCCGCGCGTGAGCACGCCTCGGTCGCCCTCGTGTCCGCCACGCCGCTGGCGCAGACGGCCAGCTACTGGGCCCAGGGCGGCCTCGCGGCGGCGCTCGCGGCTGAGGACAGCGCCGAGCTGCACCTGCACGACACCGAGCTCGCCGGGCGCGGGCTCGTGCGCACATCGGCCGCCGAGGTGCTCGTACGCGAGGCGCCCGACAGCGTGCACGACCTGCAGGCGCTGGGAGTGCGCTTCGACGCCGACCGCGACGGACGGCTGGCGCTCGGGCTCGAGGGCGGGCACTCGGTCAGGCGCGTCGTGCACGCCGGCGGCAGCGCCACCGGCCGGCGCGTCGTGCGCCAGCTGTCCGCGCTCGTCGCTGCAGAGCCTCGCATCGTCGTGCTCGAGGGTGCGCGTGCCCGAGCGCTGTGGCGCGCGGAGGATCGCTGCGCCGGGCTGATCTGCGAGGACGGCAGGGTGCTCGCTGCCCGCGCCGTGATCGTCGGCACCGGCGGCTACGCCGCGATGTGGGCGCGCACGACCAACCCGCCCGGCTCGCAGGGCGTCGGCCTGCTGCTCGCGCACGGCGCCGGAGCCGCGCTCGCCGATCTCGAGCTGCTGCAGTTCCACCCGACCGCGGTGATCGGCGTACCGGGGCGCGAGGGCTACCTCGTCACCGAGGCGATCCGCGGCGAGGGCGCCACGCTGCACGACGCGGAGGGACAGCGCTTCGTCGACGAGCTCGCGCCGCGCGACGAGGTCGCGCGCGCGATCCAGACACGGTTGGCGCAGACCGGCGCACGCTCGGTCGGGCTCGACATGCGCTCGGTCGACCCGGCGCGCTTCCCCAACGTCGTCGGCGCGCTGCGCGAGGCCGGGCTCGACCCTACCCGCGAGCTCGTTCCCGTCGCGCCGGCCGCCCACTACGCGATGGGCGGCATCGTCGCCGACCTGCATGCACGCTCGACGCTGCCCGGCCTGTATGCCGTCGGCGAGTCCTCGTGCACGGGGCTACACGGAGCCAACCGGCTTGCCTCCAACTCGTTGAGCGAGTGCTTCGTGTTCGCCAGGCGCGCGACCATGCACGCGCTGGCCGAGCCACCGCCGGCGCCGCTCGGCGCCGCCGCGCGCGTCGCCCAGTTGTCGGAGCTCGCCGCTGTGCCCGCTCCGCCGCTCAGCGACTCCGCGACGCGCGCCGCGCTGTGGCGCGACGCGGGCATCGTGCGCAGCGCCGAGGGCCTGACGCGACTGCTCGACAGCGAGCACCCGCTGGTGCGCTCGATCGCGCGCAGTGCGCTGGCGCGCGAGGAGAGCCGCGGCGCTCACCAGCGCAGCGATCGTCCGCACCGCGACGACGCGCTCGACCGCCGCCACGTGGTGATCGCCGGCGCCGGCGAGGTCGGCGAGCAGAGCTCCGAGATCGAGTGGCAGACCTGGCGATGAGCGCTCTCCGGGCGCGCTGCTGGGGACACGACGCCGAGCTTTCGCCCCGTTAGCGGCCGTGCGCGGCGGCCAGGGCACGCGAAAATACGCAGACCCCGCAAGGGGTCAATTCTCAAAAACTTAAAAGTTCCTGATTTGGCCTTTATCCCGGTCTGTTGTGATCACAGGCGTGTTTTTGCGCGTAGAAGGAATCGGAGGCGTTCGGAGTCTCTGAGACGGGGGGTTTGCTCCATTCGAATAGAGGTCAGGAGTAGCCATGTACCAATTCAGCCGAGCCATCTACAGGGAGCTTGCTCCCCTGATCGTGCCCCCACCGCCCGGCGCCCCCGCCGCCTGCAATCACGCCGCTGTGCTGCGCGCATGCGAGGCGGTCGTGACGCGTCTGGCGACCGATCGCCACAACTTCGCGCGGCCCGAGCGAACGCTGTTCTCGGACATCCGCAACTACTTCCCGATGACCGCGCAGTCGCAGGTGCACCAGGTCGTCTGCCGCTACGTCCAGTACGCGCAGGCGTTCGTCGCGCTGCACCCGCACGAGGGCTACGCCGCGGTCAGCGGCGCCCCGCCGCAGTGCCGGGCGACGACGCGCAAGGGCTCGGCGTGCCAGCGCGTGCCGCTCCCCCACAACGGCTACTGCCCCTCGCACCAGCACCTCGCCGAGACCGAGGACCGCGAGCTCGCCGCCGCATAGGTCTCGCGTAGGCTCCGGGGAGTGCTCCTCGGAGTCGATGTCGGCGGCACCTTCACCGACGCCGTGCTGGTCGGAGATGACTCCGCCGTACACACCGCCAAGGTGCCCTCGACCCCCGACGAGCAGGAGCGCGCCGTGCTCGAGGCGGTGCTGCTGGTGCTCGAGCGCGCGAGCGCGCGCGCCGAGCAGGTCGAGCGCTTCGCGCACGGGATGACGGTCACGACGAACGCGCTGCTCGAGGGACGCACGGCGCGCACCGCCCTGATCGCAACCGACGGCTTCACCGACGTGATCGAGCTCGGTCGCCAGGCGCGCCCGCACCTGTACCGGCTGTGCGATGCGGCGCCCACGCCGCTCGTTCCCGCTGAGCTGCGCTTCGCCGCGCCCGAGCGCATGGGGCCGAACGGCCCGCTGCGCGCGCTAGACCCGAGCGAGGCACGCGCGCTCGTCGCCGAGGTCGCCGCGAGCGAACCGCGCGCCGTCGCCGTGGCCCTGCTGCACTCCTACGCCGACCCGCGCCACGAGCGCGAGCTCGGGGCGCTGCTCGCCGAGCTGCTGGCGGGCGCACACGTATCGCTGTCGAGCGAGACCGTCGGCACCTTTCGAGAGTTCGAGCGCACGGCGACGACCGTGCTCGACGCCTCGCTGTCGCCGCTGCTCGGCAGCTACCTGGAGCGGCTGGCGCGCGAGACTCGCTCGCGGGAGCTGCCCGAGCCGCAGATCATGCAGTCCTCCGGCGGCCTCACCGACTGCGCGCGCGCGTCCGCGCACGCCGCGCTGACCGTGCTGTCCGGGCCCGCCGGCGGCGTCGGCGGCGCGCTGCTGCTGGCGGAGCTCGCCGGCGAGCCCGACGTGCTCTGCTTCGACATGGGCGGCACATCCTGCGACGTCTGCCTGATCGGCGACGGCGAGGTCGCCGAGACCGCCGAGCGCGAGATCGCCGGACGCCCGCTCGCGCTGCCGGCGCTCGACATCCACACGGTCGGCGCGGGCGGCGGCTCGATCGCCTGGAAGGACTCCGGCGGCGCCCTGCGCGTCGGCCCGCGCTCCGCCGGCGCCGAGCCGGGTCCCGCATGCTACGGGCACGGCGGCAATGAGGCGACCGTCACCGACGCCAACCTGCTGCTCGGGCGCCTGCCCGAGCACGCGCCGCTGGCCGGCGGCCTCGTCCTCGACCGCGACGCGGCCGAGCGCGCCGTCGCTCGCCTGGCGGCGGAGCTCGGGATCGACGTGAGCTCGTGCGCCGAGGGCATCGTGCGCGTCGCCGAGTCCGAGATGCTCGGTGCGCTACGCGTGCTCACCGTCGAGCGCGGCATCGACCCGCGCGGTTTCGCGCTGATGCCGTTCGGCGGCGCCGGCCCCCTGCACGCCTGCGCGTTGGCGCGCGAGCTCGGTATCACCCGCGTGCTGTGCCCGAGCGCCTCCGGCGTGCTGTGCGCGCTCGGACTCGCCGCCGCCGCGCCCCGCCACGACGTGTCGCGCACCGTCCTGCTGTCCGGCCAGCAGCTCCGTGAGGAGCGGCTTCGCGAGCTGCGCGACGAGCTGCGCGGACGCGCCGCCGAGTCGCTCGCCGCGAAGGTCGTGCGCGAGCGCGTCACCTACGAGCTGCGCTACCTCGGACAGTCCTTCGAGCTCGCCGTCGAGCAGTCGCAATCCGCGGATCCGCAGCTGCTGCGGGAGTCGTTCGCGGCCGCCCACGAGCAGCGATACGGCTATCGCGACCGCGCGGCCGAGGTCGAGCTCGTCAACGTTCGCGTGTCCGTGTGGGGCGCTGCGCCCGCGCTCGCGCCGAGCGGCGAGGGCGGCCGACTCGCGCCGGGCGCACGCTTGAGCGGCCCGACACCGTGATCGCGCTCGGCGACTCGACGCTGTACGTCGCGCCCGGCTGGGCCGGCGCCGTCGACGAGCACGGCACGATCCGACTCGAGGACGGGCATGGCGGGTTGGGCAGATGAGCGCGCTGGACGCGATCGAGCTGCAGGTCGTGACGGGGGCGCTGCGCGCAGCCTGCGAGGAGATGGGCGGCGCGCTGATCCGCTCGGCGCACTCGTCCAACATCAAGGAGCGCCGAGATGCGTCGACCGCGCTGTTCGACGCCGATGCGCAGAT
This sequence comes from uncultured Solirubrobacteraceae bacterium, assembly GCA_963846205.1. Taxonomy (GTDB): domain Bacteria; phylum Actinomycetota; class Thermoleophilia; order Solirubrobacterales; family Solirubrobacteraceae; genus Palsa-744. The sequence goes on along the minus strand of CAWJVB010000009.1, from coordinate 807,617 downwards.
GGTGATGCAGGCCGAGCACATCCCCGTGCACCTCGGCTCGATGCCCGTCGCCGTCGAGGCGGTACGCGACCGGCGCCACTCGCCGGGCGTCTCGTGGATCCTCAACGACCCGTTCGCCGGCGGCACCCACCTGCCGGACATCACCGTGATCACGCCCGTGTTCGCCGCGGCGGACCAACGCGGCCGCCACGCCCTGCTCGGGTTCGCCGCCAGCCGCGCGCATCACGCGGACGTCGGCGGGCGCGTGCCCGGCTCGATGCCCGCGGATAGTCATACGCTCGCGGAGGAGGGCGTCGTGATCTCGCCGCGCGTGCTCGACGACGAGGCGATCGAGGAACTCGCCGCGCGCATGCGCCAGCCCGATCAGCGCCGAGCGGACCTGCGCGCGCAGCTCGCCGCCAACCGCGTCGGCGCACGGCGCCTGAGCGCGCTCGCCGAGCACCTCGGCCGGGAGCGCCTGCGCGCGGCGACCGACGCCGTGCTCGACTACGCCGAGCGGCGGACGCGTGCCTGCATCGCAGCGCTCGACGACGGCGAGCGGCTCGCCGAGGACGTACTCGAGGCGCCCGAGGGAGATCTTCGGCTGCGCCTGCGCGCGCGTGTGGAGGGGAGCGGCTCGTGCTCGACTTCGCGGGCAGCGCCGCGCAACACGGCGGCAACCTCAACTGCCCGCTCGCCGTCACCCGCTCCGCCTGCCTGTTCGCCGTACGCGTGCTCACCGACCCCGACATACCGCCCTCGGCCGGCGCATACCGGCCCGTCGACGTGCGCGCTCCCGCCGGGACGATCCTCAACGCGCGAGCGCCGGCGCCGCCGTGGCAGCCGGCAACGTGGAGACCTCCTCGCGCGTGGCCGACCTCGTGCTCGGCGCGTTCGGATGCGCACTCGGGCAGGGCACGATGAACAACCTCACCCTCGGCGCCGACCCCTCGCCGGGCGCGGGATCGCCGGGCCCGGCTCGCGGCGCTCGCCTCGGGCTCGTTCTCCTACTACGAGACGCTCGGCGGCGGCCAGGGCGCCTGTCCCGACGCCAACGGCCCCAGCGGGGTGCACGTGGCGATGAGCAACACGCTGAACACGCCCGTCGAGGCGCTCGAGCGCGAATTCCCGCTGCGGGTCGTGCGCTACGCGCTGCGTCGCGGCTCCGGCGGCGCCGGGCGCACCCGGGGCGGGGACGGCGTGGTGCGCGAGCTCGAAGCGCTGCGGGACATGACCTTCTCTTTGATCGCTGAGCGGCGCAGGCACGCGCCGCGCGGCGCAGCCGGCGGCGCGCCCGGCGAGACCGGGCGCGATCTGCTCGACGGCGAGCCACTGCCCGGCAAGGCCACCGGCACGCTGCGAGCGGGACAGCGGCTGCGCATCGAAACGCCGGGTGGCGGCGGGTTCTGGCCGGCCGAGCGCCGCGCGCGCCTAGCACGGCATCCGGACGGCCTCCAATAAACACGCCGATTTGCAGGCGATTTGGGATTTCCGCTTGGTTTCGAATCTTTAACGTGCTCGGCGCCGCAAGGAAACGTGCGGAAAGCGGGCGGAACAGAGACGTTTTTCTTCGCTTTTTCCTTTATGCCAATTGCTTTCAAAGAATGGGCGGTCACCGTCCGTGCGCTAGCGGAAGGTGAGCAGCTGATCACGCTGCGCAAGGGCGGCATCCGCGAACCGGGCAGATCGCTGCGTCTGCCCACGAGCGGTTCTTCCTGTATCCGACCTTCGAGCACCAGACGGGCGACCTCGTGCGCGAGTCCCACCAGCCGGAGCTGCGCAGGGCGCTCGAGGAGGGCGTTTGGAGCGACGGCGAGCCGCTGCTGCACGCGTTCACCTCCGGCACACCCGTACAGCAGCCAGATCGCGTGCGCATCCGCGCGTGGGCGGAGGTTGCCGGTCACTTCACGATCGCCGACCCGCGCTGCGTGGACGCGCTGTCGCCGTTCTACGTGTGGACGCCCGACTACGCCGAAAAGCGGCTCGGCTGGCGCCGCCAGCAGCCCTTGCACGTGCTGCTACTGCGCACCTACCGCATCCCGCGTCCGGTGACCGTCAAGGTCAAGGACGAGTACACCGTCGCGCAGGCCTGGATCGAGCTGCAGCGGGAGCTGCCCTTCGAGGGCACGCCGGTGCTGTCCGACGCCGAGTTCGAGCGGGCCGCCGAGGAGATCCGCGCGATCACCAGCGAAGCCGGCGCGGGCGAGCCGGTTCTCGCCTAGTAGAACGACGCAATCGGCAGAGCTCAGGTGCCCGGTGGGTGCCAGTCTCCGCTCTCGTCGTAGGGACGGAACCGGATGAACGCTGACTGGCTATGGAACGGACGAGTGGCGTGCTGGGTCGTCGCCTCGCCATGGCCGCCGCTGCGCCGCTCGACGTAGGCGCGCATTGGGGCGACGCCGCTCCATAGCGAGAAGGTCACGACGGTCCGTGGTGGATGGGCGAGGCCCGTGGCGAGGAGGAGACCTGGGCTTCGTAGCGCGGCGCCCTCGGCGAGCGCGCTGGCGCGCAGGAATGCGGGCCCACGGCGCAGACGCAGCCGACCGATCGTAAGGACGGCGGCTCGACCGTCCGGAACAACGCCGCCGGGGCCATCCGAAGCCCCGGCTGCCTGGCCGGGCGCCACCGCAGGGAGCAGCTCGCCGAGCTCAGGCCACGCTCCCACTATCCGGACCGGTTCAAGCCGGACGTGATAGCCGCCGGCAAACGCCTCGGCAACCGGGTGGGAGGCCAGGAACCTGTCGAGGGCGCCGTCATTCTCCCACGCGGCGATCAATCCCACCCGCCCCGGTCGCGGCAAAGGGAGCGGCTGCGGGCTGAGTGGAGCGGCGATCAGGCTCTCTGCATAGCGCAGCCCAGGGATCTCGTGTGGGGTCAGCCGCATGCGGAGCAGCTGCAAGGTTTTCGATGGCCTGACATCGGCCAGGTGGAGTGAAGTTACCATCGAGTAAACTGTACAGTAACATAGCCGTATGGCGAGCAACGTCGACCGGCTCGCGCCGGCTAGCAGCCCCGGAGCGCCGTCGCTTGATCGAGGGCGCCGCGACGCAGCTGTTCGCCGAGCGGGGCTACGCAGCGACGACGATCGATGACATCGTCGCGGGCGCAGGCGTCACCAAGCCGATGCTCTACCGCCACTTCGAGTCCAAGCAGGATCTGGTGATGACGCTCCTCGAGAGACACCGCGACGAGCTCGCGGCAGCGCCGCTCGACGCGCTGCTTGCGAGCGCCGACCGACCGTTCGCCGAGCGACTCGACGCCATGCTCGAGGCGTGGTTCGGGTACGTCGAGGCGCACCCGTTCGTCCGCCTGCTGCTCCACGACAGCACAGGCGACAGCGAGGTCGCAGCACTCGTCGAGGAGCTCCACGACCGCCAACGTGCCGCCGATGTGGCGCTGCTGCGAGATTTCGTCCCGCAGATTCCCGAACACGAGCTCGTGCCGCTCGGTGAGATCATCCGCAGCTCCCTCGCATCCCTCGGACTTTGGCGGCTCGACCACCCGGACGCCGACGCTGCCGGCGTGAACGCGGCCCTACGCCGCGTCATCCTCGCCATCGTCGAGTCGTCGCAGGACGAAACGCAGGCCCCAGGAACGGTCGCTCAGCGCTAGGCCTCGGGCGCGAGCGCTTCAGGCTCGACATCCGTGCCGGCCGCGTCGTCGGCCGGGGGCGCGGCAAGCGCTTCGCGCGCCGCTTCGGCGCCGGACTCGGGCACGAGTATGTCGCGCGGGCCCGCAGCGAGGAAGTCGGGCACGTCGAAGCCGCCCGAGCGCCGCGACATGCTGGGAATGCCCTCCTCGAGCAGCAGCGCCTCGATCAGCTCGGACTCCGGCTGGTTGTTCGCGTAGGCGACCTTGACCAGCCGCCCTTCGGAGTACTGCGGCTTGATCTTGCGTGCCCTGCGCTGGCGCTCGCTCGCTTCGCTGTGCATCCCGGGAACGTGCACGAGCGGCATCTGACAGTCGGGGCAGAAGCGCTCCGAGCGCGGGTGAGAGGAGCCGCAGGAGGGGCAGATGAGCGGCTTGTCCTTCAGCGCCTCGCCTCATGCCCGGCCGCGCTCGAGACTCGGGCGCTGCTGTCCGCCTGCGTCACTGGCACCTCGCTGACCCCGCCGCGGTCGATCAGGTATGAGCGCAGCTCGGGCTCTGGCGCCGCGCGCCAGCCCGACGATGATCCACTCGAGGCCGGGCCAGTTGGCTGCGAAGCTGATGTCGGTTTGCGACGGGTAGGGCGCGCTGCGCACGTGCGAGTGGTAGATGGCGCCGATCTCCCAGCCTTCATCATCGATCCCGTTGTTCAGTCGCAACAGCTCCATCGGGTCGATCTCGAACTTCAGCGCGCTCGCATGGATGTTCTCCGCGCGATACACGCGCGTTGCCGTGCTCTCGCCGCCGTCCCCGGCCGGCTCGGCCGCGACGACGCCGCAACACTCGATCGCCGGGTTCTCGAGCGCGTGCGCGACGATCTGCTCGAGTAGGTCCTCGGCGATCTTCATACGTGCTCCCGGCCGCCGGCGGTCGGGGCGAGCGCTACCACCAGACTGTCGAGTCCAGGTTCTCGATCTGCTCGACTGGCAGCGTGTAGATGCCGCTGGACAAATACTTCCAGCCGTCGTCGGCGACGACGAACACGACGTTGCCCTCGTCGAGCTCGCCCGCTATGCGCACGGCGATGCTCGCGATGGCGCCGCTGGAGACGCCCGCGAACACGCCCTCGTCGTCGAGCAGCTTGCGCGTCCACACGATCGCGTCTGAGTTGGTCACGAAGATCTTGCGGTCGAGCAGCGAGATGTCGATGATCGGCGGGATGAAGCCGTCGTCGAGCGAGCGCAGCCCCTGCACGGGCTCGCCCTGCATCGGCTCGGCGGCGACGATCTTGACCGCGTCGCCGAACGTCTCCTTGAGGCGCCTGCCGTTGCCCATCAGCGTGCCGCCGGTACCCAGGCCGGCGACGAACGCCGAGATCTCATCGAGCTCCTCGAGGATCTCCAGCGCGGTGCCGTTGTAGTGCGCGTTCGGGTTGGCCTGGTTGCCGTACTGATAGGGCATGTACAGCGAGGGGTCGCCCGCCGCCATCTCCAGCGACATCGCGACGGCGCCGTTGGAGCCCTGGTCTCCCGGCGAGTACACGATCTCGGCGCCGTACATCTGCAGCAGCTGCGTGCGCTCGGGAGTGACGTTCTCCGGCATCACGACCTTCAGCTTGTAGCCCTTGAGTTTGGCGATCATCGCCAGCGAGATGCCGGTGTTGCCCGAGGTCGGTTCGAGGATCGTCTGCCCGGGCGCGATCGCGCCCTTCTCCTCGGCGTCCTCGATCAGCGCGCGCGCGACGCGATCCTTGACGGAGCCGGTCGGGTTGTGCGACTCGAGCTTGGCCCAGACGTGCACGCCGGGCTTGGGCGACAGGCTCGGCAGCTCGATCAGCGGCGTGTTGCCGATCGCCTGCACGATGTCCCCGTAGCGACCGCCGCACGGCCGGTTTCGCAGCCTCTCAACCGCCATTACTTCACGGAATATAGCGACCCGGCCGCGCCGTGACGGCTAATGACGAATAGTCCGTCTAAAGCCCGTCCTACGATCCGGCGATGCTTGAGCACTGCGAGCGCTGTCAGGACAACGCGCCAGCCTGGGATCACCCGGAGTACGCGGACTGGTACGTCGCGGTCAGCGAGGCCGGCGACTACCTGGGGGTGATCTGCCCCTGCTGCTTTGCCGGGCACGACCTCGTGTTCATCGGACTCGAAGTCGCTCCAGCATCGCCGGCTCGGGAGGCAGGTCGACCTAGCAAGCGGCGATCTCGACGGCCTGCGCGATCGTCGCGGGCCCACCCTCGACGCCCCGCCGTCCGAGCCACCTGAGCGCCCAACGCGCTCACGCTTGCCGCGGGTCCGATGGCAAGTCCATGCGTAACGTCCCCGTCCCCGGTAACGAGCAGCAACGGAGTAGCCTCTCCCGGCGATGGGGAAGACGCCGATCTTGGTCTTGCTCGCGGTTCTGTCGCTCGTGTTCATCGGCGCCGCGAACGCTTCTCGGGGCGGTCGCGTGTGCGGCTTCATCCACGCAAGCGTTCCCTACTCGCAGCACGGCAGTACCCATCGCTGGCGCGTGTACATAGGCGGGGAGACAACCTGCCACGAAGGTGAAAAGGTGCTGAGCGCGGTCATGCACTTGGGCGGCGTCGTACACCAAGGAAGCAGCGAAGCGAGCTCTTTCATGACGCTGAAAAGCTGGCGCTGCCCCTTCGGAAATATGGGGACGCAGCTTTGCGAGATTCGGGAGCGCGCGCCTTTTCTGGCGCAGGCGCTTGCCGTCAACTGTGCAGAAAACCCCTGTCCAAGCAGTCGGACGCCTAGCGACTTCCCTGGACCGATTGGGGCAACGGGATGACCGAGGGCGTGCCCGCGGTTCTCGTCAGTTTGATCTCGTGCGGCTCTCGCGGTAGCGACGCAGTGCGATCGCAGCCCAAATCGCCTCCACCACTCCGAAGGGCCACGTGCCGGCGAGGAATCCGTACACGCTGGACAGAGCGCAGCCGCAAGCGAATGCCAGCACGAAGCGGGGCCCACGGCGCTCCAAGGCGTACATGAGCATCATGAACGTCAACACGACCACGCCGTATGCGGTCAGCACGCGCTCAGTCTGACGGGTCCGGCAGCGCCGTTTGGCCGGGCAGCCAACCGAGCGATAGGATCCGTGCACGCCGGGGGCCGGCGTTTCAGCGGGGAGCGCCGTGGACGTACATCGACAAAGCGACAGCTTCGACTTCGACTGGCTGGTGATCGGCTCGGGCTTCGGCGGCAGCGTGTCGGCGCTGCGCCTGGCCGAGAAAGGCCACTCGGTGGGCGTGCTCGAGTGCGGGCGGCGCTTCGCCGACGACGAGCTGCCGAAGTCCACGGCGGACCTCAAGCGCTACTTCTGGCGACCGGCGCTGGGGATGAAGGGCATCTTCCGGATGACCACCTTCAGAGACGTGTCGGTCGTTTCGGGCTGCGGCGTCGGCGGCGGCAGCCTCGGCTACGCCAACACGCTGTACGTGCCCCCCAAGCCCTTCTTCGAGGATCGCCAGTGGGCGGAGATGGAGGACTGGGAGAGCGCGCTGGCGCCCCACTACGCAGAGGCGCAGCGCATGCTCGGCGTCGTGCAGAACCCCCACGACGATCCCGCCGACCAGCTGCTGCGCGAGCTCGGCGAGGAGCTCGGCGTTGCCGACACCTACAAAAAGACGCCCGTCGGCGTGTTCTTCGGCGAGCCGGGCAAGACGGTCGCCGATCCCTTCTTCGGCGGCGAGGGGCCCGATCGCACGGGCTGCAGGCTGTGCGGGCGCTGCATGGTCGGCTGCCCGCACGGCTCCAAGAACACGCTGGTCAAGAACTACCTGTACCTCGCCGAGAAGCGCGGCGCGCAGGTGATGCCCGAACGCACCGTCGTCGACATCCGCCCGATCGGCTCACCGGACGGCGCTGAGGGCTATGAGGTCGAAAGCGTGCGCTCGGGCGCCTGGCTGCGACGCGAACGGCGCGTGCAACGCGCCCGCGGCGTCGTCGTCGCGGCGGGACCGCTGGGCACCAACAAGCTGCTGCAGCGCTGCCGCACTGAGGGGCTCGCTGCCGCGCATCTCGAGCCGCCTTGGCGAGCTCGTGCGCACCAACTCCGAGTCGATCCTGGCCGTGACCGTTCCCGAGGACTACCCGCAGGACCTGATCAAACGCGTCGCGATCACCTCCTCGATCTATCCCGATCCCAACACGCACATCGAGACCGTCACCTACGGCGACGACGGCGACTCGATGCACCGCCTCAACACGCTGCTGGTCGGCGACGGCACGCGCGTGACGCGCCCGCTGAAGCTGCTCGCGCAGATCGCGCTGCACCCCAAGCGCCTGCTCAAGGTGATGTTCCCCAAGCACTGGTCGCGGCGCACGATCATCATCCTCGTGATGCAGACGCTCGACAACGCGATCGCGCTGCGACCGCGCAAAGGGCCGTTCGGCTCGTTCTGGCTGAGCACCGAGCAGGACCCCGAGCGACCCAACCCGACCTTCATCCCGATCGCCAACGAGACGGCCAAGTGGTTTGCCAAGCGCACCGGCGGAATCGCCCAGAGCTCGGTGACGGAGGCGCTCTTCAACATCCCCACGACGGCCCACATCCTCGGCGGCGCGGTGATCGCGCCGGACCCCTCACAGGGCGTCGTCGACGCCCGCCAGTGCGTGTTCGGCTACGAGAACCTGCTCGTGTGCGACGGCTCGGCCCTGCCGGCGAACGTCGGCGTCAACCCGTCGCTGACCATCACCGCGCTGGCCGAGCACGCGATGAGCCACGTTGCGGCGGCGGGAGATGCCGCCATTACGCCTCCGCTCGAGGTTCCCGACGCCGGCGCCCCCACCGCGGCCGTCGCGCCCTAGCCACACCTCAGGCGCTTCGGCGCCGGGCGAGCAGCGACACGTCCTGGCGAAGCCGCTACGGCCCGGAGGTCTCCGGCTCGGTCAGAGCGGCGAGGTCTTCGAGGTCGACCGGGCGCGCGCTCGCCCGCTTCATGCTGATCAGGTCGTCGCGACCGGCGACGGCGAGCCGGATCCCGTCGAGCTCGATCTCGAGCGCTCGCCCGCGCAACTCGTCGTATGGCGGCGCGCCGGGGGCGTCGTGCAGCACGTCGATCGCTCCGTGGCGCGTGTCGAACTGCCACAGCGTCGCGCGCGGCAGCATCGCGGCGTCGATCGGCATGCCCTCACCGCCGATATTCAGCGTTCGCGCGTCGAGCTCGTTGAGCGCATCGGCCAAGCGCCGCAGATTGGCCGGCTCGGGACGCGGGTAGACGTCGACGTCGAACGTCGTGCGGACGTGTCCATGGGTCTGCACCGCGAGCCCACCGACGATCACATAGTCGACGGAGTGCTCTGCGAGCGCCGCGAGGATACGCTCGGCATCGAGCGGCGTGTCGCGCTCAACCACCCCTCGCCTCCGCTCCAGCCTGGCGCATTCTCGTCGCGAGGCGGTTGGCAGACAGCGCGAGCTGCAGCCGCTCGGCGGGCGGGCGGGAGCGTGCCGCAGAGAGATGCAGCGGATCCCATCGGCCGCGAAGGCGCCGCATTCCGAGCTCGGGCTCATAGCCCATCGCGAGCAGCAGCGCGCGAACGGTCTCCCACGTCGGCGTCGTCAGCCCACGCTCGATCCTGCTGACGGCCGCCTGCGTCGAGCCCGCGCGACGGGCAAGCGAGCGCTGGCTCAGGCCGAGATCCTGGCGTCGTTGTCGAATCAGCTCTCCTGGCGGCATATATATAATTATATATCAATGGTCGCAAGTGCCCTGCGGCGCGATCGGGCGCCACAGACCCGCGCCGAGCGCGTCGGCCTGCGCAGGATCTTCGCGTCGACACTGACGGAGGCGAGCTGCGCGGCCTGTTTCGGGTCGCTAACGCGCGACCGGCACGCCGTTAGGCGCGCGATGGGCAAGCGAGGCAAGGACGCAGTGAGCGAAGTGTGCTTTGCACACGAGCGCGCGAGGACGCCGCCTCGCGCCGCTCAGCGCGCGCCTAACCGCCGGCCATCGCCGGCAGGATCACGAGCGTGTCACCCTCGCCGACAGCCGTGTCGAGACCGCCGAGCACGCGCACGTCCTCGTCGTTGAGATAGACGTTGACGTAGCGGTTGAGCTCACCGTCGGCGGAGAACAGCTGATCCTGCGTGGCGGGGTGGTTGGCGGCGAGGTCCTTGAGCACCGCGCCGACGTTCTCGCCCGAGGCGCTGACCTGCTTCTCGCCGCCGACAGAGGCGCGCAGAACTGGGGGAATCTTGATCGTCGCCATCGCGCGGGACCTTAGCGTGCTCGCAGCGCACCTAGCGGTGCGCCGGTCGAGCCAGGCAAGGACGCAGGGAGCGAAATGTGCAACCGAACCGGGAGACACTCGCTTCGCTCGCATCCCCGAACCGGCCAGCACATGAGCGACCGAGGACGCCGCATGGCGAAGGCCGGCGCGCCGCTAGCCGGCTGCGGCGCAGAAGGCCTCGTAATCGGGGAACACGCCGAGCTCCTCGTCGGCGATGTCGTCCGGCTCGCGCGAGCAGATCGGGCACTCGGGGTCGCGGTGCACCTTGACCTCGGTGAGCGTCGCACCGAGCGCGTCATACAGCAGCAGCCGCCCGATCGCGGGCTCGCCGATGCCGACGATCAGCTTTACGACCTCGGTCGCCTGCAGCAGGCCCATCGTCCCGGGTAGCACGCCGAGCACGCCGTTGGCACCGCACGAAGGCGCCAGCTCGGCGGGCGGCGGCTCGCGGAACAGGCAGCGGTAGCACGGCCCCTCGTAGGGCTTGAACACCGACAGCTGGCCGTCGAAGCCGAGGATCGAGGCGGACACGACGGGGATCTTCAGGCGCACCGTCGCGTCGTTGAGCAGGTAGCGCGTGGGGAAGTTGTCGACGCCGTCGACGACCACGTCGTAGTCCTTGATGATCTCGACGATGTTGGAGGCGTCGATGCGCGTCTGGTACTTGACGACGTTCACGTCGGGGTTCAGCGCGTGGATCGACTCCTCGGCGGAGTCGACCTTGGGGATGCCGATCCGCTGGGTGGTGTGGATCACCTGGCGCTGCAGGTTGGAGAGGTCGACGACGTCGTCGTCGACGATGCCGAGCGTGCCCACGCCGGCGGCCGCCAGGTACAGCGCGGTCGGCGAGCCGAGCCCGCCGGCGCCGAGCAGCAGCACCTTCGCGTCGAGCAGCTTCTGCTGGCCGTCGGCGCCGATCTCCGGCACGAGCATGTGCCGCGAGTAGCGCTCGCGCTGCTCGGGCGTGAGCGTGCGCGGCACCTGCACCTCGTAGCCGCGGTCCTTCCACAGCGTGATGCCGCCGGTCATCGAGCGCACGTGCTCGTAGCCGAGGTCCTCTTTCAGCGTGCGAGCGGCATATGCCGAGCGGTTGCCCGACGCGCAGTACAGGATCACCTGCGTGGAGCGATCGGGCACGACGCCCTCGATGCGAGACTCCAGATGGCCGCGTGGCACGTGCTTGGCGCCGGGCAGATGCCCGGCGGCGAACTCCTCGGTCTCGCGGACGTCGACGACCGTGACGCCCTCGTCGATCAGCTCGTTGACCTCGGACGGGTCAACCTCGCTCGATCTGGCTCTTGACTTGGCGGAGAAGCTCAGCTCCGGAGGGGCTCATCTAAAACTCCTAAACCACGGTCGGGTTTTATGACTTCATAAAGTATAGCGCTATCGCGCGGCTTGCCGGCGGGCCGAAGCGATCCCTTCCGTACCCTCCGGGCGATGATCCGACGCACCGCGTTCACGCCCCTCGACAGGCGCCTCTCGAGCGCCCGGCGCCTGGCCACGGTGGCGCTCGCGGTGCTGTGCAGCGTGGCGCTCGCGGCCTGCTCCTCGGGATCTTCCTCGCAGAGCGCCGAACAGACGCCGGCGGCCTCGGGCTTCGACGGAGCTGCGCTGCCACCCGGCGTGCTCGCACCCTCCTTCACGCTCAGCGACGAACACGGTCAGGCGGTGTCGCTGGCGAGCCTGCGCGGGCAAGTCGCGATCGTCGCCTTCGTGTACTCGACGTGCGGCGCGCCGTGCATCGTGATCGGACAGCAGATTCGCGGCGCGCTGAACGAACTGGCGCAGTCGGTCCCGGTGCTTCTGATCAGCGCCGATCCGGCCGTCGACACGCACGCGCGCGTCGCACGCTTCCTCGCCAGGGTCTCGCTGACCGGTCGCGTGCGCTATCTGAGCGGCTCGCCCGCGCAGCTGCGACCCGTGTGGCACGCCTTCCGCGTGATCGCCGCGAGCGCCGACCGCGCCGCGTTCGACCGCTCGGCGGCCGTCTACCTGATCGACCGCGGCGGCCACGAGCGCGTGATCTTTCAGCTCGAACAGCTCACGCCCGAAGCGCTGGCACACGACGTTCGCAAGCTGCTTGGCTGAATCGCAGGCGAGCCGCGCCGCCGAGTCACAGGCGGAAGGCCCCGCCTCCCAGCGCCCGCGGCGGGCCGGCAGGCTCGCGGGCGGTTGATACCCTAGCGCGCAGGTAGGTATTCGACGAGATGATGTTCTCAACCAAGGCCGAGTACGGCGTGCGCGTGATGGTCGAGCTGGCGCGGCAAGCCGGCGACGAGCCGATCCCGCTGGCCGAGATCGCCGAGCGCGGCGGGCTGCCGCTGGCGTACCTCGAGCACCTGGCCGCGCGCCTGCGCAAGGCCGGGCTGGTCGACTCGCGGCGCGGCTCGCGCGGCGGCTATCTGCTGGCCCGCTCGCCCACCGAGATCACGATGGCCGAGGTGGTCGAGGCGCTCGAGGGATCGATCGCGCCGATCGAGTGCATCTCCGAAGGCGCCGACGGATCGATCGTGTGTTGCGCGAGTCGCGCCCGGGACACGCCTGTCCGACGAAGCTGCTGTGGACGCGGGTGCGCTCCTCGATCGTGCACACGCTGCAGGAGACGACGCTCGCCGACCTCGTGCTCGGCCCGGCGCTGCCGCCCGGACCGGCGCAGGCGACGGGCCCGGTGCTGCCCGCCCTAGATGCCCAACCGCCATCCCACCTCACGACTGGAGCCTGACGAAGACATGGCCGACCTGGAGATCAGAGACCTGCACGTGCGCATCGAGGACCGCGAGATCCTCAAGGGTGTCGACCTGGACATCTCGCGCGGGGAGATCCACGCGTTGATGGGTCCCAACGGATCGGGCAAGTCGACGCTCGCGAGCACGCTGATGGGACATCCCTCCTACGAGATCACGGAGGGCTCGATCACGCTTCAAGGGCGAGGACATCACCGAGGCCGAGCCGCACGAGCGCGCGAAGGCGGGACTGTTCCTGGCCTTTCAGTACCCCGTGTCGATCCCGGGCGTGTCGGTGGCGAACTTCCTGCGCATGGCGATCAACGCCAAGCGCGAGGAGCCGATCCAGGTCAAGGAGTTCCGCACGCAACTGCAGCACGCGATCGAGCTGCTCGACGTCGACAAAGCGTTCACCTCGCGCCACCTCAACGACGGCTTCTCCGGCGGCGAGAAGAAGCGCGCCGAGATCCTGCAGATGGCGATGCTGAACCCGGACATCGCGATCCTCGACGAGACCGACTCCGGGCTTGACATCGACGCGCTGCGCACGGTCGCCGAGGGCGTCCAGCGCCTGCACGACGAGCAGGGCCTGGGCGCGCTGATCATCACCCACTACCAGCGCATCCTGCACTACGTAAAGCCCGAGTTCGTGCACATCCTGATGGACGGGCGCATCGTGCTCGAGGGCGGCGTCGAGCTGGTCGAGCGCCTCGAGCGCGAGGGCTACGACCAGATCCGCCAGGAGGTGGGCGCAAGCGCCGTCGCGGCTGGTGACGGCGGTGTCTGAGTCCGGAGAGGCGATCTCCCCCGCGGCAGCGAGCAACGGTCAGACGCCGCCGCAGACCAAGCCCGGCCGCCACCGCGAGGCGACGCTCTATCACGCGCTGGCCGGAGCGGGAGCCGGCGACGAGCGCACGCTGCAACAGCTGCGCGAGGCCGCGCTCGGGATCTACGACCTCGCGCAGCTGCCCGTTTGGCGCCGTTCTGGATTCTGGACGACGAGCCTGCGAGACCCTCGACCTCGACGCGCTCGCCACGCAGCCCTCGCCGACCCCCGAGGCTGTACCGGACGTCGTCACGCGCACGCTCCCCGAGCGCGCGCGTGCGGGGCGGATCGTGCAGAGCGCGGGCACGGTGGTGCACGTCGAGCTCGACGCGGAGCTTGCAGGCCGCCGGCGTGTGCTGTGCTCGCTGGAGGACGCCTTTCGCGATCATCGCGAGCTGGCCGAGCAGTGGTACTCCAAGCGCCTGCCGATCGACCGCCACAAGCTCGAGGCCGCGAACGCGGCGTTCTGGACCGGCGGAGCCTTCCTGCACGTGCCCGACGGGCTCGTCGTCGAGGATCCGTTCGAGATCGTCTACGCGATCGAGCGGCCCGGGCGTCGCGCAATACGGGCGCACGCTGGTGATCGGCGGCGCCGGCAGCGAGTTTCGCGTGCACGAGTACGACCTCGCCGAGGACTTCGATGCGCACGACGGGCAGGCGCTGCACGCGGGCGCGTTCGAGCTGTACCTGCAGGACGGCGCGCGCTGCCGCCTGGCCCAGGTCCAGGACTGGGGGTCGCGGCGAGGTGTTCGACGTCTCGACGCGCTTCGTCGGCGTGGGTCGCGACGCTTACTGCCACTGGCTGCCGTCGCTGCTAGGCGGCCATCTGGTCCGCCAGCACCTCGAGCTCGCCATCTGCAGAGCCCGGCGGCGACATGGCCTTCCGTGGGCTGTTCTTCACCGAGGAGCAGGAGCACCTCGACGTGTTCGCCGTCGACCTGCACGAGACCGGTCCCTCGGGCGGCGACGTGCATTGGCGTGGCGCGGCGACGGGCGAGAGCCGCGCGAGCTTCGAGGGCCTGATCCAGATCGATCCGGGAGCCCAGCAGACCCACACCTACCTGCAGATCCACTCGATGATGCTCTCGCCGAAGGCGCGCGTCGACGCGATCCCGTCGGTGCTCGTCTCCTCCGATGACGTGTCCGCTTCGCACGGCGGAACCGTCGGCGAGCTCGACGAGGCGGCGATCTTCTACATGCAGAGCCGCGGGCTCGACAGGCCGGCGGCCGTGCGCGTGATCGTCGAGGGATTCTTCGAGCCGCTCATCGCCGAGCTCGAGGACGAGCCGCTCGAGGAGCTCGTGCGGGCGAAGGTGGCCGGCAAGCTCGCCGCCGCGCGCGAGGACATCGAGGCCTATGCCACCAGTCGCTGAGTCCGCGCTCGGGGTCAAGGCCGACTTCCCGATCTTCTCGCGCCGCTTCGACGGTCGCCAGCTCGTCTACCTCGACTCCGGCGCGACCTCGCAGAAGCCGCAGGTCGTGATCGACGCGCAGGCCGAGCATCTGCGCAGCCACAACGCCAACGTCCATCGCGGCGTCTACGCGCTCGCGCAGGAGGCCGACGCCGCCTACGACGACGCGCGTCGCCGCGTCGCCGCGTTCGTCGGGGCGCGCCCCGAGACGACGATCTTCACGAAGAACGTGACCGAGGCGATCAACCTGGTCGCGTATGCCTGGGGGCGCGCCAACGTCGCGCGCCGGCGACGCGGTGCTGATCACACAGATGGAGCACCATGCGAACCTCGATCCCGTGGCAGGTGCTGTGCCGCGAGCGCTCGGCCGAGCTGCGCTACCTCGAGGTCGACGAGCGTGGCGAGCTGTCGCTGCAGGCGCTCGAGCGCGAGCTCGCGCGCGGCGACGTCAAGCTCGTCGCCTTCGCTCACGTCTCCAACGTGCTCGGCACGATCAACCCCGTCGCGGAGATGACCGCGCGTGCTCGCGCGGCGGGGGCGCTGTCGCTCGTCGACGGCGCGCAGGCGGTCCCGCAGCATGCCGGTCGACATCGACGCGCTCGGCGCGGACTTCTACGGCTGGACCGGCCACAAGGCGCTCGGCCCGACCGGCATCGGCGTACTGCACGGGCGCAGCGAGATCCTCGAGACGGATGGAGCCGTTCCTGACGGGCGGCGACATGATCGCCTCGGTCGACTTCCAGTCGGCCAGCTGGAACGAGCTGCCATACAAGTTCGAGGCGGGCACGCCGCCGATCGCCGAGGCGGTCGGCTTGGGCGCCGCCGTCGACTACCTCGCCGAGCTGGGCATGGAGCGCGTGCGCGCCCACGAGCGCGCGCTGACCGCGTACATGCTCGAGCGGCTCGCGGAGGTTCCCGGGCTGCGCGTGGTCGGGCCGCCCGAGGCCGAGCGACGCGGCGGCGCTGGCCTCGTTCACGATCGAGGGCATCCATCCGCACGACGTCGCCGAGCTCGTCGACCGCGGCGGGCGTGTGCATCCGCGCCGGCCACCACTGCGCGCAGCCGCTGATGCGCTGCCTCGGCGTCGCGCGCGACGGCGCGCGCGTCGCTCGGCGTCTACAACGACGCCTCGGACGTCGACGCGCTGATCGACGCCCTGCAGGCGGGCGGCGAGGTGTTCGGGCTGTGAGGCGCTGACCGTGGACGACCTCTACCGCGACTACATCCTCGAGCACTACAAGCGCCCGCGCAACTTCGGCGAGCTCGAGCCGCACGACCTCGAGGCGCTCGAGCACAACCCGCTGTGCGGCGACGAGCTCGGCGTGCACATCCGCGTCAAGGACGGACGCATCGAGGACCTGCGCTTCCACGGCCACGGCTGCGCGATCTCGCAGGCGTCGGCGTCGATCGCCTCGGAGGAGCTCAAAGGCATGCAGCTGGAAGACG
Source organism: uncultured Solirubrobacteraceae bacterium (assembly GCA_963846205.1). Classification (GTDB taxonomy): domain Bacteria; phylum Actinomycetota; class Thermoleophilia; order Solirubrobacterales; family Solirubrobacteraceae; genus Palsa-744. The sequence continues at coordinate 791,400 of CAWJVB010000009.1, read as the reverse complement.
TCGGCGAGCTCGACGCCGACTGGATGATCGAGCTGCTCGGCATCCCCGTCTCGGCGACGCGGCGCAAGTGCGCGCTGCTCAACCTGAAGGTCGTGCGCGGCGCCGTCACCGGCGACAACGCCTGGCCCACCTAGCCGCGTCACGCGCGACGCGGCGATCCGAGCGTTCGATTCCCGCTCGACGCTCTGGTGAGACCCGCCGGTAGCGATACAATTCCTACCTCAGAGCACAGGATTCTGCAGAGCTACGCTGCAAGGAGCCGCATGGCGACACTAGACCGCACGAAGATCACCAAGCCCAGCCCGATCGTCGAGGACGACCAGGGTCAGCTGCGCGCCCGTCAGGGCATCTCGCGCGAGGTCGTCAGCGAGCTGTCGAAGATCAAGGGCGAGCCCGACTGGATGGCGGAGAAACGGCTCCAGTCGCTGGAGATCTTCGAGCGCAAGCCGCTGCCGACGTGGGGCCCGGACCTGAGCGGTCTGAACCTCGACGACCTGGTGCTCTACTCGCCGCCCACCGCCGGGCGCTTCAACAGCTGGGACGACGTCCCCGACGAGATGAAGCAGACCTACGAGGACCTCGGCATCCCGCAGGCCGAGCGCGAGCACCTCGCCGGCGTCGTCGGCGTGTGGCGCCAGGAGCCCGTGTACGAGGGGCTCAAGGAGGAGTACGCCAAGCAGGGAATCCTGTTCTGCTCGATGGACACGGCGATCACCGAGTACCCCGAGCTGGTGCAGAAGTACTTCATGAACAAGTGCGTGCCGCCGCAGGACAACAAGTTCTCGGCGCTGCACGGCGCCGTGTGGTCGGGCGGAGCCTTCTGCTACGTCCCCAAGGGCGTCAAGTGCGACCTGCCGCTGCAGTCCTACTTCCGCATGGAGGGCGCCGGCGAGGGCACGTTCGAGCACACGCTGATCGTCGCCGACGAGGGCTCGGAGGTGAACTACATCGAGGGCTGCACCGCGCAGACCTACAGCGTCAACTCGATGCACTCGGCGGTCGTCGAGATCTTCGTGCACGAGGGCGCCAAGGCGCGCTACACGACCGTGCAGAACTGGTCCAAGGACGTCTACAACCTCAACACCAAGCGCGCGATCGTCGACGCCAACGGCACGGTCGAGTGGGTCGGCGGCTCGATGGGCGCGAAGTACGTGATGCTGTACCCCGGCTCGTACCTGATGGGCGAGGGCGCGCGCGCCGACCACCTGAACGTGGGCGTCGCGGGCAAGGGCGTGCACAAGGACACCGGCGCGAAGGTCGTGCACCTGGCGCCGAACACGACGTCGAACATCCTCGCCAAGTCGATCTCCAAGGACGGCGGCATCATGGGCTACCGCGGCCTGGTCAAGATGGGCCACAACTCCGCCGGCTCGAAAGCGCGCGTGCAATGCGACGGGCTGATGATGGACGGCGAATCGCGCTCGGACACGTGGCCGGACATCCAGATCCAGAACCCGCACGTGACGGTCGCACACGAGGCCACCGTCGGGCGCATCTCCGACGACCAGCTCTTCTACATGGGCTCGCGCGGCTTCACCGAGGACGAGGGCGCAGCGATGATCGTCAACGGCTTCATCGAGCCGGTCACGAAGGAGCTGCCGATGGAGTACGCGGTCGAGCTCAACCGCCTGATCCAGCTGGAGATGGTCGGCTCCATCGGCTGAGGCGTCCGATGGCCGGCGGCTGCCCGTGTCCTCGGTCGCTCGTGTGCTAGCCGCACACTTCGCTCCCTGCGTCCTTGGCAGCCTTGACCGTCGAACGCCTCAACAGCGTGTCTCGCAAGGTCGCGCTTCACACGTCTTTGGGAAGATGGCCCGCTCGCGCGGGCGAGGGCAGGCGCATGCGCCGGCCCTCGACGGCGCGCATGCGCGCCGTCGCCAGTCCGCACATGTGCGGACTGCTGCGGGGCCGCACATGTGCGGCCCCGGGCCTGGCCGCATGCGGCCAGGCCAACTCGAATGACCACGGAGGCGATTAGTGCGCGCTCCCACCGACACGATCGCGGCACCGCTGTTCCCGCGCGGGCTGCCGTGGGTCAACGTCCCGGCGGGCGGCCAGGCGAGCACGATCCAGCGCGACCGGCCGATGCTGGTCGAGTTCTGGGACTTCTGCCGGCCCGAACTCGATGCGCACGCTGCCGTACGTGAAGGCGTGGCACGAGCGCTACGCCGACGCCGGGCTGCGCGTGATCGGAGTGCACTCCCCCGGCTTTGACGCCTCGCGCGACGAGGACGCCGTGCGTGACGCCGTGGCGGCGGCTTGGCGTTCGCTACCCGGTGCTGATCGACGGCGAGCTCGAGCTGTGGCGCGAGTACGAGAACGAGGGATGGCCGGCGCGCTACCTGTTCGACGGGCGCGCGCGGCTGTTCGAGTACCACTACGGCGAGGGCGCCTACGCCGAAACCGAGCTCGCGATCCAGGAGCTGCTCGGCGTCGAGCGCGAGCCGCTCGCGCCGCTGCGCGCCGAGGATGCCCCCGGCGCGGTGCTGGCCGCGCCGACGCCCGAGCAGCCGGGCGCCTACCGCGGCCCCTACGAGGCCGGCGGCGTGTGGGCGGTGCTCGACGGCACGGGCATCGTCGGCGCCAGCGACGAGGTCGCCGGCACCAGCGCGCGAGCTCGAGGTGCTCGCCCCGGGCGCCTACCCGCTGTCGAGCACGACCGGCACACGGCCGGCGCGCTGCGGCTCGAGCTCGGGCCGGGCGTGCGCTGCCAGGCGACCTGCTTCACGCCGGGCCTGGCTTGACCGGTCTGCGCGGCGAGAGCTGCTCGCGGGCGCGGTCGAGCAGCAGGCGCTCGAGCAGTGGCGGGCCTGAGTCCTCGACCAGCACGCACGTGCCCGGCCAGTACGGGCTCTCGCCCGGCGTCTCGGTCAGGAAGATCGAGTCATAGGTCCAGCAGCCGGTGTTCACGAGCCGCGCGCCGGCACGCCCGCCGGATCGGCTCGCCGCCACTCGCGACGTCGTCGCCGGGCAGCGGCCCGGCGCGATGGGTGTGGCCGAACACCACGTAGGCGTCGCCGCAGCCGAGACGCGCGGCCACCTCGCCCATCGCGCGCAGCCCCGCGCCGCCGCAGCTCGCCCGCCGAGATCGTCGGCGCGCAGCGGCCCGAGCCCGGCGCGGTTGAGCGCGGCCACCGCCAGCGGAAAGCCGTGGCGCAGCGCGCGCGTGCGCAGCCACGAGGCCGGTCGCCGCACGCCGCGAGCGCGCGCGGCCTGGCGTGCGCGCGGTCGAGCGCCGTCGCCCCGAGCACGCGCCACGCGCTGCAACGGTCGCAATCCCGTTGAGCGCGTCGCCGGTGCGCGCGTCCCGCGCCACCGCGTCGCGCCACGCGTACATCGGAGCGGTCACCGCCTCGTAGTCGGCGACGCGGCCGAACGCGTGCGCCGGGCGGCCCAGCAGACGGCTCATGGCGCCGACGCTGAGGCGCTCGAGCGTGGGGACGGTGAGGTGGCAGTCGAGATAGTGACCGTGGGTCGCGTACACGTCCGGGCGCAGCCACAGGCCCGGATACGCGACGCGGACGCGCGCCGGCGCGGCCCAGTCGGCCAGCCGCGCGCGCATCGGCGAGGCCTCGCGCCGGCTCGAGCAGCTGCTCGAGTCCGAGCGGCGCCGGCTCGGGCTGCTCGCCGCGCAGCGCCAGCCACGGCTCGACGAGCGCGTGGTCGTGGTTGCCGGCGACGAGCACGAGCTCGCGCCCGTCCAAGCGCGCGCCCGAGCTCCTCGAAGAACGGGCGCGCCGCGGCCAGCGCCTCGCGCGGCGGTCCGTGACGCAGCTCGAGCACGTCGCCGAGCAGCACCAGCCGATCGACGTCGCTCGGCGGCTCGCAGCAGCGGCGCGCGCAGCTCCGGACGGCGCAGCAGATCCGCGCCGCGAGACGGCTGCCGAGATGCAGGTCGGAGACGATCAGCGTGCGCATGGTCGGCAAGCGTCGGTGGCGGCGCCGGCGCGGTCGCGCCGGACGTGCGATCGGCTCGGGCGCCCGAGCGCTCTAGGCACGCGATCCGAGAGTCAGACCGGATCGACCGCCGGCGACGCGAGTCGCGCACCGGCTTGGGCAGCATGAAGCGGACGTCCTCGCGGATCACGTGGAACTCGGAGATGTCCGAGACGCCGCGCTGCACGGAACAGCTCGACGAGCTCCTGCACGAGGTTCTCGGGGGCGCTCGCGCCCGAGGAGATGCCGACGACCCGCGCGCTCGTGCAGCCACTCCTCGCGGACCTCCTCGGCGTTGTCGATCAGGTGCGCCTCGGTGCCGCAGTCGCGCGCGACCTCGACGAGGCGCACCGAGTTCGAGGAGTTGCGCGAGCCGATCACGAGCATCAGATCGCAGCTCGTCGGCCATCTGCTTGACGGCCGACTGGCGGTTGGTGGTGGCGTAGCAGATGTCGTCGGTGCGCGGACCGACGATGTTCGGGAAGCGCTCGCGCAGGCGCGTCGAGGATCGAGCTCGTTTCGTCGACCGCGAGCGTCGTCTGGGTGATGTAGGCGACCCGCTCGGGGTCGTCGATCTCCAGCTCCTCGACGTCCTGCTCGCTCTGCACGAGCACGATCCGCTCGGGGGCCTCGCCCATCGTGCCTTCGACCTCCTCGTGGCCGTCGTGGCCGACGAGCACGATCGTGTAGCCGTCCTGCGCGAAGCGGACCGCCTCGCGATGGACCTTCGTCACGAGCGGGCAGGTGGCGTCGATCGTCTGCAGATCGCGCTCGCGTGGCGCCCTCGCGCACGCTCGGCGCGACGCCGTGGGCGGAGAACACGCACACGGCGCCCTCGGGCACCTCGGTCTCCTCCTCGACGAAGATCGCGCCGCGCTCGCGCAGCTGCTCGACGACGTGCTTGTTGTGCACGATCTCCTTGCGCACGTACACGGGCGCGCCGTGGATCTCCAGCGCGCGTTCGACTGTCTGCACGGCGCGATCGACGCCCGCGCAGTAGCCGCGCGGCGCCGCCAGCAGCAGCTTCTCGACGGTATTCGCCACGATTGCCATTGTAGGGCGCGCCCAGGTACGCTAAGCGCTCGTGCCGCAGCGCCATCTCGACAGGCTCACGCCGGTCGACGCCTCGTTCCTGCACCAGGAGGGCGCCGCACTCGCACATGCACATCGGCGGGCTGACGATCGTCGAGGGTCCGCCGCCGGCGATGGAGCGAGTTCCTCGAACAGATCCGCCGGCGCCTGCACCTCGTCCCGCGCTACCGGCACAAGCTCGCCCACACCGCGCTCGACAGCGGGCGGCCGGTGTGGGTCGACGACCCCAGCTTCAACCTCGAGTACCACGTCCGCCACACCGCGCTGCCCGCGCCCGGGCGGCTGGGAGCAGCTGTGCGGACCTGACCGCGCGCATCTTCTCCCAGCAGCTCGACCGCTCCAAGCCGCTGTGGGAGATGTGGCTGATCGAGGGCCTCGAGGACGACCGCTTCGCGCTGATCACCAAGACCCACCACTCGCTGATCGACGGCATCGCCGGCGTCGATCTCGCGACGGTGCTGTTCGACCTGTCGCCCGAGCCGCCGCCGATCACGCACTCCGGGCGCGCCTGGCAGCCGCATCGCGAACCGGGCGCGGCCGAGCTCGTCGCCGCGGGACTGCGCGGCGCGGTGCGCGCCGGCATCGAGCTGGCGGAGGGCGCGATCGACGCGCTCGACGCACCCCGAGCACGCGCTGGCCCGCGCGCGCGAGGCGGCCGAGGGCGTCGGCGAGATCGTGTGGGCCGGGCTGAACCCGGCGCCGGAAACGCCGCTTGAACGTCCCGATCGGGCCGCACCGGCGCTTCTTCGGCATCGGCGCCAGCCTCGACGACTTCAAGACCGTCAAGAACGCGTTCGGCGGCACCGTCAACGACGTCGTGCTCGCGGTCGTCGACCGGCGCGCTGCGCAGCTTCCTGATCTCGCGCGGGCGGCGCACCGAGGGCGTCGAGCTGCGCGCGCTCGTGCCGGTCTCGGTGCGCGCCGAGGACGAGCACGACCAGGGCGGCAACCGGATCGTCGTGATGCGCGGGCCGCTGCCCGTGTACATCGCCGATCCCGATCCAGCGCCTGCGCTTCGTCTCGCAGGCGATGGACGGGCTGAAGGAGTCCAAGCAGGCGCTCGGCGCCGAGGTGATCGCCGGCGCGCAGAACTTCGCGCCCCCGACGATCCTCGCGCAGGCGTCGCGCCTGAACTTCTCCACGCGCCTGTTCAACCTGATCGTGACCAACGTGCCCGGACCGCAGTTCCCGCTGTACGTGCTCGGCCGCGAGATGCTCGCAGGCCTACCCCGTGGCCTTCCTGCCCGAAAACCACGCGCTGGCGATCGCGATCATGTCCTACAACGGCCAGATGAACTTCGGCCTGCTCGGCGACTTCGACGCCCTGCCCGACATCGACGCGATCAGCGAGAACATCGCCGCCGAGCTCGCGACGCTCGTCTCGCTCGCGCGCGAGTCGGTCGCGACCCCTGCATAACGAGGCGCCGGGGCGTCGCTAGCGGTGGGCGGGCGTCAATAGCCGAGTGCCGAACTTGGGCTCTCCCGGGATCTCGGGTCAGCTAGCGCGGAGCAGACGTTGGTCACGGACCGAAGGCAAGGACTGGCGGCACCGCCTACTACGCCCAGACCGACGGACCCCAGACCTACGGCTTTGAGCGCTTCCTCGCGGTCGGGGTAGAACTCGATGCGGGTGATCTTTCGATCGTTGAGGGTCCAGATCCCAGCCGGTGCCAGGCTTACCTCCGTGCTGCTGCCCTGAAGAGTCGTCGGACGCGCGCGTCGAGTACGCTAACACCCGCTCACCAAGATCGATCGCCTGCTCCGTCTTGACTCGGTGCTGTCGTCCACGGCGAGAGCCAGTCCAGCCACAACGTCCTGGAATCCGTCGATGCCGACGTACGCCTTCTCGATGCCGAGCAGCGCATTGGCGCTCTCGAAGTCTGGGCGCAAAGGCGGGAGCCAGTGCCCGCGTCTGAACCTCGCCCACGAGTCGTGCAGTCGCCGGAACTCCTCCAGCCAGATCTACGATGTGCGTCCGGCTGAATTGCCAGGACTATCTCGACGTTCTCCGACATCGCTACTCGTCGAGCCCGGCGGAGGGTTGTTCGGGCGCCCGCGTCAATAGCCGAGCGCGAACTTGGCGTCCTCGCTCATGCGCTCAGGCGACCAGGGCGGCGTGAACACCATCTCCGATTCGACCGTCTTGACGCCGTCGAGTTCGCCCACGAACTCGTCGATCTGTTCGGTGACCTGCGGACCGATCGGGCAGCCCGGCGTGGTCAACGTAAACGTGACGCTGACGCTTCCTCCATCGACCTCCACGCCGTAGATCAGTCCGAGCTCGACGAAGTCGAGGCCCAACTCGGGGTCGATCACGTTCGACAGCGCGTCCATCACGTCGGCCTCGGTCGGTGCGCTCGCCTCGGCCGCCGGGCTCGCCTCGGTCGGTGCCCCTGCCTCGGTGGCTGCGATTGCCGCGGTCGGTGGGCTCGCCTCGGCGGGCGCGCCTACTGGTGAGAGTTCGCTCGCCTCTGTGGGCGTGCTGCCGTGCTCGGACACACGACCAGTCTAGTAGCCGAGCCGTGCGCGGCCTCAGTGGCTGAGCACGACTGTCTCGAGCCAGCTCAGAGTGTGCGTGTGCGGTATGACGAAGACGCCCTTGACGGACAGCTTGACGAGCTTGTTTTCGCGGAACACGCGCCGTCCCGCGCCGTTCACGATCAGCCTGACGGTCTTCGTGCCGGCGCCCGCGAACGACGTCGCGCCATGCCCCAGCAGCACGTTCTTGGCAGGCGCAGAGGGGTGCAGGGGATCCTTGACGCGCGCGTACCAGGCAAGTTCGAGGCGGCCGGCCGCCAGCGCGGTGAACGAGAAGCTGTACTGCCCCGTCTTGCGGACCAGCGACACTCGCGCGCGACGCTGGGCGTGCGCGAGCTGCGCGCCGAGGCTGGTCAGGATCTGCGCCGTGGTCGCCGGCGCCGGGGGATCGGGGGGCGGCGGGAACGTCAGTTCCGGGAGCTTGCTTTCGCTCTTGGTCGCCGTCGGGCCGGCCACCGCCACGCCGCCGCTTGTCGCTTCGGCGGTCCCTTCGCTGTTGGTCACGGTCACCTCGCACGACAGCGTGTGGCCCTGGTCGGCGAATTCGAGGACGTACGTCTTGTTCGTGGCGCCCGCGATTGGCGTTCCGTCGCGCAGCCATTGATACGCGAACGCCGGCGGGGGCTGTCCGGTCCACGCTCCGTCTTCGCAGCTCAGCGCCTGCCCCACCGTGGCTGTGCCGGACACGTGCGGCGCTTCGAGCTCGTGCGGCACCGCGCCGGGGATGTGCAGCGGGCTGCTGAGCGCCGACGCTTTCCCTTCGCCGTTGCTCGCCGTCACTTCGCAGGCCACCGACAGCCCGGGGTCAGCCGTCGCGACCACATACGTGCTCCCCGCTTCGCCCGGTATCGCTGTCCCGTTGAGAAGCCACTGGTAGCTGTAGCTGGGGGTCGGCTGCCCGCTCCACGTCCCCGGCGTGCAGGTGAGCGTCGCGCCGACGGCGGCGGCGCCGGAGATGGTGGGGGCGGCCGTGTTTCGTGGCCGGCGCCCCGGCACTTCGATGCTGTTGCTGGTCGCCGAGGCGCTCCCCGCGCTGTTTTTCGCGGTCACCTTGCAGGAGATCGACGTCGCGCCGTCTTCGCTGGCCACGATGTAGCTCGGCGAGGTCGCCGAGGCGATTTCCGCCCCGTTGCGCAGCCACTGGTACGCGAACGTCGGCGCCGGCGCCCCGCTCCACTTACCGGTCACGCAGTTCAGCTGGGAGCCGACGGCGGGCGTTCCGCCTCCAAGCACCGATGCTGTCGGCGATGTGACGTCCTGTGGGCTCGTGCCCGCGATGGGAACGCCGGCGCTTTCGCCAAAGGCGACGCCCTGTTCGTTCACCGCCGTGACCTTGCACGACAGCGAATGCCCCTCGTCGGCTTCGGCGACGACATATTCTTCATTTGTTGCCGAGGAGATCGGCGAGCCTTCGCGCAGCCATTTAAAGCTCAGCGTCGGTTTCGGGTTGCCAGTGAATTCGCTGCCTTCGCACTTAAGCGTCGATCCGAGGACGGGTTCGGACGGAGACACCGTGGGCTCTTTTGTCCTGACAGGGGCTTCGTAGCCGGGATTGTTGGCCGGAACGACGACCGGTGCGCTGAGGCTCGAGCCCTTGCCTTCGGTGTTCTTCGCGGTGACTTCGCAGGAGAGCGTCTGCCCAATGTCATTCGACGTTGCGCTGTATTCGTCGCTCGTCGCAGACGCGATCACTTCTTCGCCCGTTTCTCCGTAGTTGCGTATCCAGAGGAATTTGTATTCGGGCGCCGGCTTCCCGGTCCACGTCCCGGTGCTGCAACTCAGCGTCTGCCCGAATTCCGGCGTGCCGCCGATCACGGGGGCGACCGTGTTCCGCGGGGCGCTGCCCTTCACTTTGAGACTGTTGCTGCTGCTCGCTTCCGCGCTTCCCGCGCCGTTCGTCGCGATCACGATGCACGACAGCGTTTGCAGTTCGTCTTCGGACGCAACCATGTAGCTGCTGCCCGTCGCTCCTCCGATCACGACTTCTTCGGGCAACCCCTTGTCGCGAACCCAGCGGTACGCATACGTCGGCGCCGGCGTTTCGCTCCACTTGCCCGGCGAGCATGTCAGCGATTCTCCGACCGTTGGTTCGGTAGCCCCGAGGACCTGCGGACGGCGTTCGTTGATCGGCTTGACCGCGGCGATCGTGACGCTGTTGCTGCTGGGCACGGTTTGGGATCCGGCGTTGTTCGTTCCGGTCACCTCGCACGAGAGCGAGCGTCCCGCGTCTTCCGGCCCCGCCGAGTAGGTACTGCTCGTCGCCCCTTTGATGACCGCTTCTTCACGAAGCCATTGGTAGCTGAAGCTCGGCGCCGGATTGCCGCTCCACGTGCCGGTCAGGCATGTCAGCTTCGAGCCCACGACGGGCTGGCCGGAAACCGACACCTGCGGCGGCGATTCGTCGCGCGGCGGGGTCGGCTGTTCGCCGCCGGGGATTTTCACGCTGTTCCTGCTTTCCGCGAACGGATAGGGCGGTTCGCCGCCGACCGCCGTCACGCGGCACCACAGCGTGGCGCCCTTGTCGCCGACCTGCACCGTGTAGGCCACGTTCGTCGAGGCATTGATGCCATTCCGGAACCATATGTACGTGAATTCCTTGACCAGCCCGCTCCAGCTGCCGGACGCGCACACGAGTCGTTCGCCGACCACCGGATTCCCCACGACTTCCGGTTGTAGGTTGTTTTCCGGGCGCGCAGCCGCCGCGCTGGCGCCGGCCAGGCCGACCAGCATCGATGCCGCGGCGGCGAGCGCGAGCACGGCGCCGCGCAGGCGCACGCCAGCGCATCTCCGATGCCCTGTGGGACCGTCTCCTGAACGCCTACCCTCCAGCATGCGTCCTACTCGTTTAACGGCCGCACCCGGGACAGTCAAGCGGTGCACCGCGATACCCACGCGCTCAAACGATTTCGATTGGCGTGCCGACCGCGATTGCATGCCACAGGCGCGCGATGTCTCCGTTGCGCATACGGATGCAGCCGTGCGAGGGACGGCCCGGGATCAGGCTCGGTTCATCGGTCCCGTGGATGCCGATGATGCCCCCGCCGGGCCACTCGCTGAGGGTTGGCGCGTAGGCGCTCGTGCCGATCGCGTAGGGGCCGTAGAAGGGCCCTCCGAGCGCCGTCAGCTTCTCGGTCACGTAAAAGTGGCCCGCCGGCGTGGGCAGGCTCGGGCGACCCACCCCGACGGGCGCCTTCCAGATCGGCCGTCCGTCGCGATACAGCGTCGCTCGCATGGTCTCTCGATTGACGCGCAGGTACTCGCGCGTGACGTGCATTTCTCCGAGCGCGCCGGCGGGCACCCAGCCGTCGACGCCGTTCGGACGGCCGGGAATCGGCACCAGTACCCACGTGACCGGCCCCGCCCTGTAGGAGCGCAGCGCCAGGTACACCTGGGCCTGGCCGTCGCCGTTCAGGAAGCGCAGATGGTCGACCACGCGCGCGCCGACGGACGGCTGCGCGCGCACCGCTTCCGCGGCCTGCGGGTATGCCCAGCGCGACAGCGTGCGCAGGTTCGACAGCGTCGCGCGGACGCCGCGCGATCGGACTGCCCCGGCCGCGGAGCCCTCAGCGAGGCACAGCGAGACCGCCAGCAGAGCGCTAATGCCGAGCAGCGCGACGGCGCGCGTGCGACTGCGCAGCCCCGCGCGCGCTCCGCTGTAGGCATCCGTGCCCATCGCCCGAGCGGCACCTCACCCGGTGAACGAGGGCGAGCGGCTGGCGCTGGCCGGACGCACGAACAGGCCCCGGCGCGCGACGCGCGCGCAAGCGCGATCGCTCATGAACGTCTTGATGACGAGTTTGTGCGGCCCGTAGGACAGCTTGCGCGGATCGATCTTGAGCGTGAATTTGCCCGCTTTCGCCTGCGACTGCTTGAGCACCTTGATCTCGCGCCCGTCGAGGTAGAACATGATCTGCTTGATCCCGCGCGAGTTGATCGAGACCGTAAACGGCTCCTTCTTCGAACCCGATGCGCCGTGCAGGGCCGGTGGCGACACGCACTGGAAGCTTTCCACGCCTTTTTGCGGCGTGGAGGTTACGGTCGTCGGAGCTTCGCCCGAGCTGGCCGGCACGTTGTTCGGTTTTGGCCCGGGCGGTTCGGGAACGCTCACGACGACGTTGTTCGAGGTCTTGGTGGCCGGCGGTGCGCCCGGCGCGGCGCCCGTCACGGTCGCTTCGTTGACGAAGTTGCCCGGACTCGTCAGCACGTGCCGGCAGGTGTACGTGGTCGAGCTACCCGGAGCGAGGGAGGCTTCACCAAGCCCGCCGCCGATCGTCCCGGCATCGCAGTGCGCGTCGGTGAAGTTGGAGAGCGTCACCGCCACCGTCCCGGTGTTCGTGACGACGATCTGATATTCGACGGTCTGGCCGACTGCGCCGGTCAGCGTCGAGGTCGTGAAGCCGGTCGAGCTACCTGCGATCTTCTGCTGCTTTTCGATCGTGAATTCCTGCGGCACGACTGGTTTTTCGGGCACTTCGACCAGCACCTGGTTGGAGCTCAGCCGCAGCGGCGTGCCCCCGGCGGTGGTGCCGGTGACCATCGCTTCGTTGGTGTACGTGCCGGATTGCGTCAGCGCGTGATCGCACGTGTAGGTGCTCGATCCACCCGGCGCGACCGGGTTGGACCCGGGACCACCGGCGATCGTGCCCGGGTCGCAGTGAGCGTCGGTGAATTCGCTGAACGTCTCGGCGAACTGCGAGGTGTTCGTGACCGTCATCTGGTAGTCGACCGTCTGCCCGACCGCGCCTTTCAGCGGGAGCTTCGTGAAGCCGTCGCCGCTGCCCGCGATTTCCTGGACCTTTTCGATCGTGAACGACGGTTCGCCCGTGGGCTGAGGCGGCAGGATCGTGAATTCCGCCACTTCGGTCGTGAACGGTTTGGCTTCGAGGTCGCCTTCGATCAGCGAGGCCCCCGGTGCGCAGGAGTCATCGCCGATCGCGAGCACGAACCCGTTGCCGTCGTTGTCTAGTGGCACGCCGGTCACTTCGGGTCCGGTGACTTCCGAGCGGTCGATCCCAATCCAGTGCAGGTGCGGGGCGACTCGGCAGCGCGCGTACAGCTCTTCGGAGCCGATTCGCACCGTCTTCTCCGAGCCGTTCGTGAACTCGGCCTGGATGATCGTGGCCACGCCGCTCGACTGCGCGTCCTCGACCTGCGAGGCGGGTAGCACGAACAGGCCGGGAGGCGTGATCACCGGTGGCAGCACCGAGAACGAGGTCGTGAAGGTTTCGAAGGGGGTTTCTTCCATGTGGGCCGCCACCAGGCTTTCGCCGGCCTGGCAGCCGGGACCGGCCACGAGCGCAACCGTCGCGTTGCCGTCGGCGTCGAGCGCCACCGAGACACCTTTGCCTTCGACTTTCGAGAAGGGATTCGGCACCCACCAGGTCAAGTCTTTTGCGCAGCGGTCGTACAGCTGGTTCGCCGTGATCGTGAGTTTCGAGCCCGTCCCGTAGATGGTCGGGTTGCACTCGACTTCGACGATGTCCGCCACGGTCGCCGCGTTGGGGCTCTCGCCCTGAGCGACGAACGAGGGCAGCGAGTGGACGACGCAGGTCGGCGCGGCGGAGCCGGCAGGCTGTGCCTGTGCGTCAGCGAGCGCGAACGAGACGACGGCGGCGACCGCGAGCGCGATCGACAGGGCCGCAGTGACGAGCACGGAAGGTCGGAGTAGGTGGCGCATCAAGATCTCCTCTGGGAACGGATGAGCTCATTCCATCCGCAACCGTGTGGCCGACGCGAGGGCGATTGTCCGCCCCCGCGGCGAGGAGACCCCGGGAGGCCTGAGCCGTCCCGGGGTCCTCGTCGCTTGTCAGCTCACGACAGGATGCCTAGACCCTCGGCTTAGGCGCTTCGATCGTGAATTCGGCCGGGAACGTCGTGAACGGTTTCGCTTCCAGGTCGGCTTCGAGCAATGAGATTCCTGGCGAGCAGGAGTCATCGCCGATCGCCAGCACGAACCCATTGCCGTCGTCGTCCAGCGGCACGCCCGTCACTTCCGGACCGTCAACCTCGGTGCGGTTGATCTGAATCCAGCGCAGGTGCGGAGCGATACGGCAGCGGCTGTAGAGCTCTTCCGCCCCGATCCGCACCGTCTTCTCCGAGCCGTCGTTGAACTCGGCCTGGACGATCGCGACGACGCCGCTCGACAGCGCGTCCTCGATCTGCGAGGACGGCAGGATTTCGAGACCCGGAGGCGTCGTGACCGGCGGCAGGATCGAGAACGAGTTGGTAAACGATTCGAACGGTTCTTCGCTCATGTGCGCCACCACCAGCGTCTCACCGGCCTGGCAGTTCGGACCCGCGATCACCGCTGCGGTCCCGTTACCGTCGGCGTCGAGCGCGATTTCCACTTTCGCGCCGGTCGTCTCGGAGAACGGGTTCGGCACGTACCACGTCACGTCTTTCCCGCACCGTTCGTACAGCTGGTTGTCCGAGATCGTGATTTTCGAGCCGGTGCCGTAGACCGTCGGGTCGCACCCGACTTCCACAACGTCGGCCACGGTCGCGGTCACGGAACCCTCGCCCTGAGCGACGAAGGAAGCCTGCGTTTTGACGACACAGGTCGCAGTCGCGGCTGCGGCACTCCCTACGTTTCCGATCAACAGAAGCAGGCCACTGGCAAGGACTACCAGGCCCACGGTTAGATTGCGCCTTTTCATGTACTCCCTCCAAGGAGTCGTTGGGTTAGCACCCTCCCTGCTCGGGAGTCCCAGAGCAGACGAGAGGACCCCCCAATGCTGGGCGCGCCCCCCGCGGGTTATGGGGGGTGAATAACACAGTTCGAGCGGCTCGACAATGGAAGATATGACGGCCGATGTAAAAACCCGCAATTTGCGGGGTTTTTAAAATGCGTTTTAGCCGATTTGCAGGAATTTTTGCGCCCTCGGCGAAACATAACCGTAGCGCGGAAGATGCGCCCTGGACTGCTCCCAGGCGCGTCCTCGGCCGGGCGCTCAGCGCTTCAGCTCGAACGCGCTGGACGTCCTCACCGGCCTGCTGCCGGACGGCGTGAACACGCAGGTCGCGGTCAGCCGGATCCGGCTCGCGCTCCTCAGCAGGCGCCTCCCGGCCGGCGTCAGGCGCAACGCCAGCGCCGCCTTCCCAGCGGCGTGGAACGTGCGCTTGCCCGAGGCAATCAGCACCCGCGAGCTGGCGCTCGTCTTGCCGCGCTTGGAGGCAGGCGGCGAGTAGTACCAGCCGATCGCCGCGGTCCCGGCCTCGGGCGCCTTGAACGTGGCCTTGAACACGCCCTTGCGGAGCAGGCCCACGATCGTCGCACCCCGCCACGATGCGGCGAGCTGCTTGGCGATCAGCGCCTCGACGGCGCCAGCCGGCACGGCGGCGGCGGCGGTCTTCGCGGTTACGGCCGGGGCGGGAGGCGCGGCGCCGGGCGGGTCGCTTTCGTCGAAGCGGAATGGTTCCTGCGTCGTGAACGTCTGGTCGGCGCCCGAGGCCGTGCCGCCCTCGCCTACGACCGCGACGCGGAAGTGATAGGTCGTGCTCGGCGTCAACCCGAAGATCCGCACGAACACCGGAACGAGCGTCGTGCTCGCATGCGGGAACGCGCTCAACCCTTCTACGAAGCCGCATTCGAGCCTGGTCCCGTACGTGAACGTCGTCCCGTATTCGATGTCGCACGCGTCGATTTCGCCGCCGAGCGGGTCGACCGATGCATACAGCGCGGCTGTCGTGCGCGTGACCTCCTCCGCGGCTTCGGTCGCGACAGCCGGCGCGATCGGTTCGAGCACGAACGTCATCGGGGCGCTCGAGCCGGCGGGGTTTGCGAGCGAGCTCGGCTGCGAGGCGATCGCCGTGTACTCGCCCCATGGGAGTTCTTCTTTTTCGCCGATCCTTTCGGCCACCCATTCGCCGCCTTCCGCCTCGCCGCTCGTTGAGCGAATCGGGGTCCCTTCGGCGCGCGCCCCGCTGTAGATCTTGACCGTCACGGGAGTGTCGTCGCTGGCGGTACCGGAGAAGATCGGTCGCGCGCCGGGAGACGGAGAGGGCAGCTGGTCGAGGCTCACCGTGGGCGGCGCTGTGTCGACCGTGAAGGTAACCGGAGGATCGCTGCTCCCTTCCCCGTTGCCGATCGCGCTGGGCTGGGTCGCGACTGCCGTGAACGTCCCGTCCGGTAGGGCCGTCGCAAGCGGTCCAGAGGTCCACCCCGCCCCGGTGCCTGTCGCCGTCGCCGTGGTCACGAGTTGCCCCGCGAGGCTCGTGCCGGCGTGGATCTCGACGGTCACCTGCGTCGTTTCGCTGGCCGTTCCCGAGAAGGTCGGCGTGTTGTCGTTGGACGGCGATCGAGGCGCCTGCAGCGTCACGTCGGGCGGTTCTGTGTCGACCACGAAGGAGACGGCTTCGCTTTCTTCTCGAGTCGAGCTCAGCACCGCGACTGCGGTGAAGGTGCGATCTCCTTTTTCCAACAGAGGTTCGTTGACGTGCCCCGACGTCCACTGCCCGCCCGCCCGCACCGGCCCGCTCGCTGTAGCAACGAGGTCACCTTCCGCGACCGTGCCTGCGTAGACGAAGACGTTGACGGTCACCCCCGGCGTTTCGGCGGCCGTGCCCGAGAATGTCGGCGTCGTATCGTTCGACGGCGACACCGGCGCCAGGGTCACGTTCGAGAGTTCCGTCGCCGTGGCCGCCGTGGCCGTCATGCCCGCGAGCACGACCGTGACCGCGAGTATCAGGCCCAGCCATACTGTGCGCGCCGTCGATGGCGATTTCGCCTGCACGATCCGATCGCTCCAGGTTGAGTTTCTCCACTCCGCGCCCCTCGGGTCCCGAGCCGGCCTCAGCGAGGTCCGCGGGGCTCAGGCGGCGGGATCATAGCCCTGGATCATGCGAATTGGAAGCACTCGAACGATCCTGCAAGATCTCGGTCGCGCGGCAGGACTGCCAATCTCGTGTGATAGACGTCGCGCACTCAGATCAGGTACCCCCCGCTCGCACAGATAGCGCGTTCGCGCAAACCAGGACTCCTCAGGGAGGGCTCATGACGAACAAGTTGCCTCGCACATTTGCAATCACGCTCGCGTTGACGCTCACCTGCACGGCAGCCGCGCTTGCGGCGGGGCCCTTGCGGGGGAAGACGTACGAAGGCCCTGCACCGTCGTCTGGCGTCGACGGCGAAGGCCACCACGTGCACACGCATGCGAGCGGCAACCTCGTGCTTCGCGTCGCGGCCAACGGCAAGTCGGTGACCGTTCGTTTCTCCTCCACGGCCCCCGTGCTTTACTGCCAACCGCAGCAGCAGCTGCAGGTCCAGACCACCAAGCCGGCGTCGATCTCACGAAGCGGCAAGTTCACCGCGACGATCGACGAGCGGTTCATGGCGGGACCGGGCGCGCCGTCGATCGTCCAGCTCGTGACAGGCCAGTTCTCGGGTCACACCGTGAAGGGCACGATCCGCACTCAGGCCCCTCCCTGCAGCGGCGTCAGCAGCTTCTCGGCGAAGACGCGCTGAACGGACACCCGGCTCGAAGACGCTAGCCGGACACGGGTATCGCGGCTATCAGTTATCGCAGCCCAGCCGGTCCCACATGTACAGCTGGATGCACTCGTTGGCCAGCTCGATCGCGCGATCGCGCGACAGGCGCGGCAACACGGTGTCGAGCGCCTGCTCCTCTGAGACACCGGCCTGGAACGCTTCCTCGCCGCGGAAGCCGGCCGCGATCTTGAGCGCCTCTCGGCGGTTCTCGCCGAGGCTCGGGAACACGCCGACGAGGAAGTCCGTGTTGGGAATCGGCTGGCCGACCTCGAGCGAGGCGTGCCAGGCTGCCAGCAGGTGCAGGTCGTCCTCGTCGAGATCGGCGATCGCCTTGGCGTAGTGGACCGACAGCTCGGGCTCGGGAATGTCGTCCACCCACGCGCGCACGACCTCGCTGACCAGCTGGCGGCGCGCCTCGCGGCCGACCGACTCGGCGATCACTCGGATCGCGTCCTGCGGCTCGATGAAGCAAAGTGACATCGGCGACTCCCGGGGCGGTGGGAAAACAGCTGACGCGAAAGACTGTAGGCGCCGGTGAGGACGGCATTTTCGCGAGCTTGGGCTACTCAAGGCCGAGTGCGCCACGGGCGCGCGCCAGCGTCGGCTCGTCACGCGTCTCGGCTGGGAAGCCCAGCGACAAGTGCTCCCCCCCTCCCCAGCTGGCGAGCGCCAGATCGAGCGAGGCGATCGGCACTGCCAGGGCCTGCGCCAGAGCACCGGCGCGCCGCTCCAGCAGCAGCGGGTCGCCGATCGCGAACAGGCGCTTGGCCGCGAGCACGGTCGTGTCCTCGCCCGCTCCCACACGCGACGTGGACAGATGCAGCGAATCGCCCTGCAGCTCATACGCTCCGAGCGCGCCGAGCAGTACCAGCAGCTCGTAGCGCGCGGCGCGCGTGAGGCCCGGCAGCGCGAGCCGCTCGAACACACGCGCGAACCGCCGCTCCGCGCTCCAGCTTGTGTCGCCCGTGAATGCGCGCGCCTGGGAGCCCGCCTGCACGGCCCACTGGCGGTAGGCCTCGAGCGTCTGCGCGCCGCGGGTCGGGTCGTGCGATGTGCGCGGGCCCAGCGCGACGTCGGAGAGGTCAGAGAGCGCGGCGGGATCGTCCGACGGCGCGACGGGATCGACGGCGAGCGCCGCGCGGATGCCCGCAAACGGCTGTGGGCCCTCGAGCGGGCACAGGTAGGCGATCAGAAAGCATGTCCACGTTGCCTGCTCGAGCTGCTCGGGCAACAGCGAGCGCACCTCCGCGTAGAGGTCTGGCAGCTGCAGGTCGGCTCGCCCACCGGCGAGCGCCAGCAGGCGTCCGTTCGAGAAGGCAACCTCCTCGGCCAGCCACGCGGCGTCCGCCGAGGCGCGCACGCCGGGTAGCAGCGGCGAGCGGTAGCCGTCCTCGGCCGCTCGCTGCTGATGGTGCACGCGCAGGCCCTCTCCGCGAGAGGTGCGCCGACCGCGCGTGCTCGCGCCCGGCGCGCCGCCGCTCGCCGAGCGCCGGCGCCCGCCGCCGGGCGTCCGCGCGGACGGGGCGCCGCCCTGCAGCTCCTTGCTGCAGATCGGGCAGCGCTCTACGAAGCGGTTGTGCCGGCAGAAGCTAGGCATTGCAGAGGTGGGCGAAAGCCATTGGCGCGAGCGCGCACGGCACCCTCGGCTCGCTCCTTCTCGAGCGCGCGCAGATAGTCGTCGAAATCGACCTGGATCGTGTGGCGCTTGGAGGCGACGTAGCGCTTGTGCATGCTCGCCTGGTCGGCCGCGATGTCGGCGCGGATCGCGTCGTCGGCAGGCAGCGCGTAGTCGCCCAGCAGGTAGTCGCCGACCCATGCTCCCTGCGCCTCGGCCAGCGGCATGATCGCGCCGAGCGGTTGCAGCAGGCCGATGAAGAACACGTTGAGCACATCGGGATCGAAGACGCGGCGGAACAGCTCGATGCGGTTGTCCGGGGCCGAGATGAGGTCCTCGTCGAAGAACGGAAACGAGATCTGGTAGCCCGTGCAGTACACGACGACGTCCGCCTCGATCACGCTGTCGTCGACGAAGCGCACTCGTGAGCCCTCCAGCGAGGCGATGTTGGGCTTCGGCGTGATCGTCCCGTGCTGGATGCGGTCGAGGATCCGCCCTGAGACGGTTGGGTGCGCCTCGCCGAAGCGGTGATTTGGCTTCGGCAGGCCATAGCGCTCCGGCGGGCCTGCGTAGCTGCGGATCAGCTGCTGGATGAAGCGCTGGCGAATCGCGAACGGGACACGCGGGTCGTTGCGCAACTGGTCGACGGGTTTGCCGAACATGTACTTGGGGACGATCCACACGCCCTGGCGTGCGGCCAGGTAGGTGCGCTCGGCGACGTAGGAGGACTCAACGGCGATGTCCATCGCCGAGTTGCCCATCCCCAGGATCACCGCGCGCCTACCGGCGAAGATCGAGTTGTCGAGGTAGGAATGCGCGTGCAGTTGCTCGCCCGTGAACGTGTCGGCGCCTGGAAACGGCGGTTCCGGCCAGCGCGGCTTCCAGTGATGACCGTTGGCGACAATCAGCGCGTCGTACTCGCGCGTGCCGCCGTCGTCGAGCTGTACCTCCCAGACGCCGTCCTCGCGCCGCGCGGCGTGCTCGACGCCCGTCTCGAAGAGGATCTTCTCGCGGAAGCCGAAGTGGTCGACGTAGTCGTCGAAGTAGGCGGCGATGTGGGTGTGATGGGGGAAGTCCGGATAGGACTTGGGCATCGGAAAGTCCGCGTAGGCCATGCGCTCGCGGGAGGTGTTGATGAACAGGTCGCGGTACGCGGCCGACATGCCGTTCTTGTTGCCGAACACCCAATTCCCGCCGACGCGGTCGGACTTCTCGATGCACTCGAACGGGAGCGAGCGCTCGTGCAGCGCCTTGGCGGCCGCGATCCCCGACGAACCGGCGCCGATGATGCCCGTCCGCGGCAGCCCGGCATGTGGCGAGCGGCCGTTCGATCTGCCGTTCTCGATGGCCATTGCCGCCAGACTAGAGGAAACGACGCGACCCCAAGCGCCGCCGCGAGGCGCCGCTCAGTCCTTCGCGGGGATGCCCGGGCTGGCCTGAAGCGGCGGGCCCTCGGGCCCGGAATCGGCGTCGGCGTGGCCAGCCAGGGCCTCGTCGTGCGAGGCGACGGCGGCCTCGCCCGTGGCGCCATTGCGACGCCCGGCCAGATAGCGATCGACCATCCGCGCGCACTGGCGCCCCTCGTTGATCGCCCACACGATCAAGGACTGGCCGCGGCGCGCGTCGCCGGCGGCGAACACGCCGTCGACGGAGCTCGTGTACGGCACCTGGGTCTTGACGTTGCCGCGCGGGTCCTTCGCGACGCCGAGCGCGTCGAGTAGGTCCTGCTCGGGGTGCAGGAAGCCCATCGCGAGCAGCACGAGCTGCGCCTTCAGCTCACGTTCGGTTCCAGGCAGCGGCGCAAACGGCGGAGCGGGCTCTGCCTGCGCGACGTGCAGCGCGGCGACGTCGCCCTTGCCGTCTCCGCTGAGGCGGGTGGTCACCACCGAGTAGTCCTGCTCGCCCGCGTGCGCCTGCTGCACCTCCTCCATCGCGTAGCTGAGGCGGTACTTCAGCGGCCACTCCGGCCACGGCGTGCGGTCATCCGGGCGGCGCGGCGGCGGCTCGGGCAGCAGCTCGAGCTGCGTGATCGAACGAGCGCCCTCGCGCAGCGCGTTGCCGACGCAGTCGGCTCCGGTGTCGCCCCCACCGATCACGACGACGTCGCGATCCCTCGCGCTGATCACGCGCCCAGCCTCCGGTTGCTCGGTCGCGGGCCGCGGGCCATGCTCGCGCGCGACCCAGCGGTTGCGCTGGTACAGGTACTCCATCGCGAAATGAACACCGGCCAGCTCGCGACCCTCCACGGCCAAGTCGCGGGGGACACGGGAGCCTGTGGCCAGCACGACGGCGTCGAAGCGCCCCCGCAGCTCCTCCACGCTGACGTCGCGACCTACGTCGACGCCACAGCGAAGCTCGACGCCCTCGGCCGCGAGCTGTTCGACGCGCCGCTGCACGACGGTCTTTTCGATCTTGAAGTCGGGCACGCCGAAGCGCACGAGCCCGCCGATCGACTCGTCGCGCTCGAACAGCGTGACGGCGTGGCCAGCTCGTCGCAGCTGCTGCGCGGCGGCCATCCCCGCTGGACCGGAGCCGACCACCGCGACGGCGTGACCGGTCTCGGCGCGGGGAGGTGCCGGCTTGACCCATCCCTCGTCCCAGGCGCGGTTGATGATCGCGTTCTCGATCTGTTTGATCGTGACGGCATCGCCTTCGCGGATCTCCAGCACGCACGCGGCCTCGCACGGGGCCGGACAAAGCCGGCCGGTGAACTCGGGGAAGTTGTTCGTCGCGTGCAGCTGTGCGATCGCGTCCTTGAAGCGGTCGCGGTAGACGAGGTCGTTCCAGTCCGGGATCAGATTGCCGAGCGGGCAGCCGTTGTGGCAGAAGGGCACGCCGCAGTCCATGCAGCGGGCTCCCTGGTCCCGCAGCTCGGGCAGCGGACGCGTGAGCAGGAACTCCTTGTAGTCGTGCTGGCGCTCGAGCGGCTCACGCTGGGGAACGCCATGCCGCTCGATCTGTAGGAAGGCGCCGAGCTTGCCCATCAGGCAGGCACCGCCACGGGCTCCTCCGCCCGTTCGGCGAGGACGCGCTTGTAGTCGTGGGGCATCACCTTTACGAACGCCTCCCGCCCGAGCAGTTCCTCGAAGCGCTCGAGCACGTCCGCCGCGACTGGCGAGCCGGTGCGCTGTCGGTGCTCCTCGATCAGAGCGCGCAGCTGCGTGGCGTCCTGTACCGACGGCACTTCGAAACCGATCATGCCCATGTTGCAGCGGTCTGCGAACGTGCCGTACTCGTCGAGCACGTAGGCGATGCCGCCGCTCATGCCGGCCGCGAAGTTGCGCCCGGTCGGCCCGAGCACGACGACCTCGCCGCCGGTCATGTACTCGCAGCAGTGGTCGCCGACGCCCTCGACTACGGCGAGCGCGCCCGAGTTGCGCACTGCGAAGCGCTCGCCGGCGGTGCCGCGGAAGAACGCCCGGCCCTGCGTGGCGCCGTACAGCACGGTGTTGCCGACGATCACGTTGTGCTCGGCGCGGAAGTGCTCGGCCATGCCCTCGCGCGGGCGCACGGCGATCACACCGCCCGACAGCCCCTTGCCCGCGTAGTCGTTGGCGTCGCCGCGCAGCGTGAACGTCACACCCGGCGCGAGCCAGCCGCCGAAGCTCTGGCCCGCGGAGCCCTCGAAGTCGACCACGATCGAGTTCTCGGGCAGGCCGGCCGACCCGTGCTCGCGCGCGATGTGGCTGGAGAGGATCCCGCCGACGCAGCGGTTGCGGTTGCGAATCGGCAGAGCCAGACGCACGCGCGCCTGCTCGGAGGAGTCGCCGTCGGGCGCGTTGACGACGTCCCGCGCGCTCTCCAGCAGCTGCCAGTCCAAGGCGTCCTCGAGCACCGGCGGCGGAGGCTCGATGCGATGGCGCGCCGCGCCCGCCGGCAGCTCGATGTGCGTGAGCACGTGCGTGAGGTCGACGCCGCTCGCCTTCCAATGGTCGATCGCCTCGCGAACGGACAGCAGGTCGACGCGACCGATCGCCTCGTCCAGCGTGCGCAGGCCGAGCCCGGCGAGGATCTCGCGCACCTCCTCGGCAACGAAGAAGAAGAAGTTGACGACGTGCTCGGGGGTTCCCTTGAAGCGTTTGCGCAACTCGGGGTCCTGAGTGGCGATGCCGACCGGACACGTGTTCAGGTGGCAGGCGCGCATCATGATGCAGCCGGTCGCGATCAGCGGCGCGGTCGAGAAGCCCATCTCGTCGGCGCCGAGCATCGCCGCGATCACCACGTCGCGGCCCGTCTTCAGCTGGCCGTCGGTCTGCACCTTGATGCGGGAGCGCAGGTCGTTGAGCAGCAGCGTCTGCTGTGTCTCGGCCAACCCGATCTCCCAGGGAACGCCCGCCGACTGGATCGAGGACAGCGGCGAGGCGCCCGTGCCTCCGTCGTGACCCGCGATCAGCACGCGGTCGGCGTTCGCCTTGGAGACCCCAGCGGCGACCGTCCCGACGCCGATCTCGGACACGAGCTTGACCGACACCTCGGCCTCGGGGTTGGCGCAACGCAGGTCGTAGATCAGCTGCTTGAGATCCTCGATCGAGTAGATGTCGTGGTGCGGCGGGGGCGAGATCAGCCCGACGCCGGGCGTCGTGTGCCGGATCGATCCGATGTAGCGGTCGACCTTGTGGCCGGGCAGCTGGCCGCCCTCGCCGGGCTTGGCTCCCTGCGCCATCTTGATCTGCAGCTCGTCGGCGTTGACGAGATAGTGGATCGTCACGCCGAACCGTCCGGAGGCGACCTGCTTGATCGCCGAGCGGCGTCGATCGCCGTTGGCGTCGGGTGTGAAGCGCGACGGGTCCTCGCCGCCCTCGCCGGTGTTCGAGCGCCCCCCGAGGCGGTTCATGGCGATCGCCAGCGTCTCGTGCGCCTCGCGCGAGATCGAGCCGAGGCTCATGGCGCCGGTACAGAAGCGCTTGACGATCTCGCCGGCGGGCTCGACCTGCTCGAGCGGAATCGCCTGCGGGGCCGTGGCGGCGTCGGCTGGGCCGATCTTCAAGAGGCCGCGCAGCGTCGCCTTGCGTGCCGCGTCCTCGTTGATCGCCTCTGCGTACTCGCGGTACTTCGTGAAGGCGTCGCTGCCGCGAACGCTGTGGAGCGCGTCCGCGTCGCCTCCCAGCGCGGCCTTGACGTCCCCGTTGGCCGCGCGAACGGCCTGCTGCACGAGCGCGATCGTCTCGGGGTTCCACATGTGATGCTCGCCGTCGCGCCGCCACGCGTACACGCCGCCGACCGGCAGCAGCTGGTCGCGCGGCGTCGGGTAGGCGCGGGCGTGTCGCTCGATCGCCTCGGCCGCCAGCACGTCTATACCGACTCCGCCGATCCGCGACGCGGTGCCGGTGAAGTGCCTGTCGATCAGCTCGCGCTCGAGCCCGACTGCCTCGAAGATCTGCGCTCCGCAGTAGGACTGGATCGTCGAGATGCCCATCTTCGAGATCGTCTTCAACAGCGCTTTTCCGAGCGCTTTGACCACGTTCTCGGCGGCCTCCACGGCGCCCACCGCGACTTCCTCGCCGTCGGGGCCGGGTCGCTTGATCGCGCTCTGGTTGAGCACCATGTCATCGAGCGTCTCGAGCATCAGGTACGGGTTGATCGCGACCGCGCCGTAGCCGATCAGCGTCGCGAAGTGATGTACCTCGCGCGGCTCGCCCGACTCGAGGATGATGCCCGCGCGCAGGCGCGTGCCTTCGCGAACGAGATGGTGGTGGACGGCTGCGACCGCGAGCAGAGCCGGAACCGGCACACGGCGCGGCCCCACCAGCCGGTCGGACAGGACGATGATGTTGACGCGTTCGTCGATCGCCTCAGACGCTTCGCGGCAGATCCGCTCGAGCGCCTCGGCCATCCCGCCCGGCCCGGTCTCCAGCGACCAGGTCGTGTTGATCGTGCGCGCGGCGAAGATGTCGTGATCGACGTGCCTGAGCGTCTCCAGCTCGCGGTTGAGCAGGATCGGCTGCTCGAGCACGAGCTTGTGCGCGTGCTCAGGCGTCTCTTCGAACAGGTTGCGCTCCGAGCCGAGCGTCGTCGCGAGGCTCATCACGATGTCCTCGCGGATCGAGTCGATCGGCGGGTTGGTGACCTGCGCGAACAACTGCTTGAAGTAGGAGAACAGCGGCGGCGCCTGCTCGGAGAGCACCGCCAGGGAAAGGTCGTTCCCCATCGATCCGACCGGCTCCTGGCCGTCGCGCGCCATCGGCGTGAGCAGCACGCGCAGGTCCTCCTGCGTGAAGCCGAAGGCACGCTGGCGCCTGCGCAGCGGCTGGTCTGAGATCGTGACCTGGTCGGACGGCGCCAGCTCGGCGAACGGCACCGCGCTGCGCGCGTACCACTCGCGATAGGGCCTGCGGGTCGAGACGCCGCGCTTGACCTCGTCGTCGTCGACGATGCGCCCGCTCTCGAGGTCGACGAGGAACAGCTTGCCCGGCTGCAGCCGGCCGAGGCGGCGCACCTGCTCGGGCGGAATGTCGAGCAACCCGATCTCTGAGCCCAGCACGACGTGGCCGTCGGTCGTCTCCACCCAGCGCCCCGGGCGGAGCCCGTTGCGGTCGAGCGTCGCGCCGACGATGCGACCGTCGGTGAACGCCACCGATGCGGGCCCGTCCCACGGCTCCATCAAGCACGAGTGGTACGCGTAGAAGCCCTTCAGGTCGTCGGACAGGTCGTCGCGATCGCGGTAGGCCTCGGGGATCATCATCATCGCCGCGTGGGGCAGCGAGCGGCCACCGAGCATCAGCAGCTCGAGCACGTTGTCGAAGGTCGCCGAGTCGGAGTTGCCGGCGCTGACGACGGGCAGGATCTTCGGCAGGTCCTCGCCGAACAGCTCGCTGCGCAGCTCGCTCTCTCGCGCGCGCATCCAGTTGATGTTGCCGCGCACGGTGTTGATCTCGCCGTTGTGGCAGATCACGCGGTAGGGGTGAGCGAGCTCCCAGCTTGGAAACGTGTTGGTGGAGAAGCGCGAGTGCACGAGCGCCAGCGCGCTCTTGATGCGCTCGTCGCGCAGGTCCGGATAGAAGCCGGCGAGCTGGAAGCTGATCAGCATGCCCTTGTAGTTGATCGTGCGCGAGGAGCTCGAGGCGACGTACAGGCCCGGCTGACCCAGCTCTTCGAGCTGTGCGCCCGCGGTCAGCTCGCAGATGCGGCGGATCACATACAGCTTGCGCTCGAAGGAGTCGCGGTCGCGAGCCTGCTCGGGGCCGGCACCCACGAACAGCTGACGGATCACGGGCCGGCAGGCGCCGGCGACCTCGCCTGCCTGCGTCGGGTCGACGGGCACGTCGCGCCAGCCGAGTAGTCGCTGGCCCTCCTCCTCGACGGTGCGCTCGAGCAACTGCTCGAGGCTCGCGCGCGCCTCAGCGTCGGTTGGCAGGAAGCACATCAGCACTCCGTAGGAGCCGAGCGGGGGCAGCTCGAAGTCGACGACCGCGCGCAGCAGCTCGTCGGGCATCTGCATGAGGATGCCCGCGCCGTCGCCCGTGTGCGGGTCCGCTCCGCTGGCGCCCCGGTGCTCGAGATTCTCCAGCGCCGTGATCGCGCGCGTGATCACCTCGTGCGTGGGCCGGTTGTCGAGGCGCGCAACCATCCCCACGCCGCACGCGTCGTGCTCGAAGCGGGGGTCGTAGAGTCCGACGGCCCTTGGCGGCTGCTTGATGTGCGAGTGCATGGAAGTGCTCCCTTGGGGCGGTGCATCCCCCGAGGCGCGGGCAGGCGGGCACCTGAGGCTGGGCCAGAAAGCGTAGCAGCGGAGAGCGGCTTCAAACCAACCGCCCGACGATTGGAAAGGCCCGCTAGGGCTGCCTTTTGGGCGCGCTCAGCGCCTCGTTTGCCGGCCCGTCACGACTCTGCTCGCCCGCCGCGCGGGGCACTCGCGCTCGTCGCTGCCACGACGCCCGGGCCACCGCCGCGCGCACGCGCCACGGCTGCGATTGGGGGGAGCTCGCCCAGTGTCTCGCCGTCACTCCACGAGCACAGGCCCGCGCGACCCGGGCAGGTCAGACACAGCCCGCGATGCGGCCGCTCGCTGACCGCAAAGCGCCGAGCGCGCGCCTCTGCGATGCGAGTCGCCAGCTGCTCTTCCAGCACCAGCCGCTCGGCGGCGGCGTAGCGGGCCGACACCCATTGCTCGCGCTCCAGGAACCAGTGGACGATCTCGACGGTGATCGCGCCTTCGCGCAGGACTGCCAGCGCGTACAGCAGGCGCTGGACCGCGTACTCGCGTTCGACGAGCTCCGCCAGATCGGCGTCCGGCGCAACGCGATCGCTCTTGTAGTCGAGCACCAGGCGCGACCCGTCCCCCTCCATCGCGACGAGGTCGACCACTCCCGTGATCAGCGGCTCGCCGGCGCTGAGCGAGAAGGCGAACGCGTGCTCGCGACGCACCGCGACCGATTGCGCGACGCGCGCGGCGGGCGCCGACCCGCACGCCTTCGCGATCAGCGCCGCGAGCTCGTCGCTCTCGCTCGGACCGACGCGGAGCCCGAGCTCCCGCGCGCCTTCCTCGACGTCCTTCGCCGTCGTCGCGCGCAGACCGGAGAAGTCGACACGCTCCATCAGCAGGTGCACGAGCGTGCCCCGCGCCCGCGCGTCGAGACCGCTCTCGCCCGAGCTCGACCTCGCCGCCGAGCGATCCTCGGGCAGTCCGAGCACTCGTTCGAGGTAGTAGCGATAGCCGCAGCGCTCCAGCTCGGTCAGCGAGCTGTAGCTGAGCGCCGCGATCGTCTCGCGCGCGGATGCGCGCGCGACCTCGCGGGAGGGCTTCGCAGCCGCGCCCAGCTCCCGCTCCTGCTCCCGCTCCGGCACCTGCTCCGGCTCGGGCCAGGCCGGCGCGGCGGCGGGCGAGCCCGAGAAAAGCGGCGCTGCGGCGGAGTTGAAGCGGCAGCGGACGGCGACCGCAGCGTCCGGCTCGAGCGTGAGCTCGTGCTCGGGTTGCAAGCTGGAGACGAGCTGCGGCAACTGCTCGCATAGCGCCGGGCCCAACCACGAGATCGGCGCCGCGCCAGGGACCGCGCGCGGCCAACGCTCGAACTTGGCGGCGCCGCTGAGGAGCAGCCGCTCGCGCGCGCGGGTCATCGCGACGTACACGATCCTGTCCTCCTCCTCGGATTCGCGCTGGCGGCGCTCCGCGCACAGATCCTCGTAGTCGAGCGCCGGGCTGGAGCTGGCGTCCTGCAGACGCACGAGCCGCACGCCGAGGCGATCTCCGTCGACCAGCAGGTCGGGCATTCGCGAGCTGGGTTGGCGGCCGAGGTCGGCGACGCACACGACTGGGAACTCGAGCCCCTTGGCGGCATGGACGGTCATCAGCCGCACGGCGTCCGGCTCGACTCCCTCGACGGGGGCATCCGGCTCGACGCGCGCCGCGCCGGCGAGGTACTCGACGCGATCGAGAAAGGCGCGCAGGTCGCGCCCCTCGCCGTCCTCGAAACGCCGCGCGAGACGAAGCAGCTTGTGCACGTTGGCGAGGCGGCGCTCTCCCCACTCCAGCGCCAGCACGTGCTGGCGGTAGCCGGTGGCCTCGATCGCGCGCTCGAGCAGCGTCGCGATCGTGCGCAGTGGGGCGTCGGCGCGCTCGCGCCGCAACAGCGCGCAGGCACGCGCGAGCGCGTCGCGGTCTGCGGGACGCAGCCTCGTCGCGAGCTCGTGTTCGCCGGCAAGCGCCGCCGTAGCGGTCTCCCAGGCGCCCCCGCGAGAGTCCTGCGCCGCGCGCGCGAGCAGCGCCAAGCAGTCGCGCGAGCAGCCGCCCAGCGGCGAGGCGAGGAGCCCGTACAGCGCGACCTCGTCGAGCGGGTTGGCGACCGCGCGCAGATAAGCGACCAGGTCGCCGACCTGCTGGTGGCCCCAGAACGCGCCCACGGCGGCCAGCGTGCGCAGGCCGCGCAGTTGCAGCGCGCGCTCGTAAACCTCCAAATCGCCGGAGGCGCGCAGCAGCACGGCGATCTCGCCCGGCCGCGCGGTTCCGTCGCCGACGAGCTCGCTGACGCGCTGCGCCAGCGCGCGCGCCTCGGCCTGGCGCCACAACGGCGCGGGCGGCAGATTGGCGGCGATCGAAGCGGCCAGCTCCTCGCGGTCGGCCCAACCGTCGGTGTCGCTCAGCAGCAGCTCGACCGCCGGCTCGAGCTCGCCGGACGCCGGCGCAGCGTCGGCGGGCGCGTGGTCCGCCTTCCCCTCGCGCTGGCCGGCGCGCAGCGGGGCGAACTCGGCGAAGCGCTGGGCGAACACGGCATTGACGACATCCAGCAAGGACTCTCGGCTGCGAAAGTTGCGCGTCAGCGACAGGCTCGCCCCCTGCTCGCGAAGCTCGCTGCGGCGCGCTCGGAAGAGGCTTACGTCCGCATGCCTGAAGCCGTAGATGGACTGCAGCTCGTCACCGACCGTGAACAGGTTGCCGCGGTCCAGGGCGCGAAGGATCGCCAGCTGGCGGGGGTTGGTGTCTTGGAACTCGTCGACCATCAGCAGCTCGAAGCGGCTCGACCACGCTGCTCGTGTCGACTCGCGCTCCTGCAGGAGCTTCTGCGCGAGCAGCTCGAGGTCGTCGAAGTCGGCGCTCGCGCGCGAGCGCTTGAGCTGCTCGTAGGTCGACTCGAAGCGCGCCAGCAGGTCGTCGAGCAGGACGCACGCGGCAGCCGCCTCGAGATCCAGCTGATCGGCGTCGCCGGCTGGCACAGCGGCGGGCAGGCGTGGCAGCAGCTGACCGCGACTGCGCAGCTCGAGGTAGACCTGCTCGACCATGGAGCGAGCGCGATCGACGCCATACGCGGCCAGCAGGTCGATGGCCGCAGCGCCGCCGCCGGCCAGGAACTCGCGCGAGGCCGCCTGGAAGGCCAGCTCGCGAAGGCGCCCGGCCAGACCCTCGTCGAGGATCGCGAAATCCGGGTCGAGAGCGACGGCGAGCGGGTGCGCGCGCAACAGGCGCGCACAGAAGCCGTGGAACGTGCCCACGAACGCCGCCTCGATGTCGCGCGCCGCCTGACGATCGCCGAGCCCCAGCAAGCGGTCTCGCACCCGCTCGCGCAGCTCGCCGGCGGCGCGCTCTGTGAACGTGATCGCGAGGATCCGCCCCGGCGCCACGCCGTCGTCGCGAACGGCAGCGACGAAGCGCTCGACGAGCACCGAGGTCTTGCCGCTGCCCGCCGCCGCCGACACCAGCAGCGACTCCGAGCGGCGTGCGACCGCCTGCTGCTGCTCACCTGTCAGCGGGCTCACCTCGCCGCCCGCCAGGCCGAGCACTCCGACCGACTCCATGCCCGGCAGGGTCTCCAGCTGCGAAGTGCGTGCGCGCCGCGCGCTCAACGCTCGCACCGGCAGATAGTCGGGTACCGGCAGCCACCGTTGTACGCGCACGTGTCCGGTCGAGCCTGCAGCCGTCCGTCGGCCGCCTGCGTGGCCACCTCGCGCGCCGCTGCGACGGCTTCCTCGAGCAGCGCACGCAGCTCGCCGTGGTCGCGCACGTCCGTGGAGACGCAGTCGAGCTCCAGCCCGCTGTCGGCGTCGAGCACGCCGCGGGCACGCAGCTCGCCGCCGGTCAGCGGCTGGTAGAAGCCGCCGACGACGCGTAGCCCGAGCAGCTTCTCGGCGGCGCGCATGTACAGCGCGACCTGCAACTTGCCGTCCTCGATCCACCTCGACGCGCCCGACACCGCCCTGCCCTTGTAGTCGTACACGATCGCCTCGCCGCTGTCGTTCGCGTCTATGCGATCGATGCGCCCGCGCAGCCTCACGCCGCCACCCAGCTCCAACGCGGGTAGGTCGCTCGCCGCGCCGCGATCGTCGCCCTCCTCGAAGCCGAATCCGAGCTCGAGCTCACGCGGCTCCAGCGGGCTCTCGCTGTCGGCCTCCAGCGCCAGGTAGCGCTCGAGGTCGGCCTGCAGGCGGCGGCGACCGGCGGTCCGCCGCTCGGGCGCGACCGACAGCGGATGAAGCGCGTCGTTGTGCGCGAGCGCGTCGGCGAGCAACTCGCGGGCGCGCGCCAGGTTCCCCCGCGTCAAGCGGGCGCTGCCGGTCTCGCGACGCAGCGCCTCGAGCGTGCCCTCCAAGGCCGCGTGCCTCAGCGCCCCTTGCGCGAGCGGCTCGGGATCGGGTTCCAGCGCATCTGGGCGCAGCAGCCGCTCGACGAACCAGGCGACCGGACAGCCGATCCATCGCTCCATCGAGGAAGCCGACCACGGTCGCGCGGCGAGCTCGGCGAGCAGGCGCTCGTCGTGTAGCGGCTCGTCGCTGCGCGGCGAGTCCCCGGCCGAGACCCCATACGAGGCAGGTCGCACGCGCGTCGGCACCTCCGTGCCGCTGCCGTTGACGGCGGCGGGGTAGACCGCGCCCAGCGCGCGCCGCGCGCGCGAAGCGAACAGGCTCTGCTCGAACAGGTCGCACACGTCGTCGACGAACAGCGAGCGCGGCGTGCTCTGACCGTCGTCGTCAGAGCTGTGCCAGCTGAGCACCAGCAGCTCCTCGGGGCGCGAGACGGCCGCGTACAGCAGGTAGCGCTCGGCCGCCAGCTGGGCGCTCGGCGAGCGGGCCTCCTGATCGCCGAGCAGCAGGCCGGACAGCTCGGCCAGTCGTCGGCGTTCCTCCTCGGACAGCAGCGGCTGCGCTCGCGTACGCGCGGGAAACGCGCCCTCCTGCAGACCGCACACGAACAGTGCCCGCACGCGTCGCGCGCGCAGCGAGAGCGGGTCGAGCACGGCGACGGCGCCCGCCAGCGGGCGCTCGCCGCCAACCAGCTCGACATCCACCAGCGCGTAGAGCCAGCTCCGCCGCTGACGCCGGAGCGAGCTCGGGCGCCAACAGCGCGAGCTCGCGCAGCTGCGCAAGAGCCCGGCGCCCGGCGGCCAGCGCGCCGGCCTCGTCGAGCTCGTCGCCGGACAGCAGCTCGGCCTGGCGGCGGCGGGGGGCGCAGAACAACCAGTACAGCTCCCGCGAAGCGCGCTCGATCAGCGTCGCGGCGCGCGCTGCTGCGCCTCGCCCAGCTGGTCGATCGCCTGCAAGGGCCAGTGGCGCTCCTCCCACAGCGCCCTGGCCTGCTCGGCGCTCAGCGCTCCGGCGCGGCGGGCGCGCAGCTCGAGCGAGTCCGCCAGCGCCGGCAGCTCGAGCAAGCCCGGTGCCCGCAGCCAGGCGAGCAGGTCTCCCAACCCGCCCGGCGCCGCGTGTCCGTTCAGCGCCCGGCCGCCCTGCGCGGGCGCACCCGGCGCGGGAACACAGCGCAGCAGCCCGATCAAAGCGCGGCCGACGGCGGTGTCTGCGAAGCGCGAGCGCCGCTGCAGGACGAACGGAAGCGCGGCTTCGGCGAAGACTTCCTCGAGGAGATCGAGCGAGGTGCTGGCCGGGCGTGTCAGCACGGCGACGTCCTCGGCGGCCATGCCCTGCCCCAGCAGCAGCGCTATCTCGCGGGCGACGAGCTCCAGCTCGGCACGCTCTCCGCCGCCCTCCAGCAGGCGCACCGCGCCGGCGCAGCCGACGCGGGCGGCGCCGGGCTCGAACAGCGAGCGCTCGAGGTGACTGAGCGGAGTGCGCGCCGCTGGCGCGTAGTGCTCGGCGCGTGCGCGCAGTTCGCGATGGTCGGCAGCGAGCGGCGCGAGCTCTTGGAACGTGGTCGCGCGGCCCGCGAACGCGGTGCGGCCGGGTTGGTAGGCGAGCGACACGGTGACGGGCGCGTCGACGACGCGACCGAGCGTCTCGATCGCGTCGAGCTGCAGCCTCGCCAGATCGTCGAACCCATAGACCAGCACGGGCGTGCCACCCCACAGGGCCGGTCGCTCGCGCAGGGCGTCCAGCGCGCGCACCGCGCGCTGCTCGGCGTCCACGCGTCCGAGCCGCTTCAGCGCGGCGTCGTAGCGAATGAACAGCCGGCCCAGCTCGGCGCGCGTCGCGCCGGGCCCGTCCGCCGCGAGCCAGGCGTCGAGCGCGGCGACCAGGCGCGCCGGGGAGACTCGTTGAACGCGCAGTTCGGAGAACAGCTGCGACAGAGCGCGCACGAAGCCGGGCCCGGCCGGCGCGTCGAGCTCGCGTTCGGCGAGCGCTCCCAGCAGGCGTGCGCGGGCGAGCTCACCGAGCATCGGCTCCCCAACGCCGGCGCGTTGCACGACCTCAGCGGTCAGGCCCGCGAAGCGCTCCACGCGCACCCCCATCGCAACCCCGTCGCCGGCCAGCTCGCGCAAGTAGTGCTCGACGTCGGCGCGCGTGGGCACGATCAGCAGCGGGTCCTGCTCGCGCGCGCAATGTCGGCGCACGGCATCGAGCACCAGCTGCGCCTTGCCCGAGTTCGCGGGCCCCGTGATCAGCGAAATTCCCATCCGTGTCCATCCTGGCGCACTCGGCCGACGGCGCTCGAGCTCTCAGCGGGGGCGACCGCGCACGCAGCAGAGCCGCTGCCCCGGGCTGCTCGGCGGATGTCGAAGCGCAGCCGGGCGTGCTGCGCTGCGCCGAGCGGGCTTAGCGCTGCGCTGCGCCGAGCGGGGCTAGGCGGCGCTGCGCTCGCCGAGCGGCGCCGCGCGGTCGGACTTGCCGTTCGCCGCCGCCAACTCGCCTGCGTCGGCCTCAGGCGCTTTTGCGCCCTCCTTGGCCCACTCCTCGTCGAACTCGACGCGCCATTTGCCCTCCTCCGTCTGGCTCAGCGCCAGGTGCGCCCGGAACGAGCGGCCGCTGCGCCCGCGAAAGCCCGTCACCGGTTTCTCCGTGTAGCCGGTCCTGATCAGTTCGCGCGCGATCGGGACGGTCAGCGTCTTGCCCGCTTTTGCCTTCCAGATCACGAAGCCGCAGCCGGGGTCCTCGCGCGACCAGCACGAATATCCCTTGCGGTTCTCGCTGATCTCGCGCCCGCAGACGGGACACGGCCCCAGCTTGGCGCGCGGGATACGCACGTCTTTGAGCGTCTCGTCGAGCTTGTGGACGGTCTGCTCGGCAAAGCCGGCGATGTCGCTCATGAACTGCTCGCGCGAGTCCTCCCCACGCTCGATCCTGCCGAGCCGGTGCTCCCAGCTGCCGGTCAGTTCGGGCGACGTCAGCATGTGCGCGTCCAGCAGGCGGATCACGTTGAGCCCCTTCTCGGTGGCGACCAGGGCTCGCGCGTCGCGCTCCACGTAGCCGACGGTGATCAGCCGCTCGATGATCGCCGCGCGCGTGGCCGGCGTGCCGATCCCGGACTCCTTCATCGCCTCGCGCAGCTCTTCGTCGTCGACGAGCTTGCCGGCGGTCTCCATCGCGCCGAGCAGCGACGCATCGCTGTAGCGCCGCGGCGGTTTGGTTTCCTTGCGCTCGGCGGCGATCTCGTTGGTCTTGACCGTCTCGCCGTCCTGCAGCTTGGGAAGCTGCTGGTCGACGCCCTCGTCCTCCTCGCCCTTGGGCCGGGAGTCCGCCGCGACCTCGTCGTATACCCCGCGCCAGCCGGGCTCGAGCAGCAGCTTGCCGCGGGTGCGAAAGACGTGGCCCTCGTCCCCCCCACGGTCGTCTCCACGCGCGTGTTCTCGAACACCGCCTCGGGATGGAAGACCGCCAGGAAACGGCGGGTCACCATGTCGTAGATGCGCCGGTCGTCGGAGCTCATCTTGTCGAGCTTGTGCTCGGAGCGGGTGGGGATGATCGCGTGGTGGTCGGTGACCTTCTCGTCGTTGACGACGCGCGCCAGCGGCAGCAGGTCCAGTCCGGTGACGTACTCGGCTCCTTTGCGGTATTCGGGCTGTGCGCCGACGAGCTCGGCGATCGGCTTGATCTCGGGGACCATGTCGGTCGGCAGGTAGCGCGAGTTGGTCCTTGGGTAGGTGAGCGCCTTGTGCTCCTCGTAGCAGCGCTGGGCCGCGCCGAGCGTGCGTTTGGCGGAGAAGCCATAGCGGTTGTTGGCCTCGCGTTGAAGCGTCGTCAGGTCGTACAGCATCGGCGCTTTCTCGCGCTGCTCTTTCTTGTCCAGCTTGGTGATCGTGCCCGGTCTGCCCTCGCACGCGGCGACGATCGCCAGCGCCTCTGCCTCCGTCGCGATGCGTGGCTTGGCGCCCGCGTGGAAGCGGCCCTCGTAGGAGCGCGCGCCGTCGGCCTCGAAGCCCGCGTCGACGAGCCAGTAGGGCTCGGGCACGAACGCTTTGATCTCCTCCTCGCGACGTGCGATCAGCGCGAGCGTGGGTGTCTGCACGCGTCCCAGCGAGACGGCTCCGTCGAACGAGCTGCGCAGTCTGATCGTCGCCGCGCGCGTCGCGTTCATGCCGACGATCCAGTCCGCCTCCGAGCGCGAGCGGGCGGCCTGCTCCAGGCGCGCAAAGTCGCCGGCCGGCCGCAGGGCGGCGAACGCCTCCTTCATCGCGGCGCTCGTCATCGAGTTCAGCCACAGGCGCTGGACGGGCTTGTTGCCTTTGGCCTTCTCGTACAGGTACGCGAAGATCAGCTCGCCCTCGCGCCCGGCATCGCACGCGTTGACGATCTCCGAGACGTCGTCGCGACCGATCTGTTTGGTGACGACCGACATCTGCTTGCGCGAGCGCTCATCGCGCACGACCAGCTTGAAGCGATCCGGAACGATCGGCAGGTCGTCCATCTTCCATTTCTTGAACTTGGGGTCGTACTCGTCGGGTTCGGCGAGCTGCACGAGATGCCCGACCGCCCACGTGATCACGTGATCGGGGCCCTCGAGCGCGCCCTCGCCTTTCTTGAAGGGACCCTTCAGCACGCGCGCGAGATCCTGCCCGACGGACGGCTTCTCGGCGATCACTAGCGTCTTCGACATGGCGGTCAGCGTAGCGGAGGGTGCTAGCCGCCGATCGGGGCGCGCGGGTTGGCGCCCCAGAAGATCTGGGTTCCCAGCATTCCGATCAGCGTCACGAACACGAGGTTGAGCACCATCGACTTGGCCGTCGCGGTGCCCACGCCGACCGGCCCTCCGCTCGCGTTGTAGCCGTAGTAGCAGGCGATCAGCACGATCACGGTGGCCATCGACATGCCCTTGATCACGCTGAACAGCAGGTCGGGCGCGTTTTGGAACTGCCAGAAGATCAACAGGTACCCGCCCGAGGAGACGAAGCCGAGCTGCTCGACGACGCCCAGGTAGGAGCCCAGGAACGCGACGCCGATCGCGGCGACGTACATGAACGGGAGCACGATCCAGGCGGCCAGCAGACGCGTCGCGCACAGGAACAGCATCGAATCGATGCCCATCACCTCGAGCGCGTCGATCTCCTCGGAGATGCGCATCGCGCCGAGCTCGGCGACGATCCCGGTGCCGACCTTGGCGGCCATCATGTAGCCGAACGCGTAGGGCACGGCCTCGCGCAGGTCGCACCAGGCGGCGAACACGCCCGAGTACGCCGGCGCTCCGGTCGACAGCGTGAAGTAAGCGCCGCCGATCCCGCACACGCCGAGGCCCATCAGGAACACGAGCGACCAGATCACGAGCGTCGAGCCGACGATCAGGATGCCCGACTGGCGCAGCGCCTCGCCGAAGAAGCGCAGCACGCGCAGGCCCCACACATCGCGCACGACGCCGCTGGAGAAGCGTGCGATCTCGCCGGTGCTCGCCAGCCATTCGCGCGGCGTGGCCTGCAGCTCGCTCAACGTTGCTCCTCCGCATCAAGCGCGCGACTCACTTGATCACCAGGATCTGGGGATGGGTCGCCAGCAGGGTCTGCGTGAACACGTAGTTGAACGCCCCGATCCCCAGGAAGGAGACGACCACGGCTTCGTTGACGGCGCGCCCGACGCCCTCGGCGCCGCCGGAGGCGCTCATGCCCTTGTAGCAACAGACGATCGCGATGATCGCCCCGAAGCACGTCGTCTTCAGCACCGAGCCCCACAGGTCGGTGGTCGACGCGTTGGCGAACAGGGTGCCCCAGAACGGGCCGAGCGGCTGGCCGTTGACGAGCTCGGCGGCGATGCCTCCGAAGATGCCGAACAGCAGCGAGTAGATGTCGAACAGGCCCGTCACCACCATCAGCGCAAGAAAGCGCGGCACGACGAGGTTCTTGACGGGGTCGACGCCGAGTACCTGCAGGGCGTCGAGCTCCTCGCGGATCTTGCGTGCGCCGAGGTCGGCGGTGATCGCCGTTCCCGCGATCCCGGCGACGACGATCGAGGTGATCAGCGGCCCGATTTCGCGAATCGCCGCGAGCACGAAGAAGCCGCCGAGCCGGTCGAGCGCGCCGAACAGCGTGAGGAAGTTGGCGGCCTGCAGGCCGGGCGCGCCGTAGCTGATCGCGACGGTCGTGATCAGCAGCGGAAACCACACGAGCTCCAACGCGAACAGGAACTGGGAGACGAGCTCGCCCCCGTACGGGTAGGGAGGCCGCGCCGCCGAGCTGATCGTCCTGCCTGTCAGCAGCACCACGTCGCCGAACTCCTCGAGCGCTCGCCGCGCCGGCTGCAGCGCTCGCTCGGCGCGCGCGCCTGCGCGGTCCGCCGCGGATGCCGGCCGGGCCGGCTGCGCTGCACCGGGGGCGCCTTTCCGGCCACGCCCTCCATTCGCGACGCCCGTCCCCATGGCGTCATAGACTACTAGTTCACTAGCACACTGTAAATACCGCGTGGGACTCGTTACGCTTGGTGGATGGCCGGCAACGCTTCACAGGCAGCTGCGAAGCCCAACCGGGCACGCCCTTCCGAGTCCGAGGAGTCGCTCGTGCCGTGGGCGATCGACCGGGCTGCCGAGGTGCCGATCGGCGTGCAGCTGGCGTGGGCGCTGCGCACGCGTATCGGCACTGGCGAGCTGCGGCCGGGCCAGCGACTGCCGGGCTTGCGGGAGATGGCCGAAGCGGTCGGCGTGAACCTCAACACGGTGCGCACCGTCTACCAGCGCCTCGAGCACGAAGGTCTCGTCGAGAGCCAGCAGGGCAGCGGCACGTTCGTGGCGGCGAGCAGGCGCGGCGGCGGAGCGGTCGGGACGCTCGCGGCCAGCGCCGCGTTGGCCGCTCGCGAGACGGGCGTCGACCCGCGCGACGTGGCGGCCGCGTTGTACGTCACACCGGACCCGCGCGAGCAGACGATCCTCGCGGAGAACTCCTCGGAGCTGGCGCAGCGTCGGCTGCTGCGCAGGCAGATTGCGGCGTTCGAGTCGGCGCTCGGCGAGATCGAAGCCGCCAACCCCGGCGTGGCGCCGGCGCCCGAGCCGACGCGAGCGGGCAGCGGACCGACGCTGCTCAACGCGAGCGAGCTGGAGCAAGTGCGGACCCGGCTCGTGCGTCGCCTGGCGAGCGTGCAGGCCGCCATCGACGTGCTTGACGAGCAGCCGCTCGATCCACGGCCGCGCGCCCGAGCCGCCGACGCACGCGCGTCCGAGCAGGCGCCGGCCACGAAGCCGCAGCCGAACGGGGCTGCCAAGCGCAAACGCGGCCCGCGCGCGAGCGTACGGACGCTGCCCGCGAGCACTTGAGGGGATCGGCGTGGACGAACTCGCGCACCCGATCGACCGGCGCGCGAGGACGATCGGCGGGCGCGAAACGACGGGCGACGTGCGCGGCACGCCACAGGGACGCGTGCTGACACTGAAGCGGGTCGCGGCGGCTGCGGCGACGGCGTTCGTCGCCGCGAACATCTGGACCGGATGCCCGCTGCTGGCCGTGTGGGTGGGGTCGCAGGCCGTCGGCAAGCAGACGCTCAGCATGGGAGCGGTCGGCATCGTGGTCGTCGTGCTCGCGATCCTCGTGTTCGCGATGGCCGTGCTGTTGACGTGGCTCAACAACCTCTACGACGAGCTGATCGGCAGACCGCGCGCGGAAAGGCGCTCGGCGTGGCTGCGCAGCATGCGCGCCGAGTCCGAGCGCCACGTCAGCCATCGCGTGGGCGTCACGGCGCTGGAGCGGATCGTGATGGCCAACGTGTACGTGGCGGTGGTCACGCTGGCCGTCTGGTACGTGTTCTTCGCGGCCCCACCCGCTCCGACGCTCTGCACGATGCACTGTTGAGCACCAACGCGGTCGCCGAGAGGCGATCCGCACTGGCGCCGCTCAGCCGGCCGCGCATTCCTCGGTGCTGACGCTCCGCCCCGCGGCGGCGCGAGCCCGCGCTTCGGCCAGCACGCGCTCGACGGTCGAGTTCGCGACGCCGTAGCCGCCGCGTGGCTTGCGCCCGATCGTGCCGGCGAACACCGTCGTCAGCACGTGGCCCTGGTCGTCGACGAACGGGCCGCCGGAGTTGCCCGGGCGCACGAGCCCGCGCAACGGGGTCAGCAATCGCGACACCGGACCGTGCCCGTACGCGTCATCGGTGAGCACCGTCTGCGTGCGTCCGATGCGCCCCGGGCGCGCGTCGAACGGTCCGTTCTCGGGGTAGCCGAGGATCGCGCCCGCGCGGCCCGAGGGAGGGTCCGCGACGACCTGCAGGGTGGGCAGGTCGAGTCCGGGCACGCTCAGCACGGCCACGTCGTCGCGCGGGTCGAAGGCAATCGGGCGCGCGGGCAGGCTCGGCTCGTCGCCGGCGATCTCGACGCTCGTGTCCGTCTCCCCGGCGATCACGTGGGCGTTGGTGACGATCAGATCGGGCGCTGCGACCCAGCCCGAGCCCTCGATCGCCAGCCCGCAGGCCGTGCCGAGGATGCGCACGACGCTGTCGCTCGCGACCTTCACCGCCGGCGCACGCGCGATTCGCGACGGAGGCGCGGCGACGTCGGGGGAGGGCCCGGAGATCGACGGGATCGGGTCGAGCCGCGCGAGCGCGTTGAGGATCGGCCCGGAAGGCGGCAGCAGCGCGTTCAGCTCGCGCAGGATCACCGAGCGCTGGATGTCCTTACGCAGCTGTTCCTCGTTGGGAGCCTGGGCCACGACGGCCGCCACCATCCACACGACGCCGAGCGCCAGCGCGGTTCCGAGCGCGGCGCCGAGCAGGCCGTCGAGCGCCCCGATGCCGGGTACGATCAGCGCGCGGCGGACGCGGAATCCGAGCCCCTCCATGACGCTCGCCACGATCGCCCCGGCGAGCAGCGCGCCACCGAGCCCGAGTGCGGGCCCATACGGCGAGGAGGAGCCCTGCGAGAGCAGTAGAGGAGCGAGGCGGGTCCCGAGGAATGCACCTATGGCGAAGCCGCAAAACGACAGAGCGCCGACGATGAAGCCCCGTCGAAAGCCGAAACAGGCGAGGATTGCCGCGAACGCGACGATGATCCAGTCGAGTCCGGTCACCTGCCAATGTTCTATCGCGCCCTGAGCGAGGAGCAGACAGTTCGGGTGCGCCGCGCTCGGCCGATGATCGCGCTCGCCGCCGTCGCCTTCGCGATCGGGGCGATCGTCGGCGCCAACGGCGGCTCCTCGTCGGCGAGCTCGCTGGCCGGCAGCTTCGTGGCGGCGTGGTCCAAGAGCGACTACGCGGCGATGTACGCCGACGTCGACTCGGTCACCAGGCGCTCACTGACAGCGGAACAGTTCGCGTCGGCATATCGCGAAGCGATGCGCACGGCGACGGCCACGGCGCTGCGCGCGAGCGGGCCGCCGCGCGCGGCCGGTGGCGGCGTCGTCACCGTGCCCGTGCGCGTCAGCACGCGCCTGTTCGGGACGCTCGCGCTGAACGTTCGCGTGAAGGTCGTGAGCGGCGCCGAAGGCGGCGAGCAGGTTGCCTGGTCGCGATCGCTGGCGTTCCCCGGGATGCGTTCCGGCGAGACGCTCAGCCGCCACACGGCGCTGCCGCGCCGCGCCACGCTGCTCGCGCGCGACGGCTCGGTGCTGGCCGAAGGCGAAGCGACCGGCGCCGGTCCGCGCGCTTCGCCGCTCGGCGAAGCGGCGGGCGGGGTGGTCGGCGAAGTGGGCCCGATCCCCAGCTCGCGCCGCGCGGCGCTCGAAGCCGAAGGGGTGCCCGCGGACGCCGATGTGGGCACGAGCGGCCTCGAGCGAGCGCTCGACGCGCGCCTGCGCGGGACGCCCGGCGGCGAGCTGTTGGCGGGGACGCGCGTGCTCGCGATCGCGACGCCGCGTGCGGCACCAGCCGTGCGCACGACCGTCTCGCCGACCGTGCAGCGCGCGGCGGTCGCCGCGCTGGGCTCGCAGCTGGGCGGCGTCGTGGCGCTGTCGCCGGCCAGCGGCCAGATCCTGGCGGTCGCCGGGATCGGCCTGAACAGCGTGCAGCCCCCCGGGTCGACTTTCAAGATGGTCACCGTGACGGGTGTGCTCGAAGCGCATGTCGCAAGCACTCACTCGACGTTCCCCTACGCGACCTACGCGACGCTCGACGGCGTCAAGCTGAACAACGCCAACGGAGAGGAATGCGGGGGCTCGCTGACGCTGGCGTTCGCCGTCTCGTGCAACTCGGTGTTCGCCCCGCTCGGCGTCAAGCTCGGCGCGCCGCGGCTGGTGTCGATCGCCGAACGCTTCGGCTTCAACCACGACCCCGGCATCGAAGGCGCCGCCGAGAGCACGCTGCCCGCCGCGTCGAGCATCCAGGGCGAACTCGACGTCGGCTCGACCGCGATCGGCCAGGGACAGGTCCAGGCCAGCGCGCTGGAGATGGCGGTCGTAGCGGCCAGCATCGCCGACGGCGGGCGTCGCCCGGACCTCACGTTCACGCCGGGGCCGGCGCCGCCGGGCGAACGCGTGACCAGCGCCGGCGTCGCCGCCACCGTCAGGCGACTGATGATCGACGTGGTGCGAGAGGGGACCGGCACCTCCGCGGCGATCCCCGGGGTGACGGTCGCGGGCAAGACGGGCACCGCCGAACTGAAGACCGAGTGCACCTCCTCGGCGCCCTCGGAATCCGACGAAGCCGGCACGCAGGAAGCGAGCGGCACGGGGTGCGTCGGAGCCGACAGCGAAGCGAGCAACACCGACGCCTGGTTCGCGTCGTTCGCGCCGGCTCTGCACCCGCGCATCGTCGTCGGCGTGCTGCTCGTCAAAGACGGCGCCGGCGGCGACACCGCGGCGCCGGTCGCCCGCGAAGTGCTCGAGGCCGGGCTGCAGACCAGTCGCTAGACGTCGAGCTCGGCGGACGCCGTCTCGGCGGCGTCTTGGGGATCGACGATCGTCAGCTTCAGCGGGCGGTTGTCGAGCGACACGGTCTGGATCTTGAACAGCAGCAGCGCGCCCTGCGTGTCGCCGTTGGCGGCGACGGTGTCGGGCGCGGGCAGGCGGCTGTTGGCGGGCACGATGCCGGGCCGGTAGGCAAACTGATTGATCGCACTCGGCGTGATCGGCGTGTAGCGATTTTCCTGGGTGTCTGTGATCGACAGGTCGGTCGCCGCGGGCTGCGGGTGGCTGCCGTTGTTGTAGACCTGCAGGAACACCGCGAACCACTCCTGGCCCGGTTCGAGCTTCTGCTGGGCGGGCGTGAGCCCCTGCAGATAGGACGAGTCTTTGGTCGAGTAGGGATTGAGCTCGCGTGAGAGCTGCACCTCGTAGGACATCGGGCCGACGTCCAGGTAGGGCGCGTTCTGCCCGGACTCGCCCGCGTAGGTGCCCGTGGTGACCCGTGAATGAGAGTCTCCGCAGGCGGTCAGCGCGAGCGCCGCCAGCAGGGCGAGCGCGAGGAGCGTGAGCTTGCGCAGGCGGCTGGTCATGCGACGCGGCAGTCTACCCGCCGGCGACCGTCACGCGGCTTCCACGCTGCTCGCCGCGCTCGATGATCGCGCGCAGCCTGCGCATCGCCCGAGCGTTCTTGCGCTTGAACCAGCCGCGTGCGCCGAGCGCCTCCTGCAGCCGGTCGGCCAGCGTCGCGGGCATCGTCTCGAGCGTGAAGCGCACGCGCGTCGTGCCCGACGCACCCTGTGCCAGCTCATACGTGCCGAGCGTGCGAATGCGGTTGTTCTTGCCCGTGCGACCGGCCTCGACGATCAGGTGTGGACGCTCGACCTCCACGAACGTGGCATCGGCCCAGCTGAAGCGGTTGCGTGGCGCCTTCACGCGGAAGCGGGCGCCGGCGCCGCGACCGACCGAGTCGATTCGAGTCAGGTGCCAGTCGACGAGGTAGTGGTCGGTGAACTCCTCGTGGTTGGCGATGTCCTGCAGGTAGTCGAATACCTGCTCGCGCGGGGCGGAGATGATCGTCGACACGGTCACGGGGTCCACGGCGCCCGCAAGTCTAGAGCGCGGCGGGCCGGCCCCGGGGCGCGGCCGGGCGGCCTCGCGGCCCGACGCGCACGCTTGGGCGCCGCAGGAGCGGCGCTGGCGCGCTCAGCGCGGAGCTATGCGCGCCGTGAGCCGGACCGTGTGCCCGTGCTCGCCGTGGCGTACGATCTCGCTCGCCATGGGCGCCTGGCGGCGCAGCTGGCGGCACAGCTCGCAGACGACCTCGCCGCCGTGGCGATTGTCGTACAGATGCACGTGCTCGCCGGTCAGCGGCGTGCGCCCGCAGTCGCCACAGCGCTCGCGGTCGGCCTCCAGCGCGCCGACTCCGCGGCGCAGCAGGTGGCGCTCGAACTGCTCGATCTGGGTAGTCGCGGAAGCGATCACGACCCGGATTTCGTCCCCGGCCGTGCTACTCCTGCCGCGCTGGGGCGCTGGTCGCGCGCTTGCGCGGGGCGCGGTTTGCCAACCTGCCCCGTGGGTACGACTTGCAAACAAGGTCGAGCTCAGGGACGCGTGCGCGTGTTCGTCTCGTCGGAAAGTGCGGGATTATCGAGTCTGCCGACCAGGCCCACTCGTTATAATCGCCACGAGCTTTCCCTCGACGAGGAGGCACCGGGCAGCGCCAAGCAGGAGAGGAGAGGCAGCATGGATCTACTTAGTGCTGGGAGCTTCGTGGGGGCGGGCTCCTTCTGCTGCCGCAAATGCGGCTACGTGCTGACGCTGACGGGCGACGATGCGCTCACAGACTGCCCGGGCTGCGGCGGCAGCGACTTCGTGCGCGCGTCGCTGTTCAGCGACACGCGCGAGGAGACGGCGCGCCATGGCGGAATGCTGTCCGAGCCCGCGCATAGCGACCGCGACGCGGAGCTGGCACGCGCTCGCGCGCAGATCGAGCAGCCCGGCGAGTACCTGTGCTTCGAGGAGGGCAGCGACATGCGTACGGTGCCGCTCAGCCGCGAGTGGACGCGGATCGGCCGCAGCCTGGCCGCCGATGTGCGCTTCGACGACCCCACGGTTTCCCGCCGCCACGCCCTGATCGTGCGCCAGCCCGACGGCGTGCGCGTGCTCGACGATCGCAGCCTCAACGGCGTGTTCGTGAACGGCGATCGCATCGAAGGCCAGCTACTGCAGGACGGCGATGAGATCATCGTCGGGCGCTACCGACTCAGCTATCTCGTAGTCACGTAATATCGGCGCATGGCCGACACGATCGCGGTGCTATCGCAGAAGGGCGGCACCGGCAAGACGACGACCGTCCGAACCCTCACCGACGCGTTTCGACGCAGCGGGGTGCGCACGCTCGCCGTCGACCTCGACCCGCAGGGCAACCTGTCCGACTACTTCGACCTGCCGCCAGACGTCGAGCCGACGATCGCCGACGTGCTGGCCGGGCGCGCAAGCGCCGCCGAGGCGATCCACGAAGACCTGATCCCAGCCAACCTGACGCTCGCCGAAGCCGAGCTGATGCTGGGCGGCAAGATGGGGCGCGAGCTGACGCTCAGGCGCGCGCTGGCGAAGGCGCCGGCGGAGTACGAGCTGATCTTGATCGACTGCCCGCCTTCGCTTGGCCTGCTGACGGTCAACGCGCTGGTGGCCGCCGATCACGCGCTGGTCACGGCCGAGGCGCAGTACTTCGCGCTGCAGGGCGTTGAGCAGGCGATGGAGGTCGTCGAGCTGGCGCGCGA
This sequence comes from uncultured Solirubrobacteraceae bacterium, assembly GCA_963846205.1. GTDB lineage: Bacteria > Actinomycetota > Thermoleophilia > Solirubrobacterales > Solirubrobacteraceae > Palsa-744. Next base: position 747,114 of record CAWJVB010000009.1, on the reverse strand, counting down.
CGGGCTCAACCCCGAGCTGTCGCTGCTGGGCGTGCTGCTGAACCTGGCCGACATGCGCACGATCCACTCGCGCGAGGCGCTGGCCTCGCTGAAGGAGCGCTTCGGCGAGCAGGTGTTCGACACCGTCGTACGCTCCTCGATCGCCTACGCCGAGTCGGCCGAGCGAGCGCGCTCGATCCTCGACTATCGCCCCGACCTCGGCACGGACTATCTCGACCTGGCCGGCGAAGTGCTCGAGCGCCTGCCAAGCCTGTCCTCGGCCGACACCGGCGAGCGCCTCGCGGAGCTGCGCTAGAGCTCGACCACGTACGCGCCCTGGGACTCGAACGGGGTGCGCAGCAGGCTCGCCCAGCCGTCGATCTGCTGGTGCAGCGCCTCGGCGACGGCGCCGGTGTGCTCGTAGAAGCACCACACCAGCACGGTCGGGCCGGCGCCCGAGATCGTCGCCCCCAGCGCACCGAGCTCTCGAGCACGCGTAGCGAGCTCGTATGAGCGCGGGAACAGCTGCGCGCGCTGGCGCTGGTGCAGGCGGTCCTGCAGGCCGCGCGCCAGCAGGTCCCAATCGCCACGCGCCAGGCCGAGCATCAGCAGCGAGGCGTGCGCGACGTTGAACACGGCGTCGCTCAGCGGCACGCGATCGGGCAGCGCCGCGCGCGCTGCGTTTGTGCGCACGGCCTCGTTGGGCACGACCGCCAGGGCCTCAAGCCCGGTGGGCGGCTCGAAGCGTGTCGCGGTGCCGTCCGCGTACACGACGAAACCCCCGTTCAGCGCCGCAGCGACGTTGTCCGGATGGCCCTCGACGGCGCTCGCGTGCTCGAGCAGGTCGACATCCATCTCGAACAGGTGGTCGGCGGCCATCAGCCCGGCGACGATCGCCGCGGCGCTCGAGCCGAGGCCGCCGGCGAGCGGGATCTGCGAGCTGATCCTGAACGTGAACTCGTCGGCTGGATGAAGCTGCTCGAACGCCCGCACGCACAGGTTCTCCCGCCCGCGCGCGATCGGCAGCTCGGACTCGACGGCGAACTGCCCGGTCTCGATCACCTCGAGCTCGAGGCGCAGCGAGACCGCGGCGGCCATGCAGTCGAAGCCGGGGCCGAGGTTCGCTGAGGACGCCGGCACGCGCACGAGCCGCCTGCGCGAGTGCGTCAAGGCCGCTCCCCCAGCACCGCCTCCTCGATCGCCGCCATCTCGGCGACGCACTGGATGATCAGCCCGTCGTTGTTGGCGATCGCCGTCTCCGGGTCCTTCAGGCCGCGGCCGGTGAGCACGCACACGACCTGCTCGGCGCCTTCGGCCCCGTACTTCAAGAGGCCGGCCACCGACGCCGCGGACGCCGGCTCGCAGAACATGCCTTCCCTGTAGGCCAGCAGGCGATAGGCCTCGAGGATCTCGGCGTCGCTGACGACGCGGATCGAGCCGCGCGAGTCCGTCGCGGCAGCCATCGCGTCCTCCCAGCGAACGGGGTTGCCGATCCTGATCGCGCTCGCCACCGTTTCCGGGTGCTCGATCGGGTGTCCCACGACGAGTGGCGCCGCGCCCTCGGCCTGATAGCCGAGCATCCTCGGCGCCGCTCCCACCTCCTGGAAGCCGCGCCAGTAGGAGGTGATGTTGCCGGCGTTGCCAACCGGGATGCAGAGCGCTTCCAGACCGCCGTCAAGCGCCTCGTCGATCTCGAACGCAGCGGTCTTCTGGCCTTCGATGCGAAACTCGTTGACCGAGTTGACGAGCACGATCGGGTGCGCCGCCGTCAGCTCGCGCACGAGCGTGAGCGCCTGGTCGAAGTTGCCCTCGAGCGTTATCACGCGCGCGCCGTGCACGAGCGTCTGGGCCATCTTGCCCTGCGCGATCTTGCCCTCGGGCACGATCACGGCGCAGGTGATGCCCGCGCGTGCCGCGTACGCTGCCGCGCTCGCGGCGGTGTTGCCAGTGGACGCGCAGATCACGGCCTTGGCGCCGTCGCGCGCGGCGGCCGACACCGCACACGTCATGCCACGGTCCTTGAACGAGCCCGTCGGGTTGGCGCCCTCGAGCTTCAGGCGCACGCTCGCGCCGACGATCTTCGAGATGACCGGAGCGCGCAGCAGCGGCGTGGAGCCCTCCTGCAGGCTCACGAGCTTGTCGCCGGGCTCGAACGGCAGCCGCTCGTGGTAGCGCTCGATCAGCGGCACGTGCGTGCCCAAGAACGCCGCGCCCTCGACCCGCGGCAGCGGCACCGGCGGGATCTCCCGCCTGGGCGGCGTCTCTCTCGTGCTCACAGGAACTCCTTAGCAGCCGCCGCCAGCGCTGGGTGCGTAGGGCAAGCGATACAAGGACGCAGGGAGCGCGGCGTGCAATAGCACGCGAGCGACTGAGGACGCAGTAGCGCGCCGACATACGCGCCCAGCGTGGTCATGTGAACTCCTCTTCGATCACGCGTATCGCCCGTGGCGCCGCGCGGATGAAGTCGAACTCGCCCACTTGCGCGATCGCCGCGCGCAGCTTGGACTCGAGCACGGGATGCGTGACCATCACCAGCCGCGCGTGCTCGGCCAGGCCGCGCTGCACGACCGACTTGATCGACACCTCGTGCTCGCCCAGCACCTTGGTGACGGCCGCCAGCACGCCCTGGCTCGTCGGTCATGTCGAAGTGCAGGTAGAACGCGCTCTGTACGTCCTCGATCAGCTCCAGCGGGAGCGGCGGCGCCGGTGGACGCGCGCCGCCGGTCATCACGCTGACGACGTCTCCGAGCACCGCGCTGGCGGTCTCGCGCCCGCCCGCGCCCGGCCCTGACAGCGTTATCTCGGTGATCGCCTCGGACTCGACGGTGACCGCGTTGAAGGGTCCGTTGATCGCGGCCAGCGGATGCCCCGAGTACAGGAACGTCGGGTGCACGCGCACCGACAGCCCGCCGTCGCGACGCTCGGCCGTGCCGACCAGCTTCAAGCCGAGGCCGAGCTCGCGCGCGTACTCGAGGTCCTCGCCCTGCAGGTGCTCGATGCCCTCGTAGCGGCACGTCGTCGAGGTGCACCGGCGAGCCGAACGCAAGCCGCGCGAGGATCGCCATCTTGGCGGCGGCGTCTCGACCTGAGACGTCGTCGCTGGGGTCCGCCTCGGCGTAGCCGACGCGCTGCGCCTGCGCCGAGCGCCTGTTCGTATGTCGATCCCGCGGTCATCTCCGACAGTATGAAGTTGGTCGTTCCGTTGACGATGCCGTGGATGCGCTCGATCGGCGTCGCCGACAGCGATTCCTCGAGCACGCGCACGACCGGCACCGCGCCCGCGACGGCGGCCTCGAAGCGCAGCCGCACGTCGTGCGCGCGCGCGGTCTCGAACAGCTCCTCGCCGTACTGCGAGAGCAGCTGCTTGTTGGCGCTGACCACGTGCTTGCCCGCGCGCATCGCCGCCAGCAGGTACTCGCGCGCAGGTTCGATGCCGCCCATCACCTCGACGAGCAGGTCGGCGCGCGCGAGGATCTCCTCGAAGCTGCCTTGCGTGCGCGTGAGCACGCCGCAGATCACCGGCCGGCGCCCGTTGAAGCGCTCGATCTCGTCGGCTCTGTGCGCGAGCAGCTCGGCGAATGCCGCGCCGACGGTGCCGTGGCCGAGCAGTCCCACTTGAAACGGCGGCGCCGAGCGCCCGGCGCCGCCCTGCCCGCTAGCGAACATCGCGCGCAGTCAGGTCCTCGAAGCTCTCGCGCCTGACCACCACGCGCGCGTCGCCCCCGCGGCAGAAGATCACCGGCGCCCGCGGAACTCCGTTGTAGTTGTTGGCCATCGCGTAGCCGTACGCGCCGGTCGCGGGCGTCACGATCACGTCGCCCGGCTTGGGGTCGTCGAGCAATGCCTCGCGCACGATCACGTCACCGGACTCGCAGTGCTTGCCCGCAAGCGCGCACGGCGTGGCACCGTCGAAGCGATCGGCGACGTGCGCTTCGTAGCCGGCCCCGTACAGCATCGGGCGCAGGTTGTCCGACATGCCGCCGTCGACGGCGACCCAGCGCGACACGTTCTGCTTGACGCTCTGCACCGTGTACAGCGTCACGCACGCGTTCGCGCTCAGCGCGCGGCCCGGCTCGATCAGCAGGCGCTTGCCCGGAGCGTCCATCCCGTGCTCGCGCGCCGCCGCCAGCAGCGCGGATACGTAGGACTCGATCGACGGCGGCTCGGGCTGGTCGTCGGTGTAGCGCGCGCCAAGACCGCCGCCGAGGTCCCACGCTGCGAACTCGCCCAGCCTCGCCAGCTCGGCCGCCTCGCGACGGAACGGCTCCAGCTCGAGCAGCTGCGAGCCGATGTGCGCGTGCAGCCCGAGCAGTCGCACGCCGCCGATCTCGTGCACGCGCGCGATCGCCGCCGGCGCGTCGGCCATCGAAAAGCCGAACTTGGAGTCCGCCTGGCCGGTCGAGATCTTCTCGTGCGTGTCTCCACGCACGTCCGGCGTGACGCGCATCGAGCACCCGCATGGCCGTCGGGAGCCGCATGCGCCCTCCAGTCGCGCTCGTCCCCGACCAGCCGCTCCAGTCGATCGATCTCGTCGAAGTTGTCGAGCACGATCAGGCCGACGCGGCGCTCGAGCGCCGTGCGCAGCTCCTGCTCGGACTTGGCGTTGCCGTGCAGCACGATCCGCTCGGGGGCGAATCCGGCGCCCAGCGCCAGGTGCAGCTCGCCGCCGGAGGCGACGTCGCACCACAGCCCCTGCTGCGCGAACAGCTCCAGCACGGCCGTGCAGGGAAATGCCTTGGAGGCGAACACGACGTGGAAGTCCTCGTGGCCGGCGCCTGCGCCGGCCGCCGTGAACGCGCGCGCACGGGCGCGCAGATCGTCCTCGGCGACGACGTAGGCGGGCGTCCCATACTCCCTGGCCAGCTCGATCGTGTCGCAGCCGCCCACCTCGAGGCGGCCGCGCTCATCGATGCGACTGCCGAGCGGGAACACGTCGGAGAGGCTGGTCTGCGTGGCCATGCCCCGGATTATCGCGTGCGCGCTCAGGTTGGCGAGGCTCGCAGCGCGGCGATGCCTCGCCGGCGCGTCAGCAGCGCCAGCCACACCGCGCCGATCACCATCAGCGCGAGGCTCTCCAGCTGCGGCGCGGTGAGCCCCGCGTACACCTCGGCGTTGCGCCTGATGAACTCGACCAGGAAGCGCTCCAGCCCGCTCAGCAGCAGGTACAGCGCGAACACGACGCCCGGACGCACGCGGTCGCGCAACTGCCACAGCCCGAACGCCAGCAGGCACATCGTGACCGTCTCGTAGATCGGCGTCGGCTGCACCTTGACGCCGGGCGGCGTCGGCAGCGTCCCGTGCGGATAGCCCATCGCCCAGGGCAGGCTCGAGCGAATGCCGTAGTCGCCGTCGCCCGAGACCTGGCAGCCGATGCGACCGATCGCATAGCCGAGCGCGAGCGCCGTCGCGCACATGTCGAGCATGCGCAGTTCGAGCACGCCGCGCCAGCGCATCCAGCCGACCACGCCGATCGCGCCGCCGATCGCGCCGCCGTACCAGACGAGTCCCGAGCCCGAGAACGCGCTGCCCACGAGATCGTGCTTGACCGTGCTCCAGTGCTGGATCAGGTAGTAGGCGCGCGCGCCGATCACGCCGCCGAGCAGCGCCGCGAAGGTGATCTCATAGGCCCAGTCGACCGGCTTGCCGAGCTCGCGCAGCCGTCGCGCGACGACCAGGCCACAGGCGACGAAGCCGAGCGCGAACGCCACGCCGAACGTCTTGATCGAGATGCCGAGGAGGTGGACTTCGGGCTTCATGGGCTCGGCAGCGCGGGCATCCGGTTCGGTCTCGCACTTTAGGGCAGACGAATGTGCGTCTGCGACAATCAGCTCATGCCAGCGCGACGTCAGAGCTTCGGAAAGGACACGGGCCTGCAGGCCCGCATGCTGCTGACGCTGTTCCTGCTGGGACTGCTGTACGTGGTGTTCGTCGGCGTGCTGTTCGCCGTCGGCGCCGGCGCCGGACTGATCGTCGTCGTCGCCGTCGTGCTGCTGCTCGTGCAGCTGTTCGGCTCGGACAAGCTGGCGATGGCCTCGCTCGGGCTCAAAGAGGTCTCACCCGAGCAAGAGCCCGAGCTGCACGGCATCATCGACCGCCTGTGCGTGCAGGCCGACCTGCCCAAACCGCGCGTGTGCGTGATGGAGACCTCGATGCCCAACGCCTGCGCGATGGGCCGCTCGCAGAAGTCGGCGACGGTGTGCGCGACGCGCGGCATCCTCGAGATGCTCTCGCCGGCAGAGCTCGAAGGCGTGATGGCGCACGAGCTCACGCACGTGATCAATCGCGACGTGATGGTGATGACGCTGGCCAGCTTCTTCGCCACGCTCGCGTCGCTGATCGCCCAGTTCGCGTTCTTCTTCGGCGGCGGCTACGGCAACCGCGAAGAGGAGCAGGACATCATGATCGTCGTGCTCGTGTCCGTGGTCGTATACGTCGTCTCGTTCGTGCTGCTGCGCACGCTGTCGCGCTACCGCGAGTTCGCCGCCGATCGCGGCTCGGCGGTGCTGACCGGGCGCCCCAGCGCGCTCGCCTCCGCGCTGATCAAGATCAGCGGCACGATCGAACGCGTGCCCACCCAGGACCTGCGCCGGGCCGAAGGAATGAGCGCGTTCTTCATCATCCCCGCGCGCGCCAAGAAGTCGCTGATGAACATCTTCGCCGACCACCCGCCGCTGGAGCAGCGCCTGGCCGCGCTCGAGCGCCTCGAGTCACAGCTGCAGGGCGTCGCCTCCTGAGATGATTGATTTCACGACCCTGCACCGCCGCTGGCACGTCTGGCCGTCACCTGCCGTTGTCCTCGGCCTTGCCCTTGCCGCCGGCAAGGGCTGCGGCCTGTGTCCGCGGCAGGCTCGACCATCCGCACCACCGGAAAACCGGCACACCGCCGTGGAATCAATCATCTAGGCGCCCCGGCGCCGCCTGATCAGCAGTGGGCCTGCGCGACATCCTCACCGGCCGCCACCAGGTCAAGGGCCCCGCGCCCGACCGCCTGTTCGCGATCACCACCGCCTACGTCGACCTGCAGGCCGAGCACCAGATCGCGCCCGCCGGCAGCGCCGCGATCGTCTTTCAGGCGCTGTCCTCCAGCGAATTCGAATCGACGCTCAAGGACATGGAAGAAGTCGTCACCGCGACCGGCGGCGACAGCGGCACGACCGTGTCCAGCGAGGACGACAGCTACGGCTACCGCTGGATGATCCTGCGCAGCCCCGCCGGGCGCGCCCAGCGTCGAAGACCTCGCCGTCGGCATCAACGCGGTATCCGGGCTCGATCGAGACCGCCGGCTTCGGCGAGCGGCTGCTGTGCGCCGTGTTCGCGCTTCACCGACGCCACAGAAACAGCGCATCTACTTCATCTACAACTACAAGCGCGGCTACTGGTACCCGTTCGTTCCCGGCCCCCGGCGCAGCGCGAGCAGCGCTCGACCGAGCGAGAGCTGCAGCTGAAGGCCCAGATCGGCAGCGAAATGCCGCTCGAGCCGGAGCTCGAGCGCTGGTTTCCGCTGTGGGGGATCCCGATCTAGTCCCGGTGGGCGCGCGTGCTCGCGCGGCGCGCCGTCAGTCCGGGATCAGGCCCTCGCCGGTGAACTCGCTGGCGGCCTCGGCGAAGCTCAGGTCGGGCGGCGGCAGGATCAGGTCGGAGCCCTCGAGCTCGTCGTCGCCGACGCGCGCGCCGTTGGCGCGCACGAAGTCGAGCAATTCGGCGAACGTCTTGTGAAAGCCCTCCTCGTCGCCGCCCCGACAGGCCGTGATGACCGCGTTGTCGAGCTCGTTCAGACGCGCCGTCTGGTCATCGGCGAGGCGGTACTGGTCCTCGCCGGAGATGCGCACGATCATGCCTGGCCGCTCTCGCTCGACTGCTCGCCGCCGCCGGCAGCGCCGCCGCCGGACGCCGCCGCCGCCGGATGCGATCTGCGGCGCCTCGGCCGCCGCGCCCTGGCCGAGTTCGCTCTTCATCTTGGACAGCTCGTCGTCGACCTCCGGCTGGCTCGAGAGCTGCTTGAGCTGACGATCGATGTCGTCTTCGCCGGTCCCCAGCGCCGTCACGTCGTCGAACGTGCCCGCCGGCTTCCAGCTCGGAGACCGCGTCGGCGCGCGCTTTCATGTTTTCGGTCTTGTCGACCGCACGCTGCATGGCCAAGCCGACGTCGGCCATCTGCTCGCCGACGCCCGTCGCGGCTTCGGAGATGCGCACCTGAGCTTCGGCGGCCGAGTACTGCGCCTTGATGACCTCCTTCTTGGTGCGGAAGGATTCGATCTTGGCGCGCAGTTTCTGCTCGGAGTCGGTCAGTTTCTCCTGCTGGGCTTCGAGTTCGGTGACCTGCGTATCGAGACCCTGCAGCTCGGTCTGCGCGACGTTCTTGCGCTCCAGCGCCGTGCGCGCCAGATCCTCGTTGCCGGCCGACAGCGCCTGGCGCGCCTGCGTGTCGAGCTTGACGACGCTCTGCTGCAAGCGACTTTTCCTGCATCTGCAGCCGCTTCTTGGCGGTGACGACGTCGGCGATGCCCTTCTTGACGTTCTGCAGCTGTTCGACTTGCTTCTGGTAGCTGTAGTCGAGGGTCTCGGCCGGGTCTTCGGCACGGTCAAGCAGTTTCGAGACCTTCGCCTTCACGACGGTTGACATGCGCCCGGTCAGGCCGGCCATCTAGATCCTCCTATTGCGTTACGGGGCAGCCGGTCGCCAATCGGCCGGCTCACTCAAGCGTAGCCGACCGCGAACGACGCGAGCCTCAGGGCCCCGGCGCGAAGCCGGGGCTCACAGGCCGAGTGGGTGGCGAACCGTGTAGCCGGCGTTTTCGGGACGCAGCGGGCGCCAGCGCGGGCCCTGCTGGTTGGACGGGTCGTCGGCGGCGCTGGTGTCCAGGCGCAGCCCGGCGACGTCCATGTACGCGTGACCGGCGTTGCCGAACACGGCGATCCAGCGACCGGCGCCGTGCGAGCCCCACACCATGAATTCGGAGGAGTCCATCGGCGTCGTCAGCAGGTTGGCGCCGTGCAGCGCGTAGGACACCGTGCCCGAGCAGTCGTAGCCGGGCGAGATGAACGAAGCGTGGCCGCCGCCGTAGATGTACGGCAGGCCGATGATCTCGTTGGCCGCCCAGATCACCTGCTGGACGGATTCGGGGGCCGACATCGGTGCGGCCGCGTAGCCGTTCACATAGCGGGCGAGCGAGCCTGGCACGAGCAGCTCGGGCTGCGGAGTCGCCGCCGTCTCCGTCACTTCGGTCACGCCCGTGGGCGACGTCGAGGACGTGGTCGTCGGCGTCGCGGCGACGGAGCTGCCGCCCGTCGTGTTCGTCAGCGTCGCGCCGGGCGCCGGCGGCACGTAGGGGATCACTTCGCCCGTGGCCGTCTTCTGGTAGATCGGGCCGGTGTAGACGACGTTGCGCGACTTCGCCGTGATCGGCGACAGGTGGATCGCCGGGGCCGGGGAGGCGCTGGCGGGAGCAGTCGTGCTCGCCGGAGCGCTGCTGCGCGGCTTCGGCTCCGCCGGTGGTGGCGGACAGTGCCGGGGTGGCCGCTACGGCCAGGAACGTCAAGCTGCTCAGGAAGGCAATGAGGGTTCGCACCCGCAAGACAACAACCTCTTTCGTCGGCCTCCGGGGTTAGCTGACGGGCTAGCGCTGAAAGAGCCTGCGCTTCTCACGGTCTCACCGTGGGATTCGCCCCAAACAACCTGGGTCCCCCGGTCTCTGACATCTGGTCAGGGACTCGGCGTTCTTGGCGCGGCACGCTACCAGAGTGCAATGACACTTGCAGCATGTAGGCGCCGGTGTGCATGTTTTGCCTGCAAAAGCACAAAATAATTGCGCTAGATACCCCAGCGCGCCGGGTTCAAACCTCGGCAGACCTGCTTGCAACACAGACTCTCTTCGACGGCCAGCGCGGCTCGCCTGCGCGACGCCGCCCGCCCGCTCCGACGCTGCCGCTACTGTGCGCGCATGCGCGTCCCCACGCTCCGGCAGCTGGCCGCGCTCGCACTGGCCGGGGCCAGCCTGGCCGGCGCGCTGGCCGGCTGCGGCAAGGGACGCGCGGCGCGCGAAGCCAGCTCGCGGCGAAGCATCGGCAAGCGCACCGGCCGCGCGCGGAGTGCTGGCCGTCGCGACCAAGAACACCACGCGCCTGGGCGGCGCCGATCCTGCGATCGACGCGGCGGCGGTCGCGCAGGTCGTGTATCCCGGGCTGACCCCGGCGACTCGCCCGCAGGCGGTGGTGCTCGTCGACGAGCATCAATGGCCCGTCGCGCTGAGCGCCGCCTCGCTCGCGAGCGCGCCGCTCGGAGCGCCGATCCTGTACGCCGAGGGCAACGAGCTGCCGGCGGTCAGCGAACGCGCGCTGCGCGCGATGCACCCCGTCGGCGCGCCCGCGCTCGGCGGAGCGCAAGTGATTCGGATCGGCACCACGGCCGAGCTGCCGTCCGGCTACACGCTCGCGCACGATCCCCGCGAGCGCCGATCCGCTGGCCACGGCCGCGCTCACGCTGAGCACGTTCGAGGCGGCCACAGGCGGCGTCGATCCGCATCGCGTGATCGTCGTGGCGTCCGACGCGCCGCGCGCGCTGCAGATGCCGGCGGCGGCGCTGTCGGCCGAGAGCGCCGCACCGATCCTGTTCGTTCAGCGCGCGCGCGTGCCCGCGGCTCACGGCAAGCGCGCTGCGCCAGCTGCGCCGCCCCACGATCTACGTCGTTGCGCCGGCGACGCTCGGAACGCGCGCCTACGCCCAGCTCGCCCGGCTGGGAACGGTCGTGCGTGTCGCCGGCGCCGCGGCTCCCGGCGAAGCCTCGGGCCCCAACGAAAGCGAAGAACCCGTTGCCAACGCGATCTCGGTGTCGCGCTTCGGGCGCGGAACGTTCGGCTGGAGCATCCACGAAGCGGGTCACGGGCTGGTGTTCGCGAACGCCTCGCGCCCGCTCGACGCGCCGGCGGCGGCGCCGCTGTCCGCCCACGGCGACTACGCGCCGCTGCTTCTGCTGCGCGTCAGCCGGTCGCTGCCGGCGCCCGCTGACGCACTACCTGAGCGACATCGAGCCCGGCTACACCGCCGCGGCTCCGCCCGTGCGCGAGGTCTACAATCACGGCTGGCTGATCGGCGACGAAGCCGCCATCTCGGCGCTGGCTCAGGCCGAACTGGACGCGGTTCTGGAGATCGCTCCGCGCCAGCCGTCCGCCGCCGAACAATCAGTCGCCGCCGCCGAATGACCGCCCACCAGTTGCCACCGAATTGAGCCAGGCCGAGGACCCACGAACGCTGCGCAAGGAGCGCGCCGGCGAGGTCACCGTCGAGGACGTGCGTCGCCTGATGGGCGCCTCGACGCCGCACTTCGCGCTGCAGCTGCGCGAACGCATCGCCAAACTGATCGCCGGCCTCCCCGACGATCACCCGGCGCGCATCGAAGGCGAACGCGAGATCGCGCGACTGGAGCGCCTCGGCTTCGCCGGCGAGATCCGCGGCCAGACCGGCCCACCGGGCGAGCACGCGCTGCCATCGCTCGACGACACCGCGCCGTCGGCTAGCGGTCGCCGGCGAACACGCGCTCGCGGCGCGCGTCGCGGAAGCGGCCACGCAGCAGTTTGAACATCACTGCGAACAGCGGCAGCGCCAGCGCCAGCGGGGCGACCTTCAGTCCCACGGGCACGGGCGTCACGAACGCGGCGACGATCAGCAGCGTGCCCGTGTAGCACGATCACCGTCGGCAGCAGCGCGAGCAGGACGGTGTGCGATCGGTAGCCGCTGCGGTGCTCGCGCAGCGCGAACTCGAGCGTGCCCACGATCACCGCGGCGAGCCCCACGATCAACGCTGGCCCGCCGTGCGAGGCGCCTTTGCTGAGCCCGACCACGGTGCCGATCGCGCCGACCAGGATCAGCATCTCGGACACGGGCACGCGGGTGCCACGGCGCCTGCGGGCGCTCGCCCAGCGACTGCGGGTCTTTGAAGCCCCGCGAAGCTGCGCCGCGCTCGCCGGCGGTCGGGCGCGAGCGCTGCCGCTTGGGCGCTTTCGCGCTCGCCGCGCGAGTCGGCTGCGACGCGCGAGCGGCGGCCGGCGCGCGAGCGTCCTGTTGCTGCTCGGGCGGGCTGGCGAGCGCGCCCGCAGGAGCCTCGGCGGAGCCCACGGCGGCCGTGGCGCGCGTGCGGTTTCGCTTGCGCGAGCGCCCGCGTCGGCCGTTGTTGCGGTTGGCCACGGCGGCCGCCGCTAGCAGTCGATGGGCGTGTGTCCGCTGGCGCGCATTGACGTCGATCGTACCGCCTATGCTGGGCTTTCATGGCCGGGACGCACAGCACGAAGCCCGCGGCAGCGCGGCCGCCGGCGCCCCCGCAGGCGCCCGCGCCGGCCCAGCCGGCGTCCGCCGGGACGCCCGTCGGGATCCCCGACAGCGACCTCGCCGGGTCCGTTCGCGGTCGGCGAGTACGCCGCGGCGCTGCGCGGCAGGCTGCGCTCGTTCGCGCGCGTGCAGATCGTCGGCGAGCTCGTCAACCTGCGCCCGTCTCGGGCACGCGTGTACTTCGAGCTGCGCGACTCCACCGGCGCGCTGCCGTGCTCGGCCTGGCGCGAGGACTGGGAGCGCATGCTCGCGCGCGCGGGCGCGGCGCCGAGCGAGGGCATGCAGGTGGTGGTGGCGGGCGGCTGCGACTACTACCCCGGCAGCGCCACCTCGTCGCCGAGCTTCTCACTTCGCCGTCACCGACCTGCGCGTCGCCGGCGAGGGCGATCTGCTGGCGCGCATCGACCGGCTGCGCAAGCAGCTCGACGCGCGAGGGCCTGCTCGAGCCGCAGAAGCGGCTGGCCTTGGCGCCGGTGCCGCGCACGATCGGCGTGGTGACCGCGGAGCAGGGCAAGGCGCGAGACGACCTGCTGGCCGCGCTCGCCCGCCGCGGCTGGGCCGGGCGCCTGGTATGGGGCTTCGCTCCGGTGCAGGACCGCCACGCCGCGCCTGCGATCGTGCGCGCGCTCGGCGATCTGGCTGCCGTCGCGCGCGTCGACGTCGTGATCGTCGCGCGCGGCGGAGGCTCGCTCGCGGACCTGCTGTGCTTCTGCGACGAGACGCTGTGCCGCACGGTGGCGCTGCTGAACGTGCCGGTGATCGCGTCGGTCGGACATCACACCGACCGCACGCTGCTCGACGACGTCGCGGCGGTCAGCTGCTCGACGCCGACGCACGCCGCCGAGGCGGCGGTCGCCGTCGACTGCCGCCAGGCGCGCGACGCGCAGGCGCGCGCTGCGGCGCGCCTGCGCGAGCACGCGCGACGCGCGCTTCAGCCGCGGGCGGAGCTGCCGATCGCGGCGGGGCGACTGCGCGATCACGGACGACTCGCGGTGCTCTCGCGGGCACGCTTGCTGGCGACGCTTTCGCGCGCTCCGGCGGCCCACCTGCGGCGCGAGCGCACGCGCCTGCACCAGCAGCTGCGCGAGATCCGCGCCGGCTCGCGCCGCAGAGCCGAGGACGAGCAGGCGCTGACCGGCCGCCGCGCGCTGGTGCTCGCGCGCAAGGCCGAGGCTGCGCTGCTCGACTGCCGCCGCCGGCGACCGCGCGAGCTGCAGCGACTGGCGCTGGCGCTGTCCGCGCACGACCCGCAGCGCACGCTCGAGCGCGGCTACGCCGTCGTGGAGTCGCTCGACGGCGAGCCGCTGACGAGCGCGCGTCGCGCGCGCGCAGCGCAGGACGTGCGCTTGCGCTTCGCGGACGGCGCGGTGCCCGCGCGAGTACAGGAATCGCGAGGAGGCGCGAAATCGTGAGGAGACGCGGACTCGTGGGAGATGCGCGCGATGAGCGACACCGACAGCGAGCAGCCGCAGGCGCCGCTCACCTACGAGGCGGCGTCGGCGCGCGTCGAGGAGATCATCCGCCGGCTGGACTCCGGCGAGGCGAGCCTCGACGAGACGCTCGAGCTGGTCAGGAGGGCAAGGGCCTGATCGAGCTGTGCGCGCGCGAGCTGGCGGCGGTCGGCGACGCGCTGGAGGAGCTGCGCCTGGACGAGCTCGTCAGCCGGCTGGAAAGCGAGGCCGCGCGGTGAGCACGTGGCAGCGACTCGCCGAGCTGCCGGTCGAGATCGAGGACTACGCGCTGGAGGCGCTGCAAGCGCAACGTGTCGAGCGACTTCGAGCGCAAGAGCACGGTCATCCACCTGCGCGGCGCGGGCGAGGAGGGAGTCGGCGAGGACGTCACCTACGACGCCGTCGACCACGAGCTCGCTGCAGGCGGCCGGCGCCGACGCTGCCGCTCGCCGGCCGCTTCACGCTCGCCTCCTTCGCCGAGCATCTGGCCGGGCTCGTCGCTGTTTCCAGAGCCGCCCGCAGCGCGAGGTCTCGCAGCGCTACCGGACCTGGGCGTACGAGTCGGCCGCGCTCGACCTCGCGCTGCGCCAGGCGGGCACCTCGCTGCACGCCGCGCTCGGGCGCGAGCCGCAGCCGGTGCGCTTCGTCGTGTCGCTGCGGCTCGGCGAGCCGCCGTCGCTGGAGCCGCTGTCAACCGCCGCCTGGCGCTGTACCCGGGCCTGCGCTTCAAGCTCGACCCGACGAGCTCGTGGGACGAGCCGCTGATCGCCGAGCTGCGCGCGACCGGCGCGGTCGACTCGGTCGACTTCAAGGGCCTGTACACGGGCTCGATCGTCGACCAGCCGCCCGATCCGCTGCTGTATCGGCGAGTGGTCGAGGCGTTCCCGCAGGCGTGGATCGAGGACCCGAAGCTGACGCCCGAGACCGACGCGGTGCTGGCCGCCCATCGCGAGCGCTTCTCGTGGGACGCGCCGATCCACTCGATCGCCGACATCGAGGCGCTGCCCTATCCGCCGCGCATGGTCAACATCAAGCCCTCGCGGCTCGGCGGCCTGCGCAGCCTGCTCGACGCCTACGACTACTGCGCGCGGCGCGAGATCGGCAACTACGGCGGCGGCCAGTTCGAGCTCGGACGTCGGGCGCGGGCAGATCCAGTACCTGGCCTCGCTGTTCCACGCCGACGCCCCCAACGACGTCGCGCCGACGGGCTACAACCTCCCCGACCCGGCGGCGGGCCTCCGTCGAGCCCGCTCGCGCCGGCGCCGTCGGCGGTCGGCTTCCGCTGGGGCTGACGCACGGGCGTGGGCCAGCCGGAAAGGGACACGCGTCGCCGCCAGCGGGCTCGGGCGCCCGACGCAACTTCCGTGGCGCTGGGCGGTTTGCCAGTCAGAGCGGCTAAGCTCGGACGCCGCCCAACCTGAACCGCAATCGCCGCCGGGAAGGGGATTGTCTTGGCGAGGAAAGTCGCCCACATGCGATCCAGGAGATTCCGACTGAGGCATCTCGTTGCATTGCTCGCCGTCGCGCTGCTCGGCTGCTCGGCCGTGCCCGCCGGCGCACCGGCAAGCGCCTCGGCCGCGAGCGCCGGCGGAACGTCGCTCGCCGGGCGCCGCCCCGGTCGCCAAGGCGCCGGCCGGCAAGAGCACGACCGCGGCGCCTAGCGCCACGCCCAGCCTGCACGTGACCAGCGTGCGAATCGTGAGCGTCAGCTGCGTGCCGAAGACGAAATGCAGCGGCAATCCCCACCAGGTCTCGACGCACGGCACGCTGCTGCTCGCCGGCAACGGGCTGGTCGCGGGAATGACCGTCGCCTTCCCGCACGCGCCCGGCGCGCGGATCGTGGCGAGCTCGCCGGTCTCGCACCTGCACATGACCAACGCCGGGCTGATCCTGACCGTTCCCAGCAGCGCGCACTCGGGACACATCATGGTGCTGCTCAGCCGCGCGCGGTACTCGAGCTCGTACGGCCCGATCTACGTCGTACCGCCACGCGCTGCACCCGCCCCCGGCGCCGGCGCTCACGCCCCCGGCGCCCACGACCGTCGGCGCCGTCAGCCGGCTCGCCGTTCGAAGGCCAGGGGATGTGGATCTGGTACCTGAGCAAGTCCGACGGCGGCAACGTCGCGTCGATCGTCGCGCAGGCGCACGCGGCCGGCGTCACGACGCTGTTCGTCAAGAGCTCGGACGGCTCGAGCAACTACTGGAGCCAGTTCTCGCCGCAGCTCGTCGCAGGAACTGCACGCCAACGGCCTGAGGGTGTGCGCGTGGCAGTACGTGTACGGGACCAACCCCACCGGCGAGGCGAACCTCGGCGCCGAGGCGGTCGCCAACGGCGCCGACTGCCTGGTGATCGACGCGGAGGCGGAGTACGAGGGCCACTACGCGGCCGCGCAGACCTACATCGACGAACTGCGCGCGAAAATCGGCCCCACCTATCCGCTCGCGCTCGCCTCCTTCCCGTACGTCTCCTACCACCCCTCGCTGCCCTACTCGGTGTTCCTCGGCCCGAACGGCGCGCAGTACAACGCCCCGCAGATGTACTGGAAGGACATCGGCGTCTCGGTCGACACGGTCTACGCCAACACGTACATCGCCAACCGCATCTACGGTCGCCCGATCTTCCCGCTCGGGCAGACCTACGGCGGCGTCAGCAGCTCCGACCTGCTGCGCTTCCGCGAGGAGGCGGCCGACTACGGCGTCGACCGGCTACTCGTTCTGGGACTGGCAGGAAACGCCCGCCAGCCTGCTGGAGCGCGCTCGCCGCGCCGCTCAGCTCACTCGCCTCGACCGTCACGCCCAACGGCTCCTACCCGGAACTCGGCAACGGCGACAAGGGCGACCAGGTGCTGTGGCTGCAGGAGCACCTCGCCAGCGCCTACCCGACGCAGGAAATGACCGGCACTTTCGGCTCGCAGACGACCGCCAACCTGCGCGCCTTCCAGAGCGCGCGCGCGGCCTGCGCCGCAGCGGCGTCACCGAACCGGCCACCTGGACGGCGCTGCTCGCGCTGCCCGCCGGTCGCCGTCGACTGGACGGGCGGCGGACCGAGCGCGTAGGCGGGCGTCCGGCTGACGCCGGCATGCGGCCTGCCGGCGGCATGCCGGCCTGCCGGCCGGCGCACGCCTCGACTGCTCGTGTCGAGGCCGCGACGCGACGCGTGCACCGGCTGTGCCACGTGGCCGGCCATCCGCGGCCGGCTTCGTGCGTCAGACGCGCTGGATCAGCGTGCGCGGTGCCGAGGCCGCCGCCGCAGCACATCGTCACGAAGCCGATCTCCTTGTCGGAGCGCTCGAGCTCGTGCAGCAGCGTCGTGATCAGCCGCGCGCCGGTCGAGCCGAGCGGGTGCCCGAGCGCCATCGCGCCGCCGTTGACGTTGACGCGGTCCATGTCCGGGTCGAGCTCGCGCCGCCAGGCGGCGACGACGGGCGCGAACGCCTCGTTGATCTCGATCAGGTCGATGTCGTCGATCTTCATGCCGTTGCGCTCGAGGATTTTGCGCGTCGCCGGGATCGGGCCCTCGAGCATTTTCACCGGGTCGCAGCCGACGGTCGTCTGGTCGACGATCCGCGCGCGCGCCGTCAGGCCGAGCTCCTTGGCCTTCTCCGCCGACATCAGCAGCACGGCGGCGGCGCCGTCGGAGATCTGCGAGGCGTTGCCCGCGGTGATCTTGCCGTCGGGCTTGAACGCCGGCTTCAGCTGCGAGAGCGCCTCGAGGCTCGTGTCCGGGCCGGATGCCCTGGTCGGTCACGAACGTGTCGCCGTTGACCGACATCGGCACGATCTCGCGCTCGAAGCGGCCCTCCTCGGTCGCCTGGTGGGCGAGCCGGTGCGAGCGCACCGCCAGCTCGTCGAGCTCGGAGCGGGAGATCTCCCACTGGTCGGCGATCATCTCGGCGCCGAGGCCCTGGCCGACGATGTTGTGCTTGGCCATCAGCTCGGGCGTGAACGCGTAGCCGAAGTCCTCCTGCGTCTTCATGCCGGCGGCGAACGGCAGGTGGCCCATGTGCTCGACGCCCGAGCCGATCATCGCGTCGTGCACGCCGGCGGCGATCAGCGCGGCGGAGAAGTTGACGGCCTGCTGGGCGGAGCCGCACTGGCGGTCGACGGTGGTGCCCGGGCGTCTCGATCGGCAGGCCCTCCTGCAGCCAGGCGTTGCGCGCGATGTTGAAGCCCTGCTCGCCGAACTGCTGCACGCAGCCCGCGATCGACGTCCTCGACCTCGGCCGGCGTCGATGCCGGCGCGCTCGATCACCTCGGTGTAGGCACTTGCCGAGCAGCGCGTTGGGGTGGGTGTCCTTGTAGTAGCCCTTCTCCTTGTGCCCGCGTCCGATCGGCGTGCGCACGGCCTCGACGATCACGACCTCGCGGCCCTCTGGTTGCCTCATGTTGGGAATCCTCCTACGGTGTGTTGCGCGGCGTTTGATGAGAGGAACGCGGGGCGCTCGCGACGGTCGGGGCGCTGTCTGGAAGATGCCCGGCCCTGCAACCCGTACTCTACCGCGTCAAGCGCACTAGATTGACTGGTCAGTCAACGTTGCGGGAGAGCCATCGCCGAGAACGAGCAGAGCGACGTCGAGCAGAACGCCTCGCGATCGCCGGCAGCGGCGCGATCGCCTGCGGCCTGGCGGCGACCGCGGCCCACCACGGCCCGGTGCTGCTGCTGGCCCGCTCGAGCGAGCTCGGCCGAGCGCGCGCGCGCGACCGTCGAGAAGACGCTCGAGCCGCCTCGGCGCGGAGGTCGACCCGCGAGCACGTGCAGATCGTCACCGACCCGCAGGCGCTCGCCGAGGCGACGTTCGTGGTCGAGGCGGTGGTCGAGGACCACGACGTCAAGGCGAGCCTGCTCGGCGAACTCGACGCGATCCTCGACGCCGAGGCGATCCTCGCGAGCACGACCTCCTCGCTGTCGGTCGAGCGGCTCGCGCAGGCGAGCGGACGGCCCGAGCGCTTCGTCGGCCTGCACGTGTTCAACCCGGTGACCAAGATGAAGCTCGTCGAGCTGATCTTCCCGCGCGAGGCGACCGCGCAGACACGCGCAGCCGCGCGCTCGCGCTGTGCGAGACCTTCGAGAAGACGCCCGTCGAGGTCCCCGACGTGCCGGGCTTCGTCGTCAACCGGCTGCTGTTCCCGTATCTGTTCAGCGCCGTGCGCCTGCTCGAAGAGACCGGCATGGACGCCGGCGGACGATCGACACCTGCATGCGGCTCGGCGCCGGGCACCCGATGGGGCCGCTGGCGCTGCTCGACCTCGTCGGCCTCGACGTCGCCAAGGCGATCGGCGAGACGATCGGCGAGCCGGTCCCGGCGCGCGTCGAGCAGCTGATCGCCGAAGGCGCGCTCGGACGCAAGAGCGGGCGCGGCTTTCACGCCTACTGAGGGGTGCCGGACGCCCGCGCGAGCGATCTCCGCGGCCCGGCGCGGCCGTACATCGCAGGCTGGCCGCACGATTTATCGCGGTTCGCGCGACTTTTAGCTGGCGTTCATCAAGCTGCGCGATACTTGTTATGCGACGTCAAGTCGCACCGCACACCCGCCTCCTCCCAGTGCACACGGTCCGGCCCGCTCCCCCCGCGGGCCGGACGTGTTTAACGGCCGGCTCGCGTCGAGCGGTCGCTCGGGAGCTACCTGCCCGACGCCGTCCTCGACGTCGCTGCGAGGCTCGCCGGTCGGCACCGGGCGGCGCTCGCGGATGCGCACGGCCTCGATGCGGTTGTCGCGCACCGACTCGACGCGGATCGAGTAGCCGTTCGGCGCTGACGGTGTCGCCGCGGCGCGGCAGGCGGCCGAGCTCGGCGAACACGAAGCCGCCGACCGAGTTGTAGGCGTCGCTGTCGACCGGCAGGTCGCAGGCCGTAGTCGGCGAGGTCGGTGACGGCGACGTGCCCGCGCACGAACCAGTCGCCGTTGGCGCAGCCGGCGCACCTCGCCGGCGGCCGGATCGGTCTCGTCGGCGATCTCGCCGACGACCTCCTCGATGATGTCCTCGACCGTCACGATCCCCGACGACGCGGCCGTACTCGTCGACGACGACCGCCATCGAGGTGCGCTGGCGCTGCAGGTCGGCGAGCAGGTCGTCGAGCGGCTTGGTCTCGGGCACGATCGGCGCGTCGTGCACGATCGGCTCGATCGGCGCGTGCGGCCCCTCGCTGCATCAGCTGGCTGGCGAGCGAGCTGGCGTGGACGAGCCCGCGCACGCGGTCGCGGTCGTCGTCCTCGGTGACCACCAGCCGCGTGTGGCCGCTGGAGATGCACAGCCGCAGCGCCGTCTCGACGTCCTGGGAGACGTCGACGGTGACGACGGCCGGGATCGGCGTCATCACCTGGCGGGCCTCCTGCTCGTGCAGGTGGAAGACGCCGGTCAGCATGCCCGCCTCGCCCGGGATCGATGTGGCCGCCCGCGTGGGACTCGGCGATCAGGCGCTTGAGCTCGTCCGGCGAGCCGCCGCGCCGCTCGAGGCTCATGTCGACGCCGAGCAGGCGCAGGATGCGATCGGCGACGGCGGTCAGCGCGACGATGAACGGGTGGAACAGCGACGCTGAACGCCTCGCAGCGGCCGCGCGACGCGCCGGGCGACGCGCCTCGGCGCGGTCGATCGCGTAGAACTTCGGCACCATCTCGCCGGCGACGAGCTGCGCGCGAGGCGATGATCACGAAGGCGATCGATCACCGAGATCGCGACCGCCGACGCCGTGCGCTGAGCGCCGCCGAGCAGCGCGCCCTTGAGGACGTGCGCGAGCGCGGGCTCGCCGAGCGCGCCGATGCCGATCGAGGTCATCGTCACGCCGATCTGCACCGCCGAGATGTACTCGTTGATGTTCGCCAGCTGCTCGAGCGCCAGCTCGGCGCCCTTGCGCGCCTTCGTCGCGCATCACTTCCAGGCGCGCGCGGCGCGAGCGCACGAGCGCGTACTCGGCGATCACGAAGAACGCGTTGATCGCGACCAGCACGGCCGCGAGGATGAGCTTCAGGCCGTTCACGCGGCGGCGCGCATCCGTCGGGCGCCGGCGCGCCCCGCAAAGCCCTGCCGGTTGAGCCGCGTCCGCGCCTATGGCCAGTCGCGGCCGCGCTACTTCGGGGAAGTTCTTCGTCGTCGTTCATCGCTTGCCGACGCGCCTAACGGTAGCAAGGCATCGCGTCGGAAGCAGCGCATCCGCGGGCGCGCCCTCGGCAGCGCTCAGGCGAGCGCGTCGATCTGCGTCGGCGAGCGCGAAGTCGGCGTCGGTGAGGCCGCCCTCGGAGTGGGTCGAGAGCGTCAGGCGCACCTTGTTCCAGCCGTGCACCAGGATGTCGGGGTGGTGGTTGGCCGCCTCCGCGAGCTCGGCGACGCGATCGACGAAGCGCGATCGCGGCGGCGAAGTCCGCGAACTTCAGCTCGCGCACGATCGACTCGCCCGTCGCGCCGCCACTCGCCGCCCTGCGAGGCGCTGCTCGATCTCGTGCGTCGCTGAGCAGTGCCATCGTCGCTCGAGCGTCGAGCATGCGCGGGTCGCTACAGTCAGACGCATGCGCATCGTCAGCCTCGTGCCCCACGCGACCGAGCTGCTGTTCGCGCTCGGCCTCGGCGAGGACGTTGTCGCGCGTGACGCACGAGTGCGACTACCCGCCGCGCGGCGCTGCGAGCTGCCCGCGCGTCACGCGCGACGTGCTGCCGGCGGGCCTCAGCGCCGCGGAGATCGATGCGGCGGTGCGCGAGCGCACGCTCGAGCGGGCGAGGCGATCTACGAGCTCGACCGAGCGGCGCTCGCGCGAGCTCGAGCCGGAGCTGATCGTCACGCAGGCGCTGTGCCCGGTGTGCGCCGTCTCCTACGACGAGGTCGCGGCGCTCGCGCAGAGAGCTGCCCGCGCCGCCCGCGCGTGATCGCGCTCGACCCGAAGCACGCTCGGCGAGACGCTCGGCGACGTGCGCACGCTCGCCCAGGCCACCGGCCGCCGCGACCGCGGGCGTCGAGCTGGTCGCGCGGCGCTGCCGCGCGCATCGACCGCGTCAAGCTCGCGGTGCGCGGCGCGACCGCGCCCGCGCGTGGCGGCGCTCGAGTGGCTCGACCCGGTGTACGTGGCCGGCCACTGGACGCCGCAGCTGATCGAGCTCGCCGGCGGCGAGGACGTGCTGGGCCTGCCGGGCGAACCCTCGCAGACGGTCACCTGGGAGGACGTCGCCGCGCGCGCAGCCGCGAGGTCGTCGTGGCGATGCCCTGCGGCTATGACGCGCCGCGCGCGCACGCGGAGGCGCTCAGCCTACGCGGGCGAGCTCGAGCGCGCTCGGATGCCGAGCGGGTCGTCGCGGTCGACGCCGTCGGCCTACTTCTCGCGGCCCGGGCCGCGCCTGATCGACGGCCTCGAGCTGCTCGCCCACATCCTGCATCCGGACGAGCTGCCCTCGGCGCCGGGCGAGGCGCTGCCCGTCGAGCTGGCCCACCGGTAGTCGGGCAGGCAGCGCGCCGACGCGGGCGGCGCGGCGCCGGGGCAGCGCGGCGCTGTGGGCGGCGCGGCGCCATTGAGGAGCGCGCTGCGTCTTCAGACGGGCGCTGAAAGGCGGGTCAGGCGAAGCCGGAGCTGGTCGAGCCCGCGACGGCGATCGCTGCCGCGACGGCGATCGCCGACAGGGCGAGGCAGGCGAGCAGGCCCAGCGCCTTGTAGCGGTCGCCGCCGCGCGGATCGCGAGCGCCGGCGAGCGCGCCGCCGATCAGCCCGCCGATGTGCGCGCCGACGGAGATGTTCGCGAACGTGAAGCTGAAGATCAGGTTGATGATGATCAGGCCGCCGATGCCCGACTCCATCACGCTCAGCCGGCGCGCGCGCAGCTCGACGACCGCCGCGCCCATCAGCCCGAAGATCGCTCCGGAGGCGCCGAGGCTCGGGGCGGCGGTGGCGAGCAGCGCGCCGAAGGACCCGACGAGCAGCGAGGTGAAGTAGATCGGCGGCGAACCGCACCGAGCCGATCGCCGGCTCGAGCATCAGGCCGAGCAGGTACAGCAGGTACATGTTGAAGCCGATGTGCAGGAGGTTCTCGTGCAGGAAGCCCGAGCTGATCAGCCGCCAGTACTGGTGGTCGACGCGCGATCGCGGCCCGGTAGAGCACGCCTTCGTCGATCACCTTCCCGTGGATGCTCGTCGCCGGCGATCGTGAACTGGCCCTGCTCGGTCAGGAACGCGACGACGTTGATCGCGATCAGCGCGTAGGTGACGCGCGGACGCGGCGACCGTGTCGCGCAGGCGCATCACCTTCGTGCGCTGTCTGGCGCACTCGGGGCAGCGCATGCCGACCGGCGTCGTGGTCATGCAGTCCGGGCAGATCGGCCGCCCGCAGTGAGGAGCACGAGACGCCGGTCTCGCGCGAGGGATGGCGATAGCAGGTGGCCATGGGCGCAGAGCGTAGCCGTAGCTAGGCGGCGCTCAGCGATCGCCGAACAGCTTGCGCGTCTCGCTGCTCAGGTCCCGCAGCGTGCGCTCGGCGGCGGAGCGGTCGAGTGGTGGCCAGCGCGTGCCAAGCGGACCTGTCGAGGCGCTCGCCCGCCGGCGCGCGCGCAGCAGCACGAGCGCCGTGCCCGCTGCGCCGCCGACCACGATCGCCGCGGCGGGCCGCGCCCAGTTGCGCGGATCGCGCATCGCCGACAGTTCCCACGCCTCGAGCTCGTCGGCGGCGAGCTCGGTGATCGTCGTCAGCGTGCCCTCCAGGCGCTCGACGAGATCCTCGGGCGGCTCGACCGGCGTGAGCGCTTCGCGCAACAGACCCTCGAAGGCTCGGCAGCGCGTCACTCATCGCCGGACTCCTTGCGCGGGTCGCCGACGAGCTCCTCGAGCTGCTTGATCGCGCGATGGATCAGGACCTTGGTCGCGCCGTCGGAGCGGTCCAGCGCGCGCGCGATCTCGCGGTTGTCCATGCCCAGCGCGAAGCGCATGATCAGCGCCTCGCGCCGGTCGTCGGGCAGCCGCTGCACGCCCTCGAGCACGCTGCTCAGCTCGTCGCGACCCTCGACCAGCTGCTCGGTCGTGTGCAGCGCCGTCAGGTCGCTCGTCTCGTCGATCGAGCGAGGCGGGCTTGCGCGAGCGGTCGCGATACAGGTTGGCGGCGAGGTTGTGCGCGATGCGGATCAGCCACGGCCGCAGCGGCCGTCCGTTGGACTCCTGCTGGGCTCGCTCGAAGTGCCGGTACGCCTGCAGGAACGTCTGCTCGGTCAAGTCCTCGGCGTCGTGGTGGTCGCCGACGCGATAGTAGGCGTAGCTGTACACGTCGCGCAGATGCGCCCGATAGAGCTCGGAGAACTCCGCGTCGAGCTGCGCCTTCGACTTCTGGACGTGAGGCCCGGTCACTCATCGCACACCCTATCCCCCGACCGCGCACGCACGGCGGCACTGACGAGGGCTCGCAGGGAGCGGCTTCAGGCCGCTCGCGACCCCTTCTGCACGGGCTCGCTGCCGACGCCGCCGGCAGGCCGCTCGCGCTCCGACCGCGCGCGGGCATGGCGCTCGGCGCGTGCGCGCGTCACCCGGCTCGTTACGGCGCGCTGTGCCGCCTCGTCGCCCGCCCGCTCGCCGCCGAGCCACTCCCACTGCAGGCTGACGCACGCCCAGATGCGCTCGGTGACGGCCGCGGCGAGCGCCGGCGAGGAGCTGCCCGCGGTGGGGAGCTGCAGCGGCCGTCCCGCCCGCGCGCGAACCTTGCGTGGGCGGATGCGCCAGCCGCGTCGCACGTTTTCGGTGCCGATCACGGCGACGGGCGCGACGGGCGCGCCGGTTTCCAGCGCGAGCCGCCCGACGCCGCGCTTGCGGCTGGCCCAGCGGACCGCGGCGGATGCGCGTGCCCTCCGGGAACAGCACGACGCAGTCGCCGCGCTCGAGGATCGCGCGCGCGGTCTCCATCGCGGCGCTGTCGCCGGTGCCGCGATCGACGGGAAACGCGCCGAGCGCGTTCAGCATCCACGCCTGCCAGCGCTTCTCGAACAGCTCGCGCTTGGCCATGTAGTAGACGGGCCGGCGCACCAGCGTGCCGATCACGAACGGGTCGAGGAAGCTGCGGTGGTTGGAGGCGAGCAGCAGTGGACCCGCCTGGGCAGGTGCTCGCGTCCGATCCGCTGCATGCGGCAGTAGACGACGAAGGCGGGAACGAGGATCGCGCGCAGCGTCCAGTAGACGAACGGGTTCACGCCCCTGCTCAGCGAGCGCTCGCGAAAGCCGTCGAGGCTGACGTCGTGCGCGTGCGCAGGCCTGGGCTCGTCCGTGAGCGCCGGCTCGGTCGTGGCCGAGGCGGGTCCAGCCTGCACCCCGGCCTCGGACGGCGTCGTGGTCAGCGCCTGGCTGCGTTCGTGCTGCATGTCTGCAATACACCGCGTGCGACCGCGCCGTTACAGCGATTCCGCTCCGTGCTCGCGTGCGTGGGGGCGGAAAGCTCGATGGTCGCTACCTCCTCGTCAACCCCCGAGCAGGTTGTGCACGATCAGGTCGATCAGCTTGATGCCGATGAACGGCGCGATGATCCCGCCGAGGCCGTAGATCCAGAGGTTGCGCCGCAGCAGCGCGCTGGCGCCGATCGGCCGGTAGCGCACGCCGCGCAGCGACAGCGGGATCAGCAGCGGGATCACGATCGCGTTGAAGATGATCGCCGAGACGATCGCCGATGCGGGCGTGCCGAGGTCCATGATGTTGAGCACGTGCAGCGGCCCCTTGCCGCCCGGGCTGGCCGCGTAGGTCGAGATGAACACGGCCGGCAGGATCGCGAAGTACTTGGCGACGTCGTTGGCGATCGAGAACGTCGTCAGCGCGCCGCGCGTGATCAACAGCTGCTTGCCGACCTCGACGATCTCGATCAGCTTCGTCGGGTTGGAGTCGAGGTCGACCATGTTGCCCGCCTCGCGCGCGGCCTGCGTGCCCGTGTTCATCGCCACGCCGACGTCGGCCTGGGCGAGCGCGGGCGCGTCGTTGGTGCCGTCGCCGGTCATCGCGACGAGCCGTCCCTCGGACTGCTGCTCGCGTATCAGCGCGAGCTTGCGCTCGGGCGTCGCTTCGGCGAGGAAGTCGTCGACGCCCGACTCCTCGGCGATCTTGGCGGCCGTCAGGCGGTTGTCGCCGGTCACCATCACGGTCTGATGCCCATCGCGCGCAACTGGTCGAAGCGCGCCTTCATGCCCTCCTTGACCGTGTCCTTGAGGTAGACGACGCCGAGCACCTGGCTGTCGCGCGAGACCGCCAGCGGCGTGCCTCCCTCGTTGCCGATGCGGTCGAGCTGCGACCTGCAGCTCCGGCGGCGGCGTGCCGCCTTCGCGCTGCACCAGCTCGATGATCGCGTCGCCGGCGCCCTTGCGCAGCTGCTGGCCGTCGTAGTCGACGCCGCTCATGCGCGTCTGCGCGGTGAACGGCACGAACTCGGCGTTCATCTGCGACATGTCGTGCTCGCGGATTCCGTACTGCTTGGCCAGCACGACGATCGAGCGACCCTCGGGCGTCTCGTCGGCGAGCGACGAGAGCTGCGCTGCTTCGGCCAACTCGGCCTCGGCGACCCCGGGCATCGGCACGAATTCAGAGGCCAGCCGGTTGCCGATCGTGATCGTGCCGGTCTTGTCGAGCAGCAGCACGTCGACGTCGCCGGATGCCTCGACCGCGCGCCCGGACAGCGCGAGCACGTTGCGGCGCACGAGGCGGTCCATGCCGGCGATGCCGATCGCGATCAGCAGCGCGCCGATCGTCGTCGGGATCAGCGCGACGAGCAGCGCGATCAGCGTCGTCTCGGAGATCGACGTGCCCGCGAACAGTCCGAACGGACGCAGCGTCGCGACGACGATCATGAAGATCAGCGTGAGCGCGGCGAGCAGGATGTTGAGCGCGATCTCGTTCGGCGTCTTGCGCCGCGCCGCGCCCTCGACGAGCGCGATCATGCGGTCGAGGAACGACTGGCCGGGCTCCTGGGTGATTTCGACGACGATCTCGTCGGAGGTCACGCGCGTACCGCCCGTGACCGCGCTGCGGTCGCCGCCGGACTCGCGGATCACCGGCGCCGACTCGCCGGTTATCGCCGACTCGTCGACCGTCGCGATGCCCTCGATCACGGTGCCGTCGCCGGGGATCAGCTCTCCGGCGGGCACGACCACGACGTCGCCCCGCATGAGCTCGGAGGCGGCCTTCGTGCCACCGTCGCGCAGCGTCGCGACCGTCTCCTTGCGCATCGAGCGCAGCGTGTCGGCCTGAGCGCGGCCGCGGCCCTCGGCGAACGCCTCGGCCATGTTCGCGAAGACGACCGTCAGCCACAGCCAGATCGCGATCGTGAACGTGTACCAGGCCGGCTCGTGGCCGCCTCCGAGCGGCTTGCCGCCGAACACCTGGATCAGCCACGTGACGGTCGTGATCACCGAGCCGATCTCGACGACGAACATCACGGGGTTGCGGATCTGCACGCGCGGGTCGAGCTTCTTGAAGCTGTCGATCAGCGCGCGTCTTACGATCTCCGGCTGGAACAGCGAGATCGCCTGGCGTTCGTGGGTCGCTGGGATCTGGGCGGACATCAGCTGGTCCCTCCTGTGAGCCGGTCGAGCGCGAGGTTCAGCTCGAGCACGTTGACGCCCGGTTCGCCGGAGAAGCCGAGCCCGCGCGATCGGTGTACTTGGAGACCAGCCCGTCGACGACGCTCAGCGTGAGCCCGCGCTTGGCCGCGACCCGGTGCGCCTGGATCCGGGCGTTGGCCGGCGAGATTTCCGGGTCGAGGTTCGACGCCGAGGTGTTGACCGCGTCGACCGGGATCTGCGCGACCGTCAGGCCCGGGTCATACGGCTTCTCCAGTTCGAGATATGCCTTGATGTTTTCGGCGTCGGCTTCCTCGGTCGCCTTGTCGTTGGGGCCGCGGTTGGAGAACGTGCTCGCGGCCGCGTTGTAGGCGCCGCCTTCGGTCGCCGACGGACGCGACTGGAAGTAGCGCGGGTCCGGTTCGGTGACGAGTTCTTCTTCCTTTTCCTCGGGCTTGCCGTTCTTGCCGATCACCGGCGAGCTTGAAGCTCTGCCCGATGATCTTCGAGCCGACGAGCTTGCCGTTCACGTAGACCTTCTGGCCGTTGGCGTTGCCCGGGAAGGCGACCTGGCTGACGCCGGTGATCACCAGCGGGTAGACGAGCCCGAGCAGGACCGTGAGGACGATGATGCCGATGACCGATGTGACGATGTCCCGGCGCATGTCAGTAGAGGTGTCCGGTCAGGCCCTGCACGATCGGACCGAGCAGCAGGGCGGGAAAGAACGTCAGCGCGCCGACGAGGATGATCACGCCGATCAACAGCACGACGAACGTCGGGTTGTCGGTGCGCATCGTGCCGAGGCCCGCTGGCGTGACGCGCTTGCCTGCAAGCGCGCCGGCGACTGCGAGCGCGAACAGGATCGGCGCGTAGCGCGCGAACAGCATGTCGAAGCCGCCGAGCAGGTCGGCGAACGTCACGCCGTGAGAGCCCACGTTGCCCGCGTTCGGCTGGATGAAGCCCGTGTAGCCGGCAAACGCCGAGCCGTTGTTGTTCGCCTGGGACAGGTAGGCGTAGAAGGTCTCGGAGAAGCCCTGTGGGCCCTTGCCCGAGCTTCGGAGATCGACGCGCGCCCAGCGTGGCTGGCGGTCGCCAGCGCCGTGCAGAACAGCGCCGCCAGCGGCGTGATCAGGATGCCGAGGCCAGCGAGCTTGATCTCCCTCGCCTCGAGCTTCTTGCCGAGCCACTCCGGCGTGCGCCCGACCATCAGCCCGCCGATGAACACCGCCAGCAGCACGTAGAGCAGGATCGAGTAGAGCCCCGTGCCGACGCCGCCGAAGATCACCTCGCTGGCCGACAGGTTTGCGATCGGCACAGCTCCGCCGATGCCAGTGAAGGACTCGATCGCGCTGTTGACCGCGCCGCACGAGGTGACGGTCGTGACTACGTCGAACAGCGCCGAGCCCGCGATCCCGAAGCGCTGCTCCTTGCCTTCCATGTTGCCGCCGCCCGAGCCCGAGATCACGTGCGTGTGCAGCCCGGCCGCGTGCTGAGCGGGCGAGCCGTGCGCCTCGGCGACGTAGGCGACGATCACCGCGCCGAGGAACATCACCATCATCGCCCCGTAGATCGCCTAGCCCTGGCGGCGATTGCCGGTCATTCGCCCGTACATGAACACGAGTGACGCCGGGATGATCAGCACCAGCAGCATCTCGAAGAAGTTGGTGAACGCCGTCGGGTTCTCGAACGGGTGCGCCGAGTTGACGTTGAAGAAGCCGCCGCCGTTGGTGCCGAGCTCCTTGATCACCTCTTGCGAGGCGACCGGCCCCATCGCGATCGACTGTGTCAGGCCGGTGATCGTGTGGGCGGTCAGGTAGGTCGTGAAGTTCTGAATCGCGCCCTGCGAGACGAGCACGAGCGCGCCGATGATCGAGATCGGCGCGAGCACGTAGAGGATCGTGCGGACCAGGTCCTGCCAGAAGTTGCCGAGACTCTTGCCGCTGCGCGAGATGATCCCGCGGACCAGCGCGACCGCCACGACGATGCCGACCCCGGCCGAGAGCCAGTTCTGCACCGTCAGCCCGATCATCTGGCTGAGGTAGCTCATCGTCGTCTCGCCGCTGTAGTACTGCCAGTTGGTGTTCGTCAGGAACGAGGAGGTGGTGTTGAACGTCACGTTCCAAGGCGCCGAGTGGTAGCCGAGCGGATTGAGTGCATGCGGGACGAAGAAGGCGTCCTGTGTGCGCAGGATCAGGTACAGCAGCAACCAGCCGGCAAGCGAGAAGATCAAGCAGGCTTTTCGCGTACGCCTTCCAATCCTGCTCGCGCTTGGGGTCGACGCGAAGGACTTTGTAAAGAAAGCCGCTCCGGCCCACCGAAGATCGGCGTCAGGAATACGCGTTCGCCGGTGTACACCTTCGCCATGTAGCTTCCCAGCGGCAGCGCGAGCGCGCGTCAGGATCACCACGAACAGGATGATCGTCAACCAGCCGCGAACGTCATCTCAGAGTTCTCTCCGCGGATCAGCGCGTAGAAGAGATAGCCGATGATGAGCACGCGACGACCAGCCCGAAGAAGTCGGCGCCGCTCATGTGCGCGATGAAGAAGGCGAGGAGCGGACCACCGCTCATACGCGGTCGATCCCCTCGATCAGGAAGCAGCAGGATCGCGAACGCGGCGATCCCAAGCAAGATTGCAACGACGTCCATGCCAGGCACTATTGCCGCACGGGTGTGACGCCCGCATGACGATCGACGCGATAGGTATAACGATTTCGTTACGACGTGAGGCCCACCGAGATCACCTGCATGGCGATCGGATCTGCTGCGAATGTCGGCGGTTGGGTGAAGCGAGGTGCGGCCTACGACGAGGCGCACTCTCACTTGCCCGGATTCACCCTCGGGGCGCTCGCGTGCTGGCGCCCGCGGGCCCTACGCGCCGGCGGCGTCGTTTCCGATCGTCGGCTGCTCTTCGAGCGCGTCCTGGATTTCGCGGATGACCTCGGCCACGGTCCGCTCGGGGTCCGGGTTAAACAGGGGGCTGTTGCCGTCGGTGAGCAGCGCCCGGGCGAGGACGATGCCTCTCGGGTTCACGGAAGCCGCGCGTTCGAGCTGCTCTGCGAGCTCGCAGATCGCCCTCCGGCCACCTCGGACGGCAGGCGGGCTGATGACAACGCAGGAGATGCCTCTGCGGGACTGCTCGCGGTCGGCGTAGCGCACGATGCCGCGCAGGTTGCGCGCGATATCTCGCTGAGTGCGAGGGTTCGTGAGATGCCTGGCGCGTAGCGCGAGCTCAGGGGCAGCGTCGTGTGCATGCCCAGCCACGAGCTGGCGGTCTAGGCGCCCGCGATTGATGTACACCTTCAAACGAAGACCAAAAGGAGACCCGGCCGAAGCCGATCGGACGCCGTCGACGGGGACGAACGTCTCATAGGCGCGGCTCCTCGTCGGTATCGACGGAAATGCGTGGCCGGTTCGTATCGCCCTCATGCGGAGCACCTCTGGAGTCAAGTTGGGATGAGAACGAATCGAGTGTTCCAGCGCCTGCATTACGCCCGTGTGACGAACTCCGGGACGGACATAACGATTTTGTGACGGCCTTCCTCGGTCAAGACGCCCGGTGCTTGGCCTGCTGCGCTTGCGTCGCTGATCCGCCGTTGGCCCTCGACGCGTCGGCTGCGGCGACCTCTTCATAACGCCGGCGCACGTCGCTGCGATCGGACTCCTCGGAGACGGATTCCTCGCTTGCCCGCAGGATCATCGCCGCCTGCTCCAGCACGAGCGCGCGCTGCTCGGCGCAGGTCGTGTAGCCATCAGCTTGGCGAGCCCGTCGAGCTGGCGGATCATCACAGCCGGCATCCCCCGACTGGCCTGGCGGATCTTGTCGTGCGCTCGCTCGAGCAGGCGGCGAAAGCCGACCGTGACGGCGATCACGCGGACATGCCCGGCGGCGTCGCGATGCACCTCAGCAGGCCGCCACGAAGTCACGATCTTGCACAGCGCGTCGCCGAGCCAGTCGATGCACGCAAGGGCGGTGAACGTGTCGTTGACCGCCGGCGACAGGGCCCTGATTGCGATCTCGACCAGTTGATCGACGGCGAACGAGAGGTCTTGCGTGAGCGTTCTGTGCGGTCCGGTCGCATGTGCGCCGCCGAGCGCGCGGGCCACGCCCGGCGCAGCTGCCGCCGGCCACACGTCAGCGAGGGGCTCCCCTTCGACAACGAAGTGACCGGGGCGGTGCAGCAGGCGTATCACGGCCTTGCTGCTGCGGAGATCTCGATCAGCGTGCTCATTCCTACGTACTGCAAGTAGCCGCTGCGAGGAGCGCACACGA
The DNA here is from genome assembly GCA_963846205.1 of uncultured Solirubrobacteraceae bacterium. Classification (GTDB taxonomy): domain Bacteria; phylum Actinomycetota; class Thermoleophilia; order Solirubrobacterales; family Solirubrobacteraceae; genus Palsa-744. Next base: position 715,599 of record CAWJVB010000009.1, on the reverse strand, counting down.
CGCCGCTGTCCTCGTCCAGGCGCGCATGCATCTCCGTCAAGGACGGTCCGGCCTTCGGCGCATTGCTGACCGCGAGCGCGGACTCGGTTTCGATCGCTCCGGAGAGGTCGCCGGCGATGCTCGCGATCACCTGCGGCAACTGGATCGACTTGGCGATGTGATCGATGAAGACGACGAGCAGGATGACGTCCAGCACGACGAGCGCCATCGTCACCGTGATCGAAATGTGCGGCACGAATTCTCCGCGATTGCCGGGACCGATCGAAACGAGCGCCAGGATCGCGTACATGAATGTCGCGACGAAGCTCCCCAGCGTCAGCTGGGTGATCCGGTCGCGGATGAAGTTGCGCAACATGCGCGGGCCGAATTGAGTCGAGGCGAGCGTAAGTGTCACGATCGTGATCGAGAAGACGAGCGTGACGACTGTGATCACGGCCGCCGCGAGTCGCGGTCAGGACCTGTCGGGCGGCATCGGCGGTGCCGCTGATGAAGAACGAGGGCAGCTGCCACGAGCCGTCGTAGGCGGCCCGGTCCAGCGCATAGGTGCCGGCGAACAGCAGGACCGCGAGGGCGATCTCAATGGTCGGCACCAGCCAGAGGTTCGTGCGCAACGCCTCGCGACGCCAGGCCGAGCGCAGATGCGGCCTCAGGCTCATCGCGGCGAGGCGGCTGGGTTGGGAGCTCTGGAAAGTAGACGACATGGTGGCGGGCAGCGCAAGGCGCGTGCCGACCAGACTTCCCGGCTCACCATCAGGGATCGTAAACGATCCGTGGGGCGGCCCAGCTCACCGGCGATCTCAGCGCAAGTGCAGTCGCCTGCGCAGCGAGTCGGGCATGGCTGCGCAGTTCGCCACGATCCAACACGCAGTAGGGCGCTGGAAGCGCTAGGCGTGCAGGTCGCGCAGCAGAAGCTAGAGGTGGCCGAGCTCGAGATGTGCTTGGCCTCGGTCGCCGTGCGGGCACGCTGGACCTAGCCTTCAGCGTGGATCGTTTCCTCGCACTCCTTTAGGCCCAAGCGCTGGGCCTGCTCGTTCGACAGGTTGCTGTTGAGTTTCCCCAGCGTCGAGCGGACGGCGGCAAGATCATGCGCTTCGAACTCGCTGACGATCCGTTTGAGCAGCGCGGCTTCCTCGGCCACGTATCCGAGAAACGTCCCGTACGCCGAGGCCGACTGCTGCGGCGGCTGAATCTCGCTCAGCTTTTTAGCCGTTTCGCCAAGTAGGTCCGCGATCTCCTCGAACGGCAGCGGTTTCTCGGCGGCCAGCGGCTTGGCGCGCTCCTTCGCGGTCGCGCAGACGGCATTCGCCCGAGCGCGGAAAGATGCCTCGGCGCTTTTCGAGCTGCTTCCGCAGCCGGAGACGGCGAGGACGAGAACCGCAAGAACGGCTGGCGCGACTCGGCGCATTAGCCCCACCCGATGATCCTGATTACGGTGCTGCTTCGGTCGGCGCGCCCGTTTCCGCGTCTATTACGCTCGGCTCACAGTCCATAGCCAACCCTTCCCCCGCCTTTAGAGGTCCCTCCCGTAACAGACGTGTAGCTCCACCGGCCAGAGACTAACCGCCGCGCACAAAGGCGCTTTGACGACTGTCCTGCCAGTAGCCTTCAGCGACACGTTCGCCGGTAGGCCGAATACTAAAAGCGGACATTCATCGCGACAAGGGGGGGCTGTTTGTGGAAGCGTTGATGCCGCGTCCCGAACCAGGAACGTTTCAACGCGAAGTATGGAACGCGGCTAAGGATGGGCTCCTGCGCGCCTTCAGCGCGAGCGGCAAGTGGTATAGGCGCGACCGTGGCGATCATCAGGAAATCCATGACTGCGATTTAGTGGAGCTGAGTATCTGCCCGATCGGCGTCAATCCGGAGACGTACGCAACCGAGATAGTGCCTACCGCCGTGAAGTGTCTCAGGCGCCGGCTACGTCTCAGCCGACGACTACGGCCAGTACCTCGCCATCAACGACGAGCTCGCGGAGCTACAGGCGATGAAGGCAACTCTGGGGCGACTGGCTCCAGCAGAAGCCCAAATGGCGCTGGCGAGCTTCGCCGTGCGAGCGCGCTACGGCTAACAGTGCTGCTCGTGGCCGATCCGGCCGGGTTTGCCCGGCGGGCATCGGTGTTCGTGGCCGCCGCATCCGCCCAGCGCGAGGGCCGCGAGGATCGCTAGGGCGACTCGGCGCACCCACGGGATGATCGCAAAGCGCTTCTGTGACGAAGCACACACCTAGGGTAAGGCTTTGCTACCCCTAGACCCCCTTACCAGCCTGTCCCGTGGGAGCGAGAGTGGTCTTACAAACCAACCCGCCCCTAAGGAGGCAACAAAATGCTCACCAAGACCCGCACAATCATCATCAGCCTTATCGCAGCCGGTAGCTTCGCTACGGCGGCGATTGCCCCGGCCGTGTCGCAAGCACAAACAATGAAACACCTTGAAGCAGGCGGCTTTGAGTGTGTATATGTCGCTACTAACTTCTGGGAGTGCACGAACGGAAGCCACGTTTTGGACTGCGAAAGCAACGGAGAGTGCCAGCGAGTCAAGCTGGAAGCACCCCCCAAACCCCCAATCGTGAAAGAAGGCAAAGCCCCAGTCAAAGAAGTTGTCAAGGAAACACCGCCCCCGACACCGCCGGTCGTCAAAGAAGGACCCGTTCGTCCGCCGACTACGCTCGGCTAGTAATTAGGTCCAACAGCAGTTCGGAAAAGGGGGTCCCGCTCAGCGGGGCCCTCTTTGCTTGCGCCCGCATCACGCGTCGTCTGGATTCTAAAGCCGGCAGCCCGCCAGAGGCCCCTAGCGGCGCCCCAGCAATTTCTCTTTATCTCAGACGGCGTTTTGGTCGGTTTGCCTAATTCGGTGTGTACGACGTGGCAATTCCTGTCTGTCAATTTGACACCATATGTGTCCGTAGTTAATTGCTAACTTGATCGTCTGGGCCAACTATGAAAAGCCGCCCGCAGACCTTCAGCGCCTGTCTGACCTACCGCCGGTCGAGCGCGAGCGTGTGCGGCACGAGCTGCATGCTGCGCACGCGGAAGCACGCGCCCAAGGCTGGCAAGCTTGGGAGATTGACGAGCCGGTCGCCTCGGTCGCGCGCAAGCTCGGCGTTCGGCTTAGCGCCGACGAGAAGCGGGCAATCCTAGCGGCGCGATGCTCACCCTGATCCTCACGGCCATCCCCTGCCATGCCCGCGAAAACGGCTGCGGCGACGGCAATGTCGTGGGCGTCATCGTCCTGGTGATCCTGTTCTGTGGCGCCGTCACGGGGCTGCTCGCGTGGGTCTGGTTTCGTTGGGAACGCGGCCCGTTCTGGCGCCTCATGAATCTGCTAAGCGGCGGCTGGAAGCGGCGCGGCCGATGAGAGCACGCGCACTCGCTCCGACTGCCTGCGCGGTCGCACTGGCCATAAGCGGGTGTGGCAGCAGCAAACCAGTGCGCCGCCCCGAGTCTGTGGCCTACCGCGACTCGGGACTCGCTCCCGTCGTTTCGCTCTGCGAAACGCTACGAATCAACGTCGGCCGTTTTGAGCACCGCGGTGGCGGCCTGACTTCTGCCAGACACTTCAAGCAGGGGCTGCGACTGATAGCAGACAAGTCTCTCCCGCTTGTCACAGAAACAATTGTCAAGATACGCCATGTCGATACCACGGCGCGCGCGCGTCCGGTCGTGCGAGACGTCCTGACTAACCTTGAAAACAGCCGGGCGAGCCTTCGGGCGCTTGAACACGAACTCAATCGGACGCACGGCGACAGCTATCTCGATTTCCAAAACGGTACCCTCACGCGCTTTTTTGAGGCGGATGCCGGTTGCATGCCAGCTCGCAAGCCAATCAAAGGCTAAAACACTATGCGCCGCCACGCTACAACCGCGATTTTCACACATTCACGTGCGTGCGCACGTCTAGGAAAATCTCGATGCGCTGAGCTTACCCTTTTACCACTTTGTGGAATGCCACCCGTGACATTGCGCCTGCGCAAAAGGTAGCATTTGCTCTAGTACGGCAGTAGCCCTAGCGAAGCCGGCTGCTTGTTCTAGTGCAGGTAGCCGGCTTCGCTAGGGAGCTATATCGTGCGCCCGATCGCAGCCATGTCCTCTGAAGATCGGCAGCTGTGATCTTTCGTAGGTAGGGAAGGCGATGCTTAGGATCGTGCAGATTTCTATTAGAAACGGCGTCTAGAGGAACGCTGGGGAGACTTCGACCTTCGAGGCGGAGAAACCCGATCTGGCGGTCGGCCGTGGTATTGCCTGGTGGGAGTCCCACACTAGAAGGAAAGAATTGGAACTGGTACGACTGTTGCTGGCACCCCCGCGATCTTCGAGATCGCGGGGGCGCGTTCCAACGCTAATTAAATGTTATGAAGAACCCAGCGTCTGTCAGGTCTCCTTGAGCTCCCGAAATGTAGTATCTGACAAGAACGTAGGCTACAACGGGCGCGCCGGTGGCGCTGGCAGGACAGCCGTCCGTTGCTTCTGCGCTCAGTCCGACATCCTGCACGATTTCGTTGCCGGAGCTTTCGTCCCACACTATGTCGGCGTTAGCCACGTGAGGCGTAAAATTGCCATATATGCAGTATGCTCCGTGCGGCGTTTCTGTTTCACGTTTTGCATCGACGACTCCTCGGCTATTCGCAAGGTCGAGCGTACCGTCCTCCCGAACGTGAGCATATGCGAGCGCGGTTCCCTGCGGGCCTTGGCCGCCCGGCGCGCCTTGGCTGCCGGCTGTTCCGGCCGCCCCGGTACTCCCAGCCGCCCCAGGAGCGCCCGGGGCGCCAGTAGCGCCCTTCGGTCCAGCAGGACCAGTTTCATTCCAGCTCACGCTTTTCTGGCCCTTCTGGCAATGCTTGCCTGCCTTCAGCAGCCGTATCGCGCCTTCTTCATTGGCGCAAGCCCGTAGCGTGCCACCGCTGGAGAAACCTCCGGTCGCCGCAACCGCGCCGCCGGTCATTGCAAACAAGACCGCAATCGTCGCCATGACATTGGCATAGCTGAAATGCCTTCTAATTTGTTCCATTCCGCCTCCTCAGGCTTGCAAAATGTAGATGGTGTTCCTTCTAGGTCACCCGGCAATCCACGCGCCGCTGGGGTGACTGGTTTCAGTTGAATGTAATGTAAAAGCCCGCTTCGCTTGGAGGCGCGTTTTCATTCGTAAAGTCGCGGACTAGTATGACGGCCTTCGCCGGTGCGCCGGTACTGCTAGAGGGACAGAGCGCTGGAACATAAATGCCATTGACGACAGCTTCCGACACGACGTACTGCCCAGGACTTTCGCCGTAGGTAACAGTCGCCGTGGCGACGTGCGCCGTGAAGTTACCGTAAACGCAATAGACTCCTTTGGGAGAGATCGGCGACAGGCGAGCGTCTACGACGCCGCTGCTGTTCGCTGTGTCAAGCGTGCCGTTCATCTCAACGTGGGCATATGCGACTGCGGAACCCGCTGCTCCTTGCGATCCTTGTCCACCCTGAGCGCCTTGCGCACCAGCCGCACCAGGGGCACCCGCTACTCCTTTAGCCCCGGCGGCACCACCAGGCCCGGTCATGTTCCAGGCGATCGTGCGCTGGCCCTTCTTGCATTTCTTCCCGGACTTCAACAGCGTCAAGCCGCCGTTTTCGTTGACGCATGCTTGTAGCTTGCCCCCGCCGGTAAGCCCTCCGGTAGCCGCGTAGGTCGTTCCACCGAGCGCCACGAACAGCGCGAGCGCGCCCAGCGCGTTGTTGCCGAGATATCTCAGCCCCCTGTGCATCATGTCTCCTTCCCGCCTCCTCAGGCAGTTGTTGGTCGCGGGATCGTATCGAGGCAGCCGCCCCGGCGGCACTTACACTGAATGGATGCCAGACGATCCTGTTTTTGAGCCCACACCTGAGCCGTCGAAAGACGAATATCGGCGGGCATTCACCCTCAGCCGCACAGTCGACCGTGAAACCGGCGTGATTGAATCGAGAGAAGCCGCGAGACGGAAGTACCGCGAACAGGGCCTGGTGACGCCTGACGAGGGCGACGCCTACTACGAAGGCTAGATCAGCCCGGTGCGCCTATCCGCGAACTTCAACTTCCTTACCGCCCTTATAAGCGAGGATGAGGGGCGCTGGCGGCTCGCCTGACCCGGGCCATCGCCGAGCCTTACGAGCCTTGGCTCGCGATGGCCCATATCCCGTAGAGCACGCCGACGATCACGGCAAGTGCTGCGATCAGCGCCAGGACGAACAGAGCGACGTTCGCGACTCGCCACGCCGGGCTGTGCACGTTCGGGCCACGCATGGCAGGGACGGTAGCGACCCCTGCGCCGCTGGGACTGCCGAATTGGACGCGATCCGTGCCGCCGTCTAGCCTTCAACGACACATGCGCTCTCAGCAATTGGTCACGAAATGGTCACGGCGCCGTTTTCGTCGTCAGCCACAAGGTGTGATCCTTGGCTAGCTAGAGCCATAATGCCGGAGTAGCTCAGCTGGTAGAGCACCTGTCTTGTAAACAGGAGGTCATCGGTTCGAACCCGATCTCCGGCTCTGCGAAAGCCCTCCGAGTCCAGGGCTTTCGCACCCTCTCGACGGCGATCTACCGAGCCGCTGCGCTTGGCGGGCGAAGCTGCTCAATGCGCAAACCAGGCGCTGTTGAGCGGCCCGGTAGTTCAGATCACCTGAGCAGTTCCATTGTCGGCGCAGCGCCGAGAGCGATGCCGCCTACCCGCGGTCCATGCCCCAGAGGCGGCACGCCTAACCAGGGCCAAAGGCGCGCTCGCGATGCATGATCCCGCACAAAACGGGTACGGAATCCGTCCAAGGAAGCTCTTATGGAGGTTCGGCTAGGATGGCGACGTTGGCGATAGTTCTTGTGGGCATTGCGCTCGTCGCGGCGGTGATCGCGAGGGAGGCTGGCGCCGTGCGGCTGCCCACGCTGCGCTGGCACCGCCAGCGGCAGCGTGACCCGATTGCAGAGGTTGCCCAGTGTCTCGCCACGACGGCGGGCGGCGATCGCTGTGTTCGCGGCACGGCAGATCGGCGTTCGCGCTATTGCTGGCAGCACCAGCGGATGGCCCAGCAGATCGGAAAACGCAGCGCCCCTTTGGCGTCGGCCCTGAAGTAGCTCCGCCCCAGCTAACGCGTCGTTGAACCCTGGTTGGGTTGCGGCGGGTCACGGCCGAGCCGTCTGGGCGCTTCAATGATCGAGGTCGGGCAAGCGATCAGCGATTCAGCCCCGACCGGCACCGAGCGTGCGAGCACGGCTCACCCACCCGCCGACGGCAAAGACCACTCTGGTCCCTACGCCCTATACCGCACGACCACTTTGTGCGTGCAGCCGATCAGGCTCCACGGCCGGTTCTGCGGCAGATAGCGCATCACGAACGTCTTCAGGCCGGGGCCGTTGCAGTGCACGGCGCCATGTCCGTAGACGAGCGCGATGTGATCGTCGCCGGCGCCCGTCCAGATTTCGTTGAAGCCGTGGCTCGAGTAGATCCAGTCTTCGCCGGGACCGCCGTGCAGGAAGTCGCGCTGGCCTTCGGGCTGGTTGCCAGGGTGCGAGTCACCCCAGATCACGTCCCCCCTGTCGCCGGCCCAGATCGTGTCGTTGCCACCGCCGCCGAGCAGGTAGTTGTGGACGTTCGCGAGCCCCCGCATCACGCCGCTTTCGTTGTTGGGGTGCCCCTGATGATGTTCTTCGGGCGGCCAGCCCGCGTGACTGGCCTCGGCCAGGGCGACGCCGCAACACGCGAGCGTGACCGACAGCCACAGCGGGAGCACGCTCGAACGCATCGCGCGCAACGGTAGTCCGAGTGCCGGTGTGGCAAGCGACCGGCTCGACGCATGACCTACCGCGACCGCCGCATGCAAGCTGCGACGGTCAGCTACGCGGTGTCGCGCGCGGCGGCGGCGTACGGTAGCGCTCGGGCATGGCCAACCTCATCTTCTCCCTGTGCGCCGCGCTGGCCTCGCTGGTCGTCTCGGTGCTGGCCGCGACCAAAGGAGCGACGGTCGTGGCGATCGTGTGGGGGCTGCTGTTCGTCGGCTTCCTGCTGCGCGCGCGTTTGGGCTCCGCGCGCCGGCGCCCCTGACGGCCGGCGCTCCCGACGCCGTCGCGCTGACAGGTGGGAAGCTTTCTGGGCGTAACGGCGTCCTGTCAGGGAGAACCCGCCAACGCACCCGATCTGCGACCGCCCCGACCCCGCGCGAAGCGATCGCCCCCCAGACGGAGGTATCCGATGAACCGCAAGCGCATCACCCCCATCCACATGCCCGCGCCGCGAGCTCGCCGCTCTGCACGCCCGGCAACCCGTCCCGCCAACGTGCTGGCGACGGCGATCGTCCTCGCGGCGAGCGCGGTCGCTCTGGTAGCGCCCGCCGCCGCGGCGCCCTCCGCCCACGTCGCGAGCGCGCAGAAGCTGCAGCTGCGCCACACGAGCCTCGGCACGGTGCTGGTCGACTCGTCGGGCTTCACGGTGTACCGCTTCTCGAAGGACACGGGCAAGAAGAACACGTGCATCACGACCAGCGAATGCTCGCGGACCTGGCCCGCGCTAACGACCAGCGGCCAGCCGACCGCCGGGCCCGGGCGTCAAGGCCTCGCTGCTGTCGACGATCACGCTGCCCGGCGGCGTGCGCCAGGTGACCTACGCCGGACATCCGCTGTACCGCTACGCCACGGCCAGCGAACGCGGTGAAACCGTGTACGTCGGCGCCAAGCAGTTCGGCGGCACGTGGTACGCGCGTGAGCGCCTCCGGCGGATTCGTCAAATAGCGCTCGACCACGACCGACGCGAGCCGGCCTCGCTCTCGCGCCTGAGCCGCGCCGCTCTTGCGCCGGAGCTGGGTCCGCTCTCGGGGCTGAGGAGTATGGTTGTGCGCGAGCGAGCAAGGGGGCTGACCAGATGTATGACTACGTGATCGTGGGAGCAGGCTCGGCGGGTTGTGTGCTCGCCAACCGTCTCAGCGAGGACCCGGACGTGCGGGTGCTGCTGCTCGAGGCCGGCCCGCCGGACGTCAACGAAAACATCCACGTGCCGCTCGGCTACCTGCAGCTCGGCGCGACGGAGGTCGACTGGGACTACCACTCGGCGCCCGAGCACGAGTGCGACGACCGTCGCATCACGATCCCGCGCGGACGCGTGCTGGGCGGCTCCTCGTCGGTCAACGCGATGGTCTACATCCGCGGCAACCGCCGCGACTACGACGAATGGGGCGTGTCCGGCTGGGGCGCGGCCGACCTGCTTCCGTACTTCATCAAGGCCGAGGACAACGAGCGCGGCGCCTCGCAGTGGCACGGCGTGGGCGGCCCGCTGCCGGTCAGCGACGGGCGCTCGGGCAACCGCATGTCGAGCGCGTTCGTCGACGCCGGCGAGCAGGCCGGGCTGGCGCGCAACGACGACTTCAACGGCGATCAGCAGGACGGCGTCGGCCTGTACCAGGTGACCCAGCGCGGAGGCATGCGCGCGAGCGCCGCGGTCGCCTACCTGCGCCCGGCGATGGAGCGCGACGAACCTGACCGTGATGCCGTACATGCACGTGCATCGCGTGCTGTTCGACGGCACGCGCGCGACGGGCGTGCAGGCAAGCCAGCTCGGGCAGCAGCAGGAGTTGAGCGCCGAGCGCGAGGTGATCCTGTGCGGCGGCGCCTACAACTCGCCGCAGCTGCTGATGCTCTCGGGCGTCGGCCCGGCCGAACACCTGATGATGCGCGAAATCGAGGTGCTGCTCGACCAGCCGGCAGTCGGCGAGAACCTGTCCGAGCACGCGGCCGCGCAGCTCGTGTGGACGACGCCGGAGGCGGAGAGCCTGCTGCTGGCGCTCGAGCCGCCGGCGCTCGAGGAGTACGAAGCGACGCAGACGGGGCCGTTCGCGTCGAACCTCGCCGAGGCGGGCGCCTTCGCTCGCGTCGGCGCGGGTGCGCCCGCGCCCGGACACGCAGTTCCACTTCGCTCCCGTGCACATCGTCGATGAGGGGATGAGCGACCCCGAGGCAGCACGGCATCTGGGTCTCGCCGTGCCTGCTCACGCCACACAGCCGCGGCTCGCGTGCGCCTGGCCTCCAACGACCCCACGGCCAAGCCGATCATCCACAACGCGTTCTACACGGCCGGCGACGACATGCAGCGCATGCTCGCGGGCCTGCGCCTGACGCTCGACATCTGCGGGCAGCCGGCGATGAAGCCGTACGCGGCCGAGCCGTTCAACACGCCGCGAGGGCGACAGCGACGAGGCGCTGCGCGCGCACGTCGCGCGCACGACCTTCGGCGTCTACCACCCGGTCGGCACTTGCCGCATGGGCGAGGACGCCGACGCCGTCGTCGACGAGCAGCTGCGCGTGAACGGCCTCGAGGGCCTGCGCGTGGTCGACGCGTCGGTGATGCCGGCGGTGCCGCGCGGCAACACGAACGCGCCGACGATCGCGGTGGCCGAGCGCGCCGCCGACCTGATCCGCTACGGGCGCGCGCTGGCCGAGCCGATGGCCGCGGCCGCCACCGACGCGGCGAGCACGCAGGCCGTCACGGCCTAGCGGCGCCGGCTCGCCGGCTGCGGGAGCACGCGCTCGACGAGCGCGCCGGCTGGCCGCGCCTCGATCTGCTCGCGCAGGTCGACGCGGTAGGCGATCAGGGCGAGGCTCGGCGCGATCATGAAGTCGGCTGCGTTCAGCTGCGGGCCGTCGAGCACGCCTTCGGCGATCCACGCGTCGATCTGGTCGAGCATCGCCGGCAGCTGGTCCAGATGCGCCGGCCTCGCGCTCGCGCGTCGGCCTGGAACATGCGCGCGCTGGCGGCGTTGACGGGAGCGCGCAGCGCGTCGCTGCGTACGAGCAGCGGGCCGAGGCGCCCGTCGCCGCCGCGCTCGCGCAGCTCGTCGAGCCCGCGCAGCGCCCCCATGATCGTGATTCGGCGCGCGGCCATCTGAAAGGTCTCATCTCCCCAGCGCTCGGCCTGCTCGACGGCGCGCCTGCGCTCGGGATCGGCCGGGAACAGCGCGGGCTCGGGCGCCACCCGACTCGAGGAACCGCGCGATCTGCAGGTTGGTCTGCACGCGCTCGGAGCCGAAGCGCAGCGCCGGCACGGTTCCCATCCGATCGAGCATCGCGAGCTTGCGCGGTGTGTGCCCGTCGACGTCGCGGATCGGGGTGCGGTGGCCGGGAAAGCCGAGCACGCGGACGAGCAGCGGGTGCGCTCCGGTGGGCAGCTCGACGAGCCGGTAGGCGACGCGCTTGTGCGCGAGCATCAGCATCGCGCTGCGACAGGCGTGCGAGCCGGGGATCACGTACAGCCGCACGTCCGTGGCGCCGGCGCCTCGACGACGGCGGCGTCGGACGGCGCGCTCGCGCGGGAGCTCATGCCTCGACCAGCAACGTTACGGGACCGTCGTTGACGAGCTCGACGCGCATGTGCGCGCCGAACTCGCCCGCGCGCGGCGCCGGCGCGCTCGCAGAAGCGCTCGTACAGCGGCTGGCCTGCTGCGACGGCGCCGCCGCGACGAAGCTCGGGCGGTTGCCCTTGCGCGTGTCGCCGTACAGCGTGAACTGGCTGACGCACAGGATCTCGCGGTCGCCGAGCGGATCGTTCATGCGCCCGTCGGCGTCCTCGAACACGCGCAGCGCGCGCACCTTCTCGGCGAGCCGGTCGGCGGCGTCGGCGTCGTCGTCGCGAGCGATGCCGAGCAGCACGAGCAGCCCGGCGCCGACCTCGGCGACGCGGCGCTCGCCGACGTCGACGCTGGCGCGCGAGACGCGCTGCACAAGTGCACGCACGCCCCGTAGTTTCGCTCAGAACAGGGCGGACAGCGCCTCGACGAGGCCGGGCAGCTTGTCGGGGCCGCGCGCGAGGTCCAGCTGGCGCGCGGGTCGCGGCGTGGCGGCGAGGTTGCGCGTCCACTGCAGCTCCTCCAGGCAGCCGAGCTCTTCGGCGTGCGGCGTGCAGCGCTCGAGCATCGACTCGAGCACCTCGGAGACGGGCGTGCGACGGCCCAGGCGCGCGTCGATCAGGCTCGCCTCGTGCGCCGTCGCGCGCGGCGAGGAAGCGGTTCTCGGCGAGCACCTCGGGCAGGTCGATCACGGGATCGGCCCCGGAGCCCTCGTCGCTGGCCTCGAGGCGCACCAGGCACTGCACGAGCGCCGTCAGCGCGGCCGAGTCGGCGACCGTCGTCTGCGCGTCCATGATGCGCACCTCGATCGTGCCGAAGCGCGGCTGCAGGCGAGCGTCCCACCACAGGAACGTCGGCTCGGGAAACGCCTCGCAGCGCAGCAGCAGGTCGATCGTCGAGACGTAGTCGTCGTAGTCGAGGAAGGCGCGCGGGATGCCGACGCGCGGGAACGCCTGGAACAGCGGCGTGCGCGTCGAGGCGAGGCCCGGTCTCGCGTCCCTGCCAGAAGGGCGAGTTGGCCGACAGCGCGAGCAGCAGCGGCAGGTGCGAGCGCAGCCGGTTGATCGCGCGCACCGCGCTTTCGGGGTCGGGCACCGCGACGTGCACGTGCAGCGCGAAGGTCGGCTCGCGCCGCGCGAGCTCGCGCATCGAGCCGTACAGGAAGCGGTAGCGATCGCCGTCGGAGATCTGCGTGTCCTGCCACAGCGTGAACGGGTGCAAGCCGGCGACGGCCGCGCGCAGGCCGAGCGGCGCGAGCTCGCGCGCGAGGTCGCCGCGCAGCTCCTCGAGCTGCGCGAGCCCGGCGGCGACGGTCGCGTGCGGATCGGTGCGCAGCTCGAGCGCCGAGCCGTGCGTCTCGGTGCTCGTGTGCGAGGCGAGCTCGCCGGTCAGCCGCGACATGACGGCGTCGGCCTGCGAGGCGAGCGCCCAGTCGGAGGGGTCGAGCAGCATCACCTCCTCCTCGACGCCGACCGTCCACGCGGCTCTCGGCGTCGGCGCCCAGCGCGACCAGGCGCCGGGCTGGACGGTGCGCGGCGCAGCGCGCCGCGTCGGCGGGCGCGGCGATCGCGCGCGCGAGCGCTCGCGCGGGCGTCGCGGGCGCGCGATGCGCGACCGCCCGGCGGGCCGTCGCCGGCGGGCCGTCGGCGAGGAACGGGCGCTAGACCGCATGGGCACCGGAGTCCTCCTGCTCGCCGCGATCGCCGGGCTGGGCGCGCTCGCTGAGGCGCTCGCGCGGGGCGGCCTGACCGGGTGCCTGGTCGCCTCGACGAGGCGCTCGAACAGCGACAGCTGCTCGGCGTCCGCGACGAGCGTCTCGGCGTGCCACTGCACGCCGAGCACGAAGCGCCCGTCCTGCTCCTCGATCGCCTCGATCAGCCCGTCTTCAGACCAGGCGACGGCGCGCAGGCCGAAGCCGAGGCGGTCGATCGCCTGGTGGTGGAACGAGTTGACCTTGACCGGGCCGCCGCCGGTCGTCTGCGCGAGGCTGGAGTCCGGCGCGACGCGCACCTCGTGGCTGGTGCGCGTGCCGACCTCCGACTGGCGGTGCTCGACGGTGCCGTTGGTGAGGTCCGGCACGTGCTGGTGCAGCGTGCCCTGGCAGGCGACGTTCAGCAGCTGCGCTCCGCGGCAGATGCCGAGGATCGGCATGCGGCGGCGGTAGGCGTGGCGGGTCAGAGCGAGCTCGAAGGCGTCGACGACGGGGTCGATCGGGCCGAGCTCGGGGTGCGGCGCGGCGCCGTAGCTGGACGGATCGATGATCGGGTCCGCCGGTCAGCAGCAGCCCGGACAGGTGGTCGAGCAGCGCGTCGACGTTCTCGGTCGTCAGCGGCGGCAGCGCGACGGGCAGCCCGCCGGCCATCTCGACGGCGCGCATGTAGGAGAGGCCCAGCGTCATCTCGGTCTGCGTCGGGCTCGCCGTGCACGCACGCTCTGCACGTGTTCCTTCTGGCGGATCTCCGAGACCGTCACGCCGATCACCGGCCTGCTCATGCCCTCACCTCCCGTCCACCGGACTCTCGCGCAGTTTGCTCATCGCAGCACCCACGTGTCCTTGCTGCCGCCGTTCTGCGAGGAGTTGACGACGAGCGCGCCGGGCGTCGAAGGCGACCCGCGTGAGCCCGCCGGGCAGCACGTGCACGTCCTCGCCGCAGGCGATCGCGAACGGGCGCAGATCGATGTGGCGCGGCTCGAGGCGCGCCGCCGGACGACGGTCGGATGGCGCGAGAGCATGACCATCTCCTGCGCGACGAAGCGCTCGGGCGCATCGCTGCGAGCGCGGCGGCGGCCTTGCGCACGTCCTCGGGCCGCGCGTGCGGGCGATCACGACGCCGTAGCCGCCGTGGCCGCTGCGCGGCTTGATCACGAGCTCGTCGATGCGCTCGAGGATCATCTCGAGCATCTCGGGCTGCGCCGGGTCGTAGGTCGGGCACCGAGCGCAGCAGCGGCTCCTCGCCGAGGTAGTAGCGGACCATGTCCTCGACGTAGCGCGTGCAGCAGCTTGTCGTCTGCGACGCCGGTGCCGAACGCGTTGACGCAGGCGAGCGTGCCGGCGCGCACGGGCTCGAGCAGCAGGCGCGCGACATCGCGTCGGCCGGCCGCGCTCGTCGCGCAGGCGGTCCTCGTCGGTGCGACGGTAGAGCGACGTCGACGGCGCGCTCGCCGTCGGGCAGCCGCGCGAGCAGCCGCCCGCCGCGAACCGACAGCTGCTCGAGGCGCACGAGCGGGAGCCGAGCGCGCGCGGCGATCGTGCGGTGCTCGAAGAACGCGGAGTTGCGCTCGCCGTCGCTGAGCAGCACGACGGACGGCTGCTCGTCGGCGCCTCCGGGCGCGGCGCCGCGCAGCGCCTGGCCGAGCGTCGCGAAGGCGCTCGTGCAGCGAGCGCACGCGCATGCCGCCGGGCGGCGGCAGGTGGGCGCTCGAGCACTTCGCGCGTGGCGACCGCGTAGGCGATGCCCGACGGCGTGCGCAGGTTGTCCTCGAGCACCTTGAACGTGCCGTCGCTGTCGCGCACGATGTCCAGTCCGGCGACCGTGATCCACGAGCGCATGTGCTCGCCGAGACCGTCGAGCAGCGGCTCGAAGTGCTCGGCGCCGCTGATCGCGCGCTCGGGGACGACGCCGTCGCGCACGATCCGACGCGCGGCCGTAGACGTCGCGCACGAACAGCTCGAGCGCGCGCACGCGCTGGGCGACGCCGACCGACAGCCCGTACCACTGCTCGGCGCCGATCAGCCGCGGCACCGGGTCGATGCGGAACTCCTGCTCGCCCGTCGGCGGTGCCGAAGCAGATGCCGCGCTCGCTCGCGTCGCGCGCGACGGCCGCGCTCAGCTCGTCAGCTCGAGCGTCATCGAGCGCGTCGTGCAGCAGCCGGTCGGCCTCGGTCGCGTGCGCTCCGCTGGCGGCGCCCTCTTCGAATGGCGCGCCTCGGCGCCGCGCCGGCGGCGTCGGCTCCTCGAAGGCAGGGCCGCGAGCGATCGGCTCCGCTGCAGCGGTCTGGGCCATGCTGCAATTGTGTTCGCAGCGGACGCCTGCGTCGCTGGACCGGAGTCCAAAATGGCGCTGTGCGGCTTGGACTGCGCGCGAAGCGCCCGTGCGCGGCTCGATGCGCAATAGCATCGCCGCGAAGGTCCGGGAATGACATCGTCGAGAGGATGACTGCCCGCCCGGCCGCCGTTCTACTCCGAGGAGGCCAGATGTCCTACGAGACGCTGCTGTACGACAGCGACGGCGCGATCGCGACGATCACGCTCAACCGGCCCGAGCGGCTGAACACGATCGTTCCGCCGATGCCCGACGAGATCGAGGCGGCGGTGCACGCGGCGATCGCCGACGCAGCAGGTCAAGGTGATCGTGCTGCGCGGCGCCGGGCGCTCGTTCTGCGCCGGCTTCGACTTCGGCGGCGGCTTTCATCACTGGGATGAGGCGCTCACGAC
This sequence comes from uncultured Solirubrobacteraceae bacterium, assembly GCA_963846205.1. Lineage (GTDB taxonomy): Bacteria > Actinomycetota > Thermoleophilia > Solirubrobacterales > Solirubrobacteraceae > Palsa-744. Next base: position 699,838 of record CAWJVB010000009.1, on the reverse strand, counting down.
CGACGGCGCGTGGGATCCGGGCAAGGACTTCGTCGATGGCGACCTCGCAGGCGCTCGGCGCCGGTGCCCGAAGTTCATGAGCCTGTGGCGCTCGCCGAAGCCGGTGATCGCGCAGGTCCACGGCTGGTGCGTGGGCGGCGGCAGCGACATGGCGCTGTGCGCCGACCTGGTGTCGCCAGCGAGGACGCGCGCATCGGCACCTCCTACTCGCGCATGTGGGGCTGCTACCTGACAGGCATCTGGCTGTACCGGCTGGGGCTGACGCAAGGCCAAGGAGTACGCGCTCACCGGCAAGCCGCTGTCGGGCCTGGAAGCGGTGGAGGCCGGGCTGATCAACGCCGCCGTCCCGTTCGCGCGGCTGGAGGCAGAGGTGCGCGAGCGCGCCGAGCAGCTCGCGGCGATCCCGCTGTCCCAGCTCAGCGCGATGAAGCTGATCGTCAACCAGGCCTACGAGAACATGGGCCTCGCATCGACGCAGCTGCTCGGGCCGATGCTCGACGGGCTGATGCGCAACACGCCCGATGCCGAGCGCTTCATCGAGCTGGCCGAGCGCGAGGGCGTGCATGCGGCGGTCGCCCAGCGCGACGGACCGTTCGGCGACTACAGCCAGGCGCCGCCCGACGAGCAGCCCGACCCGGCCAACGTGATCGTCCCGTGAACGAATTACGTCATCGATCGCCGCCTTCACGTTCGCCCGGCGGCCGGGCTTGCTCGCGCCGTAGCGCTGCCAGTGGCGCTCGGGGATCGTCGTCGGGGTCCTTGTACCAGTACCACGTGCACGGATCCTTCGAGTAGTCCTCGGGCGGGTCGGAGGGATACAGCGGATAGCCCGACCACTGGATCGGCATCGACTCGTTCATGAAGCTGCAGTGCGTGCAGTACAGCGGAAAGCCCTTGCGCCCGAAGGACCAGTCGTGCGCCTCGCGCGTGCCGACCGCCGTCGGGCAGGCCCTCGTAGGCGCCGTTGCGCACGAGCCGCTGGCCGGACCCGCACGGGTTCATCGTGAACGTCACCTTCTCGTCGTCCTCGGTGATCGTGAAGCTGCCCGGGTTGGGCCCGACGCCCGAGCAGGAGTGCGCACGCCAGGTGGCGGCGAGCAGCTCGACGAGCTGGCGCCGGTCGAGCGCGACGATCGCGTCGTGATGGCGGCGCCAGCCGCGCCCCATGCTCTCGGTCCACGCCTCCTCGACGCCCTCGTCGCCGAGGCGCTGCTGGATGAACGAGACGAGGTCGAGCACGCCCGAGGCCATCAGGTCGTGCAGCATCTGCCACTCGTGCTTCATCTCGAGGCACAGGCGCCGCGCCTCGTCAGCTCGCCGGCGTCGATCGCCTCGACGGCGCGGTCCATCGTCGGGCGCGACAGCTGCTCGAGCTCGTGCTCGGAAAACCAGCGGTCTGTCATCGTCTCCTCCTTCGATGGTGAAAGGGGGCCCATTGTGACCGAGTCGGCGTGCCGCAAGGCGCTGTCACGCGGCGCGCTCGCGCGGGATCGGCGCGGCGATCGCGCGAGCGTCTTGCCGCGGACGGGCTCGAGGTCGTGACGCTCGACCTGCGCGAGGGCTGCGACATCGCGCTCGACGTCGCGCACGACGCGTTCCCGCCGCTCGAGGACATCGACGTGTGCGTCGCGAACGCCGGCATCACGACGACGATCGCGCCTGCGCACAGGATGACCGCCGAGCAGTGGCAGCGCGACATCGACGTCAACCTGACCGGCGCCTTTCGCACCGTGCAGGCGTGCCTCGGCGGCATGCGCGAGCGGCGCTTCGGGCGGATCGTCGTGATCTCCAGCGTGGCCGCGCTCGGCGGGGCTGCCGGGACAGGTCGCCTACGCGGCGTCGAAGGCGGGGCAGCTGGGCATGGTGCGAACGCTGGCGGTGGAGAACGCCGCGCGCGGGATCACGGTCAACGCGGTGCTGCCGGGGCTCGTGGCCACCGAGCAGGTGCTGGCGATGCCCGCAGCAGGTGCGCGAGCGCGCGAGCGCGCTGCTCCCGTCGGGCCGACTGGTCGAGCCGGAGGAGATCGCGGCCGTCGGTCGCGTTCCTGGCCGGCGACGGCGCCGCGCAGGTCAGCGGCCAGACGATCGCGGTCGACGGCGCGGCGTCGCTGTCACAGCTCACGCTCGGCAGCGAGCGCCGCTAGCGGGGACGAACCGCAGCGGCGGGACGGGCGCGCGATGGCAGCAGCCAACGAGGATCGGACGGGCCGGCGCGCCGGCGCGGCGCGGCGCGAGCGCGGCGCCGACCGCGGGGCAACGCCGAGCGCAGGCGTGGCGCCGACCGCGGGCGCAGCCCTCACTGCCGCCGACCTCGACGTCGCGCGCCACGGCAGCGGGCCGCCGGTCGTGCTCGTCCACGGCAGCGTGGTCGGCGCCGAGCGAACCTGGCAGCACCAGCTGCCGCTCGCCGAGCGCTGGACGCTGGTGCTGGCCAACAGGCCCGGCTTCGCCGCCAGCCCAGCGCTGGAGCGCGGCGACTTCGAGGCCGAGGCGCCGCTGTTCGCCGAGCTGCTGGGCGACGGCGCGCATCTGGTCGGGCACTCCTACGGCGCCGTGATCGCGCTGTACGCGGCGGCGCTGCGCCCGCAGGCCGTGCTGCTCGCTGACGGTCTCCGAGCCGGGCTGCATGCGCGTGGCAGCCGGCAACCCGCGATGTCGACGCGCAGATCGCGGCCGGCGAGCTGCTGTACGCGCGCGCCGACAGCTTCGAGCCGCTCGACTTCCTGCGCGCGTTTCGCGGCGGCGTCGGCTCGACGCACGCGACGCCGCCGCAGCTGAGCGGCGAGCTGCTGCGCGGCGCGCGCTTGTGCATGAGCGAACGGCCGCCGTGGGAGGCCGACCCGCCGCTCGAGCCCGCTGCGCGCAGCGCCGTTCGCCAAGCTCGTCGATCTCGGGCGGGCACTCGCCGGTGTTCGAGGCCGTCTGCGACGTGCTCGCCGACGCGCCTGGGCGCGCGCCGTGAGACGGTCGCCGGGCGGGGCCACACGATCCCTGCGACCGGCCAGCCCTACAACTCGCTGCTCGAGGCGTTCCTGAGCCGAGCAGCAGGCCGCGCGCGTGCGATGATGGCGCCGCGTGTGGACGGCGCTCACAGCTCGGGTGGGCGTGTGCCGATCGTGAGGCGCGCGCCGCGCATCCCGCTTCCCGGTCGCCCCGTGCGCGGCTCGCGAACCGGACGGCCGGTGATGGCGCTGCTCGACCTGCTCGGACGGCGCTGGGTGCTGCGCATCCTGTGGGAGCTGCGCGAGGAGCCCGCGAGCAGCTTTCGCGACCTGCAACTGCGCTGCGGCAACATCTCCTCGAGCGTGCTCAACGAACGCCTGCGCGAGCTGCGCGAGGCGCGCATCCTCGCGCCGGGCGACCCAAATGGCTACGAGCTCACCCAGGAGGGCCAGCGCCTGTTGCAGGCGCTGGCCCCGATCGACGAGTGGGCGACGCGCTGGAGCCGGCGCGACCCGACGAGCTCCTAGCTACCGGCTCAGAGCGCGGCGATCAGGCCTGTGATGGCGGAGCCGGCCGCAGCTGAGCCCGCGGCGTTGGTCGCCGTCACGATCACGCGGACCGTCAAGCCAACCTCCGCCAGTCCGAGTTGGAGCAGCGATTCGGTCGCTTTGGAGATGTCTTTGCATTCCGTTTTGAGCACGCCGCACGTCTGCCACTGGTAGCTGTATGTGATCGGTTCGCTGCCCGTCCAGGACCCGGGCGAAGCCGTCAGCAGCTGGCCTTTCACGAGCCCGCCGGTGATCGTCGGAAGCGAGCTGTTTTTCGGCGGGATCCCGGCGATCAGGCCGGTCACCGACGTGGTCGCGGTGCTCGAGCCGGCGACGTTGTTGGCGGTCACGAGGACGTCGAGCGTCTTGCCGATCTCGCTCGGTTCGAGTTTGAGACTCGTCCCTGTCGCCCCTTTGATTTCTTCGCAGGCTTTGCCGAGCGCGTTGCACAGCTGCCACTGGTATTCGTATTCGAGCGGTTCGCTGCCCGACCAGCCGCCGGGCGTGACGCTCAGTAGCTGGCCTTCCTGCAGCACCCCCGAGATCGAGGGCAGCGTCGTGTTTTTGGGCAGGATGCCTTCGATCAGCCCAGTGACCGAGCTGGTCGCCGAGGTCGAGCCGGCGACGTTGGTCGCGGTCACCACGACGGCGAGCGTCTTGCCGATGTCGCCAACGCCGAGGGGAAGGCTCGCCCCCGTCGCGCCTTTGATTTCTTCACAGGCTTTGCCGAGCGCGTTGCACAGCTGCCACTGGTATTCATATTCGATCGGTTCGGTGCCCGACCAGCTGCCCGTGAGCGACTTTGAGCAGCTGCCCTTCCTGCAGCAGCCCGGAGATCGAGGGCGCGACGTGTTCTTCGGCAGGATCCCGGCGACCAATTCGGTCGCTGCGGTCGTCACCGACGTAGAGCCCGCCGAGTTGGTGGCGGTCACGACGACGTCGAGGGTCTTGCCGATGTCGCCAACGCCGAGTGGAAGGCTCGAGCCCGTCGCACCTTTGATTTCTTCACAGGCTTTGCCGAGCGCGTTGCAAAGCTGCCACTGGTATTCGTAGGCGATAGGTTCGGTGCCCGACCACACCCCCGTGACGACTTTGATCAGCTGCCCTTCCTGCAGCAGCCCGGAGATCGTCGGCGCGATCGTGTTGCTCGGCAGGATGCCGAGGATCGGCTGGCTTTCGGCGAGCTGGCGCTCGCCGAGCCCTGAGCGTTGGAGGCGGTCACGACGACCGCTAGGTTGCTCGCCAGGTCGTCGGCCGTGGCCGTGTATTCCGAGCCCGTCGCGCCCGCGATTTCCTGACATCCGCCGCCGGAGATCGAGCAGCGCAGCCACTGATAGGCAAACGAGATGGGGGCAGTTCCGGCCCATTCTCCGGTGCTCGCGTTGAGCACCTGCCCTTCCTGCAGGCTTCCGGTTATGGCGGGAGCGCCCAGGTTGACCGGCGACCCGACGGTGATCCGCCTGGTGGCCGCCGAGGTCGCGCTGGCTTCGCCGACGGCGTTGGTCGCGGTGACGACGGCGCGGAGGTCATCGCCGATCTGAGCGCTCGCGACGCGGAAGCTCGCCCCGTTCGCGCCGGGGATGTTCGAGCAGATTTTCTTGTAGCAGCTTCGCCATTGGTAGCTGAAAGACTGCGGCGGAGTCCCCTTCCAAGTTCCGTTGCTGACCGTCAACAGCTGACCATCCTTGGCACTCCGGTGATCTTCGGCGGCCGAGCCTTAGACAGCGCGGCGGCGACGACGACCTCGCTCTGCTGGGTCGTCGCGCTCGTTTCGCCGGTGGGATCGACAGCCGTGACGGTGGCTCGCAGCGTGTGTCCGACGTCTTCGTGCGCGAGCTTGTAGCTGGACCTGGCGGCGGTGGCGATGCTCGTACAGGATTCGCCCGAGGCGTCGCAGCGCGCCCAGTGGTAGGAGTAGGCGATCGGTTTCGACCCGCTCCAGGCGCCCCTGTCGACCGTCACACGCTGCCCGTCGCGGGCCAGCCCGGAGATGCTCGGCGGCGAGGTGTTCGTCGGGCCTCCAGCGGCCACGGCGACCGTCGGCGTCAGCGCTGCGCAGACGCACGTGAGCAGCGCAGCTCCCAGCAGCTGCGCCCGAACGGACTTGACCCCGGTCATCGACCCCTCCTTCTCCGATCCCCCAACCCCGCGGTTGGCCTACGCCTCGACGCCTGTGGAATACCCACTTTCTTCGCGCCCAAACAAATCGTATCGACGCATTCCCGGGCGAATACTTCCGGCCGAATATACGAGACCCGGCACCGCATCGTCGCGAGGGCATCCGGGTTTACTGCTGCAGTCACGTGCCCGTCAGGCACGGAGCCACGCGCCGGCTCGCGAACCGGCCAAACAAGACATCGACAAAGGAGGCCGCGCAATGCGTTCAGTGAGGATGATCTCGGCCGTCTCGGCCCTCGCCGCTACGGCGCTGGCAATCACGCCGGGGTGGGCTTCGGCGCGCTTGCACGCGCGGCGCTTGGCCACCAACCGGCCCTGCGTGATCCGCCTGGAAACGCCCAGGAGCCCGATCGTGATGGGCGAACCGGTAACCATCTTCGGGACGCTCACGTGCCCGCGTGGCGTCAACCCCGCTGGCCGGCAGGTCACCGTCTACGAGCAGTCCGAACCGAAGCCGGGCTTCACATCCGTCGGCACGGCGACGACCGAAGTGACCGGCCCGCCGACGAGCCGTGTCGGCGCGTTCCAGCTGACGCCGCCGGTCTTCGACACCAACAGCCTCTTCTACGCCGTCTCCGAAGGGGCGCAGAGCGCTCACCGCAGGATCAGGGTGGCTGCGCCGATCGCCGCGACGCCGCCGACACCCGGCGAAGGCGCACAGCTGTTCGCGGCTGGCGGACGCGGGCTGGCGAGGAACAACCGCGTGACGTTCGCCGGCGAAGTCAGCAAGCTCGACGCCGGCGCCCTGGTCGTGCTGCAGCGCGAGTTCAATACCTCGACCGAAGAATGGCGCGCCATCGACAGGAGCACCGTCGACGCTCTCGGCAAGTACGCGATCGTGCACAAGTTCCTGATTCCGGGCGACGCGAACATCCGCGTGGTGGTGCACCCGCACAAGATCAATGCCCCGGCCGCGACCTCGCCGACCTCGTATGAGATCTCCCAGGCACAGAACCCTGCCCTGAAGCTGGAAAGCACGGTCGACCCGGCGTCCTACGGCCAGTCGGTGGCGATCAAGGGCGAAGTGGCCGGAGCTGCGACGGGCACCCCTGTGACGCTGTTGGCGCGCGGCAGGGCCGCGAGCTTCGCGCCGGTCGCCAACGCCAAGACCGGGCCGGGCGGCTCCTACGAATTCACGCAGACGCCGCTCGCCAACACCTTCTACGAGGTGAGCAGTGGCACGACGGTGTCCTCGGTCCTGTTCGAGGGCGTCAAATACGCGCTGACGGTCGGGGCGACGCCGAGCACCCTGCAGGCTGGACAGCCGCTGACCGTGTCCGGCTCGGTGCTGCCGGCGCTGGCCGGGCATGCCGTGTACCTGGAGCGCCAGGGACCGTCCAAGCTCGGCTGGGAGGTGTTCGACGTGGGGACGGTGGGCGCTCCGGCCAAGTCGGGCGAAGCGGCGCCGTTCTCGATCGTGCACACGTTCAACTCGCAGGGCTCCAGGCGCCTGCGCGTGATGGTCCCCGGCGATCCTGGCAATCAGGGTGCCGCGGGTGCGCCGTTTGAACTGAACGTGACGCCCGCGCCGGCGGCAGCGCTGCGGCCGGAGGCGCCGGGCAACTCGAAACTGCCCAGCGAAGGCCAGCTGTAGGCAGCTGCAGCCAGCGGCCGCTGCTGCGGCGGCCGCTGGCTCATCGCCGCGACGAGGGAACGGGGTCGCGTTCAAGCTGCGACGGCGCGCGCCTGCAGGTGCGCGCCGACCTTGCGCTTGACGCGCTGAAGCGCGTTGTCGACGGTCTTGGTGTCGCACGCCGAGCCGCTCGCCGACCTGCTCGTAGGAGTAGCCGTCGAGGTACAGCGACAGCACCCGGCTCTCGAGCTCCGACAGCGCGCTCGACAGGCACCCGACGAGCGAGCGCAGCTCCTCGGAGGAGATCACCTGGTTGACGGGATCGTGCACGGTCGATCCGGGCAGGATCTGATCGAGCGTGGGCACGTCGTCGCCCGCGCCCGCCGGCGTCGAGGAGAACGACACGTACTGGTTCAGCGGCGTGTGCTTGTTGCGCGTGGCCGTCTTCACGGCCGTGATGATCTGCCGCGTGATGCACAGCTCGGCGAAGTTGCGAAAGCTCGACTCGCGATCGGTGCGGAAGTCGCGAATCGCCTTGTAGAGGCCGACCAGACCCTCCTGAATGAGGTCTTCGGAGTCGCCTCCTGCGAGGAAGTACGACGAGGCCTTCAGACGCACGAAACCGTGGTAGCGCCTGACCAGCCGGTCGTAAGCATTGCGATCGCCCAGCTTCGCGAGGGCGATCAGGAACCCATCATCGACCTTAGGTTCAGAGTTGAGGGTTCTGGGAGATTCGTGCCACGAGCAGATCCTTTCCTGTGCCCTCCCACCGTGGCAGGCGCGCAATTTGCTCAGTGGCGCACTCCTCCCCTGGCGCCAAAGCTATGTATTCCTTAGGCTTCTTCAACCTTAGGTACAGCGTTATGTCGGCGCGAGCCTCGCACAGTTATGGAGAGTTGTCAAGACCGCGTTGCCGGCTCTGCAAGATCTCGTACAGAATCGCCGCGGCGGCGGCGCTGACGCCGAGCGACTCGATGCGCCCGTGCAGCGGCAGCGCGATCAGCTCGTCGCAGGCGCCGGCCACGCGCGGGCGCAGCCCGCTCGCCCTCGCTGCCGAGCACGAGCACGACGCCCGAGCCGGCGTAGTCGGGCGCGTCGTAGGCGACCGGCCCGTGCTTCTCGCGCGAGCGGGGGCCGCCGGCGCGACCGGCGCTCGCCCCGTAGCACCAGCACCCGGCCGCGCGCGCATCGGCGAGGAAGTCGGCGACGTTGCGCACGCGCGCGATGCGCAGGTGCTCGACGGCTCCGGCGGACGCCTTGCAGACCGCCGGCGTGACCTCGGCGGCGCGGCGCTCGGGGATCACCACGCCGCCGGCGCCGGCGCACTCGGCGGTGCGGCAGATCGAGCCGAGGTTCTGTGGGTCCTGGATCTGGTCGAGCGCGACGATCAGCGGCTGCGAGCTCGCGAGCAGCTCGGTCGTGCGCGACGTAGGGATACGGGCCCGCCTCGGCGCAGACGCCCTGGTGCGCGCTCGAGCCGCAGCGGCGCTCGATCTCCTCGCGCGGCGACGATGCGACGGTCGCAGCTTCGCCAGCCACGGCTCGCGCGCGGCGCGATCGCGTCGCCCACACCTCGCCCACGTGCTCGGCGCGCCGCCCGCGCAGCGCCTCGCGCACGGGGTTGCGCCCGTAGAGGATCACTGCGGCGAGCAGCTCGAAGCCGCCGGGCACGTCGCGGACCTCCCAGCCGTGCGCGGCGATCTCATCGCGCAGCCGGTCGGCGGCCTGCGAAGTCGCGCTCGTCGCGAGCCCGCTCGCGCTGCTCGGCGAGCGCCAGCACCTCGCCCGGACGCCGCGCTCGGGCGGGGCGAGCAGGCGCTCGAGGCCGAGCACGCCGAGCATCTCGCGCAGGTGCGCGTCGCCGGCGGCCCTCGACGCGCGCAGCGCTCGCCTCGCGCGATCCACTCGTTGAGCAGCGGCGAGCGCCTCGGCGGTGTTGAAGTCGCTGGCGAGCGCGTCGAAGAAGCGCTCGCGCAGCGCGCCGAGCTCGGGCGGCGACTGCGCCCGGCGTCGAGCCGCCTGCCGGCCTCGCGGATCCGGTCGCACGTTGGCCTGCGCCTGCTCGAGCGCCGCCTCGCGAGAAGGCCAGCGGCTGGCGGTAGTGGCCGGAGATCAGGTACATGACGACCGCCTCCGGCGCCGTACTGCGTCGATGCACCTCGTGCAGCAGCGCGATGTTGCCGACCGACTTGGCCATCTTCTCGCCCGTGAACTGGATCATGCCGTTGTGCATCCACAGCTTGGTCAGCTCCGCGCCCGCGCGCCGCGCGCGTCTGCGCGGCCTCGTTCTCGTGGTGCGGGAACACGAGGTCCGAGCCGCCGCCGTGGATGTCGAAGCCGACGCCGAGCAGCTGCTCGGCCATCGCCGAGCACTCGATGTGCCAGCCGGGGCGCCCTGGCCCCCAGGGCGACTCCCAGACGGTGTCCTCGCCCTCCTTGTGCGCCTTCCACAGCGCGAAGTCCAGCGGATCCTCCTTGCGCTGCGGCGCCCTCGCACGTCCTCGCCCTGGTCCATGTCGTCCGGGCGGCGGTGCGAGAGGCTGCCGTAGCCGTCGTCGGAGCGCACGCGGAAGTACACGTCGCCGTCGGCCGCGTAGGCGTGGCCGCGGTCGATCAGCGCGGCGATGTACTCGACGATCGGCCCGATCGTCTGCGAGGCGAGCGGCTCGTGGTCGGGGCGGCCGAGGCCGAGCGCGTCGGTGTCGGCGCGATACAGCGCGGTCATCTCGGCGGCCAGCTCGGCGCTCGGGCGGCCCTGCGCGCGCGCGGCGTCGTAGATCTTGTCGTTGACGTCGGTCACGTTGATGACGAGCGTCGACTCCGTAGCCCTCGTGCTACGAGGAAGCGCTTGAGCAGGCTGAACACGCACGAACGGCCGCGCGTTGCCGATGTGGATGCGGCTGTAGACGGTCGGTCCGCACGCGTAGATGCCGACGCGATCGGGGTCGGCGGGCGTCAGCGGCAGCAGCTCGCCGCTGCGCGTGTCGTGCAGGCGTATCTGGCGCATCGGGCGGCAACCCTAGCGCGCAGGTCGCGTTCGATCAGGCCGCTCCGCTCGCCGCCTGGCTCGCCGCCTGCAGGCTGGCGACGGCGAGCGCGGCGACGCCCTCGCCGCGCCCGACGAAGCCGATGCCCTCGCCGGTGCTCGCCTTGACGTTGACGCGCCGCGAGTCGAGCTCGAGCGCAGCGGCGAGCGACTGCGCGGATCGCCTCGCGATGGGGTCCGAGCTTCGGGCGCTCCATGACGAGCGTGCAGTCGACGTTGACGACGCGCAGACCCTGCTCGGCGACGCTCGCGACGACGCGTCGCGAGCAGCTGCATCGAGTCGGCGTCGCGCCAGCGCTCGTCGGTGTCGGGGAAGTGCTCGCCGATGTCTCCGAGGCCGGCGGCGCCGAGCAGCGCGTCGATCACCGCGTGGGCGAGCACGTCCGCGTCGGAGTGGCCGTCGAGACCCTGCTCGTGACGCGATCTCGACGCCGCCGATCACCAGCCGGCGCCCGTCGGCCAGGCGATGGGAGTCGTAGCCGATGCCGACGAGCGTGCTCGTCACGCGATCGCCTCGCTCGGACCGATCGGCTCGCAGGCTGCGCTCGCGCCGCTCGAACACGCACAGCTCGCCGACGCCGAGCGACTCGAGCAGCTCGAGCGCCTGCTCGTAGTCGGCGCCGACGTCCTCGGGACGGTGGGCGTCGCTGGACAGCGCGATCGGTGCGCCCGCCTGCAGGCACATCTCCAGGAACGCGGGCGCGGGATACAGCTCGCCGACGGGCTTGCGCAGACCGGCGGTGGAGACCTCGACGGCGACTGCCCGACTCGGCGATGCCCTCGACGGCCAGCTCGTAGTAGCGGCGCAGGTCGCCCTCCGGCAGCGGGCGCCCGCGACCCCATACCTTGACCAGGTCGGGATGGGCGATCACGTCGAACAGGCCGCTGCGTGCCGACTCGCGATCGTCTCGAAGTAGCGCCGCCAGATCTGCTCGACGCTGCGGCCCGAGTCCCACACGCTGTAGTCGTCCATGTCGACCGCTCCCTCGCGCACGAAGTGCACCGAGCCGATCACGTAGTCGAAGTCGCGGGCCTGCAGCAGGTTGGCGATGCGATCCTCCGCGCCCGGCACGAAGTCGGCCTCGATCCCCAGCCGCAGGTCGGTCTGCTCGCGCACGAACGCACAGTAGGAGTCGAGGTCGTCGGTCGCGTAGGAGGCCCAGAACGGATGGCGCCACAGCTCGAGCGCCTGCTCGAAGCGGTAGACGTGTTCGGAGACTCCCAGCTCGGCGATGCCGCGCTCGCTCGCGGCGGCGCGATAGCGCTCGAAGTTGGCCTTGGTGAAGTATTGGTCCGCGCCGGCGTCGTGGTCGTCCGGGCGAAGATGCAGGTGGTAGTCGGTGAGCACGTGACGGTCGGCGATTCAAGCACGCTTCGCTAGCGGCCGCCGGCCCGGCGAGACAGCAGCGCTGCGGCCATCTCCAGGTCGAGCGGCGTGGTCACCTTGAGATTCTCGCCGCCCACGTCGACCACGAGCACCCTCGCTCCCGAGCGCTCCACGAGCCACGCGTCGTCGGTCGCCGCGGCGAGCACGTCGGCTGGGACGTCGAGCGCACGCTCGAGCGCCGCACGCCGGAACACCTGCGGCGTCTGCACCGCCCACAGGTTCGCGCGCGCGAGCGTCTCGTGCACCGCGCCCGCCTCGTCGGCTCGCTTGATCGTGTCGCTGACCGGCGCGGCGGCGATCGCCGCCGCCGCGCTCTGGATCGCGCTCGAGCGCCTCGATCACGCTCCTCGCGAGAGCCGGCGTCAGCAGCGGTCGCGCGGCGTCGTGAACGAGCACCAGCTGTCGCCTCGCCGGCGGCCGCGAGCGCCCTGCGCACGGAGTCCGAGCGCGCCGCGCCACCCTCGACCACCACGACGCTGGCGCCGTCGCCGGCCCCAGCCAGGGCGAGCGGGATCGTCGCCTGCCCGCCCGGCGGCATCGCGATCACGACCTGCTCGATCTCGTCCATCGCGCCGAGCGCGTCGATCGACCACTGCAGCATCGGTCGCCCGGCGACCTCGACAAAGGCCTTCGGGCGATCGGCCCCGAGCCGCTCGCCGAGACCGGCCGCCACGATCAGCGCGATGGTCATCGCATGAAGACTGTCGCGCACGCGCCAGTCGAGCCGTGATCCCGGCGCTGGAGCGTGCGCGAAAGCCCGTCAGTCGGCGGCGGCGCCCGCCATCTGGCTGCTGGCCGAGTCGGCGAGCAGCTCGTCGAGGTAGTTCTCGGCCTCTTCCTCGTCCTTGTCGAGCGCGTACATCAGCTCGGAGGCGAGGATCTTCTTGGTCCGCGTGAACATCTGCTTCTCGCCCGTGGAGAGACCCTTCTCGCTCTCGCGCAGAGACAGGTTGCGCACGACCTCGGCCAGCTCGTAGATGTCGCCCGTCTTGATCTTGTCGCGGTTGTGCTTGAAGCGACGGTTCCAGTTCTTCGGCATCTCCGAGACCGCGTCGCGCAGCACGTCGAGCACTTTCTTGACCGTCTCCTCGTCGATCACCCTGCGCAGCCCTGCCAGAGCGGCGTTCTCGGTGGGTACGCGCACGGTCATATCGTTGTGGAGGATCTTGATTGTGAGGTACTCGCGGCGTTCGCCGAGCATCTCCATCTCCTCCTTCTTGAGCACCTTGCCGGCGCCGTGATGTGGGTAGACGACATGGTCGCCGAGCTCGAACTCGATGAACTCGACTTCACGCGTGACCTCGAGCTCGTCCTCGAGGGTTTCCTCTTGGCTTACTTGTGGCGGAATGGTGTTCTCCTTTGTCTCCGGCCGACCCTCGGACGGCCTCTTCAAGTCTGCAAGTAACGATCCACGAGGTTGATCTCCTGCAGCCGTCGCAGGCCCTCGCGAATGTCCTTGGCGCGGATCTCCCCGACTCCCTCAACCGCCTCGAGCTCAGAGTCGGTCGCCGCGAGCAGCTCGTCCAAGCCGCCGAACTCGCTGACGATCTCAGCGACGACGAGCTTGGGCAGCCGCGGGATGCGCCCGAGCACCCGGTAGCCGCGTGGCGATACCGGGTAGTCGAGCGTGTTGAGCTTGCGGTCATATCCGAGCAGCTCGGCGAGCCGCCCGAAGTCAAGAAGGTCCTGATGGCCGAGCCGACCGATCTCCTCCAACCCGGCGGCGAACGCCTCGTCGGAGTACTCGAACAGGTAGTCGCGCACGAGCGCCGCCTTTTCCGCCGCGGTGCCGACCGTCGTCTCCTCCAGCTGCATCTCGATCAGGCGCCCCTCGCTGCCCAGCTCGACGATGTAGCGCTCGATCTCGACCGCCATGCGCGTCACCAGCTCCGAGCGCTGCAGCACCGTCAGCACGTCGTGCAGCGTGACCCCGCCCTCGAACTCGAGCGCTGTCAGCCTGGTCGCGACCTGGTCGAGTCGGGTGCGGTACTTGTCGAGGGTCGCCAGCGCCTGGTTGGCCTTGGCCAGCACGACGGGAATGTCCTCGAGGATGTACTTGGTGCCGTCGACGTAGACCGAGACGACCTCACGCCGCTGCGAGATCGCGATTACGAGCGCGTCCGTCTGCTTGGACACACGCTCGGCCGTGCGATGCCGCGTCCCGGTCTCGTGCGAGAGGATCGTCGGGTCGGGCATCAACTGCACGTTCGCCATCGTGATCTTCGTGGCGTTCGCGTTGAGTACGATCGCGCCATCCATCTTGGCGACCTGGTACAGGAACGCGGGTGTGTAGTCGATCTCGAGCTTGAGGCCGCCCGAGTTGAGGAAGCTGAGGTCTTCGGGCTCGCCGATCAGGATCAGGCCGCCGGTGCGGGCGTGCATGATGCTGTCGATCCCCTCGCGCAGCGCCGTGCCCGGAGCAATCATCTCCAGAGCCTTCATCAACCCCGGCTCCGGCCTTACTTCTGTATGGAAATCTTCGCCGGGTCTGAGGGCCACAATCCCTCATTCTAGGGCATTTAGCGTTCCTTTAGCGCTTCGTACACACGCGGCTGGAGAGTCATGTGGTGGCTTTGCACGCCGTTCCGACCGTCACGCCGCGGCCCGCGCCGGTGCCCTTGACCCGAGCGGCAGGGCCAGCGCCAGCGCCTCGCGCAGCGTCGCCGCCTCGCACGCGGCAGAGCCGCTGTCCGACCGGCGCGATGACCTCCGTGCAGCCGTGTCGCGCAGCCTCCTCCAGGCGTCGCTCGGGGTGGCCGACCCAACGCAGCTCGCCAGTCAGTCCGAGCTCCCCGAAACACGCGCGAGGGGTCCCGCCGGCGGCGAGCGCAGCCGTGGGCACGCCGCGGCTCGCACTGGCCACGGCGAGGGCCACCGCGAGATCGCAGCCTGGCTCGTCCACACGCACCCCGCCGACGACGTTCACGAACACGTCCGAGCCGCCGGTGGCGATGCCGCCGTGACGCCCGAGGATCGCCAGCACCAGCGCCAGGCGATTGCGATCGAGGCCGGAAACGACGCGCCGGGGCTGCTCGAGCTCGGATGGCGCGACCAGCGCCTGCACCTCGACGAGCAGCGGTCGCGAACCCTCCATCGCCGCCAGCACCACGCTTCCGGGCGCGCGAGTGGCCTCCGCGACGAACCGAGCGGAGGCGTCGAGCACCTCGACGAGCCCGCCCTGGCGCATCTCGAACAACCCCGTCTCGTTGGTCGAGCCGAAGCGATTCTTCAGCGCTCTCACCTCCCTGTAGGGGCGCTCGCGCTCGCCCTCGAACTGCAACACGCAGTCGACGAGGTGCTCGAGCACACGCGGGCCGGCTAGCGCGCCGTCCTTGGTCACATGGCCGACCAGGATCACCGCTGTGCCGCGCGCCTTGGCCAGTTCCATGATCTGGCCCGCCACCTCGCGCACCTGCCCCACCGAGCCAGGCGCTCCGGACAGCTCGCCGGAGCCCAGCGTCTGCACCGAGTCGATCACGCATGCGGCCGGGGCTTCGGCGGCGATCGTGTCGAGCACCGTGTCGAGGTCGGTCTCGGCGAGGATCGGTACGCACAGCGCGCCCGGGCCCAGGCGCTCGGCGCGCAGGCGCACCTGCTCGGCGCGACTCCTCGCCGCTCACGTACAAGGTGCGCACGCCGGCCTCCTGCAGGTGCCCCAAAGCCATGTTCGTGAGCGTCGACTTGCCGATTCCGGGCGAACCGCCGAGCAGCACCAGCGAGCCGGGAACGAGGCCGCCGCCGAGCACGCGATCGAGCTCGCCGATGCCGGTCGACAGGCGCGTCAGCGGCGTCGTCCCGACCTCGCGCAGCGGGCGCGCCGCGAGCGTCGGGCGCCGCGCGCGCCCGCCGCCGCCGCCGCTCCGACGCGACCCGGGCTGCTCGCTCGGCGGCGCTTCCTCGACGAGCGAGTTCCACGCGCCGCACGTCGGACATCGCCCGTGCCACTTGAACTCCTGCGCCCCGCACTCGGAGCAGACGTGGACGGACCTACGCGGCACGTGCCGAGCTCACGCGCGGCAAGCGGAGCGGGTGAGAGCGGTGACGGGGATGGTGGCGCGAGCCATCGGCTGACACAGTACGGGCGCGCGAGGACGGCCCTGTCGCGATTGCGGGCGCGCGCGCCGGAGCAGGCCCTCAGCCGTGGCGGGGGCAGCCGCCGGCGGCGGCGTAGAAGTCCGTCCCTTCGAGCCCCGGACCGGTGATCTGCGGGCGCTGCGCGCCGCCGCCGGGTGCGTAGGCCGTGTCGAACCATTCGTCGAAGAACTGCGTCAGGCGCGCGCGGCAGGCGGGGCTCTGTTCGGGGAGCGCTTCTGCGAAGGCCGCCTCGAGCTGGGGCTCTGAGATGTTGGCGCCGCCGAAGTCGCGCTGGATCTGCTGCAGCACCGTGTCGAAGCTGCTCGGCCCGAGGATCCTCCGCAGCGCCTCGTAGGCCGCAGCCGGGCGTTCGTAGGTGGGCGGCCCGTCGAACAGCGTGTAGGCGTAGGGATGCGAGGGCGCGATCGTCCAGAAGCTGCCGCCGCCTGCGTAGACGCGGTCGAAGGTCGCCATCAGAGCCTGCTCGAATTCGCGGCCCTTGAGCGTATGTGCGGGGAACACGTAGCTTTCCATCCATTCGGCGAGCCCCTCCTTGAAGAAGGTCATCTCGTAGCTCGCCTCGCTGACGTTGTCGCCCCACCACTGGTGCATGTTCTCGTGCCACAGGACCGGCAGTTCGACGGTGCCGTCGTTGAAGGAGATCATCGTCTGCATCTCCTCCTCGAAGGCCACCGCGGGAAAGCCCACGATGGCGCCGTCGGAGGTGAACGGGTAGGGCCCGTTGAAGGTGCTCTCGAAGCTGGTGACTTCCTGCTGCTGGTCGAGGATCGCGGCGTTGCGCGCGCGTTTGGCGGGCGGGATCGATTCATCCTGGGCCTGGTAGTAGGTCACGCCTTCGGCGCCCACGTGCGAGCTCAGCGAGTAGTTGCCGATGCTGCTCTGCACCAGATAGCTCGACACGGGCGCGGGCGATTCCCAGTTCCATGTCTCGGAGCCGGCCGGGAAGTCGGAGTCGGGTGGGTTGCGCGTGACGCCCTGGAAGACGCCGTTCGCGATCGCGACCTTGCCGGCCTCGACGGTCTCGTGGAAGCTGTACGTGGGCTTCGCCGTGGGGTAGTCGTTGAGCGGCATCCACGCGCTCGCGCCGATCGGCTCGGTCGCCACGAGCCCTCCGCCCGGCGCGCGGAACCAGCCCTCGGCTTCGCCGTCGGCGTCTCTGTGCAGGCCCGGGCGGCCGGTGTAGGCGACGTCGACGACGAACGTCGACGAGGCGGGGATCGGCCTGCCCGGGGTGATCAGCAGCTTGTCGGCCGGGCACTGCGTGCCGTCGCGCGATTCGACCGGAGCTCCTTCACGGGGCAGTTCGGGGCTGCAGGCCGGGGGCAGCGGGTCGTCCTGCGGGCCACCGACCGGAACGTTCTGCGAGGCCTCGTGGGCGCGCGGGTCGGGATCTTCCGGGCCGAGCGGGTCGCCGGGGTAGGTCGGCTGCACGAAGGAGAACGTCGCCGGCTGGCCGTCGACCGTCACCGAGCCGACCGAGAGCTCCGGATGGTCGCTGCCCAGCGCCGAGGGCTCGAGGTCGAGCGTGAGGCTCGACAGGCACTGCGTGGCGCGGTCCGTCAGCGCGACGTGGTTGCCCGGCAGGAACCTGTTCGTGGCGGCGCTGTAGCGGAGGTCCACTTCGGTGTGCACGCTCGTGTAGCCCCCGTCGCCCGTCTCGGGGTACACCCGCTCGCCGTAGGCCGCGAGCGTGTGCGCGCCGGGAGTGCAGCGGCCGGGAGAGGCGGCTTCGGGCGAGGGTGGGGAAGCCGCCGTGGGCGCCGGCGAGGGGGCTTCGGGCGCGGAGGAAGGCGCCCCGTTCGCGCCCGATGCGACTTCGGGCGCAGCCGCCGAAGCGGGCCTTGCGGACGCGGGCGTCGGCGCGGCGAGGACGAGCACCGCCGCCGTGATCCCCAGCGCGATCGAGGCAGGCCTCCTCACGCAACGAAGGATCGCACCCCGGGGCGCCCGTGGGATTGCGGCCGGAGCCGCAAGCTGCCCTGCCCCCGCCGGGGCGGCGTCCGCGCCGCGGTCTCGCCCGGCGCTGCCCGCCGCGGGCGGCCGCCGGGGGCCGGTCCAGCGTCGATTCGCCCGGCGCTACTCGCCGACGGGCTCGCCGGCGGCGTCCTCGCCGGAGTCGCCCTCGCCGTCGGTCAGCTCCTCGGGGGAGCCGCCCTCGGCGCCGACGCCGACGGGGGTCTTCTGCTTCTTCGGCTTGACGATCGTGAGGCGCACATCCCCTCCGCGGAGTCGGGCGAGGGGTCGACGACGATCGTCGCTCCCGGCATCGACCTGCTCGCGCAGCACGAAATCGGCCAGCGGGTCCTCGATGTAGCGCTGGATCGCGCGACGCAGCGGACGCGCGCCCATCGACGGGTCCCAGCCCTTCTCGACCAGTAGGTCCTTGGCCTCGCCGGTCAGCTCGAGCTGCAACTCGCGCTCGGCCATCGACTCGCGGATACGCAGCAACAGCAGCTCGACGATCTGCTTGATCTCGTCCTTCTGCAGCTTGTGGAACACGATCACGTCGTCGATCCGGTTGAGGAACTCGGGCCGGAAGACCTTCTTCAGCTCGCCCATGATGCGGCTCTTCATGTCGTCGTAGGTGATGCCCGTCTCGTCCTCGGAGACGGCGAACCCGAGCGGCGTGTTGCGCGCGATCTCGGCGGCGCCGATGTTCGAGGTCATGATCACGATCGCGTGGCGGAAGTCGACCGTGCGCCCCTGCGCGTCGGTCAAGCGCCCGTCCTCGAGAATCTGCAGGAGGATGTTGAAGACGTCGGGGTGAGCCTTCTCGATCTCGTCGAGCAGCAGCACGCTGTAGGGCTTGCGCCGCACGGCCTCGGTCAGCTGGCCGCCCTCGTCGTAGCCGATGTAGCCGGGAGGCGAGCCGACCAGCCGCGACACCGCGTGCTTCTCCATGTACTCGGACATGTCGATGCGGATCATCGCGTCGTCGTCACCAAACAGGAACTCGGCGAGCGTGCGCGCGAGCTCCGTCTTGCCGACGCCCGAGGGGCCCAGGAAGATGAACGAGCCGGTCGGCCGCTTGGGGTCCTTGAGGCCGGCGCGCGAGCGCCTGATCGCCTTCGAGATCACCTCGATCGCCGGGTGCTGGCCGATCACGCGCTTGTGCAGTTCGTCCTCCATGCGCATCAGCTTCTGCGTCTCGGCCTCGGTCAGCTTGAACACCGGGATGCCGGTCCACATCGAGACGATGTCGGCGATCTCCTCCTCGCCGATCGAGGGTCGATCGGCGGTGTCGCCCGATTCCCACTCCTGCTCGAGCTCGCGTTTCTTGTTCGTCAGCTTGCGCTCTGTGTCGCGCAGCGCGGCGGCCTTCTCGAACTCCTGCGCCTCGATCGCGGCCTCCTTCTCGCGGCGCGTCGTCTCGACCTCGCCCTCGAGCTCGCGGTTGGCGGGCGGCGAGGTCATCGACTTGATGCGCATCCGCGACGCGGCCTCGTCGATCAGGTCGATCGCCTTGTCGGGCAGGAAGCGGTCGGAGATGTAGCGACTGGCCAGTTCACCGGCGGCGCGCAGCGCCTCGTCGGTGATCTGCACCTTGTGGTGCTGCTCGTAGCGGTCGCGCAGGCCCTTGAGGATTTCAACGGTCTGGTCGATCGTCGGCTCCTCGACGCGGATCTGCTGAAAACGACGCTCGAGCGCCGAGTCGCGCTCCAGGTACTTGCGGTACTCCTCGAGCGTGGTCGCGCCGATCGTCTGCAGCTCGCCGCGCGCCAGCGCGGGCTTGAGGATCGAGGCGGCGTCGATCGCGCCCTCGGCGGCGCCGGCCCCAACGAGGTTGTGGAGCTCGTCGATGAACAGGATGATGTCGCCGCGCTGGGTGATCTCCTTCATCACCTTCTTGAGGCGCTCCTCGAACTCGCCGCGGTACTTCGAGCCGGCGACCAGGGCGGCCAGGTCGAGTGTGTAGATCTGCTTGTTGCGCAGCAGCTCGGGCACGTCCGAGCTGGTGATCCGCTGGGCCAGGCCCTCGACCACCGCCGTCTTGCCAACGCCAGGCTCTCCGACCAGAACCGGGTTGTTCTTTGTGCGGCGCGAGAGGATCTGCATGATCCGCTCGATCTCGGTCTCGCGCCCAACGCACGGGTCGAGCTTGCCTTCGGCGGCCAGCTTGGTCAGGTTGCGCCCGAACTGATCGAGCAGCTTCGAGGACTTCTTGCCCTCGCCGGGACCTGCGCCAGAGCCCGCGCCCGAGCCGCCGGACTGACCCTGGCGGCGTCCGCCGGGGCCGGACAGCATGCGTATGACCTCGTTGCGGATCTTCTCCGAGTCTGCATCGAAGTCGAGCAGGATGCGAGCGGCGACGCCCTCGTTCTCGCGCACCAACCCGAGCAGGATGTGCTCCGTGCCGATGTAGTTGTGGCCGAGGCTCAGCGCCTCGCGCAAGGCCAGCTCGAGAACCTTCTTGGCGCGCGGAGTGAACGGGATCTGCCCGGAGGTGACCTCCTCACCAGAGCCTACGATGCGCACGACCTGCGCGCGTACGCGCTCGACGGTGATGTCGAGGCTCTCCAGCACCCGCGCAGCCAGGCCCTCCTCCTCGCGAAGCAGGCCGAGCAAGATGTGCTCGGTGCCTATGTAGTTGTGCTTGAGCGTCCGCGCCTCCTCCTGCGCGAGAACGACCACCTGGCGGGCCCGTTCTGTGAATCGCTCGAACATACTTTTCCTTCCTGCGAGGACGGCGCCTCAAGTGAGCTATGTGGTCTGGTCTGGGCCTGTTTCGCGGGGTCGAGGCCTGATCGGCAGTCTACCAACCGGCCACACGGCCCCGTGAGGGTCAATCGTCACCGTAAGCCGCCAGCTTGAGGGCGCAACCGCGGCTGCGCGCCCTGAGCAGGGCTTTTCGCTCAGTCGCGCATCGCCGGGTACAGGACAACCTCGCGGATCGAGTCGCGGCCCGTCAGCAGCATCACCAGGCGGTCTACGCCGAGCCCCACCCCGCCTGCCGGCGGCATGCCGTGCTCGAGCGCCTGCACGAACAGCTCGTCGTAGGGCTGCGTCTCCTGCTCGCCCTCCGCCGCGGCCGTCCGCTGCGCCTCGAAGCGCTCTCGCTGGGCGTCGGCGTCGTTGAGCTCGGAGAAGGCGTTGGCGATCTCGATTCCGCCCGCGAACGCCTCCCAGCGCTCGACGAGCCCGGGAGTCGAGCGGTGCTCGCGCGCGAACGGCGACAGCTCGACCGGATAGTCGCGTACGAACGTCGGCTGCACGAGGCTCGGCTCTACGTACTTGGAGAGCAGGTCGTCGGCCATCTGCGCCCAACTCGCCTCGTGGGTGGCTATCTCCAGCCCGCGCTGCTCGACAGCCGCGCGCAGCGAGTCGCCGTCGCGCGCGCCGGCCAGGTCGATGCCGGTCGCCTGTGCGATCGCCTCGATGAAGCCGACACGCCGCCAGCTGGCCGCGAAGTCGATCTCCCCGGCATAGGACACGGCCGAGGCGGCGGAGCGCACGAGCTCTTCCAGGCGCACCGCGACGTCCTCGTAGTCGGCGTACGCCTCGTAGAACTCGACCATCGTGAACTCAGGGTTGTGCTTGGTCGAGACGCCCTCGTTGCGAAAGTCCTTGCCCAGCTCGTACACCCGCTCGAGGCCGCCGACGAGCAGACGCTTGAGGTACAGCTCGGTGGCGATGCGCAGGTACAGGTCGCGGTCGAGCGCGTTGTGGTGGGTCGTGAACGGCCTCGCCAGCGCGCCGCCGTACAGAGGCTGCAGCACCGGCGTCTCCACCTCGACGAACCCCTGCCCGTCGAGATAGCCGCGCACCGCCGAGATGATCCTGGCGCGGTCGATGAACAGGCGCCGGGCGTCCTCGCTGGCGATCAGATCGAGCTCGCGGCGACGGTAGCGGGTCTCGACGTCGCTCAGCCCCGCGTGTTTGTCGGGCGGCGGACGCAGCGCCTTGGCGAGCACCTGGAAGCCGTCCACGCGAAGCGACACCTCGCCGCGCCGCGAGCGCAGCGCAGCGCCGTCGACGCCCAGCAGGTCGCCGACGTCGAGAGACGTCAAGCGCTCGAAGCGCTCGTCGCCGAGCACGTCGCGGCGCGCGTGCAGCTGGATCTTGCCGGTACGGTCGACGAGGTCGAGGAAGGCCGCGCCTCCCGACCCCCTCCGCGCGGCCAGGCGGCCGGCGACGCGGTGTTTGCTCCTCCGTCTCCTCGCCCGCGGCGAGGTGCTCGTAGCGCGTCAGCACGTCCGCGATCGGCTCGACGTTCCTGAATGCGTAGGGGAAGGACTCCGGATCACCGTCCTTCAGGCGTGCCGCCTTCGCGCGCCGCTCGGCGATCAGCTCGGGGAGGCCGTGTTTGGACGGGGCGCCGCTCGGAGGATCGTTCGAGGTGTCGTTCATCGCGTTTGTAACCGGCATCCGGCCTGCTGGCCGAGCCGGCCTCCGCTCCAGACGGCGACACGAGGTCGCCGCGTCGATCTCGCGGGACCGGACGTCCCGCGGAGGTAATCACGTTTGTGACCGTTCCGGCCGCCACGGCAGTTACCCCAGCGGGCCATCCGGGCCCGCTTACTCTATGACCCGGAGGCGGTGCCGGCCACGCGGGGCCGTCCTTACTTCAGCCCGACGTCGATCTTCGTGATCTTCAGCTTGCGTGCGGGTCCGCGCGGAACCTTGACGGCGACCGTCTCGTTGCGCTTGCGGCCGATCAGCGCGCGCCCGACGGGCGACTCGTTGGAGAGCTTCTGCTCCTCGGGCTTGGCCTCCGCCGAGCCGACGATCGTGTACTTGACCGACTTGCCCGTCTTTTCGTCTTTGACGTGCACGACGGATCCGATCTGAACGACGTCGGTCGACAGGTCCTCCGTCTGGATGACGGTCGCCATGCGCAGCTTCTCCTGCAGCTGCGCGATCCGGCTCTCGAGCATCGCCTGCTCGTTCTTGGCGTCGTCGTACTCGGAGTTCTCTGAGATGTCGCCGAACTCGCGAGCCTCCTTGATGCGCTCGGCGACCTCCCGGCGCTTCTCCGTGGAGAGCAGCTCGAGTTCGTCTTTGAGCTTCTTCAGGCCTTCAGGGGTGAGGATGACGTCCTTCGGCATTTGCCCTCGATCGCGAATTCGTGTCGGGCCGTCGAGCGGCAAAAACTCCCGCTGCCGAGCGGAAACTCGCGGCGGACGGCCCCAGGGAGCGCAGCAGTATAGCGGGGAGATAAAGAGGGTCGAGAACGCCTTCGAGGCGGTCCGATCGAGCCTCAACCGGCCAGCGTCAGCGGCGACTGCACCCGCGCGAGCAGTCCTCTCACGACGGTCAGCGTCTCGGACTGCTGCAACTCGGCCTGCAGACGCTTGGCGTCCGTGGCGTCGAGGCCCAGCCGGGCCACGTACCACGGATAGAACTTGCGCAGGTAGCGCGTCGCGCGCGCCTCGCCGAGGTGCTCGACGGCGCGCTCGATCGTCCATTCCAGCTCCTCGACGACCTCCTCGGGCGATGGCCGCTGCCCGCGCCCGGCGAGCAGCTCGGCGAACAGCCACGGGTTCCCGAGCGCCCCGCGCGCGAGCATGACCGCCGTCGCCCCCGTCAGCTCGAGCGCCTCGTGCACCCGCTCGGCGTCGTTCAGCCCACCGGTGAGGATCACCGGCGCGTCGAGCGTGCGCACCAGCCGCGCAGCGAGCGCGTAATCGGGCGTCCCCTTGTGCTGGACGGCCGCCGAGCGCGGGTGAAACGCGATCGCGCTGACGCCGGCCTCGTCCACGAGACGGTGGGCGAGCTCGAGGCCGCTCACGTCACCCGCCCGTAGGCCGGACCGGAGCTTCACGGTCACCGGCAGCGGCCCGCGCTCGCCGATCGCGCCGGCGACCGCCGCTCGCGCCACGGCCACCGCGCGGTCGGGGTTGGCCAGCATCGCCGCGCCGGCGCCCGTCTTGCACACCTTGGTCACCGGACAGCCCATGTTGATGTCGATCGCATCGGCCCCGACGCCGGCCACATGCGCGGCCGCCGCGCGCATGATGTCGGGGTCCTCGCCGAACAGCTGTATCGAGACGGGCCCGCCGGCGCGCTCACGCGGGTCGATCCGCAGCATCTCAACGCACGTCTTCTCGTTGCCGTAGTGGATCGCGTGCGTCGAGACCATCTCCGAGACCGCCATCCCCGCCCCGTAGCGCTTGGCCTGCAGGCGTACGAACCAGTTGCCGATTCCCGCGAGCGGCGCGAGCAGCACGCGATTGGGAACGCGCAGTGCGCCCAGCATCCAGGTCTCGGTGAGACTGGTCGTCGAGGGCATCGCTCAATTATGGCCGGGGCCGGCTGGCTCTTCGCCGACCTCGTTGGCGCGGGATACTGCGTCGCATGGGATCCACCAACCTCGAGCTCGCCCAATCGATCTTCGTTTCCTGGGAACGGGGCGACTTCAGCTCGCACGATTGGGCGCATGCGGACATCGTTTGGGAGGTCGCCGACGGTCCCGAACCCAGCTCCCGAAAGGGGCTGGCTCGCATGGCCTCCGAGTGGCGCGACTTCGTGAGCCTGTGGCAGCGGTACAGCATCGAGGCGATCGAGTATCACGCGCTCGACGTCGAGCGCGTGCTCGTCCTGTACGAGCGCAGCGGGCGCGGCAAGACGAGCGGAGTGGATCTCGAGCAGCTGCGCGCCCGGGGTGCGAGCGTTTTCCACTTCCACGACGGTCAGGTGACGAGGCTGGTGTCCTACTCAGACCCCGACCGGCTGCCCAGCGCCACGTCGCTGAAGCAGTCACCCCAATCGCCGGGCGCGCCTCGCTAGCGCGACGTTCCTGGTGACACGGCGCAACGTCGAGCTGCAACGCCGTGGTGTCGCGGCGATCGACGCCCGCGAGTTCTCCGACGAGCTGTTCGAGGCGCTCTGCACGCCGGACTTCCGACTGGAAAACACGTCGACGGCGGTGACCGACAAGACCTACTGGGGTGCGAGCGGCGTCCGCGAATGGATCGCGGACTTCGCGGACGCCTTCGACGCCGATGCTCACCACGAGATCGAGAAAGTCGTCGCCGAGGGCGAGGACTTCGTCGTGTGCGTGCTCCGCTGGGCCGGGCGCGGATCCCGCTCGGGTGCGCCGCTCGTGCTCCGCTGGGTCAGCGTCACGTGGTTTCGCGACGGCAAGATGGCTCGGGCCGTCGGTTACCTGAGCCGCCGTGAGGCCCTCGCAGCGGTGGGCCTCACGGAGTGAGCGCTACGAGTTGCGTTCGTGCAGCAGCCGCAACCCGGTCAGCGTCAACAGGTCGTCGACGATCTCGATCTCCTCGGTGTAGGGCACCACGAGGCCGGCCAGCCCACCGGTCGCCATCACGTCGGTGCGCTCCCCGATCTCGTCGTACAGGCGACGCAGGATCGCGTCGATCGCGCCGGCGTAGCCGAACACGACGCCCGAGCGAATCGCGTCGATCGTGTTCTTGCCGATCACGCTCTTGGGTGGCGCGAGGTCGACCTTGGGCAGCCGTGCGCCTCGTTCCGAGAGCGCCTCGAGCGAGATCTCGATGCCCGTCATCAGCGCACCGCCCATGTACTCGCCTCCGCTCGAGACCACGTCGAACGTCGTCGCGGTGCCGAAGTCAACGCACACCGCAGCCCCGCTGAAGCGCTCGCGGATCGCTACCGCGTTGACGAGGCGGTCGGCGCCGATCTCGCGCGGGTTGTCGTAGCGAATCGCCATGCCCGTCTTCGTGCCCGGTCCGACCGCGAGCATCTCGTGGCGCAGGTAGCGGCTCGCCATAGACGTCCACTCGGGCTCCAGCTGAGGCACCGTCGAAGACACGATCGACGCGTCCAGGTCGCCGAAGCCATAGCCGCGCAGCTCGAGCAGGTTGCGCAGCGCGGCGCCGAGTTGGTCCGCGGTCGACTGGCGCACCGTGGCAAAGCGCCAGTGCTCTACCAATTCCTCTCCGCGGAACGTCCCGAAGTGGGTCTGCGTGTTTCCGACGTCGACGACGAGCAGCATCGGCGACCATTATGCTCGGCGTGTCGATGGCGACGACCCGCCCTAAGCTGTACGTCCTGCCCGGCTCACATCCGTGCGCCGCCGTGGAAGCCGCACTCAAGCTCAAGTCGATCGAATACGACCGCGTCGACCTGCTGCCTTCGCTCGAGCAGCTGATCGGCCCCCTTCGCTACGGCGGGCGGACCGTTCCCGGCATGCGCCTGAACGGCGAGCGCCTCGTCGGTTCGCGCTCGATCATGCGCCGGCTCGACCAGCTCAAGTCGGAGCCGCCGCTACTGCCGCCCGCCGGGACTCCAACCTACGCTCAGGTGCTCGAGGCCGAGCGCTGGGGCGACGAGTCCTTCCAGGGCGTTCCGCGGCACATCCTCGACGTCGCGTTCCTACGTCGTCCGGCAGCGATCGAGAGCTATGCCGGGGATGCGAAGCTGCCGCTTCCGGCGAGGCTGCTGCGTCCCGCGCTGCCCCTGACCGCCCGCCTGCTGGCGAGGAAGAGCAAGGCCAAGGACGAGTCCGCCCGCGCGTACGTCAGCGGCCTGCCCGCGCAGCTCGACCGCATCGACGGCTGGATCGCTGCGGGGCTGCTCGGCGGCGATTCGCCCAACGCTGCCGACCTGCAGATCGGCAGCACTATTCGTCTGCTGATGACGATCGCCGACGTCCGCCCGCTGATCGAAGGACGCCCCGCGGCCGCGTTGACGCGCTACTTTCCGCCGAGCGCTGGCGAGATTCCGGCGGGTGTGCTTCCGAGCGACTGGATCGCCGCCGCCACGAGCGCTTAGGGCCGGCAACGGCCCGACCCCACGGCGCTACAGTCGCCCTGGAGTCGAGCGGCTCGAATCCGCCTCCACCGCGATGCGCATCCTCGATCCACAGTCCCTCAGCCAGCACGTCGATCGCCTGTATCGCGCCGCCTGGAGCCTGTGCGGCTCACGAGAGGACGCCGAGGATCTCGTGCAGGAGACGTTCGCCAGGGTGCTCTCGCGCCCGCGAGTGCTGCAAGGAGACGACGAGCTCTTCTACCTGATGCGAGTGCTGCGCAACACGTTCCTGACGAGCCGGCGCACGGCCAGCCGTCGTCCGGTCACGGTGGCCACGCTCGACGACGTCGTGGCGGCCGATCCGAAGCCGATCGGCCGGCCCGAGGACGCGCTCGAGGTGCAGGAGCTGTACGCGACGATCGCCGAGCTGCCCGACGACTTCCGCATGGCGCTGGTCGCAGTCGACGTGCTCGGCCTCTCCTACCGCGAAGCCGCGCGCGCCCTGCGCGTGCGCGAGGCGACGATCACCACGCGCCTGTTTCGGGCGCGCAAGCAGGTCGCCCGACGGCTCGGCGTCGGCGAGGGCGCAGATTCCCTCGGGGAGGGCCCGGCCGGGTCCGAGTCGCAGTCCGCAGGCGCCCGCACGGCCCGGCCTGACGCGGCGGGCCCCACAGGCGACGGCCCAGGCTCAACACCCGACTGCCCAGGCTCGACAGGCGACGACGCAGGCTCGACACGGGAACAAATGCGTGCCGGCGGAGTCGTTGAGGGTAGGGACGAATGAGCAAGAACCGCCAATGACCGATCCACGCCCGAGAACCGAACGAGAGCTGATCGAGCAGATCCGCGCGATCGACGTGCCCGCGCCCGACTCGCTGCACCGCCAAGTCGAGTCGCTGATCGCTGCTCGCTCCTCTCGTGGGAGGCGCGCCGGCGCCTCCGGCGTCGACGGCGCCCCCCGTCACGTTCGGCGCGTACTCGCCCGTTCAGCGTGGGTCCGAGGCTGGCCGCCGGCGGGGCAGTCGCGACCGCCCTTGTAGCGCTTGCCGTCGTGGTCGGCCTGAGCGGCTCGTCGTCATCGCTCAGCGTTCACGACGCGGCCGTGCTGACGTTGCGCCCTGCGACGTCCGGCCCGCCCGCCGAGAGAAGCCCCGCCAGCAGGGAGCTGGCTGCCGCCGTCGACGGCGTCTGGTTCCCCTACTGGGGCGAGCGACTCGGCTGGCGCTCGAGCGGCTCGCGCCGCGACCACGTCGACGGACGAGCGGTGACGACGGTGTTCTACGAGGATCGCAGTGGGCGGCGCATCGGATATGCGATCGTCGCCGGAGCTGCGCCGTCGCAAATTGGCGGCGGAGTGGTCTCGATGCGAGACGGGACTGCCTACCGGCTGCAGACGATCGACGGCAGCGCCGTCGTCACCTGGCTGCGCCACGGCCACCTGTGCGTCGTGTCCGGCCGTGGCGTCAGCGGCGCGACGTTGCTGCGTCTGGCCAGCTGGGACGAGCACCGCTCGGTCGCCGCCTGAGGGCAGGCGTGGGTCGCCGCCGCCTGAGGGGCAGGCGTGGGTCGCCGCCGCCTGTGCGCGGGCGCGCGCTCAGCACTGGCGGGCACCTGACAGCTCGAGTGGAGGACCGGCCCAGCGCACCCCTTCCTCGAGCGGCAGCGCCGCCAGGGCATCGGACAGGCGCCTGCCGTCCGGAAGCGCCGCCGCGAAGTCGAGCTCGAGCGCCGGGATCAACACGAAGCGGCGGCTGAGCAGTTGCTCGTGGGGGAGCGTGAGGCGCTGATCGCGCAGTTCCAGGTCCCCGAGCAGCAGCAGGTCGAGGTCGATTGCGCGGGGGCCGTGGCGGACGCCGGCGGCGGCGCGCCCGAGCTCGCGCTCGAGCTGCTTGAGCGCATCGAGCAGCTCGTGCGGTGAGAGCTCGGTCCGCAGGCGCAGGCACGCGTTGAGGAAGCTCGGCTGGTCGGGGACCTCGCCGACCGGGTCCGTGTCGTATGTCGAGGAGCTCTCGAGCGGTGTGATGCCCGCGCTCGGGAGTCCGTCGACCGCTGCCTGCAGCCGCGCGCGCCGCTCGCCGACGTTGGAGCCCAGGCCGAGCAGTCCGATTCTCACTGGCACGGCCGGCACGCTAGCGGGCCGTCGTCGACGCCGGGCACGCCATCCGCCGGCGACCGAGAGCGTCGCTCAGGCGCGCGTCGTCTGCAGTCCCGCGGCCTGCGCTCGCTCGCCCATCGCCTGCGCGAAGGGCACCAGCGCGGAGAGCGGGCGCAGCATCACCGTGAAGTCGGCGATCAGGCCGGCGTCGTCGAAGCGCAGCAGGTCGATGCCCTCGATCTCGCGATCTGTGCCGGCGACGTTCGCGCGGAAGATCAGCGCATGCGCCGCGTCCATTTGCAGCTCGTCGGTGAAGCGGAAGTCCTCGAACACCTGGATCACCTCGGACAGCAGCGCCGTCACGGTCTCGCGCCCGAGGAAGGGATGGAAGGTCACGGGGCTGTGGAACACGATGTCCTCTGCCAGCAACTCGCCGACGCCCGGCAGATCCCGGCGTTCGACCGCCGCACGGTAGCGCTCAGCCGTCGTCATGCCCCTTGGACTCCGCGTGCGTGCTCCATCGCCGCGAAGACTATCCCTCGGCCTCGCGCCACACCTCGACCGAGACCTCGTCGACCGGAAGCGCGATCGGCGGCTCGGGCTTGGTCGCCTTCACCCATACGCCTTCCAGGTCGTAGTCGGCGAGCAGCCGGTTGGCGATCGTGCTGCACAGACGCTCGAGCGTGTTGTGCGAGCGCTGCTGCGCGACCAGCGCGACGAGTTGGCAGACCTCGCCGTAGTCGACCGTGTCCTCGATCGAGTCGGTCACGGTCGCGTCCGTCTCGCCGACGTCCAGGCGCAGGTCGAGCACGAGCCGCTGGCCGACCTCGCGCTCGGCCTCGCTGACGCCGTGGTGTGTGTACAGCGACAGGCCGCTGATCTCGACCGTGACCGCCTCTGCCGCGTCCTCGCGGTCCTCTTCGCCCTCGCGAACGTCGTCCTCTAGGTCGTCCGCGTCCTCGCCCTCGCGCTCGTCGTCCATCGCCCGCTCAACGTAGCAGCAGCTACAAGCAGCGCCTCGCGTGCCGGCGCGACCTCGTGCACGCGAAACACGCTGGCCCCGCGCTCCAGTGCGAGCACGTTCGTAGCGAGCGTTCCGGCGAGTCTTCGCGAGCCCGCGGAGTCGCCTGCGATGCGTCCCAGAAACGACTTGCGCGAGGTGCCGACCACCACCGGCCGCCCCAGCGCGACGAGCTCGTGCAAGCGCCGCAGCAGCTCGAGGTTGTGATCGACCTTCTTACCGAAGCCGATCCCCGGGTCGAGCAGCACACGCCTCTCGTCGATCCCTTCGCGCACCGCGAACGTCAGGCGCTCCTCGAGAAACGACTTGACCTCGTCGACGACGTCCTCGTAGCGAGGCTCGCGCCGCTCGGCGCCCGGCTCGTCGAGCATGTGCACCAGGCAGCACTCGGCGCCGCTGTCGGCGACGACCTGCGCCATCTGCCGATCGGCGCGCAGCGCGCTGACGTCGTTGACGAGGCTGGCGCCGGCGGCGAGCGCCGCGCGCGCCACGAGCGCCTTCGACGTGTCGATCGAGATCTGCGCCCCGGTGTCCTCGTCGGCCAGCCCCTCGAGCACCGGCCCCACGCGGCGCAGCTCCTCGTCCGCGGGCACCGGCTCGGCTCCCGGACGCGTCGATTCGCCGCCGATGTCGAGGATCTGCGCGCCCTCCGCGACGAGCGCGCGCGCGTGCGCAATCGCCGCGTCTACATCCAGGAAGCTGCCGCCGTCGGAGAACGAGTCCGGCGTGACGTTCACGATCCCCATCAAGCGGAACTCCGCCGCGGGGTCGCTCACTAGACGAGCTTGGGTGGCTCCGGATCGGCGCCGCGGATCTCGGCGGTTCCGCCGGCAAGACCGGGGCGAGGGATCGTGCGAGGCGCTTCGCGCTCGGCGCCACGGTCGGCGGAGACGGGCGGCGCCGGCAGCTCCGGCGGCTTGGCCTCCTCTTCGATTCCGAACACCTCCTCCTCGCCCTTGCCCGCGAGCAGCGCCAAGAACTCCTCCTTCTCGATCGTCTCGCGTTTCACGAGGATCTCCGAGATCTTCGTCAGGTCGCTCTGGTGCTCGGTGAGGATCTCGCGCGCGCGCTGATGCGCGGCCTCGATGATGCGTCGCACCTCGTCGTCGATCTCGCGCGCGATTTCGTCGGAGTAGTCGGGCTCGGTGGAGAACTCCCGGCCGAGGAACGGCTGGCCGTGATCGTGGCCGAACACGCGCGGGCCGAGCTTCTCGCTCATGCCGAAACGCATCACCATCTGCTTGGCCGTCGCCGTCACCTTCTCCAGGTCGTTCGAGGCTCCGGTCGTGATCTCGGCGAACACCAGCTCCTCGGCTGCGCGCCCGCCGAGCGTCATCGCCATCGCGTCCTTCAGCTCGGCGCGCGTCGTCAGGAAGCGATCTTCCTGGGGCATCGAGATCGTGTAGCCGAGCGCCTGTCCGCGGGAGATCACCGAGATCTTGTGGACCGGGTCGGAGTGCTCGAGGAAGTGCGCGACCAGCGCGTGGCCCATCTCGTGATAGGCGGTGATCAAACGCTCCTTTTCGCTCATCACCCGGGTCTTCTTCTCGGGACCCGCGATCACGCGCATGATCCCCTCCTCCAGCTCGTCCTGGCCGATCTCGCGCTTGCCCGTGCGCGCCGACAGCAGCGCCGCCTCGTTGATCAGGTTCGACAGGTCCGCGCCGGTGAAGCCGGGCGTCTGGCCCGGCGAGCGCGTCGATGTCGATCACCTTGGCCAGCGGCTTGCCGCGCGTGTGCACCTCGAGGATCTTCGCGCGGCCCTTGCGGTCCGGCCGGTCGACGGCGATCTGGCGGTCGAAGCGTCCCGGACGCAGCAGCGCGGGGTCGAGGATGTCGGGCCGGTTGGTGGCCGCGATCATGATGATGTTGTCCTTCGCCTCGAAGCCGTCCATCTCGACGAGCAGCTGGTTGAGCGTCTGCTCGCGCTCGTCGTGGCCACCGCCCAGGCCGGCGCCACGGTGGCGTCCGACTGCGTCGATCTCGTCCATGAAGATGATGCATGGGCTGTTCTGCTTGGCCTGCTCGAACAGGTCACGCACGCGCGAGGCGCCGACGCCGACGAACATCTCCACGAAGTCCGAGCCGGAGATCGAGAAGAACGGGACGCCCGCCTCGCCGGCCACCGCGCGAGCGAGCAGCGTCTTGCCGGTGCCCGGCGGGCCGTACAGCAGCACGCCCGTCGGAATGCGCGCCCCGAGCGCCTGGAACTTCTTCGGGTTCTCGAGGAATTCCTTGATCTCGTGCAGCTCCTCGACAGCCTCGTCGACGCCGGCGACGTCACGGAAGGTGATCTTCGGGGAGTCCGCCGACAGCCGTTTGGCGCGCGACTTGCCGAACGACATCACTTTCGAGCCGCCGCCCTGCACCTGGTTCATCAGGAAGATCCAGAACGCGAAGAACAGGACGAAGGGGATCACGTACGTGAGCAGGCTCAGCAGCGCGCTGCTCTTTTCCGATTCGACGTTGTAGGCGACCCCGGCGCTGCGCAGTTCCTTGATCAGTTCCGGCGCGGCCTGGTCGATGTAGCCGACTTCGTAGGTTTCTTTGTTCTTCAGCTTGACTTCGAGCGACTTGCCCTTGTTCTTGAACTCGACCGACTTGACTTCGCCCTGCGGGAGCTCTTTGGAGACAAGCGTCTGATAGCTGTGCTGGCGGTGGACCGTCGAGCCGGGGTTGACCAGTTTGACCGCCAGGAAAGCGAGCACCACGACGATGAGGATGGGAAATGCGGCGCTCTTGAAGAAACGGCTCATTGGCTAATCCTGAGTGCGCTGGCGCCGGCTAGATCGTGGGTCACCAGTGCCCTAGCGTACCATGGGGGTACGAGAATTCCGGCGTTTGCGGCCCGCCGAGGCTCGCGTCAGACCGCGGTATCTAACGCTCCAACACGGCCACGAACGGCAGGTTGCGATGGTGCTCGGCGTAGTCGAGGCCGTACCCGACCACGAACCTGTTGGGGATCTCGAAGCCGACGTAGCGCGTGGGCAAGTCGACCTTGCGCCGCTCGGGCTTGGTCAACAACGCGCACACCTCGAGCGTGCGCGGATTGCGCGAGCCGAGGTTGCGCATCAGGTACTGCAACGTCAGGCCCGAGTCGACGATGTCCTCGACGATCAGCACGTCGCGATCTTCGATCGCCGCGTCGAGGTCCTTGAGGATGCGCACGACCCCCGAGGAGTCCGTCGCCGACCCATACGACGCGACGGCCATGAAGTCGACCTCGACCGGGATATCGATGAAGCGCATCAGATCGCTCAGGAAGAACACCGCCCCCTTCAGGACGCCGACCAACAGCAGTGAGCGCCCGGCGTAGTCTCGCGAGATCTGCTCGCCGAGCTCGGCGACGCGCCGCTGCAGATCCTCGGCGCTGACCAGCACCTCGCCCACTGCCGTCTGCTGCGGAGCCTGCACGGGACTCGCCACCGGGGAGAGTCTAGTTGGCGCCCGGCGGCTTGATCCGCGGCGGCAGGCGGCGCATGCTCAGCACCCCGCGCTCGATCACCGCCCCGGCCTGCCCGCCGACGTGCAGCTCGGCGCGCCCACCTCGAGCTCCTAGCGCGAGCAGCTCGCCGACACGCTCGCCCGCCTGCGGCACATATGTCCCGACAGCGCACTCGGCAAGGCGCACGACGACCATCCGCGCGAGCGCCGGCGGCAGCTCCTGCAGGCGAGCCAGCGCGATGCCCTGTCGCTCGCCCAGCTCCGCGTCGACGAGCCCCTCGAGCAGCGCCGTCTCCTCGCGCAGCAGGCGCGCGGTGCGCAGCACGTTCGCCTCGGCCGCCGGGTGCACGGCACGCAGCGCCGGCACCAGGCCGGCCCGTACGCGCACACGCGCGAAGCGATCGTCGGCGTTGCTCTCGTCCTCGCGCCAGGCCAGGCCGAGCTGTTCGCAGTAGTCGGCCGTCTGCTCGCGCGTCACGCCCAGCAGCGGGCGGATCAGCCTGCCCTCGGCCGCCGTCATCCCCAGCAGCGCGCGCCTGCCGGGCGACGCGGCCAGCCGGTACAGGATCGTCTCGACCTGATCGCTGGCCGTGTGCCCCGTCGCGATCAGCGAGTCGCGCTCGTCCGCCAAGCGACCCGCAGCCGCGTAGCGCACCTCGCGCGCCCACGCCTGCAGGTTGCCGGCGGCGGCCTCGCCTGGCGCCTCGCCGGGCCGGTCTCGCCGGCCCCTCGCCGGGGCCGGCCTCGCCTGGCCCCTCGCCGGGTCGGCCTCGCCGCTGTCCCGGCCCGCGTCAGCCCGTGCCTCGCCCGCGCTCGTCGGCGTACGTGCCGGCGCGCTCGGCGCCGCGCCGGCGCGGAGCACCGACAGCTCGACGCCGAGGCGCTCGCACAACGCTTGGCAGTGACGCTCGTCGGCGTCGGCGCGATCGCCGCGCAATCCGTAGTTGACGTGCAGCGCGCTGACGGCGTCGGCTCCGCGCAAGGCGACGAGTACGTCGAGCAGGCAGACCGAGTCGCGCCCGCCCGACAGCATCGCGAGCACGTGGCGTTCGTCGCGCAGCAGGCCGGCGGCGCGCACCGCCTCGCGGAGCTGTGCGACGCTCACGGCGCGAGCTCACCCCGTGCCGTCTGAGGCGATGAACAGCTCGGTGGGCTCGGAGAAGCCCTTCAGGCCAACCTCGCCGATGCGTTCGAAGCGGACGCCGTCGACGCCGGCGAGCAGCTCGACGACCGGCCGCGTCACGAGCACCTCGCCGCCGCCGGCGCGCGCCACGACGCGCGCGGCCTGGTTGATCTCGCGACCGTAGTAGTCGCCGTCGCGGTACAGCGCCTCGCCGTAGTGCATGCCGATTCGCGGCGGCGGGTCGCCGGGCGCGCTCGCCGCGCTGCAGCGCCACCGCCCAGCGGACCAGACCGCCGGGGTCGGGCCCGACGACCATCACCTCGTCGCCGAGCGTCTTGATCACCCGCGCGTCGGCCGGCAGCGTCTGCTCGACGGCCTCGACGAAGCGCTCGACCGCGGCGAGCGCTTCCTCGTCGCCGCGCTCGACCGTCAGACGCGCGTAGCCGGCGAGGTCCGCGAACACGATCGCCACGCGCACTCGGCCCTCCTCGGGGAGCTCTCGGCGAGATCGGTCTCCATGTGCCCGATCACGTCCTGCTCGACGAAATAGCCGAGCAGCCGGTCGTGCACGTAGCGCAGCAGCGGCACGACGAACGGGATCAGCTCGCGCGCGAGGCCCTCCATCTCCTCGGCGATCTCGACGTTGGGCATCCCCTCGCGCATCAGCGGCTCGTGCACGTACAGGTGGATCAGGCGCACCTCCGCTTCGGCGATCTGCGCGATCGACTGGCCATATACGCGCGCGAGCTGCAGGAAGGCGACCGAGGGAAGCCCCGCCTCCAGCATCGCGGCGACGTACTTCATCATCTGCATGTCCTCCTCGGACATCAGCACCGAAGCCTGCGCACCGAGCCCCATCGCGACGAGGATGCGCTCGATCAGCGCCTGCTCGAGACCGGTCTCGCGTGCCACTTCGCGCAGCGTGTAGCGCGGCTCGGAGCCGCTCAACAGGTTCTCGATCGGCCCCACCGCCAGCTGACCGTTGTCGCTCGCGCGCTTGATCTGCTCGAGCGTGTGGCCGCGAGCGCGCAGGCGGGCGATCACCCGCACGTAGGCAGCGGCCGCGGGCGTCCAGCGGCCCGCGTAGCCCGGCACGAGGCCCTTGCGCAGCCAACGGCGCACCGTGCCCGTCGAGACACCGGCGCGTGCGGCGACCTGGCCGAGCGTGAGCTCGTCGTCATCCTTCACAGGGTCTTCTGCGGGCTCAGCCACTCAGGCGCGACGCGAAGGGCTTTCCCATTGGCCGCAGTCTAAAGTCGCGGCCGGTGCCCGACAGCGAGACCCCTCCGATCGCGGCCATCCACCTGCATCCCACGGCGCCGCTCGCCGAGCGGGTGCTGCTGCCGGGCGACCCGGGGCGCGCGCTCGCGCTCGCACAGCGGCTGCTCGCCGAGCCGCGCATGTTCAACCACAATCGCGGCCTGTGGGGTTACACGGGAGAGGCCGGCGACGGACTGCCGCTGACGATCCAGGCCACCGGCATGGGCGGTCCGTCCGCGGCGATCGTGCTCGCCGAGCTGATCGCGCTGGGAGCGCGGCGGGCGATCCGCGTCGGCACCTGCGGCGCGCTCTCGAGCGCGCTCGCGCTCGGCGACCTGGTGGTGGCGCGCGAGTCGATCTGCGCCGACGGAACCTCGCGCGCGCTGGGCGAGCGCGAGCGCGCCACCGCAGACGCGGCGCTCACCGCGGCGCTGGTGCGCAACGCGCCGTCGGCGCACGCCGGGACGATCGTCAGCGTCGACCTGTTCTACGACGACGAGCACAGGCGCCGCGACGGACGTCGCGATCGCGGTCGCGTCGAGGTGAGCGCGGGCGCTGCGCTGGCCATCGAGATGGAGGCGGCCACGCTGTTCGCGCTGGGCGCCGCACGGCGCGTCCCGGTCGGCTGCCTGCTGGCGGTCACCGACGTGTTCGACGCCGACGGCGAGCGCACGCGCATCGACGATGAGGGCATGCGCGACGCCGCCGGCCGACTGGGCGACGTCGCGCTCGCGGCCTTCGCCGCCTAGCGCCTCAGCGTTTGCTCGCTTTGGCCGTTTTGCGGGCCGGTTTCGTCGCCGCCCGTTTCGGTTTGCCGGCGCGCGTCGCTTTCGCTTTAGCTTTCGCTTTGGCCGGTTTCGCCCTGCCGGCTTTGCTCGCCGTTTTTTTCGCGGCAGCTTTCGCTTTGTTGGCGGCTTTGCGAGTGGCTCTTGCTTTGACTGTGGCTTTCGCCCTGGCTTTGGTCGCTTTCGCTTTCGCTTTTGTTTTCGCTTTCGTGGCTTTCGCTTTGCCTGCGGCTTTGGCTTTGCTCGCTTTGGCTTTGCCGGCGGCTTTGGCTTTGCTCGCCGTTTTTTTCGTCGCGGCTTTCGCTTTTGTCACGCGTTTCGCTTTCGGTTTCGCTTTGGCTTTCGTAGATTTGCTGCGCGTCGGTTTCGCCGCAGCCGCCGCCCGTGCCGGCGCCGGCGCCTGCGTCCTGAGCTTGCTCGCGAGCTTGCCCAGTTGCTCCTCGATCGCCGACAGCCGCGACTCGACGGCACTCGGCGAAAGGGCCCGGTCGAGGCGATGCACGCCGTCCTCGATCCCCTCGAGTCGATGCGACACCGACCGCAGCCTCCGTGTCAGCCGTTCGATGTCGGCAGCGGACGGAATGTTCAGCGCACCCATTGCAACCTCCTGTGCTTGAGAAGCCTTCTCGCGGGCGTCGAACGCCCGTCCGATCGCCCCGGTGATCAGGGGATTTTCAAGCAGGTCGGAAAGCGCCTTTCCGAGCCGCTCCTCCGTGTTCTCGCTCAACCTCTCGCGCAGGCTCTTGGCGACGTTGCTCGCATCGGACATCCATGCGCTCCTGGTGTTAGGGGTCGGCGGGCACGCAGCCCGCGGCGGCTGGTTCTGACCGCCGAGGAGGAAGGATACGGTGCAGGCATGTCCGACCGTTTGTTCCTGTTCGTGCAGTTCGAGTTTCCGTGGGAGCTGGGACCCCCCGACGGACGCTACCTGCTGCGCGACGGCGAGGACGCCGACCCCGAGCACGTGATCGTGCTCGGCACGCTCGGAGCTCGCCAGCGCACGCCAGCGCGGGGACGCCTGCTGAGTGCGGCGTCGCGCTCGCGAGCGCGCAAGCGCGTGGCGCCACCCGAGCCCGAGCCGACCACTGTCCTGACGGCGCGCGCGACGATCGTCGATCCCGTCTCCGTGTCGGCCGAGCGACAGGCGAAAGCGTGGCTCGCCGACCTCGACGGCGAGCGCGAGATCGAGGCCGCCGCGTCAGTGCTCAACCGAGTGCTTCACCTGCATCGGATCGCGGCGGCGGACGCCTACCTGCACGAGGTCTCCCCCGACCAGGCGCTCGTGATCAGAGCCGGCTGGGGCGAGGGCGAGCAGGTCGCCGACGGGAAGTGGCTGCACGCGCAGGAGCTGCCCTGGCGCGGCCCGGCGGGCGTCAGACGCAAGCGCGTCGGCGATCGCGCCGCGGCGCTGCGCCCGCAGGAGCGCCTCGCCGAGCTACTCGGCGGACGCGGCAAGACGTTGCTGTGTGAGGATCTCGTTCTGCGCGCGCGCCTCGATCTCGAACACGGGCGCACGAGCCAAGCCGCCGTCGAGCTGCAGGGCGCATACGCCGCCGCGCTGGCAGAGCTGCCCGGCGAGCGCCGCGAGGACCTCGCGATCCGCATCGCCGAGCTCGAGAAGCTGCGCGCCGGCGTCGAGCAGCAGGCGCGCTCGGTGGTGTCCCCCACGAGCGACGCCGAGCTCGACGAGGAGGTCGTGCGCCACGCGCTCGGCCGTCTCGAAGCGCTCCTCAGAGCACGTACGGCGACGGGGTTTAGGGTGTGAGCATGGACCCCACGGCGACAGCGATCGGGACCTGGAGCGGCGGGCGCTTCATGCACTTCGGCGAGCCGCTGGGAGAGGATCGCCTGCTCTCCCTGCTGCGCCCGGGCCAGGGCATCGACACCGTGATCACCGCCGACGCCTACGGGGCCGGCGAGGCCGACGCCGCGCTCGGTCGCGCGCTGCAGGGCTGCCGCCGCGAGGACTACTGCCTGGTCGGTGCGATCGGACACGACTTCTATACGGGCGAGCGCGAGGGCGCGAAGGGATACCCCCGCTTCACCGACGCCCGCCTGCGCGGCGAGCGCGACTACGGCGACTACATCCGCATGGCGGTCGAGCGTAGCCTGCAGCGCTGCGGCGTCGAGTCCTTCGACCTGTTGCTGCTGCACAACCCCGACCGCACCGGCTACACGAGCGAGGCCGTATGGGAGGGAATGCGCGCCGTGCGCGACGCGGGCCTGACCAGACGACTGGGGGTCGCGCCCGGTCCGGCCAACGGATTCACGCTCGATTTGATCGACTGCTTCGAGCGCTTCGCCGAGCTGATCGACTGGTCGATGGTGATCCTCAACCCGCTCGAGCCGTGGCCCGGCGAGCTCGCGCTGGCGGCGGCGGGCGCACACGAGGTCAGCCTGATCACGCGCGTGGTCGACTACGGCGGGCTGTTCCACGACGACGTGCTGCCCGGACACGCCTTCGCGGCGTACGACCATCGTTCGTTTCGTCCTGCTGGCTGGGTCGAGCAGGGCCGTGAGCGGCTCGAGCGACTGCGCCCCTACGCCGAGCGCCACGGCCTCACGATGCTGCAGCTCGCGTGCGCCTGGAACCTCGCCCAGCCGGCCGTCCGCTGCGTAGCGCCGACGCTGATCCAGGAGAGCGGCGCGGACGCGCGGCCGATCGAGCGCAAGCGCGCCGAGCTCGCCGCGGTCAGAGCGCCTTCGCCGCTGAGCGCGGCGGAGGCAGCCGAGATCGCGGCGATCGGGGACAACCGCGGCTGCATGACCTTGAAGGGCGCCAGCCCGGAGTACGACGGCCCTCCCGCCGCCGATCGCTGGGAGCTCGACGGTGAGCTGGCCGCGGTCGCTGCGAGGTGGGAGATCGAGCCGCAGCGCGACCTGCTGGGACAGGTGCGCGCGGCAGTCAACAGATGAGGGGGACACAGCGATGAGCATCGACGTCAGCGGGATCAAGCAAGGCCAGAAGATGATGTGGACGGCCGGGGACTACCCGGAGATCTCGCGCAGGATCGCCTCCGTGGCCGAGCTCCTGGCCGAGCGGGTCGGCGCCCAGCCAGGGCTCGATCTGCTGGACGTCGCCACCGGCAGTGGCAATGTCGCGATCGCCGCTGCACACGCCGGGGCGAAGGTCACGGGTCTCGACCTGACGCCGAAGCTGCTCGACGTAGCGCGTGGGCGCGCGTCGATCGGCCGGATTGGAGCTCGAGTTCGTCGAAGGCGACGCCGAGGAGCTGCCGTTCGAGCCGGACTCGTTCGATCGCGTGACGTCGTGCTTCGGCGTCATGTTCGCCCCGCGCCAGCCGGTGGCCGCCGCCGAGCTCGTCCGCGTCGCGCGCCCCGGCGCGACGATCGGCGTGACCGCGTGGACGCCGGAGGGCTTCGTCGGCGCAACCTTCAGGGCCTCGGCGAGCTACATGCCGCCGATGCCCGCGGAGCTCGAGCCGCCGGTCATGTGGGGCAACGAGGAGCATGTGCGCTCGCTGTTCGTCGACAGCGGCGCCAATGTGACATGCGAGCGGCGCACGGTCGCCTTCTCCGGAGCGACCGTAGAGGCATGGCTCGCCGCCGACGAGCGCATGCTCGGGCCGGCCGTGATGGCCAAAGCGGCGCTCGAGCCGCAGGGCCGTTACGAGCAGCTACGCGCGGACCTGCTGGAGCTGTACGGCGATTTCAACGAAGCCGACGATGGGTCCTTCCGCGTGCAGTCCGAGTACCTGCTCACGCTCGTGCGCATGCCCAGCTGAACGGCGCGCCAGCCGGCGCGCCCGTCCTAGCCGGCGCCGTCGAGCACGTCGAGCACGTCGAGCAAAGCCTGAAGCTCGTCCACGACGTCGCCGTGCAGGCGCACCTCGGCGAGCTCGTCGAGTGGCGTCGGGCCCTGTGTGAGGATCGCGAGCGAGCCGCCGGCCTCGTGCGTGAGCAGCGGCAGCCCGGCCACCGGGTGCACCTCCAACGAGCTGCCGATGCAAAGCAGCAGCTCGGCGCGCTCGCACAGCTCGCGCGCGCGCTCCAGCGCTGCCGCCGGCAGCAACTCGCCGAACAGCACGACGTCGGGCTTGATCGGGCCGGCGCAGGCCGCGCAGCGGGGCATGCCCTCGGGGTCTGAGGCGAGCCGCTCGCGCGCCTCCAGCAGGGGCACGCTCGCTCGGCAGCGCGGGCACGAGCAGCTGGCAATGCTGCCGTGCACCTCGACCAGCTCGCGCGTGCCCGCCGCGCGGTGCAACATGTCGACGTTCTGCGTGATCACGCCGTCGAGCAGCCCGCGCTGCTCCAACGCCACGAGCGCGCTGTGGGCGCCGTTGGGCCGCTTGTCGCCGAGCGTCGCGAAGCGCTCGCCGTAGAAGCGCCAGAAGCTGGCCGGGTCGCTGCGAAACGCGTCGATGTGGGCCACCTGCATCGGATCGACGCCCTCCCACAGACCGGTGCCGGGTGTGCGGAAGTCGGGTATGCCGGATGGCACCGAGATGCCCGCGCCCGTCAGCGCGACCACCGAGCGAGCGCCCCGCACGAGCTCGGCCAGGCGCGCGACGCCGGGGTCGGGGGACGCCGATCGCTCGCGCTCGCCGCTCGGCGAGCCGCTGTCCGGGCCGCCGGCGCCGGCGCGCGCTCGCGCGCGCTCCGCCTGCGCCACCTCAGCGCCCCTGAAAGCGTGGCGCGCGTTTGCCCAGGAAGGCGGCGATGCCCTCCCTTGCGT
Source organism: uncultured Solirubrobacteraceae bacterium (assembly GCA_963846205.1). Taxonomy (GTDB): domain Bacteria; phylum Actinomycetota; class Thermoleophilia; order Solirubrobacterales; family Solirubrobacteraceae; genus Palsa-744. Next base: position 658,967 of record CAWJVB010000009.1, on the reverse strand, counting down.
CCTCGCTCTGGAACACCTGCGCGAACGCGCGCTTCTCGTCCTCGATGCCGGCGTCGAGGTCGCCGGCCGCTGAGATGCGCTTGATCTGCTCGAGCGCCAGCGGCGCCTGCTGAGCGAGCTTGCGCGCCCACGCCAGCGCCGTGTCGAGCAGTTCGTGGTCCTCGACGACGCGGTTGACCAGCCCGAACTCGAACGCCTCCTCGGCGAGCACGGGATCGCCGAGCATGTTCATCTCGAGCGCCTTGTTGGCGCCGACCAGGCGCGGCAGGCGCTGGGTGCCGCCGAAGCCGGGAATGATCCCGAGCTTGATCTCCGGCTGACCGAACAACGCCGAGCGAGCGGCGATGCGCACGTCGCACGCCATCGCCAGCTCGCAGCCGCCGCCGAAAGCGAGGCCGTTGACCGCGGCGATCGTCGCGATCGGACCCTCGCCGAGCTCTTTGAACAGGGCGTGCGTCTCCTCGACCAGCGTCCTGCCCGCCGCCTCGTCCATCGTCGTGAACGCCTTGATGTCCGCGCCGGCCGAGTACAGGAACGGGTTGGAGGAAGCGATCACGAGCGCGCGCACGCCGGCCCGCTTGACCGCGCCCCACACCTGCTCGAGGTCGCCCGCGAGCTGTGGCGAGATCGAATTCATCTGCCCGTTGGCCAGCCACGCGATCGCGACGCCGTCCTCGCGCGTCTCCAGCGTGATCACCTCGGCAGGTTGCTCGGCGTCGGGCTGCGGGTAGGCGTAGAAGCCCTGGCCGGTCTTCTGGCCGAGCCGGCCCTGCGCGACCAGGCGCCGCAGGATCGTCGGCGGCGTGAAGCGCTCGCCGTAGCGCTCCTGCGCGCTCTCCATTCGCTCGAGCAGCGCGTCGAGCCCTTCGGAGTCGGCGCGCATGAACGGCGGCAACAGCCCGCGCCGCGGGTCCAGGCCCGCCCCGGCCATCATCCCGAAGTCGATGTCCCGATGGCTCGTCACGCCCTCCTCGAGCACCAGGCAGGCCTCCAGGAACGTCTTCAGCGACAGCAGCTCCACGAGCTCCTCGATGTCCGGGTCGGCGTCGCCCGGCAGGTTCGGCTCGCCCTGCGGGTCATAGAAGCCGTCGCCGCCCGTCTTCGCTCCGAGCTTGCCGTCGGCGACCAGCTTCTGCATGCCCTTCGGCACGTAGAAGCGTTCTTCGCCGTAGGACTCGACCATGTGCTCGGCCACGTGCAGCACCGTGTCCAGACCGAGCAGGTTGATCAGCTGGTAGGGACCGAGCGGCAGCACGCCCGCGGCGCCGAGGCCCTCGTCGATCTTCTTGATCGACAACCCCTTCTGCTCCTGCTCGCGCCACACCTCCGCGCTGCCCGAGTTGAGAATGCGGTTGACCACGAAGCCCGGCACCTCGGCGCACGTGATCGGCTGCTTGCGAATCGCCTGCGCAAAGGTGACCGCCGTGGCGACCGTGTCCGCCGAGCTGTCCTCGCCCTCGACGATCTCGATCAACGGCATCACCGAGGCCGGATAGAAGTAGTGGAAGCCGACGACCTTGTCGGGACGCAGCGTCGCTTCGCCGATCTCCGTGATCGACAACGACGACGTGTTCGAGGCGAGCACCGCGTGGCCGGGCGTGGCCGCGTCCAGCTCCGCGAACACCGCCTGCTTGATCGCCATCCGCTCGGGGACCGCCTCGATCACGAAGTCGACCCCACCGAACGCCGCGTAGGAGGTAGTGCCCTCGATCCGCCCGACGATCTGCTCGATCTGCTCGGCTGCCTGCTCGGCCGTGATCTTGCCGCGCTCGGCGAGTTTGCCGATCTGGGCCTCGGTCACCTTCCTGGCCTCGTCGAGCCCGGCCTGCACGAGCGCGTCGTCGATGTCCTTGAGCACCACGGGCACTCCGGCGGCGGCGATCGTCTGGGCGATCTGGCCGCCCATCGTCCCGGCGCCCACGACGGCGGCTTTGAACACGAACATGTCTTTTTGCGTCTCCTGTTCTGGCTAGGGTGGCCGGAGCCTAGCGTTCGAGCGCTCGCGACCGCACCTCTCGGGGCGCGCGCGGGTTGCGTGCGTGAGGAATGGCCAGCACGAACGGGGGTAGGAGGCAGACATGAGGCATTCGCACACAGCAGCACCCAGCAGAGCGCGCGCCACGAGTAGACCCACGCTGGTCGCCGCTGCGGCGCTCCTCGTCGCGTTGGCGCTGCCGAGCGCGGCAGCGGCGGCCGCGAGCACGCCCAAGGTCAACACGGGCCCGGCGCGGGAAGTGAGCTACGGCTCGGCCGTGCTGGCGGGAACGGTCAACCCCAACGGCAGCAATGCCTCCTACTACTTCCAGTACGGCGTGACGCGTGCGTACGGCTCGCAGACGATGATCGCCGACGCGGGCTCGGGCAACAAAGCCGTCGCGGTCAGGCTGGCGATCAGTGGCCTGCAGCCGCTCACCGTGTACCACTACCGGCTCGTCGCCGTCAACAGCTCCGGCGCCACGATCGGCGACGACGAAAGGCTGTTGACCACCAAGGTGCCGCTGTCGCTGGCGATCCTGTCCTCGCCCAACCCCGTCACGTTCGGCGGCCTGGTCACCGTGCAGGGAACGCTGTCGGGAACGAACAACGCCGGCCGCGCCGTAGTGCTGCAGGCCAACCCGTTCCCGTACACGTCAGGCTTTCAGTCAGTCGGGAACCCCAGCCTCACTCTGGGCAACGGCGAATTCAAATTCGTCCTACCCAACCAAGAACAGACGACCCAGTTCCGCGTGCTGACGACGACGAACTCGCCCGTCGTCAGCCCGGTGGCTACGGAGAACGTCGCCGTGCGTGTGATCAGCCACGTCGCGCGCACCAGACGCCCCGGCTTCGTGCGCTTCTTCGGCACCGTCACGCCCGGCGTGAGCGGCGCCGAAGTCGGCGTACTGCGGATCGCTCAGGGCCACGGGATCCTCGCTGGCGGCACGCGCACGAAACCGCTCAACGCGATCAGCTCGCAGTTCAGCCGCGTCGTTCGCGTCAAACGCGGCGCCTACCGCGTGCTCGTGAAGGTCGCCGCGGGCGGCGTCGTCTCCGCGTACGGCTCGCCGCTGCTGATCCGGTGAGCCGGTCGGGCGCCGCCGCGCGACGGCGACGGCGCCCACCGAACCATCAACGAATCAAAAAGGGAACCGCGGGCGCAGGCTGAGCGCTCGCGCTCAGACCGCGACCGTTTCCACGCCGCCCACTTCGGCCGGCTGCTCGACGCGCCGCGGCAGCAGCGTTTCGCGAGCGATCACCAGGCGCTGGATCTGCGAGGTGCCCTCGTACAGCTGCATGATCTTGGCGTCGCGGAACAGCTTCTCGACGGGGTACTCCTTGATGAAGCCGTAGCCGCCGTACACCTGCACGGCTTCGGTGGCCGTCTTCATCGCCGTGTCGGCGGCGAAGCGCTTGGCGTGCGAGGAGACGAGCGTGTTGCGTTCGCCGCGATCTAGCATCGCCGCCGACTTCCACGTGAGCAGACGCGCCGCCTCGATCTCCGTGGCCATGTCGGCGATGATGAACTGGATCGCCTGGTGCATCGCGATCGGCACGCCGAACTGCACGCGTTCCTTGGCGTAGTCGGTCGCGAACTCGAACGCCGCGCGCGCGATCCCCGTCGCCATCGCGGCCACGCCGGGGCGCGTGCGGTCGAGCGTCATCATCGCCAGCTTGAAGCCCTTGTTTTCCTCGCCCAGCAGGTTCTCGGCCGGTACCTCGACGTCGTTGAAGGAGATCGTCGCCGTGTTCGACGCGCGCTGACCCAGCTTGTCCTCCTTCTTGTCGACCACCACACCCCAGTCGCGCTCGACGACGAACGCCGAGATGCCGCGGTGTCCAGCGTCCTTGTCGGTCTTCGCGTAGACCGTGTAGTAGTCGGCGTAGCCGCCGTTGGTGATGAAGCACTTGGAGCCGTTGATCACGTACTTGTCGCCATGCTTGACGGCCGTCGTGCGCATGCCCGACACGTCCGAGCCGGCGTCCGGCTCGGTCAGGCAGAAGGAGGCCAGCTTGGGCGCTTCGGTGAGCATGCCCAGGTACTTCTTCTTCGTCTCCTCCGAGCCGCCCAGCGCGATCGGCGCGCTCGCCAGCCCGTTGCATCCGATCGAGGTCTGGATCCCCGAGCAGCCCCACGACAGCTCCTCCTCGATCAGGCAGCCGTCGAGGTAGCCCGCGCCCACGCCGCCGTACTCCTCCTCGATGTGCGAGTTCATCAGCCCGAGCTCCCAGGCCTTATTGATGATCTCTCCCGGCCACGTGCCGTCCTTGTCGTACTCCCAGGCGACCGGACGTATCTCCTTGACCGCGAAGTCGTGCGCCATCTCGCGCAGGTTCTTCTGCTCGTCTGTGAGCGTGAAATCGACCATTCTCGGATGTTCCCCCTCGGTGAAGGCTCGCGGATGAACGATGATTGACTAGTCAGTCAACCTCGACATACCAGGGTAGCGGAGCGCCTCGCGATCAGCAACAATCAAGCCGTGCCGCAAAGCGCCGCACTCGCGCTGCAGAGCGCCTTTCCGATCGTCGTGTTCGGCGCAGTGGCGCTGTCGGTGGTCATGTCGCTCGTATTCCTGTTCAGCCGCGGCAGCCTGTTCGACCACATCGGCGACGGCGGCCTGGGAGGCGAACACAAACCTCCACCCGGCACGCTGACGGGCGCGTCCGCCAGCCCCGCCGCGGCGAGCGCCGAGCAGGAGCTGGAAGTCCGCCAGATGCTGAAGGCGCGCAGCCAGCGTCGCGTCGCGCGCGGCGAGCCGGCGCTCGACGTCGACGCCGAGGTCGCGCGGCTGCTCGCTCCCGCGCAGCCCTCCGCACACGACCCCGGCCTCGCCGTGGAGGTGCGCCAGCTCGTCGTGGCGCGCAACGAACGCCGCAGCAGACAAGGTCTCGAGCCGCTCGACATCGATGCCGAGGTCGAGCGCACGCTGAGCGAACTCGACCCCTAGCCTTGCCGACGACCTGTCACGGCGTGGCAGCGCCGCCGCCGACACGCGGCTCAGCAAGTCCGGTATAAACGCGGCGATGAAGGACGCGCGACGCTTCCAGCTCGACGAGCTCACGATCCGTCCGGGCACGTACTTCAACCCGCAGACCGAGGTGCTGATCATCGTTGACGACTCCCCAGAGGTCGACCACGAGATCTTCGCGGCGGATGAGTTCGACAGCAGCGAGTGGGTGCTGATCTCCGAGGACTCGCCGCTCGACGAGGACAAGCGCGACGATCTGATCGAGCAGTTCCGCGTCACCTATCAGCCCGGCGCCGAGCTGCTCGCCGGCGGCGACGACGAGCTCGACGAAGACGAGGAAGACGAACTCGAACCGGACGACCTCGAGCTCGAGCACGAGTAGCGCCCGCAACTCACGCCCTCGCGCGCGTGTTCCTGGTGCGTGTTCCGCGGCCGCCTCGATGCACACGAGCGCCACCGCACCGCGCGCCGGCGCCGCGGTCCCGCGCCGCACGCTGCAATCGAGGCTGCACCGTCGCGGGGTCGGCTACGTAGCATGCGCCGCGTGCGCGCAGAGCATCTCCGGGCGCTCGCCCTCGGCGCCCTCGGCGCGCTGACGCTGGCGGCCTTCGCCGCGATCCCGACGGCGAGCTCGGCCGTGCCCCGCGCCCGCGCCGCCGCCGCCGCCGGCCCGAGCGTGTCCGGCGCGCTGCAGAGCCTCAAGGCCAGCGGCGCGATCACGCCGGCGCAGTACACGCAGTACTACAACGCCTACCTCGCCGCCAAACGCTCGCTGGCCAAACTCAGCGGCACGCGCCGCAATGAGCTCGCAGCCGTGATGGTCAACCTGCAGGCGATGGCGGCGGCCGGCTACTTCATCCCCTCGCGCCTGCCCGTGCTGTTCCTCACGCTCGAAAACAACCGTCACTGGTGGACGACAGAACCGCTGCTCGCCAACGGCACGCGCGTGAGCTTCCCGGGGAGCAAGATCGTGTGGGAGTACTACGCCGGCCAGGGCATCGAGATCCAGTGGCTGGGAACCTTCGGCGAGGCCAACGGCTACTACCTGTCGGGGCATGAAAACGCCAACCTGCGCCAGCTGCTCGGCGAAGTGCTGCCGTTGGCCACCAAGCGCGCCGGCGGGATCGCCTGGGAGTACCTGTTCCAGTTCGACGGAGGCAAGCCGCCGTGGACGAGCGGGCTGTCGCAGGGCACCGCCCTGCAGGTGCTCGCCCGCGCCTGGTCGCGCTTCAAAGAACCCGCGCTGTTGACCGCCGCGCAGCAGGCGCTCGGCATCTTCGAGACGCCGCCGTCGGGCGGCGTGCAGGTCACGACGCCCGCCGGCTCCGAGTACGCCGAGTACACCTACGCGCCCAGCGACCGCATCCTCAACGGCTTCATCCAAGCCGTGGTCGGGCTGTACGACTACACGCAGATCACCAAAGACCCGCTCGGGCTGAAACTGTTCGAAGCCGGCGACGCCGAGGCGCGCGCCGAGGTCCCCCACTACGACACCGGCGCGTGGTCGCAGTACGACCAGTACTCCGAATCCAACCTCAACTACCACGAACTGCTCACCGAATTCCTACAGCACCTATGCGAACGCACCCGCAAAGGGCCGCCGATGACGCTTGCTCCCGCGCCGGCGCCTGCGCCGACGCCCACGCCAACCACGCCGACGACCACGACCACGACAACGCCGACGACAACTACCGGCACGACGCCGACGACGACCACGCCCACGACCACCCAGGGCGGAACCTCGGCGCAGGGCGATCGGGCCGGCGCCGCCAGCGCTGCTGGCCACAGCGTTGCCGGTCGCGCAAGCACGCGAGCGCGCGTCGCCGCGGCGACGCCCCCCGCGACGCCGATCGCGGGCGATGAAATCTATTGCACGACGGCGCAGCACTTCACGACCTACCTGAAGACGCCGCCGGTGATCGCGCTGCTCACGAACACGCTGAAGGGCGGCGTGCGGGCGGGCGTGCAGCTATCGCTGTCGAAGGTCTCGACGGTCAAGCTGACCGTGCGACAGGGCTCGCGCGTGGTGTGGACCAACAGCGCCTACGTGGGACGCGGCAAGCCGAAGCTGCTGTGGCCGACCCCGTCCGGCGGTGGCAGCTTCAACGTGACGCTCAGCGCGACCGACCCGGCCGGCAACTTCTCCACCGCGAACGGCACGATCGTCGTGTCGCACAAGTAGCGCAGCGCCGGCGCCCCGCGCGCTCCTAGACTGGGCGAGTGACGCACGCCCACGCGAGGAGGCGGAGAGCAGGCAGGCGATGACTCGTCTTGTCAATGCCTGGCAGGCGCTCGCGCGCGAGCAGCGGCTCGCAGCGCTGATCGCATTGGGCCTGTTCGTGTCGATGCTGCTGCCGTGGTACTCGAAGACGGACACGTTCGTCGAACACGGCTCGGTGAAGGCCAGCCAGGCGAGCCTCAGCGCGTTTCAGGCGTTCTCGTTCGTCGAGGCGGCCGTCCTGCTGGTCAGCGCGGGCGTGCTCGCGATGCTGTTCGCGCGGGCCGAGGGCCGCGAATTCCAGCTGCCCGGCGGCGACGGGCTGATCGTCACGATCGCCGGCGGCTGGGCCTCTCTGTTGATCTTCTACCGGCTGCTCGACAAGCCGAGCCTGCAGGGCACGCAGAAGATCACCGCGACCGTCGGCGTCGAGTGGGGCATCTTCGTCGCCCTGCTGCTTGCGCTCGGGTTGCTGTACATCGGCCGGCGACTGCACGCCGCCGAGCGCATCCAGCCCCCGCTGTCACGTTCGCGCGAGCGCGAGCGCGAGCGCGAGCGCGATCCCGATCTCGAGCGCACGACCCGATTGAGCGACGACGATGATGATTTCGTGGATTCCTCGCGCGGTGGCGGCGATCGGCGCGAGCAAGTGCAGGCGCCGGGTCCCGCCCCGCGGCATCCCGTGCAGCCGCCCCGCCGAGGCTCTGCAGCCGATGCGGGCGGCGAGGCGCCCTCGCAACGCGGCCGATCGCGCTATCCGCCGGCGCCCCCCGCGCGGCAGATGTCCTTCGAGGACACGCCCCCGGGTCAGGACTGAGATCGCACGTCGATCCGTTTCGGGCCACTTTCCCGAACCGTCGGTCTGTCTCTGTGCGTCCGTCCGACGTGTCGAGAATCATCGCAGCCGTGGGGTCCCGATCGTGCTCTTCGTGATCTGCCTCTGCGGCGGCGCGGTCGCCGCCAGCCATTGGCTGCCCGACCTCGAGACGGGACCGGTCGGAGGTATCGCCTTCTTCGCAGTGTGCGGGCTGCTGGGCCTCTCGCTGGCGCTGCTGAGCCAACACGTCTATCTGATCGTCAGCGAGGTGGAACACCTGAGCACCGTTCCGGGCGGGCTCAGCAAGAGCGAAGTCGTGGCGGCCGGGCTGCGCAACATCGCCGCGGACGAGGGCACCGTCCTCGGCCTTGCGATCGCCGTCTATCTCCTCGCTCCGCGTGTCGGCAAGCGCAAGCCGCTCGCCGAGCCCATGTCGCAGGAGCCTTAGTGTCCTAACGACACGATCCGATCGACCGCAACGCCCCGGTGGCGGGGAACGCTCCGCTTGGGGCGCCTATCATTGCGATGACGATGTCAGCCTCGCCGCCCGAGGCGCCGGAGCAGGGCCTTCCGGCGCCGTCCTCCGTGCAAGACGTGTCCGCCGGGCTGCGCTCGGTGGGCTACCTGCCGGGCGAGTCGACCGCGCTCGTCGCCTACCTCGCCACGAAGCTCGGCAAGCCCGTGCTCGTCGAGGGACCGGCGGGAGTGGGCAAGACCGAGCTGGCCAAGGCGCTGGCGCGCTATCTCGGGCGAGAGCTGGTGCGCCTGCAGTGCTACGAGGGGCTCGACGAGGCCAAGGCGCTGTATGAGTGGAACTACCGCAAGCAGCTGCTGCGCATCCAGGCCGAGGCCGCCGACACGGGCTGGAGCGCCGTGCAGGAGGACATCTTCGGCGAGGAGTTCCTGCTCGCGCGACCGCTGATGACGGCGATCGCGTCCGAGCAGCCGGTCGTGCTGCTGATCGACGAGATCGACAAGACCGACCAGGAGTTCGAGGCGATGCTGCTCGAGGTGCTGTCCGACTTCCAGATCTCGATCCCCGAGCTCGGTCGCGTGCAGTCGCGCACGCACCCGATCGTGCTGCTGACCTCGAACAACTCGCGCGAGCTGACCGAGGCGCTCAAGCGCCGCTGCCTGTATCTGTGGCTCGACTACCCCGAGCTCGAGCACGAGCTGGAGATCGTGCGCCTGCACGCCCCCGAGCTGAGCGCGACGATCGCGCGACGGCTCGTCGAGGTGATCGGCATGGTGCGCGAGCTGGACCTCAAGAAGCCGCCGTCGATCGCCGAGTCGATCGACTGGGCGCGCGCGCTGCTGCTGCTCGGCGTCGAGGACATCGACAGCGCGACCTTCAACGAGACGATGTCGGTGATCGTCAAGCATCGTGCCGACATGGACGTGGTCGCCGAGCGCGTCGGGCTGAAGCTGGGCGCGCCCGCCGATGTCGCCTGAGGGGGTCCCCGCCGCGGCCCTGCCCGCGCCCGAGGGCTTGCCCGCGCGCATCCTCGAGTTCGGCGAGGAGCTGCGCCGCGAGGGCGTCGCCGTCGGCACCTCGGAGCTGCTCGACGCGTTCGAGGTGCTGCGCGAGATCAGCTGGACCTCGCAAGAGGACTTCCGCGAGGCGCTCGCCGCGACGCTCGCCAAGAGTCAGGAGGACCGGCGCGTGTTCGAGCTCGTGTTCGAGCGCTTCTTCTTCCGCGCGGTCGAGCTCGCCGCGGCGCGCGAGGGCGTGCGCGAGGACGACCGCGCGATGCTCGACGAGCTCTCCGAGCAGGAGCTCGACGCGCTGCGCGCCGAGATCGCCGCCGCGCTGCGCGACGGCTCGGAGGGGGCGATGCGCGACCTCGCGCGCATGGCGATCGCCGCGTTCGCGCGCCGCCAGGAGGGCTCGGGCGTGATCGGCGTCGACGTGCAGCGCATCCGCCGCGCGCTGGGGCTGCGCGCCGAGCCGCAGCCCGAGTTGCCACCCGAGGACCCTCGTCACGACGGGCTGCCGCGCGATGCGCTGCGCCGCTTCGAGGCGCTGCTGCGCCGCGAGCTCGAGCGCGCGCAGGTCGAGCGCACCGGCAACCTGCCGCCCGCCCGGCCGCTGGGCGACCTCGACCGCGCGCTGCCGTCCGGCCCGCTCGCCGATCTCGCCGCCGTGCACCGCGTCGTCGCGCAGCTGCGCCGCCGCCTGGCCACGCAGGGGCTGCAGGCGCGCGGGCACCGCCGCCACGCGCACATCGACGTGCGCCGCACGATGCGCGCATCGCTGCAGACCGGCGGCGTCCCCGTCGAGCTGAAGTTTCGCCCGCGCCGCCCCAAACGGCCCGAGATCTACGTGCTGTGCGACGTCTCCACGAGCGTCACCTCGGCGTCGGTGTTCTTCCTGTCCGTGCTGCACGCGCTGCACGACACGTTCCGCAAGATGCGCTCGTTCGTGTTCATCGAGCGCATCTCCGAGGTCACCGACATCTTCGAACACGAGCGCAACTTCAAAGCGGTCAGCGAGCGGATCGGCTCAGACGCGGGCGTCGCCGACATCTCCGGCTACACCGACTACGGGCGCGTGTGGTCGGAGTTCCTCGTGCAGGTCGAGGACGACCTGCACCCGCGCGCCACCGTGATCGTGCTCGGCGACGCGCGCACCAACGGCCGTGACCCCCGCGCCGACATCTTCGCGCAGATCGCCGCGCGCGCCGGGCGCACGTTCTGGCTGAACCCCGAGCCGCGCCTGTACTGGAACTACGGCGACTCCGTGATCGCCGCCTATGAGCAGTACTGCACGGCGTTCGAGTGCTGGACCACCTCGCAGCTCGAGGACTTCGTGCGCGCGCTGACACGGCCCGTCGTGTCGGCCTGAACCGGCCCGACCCGTGGCGGGCGGGCGCCGCGAAGCGGCCTGCGTCGCGGACTCGCCAAGCGGGTAGCATCACGCGCAACAGCTAACGGACACCAGGGGGGCTGGCGGGAAGGCCGGCTGAGATGGCGCACGGGAAGCGATTCCCCCGGCGCCGACCCTTAGAACCTGTGGGGTAATGCCCGCGAAGGGAGCGCAGGTGGCGAGCACATCGACGTCTCTCCCGCAGCAGCCGTCAGGCGAGCGGTCGAGGCCTCGAGCGGTGTTCCTGAGCGAGATCGCGCAGGCGTACACCGGCGCGCGCGGCGCCGGCGTGTGTGCGCTGGACGGCCTCAGCATGCACGCCGAGCAGGGCGAGCTGGTCGCACTAGTCGGCCCGAGCGGCTGTGGCAAGACGACGCTGCTCGAGCTGATCTGTGGCCTGCAGGCCCCGCAGCGCGGCACGATCGACTGCCGGCCCGCCGTTCTGATGCCCCAGCGCGACCTGCTGCTCCCGTGGCTGGACGCCGTCGACAACGCGGCGCTTGCGCTGCGCCTCGCGCACGTCCCGCGCGCCGCCGCGCGCGCCCGCGCCGCGGCGCTGTTCGCGGAGCTCGGCCTGGACGGCTTCGAGCGCGCGCGGCCGGCCGAGCTGTCGGGCGGGATGCGCCAGCGCGTGGCGTTCCTGCGCACGCTGCTGTCGGGCAAGCCGGTGCTGTGCCTGGACGAGCCGTTCGGAGCGCTCGACGCGATCACGCGTGCTGACATGCAGGAATGGCTGGCCGGTGCGCTCGCGCGCGAGCCGCGCACGACCGTGCTCGTCACGCACGACGTCGAGGAGGCGATCCTGCTCGCCGACCGTGTGCTGATCCTGTCGCCGCGCCCGGGCCGCGTCGTCGAGCAGCTCGTGCCCGACGGCTCGCGCCCGCGCTCGCGCACCGACGCCGAGGTGGTCGCGCTGCGCGAGCGCGCCCTGCGCGCGCTGGCTCTGGGCGCCGCCCACACCGGCTCGGGCGGCGCGGCATGAACGCCCTCCCCGCCCCGCCGGCGCAGCCGCCAAGCACGAGCCTGCCGCTGCGCTGGCTGCGCGCGCTGGCGCCGCCCGCGCTGCTGCTCGCCGCGCTGGTCGGCGCGTGGGAGGCGTACGCCGATTGGGGCTCGACCAGCTCCTACGTGCTGCCCGCGCCGCACGCCGTGGCCTCGGCGCTGTGGCACAACGCGGGCTTTCTGGCGGGCAACCTGCTGCCGACCGCCGAGGAGGTCGCGCTCGGCATCCTGCTGGCGCTGGCGCTGGGCTTCGCGCTCGCCGTGCTGATCCACTTCTCCGGGCTGTTGCGGCGCGCCGTGTATCCCCTCGCAGTCGGCTCGCAGGCCGTTCCGGTCGCCGTGATCGCGCCCCTGCTCGTGTTCTGGTGGGGCTTCGGCGTGCTGCCCAAGCTCGTCGTGATCGTGCTGATCTGCTTCTTCCCTGTGCTCGTGACAACCGTGGACGGGCTCGGCCGGATCGAGCGCGACCAGCTCAAGCTGCTGCGAACGCTCGACGCCACGCGCTGGCAGGCGTTCCGCTTCGCCGAGCTGCCGGCGGCGCTGCCGGCGGCGATCAGCGGCGCGCGCATCGCGCTGGCGGTGGGCGTGATCGGCGCCTACATCGCCGAGTCGCAGACCGTCACCAGCGGCGCCCACGCGGGACTCGGCCACGAGATCAACGCCGACCTCAACTCCCTGCAGACGCCGCGCGCGTACGCGGCGGCGCTCGTCCTGTTCGCGCTCGCGATCGCCTGCTTCTATGCGCTGACGCTCGCCGAGCGAGCGCTCGCGCCCTGGGCCCACCAACGAGGAGAGACACCGTGACCCGACCCCGTGCCCTCGCCCTGCTGCTCGTGCCGGCGCTAGCCGCCTGCCTGTCGGCGTGTGGCTCCAAGCAGGACACGATCAGCGCCGCCCGCGCCAAGCCGTTCACGGTCGTGCTCGACTTCTTCCCCAACGCCGATCACGCCGCGCTGTACGCCGCGCTGGCCCATGGCGACTTCCGCGCCGTCGGGCTGGACGTGCTCCCGCAGACGCCCTCGGAACCCTCGGCGCCGCTCAAGCTGCTGGCGGCCGGCAAGGCCGACATGGCGATCTCCTACGAGCCCGAGCTGCTGCTCGCGCGCGATCAGGGGCTCAAGCTCGTGTCGATCGCGGCGCTCGTGCAGCGGCCGCTGACTTCGATCATCGCGCTTCCATCGAGTCACGTCACGAAGGTCGCCGACCTCGCCGGCAAGACCGTCGGCACGGCCGGCATCGCCTACCAGGCCGCCGAGCTGCGCACCGCCGCTGCAGGCGGCCGGGGTCAACCCGTCGAGCGTCAAGGAAGTCAACGTCGGCTTCAACCTCGTGCCGGCGATGCTGTCGGGCAAGGTCGCGGCCACGCTCGGTGGCTTCTGGAACTACGAGGCGCTGCAGCTGCAGCAGCTGCACAAGCATCCGTTGACGATTCCCGTCGACCACGCCGGAGTGCCGACCTACGACGAGCTGGTACTGGTCGTGCGCAAGGAAGAGGCGCAGAAGCGCGGGCAGGACCTGCGCGCCTTCCTGCAGGCGCTGACGCAAGGAGAGCACGAGGTGCGCGCCAACCCCGCCGCCGCGGCCGCGCTCGTCGTCAAAGCCAACCCGTCGCTAGAACAGAAGCTGCAGGTGGCCTCGATCGAGCAGACGCTGCCGGCCGCCGTTCCCTCCGAAGCGGGCAAGCCGTACGGCTGGCAGAGCCCGACGGCGTGGGCTGCGTTCGGCAACTGGATGTTCTCGCACCACCTGCTCGTGCACAATCCCAACGGCGAACTGCCGCCGTTCACGAACGAGTTCCTGCCCGGGCAGGGGATCTAGGCCGCGCCGTTCGGCCGGCACCCACCCGCTTGGCGGCAGGGGATCTAAGCTCGGGACATGCGCGTTGGGCTGCTCACCGGTGGAGGCGACTGCCCCGGACTGAACGCCGTGATTCGCGCGGCCGTGCGCCGCGCGCTGGTCGAGCCGGGACACAGCGTCGTCGGCTTTCGCCACGGCTGGGCGGGCGTGCTGGCCGACGACGCTTTCGAGCTGACGCTGAGGAGCACCGCCGGCATCCTGCCGCGCGGCGGCACGATCCTCGGCACCTCGCGCACGAACCCGTTCGCCGAGGGCGGGGCACCGAGCCCGAAGGGCTTGGTCGGCACCGCGGCGATTTGCGAGACGCTCCGCTCGCGCGGCGTCGATGCGCTGATCCCGATCGGCGGCGAGGACACGCTCGGGGTGGCGCTGCGCCTGCACGAGCAGGGCGTGCCGGTCGTGGGCGTGCCCAAGACGATCGACAACGACCTGGGCGGCACCGACGTGACGTTCGGTTTCCAGACCGCCGTGCAGATCGTGCACGGACGCGATCGACCGGCTGCACACGACCGCCGAGTCGCACAACCGTGTGATGGTGCTCGAGGTGATGGGCCGTCACGCCGGCTGGATCGCCACGCACGCGGGCATCGCCGGTGGAGCGGATGCGATCCTCGTGCCCGAGCGCCCGTTCGACATCGAGCAGGTGGCCGCGCACCTGCGCGCCAGGCACGAGCGCGGGTCGAGCTTCTCGATCGTGGTCGTCGCCGAGGGCGCGACGCCGCGCGAGGGCACCTGCATACGCGCGAAGGCGCGTTCACCGACGCGTTCGGCCACCCGCGCCTGGGCGGCATCGGCGTCGCGCTCGAGGGTGAGCTCGAACGCCTTACCGGGTATGAGAGTCGCGTGACGATTCTCGGGCACGTGCAGCGCGGCGGCACGCCGGTGGCGTTCGACCGCGTGCTCGCCACCCGCTTCGGCGTCGCGGCGATGGACGCGGCGGTCGGCCGGCGCTTCGGCGCCATGGTCGGGCTGCGCGGCACGCAGATCGTGCAGACACCGCTCGCAGACGCGTTGCGCGAGCCAAAGCTGCTCGATCCGGCGCTGTACCAGACCGCCGAGCTGTTCTTCGGATGAGCACGATGCGCGCGATGATCTTCGAGGGTGTCGGCCGCCCGCTGCGCGCCGTCGAGCGCAAAGTCCCGGTGCCCGAGCAGGGCCAGCTGCTGCTGCGCGTGCACGCCTGCGGGGTATGCCGCACCGACCTGCACCTGCTCGACGGCGAGGTCGAGATCAAGGCGCCGCCGCGCGTGCTCGGCCACCAGATCATCGCCACCGTCGAGGCAGTCGGCGAGCCGGCCGAGCGCAGGCCGGCGGACCCGCCGCAGGCCGCCACAGCGGCTCCGCGGCTGGGCGACCGCGTCGGCGTGCCGTGGCTGGGCTGGAGCGACGGCGAATGCGAGTGGTGCCTGAGCGGACGCGAGAACCTGTGCCCGCGGGCGCGCTTCACCGGGTGCGACATCGACGGCGGCATGGCCGAGTACGCGGTCGCGGACGCCCGCTTCTGCTTCCCGATCCCGGCGGGCTACCCCGACGACCAGGCCGCCCCGCTGATGTGCGCGGGATTGATCGGCTACCGCGCGCTGCGCATGTGCGGCGAGGCGCGGCGCATCGGCCTGTACGGGTTCGGCGCCTCGGCGCACATCCTCGCGCAGGTGTGCAGCTCGCAGGGCAGGGAGGTGTACGCGTTCACGCGCCCCGGCGACGAGGCCACGCAGGCATTCGCGCGCGGGCTCGGCGCCGTGTGGGCCGGCGGCTCCGATCAGCTGCCGCCGCAGCCGCTCGACGCCGCGATCATCTTCGCGCCCGACGGCTCGCTCGTGCCGCTCGCCCTGGCCGCCGTCGAGCGCGCCGGCATCGTCGTGTGCGGCGGCATCTTCATGAGCGACATCCCCTCCTTCCCCTACAGCGCCCTGTGGCTGGAGCGGGTCGTGCGCTCGGTCGCCAACCTGACCCGAGCCGACGGATACGAGTTCCTCGCCCTGGCGCCCGAGGTGCCCGTGCAGACGCACGTCACCAGCTACCCGCTGGCGAGCGCCAACGAGGCGCTCGACGACCTGCGCCACGGACGCTTCGAGGGTGCCGCCGTGCTCGTGCTGTAGCGGCGCTCCCGGCGCTCGCGACGCGCGCCCGCAGGCGCACGCGTCGCGGCGGCGGTGCCCTAAACGAGTTCTCATCGCCCGCACACCTCGGATTTAGGGGCCGCCAAGAAGCTGCTGCGGTGCTCGCAGCCGTGCGCGCCTCAATGCTCGTCCTGATGGCCGCAGCGATCGCTGGCGGGTGCGGGGGCTCCGCGCCCACGGGCGCACGGAGAGCAGGCATGGCATCGGGCGCGGCGAGCACGCGCGCCGCGGCGCATACGCCCAGCGGCGTATCGCCGGCACTTCACGTGACCGGCACGATCGCGCTGCCTGAAGCCGTGCAGCTGCCGGCGGTGACGGCGGGTGCGGGCGGCGTCGTCGCGATGGGCGGCCTTGACTCCGCCGACGCCTCGCTCGCGAACGTGATGCTGATCGCAGCCAACCGCGCGCGGGCGCTGACGACGCTGCCGAGCGCGCAGCACGATGCGGCGGCGGCGAGCATCGCCGGGCAGGCGTACATGTTCGGGGGCGGCGACGCCGGCAGCACGAGCTCGTCGATCCTGCGCGTGGACGGCTCCGGCGCGCACCCGGCCGGTCAGCTCCCGATCGCCGCCTCCGACGTCGCCGCGGCGACGGTGGCGGGCACGGCCTACATCGTCGGCGGCTACACCCCGTCCGGGCCGCTGCGAACGATCGTCGCGTTCGCTCCAGGCCAAGGCGCGCGGGTCGTCGCGCAGATGCCGCGACCGTTGCGCTATGCCGCCGTCGCAGCGGTCGGCGGACGCGTCCTGATCGCCGGCGGCACCTCCGGCGCGAGCGCCGAGCGCGCGATCCTCTCCTTCGATCCCGGCAGCGGACGCGTCGCGCAGATCGGCGAGCTGCCCAACGCGCTCACTCACGCCGCCGGCGCCGCGCTTGGTGAAACCTTCTACGTGCTCGGCGGCCGCGGCGAAGGGCTCTCGAGCCAGCGCGCCTCCATCCTCGCCGTCGATCCGCTAACTGGCGCGGCGCACCCGGCGGGGAGCCTGCCCGAGCCGCTGTCCGACCTGGGCGCCACCTCGGTTCACGGGAGCATCGTCGCGGTTGGCGGGCGCGACCGATCCGGCGGCGTGCACGACCGGGCGTTGACGCTGCGCCCGGGCGCGTGATGAGCACAGCCGGCCGGCGCATCCTCTGGCTGGCCGTGCTCGCGTGTGCCGGCCTGGCGCTTGCGCTGAGCGCCTTGACAAGCTGCGGCGCCGGCGGGGGCTCCTCGCGCTCCTCGACGCTCGCCGCGGCCGCCGGCTCGGTCGCGCGCGTACGGAGCGCATCGCGTGGCGGAGTCGAAGTCCCGCACCCGGGGCGGGTGCCGCCGATGATCGACCCCCGCAACGTCTACGCGGCCGACCAGCCCGGGCGGCTCAGCCCAGTCGTGCGTGGCGACCCCGCGCTCGTGTACGTGCCCAACAGCGAATCAAACACGGTCGACGTGATCTCGCAGCGCACGTTCAAGGTGATCGAGCGGTTCGCCGTCGGCGCGCTCCCCCAGCACGTGACGCCCGCCTGGAACCTGCGCACGCTGTACGTCACGAACGACAACGGCAACAGCCTCACGCCGATCGACCCACGAACGGGCCTGCCCGGCAATCCGATACCCGTGGCCGATCCGTACAACCTCTACTTCACCCCGGACGGGCGCTGGGCGATCGTCGTCGCCGAGGCGCATCGCGAGCTGGACTTCCGCGACCCGCAGACGATGGCGCTTCACCATTCGCTGCAGACCCCACAGTGCCTGGGGGTAGACCACATGGACTTCACGGCCGGCGGCCGCTACGCGCTCGCGTCGTGCGAGTTTGCGGGACGCGTGATCGTCGTCGACCTGCGCACGGAGCAGGTGGTCAAGACGATCGAGCTCGCGCGCGGGGCGATGCCGCAGGACGTCAAGCTCTCGCCCGACGGACGCACCTTCTACGTCGCCGACATGGCGCTCGGCGGCGTCTGGCTGATCGACGCGCGCACGCTGCGCGTGCTCAAGTTCGTGCTCACAGGCGCCGGTGCGCATGGCTTGTACCCAAGCCGGGACGCGAAGGTCCTGTACGTGTCCAACCGTATGGAGGGCTCGATCAGCGTGCTCTCGTTCGCGACGCGGCGGCCGATCGCCAAGTGGTGGCTTCCGGGCGGCGGCTCTCCAGACATGGGCGGCGTGTCGGCGGACGGCCGCGTGCTGTGGTTGTCAGGGCGCAGCAACGGCGTGGTGTACGCGATCTCCACGCTAACGGGCCGGCTGCTTCACACGATCAAGGTAGGCGAAGGCCCGCACGGGCTATGCGTGTGGCCCCAGCCCGGCCGTTACTCGATCGGGCACACCGGCATCCTCAGATAGCCCTGGCTCCCGCCAGCCATCCCGGCGCGGGTCGGCGTCCGGGTCGAAGCCCGGCAGCTCGAGCTCGATCCTGGCGCCGCCCTCGGGCGAACGGCCCACGCTGACGCTGCCATCGTGAGCCGATGCGATTGCATGCACGATCGCGAGGCCGAGACCCGTCCCTCCCGACGCGCGGTCGCGCGCAACGTCGGTGCGATGGAAGCGGTCGAAGATCCGCTCGCGCTGGTCGACCGGCACGCCGGGGCCGTCGTCTTCGACGAGAAAGCGGATGCGCCCTCCGCGGAGAGCTTGAACCTGCATCCGCACCAGCCCCGCGCCCACGCTCGTGTGCTCGATCGCGTTGCCGACCAGGTTGCGCAGCGCCTGGGCGAGCCGATCCGGGTCGGCCCGCAGCGTTCCATGCGGAACGGGGCCGAGCTCAAAGCGCCGGTCGGCGAGCAGGCTCATCCCATCCCACAGCTCCTGCACGAACGAGCGAAGGTCGACGCGCTCGAGTCGCAGGAACTGCGTCTGCTCGCTCTTGGCGAGCACCAGCAGGTCGTCGACGAGGCGGCTGATGCGTGCGATCTCCGCCTGCGCCAGCGACTCGACCCGGCGCACCTCGGCCGCCGAGGGCTGATCCTGCGCGGCCAGCACTTCGAGCTGGCCGCGGATCACCGTCAGCGGCGTGCGCAGCTCGTGCGACGCGTCGGCCACGAAGGCGCGCTGGCCGGCGAAGGCGTCGGAGAGGCGGTCGAGCATGTGGTCGAAGGCCTCGGCCAGCACCCGCACCTCCTCGCCTTGGCCTCCCGGGTCGTGAATGCGCGGGTGCAGGTCGCCGGCGTTGACGCGCGCGGCGACCGCCGCCATCCTGCGCAGCGGGCGCGAGACGCGACTGCCGATCAGATACGAGGCGAGCAGCGCGCCGGCGAGTGCGAGGATGCCGGCCAGGATGAATGCCCGTGCGACGCTCGCCTGCGCGTGTTTCACCGGCGCCAGCGGCTCGCCGACGCCGACCGTCACGACCAGGCCTCCACGAAGATGCTTCACGCGCTTGAGCACGCGCAGGTCTCCGACGTCGGGCAGCATCAGCGTCGTGAAGCCGGGCGGCGCGCGCAGCAGGCTCAGCGACAGCTGGTTCTCCTTGGCCTGTTCGGCGGCCGTCTCGCCGTTGTCGGGGCGAGCGGCCGAGAACAGCTCGAGACGATTGGTGACCGGGCCGACGCCTGGGACGAGCACGAACAGCACGGTGGAGCTGGCCGCGAAGGATTGGTCGCGCACGCTCCGGCTCGCCGCTTCCTGAGCGCCGCGGCGGGTGGCGGCATGCGATGCCGTCAGGTTGTGGGCGAGCTCGACAGCGTCGCCGGAGATCTCCTGGTCGATCTGCCGACGTAGTTGCGTGGCCGTGCCGCGATAGACCGCGACGAACGTGATGCCGGTGCACAGCAGCATCACCGCGGCGACCCAGCCGGCCAGACGCCATCGCAGGCCGAGACGACTCGCCAGACGACGCGACAGCGCCTGCACGTCAGCCGACGCCGAGCCGGTAGCCGAGCCCCCGGACGGTGAAGATGGGGGCGGGCTGATCGGCGCTGGCGAGCTTCCTGCGCAGGTAGCCGATGTAGACGTCGACGACGTTCGTCGAGGGATCGTGCTCGTACCCCCACACCACACTCAGGATCTGCTCGCGCGAGAGCACCTGGCCGTGGTGTCGCATGAGATAGGCGAGCAGGTCGAACTCGGTCGTCGACAAGGGAACCGAGCGGCCGTCGTAGCTCGCCTTTCGCGTGAGCAGGTTGACTTCGATCCCCTCGGCGCGAAGCGTGCTCGCAGACACCTGCTCGACCACCCGCAGCTGCGCGCGCACGCGCGCGACGAGCTCCGCCAGCGAGAACGGCTTGACCAGATAGTCGGCGGCGCCGGCGTCGAGCCCGGCTATCCGATCCTCGACCTCGCCGCGCGCTGTCAGCACGACCACGGGCAGCGTCGGCTTCGCCCGGTGCACCGTGTGGAGCACGTCCAGGCCGGAGCGCCCCGGCAGCATCAAATCGAGCACGATCGCATCGAAGCTGGCGCCCAGCGCCAGGCGCTCGCCCTCGATGCCATCCGTCGCCGTCTGAACCTGAAAGCCCTGCGCCTCCAGCCCACGGCGCACGAAGTCGACGATGCCGGGCTCGTCCTCGATCAGCAGGACGCGCGCGGCGCCGAACGGCTGCTCGGTCTGAGGTGAATCGGGCGCCGGCTGCCGCCCCTCCCCGCGCTTGAAGCGCGTGGTCGCTGCCATGCCCCCAGCATAGTGTCACCGTTGAGAGCGCCCGTGCAGTTTCAGCAGTACGAGAGCATTCTCATGAACCGGTTAACGCCTGCTTACCGTCCGCTCACACACTCGGCGGGTGACAATCGAGCGCCCGACCTCTGCCCCGGCGTCCCGCGATCGCTCGCTGCAGCGTCTTAGTCGCCTCAACCGTTGGCTCGTAGCCGGCAGCGTCGCGCTCACGGCGCTGCTGACGGAGCTCACCGCGCACGCGTTTCCGGCCACGCCGAAGGCCGCCAACGGCAACTCCACCCGCGCGCACAACGGCCATCGCTCGCCCCCGCACTCCGGCGGCTCGTCGACGGCCAAGGAGCTGCGCCCTCCGGCACAGGCGCCACAGTCCTCGGGCCCGTCGTCGACCGGCGACGAACAGGCGAGCGGCTCGGCGGCCCCATCACACGAATCGGCACCGCAGGCAACCGAATCTCAACAGGCCGCGGAAGAACCCGCGCCAGCGCACGAAGCGCCGCCCCCCGAACCGGAAATCCACCGCGAACCGACCCCGGAACCGCAGGCGCCGGTGGTCTCGGGGGGATCGTGACCGGTACGCCCGCAAGCGCTCCGGCGCCGTCTGAACGCGCTTCGCCGCAGTGCGCCAGCGCGAGCTGGCGCGCGCTCGGCACGAACGTCGTGGTGCGCAGCGCCGACGCAGCCTGCATCGAGCTGGCCGGCGCCGCGGTTCGGCGCGAGCTCGACGCGGTCGACCGCGCCTGCAGCCGCTTTCGCCCCGACTCCGAGCTGTCGCTCCTGAACGGCCGCCGCGGGCGCCCGCTGCAGATCACGCCGCTGTTCGCGCAGGCGCTCGAGCTCGCGATCTCGGCGGCATCGCTGACCGAGGGCGACGTCGACCCGACACTCGGTCGAGCGCTCGAGCTGGCTGGGTACGACCGCGACCGCGCGCTGCTGCCCCCGTCGCCCGCAGGGCGCTGGGCGGACTCGCCCGCGCCCGCGCTGACGCTGCGCGCCCGCGACGGCTGGCGAACGATCGAGCTCGACTCGCACGCGCGCATCGCCCGCGTCCCGGCGGGGGTACGGCTCGATCTCGGCGCGACGGCAAAAGCGTGGGCCGCCGATCGCTCCGCCGCTGCCGCGCACGCCGCGGCCGGCTGCGGAGTTCTCGTGAGCGTCGGAGGCGACATCGCCGTGGCCGGCGCGTCTCCGCGGGAGGGCTGGCAGGTCAGGGTCACAGACGACCATCGCAGCGATCCCTCGGCGCCCGGGCAGACGATCTCGATCCGCTGCGGCGGCCTCGCGACCTCGAGCACGGCGGTGCTCCGCTGGGGTCACCGCGGACGCACCATGCACCACATCCTCGACCCTGCCACGGGCACGCCCGCGCGTACGCCGTGGCGCACCGTCAGCGTCGCCGCAGCCGACTGCGCGCAGGCAAACATCGCCTCCACGGCAGCGATCGTGCGGGCGGGCTCCGCGGCGGCGTGGCTGGATCGGTTGGGGCTGCCCGCGCGGCTGCATGACGGGCGCGGGCGAGTCGTGACGGTCGGCGCCTGGCCCGCCGACCGCGGAGGGCGCGGCGACGCGGCCTCGGCGAGAAGGGTCGCGGCCCCGTGAGCGTTCCGCTGGCGGCATCCGGAGGCAGCGCCTACTGGTACTTGACGCGCTCGACCGGCGCCGTCGCGCTGCTGCTGCTGACGTTCGCCCTCGCGCTGGGCGTGCTCGACGTGCAGCGTCTGAGCACGCCGCGGTGGCCGCGCTTCGTGCTCGACAGGCTGCACCGCAACGTCTCGCTGATGGCGATGGCATTCCTGGCCGTGCACATCCTCACCTCGGTGCTCGACAGCTTCGCGCCGATCTCCCTGCTCGACGCCTTGATCCCGTTCGCCGGCTCCTACCGTCCCTTCTGGCTGGGTCTCGGGGCGCTCGCCTTCGACATGCTGATCGCCGTCACGATCACCAGCCTGCTGCGCCGCCACATGGGCTACCGGAGCTGGCGGGCCATCCACTGGCTCACCTACGCGAGCTGGCCGATCGCGCTGCTGCACGGCTTCGGGACGGGCAGCGACGTGAAGAGCGCTTGGCTTCTCGTCCTGAGCATCGGCTGCCTGGTGGTCGTGCTCACCGCGATCGCCTCACGCGCGATCTCGGGCTGGCCGGCCAACGTGCGCGCGCGCGGGGCGGCGCTGGGTGGCGCGGGCGCGTTCTCGTTGTTTGTCGCGCTGTGGCTTCCCGGCGGGCCGCTCGGCTCGGAATGGCCACGGCGCTCCGGCACGCCGAGCTCACTGCTCGTGCACTCTCATGCCGGCGCCCACAAGGGCACGGAGCGATGAGCAGCGTGTCCTCAACGCTCTCGGACGAGCTCCCCGAGGCGAGCGATGAGCGCGATCGGCTGCCACGGCTGCTCGCGGGCGTCCTCGAGGACGGCGCGGCCATCTCCTTTCAGGAGCATCTGGCGATCCACGGCGCGCTCCCGCTCGAGCACCGCCGCAGGCGCCGACACGGCTCGCAGCTGATCGATCGGGTCGAGCGCGCCGGCCTGCTCGGGCGGGGAGGCGCGAGCTTCCCGCGGCGGTCAAGATGCGCGCGGTCGCCTCGCGGCGGCGTTCGATCGTGCTCGTCAATGCGGCCGAGGGCGAGCCGGCGAGCCGCAAGGACCGCACCTTGTGCGAGCTGGTCCCACACCTCGTGCTCGACGGCGCCCAGGCGGCCGCGGCGGCGGTCGGGGCGGACGAGGTGATCGTGTGCGTGTGCGAATCGGCGCTCGCGAGCTTCGAGTCGGTCGCCGTGGCGATCGAGGAACGGCGCGGGCCCTCTGCAGGGCCCGCTCGCGTGAGCCTCAGCCTGGTTCCGAGCGGGTATGTCGCTGGTCACGAGACGGCTCTGATCAGCCACGTCAACGGCGGCGCCGCGCTGCCGACCTTCACCCCGCCGGCTCCGTTCCAGCAGGGCGTCAGGCGCCGTCCCACGCTCGTCAACAACGCCGAGACGCTCGCCCACATGGCGCTGATCGCGCGCCACGGCTCGAGCTGGTTCCGCTCGATCGGGACCGCCGCCGAGCCCGGATCGGTGCTCGTCACGCTGTCGGGCCCCGTGCTCAGCCCCGGCGTGTACGAGATCGAGCTCGGCGCCTCTCTGAGCAGCCTGATCGACGCGGCCGGAGGCACGAGCCGGCCGGTGTGCGCGGCTCTGCTCGGCGGCTACGCGGGCACGTGGGTGCCAGGCGAGCTGCTGCGCGGCGTGGCCCTCTCGGACGAGCATCTCGCGCCGGTCGGCGCCTCGCTCGGGGCAGGCGTGATAGCGCTGCTCGGCGAGGACGCCTGCCCCGTCGCCGAGACCGTGCGCGTCGCGCGATGGCTGGCCGAGCAGAGCGCGGGCCAGTGCGGACCGTGCGTGAACGGCCTGCCGGCGCTCGCCGCGACGCTGGCCGAGATCGCCGCGGGCACGGACGAGGGCGATGCGACCCGGCGCCTGCAGCGGCTGTCCGCGCTCGTCCGTCGGCGTGGCGCCTGCTCGCACCCGGACGGCGTCGTCAGGTTCGTCCTCAGCGCGCTGGACGCGTTCGCGGAGGAGTTCACCGACCATGCCCGTCACGGCGCCTGCGAGGCCTGTGCAACATCAGAACAGCTACCGCTGCCGCGACGGCGGGCGGCGCGCGTGAGAAGGAGCGCGAGGACCGGTCGATGAGCTCGCGAGTTCGCGTCAACCCGATCGCCTGTGAGGCGCACGGCATGTGCGCCGAGCTCTTGCCGGAGCGGATCACGCTGGACGAGTGGGGCTATCCGATCGTCGACGGCGAGCCCCTGCCCGACTCGCTGGCTGCTCACGCGAGGCGCGCCGCGCGAGCGTGCCCGACCTTCGCGCTGCTGATCGAGCGCGACCGCCGACCCCAGCGCTTCTGATGCCTACCGGCAGCGCTCACAGCCCGTACGCGTGCACGGCGGCCAGCCCCGCCCACTCCTCGTAGGGGGCGAACAGCTCGCGCACCTGATGCTCCTGCGCGCGGGCGTGCGGGTCTCCGCCGCTCAGCAAGCGCCCGACCAGCTTCAGCAGACCCACGTCGGCGGCGGGGAGCTGGTCGTGGCGGCCCTGGCCCTGCAGCGCCAGCATCTCGACGGTCCAGCTGCCGATGCCGGGGATCGCGCGCAGCCTGCGCCAGCCGCGCTCGTGATCGGCGCTGTGCAGGTCGACGCGACCGCGCGCGACCTCGCGGGCGGCGCGCACGAGGGTGATCGCGCGCACGCCGGCCAGGTCGAAGGACTGCAGTCGCGCGGGCGCAGTCGCGGCCAGTTCCGCGGGCGCGGGCAGGTCGCGCAGCGGGCTCGCGGTCCCATCCCAGCCGACCCAGCGACGCCCCAGCGCGCCGAGCAGCCGGCGCTCGATCGCGGCGGCGCGCTCGTACTCGATCAGCTGCTCGCAGACGGCCCAGGCGAGCGCCTCGAAGGCTCCGGGCGCCGGCGCACGCGCAGCCACGGGCGCCGGCGGATCGAGCGCCCGATCAGCGGGTCGCGCGCGAAGCGGCGTTGGAAGGCGCGCAGGTCCTCGTCGACTCCGAGCGCGAAGCGCATCCGCTCGATCCCGTAATCGGCGGCCTCGCGCGTGCGGGCGCGGGCGCCGAGCACGACGCGATCGCGGGCCGGCTGGGCGACGCGCACGAGCACCGGCTCGTCGCCGTGATGCAGCAGGCGCTCGAGCACGCCGCCGCGGCGGCGCAGCGCGCCGTCCATGCCGCCCCCGGGAAGGCGAAAGGGCCCGGCCGGTTTCAGCTCGATGCGCCGCTCGGCGCTGCTGGGCCGTCGCTCAGGCACGTCGACGACGGGCGCTCAGTCGCGACCGCCGAGCAGGTGCACGTCGACGAGCAACGAGCGGCTGCCCACGATCTGCACGAGCTCGCCGGCGCTGTGGGCCGCTTTGCGGCCACGGCCCAGGCGGCGGCCTGCCTGGCGACCCTTGGCCAGCGCCGCCGAGCGTCGCTGGCGACGCGTCACGAGCCCCACCACGGCCGCGCCGGCGACGAAGCCGCCGGCCGCGGCGGCCGCGGCCTGCACGGCGGGAATCGCAGCCGTGGCCCGGCTGCGCTGGAGCTCGGCCGAGATCGCGAAGTCGTGCACGACGGTGGCCTCGTGTGCGAGCACCGGCAGCGCGTCCGCTTCCTGGACGGCGTCCTGGTCCGCCATCGCCGATCCGTTCTGCTGGTTCTCGTCGCTCATCGCCGAAGTGTAAACGGGGCCGCAGACCAGACTACAGCTACAGCTCGCGCTCGTAGACGCGATAGCGCTTGACGACGCGCCCGCCCATTGCTTCCATGCCGCGGTTCATGGCCGTGTTCGTCTCCAGGATCCAGCCCATCTCACCGCCGGACTGCGGGCGTCGTTCGGCGGCGTCGTAGTGCATCTGGTACAGCCGCGCGGCCACGCCCGTGTGCTGGTACTCGGGCTTGACGCCGAGAAAGCCGACACGCAGGCGCTTGATGATGCGGCCTTTGTTGAGCAGATACCACCATCCGAAGGGCAGCAGCCGGCCGTTCATTTTGGCGAGTATCTCGTTGACGTCGACGATCGTGATCGCCATCGCCACGACCTCGCCGGTGTCGATCCGCTCGGCGATCATGAACCAGTTCTTGTCGAACACGATCTGTAGCTCCTGGGCGAACGCGTCGAGATCCTTCTTCGAGTAGGGCACGAAGTCCCAGTTCTTCGACCAGGCCGAGTTGTAGACCTGGGCGAACGAGTCCATGTCTTTGCGAAGCTGCAGCCGGCGCATCGGGCGCACGCGGATGCCGTGCTCGCTCTCGGCCTTGTCGGCGAGATCCCAGATCACCGGCAGGACCTTGTCGCGATTGCCGACCTCGAGATTCCACATCAACAGGTCCATCGCCTTGCTCATGCCGGCCTGCTCGAGGCGCTCCCGGTAGAAGGGCGGGTTCCACGGCTGGGCGATCATCGGGCGCAGCTCGTAGCCCTCGACCAGCACGCCGCTCTCGTCGTTCATCGTGAAGCTCGCCGGGCCGACGAGCCGCTCCTTGCCGCGCTCGCGCAGCCAGCTCGCGGCCGCGTCGAGCAGCGCGTCGAGCACCTCCTGGTCGTCCTCGAACTCCAAGAAGCCGAACCAGCCCCAGTTCTTCTGCTGGTAGTCGTTGAACGCGTCGTTGACGTGGGCGCTGACCCGCCCGACCACGCGCCCGTCGCGCAGGGCCAGGAAGTACTCGGCCTCGCCGTGGCTGAAGAACGCGTTCATGCGACGGTTGAGGAACAGCCGCCGCTCGAGCTTCAGCGGCGGCACCCACTGCGGGTGGTTAGCATGCAGGCGGAACGGGAGGTCGATGAAGCGCTTCAGATCTCCCCTGCCGGAGACGGGTCTGATTTCGACCGCCACGGCCGAGGCACACTACATGCACACCTCCACGGACGTCTTCGCCAAGACCCGCGACCACGATCGCTCCGAGCTGCTGGCCGCCGCGCGCGAGGCGGACATCCTCCCCTACTTCCACGTGCTCGACCTCGCCGGCGATGCCGGTGGTCGAGATGGAGGGCGCCGAGCGGATCATGCTGGGCTCCAACAACTACCTCGGGCTGACCGGCGACGAGCGCGTGCTGCACGGCGCCGAGGACGCGCTGCACCGCTTCGGCACCGGCCTGACCGGCTCGCGGCTGCTGAACGGCACGATCCCGCTGCACCTCGAGCTCGAGGGCGAGATCGCGGAGTGGATGGAGACCGAGGACGCGATCGTGTTCACGACCGGCCACCAGGCCAACGTCGGCACGCTGGGCACGCTGCTGGGTCCGCAGGACACGGTGATCGCCGACGCCGGCGACCACGCCTCGATCCTCGACGGCTGCCTGCTCTCGCGCGCCAAGCTGCGCCCGTTCCGCCACAACCGGCTCGACAAGCTCGAGAAGATGCTGCAGCGCGCGCAGCAGGACGGGGGCGGCGTGCTGGTCGTCGTCGACGGCGTCTTCTCGATGGAGGGCGATATCGCCCCGCTGGGCGACATCTGCGAGCTGTGCGAGCGCTACAGCGCGCGCCTGATGGTCGACGAGGCGCACGGCGCCGGCGTGCTGGGCGCCCGTGGCGCCGGCACCGCCGAACTGCTCGGCGTGGCCGACCGCGTCGACCTGCGCATGGGCACGTTCTCCAAGTCGCTCGCCTCGTGCGGTGGCTTCGTCGCGGGCCCAGCCGAGGTGATCGAGTACCTGCGCCTGTACTCGCGCGCCTTCCTGTTCACCGCGTCGGCCGTGCCGGCCGCGCTGGGCGCCGCGCTGGCGGCGCTGCGCGTGCTGCGCTCCGACGACGGTCCGCCTCTGCTTGCGAGCGTGCTGGCGAACGCGCGACAGCTGCGCGACGGGCTCGAACAGCGCGGCTTCGCGGTCGTCGCGCCGCAGGCGCTGCCGGCCGCGGCGGGCGTGCAGTCGCACGCTCCCGGCCTGCTGGCGGGCGACGCCAACGCCGACGAGCCGGCCACCATCGTCACGCCGATCGTGCCCGTGCTGGTCGGCGATGACTGGAAGGCGGCGCTGCTGTGGCGAGCGCTGTACGACGCGGGAGTGTTCGTCAACACGGCCCTGCATCCCGCCGTGCCGCCGGGCGGCGCGCTGCTGCGCACGAGCGTGATGGCCACCCACGACGCGTCCACGCTGGAGCGGGCGCTCGACGCCTTCGAGCGCGTCAAGCGCGCCTTCGAGGCCGAGCACGGTCCCCTCCCGGGCCCCAGCAGCACGCCTCGCGCGCTGCCTGATCCGGGCTCGTGGGTCCGCTGCCGGCAGCATCGCGCCTGCCGGCGGGCTGCCCACGGCAGCGCGCGACTTGTCCAAATCTTCACAAGTCCCGGGCCCGCATAAAAAGGTCGCTTCTAGCGCACGAAGCACCAGTTCGCTGTTGACCGGACGCGTCGCCCTGGCGTAGCTTGCGGGAGCGCTCTGCATGACGTCCGGGCCCGCCGCCCACCTGCACCACCAGGACCTCTCGACGAGCCGGTTTGCCCCGGCTCGTGGTGGGCTCCGGACGGCCATCGACGGGGCGCGCACTCGTCAACCAACAAGCACGGATGTTGCGGTGCGAATGACCGCGCCGCAACGGGGAGAGCCAATATGAATGCGACAGCGTCAATCGCCGCCCCTCCTCCGCAGTACATGCGCGCACTGGAGCGCGCCAACAAGGTTCGCTTGGCCCGCGCGGAGCTCAAGCGAAAGGTTGCGATGGACGAGATCGACGTCGCCGAGGTGATCCTCGCCTGCCCGTGGGAGGCCCAGAGCATGGCGGTCGCCGACCTGCTGATGAGCCAACGTCGCTGGGGCCAGACACGCTGCCGCAAGTTCCTCTCGCAGATCCCGATGTCCGAGAAGAAGACGATCGGCTCGATGACCGACCGTCAGCGCCGCACGCTCGCGGCGCTGCTCAGCTCCGCCGAGCCGGGTCGCGCGTGGTGCGCGACCCCCTGGCTAACGGACAGCCTGACGAGAGCGTGAGCTCCCACCAGCCGGCGAGCATCCCGATCAGGCCGAGGCGCGGCCGCACCTCCCACACGCCGCAGCCGCCCTGGCCGAGCTCGCGCACGGGCAGGCGCATGAACTTGTAGCGTCCGGGTTCGAGCTTCATCCGCTCCAGCAGCTCGCGCGCGCGTCGCTCGTGCTCGGCGCGCTCGCGCGCCATCCGGCGCACGTCCTGCACGCGCGCCGCGAGCCGGTCGCGCTGGCGCTCGAGCTGCGCCAGGCTGAGCAGGCGCGGACCTCCGAACGCCTCATCCCCGGGCGCCCGCGCTGCGTAGGCGGAGATGTGCGGAAACGCGCCCGCGACGACGCTGCGAGAGCTCGCGCTCGAGCTTGGCGACCTGCTCGCGCAGGGAGCGGCGCGCGGCGCGCTCGTCGACCGGCTCGAGGGCGGCTGCGCCCCGGTAAACGGTCAGCTGCTCGGCTTGGCTCACGCCTCCGACTCCTCCTCGTGACACCCGGAAACGCCGATTCTACCAGCGCCGCCGGGGCCGATGCGCCACGTTCTGGAGCGGGCGAGAGCTGCTCGCTCGACCACCTGACCGCCCTAGCCCAGCGCGGCGTGCGGGGGGGCGGCGCCGCCCGTCAGCTCGCCTGCAGCGAGGATCCGCACACCCACAGGGCCTCTTCGGCGTACAGCTCCGGCACGCCGGCGACCTGCACGGCGAACAACGACAGCCTGCGCGTGCGCGCGGTCGGCTGATGGCCGACGGCGCGCCTCGCCGAACAGCACCGCCAGCGGGCTGGACGCGTCGGCGACGACCAGCCGGCCGGCCGGCAGCGCGGCGGCGTCGGGCCGGCGACCGAGACGCTCGCCCTCGACGCTCGCGCGGATGCCGAGCGGCCCGTCGACGTGCTCGGCGTCGAGCGCCGCGACCGGCACTCGCGTGTCGATCAGCGCGATCAGCAGCGCGTCCTCGAGCAGCCCGCCGCTGAGGAAGCCGCCCTTGGTCATGCGTTCCAGCACCGCCGCCTCGATCGGCGTGCGCTGTACCTCGGGGTCGAGCCCGATGTGGCGGAAGAACACGCGATAGGCCGAGGGCACCGGCTCGCGCCGCACCGCCACGGCGGTCGCGCCGCGAAAGCGGTTGGACAGCTCGCGCAGCCGCTGCTTCAGATCATGCGGGCGAGTCGCCGGTCAGCGAGCCCTGGCGTCCGACCGTGATCTCGAGGGTCAGCAGCCGCAGGCCGGGGAGCTCCTGCTCGACCTCGCGCGCGCACCAGCCGGGCGTCGTCTGCAGGCGCGCGCTCAACGGCTCGTCCGCGTCGTCGTCGTCTGCGCGTCCGCGCCGCCCGCCCGCGCCGGCTCGCCGCCGGCGGCTTCTTGCTCGGCGGCTTCCATCCCCGCGCGCGCGAGCCAGCGACGAGTTCGGCGACGCGCTGGCGCAGCGTCGCGCGCGGCGGTCGCGTGAGCAGAGCGTGGCTCTGCACCTCGCCGCCGGGATAGGCGAAGGTGACCTGCGGGCAGGTGGCGAGCTTGTACAGCGCCGCCAGCTCGCCGTCGCTGTCCAGGCCGACGGGCATCGTCAGCCCGCGCTTGCGGATCAGTCGCGCGCACCTGCGAGCGGCCGTTCTTGACCGCGACGGCCGCGAAGCGCACGCCCGGGAAGGAGGAGCTGATCGCCTGCATGTCGCCGAGGACCGCGGGGCACGAGCCGCCGTCGACGAACAGCGCCAGCACGAGCGGAGCGCCTTCGTAGAGCTCACACACGTTGAGGATCGCCCGGCCGCGCTCCTTGCACGCCGGCACCTTTCCGTTCGCGCCTTCGTCGGCGTGCCTGGCGATGTCGGCGTCGCCGCTGAGGTTGCCGAGCGCGAGCGGCACCGCGAAGGGCGGCATCTGTTCGCCGGGGCCTAGCCCTTGGCCCCGTTGGGCTTGGTCGTGATCGTGTTGATCGTGATCAGCACGAGGATCACGATCGCGAGCAGGGCCACGTAGCCCCCATAGCGCGGCGTGCGCCGCTGCGGCTCGCCCGCGGGCCCCGGCGAGCCGCTCGACCCGGGCTCGCCGTCGGGCTCAGACGGGCTCATGGACCGGCTCGCGCGAGCGGCCGCGCAGCCTGACCGGCTCGCCCGGCCCGCGGTGCTCGGGCGCGGCCCCGTACAGCAGCAGCGCCGCGGGCAGGGCGATCAGCACGCCGAGCAGCGACACGGTCAGATCGATCAGCGTGACCAGGCCGAAGTCGCGCAGCATTGCGATGTCCGACAGCGCCAGCACGCCGAACCCGGCGATCGCCGTCACGCCCGAGGCGGCCACGGCGGCGCCGGTGCGCCGGTAGCTGCGCCGCAGCGCCTCGATCGTGTCGTGACCGGCGAGCCGCTCCTGGCGGTGGCGCTCGGACAGCAGCACGCTGAACTCGGTCGAGATCGCGATCACCAGCGAGCCCAGCGTGACCGACATCGGATTCAGTGGCACGCGCACGAGGAACAGGATCAGCGCCGACCAGCCGCTCGCCAGCGCGATCGGCACGAGCGGCACGAGCGAGCGGCGCACGTCGCCGCGGAACGCGAGCAGCAGCACCAGCGCGACGGCGGCGAGGCTGGCGAGCAATGTCTCCACACGCCGCAGCGGCGAGGACACTTCGGCCGCGGACTTGGCCGCGAGCACGGGCAGCCCGACCAGCTGTGCGCTGACGCCGGCCGGCGGATGCAGGCTCGAGCGCATCTCGTCGATCAGCTGCTGCTGGCGCTGCAGGCTCATCAGGCGGATGCCGAACGCGAGCGTGGCTATGCGATGGTCGGGTGTGATCACGTCCTGGGAGAAGTACGGCGGGATCGCCGCCAGCAGCCCGCTGACCTGCGCCTGCGTGAGCTTGGGCGGCTTCGCCACGGCTTTGCCTTTGCCCGCGCTCGCGATCGCGGGGGTGGCCTGCTGGGCGAACAGGTCGGGGAGCGAGAAGGCCGGACACAGCCGCGCGTGCCCGCACCCCTTCGCCTCGCTGTAGCCGAAGCGTTTCGAGCACAGCGCTCTCGTAGGAGCTCATCCATTCGATCGTGGCCGGCTTGGTCAGCGCCTTGGAGCTGACCATCAGGTCGATCTCGCCGCCCACGCCGCTCGCGCGCTCGAGCTTGTCGAGCCCTTCCAGCGAGCCGAGGTTCTGCGGGACGAGCTTGGTGATGTCCGTCTGCACCTGCGTCTGCGTGTCGAGCCCCCACCCGAGCGCGGCCAGCACGAGCCCGGCGAGCAGAAAGCGACCGGGCCGGCGCACGGCTCCCACCAGCGCCGCGCGCGAGATCGGCGCGCGTGAGCGGGTTCTCGCGCAGCAGCTCGCCCGCCCCGCGCCACGCCGCCGCCACGCCGGTGCCCAGCCTCTGCTGCGCGCGCAGGCGAACGCGATGCGGGCGTGCCGGCGCGCGCTCGGGCTCGCTGCGAGCGACGAGCGTGAGCACGGCGGCGCCGGCGGTCAGCGCGCAGGCGAACGCGACGACGACCCCGAGCACGAGCAGCAGGCCGAAGCCGCGGATCATCGGCACCGGCGACAGCGCCAGCACGAGCATCGCGGCCGCGCTGGCCGCCCCGGCCGTCGCGATCGTGGGCGCGCCCAGCGCGGCGGCGCGCCGCACGCGCTGCTCGGGCGAACCCCCGCGCTCGTCCTCCTCGCGCACGCGCGACTGGAACTGGATCGCGTAGTCGACCGCCAGGCCGACGAGCACGGGCAGCACGGCGATCGAGGCCATCGTCAGCGAGGCGCCGGCGAGCGACAGCGCGCCGAACGTGAGCGCCGCCGCCAGCACCGCGACGGCCAGCGGCAACAGGCGCGGACGGCCCGTGAAGATCAGCCCGAGCGTCGCGGCCATGACCAGCAGCACGGCCACCAGCAGCAGCTCGATCGAGTCGCTGATCGAGTGCGTCAGGTCGGACACGATCACGGGCTCGCCGGTGACCACGTAGGACTCGCCGTGCTGGAGCTGCCACTGCGGCATCGCCACGGCCTTGCGGATTAGGCCGATCGTGTGCGTGCGCTGGGACTCCGACAGGCCGGCGCGCATGCGCACCGACACGAGCGCGGCGTTGGGACTCGGGAACAGGTAGGCGAAGCGCTGCTTGGGGGTGCCCGCGGGCTTGGTCGAGTCGAATACGAGCGACGTGACGAAGTCGTGGTTTTCCAAGCTGGGGCGCGAGTTGAGCCCGTATTCGAGCGCCAGCGTGGCGAGGCCCTCCTGGAAGCGAGCGGTCGTGATCTGGCTGGCCTGACGCCCGAGCGCGCGCGCTTCGGCGGCGCTCAGCCCGCGGCGCAGCGCCGCTTGCCTGACGACGCTTTCGGCCTGCTTGGCCTGTTCGCCGGCCTGCGCGGTCTGGCTGGCGAGCTGTTCGTCGATCTGGTTGGCGGCCTCGTTGATGAACGTGCCCGGCCCGAACACGACCTTGACGGTGTGGGCGCGCGAGAGCTGCCCGCAGGGCCCGTCGCTGCCGCCCTCGTCGGCGAGCGCGCTGGCCGGGACGTTCCCCGACAGGCAGCCCTCCAGCCCGAGCAGACGGACGATGTCCGAGCTCAACACGAGTTGCTGCAGGTTGCCTTTGACGAGCACCTCGACGGGCTCTTCGCCGAAGTTCTTGTAGAAGCGCTGCGTGGCCTTGTACTGCGGGCTGCCGCTGGAGACGAACGTGCTCGCGGCCGCCGTGGGATGCAGACGCAACGCCAGCCCGGCGCCTACGAGCCCGAGCACGATCGCCGCGGCGAGGACCAGCCTGGCTCGCCGCGCCACGCCGCCCGCCAGCGCCGAGAAGAGCCGTGAAGCGTTCACAGAGGAAGGCTAGCCGCGCGTCGGCACCGTGCGCGCAGCCAGCGCGGCCGCGGCTACTCCATTCCCAGCGGTCCGGCCGACTCGCCGGACAGGAACTGGCGCACGAACGGGTTTTCGGAGGCGAACAGCTCCTCGGCCGGGCCGGACTCGACGATGCGCCCCTTCCACAGCACCGAGATGTGCTCGGCGACGCGGCGCGCGCTCATGATGTCGTGCGTGATGACCGTGTAGCAGCCGCCGTTCTCGGCGTGGATTTCCTTGATCAGCTCACACAGCAGCGCGGTGCGCACGGGGTCCAGCCCGGAGTCGGGCTCGTCGAACAGCACGATCTCGGGGTCGAGCACGAGCGCGCGCGCGAAGCCGGCGCGCTTGCGCATGCCGCCGGACAGCTCGTTGGGCATCTTCGCGCCCTCGCCGCCGAGTCCGACCTCGTTCATGCGGCGATTGACGATCTCGGCGATCTCCTCGTCGCCCTTCTCGGTGTGCTGGCGCAGCGGGAAGGCGACGTTGTCCCACAGGGTGAGCGAGCCGAACAGCGCGCCGTCCTGGAACAGCACGCCGAACTTCTTGCGAATCTCGAACAGCTCCGCGTCGGGGAGGCTCGGGATCGAGACGACCGTGCACGAGCACGTCGCCCTCGTCCGGGTACAGCAGGCCGACGATGTGCTTGATGCACACCGACTTGCCGGTGCCCGATGGGCCGATGATCATCGAGATCTTGTTTTCAGGCAGACCCATGTTGAGGCCGCGCAGCACGTGGTTGCGCCCGAACGACTTGTGCACGTCGATGAACTCGATCGCCGGAGGGGTGTCGGGCTCGCGGATCGTGCCTGTGTGGTGGGCGTACTCGTCCTCGTCGGCCTGGAGCGCAGTGGCCGACCATTTCGGGCGCGCTCGCGTGCCGGGCTCGTCCTCGGGCTCGGCGGCGGCCGCGAAGTCTGCCTCGCCGCCCTGGTCGAGCGGCGCGTCGTGGTGCTCGATCTGCTCGTAGGACTCGTCGGCGCCCTGCGCGTCGCCGTGCGGTCCGGGCACGTCCTCGCGCGCCACGTCAGCCCCCGATTGGGGCGCGCGGATTGGCGCCCCAGAAGATCTGCGTTCCCAACATGCCGATCACGTGCACGAGCACTAGGTTTAGCACCATCGACTTGGCGGTCGCACGACCCACGCCGACCGGCCCGCCGCTGGCGTTATAGCCGTAGTAACAGGCCACGAGCACGATCGCGGTGGCCATGAACATGGCCTTGATCAGGCTGTACAGGAAATCCGGTGGATTCTGGAACTGCCAGAAGATCAGGAAATAGCCGCCCGAGGACACGTAGCCGATCTGCTGAACGACGGCGATGTAGGAGGCCAGGAAGGCGGCGCCGATGCCGGCCAGGTACATGAACGGCAGCACCAGCCAGGCGGCCAGCAGGCGCGTCGCGCACAGGAACGTCATCGAGTTGATGCCCATCACCTCGAGCGCGTCGATCTCCTCGGAGATGCGCATCGCGCCGAGCTCGGCGACGATCCCGGTGCCGACCTTGGCGGCCATCATGTAGCCGAACGCGTAGGGCGTGATCTCGCGCAGGTCGCACCAGGCGGTGAACACGCCCGAGTAGGCGGGCGCGCCCTGCGCAGCGGTGAAGTAGGCGCCCTCGATCCCGCACTGCAGGCCGAGGATGAACATCAACGTCCAGATGATCGTGGTCGAGCCGACGATCAGGATGCCCGACTGGCGCAGCGCCTCGCCGAAGAAGCGGAAGACGCGCAGGCCCCATACGTCGCGGACGATCTGACCGGTGAACTTGCCGATTTCGCCGGTCGACGCCAGCCATTCGCGCGGCATCGCGAGCAGCTCGCCCATCAGCGATTCCCCCCTACTTCGTGAGACGGTCGAGGGCCGAGTCCAGCAAGGACGCAGGGAGCGTGGCGTGCTGGCCGATCGGAGATCCCGTCGATCTCCGATCGGTACGCGAGCGACCGAGGACGCCGCTGGGCGAAGGTCGTCGGCCGTCTCACTTGATCACCAGGATCTGCGGGTGGGTGGCGAGCAGGGTCTGCGTGAACACGTAGTCGAACGAGAAGATCGCGGTGAAGGCGAGCACGACGGCCTCGTTGACGGCGCGCCCGACGCCCTCGGCGCCGCCGGAGGCGGTCATGCCCTTGTAACAGCAGACGATCGCGATGATCGCGCCGTAGATGGTGGTCTTCAGCACCGAGCCCCACAGGTCGGTGGTCGACGCGTTGGCGAACAAGGTGGCCCAGAACGGCCCGAGCGGCTGGCCGTTGACGAGCTCGGCGATGATGCCGCCGAAGATGCCGAACAGCAGCGCGTAGATGTCGAACAGGCCGGTCACGACCATCAGGGCCAGGAAGCGCGGCACGACGAGGTTCTTGACTGGGTCGACGCCGAGCACCTGCAGCGCGTCGAGCTCCTCGCGCACCTTGCGGGCGCCGAGGTCGGCGGTGATCGCGGTGCCGGCCACGCCGGCGACGACGATCGCCGTGACGCTGGGGCCGATCTCGCGCACGGCGCCGAGCACGAAGAAGCCGCCGAGCCGGTCGAGCGCGCCGAAGATCGTCAGGAAGTTGGCGGCCTGCAGGCCCGGTGCGGCGTAGCAGATGCAGACGGTCGAGACGAGCAGCGGGAACCAGCACAGGCGCAACGCGAACAGGAACTGGGAGACGAGCTCGCCGCCGTACGGGTACGGAGGACGCAGCGCAGACCAGATGGTCCTCCCCGTGAGGATCATCATGTCCCCGAATTCTTCGAGCACGTGCCGCCCGGAGGTGTAGCTCCGTTCAGCGACGCTGCGAACCATCTCTGCCTACCCCTCCTCGGGTCGTCGCGGTGGTCCGTGAACTCTACGCGATGCGCCCCCCCGACGTCACCGGTCGCGCCACGAGAAGCGCCTGCAAGCGAGCGGGAAGCCCGTGACGATGCGCAACGACCGCTGATATCGTGCGCCGATCGTGAGGGGACGGAGAGTCTTGGGGTGCGTGCCGGCGGGAGCGTGCCTCTTGCTACTCGCGAGCGGCTGCGGCGGCGGCTCCAAGCAGAACGCCGGCGAAGCGAAGCGCACCTACAAGATGAGCATCGCGACGGCGTCGTTTCCGGCCAAGCAGGCGACCGCGCAGCCGACCGAGATGAGCGTGCGTGTGCACAACGAAGACTCGCGCACGGTGCCGAACGTGGCGATCACCGTGGACTCCTTCTCCTACGTCGAAAAATACCCCGAACTGGCCGCCGACAAGCGGCCGATCTGGGTCGTCGAAGAAGGCCCCGGGGTACCGGCTCAGCTGCCCGTGCAGAGCCAGGCGGTGAGCCCTGCCGGGGGCGGCCAGACCAACTACGTCAACACGTGGGCGCTCGGCCCGCTGGGCCCCGGCGCGGCACGCACGTTCACCTGGAAGGTCGTCCCCGTCAAGGCGGGCACGCACACGGTCCACCTCGCCGTCGCGGCCGGCCTGGCCGGCAACGCTCGGGCCGCGCTCGCCAGCGGTGGCGTGGTCGCGCGCTCGTTCACC
Organism: uncultured Solirubrobacteraceae bacterium; assembly: GCA_963846205.1. Lineage (GTDB taxonomy): Bacteria > Actinomycetota > Thermoleophilia > Solirubrobacterales > Solirubrobacteraceae > Palsa-744. The sequence goes on along the minus strand of CAWJVB010000009.1, from coordinate 621,834 downwards.
GCGGATATCGCGCCGGCTCCGCCGAAGCGGCACGTGAACCCGGAAACCGGCAAGGTCGCCCCCGGGCAGTTCTCGACGTCGCCGTAGCGACGGGCGCTCGCCGGCGCGGGCTCGCCGTGCGTGCCCAGATCTCCACCGCCCGCGCGCGCGTCCTTGCTCTCCGGCGGCATTTGGCCTGATGTCCAATGCCCCACCCGGTCGATTTCGCCAGGCGGTGATGTCCTGGCGTCGGCATGGCACTACGATTGCGTTCGGCCTTTCCGGCCCCCAACCGCCCAGTTTTCAGGAGGAGTCGATTCCGCTCATGCCAAGGACCCGACAGCACAACGTCACCGCCGCCCAATGGAGCCCGAACGGAGCCGCGCTCGGCGCCTCGGACTTGACGGTCGCGGGCAACCAGGTGTTCGGCGAGAACGTCTTCTCGCCAGCCGTGCAGCGCCACCGGCTGCCCAAGCACGTATACAAGGCCCTGCAGCGGACACTCGCGCGCGGCGAGGCGCTGGACACCTCGCTGGCTGACGCCGTCGCGCAGGGCATGCGCGAGTGGGCGATGGAGAAGGGGGCCACGCACTACACGCACTGGTTCCAGCCGCTGACCGGCTCGACGGCCGAGAAGCACGACTCCTTCTACGAGCCCTCGGGCGACGGCACGGCGCTCGCGGAGTTCTCGGGCAAGGAGCTGATCCAGGGCGAGCCCGACGCCTCCTCGTTCCCGACGGGCGGCATCCGCGCGACGTTCGAGGCGCGCGGCTACACGGCCTGGGACCCGACCTCTCCGGCGTTCATCCTGGAGAACCCGAACGGCGCGCTGCTGTGCATCCCGACGGCGTTCACGTCGTGGACCGGCGAGGCGCTCGACCAGAAGATCCCGTTGCTGCGCTCGATGGACGCGCTGTCGACCGCAGCCGTGCGGGCCCTGAAGTGCTCGACGTCGAGGACGCGCAGCGCGTGTTCACGACGATGGGCTGCGAGCAGGAGTACTTCCTGATCGACGAGCAGTACTTCTTCGAGCGCCCCGACCTGGTCACGACCGGGCGCACGCTGTTCGGCGCCAAGCCGCCGAAGGGTCACGAGCTCGACGATCATTACTTCGGCTCGATCCCCGAGCGGATCCTCGCCTACATGCTCGAGGTCGAGCTCGAGCTGGCCAAGCTGGGCGTGCCGATCAAGACGCGCCACAACGAGGTGGCGCCGAACCAGTTCGAGGTGGCGCCGATCTTCGAGAACTCGAACGTCGGCTCCGACCACCAGATGCTGACGATGCAGATCATGCAGAACACGGCGCGCCGCTACGGCCTGGCGTGCCTGCTGCACGAGAAGCCGTTCGCGGGCGTGAACGGCTCGGGCAAGCACAACAACTGGTCGATGGGCACGGACACGGGCATCAACCTGCTCGACCCGGGCGACACGCCCGCCGGAGAACCTGCAGTTCCTGTTCTTCTGCGCGGCCGTGATCCAGGCGGTCAACGTGCACCAGCAGCTGCTGCGCGCGTCGATCGCGAGCGCCGGGCAGGATCATCGTCTGGGCGCCAACGAGGCGCCGCCGGCGATCATCTCGATCTTCCTCGGTGCCGAGCTGGAGAAGGTCTTTGCGGAGATCGAGAAGGGCAAGGTGCAGCCCTCCAAGCCCGGCTCGTTCCTCGGGCTGGGCACGCCGGTGCTGCCGCCGCTGCCGCTGCACGGCGGCGACCGCAATCGCACCAGCCCGTTTGCGTTCACCGGCAACAAGTTCGAGTTCCGCGCGCTCGGCTCCGCCCAGTCACCGGCGCTCCCCAACACGGTCCTGAACACGATCGTCGCCGAGTCGGTCGACGACCTGACGGACAAGCTGAAGGTGGCACTGAAACGCTCGGGTGCGACGCTCGAGAAGGCCGTGACGAGCGTGGTCAAGGACGCGTGGACTGCAAACAAGCAGATCATCTTCGACGGCGACAACTACTCCGAGGAGTGGCACAAGGAGGCCGAGAAGCGTGGCCTGGCCAATCTGCGCACGACACCCGACGCGCTGCCGTGGCTGATCGATAAATCAACGCTGGCGGCTTTCAAGAAGTACAAAGTGCTCTCCAAACGCGAGCTCGAGGCGCGCTATGAGGTGTTCACCGAGCAGTACGCGGTGAACATCAACATCGAGGCCGAGACGGAGGCGGTGATGGCGCGCACGATGGTGCTGCCCGCCGCCGTTCGCTACCTGAACGAACTGCGCGCCAGCGGCATGGAGGACCTCGTCGGCGAGATCGAGCCGCTGATCAAGGAGCTGCACTTCGCGCTGCGCGAGCTCGAGGACGCGAACCTCCCCGAAAACCAGCCCGACAGCTCGGCCCAGAAATGGGCCGTGTACATGCGCGACAAAGTGATCCCGGCGATGGAAGACGTGCGCGACGTGTCGGACCGGCTGGAGAAGCTGGTGGCCGACGACCTGTGGCCGCTGCCGAAGTACCAGGAGATGCTTTTCATTAAGTAGATCGTGTTTCGCAGCGAGACCCCGCGGGCGGGGTCTCGCGCGGGCGCGCGCAGCCCGCTAGCTAGCATTGCTTGATGGCTCGCGACTACAAGAAGGCGATCTCTGAGCACGTCGTCGTGTACGACGGCGGCATGGGCGCGACGCTCGAGCAGTTCGAGCTGACCAGCGAGGATTACGGCGGACTCGCGGGCAAGTGCCACGAGGCGCTCGTGCTGAACCGCCCAGACGTGATCGAGGGGGTGCACGCCTCGATGCTCGAGGCGGGCGCGGAAGTGCTCGAGACCGACACCTTCCAGGCGTCTCGGCTGAAGCTGGAGGAGTGGGGCCTGGCCGACTACACGGTCGAGATCAACACGAAGGCTGCCGAAATCGCCCGCAAGGCGGCCGGCGAGGAGCGCTACGTGGCCGGCTCGATCGGACCGACGGGGTTCCTGCCGGCGTCCGAGGACCCCTCGCTCGGGCAGATCCGCTTCGGCGAGCTGGTCGAGGTCTTCTCAGAGCAGGCGGCGGGGCTGATCGAGGGCGGCGCGGACCTGCTGATCATCGAGACGGCGCAGGACATCCTCGAGGTCAAGGCCGCCGTGTTCGGCGCGCGCGAGGCGTTCAAGAGCACCGGCCGCACGCTGCCGATCCACACGTCGGTATCGCTGCTGCCCAACGGCGGCAAGATGCTGCTGGGCACCGACATCTCCTCGCTGCTGACGACGCTCGAGGCGCTGAGGGTCGACGTGATCGGGCTGAACTGCTCGACGGGCCCGGAGGACATGCGCGACGCGATTCGCTTCCTCGGTGAATATTGCCCGGTTCCCGTCGCGTGCATACCCAACGCGGGCCTGCCCCTGCAGGGACCGGACGGCGAGACGATCTTCCCCGAGCAGCCCGAGCCGCTGGCCGAAGCGCTGAAGGAGTTCGTCGAGCGCTACGGCGTGGGCATCGTCGGCGGCTGCTGCGGCACGACCCCGGCGCACATCGCGGCGATCGTCGAGCGCGTGTCCGGGCGCGCCGTCGCCGAGCGCCCCGCGCCGCGCCCGCCTCACCTGTCCTCGATGATCGCAGCGACCCCGCTGCAGCAGGAGCCGGCGCCCGACGATGGTCGGCGAGCGCGTCAACTCGCAGGGCTCGCGCAAGGCCAAGGAGCTGCTGTTGGCAGACGACTACGAGGGGCTCGTGCAGATCGCCGAGGACCAGGTCAACGGCGGCGCGCATGTGCTCGACCTGTGCGTCGCGCTGACCGAGCGCACCGACGAGGACGAACAGATGCGACTGGTCGCCAAGAAGGTCTCTTTGACGCAGCCGGCGCCGATCCAGATCGACTCGACCGAGCCCGAGGTGATCGAACGCGCTCTCGAGCAGATCCCCGGGCGCGCGATCGTCAACTCGGTCAACCTCGAGGCCGGACGCGACAAGCTCGACCGCGTGGTCCCGGTGGCCCTCGCGCACGGCGCGGCGCTGATCGCGCTGACGATCGACGAGGTCGGCATGGCCAAGACGGCGCAGCGCAAGGTGGAGATCGCCGAGCGCATCCGCGGCCTGTGTTGCGAGGAGCACGACCTGGACCCGCAGCTGTTGATCTTCGACTGCCTCACCTTCACGCTGACCACCGGCGACGAGGAGTGGCGCCCGTCGGCGGTGGAGACGATCGCGGGCATCAAAGCGATCAAGGAGCAAATCCCCGACGTGAAGACGTCGCTGGGCGTGTCCAACGTCTCCTTCGGCGTCTCGCCCGGCGCGCGCGCGGTGCTCAACTCGGTCTTCTTGCACCACTGCGTCGACGCAGGGCTGGATCTGGCGATGGTCAACCCCAACCACATCACCCCTTACTCGGAGATCTCCGAGGCGGAGCGCGAGCTGGCCGACGACCTGGTCTTCAACCGCCGCGAGGACGCGCTGGAGAAGTTCATCGAGCACTTCGAGTCAAAGGGCGAGGAGGAGGGCCCGGCGGGCGCGGCCGACCCGACCGAGGGCATGGAGCCCGAGCAGGCGCTGCACTTCCACATCCTGCGCCGCCGCCGCGACGGCGTCGAGGAGCAGATCGATCGCAGCGTGGAGAAGATCGGCGCGGTGCCGACGCTCAACGAGGTGCTGCTGCCGGCGATGAAGGAGGTCGGCGACAAGTTCGGCGCCGGCGAACTGATCCTGCCGTTCGTGCTGCAGTCGGCCGAGGTGATGAAGCGCGCCGTCGCACAACTGGAGAAATACCTCGACAAGATCGAGGGCTACACGAAGGGGACGGTCGTGTTGGCGACGGTGTTCGGCGACGTGCACGACATCGGCAAGTCGCTGGTCAACACGATCCTCACGAACAACGGCTACACGGTCGTCGACCTCGGCAAGCAGGTGCCGATCCAGACGATCGTCGACGCCGCCCAGGAGCACGACGCGACGGCAATCGGCCTGTCCGCGCTGCTGGTCTCGACGTCCAAGCAGATGCCCGCGTGCATCCAGGAGCTGCACGCCAAGGGCCTGTCCTTCCCGGTACTGATCGGCGGCGCGGCGATAAACCGCGCGTTCAGCTACCGCACGCTCTACCCGGGCGGCAAAGACTCCGAGGAGGTCTACGAGCCGGGCGTGTTCTACTGCAAGGACGCCTTCGAGGGTCTGTCCGTGATGGACCAGCTGGTCGACGACGAGGCGCGCAGCGCGCTGGTTGAGAAGCTGCTCGCCGGCGCGACCGAGTTTCGCGCCAAGGGCGACGCGCCCCAGGAGGAGCTGAACTTCGCCGACGACTCGGTGCGCTCCTCGGCCCGCACCGACGTGCCGATCCCCACTCCCCCCTTCTGGGGCGTGCAGGAGATCGCTGTCGATCTGGACGAGGTCTACCGCCACCTTGACACGCACGTGCTGTTCAAGCTGCACTGGGGCGGGCGCGGGGTCAAAGGCGAGGCTTGGCAGACGCTGCTGCGCGACGACTTCCGCCCTCGCCTGGAGCGCATGTGGCGCGAGCAGACCTACCTGCACCCGCGCGCCCTGCTCGGTTTCTTCCCTTGCTACGCGCTCGGCAACGACATCGTCGTGCTCGACCCCGAGGACCGCAAGACGGAGCTCACCCGCTTCGTGTGCCCGCGCCAACCGAAGGGCGACCGCATCTGCCTGGCCGACTTCTTCCGCCCGGCGATCGACGGCCAGCCTCCGGACGAGCTGGACGTGATCGCCGTACAGGCAGTGACCGTCGGCTCGGAGGTGACCGAGCTGATGGCCAAGCTGGAGGCCGAAGGCGAGTTCGCCGAGCAGCTGTTCGTGCACGGCCTGGGCGTGCAGACGGCCGAGGGCCTGGCCGAGTGGCTGCACTGGCGCGCGCGCCAGATGCTCGGCATTCGACGACGCGCAGGGCCGGCGCTACTCGTGGGGCTATCCGGCCGTGCCAGAGCAGTCGGAGCACCTGAAGGTCGAGAAGCTGCTGCACCTCGAGCAGATCGGCATGACGATCACCGACGGCTACGCGCCGAACCCCGAGCAGTCGACGCTCGCGCTGATCGCACATCATCCGCAGGCGATCTACTTCGGCACGCGCCAGGGCCGACTGCTGCCCGACGGCTCCCCCGACGATCTGATCCGCGGCTCGAGCCGCGACCCGTCGCTGTTCGGCGAGCTCGACGACGACGACCCCCCGGAGGGGGCCGTCGAAGCCGAGGACGAGCCGGTGTTGACGTAGAGTCCGGCTACTCCTCGCGCGGCGGCGGCCGGAACAGGATGCGCTTGACCTCATCGGCCGTACCGCCACCGAGCCGAAGCGCAGTCTGGAAGCCTTCAGCGCCGAGCTCGCCGGCGTCGAGTGTTCGGCGCAATGCGTTGAGAGCCGGAAGGTCCTCGTCGGAGACCTGGTCGCGCGTGGTCTCCAGCAGGATCAGGTGGCGGGGGCGTTTCAGAGCGGCAGCGATGCGCACGAACGGCTCGCGCTCCTCGGGCGTGAGGCCCTCGGCGACGAGCACGACGGTCTCCCTGGCCTCGAGGCGCTTGTTGACGGCCGCCCGCAGCAGCTCGTGGGCTCGCTCCTCGAGCTCCTCGGCCGCTACGCGCCCCTCGAGCAACGCGCGCACCTTGCCCAGCGACAGCGCGCTCGCTCGATCCTCGATCAGGCGAGTGACGAACGCGTCGCGCTCGGTCGGCGAAGCGGAGGTCACCACGAGCAGGCTGCCGGGCGAGTAGCGCAGCCGATCGACGGGCTTGAGCACGCTGCAGTGCACGGAGAGGTCTGGCGGGCGCTCGCGGGCGCCATCGCGGCGGGGGCGGTCCGAAGACCATCCCGTGCGCTCGTCGACGCCGATTTTGACGCTGCGCGAGCCGGGCCTGCTTGCTGAGGATCCACCTGCCATGTACCCATCATGCCTCAACGGAGCGTCTCGCCCCGGATCCCCTGCGCCGGCGGGGCGCGAAACGCCCGTCAGTGATCGCGCTGAGCGGCGACGAGCTCGAGCTTGCCGGCTCGCGGTAGCGCCTTGATCCGAGCCTCCTCGCGCCGCGCGGCGCTGCGGTCCACCATCGCCGCCTCGTAGACGAGCACGACCGGTAGGCGGCTGGCGGTATAGCGGCTGGCCTTCCCCGCCCGGTGTCGCTCCAGACGCCTGGCGACGTCAGTGCTCCAGCCCGTGTACAGCGAGCCGTCGGCGCAGCGCAGCACGTAGACCCATGCGTCGCTCATGCTCGCTCGATACGCCGTCTGCGCGCCGATGCCTGCCCGCCCGTCCCGATCGCGGGCCTCTGGACGGACCAGAGCTGTGTGGCGAAGAAGGTCCACGAGGTGATCGCGATCCTCGAAGCGCACGGTTGGCGGCAGGTCCGCGAGCGTGGGAGCCATCGTCACTTCAAGCATCCCAGACGGTCGCCCGTCGTCACCGTGGCGGGAAAGCGAAGCAGTACCATGCGGGCAGGTGTATTGGCGGACGTCAGGCGTAAGTCCGGAATCGAGGACCTCCGATGACTGAATACTTGATCATCTACGAGCGTGGTGAGCAGGGCGAATGGGGCGCGTACTCCCCAGACGTGCCTGGCTGCGTGGCCGTCGCCGACTCACGGGACGAGGCCGAACGGCTCATGCGAGAGGCCCTCCCGATCATCTTGCACTGATGCGCGAGGTCGGTGACCCGGTGCCCGAGCCGCGTCACATAGCGGGGTCGATCGCTGCCTGAGACGCGGGTCGCGACCCCGGCTCGGGCAACGGTCTGAGCCGCACGGGCGCGGCGTGCATCGTGCGCAGGCGCACCTCGCGCCAGGACAGGCCCTCGTTGAGCAGCGCCGGCACGCCCATAATCAGCGCCGGTCGCGAGCTCGACGGCCTGCAGGACGATGCCGTAGGCGATCGCGTCGGGGGTGGAGACGTGGTAGGCGCCGGCGAGCACGGCCACGCAGGCAGCCTGGAAGACGCCGATGTTGGCGGGCGTGGCGGGCACGAGCGCGGTCACGTTGACCGCGAACAGGACGCCGGCCGCGGCGGCGGCGCCGGCGTGGACATCGAGACCGAGCGCGATCAGCAGCAGCCAGCACGACAGCCACTGCAGCGCCCACGCGAGCAGCTGGACGGCGGTCGCGATCGCGGCTTGGCGCGGCCGGCGAAACACGCGCAGCCCGTCGCGCAGACGCTGAAGCGCGCGGCGCATCACGGCGAGCAGCGCGTGCAGCCGGGCCGCGGAGATGCGCGTCGCCGGCGGCAACAGCACCGGCGCCAGCACGCGCTGCCATCAGCGCCAGCAAGGGCGCGAGCGCGATCAACAGCAGCGCGCGATCGTGGCCGTCCAGCACGCTCACGCTCGACAGCGTGACCGCGCCGAGGGTCGCGAGCGCGACCAGGTTGAGCAGCGTCTGCGAGACCATCGTGCCGAGCACCACCGGCAGCGTCTCCCGCGCGCGGCCGACGCGCCGCGCGACGATCAGCGCACGCGAGGGCTCGCCGAGGCGCGCGGGCAGCGTCGCGGACATCAGCACCCCGATGAACGTGCCCTGCATCGCGTCGCGGCGTTTGACCCGGCGCCAGGTCGGCGCCGCCGTGAGGATCGCGTGCCACGCGATCGCGCGCGTGAACATCGCGGCGCACATCAGCGCGAGGCCCGGCGAGCACGAGCCCGGGCTTGGAGGCGAGCAGCGAGGCGGCGACACGCGCGACGCCGACGCGCTGCAGCGCGAGCGCGGCCGAGTCCCGCGCCGGCCAGCGAGCTCGCGACGAGGCCGGCGCGGCGCAGCGTGCGCAAGCGCCGCTCGCGACCGGCGAGGGGCGGCGGCGCGGGCGCCAGCGAGGGCAGGCGCTGGGCGGGCACGCGCGGTAGCAGGTCCGCGGGCGCGAAACCGTGGCGTAGCGCAGCCCGCGACAGACGGCCGCGCTCGCGCGCGCGCGCCGATCGGCGAGCGCGACCGCCTGCTCGTAGCAGTCGAGCACTTCGGCGGCCACGTGCGGCCACGCGTAGCGCTCGGCGCGCTCGCGCGCGGCGAGCGCCATGCGCTCGCGCAGCGGCGCGATCAAGCGCCAGGCGGCGCAGCGCCTCGGCCAGCGCGATCGGGTCGCCCGGCGCACGAGCTGGCCGTCGACGCCGTCGCGCACGACGTCGCGATAGCCGGGGATGTCGGAGGCGAGCACCGGGGTCGACGCCGCGAACGCCTCGGTCAGGACCATGCCGAAGCTCTCGCCGCCGAGCGAGGGGGCGCACAACACGTGGGCACGCGCGAGCTCCGTCGAGCTTGCGCGGCGTCCGAGACCTTGCCGAGCGCGCGCACGCCTCGGTCGTCGAGCATCATGTGCGCGACCTCGTTGCGCGCGGCGCCGACCAGCGTGAGCGTCGCCGGCACGTGTTCGCGCAGCGCCTCGAACGCGCGCAGCAGCACGGGCAGCCCCTTGCGTTCGACCGCCTGCCCGATGAACAGGATCCGCAGCTGCCTCGCCCGCGCCAGGCGCCGGCCGAGTCGCCGTCTTGCGCCATCGACCCGCGCGAGCTCCTGCTCGGTCGGGATACGCACGCCGTTGGGAACGATCCGATAGCGCCCTCCGTAGAAGCGACGCGCCGTCCAAGCGGCCGCCTCGGAGACGGCGATGCGCACGTGCAGCCTGTTCATGCGCCGGCGCCCGCCCAGCGGCACGGCGGCGATTCCGTTCGTGATCGCGTTCTCGGAGTAGGTGTGGAACGTGCCGACTAGCGGCAGCTCGCCGCGCCGACAGCAGCGCGTCCCAACCGAGCACCGGCACGACCGGCTCGTGGATGTGCGCCACGTCGTAGCCGCCCTCGCGCAGCTCGCGGCGCAGCGCGTAGACCGAGCTAGGCGTGATCGCCATGTTCGAGACGGCGCCGTTGGCCGGGAATGCCGACGGTTCGCCCGAGCGAGACGAACCCATCGGGGTCGGGCTGCTGCTGCGGCCGCGCCCCGCGATGCAGCCGGCGCGAGAGCGCGTCGTCGGGGTCGAACGGCGCGAGGATGCGCGCCTCGTGACCGCCCTCGCGCAGCTCGCGAGGCGAGCGCCTCGATGTGGCGCGTGACCCCACCCGGGTACGTCCACGAGTACGGCGACAGCAGCGCGATGCGCACGCGTCAACTCTATCCACCGCAGGCGTCGGTCGCCGACTCGCGGGGCGAGCGGCTGCGATAATCGAGCGCGTGAGCGCTCGGCATTTCGTCAAGTACAGCTTCGTCAAGCTCGACCCCGCCTGGCGGCGGCTCGACGCCGAGCAGCGCGCACAGGACAAGCGCGAGCTGATCGCCGCCTGCGAGGACTTCGCCGACGGTCACCTGCTGCAGACGTTCTCGCTGGTCGGCACGCGCGGCGACGCCGAGCTGATGCTGCTGGCGGAGGCCGAGAACCTCGACCGCATCCACGAGTTCCACGTGGTGCTGGCGCAGAGCGGGCTGATGAAGTGGGCTGAGATCCCGCTACTCGTTCCTGGGCATGCGCAAGAGCTCGGAGTACTCCGAGGACGAGCGCACGGTGCCGCGCGGCTTTCGCGGCAAGTACGTGTTCGTGTACCCGTTCGTGAAGTCGCGCGAGTGGTATGCGCTGCCCGCCGACGAGCGCTGGCGGATCATGCAGGGCCACATCGAGGTCGGGCGCGAATACCCCGGCGTCGACAACCACACCGCCTACTCGTTCGGGCTCGACGACCAGGAGTTCGTGGTCGCGTTCGACACCGACGACGTCGGCACGTTCCTTGACCTCGTACAGCGCCTGCGCACGACCGAGGCCTCGCGCTACACCGTGCGCGACACGCCGAGCTTCACGTGCCTCGCGATGTCGCTGGAGCGCGCGCTGAACGCGCTCGACGGCGAGCCGATCGCGCTCGCGCTGCCGACGAGCGCCTAGCTCCGCTGGCTCCCGCGCAAAGCCTCGATGCGCACGATGCGTCGAGCACCTGCGCGCGAGCGACCCGTGCTCGCCGCGGCTGATCGACGAGGTCGGCAAACTGCCGAGCGCCGCGCCGGGGCGGCCCGGAGCGCGACGATCACTACGGCGCGCTCGTGCGCTCGATCGTCGGCCAGCAGCTGTCCGTGCTCGCGGCGCGCGCGATCTACGGCCGCCTCATCGATCGCTTCGGCGGACGGCCGCCGACGCCGCAGGAGATCCTCGCCGACGAGCCCGAAGAGCTGCGCGCGGCCGCCGGCCTCTCGCGCGCGAAGGTCGGCTTCCTGCGCTCGCTGGCCGAGCACGTGCTCTCCGGCGAGCTCGAGCTCGAGCGACTGGACGAGCTCCCCGACGAGCGAGGTGATCGCCGAGCTCGTCGCGGTCAAGGGTCTCGGCGAGTGGACCTCGCACATGTTCCTGATGTTCCACCTCGGATCGCCCCGACGTGCTCGCCGTCGGCGACCTCGGCATCCGCCGCGCGATCGAACGCGCGTACGGGCTCGATCGACCTGCCCGCAGGCGGCCGAGATCGAGGCGATCGCCGAGCCGTGGCGTCCCTACCGCACGCTCGCCTGCCGCTACCTGTGGCGCTCGCTGCAGAACGAGCCGGCCTGAGGCGACGTCGAGCCGACTCCAGGGCCGACCGAGCGCCGCGCAGCGCTCGCAGCCGGCACTTCTTCTTCTTGCTTCTTCTTCGCCTTCTTCTTGGGCGCCGTACTTCTTGCGCGCCTTCTTTTCGCAGGCCGCGCGCTTCTTCTTGCTTGTGCTTGAACTTCTTGCGGCACTTCTTCAGCGCCTTCGCGAGCTTCTGCGCGCGTGGTCGCTCTTGAAGCCAAGCACGGCGCCGCAGCCCTTGACCGGCACCGGCGTTTCCTGCTTGATCACGACGCCGTTCTGCCCGGTGATCGTCGTCGGGATCGTCAGTTTGGCCCCGCACAGGCTGAAGTTCTTGCTCGTCGGCGACGTTCGAGGTCAGCGCCGAGTGCGGGCCCTCGGGCAGGATCGTTTCGAACGTCGCTGACCGGCGCGTCGGGGACCGATTCGAAGCGTCGAGGTCGTGATGCCTTTTTTGATGTCGGTCTTGCCGTCGAGGATCAGCGTGATGCCTTCGCCCTGGAGAGCACGAACTCGACGTCGGGGAACGCGGCGTTGCCGTGCGAGACGAGGTAGGCCGGGCCGGTCGAGCGGGTTCTTGAAGACCGGCGTGTGCGACGATCGCCGTGCCGATGTTCGAGCCTTCGTCGCACGCAGCCGGGTTGGCTTCGAAGACCGTGTCGCAGGCACGCTTTCTGGATCGTCGTCAGGCGCGAGGGCAGCGTGATCGGCAGCACGAGCTTGGTTTTGGCGATGTTCGCCTGACCGAGGCGCGGATTCGACCCTGACCGCGAGCGACGCACCGTTGGCTTTGCTCGCGTTGCCCTGTGTCGACGCCGTCAGTTTCGGTTTGAACGGCAGCGCGGCGCAGTTGGCGACCTGGACGGCTGCGGACAGGGTCTGCGACGCACCTTGCGAGCCCGTGAGCGTGCCGGTGATCGCCATCGGCGTTGCAGTTCGTCGGGTTGAACTCGAAGTTGCGTTCGGTTGACGATCGACGTTGACGTCCGTTTCAGCTGCGAGGGGATCCCTCTGACGAACTGGGGAACGGGTCGCTGACGATCGTGACCGCCGCCGTGTTCTCGTTCGACGTTGATCGCCGAGCCGCACGATTATGTCGCCGAGGTTGAACGGGCCGGCCTCGGCCGGCGTCACCACCGACAGGCCGAACGGCGCGCCCTTGTATGGGCCCGGTGATGTAGACCTTGCCGGGCAGCGTGTACGGGTTGCCGCCGAGGCCCGAGACCGCGGTCGAGTGCCCGATCAGGCTTGTCCCTCCGCATGCATTCGTTTTTGGCGACCTGCGGTTCCGGGCAGGGCGTGACCGAGGCGAGCATCGCCGCCATGCCCGGGGGCAGGTGCATCGTCAGGCTCTTCAGCGGCTGGTCGCCGTCGGGGTTGCCGAGCGTCAGACGTGAACGGGCTGTAACGCACCGGCCTGGGCGTTGCTCGAGCCGGCCGGCAGCGACGGCGCGAACGGCTGCGGTCGCTGCCGGCTGCGTGCAGTTGATCGTGATCCTGAAGCTCGACGCCGTCTTCGACCGCGGCGTTGCCCGACCAAGGCGTGAACGTGGCTGTCGTCGTGTAGCGTGCCGCAGTAGGGCGGCGTCGTCAGCGAGGCGCGTCGGACCGCCGAAGAAGTTCGAGCTTCGAGGTCTTCGAACGGCGTCTGCGGCGTGTTTTCGAACGTCGTTGTGATCTGGCCGGTGCTTTCGTTGAGCGTGACCTTCGCCGGCAAGCTTGACGAGCACGCCCGATTCCGGGTCTTCGGCGATGATGTACAGCGCGATCAGCGAGCTGAACGGGTTCTTGCCGCCTTCTCCGTTCGGCGCCGGTTCAGCGAGGTAGACGCTGCCTTCGAGTTCGTGTTCGAGCAGCGGCGTCTTGATGTTGACCGTCGCCGACCTTCGAGCCGTTCGGACAGCTCAGCGGTTCGGCAGCGTCGGGCGTGAACACGGACGTCAGCGTTCGCCCGGCTCGAGAGTGTCCGACTTCCTGCCCTCGTAGCCGACCTGCTCCCTCCGAGCACGATTCCAGGCCGTGCGCGGCGGCCGGGCTGAGCACGACGCCCTTCGGCAGCGTCACCGTCGTGGCCTTGACGTCGGCTCTCGGCGCAGCCCTGTGCCGTTTCAGTTTCGACGCTGCGGCAGGTGCACGTCGACGTTCATCCCGCTTGGCGTGCTGCCCGAGCTGGTTTCCGGTTCGACGCTGATCGACGGCGTGAACGGCAGCGTTCGCAGCCCGGAAGCGTCGGAGAGATTCGGAGTCCCTTGCTTCCAACGCGGGTCTTCGCTTCTGCCTTCGACCGTGCCGTCCGGGTTCCGGTTGCCCGGTTCGCGCCAGGAGTCCGCCAGCACGGCGAGTGCAGCGGGGTCTGGCACGAGTCGGGAAGCGTCAGGAACGGGCTTCGGTTCGGCGCCTCGGTCAGCGACGCGCATTCGCGTCGGTCCTTCGATGTCGTCCAGGCATTCCCAGCCGCGCGACCGGTTGTGGCTTGCTTCGCCGGGGACGCCCCAGAGCGTCACGACGCTCGCCAGCAGCGAGGCGATCTCGGTGACGTTGCGGACGTCGTGACCACCGCGTAGTCTTCGCCGGTCGCCACCGAGGTGTCGAGCGTCACGAAGTTGTCGTACGCGTCGAAGCCGAAGCGCGCCGGCTCGCCCTGGGCCGGCAGCAGGTTGAACACCGGGACCTCGCCGTCCCGACGCCGCCGGCCTTTCGGACGATCTGCGGGACTTCCGGTTCGAACAGCGTCGCGGCCGCCGACGCCGACGGCGGCATCGGCGGGGCAGGCGTTCGCATAGCCGATTCGCCGTCGGTGAACTGCGCTTCCGTGCACTTGCGGGAACGTCGTCGCGTTGCCGACCAGGCCCGGCGGCAGCCTGACGAGCAGGTCCTTCGACATGGCCGCCGATTTCGGCAGGAACGGGATCCCTTCAGCTGGAGCTGCGTGGTAGTTTTCCGCGTTCGAATATCTGGTTGATGATCGAGGGACGTCGTCAGCTGAAACGGGTGGGATCCGGCCTGCGTGTCGGCCGAGCCGCCCTCGTTTTCGGCGGTCAGTTCGTAGCTTCGATGCCGAAGGCGGTCCCGCGCTGTCGCCTCGACGGTGACCGGCTGCGGCCATCGGCGGCGGGCTCGCGCCGCCGCCGGTCACCGCGACCGAGCCGGCAGCCCGTTAGCGGCGGCGCCGGTCGACCTTGACGTTGATCGCTGACTTCGACGGGCACGAACGGGACCAACGGCTTTGCGCCGGTGTACGTGCAGGTGACGGTCGTGGCTCGCGTGGTCCGCATTCGACGCGGCCTGGGTCGTAGGCGCTTTCCGCGAAGGCCAGCGGCGCCTCGTAGCCTTTGCGCCGTTTTCGACGGCTTCCAGCCCGGCCGGCATGTTGTCGGTGATCGTCACCGGTTCGCCCGGAGCGATCGCGTTCGCGTCGCCGATGTTGGATCGCGCGTGATCTCGACTGTCCTTCGCCCGCGACAGGTGCGCAGGCGTCGGGCGCGTGAGCTGCGATCAGCGCGCTCGTGGTCGCGACGCGCCACCACGGCGACGCCGGCGCCTGCGCGAGGGCGGCGGCCGCGGCCGGCGCCGATCAGCGCGGCGCAGGCGAGGGCTGCGAGTCGGCAGCAAGCTGCGTCATCGGCTCCGCCGTGCGTCGACGCGTCACGGCCGGCTCGCCTTCTTGGATCTTGCTCGCCTTCTTCTTGGCCTTCTTCTTCGGCCCGTACCTCTTGCGCGCGTTCTTTTCACACGCGCCCGCGCTTGTGTTTCTTCTTCAGCTTCTGCAGCTCTTCAGCGCTTTCGCGAGCAGCTGCGCGCGCGTCGGTTTGACGACCTTCTGCCGAGCGGTTTTCCGTCGTCGGCGCGAGGGCCGCGTTGCCACGCCCGGGTTCGCAGAGCCGACGGGGCGTGGCGAAGTTCGTCGACGACGGTCGAGCTGCCCTGGCACGACGCCGAGATGTTGCACGGCGTGGCGGCGAGACGGCGCGCGTCAAGCACGGCGATTCGCTGCAGTCGTGCGCGTCGTAGACGTCGTAGCTCTGGTCGAAGTCAGGCGGCAGCAGTTTGCTCGTCGTCAGGAAGAACACGTCGCCGCCGTTTTCGCTGGCGTCGAGGAACGCGGATTCTTCGCTGCGATTCGCCGGAGGAGATCATCGCCGATGCATCCCGGCGAGGCCGACGCGCAGCTGCCGACGCCGCTGGGCTCGTACTCGTAGACGTCCTCGGTCGAGTTCTTGTCGTGCGGCACGAGCGAGTCCCAGCTGTTGAAGAACAGCCGCCCGTTGTCCGACAGATAGCGAGACTGATACAGCGCGTGAGGTTTTCGAGCGGCGTCCAGCCGGGGACGTTCGCCGCCAGCCAGCGGCCTTGCCAGTTGCCGCCGCTCGGCGACGAGCGGCTGGCTGTTGCCCGACTCGCGGAACTCGATGTCGAAGATCCGTGCGGTCGCGGCGCCGGACGGGTTGCACGAGGCGCAGACCACGATTCGAGGCGACGTCATACAGGAACACCTCCTCGTCGGCGGCCCGCCGGCGCTGGGCTCGCGTCGGTGTTGTCGTAGCCCGTCAGGCTGCGGTCGGACATGAACGCGAGGTACTGGCCGTTCGGGGAGACTCGCGCGGTCAGCTTTTTGAGTTAGATTTCGGTGCCGCCTTTGTCACGGCTGGTCCCCGATCGCGCCCGCGGCCCAGTCGGGGCCGTCGTCGGCCGAGAGCGCGGCGATGAACGTCGGTTCTTCCCACGCCGGTGCCGTTGAAGTGCTCGATGTAGAGGTTGCAGGTCGCTCCCAGCGGCGGGTTTTCGCCGCAGTTGCCCCGGCGTCGCTGCTTCGCCTTGTGAGTTGCTGTTCGAGCCGAGCACGCCGTTGGCGACGAAGTAGACGTCCGAGCCGTCTTCGCTCGGCTTCGATCACGAGACCCTGCTGAGCGAGCGCTTTCGCCGGCGTTCTTCTGGTGTTCGGTGCCCGTCAGGTCTTCTGTCGGGCACTCGAGCTGCTCCGGCGACTCCTGCACGTGGCAGGCATACAGATCGGGCGCCCGCTTTCGCCGTCGATGCTCCGCCCGCGGAGTTGACCAGCGCCTGTTCGTCGGTGAAGAAGATCGTCGAGCCATCCGCGCTCGCCGTCTGGAACTTCGGGCCATGTCCGACGTCTGCTTCACCCTGATCGAGCTGGATCGTCTGGCCCATGCGGTGTCGCGCAGGTACAGGTGTCGCGGGCTGACCGTCGACCACACGACGAGCGAGCCGTCGTTGGAGATCGCGTGTCGCGTCTCCTTCGACTGCCGCGACTTTCGCCGAGGTGCGGCGCCTCGCTGGTGGCCGGCCTGTTCCCCGTCGGGGAGCACGCTGACGAGCTGCAGACGTTCGCGCGGGCGGGCTCGACGCGCTCCACTCGTAGATGCCTCCTTCTTCCACTTCCGGGTAATGCCGTTCCGGTTCTTCGCCTTCTTCTTCGCGTTCGTTCTCGGGGCGGGCCTTCAGCGGCACTGCCGATTCGAGCACGACGTGCTGCAGGTCGGGCGTCGCTCCCTCCACCTGCACGTCGCCTTCGGCGGAGCTCGGGCCGGTCTGTTCGCCGCCGAATTTCTGCCCGCTGGTCACGTCGGCGAGCGGCCCCGTGGCGGTGGCGAGCGGCGTGTAGCAGGTGGTTTCGCTGATCCGGCAGGCGACGTCGTCGAGGTTGCGCAGGTAAGGCGTGCGTTCGGAGGCCAGCGGCGAGAGCGGCGGTTCCTCGGTGAAGGGGTCGACGATCGACTGGGACAGGTCGCTGGAGAACACCCTGTTCTCCAGACCCTCCGTGCCGGTCGGACGCGGTCCCGGTCTGCACGTAGTCGGGCGGCATGATCTCGCGCGTCGACCAGCCTTCGCGCCGCGCACCGACAGCGCGCGGCGCTTCGCCGGCGTTCGCTTCGACGTTCGCTTCGATCGGTCCCGTCGCGCTGTACATGATGCGTGCGCCATCCGACGCTCGCCTGCACGACGCCCGCGCCGCCGATCCCCTTGATCAGCGCGCCGAACTTGTTCGACGGGGAGACCATTTCCCACGCGCGGTTGTCGGGCAGCGCGAGCCCCGCCCCTTCGGTCGTCGGTCGTGAACTTCCTCGGTTCGCCCGTTTCGTCGGAGTGCCCGCTCGGCGAGACGACGACGCGATATTCGTAGGTCGTGTTGGCGAGCAGGCCTTCGAGTCGGCAGGCTCACCGACTGAACGCCTTCGCCGGCGCCGATGCCCGTTTCCGACGAGCTCGTCCAGGAGCCGCCTTCGCTGGCGGTATTCGAAGCGATAGCTCGTGGACACGCCGCTCGGATCGATGCTCGCTTCGAGTGTGGCGCTCTTCGCGCCGACGTCGGACACGCCCTCGCTTTGCAGGAAGCGCCCTTCGCCTGGCGCCGAGGGGCCGAACACGTCGACGAACTCACCGAGCGGCGTGACGTCGGCGACGTAGACGTCGCCGCTGGTCCTGCTCACGGCGACGTCGATCGGGTCGAAGAAGCGCCCCTGCGGGTCGCCCGAGCCGGTCAGCTGCCCCATGAACGCGCCCGATGCATCGAACTCGTCGACGTCGATCTTCTGTTCGTCGCTGACGTACAGGTCGCCGGCGGCGTCGACCGCGAGCGCGGTAATCGCACCGAAGCCGCCGGCGGGGACCCCGTCGTTTTCGCCGATCAGTTCGCCCGCAGCGTTGAACTCGTCGACCACCACCCGTTTCGAGGGAGACTGTTCGGCGGCGACGTAGACTTCTCCGGAGGGGCCGGTCGTCAGCGTGATCGGGCTGCTCCCCGCGGGGAGCGCAAGCTGTTTGAGGTATTCGCCCTTGGCGTTGAGCTGGTCGATGACTTCCTGTTCGGCGACGAGGACGTACACGTCTTCGCTGTTCGGCTGCGCGCCCTTCGGCGCGGCCGCGACGTACAGGGCGCCACCGGCTTCGAGTTCGTCGCCGAAGGAACCCGGGCCCATGAAGGTTCCGGCCGGGGTGCTCGACCCGTCGAAGCAGCTGTTCGAATTCGTACGCGCCGCCGCCGGCCTTCGCCAGGACGAAGACCGCCTCTTTCTGGCGTTCCTTCTTGCCTTCTTCTTCGCCCGGGTTGGCCACGAACAGCCGCTGGTCGCTGCCGAGCGAGATGCTGCAGGCGCCTTCGCCGATGTGCGACTTCGTCCTCTTGACTTCTTCTTCGAGACTTGTTGGTCGGCCCGAAGCGCTCGAGCCGCTCCGCGCGCTTCGGAGACCCACAGTTCGCCGCTGACCGGGTCGGTGGCGATGCCGCACAGAGATTCGAATGGCTTGCTCGCCTTCTTCCCGTGATCTGCGAGACGTATTTGTGCACGAGTTCGGCCTGCGCCCCTGCGCTCAGCGCGAGCAGCAGACCGGCGACGACGAGCGCGGCCGCGCGCCAGGCGGCGCCCGCGCCCACTCCGTGCCACGCGCGGCCGGGGGCCGCGACGCGCGTCTCGCCGCGCAGCGCCATGCGCGCACGCACCTCCCTCAGCCCTCGCTCGCCTCGACCCTGCATCCGCAACCCTCTCCTCGCTGACCTCGCGTAATCGAGTGTACTTAGCGTGTACAGGAGCGTCAAGCGAGAACCGCAACATGCGTCGATTCCTGCAGCGCAGGACGCGACCCCGCCGGCGCGCGACGGCCGGCGGCCGGCTTCCCCGAGCTCTCCGCTTAACGCAAGTGGGGCCGGCATATGCCGGCCCCACCTTCCTACGAGTCAGTCCCGCTGAGCGGGGTCCTGGCTAGTATTTGAGTTCCGACCGCTTTTTTGAGGGTGATCGTGTCGTCAGAGGTGTTCCACGAGACGCCAGCGCCCGTTTCAAGGTGCTTGCAGGTGCCGGTGCCGTTGAGGAACAGGTACTGCTGTTTGCTGCAGCCAAATCCTTCTTCTTTGGTTTTTTCTCCGTTGACCGTTTCGCCCGTCACCGACAGACCACCGTTGACCGGCTTCTGTTCGGCGAAGATGTTCCCCGTCACAATGACGCTGAGTTCTTTGTGCGGGCCACAGGTGAATTTCGCGAACGGCTTACCCGCTTTTTCGGGTTCGAAGCTGTTCACGGGGACCAACGTGCCACCTGATTTTTCGCTCGCCAGAGTCAGATTGGCCTTCAGGCTTTCGGTCGTGATGATGCCCGGTTTCGACGGCGATTTCTGGCACGAAGACGTGATCGAAGGAGCTTGACAGCCTTTGTATTCGACTTTCACTTTCGCCGTTTCCGTCGCGTTGAGGATGTCACCTTTGCTTTTGTCCGATCGAGCATTCGATGATCACGCCGCCTTTTAGGCTGCTGGCGACGCCTGTGCTGGTGAAGGCGACTTTTTCTTTGTTCGGTTCGAACGTGTGCGGGCTCGTTTTTTTGTCCGTCCAGTATTCCGGCGCCGCTACAGCTTGAGCCACGAACACGGCGCTCAGCGCAAGCCGCCACGAGGCAGAGCCCCACAATCTTGATGCGTCTCATCTAGTTACTCCTTTTCCCTCTTGATAAGTCGCCAGCGCCCGAGCCCGCTTGTTTGGCGGCTCCCCGGCGCCAGTCCCTGCCTCTGTGCTGTACCCCAGCCAGTGGCCCTCCACACGCGATCTGGACAAAAAATCTGATCTCCGCCCAGGATCGCTCAGCCGATGCTTAGAACATGTGCGTCCTTGCCGATGCGCACCAGCCTCCCTGCTGGCCGTCACGGCTGGCTCGGCCACCGACAGGGCCGCGCCGACCAGACAGCTTGGCTTCTCGCCGTGCCGCTCGAGATGCAGCTGCTCATCGACCTGTCCCGTGCAATGCCCGCTCCTCCACCGAAACGCGCGCCGTATGGCGCCGTAGTGATGCCCGACATCATGTCGACCGCGAAGCTACCACAGGCCTTGACGTAATGTCAAGTGTATAGGCGTTCTGGCCTTGTTTTCTGGGGTCAACGACCCCGTCGCTGCAGGCGCTCCGTGCTCATCACAGCCGCCGCGCGACCACGGTCCGATCGGCCTCCGCGACGATCTCCCAGCCGGGCGAGGCGCCCTCGCGCAAGCGGCGGCGGACGACCGCGGTGGGCCCCGGCAGCCCACGCCCGCCGGCGCGGTCGGCGCGCGCGTCGTGCAGGACGACGTGCCCGCCGCAGCGCACGAACGGGCTCCAGCACAGCCAGTCGCGATCGCACCCGGCCTCCGAGTGATCGCCGTCGATGAACACCAGGTCGACCTCCCCCGACCAGCCCGCCGCGACCTCGTGCGACAGCGCCACGTGCCAGCTGCACGCGAGGCGCCCGGTCGCCGAGGCGACGAGCCGCGCGCGTGAGCAGCCGTCGCGTCGCTCGCTCGCTCGCCCCCCAGCCCCCCGGCAGCGCGTCGGGGTGGCGGCCGAACGGATCGATCAGGTGAAGCTCGGCCTCCGGCCCGAGCGCATCCTGCAGGGCGAGCGCCGACGCTCCCTCGTACACGCCGATCTCCACCACGCACCGTGCCCCGCGCGCGGCGTCGAGCAGCACGCGCGCATCTTCGCGCGAGTGCATCGTGCGCGGGGGTATCAGGCCCGACGCCGAGCGCCAGCGCGCGCAGGCGAACGTCGTCGCGCAGGCGAACGGGGGTCAGGCTGCGCAGCGACTGCGGGAGGATCGCCATCCGCCCACCCTACGCGCACGGTCTGCGCAGGTGGCGTGAATGTCTGGCCGTCACCTTGGTCGCGCGCCCGCGTGTATGAGAGCCACAGGTCGTAGGCCGGATATACGTGTGACAAGTCCGCGCTGAGCAGCCCGACGGGAAACGCCGGGTCCTCGCGAAAGCTGTACTGAAACACCGCCGCGACGCGCGGGTCGCGCGACCACCGCGAGAGCTGTTCGCCGAGCCTCGTGCAGCCGGCCCGTTCCTCGGACGCGCCCGCCGGGCGCGGCCGTCCCGGGTGCGGCGCGCCGGCGCCGGCCTCGGTGACCCAGATGCGAGCTTCGCGCGCGCAACCGCCGCGCGCGTCGAGCGCCGCCTGCAGCGCTTCGACGGGATCGCTCGCGGGCACACCCGTGGCGGCGTATGCGTGGATCGACCACACGTCGCCCAGGCACAGCACGCTGGCTGGCAGTTCCCGCACGAACGTAGACACGCTCGTGCGATGGGGTGAATCGGTGGCGAACGCGTTCAGCTCGCCCAGCAGCAGGTGGTGGACGGCGCCATCGGAGTCGAGCTCGGAGGCCATCGCTTCGGCGAGCTGCGCGTACACCGCCGGCGCCAGCGAGCGAGCATCGGCGGCACAGGTTTCACGCTGCGGGCTCAGGAACACGGGATCGTTGGGCTCGTTCCACGGGCTCCACCACGTCAGCGCGACGCCCTCGCGCCTGGCCAGCGCGAGTAGGTCGGCGATCAACGCCTTGTAGCCGGCGAGCCCGGCGGGCGTGATCGGGCGAGAGAACGGCCGCGCGCTGTCGAGCTCACAGCCCGACGGCGCGCGCGCCGCCCACGCCGGCACGCCGAAAAGGTCGAGCACGACCTCGAAGCCTGCGCCACGACCTTCCCCGAGCGCGGCGCGCTGCTGCGAGGCGATCGCCGCGAGCTCCTCGCGCACGCCGTCGTAGCTTGCGCAGGGGCCGACGTCGCGCGCGCAGCCGTCGACCGACGCTTCCAGCGCCGGCGGCCGATCTGCGTTGGGCTGCAGCGCCGCCCAGTCGATCAGTAGGCGGATGTAGAGGGGGTGAAGCGCGGTCAGCCGTTCGCGCGCGGCTTGGAACGCGGCTCCGCCCGAGCGCGAGGGCGACTGCGGGCTCCACAGCAGCTGGGCGTTGTCCTCCGTCAGCCCGAGCGCGGGACCAGCCGGTTCAGGCGCGACCGTCGCGAGTGGGGCGCTGGGAGTACTCCCGGACGAGCCTCCGCAGCCCGCCAACCCAGTCGCCGCCGCAAGTACGAGCGCGGCGAGCGGCCACAGCCTGCTCAGACTGCCGAGACCTGCTCTTCCTCGGCGACCCGGAACGAGGAGCCGCAGCCGCACGCGGCCACGACGTTGGGGTTGGTCACCTTGAAGCCGGCGCCCTGCAGGCTCTCCTCGTAGTCGATCACCGAGCCGCGCACGAACGGCAGGCTCTCGTTGTCGACGAGCAGCTTCAGGCCGTGGCTCTCGAACACCACGTCGCTGTCGCGCTGCTCGTCGAACGCGAGCTGGTACTGGAAGCCCGAGCAGCCGCCGCCGCGTACGCCGACGCGCAGCCCGGCCATGCTCACGTCGGCCTCCTGGGCAGAGAGGAACTCGTGCACCTTCTCGGCGCCCTTGTCGCTTAGCGTGATCATCGGTTCACTCCTGTCGGTACTCAAGACTTTCCAAAGTATAGCGCCGGTCACGCCGGCCCGGCCGCCTCGCACGCGGGCACCTCGGAGCCGCCAGCACGATCCTCTACGCTAGGGGACCATGCCCTCCTCCGAGGACATCAGGCAGCGCATCGAGGCGGCGATTCCGGGAGCGCAGGCCGAGGTCGAGGACTACACCGGCGGCGGCGATCACTTCCGCGCGACGGTCACGGCCGCGGCGTTCGCCGGGCGCAGCCGCATCGAGCAGCATCGCCTCGTCTACGAGGTCTTCGGCGCGGAGATCGGCGGCCCGATCCACGCCCTCTCGCTGAAGACGCTGCCTGCAGAGCCGGCCGCCGCGCAGCAGCCCACCCCCACCCAATGAGCCAGGAGCCGTCCATGTCGAGCCACCCCGTCACAGACCTACCGATGTCGCAAGCCCAGCCGCCCGTCGCCGAGCCCCAGGCGGCTTCCGCCGGCGAGTCCAACCCGATCCGCGACGCGATCGCCGAGGCGATCGCCGAGCACAAGGTGATCCTGTTCATGAAGGGCACTCCCGAGGCTCCCGCGTGCGGCTTCTCGGCGCGCACGGTCGCCGCGCTTCAGGCGCTGGAGACGCCGTTCGCCGCCGTCGACATCCTGCCCGATCCGCGTATCCGCCAGGAGCTCTCGGCGATCTCCGACTGGCCGACGATCCCGCAGCTGTTCGTCAACGGCGAGCTGCTCGGCGGCTGCGACATCGTCACAGAGATGTACGAGTCGGGAGAGCTCGCGCAGGCGTTGCTGTAGCGTCCCGCGGCGGATGCCCGTCGCGGTAGTCACCGACAGCACGCACTACCTGCCCCGGGCACTCGCCGACCGCGAACACATCCATCAGGTCAGCCTGTACGTCGGCTGGCAGGGCGAATCCGAGCGCGAGCTCGAGATGGACGGCTTCGACGCGTTCTACGAGCGGTTGCGCCGCGACCCCGAGCTACCGAGCACCTCGCAGCCCTCGATCGGCGACTTCCTATCGGTGTGGGAGCCGCTGCTGGAGCAGGGCGACGACGTCGTCTCGATCCACCTCGCCGGTGGGATCTCGGGCACCTGCGAGGCCGCCCGGCAGGCGCATGCGCTGCTCGGCGAGCGCGGCCTCGGCGAGCGCGTCGAGGTGCTCGACTCCGAAAGCGCCTGCGGCGGCACCGGGCTGTTGGCGCTCTCCGCCTGCGCCGCCGTCCGCGACGGCGCCGACAAGGACGGCGTCGTCGCGCACGTGCGCGACGCGCGCAAGCAGCTTCGCATCTGGTTCTGCCTGGACACGCTCGAGTACCTCAGGCGCGGCGGGCGGATCGGCAAGGCGCAGGCGTGGCTCGGCGGCACCCTGAAGATCAAGCCGATCCTCTCGCTCGAGTACGAAATCACGCCTGTCGAGCGGGTGCGCACCGCCGGGCGCGCCTTCGAGCGGATGGTCGGTTACGCACAGGAGCTGCACGACGCCGGCGCCGACGGCTGGGTCGTGCAGCACATCCAGGCTCCCGACCAGGCCGAGCGCCTGATCGACCGCGGCCGCGAGATCTTCGGCTCCGAGCCCGTGTTCGTCTCCGAGGTCGGGCCCGTGATCGGCACCTACACCGGCCCCGGACTGATCGGCGTCGGCGGCGTCCCGAGCGCGCTGCTGAGCTGAGCGACTCTGAACCGACGCGCGCGCTGAGCAAGCGAGGCGCGGACGCAGGGAGCGCCGCGTACTTCGTACGCAAGCGACCGAGGCAAGCCTCGCGCCGCAGCGCGCGCGTCGACGCCGTCGAGCATGCGCACGCCAAGCGCAAACCCGACGATCGCAGCGCCGGCGGTGAGTTCTGGGCGGTGGCGCTCCAGGTGGCCGCGCCAGTCGGTTATGTGCGCGACCTCGCCGCGCAGGCGGTCCAGCGAGACCGCCAGCTCCATGCGGTTGCTCTCGATCGAGTTGCGAATCTCGGCGGGCGAGCGCTGCGCCATCAGCCGCTCGCCCCCGGAGCGCCGCCCTCGGCGCCGGCGCCGACCGAGACAGCCGGAGCGCCGCCCTCGGCGCCCGCGCCGACCGTCTCGCGAATCTTCTTGGCCTCCTCGATCGCCATGTTGGGCACCGGCGGCGAGCCTTTTTTGACCGCTTTGGCCGCGAGCAGCCCAGCCACCGCTCCGAGCAGCAGCAGGATCACGGCCATCGCGAAGAAGCCCCAGAAGTAGGTGTAGTTGTTGCCGGGGAGGTAGTAGTAGAGCAGCCAGGCGCAGCCTACGAGGGCGAACACGAGCGCCATCACCACGAAGATGCCGGCGGCTATGCCGACGACCGCGCCCTTGATCAGCTTGGTCGCCTTTTCGGTGACCTCGGCCTTGGCCAGCTCGATCTCCTCGCGCACGAGCACTTGTGCGCGCTCGGACACCTCGGTGATCGTGGCCGCGATGTTGTGCGGCCCCTCGGAGCCCGGCTCCGGGGGCGGCGCTGGTGGCACGCTCATTCGGGCGGCTCCTCGTCGAACAGGCGCCGCCAGATCAACGTGGCGGCCCGTTGCGCGATGATCGTCGAGAGCGCACCGGCGCCGGCGAGCAGCGCCGACCACAACAGGCGCTTGACGATGTCGTTCTCCATCACGCGGCAGTCTAATTGCCCGGGCGGGTGCCACCGGAAACCGGGCTCACCTCGAGGCCGCCGCAGATCGTCTCGACCACGAGCCACTTGGCGCGCTCGATGTCCGCATCGCCCTGCGGACGGCAGCTCGAAGATCCAACCCGTGAGCAGCTGCTCGATCACCCCATAGAAGGCCATCGCCGCGAAGCGCGCTTCGATGTCGGGCTTGAACGTCCCCTCGGCCTGCGCCTTTTCGACGATCGCGCCGATCAGCTCGTAGGCGTCGCGGATCGTCCCGATGTGCGTGTCGCCGAACGAGTTCGCCGCGCGCGTGACCTCGACGATGATCACCTTCATCAGGTCGGGGTCGTGGCGATAGCTGTCGATGATGAACGAGGCGATCGCGCCCAGCTTCTCGCGCACCGGCAGCGGCTGCGCGTCGACCTCGCGGATCAGCTCGAGCATCACCTCCCAGCGCTCGACGAACAGCGTGTCGAGGATCTCGTCCTTGGAGGCGAAGTAGTGGTACACGAGCCCGTAGGCGACGCCCGCCTCGTCGGCGATGTCCGATACCCGGCAGGCGTGAAAGCCCTGGCGAGCGAACACGCGCACGGCGGCGTCGAGGATCAGACGGCGCTTGTCGGGCGGCGCCTTGGCGTCCGAGGCCTCGTCGCGCGCTCGCTCGGCCGGTGCCCTGCTCGCGCTCATGCGCGCACCTCCTGCGGCCACCGGTAGGCGTCGGCGCGGCGGTTGGCGAGCGCGGGCAGCTGCGCGCGGATCAGCTCGAGACGATCGAGGTCCAGCTCGGCGATCACGTGTCCCTCGCCGTCCGGCGCCTGAGCCAGCACCAGGCCCCACGGGTCGACGATCATCGAGCGCCCGCCGGAGCGGGCCCCGCCGGGGTGCTCGCCGATCTGGTTGGCGGCGATCACGTACGCCTGGTTCTCGATCGCGCGTGCGCGGATCAGCGTCTCCCAGTGGTCGCGCGTGGTCGCGAGCGTGAAGGCGGCGGGCAGCGGGAATGCGCGGGCGCCGCGCAGCGCGAGGATCCGGTACAGCTCGGGAAAGCGCAGGTCGTAGCAGATCGACAGGCCCAGCTCGAGCCCGTCGCAGGCGCTGGAGAGCACGATCTCCTCGCCGGGGTCCTCGAGATCGGACTCGCGGTAGGTGCGGCCGCCGACCTCCACGTCGAACATGTGCAGCTTGCGATAGACCGCCCGCAGCTCGCCGTCGGGGTCGACGTGCACGCACGTGTTGGCGAGCTTCTCGCGACCGTGCGCGAGCTCGACGATCGAGCCGGCGATCAGATCGACGCCCAGCTCGCGAGCGCTCTCACGTGCCCATGCGATCGCGGGTCCGTCGAGCGTCTGCGCCGCCTCGCGCAGCTGCTCGTCGGTCCCCATCGCCGTCCACTTCTCCGGCAGCACGATCAGGACGGCGCCGTCGGCCGCGGCGGCTCGGGTCAGCCGATCGGCGCTGGCCAGGTTCGCCGCGACATCCGCGGTCGAGTTGAGCTGAACTGCCGCGACCTTCAAACGTGCATCCCCTCTCGCGCTATCTCGCGCACCTCCGGCGCGTGCTTCGCCACGCATAGATTGACTGGTCAATCAACTCTGTGAAGCATAACGCCGGTGCTTACGGCGCGAGCACCGGCGTCGCAGCGACGGCGCCCGCCCGGCCTGGGCCGCCGCCCATCCGTCGAGGCGACGCGGCGATCCTCATATGGGCGGCCCGCGTCGCCGATCGGGAGGCGTGATCGTCCGGATGCCGACGCCGAGCCGATGCCGACGCTGACCAGTAAGAAGGGCACGCCGTCTCCGTCCTCCGCGGAGGACGAGCGTCGCGCCGATTCCACGCGGCGCGCGGCGGCTGCGCTGCTGCGCGAGCATCCCGACGCGACAGTGTTCACGCAGACCACCGAGGGCCACATCGTGCCCGTGCCGGAGTCGTTGGGTCTCGAGGGCTATCCCGTGCTTGCAACCGACGGCCGCACGGGGGTGGACATGTGCGTGGCCGAGGATCGCATGACGGTGGTCAACGCCTGGCTGCGCCTGAAGCGCGACGGGGTTGCCGAAGCGAGGGCGCGACTGCGCAGCGACCCGGGCCAGTGGAGGATCGTGCGCATGCTCGACCTGCGCGCCAAGCACGGCGTCGTGCTCAGCGTGGTGTGGCCCGCTGGCGACGAGTCCGCGCCGAGCGAGCAGGTGGCGGCCGAGCAGCCCAGCTCCACGACGCCGCGCTTCTGCTCGCGCAAGCAGGACCAGGACGGCAACGTGATCGAGTGCGACGAGGCCTACCTGCAGATGTTCGGCTACGAGAACCAGCGGGAGGTGGTCGGCAGCCCCACGTTCGAGCGGGTGCACCCCGAGGATCAGGCGCGCCTGATCGAGAGCTGGATCGCGATGATCGCGACCGGCCGGGTGCAGATGGCGCGGGTGCGCGTGCGCCGCCAAGACGGCAGCTGGCTGTGGGTCGATACGAGCTACCACAACTACCTCGACGAGGACGGTCGCGGCCACGTGTTGGCGGAGTGCATCGACGTGTCCGCCGAGATGGCCGCGCAGGAAGCGCTGGAGGACCGCGAGGAGCTGCTGCGACGCCTGCTCGAGGAGATGCCCGACGGGCTGCTGCAACTCGACAGCGAGCGCGACGTCGTCTACTACAACGCCCGACTACTGGAGATCCTGCATGTTTGCGTCGCGGCGCCCGAGCCGTCCTCGCGCGAGGACGCAGCGCCCCCGCCTCCCCGCGAGCCTCGCTTGCTCGCGCTCGCACAGCTGCTGCAGACGCTCACGGTCGAGGCCAAAGCGACGTTCGAGGAGGTCGTCGAGCGCGCCATGCAGGCGGGTCTCAGCGAGGACGTCGAGGTCGAGGCGGCGCTGGCGTCCGGGCAGCAGCGGCACGTGCTGCTCAAAGTGCGTCCTCTGCAGCGCGAGAGCGGCGCCGTGACCGGCGTGATCGCCTCCGTGCTCGACGTCACCGACAGCGCGCGCGCCCGTCGCGAGCTCGAGCAGCGTGCCACCTTCGACGCGCTGACCGGCGTGCACAACCGCTCCTCGATCCTCGCTGCGCTGACGGCGGAGCTCGAGTCCTCGCCCAACACGGGCGTCGTCTACGTCGACCTCGATCGCTTCAAGTCGATCAACGACTCGCTCGGCCACGCCGCCGGCGACGAGGTGCTCGTCGAGGTCGCCGCGCGCCTGAGTGCGGCGATGCGCTCCAGCGACGAGCTCGGTCGTCTCGGCGGCGACGAGTTCCTGATCCTGCTGCGCAACGTGCACGCGCCGCGCGTCGCGATCGACGCGGCCGAGCGAATCGCACGCGCGCTGCGCGGAACGTGTGAGCTGTCCTGCGGAACCGTCGAGCTGGGCGCGAGCCTCGGTGTCGCCCGCGCGGGCGAGGCCCCGCTCAGCGCCGAGCAGCTGATCGAACGCGCCGACGCCGCCATGTACCGCTGCAAGCAGCAGGGGCGCGGGCGGCCGATGCTGGCCGCGTCAGGCTGAGCCGGCGAACGCCGCGTCGACGACCGCCTGCGCCGCGGGCCCGTACGGCGGTGCGAAGGCCTCGATCAGGTCCCCCTCGCCGCGCACGAACACGCCGCGCAGGTTGGAGAACTCGCGAAAGCCCTCGATCCCGTGGTGGCGACCGGAGCCGCTCTGGCCGATGCCGCCGAACGGCAGCGACGGCAGCGCGCCGTGCACCGCGGCGGAGTTCACGCAGGCGCCGCCCGAGGTCGTGCGGCGCAGCACCTCGTCGGCGAGCGCCTCGTCCTTGGCGAACACGTACAGCGCCAGCGGCCGCTCGCCGGCGTTGACGTGCTCGATCGCCTCGTCGAGCGTCGTCGTAGGCCTTGATCGGCAGGACCGGACCGAAGATCTCCTCGCGCATCAGGGCGAGGTCGTCGGGCGGGTCGATCACGAGCGAGATCGGCAGCTGGCGCGAGGCCGGATCGGGCTCGACGGCGTCTTCCAGCGCGCGCACGTCGCAGCCGCGCGTCGCGCGCCTCGGCGAGCAGCCGCTCGATCCGCTCGAGGTGGCGGGCGGAGACGATGCCCGTGCAGCTCGTCCGATCCGCAGTAGCCCGGCATCGACTCGCTGGCGTACGCGGCCGCCAGCTGCGCGAACTCCTCGAGCTGCTCGCGCGGCACCAGGCAGTAGTCGACCGAGATGCACATCTGGCCGTTCTTGATCGCCTTCGTGGCGAGCACCTGCTTGACCGACTCGGCGTCGACGCTGTCGGCGGTCGATGATCGCCGGGCACTTGCCGCCGAGCTCGAGCGTCACCGGCACGAGCTGC
This sequence comes from uncultured Solirubrobacteraceae bacterium, assembly GCA_963846205.1. Lineage (GTDB taxonomy): Bacteria > Actinomycetota > Thermoleophilia > Solirubrobacterales > Solirubrobacteraceae > Palsa-744. The sequence continues at coordinate 592,339 of CAWJVB010000009.1, read as the reverse complement.
TCGGCGGCCGCCTTGGCGATCTCGCGTCCGATCGCCGGGCTGCCCGTGTACAGCAGGTGGTCCCAGCGAACGCCGCGTGAACGCGCGCGCCAGCTCGAGACCGCCGACGACCACGTCGACGCGGTCGCGGTCGAAGGTGGCGTGGACCATCTCGCGCAGCAGCTCGGCGCAGGCGGGCGTGTACTCGGACGGCTTGATCACGACGCGATTGCCCGCGGCGAGCATCTCGATCAGCGGGCCGACGGACAGGTCGAAGGGGAAGTTCCAGGGCACGATGTTGCCGATCACGCCCTTCGGCTGCGGCTGCACGAAGGCGCGGCCGGACCCGTACAGGGCGGGGTCCGTGTGGCGCGGCTCGGGCGCCATCCAGCCGCCCAGCTGTTCGGCGACGTACACGGCGCGGCCGGCCGGGCCGAGCACTTCGATCAGGTCGGCCGCCAGCGGCGGATGCACGCCGAAGTCGCTGCTCAGCGCCTCCTGGATCTGCGCGCGGTGGCCGATCAGCATCGCCGCCAGCGCTCCGAGCAGCTCCTGTCGCTGCTCGAGCGAGGGGAACGGGTCGGCCAGGAAGGCGGCGCGCTGGCGCTCCACGATCTCCTGCAGCTCGGCGATCGCGTCCTGATCGCCGGCGGTGGCGGTGCGGTTCTCGACGGTGGCCATCATCTCTCCTCTGGACGGGTGCGATCCACACTACGCCTCCACCGCTGCTTGTGCCACAGCGTCGCGCCGCGGCGCCGGCCGCCCCGACGCTCGGCGCCCGAGCGCTAGCAGACTGCGGCGCCGGCGCGCTGGTGGGCGGACTGGCGCGTGGGCGTGCGCTTGCCCCAGCGCGCCTGCTCGGCGTAGTCGATCAGCGTCGAGAAGTAGCTCTCCAGCGGAGGGCAGGCGATCCCGCGCGGGGCCAGCAGCGCACGCGCGCGGGCGTCGTCGAATCTGGTGTGCACGTCGAAGTAGGGCAGGTACAGCGCGCTGTCCTGCAGTTGCGGCAAGCCGGCGCCGCCCGCGAGTCGCGGCGGCGGCCTGCCGAAGCGCGCGCAGGCCAGGTGCGCGAGGGCCGCGTTGCTGACGGCGTGCCGGCCGGCGACCAGCTGGACCGTGCCGGTTGCGCCGTCGTCCTCGTGCAGCGCGAGGATCGCGTCCGCCACGTAGTCGACGGGGACGATGTCGAGCAGCCCGTCGGGGTCGACCGGGAGCTCGTCGATCAGGCCGCGTGCGAATGCCTGCAGCGGCCAGTACACGACGTTGAAGCTCGGCGTCCAGCCGCAGCGGCTGTCGCCGACGACGATGCTCGGGCGAGCGACGACCAGCGGCAGCTCCGCTGCGTCGCTCTGCACGATGCGCTCGGCGTGGGCCTTGGAGCGCTCGTAGGTGTTGCGAAAGCGCTGTCCGACGTCGAGCTGGCTCTCCGCGAAGGCGCCCGCGTGACGTCCGCACACGTAGGCGGTCGAGACGTGCACCACGCGGCGCAGCTGCCCGCGCTCGCTCAGCTCGCGCGCCAGCTCGAGCACGCGCGCCGTCCCGCCCGCGTTGACGCTGCGCGCCCGCTCGAGCGGCAGGTCGAAGGCGATCGAGGCCGCGCAGTGCAGGATGCTGCTGGCCCGCGCGAGCACCAGCGAGCGGTCGCTCGCGCTCAGCCCGAGGCCGGCCGCGCACACGTCGCCGCGCACTGCCAGCACGCGCGCGCCCGCTGCCGGCGGGCTGTCGTACAGCCTCGCCAGTACGCCGCGCAGTCGCTCCTCCGCCGCGGCGCGATCGGACGCTCGCACGAGCACGATCACCTCGCTGTCGGTCCGCTCCAGCAGCCTCGCGAGCAGCTCCATGCCGAGGAAGCCCGTCGCGCCCGTCAGCAGCACCGTGTCGCTCACCGGGCCAGCGCCCCCGTGTTCGAGATCGGGGCTCGCGCGCCTGCCTCGCTCACCGGATCGGCGCGCCCATCGCGTGATATCCGCCGTCGACGTGGAGGATCTCGGCCGTGATGCCGCGCGCTCGCTCGGACAGCAAAAAGCAGATCGCCTCGCCCACCGGACCGGCGTCGCCGACGTCCCACTGCAGCGGCGCGACCGCACGCCAGTTGGCGGCCAGCTCGTCGAAGCCCGGGATGCCGCCGGCCGCCAGCGTCTGGATCGGCCCGGCGGAGACGAGGTTCACGCGAATGCCCCGCGGGCCGAGGTCGCGCGCCAGGTAACGGGCCACGCTCTCCAGCGCCGCCTTGGCGACGCCCATCCAGTCGTACACCGGCCACGCCACCGTCGCGTCGAAGTCGAGCCCGACGATCGCGCCTCCGGCGCCGCCATGTCCGCGCGCGAGCAGCGGGGCGAGCTCGCCGGCGAGCGCCTTCAGCGAGTACGCGCTGGTCTGAAAGGCCACGTTGGCGCTCGCGCGCGAGGTGCGCAGGAAGTCCCCCCCGAGCGCGTCCTCGGGCGCGAAGGCGACGGCGTGCAGCAGGCCGTCGAGCACGCCCCAACGCTCCCGCAGCTCCTGCGCGACCGCGCTCACGTCGGCGTCGGAGTTGACGTCCAGCTCGAGGATCTCGACGGGCTCGGGCAGCTGCTGCGCGGCGCGCTCGGTCAGGCGGCGCGCGCGGCCGAAGCCGGTCAGGAGCACCTCGGCACCGGCCAGCTGGGCCAGGCGCGCGGCCTCGAAGGCGATCGAGTTGCGCGTGATCACGCCCGTGATCAGCAGCCTGTTCCCGCTCAGCACGGGAACACGCCGCTCGGGTAGCTGAAGGCGCTCGCCTCGCCTCGGGCGGGCTCGCCGTGCTGGGCCTCGCCTCGCGCCGGCTCGCCGCCCTGGGCGTCGCCTCGCGCGGGCTCGCCGCCCTGGGCCTCGCCTCGCGCGGGCTCGCCGCCCTGCCACAGCACATCGATCCGAGCGCGACAGACGAGCTCCTGGCTCTGCTTGCGCACCGAGAAGGCGCAGCCGACCAGGCCGATCCGCTCGTCGAGCTGCGACAGCTCGGCGATGCGACCGTCGACGGTGATCGTCTCGCCGATCCGCAGCGGCCGCTTGAACACGACGTCGCTGATCCGCCGCAGAGCGAGCACGCGGTCGGGGTCGAGCGGCATCAGCCCGACCGCGTAGGAGAGGATCAGCATCCCGTGCGCGATGCGCTCGCCGAAGCGGCTGCTCGCGGCCCAGCTGGCGTCACAGTGCTGGGGATGGCGGTCGCCGGTCAGCGCCGCGAAGGCGACGACGTCGGCCTCGGTGACGGTGCGTCCGCGCGTGCGCAGCGCCTGCCCGGTGCGAAGCTCCTCGAACGGGGCCGACCAGTCGAGCGCGCTCACAGCGGGATGTTGCCGCCGGCCGGCGCCTGCCAGGCGGTCTGGTCGAGGGTCGCCAGCGCCGCGGCGAGACGTGCGCGCGTGTCGGCGGGGGCGATGATCTCGTCGACGAACCCCTCGGCCGCAGCAGCGTCGGGGTGCAGGTGCTCGCGCGCGTAGGCGTCGGCGAAGCTGGCGCGAGCGAGCGCGGGGTGCTCGGCGGCCGCGATCTCGCGCCGGTTGATGATCTCGACCGCCTGGCGCGAGCCCATCACGCCGAGCTGCGAGTGCGGCCAGGCGAACACGAGGTCGGCGCCGAGCTGCTTGCTGTTCATCGCGATCACGGCGCCGCCGAACGCCTTGCGCAGCACGACGGTGATGCGCGGCACCGTGCACTCGGCGAACGCGTGCACGAGCTTGGCGCCGTGGCGGATCACGCCGCCGCGCTCCTGCTTGGCGCCCGGGCAGGAAGCCGGGCGTGTCGACGAGCACGACCAGCGGGACGCCGAACATGTTGCACGTGCGCACGAAGCGCGCCGCCTTCTGCGAGGCGTCGGAGTCGAGCACGCCGCCGAGGTGGCGCGGCTGGTTGGCGACGACTCCGACCGCCCGACCGTCGATGCGCGCGAACGCGCAGACGATGTTGCGCGCGTAGCGCGGGGAGATCTCCAGCAGCGCTCCGCCGTCGACCAGCGAGCGCGCGACGTCGCGCACGTCATACACCTTGCGCTCCTGCTCGGGCACGGTCGCGTCGGGGCGAGCGCTCGGGCGCGGCCGCCAGCCGGCCAGCGCGCCGGTCGCTCGCCGGCCCGCTGCGGCAGGTAGCTCGAGCAGCTCGCGCGCGAGCAGCAGCGCGTCGAGGTCGCTCGGCGCGGCCATGTGGCAGACGCCGTTTCGATCGTGTACGCGCGGGCCGCCGAGGCTCGCAGTGTCGATCGTCTTCGCCGGTCACCTTGGCGACGACGCCGGGGCCGGTTAGGAACATCCTCGCCTGCTCGGTCATCACGACGAAGTCGGTCAGCGCGGGGGCGTAGGAGCCGCCCCCCGCGGAGGCCCGCAGATCACCGAGATCTGCGGCACTTGCCCCGACAGCGCGACGTGCGCTCGGAAGATGCGCCCGTAGCCGCCGAGCGCGGCCAGCCCCTCCTGCAGGCGGGCGCCGCCGGACTCGCATGCACCCGATCACCGGCACGCGCGAGCGCGCGGCCAGGCGCAGCAGCTCGACGATCGTGTCCGCGTGGCGCTCGCCCAGCGAGCCGCCGGCGAAGCTGGCGTCCTGCGCGAACGCCAGCATCGGCCGGCCGTCGATCTCGGCCGCTGGCGGCGAGCACCCCGTCGCCGTCGCGCGGCCTGGCGCATCCGCGTCGAGCGCACGCCGGTGCGCAGCAGCTGCAGCGAGCCCGCGTCGCACAGCACCTCCAGACGCTCGATCGGGCTCAGGCGCTCGCGCGGGTGCGCGGCCACTGCGACGCTCACGCGCGGATCCTCCGGCGCCCTCGATCACGAGCACGGCGTTGTGGCCGCCGAAGCCGAACGAGTTGGACATCGCGACGCACGGGGCGGTCCTCCGGCGCGCGCAGCGGTCGAGCCGAGCCGGCGACGTAGTCGAGGTCGAGCTCGGGGTCGGGCTGCTCGAGCCCGACGGTCGGCGGCGCCACGCGCTCGCCCGCGCGCCAGCACGCCGGCGACCGCCTCGACGGCGCCGGCGGCGCCGAGCAGATGCCCGGTCGAGCCACTTCAGTCGAGCAGACCGGGATGCGCCGCGCGTGCTCGCCGAGCGCCGCCTTCAGCGCGTTCGTCTCGGCAGCGGTCGTTCAGCGGCGTCGAGGTGCCGTGCGCGTTGACGTAGTCGACCTCGCTCGGCGCCACGCCGGCGTCGGTGAGCGCCGCGCCGATCGCGGCGGCGGCGCCCTCGCCGCGCGCGTCGGGCGCGGTCAGGTGGTGCGCGTCGCTGCTCGCGCCGTAGCCGCGCACGTGGCGAGCACGCGGGCGCCGCGCGCGCGCGCCGCGGCTCGCGTCTCTCGAGCACCAGCACGCCGGCCCCCTCGCCCATCACGAAGCCGTCGCGACGGGCGTCGAACGGCCGCGAGATGCCGCAGGCCGAGGTCGCGTCCATCGCCGCGAAGGCCGACGCGCGCGAGCGGGGTGAGCGCCGCCTCGGCGCCGCCGGCGACCATCGCGTCGGCGTCGCCGCAGGAGATCGTGCGCATCGCCGTCGCCGATCGCGTGGGCTCCGGCGGCGCAGGCCGAGAAGACCGCGAAGGCCGGCCCGCGCAGGCCGTAGCGCATGCTCACCGCGGCGGTGCCGGCGTTGCCCATCATCAGCGGCACCGCCAGCGGCGAGACGCCGTTGGGCCCTTCGGCGTCGAGGCTCTCGTGGTTGCTCTCGATCGTGACGATGCCGCCGATCCCGGTCGCCGATCACGCAGCCGACCGCGGCGGGCGTCGTAGGGCAGCTCGCCTGCCCAGCCGGCGTCCGCGACCGCCTCGCCGGCGGCCGCCAGCGCGAGCTGCGTGAAGCGATCGGCGCGCCGCGCCTCCTTCACCGACAGGAAGTCGCCCGGGTCGAAGTCGCGCGCACGGCGCCTCGCCGTCGCGCACGCCGACTCGCGCCGGCGATCCAGCGGTCGATCAGCGCGTGGGCGCCGACGCCGAGCGGCGATGACGGCGCCGACGCCGGTGATGACGATCGTCGCGTCATCGCCTAGGCGCGGCTCGACGACCAGGTCGATCGCGTCGCCGACCGTCTTCACGTCGGCGACGTCGGAGCTCGTCAGCTCGACGCCGAACTCGCTCTCGACGATCTGCGAGAGCTCGGCCAGGTCGAGCGAGTCGACGTCCAGCTCCTCGAAGCGTCGCCTCGCGGGTGATCTGCGTCGGGCTCGGCGCCGAAGCTCGAGCGACGTCGTTGATCGATCTGCTCGATCGTCTCGGTGTCTGTGTGGCATCATGGGTTCCTTTCGTTGGTTCCTCAGCGGACAGGCCGCCGTCGACGTACAGCGTCGTTCCGGTCACGTAGGCAGCCGTCTCGGAGGCGAGGAAGGCGACGCAGTCCGCGACCTCCTCGGGGCGCCCGGCGCGGCGCGCCGGGCACGCGTTCGAGCAGCGCCGTCGAGACCTCCTCGGTCAACTCGGTCTCGATCAGGCCGGGCGCGACCGCGTTGACGGTGACGCCGCGCCGCGCGACCTCGGCGGCGACCGTCTTGGTCAGGCCGATCAGCCCCGCCTTGGACGCCGCGTAGTTGGCCTGGCCGGGATTGGCGACGGGCCCGACGACCGACGCGACGTTGACGATCCGGCCGAAGCGGTTGGCGATCATCTGCGCGCAGCGCCGGGCGGATCAGCCGGAAGGCCGCAGATCAGGTTGGTCGTCGATCACGCCGTCCCACTGCTCGTCGTCGAGCGGCAGCGCGAGGCCGTCTGCGGTGATGCCGGCGTTGTTGACGAGCACCAGCACCGGGCCGTGTCGCCGCTCGGCGGCGTCAGCAGACGCGCGCGCGGTCCGCGGGTCGCGCGACGTCGCCCGCCGACCGCCTCGGCGCCGCGCCGCCGTCGGCCTCGATCGCGGCGACGACCTCCTCCGCGCTCGCCTGTCGCCGCGGTAGTTGACGAGCACCGGCCAGCCGTCGGCGCCAGCGCCAGCGCGGTCGCCGCGCCGATCCCGCGCGAGGCGCCGGTCACCAGAGCGCAGCCCGACTCGGGGCGCGGTTGCGCGTCAGAGGCACCTCGACGCGCTCACCGAGCCCCCATCGATGCACGGTCGCGCCCCAGCGTGAAGCCGGCGCCGACGGCCGCCAGCAGGACCTTCTGGCCGCCGCGCAGCCGGCCGCTCGGCGCGCGCGTGGACGAGCGCCAGCGGGATGCTCGCCGCCGAGGTGTTGCCGAGCGTGGCGATGCAGTCGACGACGCGCTCGCCGGTCGATCCCGAGGCGCTCGGCGAGCGCCGCGGTGATCCGCGCGTTGGCCTGGTGGAAGACGAGCAGGTCGAGCTCGTGCGAGCTCGACGCCCGCCGCGGCGCACGCGCTCGAGCGAGACCTCGCCGAGCCGTGCCGACGGCGTGCTTGAAGGTCTCGTGGCCGTGCATCCGCAGGGTCCCGGTCCGGCGGTCGATCGTGATCAGGTCGGCGCTGCGAGCCGTCGGCGCCGCATCACGAACGGCGCCGACGCCGCCCTCCGCGTGCCGCCGATCACGAGCGCGCCGGCGCCGTCGCCGAACACGGCGGCGGTCTTGCGGTCGTCGGGGTCGAGGTGACGCGAGATCATCTCGGCGCCGATCACCAGCGCGTTGCCGCGCGACCGCCGACCGATCTGACGCGCCGGCGCACGGCGAGCGCGCGCGACGAAGCCGGTGCAGGCGGCGTTGAGGTCGAACGAGCTGCGCGCGCCGGCGCCGAGCACGTGCGGCGACGCGGCGAGGCGCGGCGGGATGATCAGTCGGGCGTGAACGTCGCGACGATCACCAGGTCGACGCTCGCTCGCGTCGAGCCCGGCGTCGGCGAGCGCCTCGGCGCCGGCGGCGGCGGCGAGCTCGCTCAGCTGCGCGCCGGCGGCGGCGTGACGGCGCTCGACGATGCCGGTGCGGCGCACGATCCATTCCGTCGCCCACGCCGATCGCGGGAGCGAGCAGATCGTTGCCGACGACCGTCGCGGGCAGCGACGCTGCCGAGCCCGAGCACGCCGCGCGCCTCGCGTCGGCTCCCCGTCGCGGGCCTGGGTCACGCTCGCGCGGTGCGGCTCAAGCGCGGACGCCATCGGCCACCTCCTCGGGCCGGTCGACGAGCGCCACGCCTCGACGCCGCTGAGGTTGCGGGCGACGAGCCGCGCGAGCACCCGATCGGGGCCGACGTCCACGAAGCGCCGCGCGCCCGCGGCGTGCAGCGCGAGCATCGTCTCGCGCCAGCGCACGGGCCGTACGAGCGCCTGCGCCAGCTCGGCGCGCAGGTCGCGAAACGGCGCGGCGGTCATGCCCGAGTAGACCGGCGCGCGGGGCGGCGACAGCGCGACCCTCCCGAGCACATCGAGCAACGGCTGGCACGCGCTTGCCATCGCCGGCGAGTGAAACGCGCCGGCGACGTCGAGGCGCATCGCGCGCAGGCCGCGCTCGCGCGCATCGGCGGCGACGGCGTCGAGCGCCGCGCTGGGGCCCGACAGGATCGTCTGCCCGGGCGCGTTGTCGTTGGCCAGGACCACCCGGTGCGTGCCCGCCAGCTCGAGCGCGTCGGCGAGCGTCCCCTTGAGGATCGCGAGCATGCCGCCGTCGCCCTGGCGCTCGGCCGCTTCGGCCATCAGCGCGCCCCGCAGGACCACCAGCGAGAGCGCGTCCTCGAGCCCCATCACGCCGGCCGCGGCGAGCGCAGACAGCTCGCCCAGGGAGTGGCCGGCCAGCGCGAGTGGCGCCTGGGGCGCGAGCGGCGTGTCGACTTCGAGCGCCTGCCAGGCGGCGATGCCGGCGAGGAAGATTGCGGGCTGCGCGTATCGGGTGCTGACTGGAGGCCCGCTCGAAGGGATCGTCGCCGAGCATCTCGCAGCAGCGCTCGAACAGCTGCGGGCAGCGCTCGGCGGCGGGCTCGCGCGCGTCGGCGAGCGAGACGCCCTGGCCGGGGAACAGGGCGACCGTGTCGGCGCTCAGCGCGATCGGTGCGATCATCGCCTCACTGTGACGCCTGCCCGCGCGCCCTCGCGCGGCGGCGATCGCGCGCATCACCCCCGGGCGAGGGGGTCAGAGGCGACGGACGGGGGGTGCGCAGCGCAGGGCGACCCCCCGAACGGGGGTACTCCGCTCCTCGGCCCTGCGGCCGGGCGGGATCGCTTCGGTACTGTCAAACGGTGTCCCCGAGCGAGATGCGCGAGGAAGTGCTCTCCGCGGCTCACGCGACGGCGATCGAGCTGGTCGCCGACGTGCTGTCGCAGGGCGAGCTGACGGCCGCCGAGGACGACTTCTACGGTCGCCTGTGCGAGGCGACGGTGCGCGCCACGCGACTGCGGCGCGCGATCATCTTCCGCTACGACTCGGCGCGCGGCGCGCGTGCGAGCGGCCGGCAGCTTCGGCATCGACGTGGCGACGTTCGCCGACGCCTTCATCACGGTCGAGTCGGCGCCGATCGCCAAGCGCGCGCTCGAGCTCGACCGCGTGATCGAAGTCACCGACGGGCTCGAGCGAGAGCTGCCGAGCGGAGTACGTGCGGCTGCTCGACCTGGGCGCGATCGTGTGCGCGCCGATGAGCGCGCGCGGTCGCTGGCTCGGCGCGATCGTCGCCGAACGCGCCGAGGACGCGCTGCCGCTCGACGACGCCGAGCGCGACGTGCTGTGGATCCTCGGCAAGACGGCCGCGCTCGCCTCGATGGCGCGCGTGGCCACGCGCCAGCACGAGAAGGCACGCCAGCTCGAGCACCGCATCGACCTGACGCGAGAGGTGCACGAGAACGTGATCCAGCGCCTGTTCGGCATCTCGCTCGCGCTGTCCACGGACGGCCCGCTCGACGAAGCCGACGCGCCAGCGCTGCGCCGACGGAGCTGCAGCGCTCGCTGGTCGAGCTGCGCTCGGCGCTGGAGCGGCCGCTCGGCGCGCTCGGCGCCCGACACGAACACGACGCTCGCCGAGGAGGTGCGTCGCCTGCAGCGCCAGCACCCCGACCTGGCGATCGAGCCCGACCGCGACGTCGAGCTCGAGGTGCCGGCGGCGCTCGAGGCGCTCGCGCAGTCGGTGCTCGCGGAGGCCGTGCGCAACGCGCACAAGCACGCCCGCCCGACACGCGTCGCGGTCAGCACACGCGCCAGCGACGGGACCTTCGTGCTGGAGGTCTCCAACGACGGCGCCGAGAGCAAGCGGGCGCCGCGCGGGCGTGGGCCTGCGCCTGGCCGCGATGGAGGCGCTGCAGGCGGGCGGCGTGCTCGAGTTCGGCCAGCACGAGCGCGATTGCTGGCGGGTGCGACTGGTCGTCCCGTGCGATCCGGAGCGGGCGTGAGCGCGCCCGCGCCGCGGCTCGAGCCGGTCGAGTCGGGCGGTCGACCGCTGCGCGTGCTCGTCGTCGACGACCACGACGTCGTGCACTGGGGCTTTCGCCAGATGCTCGGCAACCAGACGTGGGTCGAGCGCTGCCTGAGCGCGCGCAGCGGCGAGGAGGCATATGCGCTGGCGCTGCGCTACGAGCCGCACGTGGCGCTCGTCGACCTGTTCATCGGCGAGGAGTCGGGCGCGGACGTGTGCAAGCAGCTGCGCAAGCGCTCGCCGATCACCAACGTGCTGCTGATCTCCGGCGCCGGGCGCATCTCGGCCGGCGCCGCCAAGGCGGCGGGCGCGTCGGGCTTCATCCCCAAGGACTGGAACGCCGCCGACATCTCGCGCGCGGTGCGCATGGTCGGCCTCGGGCGTGACCGTGTTCCAGGCGCAGGCGGACGGCGACGCCACGCCGCTGTCGCGCCGCGAGCGCGAGGTGCTCGAGCTGATCGCCGGCGGCGACACCAACCGCGAGGTGGCGGCCGCGCTGAACCTCAGCCCGCACACGGTCAAGGACCTGACCAGCTCGCTGTACCGCAAGCTCGGCGCGAAGAACCGCGCGGACGCCGTCAGGCGGGCCGAGCGCCTGGGCCTGTCGGCGGACGACTAGCCCGGCCGGGTCGGCCGGGCGACTGAGCGCCGGCGAGCCGCGTCCGTGCGGACGCCTCGGCCGGCTACGCGCGGTCGGCGCCGAGCGCGGCGCCCAGCGGCTCGCGCGCCTGGCGCTCGCGCTGGCGCTCGGGGCCGATGCGCACGACGTCGGAGACCAGCCCGAGTCGCTCGAGCACCCAGATGACGCCGGCCGAGGGGTCGAGCTCCCAGGCGCGCAGGCCGTGCGAGGCAGAGCGCGGAAAGGCGTGGTGGTTGTGGTGCCAGGACTCGCCGAGCGAGGGAAGCGCCAGCCAGAACACGTTGGTCGAGTGGTCGTCGACGTCGAAGCGGCGGCGCCGAAGAAGTGGCACACCGAGTTGATCGACCAGGTCACGTGGTGCAGCAGGAAGATGCGCACGAGCCCCGCCCACAGCAGCGTCAGCAGCGCGCCGGTGAGCGTGCCGTGGATCAGCAGGCCGGCGGCGAACGGCAGCGCCAGCGACAGCAGCACGAGCAGACCGAAGCTGCGGCTGATCAAGCGCAGCCCGCGATCTTCGACGATGTCGGGCGCGTAGCGCCTGGTCGCCGCCTGGCCCTGGGTGCGGTACAGCCAGCCGATGTGCGCGTGCCACAGCCCGGCCAGGCCCGAGCCGGCGCCGACGTGGGGGCTGTGCGGGTCGCCGTCTTCGTCGGTGTGCGCGTGGTGCTTGCGGTGGTCGGCGACCCAGTCCGACAGCGGCCCCTCGACGGCCATCGAGCCGAGCACCGCGAGCACGTAGCGGACCGGCTTGCGCGCCTGCAGGGCGTTGTGCGTGAACAGGCGGTGGTAGCCGATCGTGATGCCGAGACCGGTGAGCAGGTACAGCGCGGCCATCACCGCGAGGTCGGCGGCGCCGACGCCGTGACCCCACAGGATCGCCACGGCGACGCAGAAGGCGACGAACGGCAGGAGCACGGCCGCGATGTTGGCTGAGCGCTCGAAGCGGGTCACCGCTCTGACCGTAGGGGATGATCGCCGGCGGTTCTTGACCCGATGCGAACAACTATCTATTAAGATTTTTATAGGTTTCGTGTAGATGCCCGACTTTGACGATGAAGCCATGGGAGGGCCTGCCGGCGACCGCTGGCCGACGTGCTGCGGCCCGGCCTGGACGCGCTCGCCGACGAGATCATCGACACGATCGTGCTCGACGTGCCCGACTACGCGCGCCCGCTGCAGGGCGACTTCGAGCGGGGCCTGCGGCTCGGCGTGCGCGAGGCGCTGCGCCACTTCTTGCAGCTGATCGGCGACCCGGCGGCCGCACGCACGCAGGACCGCGGCGTCTACCGCGGGCTCGGGCGCGGCGAGCTGCGCGCGGGCCGCAGCCTCGACGCGCTGCAGTCGGCCTATCGGATCGGCGCGCGCGTGGCCTGGCGTCGCTGGGCGCAGGCGGGCGCCGCGGCAGCACTGGACGCCGCCCTCGCTGCAGCTGCTCGCGGAGTCGATCTTCGTGTACATCGACGAGCTGTCGGGCGAGTCGGTCGCAGGCTACGCGGCGGCGCAGGCCGAACGCGCAGGCGAGCGTGAGCGGCGCCTGCGGCGACTGTTCGTGGAGCTGACCGCCGCGCAGCCGGACGAGCAGGCCGTGCGCGCCGCCGCCGCCGAAGCGCGCTGGCCGCTGCCGGACACGCTCGCCGCGATCGTCGTGCAGCGGGAGCGGCGGCGCGCAGGTGGCCAGCGCGCTGGGCGGGGAGGCGATCGCGGTGCTCGAGGGCGAGCAGACGCTCGCGCTGTGGGCCGACCCGCTGCGCCCTGGCGGGCGCGCGCTGCTGACGCGCGCGCTGCGCCGCTCGGCGGCCGTCGGGCCGGCCGTGCCGTGGCGCGAAGCAGTTCGCTCGCTGCGCCTGGCGCGCGTTCTGGCGCGCCTCGCCGCCGACGAGCCCGACGAGCCCGGCAAGTCCGACGAGCCCGGCACGCCCGATGACCGGGGCGACCGCGCTGGGTGGCCGACCATCTCGGACTGATCGCGCTGCACGACCCCGACGGCGCCCTGAGCGCGCTCAGCGACGCCCGCCTGCGTCCGTTCGAGGACGCTCAGCGAGCGCACGCGCACGCGCCTGCAGCTGACGCTGCTGACGTGGCTGGAACAGCAGGGAAGCCGAGCCGGCACGGCGCGCGCCCTGGGCGTGCACGAGCAGACGGTGCGCTATCGCCTCAACCAGCTGCGCGAGCTGCTTCCAGACGCGCTCGACGATCCGCAGGCGCGCTTCGAGGTCGAGCTGTCGCTGCGCGCCGCGCGGCTGCGGCGAGGCGCGGCGCGCGCATGAGGCTCGTGCGCGGCGGGCGCCCGCTCAAGCGCTGGCGCTACGTGGGCGTGTTCAGCGAGCAGCTGATGGCGTGCGCGGCGCTCGTCCAGGTCGGGCCGGCGCGGCAGTCGTTCTGGGCGCTGTACCGCCGCGACGCGGACGAGCTGTACGAGCGCACGCGGCTGCTGCCGCGGCGCCGCGAGCTGAGCCTTGTGCCAGGCCCGCCCGCACAGGGTCCGCCTGCCGAACGGCGAGCGCGCGAGCGAGGCGCCCGCGCGCGGCGACGAGCAGCGTCGCGCGTCCTCGGGACGACTGCGCCTGCGCGACCGCGGGCTCGCGCTGGACGTCAGGCTCGAGGAGGAAGCCGGCGTCGAGGCTCTGTGCGCGCACGGCAGCCAGCAGGTGTGGACGCGCAAGCAGGCCGGCGTTCGTGCGCACGGCACGCTGTCCGTGGCCGGCGAGCCGGCTCAGCCGGTGGAGGCGCTGGCGGTGATCGACGACACGGCCGGCTACCACGCGCGCCACACCGAGTGGTGGTGGTCGGCGGGCGTCGGGCGCAGCCCCGAGGGCGTCGCGCTGGCGTGGAACCTGGTCAGCGGCGTCAACGACCCCGAGCGCGGCTCCGAGCGCGCGGTGTGGCTCGACGGACAGCCGCGCGAGGTGGCGCCCGTGCGATTCAACGCGGACCTGCGCGCGATCACGGGCGAGGACGGCTCGCAGCTGCGCTTCCACGCCGAGGCCGAGCGCAGCCGCAGCGAGAACCTGATCGTGTTCAAGAGCGACTACCGCGCTCCGTTCGGCACGTTCTCGGGAACCCTGCCGGGCGGCATCGCGCTGGCGCACGGCCTCGGCGTGGTCGAGCACCACCGCGCGCTGTGGTAGCGGCGGCGCGCGCGCCGGCGGCACGGCTCGGGCGCGCGCTCAGCTCTCGACGGCTACGCCTCTGTGCTAGAGCGCTGGCTGCGCAGCTCGGCGAGCAACAGCTTGGAGTGCATCGCGCCGAGCAGCTCGCGCAGCGGCTCGACGCCGGCGGCGACGATCTGCATGGCGCGCTCGACCTCGACCTCGCCGGCCAGCCGGTCGAGCAGCGCGCGCACCTCCTCCTGCACGAGCGGCTCGAGCGCCTCGCGGTAGCGCAGCGTGTCGTACACGGTGAAGCCGAGCGCCTCGTCGTAGCCGCCCGCGCGGAAGCTGGCGATCGCCTCGATGATCTTCACGTCGTCCTGGTCGTAGCCACCGCGGCCGGGCGTCAGCACGCCGATCTCGGCGAGCCGCTCGAGCACGTTGCGCGGGATCTGGTAGCGCTCGCGCACCGCCTTCAGCGACACGCGCCGCGAGTCCTCGGCCGTCGCCAGCGCGCGCTCGAGAATGCGGTCCTCGAGCTCGATCAGCGCGTGCACGCGCCCGGGGTCGGCCTCGAGCGCCCCCTTGATCACGCGCAGCGGCATGAAGCGCTTCTCCTGCAGGCGCTTGATCAGCTCGATCCGCTGCACATAGTCGGGCGGGTAGTAGGCCATGTTGCGACTCGTGCGCACGATGTCCTCGCCCTTCGCCGAGCAGGCCCTCGCGCAGGTAGTAGCGGATCGTGCCCGCGCTCACGCCGGAGCGCTCGGCGAGCTCGCTCATCTTCAGCAGCTCGGGCTCGCGCGCAGCGCCGCCGGGCGCGCCGCTGGCCGTGGCCGCGCTCACTCGATCAGCTCCGCCCGCACGCCGCGCCTCACGCCCGGAAGGACATGTCCTGCTGGCCGCCGGAGCGCTCGCCCGCGGCACCCGCCGCGGCGCCGTCGGCCAGCAGCTCGGCGACGTCCTGACTCGGAGTAGCCGGCCTCGAGCAGCACCTCCTCGGTGTGCTCGCCGAGCGCGGGGCCGGGCAGCCGCGCGTGATCGCCGGGGGTGCGCGCGAGCTTGACGGGCAGGCCGAGCGTGCGCACCGCGCGCTCGGCGCCCGGCTGCTCGATCTCCACGACCATCTCGCGCGCCCGCACGAGCTCGGAGTCGAGCGCCTCGTCGAGCTCCAGCACGGGCTCCAGGCAGCAGTCGTGCTCGCGCGCGAACGCCTCCCACTGCTCGCGCGTGCGCGCCCTTGAAGATCTCCTTGACCTGCTCGTGGGCGGGCGAGCCCGGCCCCTGGAACTGCTCGGCGATCAGGTCCTCGCGACCGACGCCGCGGCAGAAGCCCTGCCAGAACTTGGGCTCGAGCGCGCCGAGCGTGACCCAGCCGTCGGCGCACTCGTAGGGGCGGTAGCAGACCAGCGAGCCGGCCAGCGGCAAGTCGCCGCGGTGGGGCACGGCGCCGTCGGCGAAGTAGGTCGGCGGCGACCATCGCCAGCCAGGACAGCGCGCCGTCGGCCATCGACACGTCGACCAGCTGCCCCTCGCCCGATCCGGGCCGCCCGCCGCCGCCGTCGCGCTCGCGCAGCGCCGCGAGGATGCCGAACGCCGCCATCAGCGCGCCGCCTCCGAGGTCGGCGATCTGCCCGCCCGCCTGCACTGGCGCGCCGCCGCGCTCGCCCGTCAGCCCGAGCAGGCCGATCAGGCCGAGGTAGTTCATGTCGTGGCCGGAGGCATCGCGTTTGGGCCCGTCCTGCCCGTAGCCGGAGATCGCGCAGTAGACGATGCCGGGGTTCTGCTCGCGCATGCGCTCGTAGCCGACGCCGAGCCGGTCGAGCACGCCCGGGCGGAACGACTCGAGCACGACGTCGTAGTCGCGCACCAGCCGCAGCAGCGCCTCGCGTCCGCGCTCGTGCTTGAGGTCGAGGCGGATCGAGCGCTTGTTGCGGTTCAGCGCCAGGAACAGCGCCGAGCGCGCGCTCTCGTGCGCGCCCTCGTAGTAGGGCGGCGACCAGCGGATGTAGTCGCCCATGCCCGTGTCCTCGACCTTCAGCACGTCGGCGCCGAAGTCGGCGAGCAGCAGCGAGCAGAACCCGCCCGGCAGCAGCCGCGACAGGTCCAGCACGCGGGTGCCCGCCAGCGGCAGGCTCACGCGCCGGCTCCGACGCGCTGGGGGATGCTCAGCGCGGCCCGCGCCTCGGCGACCGTCGCCGGGCGGCGACCGACGTCCTCGGTCAGCTGGCGCGCCTTGGCGATCAGCTCGCCGTTGGAGCTGGCCATGCGGCCGTCGGGCAGGTACAGGTTGTCCTCGAGGCCGACGCGAATCGAGCCGCCGAGCGTGAGCGCCGCGGTCACCAGCATCCACTGGTCGCGCGAGATGCCGATCACGCCCCAGTGCGAGGCGGGCTCGCCGTCGGCGGCCGCGGGGATGTTGTCGACCATCGCCGCGAGGTTGCGCGCGCTCGGCGGGATGCCGCCGACGACGCCCATCACGCAGTCGACGTGCAGCGGCGTTTTCAAGACGCCCATGTCGATCAGCGGCGCGAGGCTGCCGACGTGGCCGATGTCGAAGCACTCGTGCTCGGGTTTGATGTGAAGCTCGTTCATCGCCTCGAGCAGCTCGATGATCTCGTCGAACGGGTTGGCGAACACCATCTTGAACACGAAGTCCTTGCGCGAGCGCGAGTACTTGGCGTAGTTCATCGAGCCCATGTTCAGCGCGGCCACCTCGGGCCGGCAGGCGCGCAGGTACTCGATGCGCTTCTCCACCGGCACGCCGATCGTGCCGGTCGAGAAGTTGACGATCACCTCGTCGCCAACCTCGGCGCGGATCGCCTCGCTGATCGCCTGGAAGTCCTCGACCTCGTAGCTCGGCGTGCCGTCCGGTTTGCGCGCGTGGATGTGGATCATCACGCCACCCTCGTCGACGATCCGCCGCGCCTCGGCGGCGTACTCCTGTGGCGTGTACGGGATCGCCGGACACTGCTCGCGGTTGGCGATCGCCCCCGAGATCGAGCAGGTGATGACGACGGGATCGTCGAGACTCATACCGGTACTACCCCCTGTCGCTTGTAGGGCCGCTCGATCTTCTTGCCCTCGGCCATCTCCAGGCCGCGGCAGATGCTCGCGCGCGTCTCGCGCGGGTCGATCACGTCGTCGATCATGTCGTTGCCGGCGGCGATGTAGACGTCGATGATCTTGCGGTAGGCGTCGATCAGCTCGGCCTTCTTGGCCGTCGGGATCGTCGGCTTCCTCGACCTGTTTGCGCATCACGATCTCGACGGCGCCCTCGGCGCCCATCACGCTGATCTCGGCGCTCGGCCAGGCGACGATCAGGTCGGGCTCGTAGGCGCGGCCGTTCATCACGTAGTAGCCGGCGCCGTAGGCCTTGCGCGTGATCACGGTGATCTTCGGGACGGTGGCGTTGGCGACCGCGTACAGCATCTTGGCGCCGTGGCGGATGATGCCGCCGGCCTCGACCTTCGAGCCGACCATGAAGCCGGGCACGTCCATCAGGAACACCAGCGGGATGCCGAAGGCGTTGCACAGGTTGACGAAGCGCGCGGCCTTGTCGGCGGAGTCGTTGTCGAGGATGCCGCCGAGCTGCTTGGGCTGGTTGGCGACGATCCCGGCGGGGCGGCCGCCGAAGCGCGCGAAGCAGGTGATGATCGTCTTGGCCCACTGCGGCTTCATGTCGAAGTAGAAGCCGTCGTCGACGATCCGCCGGATCACCTCGTACATGTCGTAGGGCTTGCGGTTGGACTCCGGCAGCACGTCCAGCAGCTCCTCGTCGCCGCGCTCGACCGGGTCCTCGCTCGGCGCGCAGCGGCGGCTTGGATTCGCAGTTCTGCGGCATGAACGACAGGTACTGCTTGATGCGCTCGATGCACTCCTCGTCGTCGGCCACCTCGAGGTCGCCCACGCCCGACTTGCGGCAGTGCACGCGCGAGCCGCCGAGCTCCTCCTGCGTGACGTCCTCGCCGACGGCCGCGCGCACGAGGTGCGGCCCGGCCAGCGCCATCGAGCCGCGGCCCTTGACCATCGGCACGAAATCGGCCAGGCCGGGGATGTACGCGGTGCCGGCCGCGCACGGGCCCATCAGCGCGGCGATCTGCGGGATCACGCCGCTCATCACGACCTCCTCGCGGAACAGGTGTCCGGAGCCGGCGAACAGCGAGCCGACCGCCTCCTGGATGCGCGCGCCCGCCGAGTCGAGCAGCCAGATGAAGGGAATGCGCTTGGTCAACGCGAGCTCGCGCAGGCGGCCGACCTTCAGCTCGCCGGTCATGCCCATCGAGCCCGCCATCACGGTGAAGTCGTAGGCGCAGACGGCGACCAGCCGCCCGTCGACCTTGCCGTAGCCGGTGATCACGCCGTCCGCCGGCGCCTCCTTGCCCTCCATCGCGCGCTGCGCGAAGTGCGGCCGTCCGTGGATGCCCAGCTCGGTGAAGGTGCCGGCGTCGATCAGCAGCGCGAGCCGCTCGCGCGCGGTCAGCTTGTCGGCGGCGTGCTGCCTGGCGATCTTCTCCTCGCCGCCGCCCAGCTCGATCTGCCGCGCGGCGCGCGTGCAGGTCCTCGACGAGCGGGCGCAGCAGCGAGGCGCCGGCGGGCGGCTGCGCGACGGTCTCGGCGGACGGCTTCTCGGTCGTGCTCATCAGCGTCCTTTCCACTGCGGCTCGCGCTTCTCGAAGAACGCGCTGACGCCCTCGACGATGTCTTCGGTGGACATCGCAAGCGTGAGCTGCGCGCGCAGGTAGTCGAGCGCGTCCTCCAGCGGCATGTCCAGTTGGCGGCGCATCGCTTCCTTGCCGAGGCGCATGATCACCGGCGACTTGGCCGCCAGCTTGCTCGCCCACTCGCCGACCGCTTCGGCGAGCTCGCCGGCGGGAACGACGCGGTTGACGATGCCGGCGGCGAGCGCCTGCTCGGCGCCCCAGCGCTCGCCGAGCAGCAGCAGCTCGGTGGCCATCTTGCGCGGCACGTTGCGGTAGATCAGCGCCATGATCATGAACGGGAACGTGCCCACGTTGATCTCCGGCGTGCCGAAGCTGGCGCGCTCGGAGGCGACGATCAGATCGCAGGCCAGCGCGATGCCCAGCGCGCCCGCGAGCACGTGCCCGTCGGCGGCGCACACGGTCGGCTTGCCCAGCTCGCCGATCAGCTTGAACAGGCCGACGAAGCGCTCGGATCCGAAGTGGCGATCGACGAGCGGCACGTCCGCCGCGAAGCCGCCGAGGTTGGCGCCCGAGGAGAACGTCTTCTCGTGCGAGGACGCGAGCACCACGCAGCGCGCCTGCGGCTCGTCGCGCGCGCGCTCGAACGCCTCCGTCAGCCCCGCCAGCATGTCCGCGGACAGCGCGTTGCGCGTGTCCGGGTCGTTCAGCGTGATCGTCGCCACGCCGCCCTCGTCTAGCTCGTACAGGACTATGTCGGCGGCCACGCGCGCATCGTAGCCCCAATCGCGCGTCGCTGGAAGTAGGTAGCTCTACTGTTTACTTTTTTGGATGGACCACGCCGCTGTTTTCGATGCGCTGTTCGACGGCGTGCCTGCCGACGGTCCTGCGCTTCGGTGGAGCCCTGACCGACACGCGCACGTTCAGGGCAAGGACTTCGATCGTTTCGACCGCGGCGTTCTTCGCCGAGCCGTAAGTGCGAACCACGCGGACGGGCACGCCCGCTTCGGAGACGAACACCTCCATGCGCGTGCTCGCTGCGCCGAGGTCGCCCGGCACCGTGCCCTTGACGAGCGCGAGCGGCTGCGCGGTCGCGCTGATCTCGGTCGTCGGCGCCCCGTCGACGGTCGCCGGGCCGACGACCTGCAGGTCGTTCGCCGTGGCGAGCAGGTTGATCAATTCCGCGTACGGCCCTCTGCCCCCCGCGTCGATTTCGTAGTTCGAGCCGCCGTGGAACGGGAACAGCCCCGCGGCGCTCTCCCCGCGCGCCTTGACCCACGGCCGCGCCTTGTGGCCGGACAGCGACGCGTCGTTGATGTAGATCGTCGAGCCGAGCGCAACCTCGGCGAGCGGGCCGGAGCTGCCCTTGCGATACAGCTTCGCGCGCAGCGGCACGAGGCTCGCTTCGCCAACCGCGACATGCGCGATCGTGCCCGTGGCGGATTTGCCGGACGCGCCTCGCTTGCGCGGAGCCGGTCCGACCATCGTGGTCGAGAAACGCTCGCTCGTGACCGCCGCATTGGCGATCTTCGCGACGAGCGGCTGCGCGGCGGCTGGGATGTTGGCGACGTTCGGCGCCGAGCTGGGCGTCGAGGCAGTAGCCGCGCCTGCGGCGCTGACTGCGGTGAGGAAGGCAGCGGCGATCAGTGGCGCGCTGAGAAGCGGCGCGAAACGGCTGGTGGCTTTCACTTGCTCTCCTAGAGTTGGCCTCGAGGCGGCAGCCATACTCGTCGGCCAGCCGCTCGCCGTCATATTCGACCGCTGCGCTGAAGCGCTTTAGGGCGGAATCGCCGGCGATCGCCGGCTGCACCGCCCGTACGCCCGCGCAGAGCTCGTCACCGGAGGCAAGTAGCTCTGCTATTTACGTTTCTCGCGCGATTTCTCTTCTTGGCGATCAGCTGCTTCAGTTCGGCCGCCGTGATGGTTTCGGCGGCGGGCGGGGCGGGGATGGCGGCGACGGGGAAGTTGATCGCGAGCACATCGTCAGTGACGTTCAGCTTCGCGCCGCCCAGCGCGAGCACTATGTGCGAGCGCACGGGGAGCCCATTCGCGGCGAGGAAGATTTCAAAGCTCGAGGCAGCGACGGTGTGCGACTTGCGCAGTTGCTCGCGCAGCTTCGCCGACAGCGTGCTCTGCTCGATTTCCGTCGGGTCGGCCGTGCCGGCGAACCCGGTCACGGCTTGGCCGTCGATCGTGCTGGCGCCGAGCGAGCGTACGTCCGGCGACGCCTTCAGCAGCGCCGTCTCGGTCTTGAATGCGCCCGCCGAGCTCGCGCCGCCGGAGCCGGCGGAGCCGCCAGAGCCTGCGGGTCCGCCGGAGCCGCCCGAGCTCCCGCCGCCGAGGGTGGGATGCGAGCCGAACACGCCACCGGCCTGGCTCTCGCTTTCCTTGACCCACGGGCGCCCGCCGTCGTGCTTGGCGATCGTCGCGTCGTGGATGTAGAGCGTGTTGTCGACGAGCCGCAGCGAGATCGTCTTGCCGGCGAGCGTCTCGGTGATCGAGGCGGCTTCGGGAGAGATGCTCAGTTCGCCGGCGATCTTCATCTTCAGCCCGCCCAGCGCTGTGAGCTTCGCCGGCAACTTCTTGCCGGTGATCGTCGATTCGCCCGAGAAGCGCTCGCTGCTGATCTGCAGTTCGCTCGTCTTCTGCAGCAGCGGCGCGAGTTCCGGCGGCGGCGGCGCGAGAGCAGCCGCGGCCGACGCGAGCGCGCGCGCCGCGAGCGCGAGGTCGAGTGCGGCGAAGGCGAGCAGCGCGCAGGTCAGCAGCAGGACCATCCTTGATTTCGCTGCGAGGAATTTGGTCATTTGCGAAGACTGCCCCGTTTCCGATTGCTGGAAACCGTCGCAGATCGCCCAGCGAAAAGTAAGAAGCTCTACTGTTTACTTTCTCAGGCGCCTGCGTTAGCTTCTGCAGCGCTCGCCGCCGACGCCTGAGCCGCCGCCGGCGCCGCACCGAAACGCCGCATTCAACGCACTGACAGCAAGGAGACCGCCGACCATGGCCGCGACCGCCGAGAGCGTGCTCAAGCCGAACTTCCAGAGCACTCGCAAGCACTTCATCTTCACCGACGAGCACGAACAGCTGCGCGAGTCGATCCGCAACTTCGCGATCAAAGAGCTGGCGCCGCACGCGGAGGAATGGGAGGAGACGACCTTCCCCGACTCGGTCTTCAAGCGCATGGGCGAGCTCGGCTTCCTCGGCCTGGACAAGCCAGAGCAGTACGGCGGGCAGGGCGGCGACTACTACAGCTCGCTGGTGCTGGCCGAGGAGATCGGCAACGCGAACTCCGGCGGGCTGGCGATGGGGCTGGCGGTGCAGACGGACATGGCGATGCCGCCGATCCTCAAGTTCGGCACCGAGGAGCAGAAGCGCGAGTGGGCAGAACCGGCGATCAAGGGCGAGAAGATCCTGTGCCTGGGCATCACCGAGCCAGACGCGGGCTCGGACGTGTCGGGGATCAAGACGCGCGCGGTCCGCGACGGCGAGGACTACGTGATCAACGGCTCCAAGACGTACATCACCAACGGCCACCGCGCTCACGTGATCGTGCTCGTCACGAAGACCGACCCGGACGCGGGCTACGACGGCTTCACGCTGTTCCTCGTGCCGATGGACTCGCCCGGGGTGATCCGCGAGAAGAAGCTGCAGAAGCTGGGCATGCACGCCTCGGACACGGCGCTGCTGGCCTTCCAGGACGTGCGCGTGCCGGACTCGGCGGTGCTCGGCCAGGTCGGCAAGGGCTTCTACCACATCATGTGGGAGCTGCAGGGCGAGCGCCTGATCGGCGCCGCCGGTTGCGTCGCCGGCGCGCAGAAATGCTTTGAGAAAACGCTGCAGTACGCGCACGAGCGCAAAGCGTTCGGCCGCGAAATCGGCAAGTTCCAGGTGATCCGCCACAAGTTCGCGGAGATGGCCACGAAAATCGAGTCGGCGCGCCAGATGGTGTACGTGACGGCGTGGCGCTTCCAGAACGGCGAGTACCCGGTGCGCGAGATCTCGATGGCCAAGCTGCACGCCGCGCGCGTCGCCTGCGAAGTCGCCGACGAATGCATCCAGATCCACGGCGGCGCCGGCTACATGAAGGAGTACGGCGTCGAGCGCGTGTGGCGCGACATGCGCCTGAACCGGATCGGCGCGGGCACCGACGAGATCATGCTCGACGTGATCGGGCGCTCCTACGGGCTTTGATTAGTCGGCGCTGAACCCGCCGTTCACCGACGAGCACGAGGAGCTGCGTGCATCCGTGCGCGGCTTCATCGAGCGCGAGCTGGCGCCGCACGCGCAGCAGTGGGAGGAGGAGCGCTGGTTCCCCGACGAGGTGTTCGCCAAGATGGCCGCGCAGGGACTGCTCGGGCTGAAGTACCCGACCGAGTACGGCGGGCAGGGCGGCGACTACCTGCACGAGTCGGTGCTGTGCGAGGAGCTCGCGCGGATCGGCTCGGGCGGCACGGCGGCGGGGATCGGCGCGCACATCGAACATCGCCACGCCGCCGATCTGGAAGTTCGGCACCGACGAGCAGAAGCAGCGCTACCTGGTGCCCGCGATCGCGCGGCGAGCTGATCGGCGCGCTCGGCATCACCGAGCCGGGCGCCGGCTCTGACGTCGCCGCGCTGAGCACGCGCGCCGAGCGCGTCGACGGCGGCTGGGTGGTCAACGGCGAGAAGACCTACATCACCAACGGCGTGCGCGCGCACTTCATCGTCACGGCCGTCAAGACGACCGCCGGAGGGCGGCCACCACGGCATCTCCTTCCTGATCGTCGACCGCGGCGAGGGCGTCGAGTCCTCGGCGCTGCACAAGCTCGGCTGGCACGCCTCGGACACCGCGACGATCGCCTTCCAGGACGTGTTCGTGCCCGAGCAGAACCTGCTCGGCGAGCTGAACGAGGGCTTCAAGCTGATCATGGCCAACTTCCAGTGGGAGCGCCTGGCGATGGCGCTCGGCGCGGTCGGCGCGATGACGATCGCGTGGGAGCGCACCGCCGAGTTCGCGCGCGAGCGCCAGCGCCTTCGGCCGCCCGCTGTCGGGCCATCAGGCGATCCGCCACAAGCTCGCCGATCTGGCCACGTCGGTGTACACCTGCCGCTGCGTCACCTACGACGCGCTGCGCCGCTTCGTCGCCGGCGAGGAGCCGCTGCAAGGAGGTCACGATGGCCAAGCTGCTCACGCAGCGCGCGGCGCTTCGAGCTGATGGACGAGTGCCTGCAGATCCACGGCGGCGCCGGCTACATGCGCGAGTACTGGGTCGAGCGCGCCGCGCGCGACGCGCGGCTGGGGCCGATCGGCGGCGGCAGCGACGAGATCATGCGCGAGATCCTCGGGCGCGCGCTGGCGCTCGCCTCGGTGAGGCACGGCGTCGGCAGAGCTCGCGGCCGCGGCGTGCCACGCGCCGCGTATTAGCGTGCGCCGCGGGCACGGCTCGAGCTGCAGAAACTCGTCCAGGCTCGGCGAGGCGGCTCAGGCCGCGCGGCGATCGATCCGATACGCGCCTTCGTGGCCATGTGCACGCCGTGCAACAAACGTCATCCGCCACCACCTGCTGCATGCGATCGTCTGCGTTGCCCTGTTCGCGCTGTGCGTCTGCTGCTGCGCGGTGGCCTCGACCGCGCCTGCCTCGACGCTCGCGCGAACGCTGCGCGCGAACAGCGCCTCCAGCTACACGAGCGCTCCCGCCAAGCCCTCGCCCGGCCATCGCCGCTCGAGCTGTGCGCGGCCTTCGAGCTTCCAAACGACGTCCCCCGCTGCGCCCGGCGCCCCGCAGCACAGCAAGCGCCGCGCGCAATGCCACCGCCGCCATCAGCCGAAACGGCACCACCGCGGCGCGCAGCGCCACACGCGCCGCAGCGAAGCGGCGCCTGCGCGGACGCGCGACTGCGCCCGACGACGGCAAACCTCGCCGCTGATCGACGCAGCGACGCTGTGCCTGGTCAACCGCGAACGCACGAGCCGACGGCGAGCCGGCGCTGCGCCCCAACGGCGACCTGCAGCCGCCGCGCAGCGGCACACAGCGAAATGGTCGGCGGGCGACTACTTCGAACACGACGGCCCGGGCGGCTACACGCCGCTGTCACCGGATGCGCGCCGCCGGCTACATCTTCAGCTCGCAGCATCGGCTATGAAGTCGGCGAGAACATCGCCTGGGGCACGCTGTGGCTGGCGACGCCGAAGGCGATCGTCGCCGGCTGGATGGCCTCCCCGGGGCACCGCGCGAACATCCTCGACGCGACCTTCAAGGACACCGGCGTCGGCGTCTCGCCGCACCCGGTCGCCTCGCTGCGCCGACGGCCAGGCCGGGCGCGATCTACACGCAGGACTTCGGCGCGCATCATCGGCCGCTGAGCGGACTGGCGTCCGACCGCGCCCGGCTCCGCGTACGCGCGCCGCGCCGAACCGACGCCCTCGGCCGCACGCGCCCGCCCGCTCGCCGGGGCTGCTCGCCGGTCGCGCTGCAGCGTGCCGCTGCGCGCAACGGCTCGGATAACCTGCGCGCCACTCAACACGACAAGGAGACGCAAGAGCTATGGGAGTACTCGACGGCAAGTCGGCGATCGTCACGGGCTCGGCGCGCGGGATCGGGCGCGCCACCGCGGAGCTGCTCGTCGCGCAGGGCGCGCAGTGCCTCATCAACGACCTCGACGGCGACGTCGCCGAGCAGGCGGCGTCGCGAGATCGCCGGCGAGACCGCCGTGTTCGCGGGCGACCTGACCAAGCCGGGCGCGCCGACCAGCTCGTGCAGAAGGCGATCGACTCGTTCGGCAAGATCGACATCATCGTCAACAACGCCGGCTACACGCTCGACGCGCCGATCCACAAGATGACCGACGAGCACTTCCAGGCGATGCTCGACATCCACACGGTCGTGCCCTTCCGCGTGATCCGCGCGGCCGCGCCGCACCTGCGCGAGCCCGCCAAGAAGGAGCGCGAGGAAGGCAAGGAGGTGTTCCGCAAGATCGTCAACGTCTCCTCGACCTCGGGCACGTTCGGCAACGCCGGCCAGGCCAACTACTCGGCGGGCAAGGCGGGCGTCGTGGGCCTGACCAAAACGGTCGCCAAGGAGTGGGGCCAGTTCAAGGTCAACGTCAACGCGGTCGCGTTCGGCTTCATCGACACGCGCCTGACGCAGGCCAAGGTCGACGAGAACACGATGGAGAAGGACGGCGAGAAGATCCAGCTCGGCATCCCCGAGCAGATGCGCCAGATGGCCTCGATGCTGATCCCGCTCGGCCGCCCCGCGACGCCCGAGGAGGCCGCCGGCGGCGTGTTCTTCCTGTGCTCGCCGTGGTCCAACTACGTGCACGGCCAGACGCTGCACGTGACCGGCGGGCATGTTCGGCGGGATGACCGGCTGAGCAGGCCTTGCGGCGCGCGGCGCCGGCGCAGCCGCGAGCGCATCCAGCAGCGCTACGCGCCCGCGGCGCCCGGCCGGTCAGGTCGACGTGCAGCAGCGTGCGGGCGTGCAGGCACCCCCGCGCAGGTCCAGCAGACAGCCCGAGAAGTAGGCGCCGGCGGGCGAGGCGAGGTAGGCGCACCAGCGCCGCCACCTCGCTCGACGGAGGTGCGCTCCCCGGGCGCGATCGTGACGGTCGTGATCGCCGTAGCGCGCCCACTCGATCGAGAGCGTGCGGGCGAGGTTCTCGAGGCCCGCGCGCGCAGCGTCCCGCAGTGGGTGCCGCGCGGCGTCCGCCGGCTGGCTCGCCGGCGCCGAGAGGCCAGCGCCACGAACACGATCCGCCCGCCGCGGCCGGTCTCGATGAAGGCGGCATTTGCCGACGACCGCGTGGTCGCGTTCCAGGCGCTGTCCAGACACGCGCGAGCGCCGCGCGCGACGCGTCCAGCGTCGGTCGCCGCCCACGCCAGCTGTCCGCACGCCGCCGCTCGAGCGCGAACAGTGCCGCCGGCGTCGATCGCCAGCATGTCGGCGTTCGCGTCGGACGTCTCGTGCGGCTCCAGGTCGCACCTGCGCACCCAGCGCGCCACAGCTCGCCTCGAGCGCTCGCGCGACGAGCGACCGTCGCGCCCGTACGCGCGCGCCCGCTCGCCCTCGCCCACCAGCGGCGCGCGTCGGCGACGAGCACGCACACGCCGTCGAGCAGGCCGGGCCGCAGCAGCTCGTCGGTTCGATGCCGGCGGACACGCAGCAGCACCCTAATGGGCCGGCGAGCCGAGTGGCGATCAGGCGGCGGCCGGCGGCCTCCTGCGGGTGGCGGCCGCCGCCGGGCTCGCCGCCCGGCGCCTCGTCTGGGCGAGCCGGACGGCGCGGCCCCGGAGCCTCCGCTCGCGCGCGGGCCGGTCGGCTGGTGGTCTTGCGAAGTTCGAAGTACAGAACCGCGGCCGCGAGCGCCGACAGCGGCCCGATCAAGACGCCCAGGATCACGCGCACGACGATTCCCACGCCGGTGCTCGCCGATGCCGCCGCGATGTCGACGATCCCGGCGACGACCTGGATCACGAACAGCGAGCACGAAGACCACGCCGAACACCTGCCAGCCGTTGCCGCTGCACGAGCTCGCGGCTGCGCCGAGCGCGCGAAACACGCCGGTTGCTCGAGCACGACGACCGGCGCCGCAACAGCCCAGATCGTGATCAGGATCAGGCCGGGCACGATGATCAGCACGAAGCCGATCGCGATCCCGATCGCGGCCACGATGCCGACCAGGATCAGCTGGCCGAGCACGGAGCGACGGCCGCTCAAGCAGCTGGCCGGGACTGTGATCGCGCCGCCCGTCCTGCACGTCGGCGACGAGCTCGACGACCATGCCGGTGAACAGCGTGCCGCGCCACGAAGCTGATCAGGAAGCCGAGCACCGCGAGCCCGTGCCCGGCGACGACGAGCAGCGACGCGATGATGCCGCTGACCACGAACACGACCGCCGCGGCGGGCATCAGACCGGCGCCTGGTCCACGTAGATCTGGAACACGCGGTTGATCACGGCGCCGACTGCAGTCGATCGGTCATCTGCAGCGGAGCCTACCCGCGTGCGGCGACGGCCTCCTTGGCCGCGCCGCGCTGCGCGCGCAGCCGCTGCAGGACGCCCTTGCGCCCGTGCTCCTCGAGGCCGGCGTACAAGCGCGCGGATCTCCGCGAGGATCTCGTCGGCGACGGCCTGCTGCTGCTCGCGCGTGGGGTCCTCGACGCGCTCCCAGCGCATCGGCTCGCCGTACTGGACGGTCACCCGCGGGAACTGCAGGCGCTTCCAGTTGCGGATGCGCGAGGAGCCGTGGATCGCGATCGGCACGACCGGCGCGCCCGTCTCCAGCGCGAGGCGGCCGATGCCGCGCTTGGCCTGCTCGGCGACTTTGCCGGTGCGCGAGCGCCCGCCCTCGCAGTACATCGTGATCGCCCCGCCGCGCGCGAGGATCGTCTCGGCGGTGATGAACGTCTCCTCGTCGCGCGCGCCGCGGCGCACCGGGAAGACGCCGCCGTGGGTGTAGATGAACTGCATCGGGCGTTTGAACAGCTGCGACTTGGCCATGAAGCGGACCTTGCGGCGGATGTAGCAGCCCATCAGGAAGTGGTCCATGAAGGAGAAGTGGTTGGGCGCGAGGATCACCGCGCCGCGGCCGGGCACGTTCTCGGTGGCGATCGAGCGCGCGCGCAGCAGCGTGTAGGCGTAGAGCGAGGTGATCAGGCGCACCAGCTCGTACACCCAGTCCGGTTCGCGCGTGCGCGCGCGCTCGTGGAAACGGTCGAAATGCTCCTTCGGCCGCGGGTCGGCGTAGACCTGCTCGCGCATCGGCGCGAGATCGCTCATCTGAGCGATGTACCGCCGCGCGCGCGCAAGGTTACGCGACGAGCCCAGCGTCAGGCGCGTCCCGTAGGCGCGTGCGCGCCAGCGCGTCGGCCCAGCCCGCCAGCAGTTCGGCTCGCTCGCCCTCGCTCATCCGCGGCTCGTAGCGTGCGGCGTCCGCCTCGTCTCCGCCGAGCCCGGCGCGCCCGCCGCGCACGTCGCCGACGGTCCAGCGACCGACGCCCACGCCGGCCAGATAGGCGGCGCCGAGCGCGGTCGTCTCGGCGAGCTCGCCGAGCACGACCGGCACGCCGAGCACGTCGGCCTGGAACTGCATCAGCCAGCGCGTTCGCGCTCGCGCCGCCGTCGACGCGCAGCTCGCCGAGCGGCTGCGGCCCGGCCGTCTCCATCGCGCGCACTGCGTCGACGCGTCTGGTAGGCGATCGCCTCGAGCGTCGCGCGCGCGAGGTGCGCGCGGGAGCTGCCGCGCGTCAGGCCGACGATCGTGCCGCGCGCGTGGGGGTCCCAGTGCGGCGAGCCGAGGCCGGTCAGCGCCGGCACGAAGTACACGCCGTCGTTGCCGCTCAGCTGACGCGCGCCAGCGCCTCGGTGTCCGCGGCGCGCTCGATGATCCCGAGTCCGTCGCGCAGCCACTGCACCGCCGCGCCGGTGACGAAGATCGACGCCTCCAGCGCGTAGGCAGCGCGAGCTGCCGATCCGCCAGGCGACCGTCGCGAGCAGCCCGGCGCGGCGGCTGCGGCGTGCTGAAGCCCGCGTTGAGCAGCACGAACGAGCCGGTGCCGTAGGTGTTCTTGCCCATGCCCGGATCGACGCAGGCGTGGCCGAACAGCGCCGCCTGCTGATCGCCGGCGACCCCGGCGACCGGCGACCGCGTGCCCGTGCAGCGCCTCGGGCCGCGTCTGCGCCGAACGTGCCGGCGCTCGCCTGCACGCGCGGCAGCGACGCGCTCGGGCACGCCGAACAGGTCGAGCAGCTCCGGGTCCCAGCGCCCGCGGCGATGTCGAACAGCAGCGTGCGCGAGGCGTTGGACGCGTCGGTGACGTGCTCGCCGGTGAGCTTGAAGATCAGCCACGAGTCGACCGTGCCGAACAGCGCGCGACCGGCTCGCGCGCGCTCGCGCAGGCCGTCGACGTGCTCCAGCAGCCACTCGATCTTCGTCGCCGAGAAGTACGGGTCGAGCACGAGCCCGGTGCGCGCGCGCACCAGCGCTTCGTGGCCGCTGCTCGCGCAGTTCCTCGCAGCGCGCGGCCGTGCGCCGGTCCTGCCAGACGATCGCGTTGTGCAGCGGCTCGCCGCTGTCGGCGTCCCACACGCAGACGGTCTCGCGCTGGTTGGTGATCCCCACCGCCGCGAGCTCGCCCGGGCGCACGCCGGCGTCGCTCGAGCGCCGCGCCCGCGACCGCCTGCGTCACCTCCCAGATCTCGCGCGCGTCGTGCTCGACCCAGCCCGGCCGCGGGAAGTGCTGCGCGAACTCGCGGTAGGCGCGCCCGATCGGCTCGGCGCGCTCGTCGAAGACGAGGCAGCGTCGTGCCCGTCGTGCCCTGATCGATCGCCAGGATCATCGCGCGCGCGAGCCTACCCCGCGCGACCCCGACGCCGCAGCCCGCCGCGCGCCAGATAGGCGCGCACGAAGTCGACGAGCTGGGCGCCGCGGTGCGCGAAGCCCGGCGAGCGTGCGGCCGCTCGCGCGGTGCGACAGGTCGAGCTCGATCTCGACGACGCGCTGCCCGGCGCGAACGGCGTCGATCGTCATCCCCACCTCCATGCCGAAGCCGTGCGCGAACGGCAGCACGGCGGACAGCGCACGCCGCGCTGAGCGCGCGCTGCCCGGAGATCGGCGCGACCGTGTCCAGGCCGCAGCGCCGCCTGATCGCCCAGCGCGCGAAGCCGAGCGCCAGCCCGAATCCGCCGCCGACGCGACGCGCTGAACGCCGCCACCGCGACGTCAGCCTCGCCGCGCTCGACCGCCCCCGCGAGCGCGCCCAGCTAGCCCGCCGACTCGCCCAGGTCGCCGTCGCACAGCACGAAGATCGCGTCGTGAGCGAGCCGCGCGTGCGCTGCCGAGCGCCGCCTCCGCCGCCAGCGTCGCGGCGCCGCCCTTGCCGATCACGCGCTCGCTGCGCACCACACGCGCGCCGGCCGCACGCGCGATCTCGGAGGTCGCGTCGCTCGAGCCGTCGTCGCCGACGAACACCGCGCGCGCCGGGGAAGGCGCGCGGCGAGCGCGGCGAGCGTCGCGCCGATCCGCTCGGCCTCGTTGTAGGCGGTCGACGATTGCGAAGATCTGTGGGGTCATGGCGGCCTCTCGGCTCGATGGGCGCAGGATGCGCGAAGGCCGGCCGTCGCTGCGATGGCCTGTCGGACGGGCAGGCTATTGTCCTTACGGTCAGCGACGATCGGCGTTCTCGACGGCTCGGGAGGTTTGCATGTCCGCGGTAGAGGCCCACATCACCGGCACCGTATGGAAAATCGAGTGCGCCGTCGGCGATGCGATCGAGGAGGGCGACACGGTCGCGATCCTCGAGTCGATGAAGATGGAGATGCCGGTCGAGGCCGAGGACTCCGGCACCGTCGCGAAGATCTGCTGCGAGGAGGGCCAGGCGGTCAACGAGGGCGACACGCTGGTCGTGCTCGAGTAGCGCCCGGCACTGCGCGCGCGAGTGAGCTCACGCTGGGCAGCGATCGTGATGCGAACGAGCGAGGAGGCGATGACGCATCCGTCCGTTCACGAAGCGGTCCTCGCCGTCGCGTCTGCGCTGGCGCCGTCCTGGCGCTGGCGCCGGCACGGAGGCGGTCGGCTTCGGGCCGCTGAGCGGCGCGGGCGGCTGTCTTGTCGCCCCTGGGCAGGGCAGCTCCGAAGGCGGGACGTCCGGTTGCGCCGACGGCAAGCGCGCTGCTCGGCGCTCAGCGCCGTCGCAGTCTCGCCGGACGGCAGCGAACGTGTACGTCGTCGGAGGCGTCGCCGGCACCAGCGTCGCGAAAAGCTTCGGCGGCGTGGCGGTCCTCAAGCGCGACCCAGACGACGGGCGGCGATCACCGAGACGGGCTGCCTGAGCTCCGACGGCACCGACGGGCGCGACGGCGCCTCGGGGGCGTGCACGCCCGAGCCCCTCGCTGCTCGGGGCCGACGGCGTGGCCGTCAGCCCCGACGGCTTGACGGTGTTCGTCAGCTCGAGCAGCTCCGCCAGCGTGGTCGCCTTCTCCCGCGACCCGGCGACCGGCGCGCTGACGCGGCTCGGCTGCTTGCAGGGCACGCCGCGGCCGGGCTCGCCGTGCGGGGCGGCCAACCTGTTGCTCCAGCTCGAGCGGCTCCCGTCGTCAGCGCGGACGGCAGCTCCTTGTACGTTGCCGCCCCGCTCGAAGGTGCGCGTCTCGACCCTCGAAGCGCCGCGAGCCGGGCGCACGTCCGACGGCATCGGTGCCGGCGTGCGGGCGCGACGCGAGCGCCGGCACGAGCGCCACCGGGACGACGCTCGCGGCGACGAGCGGCTCGACCGCGCACGGCCGACGTCGCGCCACCGCGAGCGCTCGCCTCGATCTTCTCGGCCTCGGTCGCCCGACGAAACTTCTGCCAACCCCTGCATCGCCGTCAACGGGCTCGACGGCGTGTGCTCGGTCGGCACGGCCACGCAGGGTCTCGACTCGCTCGCGCTGAGCCCGGACGGCAAGCAGCTGTACGGCGCGGCGCCGGGCAGCAAGGCGATCGACGTGTTCGCTCCGGTCGCCTGCCGGGGCGCTCGTCCGAGACCGGCTGCGTCAAGGTCGACGCGCCGCCCGGCCTGTGCAGCTCCGCAAAGCTGATGTACGAACCGACCGCGCTCGCGATCAGCCCGGACGGGCGAGAACGTCTACGCGGCCGATGCCGGATCAACGGGCAACGGCTCCGGCGCGGGCGTCGTCGACGTGCTCGCCCGTGACCCGAGCACCGGCGCGCTGTCGAACGCCAGCTGCGTCGACGACCTCGCCAAGCCGGTTGTACGCGACAAGGAAGAAGAAGAAGAAGAAGAAGAAGGCGAAGAAGGAAGAGAAGAAGCCACGCCGGCGCCGCAGGACCCGTGCACGAGCGCGCCAGCGGTCGCAGGCGTGAGCGTGGTCGCGGTGCAGCGGTGACGGATCCTCCGTGTATGCGATCGGCGAGCGGCTCAGCGGCGATCTTCGCTCGCGACGCGGCGACGGGCACGCTGACCGAGACCTCGTGCGCCGTCGCCGACGACAGCCGCTGCACGCAGCCTGCCGGCCTGCAGGGCGTGAGCGGCGCAGCCGTCAGCCCCGACGGACGCGAGGTCTACGTGGTCGCCTGCCAAAAGCAGCGCGATCAGGGTGTTCGGCGATCGGCGCCGCCGTGACGACCGCGGCGCGTCTGCCGCGACGCGGGCCGGCACAGCGCGCGTCGAGCGTGGCCATGCCCGTCCGGCCTGCGCCGCGCGTGCAGCGGTCGCGTCAGCTTGACGTACGCGCGATCGCGACGACTGCGCACGGTCGCCATGGGCGCCGCGGGCGCGGCGTGCGCCGCGTCGGCGTCGGGCGCTCGGGCGTCCTTCTCGATCGGCCCCGGACACCACGAGAGCGGTGCGCGTGACTCTCACGGCCGCGCTGCGACGCCTGCTCGACGCGTCGTCGTCACGCTGCGGCTGATGGCTGTCGTGCGCGCCAGTCCGTCTGGCGGTGGCTCCGGCTACGGACGCCACGTGACCGTCGCGACTCGCGCGCCAGCTGACGGCGCCGCCATGCGCGCGCGGCGGCGCTCGGCTAGCCTGTCGCGACGTGGCAACCCACACGCGAGCTCGCCGACGGCAAGCTGCTGGTCGACGAGCCGGCGGCGGGCGTCGTTCGCCTGACGATCTCCAACCCCGCCAAGCGCAACGCCCTCGATCATCCGATCCTCGACGCGATCACGGCGACGCTCGCCGAGCCCGCGCAGGCGCAGCTGCCTGATCGTCACCGGCGCGCACGGCATGTTCTCGGCCGGGTACGACATCGGCGAGATCCCCAGCGAGGAGTTCGAGGAGCGCGCCGAGCGCCTCGTCGCGCATCCGTTCACCGAAGCGATCGACGCGCTCGAGCACTATCCCTATCCGACGCTCGCGGTGCTGCCGGGACACACGATCGGCGGAGGCTTGGAGCTGGCGCTGTCCTGCGACTTGCGCGTGGCGCTGCGCGACATCAAGCTCGGGATGCCTCCGGCGAAGCTGGGCCTCGTCTACTCGCACACCGGCCTGCGCCGCTTCATCGACGCGATCGGCGCGCCGCGCACGCGCGAGCTGTTCCTGCTCGGGCGCTACATCGACGCATCGACGGCGCTGCAGTGGGGACTCGTCAACCGCGTCGCGGCGGCCGACGAGCTGGACGCCGTGGCGCTCGACTCGCGGCGGAGCTGGCGGGCAACGCGCCGCTCTCGCAGGTCGGCAACAAGCGCGTGATCGAGGCCCTGCTCGCAGCCGAGGGCGACGCTCGCCGACGACGTCGAGCGGGAGCTGATCGAGCTGCGCCGCGCGTCGTTCGCCTCGCAGGACATGCGCGAGGGGATGCGCGCGTTCGCCGAGCGGCGCGCGCCGCGCTGGAGCGGCGCCTGATCGGCTCGCGCGGCGCCCGAGCCGTCCGCAAGGCTCCATAACCTGCGGCGCATGCCGCCGCTGATCACTCGCGAGGAGGCGCAGCTTCTGGGCGAGATCGAGGATCACGCGCAGATCGAGGCGCTCGTGCAGCGCGCGTGGCAGGCTCGCGTCGAGCGCTTCGCGGACTCCACCGACATGTGCTCGCTCGTGAACGCGAAGTCGGGCGGCTGCGCCGAGGACTGCGGCTTCTGCGCGCAGTCGCGCTTCGCCGACGCCGAGACGCCGATGCACGCGATGATGGAGCCCGAGCAGGTGCTCGAGCATGCGCGCGCCGCCGAGGCGGCCGGCGCGCACCGCTTCTGCATGGTCACGCAGGGCCAGGGCCTGTCCAAGCGCGACTTCCAGAAGTACCTCGAAGGCGTGCGGCTCGTCTCCGAGCACACCAACCTCAAGCGCTGCGCATCGGTCGGCCACATCTCCGCCGAGCGCGCGAAGGCGCTGCGCGAGGCGGGCATCCAGCGCGTGCACCACAACGTCGAGACCGCGCACAGCTACTACGACGAGGTGACGAGCACGGTCCGCTACGAGGGCCGCCTGCGGACGATCGAGGCGGTGCGCGAGGCTGGCCTGGAGACGTGCGTCGGCGGCATCCTCAACCTCGGCGAGACGCCGCGAGCAGCGCGTGGAGATGGCGTTCGAGCTGGCGCGCGATCGACCCGACGAGCGTGCCCATCAACATGCTCAACCCGCGGCCCGGGAACGAAGTTCGGCGACCGCGAGTACATGGACCCGTGGGAGGCCGTCAAGTGGATCGCGATCTTCCGCCTGATCCTTCCCGACGCGCTGTTCCGGCTGTGCGGCGGGCGAGTCGAGAATCTCGGCGATCTGCAGCAGCTGGCCGTACAGGCGGGCATCAACGGCGTGATGATGGGCAACTTCCTGACGACGCTCGGCAACGCGCCCGAGGAGGACCGCGAGATGTTCGAGCGAGCTCGGGCTGAACGTCGCGCGCCAGCCCGACAACGCGGCCAACCCTCGACCCGACAATCGCTCCGGCTGGCTGTCCGGCGAGACGCCCGCCGTGGTCGACGAGCTGCTCGCGCACGCCGCTCGCCCGCGTGGCGCCGACGCAGAGCCGCGGACGAGCCGCGCCAGGACGGCGATCTGGTGGTGCGGCTGTGGGATCCGTCGACGCAGCTGCGCTATCGCGCCAAGCGCTCGGTGCCGCCGCGCCCGGACGGGGCGCGCAATCGGGCTCCGTCCGCCGCTCGTCGCGGTCGATCTCGAGCGAGAGCATGGGTCCGCGCCGAGTCAGACCTGTGGCGGCCGGCTGACGGATCGGCCGCGGAGCCAGGAGCGAGCACGGGAGGCTGCATGCACGAGGAGCTGGAAACGATCGAGATCGAGGAGCGCCTGGCCGAGCTCGAGCGCGCGGGGCTGAGCCGGCGCCTGCGCCTCGTGTCGGGGCCGCAGGGGCCCGACGGTGCTGCTCGACGGCCAGCCCGGTGCTGCTGCTGTGCTCGAACAACTACCTCGGCCTGGCCGACCATCCCCGCGTGCGCGAGGCCGCCGCCGAGGCGGCGATGCGCTGGGGCGTCGGCGCTGGATCGTCGCGCCTGATCTCCGGGACGATGACGATCCACCGCCGCCTGGAGGAGCGCCTGGCGGCGTTCGCGGGCAGGCGAGTCGTGCCTGCTGTTCGGCTCCGGCTACCTCGCCAACCTCGGCGTGATCGGCGCGCTGGCTCGGGCGCGGCGACACGGTCTTCTCCGACGAGCTCAACCACGCCTCGATCGTCGACGGCTGCCGGCTGTCGCGCGCCGAGGTCGTCGTCTACCGGCACGCCGACGTCGAGCATCTGCTTGGAGCATGCGCCGTCACGGCGGTCGACGAGACGCGAGGCGCGAGCCTGATCGTGACCGACTCGGTGTTCTCGATGGACGGCGATATCGCGCCGCTCGAGGAGATCGTCGAGCTCGCCCAGGCGCCGGCGCGCGCCTGGTCGTCGACGAGGCGCACGCGATCGGCACGTACGGCCCGGGCGGGCGGGGCGTGCTCGCACAGGCAGGGCCTGGAGGACGAGGTCGACGCGATCGTGGGCACGCTCGGCAAGGCGCTCGGCTCCTACGGCGCGTACGTGTGCGGGGACGAGGAGACGGTCCGCTACCTGCTCAACACGTCGCGCTCGTTGATCTTCTCCACCGCGCCCGCCGCCGCCCGCGCTCGCCGGCGCGCTGGCCGCGCTGGAGCTGCTCGAGGAGCGTCCACACCGCGTCGAGCGGCTGAACGCGAACGCGCGCGCGCTGCGTCGCGCGCTCGCGGCGCGAGGGCTTCCACGGTCGCCGAGGGGGACATGCACATCGTGCCGCTCGTCGTCGGCGAGGAGCGCCAGGCGCTGCGCCTGTGCCAGGAGGCGATCGAGCGCGGCGTGTTCGCCCAGGCGATCCGCCCACCGACGGTGCCAGCCGGAACCTCGCGGCTGCGCCTGGCGGCGATGGCCTCGCACACGGCCACGGATATGCGCACTGGCGGCGGAGGTGCTCGCGGCGGCAGCGCGCAAGCTGGGCCTCGATCCGGCTGACATCGGCACGCCGCTGCGCGAGGTGAGCACGAGCCCGTCGAGCCCGTCGAGCGAGGTCGAAGATCCTCGCGGCGTCGCGTGCGAGCGCCCGACTGGCGAGGCGGCGGCTGCGCCGTTCGACATCGAGCAGCCGCGCCCGCGGCGCCCGCCGCGCGCCGGTGAGCCCGCGTCAGCGCGCCGTTCGACGGCGAGCGCGAGAGCGCCGTCGCGCACGCCGCCTAGCGAGCGCCGGCGCCGGGATGCGCGGGCTGTTCGTCACCGGCACCGACACGGGCGTCGGCAAGACGATGCTCAGCGCCGCGCTGCTGGCGGCGATGTCCGAGTCGGGGCGCCCGTAGCGCGCGTACAAGCCCGCCGTCACCGGTCTGGACGAGCGCCGGCGGGAAGCGCTCGACTACGGCGCGCAACAGCTGGCCCCCCGACCACGAGCTGCTCGCCACGGCGGCCGGCATGGCGCCCGAGCAAGTCGCGCCGCTGCGCTACGGCCCCGCGGTATCGCCGCTCTCGCGTCGCAGCTCGCAGGAGGGCCGCTCGAGTCGAGGCGGCTGCTGGACGACGCGGCGAGCGCGACGCAACCGCGCGATGGCGGGCGAGGCAGACGGGCACGCTGATCGTCGAGGGCGTCGGGGGACTGCTGTCGCCGCTCGCGGAGGACTTCACGGTCTGCGACCTTGCCGCCGCGCTCGCGCTGCCGCTGCTGATCGCCGCTCGGCCGGGCCTCGGCACGATCAACCACACGCTGCTGACGCTGCAAGCCGCGCGCGCGGCTGGGCTGGACGTGCGCGCGATCGTGCTGACGCCGTGGCCCGAGGAGCCGTCGAGCCTGGAGAGCTCGAACGCGGAGACGATCACCCGTTTTGGCTTCGTCGAGGTCGATGCGCTCCCGCGTGCCGCCGGCCCCGAGCTCGCCGAGCTCGCGCGCGTGGGCGCCCAGCTGCCGTGGCGGCGCTGGCTGGGCGCAGGGGTTGCGCGCGACCCCTGCGCATGACTATGGTTGGGGCATGGCGCTCAGCACGCAGGCGGCCAACCTCCCGGCAGACTTGAGCGACTTCACGGCCCTCTACACCGCCGCCTGGAACGAGTGCGACACGAGGGCGATGGCCGAGCTAGTGACCGAGGACGTCGTATGGAGCGACCCGGCCCTTCCCGAGCCGGCCCGCGGGGTCGCAGCGGTGCAGGACTTCATGCGCACGAGCTTTCATGCGTTCCCGGACCTGCATTTCGGAGAGCCTGATCCCCCCGTGGTCGCGGTCTCGGAAGACGTGGTGCTGTGGGCGTGGCACATGGAGGGGACCCATCGCGGGGCGATCGATCCGCCCGGGTTCGCGGCGACCGGGCGCGCCATGCGCGTCGAGGGCGTCGATCAGTGGACCATGCGAGACGGCCGCATAGCGCTGTATCGCGCCTTCTACGACATGAACGACCTCGCCCGCCAGCTCGGGATCGTGCCGCCGCCGGGCAGCGCCGCCGAGCGCGGGATGGTCGCGCTGCAGCGCCTGCAGGCCCGCTTCACCAGGCGATGAACACTGGCTCGCACGGCGAGCGCTACGACGTGGCGATCGTCGGCGCGAGCACGGCCGGCTGCACTGCCGCCAGGCTGTACGCGCAGCAGGGCGCGCGCGTCGCGCTGATCGAGCGCCGTCCGGCGCTCGACGCGTACAAGACCGTCTGCACGCACTTCATCCAGTCGAGCGCGACGCCGACGATCGAGAGGCTCGGCTGGCGCCGCTGATCGAGGAGCACGGCGCGGTGCGCAACAGCGTCGACGTGTGGACTGCCGCCAGCGGCTGGATCTGTGACCGGCGACGGCGGCGAGTCACGGCTACAACGTCACGCGACGCACGCTCGATCCCGCTGCTGCGCAAGCTCGCCGCCGACACGCCCGGCGTCGAGCTGATCTCCGGCTGGACCGCCTCGGCGCTACTCGGCGAACGGCCGCCCGCGGGCGTGCGCGATCGAGGAGCCGCACGCACGAGCTTCGCAACGTGCACGCGGGGCTCGTCGTGGCGGCCGACGGCCGCGACTCGAAGCTCGCGCGCTGGGGCCACGTTCCCGGGCCGCGTCAAGCCGCACGGCCGCTTCTTCTACTGGGGCTACTGGCGCGGAGTGCGTCCTGCGACGACGCGCTCCAAGATGTGGCTGCTCGATCCAGACGCCGCCTATACGTTCCCCAACGAGGACGATCTCACGGTCGTGCTCGTCGCCCCGCACCGCGACCGGCTGGCGGAGTTCCAGGCCGATCTGCACGGCGCCTACCGGCGCACGGTCAACTCGCTGCCCGACGGCCCCGACCTGGGTGAGGCGAGGCTCGAGTCGAAACTGCTGGGCAAGCTCGAGCTGCCCAACGTGTTTCGCCCCGCGGCGCGCCCGGGACTGGCGTTCGTCGGCGACGCGGCGCTTGCCGCGGACCCGCTGTGGGGAGTCGGCTGCGGCTGGGCCTTCCAGAGCGCGGAGTGGCTGGTTCAGGAGACAGCCGGCGCGCTCGGCGGCGGTGCGGCGGCGCTCGACGCGGCGCTCGAGCGCTACCGTCGCGTGCATCGCCGGCGACTGCTGCCCGCACTACATGACGATCGCCGACTTCGCCAGCGGGCGCCCGATCAACGCGCTCGAGCGGCGGATGTATCGCGCAGCCGCCAACGACGCCGTGGTGCGCCAGACGTTCGAGCGAGTCGGCACCCGCGAACGGCCGCCGTCGAGCATCCTGCGCCCGCACCTGCTGGCCCGCATCGCACGAGCGCGCTCGGCGCCACGAGCCGCCTGAGCGCGCTGCCTCGCCCGCCCCTCTGAGCGCTCAGGCCGCCTCGGCGGCGGCGAGCATTGCGTCCGTTACCTGGGCCAGCTCGTGCTCGCCGATCACGTACGGCGGCATCGTGTAGACGAGGTCGCGAAACGGCCGCAGCCACACGCCGCGAGCCGACCGCGGCCTGCGTCGCAGATGCGAGATCCGACGTCACGGCGCAGCTGCACGACGCCGATCGCGCCGAGCACGCGCACGTCGCTCACGCCCGGCAGCGCGCGAGCCGGCTCCAGGCCTGCGCGCAGACCGTGCTCGATCGCGCTCACGCGCCCCCGCCAATCCTCCGTCGGCGAGCAGGTCGAGCGAAGCGAGCGCCACGGCGCAGGCGAGCGGGTTGGCCATGAACGTCGGCCCGTGCATCAGGCCACCGCCCTCGCCGCCGGAGACCGCCGTCGCGACCTCGCGCGTGCACAGCGTCGCGGCGAGCGTCAGGTAGCCGCCGGTCAGCGCCTTGCCGACGCACATCACGTCCGGCTGACCCTGGCGTGCTCGCACGCGAACATCGCGCCGGTGCGGCCGAAGCCCGTCGCGATCTCGTCGAGCACCAGCAGCAGGCCGTGCTCGTCGCACAGCTCGCGCAACAGCGCCACGCAGTCGGGCGAGTGAAAGCGCATCCCCCCGGCCCCCTGCACGACCGGCTCGACGATCACCGCGGCGAGCTCGTTCGCGTGCCGCGCGACCAGCTCGCTCACGTCCGCCGCCCAGCGCTCGTCGAGGCCGGCGTCGAACCCGTCGGGCGGCCGCTCGGCGAACACGTGCTCGGCGAGCACGCCCGTGAACATGCTGTGCATCCCGCCGACCGGGTCGCACACCGCCATCGCGCCGAACGTGTCGCCGTGGTAGCCGCCCCGACGGTCAGCAGGCGCGTGCGCTCGCCCGCCCGCGGGCGCGCTGGAACTGCAGGCACATCTTGATCGCGACCTCCACCGAGACCGAGCCGGAGTCGGCGAAGAAGACCGCCTCCAGGCCCGCCGGCGCGAGCTCCAGCAGACGCTCGCCGAGTCGAATCGCCGGCTCGTGCGTGAGGCCGCCGAACATCACGTGCGCCATCCGCTCCAGCTGCCCGGCGCAGGGCGGCGTCGAGCGCCGGGTGGCGATAGCCGTGGATCGCGCACCACCACGACGCCATCCCGTCGATCAGCTCGCGCCCGTCGGCCAGCGTCAGACGCACCCCCTCCGCCGAGACGACCGGCAGCGGGGCGAGCGCGCCCGGCAGCGCGCCGTAGGGGTGCCAGACGTGCTCGCGGTCGAACGCGAGCAGCGCGTCCCAGCCTCGGTCATGGAGTGCCTAAGGCGTTCGCTCGTCAGCGAGGCAAGGACGCAGGAGCGTCGCGTGCTACGCACGCGAGCGACCGAGGACGCCGCATCGCGAAGCGCCAGCGGACGCCTTAGTCCTCGTAGGGGACGAAGTCGCGCTTACGCGCGCCGCACACCGGGCAGAACCAGGTGTCGGGGATGTCGTCGAAGGGGGTGCCGGGCGGGATACCCCCGTCGGGGTCGCCCTCCTCGGGGTCGTAGATGAACCCGCACGACTCGCAAATCCAGCGCTGGAGGGTCTTCGTGGAGGCGCTCATGCGCACAAGACTAGCGCCAGGTAGCCTGCGCCGATGAGCACGCGCGGGGAAGGCGGGCCGGCGTCCGCGGGCGGGGAGTCGGGCGAGGAGTACAACCCTGGCCCGGCGACGCACGCCGCGCCAGGCGGCGACCGTGATCCTGCTGCGCGGCGACGAGGAGGACCTCGAGGTCCTGCTCGTCAGGCGCACGCCCAAGGCTCGCTTCATGGGCGGCGTGTGGGTGTTCCCGGGCGGCGCCGTCGACGCCGACGAGGGTGACGGCGACGCGCGCCCATCGTGCGGCGGCGATCCGCGAGCTCCGCGAGGAGGCGGCGATCGAGCTCGATGACGCCGACGCGCTCGTCAAGTTCTCGCGCTGGATCACCCCGGCCCAGGTGCAGATCCGCTTCGACACGCATTTCTTCCTCGCGCCGCTGCCGGCCGGCCAGGAGCCGCGGGTGGACGGCGAGGAGTGCATCGATCTCGGCTGGTTTACCCCCCAGGCCGCGCTCGAGGCGCACCGGGAGCAGCGAATCGCGCTCGTGTTCCCGACGATCAAGCACCTCGAACAGCTGAGCGGCTTCGGCTCCGTCGACGAGCTGCTCGCATACGCGCGCGAGCGTGACGTGCAGCCCGTCGAGCCGAAGGTCGTGCTGGAGGGCGAGGTCGCCCGGGTGCTGCTGCCGGGCGATCCCGGCTACTGACGCGCGCTTGCTCGCCGGATACGCCCGAGCCGCGCGTCGGGACGGCGGCGGGCTGTCGTGCTCAGCGTTGCTGCTGCGCGGCGATCACGTGGGTGACCGCGTTGATCAGCGCCAGGTGCGTGAACGCCTGCGGGTAGTTGCCCAGGTGCCGCCCGCTCGAGGCCTCGAGCTCCTCGCCGTACAGTTCGAGTGGCGAGGAGTACGACAGCAGCCGCTCGCACAGGTGTTCGGCTTCGCGGTCCTCGCCGATCTCAGACAGCGCCGACACGAGCCAGAACGAGCACATCAAGAACGTTCCCTCGGCGCCGCTCAACCCGTCGTCGGTCTGATCGGTGCGGTAGCGCAGCACCAAGCCGTTGTCGGTCAGCTCGTCGCGGATCGCGCACACTGTCGCGCGCACGCGCTCGTCATCGGGCGCCAGGAAGCGCAGCAGCGGCACCAGCAGCGTTGAGGCGTCGAGCGCGTCTGTGTCGTAGTGCTGGCGAAACACGCCGCGCGAGTCGACGCCGCGCGTGAGGATCTC
This sequence comes from uncultured Solirubrobacteraceae bacterium, assembly GCA_963846205.1. Lineage (GTDB taxonomy): Bacteria > Actinomycetota > Thermoleophilia > Solirubrobacterales > Solirubrobacteraceae > Palsa-744. Next base: position 550,235 of record CAWJVB010000009.1, on the reverse strand, counting down.
CTCGCGCACTTCATCGGCGATGCCCTGGAAGTGCTTGGCCTCGTCCTCGTGGCCACGCCGTTCGCCCAGGCGCGCGCCGCGATCGAGCGCCACCCAGCACATCAGCTTCGAGGAGACGTAGTGCTGCGGCTTGCCGCGCGCCTCCCAGATCCCCTGGTCGGGCTCCTTCCAGGCGGCCGCCGCACACTGAACTTGGTCGACCAGCACGGGCCACAGGCGCTCCGGGATGTGGTCGCGCTGCTTGGAGTGCAGGTAGACGGAGTCGAGCACCGCGCCGAACACGTCGTTCTGGCGCTGGTTGTAGGCGCCGTTGCCGATCCGCACCGGCGTCGCACCTTCGTACCCCTTGAGGTGATCGAGCGTGGACTCCTCGAGGTCTTTCTCGCCCCTCACCCCGTACATGATCTGCAGCGAGCCATCCTCGTTGCGCGGGACTTCGGCGACGTACTCGATGAAGTCGTCGGCCTCCCAGTCCAGCCCCAGCGCGTGCAGCGCCCACAGCGTGAAGGACGCGTCGCGCATCCAGCAGTAGCGGTAGTCCCAGTTGCGCTCGCCGCCCGGCGTCTCCGGCAGCGAGGTGGTCGGCGCTGCGACGAGCGCACCGGTGGGCATGAACGTCAGCCCCTTGAGCACCAGCGCCGAGCGCTGCAGGTGCGCGCGCCAGGGGTGGTCTGGATAGTTGCCTTCCGCCAACCACGTGCGCCAGAAATGGCCGGTGCGCTCGAGGACCTGTTCCGCTTCGTCGGCCGTGTGCGGACCGCCGCGCGACTCCGTCCAGGAGATCGCGCAGAAGCGTTTCTCGCCCTCCGCCATCGTGTGGCGCCCGTGCGTGCGGTTGCCCTCGATGCCCATGCGGATGTCGCTGAACAGCCTGAACATCGCCTGACCGTCGAGGGCATCCATCGCCAGCGCGTCGTGCGCGTCGGGCGCGTCGGGCGCATCGGTCTCGAGCTCGACCCTTCTCCACTCGGCGGGGGTTGCGCCGTAGTCGAGCATCGGCTCGCACACGATCTCGACCTGGACCCGGCCCTGGACGCATTCGATCATGCGCACGAGCAGATGGTCGGCGTCGAAGTCTGTCGGCGGGCGCGTGTGGCTGGACCCGTGCTCGTTGTCGTGCCATTCGCCCATCGCCAGGGCGTCGACGACGCGGATCCATCCCTGCGGCGTCATCCACGTGGTCTCGATCATGTTGGTGCCCGGTATGTAGCGCCGTCCGGCCGGCACGTATACGCCATATGGCCCGACCCGCCAGCTGCCGGCGCCGCGGTCGAGCAGCGCGCTGAACACCGAGGGCGCGTCGAAGTAGGGCAGGCACATCCACTCGATCGAGCCGTCCGAGGCCACTAGCGCGCCCGTGTGGCAATCCGACAGGAACCCGTAGTCGGCGATCGGCGGGAACGGCGAGCTGGAAGAAAAGCTGCGCGCGGAGGGAGCGGCCGACGGCGATGCGCCGTCGCCGTCCTGCTCGGCGCGCCCGTGCGGCATGACCTGCACCGGGTCCCCGCGGCGCGGCACGAACGAGGGAAAGCTGTTGGGCATCGTGGCGGGAACGGTAGCGGGGTAGGCTGCACGCTGACGAACGTGACCGCCCAGCCCTTCACATTGCACCCCACCGACGCGCGCCTGCTCGACGGACGTCGAGCGCTCGTGACTGGCGGCGACTCCGGAATCGGGCAGGCCGTGTGCTTCGAACTGGCCGCGCACGGCGCGTCCGTCGCGATCAACTACGTCGGCTCTGACGAGAGCGCTGAGGGGATGGTCCGCGAGATCGAGGCTGCGGGCGCGCGCGCCATGTCCGTGCCGATGGACGTGTCCAGCGAGCCGGACGTCCAGCGCGCGTTTGCGGCCGTCAAGGACGCGTTCGGCGCCGTCGATTTGCTCGTCAACAACGCTGGTGTCGAGCATCCGTACCTGTTGCTCGACATGCCACTCGACGCATGGAGAAAAGTGCTCGACGTGAACCTGACCGGCGCCTTCCTGTGCGCGCGCGAGGCCGCCCGCGCGATGCGCGACGAGAGCAGGCCGGGCACGATCGTGAACATGTCGAGCGTCCACGAGCAGATCGCCTGGGAGCGGTTCTCGCACTACTGCGCCTCGAAGGGCGGCATGAAGCTGTTCGCGCAGTCGATCGCCAAGGAGCTGGCGCCGCTTGGCATCCGCGTCGTCAGCGTCGCGCCGGGAGCGATCGACACCCCGATCAACAAGTCGGTGCTCGAAAACGCCGAGGAAAGCGCGAGCGTGCTGGCGGAGGTGCCGCTCGGGCGCTGGGGACATGTCGCCGACGTGGCCCGCGCGGTCGCATGGCTCGCCTCCGATCAGGCCAGCTATGTGACCGGGGCGACGCTGTTCATCGACGGCGGTATGACGTTGTATCCGCGCTTCATCTGAGCGGGGCGCTCGGCGTCAAGGCGCCTGGCACGCCAGACGGACCGCGCGCCACGCCGTGCGCACGGCGCAGCTCACCATCGCTCGCGTTTGAACGCCGGTCGCTGCACCCCGCGCGGAAGCACCTGGTCGTCCTCGAGCTTGTCGAGATGCGCGGCGAGCGTCGCGGTGGCCGCCTCGCGCAGCTCGTGCGGGACCTCTGGCCAGACCGCCGCCAGCAGGTCGGGCACGGTGCGCAATCCTTCGTTGAGGGCCAGGATCAGGCGGTTTTCGCGATCGATCCGGTGGGCGATGTACTCGTCGAGCTTCTCCCGCGCGCGCCACACGACCTCGCCGTGCCCAGGGCAAAGCACGTTGAAGTCGTCGCGCAGGCGCAGGCGCGTGAGGGCGAGCAGGTACCCCGACATCGCCCCGGGATGCGGGGTGATCAGCACGCTGCCGTCGCCAAGCACCGCGTCGCCCGTGAAGCACGCGCCGTCGGCCACCAGCGCGTAGTGGTCCTCGGAGTGCCCGGGCACGTAAACGGCCTGGAACGGGCCGAAGCGCGCGTCCTCGACGAGCCTCACGTCGACGTCGCCGCGCGCGGCGGCAAGCGGCGCCGGGTGCGCTTCCAGCAGCGTCTCGACGGCTTCTGAGTGATCGCCGTGGTCGTGCGTGAGAACCACCCCGCCGAGCCCGCCGCGTGCGTCGATCGCGCCCACCACGCGGCGCAGGTGCGCGTCGATCAGTGGCCCCGGGTCGACGACCCAGGTCGGGCGCCTACCCACGACCCAGGTGTTCGTGCCGGTCAGCGTCAGCGGGCTCGGGTTCGGCGCGCGCAGGCGCAGTATGTCGTAGTCGCGAAGCAGTCCGGCGTCCGAGTGGCCCTCGACGTCTCCCGACGGCTCGCCCGGGTCGGAATCCGGCGGAATCGAACCGTTCACAGGCGCGACGTTAGCTGAGATGCCGCGCGCTTGAGCGTACGCGCTCTAGGATAGGTTTGCCATCACGTGCTTGACGACGGTGTAGTCCTCGAGCGAGTACACGCTCAGGTCCTTGCCGTAGCCGGACTCCTTCAGGCCGCCGTGCGGCATCTCGGAGACGAGCGGGATGTGGTCGTTGATCCATACGCAGCCGAAGCGCAGCGCGCGCGAGACGCGCAGCGCACGACCGACGTCGCGCGTCCACACCGACGAAGCCAGCCCGTAGCGCGTGCTGTTCGCCCACTCGATCGCCTGCTGCTCGTCGCTGAATCGCTGCACCGTGATGACCGGGCCGAAGATCTCGCGCTGGATCATCTCGTCGTCCTGCTCGAGGCCGGCGACCACCGTTGGCTCGACGTAGAAGCCGGGGCGCTCGGCCTGCCGTCCGCCCGTCACGATCTCCGCCCGCTCCGGGCGCCGCTTCAGGAACCCCTCGACGCGTTGCAGCTGTCTGGCGGAGTTGACGGGACCGAGCGTCGTCTCGGCGGACAGCGTGTCGCCGATTACGAGGCCCTGCGCCTGCTCGGCGAGCCCTGCGACGACTTCGTCGTAGACGTTGCTGCCCGCGAGCACGCGTGTCGCCGCCGTGCAATCCTGGCCTGCGTTGTAGTAACCGGTTCCGGCGATCGTCTCGAGCGCGCTGTCGAGGCCGACGTCGTCGAACACGACGACCGGCGCCTTGCCGCCGAGCTCGAGGTGCACCCGCTTGAGCGTGTCAGCGGCAGTTCGCGCCAGGTGCTTGCCGGTCTCGACCGAACCGGTCAGCGCCAACATGTCGACGTCGGGGTGCGAGATCAGCGCCTCCCCGGTCGGCTCGCCTGGGCCCGTGACCACGTTGAGCACGCCGCGCGGCAGGATGTCGGCGGTCAGCTCCGCGAGCCGCAGCGTCGTGATCGGCGTCGTCTCGGCCGGTTTCAGCACGACCGTGTTGCCGGCGGCGATCGCCGGCGCGAATTTCCAGATCGCCATCATCAGCGGGTAGTTCCACGGCGTCACCTGGCCGATCACGCCGACCGGCTCGCGGCGCGTGAACGACGTGTAGCCCTTCATGTACTCGCCCGCAGCGCGTCCCTCGAGCACACGCGCCGCGCCGGCGAAGAAGCGCAGGTTGTCGACCATCACGGGGATCTCGTCGTCTTTGACCGCTTCGATCGGCTTGCCAGCGTTCAGGGCCTCGAGCCGGGCGATCTCCTCGCCGTGTTCCTCGAGCACGTCGGCGATCCCCAGCAGCACCCCGGCACGCTGCGCCGGCGTCGTCTGCGACCAGCCGGCGAACGCCGCCCGCGCCGCGCGCACCGCGGCGTCGACGTCCTCGCCCGTCGAGCGCGGAGCGCGCGTCAGCTCCTCGCCGGTGGCCGGGTTCAGCACAGGTTCGCTGTCCGCGCCCGAGGCGACGAGCTCGCCGTCTATGAAGTTGCTGAGGGTCTCTGCCGTCGTCGCCATCTCCTGTGCCCTCCTGTCGGGTCTATGTGGGTGTCTGCCGGACGCTCGTCCTTCGTGCGCTCGCCATAGCCGCCCCCGGCCTAGGCGCTCACGACCTGCTCGCCGAGCGCTTCGGCGACTGCCGGGTGGGTTATCTCGCCGCCGCGCACGTTGAGGCCTCGGCGCAGCGCCCGGTTTGCGTGCAACGCGCCTTCCACGCCCTGCTCGGCCAGCTCGATCACATAGGGGAGCGTCGCATTGGTCAAAGCGTAGGTCGAGGTGATCGGCACCGCACCCGGCATGTTCGTTACGCAGTAATGCGTGATTTCATCCACCTCGTAGGTCGGGTGGGAATGCGTCGTCGGGCGCGAGGTCTCAAAGCAGCCGCCCTGATCGATCGACACGTCGACGAGCACAGCGTGGCGCTTCATCAGCTTCAGCTGCTCGCGTGTGACCACGTGCGGCGCGCGCCCACCATGGACCAGCACGGCCCCGATCACGAGATCGGCCAGCGGCAGCATCTGCTCGATCGCCAGCGTCGAGGAGTACACGGTCGAGGCCCGGCCGCCGAACGCGACTTCGAGCTCGCGTAGCCGGTCGATCGAGCGGTCGAACACGAACACGTCCGCCTCCATCCCGATCGCGATGAAGGCAGCGTTCATGCCGACCACGCCGCCGCCGATCACGAGCACCGTTGCGGCGGCGACGCCCGGTACGCCGCCGAGCAGGATGCCGCGACCGCCGAGCGGCTTCTCGAGCATGAACGCTCCGGCCTGGGTGGCTATCTTGCCCGCGACCTCGCTCATCGGCGCGAGCAGCGGCAGGCGCCCGGCGCCGTCCTCGACCGTCTCGTAAGCGATGCACGTGGCACCCGAGCGCTGCAGGCCCCGCGCCAGCTCTGGCTCGGCCGCCAGGTGCAGATAGGTGAACAGCGTCTGCCCCGCGCGCAGCATGTCCACCTCTGCGTCCTGCGGCTCCTTGACCTTCAACACGAGCTCCGCGTCGGCGAACACGGACTGCGCATCGGCAACGATCAGTGCCCCCTGCGCTTGGAACTGGTCGTCGCCCATCGCGCTGCCTTCGCCGGCACCCGCCTGCACGAGTACCTCGTGCCCGTGCGAGGTCAGCTCCCGGACGCCCGCCGGCGTGATCGCAACGCGGTACTCGTCCGGCTTGATCTCGCTCGGGACCCCGATCCTCATCGCCGGCCGGCTCCGTCGCCGGCCGGCATGCGACCCAACCACGACTCCCACAGGGAGTCCTCATCAAAGAAGATCCTCATCGAGCCAGCTCCCGTCCCCGCAACGCCAGCCAGAACTCGATGCGGTCGCGCGCGCTCGAGAAGTCGCGCCCGGTCAGCTGCTCCACGCGGCGTACCCGGTAGCGCAGCGTGTGCCGGTGGCAGAACAGCGCGCCCGCGGCCTTCTCCCAGTGGCCGTTGTGTTCGATGAACACGTCGAGCGAGCGCAGCAGCTCCTCGCCGTAGTCGCCCTCGCCCTGCTCGACAGGCCCGAGCACGCCGCGGCAGTAGGAGATCAGCGCGTCGTCGTCCTGCAGCGACAGCAGCAGCTGAAAGGCGCCGAGGTCGCGGTAGGAGGCCACCTCCGGTGCGTCCCCGTTCTGCAGGCGCACGGCCTCCAGCGCGCAGCGCGCCTCGTGGAAGCTGAGGCGCAGCGAGTGCGCCGCGCCGGGCCGGCTGGCCGACGCGCGCACCTCGCCGAAGCGGCGGCCGAGCTCGCCGCGCAGCCTTCCGGCAAGCTCGATCGGGTCGCGCCCGTCAGCGTCGATCACCGCGCACAGCAGGCCCGCGCGGATCGCGACCAGGCTGCTCGCGCGCTCGCGCTCGAGCGCGCGTTCCAGCGGCGCCGCCGCAGCGCCCGGATCGTCCAGCGAGAACGCCAGCACCGCGACCTGCTCTCCGATCCCGAACGGACGAAGCCGCGCCTGCAGCTCCTCCGGATACAAATGCCCCGTGAGCGCCTCGGCCAATACGTCTCCGGCCATGTTGCGCTGCAGCATTTCGTAGCGCTCGTTGACCAGCTGCGCGAATGCGCGCTCGGTGATCGCGATGAACGGCAGCTCATACGGCACCTCGAACAGCGGAAACGAGCGCTTGCGCGCCGCCGTCACGAGCGCCGCCGGGAGCCGCCTGTGCTTGAAGCCGGTCCCGAAGCCGAGGCCCGCGATGCGGTGGTCGGCGAGCCGATCGACCAGCTCGCGCTGGCTCTTCGGGCCGTCGAGCTGGATGCCGGTCGTCAACAGCAGCTCGCCCCCACGCAGCCACGGCGTCGGGTCCGACAGCTCGGTGCTGTGCACCCAGCGAACGTGCGCCTGCGCGGACTCGTGTCCGCTGACCAGCTCGAGACCGAGCTCGTCGATCAGGCTTTCGACGGTCAGCTCCATTCTCAGCTCCGCTACTAGCCGCGCACGGCTCCTGGGGTGACCTGGGCTCCGGCCGAAAGCCCCATCCGCCGCGACGCCTCGGTCAGCACCGGGCGCAGGATCGACTCGATCTCGGCGAACTGCTCGGGACCTGCGATCAGCGGCGGCGACAGCTGCACGATCGGGTCGCCCCGGTCGTCCGTGCGGCAGATCAGCCCGCGCTTGTACAGCTCACCGGAGAGAAAGCCGCGCAGCAGCTCCTCGGACTCCTCGGCGTTGAACGTCTCCTTGCTGTCCTGGTCCTTGACCAGCTCGATCGCCTGGAAGTAACCGGCGCCGCGCACGTCGCCGACGATCGGCAGGTCGCGCAGGCTCTCGAGAGTCGCGCGCAGCTCGCCTTCGTTCTCGCAGCACGTGCCCGCACAGGTCCTCGCGCTCGATCACGTCGATGTTCGCGAGCGCGACCGCGCAGGCCATCGGGTGCCCGCCGAAGGTGAAGCCGTGATGGAAGATCGCCTTGCCCTGCAGGAACGGCTCGGCGATGTGGTCGCCGGCGATCACCGCTCCGAGCGCCGCGTAGGCGGAGGTGATTCCCTTGGCGGTCGTGATCATGTCCGGTTGGTAGCCGAAGCGTTCTGCAGCCGAACATGTGGCCGATGCGACCCCACGAGCAGATCACCTCGTCGGAGATCAGCAGCACGCCGTGGCGGTCGCAGATCTCGCGCACGCGCTGGAAGTAGCCATCCTGCGGAACGAAGCAGCCGCCGCCGTTCTGGACCGGCTCGAGGATCACCGCCGCGACGGTCTGCGGCCCGGCGAATTCGATCGCCTCCTCGATCGCGTCAGCCGCCCACAGCGGGTCGCGGTCTTCCTGCCAGCGATACGAGTTCGTGTTCGCCACGTGGATTCCGCCCGGGGTCAGCGGTTCGAACGGCGTGCGTATCGGCGTCAGCCCGGTCGCAGTCAAGGCCCCCATCGAGGAGCCGTGGTAGGCGAGCTTGCGCGAGACCAGCTTGTGACGCGTGTGCTCTCCGCGGGCATGGTGATAGGCCTTGGCGAGCTTCCACGCGGACTCCACGGACTCCGACCCTCCGGAGGTGAAGAACACGCGGTTGAGATTGCCCGGCGCGAGGCCTGCGATCCGCGTCGCCAGCTCGATCGAACGCGGATGCGCATAGCTCCAGTTCGTGTAGAAGCCGAGCTCCTTGGCCTGCTTGGCCGCCGCCTCGCCCAGCTCGGCGCGCCCGTGGCCGATGTTCACGCAGTACAGCGCCGATAGCCCGTCGAGGTAGCGCTTGTCGTTTTCGTCGTAGACGTAACAGCCCTCGCCGCGCACTATCACCGGGACGTCCGCGTCGGCATAGGAGCCGAGCCGCGTGAAGTGCATCCATAGGTGGCGCTTGGCCAGGCGTTGCCAGTCCTGCCCCTCGCCCGGGCTCAGCGCCGGCGCGGTCGGGCCGGGCGCGGCCGGCTCGGCGGTCGACGCCGCCGTGAGGGCACCCTCCGATCCTGTGTCGTTCACGTTCGCGTGGGTGGCCATCACATCCTCTCCCTGGAAGCTTTGCCGTGGGCTGCCGTGTCCGATAGACACTGAGGACAACCGTACTGCGCGCCCGGTGCCTGCTCAAGTACGCATACGGTGCACAGCGGCGAAAGCGATTGTACGTTAGGTACAAAGATGACCTCGCGTTTGGGTGATTGCGCCACTTGCGCTTCCCCCGCCGCGAGCCATAGTTTCTGCCGACCCCGCGACCAGCACAGAGAGGACCCGATGGCCACCGAGAGCGGCGCCCCCGCAGCCCCAGCGCACCACACGCACCACGGGGTCATGGACAAGGGTCTGAAAAAAGGCGCGATCGGATACGTCTCCAACATCGTGATCGGCGTCGCCTCGACCGCGCCCGCCTACTCGCTCGCCGCCACGCTCGGCTTCATCGTCGCCGTCAAGGGCGTCGGCGTGCACGCGCCGGCCGTGATGCTCGTCGCGTTCGTGCCGATGCTGCTGGTCGCCTCGGCCTACAAATACTTCAACCGCGCCGACCCCGACGCGGGCACGACCTTCGCCTGGACGACCCGAGCGTTTGGTCCGGCGACCGGCTGGCTGAATGGCTGGGCGATCTTCCTCGCCGACGTGATCGTGATGGCCTCGCTCGCCGACATCGCGGCGATCTATACGTTCAAGCTCTTTGGCTTCACCGAACTCAGCGAATCGAACGCGGCGATCATCATCGCGGCCGTCGTGTGGATCGCGATCATGACCTGGATCTGCTACCGCGGCATCGAGCTGTCGGCGCGCATCCAGCAGGTGCTGCTGAGCGCGGAGGTCTTGATTCTCGCGGTGTTCGCGGTCGTCGCTCTCGTGAAGGTCTACGGCAGCCACCCGCCGGCCCACTCGATCAAGCCGTCGTTGTCCTGGTTCAACCCGTTCGCGATGAACTTCGCGGACCTCGTCGTCGCGCTGTTGCTGGCGGTATTCATCTACTGGGGTTGGGATTCGGGCGTGGCGGTCAACGAGGAGTCCGAGGATCCGGCCGAGGGGCCCGGCAAGGCCGCCGTCATCTCGACGGTGCTGCTCGTGCTGATCTACGTCATCGTCACGGCCGGCGCGCAGTCCTTCCACGGCGTCGGCTTCCTGACCAACGAAGCCAACCAGGACGACGTGCTCAACGCGCTCGGCTCGGGCGTGCTCGGCAGCACGCTGAACAAGCTGCTCGTGATTGCGGTCCTGACCTCGGCGTCCGCCTCGACGCAGACGACGATCCTGCCGACCGCCCGCACGACGCTCTCGATGGCGCACTGGAAAGCCGTCACCAGCCTGCTCGCGCGCGTGCACAAACGGTTCCTCACGCCGACGGTCTCGACGCTCGGGTTCGGCGCGCTGTCCATCATCATCACGATCGTGCTGTTGCTGCTCTCCGAAAGCGTGCTCGAAGACTCGCTGACCGCGATCGGCTTCCCGATCTGCTTCTACTACGGCTTCACAGGAATCGCCTGCGCGTTCTACTACAGGCACGAGCTGACGAAGAGCGTCCGCAAGTTCCTACTGCTCGGCGCCGGACCCGTGCTCGGCGGACTGATGCTGTTCGGCATCGGCGGCTACGCCGCGGTCTACTACGGGCACGCCGAAAACGTCTCGTCGAAGCCGATCCTCGGCATCACGCTGCCGCTGTGGATGGGAATCGGCGGGATGATCCTGGGAGCAGTCCTGATGCTGATCTCGCGTCCCTACTTCCGCGAGTTCTTCTCGCGCAAGGTCGAAACGGCGCCGCCAGGAATCCTCGATCGTCCACCATCGCCGGTTCTGCCAGCGCCGGTGGAGTTCTAGGGCGCTTTCCCGTCGAGCTAGCTGGCCAGCTCGTGCTGCCCGTGCGGTGAGCCGAGCTCGGCCAGTCGCTCGAGGAAGGGCCGCGGCGGAAACGCCTCCGGTCCGAGCACTCCACTGCCCTTCCACACGCCCGCGTCGAGCAGCTCGAGCGCGACGATCGGGTTGACGGCGGTCTGCCATACGACGGCCTGGCTGCCGTACTCGCGCATCGTGTGCTCGTTGTCGACCACGTGGTAGAGGTAGGTGGAGCGCGGCTGCCCGTCGCTGCCGGTCCCCCGGACCCAGGTCCCGGCGCAGGTGCGACCTGTCATCCGCTCGCCGAGCGTCGCCGGGTCGGGCAAGGCGGCGGCGACGACGTCGCGTGGGGCGACCTTCAGGTCGCGCACAGCCACTGGCTCGGTCGAGTCGAGCCCCAGCTTGTGCAGCGTGCGCAGCACGTCGATGAACTCGGCGCCGAGCCCGTACTTGAAGGTGACGCGCTCGCAGGGCACCCAACGCGGGATCAGTACTACCTCCTCGTGCTCGACGTTCACGCACTCGACCCTGCCGATGCCCTCTGGGAACTCGAAGACCTCCGGCTCGGAGAACGGCGCCGTGGTGTAGAAACCACGCTCGCGCTCCCAGATCAGCGGCGGGTTCAGGCACTCCTCGATCGTCGTCCAGATCGAGAAGGTCGGCGCGAAGTCGTAGCCGTCGACGACGAGGTCGGAGCCGTCGCGCACTCCCACCTCCTCGACGTGCGAGAACAGCTCCTGCGCGGCGTAGGCGGCGAACACGTCCGACAGGCCAGGCTCGACGCCGATGCCCACCAGCGCCAGCAGGTCAGCCGCTTGCCAAGCCTCGTTGCGCGCCAACTGGTACTCGCCGAGCAGCTTTCCGGGCAGCTCGTAAGGCCGCTGAGGGTGCGGCTGCGACAGCGTCATCGCCATGTCCAGATAGGTGACCTTCGCCTCGAACGCCGCCGCGAAGATCGGCTCGTTGAAGCGCGGATCGCAGGCATTCAGCACCGCGTCTGGACGCACGTGCCCGATCAGCGCCACGAGGTCGTCCTTGCTGGAGGCGTCGACGCGCTCGGCCGAGAAGCGGCTGGGCTCGCCGAGCGCGGCGACCACCGACTTCACGCGCTCCGGCGCGACGTCGGCCAGCACCACGCGCTCGAAGCCCGGCCTACGCTGTGCGATCGCCGCAAACGCCGCCCCGACGCCGCCGGCACCGACAACGAGAATCTTCATCGAGCGCAGTGTGACGCAAATGGCCTGAACCGATTGGCACACGGCTGCTGGACGCGTACGCCGATACGTCGCAGACCCGCGACGGTGCAGCCGCACGGCGAGGAGGCGGCGTGCTCCGCCCGCCCAGGCGCTGCGCGCTCTGCTCGGCCGCTGGCTGGGAGCGCGCCCGCAATAGCCGCCGCTCTCGGGGAACGGCTCCCGTATGCTGCGCCGATCCCTGCTGTCGCGAACACGAGCAGACGATGAGCACAGGGGTCCCCAGCCCCTCGCGCACGCCGTCCGGGTCGCCCGCGACCCCAGCCGCCGCGCCTACCTCCGTCGCACCAGATCGCGACGGGAACTCAGGCGTGGACGACGGCAAGCGCAGGCCCCGCTCGGCCGCTCGGCTGGGCTCTGCGCGCTGGGCTCCCTCGCCGCAGCTCGGCCGCAGGGAGATTCTGTGGGTGATCCTGATCGGCGTCGCGCTGGCCGTGCTGACCAGCTGGCCGCTCGTGCTGCACCTGCCCAGCCGCATCGCGCCGGACCTCGGCGATCCGGTCCGCACCGCCTGGCAGGTGGCATGGGTCGGTCACGCGATGCTGCACGACCCGCTGCACCTGTTCGACTCGAACGCGTTCTATCCACACCCGCTCAGCCTTGCCTTCTCGGACTCGCTGCTCGGTTACGGGCCCGCGGCGTTCTTCGGGTCGGGCACTGTCGCCGCGCTCGTTCGCTACAACCTGCTGTTCCTGTTCGCGTGGTCGCTGTGCTTCGTCGGCGGCTACCTGCTGGCGCGCGAGCTGGGATTGCGCAAGCTCGGCGCGGGCGCCGCCGCCGCCGCCTTCGCGTACGCGCCGTATCGCGTGACCGAGGCCGGGCACCTACACGTGATCTCCTCCGGCGGCATTGCCCTGGCGCTGTTCCTGTTGTTGCGCGGCTATCGCAGAGGTTCGCGCGGCCTCGTGATCGCCGGCTGGCTGGTGTCGGCCTGGCAGATCAGCCTCGGCTTTACGCTGGGATTGCAGTTCGCCTATCTGATGGCGCTGCTGGCGGTGCTCGCCGCCCTGTACTGGTGGCGAGCGGGGCGCCCGGCGCTGCCGCGCACGCTTGTCGTGGTCACCTGCATCGGGCTGATCGTGGTCGGAGCGGTGACGGCCTACCAGTCGCGACCGTACCTGAAGGTCGCCAGCGAGTACCCGACCGCGAAGCGAACGATCAAGGAAGTCAAGAACTACTCCTCGGGTCCGGCCGCGTGGCTGTCCGCCTCCTCGGAGAACCGGGTGTGGGGCGGCGTCACCTCGGGCGCGCGCGACCACGTCCACTCAAAGAACGAGGACGTCTTCTTTCCGGGCGGCTTGATCCTGCTGCTCGCGCTGGCCGGCCTCGCGGCGCCGTTCTACTCGCCACGATTGCGCATCGGCCTGGCCGCCGGCGTGGTCGTCTGCGCGGTGCTCGCCCTCGGCCTGGGTCTGACCGGCGCCGGATATCCGTATCGGCTCCTGTACGACTATGCGCCCGGCTGGGACGGGGTGAGAGTGCCCGGGCGCGTGTTCACGCTGGCCACCCTGTTTCTCGCGCTGCTGGCCGGCGCCGGGGCGCAGCTGCTCGCGACGCGGCTGGGAACGCTGCTCGCCCGTCGCGTTCGACGAGCGCGGCCGCCTGCCGCGCTCGCCACCGCGGCGATCGGCGTCGTGCTCGCGATCGGGATCGTAGGCGAAGGCGCAGGACACCTCGGCCACCCCATTGTGCCCCAGCCGGCGCGCGCCGAGATCGGACTTCCGGGGCCGCTGCTCGACCTTCCCACCGACGGCACGCTCGATCGCATCTGGCAGTACTTCTCCACCAATGGCTTCTACAAGATCCCGGTCGGCAACAGCACGTTCGACATGCCGTCGGTCGATGACCTGCGCGGCGGCATGAGCGGCTTCCCCGATCGGGCGAGCGTCGAGAAGCTCCGCTACTACGGGATCCGCACGGTCGTCCTGCACACGGTGATCCCGAAGGAACTCCCGCCGCAGCACGGCCTCGCTTTCAGCGAGCCGCCCGATCCGCGCGCGGCGGCGGCAAAACCGATCGCGGGCCTGGGGATAACGCGTCGCCGCTTCGGCTCGCTCGTGATCTACGAGATCGGCCCCGGTCCCAAGGCGTTGCACGGAAGCGACTGATGCGCGCGCGTGGAGGCGTGTCGTGAGCACCCCGGAGGCCGCGCCCCCGAGCCCGCATGCTCGGCGCTAGCGAGCCGATCCGCCGACGCGTCGCGTCCACGATGCGCGCGGCGCGCGCGCGGCGCCTGGCGCTTGCCGCGATCCTGCTCGTCGGGCTCGCCTACGCGACGATGATCCAGAGCTTCTCCTGGAACCAGACCTCCCACTACGACCTGATCCGCTCGCTCAACGTGGAACGCACGAACGATCGACGCCTTCCAGGAAAACACCGGCGACAAGGTCTTCTACAAGGGCCACTGGTACTCGGCGCGCGCGCCCGGCCTGGCGCTGTTCGCGCTGCCCTTCTACGACACGCTGAAAGGGCTCGGCGCGCGAAAAATGGGCGCGTAAATCGGAAGCGCTGCGCGGCGAAGACGAGATGGTCTACCTGATCGGGCTGTGGGGCAACGTCCTGCCCGGGCTGCTGCTGCTGCTGCTCGTGTGGCGCGTGGCCGACCGCTTCGAGCCGGGCTTCGGCGCGGCGGCGGCCGTCTCGCTCGGGCTCGGCACGATGGTGCTGCCGCTCTCCACGCTGCTGTTCTCCCACGTGTTCACCGCGTTCCTCGGCTTTGGCGCGTTCGCCTTGATGCTGCGCGAGCGCGACGGTCCGCCGAGCCCGTCGCTGCTCGCTCGTGGCCGGCCTTGCGATGGGCTACGCGGTCGCCTCGGAGTACCCGCTGTTCTTCGTCGCCGCCGTGCTCGGGCTGTACCTGCTCTCGCGCCGCGACGCGCTCAGCGTGCGCGGCGTGCTCGACGCGCGCGGGCGCCTACATCGCGGGCGGCGTCGTCGGAATCGTTCCGCTGCTGCTCTACAACCACTACGCGTTCCACTCGTGGACGCACCTCGCCTACTCCGACGTGCCGCGCCAGCAGAAAGGCTTCTTCGGGATCGGCGTGCCGAGCCTGAAGGTGCTGGCCACGCTGCTGTTCGACTCGCGAGGCCTGTTGACGATCTCGCCGGTGCTGATCATGGGCGCGATCGGCACCGTGATGCTGTACCGGCGCGGCCGCCGCGCCGAGGCGCTCACGATCGGCGGCATCTGCCTCTGCTACGTCGGCTACAACTCGGGCTACTACCTGCCGTTCGGCGGCGGCTTCATGGGCCCGCGCTTTCTGACGACGATGCTGCCGTTCCTGGCGGTGCCGTTGGGGATCGCCTTCAAGCGCTTCCCCGGCCCGACGATCGCGCTGGCGGCGGTCTCGATCGCGACGACGGTGATCGCGACGATCACGCACCCGCTCGTCGGCTACGAGACCGAGACGGTCGTGTGGGCGCGCTACCTCACCCGCGGCTTCTTCCAGCCGACGATCGCCAGCGCGTACGGGCTGGGCCGCGGCTGGGGCGGGATCTGGCCGTTCCTGCTCGCCGCCGGCGCCGGCATCGTGCTGGCCGCGCTGGCGACGCCGCGGGTGCGCCTGACGCTCGCGGCGCTCGGCTGGGGCGTGGCTCGCGCTGGTCGCCTGGGCGCTGTTCGCGGCGATCGCTCCGACGGCGCTGGGCATCGACCACCAGGGACTGCTCAGCATCGTCGGCGCCGGCGACAAGACGGCCTTGAACCTGAAGCTTCACGACGGCAGCAGGTATCCGCTCGACCCACCTCGTGCTGATCGCCGGCGCCGTCGGGCTGGCCGCGCTCGCGCTCGCCGGCCTCACGCGCGCTCAGCGTGGCCGGCGAGCGGAGCGCACGCCGGGCGCGCGGAGCGGTTCTCACCGGCTACTGACGCGCGACGCCGGCCACAGGGCCTGCGGCCGGGGCGCTCAGTGGGCGCTGGTCTTGACGTTGCATTTCGCCCCGTGCAGCTTCTTGCACACGACCACGTAGCCCGGGCGCGGGTTGAAGTGGTTGTCCATCAGCCCTGCGTCAAAGCGCGTGCTCGCGTTGCCGCCCTTCCAGTCGTAGATGTAAAGGCGCTTGATGCGCGGCTGTGAGGCGGCGACGTTGAACATGTAGGTGAGAACCTTCGCGGCGCGATTCAGGCCCGAGCCGTGCTTGTTCGGGAATTCACCGCCAAACTGCACGATCCCACCGGTCTCCGTCAGCCACACCTGGCCGCCGAGCGCTTGCACGAGCGCGCGCGTGCGGAAGCTCTGCAGGCGGTTGATGTCTGAGTAGTTGTGCAGTCCCCAGATGCTCGGCATGATCGTGCGAAGTTTTTTCACCTCGCTCTTGAATTCCGAGATGTAGTCGAGCGTCGGGGTGATGTTGTTCGCGTCCAGCACGTCCAGGCCGATCGCCGTGCACCCTTTGCACACGCGAATCAGCGCCTGGTAGTACTTTGCGGTCGCCGAGGCTGAGGGGCTGGCGAGCACGCCGCGGATGTTGCCGCGGTTGGCCTCGTCCCAGGCCTGGTACTGGTGCACACGGGGGAACAGCT
Organism: uncultured Solirubrobacteraceae bacterium; assembly: GCA_963846205.1. Lineage (GTDB taxonomy): Bacteria > Actinomycetota > Thermoleophilia > Solirubrobacterales > Solirubrobacteraceae > Palsa-744. The sequence goes on along the minus strand of CAWJVB010000009.1, from coordinate 533,965 downwards.
TCACGAATTTCTGCACGTCGTGCTGGTACTGCGCCACGCTGGGGAGCTTCGTGGGCGTGTACTCGGAGTGGTAGAAGGCGACCAGCACCTGCACGTGGTGTTCTTCCGCCGCTTTGATCCAGACCTTCGCCTTGTCGAGTGAGAACGGGCGCACCGCCGCGTCGTAGGGCGCAATGTAGCGGGCGATCTTGACGTGCAGCTGTGTCCAGTTCGGGTTGGTGAACATCTCCGGCGACTCGTCGCCTATTCCCGTGAGGTAGGAGGACGCGGCATGGGCGACCGGTGAAGTGCGGCGCTTGGACGAGCCGGCCTGCGCGACCGCGACCGGTCGCAGGCCGGCCAGCGCGATCGCGGCGCACAGCAGGAGCAGAGCGCCGCACAGCAACGCGCGGCGGAGGGGCGGAGATGGAAGGTGGAGGTTTCGCATATGTGTCCTGAACAGCGCCCGGCCCGGCAGGTTGCGCACCTACGCACCGCTGCAATGAGTCTTACGCGGCCTTTACGCCACACCCTGCCTGCCGTGGCGATCTTTATCGACTCGTTTCAATTGGCGCTTGATGTGGTCGTTCAGTCGGCGCCCGCGTCATCGAGCGAGAGCTCGGAGCCTCGCTCTCGGAGCGTCGGGTCGGCGACGATCCTCACGTCGACGCCGGGCAGCTCCCGCAGTAGGCGTGCCAGCAGGACCGCGCCCTCGCCGCCGCCGCCGCGCAGGCCCAGCCGGCCACCGATTCCCCGCGGGCTGCTCGGCGTGCCCATCAGCACGTAGGTCGCGCCCAGCTCGCGCGCGACGGCGACCGCCATGTCGGCCACGTCCTCGCCCTCCTCCACGCGCAGCCGCGCGCCCAGCATCGCCACGAGACGGCGCAGCGCCTCCAGCCGCTCGCGGTCCTGCTGGCTCGGCGGCCGCCCGGGCGGACGCACGACGAGCACGTCGAGCTGCGCGTCCAGCCGCTGCGCCGAGCGCCACGCGCGTCGCACGACGTGCTCGGAGTCGGCGGACAACGTGGCGAGCGCAAGCAGTCGCTCGGCGATCGCCTGCGGGCGAGGCTCCGCCGCGGTCGGCAAGCCCTGCTCGTCGCGGCGGACGATCGCAGTGGGCTCGCGCAGCAGCCGCTTGACCTCCACGTCCTCGGCAACCTGGCGCAGCGCCGTCTCGCGCAGCGCCGCCAGGTTCTCGATCTTGAAGAAGTTGTTCAGCGCGGCCTGCACGCGCTCGGGCCGGTAGACCTTGCCGGCGCGCAGCCGAGCGATCAGCGCCTCCGGCGTCAGGTCGATCAACACGACCTCGTCGGCGGAGGAGAGCACCTCGTCGGGAATCGTCTCGCGCACGCGCGCGCCGGTCAGCTGGTTGATCTGGTCGTTGAGGCTCTCCAGATGCTGCACGTTGACCGTCGAGAACACGTCGATGCCCGCATCGAGCACGTCGCGTACATCCTCGTAGCGCTTCTCGTGCTCGACGCCCGGTGCGTTCGTGTGCGCCAGCTCGTCGATCAGGCACAGCTCGGGCTTGCGCGCGAGCACGCTCGGCAGGTCCATCTCCTCGAGCGGTTTGCCGCGGTACTCGACCCGACGCCGCGGAATCAGCTCGAGCCCCCGTGCCTGCGCGAGCGTCTCCTCGCGCCCGTGCGGCTCCAGATAGCCGATCACCACGTCGCGTCCGCTGTCAGCTTCGGCCGCTCCATCCTGCAGCATCCGATAGGTCTTGCCCACCCCCGGCGCCATGCCGATGTAGACCTTCAGGTGCCCGCGCTCGCCTGCCATTCGCTACTCGGCGAAGCGGTAACCGACACCGGGGTCGGTGACGATGTAACGCGGACCCGCCGTGCCATTTGGCTCGATCTTCGCGCGCAGCCTGGCGATGTGGGTTCGCAAAGGCTGAACGTCGTCCACGTAGTCCGGTCCCCATACTTCGACGAGCAGCTTTCGATGCGTCATCAGCCGGCCCCTGTTGCGAGCCAACGCCCGCAGCAGGTCGAACTCGATCGGGGTGAGGTGGATCGGCGCGCCGTCGCGGCGCACGAGTCGTGCGGCAAGATCGATCTCGAGCCCGTCGGCGAGAATCGTCGGCTCCTCGTCGATGCGCCCGGCACGGCGCAGCGCCGCCTGCAGGCGGGCGACGAGCTCGCGAGTGCCGAACGGCTTGGTCACGTAGTCGTCTGCGCCCGCCTCCAGAGCCTTGACCTTCTGTTCCTCCTCGCCCACCGCCGAGAGCACGAGGATCGGCATGTCACTCCATTCGCGCAGCCGACGCGTCAGCTCGATGCCGTCGAGATCGGGCAGCACGAGGTCGACGATCGCGGCCTCCGGCGGGCGCACCGAGGCGAGGTCGAGTGCCTGTGACGCCGTTTCTGCCGCAAGCGCCTCGAAGCCGGCCTCGCGCAGGACCACTTTCAGCGCACGGACGATCTGCGGCTCGTCGTCGACGACGAGCACCCGTATAGGCCGCGGCGTCTCGCTCACGCGCCCGGCTCGCTCTCGGCGCGCTTCGTGCCCGCGACCCCGCGCGCGGTGCCCATCGAGGCGGGCTCCGGCGCGGGCGCGTCGGACGCCGAGGGCGTCTCCTCGAGAGGCAGTTCGAACACGAACGTCGCCCCTTGCCCGGGCAGCGACTCGACGTGCAGCGCCCCGGCATTGGCCTCCGTGAAGCCTCGGGCGATCGCCAGCCCGAGCCCCGAGCCGCGATGCCCGCCGGCCGCCGTCCCAGCCCGATAGAACGGTTCGAAGACGCGGTCGAGCTGCGCCGGTGGGATGCCCGGCCCACGGTCGACGATACGTACGATCAACCTGTCGCCCGCTGGCGCGTCGCCCTCGCTTCGCTCGCCGCGCGGTGGCGCAGACTGGGATCGGCTCGGCGCCAGGCTGCGAACGGCGCGAGCGCGCACCGACACCGGATGCCCACCGGAATGATGCCGCGCGTTCTCCAGCACGTTCACGAACGCGCGCTCCATCTGCGCCGGATCGAGCCTAACCAACGGCAGATCCCGTTCCATCGACAGCGAGAACGCCCCACCCTCGGCGCCCACCTCGGCGACCGCCGAGCGGATCAGCTCGTCGATCGAGGTCCACGTGCGCCGTGGCTCGGCCGCGCCTGCTTCCAACCGTGACAGGTCGAGCAGGTTGTCGACCAAGCGCGACAGCCGGCGCGCCTCCTCCTCGATCACCGCCGACATCTCGGCTCGCTCCTGCGGCGACAGCGTGGGCGAGGCGACCGCCTCGCCCGCCGCCGATATCGCCGTCAGCGGAGTGCGCAGGTCGTGCGACACGGCGCGCAGCAGCGCCGTCTTGACGATGTCCGCGCGCCGCAGCGCCGCCGTCTCGACGACGTCGCCGAGCAGCCGCTCCCGCTCGAGCGCCGCGCTCAACAGCGCCTCCAGCGCCGGGACGACGCGCTCCTGCAGCCGGCGCAGGCTCGCCTCGGATGTGTCGGCGCCGACGAGCAGCGTGCCGAGGCGGTTCGTGCCGTCGCGCAGTGGAAACGCGATCCTGCGCTCGTCGCCTTCGACGGCCTCCATCTCGATTGCCGCCGAGCTCAAGTCGAGCGCCTGCGCGAGCCGGGCCGCCGCCGTGGGCAGCGCCGCGGACAGGTCGTCGCCGCGCAGCAACAGCCGTGCCATCTCCGCCGCCAGGTCGGCCTCGCGTCTGCGCGCCTCCGCGTCACGAGCGCGAGCTCGCGTGACCTCCGCGACCGAGCTGGCGAGACCCGCGACGACCAGGAACGCGATCAGCGCGACCCAGTTGCTCGACTGCCTGAGCGCGAAGTGGCCGACCGGCTCGAGATGGAAGAAGTTGAGCGCAGCGGCACTGAGGACCGCCGTCGCGACCCCGAGCCAGCCACCCCAGATGATCGAGACGACGAGCACCGCGGGCAGATACACGACCGATAGCGAGACAACCGGCGCGATGTGCTTGAGCGGATACACGATCAACGTGCACAGCGCAACGGCGACGGCGGCGACGAGCAGCCCGGCGCGTCGCGAGGGCGGGTCGGGCGCGAGCAGGAATCCAAACGGCGAGGACATCTCGCGTCAGCCTAATGCCGCGCGAGGCGTGGTACGCGATCGCGAGCTACGACGTACGTCTGCCAGCGGTGGACCGGCTCACGGCGCGAGCGGCGCGAGTCGAGGCGATCACAAGCCTTCTGTTCGATGAACGTTCTCAAGCTCACCCGAGCCCCGCTGGGGCTGCTCGCGCTGACCGCGTTGCTCGCCCTGCTGCTCGCCGGCGCGGACGCGAACGCCGCGGAACCGCCCAGCCCGTCCGGCTTCGATCTCAGCCCGCTGTGCTCGGCCCCCGCGCCCGAACATTCCGGCTGTCTCGGCCTGCAGCTCGCGCCGCAGGACCCGCTCGCACAGCCTGGCACGCGCGCGGTGCCAGAGCAGAACGCCGAAGGCCCCGCCGAAGGAGAATCCGAAGCCGCCGCGGAAGGCGTCCCGCCCGGCGAGGCCGTCGAACGCAAAACGCAAGTCAGCGGCAGCCACAGCCCCGCCAACCTGCTGAGTGCCTACGGGCTGGCCGGCGTGAGCCCTCCCAGGGCGCAAACGATCGCGCTCGTCGACGCCTACGACGACGCCACGATCGCCTCCGATCTGGAAACGTTCGACAGCCACTTCGGGCTGCCCCCGTGCAACGAAGCGAACGGGTGTTTGCGCAAGGTCAACCAGAGTGGTGCGAGCGCGCCGTTGCCAGCGTCCAGCGGCGAAACGGAACGCGGCTGGGCCGTGGAGATCGCCACCGACGTCGAGGTGGCGCACGGCGTCTGCCAGAGCTGCCAGATCCTGCTGGTCGAGGCGAACTCGAACGAAAACAAAGACCTGTACACGGCCGAGCAGACCGCCGCCGCGCTCGGCGCGAGCGAGATCTCGAACTCGTGGGGCGGCGAAGAGCCGCTCGCCGACAACCAGGCCTTCAACCATCCGGGCATCGTGATCACTGCCTCGGCAGGCGACGACGGCTACCTCGACTGGTTCAGCGAAGAACTGTCCGAAGCGGCCGAGTACCCGGCCAGCTCGCCGCACGTGGTCGCCGTCGGCGGCACGCGCCTGACGCTCAACGCCGAAACCGGGGCTTGGGAAGGCGAGACGGTTTGGAACGACGGCGGCAAAAGCAATGGCAACGTCGAACCGCTCGGAGCCGGCGGTGGAGGGTGCAGCGCCAGCTTCCTGGCGCCCGGGTGGCAGCAGAGCCTCACCGACTGGCCGGCGGTCGGGTGCGAAGACAGACGCGCGGTTGCGGACGTGTCCGCCGACGCCGACCCGGACAGCGGCGTGGCGGTGTACGACTCGACCGAATACAAGCAGCGCAAGGGATGGGCGATGATCGGCGGCACGAGCGTCGCCGCGCCGATCATCGCCGCGGGCTTCGCGCTGGCCGGAGGCGCGCACGGGGTCGCCTACCCGGCGCGCACGCTGTACGAAAACCTCGCGACCGACCCGGCGGCGCTGCACGACGTGGTGTCGGGCTCGAACGGCGAATGCCTCGCCGCCGTGCGGAAGAACGGCGAAGCGAAATGTTCCCCCGAAGAAGAGGCGCAGACGTGCGCCTCCCGCGCGATCTGCCTCGCCGGCAGCGGCTACGACGGACCCACCGGCGTCGGCACGCCCGCGAGCATCAACGCTTTCCTGCCGCTCTCCGAACACACCAGCGAAGGCGCGGTCTCGCCCTCGCAGGGCGAGGCCAGCCCGCAGAGCGCGACCGGCACGAGCGCTCCGGGGACGAGCGGTCCGCGAACGGTGGAGCCCGCAGGAGCCCCCGCCACGAGCGACCCCGGCGCGCTGCCCGTGATCAGCGCACTGAAGCTCACTCGCAACGCGCTTGCCGCGCTCGCGCGGCGGCTCGCCCCCCTGTACAAGCTCGGCTTCTCGTTCAGGCTGAGCGTGGCGACGCGCGTGCGCGTCACGCTGCAGCAGCGCGTGAGCGTCCACGGCCATATGCGTTGGAAGACGATCTCGACTCCGCTCAGCTTCCTCGCGCCGGGCGGCTCGCAGTCACGCAGCCTGAGCGGCCGCACAATGCTCGCTTCCGGTAGCTACCGCCTCACGCTGGCGCCCCAGCACGGGTCGGCCAAGTCGCTGTTGTTCAAGATCCACTAGCGAGAGCCGCGCCGCCCGCGGCAGCTCTGCCGCAGGGCCGTGCCAGCCCACGCGAGGCCCCTGCAGCAAAGCGCCCGGCGCTTGTGCCCGACCCGGGCCGTGGCTAGCTTGGCCGGTCGTGCACAGTTCCCCGCACGCCTCGCGAAGGGCCGCCGCGCGTCGCCCGCGTGCGCCTCGACGCCTGCGCCTGGCGCTGCTCGCGGCGCTCGCGAGCGCCCTCGCCGCGGGGCTGGCGATGGGCGCGGTCGTCGCCTTCGGCGCCACATCGGGCGCGCTGGAAGGCAAGATCTCGGCGTCGCAGGCACGCGAAGGCGAGGTGCGCTCGGGAATCGGCTCCGACACGCACCAGATCGCCGGCTTCGAAGGCCGCATCGAAGACCTGCAGGCGCGCCTGTCGGCGCTGGAAACGAGCCTCAACATCGAGCGCAACCTGCTTGCCAGCATCCGCTCGCAGCTCAGCGCGGCGCGCACGCGCCTGGTGGCGTTGCAGGCCCAGCTCGCGCACGACCGCCAGGTGCTCGTCGCGCAGGTGATCGCCTCCTACGAGGCGCCCCCGCCGGACATCGCCACGGTGATCCTCGAGGCGCACGGCTTCGCCGACCTGATCGAGCGCTTCGACGACCTGCGCGCGATCTCGCGCGAGAACGCCACGGCCACGGTTGACGTCCTCGAGACGCAGAAGGAGGTGACCGCGCAGGCCAAGCACCTCGCGGCGCTGGAGGTGACGCACTCCTCCGAGACGCACGCCGTGCTCGTGCAGCGCGACGAGGTCGACCAGCTGCGCCTGGCACTCGTCAAGCGCCAGCTCGACTACGCGGCCGCGCGCAGCCAGAAGGGCGCCGAGCTCGAACAGCTGCAGTCGCACAAGCACTCGCTCGAACACGAGCTCGCCCACGTCCAGGCGCGCGAACTGGCCGCCTCCGGCATCGCTTTCGCCGGTCCGGTCGGCGAATTCAACTCGACCCCGGAAGGCGAGTACGGGTTCTTCCAGGCCCCGGGAACGAACTACAGCGTGGGCGAGGAGCCGACGCTTGCCGAGCACCTGAACGCGCTCGGCAAGGCGCTGCACCTGCACCTGATCGGGATCTCCGGCTATCGCAGTCCCGAACACTCCGTCGAGGTCGGCGGCTTCGCCAACGACCCGCACACGCGCGGAGAAGCGTCGGACACGCCCGGCGTCGAGGGAGTCTCGGAGTCGACGCTCGCGCAGTTCGGCCTGATCCGCCCGTTCCCGGGGGCGGCGGAGGCCGATCACATTCAGTTGCTGGGCAGCCAGTACTAGGCCAGGCGCCCGAAGTCCACGTGGCTCGCGAAGGTCTGCGCAGCCCCAGCTGTCAGTCAGTCTGCGCGGCGCGAGCGCTACTCGGCGCCGCGCGACGCGGCCGGCGCCAGCCGCGCGGGCGCGCCGTACGCCGTCAGCACCTCGGGCAGCTCCACGCCGCCGTCCGCGCGCTGGCCGTTCTCCAGCAGGGCGACGATCGTGCGCCCGACGGCGACGGCGGTGCCGTTGAGCGTGTGCGGCGTCTGCGTGCGCCCTGCGCCCTTGGCGCCTTTGCCGCCGCTGCCGCGCCACTCGCGGCTGCGCGCATGCGGATGTCCAGGCGCCGGGCCTGGTAGTCGGTCGTGTTCGAGCACGAGGTCAGCTCGCGGTAGCGCTGCTGGCTCGGCATCCACGCCTCGCAGTCGTACTTCTTGGCGGCCGAGTTGCCGAGATCGGTGACGGCGATGTTGACGACGCGGTAGGGCAGCCCGAGCTCGCCGAGGATCTCCTCCTCGATCGCGAGTATGCGCTCGTGCTCCTCGCCCGACTGCTCGGGCGCGACGAAGCTGAACATCTCGACCTTGTCGAACTGGTGCACGCGGAAGATGCCGCGCGTGTCCTTGCCTGCCGCGCCCGCCTCGCGGCGAAAGCAGGGCGAGAAGCCGGCGTAGCGCAGCGGCAGCGCGCTCGGCGTCGAGGATCTCGCTCGTCGTGCAGCGAGGCGAGCGCGACCTCGGAGGTGCCGACGAGGAACAGCTCGTCCTCGGGCAGCGCGTAGATCTGCTGCTCGGTGTCGGGCAGGAAGCCGGTCCCGTACAGCGCGCGCTCGCGCACGAGCACCGGCGGGATCACCGGCTCGAAGCCGTGCGCCGCGCAGCTTCTGCGAGCGCCCAGCCGACGAGCGCCAGCTCGAGCATCACCAGCTCGCCTTTCAGGTAGGCGAAGCGCGAGCCCGACAGCCTCGCGGCGCGATCCATGTCGATCATCTCGCCCGCCAGCTCGAGGTGATCGCGCGGCGGGAAGGCGAGCGCCGGCGGCTCGCCCACCTCGCGCACCAGCTCGTCCTCGGGGCCAGCCGCCGCGGTCGGGTCGGGCAGGTTCGGCAGCCGCGCGACCAGCTCGTCGAGGCGCTGCTTCTGGCGCTCGCCCGCTCGCGCTCAGCTCCTTGACGCGCGCGCTCAGCTCGCTGCATCGCGGCGCGAGCTCGGGCGCCTGCTCGCCGCGCGCCTTGGCCGCGCCGACTCCTCCGAGCGCGTCTTCTGCTCCGCGCGCAGCCCCTCGGCGGCTGTGGTCGCCGCGCGCCACGCTCGTCCAGCGCGACGATGTCGATCGACGGCCGCGGCGAGCGCCTCGGTCGCGGCGCGCGAGCGCCGCGCGCACGCCGTCGGGATCCTCCCGGATGCGCTTGAGGTCGAGCACGCCCGCCAGCCGCCGCGCGGCGTCCTATTTCGTCGACAGCGTGATGTTCGTGTGCGGCACTTTCTGCGCCTGGCTGCCCGGAGTACTTGGCGAGGAACTCGGCGACGGCCTGGGCGTCGTCGCCGAGCACGATGTTCTCCGGCATGATCGCCCCCGAGAAGCCGCCGTTGCGGATCGCGTACAGGACCTGTTCGACGTTCTCCTTGCGGATGTTGAAGTTCGGCCCGTTCGTGCGCACGCGGTTCTTGATGCTCGTCGCCGAGCCCTGCGCGCCGACGACCGACAGCGTGTGGCAGCCCGAGCAGTGGTCGCGGAACAGCACGGCGCCGCGGTAGTAGGGGCTCGTCTTGGCGACGCTGATGCCCTGCGAGCCGCAGGCGCTGAGCGACCGGCGTGCGCGGCCAGCAGGATCGTGGTCGTGGCTGCGATCTTCGCGCGAGCCGTCATGCGCGGCGGAATATATAGCGGCCTGCTGGCCACGACTAGCGTGCGGCGCATGGCCGGACCAGGCCGCGCCGCGCTGGCAAGCGGACCGCATCGGCGATCAGAACCCGTGGGCGGTGCCGGCGGCGCGCAGCGCGAGGAACACGACGACGAGCGCCGACAGCGCCATCACGCCGATCTCGCGGCGCACGATCGCCGCGACGACCGCGTGCTGCTCGCTGCCGCGGAAAGCGCGCCGACCGCCTGCGCGTCCGCAAGGTCGCGCTGGTCGAGGATCGTCTGCGCCGAGGCGACGCGCAGCTGCTCGGCGACGAACGCGACCGCCAGCGGCAGCAGCGCGTACAGGTAGAAGAGGCTGTTCGGTCGAGTAGTTGCCGGCGGCCGCCAGCGAGCCGACGGCGAGCGCAAGCGCCAGCGCCGAGCCCTGCCCGACGCGCAGCAGCAGCCAGAAGGCGCGCGCGCCGGTCTCGCTCGGGGCGCCGCGATACCAGAGCCAGGCGCCCAGCAGCGCCGGCGAGCGCGTTGAGCGCCGCGACGACGAGCGCGCCGGCGACGACCGCCTCGTCACGTCCGCGGCGCGCAGTATCGAGCCGATTGCCACTATGTAACACTCTGCCACAAGCGGTGATATAACAGCGCGCGGTGCTGCGCAGCTATCTCCCGGCGATCGTCTTCCTGATTCTCGGCGGCGCCGTGGGCGGAGCGTTCGCGGTGCTGAACTCGGTCTCGGCCCGCGCCGCGCGCACGCCGCACAAGCAGGACCCCTACGAGTGCGGGCTGCCGTCGGAGGTCAAGCGCGGGATGCGCTTCGGGATCAGCTTCTACCTGATCGCGATGCTGTTCATCCTGTTCGACATCGAGGTCATCTTCCTGTACCCGATCGCGGTCGAGCTGCGCGCGTACGGCAGCTTCGCGCTGGCCGAGACGATCGTGTTCATCGTGCTGCTGTTCGTGGCCTTCGTCTACGTCTGGCGCCGAGGGGCGCTCGAGTGGAAGTGAAACGCGAGCCGGCGCCGCGCGCTGCGCGTGCGCGAGCTGAACGCGCACCAGCTGCTGCGCGGCGGCGAGCTCGAGGGCGCAACCAGCCGGCGCACCTGGAGGGCGAGGAGCTCGAGCGCTACGTCCAAGAGCGCGTGCTGACGACGACGCTCGACAAAGCGGTCGCGTGGGCGCGCTCGAACTCGTTCTTCCCGCTCGCGCTTCGGGCTGGCCTGCTGCGCGATGGAGCAGTTCCACGCCGCCGGCCCGCGCATGGACATCGCGCGCTTTGGCTTCGAGGCGTTCCGCGCCTCGCCCGCGCCAGGCCGACCTGATCATCCTCGCCGGCCGCGTCTCGATCAAGATGGCGCCGATCATCCGCAGGCTCTACGACCAGATGCTCGAGCCGAAGTGGGCGATCTCGATGGGCGCCTGCTGCAGCTCGATGGGCGTGTTCAACAACTACGCGCTCGTGCCGGCCGACAAGTTCATGCCGATCGACGTGCACGTGCCGGGCTGCCCGCCCCGCCCGGAGGCGCTGATGCACGGCGTCCTCAAGCTGCGCAAGATGGTGCAGGACGACCCCGACATGGGCTGGCGCGAGCGCTACGACGCGGTCGGCACCGAGGAGAGCCTCCTAGATGCCTGACGCCACCGGGCTGGAGCTGCTCGCCCAGGAGCTGGGCGACGCGGCGCTCGAGACCGTGTACTTCCGCGACCGCGCGACGCTCGTCGTCGAGCCGGCGCAGATCCGCGCGGTGCTCGCGACGCTGCGCGGCAAGGGCTACGCGTTCCTGGCGAGCGTGCACGGCGTCGACTACTACCCCGAGGAGCCGCGGCTGGGCGTCGATCTACGAGCTGCTCGACATGAGCCGCGTCGACCGCATCACGGTCAAGCTGCGCGTCCACAGCGACGCGCCCGCGGTCGACTCGGTGACGCGCGGACTGGCCGACGGCCAACCACCAGGAGCGCGAGGTCTACGACATGTTCGGCGTCGTCTTCGAGGGCCATCCCGACCTGCGGCGGATCCTGATGCCCGAGGACTACGAGGGCCACCCGCAGCGGCGCGACTTCCCGATCGGCGGCGAACCGGTGATCTTCACGCGCGACGAGACGAAATGGCTGGAGGCGCGCGAGTGAGCCCGGCCGAGCACCCGAGCACGCTGTCCGAGTACCGCCGGCGCGAGCAGAGCATCACGCTCGTCGCCGTGAGGAGCGAGCTCGGGCGACGCGAGGAGGGCGGCGCCGACACGACGCAGGAGCTGCTGACGCTCAACTTCGGCCCGCACCACCCCGCCACGCACGGCGTGCTGCGCCTGCTCGTGACGCTCCAGGGCGAGGTCGTCCGCGACATCAAACCGATCATCGGCTACGTGCACACGGGGATCGAGAAGACCGCCGAGGACAAGTCCTACTGGAAGGTCATCCCGGTCGTCGAGCGGATGGACTACCTCGTCCTACTACTTCAACGCGATGGCCTACTGCGGCGCCGTCGAGACGCTGGTCGAGGTCGAGGTGCCCAAGCGCGCGCAGTACCTGCGCGTGATCCACCTCGAGCTCAACCGCATCGCCTCGCATCTGATCTGGCTCGGCACGAGCGCGCTGGACCTCGGCGCGATCTCGATCTTCCTGTACTGCCTGCGCGAGCGCGAGCTGATCCTCGACCTGTTCGAGATGTCCTCCGGCGCGCGCATGCACACGCGCTACTTCCAGGTCGGCGGCGTGATCGAGGACATCCCGCCGGGTTCGAGCGCCAAGCTGCGCGAGTTCCTGAAGGTCATGCCCGAGCGCGCGGACGAGTACGGCGCGATCCTCAACTCCAACGAGATCGTGCTGCAGCGCCTGCGCGGCACCTGCCCGCTCGACGCCGAGACGCTGCTCTCGCTCGGCGTCACCGGCCCGCTGCTGCGCGCGGCCGGCAACCCGTGGGACCTGCGCAAGGCCGACCCCTACAGCTCCTACGAGGACTTCGACTTCAAGATCCCGGTCGGCACGGTCGGCGACAACTACGACCGCTTCGCCGTGCGCCTGGCCGAGATCTACGAGTCGGTGAAGATCATCGAGCAGGCGCTCGACGGCCTGCCCGAGGGCCCGTACATCACCGAGGACCGCAAGGTCGCGCTGCCGCCGCGCCACGAGCTCGCGACCTCGATGGAGGCGCTGATCCACCACTTCAAGCTCGTCACCGAGGGCTTCCGGGTGCCGCCCGGCGAGGTCTACTACCCGATCGAGTCCCCCCGCGGCGAGCTCGGCTGCTACGTGCGCTCCGACGGCTGCTCCAAGCCCGCGCGCGTGCACATGCGCGACCCCAGCTTCGTCAACCTGCAGGCGCTCGTCGCACATGGCCGAGGGCAGCTACATCGCCGACATGATCGCCACCCTCGCGATGCTCGATCCGATCCTCGGAGGCATCGACCGATGATGCCGGTTCCCGAGCGTGCGAGCGGCTGGGACCGCGCCGGCCGACCTGGACAAGGACCCGGCGGTGATCCCGGACCCCGCCACGACCGAGGTCCCGGAGGAGCTGCGCGCCGCGATCGAGAGGCGCATGGCGCGCTATCCCGACCGCCGCTCGGCGGCGCTGCCGGCGCTGCAGGCGGCGCAGCGCTGCACGGCTGGTGCTCGCCGGAGGCGATCGAGCAGGTCGCGTGCGTGATGCGGGTGACGCCCGCCTACCTGGACTCGGTGGCGACGCTTCTACGACATGCTCGAGACCACGCCGGTGGGCGAGCACAGCGTGTACGTGTGCACGAACATCTCCTGCTCGCTGCGCGGCGCCGACGCGCTGCTACGCGGCGATCCGCGAGGCGGCCGGCGATGACCCGACGTTCAACGTGCGCTCGTTCGAGTGCCTCGGCGCCTGCGACATCGCGCCGATGGCCTCCGTCGACGGCGTGTACGTCGGCCCGCTGAGCGCCGAGGACGTGCCGCAGCTGCTCGACGACGTGCGCGCCGGGCGCCCGGTGCTGCCCGACAAGCAGCTCGCGCGCGCCTAGTCGCCGACCCGCACGCCAACTCGAGGGAGTTCCCTGCACACGCCCCCGAGCCGGGCTCCGGCGAGCGGGAGTCGCGATGAGCGAGACGCTGCTGTTCGACGACATCGACGAGCCGGGGCTGAACACGCTCGCGGTCTACGAACGCGCGCGGCGGCTACGAGTCGCTGCGCAAGGCGCTGGCGATGACGCCGGAGGACGTGCTGGCCGAGCTCGAAGCCTCGGGCCTGCGCGGGCGCGGCGGCGCGGGCTTTCAGATGGGCAAGAAGGTCTCCTTCCTGCCGAAGGGCTCGATGGACAAGTACCTCGTGTGCAACGCCGACGAGTCCGAGCCGGGCACGTTCAAGGATCGCGAACTGATGCAGAAGAACCCGCACATGCTGATCGAGGGGATCGTGATCGCCTCCTACGCGGCCGGCGCCGAGCGCTCGTTCATCTACATCCGCGGCGAGTACGTGCTGCAGGCCGACGTGCTCGACGCGGCGCTCGCCGAAGCGCGCGAGGCGGGCTACGTCGGCGAGCACATCCTCGGCTCCGAGCACTCGCTGTCGCTGGTCGTGCACCGCGGCGCCGGCGCCTACATCTGCGGCGAGGAGACCGGCCTGCTCGACTCGCTGGAAGGCAAGCGCGGCAACCCGCGGCTGAAGCCGCCGTTCCCCGCCAACCAGGGCCTCTACCAGGGGCCGACGCTGATCAACAACGTCGAGACGCTCGTCGACGGTGCCGGCGATCATCGACGATGGGCGGCGAGCGAGTACGCCGAAGCTCGGCGTGGAGACCTCGACCGGCACGAAGCTCGTGCAGCGTCTCGGGCCACGTGCAGCGCCCCGGCAACTACGAGATCGAGCTCGGCATCCCCTCGCGCGAGATCATCTACGGCCTCGCCGGCGGGCCCGCCCGAGGGCGCGAGGTCAAGTGCTGGTTCCCGGGCGGCTCCTCCGCGCCGGTGCTGACCGCCGACGACCTCGACGTCCCCTACGACTTCGACTCGATGGCCAAAGCCGGCTCGATGCTCGGCTCGGGCGCGATCATCGTCGTCGACGACTCGACGCCGATCCTCGACGTCGCGCTGAAGGTCGCGAAGTTCTACCGGCACGAGTCCTGCGGCAAGTGCACGCCCTGCCGCGAGGGCACCAACTGGACGGTGAAGATGCTCGAGCGGATCGACTCCGGCGAGGCGACGCCGATGGACCTCGAGATCATGGCCTCGGTCCAGGAGCACATCATCGGCAACTGCCTGTGCGTGCTCGGCGACGCGATGGCGATGCCGATCGGCTCGATGATCGCCAAGTTCCGCGACGAGTTCGAAGCGCACATCGAGGCCGCGCGTGCGCGGGCCGAGCGGAGCCTTGCACCGGCGCCCACCGACGAACGCGCGCTGCTCGCCCACGGGGCAACCTGATGCCGCGCCCGCAGCCGAAGACGATCACGTTCACGATCGACGGCCGCGAGGTGCAGGCGCCGGAGAACGCGATGCTGGTCGACGCCGCCAAGCACGGCGACGTCGAGATCCCGGTGTTCTGCTACGAGCCCAAGCTCGGCCAGCCCGGTCGGCGCCTGCCGCATGTGCCTGGTCGAGATCGAGGGCATCCCCAAGCTGCAGACCGGCTGCTCGACGCCGGTCAAGGACGGCATGGTCGTGCACACCGCAGACCGAGCGCGTCAAGGACGCGCAGCGCTCGGTCGTCGAGTTCCTGCTGATCAACCACCCGCTCGACTGCCCGGTGTGCGACAAGGGCGGCGAGTGCCCGCTGCAGGACATCACCTTCGGCTGGGGCGGCGGGCATCTCGCGCTTCATCGAGCCCAAGCGCCACTTCGTCAAGCCGCTCGAGCTCTCGCCGATGATCGCGATCGACCGCGAGCGCTGCATCCTCTGCTACCGCTGCGTGCGCTTCTCCCAGGAGATCTGCCGAGGACTACCAGCTGGTGCTGCTCGAGCGCGGCGCCCACTCCTACGTCTCGACGTTCGACGGCCACCCCTACGTGGCGCCGTTCAGCGGCAACATCGTCGAGCTGTGCCCGGTCGGCGCGCTCACCTCGCGCCCCTACCGCTTCCGCGCGCGGCCCTGGGACGTCGAGGACGCCGGCTCGGTCTGCACGCTCTGCCCGGCCCAGTGCAACGTCACGCTGACCGTGCGCGACGAGCGCGTGCTGCGCGTGCTGGCGCGCGAGAACGCCGAGGTCGACGACGGCTGGCTGTGCGACAAGGGCCGCTTCGCCTACCCAGTCGCGCTCCGACGCGGCGAGGCGCAGCGCATCACCGAGCCGCTGCTGCGCGACGGCGGCGAGCTGCGCCCGGTCTCCTGGGAGCGCGCGCTGGAGGAGGCCGCCGCCGGCCTGCGCCGCGCGGGGCGCGAACGCGGCCGCGCTCGCCGGCGGGCGGCGCGACCAACGAGGAGGGCTTCCTGCTCGCGCGCCTGATGCGCGAGGGACGCTCGGCTCGCCGCACCTCGACTCGCGCGCCGGCGGCACGCTGCCGCTGGAGCTGCACCGCGCGCTCGGCGAGCCCGCGCCTGCAGGCGACGGTGTCAGCGACCTCGAGTTCGCCCACGCCGTGCTCGTGCTCGACTGCGAGCCGATCACGGACGCGCCGATCCTCGACCTGCGCCTGCGCAAGGGCGTGCGCCGCCACGGCATGCGAGCTCGAGCGCGCGCTCGGGCGAGGATCTGGCGGCGCTGCGCGCCAGCCGCCGAACGCCTGATCGAGCAGACCGGCGAGGAGCTCGTGATCGCTGTGGGGCGAGCGCCTCACCGCCGGCGCGGACGGCGAGCGCCGCGCGCGGGCGCTGCTCGACCTCGCCGCCGCGCTCTCGCTGGCGCGGCACCGACGGCGCGGGCCTGCTGGAAATCCCGGCGGCGAGCAACGGCCGCGGCCTGCGCGAGGCCGGCGTGCTGCCGAACGCGGCCCCGGTCTGCGCGAGATCGACAGCGCCGGCCTCGACGCGCAGCGGGATCGCCGACGCGCTCGCCGGCGGGGAGCTGAGCGCGCTGTACCTGCTGCAGGCGGACCCGCTGCGAGCCGGACCTCCGCGCGATCCGCGCGACCCGCTCGGCGTGGGAGCGGGCGCTCGAGCGCGCGCGAGCACGGTCGTCGCGCACGCGAGCTCCTCACCGACGGACTGCGCGAGCACGCGACGTCGTCTTCCCGGCGGAGTCCTACGCCGAGAAGGAGGGCACGATCATCCACCCCGACGGGCGCCTGCAGCGCGCTGCGCCCGGCGGTCGCGCGTCCGGGCGCGACGCGCGCCGGTGGCAGGTGATCGCCGAGCTCTCGGCGCGCGCTCGGGCTCGACCTGGACGTGCTGCACCGGGAAGCATGGCCTCCCAGCAGCTGTTCGACGCGGTGCCCTTCTACGCGGGGCTGACGCTCGAGGAGATCGGCGGCAGCGGCGTGCGCTGGCAGGAGCGCGACGCGGCGCGCGCGGATATCCCGGCGCAGGACGCAGCTCGCATGACGCGTCGGCGAGCCGCTCGGCCCTGGTCGGCTACTACGAGCCGTGGTGGATCCAGATCCTCAAGGCGATCGTGATCTTCGCCGTCGGCCTGCAGCTCGTGCCCGTCGTGCTGCTCGCCGAGCGCAAGCTGCTCGGGCGCTTCCAGAGCCGCTACGGCCCCAACCGCGTCGGTCCCTACGGCGCGCTGCAGCCGCTCGCGGACATCCTCAAGCTGCTCACCAAGGAGCAGTTCCGCCCGACCACCTCGATCGGCTTCCTGTTCGCGCTCGCGCCGACGATCTCGATCCTGACGGCCGTGGCGGCGTTCGCGATCATCCCCTTCGGCAACGTCCAGGACATCTTCGGCACGAAGGTCGGGCTGTACGGGCGTCGACGTCTCGATCGGGCCGCTGTACCTGTTCGCGTTCGGCGCGATCGCCTTCTACGGGATCATGCTCGGCGGCTGGTCCTCGGGCTCGAAGTACTCGTTCCTCGGCGCGATGCGCGGCGCCGCGCAGCTGATCTCCTACGAGGTCTCCCAGGGCCTGGCGCTCGTCGGCGTGATCTTCACCGCGCAGACGCTCTCGCTGACGGGCATCGTCACGCGCAGAAAGGCATGTGGTACATCGTGCCGCAGTTCTTCGGCTTCCTGATCTTCCTGACCGCGAGCTTCGCCGAGACCAACCGCGCGCCGTTCGACCTGACCGAGGCCGACGCCGAGCTGGTCGGCGGCTACAACACCGAGTACGGCGGCGGGCGCTTCGCCTCCTACTACTTCGCCGAGTACCTCAACGTGCTCGTCGTCTCGGGGATCGTCACGACCGTCTTCCTCGGCGGCTGGCTGCTGCCGTTCGGGATCCACCCGCCGGGCTGGGTCGACCCGTTCGTCGTGCTCGTTCAAGATGTCGCTGTTCACGTTCCTGTTCATCTGGGTCCGCGCGACGCTGCCGCGCCTGCGCTACGACCAGCTGATGAGCTTCGGCTGGAAGGTCCTGCTGCCGCTGGCCACGCTCAACGCGCTCGTCACGGCGATGCTCGTGGTGGTGACGCACTGATGCGCGTCCGAGACCTCCCACCAGCGCGGCGCCGCCGAGCTCGCCGACGCCGCGCTCACGACGGCGCTGAACGGTCACCGGCTGGAGCCCCGGCGAGGACGTGATCGAGGTCCAGCGCACGCCCGCGCCGGGCGCCGCGCGCAGCACCTGGCGCACGTTCCGCGAGACCGCGCGCGGCCTGATGACGACGTTCGGCCGCTTCGGCGAAAGCCCGTCACGGTCCAGTACCCGGAGGAGAAGACGCCGGTCTACCCGCGCTTTCGCGGCCGCCACAAGCTGCACCGCTTCGAGGACACCGGCCTGGAGAAGTGCGTCGGCTGCTCGCTGTGCGCCGCCGCCTGCCCGGCCGACTGCATCCGCGTGGTCGCCGCCGAGAACACGCCCGAGAACCGCGTCTCCGCCGGCGAGCGCTACGCGGCGGTCTACGAGATCAACCTCTCGCGCTGCATCTTCTGCGGCTACTGCGAGATCGCCTGCCCGTTCGACGCGATCACGATGGGCCACGACTACGAGCTCTCCGACTACGACCGCTCGGACCTGATCTTCACCAAGGAGATGCTGCTCGCCGAGCCGCTCGAGCGCACGCCGCTGAGGAACGAGGGCGAGTGAGCGGGCTCCGCAGATGAGCCCGTCCTGTTCTTCATCGCCGCGATCGGCGTGATCGCGGGCGCGGTCGGCGTGGTCGTGCTGCGCAACCCGTTCTACAGCGTGCTCGCGCTCGTCGCCCACCTGCTCTCCCTGGCCGTGCTGTTCCTGCTGCTGCGCGCGGAGTTCGTGGCGGCCGTGCAGGTCGTCGTGTACGCGGGCGCGGTGATGGTGCTGTACGTGTTCGTCGTCGCCTACGTCGGCGACGAGAGCGAGTCGCTCGGCGAGCGCCTGCGCGGCGCCGGGCCCGATCGGCTCCGCGCCTGCGCCTCGGCGGCGCGTGCTCGGCGGCGCGCTGCTGGTCGAGCTGCTGATCGCGCTGCTCGGCACGGGCCTGCGAGGCGATCGACGGCAACGGGCGCCGGCTACAGCCCGGGACCGCAGACCTTCGGCACGCCCGGCCTACATCGGCAAGCTGCTGCTCACGCGCTTCCTGCTCGCGTTCGAGATCGCCTCGTTCCTGCTGCTGATCGCCGCCGTCGGCGGCGTCGTGCTCGCCCGCCGCCGCGGCGGCCTCGGCGAGGAGGACGAGCACGAGGTCGCTGCACGCCGCTGCGACCTGCTGCGCCCGCGCGGGCACGCGGCACGATGGCCGAGGGCGTCGGGCAGGCGCCGACGATGAGCATCGCCTGGTACCTGGCGGTCTCGGCGATCGTCTTCTCGCTCGGCGCGGTCGGCGTGATGACGCGCCGCAACCCGCTCGTCGTGCTGCTGTGCCTGGAGCTGATGCTCAACGGCGGCAACCTCGCGCTGATCGCCTTCTCGCGCATGTGGGGCAACGGCGACGGGCAGATCCTCGCGCTCGTCGTGATGACCGTCGCCGCCTGCGAGGTGTGCATCGGCCTCGGCATGATCGTCGCGATCTACCGCCGCCACCTGCCGATCGACGTCGATGAGCTGCGGGAGCTGCAGGGCTGATGAGCACCGACCACCTACGGCTGGCTGGTGCTCGCGTTCCCGCTGCGCGGGGACGCTCGTGATCGCGCTCGGGCTTCCGCTCGCTGCTCCCGGCCGCGCGCGCCGGCTGGATCGGCACGGGCGCGATCTTCCTCGCGTTCCTGGCGGCGCTCGGCGCGCTGATCTCGCTGCAGGGCCACGCGCCCGCGCACCGCCAGCTGGTCTCCTCGCTGTGGAACTACGCCTCGACGGTCGGCATCGACGCGCAGATGTCGATCCTCGTCGACCCGCTGTCGGTGTTCATGATCCTGGTCGTCACCGGCGTCTCGACGCTGATCCACCTGTACTCGATCTCCTACATGGACGAGGACCGCGGCTTCGCGCGCTTCTTCGCCTACCTGAACTTCTTCGTCTTCTCGATGCTGCTGCTGGTGCTCGCGGGCAACTTCCTGCTGCTGATCGTCGGCTGGGCGTTCGTCGGCGCCGCCTCCTACCTGCTGATCTCCTTCTGGTACCGGCGCACGACGGCGACGCGGGCCGGGATCAAGGCGTTCGTGATCAACGTCGTCGGCGACGTCGGCCTCGTGCTCGGGACGTACTTCATCTTCAAGCACACCGGACACGCTCGACTTCCTGCAGACCTTCCACGCCGCCGAGCGCGGGCGCCTTCGGCCACGGCACGAACGACGGCGACCTCGTCGCCGGCTGCGTGCTGCTGCTCGTCGGGGCGTTCGCCAAGTCGGCGCAGATCCCGCTGCACACGTGGCTGCCGGACGCGATGGAGGGCCCGACGCCGGTCAGCGCGCTGATCCACGCGGCGACGATGGTCACCGCCGGCGTGTACCTGATCGCGCGCATGCACCCGCTGTTCGAACTGCGCGCCCGGCGGCGCAGGACGTCGGCGCGGTCGTCGGCGCGCTGACGCTGCTGATCGCCGGGCACGATCGCGCTCGTCGCAGACGGACATCAAGCGCGTGATCGCCTACTCGACGATGTCGCAGATCGGCTACATGATCATGGGCGTCTCGGTCGGCGCCTACGCGGCCGGGCTGTTCCACCTGATGACGCACGCCTTCTTCAAGGCGCTGCTGTTCATGGCCGCGGGCTCGATCATCGGCGCGATGGGCGGCGAGCAGTCGCTGGAGAAGATGGGCGGCTTTCGCAAGGCGATGCCGTTCACCTACGGTGCTTCATCGATCGGCGGCCTGGCGCTGTCGGGCATACCCGCCGTTCTCGGGCTTCTTCTCCAAGGACGAGATCCTGCTCGTGACCGGCGAGCGCGGCGGCTGGCACTGGGCGCTGTACGTGGTCGGCTACGTCGGCGCGTTCCTGACGGCGGTCTACACGTTCCGCATGATCTTCCGCGCCTTCCACGGCGAGCCGGTGCCGGAGGCGCGCGAGCTGAAGCCGGCCACCTGCACCACGCCGAGGATGCCGACGCAACCCCGCGACCGGCGAAGTCGAGGACACCGACGTCGGCTTCCCCGGCCCGATCCACACGATCGCCGAGCGCGCGCTGCCGATGCAGCGTCGCGATGGCGATGCTCGCGATCGGCGCGGTCGGCGCCGGGCTCGTGCAGATCCCGAAAGTCGACTTCGTGATCGACGACTTCCTGCGCCCGACTTCGCAGCCTCGCCGCTGTACGCTCGAACCGCACACGCGCAGCGGGCTGCTGTGCTTCGGGCTCGTGCTCGGCACGGTGCTCGGGCTGGCGGGCATCGCGATCGCCTACCGCGTGTGGGTCGCGCAGGCCGGGCACCGCTGCGCGCGTGCGCGCGCGTCTGCGCGCCGCTGTATGAGCTGTTCGTGCACAAGTGGTACTTCGACGAGCTGATCGACGCGCTCGTCGTGCGCCCGGTGGCCGCGGTCGGGCGCTTCGCCCAGGACACGTTCGAGCGCGTGTTCGTCGATGAGACGCTGGTCGGCGGCACGACCGGGCTCGTGCGCGCCGGCTCGGCCGCGGTGCGCGCCGCGCAGAGCGGCTTCGTGCGCTACTACGCCGCGCTGCTCGTGCTCGGCGTGGCGGGCGTCGGCTTCTACTTCCTGCTGCAGACATGAGCGGGAGACGAGCTGAGTGCCCCCTCTTTCGATCATGCTCTGGCTGCCGCTGGCGTGTCGGCGCTGACCGGCGCGCTGCTGTCGCTGCTCGGGCGCCGCGCGGGAGTCGCTCGAGGCCTCGGCTCCCTCGGGCGAGACGAGCAAGCCGGGCGCTGCGCCTGGAGCGCCTCCGGCGCGATCGCGCTCCTCGGCTCGCTGGGCGCGCTCGGCCTGGCGATCGGCTACATCGCCGACTACTCGCCGAGCTCGCACGGGCTGAAGCACGTCACCGACGTCGTGTGGATCGCCGAACTGGGCATCCACTACAAGCTCGGCATCGACGGCCTGAACGTGTTCCTGGTCGGACTGACGACGCTGCTGTTCGCCGCGGCGGCGATCGCGCGCGAACCTGCGCGAGTGGGAGCGCCCACGGCTCTTCTACTTCCACTTCATGCTCGCCGAGTCGGCCGTGCTCGGCGCGTTCCTGGCACAGGACCTCGCGCTGTTCGTGGCGTTCTTCGACCTGATGCTGATCCCGTTCTACTTCCTGATCGGGCACATGGGGCAGCGAGCCCGGGCGCGTGCAGGCGACGATCAAGCTCGTGATCTACACGCTCGTCGGCTCGCTGCTGATGCTCGCCGCGGCGGTCGCGACCGGCGTGCTGGCCGCCCAGCAGGACGGCGGCCACATCACGTTCGTGCTCTCCTCGCTTCAGCACTGCCGCTCGAGCCGCGGCTCGCAGGAGTGGATCTTCCTGTTCTTCGCCGCCGCGTTCCTGGTCAAGATGCCGGCGTTCCCGCTGCACGGCTGGATGCCCGACGGCTACAGGGCGATGCCGATCGAGGTGCTGATGGTCTTCTCGGGCGTGCTCTCGAAGGTCGGCGCGTACGGCTTCCTGCGCGATCGTGCTGCCGCTGTACCCGCAGGCGGCCGCGCACTTCCAGACGCTGATGCTGCTGATCGCGCTGGCGTCGATCCTCTACGGCTCGGTCGTCGCGTTCATCGCAGACCGACGCGCGCCTGATCGCCGGATACTCCTCGGTCGCGCAGCTCGGGTTCATCACGCTTGGGATCTTCTCGCTGAACCCGCAGGGCGCCCAGGGAGCGCTGCTGCAGATGGTCAACCACGGGCTCGTGGTGGCGCCGCTGCTGTTCATCGTGGCGCTGCTGGCGCAGCGGGCGGGCGGCTCGGAAGACATTCGCGACATGGGCGGCATCGCCTTCCGCGCGCCGGTGCTCGCGACGGTCTTCCTGATCGTCTCGCTGGCGACGCTGGCGATGCCCGGCTCGTCGAACTTCGTCGGCGAGTTCCTGATCCTGCTCGGCGTGTTCAAAGCCAAGCTGGCGATCGCGATCGTCGCGTTCAGCGGGCGTCGTGCTGGCGAGCGTGTACGCGCTGCGCCTGTTCATCCGCGCGATGCACAACCGCGTCGGGCCGAAGGTCGACTCGCGCGAGATCACCATGCGCGACGGCATCGTGCTGGCGCCGCTGCTCGCCGTGATCCTGTTCATGGCGCTGTACCCGCAGCTCGCGCTGCACCGCAGCGAAGGGTCGGTCAAGGCCGCCGTCGCCTCCGCGCACGCCGACGCGACGCCGGCCGTCGAAAGGGTCGCGGCCACGCGCGCCTCGCGGTCGCACGCCGTCGCGGCGCAGGCGCAAGCGCGAGCACCGAGCGAGAGCTGCAGGCCAGGCGCCGGTGGCGCCCGCTGCGTCGGCACCTACCGAGGAGCGCTCAAGTGAGCGCGCATCTGCTCCCGCTGGCCAGCGCCCACCTCAAAGGCCCGCACGTCGACTTCGGGGGGCTCTCGCCGTTGATCGCGCTGCTCGGCGGCGCGACGATCGTGCTGCTGGTCGGGCTGCTCGCGCGCGCTGGGTGCGCGCGCAGCGTGGTGCCCGCGCTCAGCCTGGTCGCGCTCGCGGCGGCGGCCGGTCTGACGATCTGGCAGTGGAACGCACACAAGTCGATCGTCTCGGGCGCGCTGCGCATCGACGACCTGTCGCTGGTGCTCAACCTGATCCTGATCGACCGGCGCGGCGCTCAGCGTGCTGCTGGCGTGGCGCTCGCTGGCCGCGCGCGAAGCCGCTCACGGCGAGTTCCACGCGCTGCTGCTGACATCGGTCGCGGGCATGTCGCTGCTCGCGGCGGCGCAGAACACGGTCGCTCTGTTCGTCGGCCTGGAGCTGCTCTCGATACCGCTGTACGTGTTGTGCGCCGGCCGAGCTGCGGCGCGAGCACTCGCTCGAGTCGGGGCTGAAGTACCTGATCGTCGGGTCGGTCGGCTCGGCGACGCTGCTGTACGGCTTGGCGATGATCTACGGCGCCACGGGCACGACCGACTTCGGCGGGATCGCTCAGGCGCTGTCGAGCGGCAGCCTGGCCAGCGATCCGCTGACGCTTGACCGGCGTCGCCTTGTGCGTCGTCGGCCTCTGCTTCAAGGCCTCGGTGGCGCCGTTTCACCAGTGGACGCCCGACGTGTACGAGGGCGCGCCGACGCCGATCACGGCGTTCATGGCGGTCGCCACGAAGGTGGCGGCGCTCGGCGTGTTCCTGCGCTTCTTCGACGTGGCGCTGATCAGCGTGCAGAGCACCTGGGGTCCGGCGCTCGCGGTGCTGGCGACGATCACGATCCTGGTCGGCAACGTCGGCGCGCTGGGTCAGTCCTCGCTGAAGCGGATGCTCGCCTACTCCTCCGTCGCACAGGCCGGCTACATGCTCGCCGGCGTCGTCGTCGCCACCGAGCTCGGTGTTCGTGCGACGGTGTTCTACCTGGCCGTGTACGTGTTCATGAACATGGCGTCGTTCGCGGTAATCGTGGCGCGCGAGCGCGAAACCGGGCTCGGCGACTCGATCCAGGCGGTCGCCGGCCTGGGGCGCGAGCGCCCGCTGCTCGCGTGGCCGATGACGCTCTCGATGCTCGCGCTGGCCGGCATTCCAGCGACGGCGGGCTTCGCCGGAAAGTTCTACCTGATCGACGCCGCCGTGTCGGGGGGCTACACGTGGCTCGGCGTCGTGATCGTGGTCGGCTCGATGATCTCGCTCGGCTACTACCTGCCCGTGATCGCCGCCATGTGGATGCGCCCGGCCCCGAGCGCGGAGCTGCCCAGCGGCGCCAGCCCGTCCGACGCACCGCTGCCACCGGGCGAAGGGCTGCCGGCGCTGGCGGGCGGCTCGCCGGAGCTCGACGCGCCTCGGCGTGGAGTGCAGCCAGAGGTGCTGCTGGTGGCGCTGATCGCCGGGGCCGCGACGTTGTTCTTCGGGATCATCCCGCAGCCGCTGTTCGAGCTCGTGCGCCACGCCGGCAGCGGCCTGGGCGGACTGTTCTTCTGAGCGCTCCGCGTGAGCCGGGCGATCGCGACGCCGGGGACGCCCCGCCCGCAGCCGCGACAGCGCCCGCGGCGGCGCCTGTCTAAGGTTCGACCATGACCGACACCCGCGACGACCGCTTCGGCATGCTGCTCGACATCGACGGGGTGCTGTACGTCGGCGACGAGCCGATCGAGGGAGCGCACCAGGCGCTCGCGGAGCTGCGCGAGCTCGGCGCCGGCCTGCGTCTGGTCACCAATACCACGTCGCGCTCGCGGCGGCAGGTGTGCGACCACCTGCGCGAGCTCGGTTTCGAGGTGTCGGTGGAGGAGGTGCTGACGCCGGCGGCGATGGCGGTGAGCTACTGCCGCGAGCGCGGGCACGAGTCGGTCGAGCTGATCGTCAACGACGGGCTGCGCGAGGACCTCGCTCCGCTCGGCAGCGCACCGGCGAGCGAGCGCTCGGGCGGCAGCGCCGACGCGGGCGTCGATGCACTGATCCTCGGCGACGTGGGCTCGCGCTTCGACTCGCAGCTGCTCAACCACGCGTTTCGCATGATGATGGACGGCGCTGAGCTGATCGCCCTGCAGCACAATCGCTACTGGCGCCGAGCCGACGGCCTCGCATTGGACGTCGGCGCCTACGCGGCGGCGCTCGAGTACGCGACGCGTCGCGAGGCGATCGTCGTCGGAAAGCCCGCCGAGGCTTTCTTCCAGGCGGCGATAGCCGACATGGGGCTCGAGCGCGCGGTGATGGTTGGCGACGACGTCGAGGCGGACGTCGGCGGGGCGATGGCGGCCGGGCTGCCGGGGATTCTCGTGCGCACCGGCAAGTACCGCCAGGACGCGCTGCCGCCGGAAGTGACGCCGACGGCGATCGCCGACTCGATCAGCGACGTGCCGGCGCTGCTCGAGCGCATCCTGCCGGGCTGAAGCTCAACGAGCCGCCGCCCGGCTCAGACGGCCTTCGCCTGGTAGAGCGCCTGGTCGGGAATGCGCCGCACGTGCGTCCGTTTGGGCGCATCGAAGCCCGCCTCGGTGAAGTAGGCGGCTAGCTCGTCGGGGCTGTGCAGGTCGGCGCCCGAGGTGAGATGGAAGAACAGACCGAGCGTAGCCGCGGTGGCTCGCTGTCGCTTGGCATCGGAGCGGAACATGTCGAGCACGGCCACGGTGCCACCGGGCTTCATGGCCTCGCGGACGCGACCCAGCAGCGTCACGGCCTGCTCGCCGGAAAGGTGGTGGACGATGTCGAACACGAGGGCGCCGTCATACGGTCCGCCGAGCTCGGTCTCGAACATGTCGCCGTCGCGATGCTCGACGCGATCGCTCATGCCCGCCTTGGCAATGATCTCGCGACCGACGCGAGCGCTTCCCGGCAGGTCTAGCACGGTGGCCTTGAGCGTCTCGTGGCGCTTGCAGAGCGCAGCCGAGAACCAGCCGTGCCCGCCCGCGACGTCGATCAGCGCCTGCGGCTGCGCCGGCAGCTTGACCGCCTTGGCGACTTCCTCGGCCGACAGCCGCGCAAGCTCGTACTGCCCGGTGATGTAGACCCGCCAGTACTCGGCATCCTCGGCCGGCTCGCGATGGATCTCGAAGCTGCCACCCTCGCGCACGATCCGTTCGAGGTCGCCGTACCACTCCCAATAGGTCGTCGTGTGCTCGAGGAACGTGCCGATGTAGGTGTCCGACTGCGGGTCGAGCCACTTGCGTGCCCGCTTGGATACCGAAAAGGTGTGCCCGTCCTGGTCGAGCATGCCGAGCGCTGCGAGGTTCTCGCAGAGCAGGCGAGTGGCAGGCACCTGCAGCTCGAGCTCCTCGGCCACGCGACCCGCCGTCGCGGGCCCGGCGAGCAGCTTTGCGAACACGCCCAGGCGCTGCGCCACGCCGACGACGCGACCCGAGGTCATGCCGAGGAACGCGTACCCCGCCGGCAGCGGCACCATGTTCGCGGCGAGCGCTACGCGCTCGAGCAGGTCGTCCGGAGCCGCCTTCATGCGCATGGTCGGCGCAGCCTACATACGCGTGAGCGGACGCGCCAGCCCCGGTCATGTGCGGCCCGCCTGAGTCACCTGAGCCCGTCGGCCGGCCGACAGGCTCTTGCGTCGGCTACAGGCGTCCCGACGCCTCGGCAGCCGCTTCGGCTTCGTGCAGCTGGCGCTCGACGAGCTGCAGGCCGGACTCCCAGAAGCCCGGGTCGGCGAGCTCGACGCCGACGATCTGGCCGAGCTCCTCGGGGCTGCGCGAGCCACCCGCGGCGAGCAGCTCCAGATAGCGCGGCACGAGCTCCGCCCCCACCTGCTCGTAGCGCTCGTAAACGGACAGCGCGAGCAACTGTCCGTATGCGTACGCGTACACGTAGCCGGGGCTGCCGATGAAATGCGGAATGTAGGACCACCACGAGCGGTAGCCGTCGGTCAGCTCGACCGAGTCGCCGAGCAGCTCGCCCTGGCTCTCGCTCCACAGCTCGCCGAAGCGCTCGACCGACAGCTCTCCCTCTGCTCGCCGCGCGGTGTGCACGAGGTCCTCGAAGCGGTTCATCGCCACCTGGCGGAAGACCGTCGCGATCGTGTCCTCGAGGTTCTCTGCCAGCAGCGCCAGGCGCGAGGCCGGCGAGGTGTCCTCGCCGAGCAGCCGCTGGAACACGACGGTCTCGCCGAACACAGAGGCGGTCTCGGCCAGCGTCAGCGGGGTGGTCTGCTGAAAGATGCCCTGGCGCGCTGCGAGCGAGAAGTGCACGCCATGGCCGAGCTCGTGCGCGAGCGTGAGCACGTCGCGCCGGCGCGAGGTGTAGTTGAGCAGCACGTATGGGTCGACCGAGGGGACGGCTGAGGCGCAAAACGCTCCGCCGCGCTTGGCGGGGCGCACGGGCGCGTCGATGCGCCGCTCGTCGAAGAAGCGTCTGGCGACGTCGCCCAGCTCTGGGGAGAACGACGAATAGCAGTCGAGCACGATCTCGCGCGCGCGGGCGAACGGGAAGCTGACTTCGTCCTCGCTCACCGACGCCATCCGGTCGTAGTCGGCGAGCCGCTCGACGCCGAGCAGCCGCGCCTTCAGCCGGTACCAGCGACGCGGGATCTCGTAGTGCGCGCGCACGGCCTCGATCAGGGTCTGCACGGACTCGTCGCTGGCCTCGTTGGCGAGGTTGCGCGCGGCAAGCCAGTGCGGGTAGCGACGCAGCCGGTCGTCGACGCCCTTGTCGGCGAGCAGCGTGTTGAACAGGAACGCACGCGTGCGCAAGCCGGGCTCGAGCGCCGTGCTGACCGCCTGCGCTGTCTCGCGCCGCAGCTCACGGTCGGGCAGGGACAGGCGACTCAGCGCCACGTCGAGGGCCACCCTCTCCCCCGCGTCCGCGGTCGATCGCGTCGCGTCGGGGCCACCGTCGGTCGACCCACTCGGGAGCTCGACCTCGATCGCCGAGGTCAGCTCCTCGAACAGGCGCGTCCACGCGCCCGCGCCGGTCAGGGACTTCTCGGAGAGGATCTTCTCCTCCGGCTCTGACAGCAGATGCTCGCGGTAGCGGCGCACGTTGCGCAGGTGATGGCGGCAGAAGTCGAGACCGTCGCCCGCCAGCAGCTGCTCGGCGCGCGCATCCTCCAGCGCGGCCCACTCGAGCTCGAAGAACAGCAGCGTCGTCTCGATCGCCGTCCCGCGTTCCTGGGCGAGCGCCAGCAGCGCGCCGTTGGCGGGGTCGGCCGTGTTCGTGGAGAAGCGCAGACCCGCGTAGGTGCCGGCGCGACCGACGAGGTCCTCGATCGTGGCGAGCTCCTGCATCGCCTCGCGCAGTCCCGCGGAGTCGAGCCGCCCGAGGGTTCCCGTGTAGCGCTCGGCGAACGCTTGCGCACGCTCGAGCGCGTCGCCAAGCCGGCGCTCGACGCCCTCGGGACCCTCGCCGTCGAGTAGCGGCTCGAGATCCCAGGCGGTGGCCTCGAGCTCGGGATCAGTCGCGTCGGGGGCGGCTGCCGTGGCCATGCCGCCAGCTTAGCCGCGCGCTCGCGTAGCGGTGGCGCCCGGCTAGTCGGCGGCGAGCGAGCGCAGCACGTCCAGACGCGCGGCGCGCCGCGCGGGCAGCTGCGCGGCGAGCAGCCCGGCGATCGCGGCGACGACGAGCAGCACGACCAGCGTGCCGACGGGAATCGAGAGGATGTAGCCCGAGCCCGACAGCGCGAGCACGACTACGAGGATCGCGCCGACGACGCCTATCACGAGCCCGAACACGCCGCCGATCAGCGCGGTGATGATCGACTCGTAGCGGATCATCTGGCGGATCTGCCGGCGCGAGGTGCCGATCGCGCGCATCATGCCGAGCTCGCGCGTGCGCTCGTAGATCGACAGGATCAGCGTGTTGACGATGCCGAACAGCGAGACGATCACCGACAGGGCGAGCAGAACGTAGATCAGCGCGAGCAGCGTGTTGACCTGTTCGGACTGTTCTTTCTTGAACTGCGCGGCGGTGCGCGAGCGCGCCTGCGGGAACTGCGCGTCGAGCAGCCGGTCGACGGCGGGCTGCACCTGCGCGTTGGTCGCGCCGGGCGCGTAGGAGACGAAGTTGATCGCGTCTTCGCGAAGCCCGAACCTGCTGGCCGCGAGCGAGCGCGTGATCGTGAGGTCGGCCAGCAAGCCGCGATTTTTCTTCGACGATGCCGAGCACCTTCAGAGCGACGTGAGCGCGCGTCGGCGTCAGCACGCGAGATCGTCTGGCCGACCTTCAGATGGCGTTCGTCTCGCATAGCTCTTGGACGCGACCACGCCCGTTTCGCCGAGCGCGAGCAGCGCAGCGTTGGACCCGTGCTTCCATTCGACGCGGTACGACGCGAACGAACGTGCCCGGTTCGATCGCGGTGATCGACGCGTTTTTCTTCGTCCCGTTCGGGCGACCCTCGGTGAACGCGATCGGCGTGACGCTGGCGACGCCCGGAACCTTGCGCACGGCAGGCGCGACCAGCGCCGGGATGCCCTGGTTTTCGCCGCTCGCCTGCGAGTTCTCGACGATCAGGTTGCCCGCGAACGAGCGATTGACCGCCTCGTCGATCGTCGCCTTGGTGCCGTCGGCGAGCACCGACACGAACGCGACGAGCGCGAGTCCGACGGTCAGCGCGGCGGCAGTGACCATCGTCCGGCCCGGCTGGCGCATCGCGTTCTCGCGCGCGAGACGGCCGGTGATGCCACGCCAGGCGACGAGCACCCCGAGGGTCCGCGCGAGGAACGGGACGACGCGGTAGTGGCGCCCGCGCGCGCGCTGGCGCAGGCGGATGCCGGCGACGAGGATTCCGATCGCCGCGATGATCACGATCGTGCCCGTCCCCTCGTTGTTGGCGATCGCGATCACGAGCCGCACCACGACCAGCGCCAGCAGGATCGGGACAGCGTGGCGCCCGCGTGTGAGCGCCTGGCGCGGGGGAATCTCGACGCCCTCGCGCATCGCCGCGAGCGGCGGCACACGCGTCGCCCGCAGCGCCGGCGGCAGGCCGGCGAGGACGGTAACGATCGTGCCGACGAGCAGCGAGACGACGATCGTGCGCGTCTCCAGCACGGTGCCGTTGTCGGGGATGTCGGCGCCGAACGCCTTGAACAGCTGGTCGAGCGCCGGCGCGAGCCCGATGCCCGCGAACAGGCCGAGCACGGAGCCGAGCACGCCCAGCAGCAGCCCTTCGGCGATGACCGTCCGCATGATCTGGCCGCGCGAGGCCCCGAGCGTGCGCAGCAGGCCGAACTCGCGCGTGCGCTGCGCGACGGTGATCGAGAACGTGTTGAAGATGATGAACGCGCCGACGACCAGCGCGACGTAGGCGAACACGAGCAGGAACGTGCGCAGGAAGCCGAGGTTTTCTTCGAGGTTGGAGGTGTTCTTTTGCGGCCTGCTGTTCGCCGGTGCGAACGTCGACCGTGTGCGGCAGCCGCGCTCGGATGCGCGCGCGCAGCGCTTCCGGGCTGACGCCGTTGACGCGCGGCGACGTCGATGTGGTCGAAGCGGCCGTGCTCGCCGACGACGCGCTGCGCCTCGGGCAGCGTCAGCAGCGCCACGCCGGCGCCGCCGAACGATTCGCCGCCGCCGAACTGAACGACGCCGACGATCGTGTAGCGCGTCGCGGCAGCCCCGCCGGCGACGATGATCTGCTGGCCGATCTTCAAGCTCGCGCGTTCTGCGGTCGCCTGGTCGACCGCCACTTCGCCGGGGCCCTTGCGGGAAGCGTCCCTGGATCGGCTTGAACGCCTCGAAGTGCTTGGCGACGAGAGCCGACACGAACGCGGGCGAGCGTCCGGAACTGAGGTGTTTGCGGTTGGTGTCCAGCAGCGTCGCCGGCGTGAAGATGCCGCCGCTGGCTTCGGCAACGCCCGGCGTCCCGCGCACCTGCGCGAGCATCCGTTCGGTGATCGGCGAGGTTTCCGATTCGGCGCGTTTGCGCCGAGCGTCTGCGCCGGGCTGACGACGACGGAGTCGCCCGCCGACGCCGTCTTGAAGATCCCGGCGAAAGACTGATTGATCGTATCCGTGAGGATGTACGTGCCGGCCATCAGCGCGACGCCGAGGGCGATCGCGATGGCGGTCAGCGCGACGCGCAGCTTGCGCTGGAGGAAGCCGCGCAGTACCAGCTGCGCCATCTCAGCCGATCGACTTCATCAAGTCGAGCGCCTCGTCGCTCGTGACCGACGGGCTGTCGCGGACGATGCGCCCGTCGGCGAGCATCAGTAGGCGATCCGCGAACGACGCTGCGTGCGCGTCGTGCGTGACCATCACGACCGTCTGGTCGAAGTCGTCGACCGCATGGCGCAGCAGCCCGAGCACGTCGTTGGAGGCCTTCGAGTCGAGGTTGCCGGTTGGCTCGTCGGCGAACACGACGTCGGGGCGCGAGACGAGCGCGCGCGCGACGGCGACGCGCTGTTGCTGCCCGCCGGACAGCTCGGCTGGGCGATGGCTGAGACGGTCGGCGATGTCGACCGTCTCGATCAGGCGCTCGAACCACTCGCGGTCGACATCGCGCCCGGCGATCGACAGCGGCAGCAGGATGTTCTCTTCGGCGTTCAGGACCGGGAGCAGGTTGAAGGTCTGGAAGATGAACCCGATGTGGTCGCGGCGCAGCTCGGTCAGGCGCCGGTCGTCGAGCCCGGTCAGCTCGACGTCGCCGAGGCGAACCGTGCCCGAGGTCGGCCGGTCGAGTCCGGCGAGGATGTGCATCAGCGTCGACTTGCCCGAGCCCGACGGTCCCATGATCGCGGCGAAGCGCGATGCCGGGAAGCCGACGGTGACATCCACCAGCGCGTCGACGGCGGCTTCGCCTTCGCCGTAGCGGCGACTGACGGCGTCGGCCTGGACGAGCGTAGGCTCGCCGTTTTCTGCTGGCATCTGGGCCACTTGCTCGCAGGGTAACAACCGGGCGCGCGAAGGTCGTCACCAGGCCGCACAGCCACTCGCGGTCCCGCCGACGGCCCGGCGATCGGCGACGTACGGATAGACGATCGTCCGACGGCCCGGCCCGGATCGCCGGGCGACTGCAGGGAGTTCGCGCGCCGTCCGAGAGACGACCTAGCATCGCCAGCCCCCGATGCACGAGACGAATCCGCAGGTATTCCTCATCGCACGCCCCTCGATCGACGTCGAGGGGATGCGCGGATATCTGGCCGACGTCGGCGGCGAGTCGTGGCTGCAGCGCCGGCTTGATGAGGCCGAGGGCGCGCCCAACTCCGGTGAGCTGCTCGTCGAGTTCGGCGGGCGCGCGTGCTACCGCAGCTGGGAGCCGGGCCTGAACCCGAACGTCTCGAAGGTGCGCACCGACCAGCGCGAGTACTTCGCCAACATCCTGCGCTCGGCGCATGGCAGCGTGCTCGAGCACGCCAGCTACTCGTTCATGCTCCGCAATGTCAGCCGTGTTTTTACGCATGAGATTGTCAGGCATCGCGCCGGCTCGGCCTTCAGCCAGGAGAGCCTGCGCTACGTGCGCTTGACCGACATCGGATTTCGCGTCCCACCGGCGCTCGAGCCGGTCCGCGAGCAGGTGCTCTCGATCGTCGAGCAGCTCGAGGAGTTCCAGGTCAGTGCCGCAGCGGAGCTGGGCATCGACGAGCACGGGCGTCCCGTTCGGCGTGAAGAAGGAAGTCACCTCGGCGCTGCGCCGACTCGCGCCGATCGGCCTCAGCACCGACATCCTGTGGACGGCCAACGCGCGCACGCTGCGACACGTGATCGAGATGCGCACCGCGCCCGGCGCGGAGGAGGAGCTGCGGCTCGTGTTCGATCGCATCGCCGAGACGATGCTGAGCGAGGCGCCAGGCCTGTTCCAGGACTTCGCCCGCCAGGATGACGGCTCCTGGGTGCCCGAGCACCGCAAGGTCTGAGCCCGTCCCGCGCGCAGGCTGGCGGGGGCGGACGCCCGGGCAGCGGGCGCCGCGTCTATCGTCCTCGCGGCTCAGCCATCGATATCGCGTGCTCGTAGGCCGCTGTGAGGGCGCTGGATACGGTGCTGGCGCCGCACACACGCTCGATCCCGTCCTGCAACTCGACGACCAGGTCTCGGGATCCGTTTTCAGCCAGGAGACTGCGGATCTGGCGCGTCCAGTCCTCAGGCGTGCTGGCGGCGGGAATGCTCGCCGGCTAGCTGCTCGGGGATGCCGCGGATCGTCTCTGGCGATGCGACCGTCGGCACGCCGGCCCTGTAGGCGGCGTCGATGATTCTGTTCGGGAAGCCGGCGGAGATCGTTTGCGGCGACAGCATCACCGATGCTCCAAGCTCGATGGATCGTCTCCGGCACGCTGCGGACGTCGCTGTGGATCTCGGCGCCGACGCGCTTGGCCCTGCGAACCAGCAGTGCGGTGAGGCGAAGACCCGATCAGCACGATCCTCGCGCCGATCTCTCGATTCAAGCTCGGGACGACCCTTTTTGCGAACAGGTTGAACCCGAGCACATTCGGGGGGTAGGAGAGGTTTCCGGACATCCCGTATCACCGGCGGCCTGCGCGGCGGCCGCACGAGTGGCTCGCTGCGTTCGTCTGCAAAGACCGGGTTGGGAACGTCCCACACTAGTTTCCCGCTGGCGCCAGCGTCTTCGAGCGAACGATGTCCGATCCCCGAGGCGACGAGCACCGGAATGCCGGTCAGAGCGGTCGTCTCTTCGCGCACGGCCGGCCCTTGGTCCAGCCACGCTCTGAGGGTCTCCGCCAGCGCGACCCGCGCCGGGTCCCGCGCCTTGGCAGCTCGGTAGAGCCGATATGTCGGCCAGGCGCGGGTCGGTGAGGTCGACGACAAACGGCACAGCCAGGGCGCGGATCAGCGGAACGGCTCGCACGCGGTCCACGTGCACGACGTCCGGGCGGGTGGCCTCGACGGCAACGGCAAACTGCTCGGCGAGCCTCTGCGAGTCGTACAAAGCCGTCTCCGAGCTGCGCCGTCGCAACGCGACGGAGATCGTCGAGCGCACAATGTGGAGCGGGGCGGGTGTGAAGGGCACCTGCGTGACAGGGACGCCCATCTGCTTCATCAGGGCGCGTCCCTGCTCGTCGGCCTTCGCGCCGCCGCCCAGCGACAGATCCGCAGTGGCTACGACGCTGACGTCGTGGCCCGCTGCCGTCAAGGCTCGAACGAAGCCCAACAGCCGAGGCTTTTGCGGTCCCGGCACGGATGTCGTCACCGCTGTGATGCGCATGGTCATAGAGGCTTCGACACAGCCTATACCGACCTTTAGTGAATATATCTGGCGGCTCTGTTGGCCAAGCAGAGCAGGCGACGCTCGCTGCGCGTCGACGCACGGAGCCCGCCGCATGCGGTCCGGCTCGCCCTCCCGCGGTCGCAGCCAGCTGCGCTCAGTCCTCCTGCGCCTGCAGCTCCTTGACGCGCTCCTCGAGCTGCTCGGTCACGGCAGGGTCGCGCAAGGTTGTCACGTCGCCGAGCGCTCGACCCTCGGCGATGTCGCGCAGCAGCCGGCGCATGATCTTGCCCGAGCGCGTCTTGGGCAGGTCGTCGGCCCAGATGATGCGCTTGGGTCGGGCGAACTTGCCGATCCGCCCGGCGACCGTCTCGCGGATTCCCTCGACGGTCGGCTCGTCGCCCACGAGGTCGCCCTGCAGCGTCACGAACGCGACGATCGCCTGACCGGTGTCCTCGTCGTGCTGGCCGATCACGGCGGCCTCCGCAACGTCGGCGTGCGCGACGATCGCCGACTCGACCTCGGCCGTGGAGAGCCGGTGGCCGGACACGTTGACGACGTCGTCGATACGTCCGATCACCCATAGGTAGCCGTCGGAGTCTCGCCGGGCGGCGTCGCCGACGAGGTAGGTCTCCTTGCCGAAGCGCTTGAAGTAGGTCTCGATGAAGCGCTCGGGCTCCTTGTAGAGCGTGCGCAGCATCGACGGCCACGGCTGTGTGAGCACGAGCAGCCCCTGGCCCTCCTCGATCGGCTCGCCGGTCGACTCGTCGCGGACCTCGGCGAAGACGCCCGGGAAGGGGAATGTGGCCGAGCCGGGCTTCGTCTTGGTGATGCCGGGCAGCGGCGTGATCATGATCGCCGCCGGTCTCGGTCTGCCACCACGTGTCGACGATCGGGCAGCGTTCTGCGCCGATCACCTTGTGGTACCAGAGCCACGCCTTCGGGTTGATCGGCTCGCCCACCGAGCCGAGCAGGCGCAGGCTCGACGAGATCGTGTTTGCGCGGCCAGTCGGCGCCCCACTTGATGCAGGCGCGGATCGCCGTCGGCGCGCAGTACGAGGATCGTCACGCCGTAGCGCTCGACGATCTCCCACCAGATGCCCTTGGCGGGATAGTCGGGCGCGCCCTCCCACATCACCGAAGTCGCGCCGTTGGCCAGCGGCCCGTAGACGATGTAGGAGTGCCCGGTGACCCAGCCGACGTCGGCCGCGCACCAGTAGACGTCGGACTCGGGCTTGAGGTCGAACACGTAGCGGTGCGTGGCCGAGACGCCCGTCAGGTAGCCGCCGGTCGTGTGCAGGATCCCCTTCGGCTTGGCGGTCGAGCCGGACGTGTACAGGATGTACAGCGGATGCTCGGCGTCCAGCGGCTCCGGCGGGCACGCCGGGTCGGCGGCCGCGACGATCTCGTCGTAGTAGACGTCGCGCCCCTCCTGCATCTGCGCAGGGCGTGCCCGGGCTGCGCACGACGACGATCTTCTCGAGCGTGGCCAGATCGCCCATCACCTCGTCGACGCGGTCCTTGACGGGCGCGGTCTTGCCCTTGCGCGCGGCGCCGTCGACGGTGATCAGCAGCTTGGCCTCGGAGAACTCCATGCGCTCGCGCACGGCCTCGGCGGAGAAGCCGCCGAAGACGACGTTGTGCGGCGCGCCGATGCGCGCGCACGCGAGCATCGACGACGACCACCTCGGGGATCATCGGCAGGTAGATGCCGACGACGTCGCCCTTCTGCACGCCCTGGTCCTTCAGCGCGCTGGCGAAGCGTTCGACGTCGGCCAGCAGCTCGGCGTAGGTGATGTCGCGCTCCGTCGCCGTCCTCGCCGCGCCAGTGGAAGGCGACGCGCTCGCCGCGCCCGGCGATCACGTGGCGGTCGAGGCAGTTGTAGGAGACGTTCAGCGTGCCGCCGGTGAACCACTTGTAGAACGGCGGGTCGTCATCGTCGAGCACCCGCGTCCACTTCTGAAACCAGTCGAGCTGTTCGGCCTGGGCGACCCACCACCCCTGCGGATCCTCGGCGGCCTGCTCGTAGACGGCGGGGTCGTTCAGCAGCGCGTGCTCGCGAAACTCGGGCGGAGGGTCGAAGGTCTCGACGTCGAGCAGCGCGGCGAGCTCGCGGTCGAGCTCCTCGGTCGGTCGTGCGGTATCGGGTTCAGTCGACATCGCTGCACTCCTCTCGCTCGAAGTCACGGGCTTCGGCGGCCATTCTCCCACCGGCGCGCCCAGCCACGGCGCGCCGGTTCCGATCGGCTCGCTCTCGTCGTCGCGATCAGCTCCTCGACAAGGGCACGACGGGCAGCACGGTGCGGCCGAACGTCGAGTTGGTGACGGCGGCGAACGACGCGTACCAAGCGGCGGCAGCGGTCGCGAGGCCGAGGTAGCCGCCCCAATGGGTGACGGTCGCGTGCGGGCCGGTCGCGCCGATCGCCAGCAGCACGAACGTCACGGTCAGCAGCACGAACACGAGCAGCACGGCGCCGCTCGTGCGCATCGCCGCCACCGTCATGTAGGCCGTGAAGATCGCCCACGCCCACAGGTACACGCCCACGGCGTGCCCGGCGTTGCCGGTGATCTCCTTGGCGTAGAACACGTTCAGCGCCCAGAAGGAGATCCAGAACGCCACCGAACGAGCAGAATGCGACGGCGCCGAAGGTGTTGCCGGTGCGGAACTCCCACATGCCGGCCAGCAGCTGCACGATCCCGCCGTAGGCGAGCGCGAGGCCCAAGCACGACGGACAGTCCCTTGGGGTTGACGAGGTTCGAGTTGAACATCGACAGGACGAACGTCGTCATCGCAAATGCCGCGAGCCCGAGCGGGCCGGGGTCCGCCGGTTTCCAGCCGCTCGTGACCGCCGGTCGCGAAACGTCAGGCCGCGTGGGGTCTTCGCGCCCGGATAGCTGCTGCCTCCATGGAAGCCTCCTTCCCTGCGCCCGTGGGCGAGGTGAACCGTATGAGTCGACTCGGTCGAGCGCCTGGGGACCAGCAGTTGCGCGGCTCCCGAACACGCTCTCTAGACGTAGGTGTTCCCCGCTCTAGGGCCAGGCTAATCATGCGAAAGAAGGCTTTCGTCCCGCGGCTTGACCGAGCCTGCACCGCGACTTGGCGACGCCGCCCGCGCTCAGCCGCGCGGGCCGCGCTTGCGGCGCTTGCGCGATGAGCCGCCGGCGTGCGGCTTGGCCGGGGCGGGCGCGACGTCACCGGCGCCGGTGGCCATGCGGGACGCGCCTGGCCGCGCCGCTCCCTCGCGCATCTGCGCGCGCGTGGGCCACGGCCGCGCCTCGCCGGCCTCCCAGGCGGGCGGCTGGCCATTCGGCCATTTCCCGATGTAGAGGATGCCCATCGCGACCAGCCAGAAGGCCGGCACGACCTCCAGCGTCGCCCCGCCGATCGGCAGGAAGATGAGGATGCCGGTGAAGATGCCGAGCACGCCCATCCAGCGCGTGATCAGCCCGACGCGCATGGAGTTGATCATCATCACGATCATCGCGACGGCCACCGCCAGGCCAGCGAGCAGGTCGAAGTACTGGGTGACGACGTTGGCGGTGCCTTTCGTCAGCGCGTTTTCGACCGCGTGGTTGGTGAAGTCGTGGCCCGTCGCGAATTTGTGCGTTTCGATCGGCCAGCACCGCCTGGTGGCCGACGCTGATGACGGCCAGCGCGATGCCGCCGACCAGGATCAGCGGGCGCGCGGCGGGCCACATGCCGGGACGCCGGAAGCGCGTGGCGTCCGCGAGCAGCAGCAGCACGAGCGTCAGCGCGACGATCGCCACCGCGGCGATCGCGCTGCCGGCGATCAGCGGCGAGGCGTGGTGGCTGAAGAATTTGACCTCCGCCGCGCGCGGGCTGACGGCGGGGTTGGCTTCGCCCCTGAGCGCCGGCGCGAGGCCCTGCAGCAGGCCGACGCGTCGGCGCGCCGTTGAGCGTCGAGGTCGATGATGATCGCGCTCAGCAGATACAGGAACCCGCCGGCGAATGCGGGCACGGCCAGCCGCGTCGCGCCGCTCGGTCTCGCTGGCGACCTGCTGCTGGATCTCGCTTGCGCTGGGCATGAGCAGGGCAGTCTATGATGAGCGCATGGAGAGCGGCGGCCTCGGAGACCTGTTCGGAGATCCAGAGGAGCTCCAGCGCCGGCTGGCGGAGTTCGCCGAACAGATGCAGGGCCAGCAGCGCCTGGCTTGGGCCGACAACGCGATCAAGCTCGCCGTCGACATGACGGTGGCGGCCGTCGAGCGCATCAACCTGCAGGGCAACGCCGAGGCTCAGGCCGAGCAGATCCGCACGGTCATGGCGCTGGTCTTCCCCGAGGCCGTCACGCTCGTGCGCGAGGCGCGCGAGGGACTTCAGTAGCGCCGCGCCGCCGACTCGTCCCGGCTCTCCCGGCCTCCCGCCGGTCGCGCGCTTGCCGTTCGCGCTCGCGCTCGGCCTCGCGCGAGGCGCGCCCGGCGGCGAGCACCTCCCTGAAGGAGCGGAAGCGGAAGATGAACACGACCGCGCCCAGGCCGATCGAGCGCGGTGAAGGCGGCGATCGCGATCTGCTGGCCGACGGAGTAGGCGGCGACGACGGCCGTCGGCGCGCTGCTCGGCGAACACCTTCACGAGCAGCGCCTGCTGCACGCCGGCGCCGCCGGGCGTGAACGGCACGGCGCCGGCGACCTGGTTGACGCCGAACACGAGCAGCACGTTCTCGACCGAGCCGCCGACGCCGAACGCGTCGAGCAGGAACCAGAAGGCGGCGAAGCGGCACAGCCAGGCGAGCACCTGCAGCGAGGCGACTTCGCGCAGGTAGCGCGGACGATCGCTGAGGATCGTCACGCCCTGGCGCACGCGCGCCCAGAACGCCTTCACGCGCGACCGACAGCACGGCGAACGCGACGAGCCCGACGACGGCGAGCGCCGTGATCAGGAACAGCGTCAGGCGGAAGTGCTCGGCCAGATAGGAGATGTCGAAGGAGTTGAGTTTGGAGAAGTCCGGCGGCTTGGGGAAGACGCCCTGGCGTGAAGGCGAAGATCAGCACGAACACGCCGACGCGTGCGTCGAAGACGACTCGACGAAGAACGCCGCGGCGACCGTCGGGTAGCTCGAGCCGGGATCGAGGAGCGCGTGAGGAACAGCTTGATCACGTCGCCGCCGCGCGCCGGGACGACGTTGTTGAAGCCGACCGCCGCGAAGTACGCGCCCCAGATCCGCCGCCACTGGAAGCTGCGCGGCCGGGTAGGCGGCGCGCAGGCTGTTGAAGAACGCGCGCGAGCGCAGCGTCAGGTTCAGGCCGAAGAACAGCAGCCCGAGCAGCAGCGTTCCCCAGTGGACGGCGGCGAGGTCGGAGAAGAACTGCCCGACGGCGTCGAAGAACGACGTGAGGCTGTCGCCGATCGAGGTCGACGCGAGCAGCGCGGGCACGACTCAAGCGTACGGCGATCGCGGGCGCTCGGCGCAGGCAGCTCACGACAGCGCGCGCGGCGATGCGCCGGTGCTGTAGAACGGTGGATGGCGCACGCACTGCCCACCGAGCGGGCTCGACCGTCGCGGTCACGGGCCCGACCGGCGAGATCGGCCAGGCGGTCGTCGCGGCGCTCGAGCGCTCGCGCGAGGTGGAGCGCGTGCTCGGGCATGGCGCGCAAGCCGTTCGACCCGGCGGCGAGGGGCTGGAAGAAGGTCTCCTACCGGCGCGGCGACGTGCTCGACCGCGCCGCCGTGAGAGCGCTCGTCGAGCGACGCCGACGTCGTCGTCCACCTCGCGTTCATGATCATGGGCGGGGCGCAGGAGAGCCGCCAGGTCAACCTCGACGGCTCGCGCAACGTGTTCGAGGCGACCGCCGAGCGCGGGGTCAAACGGCTCGTCTACGCCTCCTCGGTCGCCGCGTACGGCTTTCACCGCGACAACCCGCAGCCGCTCACCGAGGACGTCCCGGCGAGCGGCACGGCCAGCCACTACTACTCGGCGCAGAAGGCCGAGGTCGAGGCGCTGCTGCGCGAGACGCTCGCCGAGCAGCCGCGACCGAGCGCCTACGTGTTCCGCCCGTGCATCGTCGCCGGCCGCGACGCGCCGCTGCTGATCGACAGCCTGCCCTACACGCAGATCTCCGAGCGGCTGCCCGGGCCGGTCGTGCGCCTGCTCGACGGCGTGCCGATCCTCAGGCCGGTGCTGCCCGACCCGGGCGTCCCCTTCCAGCTGGTCCACCACGACGACGTCGCGACGGCGATGCGCGCGGCCGTGCTCGGGCGCGGCCCGCCCGGCGTCTACAACCTCGCCGGCCCGGGCGAGCTGACGCGTCAAGCAGCTCGCCGAGGAGCTCGGCTGGTATTCGATCCCGGTGCCCGAGCTGGCCGTCGACGCGGTCGCCGAGATGATCGCGCGCCTCGGCTTCCTGCCGGCGCAGGCGCAGTGGATCAGCGCCTTTCGCGAGCCCGTGATCATGGACACGGCAAGGCGCGCCGCGAGCTGCGCTGGCGCCCGAAGCACGACGCGCTGCAGACGCTGCGCGAGACGATCACGGCCGCGCGCCTGGACCCGCTGATCCGCTGAGCCAGAGCGCGGGAGGACCCGCCACCGCAAGACGGGGCGGGCCCTCGCCAACAGCTTTACCTCGGCTACTTCGTGATCTTGATGATGCGCTCCATGCCCAGTCGAGTGTGCGGGCGACCGTCCTGTGTGGTCATGAAGCAGACCTGCACGTACCAACCGGGCTTGGCCGTGACGACGCTCTGCTGGAAGGCGCCGGGCGACAGCGGCCCGGCGAAGCCCGCCGGTGGGCCAGCAGCGAGCTTTTCGAGACCCTTTTCGTGTCCCGCGAGAAGGCCCGCCACGACCTTCTGAGCAGCGCTCGGCTCTTCACCGCGAAGCCGAAGTCCATGTGCACGAGATAGCCTTCGTTTTCGAAGCGCACGAGCTCGCCATCGTGCATCACGGCGGGACCCTTGAAGCCGAACTCGATCGTCCGCTCCGTGGCTTCTGCGCCTGGGCAGCGCCACCGGTGAGGGCGTCGCCGTGACAGCGAAGGCGGTGCGAGGCCATTGCGCCGGCTTTTCGCCTTCGGGATTCATCGCGATGTACTGTCCGGGCGCGAGCACGGTCTGCGTTTCGGTCGGCTTGCCTTTGCCGGCTTCCGCGTCGAAGGTGATCGTGCCGTATTTGCTCGCCGCGTTCGGGTCGCCGGCCAGTTTGTTGGTGTTCAGGTAGGCATACACTTCGTTGACTGTCACGCCCGGCTTGAGCTGGAACAGCAGAACGGCCGGTTCCTTGCCGCCGGTGGCTGTGGCGGCGACGTTGACGGCACCGGCCTGCAGGGCGCCGGAGATCGTCACGCTCGTGGGACTGACCGTCGCAGTCACGGTCGGAAGCGTGGCTGCCTGCGCGACGCCGGTGCTGAGCAAACTGCAGGCGAGCGCCAGGCTGGCAGCGCCGGCCAACGACGCAATGGTTCGCCTCGCCGAGGCGAGCTGGCTAGGAGTTGACATCCGTACTGATCCTTTCGATTGATCGGCGGAACGGCCGAAGCTCGATTTCCCCCGTGAGACTTTGATCTGTGACCGGCGTTCGCCGACCGACTGCAAGAACATCTTGTCCTCGTTGGGCTCCGTCCCAGCGCCAGGCGCGGCCTCGACGCGTCGGGGAGTATATCAGCGCCCGCACACCATTTACAAGCCCTCAGGCCTGAGCTTCGGGGCGGCCCTCCGGTCCCGGCGAGTGCCTCTCTGACGACGCCGTCGCGGCGGCTAAGCGGCGTGCTCGAGCGCGTCCAGCACCCGCGCGTCGTGCTCGGCCGGCTTGACCTTGCGCAACACCTCTGGAGGGCGCCTCCTAGCACCAGGCCGCCGTTTTCCTCGGTGCTCGCGGGTCGCGCGCCGTCCAAGAGGTGCCCGGCGCCGTCAGCCCAGCGCCTGATTGTGGACCGACCGTCCGTAATGCCCTGCAGACCTTTCCTCATGCGGCGAAGCGGGACCCTCAGAGATCGCGACAGACGGGTCATTGGCTCCACAATCGAGAGGAACTCTTCGAGCTGGTCCGTCATCTGGTCGGAAGTCGCCGCCACGCCCTCAAACGATTTGAGCTCCTCACGTTGCTCGGGCGACAAAGCTTCGCCGCCGGGAGACCACAGTTCCAGTTGCGCCTTGACGGCATCGTCGAGGTCGGCCAGCTTCGTGGAGGTACGTCATTTCCTAGCCGCTCAAGCGCCTGTGCGGGATCGTCAAGCTGCTGGGCGAACCGTTCCGTCGCACTAAGCATTGCCCTGGCGCCTCCGCCCGCACCTTTCGCAGCTGCCGCTTCGATTTCGGCGTTGGCCGACTGCGCGATCGCGCCGACCTGCTCAAGCGCCGCGCCGATGGCCTCGGCGGTTTCCGTGATCGCTGCGAGGGCATCTTCGCCGGCGACGAGACGGTCGAGCATCCCAGGTGCACCGTCGCCCTCCTCGCGCCCCGTGGCGCTCTCGTCGCCGTCCAATTCAACGTTGGCCTCAGCGACTTTGCCGCTCGAGAGCCCCCGTCGCGGCTCCGGCGGACGGTCTTCGACGTGCTCCGCCTCGGCGGCCCGTTTGACAAGTTCCTCAGCGAGCGTGTCCACCGCCTTGCGGAACACCGCTGACTCCTCGTCCTCCAAGCGGGCCTCACGCAGATCTTCGTAGTTCGCGTGATGCACCAGGCGGATCGCCGCGTCAGGCGACTCCTCCGGAGCCTCCTCCAGCTCGGGCACGGTCCGCCAGTAGATCGGCATGAGCAGACGATCGAGACCCACCTTCTCTGCTTCGCGAGCAAACTGGAACAGCTCATCACGACATGCCTGGCTACGGAAGTAGCTAGGCGTGATCACTGGGATGAAGAACGTCGTGCCCGCGATCGCGCCTTCAATTCGAGCTTTCCATTCGTCCCCCCACCGGATGTCCGTCCGGTCCATGAAGAGGTCCAGCACGTCGCCGCCAGTCGCGAGCCGGAACTGGGCAACGAGCTGCTGCGCGAGGGATTTGATGTGCCCGTGATCGCCCTCGTCGTCAACGCGGGTGTAGCTCCAAAATGCTGCTGCCCCCTCGGACACCGGGGCGACCTACCGCAATTCCGTCTGCGCGAACTTGCGGGCCTACTACAGTAATGCGGTCCAAGCGGAGCTCGGGGAGGTTGACGCCTATGGTGAGTCAACGCCCACGCGCGGCAGGGGTCAAACGACTTCCCAAAGCTGCCTGTCGGTTATTCAACGATCGCTATCTCCACTCGGCCCTAAGCAAACGATATGCGGTTATCGTATAATAAGCCCGGTTAGTGGCAAGCGAACGCAAAGATCCCCCCACTCCCGCATCGAGCCCCCGTACGGGCGAATACCGGCTCGCCGACAGCGGCTCGGACGGATACTGGGCCTTCCACCCCAAGCCC
Organism: uncultured Solirubrobacteraceae bacterium; assembly: GCA_963846205.1. Lineage (GTDB taxonomy): Bacteria > Actinomycetota > Thermoleophilia > Solirubrobacterales > Solirubrobacteraceae > Palsa-744. The sequence goes on along the minus strand of CAWJVB010000009.1, from coordinate 490,408 downwards.
GCTCCCACCCAAGCCCGCCGTTCGCATTGACGCGACGATGCAGTCGCTGCTGGACCGCGCGAACCAGGCCCTTGGTCGCCTTGACGGGATCACGCTCCTGCTCCCGGACCCCGACCAGTTCATCTACACGTTCGTGCGCAAGGAGGCTGTGCTCTCCTCACAGATCGAGGGCACGCAGTCCTCTCTGTCGGACCTGCTGCTGTTCGAGCACGATGTCAGCACCCGGAGCGCTCCGCGAAGACGCCCAAGAAACCGCGAACTACATCGCCGCTCTCGACCACGGCCTAGCCCAGATCGCGGCAGCCCGGGGCGCCGCCGCTTCCGCGCGGCTTCTGCGCGAATCCACCAGCGACTACTACAGACCGGACGAGGCGTCGAACAAGAGCCCAGGAGAGTTCCGCCGCGACCAGAACTGGCTCGGCGGGCCCCGACCCTCGGCAGCGCGCTTCGTCCCGCCACCTTGGCAGGAGGTCATCGCAGCCATGGGCGCCCTCGAGAAATTCATCCACGACGATCCCGAACCCAACGCCGGTGCTCGTGAAGGCCGCGCTAGCACACGCCCAGTTCGAGACGATCCACCCTTTCCTCGACGGCAACGGGCGCGTCGGACGGCTCCTCATCACGCTGCTGCTGTGCTCCGAGGGCGTGCTCAGCCGACCGCTCCTCTACCTGAGCCTGCACTTCAAGCGCAACCGCGACAGCTACTACGAGCACCTACAACGTGTCCGCACCGACGGAGCTGGGAGGAGTGGTTGCGGTTTTTCCTCGAAGGCGTCATCGAGGTCGCGGAATCCACGACGCTCACCACGCGCGGGTGGTCGCGATGGTCGAGAACGACCGTCAGAAATCCACGGCTTTGGACGGGCAGCAGCGACCGCACACCGCGTGCACGACCTCGCGACGCGCTATGTCGTCATCGGAGCCAGCAGCTCCGCCGAGCGTCTCGAGCTGACCGCCCCCCCCGTGTACGCCGCGATCGAGCGACTTGAGAGCGCCGGCATCCTACGCGAGGCAACCGGCCGGCAAAGAGGGAAGCTCTACGTCTACGACGAGTACCTGACGATCCTCAACGAGGGCACGGAACCGCTCTAGACGACCGGCGGGCCCGCCTCCGAGAGCGCCGCAAGCACCAGCGCGTCGTGCTCGGCAGGCTTGACCTTGCGCAACACCTGCGCGACTCGGCCGTCGGAGTCGATCACGAAGGTGGTTCGCTCGTTGCCGAAGTACGTACGGCCGTACATCGACTTCTCGACCCACACGCCATATGCGTCGGCGACCTGATGATCCTCGTCGGCCAACAGAGCAAAGTTGAGCGCGTGCTTGTCGTGGAATTTCTTGACCTCCGCGACCGAGTCCGGCGAGATCCCGAGCACGACGGCGCCTGAACGGGCGTAGTCGGGCTGGTGATCGCGTACACCGCAAGCCTGGGTCGTGCAGCCCGGCGTGTCCGCCTTCGGATAGAAGTACACGACCACGCGCTGCCCGCGGAAGTCGGACAGCTTGACAGCCTTTCCGTCTTGGTCGGGCAGCTCGAAGTCTGGCGCGGCTTCGCCTGGCTCGATCATCTCCGCGAGCATACCCCGACGCGGTGGCGGCGCCGAGGATGTTCCGTCCGGCCCGGGCCGATGGGCCGGCCTCTACTCCTTCGCGGAGTCGCTGGCGCGCGACACGTACTCGTGCACCGGGAACTCGGCGATGTCAGGCTGTACTGAAACGCCGGCTGCGGCAACGACGGGCCCGATTCGCTCTGCAGCAAAGGCGTCGAAGTGGGCACGCGACTCCCAGACGTCGATCACGCGCCAACCGTCCTCGACAGGACCCGACGCCGAAAAGATGAGCCCGTCCGGGTGATTGCCACGGACGTCGATCGCCGCGTCGACGCGATCGAATTCCTCACGTTTCACGCCGGGCAGCTTGGTGCGGATTCCGACAGCCATCGCGTCCTCCTAGAGTTGGATCGGCCGAGTGTACGGAAGTTCCGTGCCGTCCCCTCCCCGCGATGTGACACCGAGATCGCGAGGCGCCGTCTATACCAGAGGGTCGCCGCTCTGGGTTGCTTGCAAGCGAGCGCAAATTCTCCCGCGTAGTTCAACGCCCGCTGCTCAAGCGACGCGCTCGCGCGCCGCAGCGATCTCGCGCTCGGCCTCCTCGCGGGTGGACCAACCGCCGATCTGCACGGCCTTGCCCTCGAGATCCTTGTAGATCGAGAAGAACTGCTCGATCTCCTGGCGCAGCAACAGCGGTAGCTCGTCGAGCTGCTCGTATTCGTTCCAGTAGGGGTCGTGTACCGGGACGCAGATGATCTTGTCGTCGATGCCCTTCTCGTCGCTCATCTCGAACATACCGAGGGCCTTGACGGGGATCAGGCACCCCGGGAACGTCGGCTCGGTCAGGCACACGAGCGCGTCGAGCGGGTCGCCGTCCTGGCCGAGCGTGCCGCGCAGGTAGCCGTAGTCGGTGGGGTAGGTCGCGGCGCTCATCAGCAGCCGGTCGAACTTGATCCCGCCCAGCTGCGGGTCGTACTCGTACTTGTTGCGGTTTCCCTTCGGGATCTCGACGACGCACACCAAGCGCCTCGCTCCCGACCGTTTGCTCGCCGGCCATGGGCCACAGATACCAGCTTTGCCGTCCTGCGACCCGGCGCCTGGCGTGTAGGCGAGAGCGGGTCGGGTATTGCTCTTGGATGGCGATCGACCAGGGGCACGAGGCGATCGAGGGCTCCTCGCCCCGCTCGTCGACGGAAGAGGCGGAGTGCATCTTCAACGAGCTGACCGGCTCGATCGACTACTCGATGTTGATCGTGACGACCGCCGTCGCAGACGAGCGGGCCGGGTGCCTGGTCGGCTTCGCCACGCAGTGCAGCATCGAGCCGCCCCGGTTCCTGGTGTGCCTGTCCGAGCAGAATCGCACGCTGCGAGTCGCCGCTCGCAGCGACGCCTTGGTCGTGCATTTCGTGCAGGCCGGAGACGAGGCCCTCGTCGCGCTGTTCGGGAGCCGCACGGGTGACGAACTGGACAAGTTCGAGCGCTGCGAGTGGCATCCCGGACCGCGCCAGCTGCCGGTGCTGGACGGTTGTCGGCGCTGGTTCGCCGGCACGATCCTCGAGCGCCGCCAGCTGGGCGACCACGTCGGATACGTGCTCGAGCCGTTCGCTGCCGAAAGCCGCGAACGGGCCGAGCCATTCCCGTTCGCCCGCGCCAAGCGCTTCCCCGCCGGCCATCCGGCCTGCCAGCGGCTGGCGCCCCGCCGCGGCCGCTAGCGCAGCAGTCGCGACAGCCGCCGGTCCTTGAGCACGCGGCCCTCGGTCTGGCAGGCCGGGCAGTAGGCGATCACGTAGTCCTCGAAGTGCACGGATTTGAGCGTGCGTCGCAGCGCGGACACGGCTCGCCCTCGTGGCGGTGCACGCGCAGCGGCATCGGCAGCTTGTCGGGGATCGGCAGCGTGACGAGTTGCTCGTAGTGGGCGATCGCGTCGCCCAGCGTCTGCACGATCGCCTCGCGCAGGCGTGCGCGCTCGTCGTCGTCGAGGTCGTTTGCGCGCTTGAACGGCGACAGCCGCGCGGTCCACAGGATCTCGTCGACCCACGAGCGACCGATCCCGGCTATCGCGTGCTGGTCGCGCAGCAGCGTGTGCAGCGGTCGCGGCGCGTCGAGCACGTCCTGTAGGGATGGCGGGTCCGGCCATGCGTCGGGAGCCAGCGTTGCCAGCGCGTCGTCCTCCTGTAGCTGCTCGGCGCGCAGCAGCTTCACCCACGCGGCCTGCTTGGAGCCGAACTCGCGCAGGCGCAGCTCGCGGCCGTCGCGCAGGCGCACGAGCAGCCGCGATGTGCGATCGCGCGGCCCGGCGCGCTTGTCGTACAGCTGCAGACGGCCGGCCGACATCAGATGGATCAGCAGCACCAGCTCGGGCGTGCCGCCGGGGCCGCTCGTCTCCACGATCAGATGCTTGCCTGCTCGGCGCACCGCGTCGATTCGCTGACCCGCGAGCTCGTCGAGCGGCGGGTCGAACGTCCTCAACGCGTTGATGCCGGGCGCCAGCGCCGACTCGACCTCGGCGCCCTGCAGCGCCGCGTCGAGCCGGCGTGCTGTGATCTCGACCTCGGGCAGCTCGGGCATACCCTCACTCTAGGAGGGCACCCTCGTGGAAGGAGCATCCCCGCGCGAGGCGTCGGGCTCGATCGCGCGCCGCTCCTCGTCCAGAGCTGGCGCGCGACCACGCGCGACCTACGCGGCGAGGCGGAACGGCGGGTAGCGATCGGTGACCAGCACGTGGGCGTAGGCGATCACCCGGTTCGTCCAGCGGCCGACGCCGACGAGGAAGTCGAACATGGCGCGCGGGAAGCGACCGGTGAACAGGATCGCGAACCAGGCTGCGATCACGACGAAGAACGCGGCGATGTACAGGAAGAACAGCACCACGTAGTGCGGGATGACCAGCAACCACTTGACCAGCGGCAGCCAGCGGTTGAGGTCGTTGCGCGCGTCCGGGTAGGGAAACTCGAGGTGCACCGCCTGGTGCTCGTCGGTGGAGGGATAGCGGTCCTCCATCAGCGCGAGGTAGACGCCGACCCGGGCGGAGAACCGCATCAGCTCGAGGTTCCAGTCAAACCACCAGCGCGGGTACTTCTGCCGGAACAGGATCAACAGCAGCGTCGGCAGCACGACCAGGCCGGCGGCGCCGACAGCCCCGGCGGCCCTGCCGCCACCGTAGGCGTAGCCGCCGCCCTCGATGAGGCCGAGCACGATCACGATCGGAACCAGCATGAACAGACGAAAGAACGTGGTCAGGCGGTTGAGCGGCCGGTCCGGGTAGTCGACCGAGTACTGGACGGGATAGGGCGCGTCGGGGTCCATGAGATGCCTTTCTGTGAGGTGTACGGCGTACACCGTTGGTGTGGGACTATAGGTGTACGGTGTACACTTGTCAAGGCCGATGTCAAAACAGAAGCTCGCCACCCGGAAACCGCTGAGCAGGGCACGCGTGCTCCAGGAGGCCGTCGCCCTCGCCGATCAGGCTGGGCTCCAAGCGTTCAGCATGCGCGGGCTCGCACAGGAGCTCGGCGTCGTGCCGATGGCGCTGTACAAGCACGTCGCGAACAAGGAGGAGCTGCTCGATGGCATGGTCGACATCGTCTTCAGCGAGATCGAGCTCCCTTCCGTGGACCTCGATTGGAGGTCCGCCATGCGGCGCCGGGCGATCTCCACTCGCGCGGCGCTGAAGCGCCACAGCTGGGCGATCGGGATGATGGAGTCGCGCCAGCCAGGGCCGGCGAACCTGCGCAACCACGACGCGGTGATGGGCTGCCTGCGCCCGGCGGGGTTCGCATTCGCGATGGCGCTCCACGCCTACTCGGTCCAGGACGCCTACATCTACGGCTTCGCCCTGCAGGAGAGGGATCTAGGCTTCGAGACCCCCGACAGCGCCGGAGAAGCGGCGCAGAGGAGGGCGCAGACGATCGGCGCGCTCGACGACTACCCCCACCTCGCCGAGATCGCCAAAAAGCTCCCCGGGACCGGCTACGACAGCGACGTCGAGTTCGCCTGGGGCCTCGATCTCATCCTCGAGGGACTCGACCGGCTTCGCCACGCGTCGCCTAGTGCGCGCTGATCGGAGGGCCTTCGTACTTGACATGACTGGGGCTGACCCAGCGCACGCGCCAGCGCACGCCTTGGGTGGAGGAGTGCAATGTCCAGTAGCCGAGGCTGTTGGTCGTGACGGTCTTCAGCGTCTTGTAGCTGTGCGAGCCCTTGCGCTGCACGAGCACGGTGACCTTGGTGGCGCCTTCCGCCGGGCGCACGAGACCCCACAGCGAATAGCTGTGGCCGCTCTTGGACACGGTCAGCGGCAGCGGCCAGGCGTAGTACAGCGGCTTGGGCTTGCCGCCGAGGTACTCCAGGCCGGTTTGGAAGCCGATCGTGCCACCGTTGACGCTGGAGCCGGGCTTGCCGCCGAACGGGTCGTCGACGAGCAGGTACTGCGAGAAGGCCGCAACGTCGCCGTTGCTCCACGCGATCTTTTCGGCGATCGCGTCGAATTCGGCCTGCTGGGCGACGGACACGCCGAGGTAGCGGTTCGGCTTGCTCTGCACGCCGAACTCGGTCAGGTAGATCGGCAAGCTGCGACGTGACGCGCGCGCGCGGCGAGCGCTTTGCCGAGCGCGCTCGACAGCCGCGACAGCACGCCGATCGTGACGTCGTCCTTTTCCGGCGGCTTGTACAGCGGGCCGGCCGCGGTCGAGTAGGCGTGGTGGGCGTAGCCGGCGGCCGTCAGCGGAGTGCACGACCCGGATTTCCTGTACTGCGCGTTCAGGCACAGCGCGCCGCGCAGGAACGCGAGCGGCGCCACGTCGTGCAGCAGCGCCTTCGATTTTTCGCGCTTGTAGTTGACGCTCGTGTAGCCGGTCGGCGCGGTCTCGCCGAGCAGCACCTTGGGCTTGGCGATGCCGGCCGCCTGCAGCCCGGCGTAGCCGGCCTGGTAGAGGGCGCGGTAGATGCGCGGCGAGGCCGGCGTGCCGTTGGTGTTCCACTGCGGCAGCAGGAACGCCGGGTGGTTGGGCTCGTTCCAGATCGAGAACAGCGACACCGTCGAGCCGAACGAGCTCGCCGGTCCGTAGTGGAGCCCCACGGCGGTCATGAATTCCTGGAAGTCTTTCGGGTCGGGTTTCGTGACATACGGCGCTTTCTTGTTCGCGGTCGCCCAGCGCGGCACCGGCGAGGTCACCGTCAGCAGCACTTTCCAGTGCAGCCTCTGCGCTTCGGAGATCAGCGCGTCGTATTCGCCCCAGGCGTACAGAGCCGGATTGGTCGCGCGGCCGGCTGGCTGCGTGGCGCTCGACGCGTTCGGCGCGACGTCGTACCAGTACAGCTCGACGCGCAGCGCTTTGACGCCCAGGTGCTGCATCTGGGCGATCGCTTTGGGCCGAGTCTTGACGCTCAGCAGCGTGGTCGAGCCCTCGAAGTAGACGGCCTGGGAGTGCGAGGCGAGGGCCGGCGCGGCGCCGATCGCGGCGAGCGCGACGGCGCACAGAAGCGTGGTGGGGAGAAGCTTGCGGATTTCGAGCATGGTGCCTTGAGACACTCCAGCGCGGGGAAGGTTGCGGTCCTCCGGGCAGGCGGCCATGTAGCGTTGGGGCCTGTGAGTACAGCCATTGCACCGGACGACATCGTGCAGACGGCGGCGCAGGCGCGCAGCAACAGCCGCCCGCCGCTGCTCGTGCTGGAGCCGTTGGCGGCGTTCCTCGACGGTCACGGCCTGGGCGAGGGCGAGATCGAGGCGAGCCCGATCGGCGAGGGCCACTCCAACGTGACGTATCTGATCCGCCGGGGCGAGCGCGAGCTGGTGCTGCGCCGCCCGCCGCGCCCGCCGCTGCCGCCGAGCGCCCACGACGTGCTGCGCGAGGCGCGCCTGCTGCGCGCGCTGGCGGACACGCCCGCGCGGGTGCCGATCGTGCTGGCCGTCTGCGATGACCCTGACGTGATCGGCTGCCCCTTCTATGTGATGGAGCGGATCGAGGGCGAGGTGATCGTCGCCAGCATCCCCGACGCGCTGGACACGCCGCCGCAGCGCGCGCGGATCGCCAGACGAGCTGATCGACGCGCTCGTCGAGATCCACTCGGTCGACTGGATGGCGGCCGGACTGGAGGGCTTCGGCAAGCCGACCGGCTACCTGGAGCGCCAGCTGCGCCGCTTTACGGGGTCTGTGGGAGCTCAACAAGACGCGCGAGATCCCTGCGGTCGAGCGGGTCGGCAGGTGGCTGGCGGACAACATGCCGCAGTCCGGGCCGGCGACGATCGTGCACGGCGACTTCCGACTCGGCAACACGATCTTCGCGCCGGCCGCGCCGGCGCGCCTGAAGGGAGTGCTCGACTGGGAGATGGCGACGATCGGCGACCCGCTCGCCGACCTCGGCTACCTGTGCATGATGTGGGTCGAGCGCGACGACGAGGTGAGCGGGCTGCGCGAAGCGCTCGCCGCGGTCACCCGCCGCGAGGGCTTTCCCGACGCGCGAGCAGCTGATCGCCGGCTATGAGCGGCGCACCGGCCGCTCGATGCGCGACCTGCGCTGGTACACGACGCTGGCGCTGTGGAAGTCGGTGGTGTTCATGGAGGGCAACTACAAGCGCGCGATCGCCGGCACGACCGACGACCCCTACCTGAAGCACGTTCGGCGACGGCGTGCTCGAGCTGGCTCGCCAGGCGGAGGCGGTAGCGTCGGTGAGCAGGCGAGCCGTGAGCGACTGCCGCCGGCGAGGAGCGCGCGCCGACCCGCGGCGCTGCTGATCGATTGGGGCGGAGTGCTGACGACGAATTTGTTCGAGTCGTTCCGCGACTACTGCCTGCGCGTGGAGATCGATCCGCAGACGCTGCGCGGACGCTTCAGCTCGGACCCGGACTGCCGCGAGCTGCTGGTCGCGCTGGAGAAGGGCGAGCTGCCGGAGGCCGACTTCGAGCGCCAGCTGGCGGCCGTGCTGGAGATCGATTCAGACGGCTTGGTCGACGGGCTGTTCGCCGGCGTGCAACCGGACGTGGCGATGGTCGACGCAGTGCGCCGCGCGCGCGCCGGAGGTGTGCGCACGGCGCTCGTGTCGAACTCGTGGGGCGTTCACCGCTACCCGCACGATCTGTTCGACGAGCTGTTCGACGGCGTCGTGATCTCGGGCGAGGAGGGGATCCGCAAGCCCTCGCGGCGGATGTACGAGCTGGGCGCCGAGCGCGCCGGCGTGGCGCCAGAGCAGGCCGTGTACGTGGACGACCTGCCGTTCAACCTGAAGCCGGCCGAGGAGCTGGGCATGGCGACGATCCACCACACGAGCGCCGAGCAGACGATCCCCGAGCTCGAACGCCTGCTCGGGCTGGAACTGGGCTCCGGCAGCGCCGCCTGACCCGCGCGGCGGCGCCCCGCGCCCGCGAGCTGGACTCGGATAAACGTCGGAGAGTCCAGCGAGAAGGTAATGCCGATGCGCACTTTCGCCGATGCGCTCGCATGTCGGTGCTTTTCGCCGAGGCACACTCGGGCGCGGGCAGGAGCACGCAGACGGGTCTGGGGACGAGGCTGGGCACCAGCCTGATGGCGCGCGTGCTCGCCGGCCTGTTCGCGGCGGGCGCGACGCTCGCGCTGCTGACGGTCGCACTGCCGCATCCCGCGCGCGCGGACACGACGGGACTGCTGGCGATCGTCGGGATCGCCTACGTGGTCGCGGCGCTGCTGCTGTGGCGCGCTGCGAACGTGCCGAGCTCGGTGCTGCCGCTGGCGCTCGGCTGGGGCAGCACGCTGGTCACGGGCGTCGCGTACTTCTCGGCGGACAGCCCGAGCCCGCTGATCTTCTTCTACCTGTGGGTGTTCCTGTACTCGGCCTACTTCTTCGCGCCCAGGCAGATTGCCGCTCAGATCGCATACGTGGGCCTCGTGTACGGCGCGCTGCTCGCCGCGCGGCCGCCGTCGAGCGGCGTGCCGGCCTGGTGGCTGGTGGGCATGGGCACGCTGGCCGTCGCGGCGCTGCTCGTGTGTGTCATGCGCAAGCAGGCCGAGCAGCTGATCGGCCGACTGTACGACGCCTCGCGCACGGACCCGCTGACGTCGCTGTCGAACCGGCACGGCTTTCGCGAGCTGCTCGACCTCGAGTTGGCGCGCGCGCGGCGCAGCGGCTCGCAGATAACGGTGATGGTCGGCGACCTCGACCATTTCGGCGAAGTCAACGACCGCTCCGGAGCGCAGGTCGGCGACGCCGCGCTCAAGCGCACCGCGAGCACGCTCGAGCGCTGCAAGCGAGACATCGACGGCGTCGCGAGAGTCGGCGGCGAGGAGTTCGCGCTGGTGCTGCCGAACACCAACGAACACGCCGCCTTCATCCTCGCCGAGCGCCTGCGCTGCGAGCTGCGCGAGGAGTTCGCGCGCGACTCGGTCCCGATCACGATCAGCTTCGGCGTCGCCAACTACCCCCAGCACGGCGAGACCGCGGCAGCGCTCCTGCGCGCGACCGACGAGGCGCTGCAGGCGGCCAAGTGGAGCGGACGAGACCGCACGATGTTGCACAGCCCGGCGATGCGCTCCGCGCCGCACCTGAACGGTGGCTCGCGTGACGTCGCCGCAGAACACCTCCTGGCGGTGATGCTCGACCTCGCCGAGGCCGTCGACCTGCGCTTCAGCGGCAGCGCCCGTCACTCCGAGACGGTCGGGCGCTACGCGGAGATGATGGCGCGCGAGCTGGGCCTGTCCGAGCAGCGCACAGGCCGCGTGCGCCTGGCCGGGCTACTGCACGACATCGGCAAGGTGGGCGTGCCCGACTCGATCCTCAAGAAGCCCGCCAAGCTGACCGACGCCGAGTTCGAGATCATCAAGCGCCACCCCGAACTGGGCGCGCAGATGCTCGACCATCCGAGCCTCGCGGACGTGCGTGACTGGGTGGGCGCGCACCACGAGCGCCCCGACGGTCGCGGCTACCCGCTCGGGTTGCGCGGCGAGGAAGTCGCACAGGAGGCGCGCATAATCGCGGTCGCGGACGCCTACGAGGCGATGACCAGCGACCGCTCCTACCGCTCTTCGATGCCCGCCGGCGTCGCGCGCGCGGAGCTCGAACGCTGCGCGGGACTGCAGTTCGACGAGGACGTCGTCCAGGCCCTCGTCACGCTGCTGGAGCGCGAGCCCGCGCGCGCCGAAAAGGCGCTCGCGCGCGTCTGAGCGCCCGCCCGAGCTCAGTCCCTCTTGCCTCTGCCGTACAAGAACTTGAACAGCCCGGCGAGCAGGCGCGTGGTGCGGGCCTTGTACGGGAACATGTGCGGTTCGCGCTTGAGCGCCAGCTTGGGCGTGACGACGATCGCCTGCTGAGAGGCGTACTTGCGAATGCCGCCGGCGCCGTGACGGGAGCCGAGGCCGGAGGCCTTGGCGCCGCCCATCGGCAGCTCCAGCGCGGTGTAGTTGATCATCGCGTCGTTGACGTTGACGGCGCCCGCCTCGATGCGGCGCGCGATCTGCTCGCCGCGCGCGGTGTCGCGCGTGAACACGGAGGACGCCGAGGCCGTACGGCGTGTCGTTGGCCAGGCGCACGGCCTCCTCGGAGTCGGACACCTTCATGATCGGCAGCGTCGGGCCGAACGTCTCCTCGGTCATGATCTTCATCGAGTGGTCGACGTCGACGAGCACGGTCGGCTCGTAGAAGCGCCCGCCGCCCTGCGTGGAGGAGTGGCCGCCGGCGAGCACGCGCGCGCCCTTGCTCGACGGCGTCTGAGACGTGCTCCTCGATCGTCTGCAGCTGCGGCGGGAACGTGATCGCGCCGACCTCGACGCTGCCGGGTCCCTGCGGCGGGCCGACGCGCAGCGCGCGCACCTTCTCTGAGACTTTCGCCACGAACTCGTCGTAGACGGGCTCCTCGACGTACACGCGCTCGATCGAGATGCACGTCTGGCCGGCGTTCTGCATCGAGTAGTAGGTCGCGAAGTTGGCCGCTCGCTCGAGGTCTGCATCGGACAGCACGATCATCGGGTCCTTGCCGCCGAGCTCGAGCGAGGCGGGGATCAGCCGCCGCCCAGCCGCTTCGGCGACCTTGCGCCCGGTGCGCGTGGAGCCCGTGAACATGATCATGTCCACCTCCTCGATCAGCGCCGCTCCGGTGGCGCCGCGACCGGTGGCCACCTGGAAGACGTGCTCGGGCAGGCCGCACTCGCGCAGGCCTTCCGCCATCAGCAGCGAGGTCAGCGGCGTGACCTCGGACGGCTTGAGGATCACGCTGTTGCCGGCGGCGAGCGCGGGGATGCAGTCGCCGAAGGAGTTGGTCAGCGGATAGTTCCACGGGCCGATCACGCCGATCAGGCCGAGCGGGCGATAGCGCAGGATCAGCTTCTTGCCCTTGACCAGCAGCTGCCCCGACTTGACGCGCTCGTCGGCCAGGTACTCGCCGGCGTGCTTGGCCCAGAAGCCGAACGCGTTGCCGGCGTAGGAGATCTCCGCCAGCGAGGCGTCCTCGAAGGTCTTGCCGGTCTCGGACATGATCGTCGCGATCACCTGATCGGCGTTGTCCATCAGCCACTTCTGCGCGCGCAGCAGCACGCGCGCGCGTCCGTCGAAGCCGTATGCCTCCCAGCCGGGCTGCGCCGCGCGGCCGCGCGCGGCGATCGCCGCGACGGCGGCGGCGTCGAGGTCGGGCACGGTTGCCACGGTCTGACCCGTCGCCGGGTTCTCGACCTCGATCTGTGCGCCCGAGGAAGCGGCGCCGTTCTCGCTGACGGGTGCTTGCTCGGCGGTTTGGGCCTGCTCGACGGTCGCCATCAATACTCTCCCCTGTCTGCTCGTGCTTGGTGCTGGCTGTGTAACCAAACACACTACTCCGCTCGCACCGCTTTCGAAGTGCGTGCGTCGGCGTTCACCGCCTCGTCATCCGCCGTTCCAGGTGGCGCATGCGCCACCTGGCGACCCGCCGCATGCGGCGGGTCGTTGCGACGGCGCATGCGCCGTCGGCGACAGCGTGCATGCACGCTGTCGGGCAGGGCCGCATGCGGCCCTGCCGCTACTCCGAAAGCTCTATCGAGGAGATGCCGATCGGCTCGACGGGCCGGTCGGCGCCGTCGGTCTGCACGCCCTCGAGCTTGTCGACGACGTCGAGGCCGTCGGTGACCTGGCCGAACACGGTGTGCTTGCCGTCGAGCCACGGCGCGGCGCCGGTGGTGACGATGAAGAACTGACTGCCGTTGGTGTCGGGGCCGGCGTTGGCCATCGCCAGCGCGCCGCGCACGACCTTGTGCGAGTTGATCTCGTCCTCGAAGGTGTAGCCGGGACCGCCCGTGCCGGTGCCCTGCGGGCAGCCGCCCTGGATCATGAAGTCCTTGATCACGCGGTGGAAGGTGAGGCCGTCGTAGAAGCCGTCGGCGGCGAGCTTGCGGAAGTTCTCGACGGTCTTGGGGGCGTCCGCGTCGAACAGCTCGAAGACGATCGGCCCCTCGCTCGTGGTGCATGGTGGCTGTGGACATGAAAGCTCTCCTAGTGTCTGCTGCGCGGGGCATCCGCGCCCGCGATCGTAGTAGATGGCTGCGAGCGGCCGGGTGAGTGCGCGCTAACGGTCCTGCACGCGCTGCAGCGACAGCGCGTGCCCGCGCACCTGTCGCCCGTCGAGCGAGTCGATCACGCGCTCGGCCTCGCCGGCGGGGACCGATAGGAATGAGAAGCGGTCGAGCACGAGCACGTCGCGCACGGCCTCGCCGTCGAGGTCCGCCGACGAGGTGACGGCGGACACGATGTCGGCGACCTGCAGCCCCGAGGAGCGCCCGCCGGACAGCATCAGCTTGACGTATGGCTCCTGCTCGTTGCGGCGCGAGATGCGCGGCTTGGAGTGCCTGCGGGGGCGCTCCTTGACGGGCGTCGGCGCCGCTTCGGCGCCCTTCTCCCAGGTCGCTATCGAGGTGCCGATGTGGCGTTCGATCGCCTCCAGCTCGCGCTTCTGGCGCGGCTCCACGAACGTGATCGCGCGACCGGAGCGCCCGACGCGGCCGGTGCGCCCGATGCGGTGGACGTAGGTGTCGGGCGAGGTGGGCACGTCGTAGTTGATCACGTGCGTGACCGTCGAGATGTCAAGGCCGCGAGCGGCCACGTCGGTGGCCACGAGGATCGGCACGCGTCCGCCCTTGAACGCCAGCATCACGCCATCGCGCGAGCCCTGCGACATGTCGCCGTGCAGCGCGCGCACGTTCAAGCCGCGGTCGCGCAGCGTGCGATACAGCTGGTCGCAGCGAATCTTCGTGCGCACGAACACGATCGCCTGCTCGGGTTCCTCCGCGCGCAGCACTTCGACGAGCTTGTCGGGCTTGTCCTTGGCGTCGACCGGCAGCTGGAACTGCGCGACGGTGTCGATCGTCAGCGTGGCCGCCTCCACCTGGATGATCGCCGGGTCGTACATGTAGCGGTCGGCGAGCTTGCGGATCGGCGGCGGTATCGTCGCGCTGAACAGCGCCGTCTGGCGGCTGGAAGGCGTCAGCGACAGGATTTTCTCGACGTCCTCGAGAAAGCCCAGGTCGAGCATCTCATCGGCCTCGTCGAGCACCAAGAAGCGGCAGTCGTGCAGCACCAGCGAGTGGCGCGAGATCAGGTCGAGCACGCGGCCGACGGTGCCCACGACGACGTGCCCGCCGGCGCGCAGCTGCGCCTGCTGCGTGCGAATCGGCGCGCCGCCGAACACGGCCACGACGTCGACGCCGCTGCGCGCGCCGTACGCGCGCAGTGCCTGCGTCACCTGGATGCACAGCTCGCGCGTGGGCGTCAGCACGAGCGCCTGCACCTCGGGGCTGGACGGATCGATGTACTCCATGATCGGCAGGCCGAACGCGGCCGTCTTGCCGGTGCCCGTCTGCGCCTGGCCGATCACGTCGAGGCCTTGCAGCAGCGAAGGGATCGCCTGCTCCTGGATCGGGCTCGGCGACTCGTAGCCGAGGTCGGCCAGCGCTTGCAGGATCGGCTCCGAGAGCCCCAGGTCGGCGAAGGAGGTGGTCATGGTCGGGGACATTGCAGCTTAGGGGTCGTGCGGCGACGCGCCGTTGTAGGTTGTTATATCAACTTATAATCAATCTTGTTATAACCTGCTATAAGCCGTTAGACGTGGATCCGATCGCGAACCCGTACACGCCCAACGCAGGCTCACGACCGCACGAGCTCGCAGGCCGAGACGGCGAGCTGGAGCAGTTCCGCGTCCTCGTCGGCCGTCTCAAGGGCGGCGAGACAGAGCAGAGCATGATCATTCGCGGTCTGCGTGGCGTGGGCAAGACCGTTCTCCTGAACGCGTTCGAGGATCAGGCCGAGTCCGGCGGCTTTCTCACCTACTACCACGAGCTGACCCCCGAAACAGGCCTGATCGCCCAGATCGCCAGAGATATCCAGAGCGCCCTCGCACGACTCAAGCTGAGCGCGCGCGCAGCAGCGCGCGCCCGCGGCGCTCTCGAGCACCTCGCCACGATCCGGCTGACCGGACCCGAAGGCATCGGCTTGGCCGTGGACCTGCGCAAAGCCGACGAGGGCACGATCGCCGGCGATCTCGCCGAGCTGCTCCTCGCGCTCGGCGCTGCGGCACAGGGCAAGGGGTCCGGCGTGATCTTCCTCCTGGACGAGGTGCAGTTCGCAAAGGAGGTCGAATACCGCGCGTTGATCAGCGGCCTGCACAGAGCTACGCAGAAGAACATGCCTGTCAGCGTCGCTGCGGCCGGGCTACCGCAGATCCCCAGGCTCACCGGACAGGCACGCTCATACGCAGAGCGCCTGTTCACCTTCCCCGTGATAGCCGGCCTCCAGGAGCAGGACGCGCGCGCCGCTCTCGTCGAGCCAGCTCGCCGCCGGGGCGTCGACTACGGGCCCGGCGCGGTCTCGCGAGCGCTCGCGTGGACGGGCGGCTATCCGTTCTACATCCAGCAGCTTGGCAAGCACGCCTGGAATCTCGCCGAGGGGCCTGTGATCACGGCGAAGGACGTCGATGCGGCGATTCCGGTGGCGCAGGCCGCGCTCGACGCGAGCATGTACGAGGTGCGGGTGCAACGTGCCACCGCCGAGGAGCGTAGATACATGCGTGCCATGGCTGAGCTCGGCGTGGGTGCGTACCGGTCGGGCTCGGTCGCCGGAAAGCTCGGCCGCAGGACGAGCGAGGTCTCGATGACCCGCCAGCACCTGATCGACAAGGGGCTGATCTACGCCACCGAGGACTACGGGCACATCGACTTCACGATCCCGCGCTTCGACGAGTTCATGCGCCGGCACACGGCCTACCGCGCTCCAGCCAAACGTCAACCCAAGCGAGCCTGAGCCGGCGCGGACGGCCAGCCCCGCCGCGCCCGCCGTCGTTCAGGAGGAGGGGTCCAGCAGCAGCTTGCCCGTGGTGCGCCGCTCGCGCAGGTCGATGTGCGCCTGCGCGGCCTGCTCGAGCGGGTAGGTGCCGCCGATCACCGCCCTCAGCTCGCCGCGCGCGGCGCGCGCGAACAGGTCTGCGAGCGCTTCCGCGACCATCTGTGGGCGCTCCAGGCAGTGGAACAGGTAGAAGCCGACGACGCTGCGCGAGTGACGCAGCAGCGAGCCGGTCCTGACCTCGTTGGGTTCCTGCGTGGCGATCCCGCACACGACGATCCGTCCGAAGTGCGCGAGCGCGGCATAGGAGGCGTCGAAGCCGGCGCCGCCGGCCATGTCGAACACGACGTCGACGCTGCGGCCCTCGTTGGCCTCGATCAGGCGCTCTGTCAGGCCCTCGGGCTCAGGGTCGATCGCCACGTCGGCGCCCAGCTCGAGCGCCAGCGCTCGCTTGTCCTCGCTCGAGGCCGTGGCGATCACGCGCCCCGCGCCGAGCGGGCGAGCGAGCTGCACGGCCAGCGAGCCGACGCCGCCGGCGGCCGAATGTACGACCACGCTCTCGCCCTCCTGCACGCGCGCCGCGGTGCGGTACAGGTGCCACGCGGTCAGACCCTGGATCAGGATCGCCAGCGCCGTCTCGTCGTCGAGCTCGGCGGGGATCGGAAAGATGCGATCTGCCGCAGCGACCGCGTACTCGGCGTAGCCGCCGTCGCCAACGAGCGCGACGACTCGCTCGCCCGTGTCCTCGCGCGTGCCCGCCACCTCGCCGCCGGGTACGAGCGGCAGCGTCGCCTTGCGCACGTAGGAGTTCGTGCGCGTGTGCGTGTCCGCGAAGTTGAGCCCGGCGCGCGTGACCTTGATCAGCGCCTCGCCGTCCGCCGGCTGCGGCCGCGGCAGCTCGGCGAGCTCCAGCACCTCGGGCCCCCCGAACTCCGTCATCTGGATCGCCCGCATCGGCGCTGAGGCTAGCGGAGGGCTCGAGCGCGCCGGGGACGCCGCTGCGGCGCAGGGGCTTGCTCTAAGGTGCGCGCCCATGCCAATCACAGTTGTCGGATCGATCGCCTACGACGCCGTGAAGACGCCGTTCGGCGAGCGCGAGCGGATGCTCGGCGGCGCCGCCGTGCACTTCGCGCTGGCCGCCGTCCTTCTTCGACGAGGTGCGCGTCGTGGGCCCCGTCGGCGAGGACTTCGGCGAGAGCGAGCTGGAGGTGCTGCGCGGGCGCGGCGTCGACGTCTCGGACGTCGAGCGGGTCGCCGGCGGCAAGACCTTCTTCTGGCGCGGCGAGTACGGCTGGGACCTGAACTCGCGCGAGACGCTCGACACGCAGCTCGGCGTGTTCGAGGGCTTTCAGCCGAAGCTGTCCGGCTCGTCGCGCTCCAGCGACGTGCTGTTCCTGGCCAACATCCAGCCCGACCTGCAGCGCGAGGTGCGCGCGCAGCTTCCCGCCGCGCGGTTCGTCGCGCTCGACTCGATGAACCTGTGGATCGAAATCGCGCGCGACTCGCTCGTCTCGGCGATCGAGAGCGTCGACTGCCTGATCCTCAACGACGCCGAGCTACGCCAGCTGACCGGCAAGCCCAACCTAGTCTCCGCCGCGCGGGAGATCCTCGCCTGGAAGCCGTCGGGCGACGGCCCCGACGGCCCCGACGGCGGCGTTGGCGAGGGCGCCGGTGACCGTGGCGGCGCCGCGGGCGCCGCCAACGGCGCCCGCCGGCGCGGGCCGAGCGTGATCGTTGCCAAGCAGGGCGAGTACGGGGCGGCGCTCGTCACCCGCGAGAGCTTCTTCGCGTTGCCCGCCTACCCGTTGGAGACCGTGATCGACCCGACCGGCGCAGGCGACACGTTCGCCGGCGGCTTCGTCGGCTACATCGCCGCGAACCTCGACGGCGGCTCCCCGAACGCCCCCGCCGGGGAGCTGCCCGACGAGCTGCTGCGCAGCGCGATGGCGCACGCGACCGTGCTGGCCTCGTTCAACGTCGAGCAGTTCGGCACCGAGCGCGTCGCGCGGCTCACGCAGGAGGAGATCGCGGGCCGCCTCGCGGAGCTGCACGCGATGACTCAGTTCAGCGGCGTCAGCTGAGGTCGCGTGGGTTGTAGTTCTGCGGGCGTCAGGGGCTGAGCGTCGCGTGGGTTGTGCCGGTCCTCGCTCGGGTATACGATCGAGCGAGATGGACGCGTGGACATTCGTGTGGCTGATGTTCCTGCTGAAGATCCCGGTCGTGGCGCTGTTCTTGATCGTGCGCTGGGCCGTGCGCCAGGTGCCCGAGCCGGCGGCCGGTGAGGATGGTGGGATCGGGCCGCGCACGCGCCCACAGCATCCCCACCACCCGCGCGCACGCCGGCCGCGCCCGTCGCGACGCGGTCCGCACGGCGAGCAGCCCGCGCCCGCGCCCCCGCGGGTGCGCAAGGTCGTCTCGCGCACGCGCCTGCCGCAGCGCTGAGCCGGCGCCGAGCGCCACTGCCGGGTCGCGCGCGCAGTTGACGCATAATCGGTGGCGGACAGGCAGCGCAACCCGTCGATAGGAGAAGCAGATGAGCAGCGACATCGAGACCGACGCACAGGGTGAGGTCGCAGGCCGTGCGACGGGTGAGGCAGCGAGCGACGGGCGCGCCGCGGCCAACGGAGCGACGCCAACAGGACACGCTGACGATCACCGACAACCGCACCGGCAAGTCCTACGAGCTGCCGATCACCGACAGCTCCGTGCGCGCCACCGAACTGCGCCAGATCAAGGTCGACGAGGGCGAATTCGGGATGCTCTCCTACGACCCGGCGTTCATGAACACGGCCTCCTGCCGCAGCGCGATCACCTACATCGACGGCGAGGCGGGCATCCTGCAGCACCGCGGCTACCCGATCGAGCAGCTGTGCGAGCACTCGACGTATCTGGAGGTCGCCTACCTGCTGATCAACGGCCGGCTGCCCACCCAG
This sequence comes from uncultured Solirubrobacteraceae bacterium, assembly GCA_963846205.1. Lineage (GTDB taxonomy): Bacteria > Actinomycetota > Thermoleophilia > Solirubrobacterales > Solirubrobacteraceae > Palsa-744. The sequence goes on along the minus strand of CAWJVB010000009.1, from coordinate 471,665 downwards.
GACGAGCTGGACCGGCTGGGTCGACGAGATCACGATCCACACGTTCGTGCACGAGAACGTCAAGGACTTCATGCAGGGCTTTCGCTACGACGCCAACCCGATGGGCATGCTCGTGGCCTCGGTCGGCGCGCTGTCGACGTTCTACCCTGACGCCAACAAGATCCACGAGGAGCGCGTGCGCGCGATCCAGATCATCCGCCTGCTGGCCAAGATGCCGACGCTGGCCGCGTTCGCCTTCCGGCACAACATGGGCCAGCCGTACGTGTACCCCGACAACGACCTCCGGTACGCCGGCAACTTCCTGGGGATGATGTACAAGATGACCGAGCTCAAATACGAGCCCGACCCGCGGCTGGCGCGCGCGCTCGACGTCCTCTTCATCCTGCACGCCGACCACGAACAGAACGCCTCGACGAGCGCCGTGCGCTCGGTCGGCTCGACACAGGTCGATCCCTACACGGCCGTCGCCGCCGGCGTCGCCGCGCTGTACGGGCCGCTGCACGGCGGCGCCAACGAGGCCGCGCTGCGCATGCTCAAACGGATCGAGACGGTCGAGAACATCCCCGACTTCCTGGAGGGCGTCAAGCAGGGCAACGAGCGGCTGATGGGCTTCGGCCACCGCGTCTACAAGAACTACGACCCGCGTGCGCGCATCATTCGCAAATACCTCGACGACGTGTTCGAGGTGCGCGGCAAGAGCCCGCTGCTGGACGTCGCCACCGAGCTGGAGAAGCGGGCGCTCGACGACGACTACTTCACCTCGCGCAAGCTGTACCCGAACGTCGACTTCTACTCGGGCCTGATCTACGAGGCGCTCGGCCTGCCCGTGTCGATGTTCCCGGTGATGTTCGCGATCGGTCGCACGAGTGGCTGGATCGCGCAGTGGAAGGAGATGGTCGAGGACCCAGAGCAGAAGATCGCACGCCCGCGCCAGATCTACACCGGCGACCGCGACCTCGACTACGTCCCGATCGATCAGCGCAGCTGATCGATGCGCCGGGCTGCGCACGCGGCCGCTACAGGACCAGCGTCGCCCCGTTGGCCCGCAGCCACTCGCGATCCTCGCGGTAGCCCGGCCACCGCCGCTCGAGTAGCGCCCAGAAGCGCGGCGAGTGGTCCAGCACCTGCAGGTGGCAGACCTCGTGCCAGATCACGTAGTCGAGCACGCGTGCGGGCGCCAGCAGCAGGCGCCAGTTGAAGCTCATGCTGCCGTTGGCCGAGCACGACGCCCAGCGCGTGCGCTGAGCGCGGATCGACAGGTCGCGGTAGGGCGTGCCCGCCAGCTCGCTGGCGGTATCCAGGCGCGGCGCGATCTCGGCGCGGGCCGCGCGCCGGTAGAAGCGCTCGATCGCCGGCTGCGGATCGCTGTCGGGAACCAGCAGGCGCTCACCGTCACGGTGCACGCGCGTGCGGTTCGGCTGCGGGACGAGTTGCAGGGAGTCGTCCAGATAGGGCACCGTGCCTGCGCGCGCGGCGACTCGCGCCAGCGCCTCGTGCGCCTCACCCAGCCGCCGCTCGATCCACGGCCGCAGCTCGCGCACGGCGGCGGCGGCCGCGCGCTCGGGGGCGCGCGTGGGCAGCACGACCTCGACGCCCGCGTGGGCGTGCACGTTCACGCGCACGCGCCGCGCGCGCGTGGAGCGACGAACGGTGTACGGAATCTCGCTCACCCCGGCGCAGAGTACGCGTCCGTCCGGCGCAGGGTACGCGCCCGTCGCGTGCATAATCCGCACGATGGGAAAATCGAGGGTGCAATTGCCGCGTGAGGTGCGCGACCCATATCAGGTGTACCTGAACGGGGTCCCGCAGCAGCTCGGCAGGGACTTCTCGGTGCGCGAAGGCGCGCTCGTGTTCGAGCAGGACCTGCGCAAGGACAGGATCAGCGGCTGGCGCTGGCTACTCGGCGCGTGGGGCGTCGGCACCTACCGCCAGAACGACTCGGTGGACGTTCGCTACGACGCGCCCGACGGCTCGCCGCGCGTGGCCGAGGGGCTGGAGATCGAGGCCGGGTAGATCGCCCGCTCCCAAGGCCGCGCCAGCTTCAGCGCGCTGAGGATCGCGCGCGTCGCCGGCGAGCGGTTGAGCGTGTAGAAGTGGATGCCCGGCGCACCCGCGGCGAGCAGCTCGGCGCACTGCAGGGTCGCGTACGCCACGCCGAAGTCGAGCACGGCCTCGGGATGATCCTCGCGTGCATGCAGCTCCTTGCGCAGCGCGTCTGGGATCGCCGAGCCGCACATCTTCGCCATCCGCTCGATCTGGCCCACCTGGGTGATCGGCATCATCCCCGGGATGATCGGAACGGCGATGCCGGCGGCACGCGCGCGCCTCACGAAATCGAAATAGAAGTCGTTGTCGAAGAACAGCTGCGTGATCAGGAAGTCCACGCCGGCCTGAACCTTCGCGCCGAGGTGCTCGAGATCGGACTCAGGGGCTGTCGGCGTGGATGTGCGTCTCCGGGAAGCACGCCGCGCCGATCGCGAACTCGTAGTCGCCCGCGATCAGCTCGACCAGCTCGTGCGAGTACTCGAGGCCTCCCTCGGTCTTCGTCCACGCCTCCTCTCCAGCGGGCGGGTCCCCGCGCAGCGCGAGCACGTTGTCGATGCCCGCGCTGCGCATCTCGTCGAGCGTCGCGCGCAGCTCCGGCACGGTCGCGCCGACGCACGTGAAGTGGGCCATCGCCTCCAGGCCGAAGTCCTCGCGGATGCGCTTGACGATCTCGATCGTCTTGGAGCGCGTCGAGCCGCCGGCGCCGTAGGTGACCGACACGAACGACGGCTGCAACGGCTTCAGCTCGCTGAGCGCCGCATACAGGTTCTGCTCGCCCGCCTCGGTCCTCGGCGGGAAGAACTCGAAGGAGAAGACGGGCGTCTCCGCGGCCAGGATCTCGTTGATGCGCATCTGTCAATTATGCAGCCCAGCGCTCGGGCTCGCCGGGGACCGAGCGCGCGCGCCCGAGCGCGAGCAGGTGCGTCAGGTAGCTGAGCACCTCCGACAGCAGCCACTGCGCGTTCTGCTCCGAGAGCGCGTCGCCGTACACGTGCGGGACGACCTCGAAGGCGCTCAGCGGTCCCTGCTCGAGCGCACGCGAGACGCTGTCCAGGCGCTCGTGCACGAGCTTGCGGTTGCCTTCGATGTGCGCATGCACGTCGGCGAACGTGCGCCCATGGCCCGGCAGGCACAGGCGCGCGCCGAGCCGCTCGACGACGTCGAGCGAGTGCAGGAACTCGCCGACCGGGTCCGGCGAGTTGCCGTACTCGAAGTACAGCGAGATGCGTCCGAGCAGGTGGTCGCCGGAGATCATCAGGCGCCGCTCGGGCTGGAACAGACAGACGTGCGAGGGGGAGTGGCCGGGCGTCTCGTAAACGGTCCACTCGCCCAGGTCGGTGTCCACTGTTACGCCCGCCCAGCAGCTCGCGCGCCGGCTCGATCACGCCGGCGAAGCCCGTCTCGCGCGGTTTGCGCTCCTCCGCGTAGCGCTGCAGCGGCGCGGCCGGAACGCCACTCTGGCGGGCCACCTCCAGTCGCCTGGCGAACACGGCGTCGGGATCCTCGATCATGCTGTTGAGCAGCTCGTGGCTGGGATGCATCCAGATGTCGCAGCCGGCTCGCTCGGCGATCACCGGCGCCTGGCCGCAGTGGTCGGAGTGGGCATGTGTGCACACGATCAGGCGCGTTTCCTCCAAGCGCAGGCCGCACATCGCCAGGGCGCGTTCGAGGTTCGCCAGCGAATCCGGCTGGTTCATGCCCGTGTCGAACAGCACGAAGCCGTCGCCCGAGGAGATCGCCCACGCGTTGCAGTGGGGAACGCCCGGCCACGGCAGCGGCAGGCGCAGGCGGAACACCCCCGGCAGCACGCGCTCGCCCCTGCCCAGCTCGCGGCGCGCCGCCCCCCTCGGCGCCTTGGGTGCAGCGGTGCGATCTCTCGCCTCGGCCACCTGGCGCAGACTAGACTACGCATCTCCAGCGGCGTAGTAGAGGAGGCACGATGGCTGAGCAGGGGGACCGGGGCACGAGCAAGACTGCAACGAAGGTCGAGCAGGCCGCTGCCAACGTCCGCCAGGCGCGCTCCGGCCGGCGGCGCATCACCAAGAGCTCGCCCGAGTCCGTCGCGCGCCGCTATTTCGAGTTGATCGGCGCGCGCGACCTCGACGGCGCTGTCGCGCTGTGGGCCGAGGGCGGCCGCGACAACGTCCGCGGCCAGATGGACGTACTCGCCCCCGAGGGTGTGCGCGCGTTTCTCGGAGAGGTGCTCGACGCCTCGCCCGACGTGGCCTTCGAGATCGTCTCGACGACGACGCAGGAGGAGCGTTGCGTCGTGCAATGGCGCATGACCGGCACGTTCGCCGGGCCGGGCACGCTCGGCGGGATCGAGCCGACCGGCGACCGCTTCGCGATCGACGGCGTCGACCTGGTCAGCGTCAAGGACGGCCTGATCCAGTCCAACGACGCGTACCCCGACTCGATCTCGCTGCCACGCCAGCTCGGCATGATCCCGGCGCGGGGCTCGCTCGCAGACCAGCGGCTGACCAGCGCTTTCAACGTAAGGACCCGCCTGGCGACGCGCTTGACCGGCGGCGACGCCGAGCTGATCGCCACGGGCGTGTGGATCGTGCAGGGCCAGCCGGGACGCTGCAACGTGTACCTGATCGAGGACGCGGGCAAGCTGACGATGTTCGACGCGGGCGCACGCACGATGGCTCGCTCGCTCGCTCGCGCGGGCGCCAGGCGCGGCGGCATCTCGAGGATCGTGCTCGGGCACGCGCACACAGATCACCGCGGCGCGGCGCCCCGGCTGGGCGCGCCCGTCTTCTGCCATGCCGCTGAAGTCGAGGACGCCGAAGGCAGCGGCGGCTTTCGCTACTGGCCCGAAGGCCTCTCGCACCTGCCCTTCCCGCAGCGTCAGATGCACAAGTTGATGCACCGGTACGCGTGGGACGGTGGGCCCGTGGAGATCGTCGGCACGCTCGCCGAGGGCGACGAGGTAGCAGGCTTTCGCGTCGTCGAGATCCCCGGTCACGCCCCCGGGCAGATCGCGCTGTGGCGTGAATCCGACCGCCTCGCACTGAGCAGCGACTGCTTCTACACGATCGACATGTGGGGTCGCGACTCGGCGCCGCACTTGCCCGAGGACAGATACAACTTCGACACCGAGCAGGCGCGCGCGAGCATGCGCAAGCTGGCCGCGCTCGAGCCCGCCGCCGCGTGGCCCGGCCACGCCAAGCCGTTGACCGGCGACGTGCGCTCGCAGCTCGAGCGCGCCGCCGAGCTCTGAGCGCGCCCGGCGGCCGCGCGAGGGCCAGGTGGGCAAGGGAAAGCGCCGGCGCAACTCGCAGCGCGACCCGGGCTCTCGGCATGACCGGGCGCCTCAGCGGCTGCGCGCACCGGACTGCGACTACACGGACGCCGACGGCAACGTGCTGACGCTGCGTGGCTCGTTCAAGCCTGCCGCGCGGCGCGAGTACGCGCAGATGCTCGCCGGCGCCGGCGCTCGGCCGTCCGCCATTCAAGACGACGTGTGGCAGCGCGCCGCCGAGCTGCTGTTCGAGCGGCTGGCCGTGCGCTGGAGCATCGCCGGCGCGCCGATCGAGCGCCAGCGCGAGCTGCTCGCTCGCTTCCGCGCCGCCTCGCCGCAGGAACGCGCGTGGGTGCGCGAGACGCTGCGCGAGCATTGCGCCGAGCACTTTCCCGACGTGCAGGCGCCATAGCCCCCGCGCCGCGGCCGCTCGCCGCCGATCGACGCGGTCGCTAGCCGAGCAGTTCCAGGCGCGGGCCCTGCGCGCTGCCGGCGAGCACGAAGCGCGCCGTCGCGGCGTTCAGCACGAACTCGAACTCGTCGCCGCTCTCGCCGCGCACCTCCACGCGATGTCCCTGCTCGTGCACGCCGACCACCGTGCCGATCTCGAAGCCGCCGCCGAAGTGCGCGATGCGTGCCTTGGCGCCGACGCGTGGGAGCGGACGCGTGGGTCCGAGCATGCCACTGATGCTACGCCTGCAGCCGCCGCGCACCGGCGTGCCGACCGCTACCGTGGCTGCGATGCGCCGCACCAAGATCGTCGCCACAATCGGGCCCGCCTCGCGCGAGCCCGACACGCTGCTGCGCATGGTCGAGGCCGGCATGGACGTCGCCCGCCTGAACTACTCGCACGGCACGCTCGACGAGCACGCCGAGACGGTGCGCCGTGTGCGCGACGCGGCCGGGCGCGCGGGGCGGCCGGTGGCGATCCTGCAGGATCTGCCCGGTCCGAAGCTGCGCATCGGACCGTTGCGCGACGGCGTCGTCGAGCTGACGCCCGGCGACCACCTGACGTTCTCGGCAAACGGACGCGAGGCCGAGGGCGACTCACACAACATGAGCGTTTCGTGGGAGGGCCTCGCCGACGCGCTCGAGAAGGACGCGGTGCTGTATCTGGCAGACGGCTCGGTGCGGCTGCGCGTCGTCGAGGTGCGCGCCTCCAGCCGCGAGGTCGAAGTCGCGGTCGAGGTCGGCGGCGCGGTCGCCTCGCGCCAGGGCCTCAACATCCCCGGTCCGGTCGAGTCGCTTCCGTCGCTGCCCGAGGAGGATTTCGAGCTGCTGCGACACGGCGAGTCGATCGGCGTCGACATGGTCGCGTTGTCCTTCGTGCAGAGGCCCGAGGACGTGCAGTCGGTGCGCGAGCACACGCGCCTGCCGCTGATCGCCAAGATGGAGAAGCCGCAGGCGGTGGAGCGCGCGGCGGAGATCCTGAAGGTGGCCGACTGCGTGATGGTGGCGCGTGGCGATCTCGGGATCGAGTTGCCGATCGAGCGAGTGCCGATCGTGCAGAAGCAGCTGCTCGAGCTCGCCGGCTGGATGGCGCGACCGTCGATCACCGCCACGCAGATGCTCGACTCGATGGTCGCCTCCTCGCGTCCGACCCGCGCCGAGGTGGCCGACGTCGCCAACGCGATTCTCGACGGCACGGACGCCGTGATGCTCTCGCAGGAGACGGCGATCGGCAACTACCCCGTCGAGGCGGTCGCGATGATGGCCTCGGTCGCCGTGCAAGCCGAGGCGATCGCCCCGTACGAGCGCTGGAACGACTCGCGCGTGCGCCGTACCGAATCAGACCCCGCCTACACGATCGCGCACAACCTCAGCGTCGCCGCGCGCGAGCTGCGGCTCGACGCGCTGATCGTGCCGACGCTGTCCGGGCGCTCGGCGCGGCTCGTCTCCGCGCACCGCCCGACCGTGCCGATCTACGCGCTGTCCCCCGGCAAAGAGACCGTGCGGCGCTGCGCGCTGATGTGGGGCGTGCAGGCAGCCTCGATGCGCCGTCACGAGACGACCGAGGCGCTGATCGCGGACGCCGCGCGGCGCGTAGTCGAGCTCGGCTGGTGCAAGACCGGCGCCCGCGTGGGCATCACCGCGGGCCTCCCATCCGGCCGTCCCGGGACGACCAGCCTCGTGCAGATCCAGGAGCTGTAGCGCACCGGGCCGCGCAGGAGACGGGCTCAGCCGCCGCGCGGCAGCTCGAACCAGACTTTGGTGTCGCCCTCGGACTCGACGCCCCAGCGCGAAGACACTTTCTCGAGCAGGTACAGCCCGTAGCCGTCGTGCGTGCGCGTCGGATCGCGCGGGCGCGGCGTGAAGCCGTGGCCCGCGTCGGTTACGGCCACGCGAATCGTCCGCTCGCCGAACGAGGCGGACAGCTCGATCGGCGCCGCGGGGTCGCCGCTCGAGTGCCGCACGGCGTTGCTCACGACCTCGGACACGAGCAGGATCAGCGACTGCGTCAGCGAGGCGTCGAGCTCGAGCTGGTCGCAGCGCCGCGCGACTGCGGCGCGCGCCATCGCAGGCGCCTGCACCGTGCGCTCGAGCGTGAGCTGCAACTCGACCTGCGAGGAGCCCCGGCCCTGAGCGGGCGCCGCATCCTTGGAGGAACGCGCCGTCACGCCGGCGTCCGATCCTCGGCGAACGGCAGGCTGTCGACCACGCCGCTGACGCGAAACACGGTCATCGCTTGCTTCTGCGGTCGTGTCAGGCTGAGCCTCCACCCCTCGGAAGCGGCGCGCTGGTCGAGCACGATGAACAGGCGCAGCCCCGAGGAGTCGATGAAGCTGACGCGAGCGAGGTCGATCACGAGGGCACGAACGCCGCCGGCGAGCAGCGCTTCGACAGCCTGCTCCACGCGCGCGACGGTCGCCAGGTCGATCTCGCCCGACAGCGTCAGCCGTCCGGCCTCCCCCGCGCTGGCGCTGTCTATCTCGAACGGCGTCTGGCCCACGGTTCTCTCCTTACCCGTTTCCCCGCGCGCCGACGCCCGACAGCTGGCGGCCGGTGTCGTCAGACGGCCGCGTCAACACTGGGCGCATGATCACGATCGCCGTGTCGTCAGCCTGGGCGCCGACCTGAAACTCGTCGAGCGCATCGACGAGGCGTCGACGCAGCGCCTGCGGCTGCGCGTCGGTGGCGCCCGCGAGCGCCTGGCTGAGGCGATCGGTCCCCCAGCGCTCGCCGTCGATCCCGATCGCGTCGGTGACGCCGTCGGTGAACGCAACCAGCGTCTCACCGGGCTCGATCGCGATGTCGGTTTCCGCCCAGCTCTTGCCAATCGGTGCGCCCAGCAGCGTGCCATGCCGACCGACCTCCTCGACGCCTCCATCGCGAACGCGCAGCGGCAGCGGGTGGCCCGCGACGGCCAGCGTCGCGCCCTCGCGCGTGATGCGCAGGCACAGCGCGGTGCACAGCGAGACCGTCGGACCACGTCGCAGCGCAGCGTCGACACGAGCGAGGATCTGCGCCGGTCGCGCGTCGAATTCGGAGGCGGCCTTCGCGGTGTGGCGAACGAGCGAGGTGACGGCCGCCGCCGTGACGCCCTTGCCGGTCACGTCGCCGATCATCATCAGCCAGTCGCCGTCGACCTCCCAGAAGTCGTAGAAGTCGCCGCCCACCTCACTCTCCTGACCGGCCGGCCGGTACAGCGCCGCCACCTCCCAGCCGGGTATGTCGGGGACCGCCTCCGGCAGCAGGCTGCTCTGCAGCGTGCGCGCGATCTGCGAGCGCTCGCTGTACAGGCGCGCGCTCTCGACCGCCATCGCCGCACGTGCGGCGATCTGCTCGGCAAACTCGACGTCTCCCGCGTCGAAGCTGCGCCCCGATTCGGAGTTGACCATCGTCAGCGCGCCGATCGTGCGGCTGCCGATCGACAGCGGCACGATCAGCACCGCGCGCATGCCGACCTCGCGCAGCAGGCGCAGGTGCTCGTCGTCGGAAGCCGCTTGCACGAGCAGCTCGTCGGGGATCTGCGTGTACCACAGCGTCTCGCCCGTGCGCAGCACCCTGCCGAGCCCCTGCTCGGGGTCGAGCTGCTCCGGTTCGTAGGCGCGCAGGCGCTCGGCGGTCTTCAGTTTCTCCGGGCGCGCGTGCGCGATCGCGACGGGTTCACGCGTGCCGTCGGGGTCGAACAGGTCGACCGCGCACCAGTCGGCGAGTTGCGGCACGGCGAGGCCGGCGACGTTGCGCAGCGTCTGCTGGTAGTCGAGCGAAGACGCCAGCAGCTCGCCGATGCGCGCCAGGAACTCGACGCGCAGCGTCGCGCGCCTGGCAGCCGTGACGTCCTCGATGATCGTCACCGCCGCTTCGATCTGCCCGCCCTCCTCACGCACCGCGGTCGCCTTCAGCAGCACCCAGGACTCCTCGCCGCTGTCACGGTTGACCGAGCGCATCAGCAGCGGCTCCGGCTGCTCGCCGCGCAGCAGCTGGACCGAGGGAAGATCCTCCATGCCGATCGCACGACCCTGCTCGTCGGTCGTCTCATACGGGCCCATCAGAGCCCGCGGGTCTGCTTCACGCAGCTCCTCGACCGAGGACAGGTCGAGCCGATCGAGCGCCGCCCGGTTGGCGTACACGATGTGGTTGTCGCGACCGCGAATCGTCACCGCCTCGGCGAGCGCCTCGAGGATGACGGTCAGGCGCTGATCGAGCACGGCGTGCTTGATGGGGCTGTCCATCGACACGATTATCCCTGCAAGCGGCGATTTCGGCCAGGGTCGTACGCGTATGCAGAATCTCGTGCGTCGTCGAGCCCGAGCGCATCGTGTGCATCGGCCGGCGGTTGAAGTCAAGCATGGGCGCCAAACACGGCCGTGCCGGCGGTGGCAGAGCGGTTCGCTCGCGACCCGGGCGACGGACCTTTCTCGGCCTGCTCGTCGTGCTCGCGACGCTCGCCGTCTTCGCCGCTCCGGCGGCCGCGTCGGGCTTGCATCGGCTGGTCGCGAGCGTGAGCAGCTTCGCCACCGACGGCGCCCGCTACGCGGCATGGCAGCGGACGCCGCTGAGCCCGGTCGTGATCTTCGACACGGAGACAGGGCGGCGCCGAGAAGCCGACATGCCTGGGTGCGTGCTCGCCGACGCCGAATCCGCGCAGGAGCGGGGCGATCGGGTCGCCGGAGGCGCGGGATTTCTCGTCTCCTGCTTCAAGGAAGTGCGCAACGGCTGCTTCGTCGCGTTCCTGCGTGAACTGCGCCGCTGCGGAGAACGGTTCAAGGTCGAAGAAGAGACGGATGCAGAACGCGAGGCGCAGGCGCAGTCGCGCCAGCAGGTCCAGCGCCTGCTAGATCCCCGCACGGGGGCAAGCGTGCTCTTGCCCGAAGGCTTCGGTTGGGACTGGGTGGGGTCAGGTGACGTCGAGGCCTACGAAGGAACGCCTACGCCGCCGTGCCTGGCCTCCTACGATCCCGTCACCGCAGCCGTCACCGTCAGCTCGACGCCGGCTGTATGCACCCGCCTGCAGCGCTACGGCGTCGTGCAGCCGGTGTGCCGGCCGTTGCGCGGCGAGCTCCTCAAGGAAAACCGCCTGGAAAGCAACGGCGACGGCTTCGCGTATGAAGGCGGCCGTCTCGCCCGCGTCACGCGGGACCTCAAGCACATCGTGCTCCAACGCTGCCACCGCCGCCCAATCGTCCTAGCCGGCCCGGTGGAACCAACGAGGCACGTGAAGCTTCAAGGACCGGAAGGCGCTCCCCCAACCAGGCAGGCGCTGCAACCGGGCGTGCCGAGCAGCTTCGACCTGCGCGACGGTTTGCTGACGTGGGACATCGGCTTCTCGTACTACGCGTTTGATGAAAGCGCCGATGCGATCGAACACGGGTCCCTCTCGGCATACCGGCTGAACAGCGGAATGCGCCGCACGTGGCAGCTTCCGAGCCTACCGATGTACATCGCCGGCGAAAAGTCCCCACGTCGCGGCGTATTCGGCTATTCCGGGCACACCGCGCACACCGTGTTCTGGATCCCGACGCGAGACGTGAGCAACGAAGGGCGTGAGAGCCTGTGTTGCGTCGAGGACTCCTACGTTTACGCCGCGAGATTCTGAGGTTCGCGATCGCGCCGTCAGCGCGCGGCGCCGACGCCGCTGCGCCCGTAGAAGTCCGCCTCCTCGCGACCGAGCTCGGTGACGGGCGCGTCGCCGTACATCCACTCGCGCGCGATCCTGTGCCAGTTGGCGCTCGCGCGCAGCTGCGAGAGCACGGCCAGGGTGAGCATCTCCATGCGCCGGCCGAAGAGGTGCTCCGGGCGCATGTCCTGGTGGCGCATCTCGCGGAAGTGGCTCGAGCGCGGGTCCGAGCTCTCGATCATCACCTGCGTGGCGATCTCCGGGCGACAGCTGGACCGTCTCGTCGGCCGTCGTGTACCACCAGATCGCGTCCTCGATGAACGCCAGCAGATGCTCGGGGTCCACGCGCTCGGGCTCGGGCAGGAAGCCGGACTCGGCGAGCAGTCGGTGCAGCGTCGGCGGCGTCGCCCTCGACGACGGCGCGCTGGGCGGCCAGCTCGAGCTCCACCGGCTCCGGCGTCCATTCGCTTGAACAGGCCGAAGTCCAGAAACGCCACGCGCCCGTCGTCGAGCAGCAGGAAGTTGCCCGGATGCGGATCGCCGGAGAACTGCCGGTGGCGGTACAGGCAGCCGAGGAAGAAGCGGAAGACGATCTCGCCGAGCCTGTCGCGCTCCGCCTGCGGGCGGCCCTTGAGCTCCTCGAAGCCGACGCCGTGCACGAACTCGCTGACGAGCACGCGCTCGCGCGACAGGCGAGCTGACGACTTCGGGAACGACGATGAACGGGTGGCCGGCGAAGATGCGGGCGAGCGAGCGCTGGTTCTGCGCCTCGAGCTCGTAGTCGAGCTCCTCGACGATCCGCTCCTTGATCTCCTCGGCGATCGCCTTGACGTCGAGCCCCGGGCGTCATCCGCTTGAGCAGGCGCATGATCATGTCCAGGTTCTGCAGGTCCGCCCGCACGGCGCTGGCGACCCCCGGGTACTGCACCTTGACCGCCACCTCGCGCCCGTCCGTGCAGCGTCGCGCGGTAGACCTGGCCGATCGAGGCGGCGGCGATCGGCTCCTCCTCGAAGGACGCGAAGACCTCCGACGATCGGCTCTTCGAGGTCATCCTCGATCACCGCGCGCATCTGCTTGAACGACACGGTCGGCGCGGCGTCGCGCAGCTTTGCGAGCTCGCGCTGGAACTCCTCGCGATGCTCCTCCGGCGACCAGGCCGACGTCGAGGAACGACATCACCTGACCGAGCTTCATCGCGGCGCCCTTCATCGTCCCGAGCGCCGCGACGATCTGCTTGGCGGTCTCCAGCTGGCGCCTGCGCCATGGCCTCCTCGGAGGCCTCCTCGCCGCGCGCCACGTTGGCGGCGCGCGTGCCGAACTGCTTGACGGCCTCGCTCGCCGCGAGCGTTGCGACCGTCGCGGTGCGCCGCGCGCGCGAGGTCGGGATCTTCTCGCTCTCGCGCGCCATGCACCTGCATGCTACGAAGCTCGCAGGCGGCACGGCCGACGTGCGCGAGTTCGCGTGCGCGCGTCTAGCGCCGCTGCTCGACGCGCGAGCCGGGCACGATGTCGTCCGAGCCGTCCTCCAGCGCACCCACGCCTTCGTGCCGCCGTCGTAGTCCTCGCCCAGCAGCACGAGCGTCGCCGGCTCGCCGAGCGCCGTGCACGCGCTCGCGAGCCCTCGCGGTCGAGGCCGCGCCACACGCGGATGAACGCGTTCGAGTCCCACTCCTGCGCGACCGTCGTCGCGCCGGAGTGGCCGGGGTAGATGACGGTCTCGGGCGGCAGCTCCATCAGCGTGCCCATGATCGAGTCCCGCAGGTCCGTGTAGGTCGTGTGGCCCGGTGCTTTGACGCCGCCCACCGAGTTCTTGAACAGCGTGTCACCGGTGAACACCACGGCCTCGCCGCCGGTGAACCCGCCTGGCGCCGCGCTCGCCGAGCGGGCGCTCGGCGCCATCGCGCCGGCGGCGGCCTCGTCGCCGGCGCTCGCCGACGAGGAACGAGAGCATCCCGCGCGGTGTGCCCGGGCGTGTGCAGCGGGCGCACCTCGAGCGCGCCGAAGCGCAGCGTCTCGCCGGCCTCGACCGTGCCGAGCGTCCGCCGCGCACGCTCCTGCGTCCGGCTGCCCGGCCGCGCTCGAGCAGCTCGCGCTCGGTCGGGCTGATCAGGACCTCGAGCTCGCGGCCAGCGCTCGCGCAGCTCGCCGACGTCGCACACGTGGTCGTAGTGGTGATGGGTCAGCAGCACGTGCGTGGGCGTCAGCCCGAGCCGCTCGGCCGCCTCGATCAGCGGCTCGACCGGACCGCCCGCGTCGATGAAGAAGGCCGGGCCGCCCTCGCCGTCGGCGACGAGGTAGGTGTTCGACAGGAACTGCGGATGCATCGAGCGCTCGACGATCATCGCGCGCCATCCTTGCACGAATGCAGCGCGTTCGGAGCAGCGGCTGCGAGCCTGACGAGCCAGCGCTCGACGAGCCCCCGTCAGGTAGCGCTCGTCGCCGACGTCGCGGCGCCACTCGAGCACGCCCACCGAGGCGGCGCACGCGACGACCCGCGCGCGCGCGCCTGCTCGAGCGTCGGCGCGGTCGTCGCCGAGCGCGACCGCGCGCGACGTGCCGACGGTGCGGTACGTGTTCTCCGCGATCTGCGACCGCGGAGGAGAAGAACACGTCGCAGCCCGCCTGCTTCGATCGCGGCCACGTCGAGCGCGAACTCGTACCGGCGCGGACCGCGCGTGCCCGCAGCGCGTAGTCGGGCGAGACGAGGTAGAGCACCAGCGACGCCTCTTCGCGCAGCGGCACGTCGGCGGCGCGTGAGCTCGCCGGCGCAGATGCGCTCCATCACCTCGCGGCCAGTCGCCGTCGAACAGGCTCATGATGTTCATGCACTCGGGGTCGCCGAAGCGCGCGTTGAACTCGATCACCTTGACGCCGTCGGCGGTCGCGAAGAAGCCGCTGTTCATGACGCCGCTGAAATGCCGCCCCTGCGCCGACAGCCGCGCGATCACCCGCTCGATGATCGAGCACGCCTGCTCGTAGTGCTCGCGCGTCATGAACGGGAGCGTCGCGCCGGGCATCGACAGCGAGCCCATGCCGCCCGTGCCGGGTCCCTCGTCGCCGTCGTAGCGGATACGGGTAGTCGTAGGTCGACGTTCGGGAACACGACCGTGCGCCCGTCGCTGATCGCCTGGATCGTGAACTCGGCGCCGACGATCTTCTCCTCGATCAGCACCGACTCGCCGCTGCTGCGCGCTGGCCGAGCAGGCTGCTCGCGTAGTCGCGCGCCTCGTCGTGGCTGGCCAGGTGCGGCCCCATCACCTTGACGCCCTTGCCGCCCGTCAGCCCAGATGGCTTCACGGCGACCGGCGTCGAGCCGAACGAGGCGATCGCCTCGCTCGACCTCGCCGGCTTCGCGCACGACGCGCAGCTCGCGGCACCGCCTCCGGCGCGACCTCGGCCAGCAGCGAGCGCGCGAACGCCTTGTTCCACTCGATCTCCGCTCCCGCCCGCGTCGGGCCGACCGCGCGCGTGCCCTGCGCGAGCAGCGCGTCGACCACGCCGGCCGCCAGCGGCTCGTCGGCGCTGACCATCGCGACGTCGATCTCGTTCGCGCGCGCGAACGCGGCCACCGCGCCGGCGTCCAGCACGTCGCCGACCTGACTCTCCCGCCCGACCGCGCGCGTAGCGCGCCGAGCGACGGGTTCGGTGGCCGACGAACGCGTACAGCTCGCTGTGCTCCGCCATGCGGGCGGCAAGGGCGCTCTCTCGCCCACCGTGACCGACGATCAGGGTTCGCACGCCGGCCGAGTATAGGGTCGCCCGGCCGGTCGAGCCGTCGGCCGCCGGCGCGATGTCAGCGCACACGGCGGGGCGCTGCCCGGGAGCGCCGACCCTGGCGCGGGCGCGAGGCTTCTCATAGACTCGCCGCATGGCCCTGATCCACACCTGCTACCGGATCACCGACATCGAGCGCTCGGTGGCCTTCTACAACGCGCTTGGCTTCGAGGAGATCGGCCGCATCCCGATCAAAGACGAGGCCGTCAACGTGTTCATGAACCAGCCCGGCGACGGCGACATGCCGCGCCTCGAGCTGACCTACAACTTCGGCGTCGACTCCTACGAGATCGGCACCGGCTACGGCCACATCGCGATCACCTCCGACGATCTCGACGCGACGCTGGCCAGGCTCGCCGAGCAGGACATCGAGCCCGAGAAGCCCCCGTACTCCGTGCGCGAGGGCGGCTCGCGGCTTTGCTTCGTGCGCGATCCCGATGGCTATCGCGTCGAGATCATCGAGCAGCCGTAGTGCGTGGGTCGCGCCCCGGTCTGTAGGAGTGGGCGCGAGACCTGACGTTCGAGTACGGTCAGGATTCCAGCTGCGCCAACCAAGGGGGAGACATGAGCGAGCAGAACGTCGAGTTCGTCAAGGGCATCTACGGCGCGTTCGCCCAAGGCGACATCCCCACCGTGCTCGGAGCATTCGCTGACGACGTTGAATGGTTCGAGGCCGAGGGCATGCCATACGGGGGCCTGTACCGCAGCGGCGAGGCGGTGCTACAGAACGTCTTTGGCCCGATTGCAGCGGACGTTGAGGGCTTCGCGGTCACGCCCGAGGAGTACATCGCATCGGGCGCAACCGTCGCGGCGATCGTCCGCTACACGGGCACCGGCAAGGCAACGGGCAAGGCCCTGGACGAGCCGGCGGTCCACGTCTGGGAGATCCGCGACGGCAAGCTGGCGCGCTTCCGGCAGTTCATCGACACGGTTAAGTTCGCAGAGGTCGTTCCCGCGGGCGTAGCGGCTGCGTAGGAACGCCCCGCGACAGAGTCGTACGCGCGAGTCACATCTGCGACACTCGCCGCAAGATGGCCGGGGGGAATTCCGCAGCGGCAGGCCAGCACGAGGCGCACTCGAACATCTACATCGCCTTCGTTCCCTGGGTGCTGTTCAGCGTGATCGCCAGACGCTGGGAAGTCGAGGCGGCGGCCGTCGTCGCGCTCGTCGCCGCGGTCTTGATCAGCCTTCCTTCGCTTCGAGCAGGCCACCCGAAGCTGCTCGAGCTCGGCGCGGTCGTCGCTTTCGTCGGCTTCACGATCGTTGCGGTAAACGCTGACGCGGCGACCAATGAATGGCTGGCGCGTTACGCCCGCGCGGTCGCCGCGGGTGTGCTCGCGCTGATCGCGTTCGGCTCGCTGATGCTGACACCGTTCACCGCGCAGTACGCGCGGGAAACGGTACCCGAGCAGTTCTGGTCCTCGCCGGCTTTCGCGTCGGTCAATCGCCGGATCACGGCCATCTGGGGGTTCGTATTCCTGCTCATGGTCCCCTCGCACATCTTGGCCGGCGCGATCAACACCCATCGCGCCTCGACTGTCTTCAATTGGATCGTGCCGATCGTGCTCGTTGCGTTCGCCGTCAAGCAAACCGCCCGCCTGAGCGAGCACGCCGGCGAGACGCACCAGGTCGCAACAATCGCATCATCGGGCTCGTGAGCGCCGGAGTCGACCGGATGTGCGACTGAGCGCCCAGCGGCGCGCACAACCGCGACGGCTAGCGGCGCGGGCAGCGCCTAGGTGCGCTTCAACTCTTGGCGACTATGCCAGATCGTCTCGTCGTGGCCGGCGAGGTGAAACAGGTCGAGATCGACGTCCTCGCCATCGATCGTGAACACGCGCCCGGTGTGGGTCAGTTGAACCCGATCCCCTACCGCGAGGTCGAACGTCTTCGGCACTTCGCACTCTTGATATAGCTGCATGGCCGCTCCTTTCTGGTCTACGCTGCCACCCAGCAAGACGCCGCTCGGGCCGAGTCCTTCCCGCCGAGCGCACGCGCCCATCCCGCGCCGGCGCCCGGGGTCGCGATATCGTTTGCGCGATGGCTGGGGTGGCGGTGCCGGTGACGGGGGTCAGAGAGCAGGAGGCGGCTCCTGCGCAGGCGCTCGAGCGACCCGACTTCGAAATCGTCCCACGCAAGGGCCTGATCGCGGTGGCTGCGGTGCTGATCCTGCTGGTCGCGGCGATCGCGGCCAACAAACTGTGGCCGCTGGCGTTCTTTCACTTCGTCGGCGGCGCCTCGTGGACGGTGATCGACCTGTTCCTGGGGTTCGTGCTCGGCCCGATCATGGGCAAGCTGTCGATCCCGGCGCGGATCGAGTTCACGACGCGACTGATGCCGAAGATGGTGCTGCTGATGCCGACGATCGTGACGGCGACGCTGGCGGCGGGCTGGCAGCTGGGAGTTCATCTGGGCACGGTGCAGTCGAGCTACTACAACCACGCCTGGACGGTGGCCAGCTTCATCGTCGTGGGGATCATGGCCGTGATCGCGCTCGGTCTGCTCGAGCCGGCGAACATCGCGGTGCTGGTCGAGCTGAAGAAGCCGAAGCCCAATCCGCAGGTGATCGAGCGGCTGATGAAGCGGTTCATATACACCGCGGGTGCGACTGGGCTGATGCAGGTGGCGACGCTCGTGATCATGGCCAAGCTAACGGTGGGATGAACGAGCGTCGACTGCCGCCGGTGACCCAGGTCGGCATGGCCTCGCTGGCGCTGATCGTGGCCGGCGGCATCTACCTGTCGGCGCACCTGCCCAAACACGTGCCGCTGGCGCCTGCGATCGCGCTGCTGGCAGCATCCGCGCTGCTGCTCGCGGGCAACCTGCTGGCGCTGTCGCGCGTGCCCGACTTCGCTTGGCACCGCTTCTTCGAAGTCGCCAAGTGGGCGCTGCTCGCCTACGCGATCACGGCGGGGATGATCGAGTTCGCGTTCGTGCGCGACCACCTCGCGGGTGGACCGTTGGTCGTGCTGACGCTGTCGCTCGTCGTCTACGCCGTGCACGTGCCCGTTCTGATCGCCTTCACCGTCGCCCGCTATCAGACGACGGATAGCTCGTCAGAGGACACCGTCGCGCCCGCTTGACGGGGCGCGAGCGAGCGCCCCGCGCGGCGCGTCAGGGAGCACGCCAGACGAACAGCCCGCCACGCTGCTCGCCGGCCAGGTCGAGCTCGCGGACGGCCTCGCGCACGCCCGGGTAGGAGGGGTGTCCGTAGTCGTGGAACACGACCACGGCGCCGGGCGCGAGCGCGTCGCGCCAGGCGCGGAACGCGCCGAGCGCGGGCTGGCGCTCGTGCTCGGAGTCGATGAACAGCAGCTCGACGGGCGGGTCGCCGTCGTGCGGACCGGCGCTGTCGGGCTCGGCGCGCAGCTCCAACCGCGCGCGCGCGGCGCGGCCGGCGATATGCAGGTAGGCGTCGCGCTCTCCTCGCGCGCTGGGGTCGTAGCTGACCAGGCGCCGCGCCGGGTCGGCGAGCGCGAGTGCGATCGCGCTCCAGCCCGTGCCGGTGCCCAGCTCGACGACGTGCAGGCGTCCGCGGGCGAGCGCGAGCAGCTCAGCGAGCTCCGCCGGTCGAGCGGCGGAGTCGAGGCTGAAGCGATCGCCCGCGCGCAGCGCCCGGCGCCGCGCGCGCCAGTAGAAGCGCGCCACCCGCCACGGGAGCACGCGCAGCGACAGCAGCAGGCGGATGCGTGCGCGCATCGCCGCGTTATGCGGCCGCGGTGCCCAGCGACGCCGCGATCTCGGGCCTCACGAGAGCACGCGCGAGCTGAACTTGCGCAGGCCGAGCGCGAGGAACGTGGCGCAGAAGCCGATCAGCACCGGGTAGACGATGTACAGGTGCATGTGCGAGGCCTGCGTGAGACCCGCGCGCATGCCCTCGGTGACGTAGATCAAGGGGTTGACGAGCACGAGTATCTGCAGCCAGTGGATGCCATCGACCTGCACCGGCGAGAGCTTGGTCCACTGGTAGTAGGTGCCGCCGAGGAACGTCAACGGCAGCACGACGAAGCCGAACATCAGGCCGAGGTTGCGCGCTTCGAAGAGCGTGCCCAGCAGCAGCCCCAGCGAGGTCATCGTCACGCACGCCAGCGGGATCAGCGTGAGCACGACAGCCCAGTGCACGGTCAGGTGCGCTTGTACGCCGCTGGCGTGGATCACGGCGGCGATCGGGAACACGATCAGCGCGGCGATCAGCCCCTGCGTGGCGCCCGACAGCACCTTGGCGACCGCGACCAGCCAGATCGGGCACGGCGCCTGCACGCGGTCCTCGATCTCGCGCGTGTAGCCGAACTCCTGCGCCATCACCATGGCGACGGCCTGGATGCCCTGGAACATGATCGAGATGCCGACGACGCCGGCCACGAGCACGGTCGCGAAGGCCGACTCGGCGACCTTGCCGCCGCCCCCGCCGACGCCTTGGCCGATCGTGGGGAACACGTACAGGAACACGAACACGAGCAGGAACGGCTGCACGAGCGTGCGGATCACGAACTCTCCGAAGTTCTTCTTGAGCACGACCAGGTCGCGCAGGATCAGCGCGCGCAGCGCCGAGCGGCCGGCGGCGAAGGCCGAGCGCGTCGGCTCGATCGTGATGCGCGCGCTCGGCGCAAGGCGCGCAGGCGAGGCGGTCGTGGCCATCAGTCGCGCAGCTCCTTGCCGGTCAGCGTGATGAACACGGTCTCGAGGCTCGGTTCGGCGACGGATAGGTCGGCGAGCTCGAAGCCGGCCTCGTCGGCGGCGACGACGACGCGCGGCACCAGTCGCTCGGCCTCTCTGACGTGCAGCTCGACGCCGCCGTCGATCGCGCGCGTGTTCGTGATCTCGCCGATCGACTCGCGCAGGCGTCGCGCGAGCTGGTCCATGTCGCCGTCGGCCTTGACGGTCACGATCGTGTCGGCGCCGACCGATCGCTTCAGCGCGGCGGGCGTGTCCAGCGCGAGGATCTTGCCGTGGTCCATGATCGCCACGCGATCGCACAGCTCGTCGGCCTCCTCCATGTAGTGAGTCGTCAGCAGGATCGTCTGGCCCTCGCGGTTGAGCTCGCCGAGGATCTCCCACAGGGCGAGGCGGCTCTGCGGGTCCAGGCCGGCGGTCGGCTCGTCGAGGAACAGCACCGCCGGGCGGTGGAAGATCGCACGCGCCATCATCAGGCGTTGCGCCATTCCGCCGGACAGCGCGTAGACCGACGCCTTGGCCCATTTGGACAGGTGCATCTTCGCGAGCAACTCGTCGGCGATGCGCCGCGACTCGCTCGGCTGAGATGCCGAACAGGCGGCCGTGGAAGTACAGGTTCTCCCAAACGTTCAACTGGCGGTCGAGCGTGTTCTGCTGGGAGACGATGCCGATCAGCTGCTTGGCGAGCGCCGGCTGCGCGACCACGTCGATGGCGCCGACGCGAGCCGAGCCCGACGTCGGGATCACGCGCGTCGTGAGCATCCCCGCAGTCGTCGTCTTGCCGGCGCCGTTGGGACCGAGCAGGCCGAATATCTCGCCCGCGTGGACGCTCAGGTCGAGCCCGTCCACGGCGGCGAAGTCGGCTGCCCGCGTAGACCTTGCGCAAGCCAGCGGTGCGAATCACCACGGCCGCACCGTCGTCCTGGCCTGCGCCGGCGCCCGTGGGCGAGGCGTCGACTGGTTGCGCGGAAGCCATCGCCCTATCTATAGCGCTCGGCACAGGCGCTCAGCGCTACCCTGCTGGAAGCGATGTCGAGCACGGGCAAGATCGCCAAGAACCTCGAGCGCTTCGCGCAGGCGGTGGCGGCGCACGACCGCGAGAACCCGACGCACACGGCGCACGGCATCGGGCTGGCCCACTTCGACATGGAGCGGCTGGGCTTCGAGGAGGGCGAGGAGATCCTGCCCGGCATCACGATTCACGGCGACAGCGGCGTGACGGGCAACTTCCGCGTGCTGTGCGACGGACAGCACGACGAGGAGCGCGAGCAGGTCGAGGAGGAGGTCGTCGAGGCGATCTCCACGCAGTCGGTCCCGAGCGTCGCTCCCGGCGCCGCGCCGTATCCGTTCGAGCGCTGAGCGGCCGTCCGATCTTTTTTTGATGATGGCCCGCTTACGCGGGCGCGTGTATCGCACGTCTCAACTGGCGCGCGGTGATTTTGGACGCTGGGCCAACGGCAAGCATCCGTGAGGAGCGCGCAAACTCACGCCCCGTGGCCGTAAGCGTCTCGCCCTCTGACTCGCGCGCCTGCCGCGAGTGGGTCGGGCACGTGATCGTGTGCGGCCTCAACGACGTGGCGCTGCGCACGGTCGAGCAGCTGCACCTGGCCGGCGCGCGCGTGGTCGTGCTCAGCGACGAGCCGGACGAGCGCCTGGTGCGCATCGTGCGCGGCTGGGGGATCCCGCACCTGCCGCGCGGCGGACATCTGTCCGAGCCGCTGTTCGACGGCGGGCATCGCCGGCGCCTCGGCGGTCGTGTGCGCGGAGAGCGACCGACCTGCGCACGCTCGAGACCGTGCTGCTGATCCGCGACCTGCGCCCCGACGTGCGCGTGGTCGCCGACCTCGACAACCCGTCGGTCGCGCACGCCGTCGAGGAGGTGCTGCGCTCGGTCGGCGTGCTCGACGTCGCGGCGCTGTTCGCGCCGGCGGTCGTCGAAGCGTGCCGTCGGCCGGCGCGCGCGGGAGATCGACGCTCGGCGGCAGCGCGTTCGTCGCCGCCGAGGTGATCGCGCCGCGCGACGGGCACGCTGCGCGAGCTGTACGGGAGCCTCGCGCCGATCGGCGTCGTCACGGAGGCCGACGACGAGCTGATCGCCTGCCCGGGACGCGACCAGCCGGTGTCGGCGCGCGACCGCGTGACGCTGCTCGGCACGCGCGCCGAGCTCGACGCGGCGGGGCTGGTTCGCCACGAGCCCGGCGCCGGGCCGGCGCCGGCGCTGACGACGCGCGCGCGCGCAGCCTCCTCAAGCGCCGTGACGGGCACGGTCAGCGGGCATCGTCGACCGACCGCTGCGCGTGGCGCTCGCGCTCGGCCTGTCGCTGCTGATCGTCGTCGGCGCTGGTCCTGCACTTCGGCTACCGCGAGCCGCTCGGGCGCTCGCACCTGCCGCTGCTCGACGCCGTCTACTTCACGGTGGAGACGGTCGCGACGGTCGGCTTCGGCGACTTCTCGTTCGCGAGCCAGCCGACCGCGATGGAGGTGTTCGGGATCTTCTTGATCGTGGCCGGCACGACGCTCGTGACGACGCTGTTCGCGCTGCTCACGAACGCGCTCGTCGAGCCGCCGCCTGGCGCAGTCGCTCGGCCACGGGCGAATCCCCGGCATGCGCGGCCACGTCGTGCTCGTGGGTCTCGGCAGCGTCGGCATGAAGGTGCTCGAAGGGCTGCTCGCCGCCGGCGCCGAGGTGGTCGTGATCGAGCGCATGGAGAGCAACCCGTACCTGTCGGAGGCGCGCGCGCTGCAGGCGCCGCTGGTGCTCGGCGACGCGACGCTCGCGCGCACGCTCGAGACCGGTCAACCTGTCACGAGGCGGCGGCCGTCGCGATCCTCACCTCCGACGACCTCACGAACATCGAGACCGGGTCTGGCGGTCCGCGACCAGCTCGGCGAGCGCTGGGCCGAGGTGCCGGTCGTGCTGCGCGTGTTCGACCGCCAGCTCGGCCATCGCCTGGAGCAGAGCTTTGGCTTCCGCCACGTGTGGTCGACCGTCGGCGATCGCCGCGCCGTGGTTCGTCGGCGCGGCGCTCGGTCTCGACGTGCTGTTCACGTTCTACGTGGGCAACCACCCGTTCCTGCTGGCGCGCCTGCGCGTGAGCGCCGGCGGCGGCCTCGACGGTCTGGCGATGCGCGAGCTGCCGGGCACGGTGCGCGTGATCGCGATCCGCCGCGCGGCCGGCGCGGGCAGCGCTCGAGCACCCGCCGCGGCGCGACACGCGCCTGGCGCCCGACGACGACGCCTACCTCGTCGGTCCCTACGCCGAGCTGCTTGGAGGTGCTGCGCCACGACCGCGAGAGCGCGGAGGCGCCGGCCGGCGAGACGTCCTGAGCGGCGGCTCGTTCGGCGCCGCCAGCCGGCGCATGCTTACGCCCGCTTCGCCTCCACGCCAGGTGCTTGAGCGGCCTTCGCCTCCATGCGCGCGAGGATCATCGCGACCAGCCGCTCGATCGTCGGGCAGGCGATCTCGTGGCGCTTGCCGGCGCGCAGCACCGACCCGGGAATCGCGTCGACCTCGGGAGCGCGGCCGGCGGCGATGTCGCGCTGCATCGAGCTGCCGAGCGTGTCGTGCGCGCGCTCGAGCTCGTCGATCGCCTTGCTCGCGTCGACGTCGGCGCCCTCTGCGTTACCGACCGCGCAGGCCTCCTCGATCGCGCCGACGAGGTCGGCGCGCAGCTCGGGCGTCGCGCGGATCTCGCCGAGCAGCTTGTCGTAGGCGCTCGTCGTGCAGGCCAGCGCGTTCAGGCGCACGAGCTTGGACCACATCACGGCGGCTTCCGAGCGCTGCGAGATCGGCCAGTCCGCACGCGCCGAGACGCCGGCCGCGTCGAGCGCCTCGCCCAGCGCGAGCATGCGCGTCTCGCGCGCTGTCGTAGCGGCTGGCCATTTCGACGAGCAGGAAGCGGCTCGTGTGCACGACGACGCCGGGCCGCGGCCGGTCGGCCTCGACACGGATCGTCCCCGCGAGCACGCTGGCCGGATCGAAGCGCTCGCGCAGCGCGCGCGATGTGATCGAGCCCGTTGAGCAGCGGCAGCACGAGCGGCGGATCGCGCTCGATGCGTCGCAGCGCGTCGCGCAGGCCGGCTGCCTTGGTGGCGACGATCAGGGCCTCGACCGGCTCGTCGAGCCGCTCCAGCGCGCGAGGCCGGGCGGTGAAGTCGCCGAGCGTGACGCTGCTCACGGGCACGCCCTGCGCGGCGATCGTCGCGGCGGTCGACTCGCGTGCGACGACCGTGACCTGCTGGCCGGAGCGCTCGAGCGCGCCGGCGAGCAGCCCGCCGACGCCGCCGGGCCCGAGCACGGCGATCCTCATCGCGACGCCGGCCTCGCACGGCGAGCGGCGGGATCGAGCAGCACGCCGGGGTTCATCACGCCCGCCGGGTCGACCGCCGCCTTGGCGCCGGCGAGCGCCGCTGCGAACGGGGCCGGGCGCTGCTGTTCGTACCAAGGGCGGTGGTCGCGGCCGACGGCGTGGTGGTGGGTGATCGTGCCGCCCTCGGCGATGATCGCGTCGGACACGGCCGCCTTGACCTGGGCCCACTGCTCGACCTCCTCGCCGCGGCGCGCGGGCGCGATCGCAGTGAAGTAGACCGCGGGGCCGTCGGGATAGACGTGCGTGAAGCGCGCGGTCACGCGCCCGCCCTCGCCGCACGCCTCGTCCAGCGCGGCCTCGGCGACCGCGCTGACGCGCTCGTGGAAGCCGGGGAAGCGCTCCCACGTGATCGCCGTCTCGAACGTCTCGGCGAGCACGCCCATGGCGACGAGCACGTCGCGCATGTATGGCGCGCCGAGGAACGCCTCGCGCCACGAGTTGACCGCCGAGGCGCCCGCCACTCGAGGCCTCGCCGTCGGTGCCGGCGGGCAGCTCGCCGCCGTGCTCGGCGCAGATCGCGAGCGCGCGCGCCATCGCCTCCTCGACGGGGTGATCGCTCGACTCGAAGCCGAGCACGAGTAGCGCTCGGGAGCCGTCGGCGGCCATCGTCATGGCGGCCTCGCGCGGATCGATCAGACGGCAGTTGGCGGGATACAGCCCCGACTGCGAGAGCTCGCGCACGCACTCTGCGCCGGCGGCGAAGCGGTCGAACAGGACGCCCGCGGAGCGCCTGTGCCGGGGGCGCGGCTGGACGCGCATCCACGCCTCGGTGATCACGCCGAGGGTCCCCTCCGAGCCGGCGAGCATGCGGTCCGGGCTGACGCCGGCTCCGGACGCCGGCAGCCGCCGCGACTCCCATACGCCGACGGGCGTGATCGCGCGCACGGACTCGACGAAGTCCTCGATGTGCGTCCACACGGTCGCGAAGTGGCCGCCCGCGCGCGTAGCGATCCAGCCGCCGAGCGACGAGTACTCGAACGATTGCGGAAAGAACCGCAGCGTCAGCCCGCGCTCGGCCAGCTGGCGCTCGAGGCCGGGGCCCGTCGCGCCCGCCTGGATGCGCGCCGAGCGCGACACGTCGTCGACCTCGAGCACGCGATCGAGCGCGCGCAGGTCGAGCGAGATCGCTCCGTTGTAGTCGCGCGGAGACGTCGGGAGTGACTCCGCCGACCACGGACGTGCCGCCACCGAACGGGATCGCCGCGACGCGCTCGCCGGCGCACCACTCGAGCAGCCGCTCGACGTCGCCCTCCGAGCGCGGGCGGGCGACGAAGTCGGGTGGGTGCTCGAAGCGTCCGCGGAAGCCTTCGACGACGTCGGCGTAGGACTTGCCCAGCGCGTGCGACGCGCGCGCGTGATCGTCGCTCGCGCAGATGTCCGCGAGCGCACGGGGGGGCCGCACGCGCACCGGCGCCAGCTGAACCTGCTCGAGAGGCGACCGGCGACTCGATCTCGCCGAGCGGGACCCGCAGGTGCTCGGCCAGCACCGCGGCCGTCTGGCGCAGCTCGGCTGGTGCGGGCTGCTGGTCCTCATAGCCCCACCCCCAGTGCTTGTGTCGACGAATCTTCACGCGCGCGAGTCTATGCTCACTAGGGTTGGTGGCGCGCGCGCCGACCGGACGTCTGGGCGAGCCGACGTCTGAGTTCCGCGCGCGAGCCGCCGGATCTGATGCAGGCACGACCCGACACCACCCCGACAGAGCAGCCGCGGATACTCGCGCGCGGCCCGTGGGAGCTCGATCGCGTCACGGCGCGCTGGCGCTCGGAGCAGTTCGAGCCGCCGCCAGCCCACACCGAGGCCGCCGACGAGGCGATCAGGAGACTGCGCGAGCGCGGCTCGCCGAGCCACGACGGCGTGGCCGCACGACTCGTCGACTTCCACGCCGACTCGGATGGGATCGCGATCGAGCTGCAGCCTTTGCGCTGGGCGTTGCGGCTAGTCGCCGGAGACGCCTCGCACAGCGTCGCGGCGCTGTGCGTGACGCGCTCGGCCGACGGCCGCTGGCTGGCCGGCAGGCGCGCGTCGTGGGTCGCGTCGTGGGCCGGTCGCTGGGCGCTGGGCGCGGGTGGCTCGGTCGACGCCGGCGAGAGCCCCGCCGACACGCTCGTTCGCGAGCTCGAGCGAGGAGTGGGGGGTCTCGCCCGAGCGCGTGCGCGGAGAGGCTCTGATCACGCTGCCGCACGGACTGGTCATGTTCGTGGGTCAGGCATGGATCGCCGCGGGCCAGGAGGACAGCGTGAGGCCCGACGACGAGCACGACGAGTACGCGTGGTGGCCGCGCGAGATCGACGAATGGCCACCCGAGGCCGGAGAGGCGCTGCCGCGCATGGCGCGCTGGCTCTCGGAGTGAGCGCACGACCCAGTCCGGCGGGACCGACTCGGGCGGGTCCCAGCGCCGTGGCGAAAGGGAGTCTCCCGGCCTCGCAGCGGGGACCACGCAGGGCGGCGGGCCCGCTCACGTTCACGCGCCTGAAGTGGGCCTCGTTCGCGCACTCGTGCGTGTACGCCGCGTTGCTGATCTGCGCGTTCGCGGCGGGCAGCCCACAGCCGCTGACGTTCGTGCTGGGGCTGGCCCACGGGCTGTTGTGGATCTTCATGTCGCTGGCCTGCCTGACCGCCGCGCGACTGCGCGTGGTGTCGCTGCGACTGGCCGTGGCGGTCGCCGTGCTCGGCGGAATCGGGCCCTTCTTCGGCAGCTTCGAGTTCATCCGTGAACAACGCCAGCGAGCCACGCTAGAGTAGAGGATCAATGGCCACAGGCACCACGGCTGAGCAGATCATCGATGTGGTGACCCCTGCCGCGGGCGAGTCGGTCTCCGAGGGAACGATCCTCGAATGGCATGTCACGGTCGGCGATTCGGTCAAGGCCGACGCCACGATCGTCGAGATCTCTACCGACAAGGTCGACGTCGAGCTGCCCTCACCCGCGAGCGGCATCGTCACCGAGCTGCTCGTGCAGGAGGGCGACACGGTGACCGTCGGCCAGGTGATCGCGCGCATCGCCGTCGGCGATGCAGGCCCCTCGGGCGCAGGCCGTTCGAGCTCTGGCGACGGCGACGGCGGGCCTTCGAGCGATGGCGCTACGTCGGCTGGCAACGGTGGTTCGACGGCCGTCGGCGAGCGTTCTAACGCTCCGGATCAGGCTCAGCCTGAACCGGCCGCCGAAGCCCCTGCAGGAGGGGTTGATGCGACAAAAGCCCAGCATCTGGCACACACTGAAGCTGTGCCGCAGGCTGAGATCGCCTCGGATGGAGCTGCAGGGACCGACACCGCGCAACTCGTCGACGTGATCACGCCGGCGGCCGGCGAGTCGGTCACGGAGGGGACGATCCTCGAATGGCGAGTGGCGGTCGGCGACTTCATCAAGGCGGATGCCACGATCGTCGAGATATCCACGGACAAGGTCGACGTCGAGCTGCCCGCGCCGGCGAGCGGGAAGGTCACCGAGCTGCTCGTGCAGGAGGGCGACACGGTGACCGTCGGCCAGGTGATCGCGCGCATCGCCGTCGGCGCCTCGGAGGGCGCCTCGGCCGCGGACGCCGCCGCCAACCGCGATTCGGCATCGAGCGACGGCGCGGCCCCTGGCTCCGCGGCGACCGGCGCGAGTGGCGCCGACGACGATCAGATGGCAGCCGCGGTTCCGGACGGCACGAAGATCTCGCCGGTGGCGGCGCGGGCGGCGGCGGCCGAGGGCATCGACCTCGCGCGGGTTTCGGGCAGCGGACCGTCGGGACGCATCACCAAGGCCGACGTGCTGTCCGCCGCGGCGGGCACGGACACGCCGAGTCCGGGCGCGACTGTGGGCACCGGACCTAACGGCGCCGTCGTAGCTACGGCACACCCAGAGACCAAGCCGATGCGTGGCGGCGCCGCGGCGCTGGTCCGCTACATGGAGCAGTCGCGCTCGATCCCGACGGCAACCAGCTTCCGGACGCTCACGGTGACCACGCTCGACGCTCGACGCAAGCAGCTGAAGGCAGCCGGCCGCAAGGTCTCGTTCACCCACTTGATCGCGTACGCGATCGCGCGCGCGGCCGATGACATGCCGGTGATGGCTGACCACTTCGTCGAGATCGACGGCAAGCCCAACCGCGTGCACGACGGGCAGGTCAACCTGGGGCTGGCGGTGGACGTCGAGAAGAAGGACGGGTCGCGCACGCTGATGGTGCCGGTGATCCGCGATGCCGGGCGCATGCCGTTCGAGCGCTTCGTGACGGCCTACGACGAGCTTGTCGAGAAGGCGCGCACGAACACGCTGACCGCAGATGACCTGGTCGGCGGAAACGTGACATTGACGAATCCGGGCGGCATCGGGACGGCCGCCTCGGTTCCGCGCCTGATGAGCGGTCAGGGCACGATCGTCGCGACGGGCTCGATCGCCTACCCGCCGGGGCTGGCCAGCATCGGCGCGATGATCGGCGCGGAGAAGGTCATGACGATGACCTCCACCTACGACCACCGCATCATCCAGGGCGCCGAGTCCGGCCGCTTCCTGGCGCGTATCGAAGAATACCTCGAAGGCGAGCGGGGCTTCTACGAGGGCGTGTTCGTGTCGCTCGGCGTGCAGCTGGGCCCGACGCCGCCGCCACCGGCTCCGGCAGCGGCCGCCTCAGCCGCGGCGACGGCCGCCTCGGCCGCGGGGGCACCCGCGCCCGCCGCGGCGAGCGCGCCGGCGATCAACGAGGAGCTGTTGCAGGCGGTGCAGGCCGCGAGCACGCTCGTCAGCCGGTACCGCAGCCACGGGCACTTGGCGGCGCGCCTCGATCCACTGGACTCCGAGCCGGAGGGTGACCCGGGCCTTGACCCGGAGCCGCTCGGGCTGACGCCGGAGATGCAGGCGCGCATCCCGGCGAAGGTACTGAACATGTACGTGCCGGGCGCCACGCTGGCGGATGCGCTGCCACACCTGCGCGAGACCTACTGCGGCACGATCGCCTACGAGATCGAGCACATCGCCTCACACCGCCAGCGCGTATGGCTGCGCGAGCACATCGAGTCGGGCGCGTTTCGCGAGCCGCTCACCAAGGAGGAGAGCCGCTGGCTGCTGCGTCGCCTGGTCAAGGTCGACGCGCTCGAGCGGTTCATGCACAAGGCCTATCTCGGCCAGCACCAGTTCTCGATCGAGGGCCTCGACATGACCGTGCCGATGCTCGACGAACTGATCAAGCTTTCGGCCGCGCACGGCGGCAAGGAGGTCGTGATCGGGATGGCGCACCGCGGCCGTCTGAACGTGCTCGCGCACAACCTCGGTCGCTCCTACGACACGATCTTTGCCGAGTTCGAGGGCGCCTCGACGCTCGAGGCGGTGACGACGATCCCGCAGGGCGGCACCGGCGACGTCAAGTACCACCACGGCACTCAGGGCTCCTACGACCTGGAAAACGGCGAGACGATTCGCGTCAACCTAGAGTCGAACCCGAGCCATCTGGAGTACGTGTATCCGGTTGTCGAGGGAGCGACGCGCGCGGCGCAGACGACGCGCCAAGGCCCGCATGCCCACCAGGACACCGACGCGGCGGTACCGATCGCGATCCACGGCGACGCCTCGTTCCCCGCCCAGGGAGTCGTTTCGGAGACGCTCAACCTGCAGGCGCTCGACGGCTACAAGGTCGGGGGCACCGTTCACATCATCACCAACAACCAGATCGGCTTCACGACCGATCCCGACGACGCGCGCTCGACGCGCTGGGCCTCGGACCTAGCGAAGGGCTTCGACGTACCGATCGTGCACGTGAATGCCGACGACGTGCAGGCGTGCATGAGCGCCGTGCGCCTCGCGTTCGCGTTCCGCCAAGAGTTCGGCCATGACGTGCTGATCGACTTGATCGGCTATCGCCGCTTCGGGCACAACGAGTCCGACGAGCCCGCGTACACCCAGCCTGAGATGTACGCGAAGATCAAGAGCAAGAAGCGCGTGTCGGAGCTGTGGGCCGACCGCCTCGTCGGCGAAGGCGTCGTCACGCGGGAGGAGGTGGATGCCCAGGCGCAGGAAGTGTGGGACGACATGACGCTGTTGCACCAGCGCCTGAAGGCGAAGATCGCGGCAGCCGCGGAGCACGGCGAACACGCGACGGGCGAGTACGAGCTCGACCGCTCGCCGAGCCCGGAAGTGCAGACGGCCGTGCCGGCTGCGCGCCTGCGCGAGCTCGGCGAGGCCCTGCTGCGCGTGCCCGACGGCTTCACCGTGCACCCCAAGCTCGTCAAACAGCTCGAGCGTCGGCGCGCCGCGTTGGGCGAGGAGGGCGGCATCGACTGGGCGCACGCCGAGGCGCTCGCATTCGCGTCGCTGTTGACCGAAGGCACGCCGATCCGCTTGACCGGTCAGGACACCGAGCGTGGCACGTTCAGCCAGCGCCACATGGTGCTGCACGACGCCAAGACCGGCCAGAGCGTGTGCCCGATCCAGAGCCTGCCCGACGCGCTCGCGCCGCTAGAGCTACACAACAGCCCGCTGTCGGAGCTCGCGTGCTTGGGCTTCGAGTACGGCTACAGCCAGGAGGCGCCGGAGACGTTCGTGCTGTGGGAGGCGCAGTTCGGCGACTTCGTCAACTCCGCGCAGGTGATCATCGACCAGTTCATCGCGTCGGGCCTGGCCAAGTGGGGCCAGACCTCCCGTCTCACCCTGCTGCTGCCGCACGGCTACGAGGGCTCGGGGCCCGAGCACTCCTCGGCGCGCCTGGAGCGGTTCCTGGCGCTGGCCGCGGAGGGCAACATCCGCGTGGCGAGCCCGACGACGCCCGCTCAGTACTTCCACCTGTTGCGCCGCCAGGCGCGCATCGCCAAGCAGCGCCCGCTAGTGATCATGACTCCAAAGTCGCTGCTGCGCCTACCGCAAGCGACCAACTCGATCGCGGACCTCGCCGAGAACACCCGCTTTCACCCCGTGCTGGCAGAGCCGGGCGTGGATGATGCGCGAGTCACGCGGCTGATCCTGTGCACGGGCAAGGTCTACTACGACCTGGTCGGCCACCCCGACCGCGCCTCGCACCCGGGCCTCGCGGTCGCGCGCGTGGAGCTGCTGTATCCGTTCCCCGAAGGTCAGATCCTCGAGCTGATGCGCCGCTACCCGAAGCTGCAGGAGGTCGTGTGGGTACAGGAGGAGCCGCGCAACGTCGGCGCCAGGGCCCACATGTTCCCGCGGCTGATGCAGATCATGCCCCACGACATCGGCTTCGGCTTCATCGGCCGGCCCGAGCGCGCGAGCCCGGGCGAGGGGTACCCGGCCGCCCACCTCAGCGAACAGAACAGGATCGTCACGACCGCGATCGATCTCGACCAGCCGATCTCGCAGTACCCGCGCAAGACGCCTGGGCAACGATGAGCTGCGCGTCCCGTCGGCCGACCATGACGACGATCGGAGGCAGCCGCTGATGTGGGCTCTGTGGAAGCGTTTTCTGGAGATCCGTCGCCAGCGCAAGCGCAAGAAGCGGCTCGGCGCCTAGCCCTAGTTCCCAGCCAGGTTCGTCAGCTCGTAGTTAGGAACTACACCTAGCGGCCTTTCCACTCGGGCTCGCGCTTCTCCTTGAACGCGTTGGCACCCTCCTTGGCGTCCTCGGAGGCGAACACGGGCCCGGAGATCGCGCCCTGCTTCTCCCACATCTCATCGCTGCTCCAGTCGAACTGCTCCTGCAGGATGCGCTTGGAGGCGATCAGCGCCAGCGGGCCGCTCTTGGCGAGGCGCTCGGCGAGCTCCATCGCCGCCTCGACGGCCGAGCCCGGCTCGGCCAGGCGGTTGACCACGCCGAACTCGTAGAAGCGCTCGGCGGGCAACGTGTCGCCGGTCAGAGCCAGCTCCATGACCACGTGGTAGGGCATGCGCTGCGGCAGTCGCAGCAGCGCGCCGCCGGCGGCGACGAGCGAGCGCTTGGCCTCCGGAATGCCCATCTTCGCGCCCTTGGCCGCGACGATCAGGTCGCAGGCGAGCGCGACCTCCATCCCGCCGGCCACGGCGAAGCCCTCGATCGCGGCGATCAGCGGCTTGCGCGAGGCGCGCTGGGCGATGCCGGCGAAGCCGCGGTCGCCGAACCACGGCGATTCGCCCTTGACGAACGCGCCCAGGTCCATGCCCGCGCTGAAATAGCCGCCCGCGCCGGTCAGCACGCCGACCGACAGGCCGTCGTCGCCGTCGAGCTCGTCGAGCGCACCGGCGACGCCCTCGGCGACCGCGCCGTTGACCGCGTTGCGCACGTCCGGGCGGTTGATCGTGATCAGCAGAACGTTGCCGCGCCGCTCGGCGAGCACGGCCTCGGACGCGATTGCGGTTTGATCGGCACTCATCGGCGGCTGCTCCTTGGTCGGGAGGCTGCAGCCTATCCATCACGCCGCCGCGCGCGGTCGTTATGGACGGTCCAGCTGCGCGCGCGGCGCGCGCGTCACTGCCGCGGAGGGCCGCTCGGGATGCTGCTGTGGCGGTGGCGTTACCGCTACGGTCGAGTCGGACGCCTGCGAAGGCGGCGCGGGCGCGGGCGTCGCCGTGGATGCGCTCGCGGCGGGTGAGATGGTGGCGGCCGGGGGCGCGGGTCGTAGCTGGAGGGCTCGGCTCCACGCCGCCGGCGGCGCCATCCTCGAGCGACTGGCGGAACTCGCGGATCCCCTCGCCGAGCGCACGGGCGAGGCCGGGCAGGCGCTTGGGGCCGAGCACGATCAACGCGACGGCCGCGATGAAGATCAGGTGTACGGGACTATCGATACCCATGCGCCGCGGGCCACCGTCCGAGCTCGTTCTCGTCGCGCGGTCCTACCTCAAGGCTAGCGCTATGGCCGCGAGGGGTCGTAGGCTCTGATGCCGTGGCCCAGGAACGCTCCGCGCCCGGAGGTCTCGGATCGACTGGCCGGCAGTACCCGCCGCCGCCGGACAGCGAGCCGTTCTGGCCGGCGCAGTTGACCGTGCTCGCTGGCGATCGTGATCCAACTGCTGCTGCCCGAGCGGCTGACGGCTGGCCCGCAGTGGCTCGTCCCGTCGCTCGAGGGCGTGCTGCTGATCGGGCTGTTCGTCGTCACGCCGAACGACATCGAGGACGAGCATCCGCGACGCCGGCGCACGGCGCTCTCGCTGACGGCGTTCGTCAGCGCCGCGAACATCTTCTCGCTCGGCGCGCTGACGCACTTCCTCCTGCACCACGACGTCCAGGACGGCCGCGGACTGGTCGTCGCCGGGCGTGCTGATCTGGCTGACGAACCTGCTGATCTTCGCGCTGTGGTACTGGGAGATGGACCGCGGCGGCCCCGGCAAACGCGCGTCGGGACGCGACGGGCCGCCCGACTTCCTGTTTCCGCAGATGAGCGACGATCGGATCGAGCCGCGTGACTGGCGACCGAAATTCATCGACTACATGTAC
The DNA here is from genome assembly GCA_963846205.1 of uncultured Solirubrobacteraceae bacterium. Taxonomy (GTDB): domain Bacteria; phylum Actinomycetota; class Thermoleophilia; order Solirubrobacterales; family Solirubrobacteraceae; genus Palsa-744. Next base: position 438,152 of record CAWJVB010000009.1, on the reverse strand, counting down.
GTGTCGCTGACCAACAACACGGCCTTCTCGCCGACCGACACGATGCCGCTGACGCCGATGGCGAAGTCCATCATGGGCGTGCAGTCGGTCGTCTCGCTGCTGACGATCGGGCTGATCGTCTCGCGAGCCGTGAACATCCTCTAACCGGGGTGGCGCACGAAGTTGCTTCGCTAGCCTGGCAGCATGCGCGCGGCGGTCCGGGAACTGACGGGCGAGGTCGCTGGGAAAGCCCGACGTCGCGCCTCGCCAGCAGCTTGGCAGGCCGCCGCCGTCGAGGCCGCTTGGAGGTTGGCGGGGCCCTGCGCGCCCGAGCACCCGAGCGTGGCGCTACCGAGTCCCCTGCCGGAAATCCGGTGGCCGGCCCAGTACGAGTGGCCGCTTGCCGAAGCGCTGGGGCCGGCCGCTTCGCGAAGGGCTCGAGTCGCTGACCACCCTCGCCCCGCGCGCGGTCTCGCAGCCACACCAAGGGATCATCGTGTTCGAGGTCGCCTATCCGAACGCGCAGCCTCGACCGGTCGTGCTCGACTACCACGATCACCCGGTCGTCGACGCCGACGCGCTCGCCGACGCAGCTGTGTATTTCAAGATGCAGTTCCTGCGCGGCGGATACGGGGACGCGAGGGCAGTGCCGGGCGGTTACGTCGCCAGTGCGGGGCCACTGTACGAGCACTACTGTCGCCTGCGGGCCCTGAGGCGGCGCGCCAGCAAGATCGACGTTTACGGACGCTTCGGCACCAAGTTCTCCGCCCAGCTCCGCCGCGACGCCGTGACGATTCTGCATCGGCCAGACGCGCTTCGGATACGTCGGCGGGACGGGGATCGTGTCCTACATGCGCTCGCTGCGCGAAGCGGCACAGGCGCGCGTGTGCATCGACCTGCCCGGCAACGGCCCATTCTGCTTTCGGCTCGTCGACTACCTGGCGATCGGCGCATGCGTGATCGCGCCGAGGCACGACACGACGCTGCACGCCGAGCTGCGCGATCGCGAGCACATCGTGTACTGCCGCGAGGACCTCGCGGACCTCACGGAGCTGTGCGCCGAGTACGTCGAGAACGAGGCGATGCAGCGGCGGATCGGCGAGAACGCGGCGATGTTCTTCGATGAGCACCTGCATCCGCGCCAGCTGGGCGGTTACTACCTGCGCACGCTCGACGAACTACTCGCGCCCGAGCGCGCGACGGCGCACGCGTGAGGCATCAGCAGCTCGCCGCTCGCTGTCGCCCAGCGGTCAGATCAGCTGCGCGCTGCTCAGCTCGCGGAGGCGACGCTCGGCTCGAGTGCGAGGGCCTGCACGATCAGCTCGCGCACGTCCTCGCCACCGCCCAGCGCAATCGCCCGCCTGAGCGCCTCGAGCGTGCCCTCGCGGTCCATCAGGCGCAGGCGCAGCCGTCCGAGGCGCTCCCATGCGCCCGCGTCGCTCGGCCCGCGGTCGGCGGCGCGCGCGGCCGCCTCCTCGGCGAGATCGACTGCTCCGATGTCCTCGTAGATGCGCGAGGCGAAGCGGTGCGCGGCGGGGCGCGCTCCGTCGACGCGCGCCCAGTCGCGCACGGCGCGCGCGGCCTCGTCGAGCTTGCCGGCCTGCCAGAAGGCGAGCGTCATCAGCCGCAGCACGGCGACGTTGGCGGGCTCCGCGTCGCGCGCGTAGATCAGCCGCTGCGCGGCGAGCTCGTACTCGCCTTCGGCCATCGCGCGCTGCGCGGCGATCATGAAGCGCTCGACGCGCTCCTCGGCGGGGTCGGGCTTGGAGAAGTCGACGAAGCGCATGCTGCCGGCCGGCACGGTGCGCACGCCGTGGCTGAAGCGCACGCGCGCCCACTGCTGGACCTCCTCGCCGCCGTCCGGGTCGCCGCTGAAGTAGATGCCCGCGACCGTGCCCACTCCCCACTCCGGATAGGACAGGCAGCGCGCGTAGCGGTGCACGACGGAGTGGTCGGGCACGCGGCTCGCGAACGGGTCGTGCTTGGCGCGATCCGCGGCTTGCGCGCGGGCGCGCTGCTCGGCTTCGTAGGCGCGCCTGCCGGCCTCCTCGCGCTCGCGCCGCGCCGCGGCCGCGCTGGCGCGCACGGCGTTGCGCGACACCTGCCCGCCGCGCGAGCCCTCGGCGAGGCGCTCGAGCTGGTCGGCGGCCTCGTTGATCGCCTTCAGGTGGCGCTCGTGCTCGAACTGCCTGCCCGCGGGCGCGATGTCGGGATGCCAGCGCTTGGCCATGCGCCGGCGGGCGAGCTGCACGTCGCGCTTGTCGAACGGCGCCTCGAGCTCCAGCAGGAGCAGATGCTGCTCGACGTCGAGAACTGTCGTGGGCATGACCCGACAACGTTAGCGACCGCGGGGAGCGCCTATCCTGCCTGCCAATGTCCTCCCAGTACGTCTTCACGATGCATCGCCTGTCCAAGCTGCACCCGCCGGACAAGACGGTGCTCGAGAACATCACGCTCGCGTTCTTCGCGGGCGCGAAGATCGGCGTGCTCGGCTACAACGGCGCGGGCAAGTCGACGCTGCTGCGGATCATGGCGGGGGTCGACCAGGAGTACCGCGGCGAGGCCGCGCTGGCTCCTGGGGCGACCGTGGGGATGCTCGAGCAGGAGCCCCAGCTCGACGAGTCCAAGGACGTTCGCGGCAACGTCGAGGACGGCGTCGCCGAGACGAAGGCGCTGCTCGACCGCTTCAACGAGCTCGCGGCCAACTACTCCGAGGACACCGCCGAGGAGTTCGGCGCGATCCAGGCGAAGATCGAAGCCGCCGACGCGTGGAACCTGGACACGCAGCTCGAATACGCGATGGACGCGCTGCGCCTGCCGCCGCCCGACGCCGACGTCAGCACCCTCTCCGGCGGCGAGCGCCGCCGCGTGGCGCTGTGCCGGCTGCTGCTGCGCGCGCCCGACCTGCTGCTGCTCGACGAGCCCACCAACCACCTCGACGCGGAGTCGGTCGCGTGGCTCGAGCAGCACCTGGCCGAGTACAAGGGCGCGATCGTCGCGGTCACCCACGACCGCTACTTCCTGGACAACGTCGCCGGCTGGATCCTCGAGCTCGACCGCGGCAGGGGCATCCCCTACGAGGGCAACTACTCGAGCTGGCTCGAGCAGAAGCAGGCGCGCCTGGCCCAGGAAGCGCGCTCGGACAAGGGCCGCGAGCGCACGATCGCCGCCGAGCTCGAATGGGTGCGCACGAACCCCAAGGGCAAACGCACGAAGTCCAAGGCGCGCCTGGCGCGCTACGAGGAGCTGATCGCCGAGGAGCGCAACGTCAAGCTCGACGAGGTGCAGATCCACATCCCGCCCGGTCCGCGCCTGGGCGAGAAGGTGCTGAGGGCCGACGAGCCTACGCAAGGGCTTCGGCGAGCAGCTGCTGATCGAGGATCTCAGCTTCGACCTGCCGCGGGCGGGCATCGTCGGCGTGATCGGCGCCAACGGCGCCGGCAAGACGACGCTGTTTCGCATGATCACCGGCGAGGAGTCGCCCGACGAGGGCACGCTGGAGCTCGGCGATACGGTCCAGCTCGCCTACGTCGACCAGTCGCGCGACGCGCTCGACCCCGACAAGACCGTGTGGGAGGAGATCTCCGAAGGGCTCGACCAGCTGAAGGTCGGCGATCGCGAGGTCAACTCGCGCCAGTACACGGCGGGCTTCAACTTCAAGGGCACCGACCAGCAGGCGAAGATCGGCAAGCTCTCCGGCGGGGAGCGCAACCGCGTGCACCTGGCCAAGCTGCTGCGCAGCGGCGGCAACCTGCTGCTGCTCGACGAGCCCACCAACGACCTCGACGTGGACACCCTGCGCGCGCTCGAGGACGCGCTGCTCGAATTCCCCGGCTGCGCGGTCGTGATCTCCCACGACCGCTGGTTCCTGGACCGCATCGCCACGCACGTGCTCGCCTTCGAGGGCGACTCGCAGGTGACGCTGGTTCGAGGGCAACTTCGAGGCCTACGAGGAGCATCGCCGCGCGATGCTCGGCGCCGCCGCCGACCGCCCGCACCGCATCACCTACAAGCGGCTGGTCCGTGGCTGATACGCGGGTGGACGCCGCGCTCACGGCGTTCGACCGCGACACAGCAGTGCGGCTGCTGTCGCGATCGCAAGACGGCCCGCGCGCGGGGGCCGAGCTGGCGGCGACGGTCTCGCCGGACTGGCGCGCCGGACGCGGCCCGCACGGCGGCTATCTCGCGGCGATGCTGCTGCGTGCGCTGATCGAGACGATCGACGACCCGGCGCGCGCGCCGCGCTCGCTGACGATCCACTACGCGCGCGCGCCGCTGCCGGGCCCGGTTGCGATCGCACGTCGACGATCGAGCGCGCGGGGCGCTCGCTGAGCACGCTGTCGGCGCGCATGGAGCAGGACGGAACGCTGGTGGCGCTCGCGCTCGCCGCCTTCTCGGTCCCCTGGCCCGCGCCGGAGATCGCGGAGCTGGCGATGCCCGAGGTCGCGCCGCCCGACCCCGAGCGCAAGCCGGGCGCCGTTCGCGGGGGCGCCGGCGTTCACGCGCCAGATCGTGCTGCAGCCGCGCATCGGCGCGAGGCCATTCACCGGCTCGGACGCTCCCGATGGAGGTCGGCGGCTGGCTCGGCCTCGCCGCAGCCGCGCCCGATCGACACGCTGTCGCTGGCGTTCTTCACCGACGCCCTGTTCTCGCCGCCGTTCATGCGCCTGACCGAGCCGTCGACCACACCGACGATCGACCTGACGATCCACTTCCGCACGCCGATGCCGCGCGTGGCCGACCCCGACCCGGACGAGCTGTGCTTCGCGCGCTTTCGCTCGGGGCTGATCCACGAGGGCTTCTTCGAGGAGGACGGCGTGATCTGGGCCAGCGACGGCACCGTGCTCGCGCAGTCGCGCCAGCTCGGCATCGTGATGCCTCGCCCGATCGGTTAGTGTCGACTAATGAGCGATTACACAGCGAAGCGCATCGACGAGATGGAGGCCGGGTTCGGCGGAGGATTCGTGAAGGTCCGCGCCGAGCTGGGAGTGACGGCGTTCGGCATGCAGGTGATCCAGCTGCCGCCCGACTTCGCGGACTACCCCGAGCACGACCACGCCGACAGCGGCCAGGAGGAGGTCTTCGCCGTGCTGGCCGGCTCGGGCTGGATGGACGTCGAAGGCGAGCGCGTCGAGCTCGACGGCGAGACGCTCGTGCGCGTCGGCGCCGGACGCCCGGCGCAAGGTCTACGCCGGCCCGCAGGGGCTGCGCCTGCTGGTCGATCGGCGGCGCGCCGGGCGAGGCCTACAAGACCCGTCGATCGAGCCGACGCAGCCTGACGCGCTTAGCGGGCGCGACGGCTCGAGACGGCGGCCGAGCTCGGTGTCGCGCTGCAGGCGCAGCGCGGCCGCCGCGATCAGCCGCGCGCACGCGTCGACGTCGTCGAGCTGCGACGAGCTCGACCGGCGAGTGCATGTAGCGGATCGGGATCGACACGAGCGCCGTGGGGACGCCGCCGCGGCTGAGGTGCACGGCGTCGGCGTCGGTGCCGGTGGCGCGCGCGGTCGCCTCCACCGTGAACGGGATCTACTCCGCCTCGGCGGCTCGCGAAGACAGCTCGAACAGCCGCTGGTTGAGCGTCGAGCCGCGGCTCAGCACCGGGCCCGAGCCGAGCTCGTGCTTGCCGCTCTCCTTGACCTCGATGCCGGGGGCGTCGGTCGCGTGCGTGACGTCGACGACGATCGCCGCGTCGGGCGCGAGCGCGAAGGCGCTCGTGCGCGAGCCGCCGAAGGTGATCTCCTCCTGCGCGGCGGCGACGGCGGCGACCTCCCACTCCGCGCCGCCGGCCTCGGCGACCAGGCGCGCCGCCTCCAGCGCGACGTAGGAGCCGAGGCGGTTGTCGAGCGCGCGCGAGACGAGCCGGCCGTTGGGCAGCTCGACCGGCTCGGCGTCGATCACCGCGACGTCGCCGATGCGCACGCGCTCGCGCGCCTGCTCGCCGTCGCGCGGCGCCGATGTCGATGTGCAGGTCGCGGATCTCGGCGACCTTCTTGCGGCTCCTCGTCGCGCAGCAGGTGGATCGGCTTCTTGCCGATGACGCCGGTGACCGGACCCTCGCGCGTGTCGATCACGAGCCGCTGGCCGACGAGGATCTGCGCGTCCCAGCCGCCGACCGCCGCGAAACCACAGGTAGCCCTCGTCGTCGATGTGCGTGACGATCAGCCCGATCTCGTCGATGTGGCCCATCACGAGCAGACGACGCGCCGAGGACTCGAAGCCGTGCTTGGGCGCCACCAGCGCGAGCGGCGTGCCGACGACGTCGGTGCTCGCCTCGGCGAACGCGCGCGCCGCCTCGCGCCAGACGGCGGCGGGCGCGGTCTCGTAGCCGGAGGGGCCGCGCGCGCGAGCAGCTCGAGCAGGAGCTGCGGGGCGCCGCTGCCTGGGCTCGCATGCCGCAGCCGTGCGTCGCTCATGCGGCGAGCAGCGGGCGCAGGACGTACTGCAGGATGCCGCCGTGGCGGAAGTACTCGGCCTCGCGCGGCGTGTCGATGCGCACGCGCGCGTCGAAGCCGATCGGCTCGCCGCCGTCGCGCTCGGCGCGCACGCGCACCGTTCGCGCGGCGGCGTCGCCGCCTGCGACGCCCGCGACCGCCTCGGCGAGGCCGTCGATCGCGAACACCTCCTCGCCGCTCAGCCCGAGCGACTCCGGCGCTCTCGCCGTCGGGGAACTGCAGCGGCAGCACGCCCATGCCGACGAGGTTCGAGCGGTGGATGCGCTCGAAGCTCTGGGCGATCACCGCGCGCACGCCGAGCAGCTTGCGTGCCCTTGGCGGCCCAGTCGCGCGAGGAGCCCGAGCCGTACTCCTTGCCGGCGAGCACGACCAGCGGGACGCCCTCCTCGGCGTAGCGCATCGCGGCGTCGTAGATCGACATCTGCTCCGCCGTCACGGACCTCCGTCCGTCGGTGCCCGCAGGTGGCGCGTCACGCCGCCCTCGGTGCCCGGCGCGAGCAGGTTGCGCAGGCGGATGTTGGCGAACGTGCCGCGCATCATCACCTCGTGGTTGCCGCGGCGCGAGCCGTAGGAGTTGAAGTCGCGCGGAGCGACGCCCTGCTCCTGCAGGTACGCGCCGGCCGGGCCGTCGCGCTTGATCGCGCCGGCCGGCGAGATGTGGTCGGTCGTGACGCTGTCGCCGAGCAGCGCCAGCACGCGCGCGCCCTCGATCTCGCCGACCGGCGCCGGCTCGGCCGGCATGTCCTCGAAGTACGGCGGCAGGCGCACGTAGGTCGAGTCGCTCGTCCCAGGCGAAGCGCTCGCCCGCGGGCACGTCCGAGCCCGTTCCAGCGCTCGTCGCCGGCGAACACCTCGCCGTAGCTCTTGCGGAACATGTCGGCCTGGACGGCCTCGCCGACCGTCTTGGCGATCTCCTGCTCGGACGGCCAGATGTCGCGCAGGTAGACGTCCTCGCCGTGCTCGTCCTGGCCGAGCGGGTCGTGCAGCGAGGTCGATGTCCATCGTGCCCGCGAGCGCGTAGGCGACGCACAGCGGCGGCGAGGCGAGGTAGTTCATCTTCACGTCCGGGTTGATGCGGCCCTCGAAGTTGCGGTTGCCCGAGAGCACCGAGACGACGGCGAGGTCGGCCTCGCCGACGGCGTCGGAGATCTCCTGCGGCAGCGGGCCGGAGTTGCCGATGCAGGTCGTGCAGCCGTAGCCGACGAGGTTGAAGCCGAGCTGCTCGAGCGGCTCGGTCAGGCCGGCGCGGTCGAGGTATTCGGTGACGACCTTCGAGCCCGGCGCGAGCGAGGTCTTGACCCACGGCTTGCTGCTCAAGCCCGCGCGCGAGCGCGTTGCGCGCGAGGATGCCGGCGCCGACCATCACCGACGGGTTGGAGGTGTTCGTGCAGCTCGTGATCGCCGCGATCACGACGTGGCCGTGGTCGAGCTCGAAGCGTCTCGCCGTCGACCGTCACGGTCCTCGCGGTGCCGTTGTGCGGCAGCGTCGCCGTGCCGCCCGCCGGCAGCTGCGGCAGTTGCGCCGGTGCGGCGAGCTCGCGGTGGCCCGGCTCGTTCGCCGGCGGGTCGGACGCCGGGTAGGACTCGGCGATCGCCTCGTCCTGGGCGTCGGCCTGGTCGCCGTCGCTCGGGACGTAGTCGCGCAGCGCCTCCTGGAAGACGACCTGCGACTCGCTCAACGCGACGCGGTCCTGCGGTCGCTTGGGCCCGGCGAGGCTCGGCTCGACGCTCGCCGAGGTCGAGCTCGATCTCATCGGAGAAGGTCGGCTTCTCGGAGTGCTCGTCGTGCCACAGGCCCTGCTCCTTCGCGTACGCCTCGACGAGCGCGATCTGCTCGGGCGGGCGCCCGGACAGCTCGAGGTAGGCGAGCGTCTCGGCGTCGATCGGGAAGATCGCGCAGGTCGAGCCGAACTCGGGCGACATGTTGCCGATCGTCGCGCGGTCGGCGAGCGGCAGGCCGGCGAGGCCGGCGCCGTAGAACTCGACGAACATGCCCACGACGCCGCGCTCGCGCAGCATCTCGGTGACGGTCAGCACGAGGTCGGTCGCCGTCGCGCCCTCGGGCAGCTCGCCGTGCAGCCGAAAGCCGAGCACCTGCGGGATCAGCATCGACATCGGCTGGCCGAGCATCGCCGCCTCGGCCTCGATGCCGCCGACGCCCCAGCCGAGCACGCCGAGGCCGTTGACCATCGTCGTGTGCGAGTCGGTGCCGACGAGCGTGTCCGGGTAGGCCTGGCCGGTCTTCTCGTTGGGGAAGACGACGCGCGCGAGGTACTCGAGGTTGACCTGGTGGACGATGCCGGTGTCGGGCGGCACGACCGAGAAGTCGTCGAAGGCGCCCTGCCCCCAGCGCAGGAACGCGTAGCGCTCCTGGTTGCGCTCGAACTCGCGCTCGGCGTTGACGCGGAACGCGTCGCGCGTGCCGAACGCGTCGACCTGGACCGAGTGGTCGATCACGAGCTCGGCCGGGACGAGCGGGTTGATCCGCGCGGCGTCGCCCCCCATGTCCGGCGATCGCGTCGCGCATCGCGGCGAGGTCGACGACCGCGGGCACGCCGGTGAAGTCCTGCATCAGCACGCGCGCGGGCGTGAACGCGATCTCCTTGCTCGGCTGCGCCTTGGCGTCCCAGCTGGCGAGCGCCTCGATGTCGGCGGCGTCGACCGAGCCGTTGCCCTCCGTGCGCAGCAGGTTCTCGAGCAGCACCTTCAGCGAGAACGGCAGGCGCGCGACGTCGAAGCGCTCCTGCAGGGCATCGAGCCGGAAGATCTCATAGCTCCTGCCGCCCGCCTCGAGCGTGCTCTTGGCGCCAAAGCTGTCTTGCGTCATCTACACCTCCGAGAGCCGCCTACGCGTGCGTTCGCGCTCATACGCGCAGTCTCGCAGAGTACGCGCGCGCTGCCGGCTAACGGGCCATCGCCCACGCCGTCCGCGACGTCGGCTGCTCTCAGGTGCGTCAGGCGACGGGCTGGGACGCGCGCGTGACGCGATCCTTGCCCTCGCGCTTGGAGCGCATCAACGCCTGATCGCATGCTTCGAGCAGCTCGTCGGTGCTCATCGGCGCGTGCCACTGCGCGACGCCGATCGACGCGGAGATGCCCGACTCGCCGCCCAGCGCCGAGACGGCACGCATCCGCTCCAGAGCGCGCGCGGCGGCAGCGGCGGCGTCGCGCAGATCGGCGTTCGGCAGGATCACGACGAACTCGTCGCCGCCGTAGCGCGCGACGCGATCGAACGCGCGAAACTCGCCGACGAGCGCCTGCACGACCTCGCGCAGCACCGCGTCGCCGGCCTGGTGACCGTGATGGTCGTTGACGAGCTTGAAGTCGTCGAGGTCGATCAGCATGCACGACAGCGGACTGCCGGCGCGCGTCGCGCGGCCGATCTCCTCGTCCAGTCGCCGGCGCATCGCGCGGTGGTTCATGCAGCCGGCGACAGCGTCGGTTCCGGCCTCGGCGCGAGCGCGCACGAGCGCCAGCACGGTCGCCGCCTGATCGACCAGCGTCCTCGCGAGATCGACCGAGCGCTCGTCGAAGGCGCCGCCGACGCGACGCACGAGCATCACGACCGCCTCCACCTCGCCCTGCTCGGCGAGCGCCAACAGCAGCGCAGCGCTGGTCGCTCCTGTGGCGGCGAGACGCGGCATGCGCTCGGCGAGCTCGTCCGCGTCGGCGATCAGCAGGCTGCGCCCGGTGCTCGCCACCCAGCTCACGCCGGGCGGACGCTCGGAGCGCGGCAGCAGGTAGCTGAGCCGCCCGTCGCCCTCGAACATGTAGACGGCGACGAGCTCCTCGCTGTCCTCGTCGCCCAGAGTGGTGGACGTGAACCTCTTCGGCGCCGAGCGAGCTGAGCAACTCGCGCGCGAGGGCGCGCAGGACGGCGTCGGTGTCGCGGGCGCCGTCGCCGAGCAACGACAGCCGGCGCACGCCGGCCAGCACCGAATCGACGCCCCCCGGCGACGTTGAGGAGGTATCCGTACCAGTCACAACGTCCATGCCATCAATCTAAGGCATCGCTGGGCTGCAGGCAAGCGCTGCAGGCTGGGCGTTCCTCACGACGGACGCTCCGCCCGAGACGAGCGCACCCGCCCGTCGGCGAGAGAGGCCGTCAACGACAGAGGGGCGGCCGAAGCCGCCCCGTCTGTGGGAAATCGCCCGCTCTATGCGCGTCAGCGGAAGGACACCGTGACGAACGCCGCCGAGGCCTTGCCGCCCTTTGCCTTGGGCACGAAGCCCACGCGCAGGCGCACGTGGAACGGCCGGCGCCGGCTACGCCCGCCGCCCGAAAGCGGCACCTTCAGCGTCGCTCTGCTCTGCGCACTGCCGAACCTGCGGAACACGGTCGCCAGGCCCGAGCCTTTGCCGCTGATGCGGCCCGCACCGTACGTCTGCACGGTCAGGAACGCTGTGCTGCCGACGACCTTGTGGCCGACGATCCGCACGCCGCAGTTGCCGACGCTGATCTTCGTGTTCTGTTTGACGACCACGCCGTTCTGACCGGTGATCGTGGTCGGCATCACCAACGAGTTGGCACACAGGTTGGCGTTGGCCGCCAGCGCGCTGTGCGAGCCGATCGGCAGGTTGACCGTCACGCTCGTGACCGGCACGTCGGGCGTCGAGGCGAACGTCGTCGTCGTGATGCCGCCTTTGATGTCCGTGTTGCCGACCAGGACAACCCTCACGCCGTTGCTCTGCACGACGAGGTCGAGGTCCGGGAACGCCTCGCCGCCATGCGAGACGAGGATCGCGGGACCGGTCATCTTGCCCGGCAGGGTCGGCGTGATCACGGTCGCGCCGCCCACGAACGAGCCGCTCGGGCAGCTGAGCGGGTTGGCCGCGAACACCGCTTCGGTGCACGCTTTCTGCAGCGTCGTCAGACGTGAGGGCAGCGCCTTCGGCAGTTGCACCTTGACCGACTTGATGTTCGCCTGGCCGGCGACCGGCGTGAGCGTCGTGGTCAGGCTGGCGCCGTTCGCTTTCGAGGTCTTCCCGTTAGTGGAAGCCTTGAAGGCGGGCTTGAATTTGAGCGCGCTGCAGTTACCGACCTGGAACGGCGAGGAGATGTTCTGCGTGACCGATCCGCTGACACCCGGCGTGTAGCCGGTGAGAGTCGATTCGGTCGCGAGCGGGCCGCAGTTGGTCGGGTTGTACAGGAAGCCCTGCTTGTTGATCGACACGCTCAGATTGCGGATGCGCGTGGGGATGCCGCCGACGATCGTCGGTATGTAGGCAGTCGTCGTCACGCGCGCCGTCGTTTCGTTGACGTTGATCGCCGCTCGTGCGATCGCCGGTCCGAGGTTGAACGGACCAGCCACCGCCGGGATCACGATCGCGAGGCCGTACGGAGCGCCGTTGTACGGGCCGGTCATGTACACGGTGCCGCCGTTGAACGCGAACGGCGCCGGGCCCGAGCCGGAGCTCGCCGAGGCCGTGCCGATCTGGCTGGTCGCCGGGCACGTGTTGCTGTTCGCCTGAGCTTCGGTGCACAGCGTCACGCTCGGAATCGCGCCGACCAGGCCGGGCGGCAGCGTCGTCTGCACCTTCTGCAGATACTGCTGACCGTTTTCGCGGTTGAGGTTGAACGTGTAGTTGGTCTTGCCGCCCGCAGTCGTCGTCTGGTTGACCGTGCCTTGCGTCAGCGAGAAGGGCAGCGGGTTCGGGCAGCCCGAAGGCGAGAACGCGCTGTTGACCGACTTTCGAGGGATTTTCGGTGAACGGCAGGAAGGTGCCTTCAGTGCTCGCCGAGCTACAGGTGAGCGGGTTGGCGATTGCCGTCAGCGCTCCACGCCCGAAGTGCAGCTTCACGTTCGTGAACGGCTGTTCGGGGTTTTCGTTGAACACCGTCGTGACACGGCCCGTCGCGAGGTTGGGGATCGTTTCGCCTTTGATCCGCACTGACACGCCATATCGCGCCGACTCCGCGTCGAGGTAGATCGATGTACGGAGGCCCGGTGATCGGGCCCGATTCAGGACCGCCGAGGTAGATCTTGCCGGTCAGCGGGATTCGCTCGTTCGGGCAGGGTCGGGACGGTGAGTTCGACCGTGCCGATTTCCGACGACGCCGGGCAGCCGACGCCTTTTTCGGAGCTGTGGATGCGTGCCTGAGCCGGCGTGCACGCGGACAGGCCGGCGGCGGCCGACGGGTTCAGCGTCATGCCTTCGGGCAGCGTGAACGATGCCGTTTTCAGCTGCGAGCTGTCGATTTCTGTTTTCGCGGTATGCCGCGGGATGCCGACTTCGGCGGTGACTTCGTCGGGTTCGTCGTGCGCGGTCTGGCCTGTGAGCAGGCTGAAGCTCGGGTTGAAGGGGACGAGGCCGCAGTTTTCGAGGCCGATCGGGGTCGTGAAGCTCGGTCGACCGTCGTTCCTTCCGTCACCGTGACAGCGAGACTGGTCGTGTTTGGCCCGGGCAACTGGTGGCGTTGGTGATGAACGCACCATTGCCGTTGCGACCTGAAGAATACGAGCCGCGACCGATCAGCGGGAGCGTCGGCGAGACAGTCGATTTCGAAGTAGTCGTGGTAGTCGCCCTGGTTGGTGCCCTTGCTTTCCTTGCCCCATTCGACGTTTCCTTCGATCAGCGTGTGGGCGAAGTACTGTTTTTCAGCCAGTGCTTTTCGGCGGTGCCGATTGGGTGGCCTTTTTCGGCAAATGGCTTTTTCGAGAGCGCCTTTGGTGATAGGGATCGGCAGTTCCAGCGCCACGCCGAACTCGGACGCCAGGCCCGGCTTCTGTACGAGGTTGTAGACGCTGCCCGACAGCGGCAGATCGCCTGCTTCCTTGCCGGCGTAGACCGTCGCGTTCTGGACGCCGAGCACCGTGTTTCGCCCAGGGCATGACGTAGGCGCCGGGTAGAAGCCGGTGCCTGGGATTGCTTCTTTTTCGCCGAACTGTGCGCACCGTGCACTGGCGTGACGGCTGCCGGGCTGGTGGCCGAGGCCCGGGCGCGACGTCTGTGCGGATGTGCGTGATCTTGCCCTTCGGCGTTTCGGTGGTGGGCAGCGGCTTCTCCCGTGGCGGTGGTGAGCTTGAAGTCCGTGATGCCGAAGGGCACGTGCCCGCCCGGCCTGCGTGTAGCCTTGGCTTTAGCTTCGGCTTCGTTCGGTTCCTTGGGAACGAAGATCGGGAGGTACCGAAGATGGTCCGTTTGGCCCGGTGCTTCCTCGCCGCACGTTTCGATGCCCCCTTCGCAGTTGACCGCTACGAACTTTTCAATGCCAACCGGCGGCCTGCGCCGCGGGCGCCGCGACGGCGACAAACGCGCTGACCACCAGCGCGAGAAGCGAAAAGCGGACGCAAGACCTCATACCGACCTCCCTAGTCGAGTCAGGGCACCATCAACCCTCATGACTCTCGATTTCCCCAAAAGTTTCGATCCAACGGCTGATATTGGACGTATCGTCCAAGAGTCCTCCCAGGCTCAAGCCCGGTTGCGGGCGTTGGCCGAAAGGATCGCGACTCGTGCGGACGGACCTTGCGAGAGGGGTCGGATAGGACGAAGCCCGATGGTCCGCGCGCGCACCGAAATGCTACATTGATGTACATGACCGAGCCTATAGGCGTGGCGGAGCTGCGCCAGAACCTCAGCCGCTACCTGCGTCGCGTCGAGCGAGGCGAGCGGCTGCTCGGTGACCGACCGCAACCGGCCGGTCGCCGAGCTGGGGCCACCCCCTGTAACCGGTGCCGCGCTCGATCGGCTGCTCGCAGGGGTCGCGTCTCCCGCCCCGCTCGGCGTGGGCTTCCCGAGCCCCTACAGCTGACGGGCGATCCGCACGCACTCAGCCTCGCACTGAACGAGGTCCGCGGCGAGCGCTGAGGTGGCGCTCTTCTACCTCGACGCGTCGGCGCTGTCAAGCTGCTGCAGGGGGAGCCCGAGAGCCCGGCGCTGCGCAAGTTCGTGGCCGACGCCGACCTGCTCAGCAGTGAGCTTGTACTCGCCGAGGTCCCGCGCGCGATCCATCGCGCCGCTGCGAACGACCCGCGGCTGCCGCTCGCCGTCCTGCTGGAGCGCGCAGGCGAGCTGTTCGACGCCCTCGCCATGCTGCCGCTCGATCGCGACCTGCTCGCGGCCGCCGGCGCGCTCGATGAGCCCGCGCTCCGCGCGCTGGACGCGATCCACGTGATCGCCGCCGTTGCCGTATCGCCGATCGACGCGTTCGTTACCTACGACGAGCGTCAGGCGGCTGCCGCGCGGCTGCAGGGCTGCGCACGATCGGTCCGACCGGCCGATCGTGACAAAGCCAGTCTTGCTGACGAGCCGTACTCCTATGCGCGGCCAAGGGGTGCCCGATCACTTGCCGCGCACTGGCTCATAACGTCGCAAGCCTTGCCCGGCACCCCACCGCGCCGGCTCAGCCGCCGACCCGGGCCAGCGCGTCGGCGCGGCCCTGACAGTCGTACAGCGTCGAGGAGCCTGCGCTCGCGCTCCCGGCGCCGCCCGCCGCGGCACTGCTGCCGGACGCACCGGACGCCGCAGCCGAGCTCGCCGTGGTGGTTGACAGCGTGACCTTGCGGCACGCCTTGGCAACCGCCGCCATCGCCGCTTTCGAGCCCGCGCGCGTGTCGCCGGGGAGACCCCGACCGCCGCCGAAGCCGCCGCCACGCCAGTCTGTTCTGCCAGCACCCAGCGAATCGCGCCCGAGCGCACCCGCTGCGCGAGCCACGAGACGCTCACGTCGCTCTCGCGTCCCGAGAAGCCGCCGATCCCGGCTACTTTGGCGCCGCTCGCGATGATCGAGGACGCCGCGCTCGACTGGCTCGAGACGGCGATCGTGCCGCCGCCGTGTTGCTTGACGTAGGCGAGCGCCTGCGTGGTCGTGCCGTCGCTTGCCGAACGGCCCGCCGATCCCGCCGCCGCCGAAGCGCGCTCCGCCCGCGCTCAGCCGAGCCGCCGGCGAATCCAGGCGGCATCGACGCCCGTCGCTGAGCCGCCAGCGGCGCCACCGGATTGGGCGCCGAGGGCGGGCGGAGCCGCACCGGCCGCGCCCGGGAGCGATCCCGAGCCGGCCGCGGCCCCGCCCGCCTGGCCTGCGCCTTGCGGCGCGTGCCCCGAAGCGCCCGTTTGCGCGGAGGACGCTCCGGAGGTTTCGCCAGCGGCAGAGGAGGAGCTGCCGCCAAACGGGAGTACGCCGCCACGGCCGCGCGCGGCGCCGGAGCCTTTGCCAGTGGCGGACGAGGAGGAGCCGCCACTGCCGAACAGGCGCTGGCGGCCGGCGAAGCCGCCGGGGCCGGCGCCGAAGCCGCCGAAGCCGCCCCGTCCGCCGCTGGTCTGCACGTTGGCAGGGCCGCCTTCGGGGAACGTGCCGTTGGTCGCGTGGCCGAGCGTGTCCACCGCCCACACCGACGGCGCCAGCAGCAGCGCAGCGACCGCTGCCGCGGCGGCGGCGATGCGCACGCGCGGGGCCGCCAGGCACACGAGCGCGAGGGCCGCGAGCGCGCAGACCGCGATCAGCACGGGCGGCAGCCACGTCAGCTGACCTACGTAGTCGTGCAGCACGACCAGCTCGGTCACGACTCCTGCGGCGAGCGCGATCGGAGCGAACACGCGCGCTCTCAGGCCGCCGTCGATCAGTTGCGCGGCGCCGGCGCCGAACAGCGCGGCTGCGAACGGCGCGAGCAGCGACACGTAGTAGGGATGGAAGATGCCGCTCGCCGAGCTGAACAGCACGGCCGTCGTCAGGAACGCGCCACCGACGACCAGCAGCCATCCGCTGCGCGGATCCGAGCGGCGCAGTCGCGTGACAAGCAGCAGCGCCAAGCCGCTGACGAGCGCGAACCCGAGCAGCCAGCCGGCCTGCCCGCCGAGCGCCGAGTTGAGCAGCCGCAGCGGACCCGTGCTGCCGCCGAACATGTTGCCCCCACCGGCGCCGCCGGGCCCGCCCGACTGCCCGTCGACGCGACCGAGGCCGTTGTATTCGAAGATCAGCGAGAAGATGCTGTTGTCGCTCGTGCCCGAGATCCAGGGGCGGTTGGCCGCCGGCGTGAGCGCGACCAGAGCCGGCCAGGCGCCGCCGACGAGCAGCATGCCGGCGCCGCCCGCCAGCAGCTGGCGCAGCGCGCGCAGGCGACCGCGCGGCGCGATCAGCAGGTAGGCGAGCGCGATGCCGGGCACGACGGTCAGCGCGACGAGCATCTTCGTCTCGAAGCCCAGACCCACGCACACCCCGGCCAGCACGATCCATCGCGTGCGACCGTCCTCGAGCGCGCGCACCGCGAACCACAGCGCCGCGACGCAGCACAGCACCAGCAACGCGTCGGGATTGTTGTGCCGCGAGATCGCCACCGTGATCGGCGTCAGCGCCAGCGCGAGGCCGGCGACGAACCCGCCCAGGCGACCGAAGCGGCGTCGCACGAGGTCGTACACGAGCGCGACGCTCGCGACGCCCATCAGCGCCTGCGGAACGAGCACGCTCAGCGGGTGAAAGCCGAACACGCGCACCGACAGCGACTGCACCCACAGCGCCAGCGGCGGCTTGTCGACGGTCATCACGCCGCTCGGGTCCGCGGAGGCGTACAGGAAGTTGTGCCAGCTCGAGCTCATCGAGCGCACGGCCGCGCTGTAGTAGTCGTTGGCCCAGCCGTTGCGGCTGAGCGCCCACAGGTTGAGCACTGCGGCGAGCGCCATCAGCGCGCCGAGCTCCGGTCGCGGCAGCCGCGCGGCCAGCGCCGCCAGCTTCACGCGCGATCGTCCTGCATTTCCGAGGCGGGCCGCGACCGGCGCCGCAGACGTCGCTTGTGAGACGGCGGGGTTGGACTCCAGTGAGTAGCTCATGCCCGGGAGCATCACGGCGCTCTGTAGGAGCAGCGTGTGAGACAGCTGAAAGTTCGCTAAGCGCCCGGGCTCAGTCGATCAGGCGTTTGCCCAGCTGCCAGATCGCCAGGCGCCACATCAGCAGCGCGAACGCGAGCAGCACCGCCGCGTGGCCGAGGTCAGCCAGCTGCAGCTCGCCGAGCGACGCGTCGCGCACGAGCTGCACGCAGTGATACAGCGGGTTCACCTGCGCGACCTGGCGCACGCCGTCGGGCAGCGTCGAGATCGGGAAGAACGTGCCGGCGACGAGGAACATCGGCGTGAGCACGGCGCTCGTGACGTAGTTGAAGTTGTCGATCGTCTTCGCGACCGCCGCGATCAGCACGCCGAAGGCGGCGAAGCCGAAGCCGGTCAGGAAGCCGATGAACGGCACCAGCAGCATGCCCGGTTCGGGTTGCAGGCCGAACAGGATCCCCACCAGCAGCGGCGCCATCCCATACACGCCGGCGCGCAGCGAGATCCACAGGATCTCCGCCGTGATCAGCTCCTCCACGTCGACCGGCGCGGCGAGCATCGCGTCGTAGGTGCGTTGGAACTGCCAGCGCATGAACGTGTTGAACATGCCCGGGAACGCCGAGGAGAAGAGCACGGCGGTCGCGACGGTCCCGGTCGCGATGTACTCGATCGTCTTGATGTGGCCGATCTGTTTGAGCAGCGTCCCGAACCCGAGGCCGAACGCCAGCAGGTAGATCGTCGGCTGCACGATCGAGGAGAACGTCGTCGCCTTCCAGTAGCGCTTGAAGATCACGACGTCGCGGCTGATCACGCCGGCCAGCGCCGCCGGTTCCAGTCGCCGCACGCGGCGCGCGACGCTCGGCGCGCCGACGCCTGCGCTTGTGCGCTCATTCGATCTCCTCCCCGGTCAGCGCCACGAACGCGTCCTCCAGGTTGGCCGGTCGCCGCACGCCCTCCGGCGCCTCGCCGTTGAGCGTCTCCGCGCGCATGATCGCCAGCGCCGGCCCGCTGCGACGGCTCTGCCAGCCGTTGCGCGCGACGATCTCGCTCGCCTCGGCGAGCTGCGCCGGCGGCCCGTACACCTCCAGCACCTGCTCTCCCGCGTGGGCGCGCACGAGCTCCGCAGGCGTGCCCTGAGCGACGATCTTGCCGCTCGACATCACCGCCACGACGTCCGCCAGCCGCTCGGCCTCCTCGATGTAGTGGGTCGACATCAGCACCGTCACGCCGCTTGCGCGCAGACCGTCGATCAGCGACCACAGCTCCTGGCGGACCTGCGGGTCGAGGCCGACCGTCGGCTCGTCGAGCAGCACGAGGCGCGGTCGATGGATCAGCCCGCGCGCGACCAGCAGCCGCCGGCGCATCCCACCCGACAGCTCGCGCACGATCGTGTCCGCGCGCGGCGCCAGGTTCGCCAGCTCGAGCGCGCGTTGAACGGCCTCGCCGCGCTCGCCGCCGGGCACTCGGTAGAGCCGCGCGAACACCGTCAGGATCTGCCTGCAGGTCAGCTCCACGTCGAGGTTGTCCAGCTGCGGAACGACGCCCATCTCCATGCGCGCCCGCTTGGACTCGCGCGGCAGCTCGTAGCCGAGCACCTCGATCTCGCCCGAGTCGGCCAGCGCCTGCGCGGTCAGCAGCCGCATCGTCGTCGACTTGCCCGCGCCGTTGGGTCCGAGCAGGCCGAAGCAGACGCCGGCGGGCACCTCCAGATCGAGCCCGTCGACGGCCGTGATCGAGCCGAAGCGCTTGGCCACGCCGCGCAGGGAGATCGCCGCGCCAGCGCGCGGCTGCTCGCGCGACTGCACCTCGAGCGTCCCCTCACCCATCGCCGACACTGTAGGCGCCCGGCTGTGGGCGCCCGCCTGTGGGCCGGCCGCCACCGCGCGACGCTGCGCCGGATGTCCAGCCGCGTGTTTGGAATCTCCGACGACGGTCCATACTGGCGAGATCGCTCGGTGGGCATCCTCAGGCAAGGCTGATCGATCCACGTCCTGCGGACACTGAGACGACCGATGCGACCACGAACACCACAGATCGTCGCCCTCGGAGGCGGCGGCTTCTCGATGGAGCGCGACAGCTCGCTGCTCGACGACTACGTCCTGTCGCTGACCGACGCGAGTCGTCCGCGCGTGTGCTTCCTGCCCACGGCGTCCGGCGACGCAGACCACTACGTCGTGCGCTTCTACCGCCGCTTCTCCGCCTCCTGCGAGACGAGCCACGTATCGCTGTTCCGTCGCGACCAGGGCACCGGCGGCGTGGAGGACGATCTCGCCAGCCACCTGCTCGCGCAGGACCTGATCTACGTCGGCGGCGGCAACGTCGTGAGCATGCTCGGCGCGTGGCGCGCGCACGGGCTCGACGACGTGCTTCGCCAGGCGTGGCGCAAGGGCATAGTGCTGTGCGGGCCATCGGCCGGGTCGTTGTGCTGGTTCGAGGAGGCGCTCAGCGCATTCCACGGCGCTCCGCGCGGAGTGCGCGGGCTCGGCATGCTGCCGTACTCGAACTGCGTCCACTACGACGCCG
Organism: uncultured Solirubrobacteraceae bacterium; assembly: GCA_963846205.1. GTDB lineage: Bacteria > Actinomycetota > Thermoleophilia > Solirubrobacterales > Solirubrobacteraceae > Palsa-744. The sequence goes on along the minus strand of CAWJVB010000009.1, from coordinate 418,437 downwards.
AGCCGGCACGGCGCGCCGAGTACCACCGCGTGGTCGCGCGACGGCATGCGCGCGGGCTTCGCGGTCGAGGACGGCGTCGCGCTGCACTTTCGGCGCACGCGCCTCAAGCACGCCGTCAGCTCGCGACCCGACGGCTGCGCCTACCACGTCGAGCCGCCGGCGACGGCGTCGTCGAGACGCCGCTGAAGGTCACCTATCTCGGCCAGGGGCCGGTCGACGGCACGGGCACGAACGAGGCGGTGGCACCGGTCGACGAGCATGCGCCCGCCGCTCGGCGAGCGCGGCCGCGGCGGCGCTCCGGCCGGCGCTCGGCCGCAGCGGCAGCGGCGGCCGCGGCGGCAGCTGCCGGCGACTGCCTGCCCGCCTCGCCGGAGCCGGTCCCCGCGTGAGCGCCGGCGACGTCTCGGCGGCGAGCGCGCGAGCGGATGTTCCCCTCGATCGGCGTGTCATCTTCGCGATGGGCGGCGGTGGCTTCACGATGGAGCCGAGCAACCCGCTGCTCGACGACTTCGTGCTGTCGCTGACGGCCGCCAAGCAGCCGCGCGTGCTGTTCCTGCCGACCGCCTCAGGGGACACGACGGCGCAGATCAACGCCTTCCAGGCGCGCTTCGCCGACCGCTGGTGCGTGCACGAGCACCTTTCCCTGTTTCGCCTCCGCGACGCGCGGCGGCCGCTCGAGCAGATCGTGCTCGAGCAGGACATCATCTACGTGGGCGGCGGCTCGATGCGCAACCTGCTCGCGATCTGGCGAGCCCACGGCCTCGACCGGCTGCTCGTGCAGGCATGGCGAGCCGGAACGGTGCTCGCCGGCCTCAGCGCCGGCGCGATGTGCTGGTTTCAGGGCGGCGTGACCCGCTCCAGCGGGCCGCCGGAACCGCTCGCCGGGCTGGGGCTGCTCGACGGCTCGCTGACCGTGCACGCAGACGGCGAGCCGGAGCGCCTGCCGGTGTGGCTGGCGAGCGTTCGCGACGGCACGCTGCCCGGCGGCTGGGCGCTCGACGACGGCGTCGGGCTGCTGTTCCGCGGGCTGCGCCATGCAGCGCGTCGTCAGCTCGCGTCCCGGCGCCGGCGCGCAGCGCGTCGACCAGGTCGCCGGCGAGCTCGTCCGCCACCGACTAGAGCCGGAGCTGCTCGGCGGCGAGGAGCAACCGCAGCTGGGCGGCATCGACGAGGCCGTTCAGGAGCTGCGGCGCGTGCACCGCATGCGCCGCGGCCTTGGCGAGCGCTGAGCCACCACGGCGCTCAGGTGGTCGGCGAGCCGCCGCGGTCAGCCGCGCGAGGGCGCGCTCGACAGGAACGTGGCGCTCACGTCCTCATCGCCGTGCTCGGGTACCGCCTGCTGCATGCGCTGCGCGATCGCGTCTAGGACGGGCAGGTCGAGATCGTGTGCACGCGTCGACTCGGCCACGAGCCGGGCGTCCTTGGTGGCGTGCTTCAGCGCGAACGTCGGCTCGAAGTCGCGATCGATCATCGCCTGCGCCTTCATGCGCGCGTAGGGACCGTCGAGCGGTCCGCCGTCGATCGCCTCGAGGAACAGCGCCGGGTCGAGGCCGAGGCCCTCGGCCAGCGCGATCGTCTCCGCTACGCCCTCCACGACGGCGACGAGCCAGGCGTTGGTGACGAGCTTCAGGCGACTGCCGGCACCCGCCTCGCCGACCCATATGGTGCGCTTGCCGACCGCGTCGAAGACCGGCTGCACGCGCTCGCGTAGCCGCTCGGGACCGGAGGCCATCACGACCAGCTCGCCGGCTGCAGCCGGCTGCTTGGTTCCCAGCACAGGCCCGTCGACGAAGCCCACGCCGTGCTCGTCGGCGAGCTCGCTGCAGCGTCGCGTCGCGTCCTCGCCGATCGTGCTCATCTGCGCCCACACGCAGTCCTCGCGCGCGTGCGACAGCGCCCCGTCGGCTCCGCCCATCGCCTGCAGAACGGCGTCGCCGTCGGCGAGCATCGTGACGATCAGCGATGCCTGCTCGGCGGCCTCGGCGACGGTGTCCACGATCTGCGCACCATTCGCGGCCAGCGGCTCGGCCTTCTCGCGCGTGCGGTCCCAGGCCAGCACCGCGAGCCCAGCGTGCGCGATGTTGGCCGCCATGCCGCGCCCCATCGTGCCGCCCGCCCCCAGCACGGCCACAGCGCGGCTGTCAGCGCTCGCGCACATTCACGGTCGAACGAACGTGTTCGGGTCGGGGCCGATGCGCGTGCCCGCGTCCAGAGCGTCGATCGCCTGCATCTGCTCGTCGCTGAGCTCGAAGTCGAACACGTCGAAGTTCTCCCTGATCCGCGACGTCGTGACCGACTTCGGGATCACCACGTTGCCGAGCTGCAGATGCCAGCGGATGATCGCCTGCGCGGGCGTCTTGCCGTGCGCTCGCGCGATCTCCACGATCGTGGGGTCCTCCAGCTCGAGCCCCTGCCCAAGCGGGCTCCACGCCTCGGTGAGGATGCCCAGCCGCTCGTGCTCCCGGCGCAGGCCGACCTGCTGAAAATAAGGGTGTAGCTCGACCTGGTTGATCGCCGGAGTCACGCCGGTCTCCGCGATCACGCGCTCCAGGTGCTCGGCTTCGAAGTTGGACACGCCGATCGAGCGCACCAGCCCTTCGGACTGAAGCTCGATGAAGGCCCTCCACGTGTCGACGTAGAGATCGTAGGCCGGCACGGGCCAGTGGATCAGGTACAGGTCCAGATGGCTCAGCTCGAGCCGCTCGAGGCTCGCCCGGCAGGCGCGCTTGGCCTGCTCGAAGCCCTGGTCGTCGTTCCAGCACTTGGTCGTCACGAACACCTCGTCGCGGTCGACGCCCGAGGCGTGCAGCGCTTGGCCGACCGGGCCCTCGTTGCGATACGCCGCGGCGGTGTCGATGTGTCGGTAGCCCGCTGACAGAGCTTCCGCGACGACCTGCTCGGTCTGCTTCGGCGGCACCTGAAAGACGCCGTAGCCCAGCTGTGGGATCCGCTCGCTGGGCGACAGCGGCAGATGGGGAATGGGATTGGCTTGCGTGTTCATGGTTGCTGCATGCCCGACCTCGCCCGAGGCGAAACCAGCATACGCCGCCCTCTGCGCCGCAGCGACGCTCGCCGGCGCGAGGGCCGGCGCGAGGGGCGGCAGCCCTTGCGCCGTATAGTCGCCGCGTGCCCGGTGAACGCCTCCATGAGAAGGTTGCGCTGATCACCGGTGCCGCGGGGGGAATCGGCGGGGCGACGGCGCGGCGCTTCGTCGAGGAGGGCGCCTTCGTGTTGCTGACCGACGCGAACGGCGACGGCGCTCGACAGGTCGCCGAGCAGTTGGGCGAGCGCGCGAGCGCGCGCGGCCACGACGTCACCAGCGAGGACGACTGGCAGGCGGTCGTGTCCTGGGGTCTCGACGCGCACGGTCGCATCGACGTGCTGCTCAACAACGCCGGTGTGTTCCTCGCCGCGCCGCTTGCCGAGACCTCGCCCAAGGACTTCCGGCGCGTGCTCGACGTGAATGTGCTCGGCGTGTTCCTCGGCGTGCGCGCGATCGCTGCTGCGATGAGCGAGCGCGGCGGCGGCTCGATCGTCAACGTCTCCTCGCTGGCCGGTCTGACGGGAAGCCCCTACCTGAGCGCCTACGCGGCCAGCAAGTGGGCCGTGCGTGGGATCACGAGGTCGGCCGCCAGGGAGCTCGCGCGCGATCACGTGCGTGTGAACTCGGTGCATCCCGGCCAGATCGACACCGACATGAACGCGCGCCAGCGCGAACGCACGCCCGAGCTGATCGACAGGCTGATCCGCTCGATCCCGATGCAGCGGATCGGCGAGGCGCGCGAGGTCGCCGACGCCGCCGTGTATCTGGCATCCGACGAGAGCGCCTACGTGACCGGGTCGGAGCTCGTGATCGACGGAGGCGCAGCCGCGTGAGACGAGCACGACAGACCCCACGCGCGCGACCGACCGCACGAGCACGACCGACCCCACACGCTCGACCGGCCCCACGAGCACGACCGACACCGACACTCGAACCTCGGGAGGAACACCGATGAGCCCAACCAACCGCCGTGTGCGCCTGGCGGCGCGCCCCTCCGGCCTGCCCAAGCAGTCTGACTGGGACCTCGACGAGCAACCCCTGCCCAGCCCGGGCGACGGCGAGTTCGTCGTTGCGATCTCCCACCTGTCGCTCGATCCGGCGATGCGCGGATGGATGAACGCCGGCGCCTCCTACATCGACCCCGTCGAAGTCGGCGACGTGATGCGTGCGGGCGGTGTGGGCCGCGTCAGCGACTCGAAGCATTCGGGCTTCGCGGTCGGCGAGCACGTGTACGGGACCTTCGGCGTGCAGGAGCATGCGCTCTCCGACGGCACGGGCGTGGTCAAGATCGATCCGTCGCTGGCCCCCGCCCCCACCTACCTGGGCACGCTCGGCATGACCGGGCTGACCGCCTACTTCGGCCTGCTCGACGTCGCCAAGGTGAAGGAGGGCGAGACCGTCGTCGTGTCGGGCGCCGCCGGTGCCGTCGGCAGCGTCGCCGGGCAGATCGCCAAGATCCAGGGCGCGCGCGTGGTCGGCATCGCCGGAGGCGAGGAGAAGTGCCGCTGGCTCGTCGACGAGCTGGGCTTCGACGCGGCGATCGACTACAAGGGCGAGGACGTACGGCGCGCGTTGCGCGAGCACGCACCGGCAGGCGTGGACGTGTACTTCGACAACGTCGGCGGCGAGATCCTCGACGCGGTGCTCACGCGCCTGGCGCGCGGCGCGCGCATCGTGATCTGCGGCGCCGTCTCGCAGTACAACGCCGAGGGCTCGGTGCGCGGCCCCTCCAACTACCTGGCACTACTCGTCGCACGAGCGTCGATGACCGGCATGGTCGTGTTCGACTACGCCGCGCGTTACGGCGAGGCGATGGCTGCGATCGCCGGGTGGATGCGCGAGGGGAAGATCGTCTCGCGCGAGCACATCGTCGGCGGAGGTGTGCCCGCCTTCCCGGAGGCGTTGCTCAAGCTGTTCGCCGGCGAGAACGTCGGCAAGCTCGTGCTCGAGGTGGACGAGTGAGGCTCAGGCGCCGAGCAGCGCCGTGACCAGCTCGCGCCAGCGGGCCTGCAGCTGCTGCGGCGACAGCGCCAGGTCGCGGCGCTGGAACAGCACCAGTTCGGTCGCCAGAGCGCCCAGCAGCACGTCGGCCAGATAGCCGACGTCGCCGTCGTAGCCGCTGTCGCGCAGCAGCGCGGTCATGTGCGCGCGGTAGGCGCCGTACACGCTGTGGCGCAAGCGCTCGCCCGGCGCGCCGTTCTCGGCCGCGGCGAGCAGGTCGCCCTGGATCTCGATGTGCTCCAGCATGCGCTCGCCGAACGCGGACAACCGCTCGCGCGCCGGCGCTCCAGGGCCGAGCGGCGCCGGGCCGCGGATGAAGTCATCCTGGAAGCCGCGCTCGCGCTCGTCGAGCAGCGCCCGCATCAGGCCGCAGCGGTCGCCGAAATGACGAAACAGCGTGCCCTTGCCGACACCGGCGGCGTGGGCGACCTGATCCATCGTCACCGTCCCCGCGCCCCGCTCGGCGACGAGCCGCTCGGCGGCGGCGAGAATCGTCGCGCGGTTGCGCGCAGCGTCGGCCCGCTCATGCCGAGCCGGCTCCAGCATCGGCAGAGCGCGTGCATCTGAGTCCCCCTCCACGCTCGGGATCCTATCTTCCACGATTACCGGACTATGGTCCATTTGTGTTAGCATAGCGCTATGTGGACCGCAGTCCGCTACCCAGAAATCCATAAAAAGGAGCACCACATGTCAGCCACAGCCGTACAGACCAGCACCCAGCTTCCGCTCGGCACGTGGAAGTCCGACCCCACCCACTCCTCGGCGAACTTCGCCGTCAAGCACATGGTCGTCGCCACATTCCGCGGCGCCTTCGAGCATCTCGACGCGACCCTCAGCGTCGCCGACGACGGCACCGCGCAGCTGTCGGGGACCGTCAAGGCCGACTCGATCGTCGTCAAGGACGAGAACCTGCAGGCGCATCTCGGCTCGCCGGAGTTCTTCGACGTCGAGCGCTACCCCGAGGTCAAGTTCCTGTCCAACTCGATCCGTCGTGACGGCGAGCAGCTGATCGTGGACGGCGAGCTGACGATCAAGGACCAGACCCACGCGGTCGAGGCGCGCGGCACGATCACCGACCCGCACGAGACGCTCGGCGGCGCCGTCAAGATCGGGCTCACGCTGGAGACGATCATCGACCGCACCCAGTTCGGCCTGCAGTGGAACGCCCCGCTGCCGAAAGGCGGCTTCGCCGTCGCCGACGAGGTGAAGCTGACCGTCGAGCTCGAGCTCGCGCGGGACGGCGAGTAGGAGGACGCGATGCGAGTGCTAGGCGTCTCCGGCTCGCTGCGCAGCGGCTCGCACAACCTTCGTCTGCTTCGGGCGGCAGCCGCGCTGCTGCCGCCCGAAGTCGAGTTCGTCGAGTTCGACGGCCTCAAGGCGATCCCGCCGTTCGACGAGGATGACGAGCTCGCTCCCGCGGCGGCCGTCGAGAGATGGCGGCGGGAGATCGGCTGGGCCGACGCGCTGCTGTTCGCCACGCCCGAGTACAACCACTCGACGCCCGGTGCGCTCAAGAACGCCGTCGACTGGGCGTCGCGGCCGTTCCTCACGGCGGCGCTGCGCAACAAGCCCGCCGCGGTGATCGGCGCAAGCACGGGCATGTTCGGAGCCGTGTGGGCGCAAGCCGAGCTGCGCAAGTCGCTCGCCGCCGCGGGCGCACGCGTGATCGATCGCGAGCTGCCCGTGCCCGATGCCGAGAACGCCTTCAGCGCCGACGGCGCGCTCGCCGACGAGGACCAGGCGATCGCGCTCGACGGGATCCTGGCCGAGCTGCTCGCACAGGCCAGCGAGCGCGTGGCCGCCTAGGTCTAGCCCCGAGCGCGTGGCGCAACCTTGATTCGAACGGCGCACGCCGGAGCGGGAGGCGTCGCAGGCAGTTGGCGGACAATGTCCAGATGGCTACCGAGCAGCGCCTAGCGCCGGAGCGGGTCAGCGACCAGCTCGAGCACTGGCTGGAGGGAGACGGCGAGAAGACGCTCGGCGGTCTGATCGACGCGTTCGGCGAGGGCAGCTTCGCCGTCATCTTCGTCGTGCTGATGGCCGTGCCCGCGCTGCCGCTGCCGACAGGAGGCGTCACGCACGTGCTCGAGGTGATCGTGATGCTGCTGTCGCTCGAGCTGATCGTCGGCCGGCGCGAGGTGTGGCTGCCACGGCGCTGGCGCGCCGTCGAGCTCGGCGGCGCCTCACGCAAGAAGTTCATCGCGACGCTGCTGCGGCGCATACGCTGGCTCGAGCGCTTCTCGCGCCCGCGCGGGCGCTGGCTGTTCGGGCACCGCCTCAGCGGCTCCGTGTTCGGCCTGATCGTGCTCGCGCTCGCCTTGACGGCGTTCCTCGCGCCGCCGTTCTCCGGCCTCGACACGCTCCCCTCGATCGGCGTCGTCGTGTTGGCGCTCGGCTACCTGATGGCCGACGTACTGCTGGCTTCGCTCGGCGTCGTCGTGGGAGCGCTGGGCGTCGTTTCGGTCGTCGTGCTCGGCAGCGTCGCCGTCAAAGCGGTCGAAAGCGTGCTCTGAGGACTTGCGGCGCCGCGCCGTGCGTCCGCGTGAGACGTCCAGCGGGCGCGCCGCCTCAGCGCCTCAGCGAGCTTCTATTCGACAGACGTCCCGGGCGCTATGCCGCCATCCTCGATGCCGACGCCGTCGTGAGCAGCGTCCTCGTAGACGGAGACCGAGCGAACGGCAAAGTCTGAGGTGCTTTTTAGTTTCGTGGCTTCGCGCAAGTCGTGCGTGAGGGTCAGATGCATCCACGGCGTGTTCTCTGCGAGCGGGGGTGCGACTGTCCACCTGTATTTCCCGTCTATGTACTCTTCGAGCTGATCGTTGGGCTTCAGGACGGTCGTGTAGGTGTGGTATTCGGTTTCCGGGTTGGAGATTTCGCTCTTCGCGCTGAACAGTTCGTGGGAGACGGTGTCGAGGATGGTGTTCGTCTCGCCGATGAAGACGGGCATCCCGGCGTAATATTCTTCATGGCCCCACTCCCAGCCCTCGAAGAAGTCCAGCTCGGACGTCCAGGTATGGTCGAACGCCCACCAGCCGGGGTCCTCGCCCCCATCTCGGGCCGGCCACTTGGTGACGACCTGGAACGCTAGCGTCCCGCCTCCGTTGGCTTTCCATTCGAAGCCGTGTTCGGTGTCGACGCCACCGCACACGTAATTGCTGCCTTCAACCGGTGTGGCGACGTATTCGCACAAGATGTGCAGGCCCTGGGAATCGACCTTGACGGCCGATGGCCGCTCGGTAGAGATTTCGTTGCCGTTGCCACAGCAGCCCTGTCGGTTCGTGTTGGCTTTCCACGTGTTGTCGAGCGAGCTTCCCGCAAAGGCGTCGCCGTAGACGATCGACCAGCTGCCCGACGGTCCGTCTGGCGTGGCGGAGACGGCGTTCGACGAGCCCGTTTTTTCTTTTTCTTCGTGTTCTTTACCTTCGCGTTCTTCTTTTTCGTGTTGTTCGCGTTCGTGCGCTTCTTCGCGTTCTTTGCGTTCCTGTTCTTTGCGTGCTTCGCGTTCTTTGCGTTCCTGTTCCTTACGTTCTTTTTCTTCCCCGGGGCCTTCTTTGCCGCCGGGCGAGACCGTGGCTTCGGCCACGCTCCCGCGGCCGGCACGGTTCGCGTAGACCGCGAGCACCCGCACCTCGTACGTGCCTTTTGCAAGTGAAGAGATCGTGTAGCTGCGCGCGCCGCTCGACAGCACGACGCGTCGGCCCATCTTCGCCGACTTGCCGTGCTTGCGCCCCCAGCGGATTCGAAAGCCGGTCACGCCCTTTGTGCTCGCCACGCTCCACGAGGCCACGATCGAGCTCTGGCCGGCGACCAGCCGCAACTTCGTCGGCGCCGGGCCCTTGCCGCTCGCGGCCATCGCCGGGACGACACCAAGCGACAGCGCCACCGACGCGACCAGCGTGGCGACGAGCGCGGCCTTGCTGTGCGAGGGCGTGCGCCGCCCGATCCTGGACGTCCTTGGTATGGCTAGATGTGCCTCCGTGCGAGTGGGGATCGCTCTACCTTCCCGGCAGGCCGCCGTATCCGTGGCCCAACCAAACAGATGTTGGGGTACCCTGCGGGGCCGTACTACCCCGCCGCAAACCTCAACAAACCTGAGCGAACCTAGCGTTAAACAACCGTGAACGCGGATCAGGTCCATCACGGCGCCTGCGCGAGGCGTCGCGCGACCCAAGCGCTGACCGTCCGCAGCTCAGACCCGCACGAACGCCGGGGTTACCGATCGACCTCGACCAGCCGCGAGGCGACAGGTCTAGTCGAACGGAGGACGGTGGAGCGGTCTGTCGGCGAGAGCCGCCTCGACCCGCGCGCTGAGGTTCGCCGCCACGGCGGGCCATTCGTGATCGAGAATCGAGTAGAAGGCAGAGCTGCGTCGACGCTCGCCCACCAACCGCCAGTCTCTCAGCACCCCCTCAAAGCGCGCGGGCAGTGCCTCCAAAGCTCGCCGCGAGCGCTGGTTCTGCTCGTCGGTTTCGAACTCGACGCGAATGCAGCCGAGCATGTCAAAGGCGTGTCGAAGCTGCAGAAGCTTTGCCTCCGCGTTTGCGCCAGTGCGCCAGGCGCTCGGCGCCAACCACGTCCAGCCGATCTCGACGCCGCGGTGCGCGGGGTGGGCAGTGCAGAAGCTGGTACTGCCGATCGGCCGACCGGAGCCGGCGTCAAGCGTGGCGAGATGCCCGCTGTGGCCCTCTTGACCCGCCCGAAGGGCGCCGTCGAACCATGCGTCAAAGCTCTCCTCGTCAGCACCTGGGTTGACCGGCCACCACTCCCAGATCTGTGGATCAGACGCGGCGGCGTACAGCCCGTCGCGATGAGCGAGCGCCAATGGCTCGAGTGTCACGATCGTGCCGCCCAGCCGCGGCGACAGGTTCCACATCGGGGCAATCTTTCCACGAACCTCGCGCGATATGCCCTTCGGCGCTCTCGTGGGATCGCATCCCTATGCGGCCCCCGCCCGACGACTCCAGCGGCCTATCCGAAGCCGACCCTCACGTGGATGCTCCCGTCGAAGCACTGCTTGTGATCAGCCGCAGCCCGACGTCGAGCTCGGGTTGGGACAACATCCAGTCGGGGATCTGCTCGGCGCACGCGCTCACAGCCGCGGCCCACCACGTCATAGACGGCCTCGCTCATCTCGACCGCCAGCGCTCCCATCCAGCATCGAGTCCTGCCAACAGGATGTATCCCAAGCCCAGCGATGAGAGGGCGAACTTGACCAGCGCCGCGCGGCGAGCCAGCCGCGGTAGTCGGTCATATCGGCCCGCCAGGACCCCCAAGAGCGCCGTGTTCTCGACGAAGTCAAAGCCGGCGGCGGCAGGCTGGGCCCAAGCGATCGGTCCGCCCGGTCTGGCGAGGGATGCGCGTCCGCGCGCAGCGAATCCCTCGGCGGCGGCGGAGCAGGCCAAGGCCTGCAGGGCGGCGTAGGTTGGCGGAAACAGATAGTCGAGCAACAGCGAACGCCTCGCCGCGAAGGCACCTTGCGCTCCCCAGGTCTCGACGATCTCTCGCGCGCGCCCTGGACTACCCGCGAGCTCAAACGGGATGATCCCCGGCCCACCGGTGCGCTTCATCTGGCGCTCGAGCTGAGGGAACGCTCGCAGCTGGACCATCTCGCCGACGAGCAGCAGCGCCATCGCTGCGCGGCGGCGACTCGTTGAAAGCCCGGCAAACGGTCGCTCCAGCATCGAGCTCAGGCTACTTCCTATGCCGCGCGTCGGACGCGGCCGTGCGCTCTTGCCCCTACGAACCGCCTCGTCGCTGCCGGGAGGCTTCAGAGCGCAAAAATTGGCCAAAAACGGAGGGGGAGAGATTCGAACTCTCGGTACGCCAATAAGACGCACAACGGTTTTCGAGACCGCCGCATTCAACCGCTCTGCCACCCCTCCAAGCCCGCTGTCGGCGAGCACGGCGGTTCACGCCGGGACGGCCAGCCAGTGTAGCCGTCCTGCAGCCACGCGGCGCGTGTCCGAGGCCGGCCGCGCGCGCCTTGACAGTCAGCGTCGCGAGGTGAAGAACGCGCTCAGCAGCTCGGCACACTCCGCCGCCAGCAGCCCCCCGGCCAGCTGTGGCCTGTGGTTCAAGCGCGGCTCGCCGAGCACGTCGAGCACGCTTCCGCAGGCCCCCGCCTTGGGGTCGCTGGCGCCATAGACGACTCGCGACACGCGCGCGAGCACGAGCGCCCCGGCGCACATCGCGCACGGCTCCAATGTCACATACACGCTCGCGTCGAGCACGCGCCAGCTGCCGAGGGCGCGAGCCGCCTCGCGCAGGGCGAGGATCTCGGCGTGCGCAGTCGGGTCCTGCCGTAGCTCGCGCTCATTGTGCGCTGCGGCGAGCAGCTCGCCCTCGCGAACGACGACCGCGCCGATCGGCACGTCCTCGTGCGCCAGCGCCCGCTCGGCCTCGCGCAGGGCAAGGCCCATGAAGTATCGGTCGCGTGGGAAGAAGCGCTCGCTCATGTTCTCGGCCGAGCCCTGTGCGACAGTCGGCTGCCGCCAGCTCGACCTCGGCGCATCATGATTAGCGGATATTGCGCATGTCTCGCGCCCACGACCGACATCTCAGCATCCTCCTGCGCCGGCTCCTGCCGGTGCTCGCGTCGTGCTCGTCGCTGCTCGCACTGGCGGCCTCATCCGCGCCCGCCGCAGTAGCAACTGGGTACGCGCCCGATCAGATCATCGTCCGGTACACGAGCGCCACCCCCCGCCCGGCGCGCGCCGTGGCGGCGCGCGTGGCGGGAGCCGGGCAGGTGCTCGAGACTGCCCCGAACACACGGCTGTTGCGCCTCGCGCCAGGGACCAGCATGGACGCAGCGCTCCAGCGCCTGCGCCGCCGACCCGGCGTCTTGTGGGCCGTGCCCGACTTTCGCGCACGCGCGGCGGGAGGCTTGATCCCCAACGATCGCGGTGACGGCAGCGCTGCCGGCGACTGGCAGCAGCTGCAGTGGAACTTCGCGGGCCCGTTCGGGGTCAACGCGCCACAGGCGTGGGCGAACGTCGCCGCCGACGGCGCGCCGGGCGGGCGCGGCGTCGTCGTGGCCGTGCTCGACACGGGCGTCGCCTACTCCAACCGCGGCCCGTTCCGGCGCTCGCCCGACGTGTCGCGGTTCGGGTTCGTCCCGGGTTACGACTTCATCGCCCACAACCGGTTCCCCAACGATCGCAACGGACACGGAACGTTTGTCGCCGGGACGATCACCGAGGCCACCGACAACCGCTACGGGCTCACCGGGCTGGCCTTCGCCGCGCGCGTGATGCCCGTGCGCGTGCTCGACACGCAGGGCGAAGGCGAAGCGTCGACGATCGCCGAAGGCGTCCGCTTCGCCGTCAACCACGGCGCGCAGGTGATCAACCTGAGCCTCGAGTTCTCGGCCAACGTGACCGCATCCGACATCCCTGAGCTGATCGAAGCGCTGCGCTACGCGCGCCGGCGTGGAGTGCTCGTCGTAGCCGCCGCCGGCAACGAGGCGCACACCGCGATCGCCTATCCGGCGCGCGCTCCCGACGTGATCGCCGTGGGCGCAACGACCGAACACGGCTGCCTGGCCGACTACTCCAACGACGGGAGCGGGCTCACGCTGGTGGCGCCCGGGGGCGGTGCCGACGCAAACCTGCCCGGCGACCCGAACTGCCATCCCGAAGCCCCGCCCGGACGCGACGTGTATCAGGTCACGTTCACAGGCACCTCGGTGCGCCGTTTCGGCATGCCGTCGGGCTACGAAGGAACCTCAATGGCGGCGCCACACGTTGCGGCCACGGCAGCGCTGATCATCGCCAGCCGCGTGCTCGGCCCACACCCCACGCCAGCCGCGATCATCGCGCGCTTGCGCGCGACCGCGCGCAAGCTGGGCGGCGGTGGCGACGAACACCTGTACGGCGCGGGCCTGGTTGACGCCGCCGCGGCCACCGCTCCCGGCGGCCCGGGCGCCGTGCAACCCTGAGCGGGCGCCCGCGTGTCACCGCCCTCACCACAGCCGGCCCGCTCCAGCGCGCCGAGCCGGTGCGAGATCGCAATCGTCGGGGGCGGAATCGTCGGCCTGGCCGTCGCTCGTGAGCTGGCTCGCCGTCACCCTCGCGCGAGCCTGTGCGTGCTCGAGCGCGAGCGCGAGCTGGCCGAACACCAGACTGGCCACAGCTCGGGCGTGATCCACGCCGGCATCTACTACCGCCCCGGATCGTTGAAGGCGCGGCTATGCGTTGAAGGCGCGCGCGAGCTGTACGAGTACTGCGCCGAGCGCGGCATCGCGCACGAGCGCTGCGGCAAGCTGATCCTGGCGACCGACCGCCGGCAGCTCGCGGGGCTCGACGAGCTCGAGCGCAGAGGCAAGCGCAACGGCGTGCGCACGCGGCGGCTCGACAGCGCGGGAGTCGAGCAGATCGAGCCGCAGGCGCGCGCGCTCGCCGGTCTGCACTCACCCGACACCGGCATCGTGGACTTCCGGGCCGTCGCCCGCGCCTTCGCCGCCGATGTGCTCGACGCCGGCGGCGCGATCGTCCCCGATTGTGCGGTCGCCGGCGTGCACAGCGGCGCTCGCTCGCTGCGACTGCTGCACGCGCACGGCGCAACCGAGGCCGCGCACGCGATCTTCTGCGCGGGCGCCTGGTCGGACCGCCTGGCTGTCGCGGCCGGCGCCGAGCACGATCCGCGGATCGTCCCGTTCCGCGGCGCCTACATGCGGCTCGTGCCCGCTCGGCGGCGGCTCGTGCGCTCACTGATCTATCCAGTTCCCGACCCTCGGCTTCCGTTCCTGGGCGTGCACCTGACTCGGCACCTCGACGGCGAGGTGACGGTCGGGCCGACGGCGCTGCTCGCCAGCGCGCGAGACAACCGCGGCACGCCCGCTGCGCGCCGGCGTGACCTGCTCGACACCGTCGCCTGGCCTGGCACATGGCGAATGTTGAGAGCTCACTGGCCGGCAGCTGTGGAGGAGCTGCGCCGCGTCAGCTCCCGCTCCGCGTTCGCCGCAGCGGGCGCACGCCTGGTCCCCGCGCTCGAAGCGGACGACCTCGAGCCCGCTTTCGCCGGGGTGCGCGCGCAAGCCGTGTCGCGCGACGGACGGCTCGTCGAGGACTTCGCCTTCTCCACGACAGAGCGCGCCCTGCACGTGCGCAACGCCCCCTCGCCGGCCGCGACCGCGTCGCCGGCGATCGCGCGTCACGTCTGCGAGCGCGCCGAGCGCCTGTTCGGCCTGAGCAGTTGAAGGTGTCGGGCCGCGAGCGAGGTGTCCAGCCGGGCGCGCCCGAGCCTGAGCACGCCGGGCCGGGGGCTAAGCCGCCTGCGCGATTCGCGTGACTGCGTCCGCGACACCGTCGCTTGCGCGCGGGAAGCGCGGCGTCCAGCCGAGCTCCCGCTTGATCTTCGCGTTCGAGGAGCGCGCCGAGCGCACGACCGCGTCGACGGCGTTGCTCCCGGCGAGCAGGCGCGCAAGCGCAGCCGGGGCGCGCCGCGGCGGGCCGAGCCCGAGGCTCTGTGCGGTCAATGCCATGAAGTCGTAGAACGTGATCGGCTCGTCGTCCACGACGTGGTAGGTCGAGCCGGGCGCCGCGCGCTCGATGCTCAGCGCGAGCGCGGCCGCGACGTCGTCGACGTGCACCACGTCCCATAGGTTGCGACCCGATCCGATCACGGCGAAGCGGCCGGGCTGACGCAGCTGGGCGATCAGCTCGTGCTCGTACCAGCCGCCCGGCCCGTACACGTGAGACGGGCGGATCACGACCGCCGGCAGGCCCGAGGCGAGCACCATCCGCTCGCCCTCCTGCTTGGCGCGGCCGTACGGCGTCTGCACCGGCAGCGGCGTCTGCTCGGTCAGCAGCGCGCCGTGCGCGTCGCCGGTGACCACCGTCGAGGCGAACACGAAGCGCGGACCGGCGCCCGCCCGCCCGCCGGCGAGCGCCGTGCAGGCGTCGAGCAGGCGGGCGGTACCCGCCACGTTGACCTCGCGCAGCTTGCGCTCGCTGCGCTGCGAGGCGATCTCCGCGGCGAGATGGACGACGCACTGCGGCCGCTCCTGTGCGAGCAGCTCGCCGAGACGCGCCCGATCGCCGAGGTCGCCCGCCAGCGGGCGGGCTCCAGCGGGCTCCGAGCCGGGGCGACGCACGAGCGCGGCCACGTCGTGTTCTTCGGCAAGCAGCTGCGCGCACAGCGCCTGGCCGATGAAGCCGCTCGCCCCGGTCACGAGGATCCGCATGGCGGCTAGGTCGTGCGGATGATCAGCACCGAGCAGGGGGCGTGGTGGGAGACCTTGTTCGGCACCGAGCCGAGCAGGAAGCGCTTGGCGCCGGTCATGCCCTTGTTGCCGACGATGATCAGGTCGGCCTCCTGCTCCTCGGCCACGTCGAGGATCGCGTCGGCGGGGTCGCCCTGGCGCGGATAGACGTCGACAGCGACGCTCGCCTCGCGCGCGACCGAGGCCGCCGCCTCGAGCGTCGCGTCGACGTCCTCGCGCGGGTTGATCGCCCACTGCAGATCCTCTGGGGCCTGGCGGCGTTCCTCGCTCAAGCGCTGGCCGGTAACGGGCGCGTATGCGCTCACGAGCTCGACCTTGGCGCCGACGGCGCCTGCCAGGTCGACCGCCTGACGCACCGCCTGGGTGGCAGTGTCAGAGCCATCCGTCCCCACCACGATCGACCTGAACATGTCTCTCCTCGCCTGTGTTCGACGCCAGTGCAGTGGGGCGGATCATACTCGCGTCGTGCGCACGCGCGAGGTCGGTCGCGCGCGACTTGCGAGGCCGCCGCGTATCGTTCCCGGGACCGGTGATCGATCTCCACTGCCACGTCCTGCCGGGCATCGACGACGGGCCGGATACGACCGCAGAGCTCGGTCGAGCTCGCGCGCGCGGCGGCGGCAGCCGGGACGCGCACGATCGTGGCGACCCCGCACGTGAGTTGGCGCTACGACAACGACGCGGCGACGATCGCGCGACTGGTCGAGCGAGGTCAATCCGGCGATCGCCGCGGCAGGCGTGGAGCTGAACGTCGTCGCCGGCGCCGAGATCGCGATGACTCGCGCCGCCGACCTCGCAGCCGGCGATCTCTCGGCGCTCGCGATCGGCACGAGCGCGATGGCTGCTGATCGAGTGTCCGTTCAGCTCGACCGTGGCCGGCCTAGACACGTTGATCTGGGAGCTGCAGGAGCAGGACCACGGCATCGTGCTGGCGCACCCCGAGCGCTGCCCGGCGTTTCAACGCGATGTGCAGATGCTGGAGTCGCTCGTGCACGGCGGCGGCGTGCTGACCTCGATCACCGCGGGATCGCTGGTCGGGCGCTTCGGCAGGACCGTGAGGCGCTTCGCGCTCAGCCTGTTCGAGGCCGAGCTGGTCCACAACGTCGCATCAGACGCCCACGACGCGAGCGAGCGCAGACCGGGGATGGCCGCCGAGCTACAGCAGGCGGGTCTCGAGCCGCTCACCGACTGGCTTACCGAGAGGTGCCGGCGCGCGATCCTGGCCGGCGAGGAGACGATCCCGCCCGCGCCCGCTGCACTCGGCGCAGCGTCGCGACGGCGCAGGCGCGGCGTGGTGGCGCCGCGGACCGCTCAGGCGAGCTTCGTGATCGCGATGACCATGCCGATCACGACGAACACCACGATCGCAATCTGCATCCAGATCCAGGTCGGCGACATGCCGCCGGACAGCGTACTTCGCGCAGGTGCGTCCGCCCGCGCGGCCGCCGAATAAGCTCCTGACCGATGCTCACGCGCCTGGCCAGGCCAACCCTCGCCGTAGCGCTCAGCGCGTGCGCGCTGGCCTGCGCCGCTCACGCGGGCGCCGCCCAGCGGGCCGGCTCGCACAGCGCCGCTCGCGTCGGCGTCCGATGGCCCCGCTCGGAGGCATCAACGTCGAAGGGCTCGGCTCCCACGCGTCGCCCGCCGAAGCCGACCGCGAGATCGCGCGGCGCACGCGCCCTGGGCGCCAAGATCGTGCGCATCGAGCTGCCCTGGGCCGCGCTGGAACCGACCGGTCCCGGGCAGCTCAACCCCGCAGTGCTGCCCTTCCTCGATCGCTTCTTCGCGGACGCGGCGTCGGCCCACATCGAGGTGATCGGGCTGGTCGACGTGACCCCCTGCTGGGCCTCCTCGGCCCCGGAAGAACTGCGGCACGCCTGCGCGCCGGGAGCAGGCCGGCAAGCGTTCACGATGGCCTCCGGCGAACCCCGCCGACTATGCCGCGCGTGATGCGCCGGCTCGCCGAACGCTACGGCAACGAGATCCGCGCTCTGGAAGTCTGGAACGAGCCGGACCAGTCAAACGAACTGTATTTCGCCGGGCCGAACAAACCCGAACGCTACGCGGCGCTCCTGAAGGCCGCCTACGTGGCCGTCAAGCAGGCCGACCCCAACATCGCGGTGCTCGCCGGATCGCTCGTCGGGGTCCAGGGCGGGTTCCTGAAGGCCCTCTACCAGAACGGCATCCAGGGCTACTACGACGGGCTCTCGGTCCATTTCTACACGCTCACGCTCGCCGCGCATTCGCACCTACCACGCGCTGCAGCTGCAGCAACGGCGACGCCACCCCGCTGTGGCTCGACGAGTTCGGCTGGCCCAGCTGCTATCCGCGACAGAAGCTCCAGCAGGAACAGGCGTGCGTCACGCCCGCCGTGCAGGCGAGCAACATCCGCAGCCTGTTCCACGCCCTCAGCAGGACGAGCTACGTGGCGGCGATGACCATCTACGACCTGGCCGACACGCCCCGCGGAAAACTTCGGCGTGATCTCCGACCGCGGCGCGCGCAAGCCATCCTTCCGCGCGCTGGCGGGCGTGCTGGCCTCGCCGTTCGGCAGCCAGAGCCCGGTCACGCTGAGCCTGCGCCGCGCCGGTCGGCACGTGATCGCGCGCGGATCGGGCCCGGTCGGCGACTACATGCAGCTGGAAGCAGTCCAAGGGAGCCCTGCGCTACAAAGCGTCGTTCACGCTCGATCGCTTCAACCAGTACCAGCTCGCGCTGCCCAGCGTGCTCGGCACGCGCGGGCTGCGGGTGAGCGTCTACCAGGAATGGGCCGGCCCCGCGCAGGCCGTGCGGGCGCGCACCTGAGCGGCGGCATCGCGCGCGCGTCACTCGGCGCTGCGGAACAGCGCCACGATCGTGAGCGCGAGGATCTTCACGTCGAGGCCGAGCGACCAGTTGGCGATGTAGTAGTTGTCCCACTCCACGCGTTCGGCCAGCGAGGTCTGCCCGCGCAGGCCGTGCACCTGCGCCCAGCCGGTGATCCCCGACTTGACGCGATGGCGATCGCCGTAGCGCACGATGTCCTGTTTGAACAGCTCGACGAACTCGGGGCGCTCGGGGCGCGGGCCGATCAGGCTCATCTCGCCGCGCAGCACGTTGAGCAGCTGCGGCAGCTCGTCGATCGACGTGCGTCGCAGAAACCGCCCGACCAGCGTGCGGCGATCGGATCCCTCGACACCGCCGGGCGCGGTGTCGCCGCCGAGCAGGAACTCGAGCGGACCGGCATCCTCGCTCGGCGGGGTCGAGCTCGCCGGGCGCCAAGCGCATCGAGCGGAACTTGTACAGGTCGAAGGCCTTGCCATCGCGGCCCACGCGCCGCTGGTTGAACAGGACCGGGCCGCTCGAGCTGAGGCGCACCACCAGCGCGCAGAGCAGCATGATCGGCGAGAACAGCACCAGGAAGACGAGTGCCAGAGCGCGGTCGAGTCCGTGCTTGATCGCGAACTGCACGCCCCGCGGGTCGACCATCGTGAAGGACATCAGCGGCATGCCGCCGACCGTGTCGTAGCCGACCCGGTTGTTGATCGTGTCGAACATGCGCGGCACCACCGAGACCTCGACGCCGAGTTCCTGGCAGCGCTGGATCAGGCGGCTGACTCGCTCGTCGGCCACCGAGGAGAAGGCGACGATCAGGTGTTTGCACGCCCGTGTGGGTGATCGTCTTGTCGAGATCCTCGACCGTGCCCAGCACCGGCAGGTCGCGTCCCCCCACCTCCGCGATCGAGCGCGGATCCTCATCGAGGAAGCCGATCGGCGCGAGCCCGTACTCGGGGTGGGTCTCCAGCCGCCGCGCCACCTGCGCCCCGACGACGCCCGCGCCCATGATCAGAACGGGCTTGCCGACCAACCGCCTCGCCCTCGCCCAACGTTGGGCGAACGACAGCACGATCCGGCCCAGGCCCACCCCGACCAGCGCGAACAGCCACGCACGCACCACGTCGGACTGGCGCGGCGCGTGTTCGTTCATGAACACACCGAGCACCGTCACCGCCATCGCTCCGATCGAGATCGCGCTGATCACCGGGACGACCCCGTCGAGCACCAGCGAGCGCAAGCGCGTGCGGTACAGCCCGCGCAGGTAGAACAGCAGCATCACGATCAGCGGGAAGACGAGGATCGGAGCCTGCGAGCGAGGAGGCATGCAGCGTGCCGTGTACGCCGCGCAGCGCGATCACCACGGCCAGGCACAGCGTCACCAGATCGACAGCCGGTCTCAGCACCCGCCAGCCGGAGCCCTCGAGCAGCCACTGCAGCGGCCCCGCGAAGGCCGTCCCGGCGAGCTCTTTCGGCCCGGGCGCGGCGCGCGAAAGCTCTCCCTGGAGTGGGACCGTCGTCGTCGTCTGCTGGGAGATGGGGGTACGGGCCATGTGCGGGGCGTAGTTGTCGCTAGCGATATAGTCGGATCGTGAGCCGCATCGCTTGAGCTAGCTGCGCCGTCCCGCAGAATCTGCTCGTGCCAATCCCTTCGTGAGCACCGCCGCAATCGCAAGTGCGGCGAGCGCAAGGATGATGTACAGCAGCTCCGAACTCGAGACCCCGAGCGCGTCGGAGCTCTGCCCGGCTGGAAGCCGTTCGGAGGCTGGGTACAGGCCGGAGACGGCTTCGGGCGCGTGCGCCGCGAGTTTGGGCACCGGTGGTGCTGGGCGCTGCGGCGCTTGCCGGTCCGCTCGGCTGCCGCGCGGTTCCTGCGCCTGCGCTGGTGGCGCCCGCCGTGCCCGCAGGAGTGGACCGCGACGGCGACCCGGCCCCAGTGGGCGCGCCGGTCGAGCCGCTCGCGCTCGAGCCGCTTGCAGCCGCGCTCGCACCCGAAGCAGCGCCCGGCCCGCCGCCTGGGCCGCGTTCGCGCGATCGGCGTGAGATCTTTTTCCCGCCGCGCACGAGCGCAGACCCCAGGATCGCCTGGTTGCCTTGGCCCGGGCCGCCATAGCCGCTCAGCAGAGTGCTCGCCGACCGCCGGGCCAGCCGAGGTTGCGCCGAGGATGGCCAGCAAACCGCCTATCAGGATGATGCGACTCACATTCATGCTTCCTTGCCTGTGAATGGTCCACCGGCGCGCGCGATCGGACGTCGACTACTGCCGTGTTCCGAACGCTCGCCGACCCTCACTTGTCTCGACATGGGACGTCGCCCACACGCCGACGATTGTGACGGAACCTGCATGCATAAAGTACCGGAGCTTGGCGAAGTGTCGAGAAAAAACCTCGAATATGGGGAAATTGGGCGACCTCCTATACGAGTTGACGAGCTTTGGAGAGGATCGACTTCATTCAGTTCTTCGACGCTCAGGCGTTCGCCCTTGCGAACGAACGAGAGCGACTTTTGGATCACTTCGTTGCGCGGATTCAGCGCCAGCGCGTCGGATCAGTAGCCGCAACGCGTCCCCGCGCCGGCCGAGCTGCGAGGCGATCGCACCGCGCTCGAGCGTCGCGTAGACGTCGTTGTGGTCTCGTTTCAGCGCGAGCGCAAACTCGTGATCGGCGCGCGCCAGATCGTCGAAGCGCAACGCGATGCTGCCGGCGAGCAGATACGACTCGTCGCTCAACGGGTTCAGGCTGGCGGCGTTGTCCAGCTTGGCGTACGCCCGACGCGGGGCGGTCGTCCAGATCCGCGTGGCATTCTCGACTTCCAGCTGACTGAGCCAGGGCAAGGTCAACGAGGCGGCAGCGGCCAGCGCGAGCAGAGCGGCGCGAGCGACGATCACCGGCCGCCGCCATCGCCCACGTCGCCCAGAGCTGCTCGACGTCGCCGCGGAGGCGCCGCCCGACTCGGGTGCCCGGCCTGGCAGCGCCGAGGATGCGCGGCCCGCCGCGGCCGCGTCCGCGGCCGGCGAACCGGCCGGCTCGCGACGAGCGAGTGCGCAGGCGATACCCAGCAGCGCAAACGCCGGCGCGCCGAGCCCGGCGAACTCCCAGAACCAGTCGAACGATCCGTGCACGAGCCAGTACACGAAGCCCGCCAGCGCAGCCGCAGCCACAGCCGCGCCGAGCGGATCGGAGCGCCGCGCGAGCGCACCGAGCGCCGCCCGCCCAGCGCACAGGAGCGCCGCCACGAGCCCGACCGCGGCCAGCAGCGTGCCGAGCAGGCCGCCCTGTACGAGCGTGCGGAGCTCGACGCTGTGAGGGTAGTGGGGGGTCTCTTCGGTGCGAGCGTGGGCCAGGTACTGCTGCTGGAAGTTATCCGCGCCGATCCCGAGGACGGGGTGCGCCGCGAATTCGTCGAGCGCGACCCTGTAGAAATCGTAACGCCCGCTGCCGAGCCCGCTGACCAGCCGGTTGACATGGGCGTTGTCCGCGCTGTAGCCGCCCTTGAACGTGTGCCAGGCGTGTTCGGCCCGTGCCAGCGGATTGCCGGCGGCCACCCACCCGCCCGCGAGTAGAGCGACGAGGGTGGCGATCGCGCTCGCCGCGACGGCCCTGCGCAGCACGCGCCAGCGAGCGCTCGGAGAGCTTCTGGCGGGCCTCGATCGCGGCGCCCGCCGCCGACGATCGACCCGACTATCAGCGCCGCGAGGAGGCTCGCCGCGGTCGCGGTGTGCAGCGCCCCCTTTACGTCTCCGCCGTTCAGCAGGCGGTCCCCGACGTGCAGCACCGCCGGCGTCGTCGCGGCGATCCCGGCGGCGACGGGCACGAGCACGAGGAACGTCCGCACGCGTCCGGGGAGCAGCGCGAACACGAGGATCAACATCACGACCGTCGCGTACAGAGAGCCGCGACTTTGGCTGAGCAGCGCCACGTCGCCGAGCAGAACCGCTCCCCCGGCGAGCAAGCCGCGCAGCGGCCACGCCGGCGTCGCGATCGCGACAGCAGCAATGCCGGCCACATCACCATGCACCAGCAGGCGGCGGCGGCGTTTTCGTAACCGGCCGGATACTTCAGGCGGCCGTCGCTGAAGAACGAAGCCGGCGTCGCGGCGCCGTCGACATGCAGCAGCACGTATGCCGCGAGCGCGATCATCGCGAGGATCCACGCGCACAACAGCAGCGCCGCCGCCGGACCGCGCAACGGCCACAGCGAGAACAGCGAGAACACGAGCAGGTAGAGCAGGGTGCGGTTCGCGCCTTCCCAGGCATCGCCCGGCACCTGTGCCCACAGGATCGAGAGGTAGCTGAGAGCCGCGTAGAGCGCGAGGCATCCAAGCGCAACGCGGATCGGCAGCGGAACCTGGCGCGGGCGCAGCGGCGCGCTCCACAGCGCGATCGCCAGCAGTCCCAGCAGGACCAGCCCCCCCGGCGCCCAGTGCGTGAGCGGATAACCGTCTTCGCTTCCGGCCCAGATCACGAACACGGCCACGGCCAGCAGCCCGGGGAGCGTCGCGGGCGACTCGCGCAACACTCGGGCGAGTCTCTGTAGTGGCGCGGCGACGGTCGACACCGCGGCGGAGACTAGCGGGGGGGTCAGCCGGCACCAGCAGGCTCTGCGCGGGCGCCCGGGGGAGGCTCGCGTAGGCTAGCGGCATGTCCGGATCGCGGTGGATCGAGTTCGCCGAGCTGCAGAGCCGGCGCCAGGAGTGGCGCGAGCTAGCCGCGAGAAGCGAGTTCCCGACGGTGTTCGCAGACCCTGCCTGGGTGCTCGCGTGGTGGGAGAGCTGGGGACAACATCACGAGCCCTGGACGTTCGTCACGGAGGACGACGACGGCCGGCTTCGCGGACTCGCCCTGCTCGCTCTCGCGCCCTCGCGCGGTGCGCGCACGCTGATCTTCGCGGGCGGCATCTGGAACGGCCTGGACACCCTCGTGTGCGTCCCCGGCGAGGAAGCGGAGCTGGGCAGCGCGCTGATCGAGGCGCTGTATGAGCGACGCGGCGAATGGGACACCTGGCGGGTCGAGCGTCTGCGCACGAGCTCGCTGCTGGCGCAGTCGTTGCTCGGTGGCAGCGACAGGCTCACGGCGGCCGCCCACGACCTGCGCCTGCAGCCGTTCATCGACCTGCCCAGCGACGTCGAGGCCTTCGAAGAGCGCTTCGGATCAAAGCAACGCAAGCGCTGGAGGTGGATGTCGCGCAAACTGACCGAGCTCGGAGCGCAGGCCCGCCTCGTCGAGGACCGGCAGGAGCTCGACTCGGCACTGCGGCTGCTGCTGGAGATGCGCCGCACCCGCGCGATCGCACAGGGCCAGGGCCACAAGCACATGGACGAGCGCTATGAGCGCTTCTTGCTGAGTGCGGTACGCGACCTGATGCCCGGCGGAGCGCGCCTGTGGCAACTCGATCTCGACGGCGGCGTGCTCGCCAGCCGCTTGAACCTGATCGAGGGCTCGCGCGAGCACAGCTACATGATCGCGGTCGGCGCCGATCACGCCAACCTCAGCCCGGGCACCGCGCTCGAGCTGCAAGCGATCGCGGCGGCGATCGAACAGGGGCGCACCGAGATCGAGCTCGGCCCCGGTCGCGACGCCTACAAGTACAAACTGGGAGCGAGCGACCGCGAGCTGACGAGGCTCGTCGCCGCCAGCCCGTCGGCGCGCGGGCGCGCGTCGACCGGGGTAGCCGCGCTCGACCTGCGCCTGCGCAACACGGGTGCGGCCGAGTGGCTGCGGCGTCGCAAGGGCATCGGTGGCGAGCGCGTCGGCGCGGAGGCTCCGACGGCGAGCAAGTAGCCGGCAGCCGGCTGCTCAGGGGGCGTTCGCCAAGAACGCGGCCAGCCGGCTCGTCGCCGTCTCGATCGTGCCCTCGCGCGCGCGCGCCAGGCCGGCCTCGACCAGTTGCTCGCGCAGCGCGCCGTCGGATGCGACCCGTTCGACCGCCTGCACTGCCGCATCGGCGTCCGCCGGCTCGATCAGGATCGCCGCGCCCTCGGCGGCGGCGGGCACTCCGCCGACCGCCGTGGCGACCACCGGCAGCGCCGATGCGAATGCCTCGACGAGCACCTGCGGGAACCCCTCCGTGAGGGACACATGCAGGAACACGCTGCTGCTGCGGTACAGCTCGAGCAGACCGCCGTCCAGCGACACGTAGCCAAGCAGCTCGACGCTGTCCTGCAAACCGAGCTCCGCGATGCGCCTGCGCAGCGGCTCCTGCAAGGGGCCGTCACCGCAAACGAGCAGCCGCCAGCGTCGCGCTCCCGCAGCCAGACCGGCCATCACGTCTGCCAGCAGCAAGGAGTTCTTCTCGGCGTCGAGCCGGCCGACCGACAGCAGCGTCAGTTCGCCGTCGTAGTCGCGTGCGGCCGCGTCAGCCGCCTGCGCGAGGTCGTCTTGCGAGACGAGCGAGACGGTGGTCGCGTGTACGCTGCGGGCCCCCTTCGCGCGATACTTGCGCTCCAGCTCGGGACCCACCACGACAACGGCGTAGCGCCTGGCCAGCAGCTTCCAGATCGCCTCCAGAAGATCTGCGCTGAGGTGCATCCAGCGACGGTCCGGACGCCGGCTGCGCACGTACACGGGCATGTCCTGCCTGACGCCGAGCACGAGCCGGCGACGACGCACCGCCGCGAGTACGGCCAGTAGCACCGACTGTGGATACGGGCCGAGCACCCAAACGGTGTCCACGTCGTCGAGCAGGCGCCAGAAACGCGTAGCCGACAACACGAGCGAGCGAGCGACCGACCAAGGCTCGATGAAGCTCTCGAAGTGGGGCAGCCCGACGAACTCGGTCTGCTCGTGCAGCGGGTAAGGCGAGCTCGCCGGCGTCGGGGTCGAAGCGCCCCACCACCACGAGCCGCTCGACGTGCTCGCGCAACGCCTCCAGGAACACGGCGAACGCCCGTTGCGCATAGAGCCGGGAGCCGTCGGAGTTGTACGGGTAATCGGTGTATACGGCCAGCCGCACGTCAGCCGCCCTCGCGGCGCCGCGCGCGCGAGCGGGGAGCGGGCGGCTTGGATGCCGGAAGGGCGCTCACGCCGGTTCATTATGCTGTCCGGCGACCGAGAACCTGCGCTCGCGACACGTCAGCCGGCGCTCACCGGCGGCGCCGCCGGTGAGCGGGAAGGTTGCGTACGTGCGCCGCCAACGCCGCCCCGGCCGTCGCTGGCAGCGACCCCGTCGAGCAGGTGATGCAACCGTGACCGACACCATCGTCCTCTGCTACCACGCGCTCAGCCCCGACTGGCACGCCGACCTGTCGACGACGCCCGAGCGCTTCCAATCCCAGATCGCACTACTGGCCGGGCGCGGCTATCGCGGAGCCAGCTTCACCGAGGTCGTCCGCTCGCGCCCGCGCGAGCGGACGGTAGCGGTCACCTTCGACGACGCCTATAGATCGGTGCTCTCGATCGCGCGTCCGATCCTCGACCGGCTGGGGTTTCCCGCGACCGTATTCGCCCCGACCAACGGGATCGAGGCCGGCGGTCCGTTGTCCTGGCCAGGAGTCGATCAGTGGATCGGCGGTCCCCACGAGCGCGAGTTGACCCCGATGACGTGGGCGGAGCTGCGCGGGTTGGCGGATGCCGGCTGGGAGATCGGCTCGCACACGCGCTCTCACCCGCACCTCACCGAGCTCGACGACGCCGAGCTGGAGAATGAGCTGAGCAGCTCGAAAGCCGCGTGCGAGGCACGGCTCGGCGCGCCCTGCACGTCGCTGGCGTATCCCTACGGAGACGTCGACGGCAGGGTGGTCGCCGCGACTGCTCGCGCCGGCTACGAGGTCGCCGCGGCGCTGCCAGGTCGCCTGGCCGGCGAGGATCCGCTGTGCTGGCCGCGAATCGGCGTCTACCGCGTCGACGACGCCCGTCGCTTCCGCATGAAGATCTCGCCCGCGATCCGCCGCGTGCGCCGCTCCCCGCTGTGGGAATCGCTCGAGCGTCGCCTAGAAGCCCGCTGAAACTGCGCTTGCGTGGCTAATCGTGCGTCGCTCGCGCTCCGTAGAGATCGGGTGACTTGCATCGGCGCCCTCCCGAGCCGTGATCTCCTGCCGGCGCTCTCGGACGAAGGTCCAGCGCACGGAGCGACCTCGACTGCGGCCGGCCCCGGAGCGACCCCGACTCTCCGGCTAAGGCGATACCTTTGTCTGGATGCACCGGCCCCCGTCCGCGTCGACGTTCCCTGCCATGACCCACGCTAGCGACGTACGCTGCCATGCCCCTCGCTAGCGGCCCGGGGCTGACTCCCGACTGGCTGGCGCCGCAGGGGCCACGCGAAGGCCTCGGCCACTACGTCGAGGTGATCCGCGACCGGCGACGCTTGATCGTTTCGTGCATCGTCGTCGTCACGGTCGTCGCCGGTCTCTACGCGAAGCTGGCTGCGCCTCAGTGGAAGGCTGAATCGCACCTGCTCGTCACGCCCGTGAACAGCGAAACCAACCTCAACGGGCTGGGCCTGATCACGAACTCCGCCAACCCGACCGCCGACGTCCTGACCGCGGCGAGCCTGGTCACCACCTCGGAAGTTGCGGCCTTGGTGGCGGCGCAGGTCGGCCACGCGAGCGGGCGTGCCCTGCTCGGCCAGGTCAGCGCCGTCCCGGTCGCTCAGAGCAACGTCGTGGCGATCACGGCCACCGCGTCGACCGCGGCCCGCTCGCAGGCGATCGCCAACGCGTTCGCACTGGCCACCGTCCAGCAACGCACGAGAGCCCTTCACCGCCAGGTCGAAGCGATCGTGCCGACGCTCAAACGGCAGGTGGAAGCGCTCCCGCCGACCCAGCAGACAGGGCAGGGATCGCTCGGCGAACGCCTGGCCGCGCTGGAGACCCTCGCCGCCGGCCCGGACCCCAGCGTGTCGGTCGAGTCGCTCGCGCAGCTTCCCAGCGCGCCCTCGTGGCCGAACACGAAGCTGAGCGTGATTGCGGGCATCCTGATCGGCCTGGTGATCGGCCTCGGCGCCGCGTTCGCCCTGGAGAGCCTGGACCCGCGCATCCGCCGCGAGGAGACGCTGCGCCGCATCTTCCACCTACCGGTGCTCGCTCGTATCCCACGCGAACGCCGCCCGGCATCGAGGCACCTGCCGCTGCGTCCCGGCGAGTTGTCGCCTGCCGCGCAGGAGAGCTATCGCATGCTGCGCGTCGCGTTGCGTGCTCGCAGCGACGCAACTGGCATGCACTCCGTGATGATCACCGGCTCGACGCGCTCGGAGGGCAAGTCAACCGTCGCCCTCAACCTCGCCACGACGCTCGCGTTCTCGGGCGACAAGGTGATCCTGGTCGAGGCCGACCTGCGCCGGCCCTCGCTGGCGGGCGCGCTCGACCTGCTCGCGAAGCGCGGCCGGCGCGGCACCGCGGGTGTGCTGATGGGCGAGATCCCGCTGGGCGACGCGTTGATACCTGTGTCGCGGCTCAGCGACAACTTGAGCGTGCTGCTCGTCGAGCAGTCGGCGCCGTACCTCGCGGACGGCCTGCTCGCCGCCAGCGACGATCTCGTCGCGCAAGCGCACGCGTTGGCGGACTACGTGATTTTCGACGCGCCCCCCGTGACCGAGGTCAGCGATGCGCTGCCGCTGACCCAGCACGTCGACGACGTGCTGATCGTCGCCCGCCTTGGCCACAGCCGCACCGACCAGCTCGTCAACCTCGGAGAAGTGCTCGCGCGTCACAACGTGCGTCCGTCCGGGCTCGTCATCGTCAGTGACGATTTCAACATCGGCAGCGGCTACTACGCCGCGCCGACGACCGAGACCACAGAGCCTGGGGGCCAAGGCGCGCGAGCAGATCTCCGCGATCGAGGCCTGAGTCGTCATGAGCGAGAGCGCGCGCGGATTGCGCGTGGCCCCGCCGGCCGTGCTCGTCACGGCAGGCCTGCTGGGAGTGCTCGCCGCGATTCAGCCGACGCTCGCGCTGGCCGCCGTCGTGGGGCTGGTGGTCGCGTACGTGGTGTTCTCGGATTTGGCGACCGGCTTCGCCGTGCTCGCGTTCGTGAGCTTCCTGGACACTCTCCCGGCGGCCCACAGCTCGCTCAGCCCGGCCAAGGGAGTGGGCCTGTTGATCGCTGTCGCGTGGCTCGCTCGCTTCAGCGCGACACAGCGCGCAGAGCGCGACTTCTTCCGCGACAACTGGCTGCTGACCTGGGTGTTGATCCTGTTTCTGGCGTGGGGCGGCCTGTCGATGCTGTCCGCCAAGTCGCCGAGCGCAACCATCTCGGAACTGTTGAGGTACGCCCCCAACTTCCTCCTGCTCCCGATCGCGTACACGGCGATGCGCTCGCGACGCGACCTCGTGGGCGTGGTGGGCGCGATCGTGTTCGGCGCGCTGATCGCCGCGGTCTCCGGGGTGCTCACGCCGGCGGCTGGTGCCGAAATCGCCGAAGAAGGCACGCGCGCGACCGGGACGATTGGCGATCCGAACGAACTCGCGGCCGTGCTGCTCGTCGGTCTCGCGTTGGGCGCCGGCGTGGCGCTCGGCGCAGATCGCGCTCCGCTGCTGCGGCTGGCCGGCGCCGTCGCGGTGCCGTTGTGCGCCGCCGGCGTGTTCCTCAGCCTGTCGCGTGGCGGGCTGATCGCGCTTGGCGCGCTGCTCGTCGCGGGCTCGATCTTCGCCGGTCGCTGGCGGATGGCGCTCACCGCGATGCTGATCGCGGTGGCGCTCGGCGGGATCCTGTACTTCACCGAGATCGCCTCGCTCCCGGCGAAAGAACGAATCACCGTCTCCAACGGCGGCTCCGGTCGCACCGACCTGTGGAAGGTCGGTCTACGCATGGTCAAAGCACACCCTCTGACCGGCGTCGGGCTCGGCAACTTCCCGCTCGTGTCGGCCGACTACGCGGTTCAGCCGGGGACGATCGAACACACCGAAGTGATCTTCGCGACCGAACCGAAGGTGACCCACAACACCTACCTGCAGATAGCGGCAGAGGCGGGCATCCCCGCCCTGCTGCTGTTCATGACCCTGCTCGTCGTGTGCCTGAGATGCGCCTTGGCGGCCGCGCGCAGCTGGAGTCGGCGCGGTCAGGCCAGCATGGAGGCGCTCGCACGCGGGGTCTTCCTGGGCCTGATCGGGATGCTGGTGGCCGATTTCTTCATCTCGAACATGTTCAGCAAGCTGCTGTGGGTGCTGCTGGCTCTGTGCCCCGCGATGCTCGCCGTCGCACGAGCGGAGGAACGCGAAGAGGAACCCCTCGCCGCTGCCTGAGCGCGGCTCGGTCGGGCCGTTCGAGCGCGCTGGTGGGCGTGGCCGTCAGCGCGCGGCGGCGGCCTGGGGAGCGTCGGAAGGCGGCCGCGCGCGGCCAGCAGCTCGACGTACAGGTCTTCGAGGCGCCCCACCAGCACGTCGATGCCGAACTCGCTGCGGCGCCGCTCGCGGGCACGCTCGCCCATCTGTCGGCGCCGCTGTGGATCGTCGAGCAGCTCGTCCACGGCGCCCGCCAGCGCGACGTGGTCCCCACGCGGGACGAGCAGCCCGTGCACGCCCGGCTCGATCAGGTCCGGCACGCCGCCGACATTCGTCGCGACGACGGGCAGCGCCGCGTCCATGTACTCCATGACCGCCAGCGGGCTGCCCTCGAAGTCCGAGCTCGACACGGCGACGTCGAGCGCTTGCAGGACGTCGGCGACATCGGTGCGGGCGCCGAGAAAACGTACCGCCTCGGCCACGCCCAGCTCACCCGCCAGTTGCTCCAGCGCCTCACGCTCGGGACCGTAGCCGGCGATCAGCACCTGCAATTCCGGCCGTCGCGGGAGCAGCTCGGCCGTGGCCCGCAGGAGCACGTGCAGCGCCTTCTGCGGACGCATCACGCAGACGGTGCCGATCACGGGCGCGTCGGGGGCGATGCCCAGCTCGACGCGCACGTCGCGTCCGCTCGGGGGCTCCGCAGCCGTCATGCCGTTGGGTAGGAACAGGGTGCGGCTCGGATCGATCCGCTCGACCTCGGTCATGCGGCGGCGGTCCTCGCGCGAGACCGCGATGAAGCGGTCGGCGAAGCGCGCGACCACCTCCCGGTCGAGCAGGCGGCGCAGCGGCTCGCCTTCGTAGGACCAGGTGTGCTCGTGCGCCAGCACGACTGGTACGCCAGCGAGCCGCCCGATCACGGCCGCCCACACGTTGGAGCCGAACTTGTGTGCGTGCACGACGTCGACGTGTTCCTGGCGCAGGTAGCGCTCGAGCCGCGCCCACACCCACACGTCGAGCTTGCGGCGGCGCCCGAGCGTCAGGAGTCGGACACCCGCCTCGGAGAGTTCCTGCTGGCCCTGGCGCGCGCTGTCGGCGAGCGCCGGCGGCACCGGCCAGCGACTCGAGCACAGCGTCGACTCAAACCGCTGTGGATCCAGGCGCAAGGCGATCTGCAGCGCGAGGCTCTCGGCGCCGCCGTGGGCGCTGAGGAAATCGATCACGGTGACGACGCGAATACGGCGCGCGGACGAATTGGAGGGCGCGGGCCGCGGCATTCGCGCCCATCTTAGGGGAGCCACATGCCCCCAATGCTGCGCCTCGCCGGCGGCGCCGCTCGGCCGCGCCTGGCACGCACCGCGCCGAGCAGCTCGCTCGCCGAGCGCGGCGCCAGGGCCGCGAGCAGCGCCAGGTACAGGGCGATCCCCAGCAAGGCCTGGGCGAGCACCAGCGCGAGCCCGGGCACCACGCCGTGACGGTCGGCGTGCACTACGAACTGCTCCAGGCAGAACAACGCGCCGGCCATCGCCACCGAGGCGAGCGCGGGCGGCCAGATCTCGTTCCACAGATCCACCAGGGGGATGCCGATTACGCTGCTCATTCCACGCACGGCGTAGCCAGCCACGACGACGGCGCTCACCGACAGCCCGATCGTGACCCCCAGCAGCCCGAACGGGAGGCCGGCGGCGACCCCGATGGCGGTCAGCAGCAGCGACAGCGCGTGCATGCGCGGGAGCATGTCGGGACGCCCCCGCGCCTTCCACGCCTCGCTGGCGATCGAGTCCAGGGACAGCGCCGCGCAGAACACGCCGAGCCCAGCCGCGCCGACTCCCGCCTCGTGCCAGCGATGACCGAACACGAGCACGACGGCGGGGACCCCCAGCGGCACCAGCAGCAATCCCGCCGGGAACGCCGCGATGCACAGCCAGCGCAAGGCTCTGCGCAGCGCCGCACGGAAGCGCTCGTCGTGCGGGGCGAGCCGAGCGAAGGCCGGCAGCAGCACGTAGCCACCCACGTTGACGACCGCACCCAGCGGCTGCTGGGCGACGCGCGTGGAGTACGTGTACTGCCCGAGCAGGCCCGGCCCCTTGAACCGGCCCAGCGCGAGGACGGGCAGTTCGATGACCACGTGGCGGATCAGGTTGCCGCCCATCACAGGGCGCCCAAAGCGAGCCAGCTCACGCCACAGCCGCACGCTGGCGAGCCGCGGCCGCGGCCTCCAGCCGGCCAGCAGCCAGGCGGACCCCACGGTCACCAGCGCCGACGCATACGTGCCGATCACAAGCGCCCAGGCTTCGAGGCCGGCCGCGGCGGCGGGGATCGCCGCCGCCGCGAAGGCGAGCGTCGCGAGCGGGTCGATCACCACGCGGCGCATGAACGAGAAGCGGCGCTGCAGGGCCGCGTCGGGGACGATCGCGACCATCCGCAGCAGCATCCACCCGGACATCGCGGCAGCCACGAGGCCGGCTTCGTGGCTGTGGAAGAACAGCGCGATCAACGGCGCCGCGGCGAGCGCCAGCAAGCTCAGCGCGACGCCGCCGGCGACCGTCGCGATCAGCGCCGAGTTCATCGCCTCTTCGACGTCCTGCTCGCGCTGGATCAGCGCCGCGAGCAGGCCCGACTCACCGATCACCGCGCCGACCCCGACCGCGACCGAGCCCGCGGCGAAGTGCCCGAACGCGCTCGGGTCGGCGAGCTTCGCGAGCGCGAGATAGGAGGCGAACGTGAGCAGCTGGCTGAGCGCGTAGCCGATGCCCGCCAGCCCGACCCCACGCGCGACCACCTGCGTGAGGCTGGCGGGACCTTCCACGTGCTCCCCCGAGTCGGGATGCGCCTCCGGTTCGCGCTGCGCCTGCGCCGCCAACTCGTCCGTCGCGACCGCCTCGCTCGCGGCTCCCAACCCGAGCGGCTGTCCCGGCTCCAGGCCGGGGTCGAGCGAACCGAGCGCAATCGGCGGCGCGTCCGTGCGATCGTCAACGCCCTCGGCGCCGGCGGCGCTCGCGCCGTTGCGCCGACCGGAGCCGAGGCCGGGGAAGGCCGCCGTGACCTCGGCGGGCGGATTCCTCAACAGCTGCCGGCGCACGCGCAGCGGACGCGTGGCGTCGGCGAGCAGGCGCCGTGGCAACGCGCGCGCGCGCATTTGAGCGCGCATGCGGCGCTCACGCTGGCCACGCAGCTCACGCAGACGCTCTTCGGCGAGATCGCGCACTCGCGGCGAGATGCTGTGTACCAGGACGACCGTCTCGTACACGCGCCGCAGGCCGTCGAACATCCGCTCCTCGTCACCCGACAGCGAGTCTGCTCTGTCACGCCAGATGGCAAGCTGCCCGGGCACGCCGACGGCCTCGTAACCGGCGTTGGCGATGCGCAGCCACAGCTCGTAGTCCTCGCCGTGCGAGATCCTCGGCTCGTAGCCGCCCAGCTCCACGAGCACCGAGCGGCGAACGGTCACGGAGTTGAACACGAAGTTGCGCCGCAGCAGCTCTTCCACGAACCGCTCGCGGGACAGCTTGGCCGGCGGCGGCCGCTGCCCGAGCAGGTTGGCCATGGTCGCCCGGCGGAAGCGCCCGCTGGGCACATACAACACCCAGGCGTCGGTGTACGCCATCGCGGCGAGCGGGTTGCCCTCCAGCGCCGCGCCCATCGCGGCGAGGTATCCGGGCAGCCACAGGTCATCGCTGTCGAGCATGCTCACCAGTTCGCCCGCGCGCGAGTTCGATGCCGCGGTTGCGCGCCGCCGACGGACCGGCGTTCTGCTGACGATGGACGTGCACGCGCGGATCGTCGAACTGCGAGGCAACAGCCGCCGTCTCGTCGCGCGAGCCGTCGTCGATCACGATCACCTCGAAGTCCTGAGCGCTCTGGCGCAGCACCGAGGCGACCGCGTCGCCGACCGTCCCCGCCGCTTCGTAGGCAGCAATGACGACGCTGAAGCGCATCATCAGCCTCGGCGAGGCGGATGGTTGCGGCGCGCAGTCACGCGCTGATCCTGTCACGTGCGGTCGCTGTCGAGGCTGAACGGGTCGTTGCAAGGCTCCTGAGCGCATCGGCGGGCCCCGGGCGATGCTTGAGAGCCGGCGTTGAGGCGCCGCCCGTGTGACCGCAGGCAATAATTTCGCGGGCGTGCCGGATTCCCACCAGCTCCCACCCACGCCGGACTCGCGAGCGGATCAGCTCGTGCGCTTCTACGAGGAGTCGTACTCGCGGGAGGAGGCGGATGCGGAGTTGTACTCGCGCTGGCGAGCGCTTGGCGCGATCGGAAAGGCCGACCACGTGGTCGCGTTGTGCGCGCGAGCGGGCGTCAGCCCGGCGCGAACGCTGGAGGTCGGCTGCGGTGACGGGTCGCTGCTCAGCGAGCTGCATCGCCGCGGCTTCGGCGGGCGTCTGCAGGGCGTCGAGATCTCGCC
Organism: uncultured Solirubrobacteraceae bacterium; assembly: GCA_963846205.1. Lineage (GTDB taxonomy): Bacteria > Actinomycetota > Thermoleophilia > Solirubrobacterales > Solirubrobacteraceae > Palsa-744. The sequence continues at coordinate 384,800 of CAWJVB010000009.1, read as the reverse complement.
CTCCGCAGTCGCGATCGCGCAGCAGCGCAGCGAGATCGGCGAGGTCTCGAGCTACGACGGCGAGCGCCTGCCGTTCGCCGACGCCACGTTCGATCTGACGATCCTCTCGCACGTGCTCGAGCACGTGCCCCGCCCTCCCGCTTTGCTGGCGGAGGCGGCGCGGACCGGCCGCGCGGTCGTGTTCGAGGTCCCGCTCGAGGCCAACCTGTCCGCCGCCCGTCACGCCAAGCGCAGCCACGCGGCGGACGTTGGCCACCTGCACCGCCTCGACCGAGCCGCCGCCCGCGAGCTGGCCGAGGAGGCCGGGCTGCGCCTCGTGGCCGAGCTGGAGGACGCTCTGCCGCGCGAGGTGCATCAGTTCTTCGCGCGCAACGGGCGCGCGAGGGCCGTGCAGACCGCGAAGTGGGGCCTGAGGAGCACCGTGCACCGGCTGGCGCCGGGGCCCGCGCGAGCCCTGTTCACGGTCCACTACGCCTGCCTGTGCGTGCCTGGGGGCTGACTCTCAGATCGGCGGGGCGCGCCTCAGCAGGTCCCCTGCTTGACGCAAGGTTCGATCACCCGCAGGCGTGAGACGTCGATCGGGACACCGAACGCGCCGCCCGCCGAGCCGGTCGAATGCACGAAGCTCTGCAGCGCGCCGGGAGCTCCGAAGCTGGTGTAGGACTGATCGCTTTCCGTGATCAGGTCCATTTCCGGGTCGTCCGAGCCATTGGTGTCGACCACGTAGACGCCGTAGCGCGCCATCGCCGTCATCACCGCACGCTGCCATGCCGGAGCGTGCGTGGCGGCTATTTCCGCGGCGCTCATATCCAGCTGCAGGAGACTGCCGAAATGCGGACCGGCGCCGCCCGGGCAGATCATGTCGCCGTGACCGTACGCCGGCGACGGCCATACGTCGCGCCACTGAACGCATTCGACGGTCGTGACGAGCGCGTGGTTGATGCGTCCGGCCTTCAGCTCCTGCCCACGCAGAAGCCCGCCGAGCAGGCCCAGATCGGACGCCTCGGCGCGCCCGCCCAGGCCCGTGCCCGCCCCGGGGCCGATCGGGATCGCGCTGGCCGCTGACGCGGTGAGCACGCCGTTGTACGGGCCACTCGCCTGCCAGAAGTCGTACTCCAGGTGGCTGCTCTGGTCCACGACCGTCAGGTGCGCGTCGGAGTTCTGGTCCGCCGCGGCGCCCGCCGGCACATGCAGGCGCGTGACACCCGAACATTCGCGAAAGTGGCGGCAGGAGACGCTCACCAGCGGATCGCTGGCGCGGGCCCAATACACCGGACGGCTGCCGCCCGGCCAGATCGCGAAGGCGCCGTGCTGGTTCTCGAAAGCCCAGTGGCGAGAGGCCATGAAGGAGACGACCGCCGAGGATTCCGGCGAGACCCGCGGGTGTGCGGGAATCGGAATGTTGAAGGGAGAGCGATTGCCGTACGGTCGCCAGCACGCCGCCGGCCAGTTGCCGGGACCGTAGGAGCCGAAACGTTCCGCACAGCCACGCGGGAGCGCGCTCGTGAGGGCGGGCCCCCCGGCGACCGCCCCCGAGCTCGCCCGCGCTCGCGCACCGCTGAGCGCTGTGTGCGTGCGGTGCGCCGCGGAGGCCGACCCGAACGGCCCGTCCGCGCCCACGCTCCACACGACCAGCGCGGCCAGCACAAGCGCGCATGCTGCGAGCAGGCCCCAACGAGCTCGCGCTCGAGCGGACGGCGCGCGCCAACGGCGCTCGAATGCCTGTCGGGTGTTGCCGTACATATACGCGGCGGCGGCCCGGCGTTGCTGGCCGTCGAGCACGAGCTCGAGTGCACGGACCGCGGCTGCGGCTGATGCTAGCGGCCGCGCACGGCGCCTTCGCCGCTAGGCGGGCGCCCCGCGAGCGCAGCCGATCTCGCCTGTCTCCTCGCCGCCGCCAGCCGTCAAGTCGTGTCGCCGGACGGTTGCGTAGCCGCTTCGAACAACAGCGACAGCACGCGTCCCATCAGCTCGTCCGGCACAGCGCTCGGGTCGGCCAGCTTCTGGCGTGCGATGCCGTCGGCGAGCGCGTCGATCGCGACGGCCAGCTGCTCGGCTGGCAGCGCCAACTCGAGGTCGAACTCGCGCACGCCGTCTTCGATCAGCTTGGTGAGCAGGCGCCGCACCTGGGCGAAGCGCGCGGCGACCTTGGGGCGAACCTCGGCGTCGCGCACGCCGTAGGCCCAGAACTCCATGAACAGCAGCAGCAGCTCGGGCTCGCGCTCGATCATGCTCATCCACTGGCGAGCGCCGCCCGTGGCGCGCTCGGCGACGGACGTCCGCTCGGCCACGGCGCGCTCGATCTCCTTGGCGTGCTCCTCGATCTCGCGCTCCATCAGCACGAGGAACAGATCCTCCTTGCCGTCGAAGTTGGAGTACAGCGCGCCGGTGGAGAAGCCCGGCGGTCGAGGCGATCTCCTCGACCGAGGCGCCGTGAAAGCCGCTCGACGCGAACGCGCTGCGAGCGGCCGCGAGCAGCCGCTCGCGCGTGTTGGCCTTCCTCTGCTCGCGTGTCATGCGCGGCGGCGGCTCGGCAGCGCTTGCCTGCTCGAGCGTGGCTGTATCCGCTGTTCTCATGCCGACATGCTACTTGACGGAACGATCGCTATTGCGATAACGTCCATTATCCGCTCGGGCGGCAACGCCGGCAGCGCGCGGTCATCGGCGCTGCGAGATCAATCAACGAATCAACAAGAGAAAACGCATCCCACGGGCACGATCCAGATAGGAGCAGCGCTATGGCGACCGTCGCACCGACCCCCACCTCCGAGAACAACCTGGCGAGCCTGCCGACGGACGCGATCTCCTACGCGGACCTGTACGCGCGCTGGGAGCGCGGCAACTGGAAGGCCACCGAGCTCGACTTCTCCGAGGACGCGCGCCAGTGGCGCGAGGACTTCACGGAGTTCGAGCGCACAGGCAGCGCTGTGGAACTACTGCCTGTTCTTCTGGGGCGAGGACGCCGTCGCCGACAACCTGTCCCCGTACATCGACGCCGCGCCGCTGGAGGAGCAGAAGTACTTCCTGACGACGCAGCAGGTAGACGAGGCGCGCCACGCGGTGTTCTTCAAGCGCTTCATGCAGGAGGTGTGCGGGATCGGCGACGGCTCGATGGCCAGCGGCCTGAGCGCGATCAAGCCGCAGCTGACGATCGGCTTTCGCAAGATCTTCGACCGTCTCGACGTGATGGCCGACGAACTACGCAAGGACCATTCGCCGGCGAAACTCGCGGCGGCGGTCACGCTCTACCACGTCGTCATAGAGGCGTCGCTGGCGCAGCCGGGACAGCACTTCATCTGCAGCTACCTGGAAGAACGCGACCAGCTGCCGGCGTTCCGCGAGGGCATGCAGAACATCGCCGCCGACGAGCAGCGGCACATAGGCTTCGGCGTGAAGCTGCTCGTCGGACCTCAACCGCGAAGACCCGGTGCGGGTGCCGAAGGCGGTGGCGAAGATCCTGCGCGAGGTCACGCGCTTCACCTCGCAGGTGCTGATGCCGCCGGGCTGGGACGAGAGCTACGTGACCGTGTTCAACTCGACGTTCGACAGCGTCGGCGTCGAGGGGATCACGTCGATGACCTCCAAGCTGCGCTCGGCGGGGATGCCGGTCGAGAAGCTCCCCGGCCCGGCACTGCTGCCGCCGGGGCTGTCGCCGCTGGAGATCTCCCAACGCGGGCGCGCGCTGGCGCAGGCGGGCGTGATCGGCGTGCGCGAAGGAGCTCCGTCGCACGACCGCGACACGCTCGAGCTGCTGTTCGACATGATTCGCCGTCAGGTCAACCCCGACCACGGGCTCAATCGATCAACGACGTTTCAATGGGAGTTCACCGACCCGGATGTGCCGACGTGGCACCTGACGGTCGACAACGGATCGAGCTCGGTCGCGCAGGGCGCGGCGCCGAAGCCCGACCTGCGCCTACAGCTCTCCTACCAGGACTGGGTCGATCTCGTCGGCGAACGCGTCGACCCGGTGCGCCTGATCGCGCGCGGACGGCTGCGCCCGCGCGGCAATCCGCTGGCGCTGCGCAAGCTGGCCAAGGTGTTCCCGCGCGGCTGAACCGCGCGCGCGGCCCGACGATCCTCGCCAAGCTGTCCTCTGCGCTCGCCAGAGCGCGAGGCGCGCCGCTCGCGGCGTAGCCCGCTACTGGATACTCAGTAGGCGATGTCGCAGGAGAACGTCGAACTCGTGCGAGACGCCTTCCAGACCTTTAGCGCGGAAGACATCGACGCTGCGCTCTCGTTCTGCTCGCCCGATGTCGTCTGGTACACGACCGAGCGCTGGTTGGACGGGTCCGCATACCGTGGGCATGACGGCATGCGAAGGCTCGCGGCGGCCCTTCCCGAGCACCTCGATGACTTCCGCTTTCACGTTCACGAGATGCGCGACGCGCAAGACCGCGTTGTCGCGTGTGTTGACATGATCGGACGGATCAAGCACTCGGAGGCCGAGGTGAGTCAACGACTCGGGTTCGTGGTTTCGGGCTTCCGCGACGGAACGTTCCGTGAGGTTCGCGCGTTTCCGAGTTGGCATGACGCCCTCAAAGCCGTGGGGCTGGAGGAGTAGGCGTGGCGAGTTTCGCTAGTCGTTTCGCCAGACCCTCCTAGTAGTACGCAACGTGCCCGGTCGCGCTGCGAGGGCGGCCGCGCTCAGCCGGGCGAGAACTCGCGCACGGCGGCCGGCGCGCGAGGGGAGGCGGCGCTGGCGGCGCTCGGCGTACGCGCTTGCGGCTGCGCCGGCGTGTGCGGCACGCCGTCCACCCCGCCCGACCGTGGCGCCGTCGAAGCGCTCGTGGCGATGGGGTTGCCAGCTCGCGAGCCGGCGGAGTTGTCGGCCCCCGGCTGCTCGAGGCCGAACTCCCTGCTCGCCTGCGCCGCGGGCACCACGCGCGACCGCGCCTCGGCGACGCGCGCGGAGGCAAGCGTCGCGGGCGAAGGGCCGCTGCGAATCGGTGTCCAGGCAGCGACGGTGCCGGCGACTGAATGAGCGCTCGGCGAGTGCCTCGGACGCCGCGCCACGCGCTGTCGGCCCGGCGCGCGCCACCGGGGCGAGTGGACGTCGAGGGCTGCACAGCTGAAGCCCACACCCAGCGCGAGCAGGCAGCCGACCGCCAGCTTTGTGCCGAGCGGACCGGCCAGCCACCAGCCACTGCCGGCCACGCCCGCCCCGGCGGCGCCCGATACTGACAGCGTCCCGGCTGACATGCCGGGGCCTGTGGCGCCTTGCGCCACACCAGTAGCCGCCGTTGCGCCAGGGCCGGCTCCCGCCGGCGCCGCCGCCACGCACCCACTCGATCCGCCTGCGTGCGCCGCTACGCCTGCGCCCACCACCCCGCCCCCGCCGGCGCTCGCGCGCAGCCACTGCATCAACACGGGCACCGGCGGCAGCAGAGCCGCCAGGCCACGCAGCGAGAGCACGTACGCGCGACACGCCGGGCACTCGTCGCGGTGGATCAGAGCGAGCTGGTAGCGCTCGCCTGCGGGGTCGAGGATCCCGTAGGCGAGGGCACGCATCAGCGAACCCTGCTCCTCGCACCACTGGCCCGCGCTGATCGCCCGCACCAGCCCGCCGACCTTGCCAGCAACGCCCGGCGAACCCGCTCCGCCCCCCTCCATCAGCTTGCGCATTCGCGTCTCGCTCACGCCCATCCGCGCTGCTGCCTGCGCGCGAGAGAGACCCTGCAGATAGCACAGCGTGGCCGCTTCGCGCTCGCGCTCGCTGAGGCGTCCGCGCAGCGCCTCGAACAGCTGGCGCAGTCGAGCGCGGTCGTCGAGCTCGTCCGCTAGATCGCGCCCGCTCGCCGCCGCGCCCGCCGCGATCGGGGTCCCTGCCAGCCTGTCGACCTTTTGCTCGATCTCGGCGCACGCCAGCGCGCGACGGGCGCGCTGCTCGTCGATCGCACGCCGATAGGTCACGAGCACGAGCCATCCGGGCGGATTGGCGACCTGCGTCCCCTCGAGCACGGCGGCGTACAGCCCTTGCCAGGCCATGGCGTAGCAGGCCTCGAGGTCACTCGCGTCGAGCTCTGCGCCGCAGGCGCGCAGGCGCGCGGACACGCTCGCGATGACCCGCTCGCGCAACCGCTCGAAGTCGTCGCGAAGCAGGCGCTCGGCGCGAAATCGGCGAAGCGCGATCGGGCTCATCCGCCCGAGCCTACGCGAATCTTATCGGCCAGACGAATTCCATCTGATCGATTCCTTACCCTCAACATGCCACTGACCAGACCGACTGGAGGACGGACCATGCAACAGCCGCACCGCTGGCTCCTACTTGTGCTCGTCTCGCTCTGCCTCGCCGCAGGCTGCACGTCGGCGCAGGCCGCGACGCTGCTCGACCACAGCCCCGCCGCGAGCTCCGGCGAGCGCTTCGACGCGACTCCGTTCACGGAGACCCCGGAAGCGAACGCGCCTCCGGAATTCGGACGATGCCTCAAAACGACCGGCGGAGCCTACGAAGATGTGGCGTGCACGAGATCGGTAGGCGCCGGCAAAGGGACCTACGAATGGTACGCCGGCTTTGGCAGCGCCCACCCGCTGGAAAAAGTCGGCTTCTCGAATTCCCTCAAACCAGAAACCACGGTGACCATGGAAACGGTCGGCAAATTGATGGTCGCCTGTGGGGGCGAGAGCTCGATCGGGGAATACACGGGCAACAAAACCGTTGGCGCCGTCGTGGTGACGTTCAGCTCGTGCACCGCCGCCGGCGGGCCGTGCTCGAGCTCGGGGGCGGGCGAAGGATCGATCGTTACGCAATCGCTCGAAGGCCAGCTCGGAGTAGTCGAAGCGGCCATGGAATCCAGCAAGGCGAAGATCGGGGAGAGTCTGTTTCCCGCGGGCCACAGCGGCCCCGTCGCGCAGTTCACCTGCAACGGCTTCAAATTCGTTGTGACCGGCTCCGTGATCGCGATCGTGCCGACGAACACGATGAAACTCACGGCCGTGATCAAATTCACCCAATCCAAAGGCAAACAGAAACCCGAAAGCTTCGAAGTCGGTCCCGCCAACGTCCTGTACAGCACGATCGGCGAAGGAGGCGCCGAACAGTCGGGGCAGACGTTCACAGCCAACCAGACGAACGAAGAAAAACTCGAGATCAACTCGGTCGTGTGACAGCCTGACTCGCGAGATCGCGAGCTAGCGAGGACCGCGCAGCGGCGAGCCGGCTCGCCGCTGCGCGCCGTTCGCCATCGCGTCGTCCGCCGATAGCGGTGCCGCGCAGCTGGGCTGTGGGTATCTTCACGCGATCGCCGCGCCCGCCCCAGACACGCCTTCGCCACCGCCCGTGGCTCCCGCGCCCCCGCCGACGGCGGAGGTCCTCGGGATCCCGCTGGCTGTGTCCGACTACGAGCAGGTGCTCGATTGGATGGACGCGATGGTCGCGGCCGGCGCGCGCGGCTACTTGACGGCGGCCGCGGTCAACCTGGTGATGTCCGCGCAGGAGCAGCCGATCACGATGGCGGCGACGCTCGGCGCGACGCTGGTGGTGCCAGACGGCCAACCGCTGGTGTGGGCGCTGCACGCGCTCGGGCACGCGCGGGCGACGCGCATCTACGGACCGGACCTGATGGCGAACTTCTGCAAGCGCGCGGCGCGCAATGGAACGCCGATGTATCTGTACGGCGGTCGCGGTGAGCAGGAGCGAGGCCTGCTCGAACGGCGCCTGCTCGAGCGCTTCCCCGGACTGCGCATCGTGGGCGGCTCCTCGCCGCCGTTTCGCACGCTGACCGCGCAGGAGGACGCCCGCGAGATCGACTCGATCAACGCGTCAGGCGCCGCGGTCGTGTGGGTCGGCACCGGCCAGCCGCGCCAGGAGCAATGGATGCACGAGATGCGCGCGCGGCTTCACGCCCCACTGCTGGTCGGCGTCGGCGCCGCCTTCGACTTCCACGCCGGGCTCGTCTCGCAAGCGCCTGCGTGGATGCAGCGCAACGGGCTCGAGTGGGTGTACAGGCTCTCGCGCGAGCCGCGCCGCCTGTGGCCGCGCTACGCCCGCTACAACCCGCGCTTCGTCCGCGCCTTCGCCCGCCAGTACCTGCGCTACCGACGCGAGCGATCCAAGCTGCGGGCGCACCCATGAGCCGCGTGTTGATCACCGGCGGCGCGAGCGCGATCGGCGCGGCAGTGGCAAGACGACTGCTGGCCGACCCCGCCTACGACGTGCGCGTCTCCGACGGGATCAGCGCACCGCAGTGGATGCGCGAAGGCTGCGAGATCCACAGCGCAGACCTGCGCTTGCCCGCGCACGCGCGGGCAGCCGTCGACGGTTGCGCCCACGTGATCCACCTGGCCGCATGCAGCGACCAGCTCGCCGGTCAGCACACGCTGCTCGAGTACGAGAACGCGCTGCACGCAGCGGTCGTGCGTGCGGCCCTCGATGGTCAGGTCCAGCGCTTCGTGTACGTCTCCAGCGCGCTCGTGCTCGAACGCGCACGGCTGTTCCCGACGCCCGAGAACCACTTGGCGGACTGCCCCGCCCCGCGCTCGGCGCGCGGCTTTGCGCGCCTCAGCGGCGAGCGCCTATGCCGTGCCGCGCACGACGAGCACGGGCTCCCCTTCACGATCTGCCGGCCATCGTCGGCGTATGGCGCCGGCGCGGCCGCGGGCGAGCAGGCCGTCGACACCACTCTGATCGAAGTGCTCGAGGCTGCGCACGCGGGCACCCTGGCGCACGAGCTCCCCGCGCCGAGCGAACGGACGCTGACGCCCACGCATGTCGACGACGTCGCGCGGGCTCTCGTCGTGGCCCTGGACGCTCCGGAGGCGTTGAACGAGGACTTCAACGTCGCGGGCGCTCGCGAGCTGGACATCGCCGAGATCGCGAGCATCGCGTGGGAGGCCTGCGGACGCGACGCCGACGAGCTGGACACACCGCCGATCCAGTTCGACAACGGCGCCCCGACACGCAGCTGGCCGGCGGCGGAGAAGGCGCGCGACCTGCTCGGCTGGCAGCCGCGAGTCGACTTCGCCGAAGGGGTCGCAGAGGCCCTCTCGAGCCTGCGCGAGCCGAGCGCGAGCCGCATCGGCGGCGCTCTATAGGCTGCCGCCATGTCCACACGTCGCTGCGCGCTGATCACCGGCGTCACGGGTCAGGACGGCTCGTACCTGGCCGAACTGCTGCTCGAGAAGGGTTACGAGGTGCATGGAATGGTGCGCCGCGCGTCGACCGAGAAGTTCGATCGGATCGAGCAGATTCGCGATCGCATCACGCTGCATCAGGGCGACCTGCTCGACCAACGCTCGCTCGTCGACGCGCTGCGCGCATCCGATCCGAGCGAGATCTACAACCTGGCCGCGATGTCGTTCGTCGCCGTGTCCTGGATCCAGCCGACGCTGACGGCCGAGTTCACGGGCGTCGGGGTCACGCGCATGCTCGAGGCGATGCGCGAAGTGTGCCCCGAGGCGCGCTTCTACCAGGCCTCCTCGAGCGAGATGTTCGGCAAGGTGCTCGAGGTCCCGCAGACCGAGACCACGCCTTTCTATCCGCGCTCGCCGTACGGCGTCGCCAAGGCCTACGGGCACTTCATCACCGTCAACTACCGCGAGTCCTACGACCTGCACGCGACGTCGGGGATACTTTTCAATCACGAGTCCGTGGCGATGAACACCCCTCTCCTCGTGAGGGATGACGGACTGATCGGCGTGAAGACACCGTGCGACCTCGTCCCGCTGTTGCCCAAGGGGCCATCGGTGCAGAACTTCCTTCCGAGATCATTTCTCGAGATCTGGGATGGCGAGAAGTGGACCCCCGTGACTGCGATCACTGCTACTCGCAGACGCGCGACTGACCCAGACCACCAGCTCCTTTCGATCCAGGCGCGGGCTGGAGTCGTCGAGGTCACCGCACACCACAACATGCTGGATTCCGACTACGAGAAGATCGCTGCGTGCGACGTCGAGGCAGGCGACGAACTCGCGCTCGCGGCCGAGATGCCCGCGCCCTCGAACTGGAGCGTGGCGAGCGACGAGATGGGCGAGTTCCTTGGACTCTTGGCCGCCGACGGGTACGTGCACAGCGAGGGAAGAAGCGTCTGCTTCACGAACAACGACCCGATCCTTCGCACGCGCGCGTCGTCGCTGTGGTCGCGCCTTTTCATGGGTGCTTCAAGGGAATGGACAGGCACCTCTGGATGGGACGAAGACGCCGTGGTCGAGCATGTCAACCTCACCGGAAGCCGGCCCGCAGCACAGTGGCTGAGAGAGCAGCTGTATACGGCAACTGGCTTGAAGCAGGTTCCTCCGTTGATCCTCAACGCAGGGCAGGAGGCCCAGAGGGCGTTCCTGCGCGGCTATTACGATGGCGATGGCTTGAAGCGCGGGAATGGTGCGTCGATTAAGACCAATAGCCCGGTTCTTGCGCAGGGCATCTGCTGGATGTATCACGTCAACGAGCAGCCGGCCTCGGTCTACGTGGAGCAGCGACGTGAGAAGACCTATTACCAGCTCAACCTCGCGTCGGCAGCTCTGATCGGAGCAAAAGGACGGCATCTGCGCAAGAACCCTGCAGAGATTCGAAAGATCGTTCCTGCTTGCGTTCCGGACGACAGATGGACCTTTGACATTGAGACGGACAGCGGCAAGTTCTGTGCCGGTGTTGGCCGGGTTGTGATCTCGAACTCCCCCCGTCGCGGCCTCGAGTTCGTCACCCGCAAGATCACATGGCACGCCGCGGCGATCAAGCACGGGCTGGCCAAGGAGCTGCGCCTGGGCAACCTCGAGGCGGAACGGGACTGGGGCTACGCAAAGGACTACGTCGAGGCGATGTGGCTGATGCTGCAGGCGGACCAGCCGCAGGACTACGTGATCGCCACGGGCGAGGCTCACTCGGTTCGCGAATGCTGCGAGGTCGCCTTCGACGAGGCGGGACTTGGCGACTTCGAGCAGTACGTGACGATCGACAGCGCGTTCGTCAGGCCCGCCGAGGTCGACCACCTGATCGGCGATCCGGCGAAGGCCGCGCGCGACCTCGGCTGGAGGCCACAGACCTCGTTCGAGCAGCTGATCCGCCTGATGACCCGCGCGGACCTCGAGCTGCTGAAGCCGCGCTGAGCCCGATGGCGCTCGCGCTGTTCGATACGGCTTCGACGCTCGCACCGCTGCGCGAGCAGCTGCGAGCGGCGGTCGATCGCGTGCTCGACTCCGAACGCTTCATCCTCGGCCCCGAAGTCGAGGCGTTCGAGCGCGAGCTCGCCAGCTACTCCGGCGCCGCGCACGGCGTCGGCGTCGCGAACGGCACCGACGCGATCACGATCGCCCTGCGGGCGATGGGCGTCGGGCCCGGCGACGAGGTCGTCGTGCCGTCGTTCACCTTCTACGCGTCCGTGGAGGCGATCCCGCCGACCGGCGCCGTTCCCGTCTTCTGCGACGTCGACCCCACGACGTTCTGCATCACCGAGGAGACGGTGCGCGCGGCGCTGACGCCGCGCACCAAGGCGGTGATCGCCGTGCACCTGTTTGGCAACGTCGCTCCGGTCGCCGAGATCGAGACGCTGGGCGTGCCCGTGCTCGAGGACGCCGCGCAAGCGATGGGCTCCGGCTCCGCCCAGGGCCGGCCCGGATCGCTCGGGACCGCCGCCACCGTCTCCTTCTATCCCTCCAAGAACCTCGCCTGCTTCGGGGACGGAGGGATGATCCTGAGCTCCGACGAGCACATCGCCGAACAGGCCCGCATCCTGCGCTTCCACGGCTCACGAGACAAGGTCGACTACGAGCAGCTCGGCTACAACTCGCGCCTCGACGAGCTGCAGGCGGCGATCCTGCGCGTGCAGCTGGCGCATCTCGACGGCTGGGCGGACGGTCGTCGTCAGGCGGCAAGCCACTACGAACAGGCGGGGCTCGGCGAGCTTGTCGAGCTGCCCCGCGCCGTCGCCGGCTCCACGCCCGCGTGGCACCTGTACGTCGTCAGCCACCCTCGCGTCGAGCGGCTCGAAACGGCCTTGGCCGAGGCGCAGATCGCCTGCAAGCGCTACTACCGAACCCCCGTCCACAGGCAACCGCCGATGCGCCAGTGGGGCGAGGGCGTCGAGCTGCCCGGCACCGAGTTCGCCGCCGCGCGCCATCTCGCGATTCCGATCAGCCCGGTGCTCACGCGTGCTCAGGCCGAGCAGGTCGTGGCCGCCGCCCGAGGGGCTGGCGCCGCTTCCGGCTCGTAACCGGCATCCGGCCTTTTGGCCGTGCCGGCCTCCGCTTCTAGTTTCAACTCGTGACCGCTGCGGCCGTCACGGCGGTCAGCGTGGCCGGCCATCCTGGCCGGCCTTTTTCTTTGTCAGCGCCAGCGCTCCAGCAGGTCCTGCTCGGGCACGTCGCGCACGACTCGAGCGGGCGCGCCCATCACGACGGCGCGCGGCGCCACGTCGTGCGTGACGACGGCACCTGCGGCTACGAATGCCTCCTCGCCGATCTCCACGCCGGGGGTCAGCACGGCGCCGCCGCCGATCCGGCAGGCTCGCCGCAGCGTCGCTCCGTGCAGTGGCGCTCGGGGCGGGTGGCGCGCCATCGTGTCGTCGTTCGTCGTGAGCACGCCAGGCCCCAGGAACACGTCGTCCTCGACGACGGTGAACGCGGTCAGGTAGACGTTCGTCTGCACACGTACCCGCGCGCCGATCGATACGTCGTTGTCGACGACGCTCCCGCGGCCGATCACCGAACCGGCGCCGACCGACGACCGCTCGCGGATGAACGACTGGTCGCCCGCGATCACGCCCTCGCCCAGCTTTGCGCCGGCGAACACGATCGCACCGCTGCAGATCGTGACGCCTTCGGCGAGCTCGAGTCGCCCCACGTCCCCGTGCGCGGCCGAGCCCTGCGCCAGGCGCGGGCGCTTGCCGAGCAGCGCGCGGTCCTCGATCACGCAGCCGGGACCCACGGTCGTTCCGTCGTGCACGACCACGCCGGCGCCGAACGACGCGCCGTCGGCGATCTCGACGTCCTCACCGAGGAGCAGGCCTGGGGCGCGTGCGTCGGGTCTCAGCATGATCGCCTCCGCTGGGGAGGGCGTCCGCTGCACCGCCGGTCACGGACCACGCTACAGCCGAACCACGTCGGTGGCCCCGGAGGAGCGCGTGACGCCGCGCAGGTCGAGCACCAGCCGCGCTCGCCGGGCGATCTGATCGTGGTCGACGCCCGGGTGCGCGGTCACGATCAGGACCAGATCGGCGTCGTCGACCGCCTCTTCGAGCGGACGGCTGGTAAGCGCGAACTCGACGAGGCTGACGACGTGCGGGTCGTGATAGCTGACGTCCGCGCCCATCGCTTTGAGCAGCTCGATGATCTTCAGCGCGGGCGACTCGCGGGTGTCGCCGACACCGGGCTTGTAGCTCACGCCCAGCACGGTCACGCGCGCGCCTTTCACCGACATGCCCACGCCGTTCAGCGCGCGCTGCGCCTTCTCGACGCAGTGGTAGGGCATCTGCTGGTTGACCTTGCCGGCCAGCTCGATGAACTCGGTCGACATGTCGAACTCGCGCGCCCGCCAGCTCAGGTAGAACGGGTCGACCGGCAGGCAGTGGCCGCCCATGCCGGGACCAGGCTCGAAGCGCATGAAACCGTACGGCTTGGTCGCAGCTGCCTCGACGACCTCCCAGATGTCGATGCCCATGCGGTCGGTCAGCATCGCCAGCTCGTTGACGAGCGCGATGTTGACCGAGCGGAAGATGTTCTCCAGCAGCTTCGTCAACTCGGCAGCCTCGGGGCTGGACACGCGCACGAGCTCGTCGCAGACCATCCCGTAGAGCTCCTCGGCGCGCTGCACGCAGGTCTCGGTGAGGCCGCCCAGCACCTTCGGGGTGTTGCGCAGCGTGAAGTCCGTCCGGCCGGGATCGACGCGCTCCGGCGAGAACGCCAGATGGAAGTCGCGGCCTGCGGCAAGGCCGGACTCCTCCAGCAGCGGCGCCACCCGCTCGCGCGTCGTGCCGGGGTAGGTGGTCGACTCGAGCACGACGAGCTGGTTGGGCTGCAGCACCTCGGCGAGCGTGCGGGCCGTGTCGACCAGCGGCCCGAGGTCCGGCTCGCGGTTGCGCGTGAGCGGCGTCGGCACGCAGATCAGCACGGCGTCGGCTTTGGCCAGGCGCGCGTAGCGCGTCGTCGCCTGGATGCGCTCGCTGCAGTCGCGCAGCAGCTCGGATGGGACGTCCTCGATGTAGGAGTCGCCCGCCTCGATCGCCTCGATCTTGCGCGGGTCGATGTCCACGGCGATGACCTCGCAGCCCTCGCGCGCAAACGCAACCGCGAGCGGCAGGCCGACATAACCCAGCCCGATGATGCCGACGGTCTTCACTCGGGGGCAGTGTAGGGGGCGCTCCGCCCGACCGAGCTCGGCCGCGGCAGCAGGGAGGCTCGGCGGCGAGGCCCGCGGCGGCTGTCAGCTGCCGGCGGGCACTGCTTCCAGCGCGCGCAGGTCGGCGCGAACCATGCGCTCGACGAGCTGCTCGAAGGTGAGCGTCTCTCGCCAGCCCAGACGCGCGCGAGCCCGGCTCGGGTCGCCCACGCTGGGTGTGCTCTCGGGCGCCCGCACGAGCGAGGAGTCGACGCGCAAGTAGCGCTCGGCGTCCAGGTCCACGAACGCGAAGGCCGTGCGAGCGAGCTCGGCGACGGTGTGCGGGACGCCGCTCGCAAGCACATAGTCGCGGGGGACTCCTGCTGCAGCATCAGCCAGGCGGCGTGCATGATGTCGCCCGCGAACGACCAGTCGCGCACGGCGTCCAGGGTGCCCAGCGCGAGCTCGTCCTGGCGACCGAGCGCGATCGCCGCTGCGCCCCGCGTGACGCGGCGCGTCACGAAGCGCTCGGGCCGGCGCTCGGACTCGTGGTTGAAGGCGATGCCCGAGCTGGCGTGCACGCCGTAGTGCTCGCGAATCGATCCCACCAGCTGGTGCGCGGCGAGCTTGGCGATCGCGTACGGCGTCTGCGGCCGGCACGGCGTGTCCTCGTTCTGCGGGCTCTCGTGGGCATCGCCGAAGATCGCGCCGGAGGCCGCGACGAACACGCGCGCGGCGCCGCCGAGCTCGCGAGTGGCCTCGAGGATCGCCGCGGTCGAGCCGGCGATCGCGCGCATCGTCTCGCCAGGGCGCTCCCACGAAGCGGGCACGAACGACGGCGCCGCGAGGTGGTAGATCTCATCGGGGCCGACCGCGGCTATCGCATCGCGCAGGGTCGCCGGCGCGAGCAGGTCGCCCTGCACGAGCTCTACCTGCCCGCTCAGGTGCTCGGCGGCGCCGAGCGGACGCTGGCGCCGCCCACCCCCGTCCCCCGCCTCCGCGTCGCGTACGAGCCCCGTCACGCGATAGCCCTTGTCGAGCAACAGCTCGGCCAAGAACGACCCATCCTGGCCGGTCAGTCCGGTGATCAGAGCGCTTCGCTGGTGCCCCACCGGCGCAGCTTACGTCCTGTGCCGCGCAGCGTCCCGCCCCGCCGCGGCGAGATCCGGACCTGCCGCCCGGGATCTATTCGGACGGGGACGCTACCGCGCGCAGCCGCGTCCAGTCCACTCCTTCAGACAGCTTGAAGGCAGAGCCTCCGGATGACTGCGGGAGGCCCTGTTCCCTGCCGATTTCCACGAACGGTTCTGCAGCGCCGGGCTGCGCGGAGGAGCCTTCCCAGACGAAGCCGAGCGTGTTGTTGCCCGAGTCGCCGACGTAGAAGCCGTAGTGGGCGAGCGCCGTCAAGATCGCCTTCTTCCAGGGCAACACCGGCAGCGCGGCGATTTCCGCGTCCGAGTAAGCGAGATAGAAGTGCTGACCCATCGCCGGGGCGGCAGCTTCGTTGCTGGACCCGTCGGTGTGCGATGCCGGGTACACGTAGGTCGATTTCACGTCTTTGACGGCGACCACGAGCGCGTGAGGAATTACGCCGGCTTTCAGCTCAGGCCCCCTGACCTCTCCAGCCTCTAGGTCAAAGCCCGCGGCGTCCGCTGAAAGCCCTTGCGACTGAAGCAGCGTCCCGGCGATGTTGCCCGGGCCGCCCCAGGAAAACAGGAGCTTGCCTTCTTTGACCGGCTGTGCCTGCCACAGATCGATCGTTTCCCCTGCCACGTTGGCGTTGTTTGGAGCAAGCACGATCGTCAGGTGCCCGTCGCTCGCCGCCTCGGCGAGCGCATCTTCCGGCACTCGAACCTGGCGCCCGCTCAGCGGATTCTGGCCCCAGGGCTCTGTCGCCACGAGTTCGACGAGCGGGTCCGAGTTGGCCGCGTAGTACAAGGGCCGCGAGCCTTGCTCGTCATCGGGCACGGGGCTTCCCGGCGTGTGATCCCCGAGCAGAAACGCGACCATCGCGGGCGAGTTCGGGAGAACCTGCGGCGCCGAGCCGACGGGCTGATTGAACGGTGACGAGCCGTTGCCGGGGGTCCGTCCCGCCGGCATCGGGTTCGACGCCGAAAAGCCTTCCCACGTTTCAGCCGGGAGCGTCGAGGTTGTGGCTGGTGACGGCGGGGCGCCCCCCGACGGCGCGGGGGACGAGGACCCCGCTCCCGAAGGGGTCGGGGACGCGGGCGTAGGGTTCGCCGCCGGGCGCGTCGAAGTCAGCCGAGAGTCGCTTGGCGGCGATCCTGCAGCTGCGGGATCGAGTGAGGCCGCCGACTTCGTTTCAGGGCGTGGATGCGTCGTCTTGCTCGCCGTCCGATGCCTGGCGCCCTCACGCGCCGCGCATCTGACAGAGGCGTGGCGGCCTCGACGGCCGGACGGACGGCATACGGTGCGGGCGTAGTGCGCCTCACGATGACGCGCGTTGTGCGCATCACCGTACGCGAGTGCGCTCCCTGCGAAGGTCCCGAGCAAACCGAGGAGGACAACGAACAGCGAGACCAGACTACGTCGATGCGAGAGGGCTCGTGACTGCACTTGACATCCCCTCGGCCGGCGCGCGAGGACTTCAGAGGCGCCCGCCCCCAACTAGACGTTCGTTTGACTGCGTCCTCGGCGCGACAGTAGGCAGCGGAGCGGGCGTCGCGGCCCGCTGCGCCGCCGGCGGGAGCCCCGAGCCCGTCGCCGCCCGATCACCCACCCGCTCGCTCGCGCCGTCACAGTTGGCCCGCGGCAACGTCGTCGTACAGCTCGCCGAGCGCGCCCGCTACGACATGCGGAGAGCACACGGCTCGCACGCGCTCGAGCCCGCGCAAGCCGGCGTCGCGGTCGCCGGCCCGCTGCGCGATCGCGCGCGCGAGCGCGTCGGCGTCGCCGGGCGGCACCAGCGCGTCCTCGCCGACGAGCTCGGGGAGCGCGCCCGCACGACTGGCGATCACGGGCACGCCGGCGGCCATCGCCTCGGCGGCCGCCAGCCCGAACGTCTCCGCCGAGCGTGACGGCACGAGCGCGACCGCCGCGCCCGCGCGCAGCCGCGCGAGCTCCCGATCGTGCACGCGCCCGAGGAACGTGACGGCGCCACCGTCGGCGCGAGCCTGGAGCGCGGCGCGCTCGGGGCCGTCGCCTGCGATCACGAGCGGTATCGCCGCCGCGCGGCAAGCGTCGATCGCGACCTCGATGCCCTTCTCGGGCGCCAGCCGCGAGGCGACCAGCGCGTATCGGCCTGCCTCGCCGACGGCGCTCGGCGCCGGCGGTCGCTCGCCTGGCCCGGCCAGCTCGCGCAGCGGCGGCGCGATCACGCGCACGCGCTCCCACGGCAGCGGCGCCCCGAGCGCGCGCAGACGCTCGCGAGCAAACTCGCTCGGCACGACGACCGCATCGGCCTGCTCGACGAGGCGTCGCTGCCAGATCGCCAGTGAAGCGGCGTAGGCCGCCGCCTCGGCACGCTGCCGCGACAGTTCAGGCGCACTCCCGGGAGCGTGTTGCGCCCGTGACAGCGCGTGCACTCGGCGCCGCGCGTGAAGCACACGCCGATCGCGCACACGAGCCGGTACTGGTGCAGGTGCAGCACGACGCGAGCGCCGGCGGCGCGCGCCGCCGCCAGCGCGCGCCAGCCGAGCGACGGCTGCAGGTTGTGCGCGTGCACGATCCGCGCCCGGCCGCGCGGACGGCGGCGCCACCTCCTCGGGGTCGAGCCCGCCGCGAAGCAGCGCGATCGCAGCGCGCCCGTGGCCCAGCTGCGAGGACGAGCGCGCGAGCAGCTCGGCGCGCTCGCGCAGCTGCTCGCGCACCAGCCACATGAGGTCCTCCACGACGCGCTCCTCGCCGCCGGTCGTGCGGTAGCGGTTGTGCAGGAACAGGACCATCGTGTGCAGCAGACTATTGCCGGCGCGCCGTCGCACGGGCTGCCCGGCCGGCGCGCGCCGGGCGCCGGCGGCCAGCCGAAACCCCTGCAAACCTAGACTGTCCCCACGATGACCCCTGCCTCGATCGTGATCCCGACCCGCGCGCGTCCCGCCTACCTCGAGGTGGCGCTCGAGTCGATCGCCGCGCAGGCGGCTGCGGCGGGCGCCGAGATCCTCGTCGTCGACGACGCCGGGCCGTCCGCGCCAGGCGCGCGCGCTGGCGCAGCGCTACGGCGCGCGCTACGAGCCTCACGACGCGCCCGCGAGGCCTCAACGTCGCCCGCAACACCGGTGTCGAGCGGTCCACCGGCGAGCTGGTCGTGTTCGTCGACGACGACGTGCGCGCCGGCGCGGGCTGGCTGGCGGCGCTGCTCGGCGCGGCGAGCGAGCACCCCGACGTCGACGTGTTCGCCGGGCGCATCGTCCGCTCGTCTGGAGGGGCCACGACCGCGCTCCTGCGGGCGCGAGGCGCCATCGATCACCTCGCTCGACCTCGGCCCCGCCGATGCCGACGCGCGCTACGCATGGGGCGCGAACATGGCGATCCGGCGGGACGCGTTCGCGCGCGTCGGGTCCGTTCGACGAGTCGCTCGAGCACGGCGGCGACGAGCAGGAGTGGCAGGACCGCTACCGCGCCGGCGAGCGCTCGCGGCCGGGTCCTGTACGTCGCCGGCTGCGTGCGTCGAGCATCGCCGCGCCGGGGCCGACGCGCGCCTGCGCGCGCTCTCGCGCGCAGCGCACGTGCGCGGTCGCGCGGCGCGCCGTTTCGACGCGCGCGAGCGCCGCGCCCCGAGCCTGGCTGCCGAGTCGCTGACGCTGGCCGCGTGCGCGGCCCACGTGGTACGCCGCCGCTGTCCGGCCGGCCTGACGATGGTCGCGCACAGCGCGGGACGCCTGCGAGAAGGCGTGCGCGAACGCGTCAGCACCGGCGCGAGCCGGGGCCGACGCTGCCGATCGCGCTGGACACGGACGAGCTCGCTGCGCGCCCTCGCAACGGCACGCTCACGGACGACGACGACTTCCTGGCGGGCACGAGCGGCACGGTCGGCGGCTTCGGCGCGGTGCTGCGTGGCGCGCGCGACGCCACGGTCGACGCTCGCGAGCTGGCCAGCGGGCGGCGGCTGCGCCTGGCGCTGGCCGCGCGCCGCGAGCCCGCGCGACGGCGCGTGCTCGTGCTCGGCGTGCGGCGCGCGCAGCACCGCGCGCTGGCGGCGCGCGCCGAGGCCGAGCTCGAGCGCTCGCGCCACGAGGTCGAGCTGCACGTGCGCGAGCCCGCCGACGCTCGGCAAGTTCGAGAACCTCAATCGCCTGCTGCGCGAGCACCCGCCGGACGCGCCACGACTGGCTGCTGCTGCTCGACGACGACGTGGAGCTGCCGCGCGGCTTCCTCGACCGCTTCCTGTTCCTGTGCGAGCGCTTCGGCCTGGCGCTCGCGCAGCCCGCGCACAAGCTCAACTCGCACGCCGCATGGCCGCAGACGCGCCGGCGACCGGGCAGCGTGGTGCGCGAGACGCGCTTCGTGGAGATCGGACCGGTGACGGCATTCTCGCGCGCGACGTTCAGCGCGCTGCTGCCGTTTCCAGAGCTGCGCATGGGCTGGGGCCTGGACGCCCATTGGGCGGCGCTCGCGCAGGAGCGCGGCTGGCGGTGCGGCGTCACCGACGCCGTCGCGATTCGCCACCGCGTCGCGCCCGCCGCCGACTCCTACTCTCGCGAGGCGGCGATCGCGGAGGCACGCGCGTTCCTGGCCGAGCGTCCATACGTGCATGCCGAGGAAGCCAAGCGCACGTTGACGACGCACCACAGCTGGTGAAGGTCCTCGTCGTCGCCGAGTTCTACCCGAGCCGCCGCGATCCGGTGCTCGGGATCTGGGCTCATCGCCAGGCGCTCGCCGCGCGCGATGCGGGAGCCGAGGTCCGCGTGCTGGTGCTGCACCGGCTCGTCCCCCCACGCGCGTCGCTCTCCTCCGGCCCCGCCGCGGCGACGAGCGCGCTCGCCGGTCTCGTCCGCGAGCCGCGCGCGCAGACGCGCGACGGGATCGAGGTCGGCTACGTGCCCTACGTCTCGCCGCCCCGTCAGCGCTCATACGCACGGTGGGGGGCGTGGGCGGCGCCCGCGCTGGCGCTCGCGATCGCGCGACTGCGCCGCTCGTTCGCGTTCGAGCTGGTCCACGCGCACAACGCCGTGCCTGCAGGCGAAGCCGTGCGACGGGCGCGCGCCGGCGGCTCCTCGCGAGCGCCGCTGGTCGTGTCGGTGCACGGCGGCGACGTGCTGTACACGGCCAGGCGCGCCCCCGGTGGCGAGCAAGCCGTCGCTCGTACGCTCGCAGACGCGCGACTGGTGCTCGCCAACAGCGCCGGCATCGCCGAGCTGTCACGAGCGCACGGGGCGCGCGACGCGCTGCGTGGTGCATCTCGGCACCGACGTCCCCGCGGCGGCGCGGCCCCCCGCCGCCCCGGCGGCGCGCAGACGCTCGTGACGGTCGCGCACCTGGTCGCGCGCAAGCGCCATGCCGACGTGCTGCGCGCGCTCGCCGTGCTCGGCGCGCGCCATCCGACGCTGCGCTACACGATCATCGGCGACGGTCCCGAGCGCCCGACGCTGGAAGGGCTGGCCGCGCGTCTCGGCGTGGCCGATCGCGTCGACTTCCTACGGGCAGCTGGCGCCGGCGGACGCGGTCGCCAGGGCGCGGACCTGCACGCTGTTCGTGATGCCCTCGACGGAGGAGGCGTTCGGCGTCGCCTACGTCGAGGCGATGGCGGGCGGCGTCCCGGCGATCGGCTGCCGTGGCGAGCCGGGGCCGGAGGAGATCGCGGCGGCGGGCGATGGCATGGTGCTGGTGCCCCCGGGCGACATCGAGCGCCTCAGCCAGCGCATCGACGAGCTGCTGTCGGACCCGCACCGCCTGCACGAGGCGCGCCAGCGCGCGCGCGCGACGATCGTCGCGAACTTCACCTGGGAGCGCTGCGGCGAGCAGACGCTGGCCGCCTATCAGCAGGCGCTTTCGTGAAGCCAGCTGCTGTTCGTGACGGGCCACGCGCCCGCCTACCGTGTCGGCGCGCTGGCGCGACTGCACGAGCGCGAGCAGATCGAGCTGGCGCTGTTCGGAGGCCGCTACAAGCACGGCGGCGCCGGGTTTGCAGAGGAGATGCCGTTTCCCCATCGACTTGTGCGCCCGCGTGAGCTGTTCGCGCTCGCGGCGGGAGGCGACTACCGCGCCGTCGTGTGCCCGAGCGCCGGGCGCGTGGCGCCGCTGGCCACGTGGGCGGGCGCGCGCCGCGCCCACGCGCCGCTGATCCTGTGGACTTCGCTGTGGGCGCACCCGCGCAGCGCCGCCCACGCGCTCAGCTACCTGCCGCTGCGGCGGCTGTACCGCTCGGCCGATGCCGTCGTGACATACGGTCCGCACGTCAGCGACTACGTCCAGGGCGCGCGGCGCGCGCAACGTGTTCGTGGCGCCGCAGTCGGTCGACAACGCGTTCTGGCGCGCGCCGCCGGCTGCGGCGCCCGACGCGCGCGGCTGGCCGTCGCGGGCGGGCGTGAAGTTCCTGTTCGTGGGGCGTCCGGCGCGCGAGAAGGGCGTGTCGGTGCTGATCGACGCCTGGCAGCAGGCCGAGCTGCGCGCGCCCGACGCCGCCCTGGTGCTGGTCGGCGGCGGCGCTGAGAGCGCGCCGTTCGCCGCGCCGGGGGCAGCGCCGCGAAGGGGACGCCGCGATCGTCTCGCTCGGCCCGCTCGAGCCGCGGCAGCTGCGCGAGGTTTACGCGGCCGGCGACGTGCTCGTCGTGCCGTCGATCGCAACGCGCATGTTTCGAGAGCCGTGGGGCCTGGTAGTGAACGAGGCGATGAACCGCGGGCTGCCGGTAATCGCCAGCGACGCCGTCGGCGCGGCCGCCGGCGGCCTGGTCCGCGACGGGCGCAACGGCCTGGTCGTGCCCGCCGGCGACAGCGCCGCGCTGGCGGCGGCGATCCGCCGTCTCGCTGGCGACCCCGCGCTGCGCGCGCGCCTCGGCGCGCAGGCCGCGCGGGACGTGCTCGAGTACAACTACGACGCGTGGGCGGACGGTTTCTCGCAAGCTCTGTCGAGCCTCGGCCTCGCCCGCGAGCGCTGGTAGCGTTGCGGCGCTCACGTATGGGAATCCCCCGTCCGCTTCGCCCTGCGCCGGCGCTGGCGCTGCTGCTGTTGCTGATCGTCCTGCCGGCGGCGAGCAGCGCTGACGTGGGCACCCAGATCATCGAACGCTGCACGCACGGCAAGAGCATCAGCGGCTTCAGCCAGCAGGCGTACCGGCGCGCGCTGCAGGAGCTGCCGACCGAAGTCGAAGAGTATTCCGACTGCGCCAACCTGATCCGCCGCGCGCAGCTGGCGGCCGCCGGAGGTGGCGGGGCGGGCGGCGGGGGCGGATCCTGTCGCGACGCCGCTGACGCCGCCGGAGCGCAGCGCGCTGTCGAAGGTGCGCGCAGACGGGCGCGCTGCCCCAGCGCGTCGGCGGCAAGCTGGTGCACCCGGGCGTCGTGCACGCCAACGTCGCCTCGGCGCTGAGCTCGCTGCCGGACCCGCTGTTGGCGGTGCTCGCGTTTCTGCTCGCATGCGCGCTCGCGCTCGGCGGGCGCGAGCTGACGAGGAGGGTCCGTGCCCACCGCTCCGACTGAGCAGCTGCAGGCGCCGAGCGGCACGCTGCCCACCGAGGATGGCGGCGCCGCCGTGGCGTGGCCCAGCGAGGAGTCGCTGCTGGAGCGGGCGGGCGGTGTCGCGCCGCCGCCGCGCCCCGAGCCGCGCGAGCGTTGGCTGAGCCGTGCCGCCACGTGCCTGCCGACGCTGCTGATCGCGGGCGTCCTGTGCTTCGTCACGTTCGTGGCGGGCGGCGGCCTGAACCTCGGCGACATGACGACCGTCGAGATCGCGCTCACGCTCGGGGCGGGCGCGATCGCCGCCGGCGGGGTGCTGCTCGGCCGCGCGCGAACGCGCGCGTACGGGGCCTGGCCGCTGGGCCTGCTGGGCGCCTTCACGGCGCTGACCGCGCTGTCCGTCGTGTGGTCGGTGCAGCCGGACGACAGCTTCAAGGACGCCGGACGGATGTTCGCCTACTGCGCTGTGTTCGGCGCCGCGATCGTGCTCGCGCGCGCCGTTCGGACTCGCTGGCCGGCCGTGCTCGGGGGCATTGCGCTGGCGGCCGTGGTCGTGTGCGGCTACGCGCTGCTCACCAAGGTGTTCCCCGACCAGCTCGACGCCAACGACATCTACGCACGACTGCGTGCCCCCTACAGCTACTGGAACGCGATCGGCCTGACCGCGGCGATGGGCGCGATCGCGTGCATGTGGCTGGGCGCGCGCCGAGCCGGGCACGCGCTGCTCAGCGCGCTCGCCTATCCGGCGATGGGGCTGATGCTGCTGACCCTGATGCTCGCCTACTCACGCGGCGCGCTGGTCGCGCTGGTGCTTGGCCTGGCGCTGTGGTTCTGCCTCGTGCCCCTGCGCCTGCGCGGGGCCGCCATCCTGATCAGCAGCGTGGTCGTCGCCGGCGCCGTCGTCGCGTGGGACTTCTCGCAGCACGCGCTGGACAGCGACAACGTGGAACTGGCCGCCCGTACGAGCGCCGGCCACCAGCTCGGAGCCTTGATCGTCGTGATGGTCGTGCTGCTGACGCTCGTGGGCCTGGCGTTCGGGTTCTACACGGGACGCAACGCCCCCTCCTTGATCAGCCGCCGCAGGATGGGCGTTGTGCTGTTGAGCCTGCTCGCAATCGCCGTGCTGGCGTTCGCGGGCGCGCTCGCGGTCAGCGATCGCGGCTTCACCGGCAGCATCTCACACGCCGTCAAGACGCTGACCGACCCGCACGCACCGGTGCCGCCGAACACGCCCGACCGCCTGACGGCCGTCGGCAGCGTGCGCGCGCGCTACTGGAACGAGGCGTTGAAGGTGTTCCAGGCGCATCCCGCGCTTGGGCGCCGGCGCGGAAGGCTATGCGACGGCTCGCTTGCGCTACCGCACGGAGACGCTCGATGTCAGGCACGCGCACGGCTACATCGTGCAGACGCTCGCCGACCTCGGCATCGTTGGGCTCGCGCTCACGCTCGCCCTGTTGATCGCGTGGATGGTGGCGGCGGGTCGCTGCACGCACCCGTTCAACAGGCGCTGGACGAGTTGGGCGAGGCTGCGCGGCTGGCTCGCGCGCAGGCCCGGCAGCGCACGCCCGGGCTGGGAGCGCCTGACGGTCGACGGCCGCCCCGCGCCCTATACGGCAGAGCGCGTCGGCATGCTCAGCATGCTGTGCCTGGTCGTCGTGTTCGGCATCCATTCGCTCGCCGACTGGACGTGGTACGTGCCGGGCAACGCCTGCGTGGCGCTGCTGTGCGCGGGCTGGCTGGCCGGTCGCGGGCCGCTGGGCGCGTCCGCGCCGATCGTCGCCGCGCCCGCTGGCACGATCGACGACCGCCGGGACGGGCGCACTCGGCGACTTGTGGGACGAGCCGATCTCGGCGCCCTGCGCGCGCGCCTGGCGCCGGAGCGGCTCGGCGCGTTGCGCATCGGCGTCGCCGTCGCGATCGTGATCGGCGCGCTGCTGGCTGCCTGGGCACAGTGGCAGCCGCAGCGCTCTGCGAACGCCTCGCAGCAGGCGCTGACGCTTGCTCGCGCGCGACCCGCGCGCAGCGGTCGCGGCGGCACACACGGGCGTCTCGCGCGACCCGCTCTCGGCGCAGGCGCTGTTCACGCTGTCCGCGGTGCAGCAGGCGTCGGGCCGCCCGGCGCTGGCGCGCGCGACGTTGCAGCGGGCGGTGCGCCTGCAGCCGTCAAACCCGCAGACGTGGCTGACGCTCGGCGAGTACGACATCGATCGCGCACCGCGCGCGGCGCTGGGCGAGCTCGAAGCGGCGATCTACCTGAACCCCTACTCGGTCGCGCCCGAAGCGATCGCCGCGGGCTACCCGGAAGCGATCATGATCCAGAACGCCTACGTGCAGGCGTTCCGCGCGGCGACCGCGCAGGCCGAAGCCGCTAGAAACGCGCGCGCACGGCGGAGGCGAGCAGCGCGCGCCGCGCACCGGGCAGCCCACCGGCGCCGCGCACCTCGATCCGTTCGAAGCCGAACTGTTCGAGCAGCGCCCTGAGCGTTCGACGCGTGTAGAAGCGCAGGTGATCGGAGCGCGGGTCGAAGCGCTCGTCGGCGCGCCGCGCGGACAGCGCCAGCGAGAGCAGCGTCAAGCGCCCGTGCGCGGGCGTGCTCAGCAGCAGCACTCCCCCCGAGCGCAGCACGCGGCGCACCTCCGACAGCCAGCCGGCGGTGTCGGCCACGTGCTCGATCGTCTCTCCGGCCCAAACCGCGTCGAAGCTGGCGTCCGCCAGCGGCCATTCGCCCTCGACATCGACCAACCGCACGTCGAGTCTGTCGTGCAGCGCACGCGCGCGCCGCAGCGGCTCCTCGGCGACATCGATGCCCACGACCTCGAAGCCGGGACGCGCCAGGGCTGCCGTCAGTTGCCCATCGCCGCAGCCGACGTCGAGCACGCGCAGCGGCGTGTCGCGGGCCGCGCGCGCGGCGGCCGCGTCGAGCTCCTCGAGCGCGAACGCACGGCGCGGCTGCAAGTCGAGCGGAGTCGTGCCGGGTGGTATCGCTTCCCACACGGTTTCGTGGTAGCCGCGCGAGGCCATCTGCGCAAGTTAGCCGTCATCCCTGCACAAAGCTGCACAAAGCGAATATGTTGGCGGCGTGATCGGGGACGGGGAGATCGGCAGGCCGTGAAGCTGGCCTTCGACAGCCGCCGGGTCAGCGATCCGCAGGGAATCGGCCGTTACTCGCGGTGCCTGCTGCAGGCGTTGCATGAGACGGCCGACGCCGACGCGCAGATCATCGAGACGGCGCGGCCGCGCCGCGCCGACGTCTTTCACGCGCCGTGGATGTCGGGGGCGCTGCTGCACAGCCCTTGTCCGATGGTGGTCACGCTGCACGACTTGACCGCGCTCAAGCGTCGCAGCGAGCTGCTGCGCTCGGGCGCGCGCCTGCGCCTGCGCCAGCTCGCCGTGCAGCGCGCCGTGCGCGTGATCGCACCGACGGAGGCGCTCGCGAGCGACGCGCTGTCACGGCTCGGCCTCGAGCGCGAGCAGATCGACGTGATCCACGAGGCGCCGGCGGCGAGCATGTATCCGCGCGCAGCCGACGAGGTGGCCGAGGTGCGCGAGCGCTTCGACCTGCCCGAGCGCTACCTGATCTGGGTCGGCGGGCTGCGCCACCCGGACCCGGGCAAGCACGTCGCCAAGCTCGCCGCCACGCCACGCGAGTCGGCCGCTGGTGCTCGTCGGGCAAGCCAGCGCGTGGGCGCACGAGCTTCCCAACGTGATCCTCACCGGGCACGTCTCCGACGCGCAACTGGCGGCGCTGTACACGGGCGCGCACGCGCTCTTGGTCGCGTCGGAGGACGAGGGCTTCGGCCTGCCTGCCGTCGAGGCGCTGGCCTGCGGAACGCCCGTGGTCGCCTGCGAGGTGCCGGCGCTACGCGAGGTGCTGGACGAGCGCGCGACGTTCGTCGAGCCAGGCGACCTGCGCGCCCTGATCGCCGCCGCCGAGGCGTTGAGCGGTCCCGCTCCGCCGCCGCCCGCATGGTCGTGGCAGGACGCCGCGCGCGCGACCTGGGGCGTATACGAGCGCGCCGTGGCGCAGGCCGGGCGCCGCCGCACGATCGGCCTGCGCGGGCGCCGGCGCGCCCTCCGCGGGCCCCGAGCAGGCTGCTCTCTCAGTAGGCGCCGCGCCGTGTGATCACGGCCGGGATCGTCTTCAGCAGGATCGTCAGGTCGAGCGCGAGCGACCAGTGCTCGAGGTAGATGAAGTCGAGGTGCACGAGGTCGTCGAAGTCGAGCTCGGAGCGGCCGGACACCTGCCACAGCCCGGTGATGCCCGGCAGCACGAGGTAGCGCTTGCGGTGCCAGTCCTCGAGCATGTCGTAGTCGCGCTGGGGCAGCGGGCGCGGGCCGACCAACGACATCTCTCCGCGCAGCACGTTGACGAGCTGCGGCAGCTCGTCGAGCGAGAAGCGGCGCAGCATCGTCCCGACACGCGTGAGCCGCGGATCGTCGCGGATCTTGAACAGCGCGCCGCTGGCCTCGTTGAGCTCTTCCAGGTCGGCCTGCTGCTCCTCGGCGTCGCTGTGCATCGTGCGGAACTTCAGGCAGGCGAACGGGCATCTGGCCGATCCCGCGGCGCGTCGAGCGGATACAGCACGGGCCCGCGCGAGGACAAGCGCACGGCGAGCGTCAGATCGCGAGCAGCAGCGGGCTGAGCAGCACGAGCAGGAGCGTCGCGCCGATCAGGTCGAAGGCGCGCTTGAGCGCGAAGTCGATGCCCTCGAACACCGGCGGCCCGAGCTCGAACAGGGGCACCGACTGACCGGGCACGAACTCCGCCCGGTGAATCAGGATCTCCATCGTGGACGGGGCCAGGCGCACGCGCACGCCGCGCTGGTGGCAGTGGTCGACGAGCTCGACGGCCTCCAGCTGCGGGAAGTCGGGGTCGGCGATGATCACCTCGTCGATGCGTTCGCGAGCCGAGCACCGCGTCGAGGTCCTCGAGCGAGCCGAGCGGGCGCAGGCCGTTGCCGGGCAGCGCCGTCGGCGAGAGGAAGCCGACGACCTCGATCGGCGAGTGCGGAGCGTCGGCGAGCGCGTGCGCGACGTCGCGCGATGTGCTTGCCGGTGCCCACCAGCACCGCGCGGCGGCGATAGCCGGCGGCGCGCAGGATCGCTCCGGTCAGCCACTCGTAGCCGGCGCGCAAGGAGGACACGTACAGCAGCGCGAACGCCAGCGAGCCGTAGAACAGGTAGTAGCTGGAGAAGTGTTCGCCGCTGACCACGGCGAACAGCAGCGCGACGAACGCAACCTGGAACAGCGACCCGACGATGCGCGACAGGCCCGGCCGCAGCGCGCGCGCGGCGTACAGTCCGGAGCGCGCGAACAGCAGCGCCGTGAGCAGGTAGGCGAACGGCAAGGATTCGTTCGGTTTCGTGCAGCGCCGGCGTGAACTGCACGCGGTCGAACACGAGCGCCTTGAGGATCAGCGCGGTGAAGATCGCCAGCGCGACCGCCGACGAAGTCCAGCGCGAGCAGCGACACGACGCGCGCCAGGCGACGCGCGGTGGCCATCCGCAGCAGGAACGACAGCGCGGGCGGGCGCTTGCGGCGCATGTCGCGATCGGTGGTCTGCATGCGCGCGGTGACCTCCGACAGCACCGCGCGCCAGGCGGGTGCGCCCGCCTGGCCGACGCGCCCTGCGCCGACTCGCGGCTGCCTTGCGGACGCCGACGCGGGCGAGCTGCGCGGGATGGGCGGAGCGGGCGTGCGCGGAGGAACGTGGTCCCATCTCACTGCTCACAACGCTTCAGCCTCGCAGATGTAGCGGTCGCGTGACTGCCCGTCGAGGCCGGCGAGCGCGCCGCGGGGCGGGCGGGCGCCTCGATCAGCTCGCGCCGCCGCCGACCAGCAGCTCGACGCCCGACTGCTCGATCGTGCGCTGCAGCCCTTCGCGCAGCGACACCTCGGGCGACCAGCCGAGCAGCTCGCGCGCGAGCGTGATGTCGGGCTTGCGCTGCTTGGGATCGTCGACGGGCAGCGCCTCGTAGACGATCTCCGAGCTCGAGCCCGTCAGCTCCTTGACGGTCTCGGCGAGCTCGAGCAGCGTGAACTCGTCGGGGTTGCCGATGTTGACCGGCTCGTGGTGGCCCGACTCCGCCAGCGCGATGATGCCGCGGATCAGGTCGCTGACGTAGCAGAACGAGCGCGTCTGGCTGCCGTCGCCGAACACCGTCAGCGGACGGTTGGCGAGCGCCTGGCGCAGGAACGTCGGGATCGCGCGCCCGTCGTGCGGTCGCATGCGGCTGCCGTAGGTGTTGAAGATCCGCACGATCGCCGTGTCGACGCCCTGCTGGCGGTGGTAGGCCATCGTCAGCGCCTCGGCGTAGCGCTTGGCCTCGTCGTACACGCCGCGCGGGCCGATCGGGTTGACGTGCCCCCAGTAGCTCTCGGACTGCGGGTGCTCCTTGGGGTCGCCGTAGACCTCGCTCGTCGAGGCGATCAGGAAGCGCGCGCGCTTGGCCTTGGCCAGCCCGAGCGTGTGGTGCGTGCCGTAGGAGCCGACCTTGAGCGTGTGCAGCGGCAGGCGCAGGTAGTCGATCGGCGAGGCGGGCGAGGCGAGGTGGTAGACGAAGTCGACGGGCTCGTCCACGAAGTAGGGCTCGATGATGTCGAAGCCCAGGTGCGTGAACCGCTCGGGGTCGCGGATGTGCTCGATGTTCGCCAGCGAGCCGGTCTCGAGGTTGTCCACGCAGATCACCCGGTGGCCGCGCGCGAGCAGCTCGTCGCACAGGTGCGATCCGAGAAATCCGGCGCCGCCGGTGACGAGGCAAGTCGACATGTCGGCGCACAATAGCCATGTGTCACAGGTGCCCGCGCCTCACGACCTCCATATCATCTGCAGACGTGGCCTCCACCGAGGAGCATCTGACGGTCGCGCCGATCGTCGGACCGGACGACCCGCGTCGCTTCACCGACTCGGGCATCGAGATCGCCGAGCTGCTACACCGAGCAGGACCTGCCCGCCGAGCTGGACCTCGGCGAGCCGGGCGAGTTCCCGTACACGCGCGGCGTGCATCGCGAGATGTACCGCAAGCAGACGTGGACGATGCGCCAGTACGCGGGCTACGCCTCGGCCAAGGAGTCCAACGAGCGCTACCGCTACCTGCTCTCCAAGGGCTCGACGGGGCTGTCGATGGCGTTCGACCTGCCAACGCAGCTGGGCCTCGACTCCGACAACCCGCGCTGCCTGGGCGAGGTCGGCCGCACGGGCGTCGCGATCGACACGATCGACGACATGCGCACCGCATTCGACGGCATCCCGCTCGAGCAGGTGTCGACGTCGATGACGATCAACGCTCCCGCCGCGTGCCTGCTGTTGCTGTACGAGCTCGTCGGCGAGGAGCAGGGCGTGCCCAGCGAGAAGCTGCGCGGCACGACGCAGAACGACGTGCTCAAGGAGTACATCGCGCGCGGCAACTACATCTATCCGCCGCAGCCGACGATGCGCCTGACGACCGACCTGTTCGAGTACTGCCACGAGCACGTGCCGCGCTGGAACACGATCTCGATCTCCGGCTACCACTTCCGCGAGAAGGGCTGCTCGGCGGTGCAGGAGGTCGCCTTCACGCTGTCCTCCGGCATCGCCTACGTGCAGGCGGCGATCGACAAGGGCCTGAACGTCGACGAGTTCGCGCCGCGCCTGGCGTTCTTCTTCAACGGCCACAACAACGTCTTCCAGGAGGTCGCCAAGTTCCGCGCGGCGCGGCGCATGTGGGCGCACATCATGCGCGAGCGCTTCGGCGCGACGAACCCGAAGGCGACGATGCTGCGCTTCCACACGCAGACCGGCGGCGTCACGCTGACGGCGCAGCAGCCCGAGAACAACATCGTGCGCGTCGCGCTTGCAGGGCTTCGCGGCGGTGTGCGGCGGCACGCAGTCGCTGCACACCAACGGCTTCGACGAGGCGCTCGCGCTGCCCACCGAGCGCGCGGCGAAAATCGCGCTGCGCACGCAGCAGATCCTCGCGCACGAGTCCGGCGCGGCCGACAGCGTCGACCCATTCGCCGGCTCCTACTTCGTCGAGTCGCTGACCGACGAGATCGAAGCGCGCGCCAACGAGCTGATCGCCAAGGTCGACGCGCTGGGCGGCTCGGTCAACGCGATCCAGTTCATCACCGGCGAGATCGACGAGTCCGCATGGGGCTACCAGGAGCGCTACCGCATCGGCCAGGACATCGTCGTCGGCGTCAACGCCTACCAGGAGGAGGACATCGAGGTCCCCGACCTGCTGCGCGTGGACCCGCAGTCCGAGCGCGAACAGCTCGATCGACTGCGCCAAGTTCAAGGCCGAGCGCGACAGCGAGCTCGTCGAGCGCCGCCTGGAGGAGCTGCGCGAGGTGGCGCGCGGCAGCGACAACCTGCTGCCGGCGATCCGCCAGGCGCTCAAGGACCGCTGCTCGCTGGGCGAGGTGTGCGGCGCCATGCAGGACGTGTTCGGCAAGTACGCGCCGACGTTCTGACCTTCGAGCCTGCGAGGGGACCGGTCCATATGTGGACTGGTCGGCAGGGCCGCATGCGGCCCTGCCTCAGGGCCGTGCATGCACGGCCCTGCCGGCGGCGCATGCGCCGCCGGTCAGACCAGCCGCATGCGGCTGGTCAAGCCGACCGCAGAGCATGCGTCCGCCCGCGCCATTAGGATTCGCGCGTGCTCGTGGCCGTCACCTTCTACACGTTCGCGCTCGCGATCCACATCGCCGCGGTCGTGATCGCGTTCGGCGTCACGTTCGCCTATCCGGTCATGTACGCCGTGGGCATCCGCGCCGAGCCGCGCTCGATGCCCGGCCTGCATCGCATCCAGGACACCGTCGGCAAGTTCGTGATCTCGCCGTTTCTCGGCTTGGCGCTGCTGGCGGGCATCTACCTGGCCAGCAAACTGCACACGTGGAGCGACTTCTACGTGCAGTGGGGACTCGTCGTGATCGTCGTGCTGGGCGGTCTCGGCGGCGCCTTCTTCGCGCCGCGCGAGCGACGGCTGGCGGAGCTCGCCGAGCAGGACATTGCGGCGGCCGATCAGTCCTCGCCCGGTGCCACGGTCGAGTTCGGCGCCGAGTACAAACGCATCAGATCGCAGCTGTTCCGCGTCAACGTGATCGCCAACGTGCTCGTGCTGCTGACGATCTACTTCATGACCGCGCAGACCGGCGCCTAGCCGGCGGTCACTGAGCGGCGCGACGCGCCGGTCGGCGCTTGCACGCCGCTCCTCGTCCGCGCGACCGCCGTCGCGTGCGCCTCGCTCGCGCCAGCATCGCGGCGCCGCAGCGGTACCCCTGACGACGACCATGAGCGAGGGCTATCGAGTCGCAGTCGTCGGCGCGACCGGGCAGGTTGGCACGCTTGATGCTGCGCCTGCTGCGCGAGCGCGAGTTCCCTGCCCGCGAGATCGTGGCGTTCGCCTCCGAGCGCTCGGTCGGGCGCGAGCTCGAAGGCGGGCTGGTCGTGCGGGGACCTCAGCGAGCGAGGCCGTGCAGGGCTTCGACGTGGCGATCTTCTCGGCCGGCGGCTCGACCTCGGGCGAGTGGGCGCCGCGCTTCGCCGAGGCCGGGCGCCGTCGTGATCGACAACTCCTCGCGCTGGCGCATGAGCGAGGACGTTCCGCTGGTCGTCTCGGAGGTCAACCCGCAGGCGCTCGAGCGCCATCGCGGGATCATCGCCAACCCGAACTGCTCGACGATGCAGATGGTCGTCGCGCTGGCGCCGCTGCACGAGCATGCGGGCATCGAGCGGCTCGTGATCAGCACCTATCAGGCGGTGTCGGGAACGGGCAGGCGCGCCGTCGACGAGCTGCTCGACCAGTCGCACGCGCTGCTGCACGAGCGCGATATCGATCCACCCGCCGCGTACGCGCACCAGATCGCGTTCAACGCGCTGCCGCACGCGGGCAGCTTCGCCGAGGGCGACGACCACACCGACGAGGAGCGCAAGCTGATCAACGAGACGCGCAAGATCCTCGAGGACCAGGACGATCGCCATCTCGGCGACGTGCGTGCGCGTGCCCGTCGTCAACGGGCACTCCGAGGCGGTCAACGTGCAGACGCGCCGCGAGCTCTCTCCCGAGCGCGCACGCGAGCTGCTCGCCGCCGCGCCAGGCGTGACCGTGCTCGACGATCCGGCCGCCGCGCTGTATCCGCTGGCGGTCGAGGCCGAGGGCCACGACGACGTGTTCGTCGGGCGCATACGCCGCGACCCAGGCCACGAGCGCGCGCTCGACCTGTGGATCGTCGCGGACAACCTGCGCAAGGGCGCCGCGACCAACGCCGTGCAGATCGCCGAGCTGCTGCACGCGCGCGGAATGCTCGCCGTGCACGCGAGCGCCGCGGGCGCGGCGGCGCCGGCGACCTAGACGGCTCGCCGCATCTGCCTGCGCTCGCCGGATTCGGCGCGCGGCGCGTGGCGGTCGACGTGCTCGAGCAGGCTGCCGCGCCGCGGCGGGTGCGAGCCGAACGCACGCCCGTTGAACACGCGCGGCCCGCCGATGTCCCTGACTTCTCCGAGCTCGTCGAACAGCATGTCGAGGTCGGCTCGCATCGCCAGGAAGGCCGCCACGACGCGCGGGTCGAACTGCGTACCCGCTCCCGCCTCGATCGTCGCGATCGCACGCTCCCTCGGCCAGGCCGCCTTGTACGGGCGTGCGTGCGTGAGCGCGTCGAACACGTCTGCGACCGCCACGATGCGCCCGATCAGCGGAATCTCCTCTCCGGCGAGACCCGTCGGATAGCCGGCGCCATCCCAGCGCTCGTGGTGCGTGGCGGCGATCACAGCAGCCATCTGCAGGACGCGCGAGCTGCCGCTCGAGAGCAGGCGCTCGCCGAGCTCCGCGTGGCTCTTCATCTCCTCGAACTCCGCCACTGTCAGGCGGCCCGGCTTGAGCAGGATGCGGTCTGGTATGCCCAGCTTGCCCACGTCGTGCAGCGGCGCGGCGTGCCTCAGCAGCGTCACCTGCCCGGCCGGCAGCCCAGGCCCAGCGCCAGCCGCGAGGCGAGGTGACCGACGCGCTCGGTGTGCTGATAGGTCTCGTCGTCGCGATACTCGGCGGCGATCGCCAGTTGGCGCAGCGTCTCCGAGCGAGCGACGTCGAGCTCGCGCGTGCGCTCCTCGATCAGCTGTTCCAGGCACTTGGCGTTGTTGGCCAGCTGCTCCTCGGCTTCTTGCTGGGCGGTGACGTCGCGTGCGACCGCGTGAATGACGCCTTCTGCCCGCGAGGCCGCCGCGCTCCATTCCAGCCACCTGTAGGAGCCGTCGGCCGCGCGATAGCGATTTCGGAAGCCGACCGTGTCGTGCTCGTCTGTCAGCGCCCTCGCCTCGGCGACCGTCGCCGCGCGGTCGTCCGGGTGCACGAAATCGATGAACGGCCGCCTGTACAGAGTGTCCGGGGAATGACCCAGCAGGCGTTGCCACGCCGGGTTCACGCGCGTGAAGTAGCCGTTCAGGTCGGCCGTCGCCAGAAGGTCCAGCGACCCCTCGTAGTAGCGGTTGATCTCCGCCTCCAGCTTGCGACGGCGCTCGACGAAGATGCCCAGCAGCATCGCCAGCCCGACGATCGTCAGCGCGCGGATCATGTAGCCGATCGTCGTGAAGTGAACGCCTTGCAGGACGCCCCACGCCACCGTCAGAGCAAGCGCCAGCAGCGCGCTCAGGGCACCGCCGCGCAGTCCGAACCGCAACGCCAGCACGCCGACCGGAATGACGAACAACGCGCCCTCTGAGTTGCTCGGGTTGGGGTCGATCATGCGCAGCGCGAAGATCACGGCGAACATCGCGAATGACACAGCGAGCGTCGCTCGGTTCGTCGGCGGCCAGCCGCCGCCGCGCAGGTCGCGCAGGCGCGGCAGGTGCAAGTCGTGGAGCATGGGTCCGTATCGTCGTCCACGCCTGGCAACACAACCGCGTCAATGGGGCATCTCGCCTGCGTATGGACGTGACCTGCGCGCCAATGCCCCCGGGCCGGGCATATTGGCGCGCAATCGGACCGGTCCCGGGCGTGTTCTTCGTTCGGATATCCCGAAAACATTGACTGGACGCGTGTTCGAGCGCGCCGGCGCGGAAGGAGTAGCGCGCGTTCGCTCGAACTGTGGGGTCGATGGCCTGCTCGGAGGTTCAGCGCACGCTCGTCAAGTCGCCGCCCGAGCTGTGGGCGGAGATCAGCGACCCCACCGCGCTCGCCCGCCACCTCGATGCGTTCGGCGAGATCCGCATCACGCGCGTCGAACCCGAGCAGCGGGTCGAGTGGCAGGCCGGCGACACCGTCGGCAGCGTCGTCATCAAGCCGTCCGGCTGGGGAACCAAGGTCAGCCTGACCGTCACGAGCGAGCACGAGCCCGCGACCGAGCCCGCCGCGCACACTCGCCCCGCAGCCGTCGCCAAACCCGAGCCCGAGCCCGAGCCCGACCCGGTGGCCGAGTCGGCGGCCGCGATCGTCGAGCCCGACGCGGCTGCCGCGACTGATCCGATCGCCGCGCCCGACCGCTCTGCCGGGCCGCTGTCCGCCGCCCCCCAGCCCGAGCTCGCGGCCGCCCCTGCCCCCCAGGCCGAGCCCGAGCCCGAGCATGACGCAGTGCCGGAGCCGGACCCGGTGGCTGCGGCCGAGCCCGAGGCCGCCGCGCACACCCAGCCCTCAGCCGTCGCCAAGCCCGAGCCCAAGATCGCCACGCCGCCGCAGCCGCAAGCCGAGCACGACCCGATCATGGCCGTTGCCGAGCGAGACGACGAAGCGGAGCCTGCGACGCGTCGAGGGAGCTTCTTCGCGCGACTGTTCGCGCGACGTCGCGCGAACCACGCGGGCGAGCGCTCGCCAGCCGCCGATGCGCAAGCGCCCAGCGCGTCTCGCGCGCGTGCACACGAGACGCGCGACGCCGCCGAGCCCTACAACGCGCTGGCCATGTGGGCGTCGCAGATCGAGGCCGACGACGACCTTCCCGCTGAGCGCGCTGACCGACTCGAGACCAGCGGCGGGGAGCACGCCGCGGCGAGCGAGCAGATCGCCGACGCAGCGCAGGTCGCGGTGCATGAAGACGCGGGCACGAGCGAGCCTGCAGGCCAGGCCACCGGCGAGCTCGAGGCGATCGAGCAGGCGGCCGCCGAGCAGGTGACCGCGGTGCTGACGGGCGTGCTCGACCGGCTCGGCGCCGCACATCACCGGCCGTTCTCGCGCTCCTGAGCGACCGCGCGCTGAGCACGCGGCGGTCCCCGCTGCGCCCGGCGCTCGAGGCGCGCGGCTAACATCGGGGCCGCGATGGCAGCGAGCTCACACAACAGGCAGACCGACGCAGCGCTGCTGGCGAGCTCGCGCAGCGCGCACCGTAAGGAGCCACGCAAGAAGGCGCCGGAAACCTACGAGGAGAAGCTCGCGCAGCTGCACGAGTTGCGCGAGGCGGCGCTGCACTCGGCGCCGGAGGCTGAGGAGAAGCAGCACGCGCGCGGTAAGTACACGGCTCGCGAGCGCGTCGAGAAGCTGCTCGATCCCGGCTCCTTTCAGGAGCTCGACACCTTCGTGCGCCATCGCACGTACGACTTCGACATGCAGAAGAACCGTCCGTGGGGGGATGCGGTGGTGACGGGCCACGGCACGATCGACGGGCGCACGGTGTGCGTGTTCAGCCAGGACTTCACGGTGTTCGGCGGCTCGCTCGGGGAGGTGATGGGCGAGAAGATGGTCAAGCTGATGGACCTGGCGGCCAAGATCGGCTGTCCGGTGATCGGCATCAACGACTCCGGCGGCGCTCGCATCCAGGAGGGCGTGGTCTCCCTGGGCGCGTACGGCGACGTGTTCGTGCGCAACGTCAAGTGCTCGGGCGTGATCCCGCAGATCAGCCTGATCATGGGGCCGTGCGCGGGCGGCGCCGTCTACTCGCCGGCGATCACCGACTTCATCTTCATGGTCAAGGAGACCTCGCACATGTTCATCACGGGCCCCGACGTGATCAAGACCGTCACCGGCGAGGAGGTCGGCTTCGAGGAGCTCGGCGGCGCGATGTCGCACAACACCAAGTCGGGCGTCGCGCACTTCGCCTCAGAGGACGAGGACGCGTGCCTGCAGGACTGCCGCTATCTGATCGGCTTCTTGCCGCAGAACAACCTGCAGAAGGCGCCGCGCGTGCAGCCGACCGACGATCCGCAGCGGATGGACCCGGAGCTCGACGACGTCGTGCCCGACAACCCGAACAAACCGTATGACATGCGAGACGTGGTGCGGTTGATCGTGGACGACGGCGAGTTCTTCGAGGTCCACGAACATTACGCCAGGAACATCATCTGCGGCTTCGCTCGCCTGGATGGCTTCGCGATCGGCGTCGTCGGCAACCAGCCAGCGCAGTTGGCGGGCGTGCTCGACATCGACGCATCGGCCAAGGGCGCGCGCTTCGTGCGCACCTGCGACGCCTTCAACATCCCGCTGCTGACGTTCGTCGACGTGCCCGGCTTCCTACCCGGCACGAGCCAGGAGTGGGGCGGCATCATCCGCCACGGCGCCAAGCTGCTGTACGCGTTCAC
Source organism: uncultured Solirubrobacteraceae bacterium (assembly GCA_963846205.1). GTDB lineage: Bacteria > Actinomycetota > Thermoleophilia > Solirubrobacterales > Solirubrobacteraceae > Palsa-744. The sequence goes on along the minus strand of CAWJVB010000009.1, from coordinate 347,503 downwards.
GGAGGCCACCGTGCCCAAGCTGACGGTGATCACGCGCAAGGCCTACGGTGGCGCCTACGACGTGATGGCCTCCAAGCACATGCTCGCCGACTTCAACTTCGCCTGGCCCACCTCCGAGGTCGCGGTGATGGGGCCCGAGGGCGCGGTCAACATCATCTACCGACGCGACATAGCCGGCAGCCCGACGCCACAGGAGCGCCGCGAGAAGTTGATGGAGGACTACAAGGCCCGCTTCGCCAACCCCTACACCGCCGCCGAGCGCGGCTACATCGACGACGTGATCGTGCCGCACGAGACGCGGCCGAAGCTGATCGTCGCGCTGCACACGCTGCAGAGCAAGCGCGAACCTGGGCCCAAGCGCAAGCACGGAAACATTCCGCTGTAGCGCGAGCGCGCCCGCGATGGTCAACCGCCGCCCACAGTTGAAGCTGATCGCCCCGGCGGCGTCGCCCGAGGAGGCGGCCGCCGTAGTCGCCGCTCTGGAGCGATTCATGCGCACCACCGCGCCTGCCGTGGCGGCGGGCCAAGAGCCGCAGGACGGGTGGCAGCGCGCGGCTATGCTCGATGGCGTCGAGCGGGAGGCCCAGGGTGAGCTGCCGGATCCCTGGATAAATACCTGAAAGCCGCTAGGCTTTAGCATCAATATTCGTCTCGCTCGTCGTACAACGTCGAATGTGGCCCGGGTCGCCCTCCCGTGCCAGGAGGTCTCGTAAATGGAGCCAGTTTCCGCCCCAGCCCCACGCGGCACGCTCGAGGACCCAGAGGTGCTCCAGAACGTGCCCGGGCACGTGATCCCGATCCTGCAGCGCGAGTACGACGACTTCAAGACGGAGGCCAGCAAATTCCTCGCCGGTGAGACCGAGGAGGACGAGTTCATCAAGTTCCGCCTCAAGCAGGGCGTGTACGGCCAGCGCCAGGCGGACGTGCAGATGATTCGCGTGAAGCTTCCGTTCGGCGGCGTCACGCCCGAGCAGATGGAGTCCTTCGCCGACGTCATCGAGAAGTACGTGCCGCTCAAGAGGGGCCACATCACGACGCGCCAGAACATCCAGATGCACCACGTACCGCTGCTGGACGCCGAGAAGCTGATCCGCGAGCTGGGCGAGTCGGGGCTGTCCAGTCGCGAGGGCTGCGGCAACACGATGCGCAACGTGACAGGCGACCCCTGGGCCGGGGTGGCCAAGGACGAGCTGTTCGACCTGACCCCCTACGCGGGCGCGTACGTGCGCTACTTCGTGCGCCACCCGACCACGCAGGCGATGCCTCGCAAGGTCAAGACAGCGTTCGACGGCGGCCCGCGCGACCGCGCGATCAGCGGCATCCACGACGTCGCCTTCCGCGCTCGCGTGAGGACGATCGAGGGCCGCGGAGAGGTACGCGGGGTGGAGATGCTGGTCGGCGGCGGCACCTCGATCATGCCGCGCGTGGCGCCCGTGCTGTACGAGTTCCTGGAGCTCGACAACGGCGAGTACCTGAAGGTCACCGAGGCCGTGATGCGCATCTTCGACCGGCAGGAGTGGCTGCGCGCCAACCGCGCGCGCGCTCGCATCAAGGTGTTCGTCGACAAGTACGGCATCGACGAGCTGCGCAAGCAGGTCGAGGAGGAACTGCAGGGCGAGTGGGTCGCCGAACGCGACTTCTCGATCGAGCAGCGCCTGTTCTGCGACGACGAGCGCGAGTCCGCACCGGCGGCGCCACAGAGCTACGGCAGCCCCAACGGCGATCTGTCCGAGTTCGAGCGGTTTCGCTCGACAAACGTCGCCGAGCAGAAGCAGGAGGGCTTCGTGACGGTCGAGGCGAAGGTCACGCGCGGCGACCTCACGCCCGCTCAGCTCAGAGGGCTGGCGGCGATCATGCGCTCGTACTCGGGTGGCTACGCACGCACGACCGTGCAGCAGAACCTCGTGCTGCGCTGGGTGCGCCAGGAGTGCGTCTACGACGCTGTGGAAGGCGCTGTCAGAGCTCGGCTTGGGCGAACCCGGCTCGCGCGAGATCAGCGACGTCGTCTCGTGCCCCGGCACCGACTCCTGCAAGCTCGGGATCACGAGCTCGATGGGGCTCAACCAGGCCGTGCAGGAGCGCATCGAAGCGATGGACATCACCGACGAGCTGACGCGCCAGCTGAACGTCAAGATCAGCGGCTGCCCGAACGGCTGCGGCCAGCACCACGTCGCCAGCATCGGCTTCACGGGCGCCTCGATCAAAGTCGGCGAGCACACGATCCCGGCCTACATCCCCCACGTCGGCGGAGTGTTCGAAGGCGGCGAGGTGTCGTTCGGCACGCGCCTGAAGCTGCGCCTGCCGTCCAAGCGCGTTCCCGATGCGATCGAGCGCTGGGTCCGCCACTACCAGGCCAATCGCCAGGACGGCGAGGAGTGGAACGACTTCGTTGCCCGTGTCGAGACGGCCGAGCTCGAGGCGCTGGTCAAGGATCTGTCGATGCCGGTCGATTTCGGGTTGGAGACGATGAACCAGTTCATCGACTGGAACCGTGATGTTCCCTTCGAAGTCATTCGCGGTGAGGGCGAGTGCGCGGTATAGATCACATGGGACCCAAGCAGGAGGACCGATCCGATGCCCCCAGTAGATAGCCCGATGGCACAGGCGAATACCCACTTCGACCCGGCGCCGAGTCTCACGCACACGCTGCGCGAGGCTGCGCGCCACGGCGCAGCCGCGGTCCTGCTGTGCTCCTTCCAGAAGGAGGAGTCGGTGCTGCTCGACGAGCTGCTGCGGCTCGACCAGGGCACGGGACGCGGCGGTGCGCATCCTGACGATCGACACCGGCGTGCTGTTCGAGGAGACGATGAGACGCTGGCGCGCCTTCGAGGAGCGCTTCGGCGTGGAGATCGAGGTGTTCGACGCGAGCAACCCGGCCGAGCCCTGGAGCGGACCCGATCACTGCTGCTCGGCCGCGAAGGTCGCCGCGCTGAGCGCGCGCTGGTCGGCGCCGAGGCCTGGATCACGGGCATCCGCCGCGAGCATGGCCCGACGCGGGCGGGCGCCGAGCTGATCGAACGCGACGAGACGCGTGGCCTGTGGAAGTACAACCCGCTTGCGCACTGGACCGAGAAGGATCTGTGGCGGCGCATCCACGAGCGTGACCTTCCCTACAACCCGCTGCACGACCATGGCTACGAGTCGATCGGGTGCGCGCCGTGCACGCAGCCCGGCAGCGGCCGCGACGGACGCTGGGCTGGCACCGACAAGACCGAGTGCGGTCTGCACGTCGAGGTCATCGACCCCTCCGGTGACCACCTGACGCGTGACTCCCTGTGGCGACGCCACGCGCCCCAGCTGAGCCACCTGCGCGCGCTGGAGTCGGAGGCGATCCACGTGATGCGCGAGGTGGCCGCTGAATTCGAGAGGCCCGTGCTGCTGTTCAGCGGCGGCAAGGACTCGATCGTGCTGCTGCGCCTGGCCGAGAAGGCGTTTCGTCCGGCGCCGTTCCCGTTCCCGCTGATGCACGTCGACACCGGCCACAACTTCCCGGAGGTGATCGAGTTCCGCGACCGGCGCGTCGCCGAGCTGGGCGAGCGGCTGATCGTGGCCAGCGTGCAGGAGTCGATCGACAGCGGGCGCGTGGTCGAGGAGACGGGGCCGCGCGCCTCGCGCAACCAGCTGCAGACGGTGACGCTGCTCGACGCGATCGCCGAGCACGGCTTCGACGCCGCGTTCGGCGGCGCGCGTCGCGACGAGGAGCGCGCACGCGCCAAGGAGCGCGTGTTCTCCTTCCGCGACGACTTCGGCCAGTGGGATCCGAAGAACCAGCGCCCGGAGCTGTGGAACCTGTACAACGGGCGCATCAGCAAGGGCGAGAACGTGCGCGTGTTCCCGATCTCCAACTGGACCGAGCTGGACGTGTGGGAGTACATCGACTCCGAGCAGCTGGAGGTGCCGTCCATCTACTTCTCCCACGAGCGCGAGGTGTTCGAGCGCGACGGCATGCTGTACGCGTGGCGCGAGGGCACCGAGCTGATCGACGGCGAGCAGCGTGTTCTCCGAGACGGTTCGCTATCGCACGGTCGGCGACATGAGCTGCACGGGCGGCGTGCTCTCGCGCGCGAGCACGCTCGAGGAGGTCGTCACGGAGATCGCCGCCACGCGGATCACCGAGCGTGGCGAGACGCGCGCCGACGACCGCGTGTCCGAGGCCGCGATGGAGGATCGCAAGAAGGCCGGCTACTTCTTGACGCTGGACCTGCTGCGCTTCACGACCGCCGGTGCGGTCGACGACGGCAAGAGCACGCTGATCGGCCGGCTGCTGTTCGACTCCAAGCAGGTCTTCGAGGACCAGCTCGAGCACGTCGCCGAGCCGCCAGCGAGCGACGCGGCGGCGAGGGCGCGCTGGACCTGGCGCTGCTCACCGACGGCCTGCGCGCCGAGCGCGAGCAGGGCATCACGATCGACGTCGCCTACCGCTACTTCGCGACCGCCGGCGCGCCGCTTCATCATCGCCGACTGCCCCGGCCACAGGCAGTACACGCGCAACATGGTCACCGGCGCGTCGACGGCCGATCTGGCGGTCGTGCTGGTCGACGCCCGCCGCGGCGTCACCGAGCAGTCCAAGCGCCACGCGTTCATCAGCGCGCTGCTGGGCATCCCGCGCATGGTCGTGGCGATCAACAAGATGGACCTCGTCGAGCACTCGCAGGCTCGCTTCGAGGAGCTCGTCGCGGAGTTCGACGAGTTCGCCGGCGGCCTCGGCGCGATCACCGGCAGGCAGGCGGCGGCCGCGACGGGCCGGCGCCAGCGCGCACGCGGAGATCACCTACATCCCGATCTCGGCTCTCAACGGCGACAACGTGGTCGAGCGCTCGGATGCGATGGGCTGGTACGACGGTCCTGCGCTGCTCGAGCTGCTCGAGCAGGTCGAGGTCGCCTACGACCACCCCTTCGACCGCCCGGCGCGCTTCCCGGTGCAGTGGGTGATCCGCCCGGCGCCATCGGAGCGGCGCCGACGCGGCGATCGGACTACCGCGGCTACGCGGGGCAGCTCGCCAGCGGAGCGCTGCGCCGCGGCGACGAGGTGGCGGTGCTGCCCGGTGGCGAGCGCACGCGGATCGCGGCGATCGACACCTACGACGGCGAGCTCGAGGAGGCGATCGCGCCGATGTCGTTGACGCTGCGCCTGGAGGACGAGCTGGACGTCTCCCGCGGGGAGCTGATCTGCCGTCCCGCAGAGGCGGCGACGGTCGGCGCGCGAGCTCGCGGCGGACGTGTGCTGGATGGGCGAGCGACCGCTGCGCCCCGGCGGGCGCTATGCGCTCAAGCACACCTCGCGCAACGCGACGGCGCTCGTCGACCGCATCGAGGACCTGGTCGACGTCGACACGCTGCAGCGATCGCGGCCCGGCCCGCGAGCTGGCGCTCAACGACATCGGTCGCGTGCACCTGCGCACGAGCGCCCCGCTGGCCTTCGACGCGTACACGAGCAACCGCCGCACCGGCAGCTTCATCCTGATCGACGAGTCGACCAACGAGACCGTCGGCGCGGGGCTGATCACGGCCTGCATCGCCGTCAGCGGCCGCTGAAGCTTCCGCTTCCCGGCCGATGTTCAGCAAGGTACTCGTAGCCAATCGCGGCGAGATCGCAGTGCGCATCGTGCGCGCGCTCGACGAGCTGGGCATCGCCAGCGTCGCCGTGTACTCGGAGCTCGACCGCGACGCTCCGCACGTCAAGCGTGCCGACGAGGCTTACAACCTCGGCGACGGCCCGGCGGCGGACAACTACCTGAGCATCGAGAAGATCCTCGACGTGGCGGCGCGCGCCGGCGCCGAGGCGATCCATCCCGGCTACGGCTTCCTCGCCGAGAACGCGCCGTTCGCGCAGGCGTGCGAGGACGCGGGCGTCGTGTTCATCGGCCCTCCGGCGAGCGCGATCGAGGCGATGGGCTCGAAGACGCGCGCTCGCGAGCTGATGCAGGCGGCGGGCGTGCCGATCGTGCCGGGCACGACCGAGCCGGTCGCCACGGTCGCGGACGCGCTGCGCATCGCCAAGGCCGAGATCGGCTTCCCGGTCGCGGTCAAGGCGGCCGGCGGCGGCGGCGGCAAGGGCTTCCGCGTGGCGCTCTCCGAGGACGAGCTGGAGGGCGCCTTCGAGGGCTCCAGCCGCGAAGGCGAGAAGTTCTTCTCCGACGCGACCGTGTACCTGGAGCGCTACCTGCACGACCCGCGTCACGTCGAGGTGCAGGTGCTCGCCGACCGCCACGGCAACGTGATCCACCTCGGCGAGCGCGACTGCTCGATCCAGCGCCGCCACCAGAAGGTGATCGAGGAGTCCCCGGCGCCCGAGTGGGTCGTCGACCCGCAGATGCGCGAGCGCATCGGCCAGATCGGCGTGAACGCGGCGAAAGCCGTCGACTACGTCGGCGCGGGCACGATCGAGGGGCTGTTCTCGGCCGCCGAGGGCAAGCGAGCCCGAGTACTTCTTCCTGGAGATGAACACGCGCGTGCAGGTCGAGCACTGCGTGACCGAGATGACGACCGGCGTCGACATCGTCAAGGAGGGCATCCGCGCGGCGGCCGGCGAGCAGCTGTCCTACGCGCAGGAGGACATCGAGCTGCGCGGGCACGCGATCGAGTGCCGCATCAACGCCGAGGACGCCTCCAAGAACTTCGCGCCGGCGCCGGGCAAGATCGGCGCCTACCGCGAGCCGGCGGGCCCCGGCGTGCGGGTCGACTCGGGCGTCGAGGCGGGCGGCGAGGTCTCGCCCATGTACGACCCGATGGTGGCCAAGCTGATCGTGTGGGACGCCGACCGCGAGCAGGCGACCAAGCGGATGCTGCGGGCGCTCGGCGAATACGAGATCGAAGGGCTGAAGACGCTGATCCCATTCCATCGGGCGCTGCTGGCGACAGAGCAGTGGGCAAGAGGCGAGACGTGCAGAGACCTGCTCGAGGACAAGCAGTGGCTGAAGACGCTCGCCTTCGATGCGCCGGCGCCGACGCCGACAGACGGCGAGCAGGAGCAGGTCGAGCAGACCTACGCGGTCGAGGTGTCGGGCAAGCGCTTCGACGTGCGCGTGGTCGGTCCGCCCTTCGCAGGCGCCGGTGCCGCCGCGAGCAACGGGGCCGCGCCCGCGGCCAGGCCGACGTCCAAGCGCGTCGCAGCGCACTTCGGCAGGCGGGGCCGGCGGGGCCGACATGCTGACCGCGCCGCTGCAGGGGAACATGTGGAAGGTGCTCGTCAAGCAGGGCGACACCGTGCAGGAGGGCCAGCTCCTGTGCATCATCGAGGCGATGAAGATGGAGAACGAGATCACCGCGCACAAGTCGGGCACGATCGCCGAGCTTCCGATCGCCGAGGGCGAGCCGATCCAGGCCGGCGCGCCGATCGCCACGATCATCAGCGCAGCCGAGAGCGAGGGCTGAGGGCGGCCGCTGAAGCACCGGCGACGGCTCCGAGGAGCTACGCCCCGCCGGCCTCGAGCAGGCGTGCGTTGTGCGCGTGGAGCTCGCGTTGCGCGCGAGAGCGGCGTCCGTCTGGCAGCTTCGCCTCGGCGCCATGGTCGCGTAGCGCTTGCAGGTAGCCGACGTCCTGCTCGAGCACGCGCAGCGCGCCGTCGCGGTCGACAAGCGGGCCGTGCCCGGGGATCACGTGCTCGGCGCCGGCGACGAGCGGGCGCAGGCGCTCGAGCGTCGCCAGGTAGGAGTCGAGCAGATCACCCGCGCCGAGCGTCGGCAGCTCGACCGGCGATAGGTAGTCGCCGGCCACGAGCACGCGTGCCCACCCGATCCAGATCGCCATCCCGTCCACGGTGTGGCCGGTTGCAGGGTGCAGCTCGAGCTCGGCGTCACCGATGCCGCAGCGCCCTGGCACGGCCAGTGCCTGCACGGCCGCGAGCGACAGCGGGCGGGCGCGCTGCACGTGCAGTCCTTCGTCGAAGCGGCGCAGCTCCCGCTGCGCGGCGCCCGGCTCGGCGCGCAGGCGCGTCGGCGCTCTACTCGGCGACCCGAGCGTCGCCTCCGGGAACGCGTGCGGGCCCGAGCACATGATCCCAGTCGGCGTGCGTGGCCAGCAGCCCGCGCGGGGCTGCGAAGCCCGCCTGCTCGATCAGCGCCGGCAGCAGCTCGAGCTCTTCGGGCAGAACCGGCGAGTCGATCGCAAACGCCTCGGCGCCGTCCGGCGATGCGCACGATCGTGCAGTGCGCCTGCAGCAGCTGACTGGTGAGGACGATGACGTCGCGGTCGAGCGATGCGGCTCGCACTCGCGAGCCCCGGCTAGGCGACGCCGAGCAGCTTGGCCGCCTCTTTGAGGTTGGCGACCTCGGCGGTGGGCTTCTTCTGCGAGGAGTCGAGCGTCTCTTTGCTGCGGTTGACCCAGATCACCGGCACGCGCTGTTTGACGCACGGCACGACGTCGTGGTAGTGGCTGGCGGCCACGTGCACCCAGCCGCGCTTGCCGCCGATGCGCCGCGCGCACTCGGTGAAGTGGGCGGGTTCCGGCTTGTAGGAGCGGACCTGCTGGGCGGTCACGACGAGGTCGAAGTCCGTCGGGATGTGCCGGCGCGTCTGTCCGAGCAGCTTGTCGTCGATGTTGGACAGCAGCCCGAGCTTGTATTTCTTGGCGAACTTCTGAAGCTGCGCGTTGGTCTCGCGAAACGGCTTCCAGCTCTGTACGGAGTCGGGCAGGAAGCCCGAGCGCGACGGCTCGAGCGGCCACTCGAGGCGTTTCGCGATCTCGATCGCCGTGCGCCTGAGCACCTCCGCGTACAGCTCGTAGGAGCCGCCCTCGATTTCGCGCGAGATCTCGTGGAACAGCGGGATCAGCTGGCTGCGATCGATCTCGAAGCCGTCGCGCTGCGCCTCCTTGGCGAAGGCTTCGTAGATGCCGGTCTCCCAGTCGATCAGGGTGCCGTACACGTCGAAGGTGACGAACGTGACGTTTTTAGGTATTGGCATTGGGCGCGCATTATGCCCTGCAACGGCGCCCGAGCGCGGCGTGCCTCGCAAGCCCCCGCCTCGTTGCGTTAGAGTCCCGCGCCGCGATGGATCTGTTGGAGTACCAAGGCAAGCAGCTGTTCGCCCGCCACGGATTGAAGGTCTCTCAGGGCAAGGCGGTGACGACGGTGCAGGACGCCTGCTGGCAGCCGACGAGGTCGGCTATCCGGTCGTCGTCAAGGCGCAGGTGCTGATCGGCGGCCGCGGCAAGGCCGGTGGCGTGAAGCTCGCCGCCAACGAAGCCGAGACGCGCGAGCACGCCGGCAACATCCTCGGCATGGACATCAAGGGACACGTCGTGCGGACGCTGTGGATCGAGCACGCCTCGGACATCGCCTCCGAGTACTACGCCTCGGTGCTGCTCGACCGCTCGGCCAAGCAGCCGCTCGTGATGTTCAGCGTCGAGGGCGGCGTCGACATCGAAGAGGTCGCGGAGAAGACGCCCGAGAAGCTGATCCGCAGCCACGTGGACGCGCTGCGGGGCCTCTCCCACGAGCAGGCGGCGCAGATCGCACGCGACGGCGGCGCCGACGACGACGTGATCGACGGCGTCGCCGACGCGCTCGTCGCGCTGTACGAGGTGTGGCTCGAGGAGGACGCGACGCTGGCCGAGATCAACCCGCTGATCGTGACTCCCGAGCGAGAAGTGAAGGCGCTCGACGCGAAGGTCTCGCTCGACGGCAACGCGCTGTACCGCCACCCGGAGAACCAGTCGCTGTCGGACAAGGAGAACGAAGACCCGCTCGAACGGCGCGCGAAGGAGGAGGGCCTGCAGTTCGTCAAGCTCGACGGCGACATCGGCATCCTCGGCAACGGCGCCGGCCTGGTGATGTCGACGCTCGACGTCGTCTCGCACGCCGGCGGCTCGCCGGCCAACTTCCTCGACGCTGGCGGCGGCTCGAACGCTGAGACGATCAAGCAGGCCGTCGACCTGATCCTCGCCAATGACGCCGTCAAGGCGGTGCTCGTCAACATCTTCGCGGGCATCACACGCTGCGACGAGGTCGCGCGCGGGCTGATCGCCGCGTTCGGCGAGATCAAACCGACGGTGCCGTTCGTCGTGCGCCTGGACGGCACCAACGACGTCGAGGGACGTCGCCTGCTGGAGGAGGCCGCACTGCCCAACGTGCACTCGGCCAAGACGATGAACGAGGCGGCCGAGATGGTCGTCGCGCTGGCCGCGGGCGACGCGGTCGAGGTGCAGGTCTGATGTCGGTCCTCGTCGACGAGCGCACGCGCTTGTGCGTGGCCGGCATCACGGGCCGCGAGGGCAGCTTTCACACGCTCAACAACCGCAACTACGGCACGAACGTGGTCGGCGGCGTCACGCCCGGGAAGGGCGGCCAGGACGTCGAGGGAATCCCCGTGTTCGACAGCTGGGCCGACGCGGTGTCGCAGGCGCAGCCGAACACCGCGATGATCTTCGTGCCGCCGCGCTTCGCCGCGGACTCGATCCTCGAGGCGGCGAGCGCCGGCGTCGAGCTCGTGATCACGATCACCGAGGGCATTCCGGCGCACGACGAGCTGCGCGTGTACAACACGCTCAAGCGCGAGCACCCGGGGACGCGACTGATCGGCCCCAACTGTCCCGGCATCCTGTCGCCGGGCAAGGCCAACGTCGGGATCATCCCTGCCTCGTTCTTCGAGCGCGGCAACGTCGGCGTGGTCTCACGCTCGGGCACGCTGACCTACCAGATCGGAAACGAGATCGCGCGCGCCGGGTTCGGCTGCAGCTCGATCGTGGGCATCGGCGGAGACCCCGTGCCGGGCTCCTCGTTCGTCGACGTGCTCGAGTTGTTCGAGGCGGACGAGGAGACCGAGCTGGTCGTGCTGTCCGGCGAGATCGGCGGCTCGGCCGAGGAAGAGGCTGCCGATTACATCGCCGAGAACATGAGCAAGCCCGTCGTCGCCTACATCGCGGGCTTTACGGCCCCCGCGGGCAAGCAGATGGGCCACGCCGGCGCGATCGTGTCGGGCTCCTCGGGCACCGCGGCGGCGAAGGCGCAGGCGCTCGAAGCCAAGGGCGTGCGCGTCGGGCGCACGCCGACCGAGGCGGCGGCGATCGCCGTCGAGGTGCTCGGCGGCGCCTCCGTCGGCGCTTCCTGAGCGGCACAGCGGCCGCGACCAGCCGCGGCTGCAGCTGGGCTCGCACATGGGCTGGCGTCCTGGTGGAGGGACCCTCCGCCCGCTACGCTTGGCGCTCGTGGATAAGGAGATCGCGAACACGCTGGGTGAGCTGGAGCGCAAGCTGCGCGAGCTGGAGCGCGTCCTCAGCGGGGTCGGCGAGGGCGATGGCGGCCATGTCGAGTACGGACGGCGAGCGGACGATCTCGCCGCACTGTCCGCATCGGACGCAGCCCGCGGCGGCCGAGTGGTCGACGAGGCGGTCGAGCGCGAGCCCGACGGCAAGCCCCCGGCGGGTGGCGCTGTGGGGGGCGCGGAGCCGACCCGCAACGAGCTGAGCCGCGGCCTCGACGCCGATGTGGGTCGCTTCACCGCGGACAGCGCGAGCCCGCAGGCCGGCCCCGATGCCTCCGCGAGGCTCCACGCCTCTCCGGAGGCGGACATGGCCACGGCGGGCGGGCCTGCCGCGAGCGCGACCAAGCGCGCCGCCGGGCGACCGCCACCCGACGCCGATCGCACGCCAAGCGCGGCGGAGCTGCTGCGCTTCCGCGATCGGCTCGAGCGCACAGCGCGGGAGCTGACGCACGACTACGACGAGCTGCTCGGCCGCATAACCTACGCGACCGTGCCGACCCCGACCGGACCGACGATCTCCTTCGCGCGCGGCGCGCCGTCGCTCGACATCGTCGACGTGCAGGGACTGCGCAACGCCGCCATGCGCGCGTTCGAGAGCGACCCGGCGGGGACCACGGCGTACGGGACGTCGGTCGGCTACCCGCGGCTGCGGGCGTGGATCGCGGACCGGCACGGGGTCGAGCCGGAGCGCGTGCTGGTCACGAACGGGTCGATGCAGGCGGACGCGTTCCTGTTCGAGCAGCTCGTGCGCCCGGGCGACGACGTGGTCGTCGAGGCGCCGTCGTATGACCGCACGCTGCTGTCGTTGCGCGAGCGGGGCGCCAACCTGCACGCCGTCGAGCTGGAGCCGGACGGTATCGACACGCAGGCGCTCGCACGCCTGCTCGCCGCGGGCGCGCCCGCCCGAAGCTCGCGCACATCATCCCCAACTTCCAGAACCCCGCCGGCTACACGCTGTCGCTGGCCAAGCGCCAGGCGCTGCTCGGGCTTGCCGCCCAGTACGGATTCCCCGTGTTCGAGGACGACCCGTACGTCGCGCTTCGCTTCAGCGGTGAGTCGCTGCCGACGATGCTCTCGATGGAACCCGACCGCGTCGTGTACGCATCGTCGTTCTCGAAGACCGTCTGCCCGGGCATCCGCGTCGGTTACCTCGTCGGCCCGCCGGAAGTGATCGCGGCGATCGCGCGAACTCGCGACGAACACCTACATCTCGCCGAACATGGTCGCGCAGTCGATCGTGTACGAGTTCTGCGCGTCGGGCGCGATCGAGCGCTCGATCGAGACCGTGCGCGCCGCCCTCGCCGAACGCGTGCAGGCGCTCGCCGAAGCGCTCCGGCGGGAGCTGCCCGAGGCCGAGTTCGTGCGCGCCGGACGGGCGGCTACTTCATGTGGGTGAAGCTGCCACAGGGAACCGACGTCGCCGGCCTGCATCTGCCGCCGGCGAACTCGGCGTGTCCTTCGTGAAGGGCAGCGACTTCCTGCTCGAGGGCGGCGCGAACACCCTGCGTCTCGCCTTCTCCGGAGTCACGCCCGAGCAGATCAACGAGGGCGTTACGCGCCTCGCCGCCGCCTACCGGTCCTTGTAGCCCCTCTGCGCTCGCTGAGCGTGACTGGCGCGAGAGGCAAGCGACAAGGACGCAGGAAGCGTGGCCTGCTTCGCAGGCGAGCGACCGAGGACGCAGTATCGCGCCGCCTCTCGCGTCAGTCAGCGGCCGTAGCGCTGGCCGAGGACGAGCTGATCCGGCAGGGCCGTGCGCGCGGGCGGTGAAGGGTCGGCGATCACCGAGACGGTCTCGGCGACGCTCGGCGTGACGCACGCAGCGACTGCCGTCGGCCGCCTGCACGACGACCTGCTCGTCGTCGCGCTCGACCAATCGACCGTCGAGGCCGGGCTCGAGGCCGGAGCTCTTGAGGTAGTGCAGCAGATCCTCGGCCTCGTTCTCGAAGCGCAGGATCCGCACCGAGGCACCCGACTCCACGTCCGCGAGCGGCACGCCGGCGAGACGCGCGCCGGCCACGATCGGGTGGCCGTGGGGGCACGTCTTGGCGTCGCCGATCGCGGCGCGCATGCGCTCCTCGAGGACCGGCGACATCGCGTGCTCGAGCCGCTCGGCCTCCTCGTGCACCTCGTCCCAGGGCACGCCGAGCACGTCGGTCAGGAAGCGCTCGATCAGGCGGTGGCGGCGCACGATCCCCTCGGCGTGCTCGGCGCCGCGGCGGTGAACGCGATCGTGCGGTCCTTGTCGCGGGTGATGTAGCCGTCGCGCTCGAGCCGGCCGACCATCTCGTGCACGGTCGGCGCCGACAGCTGCATCGCGCGCGCGACGTTGGCACCCGTCATCGGCAGCCCGGCCTCCTGCAGCCAGAACAGGATCTGCAGGTACTCCTCCTCGGCGACGGTCGCGTGTCGCGGCTCATGCGCTGATCCTAGCCCGTCGCATCGCTCACGAGCGAGCGGTCGGCTCGGAGCGAGCGATCGGCGTAGGCGGCTCGTCAGCGCAGCTGCTCGAACATGCACTCGCGCGGGGCCTTGTCCTCGCGCCAACGGCGCAGCTTGGCGCCGTGACGGATGCGCCCGGCGGAAACGTGGTCGAAGTCGATCTCGACGACGAGCTCCGGGCGCAGCCCGACCCACTCGAGGTCCTTGCCGGCGCTCCAGCGGCTGGGGTCGGCGGAGCCGCGCTCGCCCGTCTCGTAGTCGGCCAGGAAGCCGACGCAGCCGCCGCTTCTCGGCCGCCGACAGACCAGAGCAGTGCCCGACGACGCGCAGCTCGTCGCCGTCGTAGAGGCCGAGGATCAGCGCGCCGACCGTGCCCGCCTCCTTGCCGGGCCGCCAGCCGACGACGACGGCGTCGATCGTGCGCACGCGCTTGACCTTGACCATGCCCTTGCGCTCGCCCGGCAGGTAGGGCGCCGAGCGCTCCTTGGCGATCACGCCCTCGGCGTGCTCGAGCCATCGCTGCGCCTCCGCGCGCTGCTCGGCGGTCTCCATCAGCTCGACCGGAGCGTCGGCGAACGGCTCTCGGCGAGCAGCTGCCTCGAGCTCCGCGCGGCGCTCCGAGAACGGGCAGCTCGAGCAGCGAGCGATCCTCGCGAGCGAGCAGGTCGAAGGCGACGAACACCGCGGGCGTCTCGGCGGCGAGCAGCTCGACGCGCGAGGCCGCCGGATGGATGCGCTGGCCGAGCGCGTCGAAGTCCTCGCGACCGGCGTCGTCGCGCACGACGATCTCGCCGTCGAGCACGTAGCGCCCGGCGGGCAGCACGAGCTCGGGGAAGTAGCGCCCGAGCGGCTTGCCGTTGCGCGACTGCAGGAAGCTGTCCTCGCCGTCGACGAACGCGAGGCAGCGAAAGCCGTCGAGCTTGACCTCGTAGACGTACTCCTCGCCGACCGGCAGCTCCTTGCGCGACAGCGCCAGCTGCGGCTTGACGGCAGGGCTCAGCGGCAGGCGTCACGACTCGCCTGCCCGCTCGGACGCGGCCTTCGCCGCGCCCGACGCGCCGCCCCCCTTGCGCGCGCCGCCTTCCGCCCCCTTGCGCGCCCGGCTCGGCTGCACGCGCTTGGGCTCGCCTTTCTGCTTGGCGAAGTGCGGCGGCCACGGCGCATCGCCGAGGCCTTCGCGCTCATCTCGCGCGGCCAGCTCGAGCAGCGCGTCGAGGCGCGCCGGCGGCTCGTCGATGCCGGCGGCGGGATCGCCACGCTCGCGCAGGCGCGCCGGAACCGTCTCGAGCGTCAGCTCGGCCGGCTCGACGTCGGCGACCTCGTCCCACTCCAGCGGACAGGAGACACGCGCGTCCGGCACGGCGCGCACCGAGTAGGCCGACGCGACCGTGCGATCGCGCGCGTTCTGGTTGTAGTCGATGAACACGCCCTCGCGTTCCTCCTTCCACCAGCGGCTGGTCGCGCGCCCGGGCATCCGCCGCTCGACCTCGCGCGCCAGTGCGAGCGCGGCCGGCGCACCTCGTAGGAAGTCGTGCTCGGGCACGACCCGCACGTAGATGTGGATGCCGCGCGAGCCGGACGTCTTCGGGAAGCCGCGCAGGCCGTGCTCCTCGAGCACCTCGCGCACGCCGAGCGCGACCTCGCGGACCTCCGCGAAGGGCACGTCCGGCCGCGGATCGAGGTCGACGCGCAGCTCGTCCGGGTGGTCGAGATCGCTCGCGGCGCACGGGCCACGGATTCCAGTCGATCACGCCCAGGTTGACGCCCCAGACGAGATGCGCCGCGTCGTTCGGCACGAGCTCGCGCGCATGGCGGCCGCTCGGAAAGGTGACCGTCGCCGTCTGCAGCCAGTCCGGCGCGCTGTCCGGCACGCGCTTCTGGAAGAACGGCTCGCCCTGCACGCCGTCGACCCAGCGCTTCATCACGGTCGGGCGATCGCGCAGGCCGCGCACGACCGCCTGCTCGCACTCGACGTAGTAGTTGACGAGGTCGAGCTTCGTCAGCCCGCGCTCGGGAAAGAACACCTTGCCCGGGCTGCTCACGCGCAGCTCGCGGCCCGCAGACCTCGACAACTGCGTGGCTCAGCCTTCTTAGCGGCCATTGCTGGAAGGATGCCCGATCGTGATCTCGCGAACCGTGCTCGTCGCCGCAGGCGCGTTCGGCGCGAGCCTGCAGGCGCGAGCGCGTGGCGGACGCGATCGCGTCCGGGCTGCGCGACGGCGGCTGGGACGCGGACCCGATGCCCGCTCGCGAGCCGAGGGGACGCCGCCCGCCGCTGCTCGGCGATCCCGACTTCGACGCTCGCATGCTCGCCGCGCGCGCGGTCGTGATCGCGCAGGCTCGCCTGCACGAGGACACGCTCGCCGGCAACGGACGCGTTCGAGCTTGCGACGCGCGCGCGCCAGTCCGGCGTGCCGGCATACGCGATCGCCGCGGAGAACCGTCTCGATGCCTTCGACGCTCGCATTCTCGACCTACAGACGATCCTCGAGGCGCGGAGCTCATCGCTCGACTGCCGTCGCTGCGCGGGCGCGAGCTCGCGCGACGATCGTGTGACGCGGCTGCGTCAGCGCTGACAGCCGGGGCACCAGTAGGTGAGACGGGCGCCGTCGCCCTGGCCATGCTCGCGGATGCTCGCGCCGCAGCGAGGGCACGGCATGCCCGCGCGCCCATAGACCTCGCGGGGGCGCGAGCGAAGCCGTCGCCGTCCGCCGACTGGCGCATTCGCGCTCGCGCGAAGCGAACGACTGCGAGGGCCTGCTCGTCGCCCACGCGCGCCGAGCGGGCGCCACGGATTGAGCGATGCCGCGAAGCACGACTCGGACTTCCACACGTTGCCGATGCCGGCGAGGATGCCCTGGTCGAGCAGCGCGTCGCCGATCGCGCGCGCCGGGTCGGCGCCGCGCAGCCGCGCCAGGAAGCGGCGCTCGTCGAAGCTCTCGCCGATCACGTCCTGGCCGAGCGCCGCCAGCCTGCGGTCCAAGCGCGTGCGCGACTCGCGCATCAGCTCCAGCACCGGCCCATCGAACTGCACGACGCTCCAGTCCCCCGAGCGGATCACGAGCCACGCCCGCCGCGCCGAGCGCTTCCAGCGCGCGCCCTCGCGATGGACGCCCCAGGCGCCCGTCATGCGCAGATGCGAGTGCAGCGTGAGCTCCCCCTCGAAGCGCACGAACAGGTGCTTGCCGTGCGCGTCGACCGAGCGCACCGCTCGCCCGGCCAGCCGCTCAGGCCAGCGGTCGGCCGCGTGGCGCGGATGCGGCGTCAGGATGCGATCGGGGACTCGGTCCTGCAGCACCGACCGCATTCGCGCGGCCGCGTGATGAATCGTGTCGCCCTCTGGCATTCCTCCTCACGATGGCACAGCCTCGGCGAGGCCTCCATCCGCAGCGCCTGCGCCGGCGCCCTGGCGGCTGGCCGTCCGCGCAGCGCCTCGGGAAGCGCCCGCGCGAGCTGCGTACACGAGCCGCGTGGCCTCGGCGACCGTGCCGTAGTCGAGGTTCGCCGGCACGTCGCTGGGCAGGTGATAGTTGGCGGGCGCTCGCCAGTCGGTCATCGAGACGAGCGTCGCGATCGCGTAGCCGGCCCGGCTCGGAATCACGCTGTCGGTCGACGCTCGCGCGCGAAATCCGCGCTGCAGGGCTATGCCGAGCCGCTCGGCGTGCGTCGGCGACCAGATCGCGGATCCACGGGCCCGCATAGCTCTCCATCCAGACCGGGCCCTCCGCCTCGAGCATCACCAGGTGCGGCGAGCCGACCGTGTCGAGGTTCACGAATGCCGTGCGCGTCGCGTCGAGCTCGTCACGGTGACGGGCGAGGAACGCGCGTATGCCGTCCTGGAGCGTCTCCTCCGCGCCGCAGGAGACGAGCAGCACGCGCAAGCCGGGCATCGGATGCACGCTCAGAAGCTCGGCGAGGGCGACCAGCGCGGCCGCGCCGGACAGGTTGTCGTTGGCTCCCTGGACCGTGTCGTTTCGCCAGATGTCGGCCACGGACAGCGTCCCGAGCAGCCCGATCGCGACACCCGCCCGCGCCAGCCTGCGCCGGCCGGCGAGCGCCGCGAGCAGCGTCGAGCCGGGTCCCGCCAGACCGAACCACCACTGCGGCAGCGGCGTCTTGAATCGTTCGAGCACCTGCGGCGCGCGCTCGTACAGCGCGCCGCTGCAGCGTCTGGTCGAACAGCATTCCCGACTGCGGCGCGTCGTGGTGGGCGAGCACGACGAGCGTGCTCGGCGCGGCCTCGCCGTGCCGTCGCGCCGTGCGCGCTCGCCGAGCCGCGCGACCACGTTGACGGTGCGCCGGCGGCGACGAATCAGGCGACGCACGATGCGCGGCCCGTTCTGCGCCTCGTCGACGATCCCCGCGAAGGCCGCCAGCGCGACCAGCCCGCCGCTCGCGCGAGCCCCGCGCAGCACCGCGCGCCGCGCCCGCCAGCCCCAGCAGTCCGAGGCCGGTGGCGGTCGGCGGGAACGTGCCCCACGAGTGCTCGTCCTCGAGCTCCACCGCAACGCCTGCGACGGCGCGCAAGCGCGCGGCCAGCCACTCGGCCGCCTCGCGCTCGCCGGCCGAGCAGGGCGTGCGATCGAGCGGCGCGAGCGTCTCCACCACCTCGCGCAGCACCTGCTCGATTGCCGCGGCGTCGAGCGGCTGCGATCGCTCGCTCACAAGAAGCACCTGCCCTCGCCGCGGTAGGTGGGCACCTCGTCGACGATCCGCTCGCCCTCGAGCAGGTGCAGGCTCGCAAAGCGCTCACACAGCTCGCCCGCCTTGGCGTGGCGCATGTACACGTTGGCGCCGATCGCCAGCGCGTCGGCCGCGTCGCCGATCAACGGCGTCTGCACCTCGCCGGCGCCCTCCTGGCGGTCGAGGCGAAGTCCCGCGGGCAGATGCGGGAGCGGCAGTCGCGCGCGATCGGCCGGTCCCGAGGACAGATAGCCGCCGCCCAGCGCCGTGACCACGCCCGGGCCCGGGCGGCGAACGACGGGCAGCGCGAACAGCGCGGCCGGCCGCGGCGAGAACGCGCGATAGGAGTCGAACAGCGCGGGGCCGTACAGTCCCGATCCGGCCGTCACCTCGCTGACCGCCGGCTCGGCGGCCGTGCGCTCGAGGCTTCCCGTGCCGCCGCCGTTGACCAGCTCGCAGCGGCGGGCGCCCGGCGCCGTCGAGCACGGCGCCGCACGGCCGCGTACGACTGCCTCGCGGCGCGCAGCCAGCTCGCGTGCCGAGCGCGCCTGGATGGCGCGGATCGCACGCGCGCGCAGCGGGCCGGCCGGGCGGGCTGTCGCCGAGGCCGGCGATCTGCGCCTCGTACATCATCACGCCGACCAGGCGCAGCCGCTCGTGGGAAAGCACCGCGCGCGCCAGCTCGGCGGCCTGCTCGGGTGAGTGAACGGGCGAGCGCTTGACGCCCACGCGCACGCGCCCGCCGAGCGGCCTCCAGCCGGCGTCGACGTCGAGGCAGACGCGCACGACCGCGCCCGCGAGGCCGTCGGTCGCGCGCTCGATCAGCTCCAGCTGCTCGGCGCTGTCGACCATCACGGTGATGCGCTCGGCGGCCGCCGGCGGGCGTTCGGCCAGCGCGCGGAGCGCCTGCGCGTCGGCGCTCGGGTATGCGACGAGGATGTCGTCGGTCCCGTGGGCGGCCAGCCACAGGGCCTCGGGCAGCGTGAACGCGAGCGTGCCCTGGAAGCCGGGCCGCGCGAGCACGCGCTCCTGCAGGGCGCGGCAGCGCAGCGACTTGCTGGCCAGCCGGATCGGCTTGCGCGCCGCGCGCCGTTCCAGATCCGCTGCGTTCGCCTCCAGCGCGTCGAGGTCGACCAGCGCGAAGGGCGCCTGCAGCCCCTCCGTCGCTCGCTGCAGGCGCGCGTACGGGTCCGCGGCGTCCGCGGCGCGCGCTCGCGTCGCGCACGAGCCCGCTCGGCCACGGCGGGCGCGTTCGCCACTGCGGCCGCTCGCCCATGAGCGGCGCCTCCGGCCGCTGCCCCGCGCCGAGGCCTCGCGCGGCGCCAGCGTGCTCGGCGCTGCGACAGGACCGAGCACGCGATCGGTCCACTCGTTGGCAAAGCGTCCCTCGGGGTCCAGGCGGGCGCGCACGGCCTGGAAGCGATCCCAATCCGGATAGCGCTCGCGCAGCGTGGCGGCGGTCTGGAAGTGTCGCTTGCCCCAGTGGGGGCGCCCCTCGAGCTCATCCATGATCGCCTCGACCTCACGGAAGTACGGCTCCCACTCCATGCCTTGGTACATGTGCACGGCGACGAAGCCGCTGGCGCGCTCGGCGGCCGTGCTGAGGAATGCGTCGTCGGGCGCGACGGTGCGCACCTCGATCGGGAAGGGCACGGCGAATCCGCGCCGCTCGATCATCTCGAGCACGCGCCGCGCGGCCTCGGGCGTGCGCTCGCGCGGCAGCGCGTACTCCATCTCGGTGAAGCGCACGAGCCGCGGGCTGGCGAAGATCGCGGCGGAGCGTTCGATCGCGTTCGCTGCGCCCGGCCAGCCGTGTGACCAGCCGGTTGATTCGCGGGATCGCGCTTGGCAGCCGGCGCCCCGCGCGACAGAACAGGCCGAACGCGTGGTTCGCGAGCAGCACGTCGTTGAAGTAGGCGGCGGCTCGAGAGCGCGGCCGCGGCGGCTCGTCGGTGCGGTTGTTGGTTCGCGTCAGCGCCACGTCCGCGTGCGGAAACACGAAGAACTCGAAGTGATCGTTGCCCAGCGCGAGCTCCTCGAAGCGCTCCAGCGTCTGCGCGAGCGGCGCCGGCTCGTCGATCCCGCGCAGTGTGAACGCGGGGACGCAGCGCAGGGTCACCTCGGCGATCACGCCGAGCGCGCCGAGCCCGACGCGCGCGGCTCGGAACACCTCGGGATCGCGCTCGGGCGAGCACTGCAGCGTCGAGCCGTCGGCCAGCACGAGCGTCAGCTCGACGATCTGCGCCGAGATGTTGGGCAGGCTCGCTCCGGTCCCGTGCGTGGCCGTCGAGATCGCCCCGGCGATGCTCTGGACGTCGATGTCGCCCAGGTTCTCCATCGCCAGCCCGTGCCCGTCCAGCCGACGGCTGAGCTCGCGAATCGTGATGCCCGCCTGCGCGCGCACCAGCCCGCTGGCGGAATCGACGTCGACGAGCTCGGCCAGGCCGTCGAGCCGCAGCTGCAGCCCGTCGCCGAGCGCGATATCGCTGAACGAGTGTCCAGCGCCGACGGCGCGCACGCGCAGGCCGCTCGCGCGAGCCCGCACGATCGCCGCCGACAGCTCGTCGGTCGAGCGCGGCCGCTCGACGGCGGAGGGGGCGCACTGCTGGTCTCCTGCCCAGTTTCGCCACTCTGCTCGGCTGTCGTGCGGATCGTTAGGCTCGCTCATCGGATGACCGACACCGAGCCTACTGCGAGTCCCCCGGCTCGCGCCGCGCGCGCGCGCTCGCTGCCCTCGCCGGGGCCCAGGCGCGCGACGGTGATCGGAGCCGGATCGTTCGGCACGGCGCTTGCCGTTCTGCTGGCTCGCGGCGGACTGCGCACCACGCTGCAGACGCGCACCCGCGAGCAGGCGGCGAAGCTGGAGGAGGAGCGCGAGAACAGCGTCTACCTGCCCGGCGTCGCGCTGCCCACCCAGCTGCGCATCGAGCCCGCCGCGACGGGTGTCGAGCGCGCCGACTACGTGTTCCTGGCCGTCCCCTCGAGCGGACTGGCAGAGGTGATCGCGACGCTCGGCTCCTCCGGCCTGGGCGGCCGCGCCGCCGTGGTGTCGGTGGCCAAGGGCCTGGTTGCGCCCGACGGCCTGCCGCCGACGACGGTGCTCGGCGAGCGCTTTGGAGCCGATCGCGTCGCCTGCGTGGGCGGTCCGGCGCACGCTCGCGAGATGGTGCACGCCGGCGCCGGACTCGTCGCGGCGTCCAGCGACGAGGGGCTCGCGCGCTCGCTCGCGCAGGTGTTCACGCGCGCCGGCGTCGTCTGCGAGCAGTCCAACGATCCGGTCGGCGTCGAGCTCGCGGGCGCCGCCAAGAACGCCGCGGCGCTCGCCGCCGGCGCGACCGAGGCGCAGGGGCTGAACGCGGCGGGCGCGGCCGCGGGGCACATCTTTGCCGAGGTGTGGCGTTATGCCGAGGGGCTCGGCGCGCGCCCCGAGTCGATGATCGGACTGGCCGGCGCGGGCGACCTCGTGGCGACCGCGCTCGCACGCGAGAGTCGCAACCGCCGCGCGGGCGAGCTGCTCGCGGCAGGCGTTCCCGCCGCCGAGATCCCTGCGCGCGTCGGCCAGGCCGTCGAGGCGCTCGAGTCCGTGCCGCTGCTCGCCCGCGCCCTCGAGCGGGCGGGCGTGAACGCGCCTGTGACAGGCGCGCTGGGACGCCTGATCTCCGGCGAGCTGCCGCTCGACGACTGGGTCGCGCTCGTGCGTGCGACCGTCCCGCCCCCCGCGCGCTGGCGGCGTCGCCCCCAGCCCGGCTTCTGGCGGCGCGCCTGGCGACGACTCACCAGCTGACCGGGCCCGCGCCGGCGCGGGCCCAAGGCGTGCCGGCGCGGGCCCAAGGCGTGCCGGCGCGTGGCCAGGGCGTGCCGGCGCGCGCGCAATCGCTAGGCGTCCATCAGGGTGCTGAGGACCGCCTCGTAGACGCCTGCGCCGTAGCCTGACTCGGCGATGCGCACGTTGTCGTAAGCGGCCGCCGCCTCGCCGATCGAGGGGTCGCGCTGGACGGCGTTGGCGACGAGCCAGAAGGCGTGCACGTGCGCTGCGCAGGCGAGGTCCTCGCGCGAGTCGCCCACGGCGAAGGTGTGCTCGCGCGCGTAGCCGCGCGCTCGGCGGTGAAACGCGACGGCCGCGGCCTTCGACGCGCTCGCGGGCAGCAGGTGATAGCCGCGCACGTGCGGCAGCGCGGCGAGCGCCGGCGAGCGGCGATTGACGACGCCGTTGTCGACCAGGCGCAGGTTGCCGTGACCGCGCTGAGCGAGCAGCTCGTCGGCCTCGAGCGCGTCGACCAGGCCGCGGAACAGGTGCGAGACGTCGCGCTGGACGTGCCACGGCTCGTGGTACTCCAGGCGACCGGCGTAGTGCTCGAGCAGCATCGCCGGCGCCCCCGATCGTTCGATCTGCTCGGCGATCGTCAGCTCGCCGGGCAGCAGACTCGCCGGTCAACCAGTGCTCCTCGCCGTCCAGCACCACGCAGGCGCCCGCCTCGTAGATGAACGAGGACTGCCCGAGCAGGCGCGCGTCCTCGAACACCTGCGCCCGCCGGCGACCTGACATCAGCACCACCTCGACGTCCGCGCGCAGGCACGCCTGGATCGCTCGCGCGCCGTCGAGCGTCGCCTTGCCCTCGCCGTCGTGCAGCAGCGACGCGCCGCGTCCCAGCAGCGTGCCGTCGAGGTCCACGTACATGCAGCGCATCGCTTCGCGTCCCGCTCATTCGTCGGACTCCCCCGGCGGCGCGACGGCCGTCGCGGACTCGCCTGAGCGCGCGCCGGCGCTCGCTGACTCGACCAACCGCTCGCGCCCGGCGAGCGTCGTCGAGCGGCGGGCGCTCGAGCGGGGCGTGGGCGGCGACCTGCTCGTCCAGCCCGCGCAGCCGGCCGTCGCGCTCGAGGCGTCGTGCGATCGTGGCGAGCACCGTCAGCGCCATCGGCGAGAGCGCCGACAGCGGCTGGTGGCGGTTGTGGTGCACGTCCAGGTCGACCTGTGCGATCGCCTCGACGCCGACCGCGCGCCAGGCGTCTATCAGCATCGCTATCTCGACGCCGTAGCCGGTCGCGAACGGCAACCGTACGAGCAGCTCGCGGCGCGCGGCGACCTCGCCGGCGAGCGGCTGGCGGATCTGTGCCAGCTGCGGGTAGAACAGCTCGAGCGCCGGGCGCGCCGTCAGGTGGTTCACGCGCGCCGCCCGCCCTCGCCGTCGACGCGGCCTCGCCGTCGTCGCATCGGACGGCGCGCCGGTAGAAGGCCTTCGACGAAGGACACCTCGGGCTCGCACACGCGAGCGCTCCGATCAGAGCGGTCGCGAAGTGCGGCGAGAAGCGCTCGCTGTCTGCGTCCAGGAAGCAGACCAGCGTCGCTGTCGAGCGCGGACAGCGCGCGCCACATCGGCATCGCCCTTGCCGAGCACCGGACCGAACGACGGCAGCAGCTCGGCCTCCTGCCACACCTCCGCGCCGGCGGCCGCCGCCAGCTTGGCGGTTCCGTCGCTGGAGTTCGCGTCGACGACGACGATGCGATCGAGCGCGCCCGCCTCGCGCATCGCAGCGAGCGAGCCCACGATCTCAGCGACGGTGGCGGCGCATTCGCGGGCGGGCAGGCACACGGACACGCTCAGCCCGCGCTCGGCGCGGGCGGCCGCGACGCGTTGCACGGAGAACGCCGAGTGGTGAAAGGTCCGCGCTTTCGTGCGGTCGTTGCTCGCATCGGCATGCCTGCTGGTGGCGGCGGAGGACATCGCCTCTACTATCGCAACCCATGCCTGCAGACCGCCACAGCGAGCCGTGGAGCGCGCTGCTCGACAGCGGGCGCGCCGACGGGCGGCTCGTGCGCGAGGCCCACGAAGGACCCGGCGGCGCACGGCTCGTGCAGCCGCCGCCGGAGCTGCATCCCGACGTGCTCGCCGCGCTCGAGCGTGTCGGCGTGCAGAAGCTCTACTCGCACCAGGCGCGAAGCCGTGTATGCGGCCGCGGGCAGCGCGACGATCGTCACCACCGGCACCGCCTCCGGCAAGTCGATGTGCTTCAACCTGCCGACGCTGCACCTGCTCTGCCAGCAGGCCCGCGCACGCGCGCTGTACCTGTATCCGACCAAGGCGCTCGCCCAGGATCAGGCCCGGGCGCTCGCCTCCTTCGGGCTGAGCAAGCGGGTGCGCCCGGCGATCTACGACGGCGATACGCCGCGCGAGGCGCGTGCGGAGATCCGTCGCAGCGCGAACGTGGTGCTGACGAACCCCGACATGCTGCACGTCGGGATCCTGCCCAATCACGGCGCCTGGGCCGACATGTTCGCCAACCTTGCCGTGGTCGTGGTCGACGAGGCGCACGTCTATCGCGGCGTGTTCGGCTCGCACGTCGCCAACGTCCTGCGCCGCCTGCGCCGCATCGCGGCTGCGTATGGCACGGAGCCGCGCTTCCTGCTCACCTCCGCGACGATCGCCAACCCGGTCGAGCTGGCCGAGCGTCTGACGGGCCTGGACGACGTCGACGCTGATCGACGAGGACGGCTCGCCGGCGCCGTCGCGGCAGATCGCGGTGTGGAACCCGCCGCTCACGGACGAGCAGCTGGGCGCGCGCCGCTCGGCGCTGGGCGAGGCCGCCGAGCTGCTTGCGCGACTGGTGCGCGAGGGCGCGCGAACGATCTGCTTCATCAAGTCGCGCAAGGCCGTCGAGCTGCTCAGCCGTCTGGTCAAAGACGACCTCGCGCAGAGCGATCCGAAGCTCGCCGAGCTCGTCGTCCCCTACCGCGCCGGCTACACCGCCCAGCAGCGGCGCGAGCTCGAGGGTCGGCTGGCGCGCGGAGAGCTCCGCGCCGTGATCACGACCGACGCGCTCGAGCTCGGCATCGACATCGGCGCGCTCGACGCGGCGCTCGTGGTCACGTTCCCGGGCACGGTCGCCTCGCTGCGCCAGATGTGGGGACGCGCGGGCCGCTCGAGCGTGCACCGGCGCGGGCGCGGGCTCGCCCTGTTCATCGCCGGAGAGGACGCGCTCGACCAGTTCTTCTGCCGCCACCCCGACGAGTTCCTCGAGCGCCCGGTCGAGGCCGCGATCCTCGACCATGAGAGCCCGCTGATCTACCGACAGCACCTGCTGTGCTCGGCTCACGAGGGACCGCTGTCGCACGAGGACGGCGAGTTCCTCGGTCCGCGCTGGGAGGCTCACGCCGAAGTGCTGCTGAGCGCGGGCGAGCTGCGCCGCCGACCGCAGTCGGGCGACGCGCGCGCGAGCTACGTACCTCGCCGCCACGGCTCCTACCCGGCCGGCGAGGTGTCGCTGCGCTCCGCGTCGCCCGAGCAGTTCGCGATCGTCGACGTGTCCTCGGGAGAGCTGCTCGGCTCGACCGAGGCGGCTCGCGCTCACTCGACGGTGCACGCGGGCGCAATCTACCTGCACCTCGGCCACACCTACGAGGTGCGCGAGCTCGACCTCGAACGCCGCCGCGCGCTCGTGGCGCCGTTCTCCGGCGACTGGTACACGCAGCCCAAGCGCGCGACGGACACCGACATCGATGGCCTGCTCGACCGCCGCGAGGCGCTCGGGGTAACGCTGTCGTTCGGCAACGTCAGCGTGACCGACACGGTGCTGGCGTACCAGCGCAAGGGCGTGTCCGACCACGGCGTGCGCGAGCTCGTCGCGCTCGACCTCCCCCCCACGAGCTTCGCCACGCAAGCGCTGTGGTTCGAGCTCGACTCGGCCGAGCTCGAAGCGGAGATCCCGCTCGAGGCGTTGCTCGGCGCACTGCACGCCACCGAGCACGCGCAGATCGCAGTGCTGCCGCTGATCGCGATGTGCGACCGCTGGGACATCGGCGGTCTATCGACCAACTACCACCCGCAGACGGGCGTGCCGACGATCTTCATATACGACGGTCATCCCGGCGGAATCGGCATCGCGCGCGCCGCATTTACCCGTTTCGAGGAGCTGTGCCGCGACGCCTATTCGCTGGTGTCCGAGTGCCCGTGCACGGGCGGCTGCCCGTCGTGCGTGCAGTCGCCCAAGTGCGGCAACCTCAACGAGCCGCTGTCGAAGGCCGGCGCGCGCGCGCTGCTCGAGCGGATGCTCCAGGCAGGGGATCTCGCCGCCGGCGGCGAAGTCAAGGAGGGCCGCTCCGAACGCCCCGCCTCGCTGTTGAAGTCATAGCCATGCTCCGTTCCCCCAAGAAGGCGGCGCTCGCCGCGGTCGCCGTCTGCGTGGTGTTCGCCGCCGCGGCAGCCGCAGCCGACGCGCCTTCGGGCGGCTCGCGGCTCGGCGAAGGACCCGCTGGGCGCACCGAATTGACTACCTGGACGCTCGCGCTCGACCCGTCCGACCGCGGGCTCGCGCGCGGCTGGCAGCGCGGCGGCTTCGGCGGGCGCCCGGTCACCGTGCCGAACGACGTCGACCCGATCGACATCAAAGGGGCAGCTGGCCAGCGCAACTACAACGGCTCGGTGGCGTGGTATCGAACGAGCTTCGACGCGCCCAGCGCGGGCACCTACGCGTTCAGCTTCAGCTCTGCCAACTTCAAGGCGACCGCGTATGTCGACGGCCGGGCGATCGCATCGCACCGCGGCTCCTACCTCCCCTTCGAAGGCCGCGCCACGCTCGCGCCCGGCAGGCACACGCTGGTCGTGCGCATCGACTGGCGCGACCCCGCCGCGCAGAGCCGCGCGGGCTTCCATCGCACGTGGTTCAACTGGGGCGGCCTCGACGGCACGGTCAGCGTCCGTGAGGTGAGCCAGAGCGAACTGCTCGAACCCAGCATCCAGACGACTCTCTCGCCGGACACTCCCGAAGCCACGCAGGCGACGGTGCGCGTGGGCGTGAGCGTGCGCAACAACGGCCCCGAACGGTCGATCGCTCCGCAGGCGACGCTGACGGGCGCCGGGCAGACGATCCCCGTGCAGTTCGCCCCGCAGACGGTCGCGCAAGGCCAGACGGCCGCCTTCAGCGCGAGCGTCGCGGTCGCAGATCCCGCACTGTGGTCCCCGGCCCACCCGAACCTGTACACGCTGTCGCTGGCGGTCGGCCGGGAGAGCGGCTACTCGGCGCGCGTGGGCCTGCGCCAGCTGACCTGGCACGAAGGACGGATGTTCCTCAACGGCCGGCGCCTGCAGTTGCACGGCGCCTCGATCCAGGAGGATGCGCAGGGTCACGGCGACGCGCTCACCGCCCACGACCAGGAAACGATCGTCAGCGAGCTGAAGGCGATCGGCGCCAACGCGGTGCGCTCTCAGCACCCGCTCGATCCGGTCTTGCTCGAACGGCTCGACGCCGCGGGCATCGTCGTGTGGCAGGGCATTGGACCGGTGGAAGGCGCCAGCAACTGGTACTCGACGACTCCGCAGCTGCTGCGCGAAGCCGAGCAGCAGGCTCGCACGGCGGCCAGCGCGGCCCAGCTGCACCCCTCGATCATCGCCTGGAACCTGGTCGACGAGGTCGCCGAGAACGGGCGCGACGCCGCCGAGGTCAGCTATGTGCAGACGCTCACGAAATGGCTGCACCAGCGCGATCCGACGCGGATGGTCGCAGTCGACGTGTGGGGCGATCATCCGCCCGTGCACGCGGGCGCGCTGTACCGCGGCGTGGACGCTGTCGCGGAGACCGACTACACGGGCTGGTACGACTCACCGCAGGACAGCGCCGCCGAGCAACGCGTGCTGATGCGCTCGCGCCTGGGCGCGATGGAGCGCACGTTCGCGGGCAAGGTGCTGCTGATCAGCGAGTTCGGGGCCGAATCGAACACGCTCAACCGTCCCGGAACGCCCGGCACCTACTCCTTCCAGTCGAGCCTGCTCGCGCGCCACATCGCGGTCTACTCGCAAGACCCCAGGCTCAGCGGGATGCTCATATGGGACCTGCGCGACTATCCGCTCGTGCCGCAGTTCTACGGCGGCTCGATCACCTTCAAGCTGCCCTCGCTGCGCCTGATCGAAGGCATCAACCAGAAGGGCCTGTTCACCTACTCGGGCAGCGCCAAGCCCGCCGTCGCCGTCGTCGCGCGCCTGTTCAAGGCGCTGCCCAGAGACTAGACGCGGCGAGCTCGAAGGGACCGTCGTGCACGAGAAAGGCGTCTGCGATCGCGCGCACGCGCGCCAACGCCTCGTCGTCCTCGCGGTCGCTCGGCTCACTCGAGGGCGTCGTGCCGCCTGTCATCACGAGCGCCTCGACGCCGAGCTCGCTGACGTCGCTGAGCAGCAGCTGCTGTAGCGCCGTGTACGGCAGCAGCACTCCGAGCTCTCGCCGTCCGGGCGCGACGGCGGGTGCGACGGCAGAGCTCGAGCGCCGGTGACCCAGCACGACCGGCCGCGCCGCGCTCTGCAGCAAGTCCGCCTGATCCCGGCCGATCGCGACCAGCCGCCGCGCGGCGTTCAGATCAACCGCCATCAGCGCGAATGGGCGCTCGTCGTCACAGCGCTTGCGCGTGCGCAGCGCCCGTACGGGCGCCCACTGGTCGGGCCGGCAGGCCAGGTGATATCTGCGCAGCCCCTTGACGGCGACGATCGCGCCAGAGGCGATCAGCTCGGCCGCGCCTGCGACGGCGTCGCATACGTGGGTGCCACGTCGCGCCAGCAGGTGCGGGGCGCGTGCGCCGACGCCGAGCAGGCGCGTGCTGCGCACGATCTCGCGCCTACCACGCTCGCGCGAGCGGACGGCCCCGAGCAGCGCCCCATCGGCGAGCGCCGGCGTCGCCTCAAACGTGGCTGCCACGATCGATCCGTTCGTTCCTGGTGGGTTCACGTTCGAGCTCGATCGCGTCTACGACGAGCTCGCCTCCGGGGGTGAGGTCGATCTCGAACTCGGTGCCGTCGAGCGCGGTGCCGGAGGTGAGCAGCGAGAACCCGAGCTCGAGCGACTCGCTAGTCACGCCGCACAGCTCTCCCAGGCGTACCTCAACCCGCGCCACGCGACGCCCGTCGGCGTGGCCCACGGCCGCGTCGACGATCGCCTGGGCAAGCGAGAGCTCGTCCAGCTCGTCCATCAACCTGTCCTACGGGTCGGGCACATGCAGAAGGCTCCCTACGTGGGCTGTGTCGCGCCCTTACCCCGGGCCCGGGACTTCAAACCGGGCTGCCTGTAGAAAACCTCGCCTACCGTGGCACGAGCACGTCGATTCGCACCTGTCCAACCGATGTCTGCTCGCTGAACGAGGCCGCCTGATACTCGACGCCGTGCAAGCGTACCACGCCCGAGCTGGGCAGCTTGAGGGGAGCCGCGGGCGTGCTCCCGGCCAGCGTGTGCGAGCCAGCGCGCACGTACACGAGCGCGTGCGTCATCGTGTGCACGAGCCTGATGTAGGACGCGAACGCCGCGGCCGAGAGCACGAAGCGTCGCGAGATTCGCTGCGCCACGACGCCCATCTCGCTGGCCTTGATCTGCTCGCAGCTCCTCGTCGACGGGGCATGGGAGACGGGCACGAGCAGTGACACGCGCAGGCGCCCGCTCGGGTAGGCGGCCGCGTTGAACGAGTACGCCTCGTAGGTCCCGCCTCGGTAGTCGACGGGCCCGTGGTCGGGGACGCTGGCCGGGCCGGGGCTGAGCAGACCTTCGATCGGCACCTGACCGGAGTCGGTGCGCATTACCAACGGCAGGCCGAGGAAGCGCGTGACGAGCTTGACGTAGCCGAGGTCGTCCTGGACGGAGAACACGAAGTGGGCGATCGTCTTGCCATGCCCGCGCAGCGAGCCGTTGATCGGCGCGAGGATGTACGGGCCGCCGATGTCGGCCAGGAGTTCGGAGCCGCGGTCGACGCGCAGGCGCACGATGTGCGTGTGCGAGTACACGAGCGTGTGCACGGCCGCTTCGATCGCGGCGTGTTCCCCGCTTTCGACGGCGCTCAGCAGGGGGCCGTTGCTTTCGATCTGGCGCTTGTCGCTTTCGGTCTCCGAGCTGCGCAGCTCGGCTGCGTAGATCCGCTCGGCGACGGATCCCACCGTGTTGGCCAGAACTTCGGCAGCGGCATTTCCACAGGCGCTGGAGGCGTGTGTGCCCGTCGCCGCGGGCGCGAGGGCGGGCGAAGCCATCGACGCGAGCCCCAGCGCCGCGAGCGCGCACGCCATCGCTCTCGTGATGATCGTCACCTGCACGCCTACAACTATTCCGTATCGACGGCGGGCGGCGCGCTAGCGAGCCGGCCGCCTCCTCGGCCGTGGCGCGCGCGTCGCGCCTGCGCCCGCCCGCACGCCCAGCTGGCGGCGCGGCCGTCGACTAGCGGTTCCCGCGCGCGATCTTGCGCAGGTCGATCGTCTTGTCGTACAGCTTGGCGTCGACGCCCTCCTCGAGCGCGACCTCGCGCAGCGGGCGCCCGGAGGCCGTGGCCTTCTGCACTATCACGGTGCCCTTGTCGTAGCCGATCGCGCCGTTGAGCGCCGTCGCGACGGCGAGCGTCGCGCCCGCCGAGGCCTTCGTGCCGGCCTTGTTGGCCTCGATGCCGTCGACGCACTTCTCGGCGAACACGCGCGAGGTCGAGGACAGCAGGCGCAGCGATTCGAGCAGGTTGCGCGCGATCAGCGGGATGCGCACGTTGAGCTCGAACTGGCCCTGCATGCCACCGATCGTGATCGCGGTGTCGTTGCCGATCACCTGTGCGGAGACCTGCAGGACGACCTCGGGGATCACGGGGTTGACCTTGCCGGGCATGATCGAGGAGCCCTTCTGCAGCTCGGGCAGGAGGATCTCGCCGATGCCCGCGCGCGGTCCCGAGCCCATCAGCGCGAGGTCGCCGGCGATCTTGGTCAGCGACACGGCGAGCACCTTCAGCGCCCCGACAACTCGACGAGCGCGTCGCGGTTGGCCTGCGCCTCGAACGGGTCGAGCGGCGGCGCGATCTGCTTGAGAGAAGATTCCTTCTTCAAGCGCGCACGCACCTTCTCGGCGAACCTCGCGTGCGTGTTCAGCCCGGTGCCCGTGGCGGTGCCGCCGAGCGGGATCTGGCCGACGTGCACGAGCGCCGCCTGCACGCGCTCTATGCCGAGCGCGATCTGCGCGGCGTAGCCGGCGAACTCCTGACCGAGCGTCACGGGGACGGCGTCCATCAGGTGCGTGCGCCCGGACTTGACGATGTTCTGAAAGCTCTTGGCCTTGCGCGCGAACGAGCGTTGGAGCTGCTTGAGCGCCGGCAGCAGCTCGTTCTGCGCGACGTCGAGCGCGGCCAGGTGCACGGCCGAGGGAAACACGTCGTTGGAGGACTGGCCCATGTTCACGTGGTCGTTGGCGTGCGTGCCGTCGCCGGCGAGCTTGGCGATCACCTCGTTGGCGTTGGTATTGGTCGACGTGCCCGACCCCGTCTGGAACACGTCGATCGGGAACTGAGCGTCGTGCTTGCCTTCGGCGATCTCGCGAGCGGCTTTCTCGATGCGCGTGGCGCTGCGTTTGGAGAGCAGTCCGAGTTCGCCGTTGACGGCGGCGGCGGCGCCCTTCAGGCGCGCGAGCCAGTGCACGACCGGCAACGGCACGGTCTCGCCCGAGATCGGGAAGTTCTCGACTGCCTTGGCGGTCTCGCCGCCCCACAGCTGCTTGTCCGGCATCCGTTCTCCTTTTAGCTCACGGCGCACGCCACGGCGCGGCTCCACGGCAAAAGACCCTACCCGCAGAAGGCCGACAGCTCCCGCGCCAGCCCGACGGGGTCGTCGTAGGCGAGCAGGAAGCCGGCGCTCTCGAGCACGCGCAGCTGGCCGTTGGGAAGCAGCGCGAGCGCCTGTTCGGCGATCGACAGCGGGTACATGGGGTCACGGTCGGCCCACAGCAGCAACACGGGCATCTGCAGGCGCGGGTAGAGGTCGAGCAGGTGGGTCTGCGCGCCACGCGGCCAGGCGCCCGCGCACCTCGCCCAGGAGCGCGCCAGGCTGGAGTTGCCGGGCACGTCGGCGAAGGCGTGGCGCACGCAGGTCGGCGGCGGCCGGGTTGGCGCGCGCGGACATGCGCAGTCCGCGCTGGGGCGTGAACACGGCGCGGGCGCCGTGCGAGAGCAAACGGTCGAGCCCGGGCACGGCGGCGGCGCGCGTGGTCATGCGCCAGGCGGCCAGCAGCGCGGGGCGCTCGGGCGCGGCGTGCATGCGATTGTTCATGAGCACGAGACGCGCAGGGCGCACGCTGCCGGTGCGCACGGCGTGCAGCAGGATCTCGGCGCCGGCGTCGTGGCCGGCGATCAGCGGGCGCGACCCGAGCACCTCGCGCGAGAAGCCGCCGAGCACCTCGGCGAACCAGTCGAGCGTGTACGGGTGGCGCGGGTGATCCTCGGAGTCGCCGTGCAGCGGCAGGTCCGGCAGCACGACGCGGAAGCGGTCTGCGAGCGAGTCGACGGCGGGCTCCCACTCCTTGTGCGAGAGCAGGCCGGAGTGCAGCAGCGCCAGCGGCGGCCCGGCGCCGGCCTCGCGGTAGGCGACGCGCGTGCCGTCGGGGTGGTGATACAGGCGCAGCCGCATGTTCGTCCATCGTAAGCACGGGCTGCGCCTGCGCCGGGTCTGCACGGCGGCGCGGCGGCCGGGACCGCCGCTGCCGCCGGCTCGCCCACGCCGCGCGCGGGCGCGCAGTGGGCCGCACCTAGAATGGGCCGCCCTTGAGCGCGCCCTCCCGACACCCGCTGATCCCGCCTCGCGAGGTTGACCCGCGCCAGCAGCTGCCGGAGCTCGAGCTGACGGTGCTCGAGCGCTGGCGCGAGCGCGACGTGTTCGCCGAGTCGCTGCGCATGCGCGCGGGGGCGCCGCGCTGGAACTTCTACGAGGGACCGCCGACGGCGAACGGGCCACCGGGCTCGCATCACGTGCTGTCGCGCGTGTTCAAGGACATCTACCCGCGCTTTCAAACGATGCGCGGCTACCTGGTCGAGCGCAAGGGTGGCTGGGACTGCCACGGGCTGCCGGTCGAGATCGCGGTCGAAGAAGCGCTGGGAATCGAATCGAAGGCGGAAATCGAGGAGTACGGAATCGGCGCGTTCAACGAGCGTTGCCGCGAGTCGGTGTTCGCGTACCTGGAGGAGTGGAACCTACTGACCGAGCGGATCGGCTTCTGGCTCGACCTCGAGCACGCCTACCGCACGCTCGACGAGAGCTACATCGAGTCGGTGTGGTGGGCGCTGTCACAGATCGATCGGCGCGGGCTGCTGTACGAGGGGCACAAGGTCAGCCCCTACTGCCCGCGCTGTGAGACGACGCTGTCCTCGCACGAGGTGGCGCTCGGGTACCGCGACGTGGTCGATCCAAGCATCTACCTGAAGCTGCCGGTCGCTGACGGCGAGGAGAAGCTGCTCGTATGGACGACGACGCCGTGGACGCTGCCGGGCAACGTCGCCGTGGCTGTGGCGCCGGGCGCGAGCTACGCACGGGCGCGGCTCGAGGATGATTTTTATGTTCTCGTGTCGGATCGCGTCGAGCCCGTGCTGGGCGAGTGGGCCGAGATCGTCGAGCAGTTCACGGGCGCTGAGCTGGTGGCTCGCTACGGCAGCTACGAGGGACCGATCTTCGCGGCCAGCGACCGCGAGCCGGGGCCGCTGCCGATCCTCGCCGACGACTTCGTGACGACGGAGGACGGCACGGGGATCGTGCACCTGGCGCCCGCGTTCGGCGAGGACGACTATCGCGTGGCCGCGGCGGCGGGCCTGTTCCGCGGCGACGACTCGCGCACGCTGTACAACCCGGTCAAGCCCGACGGCACCTACGACGGGCGCGTGCTCAGCCGCGCAGGCACGCCGCTGGCGGGTCGCTTCGTCAAGGACCCGCAGCTCACTGGCGAGCTGATCGAGGACCTCGACGCGCGCGGATTGTTGCTGCGCGTGGAGGAGTACGAGCACTCCTACCCGCACTGCTGGCGCTGCGGCACGCCACTGCTGTACTACGCGAAACCGTCGTGGTATATCGCCACGACCAAGCTGCGCGAGCAGCTGCTGGCGGCCAACGAGACGGTCGCATGGCACCCGCCACACGTCAAGCACGGGCGCTTCGGCGACTGGCTCGCGAACAACGTCGACTGGGCGCTGTCGCGCGAGCGCTACTGGGGCACGCCGCTACCGGTGTGGCGCTGCGAGGCAGGCCACGTGCACGTGATCGGCTCGTTCGAGGAGCTGCAGGAGCGCTCCGGCGACGAGCTGTCCGACCATCACCGTCCGTTCGTGGACGACGTCCAGTTCGCGTGCCCGCACGAGGACGCGGAAGGCGAGCCGGACTGCGGGCGGCCGATGCGTCGCGTGCCGGAGGTGATCGACGTGTGGTTCGACTCGGGCGCGATGCCCTTCGCCCAGCACCACTTCCCGTTCGAGCACGCCGAGCAGTTCGAGCAGGGGTATCCGGCGGACTTCATCTGCGAGGCGCAGGACCAGACGCGCGGCTGGTTCTACTCGCTGCTCGCCGTGGCGACGTTGCTGGCCGAGCCACCGCCGTATCGCAACGTCGTATGCCTCGGTCTGATCCTCGACGAGGACGGCCAGAAGATGTCGAAGTCGAAGGGCAACACGGTCGAGCCGTGGCAGGTGCTGGAGACCTACGGTGCCGATGCCTTTCGCTGGTACTTCTTCACGTCGAAGCAGCCGTGGGACGGCTATCGCTTTTCGGCTGAGACGATCGGCGAGGGCGTGCGCCTGTTTCTCAAGCAGCTGTGGAGCACGTACTACTTCTACGCGCTGTACGCGCGGGTGAGCGAGCGCGAGCTGGGCGCAGCCGACGCGGCGGCGGGAGCGCCGGGCGACGATCTCGATCGCTGGGCACTGTCGCGCACGGCGGGAACGGCGGAGTTCGTGGCGGAGCGCCTCGACGCCTACGACGCGACGAGCGCGGGGCGCGCGATCTCGGAGCTGGTGGAGGACCTCTCCAACTGGTACGTGCGCCGCTCGCGGCGGCGCTTCTGGGAAGCGGAGGCGAGCGCGTTTCGAACGCTGCGGACGTGCCTGGTGACGGTGGCCAAGCTGCTGGCGCCCCTGTGCCCGTTCATCGCCGATGAGATCTACGACAACCTCGACGGGTCGCTGCAGAGCGTACACCTGTGCGACTTTCCCACGGCGGCATCGCTGGCCGAGCAGAGCGGTGGCGTGGCGCGCGACGAGCGGCTCGAGCGGGCGATGGCCCTCGCGCGCGAGACCGTTCGACTCGGGCTCGGCGCGCGCGGGAAGTCGAAGATCAAGGTGCGCCAGCCGCTCGGCGAGGCGCTGGTCGTCGCCAGCGGCGAGGAGCGTGAGGCGATCGAACGCCTCGCGGACGTGGTGCGCGACGAGCTGAATGTCAAGCGCGTGCGCTTCGTCGCCGCAGCTGAGGAGCTGGGTAGCTACGAGGTCAAGGCGAACTACCGCAAGCTGGGCCCGATCTTCGGGAAAGCGATGCCGCTCGCCGCCGACGCGATCGCCGCGCTCGACCCAGCGCGCGTGGCCGCCGCGGTGCGCGAGGACGACGGCCGAGCGGACTCCAACGGCGGCGCGCTCGGAATCACGGTCGACGGTCGCGAGCACATGCTCACGGCCGACGACGTGATCTTGACGATGCGCGCGCCCGACGGCTACAGCGTCGAGCGCGAGGGCGCGCACGCGGTCGCGCTCGACCTGGCGATCGACGACGAGTTGCGCGAGGAGGGTTTCGCCAGGGAGATCGTGCACGCCGTGCAGGGCGCGCGCAAGGCGGCCGGCCTGGAGGTGGAGGACCGCATCGAGTTGGCGCTCGACGGCGAGGAGGCGCTCGTGCGCGCCGCCGAGATGCGCCGCGACTACGTCGCCTCTGAGACGCTGTCGGTGCAGCTGGACGTCGGAGACGATCCGTCGATCGCGGCCTCCGAATGGGACTACTCGGAGCAGGTCCGGATCGAAGGACTTCCCCTGGCGATAAGGCTCAGGCGCGCCGCTGCGGACGCCGCCTGAGCCGCTCCGCCACGAGGTCCGCTACGAGGCCGCTGGCGTCTCGGCCGGCGAGGCCTCGCCCGCTGCAGTCTCCACCGCGGGCGTCGCGGCCACTGCGAGCGCTGGCTCCAGCTCCTGCTCGAGCTTCTTCTTGGGGTAGGCGCCGATCACGGTCTTGACGGGCTGGCCGCCTTTGAAGAGGATCATCGTGGGAATCGAGAGCACCTGGAAGGCGGCGGCCGTCTGCTGGTTCTCGTCGGTGTTCAACTTGACGATGCGCAGGTCGGGGCGCTCGGCGGCGATCTCCTCGAGCACGGGAGCAACGACGCGGCAGGGACCGCACCACGGAGCCCAGAAGTCGACGAGCACGGGCTTGTCCGACTCGATGACCTCGGCCTGGAAGTTGCTGTCGGTGACTTCGCTCAGAGTGCCTGCCATGGGATCTCCCTTTGTGGATCGCTTTCCTACCACTATACAAAGTGAAGGAAGGGGGCCGCGGCGGTAGTGGGCCCGGCTGCTGTGGGTCAGTTGCGGCTCACGCGTGCGCCATGACCTCGCCGACCTCGATGGTGCCGGACGTGACCGCTCCGGCAGGCGTGCTGCGGGCGATCGTCGCGAGCGCTTGAGCGGGCTCCTCGGCATCGAAGACCACCATCGCGGTGCCCTTG
The DNA here is from genome assembly GCA_963846205.1 of uncultured Solirubrobacteraceae bacterium. Lineage (GTDB taxonomy): Bacteria > Actinomycetota > Thermoleophilia > Solirubrobacterales > Solirubrobacteraceae > Palsa-744. Next base: position 310,727 of record CAWJVB010000009.1, on the reverse strand, counting down.
TCCTGCGAGATTGCGAGCCAGTAGCCGGCGACGAATCCTGGCGTGCCCGAGACCTGTGCGACGAGGCCGGGCAGTTCGCCCTCGGCGGCCGATCGGTCGTTGAACGTCACCGGGATCACGACTGCGTGCATGTTGCTCCTCCTTCTGAAGCTCACGGAAAAGTGCGCGGACGGGGCGGACTCTAACGAGTGGTCACGGCCTCGGGACCCTTGCCGAAGCGAACCCGGATGAGCGTCGGGCTGAGCGAACGCACGCACTGCGAGCGCGGCGAGAGCCCCCGCGGGCGCGGGGGCTCTCGTACTGCGTGGTGCTCTTGCGTGACCGTTACGCCGGGGCGATGTCGCAGCCGTATTCGAAGGCTTCCTGGCGCGAGCGCAGGGCGGCGGCTTCGTTGGCTTCGAGGTCTTTGTTGGCGTTTTCGAGGCCCGCCTTGCCAATGCCCTTGACCTCTTTCCAATCTTCGTCGTCGCCGACGAGGTTTTCGGCTGAGTTGAGCTGGCCGCTGATGCGGGTGCAGGGGCTGACGCCGCCCTCGGTGTAGTTGCCATGCGTGATGACCTGTCCACCGACGACGATGGTGTGCCACTGGGCCTGCGAGACGGCGGGAACGACGGTCGCGCCGGCAAAGCCAGCTGAAGCGATGAGGGCGATGATCGTGGTGCGGATCTTGGTGCTGAACATTTTCTTTGCCTCCTTGTAGGCGAGTTGGTTTCTGAGACCATCCTCGCCTCGCGCAGGCGGACCGGAAAGGCACCCTAGGGGTGTCGTTCCCTTACCTCGACGTGGATCGAGCATCGGCCGACCGGCGCCGAGGGTCCACTCAATGCACGGTGACGATCCAGCCTTCGGAGGCGCGCACGATCGGGGGGTGGATGTGCGTGAGCGCGGTGAACAGGTGCGGCGAGACGTACACCTCGATGAAGGCGGCGATGACCAGCACGGGCAGGGCGATGGCGACCGTCACGACGGTGGCCGCCAGCAGCTGCTCCCACTCGCCGCGCCTGCTGGCGATGATCCACGCTGCGAGCGGCAGGAACAGCGCGATCAGCTCGGGGATCGCGTGCGGGAGCACGCTGAGCAGGAGGATCCCGGGCGACACGCGCAGGAACGCGGCGAGGCCGCCGAGCGTGTGACCGAGCAGGTAGGCCTGGGCGCTCAGCGAGAAGGCGGTTGCGGCGGCTACGAAGCCGATCGCCAAGCGGCCGCCGTGTTCGTGAAGCCAGCGTGAGGCGCCCGTGCGACCCTCGACCTGTAGCGGCAGCGAGCTGCCGGCGATGAAGCCGGCGACACATGCCATGGCGTGCAGCGCGAGCACGAGCAGGTTGCGCTCGAGCACGTGGGCCACGTCCGCCAGGTCTCCGACGGCGAACGGCGGCTGCAGGCTGATGATCTGCTGGAAGCCGTCGTCCAGCGACGCGATCGCCCACACCGCTGCGAGCAGCCCGGCGGCCGCGAGCGCCGAGCCGGCGACCCAACGGCCCAGCACGCCCGCTGGAGTGCTCTGCCACGTTCGCAGCGTCTCGCGCGTGTGGCGGACGCCGTGCGTGAACGCGTATGCCGAAGCATCCATCCTCGTTGCATCGGCCGGCGCTGGCGCTGGCTGAAGCGGCGTCGCGCTTCCCCGACGTGTCATGCCACAGTCACACGCGCGTGTGTCTCACGCGCGTGTGCTAGCGGACGCGCAGCAGCGGCACGAGCCACATCGCCTCGGCGGCGATCCGCCAGGACATCTTGCTCTGCCCCTGCTGGCGATCGCGAAACACGATCGGGACCTCGACGACGCGAAAGCCGGCGCGCACCGCGCGATAGGTGAGCTCGACCTGGAAGGCGTAGCCCTGGGAGCGCACGCTGTCGAAGTGGATAGCCTCGAGCACCTCGCGGCGAAAGCACTTGAAGCCGCCCGTCAGGTCGCGCACCTGCAGCCCGAGCACCAACCGCGCGTAGGTCGAACCGCCCTCGCTGACGAAGCGCCGGAGCAAGCCCCAATCGCTGACGCCGCCACCGGGGATGTAGCGCGAGCCGAGCGCCAGGTCGGCCGAGCCGGGCACGTCGCGATCGACGGCCGCCAGCAGACGCGCCAGGTCGGCGGGGTCGTGCGAGAAGTCCGAGTCCATCTCCATCACGTAGCCCGCGCCGCGGTCGAGAGCGTGACGAAAGCCGGCCAGGTAGGCCGGGCCGATGCCGTTCTTCTCCGATCTGTGGAGCACGTTCATCCACTCGTGCTCTGCCGCCAGGCTGTCGGCGATCTCGCCGGTTCCGTCTGGCGAGCCGTCGTCGACGACCAGGATGCGGAAGCCGTCGTCCCCGCCGACGGCGCCGGACGCGCCATCCAGCGAGCGGCTCGTCGCGCGCGCCAGCACCTCGGCGGCGGCGGACACGATCGCCTCCACGTTCTCAGCCTCGTTGTACGTCGGCAGGATCAGCCACGGCTCTCCGGACATGAGTCGGCGTACCCTAGAGCGTGACGAGGCTGGCCCGCGCCGAGCCGAGCCGCCGCGCGGGGTCGCCGGCGGGCGTCGCGGCCGGGCGTATGCACTCTGGTGTGGCGCCGGCGGGCGCGCGCCCAGGCGCCGGGGTGCCTACCCTGATCGTCGTGTCCACTCCCGAGCTCTCGAACGGCGCGATCGCAGACGCGCTCGACGAGTTGGGCGACCTGTACGAGCTCGACGGCGCGAACATCCACCGCGTGCTGGCCTACCGCACCGCCGCGAGGACCGTGCGCGACGCGTCGCTGTCGGTTGCCTCGCTGGCCCGCCAGGGCCGCGCCAGCGAGCTGCCGGGCATCGGCTCGACGCTCGCGGAAAAGATCCTCGCCCTGTTGGAAACCGGCGCGATACCCGCGACTGAGCGCTTGCGCGCCAAGTTTCCGCCGGGTCTGGTCGCGGTCACGCGACTGCCCGGGCTCGGCGCCAAGCGCGCCAGGCTGCTGCACTCGCAGCTCGGCGTCGATTCGCTCGAGACGCTGCGCGAGGCGGCAGTGCAGCAGCGGATCCGCACCGTGCGCGGTCTGGGGCCGAAGCTCGAGGAACGCATCCTGGCCTCGCTCGCCGAGGGCGCCGGCGAGCGCACCGCCCCGCGCGTACTGCTTCCGCGCGCGCTCGAGATCGGGGAAGGTCTGGCGACGGCCTTGAGCGAGCTCGGCGGCGCTGAAACGCAGGTGATGGTGGCCGGCTCGGCTCGGCGCTACGCCGACAGCGTCAAGGACATCGACCTGATCGCCGTCACTACGCGGCCGACGACGCTGGCCAAGAGCATGGTCAAGCTGGAGCAGGTCGAGAGCGTCAGCTCGGCGGGCAAGGCGGGCGCGCGAGCGCGCACGCACTCGGGCATCGCGGTCGACCTGCGCATCGCCAAGCCCGCGCAGCTCGGCAACCTCTTGCAGCACTTCACGGGGTCTGGACGGCACAACGCGGCGCTGCGTGAAGCGGCCGTGCGTCGCGGCCTGCACGTGTCCGAGTACGGCGTGCTCGACGATGCGATCGGCCGCACGCGAACGTGCACAAGCGAGCACGAGCTGTACGAGCTGCTCGGCCTCGCCTACATCGAGCCTGAGCTGCGCGAGGATCGCGGCGAGCTCGAGGCGGCGCGGCTGCACGGAGGCGAGGGCCTGCCGCGGTTGGTCGAGCTCGCTGACATACGCGGCGACCTGCACAGCCACACGGTCGCCTCGGACGGACACAACACGATCGAGGAGATGGGCCTGGCCGCGCGTGAGCGCGGCTACGAGTACCTGGCGATCACCGACCACTCCGCCACGCACGGCTTCGGCAACGACGTCTCGCCTGAGGAGCTGCGCCGGCAGATCGAGCTCGTGCGGGAAGCCAACGCGCGCGTCGAGGGGATCGAGCTGCTGGCGGGCAGTGAGATCAACATCCTGCCCGACGGCTCGCTCGACTACGAGGACGACCTGATCGAACAGCTCGACTGGGTGATCGCCAGCGCGCACACGTCTTTCGGCATGCCCGAGCAGGCGATGACCGAGCGCATGATCGCCGCGATCGAGCACCCGCTCGTCGACGCGATCGGCCACCCCACGGGACGGCTGATCGAGCGCCGCCCTCCGTACGCGATCGATCTCGACGCCGTGTTCGCCGCGGCGACTCGCACGGGAACAATGCTCGAGATCAACGCCAACCCCGACCGGCGCGACCTCTCCGACGTACACGCGCGCGCCGCGGTGCGCGCGGGCGTGCGCATCGTGATCGACTCCGACGCGCACCGCACGAGGACGCTCGCGAACATGCGCTGGGGCGTCGCCACGGCCCGCCGCGCTTGGCTGACGCGCGACGACGTAGCCAACGCTCGCAGCTGGCGCGAGCTGCAGCCCCTACGCAAGCAATCGCGGCAATAGCTGCTCGGCGACCTGCCGGTCGACTGACTCGCGGCTGAACGGAGCGAGCTGCTCGCGAGCCTGCTCCGCGTAGTCGGCGAGCGGGCTCTCCAAGGCGGCGCGCAATGAGGCAACGAGGTCCTGGCCGACCAGTCGCGGGTCGAGACGGCGGGCGAGCGGCAGGGCAGCGTAGGGCCCGGGCGCCGCAGTCGTGACGAGCTGACAGCCGTCGGCGAGCGCCTCGAGCTGGGCGATCCCGTAGTCCTCGCGGCGCGGCGCGCACACGAACACACGCGCGCGCCTGAGCAGGGCGCGGAAGTCGGGTGGCGCGAGCGCGCCCACGACGCGAATGCCGGGCTCGTCGCCGGACAGCAGGCCGGCGCGCTGCAACTCGCCCAGCGAGACTCCCGCTATGACGAGCTCGTCCGGCGGCCCCGAGCCGTTGGCAGCAGAACGCTCCGCGAGCAGGCGCCGCCACGCAGCGAGCACGCGATCAAGGCCCTTCTTGGTGGGGTTGGCCGCGTAGGTGACCGCGGCCACGTCGCGCCGCTCGGCCGCCGGCCCGGACGGCTCGACGGGCACCGGCAACACGATCGCTCGGCCGTCGTCGCCGGCCAGGTCGGGCGCCTCGCGCAGGCCACCCTCGCTCCACGGCAGCAGCAACGGCGCCTGGCGCAGACGGCGGCGCTCTAGCGGGCGCTGCCACAAGCCGTGGCGACCGCGGCGATTTCCTGCGGCCGGGGCGTCGAAGCGGATCGCGCCGGGCCGCTGCCACAGCAGCGCGGAGGTCGTGCTCGAGTAGATCACCGAGCGCGCAGGAGCGCGGCGCTGCTGGTCGAGCAGCTTGGCGGCGGCCTCGCGGGCGGCGCGCGCCCACAACAGGTCGGTGAGCATCAGCGTGGGCAGCGCCTCCGGCGGGAGCGGACGCGCGATCGCCACGCGCGCACCGGCACGCCGCAGAGAGTCCTGCAGCTCGTCGTCGGCCCGCCGCAGGCCCTCGGTCGAGCCGAGCGAGACGAGCAGTACGTCGACAGCATGGCCCTCGCTCATCAGGTCACGGCGCCGTTGGCGCGCTCTGGCCGCAACGCCTTGAAGCCTGGCGTTCGCTCCAGCGCCATCGGTCGCACGGGCGACGTGCGCAAGACGTAGAAGAACGCTCCGTCACGCTCCTCGATCGCGGCCACCGCGGCATCCTGGCGCCGCCAGGCGAGCGCCCAGATGATCGCGAAGCCGGCGGCGATGCCGGGGACCTGCGGGGCCAGGAACGCGAGGCCGCCGGCGACGAACGTCAACAGAAACAACGGCCACAGGCGATTGACGAGGATCGCGCTGGGGTGGCTTTCGGGAAGCGCGTGGCTCGTTTTGGCGCTCGCGAGCAGGCGCGCTATCGGCGGGTTCGTCTCGGCGCGCCTGCCCAGGCGCAAGCCCAGCAGCGCCGCGAGCACCCACCAGCCGACGGAGACCGGGAGCAGCTGTTCTTCCGAGTTCGTGCCGACCGCGAGCACGGTGACGAGCGCCAGAGCGGTTGCGGCGCCGGCGCTGAGCATGACGGTGGCTCTGAGAAAGTCGACGAACCGCACACGCCCACTACAGCAGCGCCTCGAGCAGTTCGCGCACGCCGCTCGTCCCGTCGAGCGTGAGGTCCGCCTCCCGCGCCAGCTCGGCTGGCGCTTCGTCGGAGTCGACGGCCACGCACAGCGCCGACTCGAGCATCCCCGACTGCACGAGCTCGCGCAGGCCGCGGAACGCGTCGAGGTCGGTGCTGTCGTCGCCGACGTACACCGCGGACCTGGCCGGCGAGCCGCGCAGCAACGTCGCGATGCCGATGCCCTTGTCGAGCGGCACCGGCGGTCGCACCTCGAGCACCTTGCGCCCCCAGTGCACCGCGAGCCCCTCGTCCTGCGCGCGCTTTGCGATCTGCTCGACGGCGTCCTGTGCGGCCTGCTCGTCGGGGGCGCCGCGCCAATGGAAGGCGGCGATCGCGTCCTTGTCCTCGCCGCGTATGCGCAGGCGCTGATAGTCCGCCGTCAGCGCGCGCGCGGCGAACGTGCGAACGCGCACCGCCCACGTGGCCAGCTCCGGGTCGACCTCGGGACGCGTCGATCCGGGCCGCAGCAGCTCGCCGCCGTGGTTGCCGACGTAGGCGAGCGTGCCGATCGCCACGATCTGGCGCGCAGTCGCAGCGCGCCGTCCGCTGACGCAGCCGACGACGCCGTAGCGCTTGGCGATCTCGATCAGCAGCGTGCGCGTCGCCTCCGGCACGTGCGCGTCGGCTGCGTGCCTGACGATCGGCGCGAGCGTGCCGTCGATGTCGAGCAGGACCGCACCGCGATCGGGGTCGGAGCGGATCGGTTCGAGCGCCTCCACGAGCGTGGCAGCGGGGGACACGCGGTCTAGTATGGCGCGCATGGTCGCCGACCAGTTCGCTCGCAAGCGTGGTTGCTGAAGGTCGCTGCGAACGGTCCACCGGCCGCTCCGCTGAAGCTGATGACGATCGGGACCGCGGCGGGTGTCTTCAGCGGCCTGTTCGGCGTTGGCGGAGGCAGCGTGATCGTGCCTTTGCTCGTTCTGTGGCTCGGCTACGACGAGCGCTCCGCGACCGCCACCTCGCTCGCGGCGATCGTCTTCATCGCCGCCTTTGCGGCGGCGACGCAGGGTCTGTACGGGAACGTGCACGTGCTCGACGCGCTGCTCGTCGGCGTGCCGGCGGTCGCCGGCGTGCTGCTCGGGACGTGGCTGCAGCAGCGCATCGATAACCGCTCGATCTCCTTGCTGTTCGCGGCCGTGCTGGTGGCCAGCGCGGTCGAGCTGGTGCTGCGATGACGGGGGCGATCGCGATCGGCCTGGCCGGCGGGGTGGTCGCCGGAATGCTCGGGGTCGGCGGCGGCGTGCTGTTCGTGCCGGGCCTCGTGATCTTCCTGAACCTGGGCCAGCACCAGGCCGAGGCCACGTCGCTGCTCGCGATCATCCCGGTGGCGATCGTCGGGACCTACAACCAGGACCGCTACGGCAACGTTCGCCGCCAGGACGCGCTGCTGCTCGGGCTGCTCTCGCTCGCCGGCGCCGCCGGCGGCGTCGTGCTCGCGAACGCACTGTCGGGCGCGATCCTACGCGACTCGTTCGCAGCGCTGATCCTGCTCGTCGCCGCGCAGTTCGTGCGCAGGGCCCTCAGCGACCCCGGCTGACCAGGCCCCCGGCCCGCCCGCCGCGCCGCGCCGATCCCGTCGCGTCGTAGGGCGTCGCAGGGACTGCTCGGGCGGGCGATCGTCTATGCTGACATGAGTACATGGGACTCGACAATCCCCTGCACATCGCATTCCTCGTAGTGATCCTGCTGCTGATCTTCGGCGCCAAGCGGCTGCCCGAGATCGGTCGCTCGCTCGGCAGCGGCATGCGAGAGTTCAAGCAGTCGATCACGGGCGAGGCGAACGGCCAGCACACCGCGCTCCCGCCCGCCCAGCAGCCGCAGGCTCAGGCGCCGGTCGCACAGCCGGCCGCGCCGGTCGCGCAGCCCGTCGCGGCGCCCGTGGCGCAGCCGGTGGGGGCGCCCGTCGCGCAGCCCGCTCCGCCCGCCCCGCCGCCGCCGCAGCCGGTCGAGCATCAGCAGCACTCCTAGCTCATACCGGCAGCAGTCCTAGCTCATGCGTGCAGGATCTGGCCTGAGCTGACGGCCTCGAAAGCCGAGCCGGGGACGGTCTTCAGCTGATCGAGGTCAACGTCTGACCAGCGCGGGTCGGAGGCGCCGCTGATGTACCACGAGGAGCCGTTGTCGGCGACGATCAGGCCGTAGCGCTTGAGCGCCGTCAGGATCACCAGCGCCTGGCCGTGGTATGGGGCCAGGTCGAAGCTCGCCTTCAGGCGCAGGCGCAGCCCCATCGGCGGCAGGCTCGGATCGGAGCTGCTCGACGCGAAGTGCGTAGCCGGGTGGATGTAGCCGCGTTGCGTGCGCGCCACGGTCACGCGTAGCGCGTGGTCGATTTGCCCGGCGCGCACTTCCGGATAGCGCGCCAGCAGCGGGAAGATGGGCAGTCCGGCGGCGTCGGCCGACGTCCAGCCTTCGGGGCGAAGCGCGTTGCTGCGCAGGTTGAAGACGGCCCCGGAGGCGGCTTCCCAGCCGCTCCCCGAGCGCCGCGCGTCGTACAGCTCGTACAGCTTGCAGGCACCCTGCTGCAGCACGAGCACGTGGCGGTCGCCTTCTTCGCCCGCGCCCTCGACCGGGGCGTCGAGCGGCACCGGGTAGGGACCGCGGTCGGATTCGGCGCCGTATTCGCTGAACGAGATCGGCACGCCCGGCTGGCGCGGGACCGACGACCGAGTACGGGATGCCGTAGGCCGGGTTCGTGCCGAAGTCGGCGTGCAGGTGCAGGCTCGCGCCGATCGAGGCGATGTAGGCTGGCGGATCGCGGATCGACGGGCGCGCGCGAGATGTCGCGGTTGAGCGGGTTGCTCGCCGGGAAGATCGGGCAGCCGTACTCGTGCGGCCCGGCCGCCCGAGCATGCGGCCGGGGGCCGGCGAGCGCGCCTTGCGAGGAAGCGAGGCCCGACGCCAGCGCGCTCGCCGCGAGACCGGCCACGCGCGACCGTCACGAGCCGCCCGGCACCGCCGGAAGCTCGCGGCAAGCAGGTACGGCTCATCGCCGAGACGCTAGAGGCTGACCGGCGCCATCCGAGCCGGCCTGGACGAGCGGACGAGCGGGCGACCGCTCAGCCCGGCTCGGCGGAGCTCTCGAGCACCGAGGGGCGCGACTCCTCGAGCAGGCCCGCGCCGCAATGCCAGCAGAACGACGCGCCGCGACTGTGCACGGCTCCGCACGAGCGGCACTGGCCATGCACGCCGGCCTCGGCGGTCGCGAGCAGTCGCTGGACCTCGCCGAGCTGCGCGTCGGCCTGCTGCAGCTCGGAGGCGCGCCGCGCGAGCACGTCGAGGCGATAGTGGTCGCGGATCGCCATCTCGTAGGTCAGGCCACCGAGGTCCCATGTCAGCTCGGCGACGCGCTCGGCGAGCTCGTAGCGGCGGCGGCGCAGCTCGGCCATCGAGCCGCTGCAGCGCGGGCTGGCCGCCCGCCAGGCCGCCGACCGGAACGACCGCCGCCGTCGGCTGCTCCTCGCCGCCGCTCGCTCGGCCCGAGGACGGGTCGTGCTGCCGTTCGCTGAGGTCATCCGCGCGAGCTCGTCCGTCAGCCGGTTTCGATCGGCTCGGCGCCGAGCGCGTTGATTTCTTCCTGCGTGCTTTTTCCCGCTCGATTCGCTCAGTTTTTTGATCTTCGTCGGCGCGACTTTCTTGGGCGCCGGCGGAGGCGCCTTTTCGACTTTCGTCTCTTTCGCTTCCGCCTTCTTCGCCGCGGCTTTGGCCGCCGCGCTTTCTTTTGCTTCGGCCGGCGTCGTCGTCGTGCCCGCCGGCGTGGTCGCGGCGGCGGCGCGGCGCGGCACTGAGCCCCGACAGCCCCTTGACTTCGACCACCTGCTTGGCCGGCGTCTTGCTGCCCTGGCTGACCCAGTGGCCGATCAGCAATCCCGCGATCAGGCACAGCACGAGCACAGCCAGCAGTGCCGAGCAGACCCGAGTTGCGCCGCAGCCAGCCGTTGGCGCCGCGGGAGTCACCGACCGGGACGTAGCCGGCCGGGCTCATTTCGATCGTCGGCTGCGCCCACTCCCGCAGTTCGCGCGGCTCGGCCCTGCAGGACGTCCAGGAACGCCAAGCGCACCGGCGAGGCCGGCTGACCGCACGACAGGCAGTAGCGCTGGTCGGCGACGAGCGGCGCGCCGCAGTGCGCGCACGTCAGCGCCGGACTGCTCGGAGGGACTGGCACGAGGCTCACCTTCGCTCACTCCCTCAGGACGCCGGCGCAATCGCGCTCAGCTCGATCTTTGCTCCCGCCGGATTGCCGACGAGGAAGATCTGGAAGGGCGCCGACGCGCCCGCATGCGCCGGCAGCGACGGCGACCACCGCGCGCCCCGCCGCCACGACCTTGCCGCCGCGCAGCGCGACGGCGAACACGGCGACCTTGCTCCTGCGCCTTGCCTGAGAGGTTCACCAATTCGCCGCTGAGCGCGCTGAGGCCGGACTGCTCGCCCACGTGCACGCCCTTCGTCGCCACGCGTCGCGCTGCGAGGCGCCGGCGTGCCGGCCGCGTGCCGACGCTCACGTTGACGGCGGTGCTCGCCCCGGCGGCCAGCACCTGGTCGTCCACCCACCACGCGCTCTGGTGCGGGCGCAGCACGGCGATCCGCTGCAGCAGCGCTTCGGCGCCCGAGTCGCGTTCGAGTAGACCACCTTGCGCCGGCGCCGGTGACGTTGACGAGCACCGGCACGTCCAGCTGCGCGCGCGCTGAGGTCGAGGTGAGCTTGACTGCGACAGCCGTGCGCCCACCGCTGCTGAGCAGCGTCACGTCGGACACGCGCACGCTGTGGTTGGCCGCGCCGAGCTTCAGCGCGCCGCTGCCTGACGGTCTCGGTGCTCGCTTCGCGCGCCGATCTTCGCGCTTTCGTCCTCGGTGCTCTCGCACGCGGACGCGCTCACCGCCAGGACTCCGCAGCCGACCACGACGAGCGCCTGCTTCAGGAGCTCCGGGCCGCATGACGGCGCCGGCGATCGCGGGAGCTCATCCGAACGCGCCTCGCACGTAGTCGCGCGTGCGCGTCGCGCGCGGTTCGTCGAACACCTCAGCGGTGCTGCCGTACTCGACGAGGTCGCCGAGGTACATGAACGCGACCTTGTCGGCGACGCGGTGCGCCTGCGCGAGGTTGTGCGTGACGACGACGACCGCCAGGTCACGGCGCAGCTCGCCGATCAGCTTCTCGATCGTCGCCGTCGAGATCGGGTCGAGCGCGCTGCACGGCTCGTCCATCAGCAGCACCTCCGGTCGCGGCGCGATCGCGCGCGCGATGCACAGGCGCTGCTGCTGGCCGCCGGACAGCCGCAGCGCCGGGCGGTCGCAGGTCGTCGCCGACCTCGTCGTACAGGCCGGCGCGCCGCAGCGCGTCGATCACCAGCGGCTCGAGCTCGCGCGTGCGCGGACGCTTGCGCGACTGTTCGCGCAGCGCGAAGGCGACGTTGTCGAAGATCGACATCGGAAACGGGTTGGGCTGCTGGAAGACCATCGCCACGCGCGCGCGCAGCGTCGTGTCGGCCATCTCGTGGATGTCCTGGCCGTCGAGCAGCACGCGCCCGGCGCGCGACGCGCTCGGGGTCAGCTCGGTGAGCCGGTTGAGCGTGCGCAGCAGCGTCGTCTTGCCGCAGCCCGACGGCCCGATCAGCGCGAGCACCTCGCCCTGGTGGATCGACAGCGAGACCGACTTGACGGCTTGTTTCGCTGCCGTAGTCGATGCTCACGTCCTCCAGGCGCAGACGCTCGGGCCCGCTCGAGGAGGCACGCGCGCAGCGCCTCGCGCTGCTGCGGCGGGAGCACCGGTACGGGCGCGCGATCGACGACGATCGTGCGCACCGGCAGGCACCGGCCGTCAGCGCGGGCTCGCCGGCGTCGCGCTCGTCGCCGGCTGGACCGGGCGTACGCGCTCGCGTCGCGCGCTCGAGGCGATGCGCGGCTCCTCAGTAGCGTGCTCGCTGCCCTCTCGCATCGTCTCTGTGCGACGGGGTCGAGCAGCATCTCCTCCGGGCTCATCGAGCACCTTCCCCACCGAAGTTGTCGAACACATTCTGCATCGAATCACTCAGGTTAGCGGGGTTTACCAGTCGCTTGTAAAGACGCTCGGACGGCTCCGCGGCGCGGCTCGACGAGCGTCGACTGCGCCGTCGGCTCACACGACCGCCGCCGGCGACCGTCAGCCCCGTCGCGTCGGCGTGCGAGCGACCGATCCGGTCGACGATCAGGTTGAGCGCGAGCACGAACAGCAGCAGCACGAACGCCGCCGCGTACGCCTTCTGCGGCGCCGCGCCTTCGCCCGCCGGCGAGTTGTCGTAGACGTAGCTGGTCAGCGTCGAGCCGGTGCCGCGCAGCAGGCCCACGCCCGGGCACCGAGCCCTGCGGGTCCAGGCGCAGCGTTTCGCCGAGCAGCAGCACGATGATCGCCGTGTCGCCGATGATCCGGCTGATCCCGAGCGTCACCCCGGTCGCGATGTTCGAGCGCACGCTCGGCAGCAGCACGCGGCGGATCGTCGCGATGCGCGTCTTGCCGAGCGCGAACGCCGCCTCGCGCATGTGCGCCGGCACGGCCTGCAGGCCGTCGCGCGTGGCCGTGAACAGCGGCGGCAGCGCGATCAGCGACATCATCGCGCCGGCGGCGATGAACGATTTGCCGAACACCCCGCCGCCTGATGCCCTGAACGAGAACGGCGCGAAGACGCCGAGCTGGAAGATCGACAGCCCGAACAGCGCGATCACGATGTCGGGCGTGCCGGCGACCATCTCGATGCTCGACTCGACGACGCGCGCGAGCCACGTCGGCCGCCCGTACTCGGCGATCCACAGAGCGCCGCCGATCGCCAGCGGCACCGCCAGCACGACGCCGATCACGGTCAGCATCGCCGTCCCGAGCAGCGGGTCGAGGAAGCCGCCGCTCGAGCTCTGCGTGGCGCTCGAGCGCCGGGCGCTGACACGAGCAGGCTCGGCCGCAGGTACTGGATTCCGCGGTAGCCCATGTAGACGACGATCGCGCCGGCGATCAGGCACAGCCCGATGCCCGGCGCCCCACGCGCACACGAGCGCCAGCCGGTCGCGCCAGCGCCACGTCAGCGGCGAGGAGCGTCGCCCGGCGCCCGCCTTCATCGGCGGCCGCACGGCGCGGCGGCGCGTCGACTCGCCGAGCTTGAGCGACGCATCCCAGCCTGCGCTCATCCGCGCACCTGGTACTTGCGCAGCGGCAGCTTGATCAGGTAGCCGGCGACCGACAGCACGAACGCCGAGAACAGCAGCAGCAGCGCGAACGCGTACAGCGCCGAGCCGAGCGCCGGAGCGCCGATGCCTTCGTGGTAGTCGACGATCGCCGAGGCGAGCGTGCGCAGCGGCTCGAACAGGAACACGAGGCCGTCGATCGGCTTCGGCGCGAACGCGCGCGAGCCGGAGACCATCGAGATCATGATCGCCTCGCCGAGCGCGCGAGCCGTCGCGAGCACGGCGGCGGCGACGATCGCCGGCCGCGCCGCGCGCAGCGTCACCGCGAGCATCGCCCGCAGCGGGTTGACGCCGAGCGCGATCGCGCCCTCGCGCCACGAGTTCGGCACCGACACGAGCGCCTCGCAGATCAGCGCGACCATGATCGGCGTGATCATCACCGTGAGGATCACGACCGTCACCGACAGGCCCGGCGCCGGTCAGCTGGACGACGTTCTGCACCGATTCCTTCTGCGCCCGTCGTGATCAGGTCGTTGCCGACGAACGGCACGAGCACGAGGATGCCGATCAGCCCGTAGATCACCGACGGCACCGACGCGAGCAGGCGGATCACGGGGATCGCCACGCGGCGCAGCCGCGCCGGCGCGAGCTCGACGATGAAGATCGACGAGAAGACCGAGATCGCGAGCGCGAGCACGACCGCGACGACTGTGGTCAGCAGCGTGCCGTAGACGACCGGCCACGCGCGCAGGTGGTAGGCCGACGGCGGCGGGTGCTGCGTCGTGTTCTGCATGTTCGCGAACTGGCGACCGAGGTCGCCGCCCGGGCCCAGCCAGCTGAGGCCGTTGTGCTCGAAGATCGGCCAGGCGTGGATGGCGACGAACACGACCATCGCCACGACCAGCGCGCACACCAGCAACGACACCGCGCCGAGCGTGCGCTCGGCGCGGTGGTCGGGCCACGGACGGCTCAGGCGTTCCAGCAACTGCGGCTCAGATCGTCAGCCACTGCGTGTAGATGATCTTCTTGGCCGCGGCCGATTTCTCGATCCAGCCGATGAACGCCGAGGCAGCGCCCGGTCGCCTTGCCTTTGGTGACCTCGTAGAAGCGCGCCACGCCGGCGTACTGGCCGGAGGTGATGCTCGCCTTGTTGCACTGCGACGCCGTTCAGGCCGACGGCGTTCACGGTGCCTTTGTCGGACTGGTAGTTGGACACGAAGCCGATCGAGTTCGGGTCGCTTTCGACCTTCGGAGCGCATCAGACCCTCAGACGGTTCTTCCGCGGCGATCGTCGAGACTTTCTTGCCTTCCAGCAGCAGCGTCTGGAAGTTCGTCAGCACGCCCGCGACCGAGGTGCGGCTGATCAGGTCGATCGTGCCGCTCGCCGTCGCTCCGGGCAGGCCGCTCCATGCCGCGCGTTTTCCCGGTGAAGATCGAGACTGACCTGCGCCTGCGTCAGGTTGGGCACGGGGTTCGACTTGTTCGTGATCACGCAGATCCCGTACTTGGCGATCGGGTAGAAGACGAGCCCGGCCGGGTCCGACGCGAGCGGGTCGCGCGAGACGTCGCCGATCGTGACGCGGCCGGCGGCCACGTCGTTGATGCCGATCTGCGCGCCGCCCTGCGTGATTTTGAACTTCACTTTTTTCGGAAACGTCTTGATGTACTTCTGGGCGAGCAGCGAGACCAGCGGGTACGAGGCGGTGGCGCCGCTGATCGTGATCGTCGTGACCGCGGAGGCGGCCGCAGGCGCCGCGACCCCCAACACGCCAGCCACCGCGAAGGCCAGGGATAGACGGCGGATTCGATTCATTGCGGAAAGGCTCCGTTTCTGATCATTGACAAATAGTTGACACCGTAAGCTCGCGAACATATCATAATGTCGATAATTATGATCCGGATAAGCTAGTTTGTCCGCAACTCGACGGCGATGGAGCGGTTAACCGCTCGCTAGCCGCGAAGTTGCGACCCCTTCACATTTCATGGACAACTCCGCAGAGACTCCCTCCCCGACGACAAGCGCCGCGTTCTCCGCGGCGCCGTCGCCACCCGCGGCGCTCAGACGCGGCCCGCGGCCGGCTCCCGTCGCGCCGCGCGGGCGTCCTGCTGGCGACGGTCGATGCTTGGGATCGGCATCGCCGCGGGCGCGGCGATCGGCCCTGCGCCGGAAGCCTCGCTCGCGGGCAGCGCCGGCATCGCGCACGAGCTGCCGGCGCTGATCGCCGGCGTGGCCGCGCGCAATCGCGCGCAGGCGCCGGCCCAGACGGCCCAAACCGCGACGGCGAGCGCCCCGCCGGCGATCACACCGCAGACCGACGCCTGCCGCGAGCTCCGCCTCGCCGGCCACGACGCCCGCGCAGGCACGACGACGAACCCCGCCCCGGCCCCGGCCGAATCGGGAACACCATCCCCGACGCGCAGCAAGTCGAGAACCGGCAGCGGGTCCAACGTCCCTCCGATCACGAGCGTGTGGCTGGTGCAGCTGTCCGGAGTGTCGTTCGCCGAAGCGCTCGCAACTCCCGCCGCGGCTCCCTACATCACCGGACAGCTGCTGGCGAAGGGCACGCTGCTGAGCGGCTGGTCGGCGCTCGACGCAAGCGGCTTCGCGAGCGACGCGGCGCTCGTCGAACATCGCGCGACCGTCGGCGGCGCCCCGCCGGTGCTGCATTCCCTCGTCCAGCCGCCGTGTCCCGAAGGCGCCGCCGGCGCGGCGTGCGCGGCGAGCCCCGGCGCAGCTGACGGCGGCCGACGAATTCCTCAAGGCGACGCTGGCGACGATCACCAACACGACGACGTTCTCCGAACACGGCCTCGTCGTGGTCACGTTCGCGACCGTCGCCAATCCCACGCGCGTCGGAACTTCCGGCCGGCGCGTCGAGCGCGACGCTGACCTCGCAGCCTCCGGCCGGCGTGCTGCTGCTGTCTCCGTTCGCAAAGGCCGGAGCGCGATCGAGCGTCAGCTTCAACCCGACTTCACCAAGGCAGAGCCTCGAAAAGCTCCTGCACTGAAGCAGTCAGCCCCATCGACAACGAACGGAGACAACCGTTGCACGCATCACACACCGCCCATCGAAAGGCCACTCTCTGGCTGGCCGCGATCGTGGGCGTGGTTGCCCTGTCGCTCGCGAGTCCGGCTCTGAGCCAGGCAGAAGAATCGAACCCCAACAACTACAACTGCCTCGGCAGTACCTCAGCCGGCAAACCGGAACCGGGAAGCGAAGAACAGCAGGTGCAATACACCTTCTACTGCAACGGTCCGATCACCGGGTACCAGGTACAGTCGCAGATTCCGGTGACGGGCATCTCCAGCCCGCCGAGCGTCACCAACCTCGAAAAAAAAGAACTGGCGGACACGTTCTCGTGCTCCGGTGAAATCCCGGGCTGGGCCGCAAACTGCGTGGGCACCGCGCGCGCGGGATACGAGACGATCACCGGACAGTTCGCGATCGGCACGAAGCTGTGCGCGGAGCCGCGCGTGGACCCGCTGTTGACCGTCACCTACGCGTACCTCGAAAAAGGCGCTATCACGCAGGCGATCTCGGGGCCGTTCGACCTGGGCCGCCCGAAAGACTGCAAGCCGGACGGCTACTCGGGCTTCAACCGCTTCAACCCCAAGCCGCTGAGCACGAAGAAGCCGGCCGGCAAAGGCAAGAAGAAGTCTCACAAGAAATCGAGCAGCAAAGGCAAATAGCGCCGGCGGCGCCATAGCCCGAGCGAGGGGGCGTCGCGCGTGACGCGGCGCCCCCTTACGCTTGGGTGGTGCGGCCTAGGTGGAGCATCGTGCCGGCGCGTCCTGCGCGTGTAGCGTCCACTCAGCGCCTGTCCGCCGCCGCGGCCGTCCTGCTGCTTGGCGCCGTCGTCACCGGATGCGGAGGTGGCGCAGGTGGCGCGCCCGGCCACGCCGCCGGCCACCCGCGGTCGGGCGAGCCTGCGCGGACGAGTGCACTTGTCAGCGGTGCCGGCGGCTGCGCGAGCGTCGCGGCCGCGACGCTCGGCGGCGTGGCCGGGCGCATCTACCGCGAGGCTTCCGAAGGCGCCGACGCAGAGCAGGCGATCGCACGCGTGCGCGGCTCGGCGGCGCTCGCTTCGGCGATCTCCGCGGGCGACTCGAGCGCGACCGCGAAGGCGTTGCGCGAACTGCTGCTGGACCAGATCGTCGGCATCCAGATCCTGCAGCGCGGTCGCGTGTTCGCGAGCGCCGGCTCCGGCGTGGCGATCGCCCCCGTGCGCGGCTCGATTCCCGGAACCAACGCCAGCTTCGTTCTGTCGGTGCAGTCCGCCGCGAGCTACCTGCAGGTCACGCGGCAGGTGACGGGCGCTGAGATCGTGCTGCTCGGCGCCAGCCCGCAACGGGTGCTTGCCGGGACGCTGCCGCTCGCGCCACGGCCGGACATGCCGTCGAGCGGCACTGTGGCCTACCGAGGCGAGAGCTTCGAGACGTTCTCGACGACCGGCTCGCGGTACCCCGCCGGAGGCTGCGAATCGCGCTGCTCGTGCCACACAAGACGATCAGATGCGCGCAGCGACTCGACCGGGACCTCGCTCGACGCGCTGGGCCACGTGGGCGAACGCATCTACCAGGAGGAGCTGGGCAGCGACTACGTGCTGGGGACGCTCAGGCACATCGAAGCCGACGATCAGCTCCGCAGGGCGGTGGCCAGCGCGCAACCTGGCGGGCACGCGCGCCGCAGTCGTCGCTCTGTTCGCGGCTCACATCCATGTAGTGCGCGTGCGCGTGTACGTACCCAAGCCGAGCGGCGGCGAGCGCCTGTTCTATGACCTCGGCGGTCCGTACGTGCTCGCGCCCGTGCACGGCACGCTGCGCAGCGGCGCCGGGGTGATCGGTCATTTCTCCTTCGCGATCCAGGACGACGCGGGTTACGCGAAGCTCGCTCGCCGTTTCACGGGCGCCGAGGTGCTGATGCGCGCCGGCGCACGCCAGGTGATGGGCACGCTCGATCCCGGCCCCGCGAGCGTTCCCGACCGCGGCGCGGTGTCATACCGCGGCGCCAGCTACCGGGCCTACTCGTTCTCGGGAGAAGCGTTCCCGTCGGGGCCGCTTGCGCATCTCGCTGCTGTGGCGTGCGCCCGCCGCCTGAGCTACGGCCACGGCGGCGCCCACAGCTACAGCAAGCTCGTGGTCATGCGTTCGATCTCGGCGATCGAGGTCAGCCCTTCGCGGACCTTGTCGAGCCCGTCGTCGCGCAGGCGACGCATACCTTCGCGCACGGCCACGGTCACCATCACATCGACCGATGCGCGCTCGAGGATCAGCGCACGGATGTGCTCTGAAACGGTCATCACCTCGTACACGCCGACGCGACCGCGGTAGCCGGAGCCGCCGCAGCGTGAGCAGCCGACCGCCTCGAACGGCTCGGTCCCGGTCAGGCCGTGCTCGGCGAGCACAGCCTCGGAGACCTTCTGCGGCTTCTTGCAGTGCTTGCACAGCAGGCGCACGAGGCGCTGCGCGACGATGCAGTCGACCGCCGAGGAGACGAGGAACGGCTCGATGCCCATGTCGATCAGCCGCCCCAGCCCGCTCGGCGCGTCGCGCGTGTGCAGCGTCGTCAGCACCAGGTGGCCGGTGAGCGCGGCCTCGACCGCGATGTGAGCGGTCTCGCGGTCGCGGATCTCGCCGACCATGATCACGTCGGGGTCGGCGCGCAGCATCGAGCGCAGGCCGACGTCGAAGGTCACACCGGCCTTCGGCGCGATCTGCATCTGCTTGATCCCCGCGATGCGCTGCTCGACGGGATCCTCGATCGTGAGAATGCTGCGTTCGCCGTCGTTGAGCTGGTTGAGCGCCGCGTACAGCGTCGTCGACTTGCCCGAGCCCGTCGGGCCGGTCACGAGCACGGCGCCGTTGGGCTTCGCGATTGCGGCGTCCAACTGCTCCAGCGCCTCGGGCGGCATGCCCAGCGAGTCGAGGCCCTTGATCACGGCGCCCTTGTCGAGGATGCGCAGCACGACGCCCTCTCCGTACACGAGCGGGAGCGTCACGACTCGGATGTCCACGCGGCGGCCGTCGACGGTCAGCGCGAAGCGACCGTCCTGCGGCACGCGCTTCTCGGAGATGTCGAGGTCGGCCATGATCTTGATGCGCGAGACGACTCCCATCGCCATCTTGCGCTTGACCGTCGCCGCCGGAGCGAGCACGCCGTCGACGCGGAACAGCACGCGCGTGTCGCCTTCTTCCGGGTTGACGTGGATGTCCGACGCGCCCTGCTGGATCGCCTGCGCGACGATCGAGTGGACGAGCTTGATGATCGGCGCGTCGCGATCGGCCTCGTCGACGTGAAGGTCCTGCTCCTCCTCGGCATCGACGTCCTCCTCGACGAGGTCCTCGATCGACCCCTCCATGTTCGCGAGGCGCGCCAGCAGCAGGTTGAGGTCCTCGACCGAGGCCGCCACCGGGCGCACGCGGCGGCCGGTCATCATCGCCACGTCGTCGATCGTCAGCACGTTGGTCGGGTCGGCCATCGCCAGCAGCAGCGTGCCGTCGTCGGTGAAGCCGATCGGCACCGCCTGATAGCGCTTGCTCGCTTCAGGGTTGAGCAGGTTGACGGCGCCCATGTCGAGGTCGAAGATCGCCAGGTCGACGTAGTCCAGGCCGAAGCGCTCGGCGACGACGCGCGCGAGCTGGTCGTGTCGCAGCACGCCCTGCTCGACGAGCACCAGCCCTGTCGGGCGTCCTTGCATGCGCGCCTGCTCGACGGCCTCGTCGACCGTCTCGCGATCGGCGAAGCCGAGGTCGACGACGACTTCGCCGATCATCCGCGTCGAGCGTCCCGTGCGATGGGGCGGGTACAGGCCGCTCGAGTTGGCGGCAGCCTCGCTGCTGGTCTGCTCGGCCGGGTCGGCCGTGGCCGACTCGGCCGTCGGCGCGCCGATATCGCTCATATCTCCTACATCGGCAGCAATGCTGCCCCGCTTGACCGCCTGTTTTCGAGGTTCGCCCGCGGGCGGTCAGAGCCCGCTCTCGAACGCGCCCTTGACCTGCGCGTCGAGCGCGTTCAGCCGGTACAGCGCTAGCGCCTCTGCCGAGGCGAAGCGCTGCCCCGTGGCGGCCTCGCCGCCGTGGTGCAGAAGCACGCAGTGCTCCAGCGCCAGGCGGCGCTCCCCCGCCAGACTGCTCGGCATGCGCTCGGCAAGCACACGCATTCCCAGCTCGATGTGTCCAAGCAGGCGCCCTTCCGGGCTGCGCGCGATCTCGGCGCCGTAGGCGAACTCGCGCGTCTTGCCGATGTCGTGGACGATCGCCGCGCTGAGCAGCAAGTCGCGATCCAAGCGCGGGTGCAGCGTGCACAGCTCCACGGCCAGCGTTGCCACGGCGACCGTGTGCTCGAGCAGGCCGCCGAGGTATGCGTGGTGGATGCCCGGGCGCGCGCCTGGGCGACTCGATGGCGCCGAGCAGGGCGCGCGGCGCAGCTGCGCACGCAGCGCGCCGTCGCCCAGCAGGTTCGCGAGCAACAGCTTCAGCGAGGGGTCGTAAACCTCCCGCGAAAGGTGCTCGAGAAAGCCTTCGAGCTCGTCCAGGTCGCGGTACGCCGTCGGCAGGAACCGCGCCGGGTCGGCCTGCTCGCCTTCGGCGCGCGCGATCGACTGCACGGCGATCTGCAATGAGTCGCGGAAGCGCTCGGTGCGTCCCTGCACGCGCACCAGCTCGCCGCGCTCGAAGCGTCCCGCCAGCAGGTCGGCGTCGCGGAACGCGCGCCCGAGGATCGCGCCCGTGCTGTCCGACAGCTCGACGGTCAGATACGGCGTCCCCGCGCGCGAGATCTGGCGCTCCTTGCGCGTGCAGGCGAACACGGCGTCGACCTCGTCCCGATCGCGCAAGGTCGCGATGCTCTGTACGTTTTCTGCAGGCGCGGTCGTGGCTGAAGCCATCGGCCCATGATGTACGGTGGTTCGGATGCAGCCGCTCATCTGGGACCGCCGTCCGGACGGCCTGAGGGCCCCGGCGATGGTGTGCGCGTTCCAGGGTTGGAACGACGCCGGCGATGCCGCCTCGAGCGCGGTCTCGTTCCTCGCCTCCGCGCTCGACGCGCGCCGCTTCGCGCGCATCGACCCCGAGGAGTTCTACGACTTCCAGGCCAACCGGCCGTCGGTGCAGTTCAACGACGCCAACGAGCGTGAGATCGTGTGGCCGACCGTCGAGGTGTTCGAGGCCTCGGCGCCGCGCGCTCCACGCGACCTGGTGCTCGTGCAGGGCGTCGAGCCCTCGCTGCGCTGGCAAGCGTTCAGCGGCCACATGGTGGACCTGGCCGAAGCACTCGGCGTGCAGGTCGTGGTCTCGCTCGGCGCGCTGCTCGGCGACGTCCCGCACACCCGACCGGTGGCGATGTCCGGACACGCCTCCGACCCATCGCTGATGGAGCGCCTGGGCATGCAGGGCTCGACCTACGAGGGTCCCACCGGCATCGTCGGCGTCCTGCACAACGCCTGCGCGCAGGCCGGCTTGCCCTCGGCGAGCCTGTGGGCAGGGGTGCCGCACTACGTCGCCGCCGCCGCCAACCCGAAGGCGGCGCTCGCGCTCGTGCGCCGCGTCGAAGGCCTGATCGGCGTATCCGTCGACGTATCCGAACTCGAGTCCGCCGCCGCCGACTACGAGCGTCAGGTCGGCCTGGCCGTACAGAGCGATCCCGACATCCAGGCGTTCGTCGAACGGCTCGAGCAGGCTGCCGAGAACGACGAGGTACTGACGCCCGAGCAGGTCCCATCGGGCGACATGCTCGCGCGCGAATTCCAGCGCTTCCTGCGCCAGCGCGGGCACGAGAGCAAGTAGCCGCTGGCGCTCGGGTCTTTCAGCTAGCCCTCGGCCGCCGGGCACACGATCCGGTAATCGCAGATCGAGCACGCTGCGTGCGAGGGCGTCGGCTCGAACTCCTGCGCGAGGATGCCCTCGCCGACAGCCAGCACCACGTCGGCGACCGACGCCGCGTCCCGCTCGTCGCGGCGAACGGGCACCTTCACGTCGTCGAGCACGTAGTAGTAGGCCTGGCGGGAGGACTCGAGCTTCCAGTCTTCGCGCGCGGCGAGGGCGTATAGGGACAGCTGCACGTCGTCGCGTAGCTGCTCGGCGTCCTTCGGTCGCGAGGTCTTGTAGTCGATCAGCTCGTACTGCTCTTGGCCGTCGCCGATCACTCGATCGACGCGATCGACGCGACCGCGCAGATGGTGCGGACCCAGCTGAAAGGAGAAGCTGCGCTCGAACCAAACGGGCTCGGAGTCCTGCGCGTGCAGCCGCGCGTGGTAGCGCGTGAGCGCGTCGCGGCCCTTGACGAACAGCTGATTCTCGTGCTCGCTGTCGCCGAAGCCAGCACGACGCCAGCCGTTGTCGAGCAGCTCGAGCAGCTGCTCGAGCGTCTCGCCGCCGTCAGAGTGGAAACGCTCCAGCACCTGGTGCACGGCGATGCCGAAGCGCTGGTGCAGCGTCTGCTCGGTGGGGATGCGCAGGACGCGCGCGAACTTGTAGCGCAGCGGGCAGCTGCGGTAGGTCTGGATGTCCGAGGCCGAGAGCGCCACGCCCGCTCCCCTGCGCGGTAGGAACGGCCCCAGCGAGTGCTCTTCGGCGCGGTCGATCTCCGGGTCGATCGCGGCCAGCAGCGCGTCGTCGAGCGGCGAGCTCTGCAGGATCTCGCGCTGCGTCGCGGTCGTCGCCGACAGCAGCCGCGCGTTGATGTTCGCCAGCGCCTCGGGCAGCTCTTGCCCGGGCGGGCGCTGCAGGAGCGCCGCCAGCTTGAGCAGCTCGAGGTAGCGCGCGACGCCGTGCGCGATGTCGAGCTCGGTATCCAGGCGCAGCTCGTCGAGCCTGCCTCCGATGCGCGCGACGCCCTCGAGCACCTGCTCGCGCATCATCTGAAACGTCGCCTCCAGGCGATCGTCAGCCGAGCGCGCCTCCTGCGGGGCGGCGATCTCGCGATCGACCGTGCCGCTGGCGCCCGGCGCGCGCCGGGCCGTCGGGCCCACGTTCGCCAGATGGCGTGCCAGCTGGCGCGCAGTCGAGCGCGGCTGCTCGCGCGCGAACTCGGCCGCCAGCTCTCGCAAGCCCTGGAGGCTCTCGGCTCGATCGGCCGCCGCCTCGGGTCCCAACAGCGGACGCCCACGTGCGCCGAGCAGCTCGATCAGCTCGGCGACGAACGCGTCGGGCTCGAGCTCGTCGAGGCAGCTGGCGGCACTGCGGTGCAGCGCGGCGAAGCGATCGATTCGTTCGCGCGCCTCCGGCGGGACCTGCGGCGACTCGCTCGCCGCGCTGAGCCCGGCGACGAGGTCCAGCTTGCGCCGCCGCGCCAGCTGGATCACGCGCGCGAGATGCGCCTGGCGCAATTCGATCGGCGGGCGCGCGAGCGCGCGCACGACGGCCGCCGCGTCCTGCGGATCGACGAGCAGGCGTACCCAGGCGAGCACGTCGCGCACCTCGGCGCGCTGCAGGAACGGGAAGGTGGCGGGCGCGTGCTCGGCGCCGGGGCTGTCGAGGGCGGGCTCGGGGGCAGCGCGAGAAGCGGGCACCAGCCAAGGATACGAGCGTGCGGGGAGACGGCACAAGACTTATGGAAAGCTGAGCCGACCGGGCTACGCTCTCTGTCGTGGACGTGATCGATTGGCGCGCTGCGCAGCGCATCGGCGAGCGGGTGGCCGGATCACCGCCGCCGGGAGGTGTGCGCGCGGCTTCGGTCGAGCCGCTCGCGCACGATTTCGCTCAGCGTGTGAGCGAGTACAGCGGGCTCGAGCCACCGCGCGAGCTGCCTCCGCTCGAAGCGGTCGACCGGGGAGCATGGATCGCCGCCAACCTGCGCACGATGCGCCCGCTGGTGGGTGGACTGAGCGAGCGCCTCGGCGATGGCGCCGGCCCGCTCGCCGGGGTGCTGCGATCGGCCTCCGGATTCTTGCTCGGCGCGCAGATCGGCGCGCTGACCGGAGTGCTCTCGCAGCGCGTGCTCGGCCAGTACGACGTTGCGCTGCTCGACGACACGCTCGAGCCGCGGCTGCTGCTGCTGGCGCCCAACCTGGCGATCGCCTCGCGCAGCCTGTCCGTCGACCGTGACGAGTTGGTCGCGTGGGTGACGATCCACGAGATCACGCACGCTGTCCAGTTCACCGGCGCCCCCTGGCTGCGCGGACACCTCGGAGCGATGCTGAAGGAGCTGATCGACGGCCTGCAGGTGTCGCTCGTCGGCGGGCCCGGCGACGAGCAGGGCACGCCGGCGGATGCGGGCGATGCGCAAGGCGGGCCCGTCCCCCCCTGGCAGCGCCTGCCGAACCTGCCGAACCTGCCCGACCCCGCCGAGCTGCGCGAGATCGTCGAGCGAGCGCGCAACGGCGAGCTGCTGCGCCTGACGCTCGGCGAGGACCGCTGGCAGCTGGTCGAACGCATGCAGGCGGTGATGTCGCTGATCGAGGGACACGCCGAGCACACGATGGACGCGGTTGGCGCGGATGTGCTGCCATCGCTGCCGAGGCTGCGAGCGGCCATGAATCGCCGGCGCGAGTCTCGCGGACTGCCGTGGAGAGTGCTCGAGCGGCTGCTCGGACTGGAGATGAAGCTGCGCCAGTACGAGGTCGGCCGGCGCTTCTGCGACGAGGTGGTCGCGCGCGGCGGCACGCAGGCACTCGCGCGTGTGTGGAGCGGGCCTGAGCAGCTGCCGAGCTCTGAGGAGTTGCGCAAGCCGCAGCTGTGGCTGGCGCGAACGGACGTGCGCGAGCGGCCCGGCGGCGGGTCGAACGCATGTTCCGCCTGTTACAAGCTAAATAGCGAGAACTTCCGGTCCACACGGCGGGTTTGCCGCGTGATAGGATCCGCTTGTAACAAACTCCGAAGTACGGGTTACAAACAGGTGTTCGATCCCGCAAAACGGGTATCGAGGACCGACAGAGCAAACCCGCACCTCCTCGCAAGCGGCGAGGAAGAAGAGGAGACCCCTCCAGATGGCAACTGCAAGTACGACTTCCCCCCGCGGCGGCAAAGCGGGACCGAAATCGGCGAAAGCCAAAAAACCCGCTCGCAAAGCTCGCGCTAGCGCTCGTGGGACGACGCGCTCGAAAGCGACCAACGCCAAGGCGGCGCGTACCCGGGCGATCCACCAGAGCGAGTCTGCCTTCAGCCAGGCCGAGACGGCCACGCGTGAGACTGCTGGAGTGTTCGGCGACTACGCCGAGCGGGCACTGCTGATCCCGGTCGGCGTCGCGCTGACGGCTCGCGACAAAGTGGTCTCGGGCGTCAACGACACGATCTCCAGCTACTCCTCGACGAGCAAGGCCCAGGCGCAGCTGCGCCGCTTCGAGCGTCGCGGTGCGACTGCCCGCAACCGTCTCGAGCGCGAGGTGCGCAAAGCGCGCGTGCGCGTCGAGCGCGAACTGCGCCAGCGGCGCCGCGAGATCGAGAAGACGGTCGGCGACCTGGAAAAGCGTCGCGACACGGTCGCCAAGAACGGCGGCGACCTTGCCAACCAGGTGCAGGAGCGCATCCTCAGCCTGGTCTAGCTCCCAACCAGCTTCCCCCGCCCGGCTCGGAGAGGTCGGGAGCACCGTGTCGCAGACGGTGGTCGGGAAAGTCTGTCGGCCTCATATCCCGCCGGCAGTAGTAGCACCCTCTCCTCCCTCGACTCGCGGGGCGGTCCCCATCGCCCCGCGAGTCATTTAACGACCGAGGTGCGGCGTGGTCAGCGGGTAGGCGGCCCGGACGGCCGCCCATGGGGGTCGGTGAGCAGCCTGGGTCTGTGGGGAGACGGCCCGGACGGCCGTCCTTGTAACTGTCGTGGCGAGCGGAGCGGTCACAAATTGAACCAAGAAGCGGAGCTCGGCTCGACTAGGAGGCCGGATGCCGTTTACATGTCCGGGCCGCGATCAGCGGTTTGGCAGCCGGATGCCGTTTACAGCCCGTTCGACCCCGCGCGGGTCGCGGTCGGCCGAAAAGCGGAGCCCAGCTCGACCTAGAAGGCCGGATGCCGTCACATATCCCGCGCGGGCCCGGCGGCGGACCCTGGGTTTGGCACAATGACCGCAATGCCCAACCGCGACGAAATCATGAAGGCCCTGGAGGTCGTGATCGACCCGGAGCTGCACCGCTCGATCGTCGAGCTGGACATGGTGCGCTCGATCGAGGTGAGCGACAACGGCGTGGCGGACATCACGGTGTCGCTGACGACACCGGGCTGCCCGATCAAGGGCCACTTCCAGACGGCGGTCGCCGAGGCGGCCGTGGGCGTGGACGGGATCGAGCACTGCAACGTGTACTTCGACGTGCTCTCGGACGAGCAGAAGGCGGCGCTGCAGCAGAAGCTCGGCCGCGGCAGCCTGCCGCAGGGCGCGCTGGCGCAGGTGTCGAACGTGATCTGCATCGGCTCGGGCAAGGGCGGCGTGGGCAAGTCGACGCTGACGGCGAACCTGGCGGCGGCGCTGGCCGGCGAAGGCAAGCGCGTGGGCGTGCTCGACGCGGACGTGTGGGGCTATTCGATCCCGCGTATGTATGGCCTGGGCTCGACGCGGCCGCCGGTTTCGGCGCAGCGCAAGATCGTGCCGCTGGAGGCGCACGGCGTGAAGGTGATGTCGATCGGCTTCTTCGTCGAGGAGGACGCGGCGGTCGTGTGGCGCGGTCCGATGCTGCACAAGGCCTTGACGCAGTTCCTGCAGGACGTCGAATGGAACGCGCTTGACTACCTGCTGATCGATCTTCCCCCGGGCACGGGCGACGTGTCGATGACGCTCGCGCAGCTGCTGCCGCAGGCGCAGTTCCTGATCGTCACTACCCCGCAGCCGGCGGCGCAGAAGGTCGCGCGCCGCGCCGCGCACATGGCCGACAAGGTGTCGCTGGAGATCGGCGGCATCGTCGAGAACATGTCGTCGTTCACGACGCCTTCGGGCGAGCGCTTCACGATCTTCGGCGAGGGCGGCGGCCAGGAGCTGGCCGACGAGCTCGACGTGCCGCTGCTGGGCAAGGTGCCGCTGACGATGCCGCTGCGCGAGCACGCCGACAGCGGCGTGCCGCTGGTCGTCGAGGATCCGGAGGACGCGGCCGCGCAGGCGATCCGCCAGGT
Organism: uncultured Solirubrobacteraceae bacterium; assembly: GCA_963846205.1. Lineage (GTDB taxonomy): Bacteria > Actinomycetota > Thermoleophilia > Solirubrobacterales > Solirubrobacteraceae > Palsa-744. The sequence goes on along the minus strand of CAWJVB010000009.1, from coordinate 283,569 downwards.
CGCGCGCGGGCTGATCGCGATGGCGCCGATGGATCTTCCGGTGCTGCCCTTGGTCGAGGTCGGCGCCCCAGACGCAGCTCCCCCGGTCGCCGTGCCCGCCTCAGCGGACGAGCGAAAACCGGCGGGCATGTCTCTGCCGATGGCTTAGTCGGCGCTCACGCGGGCTCGAGAGACATCCCACGTGATCGCTTGACAAGCGAAACCACTTTGGGAGGATCGTCTGACGATGTCCGTATCAGGACGCCAGCAGGAGGAGCAGGAGACAGCGCTCGAGGGGGATTCACGCCGCAGGACGGCGTGGTCGAAATCGACGAGCGCAGGCTGAAGATGGAGAGGCTGCGCGCGGAGGGGATCGACCCTTATCCCCACGTCAGTCTGCTGCACGAGCGCACGTTGATCAAGGACGTCAACGAGGCGCACGACGCGGATGGGCTGGACGAGGGCGGGCATCCCGAGCTGCGCTACACGGTGGCCGGTCGCGTGATCTCACGCCGCGAGCACCCGAAGACGTCGTTCATCGACCTGCGCGACCTGTCGGGATCGCTGCAGCTCGTCGTGCGCCTGGCAGACCTCGGCCAGGAGACCTATGACCGGGTGATGAGCCTGGACATCGGCGACATCGTCGGCGTGCAGGGACACATCTACAAGACCAAGCGCGGCCAACTGGTGCTCGCGGTCGAGCAGTGCACGTTGCTGACGAAGACGCTGCGCCCGCCGCCGGACAAGCGCCACGGGCTGGGCGACACGGGCACGCGCTACCGCTATCGCGAGCTGGACCTGATCGCCAACGAGGACACGCGTGAGCTGTTCGTGCAGCGCGCACGAATCGTGGCCGCGATTCGCAGTTGGCTTGACGAACGCAACTTCGTCGAGGTGGAAACGCCGGCGCTGCAGTCGCTGGCGGGCGGCGCGGGGTCGCGGCCGTTCACGACACACCACAACGCGTTGGACCGCGACCTGTACCTGCGCATCTCGGTCGAGCTGTTTCTCAACCGCTGCATTGTGGGCGGACTGGAGAACGTCTACGACATGGGCAAGGTGTTTCGCAACGAGGGCATCTCGCCCAAGCACAGCCCGGAGTTCACGATCATCGAGTTCATGTTCGCTTACGCCGACTACTACGACGTGGCGGATGCGACCGAAGAGATGTTCCGCGACGTCGCGCAGAAGGTGCTCGGCCGCACGACGGTGAAGCGCAACGGCGAGACGATCGACCTGGCCAAGCCGTGGCGGCGGATCACGATGCGCGAGGCGCTGCTGGACGCGACGGGAATCGACTTCATGGACGAGGATCGCGAGGCGGTCACGCAGAGGATGCAGGAGGCGCTCGAGGAACGTGTGCACCCGGCGACCACCTGGGCGGAGCTCGTACTGGCCGTCTACAGCAAGCTGATCGAGCCGACGATCAACCAGCCGACGCACGTTTTCGACTTCCCGCTGGAGCCGTTCCCGATCACCAAGCCGCACGCCGAGCACCCGGAGCTGGCGGAGCATTTCGACGCGGTGATCGGCGGCATCGAGATGGTCTCGGGCGACACCGAGCTAAACGACCCGGTCGACCAGTGGCAGCGCTTCGTCGAGCAGCGCAAGCGGCGCATGGCCGACGACGAGGACGTGCCGCACCCCAACGACGAGGAGTACGCGCGCGCGATCGAGTACGGCTACTCGCCGACGGCCGGCGGCGGCATGGGCGTGGACCGACTGATCATGATCCTCACCGAACGCGAGACGCTGCGCGAGGTCATTCCGTTCCCGATCGTGAGGGAGATCAGATGAGCGCCGAGGCGATCACGGGCGCCACGGCTGGCGCCCCTCCCAAGCAAGACGCCAACCGGACGGAGGCGTGAGCATGAACGGCAAGCTAAATATCGATTCCGGCGTGGTCGCGTCGTGCAGAGCCGCGGCATCGGCGATAGCCGGTCAGGTTTCTGAGGAGATCGCGGACAAGACGACTGTTTCGGTCGAGCGCACGATCGTGCGCCTGCTCGGCGTGGACGGCGCCAACGACCTCGAGGCGCCGCTGCCGAACGTGCTGGTCGACCACGTGCGCGACCGCGGCGAGCTCGGCCACGGGATCGCCTACTGGGTGGGCAACGCGCTGCTGGCCGACCCGGGCGCCACGCCGCAGTCGCTGGCCGAGGCCGTCGACCGCGGCGAGCTCGATCTCGTACAGCTGCCGCGCGCGGCCGACGAGGCGATCGGTATGCGCGTGATGCGTGAGTGCGAGCAGCGCATCGTGGCAATCAACGAGCAGACGGCCGATCGCCACGAGCTGCGCGAGCGCCTGGGCGAGAGCGAGCCGCCGCTGCGCTACGTGCTGACCGCAACGGGCAACGTGTACGAGGACGTCGTTCACGGCCTGGCCGTGGCGCAGGCCGGCGGCGACATCGTCGCGGTGATCCGCTCGACGGCGCAGAGCCTGCTGGACTACGTGCCATTCGGCCCGACGACTGAGGGCTACGGCGGCACGTTCGCCACCCAGGCGAACTTCCGGATCATGCGCGAGGCGCTCGACGAGTGGTCTGCGCAGCACGGGCGCTACGTGCGCTTGTCGAGCTTCTGCTCGGGCCTGTGCATGCCCGAGATCGCGGCGATGGGCGCGATCGAGGGTTTCGACAACATGGTCAACGACGCGCTGTACGGGATTCTGTACCGCGACATCAACCCCGTGCGCGGGCTGATCGACCAGCGCGTGTCGCGCATGATCAACGGCTACTTCGGCGTGACGATCAACACGGGTGAGGACAACTACCTGCGCACGGCCGACGCGATCGAGGCGGCGCCGTCGGTCACGGCCTCGCAGTTCATCAACCGCCAGCTGGCGCTCGACTCTGGCGTGCCCGACGCGCAGATCGCGCTCGGCGATGCCTTTGAGGTCGACACGCCGGTGACGAACGGCCTGCTGCTGGAGTGGGCGCAGGCGCAGCTGACGCGCGAGCTGTTTCCGGACTGCCCGGTCAAGTACATGCCGCCGACGCGCCACATGGACGGCAACCTCTATCGCACGCACGCCACGGACTCGCTGTTCAACCTGGTGACGATCGCGACGGGACAGGGCATCCAGACGATCGGCGTGCCCACCGAGGGCATCTTCACGCCACACGTTCACGACCGCGTGATCGGCCTGGAAAACGTCAACTACGTGTTCAACGCGGCGCGCGACCTGGGCGACGAGATCGAGTTCAAGGCGGGCGGCATCATCCAGACGCGTGCGCAGGAGGTGCTGGCGGGCGCGCACGAGCTGCTCGAGCGAATCGCCGAGATCGGCCTGTTCTCGGCGCTCGGCGAAGGCGTGTTCGGCGATGTGCCGCGCCAGATCGACGAGGGCCGCGGCACGGAGGGCATCGTGGAGGTGCAGGACGGCTACCTGAACCCGGCCAGCGAGCTGATGCGCGGGGCGTCGAGCCTTGCCTGAAGAGGCCGGCAGCACGCCCGCAGAGCCGGGCTCCCGCCGCAAGGTGGACCTGGCGCGCGTCAAGCCGTACGCCGACCACCTCGGCGACGGCATCGTGCAGTTCAGCTTCACGCTGCCGGTGCCCTACGGCCTGGCGGCGCGCAAGGCGGCGCAGGAGCTGGCGGCGAAGATCGGCTTCGAGCACCCGGAGGTCGTGCACTATCAGGAGCTGACGGATGGCTACACGTACTTCGTGATGTTCGGCGAGGCGACGCAGACCGTCGACTACGGGTCGCTGAGCGACGAGGGCTTTGACGTCGAGTACATGTCAGAGGAGGAGATCGAGGACTTCGCCAGCCGCCAGATCGGCCGGCCGATCGTGGTCGTGGGCGCGGCGACGGGCACTGACACGCACAGCGTGGGCATCGACGCGATGCTCAACCTGAAGGGCTTTCACGGCCACCACGGCCTGGAGGGCTACAAGGCGTTTGAGACGCACAACCTCGGCAGCCAGGTGCCCAACTCGGTGCTGGTCTCACGCGCGATCGACCTCGACGCCGACGCGATCCTGGTCTCGCAGACGGTGACGCAGCAGAACCTGCACATCGCCAACCTGACGGAGCTGGTGGAGATCGTCGAAGCGGAGGGCCGGCGCAAGCAGATGATCCTCACCTGCGGCGGGCCGCGCGTGTCGAACGAGCTGGCCAAGGAGCTGGGCTTCGACGCGGGCTTCAGCAAGGGCACATACCCGTACCACGTGGCGAGCTTCATCGTGCGCGAGCTCGCGGCGCGTGGCGAGGATGCCGCAGCACCGGCGCGCCCCGCGGCGGCGTCGAACGGCGCCGCGCCGAACGGGTCGGCGCCGGCAAGCACAGATGGCTAGCGATACGCGCGGCAGGGCCGCGCGGCTGAGCGAGCTGGTCGCCGACACGCGCGCGCTGGCGCTCGTCGGGCTGGCCAAGAACACGGGTAAGACCGAGACGCTGGCGGCGATTCTGCGCGAGCACGCGGCGAGCGACACGCCGGTCGGCGTGACATCGATCGGCCGCGACGGCGAGGAGCACGACGTGATCGACGCGCGCATCGACAAGCCGCGCGTGCAGCTGCAGCGCGGCAGCCTGGTGGCGACGACCGGCGCGCTGCTGCGCTCCAGCGGCCTGGCGCACGAGCGCCTGGCGCAGACGGGCGTGCGCACGCCGCTGGGCGAAGTAGTGCTGGCGCGAGCTGTCCGAGCCGGGCACCGTGGAAGTCGCCGGCCCGAGCGCGGCGACGGACCTGCGCGCGGTGAGCGAGCTGATGCTCGAGCTGGGCGCCGAGCAGGTGCTGATCGACGGCGCGATCGACCGCCGCGCGGCCTCCTCGCCGGCCGTGGCGGACGGGCTCGTGATGGCGACGGGGGCGATTCTCAGCGAAGACGTCGAAGCGGTGGTCAACGCCACGCTCGACGCTGTCGACCTGGTGCGACTTCCCCGCGCGGACGGCGCGAGTCACGACGAGCAGATCTCGCTCGACCGCCGCCTGGTGCTGAACGCCGAGCCGGCGGAGATCGCGGCGCTCCTGCGCGAGCACGCCGAGGCGAGCGCGTTCGTGATCGAGGGCGCGCTCGAGCGAGCGCTTCCTCGAGGGTCTGCTGGCGGCGCGCAGCGAGCGCGCCGGGCGCGAGCTTCGAGATCGTGGCGGGCGATCCGACGAAGGTCTTTCTATCGCGGCGCGGGCCGCGCTGGTATGCGCGCCAAGGCGTCGCCATCACGGTGCTCACAGACGATCGAGCTGCGAGGCGATCACGGTCAACCCCGTGGCGCCGCAGTCGCATCGTTTCGACTCGCGCGAGCTGCGAGGGCTGATCGAGGCCGCCGTCCCCGACGTGCCGGTCCTCGACGTGCTCGACCCCGCCTATTTGGCGTTGGCGAAGTAGTCGGCGTTGAGCTGCGAGTACTTCTGCCACTCGTCGGGCAACTGGTCCTCCGCAAAGCACGCGTCCACGGGACAGGCCTCGACGCACGCGTCGCAGTCGATGCACTCCTCGGGGTCGATGTACAGCATCTCGACCGCGTCGTAGCCGGCCTCGTCGGGGGTCGGGTGAATGCAGTCGACCGGGCACACCTCGACGCACGAGTTGTCCTTGGTGCCAATGCATGGCTCGGCGATCACGTAGGCCATTTACTTCTTTCGTGTCGGGGTTTCGTGGTCTTGGGGGGATCCTCGAAAGGAGGATGTGACAAGGGCGCATTTTAGTGGCGGCGGCCCGCGCCCGGCCATCCTAGATGATTGCTCGCTCAACCAGGGCACGCGCTGTGGGCGACGCCTTGTCGCTCGCCAGAACTCCGCTAGGTTTGCGCGATGCTGCTGCTCACGGGCGCAACCGGCCTGGTGGGATCGGCGTTGCTGCGTCGGTTGGTCGGGGAAGGCACGCAGGTGCGCTGCCTAGTACGCGACCCGCGTAGGCTCGGCGCGCAGCGCGTGCGCGTGCAGATCGCGCTCGGCGATCTCACGGACCCTCCGTCGTTTCGCAACGCGCTTCGCGGAGTGCGTACGGTCGTGCACCTCGCCGCCTCGATACGCGACCAGCCGCGCGGCTCGATCGAGGAGCTCAACGGCATCGCGACGTGGCGGATGGTGCAGGCCGCCGAGCGCGTGGGCGTCGAGCGGTTCGTGTTCTTCTCGGTGCTCGACGCCTCGACCCACCATCGCGCGCGTTTCTTCCGAGCGAAGGCGCTCGCCGAGCAGGCCGTCGGCGAGGCCGGGCTGCACTCCATCGTCTTCGCTCCCTCGATCGTGTACGCGCCTGGGGACCCGTGGCTGACGCTGCTCGAGCGCCTCGCCCTGCTGCCGGTGATGCCGGTGTCCGGCCGCGGACGCGCCCTGTACCAGCCGATCTGGGCCGAGGACGTCGCCGAGTGCGTGATCTCGGCGCTGCGCGCGTCCGCGCGACACCCGGCAGCTCCGGGCAACGGCTCGGCGAGCGACGCCGCCCGCCACACCCGTTACGAGCTCGCCGGCCCGGAGACGCTCACGCACAACGATCTCGTGCGCATCGCGCTGGCCTCTGTCAATCGCAGGCGCCCGCTCCTGCACGTGCCAACGCCGATCGTCTCGCGCTCGCTACGGCTGCTCGAGCGCGTCGCGGGTGAGGACGCGTTTGCGACCTGGGACGAGGCCGAGTTGATGGAGGTGCCGATGGTGTCCGCGCGCGGCACGGCGGACGTCGAGGGATTGGGCGTGACTCCGCAACGGATGCCGGCGGTGCTCGGGGTGGCAGGCTAGGCGCGCTGCGCAAGCGCGGGGCGCCGCTGCGCCCACGGCTGGGCCTGTTCGAGCTGCGCGGCGAGGGCGAGCAGCTGTGCCTCGCCGGCGGGGCGTCCGACGATCTGCACGGCCAGCGGCAAACCGTCCTCTCCCTCGTACAGCGGTAGCGAGATGCCCGGCTGTCCGGTGGCGTTGAAGATCGGCGTGAACGGCGTGAACACCCCCGAGCGCGTGAACGTCGCCATCGGATCCGGAGCGTTGGTGTCGAGCGAACCGATCGGCAGTGGGCGCTCTGCAAGCGCGGGCGTGAGCAGCGCGTCGTAGGGGTGGAGGAAGGAAACCAGCCGGCGCCCAAAGCTCTGCAGCGCGACGTTGGCTGCCATCGAGTCGATCGAGCCCAGTTTCTGGATCATCGAGAAGATCGCCCAGCTCATCCCCTCCATGTCCTCGGCCGTCGGCTCGCGGCCGGCGATACGGCCGGAGTAGGCGATCGATAGCGCGATGTGGCTGGAGAAGACGACCCCGAACAGCTCGCGCAGCGAATCGTCCTGCCACGGCGGGTCGACCTCCTCGACCTCGTGGCCGAGGGAGCGCAGCAGCTCGGCGGCGTCGCTGACGGCGCGTACAGCCAGCGGATCCACCTCTGCGTCAGGGACGGGAGGGAGTGTCGTCGCGGCGATGCGCAGCTTGCCGGGCTCACCGGCCGCCGACACGGCGAACGGCTCAAACGGCGGCGGCGCCCACGTCGCGTCGCCCAACTCGTAGCCCGCGAGCACGTCGAGGATCGCCGCGGTGTCGGCAACGGTACGCGTGAGCACTCCGTCGATGGTCAACGAGGAGTCGCCGAGCTCGGGCGCCGACGAGATGCGCCCGCGCGTCGGCTTGAGCCCGACCAAGCCGCAGCACGCAGCCGGGATGCGGATCGAGCCGCCTCCGTCGTTGCCATGCGCGACGGGCACGATCCCCGCGGTGACAGCCGCCGCCGCGCCGCCGGAGGATCCGCCCGGCGTGCGTTCGAGGTCCCATGGATTGCGCGTGGGCCCGAACATGCGTGCCTCGCTCACCGGCAGGATGCCGTACTCGGGCAGCGTCGTCGTGCCGACGATCACGAAGCCGGCCTCGCGCAGGCGCCGCGTGATGTTGTGGTCATACGCAGCGACATGCTCGGCCATCAGCGGCGCGCCGTACGTCAGCCGCAGCCCCTTTACCGGCCGGTTGTTCTTGATCGCGATTGGCACTCCCGCGAACGGCCGCTCGTCACCGGCGCCGATCGCGTCGGCCGTGGCGAGCGCTCCCTCCTCGTCGACCTGCACGAACGCGTTGAGCATCGGGTTGAGCTCCTCGATGCGCTCCAGCGAGGTCTGCACGAGCTCGCGCGCGGAGATCTCGCCCGAGCGCACCATCTCGGCCAGCTCGCCGGCTCCTGCAAACATCAGATCGCTGTCGGTCACAGCCCCTCCTCGATGGCGGCTCGCGCGGACCGGGCGCCCGGCGTCTGCCTAGCCTCGCAGCCTACTTGCACGCGCAATCGTGCGACGATAGGTGCCTGCCCACAAGGCAGCTCCCCCGTCAAGCATCAAGCTCAGAAAGCGAGTGCCATGAGCGCGGTCACAGCACCAGAGGTCCAGTCGGGTCTCGAAGGAGTCGTCGCCTTCGCCACCGAGATCGCCGAGCCCGACAAAGAGGGTGGCGCGCTGCGCTACCGCGGAGTCGACATCGAAGACCTTGTCGGCAAGGTTCCCTATGAGCAGGTGTGGGGGCTGCTCGTAGACGGGCGCTTCAAACCGGGGCTGCCGCCCGCCGAACCGCACGCGCTGACCGTCCGCTCGGGCGACCATCGCGTCGACGTGCAGTCCGCGCTGGCGATGCTCGCGCCCGAGTGGGGCTTTGGCGAGCTGATCGACATCACCGACGAGGAGGCCCGTGACAACCTCGCGCGCGCGTCGGTGATGGCGCTGTCGTTCGTCGCGCAGTCCGCGCGCGAAGCTGGTCAGCCGCCGGTGCCGCAGGAGGAGATCGACCAGGGTAAGACGATCCCCGAACGCTTCCTGATCCGTTGGCGCGGCGAGGCCAACCCCGACCACGTCAAGGCGATCGACGCCTACTGGGTGTCCGCGGCCGAGCACGGCATGAACGCCTCGACGTTCACCGCGCGCGTCGTCGCCTCGACCGGTGCCGACGTCGCGGCCGCGCTGTCGGCCGCGGTCGGTGCGCTGTCGGGCCCGCTGCACGGCGGCGCGCCGTCTCGCGTGCTGAAGATGCTCGAGGAAGTCGAAGCGAGCGGCAACGCCGAGAAGTGGGTGTCCGACGCGCTCGACCGCGGCGACCGGCTGATGGGCTTCGGCCACCGCATCTACCGGGCCGAAGACCCGCGCGCGCGCGTGCTGCGCCGGACGGCCAGCGAACTCGGCTCGCCGCGCTTCGAGGCTGCGGAGGCGCTGGAGAAGGCCGCGCTCGCCGAGCTTCACGCCCGCCGGCCAGACCGCGTGCTGGCGACAAACGTCGAGTTCTGGTCGGCCGTGATCCTCGACCTCGCGGAAGTCCCGCCGGATCTGTTCACGCCGATGTTCACGTGCGCCCGCGTCGCCGGTTGGTCGGCGCACATCCTCGAGCAGAAGCGCGAGGCCAAGCTGATTCGCCCGACCGCGAAGTACGTCGGCGAGGGCCCGCGCAGCGTCGGCGCGGTCGAATGAGCGAATGGGCGACGCGCCTGGCCCGTGTAATCCCCGGTTTAGCTGAGGACGGCCCGGGTAACGCATTGTATCTAATCGAGCAGCTCTGATACCGGCTGCGGCCCGTCGGATGCGGGCCAGTTTGAAAGGGGATCGGATGACCGTCTGGCTTATCGCGTACGCCTGGCTGGGCTTTCTGTTGCTGTTCGTGGCGCTTCGCCTGCTCGCCACGAGGCACCACGTGCGAAGGACGACGGCGCCTCGCAAGCGAACGCGTCGCGCGGCCGCGCGACGTCCTTCGACGCGCCGACCGACGACACGACAGCCGAGCTCCGCCTAGCCGCCCCATAGCTGTGCCGGCGTGCGGCGAGGGCTACCGGCGTGGCTGGTTCGCGCTCATGCAGCCACGGCTCGGTCAGCTCGCCGCTCGCCGGTGAACAGCCACGGGTTGCGCTGGCCGATCACCTGGCCGTGGAAGCGCTTGCTGGCCCCGTACACGACCCACGTCGTATCGATGCGCCCGTAACGCTCCAGCACGCGCAGCAGCTCGGGATGTTCGTCGCGCGTAGTGCAGGTGGGTCAGCCCCGCGTCGTAGTCTCCTGCGAGCAGGCGCCGCGCGACGATCGGCTTGGAGGGCTCGTCGATCGATCCGTCTGCCAGCGCGTCAGGTCGGTGTAGCCCCTCGTCGCGGAGACGATGCCGAGGCTGCGGGGATCGCCGACGTCGGTGCGGACCAGCAGCGCGAGCTCCTTGGTGGGATACAGAAATGTGTCGATCACGAACACCTCCTCGTAGTAGCGCTCGGTGACCAGGTGCACTTGCACGTGCGCGCTGCACTGCACGAGGAAGGTGTGCGGGCGTGCGCGCACCTGCTCGATTGCGTCGAGCAGGTCTTCGACGAGCACGAGCTCGAAAGACTCGATGCCTTGGAACTCGAGATAGCGCAGCAGGGCGTTCTCGTGGCACGTCCCGGTCGGTCCGAGCGTGATGAACGTCGGGCGGATCACCGACGCGCCGGCCTCGGCCGGTTCGGCGTGCGCGGAGCGTCCATCAGCTCGTCCTCCATGCTGCACGTCGCGGCGATCATCAGCTCGAACAGGGCGGCCGTGAACTCGCGCGGGTAGATCGACCTCGGCGCCGCGCTCCAGGTAGCGCGCGCGCACCTCGGCGACCCGGCCGGGCTGCATCATCGGGATCCCGTGCTCGCTCTTGTGGAGCGCGACTTCGCGGCAGATCTCAAAGCGCTCGCCGAGCAGGCGCGCGATCTGCTCGTCGATCTCGTCGAGCCGCCCGCGGAAGGGCATCCGAGCGGCCGCTCATCGCTGCGACGCGCGCTCTCGTCGAGCAGGCCGGTCGGCGAAGGCGTGGCTGCACGCGCGCCAGCGATCCGAGCGCGTAGCCGCCCTCCTGGACCACGCAGACCGGCAGCTCGCGAGGCCGCCGAGCAGGCGCCGATCGCGCTCGAAGATCGGCGGCGGCGAAGCTCCAGCGAGCCGTGCGGGTCGCCGGCGACGGTGTCGTAGCCGAGCGACAGACGACCAGCGCCGGCTGGATCGGCGCGAGCTCGTGCGAGCGAGGCGCGCGAGCGCGGCGAGGTACGTCGTCCGGCCGCGGGCGGCGTGTCGAACGTCGACGACGCTGCTCGCGCTCGCGTCGCGCGCGCGCACCGCGGTGCCACGGCGACGTTGGTGACGGGCGACGCCGTGCAGCGAGTGCAGGCGTCGACGTCGCCGCATCGCGCTCGACGATCGCCGAGGTGCCGTTCGGGTAGTGGAGGTCGAGGTCGAGGATCGCCGACCGCGGCGAGGCCGCCGTCGCGCAGCGTCTGCACCGCGGCGGCGGCGTTGTTCAGGTAGCAGTAGCCGCCGAGCCAGTGCGGGCCCGGCGTGGTGGCCGGGCGGACGGCAGAGCGCGTAGGCTGAAGCGCGCCCCCTCGAGCGATCCGCCGCGCGGCGGCGATCGCCGTGCGCACGCCCTCGCGGGCGGCCGCGACGGGCGCCGCGCAGACCGGCATGTCGGGCGCCAGGCCGGGCGGCGCGAGCTCCGGCATCACGACCGGCTCGTCGCCGCTCACGCGCGTCGAGCGCGGCGAGGTAGTCGGGCTCGTGCAGCGCGCCCAGCGTCGAGCTCGACCTCGTCGTCGCTGGACGTCGGCGGCGTTGCGCTGCACGCCGCGATGGCGCACGCAGCCCCGCGCGCAGCTCGGCCAGACGCCGCGCCGTCGTCGTGGCCGCGCAGTCCTGCGGCCGCGCTCTCGAGGATCCACGGAACCGCTGGCGCCGCGCTCGCCGCCGCTGCTCGATCATCAGCAGCTGCGCTCATGAGCAGCATCCTGCCGCATGCGCGGGCCGAGCGGCGCGAAGTCGTTGGCCAGGTAGAACGCCTCGGTCGCGCGATGCGCGCGAAGCTCTCGCGCGGCAGCCCGACCTCGATGCGCGCCAGTCGCACGCTCGCGCGCGAGCTCGACGAGCGCATCGATCAGGCTCGGCGCCGATCGCCCGGCTCGCGCCAGCCGGGCTGCACCCACAGGTCCTGGATCAGTCGCGTAGCGCGCCCGGGCACGTGGATCGCGCGCGGCCAGCTGGCGGCCAGCACCCCGACGATCTCGCCGTCCGGCCGCGGCCACGAGCACGAGCGCCGGCGCGCGGTCGCCGATCAGCGTCGCGCACGGCTCGCCTCGAGCGCGGGCCGCGGCGGCGGCGTGCTGCCGAGCTCGAGCAGCAGCTCCGCGCACGCGCAGCGGCGACCGCGTCGGCGTCGTCGCGCGCCGGCGCGCGGACGTGCCAGCCGCGCGCGCGGCGAGCGCGGTCGCCGGCTGCGATCGAGGCCGCGCTGCTCATCGCGCAGCGCCGCCTCCGCCTCGGCCGCGCGGCTCGAGCTCGACCGTCCATGCCGTCGGCGCGCCGCTGCCGGTCACGGCCTGCGCGATCGCCGCCATCGGCGCCGCGCCTTCAGCAGGATCTCGTCGAACTCCTCCTCCGGATCCGACTGCATCACGATCGCGCCGCCGGCGCCGATCGTCGTGCGCCCGGGCCGCATCACGATCGTGCGGATCACGATGCTGAGGTCGACGCTGCCGTCGAGCCCGAAGTAGCCGAGCGCGCCCGAGTAGACGCCGCGCGCGTCGCGCTCGATTTCGTCGATGATCTCCATCGTGCGCACTTCGGCGCGCCGGTCATCGAGCCGCCGGGGAAGCACGCGCGCACGCACTCGACCGGCGTGCGCTCGGCTTCGAGCTCGCCCGGTGACCGTCGAGATCGAGCTGGTGCACGGTCGCGTAGGGCTCGACGACCATCAGCTCGGGGACGCGGACGCTGTCGACCTCGCAGACGCGGCCGAGGTCGTTGCGCAGCAGGTCGACGATCATCAGGTGCTCGGCGTAGGTCTTCTCGTCCTGCGTCAGCTCGGCGCGCAGCGCCGCGTCCTCGGCCGGGTCCTCGGAGCGCGGAGCGGTCCCCTTGATCGGCGCGCCTGGACGCGGCGCTCGCGGTCGACCGAGAGGAAGCGCTCCGGCGAGGAGCTGAGGATGGCGATGCTCGCCGAGCTTCAGGTAGGCGGCGAACGGCGCCGGGTTGCTGCGGCGCAGCAGGCGGTAGAGCTCGAACGGCTCGGGGCTCGCGTCGGTCGAGATCTGATCGGTCAGGCACACCTCGTAGGACTCGCCGGCGGCCAGCTCGGCCTGGCAGCGTGCGATGTCGGCGAGGTACTGGTCGCGCCCGCGGCCGCAGCGGAAGCGTCACCGGCGCTCGGCTCGGCGGCAGAGTCGAGCGCGCGCACTGCGGCGCGCTCGCTGCGCCGCGACGGCGCTCGGGCGCCGCGTCGAGCAGCCTCGCGCACGGCCGCGCTCGGCTCGTGCTCGAGCCAGCCGCTCGGCGTCGGCCGTCGTCGCCGCGCCACAGATGCGGCCAGCAGCGTGGGTGCGCCTGGCGACGTGGTCGACGGCGACGACGCGGTTGGCGAGCATCAGCACGCGCGTCGGGGAGGTCGGAGCTGTGCACGTTGGGCGAGCCGCAGTCGGCCTTGCACTCGTAGCCGAGGTAGCCGACGAAGCCGCCCAGCAGGCCGCGGTCGAGCCGATCGGGCGGCTCGATCGCGCTGCGTCGGCCAGCTCGCGGTCGAGCACGTCGAAGATCGAGCCGCGCTCGACCGTGCTCGCGTCGCCGGCGCGGTCGTGTCACGGCCGCTGCCTGCACGTCGTACTCGAGCACGCAGCGCTCGCGCGCCCGGCGCTCGTGCCCATGTAGGAGCACTGGGCGAGCCGCGTCGGCGCGTCGGCGCTGTCGAGCCAGAAGGCGTGCTCGGCGCTCGCCGAAGAGCCGTTCGAAGAGCTGCTCGGTCGAGGGCTCGCCGGCGACCGTGCGCACGCGCAGCTCGCAGCTGTCGACGCCGCACTCGCGCCTCGCGCGTGCGCGGGCGCGGCTGGGCTCGGCGCCACCGGCCTCGGTCGCGCGGGCGGCGCGAGCGTCGTCGGGCCGGTGACTGGCGCGCGAGCGCGTAGAAGTTCTCGACGAGCGCGCGCCGTGCTCGGTGGCGATCGACTCGGGGTGGAACTGGACGCCCCACATCGGGCGGCGGCGTGCTCGATCCCCATCACGACGCCGTCGTCGGTCCAGGCGGTGACGTGGCCTTCGGGCCCGACCGGGCCGGTGACCGCCAGCGAGTGGTAGCGCACGACGGAGAAGTCCTGCGGCATGCCGGCGAACAGGCCGCTGCCGTCGTGGCGGACGCTGGCTGAGACGCCCGTGCATCGCCATCGGCGCGGTCGCCACCCCCCCGTCGAGCAGGTTGCCGATCCCCTGGTGGCCGAGGCAGATCCCCGAGCACCGGGATCTCGCTGTAGCGGAGGATGTCCGCGCAGACGCCGAAGTCGTGCCAGCGCTCCGGGCGGCCGGGCCCGGGCGAGAGGACGATCGCGTCGAACTTCGAGCGCGACAGCACCCGCCAGGAGACCGCGTCGTTGTTGACCACGATCGGCTCCTCGCCGGAGGCCGCCGCCAGCAGATGGAAGACGTTGTAGGTGTAGGAGTCGTAGTTGTCGACCAGCAGCGTGCTCATCGCGCCGCCTCCAGCCCGAGGCCGCGCGCGCTGCGTCGAGCAGCGTCTGGACGACACGCTCGACGTGCTCGCTGCGATCGCCCTCCAGATGCCAGCGCGCGAAGTGGGAGAGGTAGCGCGCCAGCGGCACAGCGTCGAGCCGTTGCGACCGCGAGGCGCAGGTGGCGGCGGTAGAGCTCGCGACTGGACGACCGCGAAGCGGTAGTCGGGGTCCTCAGCCGGCCGCGCGCCGTCGCGGCGCCGTCGCGCGTGACGCCGCGGTGCGCCGCGCGCGCGCCAGGTCCCAGCCGAGGCTCTCGCCCGCTCGCCAGCAGCTTCTCGGGCTCGAAGTCGATCCGCGGCGTGACCGCCTGCGGGAGGAAGTAGCCGAGCACGACCTGCGCCGCGACCCGTTCGGCGCGGGCTGGCCTGCGGCGCACCTCGCGTCGCTCCGGGTCCGCGTCGAGCTGCGCCTCGAGCCACTCGGCCAGCTCGTCGATCAGCAGCGCGCCCGTCGCTCGAGGCGATCGCCCGCTTCTGCCGCGAGACCATCCCGTGGAAGATGTCGTGGGTCGGGTGCATGGGCGGCCGGGCTGCCGTTCGGCGCCGGGCAGCAGCTCGTCCATCAGCTGGCGCCTGCAGGTGACGTGCGCGACCCACTCGGTGCCGCAGACCTGCAGCGAGGTGATGTCCTCCGAGCTCCGGCGCCGCCATCCAGTAGGCGAGCGCGCGCATGTGCTGGGTCGGCAGCCCGTCGGCGCGCACCAGCGGGAGCTCCTCGAACTCCTCGCGCTCGGTCGGGTAGATGACGACGCCGTCCTCGCGGCGGCGCAGCATCCCGTCGCGCAGGCCGCGAGGCGCGTCAGCTCGGCGGCCTCGGGCAGGAAGTCGGACTCGAAGAACACCCTGTCGAAGGCGATCCCGAGCCGCGCGAGCGTCTTGCGTTGGCCGGCGATCACCCAGGCGCGCGTCTTCTACCAGAGCTCCAGCGCCTCCCGGTCGCCGCCCAGGACCCGCTTGAGCAGCTCGTCGGCCTCGTCGTCGTGGAGCGTCAGCTCGCGCGTCAGCGAGTCCTCGGGGTGCTCGGCCCTCGTCCGCCGAACGAGCCGCCGGCCGCGACGTAGTCGGCGTAGCAGAGGCCCGACGAAGTGGTCGCTCTTCTCGTCGCCGTCGAGCCACGCGTGCGCGTGGCGGCCGCTGTTCATCACGCCCGCCATCGCCTCGCCCATGCTGCGGCCGGCGTCGGAGATCAGGCTGCGGCGCTCGACCTGGCGCCGGCCTGCGCCAGCGCCGCGGCGAGCGCGTTGCCGATCGCCAGGTTGCGCAGGTGACCGACGTGCAGCGCCTTGGTCGTGTTGGCGTCCCAGAACTGGACCGAGTAGCGCTGCCCGCGGCGAGGTCCGCGAGCGTCGCCTCGGCGCTGCCGCCCGCCTCGAGTGCGGCCGCCGGTCGCCTCGATCCAGCTCGTCGTCGAGGCGCACCGTCGACGCCGTCGCCGTTCGCATCGACCGCGTCGCACCCACGGCTCGGCTCGATCCGCTCGAGCGCCTCGCAGCGAGGCCGCGTCCGTCTCGCCAGCTCGGGCACCGCGGCACGAGCTTCAGGTCGAAGCGCTCGTGCGGGCGCAGCGGCGCGCGCGCCGCCCAGTGGCGGCGCTCTCGCCGTCGCGCGTCGGTACCTCCTCGAAGTAGTCGAACAGATTGGCTGCCATAGGCAGGGCGCCCGGACGTCTCGATTAGCCAATGCACCAGCCGGGGCTCGAACCCGGATCACCGGCTTTTAAGGCCGTCCCTTTAACCGATTAAGGCACTGGTGCCCTGCCAAGTCGTTTGCCCGCTCGCATGCTCCACTGCTCTGAACGTTCCACGCATCCGATTCTTCCGTTGGCCCATTCCACCTTCCATGCCTGCGCCGGATCATTTTGTGCGCTCTATCGGGTGTCTTGAATGGCGAGAAATGCGCCCTTAAATCGCTCCAAAGTGGCTTCTATCAAGCGAAACTCCCTAGCAAGACAGAACACGCGCGTAAGTCTCCAACAGGGAGACATGCGCGTACGTGAAGAGAGAAACATGAGCGCGAGGGTCGAGAGGGAAACATGAGCGGCAAACGCTCTCTTGCCCGTGACCCGCCGCGCACCGCCACTGCCCCCCGGGCCGCGTATGCCCAGCGCCCTGCAGGCCGTCGGCTGGGCGCGAGCGTCCGCTGCCTTTCATGGAGCGCTGTCACACAGCGTTACGGCGACCCCTTTACCCTGCGCATCCGCCACGCGGGCACGTGGGTATTCCTATGCGATCCCGAGGACGTCAAGCAGGTTTTCACCGCCGACGCACACCTACGTCGGCGTCGGTGAAGCAAACAGTCTCCTCGGGCCGATTCTCGGAGCGCGCTCGGTGATGCTGCTGGAGGAGCCCGAGCACATGACCCACCGCAGGCGCATGCTCCCCTCCTTTCACGGTCAGCGCATGGAGCGCTACGCACGAGATGACCTCCGAGGTCACGCGCCGCGAGATCGCGAGCTGGCCGCTCGGGGAGCCCTTCGCGCTGTGGCCGCGGATGCAGGCGATCACGCTCGAGGTGATCATGCGCGCCGTCTTCGGCGAGCTCGACACCGATCACCTGAGGCGCCTGCGCGAGCTGCTCAGGCGAGCTGACCGCATGGATGAACGACCCGCGCGCGCCAGACCCTGCTGGCGGCCCTCGGCCCGCGCTCGATGGTCCGCAACCGCAGCTTTCGGGCCGTGATGGGGCCCGTCGAGGAGCGCCGTGCTCGAGGAGGTCCGGCGGCCGCCGCGCCGACCGAGGCGTCGCGCGAGCGCGAGGAGATCGTCTCGATGCTCGAGCCGGCGCCACCACGAGGACGGCTCGCCGCTGAGCGAGCGCGAACTGCGCGACGAACTGATCACGCTGCTGATCGACGGGCCCACCTCGACCTCGCTGGCGTGGGCGTTCGAGCGCCTCTTGCGCCACCCCGACAAGCTCGCGCGCCTGCGCGAGGAGGTTCGCGCGGGCGAGGAGAGGCGCTACCTGGACGCCGTCATCAAGGAGACGCTGCGCCTGTGTCCGCCGGTGCCGCTCGTCGTGCGGCGGCTGCTCGCGCCGATGCGGCTCGGCGGCTACACGATCCCGCGCCGGCGCCACGGTCGCCCCGTGCGTCTACCTGATTCACCGCCGCGAACGAGATCTACCCGCAGCCGCGCAGCTTCCTGCCCGAGCGCTTCCTGGAGCGCCCGCCGGCACCTACACGTGGATTCCCTTCGGCGGCGGCGTGCGCCGCTGCCTCGCGGCTAGCTTCGCGCAGCTGGAGATGAAGCAGGTGATGCAGACCGTGCTCGCGCGAGGTGGAGCTGCGCCCGGTCGAGCGGCGCTCCGAGCGAGTGGCCCGGAGCTCGATCGCCTTCGTCCCCGACCGGCGCGCCCTCGCGGTCGCCGTCGGGCGCGCGCCCGCACAGATCGACCGTGCCCGCACTCCCGAGGCGGCGCGGCGCCGAGCCGCGCCGTCGGTGGCATCGGAGCGCGATGAGTCGCCGAGCTGTCCGCTGAGCGCCGGTCGGCGCAGGAAGCGTCCGAGGACCGTGAGCCGATCTGATCGTCGTCGGCGCCGGGGCCAAGGCCGCCGCGATCGCGACCAAGGTCCACATCCTCAACAGCCTCGGCCTCGGCGCCGATCGCCGCTGACGATCATCGAGGCGACCGAACCTGCTGCGTCGTGGTCGGGGCGCAACGGGATGACCTCGGGTGAGGAGCCGCTGGCGATCACCCCGATCAAGGACGTCGGATTCCCCTACCAGAGCCACCAGGTATTCGAGGCGGCGGGCGGCGCGATCGATCGCGCGATGCCGCCCTTCTCCTGGCAGCAGTACCTCATCGAGCAAGCGCGGCTATGCCCGCTGGGTAATGCCGGCTCGCCCGCCGTGCAGCACCGCGAGTACGGTCGGTACCTCGCCTGGGTCCTGTCACGCGCCAATCAAGGCGTCAACGCTCGTGCGCGGCCGCGTCACGCAGGTGTCGCCGCAGACGCAGCGCCGGCCGGCTGGGCGCGTCGACGTCGCCGAGTCCTCGGCGGGCGCAGCGCTACGAGCTGCGGTGCCCTCGCGCTCACCGGCCCCGGCGTCCACCGCCCGCTCGCGCACGATCCCGATGCCGCGCCGCGGATCTTCCACTGCGACAGCAGGCGCAACGAGTTCGCGCGCATCCCCCCCGACCCGAGCGCCGACATCGCGATCGTCGGTGGCGGCGAGAGCGCGCTCAGCTGCGTCGCGTTCCTGCGGGCCTTCAGGCCCGACGCCCAGCTGACGGTCTACACCACCGGCCTGCCGCTGAGCCGCGGCGAGAGCTTCCTGGAGAATCGCGTCTTCTCCAACCCGGACGACGTCGATGGAGCTCGCTCGATCTCCAGCTGCGCCGTGACTTCGTCAAGCACTGCGACCGCGGGGTCTTCGATCCCAACAGCCTCGCGAGCCTCGCCTATGACGAGGCCTGTCGCTTCGTCATCGGTCGCGTCCTGCACGTCTCCTGCGGGCCGACAGCGATGCGTTTCGCTCCACGCGCACAGCTCGACCGACGAGCCCGTCTGCGCCCGCCACGACTTCGTCGTCAACTGCACCGGCTTCGACGCGCTGGCACAGCTGCGCGAGCTACTCTCGGCGCGTGCGCGAGAGGAGATCGAGCGTCGCACGGGGCGCACTGTGGGACGCACCGCCCGACGCAGAGATCCCGATCGGACGATTCCTCGAGCTGAAGGGCGTCTCGCCTCGTCTACACGTTCCCGGGCTGGCGGCGCTGAGCCAGGGCCCGGGGTTGCCAACCTCGGCAGCCTGGCCGGCTCGCCAACCGCGTGCTCGAGCCACTGCTGCTCGACGACGACGACGAGCATGCAAAGCCCTGCGTGAGCTCTCAACCGCTCCCGGAGCCGAGCTTGTAGGCGATCATTTCGGCGGTCTGTCCCGAAGACTGTTCGACGCCGGCCGTGGCCACGAGCATGTCGCCGGACACCGCGATGCCGCTGTTCGAGCCGGCCGGAAGCTGGAGTTCGAACGCCGGCTTCCCTGTGTTCGCGTCGAACGCGTACATCATCCCGTTGAACGTCGTCGTGAACACGAGGTCGTTGACGGTCGTCGCCGCGGCGAACGCGGGCGAGGAGAATGCGTGCCTCCACTTCAGGCGGCCGGTCGCGACGTCGAGCGCCACGAGTTCGCCGGTCGAGGTGGGGCCTTCGTGCTGCACGGATTGGTTCGCGATGCTCACCGGCAGGTTGACGACCGGGACGAACACGGTCGAGCCGTTCGTGGACATCGGAGCGATCACCCCGCCGAGAAAGCCCGGATACACGGTCTCGGTCGACTTCAACCTGCCGACTTCGCCCTTCATCGCGTACAACGAATCACGGTCGTGGCCGTTGTGGGTGCCGACAGGGCGCTTCCACAGCAAGCGCCCGCTGCGCCGATCGAGCGCCACCACGATTCCGGCCTTGCCCGCCGCGAGCACCATCTGCCTCCCGTTCTCTTCGACGAGCATCGGCGGGTCCTGCAGGTCCCAGTCATACAGGTCGTGCGGCGTCAACTGGTAGTACCACTCGAGCCGTCCGGTCCTGGCGTCGAGCTTCACGATCGAATCGGTGTACAGGTCCGGCCCGGGCCGGCTCGATCCCCACGGGTACTGCGGCGTGCCGGGAAACGGCCCAGGATTGCCGGTGCCGACGTACATCGAGCCTTGGTCGTCGAACGCAGGTGGGTACCACAGCCCGCCGCCCGAGTTGACTTCGACGTGGCTCGCCGACCACAGGTCTTCCGGCGCCGTGGCGAAGTGCCACAGCCTGCGCCCCGTTCGTGCGTCGAGCGCCCACAGGACGCCGACGCCGTCGCCGCGGTAGAACTGGTTCACGTTCCCCGGCACCGTCGACACGTACACGATCCCTTCGTGGTAGCCGGGAGCCATGTCGATGCCCTCGTGTTCGTTGCGTGCGAGCGTCACCGACCACAGTTGTCGACCGGTCTTCTGATCGAGCGCGAACGCCGCGGTCGCAGTCGCGCCGAACACGCGGCCGTTGGCCACCACGACGCCGTTCGGTCCCTCGTCGGGAGATTCATAGGATCGCCGCCAAAGCACCTTGCCCGTGTGCAGGTCGATCGCCTCGACGTTGGAGGCGAGATCCTGTGAGTAGACGACTCCGTTGCTGATCACCGGCGTCGACGCGTAGCTGCCGTACTGGCTTTTCGCAGTCAGCGGCATGCTCCACGCGGTTTCCAGGCGCGAGATCGACGCGCTGTCGATCGCGCCACTCGCGTCGCGCGTGTTGGAGGAGTTGACGTTTGCGTAGCCGGACCCGACCAGCGGAGGCGATCCGGCGCCCGAGCTGCCGCATCCCGCGATCGGAGTCGCGCTCGCCAACACGAGACACAGCACGACCACGAGCTGGGGCGCACGCCATTTGCCGGCGACGCCGCTCAAACCAGGTCGTGTCGGGCTTCGCCTCGCTCGCATCGGGCATCGGCTGACAGCCGACCGCCGGTGCGGTTCGGACTGTCAGGACATTCTCAGCGAACGTACAGCCGGCTCAGGGCGCTGTCAAACAGCGTCGACGACGTCGCCGCCGCGCCTCCCCGCAGGCCGCACGACACGGGGATTCTCCTCGCAAGCGGTGAGAAACAACTCCCGCAAAGACCGAGGGCCCGGCATCGCGCCGGGCCCTCGCAATGCCCGTCCGGGAGGACGGGCGCACTGCACAGACAGTGTTGCCTACATCATCCCCGACATGTCGGGCATGCCGCCGGGCGCGCCCGCGCCTTCCTTTTCGGGCAGCTCGGCGACGATCGCCTCTGTCGTGAGGATGTTCTTGGCGATCGACGCGGCGTTCTGCAGCGCCGAGCGCGTGACCATGGCCGGGTCGATCACGCCGGCGGCGACGAGATCGACGATCTCGTTCGTGGCGGCGTTCAGACCGTAGCCTTTCTTGGCCTTGCGCACGTCGTTGACCACGACCGAGCCCTCCAGGCCCGCGTTCTCGGCCAGCTGACGCAGCGGCTCCTCGAGAGCGCGCAGCACGATGCGCGCGCCCGTGCGCTCGTCGTCGGAGCCGTCGGCCGAGGCGCCGTTGGCGTCGACCTTGACGGACGAGGTGGCCTGCAGCAGCGCGACGCCGCCGCCGGGCACGATGCCCTCCTCGAGCGCCGCCCGAGTCGCCTGCAGCGCGTCCTCGACGCGGTGCTTCTTCTCCTTCATCTCCGTCTCTGTGGCCGCCCCGACCTTGACCACTGCGACGCCGCCGGACAGCTTCGCCAGGCGCTCCTGCAGCTTCTCGCGGTCGAAGTCCGAGTCGGTGTTCTCGATTTCGGCTTTGATCTGGTTGATACGGCCTTTGATCGCCGTCGCGTCACCGGCGCCGTCGACGATCGTCGTCTCGTCCTTGCCGACGACGACGCGACGTGCGCGGCCGAGCTGGGACAGCTGCGTGTTCTCCAGCTTCAGGCCCATCTCCTCGGTGATCACCTCGGCGTTCGTGAGGATCGCGATGTCCTCGAGCATCCGCTTGCGGCGGTCGCCGAAGCCGGGGGCCTTGACGGCCACGCCGGTGAACGTGCCGCGCAGCTTGTTGACCACGAGCGTCGCGAGCGACTCGCCCTCGACGTCCTCGGCGATGATCAGGATCGGCTTGCCGCTCTGGATCACCTGCTCGAGCACCGGCAGCACGTCGCGCACCGAGCCGATCTTCGAGTTGGCGATCAGGATGTAGGGGTCCTCCAGCGTCGCCTCCATGCGGTCCTGGTCGGTGACCATGTAGGGCGAGATGTAGCCCTTGTCGAACTGCATGCCCTCGGTGAACTCGAGGTCCATGCCGAACGTCTGGCCCTCCTCGACGTTGACCACGCCGTCCTTGCCGACCTTGTCGATCGCGTCGGCGATCACGTCGCCGATCTCCTCGTCGCCGGCCGAGATCGTCGCGACGCGAGCGATCTGGTCCTTGCCGGAGACCTCCTTGGACTGCGAGGCGATGTTGCCGACGACCTCCTCGACGGCCTTCTCGATGCCGCGCTTGAGCGCCAGCGGGTTGGCGCCGGCCGCGACGTTCTTCAGGCCCTGGCGAACGATCGCCTGGGCGAGCACCGTCGCCGTGGTCGTGCCGTCGCCGGCGACGTCGTTGGTCGCCGTGGCGACCTCGCGCACGAGCTGTGCGCCCTGGTTCTCGAACACATCCTCGACCTCGATCTCACGAGCGATCGTGACACCGTCGTTGGTGATCGTGGGAGCGCCGAACTTCTTGTCGAGCACGACGTAGCGACCCTTCGGGCCGAGCGTGACCTTGACCGCGTTAGCGACCGCGTCGACACCCGCCTCGAGCGCCGTACGCGCCTCTGAGTTGTACTTGATCTCCTTGTGAGCCATCTGTTCTCAGTTCTCCTTATGCCTCGACGAGGGCAAGGACGTCGGACTCGCGCAACACGAGCAGGTCCTCCCCGTCGATCTTGATCTCGGTCCCGCCGTACTTGCTGTAGAGGACCTCGTCGCCCTTCTTAACGTCCAGCGGGATGCGCTTGCCGTCGTCGTCGAGGCGGCCGTCGCCGGCGGCCACGACCTCACCCTTCTGCGGCTTCTCCTTGGCAGTGTCGGGGAGCACGAGCCCACTTGCGGTGGTCTGCTCCTCCTCGATCGCCCGCACGATCAGGCGATCGCTCAGGGGCTTCAGCTTCATCTTGAAAAACCTCCGTATAGAGAGTGCTTCCGGCGTCTCGCGGGCTCCCTAGCCGATTACGGAGGGAAGCGATCCGCCTCTGGCACTCTCGGCTGAGAGTGCCAACGGTCCTCTCAATATATAGAGCACGCGGGGCTCTATCAAGGGAAATCGGCACTTGAGCGGAAAAGTGCCAGCGCCCGCGGCGAGCGTCCGGCGGGCGCACCCCTTCAGTTCTGAGCGCCGCCGAAGCCCTTCATCGCAGCGGTCATGCCGGTCGGGTTCTCGAGGATCTGCGAGAAGCGCACGACGGTGACGGTGTCCTCGACGGAGACGGAGCGGCCGTAGATCTGCTCGAGGAAGTTGATCAGCTCCTCGTGGCGGCGGAACTCGGGGTTGTCGTGCTTGATGTCGCGCGGCGACAGGTCGGCGAGCTTCATCACCTCGACCTGGTCGATCACCGCCTCGAAGATGCGCTCGCGCGGCGAGTATTGGTAGCCGATCGTCACGAGCACGGCCTGGTTCTTGCGGTACTTGCCCGACTTGTCGCCGAGTCGAATCGTCGCCGTCTTGCGACCGCGCTTGAGCTCGTCGGCGAAGATCGTCGAGTAGAAGTTGAGCACCTGCACGGAGCGCAGGCTATCGGTCTTTGCGCTGTTCCTCCACGAAAGCCGCAGCTCGTGCGACCATCTCGCGCTCGGCCGCGTGGCTGAGCTCGCTCTGCGCGTCGCGCAGCCCGATCCAGCGCGCCTCCTCGACCTCGTCGTCGTGGTCGTCGGTGTCGCCCGCCACGTACGAGAACAGGAAGAACAGCACCGACTTGGGGATCGTCCGGCCGTCGCGGCGGTACCAGTAGCGCGCCTCGCCGAGCTCGCGCACGGGCTCGCCGACGACGCCCGTCTCCTCGCGCACCTCGCGCAGCGCCGCCTGCAGAGCCGTCTCCCCCGGATCGATATGGCCCTTCGGTAGCGCCAGCACGCGCGAGCCGTCAGACGCGCGGCGGGTCGGCACGATCACGACGATCTGCTCCCCGCGCACGACCACGCCGCCGGCCGAGCGCTCGCGCTCCGGCCGCCCGCCTCCGCGCCGGCGACCGCGCGCACGCCTAGAAGACATACTGCTTGAGCGCGTCCGGATCGTGCACGACCAGGCGCCCCCTTCCTTGCGAGATCACACCGGCACGCTCGAGCACAGCCAGGAAGCGACTCGCGGACTCGCGCGAGGATCCGGCCAGCTGAGCGAGGTCGGCCTGCGTGGCCGTCACCAGCACGTCTCCCTGCTCGTCACACGCTTCGCTCCTGCTCGACGAGCTCGCTGAGCACGACCGCGACGCGGCTCTGCACTGTCTGGAAGGACTGGCGCGAGAGCCGCTCGTTGGTCTCCCGCAGGCGCCTGCCGAGTGCGATCACCAGGCGCGCCGAGATCTCGGCGTGTTCTGACATCAGCCGCCGCATGTCCGGGCCGAGCACCGCCACCACGGCTGTCCGCTCGATCGCTTCGACGGTCGCCGAGCGGCGCTCGTCCTCGAACAGCGCGAGCTCGCCGAAGATGTCACCCGGTCCGAACGTCGCAAGCGTCAACGTGCGCCCGCCGGTGTGCGTGCGGATTGCGCGCGCTCGTCCGTCGTGAACGACGTAGCATGTGTCGCTCTCGTCGCCCTCGCGGAACACGACTTCCCCGGGCTCGAACTCGCGCGGCACCGCGAACTGCGCGATTCGCTCGAGGTCCTCGTGGACGAGCGTCGAGAACACCGGGACACCGCCGAGGAGCTCGACCACCTCCTGTGAACTCATCGCGGCCATCAGGCAGGCATATCACAGACATCCGCCCGCTGGACAACGCGCGCCGCGCGTCCTTCCAGCGCGCGCCGCCACGACGGCGCGCGGGCCGCAACTGCAGCCGCGACGAGGGTATCTTCAAGCATATGGACTCGCCGCTCACGACAGCTTTTTGCAGAGCCGGCGGCGCCCGCGCCGCGACGCTCGTGCCCGTCGGGCTCGCGATCGGGCTGCTGGTGAGCGCGCCTGGTGTGCCGAGCGCGCTCGCGTCACCGCACGCGACCCGCTCGCTGCTCACCAGTGAAACGGCCGCGCTGCTTCGCTCGCGCCTGTTGTGGTCGACGATCGACGTTTGCAACGCTCCCGATCAACTCAACACCGTCGGCATCCGCGGCTCGATGCCCGGCGACCATCACGACCACGACATGATGTTCATGCGCTTCCGCCTGCAGTACATGAACGCCAAGACGAAAGCCTGGACCGACCTCGCCGGCGAATCGCCCTCGAGCTATACGGCCGTCGGCACCGGCGCCTCCTCGCGCCAGGCCGGCCGCAGCTTTCAGCTGAGTCCCGCCGCGGGACAGTCCCCGGTCACGCTGCGCGGCGTCGTCAGCTTCGAGTGGCGTCGCGGCAACAGCGTGCTCGTGCAGGTGTCGCGTCCGACCAGCGCCGGGCGCGACAGCCTGGCGGGCTCTGACCCACCCGGCTTCTCGGCGATCAGCTGCGTGATCGGCTAGAACAGACGCGGGTCGTTCGTGATGATCCCGTCGACGCCCATCGCCGTCAGCTTGGCGATGCGCGCAGTCTCGTCGACCGTCCACACGTACAGCTCGCCGCCGCCTTCCCGAACCGCGCGCACGAGCCTTGGCGTGACTACTCGCCAATGCGCCATGATCGCGTCGAAGCGCCCGTCGCGCAGCGCGGCGCGAGCGCGTGCCGGCAGCGCCGCGCGGTAGCCGGTCAAGATCGCCAGCGCAGGGATCGCGGTCAGCATGTCGGTGGTGTAGTCGCGGCGCACACGAGGCACCGACCAGCCCAGGCGCAGCGCCGGCTCGGCCGCGCGGATGCTCGCCAGCGCTTCGGGGTACATGCAGCTGACGAGCGATCGCTCGACGAGGCCGAACTCTCTGAGCGCCTCGACCACGCGCAGCTCGTAGCCGGGCAGCTTCACGTCGACGTCGAGTTCGAGTCCCGAGAAGGCCTCCCCGGCGAGGTGCTCGAGCGCCTGCTCGAAACGCAGCGGCGTGCGCTCGCTCACGTCCTCGTAGTCGTGCGCCACGACCAGGCCACCGCCCGCGCGGTCGCGGAGGACGTCGAGCTCGATCATGTCGACGCCGTGGCGCAGCGCCGCGTCGAAGCTGGCGAGCGTGTTGCCGGGCTCGATGTGCGCGGCGCCCTTGTGGCCGACGCGGCGGGGCCCGCCGGGGCGGAGGGGCTTGAGCGAAGGCGGAGCCATCGCGCCCACGATCGCAGATGTGCGCGTCGGCTTAGTAGTCTTCGGGCAGCGGCTTGCGCGCGGCCTCGATCGTCTCGATCGCCGGTTTCGGGCCGAGGTAGGGAGCCAGCACGATGAACGTGAGCTGGTCGACCAGGCGCGGAAGCTGACGCACGCGATCGTGCGCGGTGTAGCTCGACACGACTCCCCAGATCGCGCCCGTCACCGCTTCGCGCGCGACCAGCGGGCCGCGTCGTGCCTCTGGGCCGAGGTCGTCGAGCAGCTTCGTGAAGTCTTCGATCGAACGCGTCATCCGCCCGATCATTCCCGGCCCTACGTCGAAGATGTCGATGAAGGCGAGCCGGCTGAGCGCCTCGTGCGAGGCGAAGTACTCGATCAACGCGCGCACGGCGAGGTGCACCGCCTCGGGCCAGCTGGACGCGTGCTCGATCGCGGCCTTGACCGCGTGCATCGCTTCGGCGACGAATTCGTCGAGCACAGCCAAGAAGCACGCCTCCTTGCTGGCGAACTGCTTGTGGAAGGCCTCCGTCGAGATGCCCGCGAACTGCGCGATCTGGGGGTCGCTCAGCTCGCTGTAGCGCTCGTCGAGGGTGAGATGGACTAGCGCGCTGAGCGCTCGCGCACGCTTTTCGTCATTGGCCAGGAAGGCCGCGGCCTGCGGCTGCACGGGCTCCGGGTGCACGAGGCCCGACACGTTCAAGCGCTTGGCCGCCGGCGAGCGATACGACTCGATCCAGTCGAGCACCTCGTCGGTGAGCGCGTACAGCTCCTGCTCGCGCTCCTCGTACAGGCGCGTGAAGGCGATGTGGCGGATACCCGCCACGAGCGCCCGCACCGTCAGCGGCGACAGTTCTTCACCGGCCGGGTCGGCCTGGAAGGCCATCGCCACTACGCGCTCGAACGTGGTCGCGGCCAGCGTCATCCGCTCGCGCGCCTTCGGTCCGACGCCCAGCGAGTCGACCAGCACCAAGCGCGGGCCCTTTGGCGAGCCGGCGACGTCGTCGAGCAGCGCTCGGCAGGCGCCGTGCAGGCGATTCGCCCAGCCGCGCTCCTGCCCCCACGCGTCGAGCACGAGCTTGCGCGCACGCGCGACGACGATGTCGTACGTCGCCAGGAAACACGCTTCCTTGTTGGGGAACTGCTCGTAGAAGGCCCTACGCGACACCCCCGCGAGCCCAATCACGTGGGCGACCGTGGTGCGCGCGTAACCGCGTTCGGATACCGCCTCGATCATGCCCCCGTACATGCGAGCGCGCTGGTTGCGAGCCACGTCGTCGCGGGTCATGCCGTTGGGGCCGTGCGGGAGGCTCCGGTAGATGGGTGTAGGTCCCCTATGAGTTCCGCTCATCCCCACGATTTGAGATAATAGACCATTCGGTCAATAGACGCAAGTCTACTTTGAGGCGCCCCGATTCTTTATACCGGAACGGGTCGAGCCTATGTATCGATGTCTCTTGCCACTAAAAGCGGCACTTTGAGTCGGCTGGGCGGCGGCAACTGAAAGGCTTTCGTACGACCTGGAGCGGCCGCGCGACGAGACGCTGGCCGATGCGCATCGAACGCCTGGCGAGGCCGCTCAGATCACACCGCATGCGTGCGCGCGCCAGGCGCCTGCGCGCGCTCAGGCGCTGAGCGTGAGCCGCCGCGGGCCTGGATGGAAGCCGAGCTCGAGCAGCGAGTCGGCGAGCTCCGAGCCGACCGCCGGCGCGCCGTCGATCCGCTCCAGCGCGAGCTTTGGCACGCGTCCGGCACGCACCGCCGCGCGAGCGCCTGCAGCGCCTGCGCGACCGTCTCGCGCGTATCCGCGCGCGCGTCCGCGAGCGTCAACAGGCCGCGCCCGCCGCGCTCTAGGTACAGCACGGGCTGCTCGGAGATCGTCACGACGTAGGCGCCAGCCACGCGCGCGGGACGGCGCTCCCCGTCCGCGCGCTTGGGCCACGGCAGCGCCGCGCCATAGGGCTGCGCGGGATCGGCCGCGGCGATCACGAGCGCGCTGGGGCCACCCTGCGCGCCGTCGCCGACGGAGCCCGCGCGCGACGAGCGCAGCCGCTCGACGGCGCCCGGCAATGCGAACTGCGCGCCCCCCATGCCCTCGAGGAAGTACCCGCGCCGGCACACGCCGAGCGTCTCGAGGTTGGCGAACGTGTCGTACAGCATCGCGAAGCCGCCCTTGACGCCCTCGGCGAGCACCTGCTCTCGCGTGACGATCCCGTAGCGCTCGAGCAGCAGCTCGGCAAGCGCGCGACGCCGCTCGGGCTCCGGCGCCGCCCGGCGCCGCAGCGGCCGTCCGGAAGATCGGCTCGGTCAGCGACCAGCGGCCCTGCACCTGACTCTGCGCGCCGCTGCGGCGCGCGCCGAACCGTCGCGGAGAGGCGCGTCGCTCGGGACGCGCGCGAGCGAGCGCCAGCCGCGGCGCGCGCAGCGGCGCCCACGCGTCGTTGGTCGCCTCGCCGGCCCACACCAGGTCCCACAAGGCCTCGCGCAACGCCTCCGCGGGAACGTCGAGCTCGGCGAGCAGGTCGCTGAAGAAGCATGGGCTGTGCGCCAAGCGCGCGCGCAGGAGATGCGTGCTCGGGCGTGTCTGTCGCCGCCTCGCCGGCGCCCGCCGCGCGGCGCTCGGAGCTCGGCGGCGGTCCGATCAAGGGCGCGTCCTCGCGGAAGTACAGCGCGACGCGCCCCGAGCGGCCGAGCGGTCCCGCGCCGACCCACACGAGCTCCCCGCTTGCGCACAGCATGTCCAGCCACGACGTCGAGTAGGCGCCCGTGCGACGCGGCAGCACGTCGCGCTCCCAGCTCTCGGCCGGAAGCGCGAGACCCTGCAGCGGCACCAGCACTTCGCGCAGGCGGTCGATCCCGGCGCCGGCGCTCGCGTGCCGGTCGACGCCCTGCCAGGAGGGCAGGAAGGCGGCCAGGCTGCGCTGGTCGGCCGGCTCGATCTCCTTGCGCAGCGCCGCCAGCGACGCGCGCCGCAGGCGCCGCAGGACCTCGACGTCGCACCACTCGCGCCCACTGCCTCCGGGTCGCAGCTCGCCGCGCACGATCTCGCCGTCGCGCTCGAGCTCGCGCAGCACGGCGCTCGCGTCGACGCCATAGCGATCGCGCAGCTCGTCGGTGGTGAACGGCCCGTGCGTGCGCGCGTAGCGCGCGACGAGCACGCGCAGCGCGTCGGGCACGTCGGCGAGAAACGCTTCGGGCAGGCCGCCCGGCGGCGCGACCGACAGCGCGTCGCGGTACAGCCCCGCCTCGTCGGCTGCCAGCAGCGCTCGCTCGCCACCGACGCGCACCCGGATCGCGCGTCGTTCGCGCTCCAGCTCGGCGAGCAGCGGCTGTGCCTCGACGCCCTCGAACACGCGCTCGGCGAGCTCCTCGGCGCTCAGGTCGCCGACGTGGCGCAGCACGTCGTGCAGCCCGTCGCGCCCGGTCGCGCGGGTGATCTCGGAGCGGTGCTGCAGGTCGTCCTCGACGCGCCTGAGCGCGCTCGGGGTCGAGCAGCTCGCGCAGCTCCTCCTGGCCGAGCAGCTCGCGCAGCAGGTCGCGGTCGAGCGACAGCGCCGCGGCGCGGCGCTCGGCGTTCGGCGTGTCGCCCTCGTACATGTACGTCGCGACGTAGTCGAACAGCAGCGAGGAGGCAAACGGCGAGGCGGTCGGCGTCTCGACCTCGACCAGCGAGATCTCGCGCGAATGCAGCGAGCGCAGCAGCGCTTCCAGCCCGGGCACGTCGAGCACGTCGCGCAGGCACTCGCGGTAGGTCTCCAGCACGATCGGGAAGTCGGCGTAGCGGCGCGCGACCTCGAGCAGGTTCTGCGCCTTCAGGCGCTGCTGCCACAGCGGCGTGCGTTTGCCGGGATAGGCGCGCGGGATCAGCAGCGCGCGCGAGGCGTTCTCGCGAAAGCGCGCGCCGAACAGCGCCGAGCCGCCGAGCTCGGCGGTGATCGCCGGCTCGACCTCCTCGGGCTCGAGCATGATCAGCTCGGCGGCCGACGGCAGCGCCTCGGCGTCGTCGGCGTCGAGGTCGGGCAGGTGCAGCACGATGCCGTCGTCGGAGGTGATCGCGTCGGCCTCCAGACCCAGGCGCTCGCGGATGCGCGCGGAGATCGCAAGGCCCCACGCGGAGTGCACGCGCCCGCCGAACGGCGACAGCACGCACAGCCGCCAGTCGCCGATCTCGTCGCGGAAGCGCTCGAGCACGATCGTGCGCTCGCTCGGCAGCACGCGCGTCGCCTCCTGCTGCTCGCGCAGGTAGGCGAGCAGGTTGCGCGCGGCGCGCTCGTCGAGGTCGTAGTCGCGCTGCAGCGTCTCCGGCTCCTGCTCGACCGCCCAGCGCGAGAACGCGCCGATCGCCTCGCCGAGCTCCTTCGGGCGCCCGACCGAGTCGCCCTTCCAGAACGGCACCGCGCCGGGCGCGCCGGGCGCGGGCGTGACGATCACGCGATCGCGGCCGATTTCCTCGATGCGCCAGGTCGAGGCGCCGAGCAGGAACGCCTGGCCGGGGCGCGCCTCGTAGACCATCTCCTCGTCCAGCTCGCCCGACGCGCCGCCCGTCGGGCAGCGTCACCGCGTACAGGCCGCGGTCGGGGATCGTGCCCGCGTTGGCGACGCCAGCTGGCGCGAGCCCTTGCGCGCGCGGATCGTGCCGGCGAGGCGATCCCACACGATGCGCGCGCGCAGCTCGCCGAACTCCTTCGATGGATAGCGCCCGTCGAGCATGTCGAGCACGTTCTCCAGCAGCTCGCATCGACAGCTCCGAGTAGGAGTAGCTGCGCGTGATCAGCGCGTGCAGGTCGTGCACCGAGATGCCGCCGCCTGGAGACCCGTCGTCTTGGTCGTCCGTGGCGTCGGCTGTTTTTGATGGGCCGGCTTTCGCCGGCTCGGATGCCACGGCGATCGCGACGATCTGCTGGGCGAGGACGTCCAGCGCGTTGCGCGGGACGACGGTCGGCTCGATCAGTCCTTCGTGCATGCGTCTCGCGACGACCGCGCACTCCAGCAGGTCGCCGCGGAACTTCGGGAAGATCCGCCCGCGGCTGACCTCGTCGACGCCGTGCCCGGCGCGGCCGATTCGCTGCAGTCCGCGCGCGACCGACTTCGGCGACTCGATCTGCAGCACGAGGTCGACCGCGCCCATGTCGATGCCCAGCTCCAGCGAGCTCGTCGCGACCAGGCACGGCAGCTCGCCCGCCTTCAGCAGCTCCTCGACCTTCGTGCGCTCCTCGCGCGCCAGCGAGCCGTGATGCGCGCGCGCGATCTCGACGGGTACCGGCGGCCGTCGGCGGGCCCGCTGGCCGCACGCTCGCCGCGTCGACCATCCTTCGCCAGCCGGACCGGCGCTCACGCCGTGCTTGCGCCCGCGAACCGCTGCCGCCGGAGGCGGCCTGCTCATCCTTCTCCGCTGCTCCTTGCCGGCGAGCTCGTTCAAGCGCAGCGCCACGCGCTCGGCCGAGCGGCGGTTGTTGACGAACACGATCGTCGAGTTGTGCGCTGCGACCAGCGCCAGCAGCTCCGGATAGATCGCCGGCCAGATCGAGCTGCGCGTGGACTCGCCCCCGGCGACGGGCTCCAGCGGATCGGCGCTCGGGTCGACGGGGCCGTTCGGTTCGGTCATCGACTCGACCGGCACCTCGATGCGCAGGTCGAGCTGCTTGCGATGCGCCGGCGTCGACGATCGTCACCTCGCGGCGCGGGCCGACCAGGTAGCGGCCGATCTCCTCGAGCGGGTTCTGCGTCGCGCTCAGGCCGATCCGCTGGACTGGCGCGCCCGGCCTGCGCCTCCAGTCGCTCGAGCGTCAGCGCCAGGTGCGAGCCGCGCTTGCTCGCGCGACCGCGTGGATCTCATCCACGATCACCGCCTCGACGCCGCTCAGCATCTCGCGCGCCTGCGAGGTGAGGATCAGGTACAGCGACTCGGGCGTCGTGATCAGGATGTCGGGCGGCTTGCGCGCCATCGCCGCGCGCTCGCGCTGCGGCGTGTCGCCGGTGCGGATGCCCACGCTGACGTCGTCCGCGCCGATCCCGCGCAGCGGCGTGCGCAGGTTGCGCTCGATGTCGTAGGCGAGCGCCTTCAGCGGGCTGACGTAGACGACGCGCACACCCGGCGCCCGCCGCGCATCCGCTCGGCCGGCGCGCGACGCTGCGCCGGCTCTCGGCGCTGAGCCGGTCGAGCGCCCACAGGAACGCCGCCAGCGTCTTGCCCGAGCCGGTCGGCGCCGACAGCAGCACGTTCTCGCCCGCGGCGATCGCCGGCCAGGCCTTGTCTGCGCGGGCGTGGGCGCGTCGAAGGCCGCTCGAACCACTCGCGCACCCGCGGGGTGAAGCTGGAAAGAGGCACGCGTTGAGGCTAGCGCGCCAGCGCCTAGCCGGCCGTCGAGCCAGTCTCCAGCGTGCTCGCCTTGACGTCGGCGCGAGCGCACGGACCGTGTCGTGGCGCGCTCGCGACAGTGGCGCCATTCCGCTGGCCACGCTACTTCGAGATATGCGTCGCCGCCAGCCACGTTTCCCACTGGCGGGGCGGGCGCGGGCGCTCACCGCCATAGACTGGAGCACGATGCACGAGCGAGCGCGGCTTTGACAAGCACACCCTCGGCAGCCGCCGTGCCGGAGCTCGAGGACGCAAACGCCCGATCGCGTCGGGGGCGTTCTTCCCGCGCAGCGCCTGCGCGACGCGATCGCGCGTGAATGGATCGTGGCCGGCGACAGGCGAATCATGCCCGAGTCGGTCCAGCCTGCCAGCGTCGACCTGCGCCTCGGCGAGCGCGCGTGGGTCCTGCGCTGCAGCTTCCTGCCCGACAGCGACTCCACCGTCGAGCAGAAGGTCGAGGATCTCGCCTTCGAAGAGATCGACCTGCGCGACGGCGCCACGCTCGAGCGCGACCGGCCCTATCTCGTGCCGCTGCTCGAGGAGCTGCGGCTCCCCGAGCAAGTCCGCGCGAAGGCCAACCCCAAGAGCTCGACCGGGCGCCTCGACGTGTTCACGCGGGTGCTGACCGACCGCAGCCACCGCTTCGACGAGATCGCCGCCGGCTATCGCGGCAGGCTGTACCTCGAGGTCGTTCCGCGCACGTTCGCGATCCGCGTGAAGACCGGGCTGGGGCTCAACCAGGTCCGGCTGATCGACGGCGACGGTCGCCTCACCGACCGCGAGCTGCTCGAGTTGCACCGCGCGCGTGCCGCTGCTGTTCCGCGACTCGCAGCCGCTCGCCGAGCGCTCGCTGTCACTCGGCGATGGCCTGTTCCTCAGCCTCGACGCCTCGGGCGGCCCGGACGCCACCGTCGGCTATCGCGCCAAGAAGAACAGCCTGCCCATAGATCTGACGAAGGTCCGCGCGCTGCGCTGGCAGGACTACTGGGAGCCCGTCCACCCCGAGGCCAAGCAGCGCATCGTGCTCGAGCCCGAGGTCTTCTACCTGCTGCTGTCGGCCGAGGGCGTCAGCATCCCGCCGTCCTATGCAGCGGAGATGCTCGCCTACGACCCGACCGCGGGAGAGCTGCGCACCCACTACGCCGGCTTCTTCGATCCCGGCTTCGGCTACTCGCGCGATCACGCGCGGCCACGGCAGCCGGGCCGCGCTCGAGGTGCGCGCGCGCGACGTCTCGTTCATGGTCGAGCACGGCCAGCCCGTTTGCAAGCTCGCCTTCGAGCACATGGCCGAGCAGCCCGACGTGCTCTACGGAGAGGACGTCGGCTCCAACTACCAGGGGCAGCAGACGATGCTCAGCAAGCACTTCCTCGGCGAGCCGGCCGAGGCGCCGGCTGAGAGCGCCTGCCTGACAGCCACGCTTGCCACGCGCCGGCGCAGTCGCCATCGAGATGTGCGACCAGCCTGCGCTCTATCATGCTCCCGAAGCACCAGACTGTTTATGATCGTCTGGCCTGGCGACCTATCGGTTGCTCTCTTGACAGCGCGGGATTTTTCCAGGACGAGGAAGAGCCCAACCCCCAGCCCACAGCGAAGGACAGGGAACAAGCACACCATGCCCAGAACAAGCTCAAAAGCTCCGAAAGCCTCCGCGTCCGCGCTCGAGCCCGCGTGGTCGATCCCCAGCTTGCGCGAGCCGCGCTACTCGCAGTCGCTCGAGCGCGGGCTCGCGATCCTGAGCTGCTTTACGCCCAAGCGCCCAGTGCTCGGGATCGCCGACATCGCCGACGAGCTCGGCATGAGCCGCTCGACGACCCACCGCTACGTCATCACGCTGCTCGCGCTCGGCTACCTCGAGCAAGGCGCCTCGCGCAAGTACCGCCTGGGACTGCGCGTGACCGATCTCGGCATGTCCGCGCTCAACTCGACCGGGCTGGCCGAGCACGCGCACCCCTACCTCGAAGAGCTGCGCCAGCGCACCTCCTACACGGTCAGCCTCGCGGTGCTCGATGGGCCGGAGATCCTGTACGTCGACCGCGCGCGCAGTTTTCGCCGCGGGCAGAGCCAGGCGAGCCTCGATGTGCGCATCGGCTCGCGACTGCCCGTGTACTGCACCGCGATGGGCAAGCTGCTGGTCGCCAACCTGCCCGAGGCCGACCAGCGCGAGCTGATCGCGTCGCTGAAGCTGGTCAAACACGGGCCCAACACGATCACCTCCAAGAAAGCGCTGCGCGACGAGCTCGACGAGGTGCTCGACGCGAGCTTCGCCGTCGACGACGAAGAGCTCGCCAAGGACCTGTACGCGATCGCCGCGCCGGTTCGCAACGAGGCACGCGACGTCGTCGCCGCTGTGGACATCGCGGTCGCCGAGCACGATGATCTCGATCGGGGAGCTCGTCGACGCGCTCGGCCCTCACCTCGTCTCGACCGCCGACCGCATCTCGGCTCGGCTCGGCTACCGCCGCGACGACGAGCAGAGCTGAGGTTCCGTACTCTCTGCGGCCGGTATGGCCGTCCCCTTCAAGAGCATCGGCTCGCTCGCCTGCGCGGCTCTGCTCGCGGTCGGCGCGTCCGCCTGCGCGACGGCGGTCTCGACGTCCGGCTACAACGGCGAAGCCAAGCAGGTCGCACAGACGATCAAAAACCTGCAGAGCGACGTGACCGCCGGCGAACAGAAGAAGGTGTGCCAGAACGACCTGGCCGCCTCAGTCGTCAAGAGCCTCAGCTCCAGCAGCGGCGGATGCCAGCAGGCGATCAAAGATCAGCTCGCCGAGATCGCTTCCTTCGAAGTGACGATCGAGTCGATCCAGGTCAGCGGGACGACCGCCACGGCGCAGGTGAAAAGCAAGTACTCGGGCAAGAGCCGCGCATCCACGCTGACGCTCGTCAAGGAAGGCGGCAAGTGGAAGATCTCCGCGCTCGGCTGAGCAAGCGTCATGCCGCGCGGCGCGCTCAGCCGGTGCCGTGGAGCAGCTGACCCGGGTCCTTCAGCCCCAGGCCGCGGGCGAGTATCACGATCGTCTCCAGCCGCGGCGAGCGCTTGCTTCGCTCGAGCAGGCTGATCTCGGTGCGGTGCAGGTCGCAGGCGTCCGCGAGCGCCTCCTGCGAGAGGCCGGCGCGAACTCGATACTCGCGCAGGTTCTCCGCGAACTGCTCGCGCGGGCTCATGCCTGCAGTCTTATGTATGGCGGACAATGAGTTCCACAGACAAAGCGCCTCAGTCCACTGAGCCGTCTCGTCCCGCTGGCTGAACGCGGGCCGGCGCGCTACGCGAGCGAGCGACCGTACTGGCGCTCGTAGTAGGCGCGATAGTCGCCCGAGCGGATCGGCTCCCACCACCACGGGTTCTCGCGATACCAGGCGACCGTCTGCTCGAGGCCGTCGCCGAAGCGCACGCGCGGGCTCCAGCCGAGAGCGCGCACCTTCTCCGAGGACAGCGAGTAGCGGCGGTCGTGCCCGGGCCTGTCGGCGACGTGCTCGATCTGCGACTCGCTGCGCCCCGGTCGCCGTCACGATCCGCCTCACGACGTCCATGTTCGCCTCCTCGTCGGGGCCGCCCGCGTTGTACACCTCGCCCGGCGCCCCGTGCTCGAGCACGTGCCCGATCGCGCGCGAGAAGTCGGTCGCGTGGATCCAGTTGCGCACCTGCATCCCGTCGCCGTACACCGGCAACCTGTCGCCGTGCAGCGCGTTGAGGATCATCAGCGGAATCAGCTTCTCGGGGTACTGATAGGGGCCGTAGTTGTTCGAGCCCCTGCAGATCACGGCCGGCAGCTCGATAGGTGTGGAAGTAGCTCAGCACGAGCAGGTCCGCGCCCGTCTTCGTCGCCGAGTACGGCGAGGACGGACGCAACGGCGAGTCCTCGGTGAACGAGCCCGACTCGATCGAGCCGTACACCTCGTCCGTCGAGACCTGCACGAAGCGCAGGCCGCGCGCGCGCGCTGCCTCCAGCAGCACGTACGTGCCGAGCGCATGCGTGCGCACGAACGCGTCCGGCTCGGCGATCGAGCGATCGACATGCGTCTCCGCGGCGAAGTTCACGATCGCCTCTGCGAGCCGCCGCTCGATCGCTCCCGCAACCGCCGCGGCGTCCTCGATCGCGCCACGCACGAAGCTGAACGAGCGATGCTCCGCGAAGTCGTGGAAGTTCTCCTCGCGACCCGCATACGTGAGCTTGTCGAGCACCGTCACCTCGTCGCCATGCTCCAGCAGGCGCTGGCGCACGAACGTCGAGCCGATGAACCCGGCGCCGCCGCAGACGAGCAGTTTCATAGGCATTTCCGCATCATCTCAATCGACCCCCATGAGTGCGCAGGGCAAGCTGGCCAAGGACGCAGGGAGCGTGGCGTGCTGGCCGAAACGGGGATGCGAGCGGAGCGAGTGTCTCCCGGCTTCGGTACGCGAGCGACCGAGGACGCCGGCCAGCGCCGCCATGCGCGCTCATGGCCGCATCATCCCAGCGCGTGCGGCCAAGTACCCCGCCAGCCCGTCGCGCCAGTCGGGCATCGGCAGCACATCGTCGCGCTCGGATGCCAGCGCCGACCACGCCGGCCGCGGCGCCGGGCGCGCCATCTGCTCGCTGCTCGCCGCCTCCACCGGGCAGTCGACCTCGGCCTGGCGGAATATCTCCTTGGCAAAGCCGTTCCAAGAGACCTCGCCCGCGCCGGTCAGGTGCACCAGGCCGGCGACCTCGCGCTCGAGCAGCCCCAGCATCGCCGGCGCCAGGTGCCCCGACCAGGTCGGCGAGCCGATCTGGTCGTCGACGACCTGCACCGCTTCTCGCTCGCGCGCCAGGCGCAGCATCGTCTCCACGAAGTTGCGGCCCGTCGATCCCGTACAGCCAGGCGGTGCGCACGTACCGGTGACGCGGCGAGGCGGCGAGCACCTGGCGCTCTCCCTCGAGCTTGCTCGAGCCGTACACCGAGCGCGGGCCGGTCGGATCCGACTCGACATACGGTCGCGCGCGACCCGCGGCGTCGAGCGGGGCGCTGCCGTCGAACACGTAGTCGGTCGATACGTGCAGCAACGGCACACCGACCCGCGCGGCCGCGCGCGCGAGCACTGCCGGCACCGCTCGGCATTGACCGCTAGGCCGCCTCGCGCTGGCTCTCGGCGCCGTCCACGTCGGTCCAGGCCGCGCAGTTGACGATCGCGTGAAGCGAGTCGGGCTCGCCCAGCAGGCGATCGAGCAGCTCCTCGACCGCGTCGGCGTCGGTGATGTCGACCTCCGGCAGGTCGACCGGCACGATCGCCTGCCCGGCGCGCTCGCCGGCGCGCAGCACGTCGTGCCCGAGCATCCCCGCCGCGCCCGTCACGAGCAGCCTCACAGAATCGAGATGTCGGAGTTGTCGCCGACCATGAAGCGGTACGCGCGCGGCTGCTGCTCGCCGCGACGAACGCTCACGTTGCGTCCGAGCAGCGATGACTCGATGCGCCCGTCCAGGTCAGAGACGGTACAGCCTGCGAGCAGGATCGAATGCTCGACCTCCGAGTTGGTGATCACGCAGCGATCGCCGATCGCCGTGTAGGGGCCGACGTAGCAATCGGTCAGGCGCGCGTCCGCGCCGACGATCGCCGGGCCGCGCACCGTCGTTCGCTCCAGCCGAGCGCCCCGCTCGATCACCACGCGACCGTCCACGCGCGAGTCGACCAGCTCGCCCTCGAGGCGCTCTGACAGGCTGTCCAGGATCAGGCGGTTGGCCTCCAGCATGTCCTCCAGGCGTCCCGTGTCCTTCCACCAGCCGCGCACCACGTGCGGCTCCACGCGCATGCCCGCGTCGACGAGGTGCTGGATCGCATCGGTGATCTCCAGCTCGCCGCGCGCCGAGGGCTCGATCGCGCGCGCAGCGTCGTGCACCTGCGCCGTGAACATGTAGACGCCTACCAGCGCCAGGTCCGTGGCCGGCTGCGCGGGCTTCTCGACCAGGCGCAGCACGCGTCCCGTCTCGCCCGCCGGAGCCGGCGTCAGCTCCGCGACCCCGTAGTTCTCCGGGTCCGGCACGGGCGTGAGCAGGATCAGCGCATCCGGTTCGTGCTCGCGAAAGGCCGACACCAGGTCCGAGATCCCGCCCTGCAGCAGATTGTCGCCGAGGTACATCACGAACGGGCTCGTGCCGAGGAACGGCTCGGCCGTGAGCACCGCGTGGGCGAGCCCGAGCGGCTCGTCCTGTGGGACGTACGTGATCCGCAGCCCGAAGCGCGACCCGTCGCCCACGACCTGTTCTATCTCGGCCCCGGTCTCCGGCGCGACGATGATGCCCACGTCCTCGATGCCAGCCTCGGCCATCGCCTCGATGCCGTAGAACAGCACCGGCTTGTTCGCGACCGGCACGAGCTGCTTGGCGCTCGTGTGCGTGATCGGTCGCAGACGCGTGCCCTTGCCCCCCGACAGGATCAGCCCCTTCAGCGGCTCCATTGGCGAGGCAGCCTAGCGGGGAGGGCTCAGTAGATGCCGCCGAGCTTGCGATGGTCCCAGGTGACGCGCCGCAGCTCGACGAACTCGAGGCCGACGCGCTTACCGGCCTGTGCCGCGACCGCATCCCGCGCCTGTGGCGGCAGCTCCGTCGGCTGCGCGACGCCGCGCGGCACCGAGTTGCGGGTCATGATCTCCGCACCGAGCCGCACCACCTCCGTCACCTCCTTGTGCACGAGCACGTCGCATTCGAGCATCACGCCGCGCAGATCGCCGTACTCCTCGCCCGCCTCGATCTGCAGCGTCGCGCGCGAGTCACGTTCGAGGTTGCGGACCTTCTGCGACGCGGCGTACGTCCACGACCAGATGCGCGGGCCGGGTTCGCCCGCCGAGTGCCCGCGCAGCACGTACCACAGCGGCATCAGATGCGCCCACCCGTCCTTGCCGATCGTCGCGCACGTGACCGTGCGCTCTTCGGCCAGGAACGCCGCCACCTCGGCCGCCGACATCTTGATCTGCTCCCTGCGGTTCATGAACGGGAGCTTATTGTCAAGCGGGTTGCAGCTTCACGCGGCGGTCCTTGCTCCGCCGCCGCGCCGGCGTCGCCTGGGCCTCACTCAGCCGCCTGACCGCCTCACGGACGGCCTCGCGCGCGTCCTTCGGCTCGAGCACCGCCGCGTCGCCCGCTTCCTTGAGGATCTCGCGCACCAGCCAGTCGACGCCGGCGAAGCTCAGCTCGACCACCACCGCGCCGTCGCTGCGCTCCTCGACCACCCGCCGCGCCTCGCGCGCCCAGCGCGCCCGCTCCGGCGCGACCCACACGCGCGCCGTGCGCGACGCCTCGACCTCACCCGTGCGCAGCCAACCGTCGACCGCTGCCGCCGGATCGACCTCGGGGCGCGGCTCGAAGGTCTCGATCGGTGACCCTCGCGTGCTTGATGCGGTCGAGCCGAAAGTGGCGCATGCCGTCGCGCGCCGGGTCGAACGAAGCCACGTACCAGCCCTCACGGCCATTGGTCAGCGCGTACGGCTCGACCTTGCGCGTGACCAGGTCGTCCTCGTTCTCCTTGTAGTACTCGAGCTCGACCAGGCGATGCTCGACGATCGCCTCGGAGACCTGGCGCGCGACCCCCGAGTCGTCCGCGCTCGCGCTCGCCACCTGCAGGCCCTGCTCCATCGGGTCCTCGCCCAGTGCCGCGACGATCTTCTCGCGCGCCGACGCGAGCGAGCCCTCGGGAATGTGCTCGCCGATCAAGTCGATCGCGGCCACCAGCGCCTTGGCCTCGACCGGCAGCAGGCGCGCGGGCCGGTCGAAGTTGTCGCTGTAGGGCTCGGGATCGACCTCGATCTCGCCGGCCAGCTCGTCGATCTCCGCATACAGCACGTACGAGCCGCCGCCGAAGTTGACGACGTTGAGCACGTTCACGTCCTCGCGCAGCTCCTCGTCGCTCAGCTGTAGGCGCTCGCACAGCTCGGCCATCACTACCCGCTCGCCGGCGCGCCCAGCTCTGATCAGGATGCTCGCGAGCGTGACCAGTCGCGCAAAGCGCTCGGGCCTGATCGCCGCTTCGCTTCGGTTCGGCTGCGCGTCCTCCGCATCGGCTTCGGACCCCGACGCGCGCCTGCCGCTACGCCCACGGGAGCGCACGGCCGGCGCCGCGCGGCCCGAGGGGGTCGCCTCCGCGTCCGCTCCCGGCAGCGTGCGGCCGTGGCGATCCTTGAGCAGCTTCAGCCGCCGCGCGAGCTCCTTGCGCAGATCCTCGGGTCCCTCCAGGCTCGCGTTTACCCCCAGCCCGAGCAGCCACGAGATGACTCCGCGCGGGATCGAGTAACCGGTCTCGAACAGCACCCCGCCCCCGTCGGCGGCGCGGATCTCGCCGTAGCGACCGAAATGGCGCTCGACCTGCCATGCGATCCGCTCGGAGATCAGGATCTCGGCCACGCCCTGCTCGTCGCCGACCTGCCAATCTGCGCGGTCGGCGTACGTGCGCGGGTCGAAGTCGACCGGCCTGCGGAAGTCGTGCTCTGCCTTCGTCGCGTAAGAGACCTTGCCGCGGATGCGCGACAGGCGAAACACGCGAACCGCGTCGCGCTCGTGCGAGTACCCGAGCAGGTAGAACTGGCCGCCCTGGAACAGCAGGTGGAAGGGGTCGACGCGACGCGCTTCGGTCACGTCGCGCTCCATCGTGTAGTACTCGAACAGAATCGTCTTGTTGCGGAAGATCGCCGTCTCGACCTTTGCCAGGCGCGCCGACAGCTCGTGGCCGCCCGCCGACGCCGTGATGCCAAGCGCGACCGAGCGCTGCTCGGGAGCGCGCAGCGGGCTCGGGCGACCCCAAGTGATCTGCTGCAGCGCCAGGCGCAGCGGCTCTGCGTAGGCGAATTCACCGTCGA
Organism: uncultured Solirubrobacteraceae bacterium; assembly: GCA_963846205.1. GTDB lineage: Bacteria > Actinomycetota > Thermoleophilia > Solirubrobacterales > Solirubrobacteraceae > Palsa-744. The sequence goes on along the minus strand of CAWJVB010000009.1, from coordinate 242,163 downwards.
GCAGACTCAGCGATGTCTGCAGAGCCGCCAGCTCGTTGTCGGTGAACGCGATCGGCGGCAGATGGAAGTTCTCCGGCCGCAGCGAGTAGTTCTCCTGCTCGGCCGCGCCGTCGGCGGGTCGATCGACCGTCAGCTGTATGCGCAGCGATTCCAACTCCGAGCGGTCGGCGTAGAAGCGCCGCGCGAAGGCGTCTTCGTTCATCCCGCTGTAGCCCTCTACGTCGCGCCTGATCTCGAGCGCCGTGACCGGTCGACGCTCGGCCATCAGGTACGAGATCAGCGACAGCTGGCGGATCAGCTTCTCGGTGTCCTTCGCCATGAGCTGTCCACCTTAGAACCCGGCGGCGAGAGGGTTGCCGCGCGGGGCGCGTGCCGATCCGCTATTTGCGGAGTTTCAGGCCGCTTCGCGTGCGGCCGACGTCGGCAGGGCGATCTGCCCGCCCGCTTCCGCGTCGCTCGGCTCGAGCGGCTCGCCGTCGATCTCAGGCGAGAGCACCGGAACCGGCTCGCCGGGGCCGGTCGCCTGTGCCGAGCGCTCAGCGAAGAAGGCGCTGCCGTCGATCGCCCGGTCAAAGCTCGACCACCGTCGGCCCGGCGCCAGCTCCTTCTCCAGGCGATCGAAGCTGCCCAGTCTGCCGCCGAGGTTGTCGATCATGTGCACGAGCGTCGCCTCGCGCGTGCACGGCACCACGGGGCTGCCATGCTCGAGCGTTCCGTGGTGGGAGAGGATGATGTGCGCGACCGCCTGCGCCAGCTCCTCGGGGAAGCCGTCGATGTCCTCGATCGCGCGACGCACGCGGTAGTAGCCAAGCGCGATCTCGCCCTGCAGCCTGCCCGCGTCGGTGAGGTCGATGGCGCTCGGATCGTCCGTGTAGGCCTCGAGCTTGCCGATGTCGTGCAGCAAGGCGCCCGTGATCGCGATGTCGCGGTCGATCCCTCCGAACGTGGCGCTGATCGCACTGACCGCCTGCGCGACGCCGAGGCAGTGCTCGAGCAGGCCATGCCGATATGCCTGGTGGTAGTACTTGGCCGCCGGAGCGTCGCGATAGCCGGCCCACAGCTCCGACTCCTCCGCGAACACGTGATCGAGCAAGGCGCGCAGTTGCGGGCGCTGAATCGTGGCGATCAGCTCGCGGACCTCCCGCTCCATCTGCTCGACGCCACGAGCCGGTCCATCGATCAGGTCGTCCAAACAGAAACTGTCAGGCTCGGCCTCGCACACCTCACGCAGGTTGATCTGCGGGCCGAAGCGGGGGTGCACGGTATAGCGGCCACGCACTCTTACCGGAGAACCGGCGCGGGCGAGCTGTTCGATCTCTGCCAGCTCCTCCCACACCATGCACGCGAGCGCGCCCGTGCGGTCGCCGAGTTGGAGGCGCAGGTAGTGGCCGCCGTCGCGGCGCTGCCGGCGCTCGGCCTCGCGGACCAGCAGAACCTGGTCGACCTCGACGCCGTCGGTGAGCTCGTTCACGAGCATGCATTTCAAGGTAGATGGATGTGCGGACGGGACGCCAGGGCCACCCCTTCCGGCGCGCCCCGGCGCTTGTGCTAGAAGGCAACGCGTTCGTGTCCCCGCCGTTCGCGCTATCCGTGCTCGACCAGTCGCCCGTCGCCGAGGGCTCGACCGGCGCTCAGGCGCTGCGCAACACGATCGACCTCGCACGCCTGTGCGACGAGCTCGGCTACGGCCGCTACTGGGTCGCCGAGCACCACGGCGGACCGATGCTCGCGGGGCCGAGCCCGGAGGCGCTGATCGGACCGATCGCCGCCGCCACCTCGCGCATCCGCGTCGGTAGCGGCGGCGTGATGCTGCCGCACTACAGCCCGTTCAAGGTCGCCGAGACGTTCAGCCTGCTCGCCGGCCTGTTCCCGGGCCGGATCGACCTCGCGCTCGGCCGCGCCGCGGGCACCGATGCGCTGACGACGTTCGCGCTGCAGCGCGACCGCCGCCAGGCGGCGCCCGACGACTTTCCGCAGCAGCTCGCCGAGCTGCTCGCCTACCTCGACGACCGCCTGCCCGAGGACCACCCGTTTGCGCGCCTGGCCAAGACGCTGCCCGGGCGCCCCGAGCTACCCGAGCGCTGGCTGCTCGGCTCGTCGCAGCAGAGCGCGATCTGGGCCGCCGAGCTGGCGATGCCCTACGCGTTCGCCGACTTCATCAACGCCGGAGGCGCCGAGATCGCGGCGCTGTACCGCGAACGCTTCGCCGAGCACGAACACGCCGGCGCGAGACCGCGCACCGCCGTGGCGGTTTGGGTGATCTGCGCCGACAGCGACGACGAGGCCCAGCGGCTCGCCGCCAGCGGGCGCATGACCTTCACGCTGCTGCGCCGCGGCGAGCTGATCGCCGTGCCGCCGCCGGAGCAGGCGCTCGAGTTCCTCGCTCGAGACGAACGCACCCCAAGGCCTCCGGGGCAGCCCCACTCGCAGCGGCGCGCGGTCGTGGGCTCGCCCGACGCCGTGCGCGCCGAGCTCGAGGACGTCGCCCGCAAATACGGCGCCGACGAGCTGATCGCGGTCAACATCGTGTACGACCACCAAGCGCGGCGACGCTCCTACCAGCTGCTGGCGGATGCGTTCGAGCTGGCTGAGCCGTGCGCGGGGGCCGCGGCCGCCGGCTGATGACCGGCTAGCTGCTCGCACCGCGCCCCCGCCCCAAGCCCCTCACGCGCGCGAGCGCGATGGCCCTGCGCTCCGTCCCGCCCGACGGCTGCCTGTCGGAATCGTCCGGCTGCCTGTCGGAATCGTCCATCTCCTCAGACTTCCGCTTCAGTCGCCGACAGCGCGCGTCGATCATCAATACGTGTCCTCCCGGATCTTGAGCCTGCGCCGTGCTGACGTGTGCTGTGCGTGCGGTCGCCAGCTCGATGCGGGCACACGCGCGTACTGGGACGCGGCGCGCAGGACGGTGACGTGCACGAGCTGCCTGGACGCGTCGCGGAGGGAGCGTGCTGAGGAGTTGCTGGCACAAGAGCTCGATCGTGGGCGGCCCGGCGCGAGCGCGGCGCGCGAGCACCGCCGTCGCAGGAGCAACCGAGAGGCGCGCACGCGCGAACGTCATCGCTTCCTCGGCGGCCTGCTCATGTCACTGAGGAGCGCTCCGCAACACGAGAGGGCCTGGCAGCGCGGAAGCCTGGGCGAGGAGAGCGTCGCGCGCTCGCTCGAGCGTCGCACGGGAACCGGACCGGCGATCATCCTGCACGACCGTCGCATGCCGGGTGTCAGCGGCAATATCGACCACCTCGCGATCACGCCGAGCGGCGTGTATGTGATCGATGCCAAGGCCGTCAGAGGAAAAGTCCGCGTTTCGCAGCCACTGCTCGGCAAGCCGAAGCTGCTGGTCAACGGGCGCAATCGCCCGAGGCTCGTCGACGGGCTAGACCGGCAGGTGGCAGCCGTGCGGGGAGCGCTCGCGTCAACGGAGGACGGCGACGTGCCCGTCGTCGGCGTGCTGTGCTTCACGCAAGCTGACCTTCCCTTGCTTGGGAGCTCGCGGATCCGCGGCCACAGGCTGCACTACCGCCGCGCTCTGGCCCGGCGACTGAACCGCAACGGACCCCTCGCGCGTCCGGCGATCCGTGCACTGGCACGCAAGCTGGCGTCGGAGTTCCGCCCGCCTAGAGCGGCCTCGCCCGGCCGTGTCCACGTTCGCGACTGCGCTCGTCGTACACGGGACACTCACGACGCGTCGTCAAGGAACGCATCCACCAGCCGCTTCGGCGCTCGCGCCAGCCACGCCTCGGTGATCACCTCGTCGAGGTCCGCAACCGCTATTCGCTCCAGGCGCACGAGGATCGCGGCGTAGCCCTCGAAATGCGACGTCGTGAAGTACACGCTCGGATCGTCGGCCAGCAGCGCCTCCTTGGCGCCGAGGTGCTCGACGCGCGCTCCCAGGATCGGCCCATCCGGCGCCGCGCCGCCAAGCTGCGCGATTTCCTTCTGGCGCAACGGACGTTCCCACACGAACAACTTGTCCTTGACCCGCCACTGGCGTTTCTCGCGCGAGACGCGCTCGTGCGTGTCGGGAAGGGCTAGCGCGATGCGCCGGACGTCGTCCCAGCTGGCCACGGACGTCACCGTAGCTCGCTGGTCTCAGTCGCGGCTACACGACGGCGCTACTGGCGCATGTCGCGACCGGCGACTGCTCAACGCCACGAGCGGATCCGGTCGATCATGCGCTGGCGCCACTCCTCGTGGCGCGGGCCCTGCCCGGCCGCATCGGCGACAACTGCGCCGACCGTCAGCCCCGCTGCGAACACGAGCAGCAGGATCAGGATCAGGTCGCTCGCGACCGGCGGGACGCCCGCCCCGAGCAGCCCTGTGCTGCGCGGGAGCGCCAGCCCGACTCGCCCTTTCGGAGCGGCGCTGTAGCGCACCGCCTCTACTCCCCCGCGTGCGCCGCCGTGGGCTCCGCCAAAGCCTTCGCCGATGAAGGCCATAACCCCCTCGACGACTTCGCTCGCGCCTCCACAGCCGCGCGTCCGCGCGCTCTCGCGCAGTTCGCGAATCGCCTGCTTTTCCAACTTCGCGAAGCGCGCCAACCCGACGTGCAGCTGTTCGGCGGCCGCACGCGGGCTCAACGGCTTGGACGCTCCGAGGCCGGTCCTCAGCTCCAACACACGACGCTGCTGTTCGGGCAGGTCGCTCAGGCATCCGGCGAAGCGCGCGACCAATGCTTTCAGCTTCTGTTCGCGCGCTTCGATTCGCGCACGCGCAGCGCGGCTGGGTGACCCTTCCAGCGGGGGAAGCTGTCCGTAGGCCGGTCCGAGCGCTTCATACGTAGCCGTGGAGGTGGGAGCCGCGCCGGTGCTCGCGGCACTGGCGAGCGCTCCGTTTGGTCCCGCCGGCGTCGACCCGGCGTCCGCGGGTGCGGCTCCTGTCGAGCTGGGGTGCGAGCCGCTCGCAATCGGCTCGGACGAGCTGGGCGACACCGCCACGGGCGCCGCCGCAGGCGTGACCGACACTGCGCCGGCCGTCACATCCGCGGACGTGGTCCCTACCGAGACCGATGGGGCATTCACGGAGACGCTTGGCGTCCCGGCGGAGGTTGCGCTGATGGTCACGGTCGCGCTCGGCACCCCGACTGTCGGCGTTGTCACAGAGACGCCTGGGAGCGCGACGCTGACGTTCGGCGTGCTGAGCGGGAGCGCGCTGGCGCTGCTTGCTGCTGGGGGGACATCGAGCGACACAGAGGGAGCTCCGACCGATAGCGCGGGGACCTCGGTCGAACCCGCCAGCGGCGTGATGCTGACTGGCGGCGTTTGGACTGACGCCGCGGGAGTTGTGACGGAGACGTCGGGCGCGTCGAGGGTAGACGCGCCCGCGCCGGGCGTCGGGATTGTCAAGGGCAGGGTTGAGGGTGCGACGGTGAGGACGACAGGCGTCGCCAGCGCGAGCGCGCTCGCCGGCAGAGTCGGCGCCGTCACGTCCGGGACCAAGGCCGTAAGCGAGGCGACTGGCGCGCTGATCGTCTCGGCGCTCGTCGCGAGGGCGGCGAGCGTGGGCGCGCTCACGGACGCGAGCAGGGCTGGCGCTGACGCGCCTGGGGTGCTGACGGGGAGCGCGACCGCGCCGAGCGTCGAGGCCGTCACGTCCGGGAGCAGAGCCGCGAGGGAGGCGACTGGCGCGCTGATCGCTTCGGCGCTGAGGGTGAGCGTCGGCGCTGTCGCGGACACGAGCGGGGCCTGGGCAGAGACCGCCGACGCGCTCGGCGACGCCCCATCCCCGGTCGATCCGCTCGACGCTTTTATGTTCACCGTCGGCGTTTTCGTCGACGCGCTCACGCTTGCCGTGGGGACGACCGGAGTCTCAACCGTTACCGGAGACTCTACGGTCGCGCTGCTCACGGGCGACGTCGGGGCCTCGACCGAGACCGACGGGGCTTTCGCTGACACCGTCGCCACTTTGCTCGAGACGGCTGGGGCTTTCACGCTTGCGGCGGGTGTCTTGACCGGAGCGGCTGTGACCCGGACATCTGGCGTGCCGACGGCGGGAGCGCTCGTGCTGACGGTCGGGGTCTTTGCCGGCTCGGTCCGTGCCTGAGCCGGGGCGCCGGGTGTCGGGGGCGGGACCGTCGGAGCTTTGACGGTCGGGGTCTTCGCCGGCGCTGTGCCGGTCTCGGCCGTAACGCTGGGCGTCGGGAGCGCGACCGTCGGAGTCTTGACTGTCGGGGTTTTTGCAGGCGCGGTCCGGGCCTTTGTGGAGACGCTGGGCGTCGCGGGCGGGGCAGTGGGCGTCTTCGCGCTGGACGGATCGACCGACACGCTCGGCGCGGTCGTGCTGAGGGTCGGCACTCGCGCGCCGAGTGAGGGCGCCGCGAGCCCGAGCGCAGGCACGTTGGAGGCGGCTGCCGGCGGCGCCCCGCTGGGCAGCGCGCTCAGTCCCAAAATCAGCGCGATGTAGAGCGCTGCTCTGCACGTGTGCATTTTCCGTCTCGGCGCCATCCGTAACTCCTCGAACATTCGTCCACCCGGGTCTAGAGGCGGTTACCCGTTCAGCGGCTTCCTATGCGGGCAAGTGCAAACCAACGGAACCTCGCCCTCGGGCGGACCGGCCGTTCGGTCCAGCTGGACGACGCTTTGCGTCGGCCTCAGGCTGATCTCGAGGCTAAGGCTCGAGGCGATGCGGACCGCGGTACAGGAAGGTCACCTCGCGCACGTTCTCCTGCCCGAGCATCTGCATCAGCAGGCGCGAGAGACCGAATCCGAAGCCTCCATGGGGCGGCGCGCCGAAGCGGAAGAAGTCGAGGTAGTACTGGATCGGCCCGGTGTCCACCTTCTTCTCCGCGGCCTGCTCGAGCAGCTTCTCGTAGCGGTGCTCGCGCTGCGCGCCGGTCGTCAGCTCGACTCCGCGCCACAGCAGGTCGAAGCTCTTCGTGACGGTCGGCCTGTCTGGATAGCGCATGTGGTAGAAGGGCCGCACCGAGGTGGGGTAGTCGGTCACGAACACGAACTCATGGCCGTGGCGCTCCTTCACGATCGCCGACAGCGCACGCTCGCTGGGCGGGTCGAGGTCGTGCTCGGCGCCGGGCACGGCGTGACCGGCCTCGCGCAGCAGGTGCTTGGAGTCCTCGAGCGTGATGCGCGGGAACGGCAGCTCCGGCGCGACGAGCGCCGTGTCGAATGCCTGCGCGATCTGCTCTCCGTGCTCGTCGATCACGACGGCGAGCACGTGTGCCAGCCAGCGCTCCTCGAACGACATGACGTCGTCGTGCGAGTCGATCCACGCGATCTCCACGTCGACGCTCGTGAACTCGGTGTCGTGGCGCGAGGTGAACGACGGGTTGGCGCGAAACACGGGGCCGATCTCGAACACCTTGCCGAAGCCCGCCGCCATCGCCATCTGCTTGTAGAACTGCGGCGATTGGGCGAGGTAGGCGGTTTTGTCGAAGTACTCGACCTTGAATAGCTCCGCCCCGGACTCGCTCGCCGAGCCCATCAGCTTCGGCGTGTGGATCTCGATGAAACGCTCCCGGCGCCAGAACTCGCGCATCGCGTGCTCGGCCGTGGTCTGCACCTCGAAGATCAGCTTGCGGTCGGGGCGACGCAGGTCGACGTAGCGCCAGTCGATGCGCTTGTCGAGCGCCGAGTCGGCCGTGATCGGCAGCTCCGGCTCGGCCAGCGAGGCGACCTCGAGCTCCTCGCAGCGCAGCTCGAGTCCTTTCAGGTTGACCCGCTCGTCCGCGACTACGATCCCGACGATCGTCACGGCCGAGTCCGGCGTCAGCGCCGAGACCTGCTCGTTGAGCGGGCTCGGCGGGTCGTCCTTGGCGAGCACGACTTGCGCTAGGCCCGTTTCGTCGCGCAGCACGATGAACTGGACCCGCTTCTGGTCGCGCAGCGCGTGCACCCATCCGCTGACCCCCACCCGCTTGCCGATCGCCCCCGGCAGATCCGCTGTAAGCGTGCGCTTCACGGGCGCACCCTATCGAGCAGGCGCCGACATGCGGCCGATCGACGTGTCGCTCGACTTCACCCTCGCGACGAGCCGGCCGTGCGACCCGCCGCGATCGTGGCGGGCGCTCAGGTCGGGCAGCCGAACGTCCAACGTCGAGGCACGCCGGGCCCGGGCTTCCTCGAGCCGGTGAACGTCAGCGAGAGCTTGCCGTAGACGGTCACTCCGCCTTTGCATTTCTTCGAGCTGGTCGCGCTTACGCTGACCGGGTAGCTGACGTTTTTCCCGGACGCGCAGTTGGGCATGCACGTGTTCGTGACGAACGTGCCTTTGCCCAGCGCGGTCGCTCCACCGAAGCTCGACCAGCTCATCCCTTTGAGAACCGTGTTGCCGTCTCCGCACGTGAGGGTCAGGAGACTCGGCCGACTGGCCGCCTTGTTGCAGTTGGTGATCTTCAGCGGCGGGGCTGCCGACGCCGACATGGCAAGCGCAACGACGATCACGCCGGCGAGCAGGCAGCTCGCGATGAGGTGGTGCCTATGAGGGTTCATGCGCTGATCATCCCACGCTCGAAGGCGGAGCCGGCTCCTCCGCCAGCTGGACCGCGACGGCGAACTGCTCGGCGGCGATCATCTCGATCGCCTCGATCGATCCGGCCTGGCGCAGGTCCTCGGCGCCGAGCTCGAGCGCGGCCAGTCGCTCGGCGCTGTCGTGCACGACCACGCGCGTGACGGGCGCGCGCATCGGTCGGCGCGCCTGCGACTTGGCCTTGCGCACTTCGCGCAGCACGTCGGCGGTGACGGCCAGGGCCGTCTCCTCGGTGTGCGCGTCCTTGGGCTCGGCCTCGCCGAACGCCGCCACGAGCTCGTGCTGGTCGGGCCAGCTCGCGCGGTGCACGGAGCCCTCCTGCCACCACGACCACACCTCCTCGGCGACGAACGGCAGGAACGGCGCGAGCGTGCGCTGGAAAACCGACAGCGATCGGCGCAACGCGCGGCTGACCGACCCGGTCGCCTCGCCGGCGACATCGCTCGCCGACGGGTCGCTGTCGTAGCGCCTGCCCTTGACGAGCTCTAGGTAGTAATCGCAGTACCACCAGAAGAAGCTCTCGACGTGCTCGAGAGCGCGCGCGTAGTCGTAGTCGTCGAAGCTCCTCGTAGCGTCGTCGACGACGCCTGCCAGGCGCGCGATCATCGCGCGGTCGAGCGGGTTGGTGAGCGAGTCGCCCTCGGGCGGCAGGTCGCTGAGGGCGAACTTGGACGCGTTCAGCAGCTTCACGGCCAGGCGCCGGCCGACCTTCATCTGCTGCGCGTCGAAGGCGGTGTCGGTTCCGGGCCGCCCGTTCGCGGCCCAGTAGCGCACCGCGTCGGCGCCGTGCTCCTCGAGCAGGTGCATCGGCGTCACCACGTTGCCCTTGGACTTGGACATCTTCTTGCGGTCGGGGTCGAGCACCCAGCCGGAGATCGCGGCGTTGCGCCAGGGCAGCACGTCGTAGTCGAGCTGCGAGCGCAGCACGGTCGTGAACAGCCAGGTCCTGATGATGTCGTGCGCCTGCGGGCGCACGTCCATCGGGAACACGTTCTCGAACAGCGCCTCGTCCTCGCCGGCGTGGCCGGCGATCTGCGGCGTGAGCGAAGACGTCGCCCACGTGTCCATCACATCCGGGTCGGCGGTGAACCCACTCGGCTGGTCTCGCTGCGATGGCTCATAGCCGGGTGGGACTTCAGTGGAGGGGTCGACGGGCAGCTGCTCCCCGCGCGCGGGTATCGGCTGCTCGTAGAGCACGGCGCCGCTCGCGTCGAGCGGGTACCACAGCGGGAAGGGCACGCCGAAGAAGCGCTGCCGGCTCACGCACCAATCGCCGGTGAGCCCGTTGATCCAGTCCTCGTATCGCGCGCGCATGTACGGCGGGTGCCAGCGCAGCTCGCGGCCGCGCTCGATCAGCTCGTCGTGGTGGGGCATCGTGCGCACGAACCACTGCCGGCTCGTGATGATCTCGACCGGCCGCTCGCCCTTCTCGTAGAACTTGACCGCGCGCACCGTCTCGGTCGGCTCGCCGACGATGGCGCCGTCCTGCTCGAGCAGCTCGAGGATGCGCCTGCGCGCCTGATTGACGGTCCTGCCCTGCAGCTCGCCGTACTCGCGGCGGGCGCGCTCGAGATCCTCTGACTCCCATCCGGGCGAGCCCCACGCCACCTCGGCCAGGCGCCCGTCGGGGCCGAGGACGGAGCGCACCGCCAGCCCCAGCTCGCGCCACCAGACGACGTCTGTGAGGTCGCCGAACGTGCACACCATCACCAGCCCGGTGCCCTTGTCGCGGTCGACGAGCGGATGCGTGAGCACGGGCACGCGCGTGCCGAACAGCGGCGTCAGCGCCTCCTTGCCGACGAGCCCGCGCCAGCGCTCGTCGTCGGGGTGCGCGAGCAGCGCCACGCAAGCCGGGATCAGCTCCGGGCGTGTCGTCTCGATCAGCGCCTCGCCGTCGACGTCGCCGGCGAGGCCGAAGCGCACGCGGTTCATCGCTCCGGGGCGCTCGCGATCCTCGAGCTCGGCCTGCGCGACGGCGGTCTGGAAGTCGACGTCCCACAGCGTCGGCGCGTCCAGCTGGTAGGCCTCGCCGCGCGCCAGCAGCGACAGAAACGAGCGCTGCGAGATCAGCTGCGCACGCGCGCCGATCGTCGTGTAGGTCATCGACCAGTCGACAGACAGGCCGAGCCGGCGCCACAGCTCCTCGAAGGCGCGCTCGTCGGTCTCGGTCAAGCGCAGGCACAGCTCGACGAAGTTCGGCCGCGAGACGGCGACGGGCTCCTTCTCGGAGGGCTCCTTCGGCGGGGCTGAAGTCGGGGTCGTAGGCGACCGAGGGGTCGCAGCGCACGCCGTAGTGGTTCTGCACGCGCCGCTCGGTCGGCAGCCCGTTGTCGTCCCAGCCCATCGGGTAGAAGACCGCCTTGCCGCACATACGCTGGTAGCGGGCGACCGCGTCCGTATGCGTGTAGGAGAACACGTGACCGACGTGCAGCGAGCCGCTGACCGTCGGCGGCGGCGTGTCGATCGAGAACACGCGCTCGCGCGGAGCGTCGCGGTCGAAGCGATAGCAGTGCTCGCGCTCCCACGCCTCGCTCCACTTCTGCTCCAGCCCGTCGAGCGTGGGACGCTCGGGGACCTGGGCGGCGACTTGCGGCTGCGCTGTCATACGGGCGGGCATCGAAGTGTTGATCGTATCCGCCGGTCGTCGACCGCCCGCTCAGAGCGAGCGCTGCTGCGAGCCCTGTGGCGGCGGCGGCGGGCCATGGTTGACGACGCCGAGCTCGCGCCCCACCGCCTGTAGGCGCTCGGGCGCGACGCGCGGTCCGTCGGGCGGCGGTTGCAGCCAAGGCCACTGCGCCGGCTCGCCCAGCGCGCGCGCGTACGCCTCGATCCCGGCCGGCGTGCTGAGGATCAGCAGGCGCGCGGTGTCGGACTCGACGCGGAAGGTATGCGGCGTCCCGCCCGGCGCGTAGAGCACCGCCCCGGGTCCGCACGTGCGCGCCCGCTCGGCGACCCACGCCGGCGGATCGCCGTCGTCGGCGGCCGCAACCTCGGCGTCGAGGAGCCAGGCGCTCAGCTCACCGTCGAGCACGTAGAAGGTCTCGTCCTCCGGGTGCGAGTGCAGCGGCGGCGAGGCGCCGCGGGGGAACAGCACCTCGAACATCCCCAGCCGCTCGCCGGTCTGTTCGCCGTCGAGCTTCACGCGCACGTGAGTGCCGAGGAACCACAGCGACTCGCCCTCGCCGCTCATCACGATCCCCGGTTGCGCGATCGTCTCTGATCGAGCCATCGCGCAAACATATTCGCTGCGCGCCTGCGGCGCTCGCGATCGACTGGAGGCGGGCGGCTGCCCTGCCCGCGACCGCGGCTCAGGCGGCCAGCGGCAGCTCGTACACGACGTCGCCTGGGCCGCACAGCGCGGCTCGCGAGCGCGCGGCGCGCTGGCTGTTGTGCGACGGGCAGTAAACGCCACGGACGCTGCCGTTGGCGAGCCCGTAGGCCTGCCACACGCCGCCATCGTGGATCAGGTGGAAGAAGCGCGCTTCGTGGTCGCCGCTGGCGGCGAGCTCGCGCTTCCAAGCCCGCTCGACCACCGCCCTGGGAATGCGCGAGTCGCACGAGCAGCCGCCCAGCGCGTCGCTCCACACGCAACGGAGCGGCAGTTTCTGGACCGTCCCGATCTCCCCGTCCATCCCCCCGTCTTGCGCGTGTACAGCGATCATCGTCAGCGCCTCCGCTTCGTGGTCTGCCCGTAACGGGCGACACGTTGTCGTCCTAAGCGTTCCAATCGGGCAATTCATGTCGTCCTTTTCGGGCGACACGAGCCCTTGCATTCGGGTGTCCGGTATTTCTGGACGCGTGTCCTAGTGTCCCGCGAAATCGGCGGTCACGGCTGCGCGGCGCGCCCGATTAGGCTCACCCCATGCCGTCTACCGCTCCGGCCACGCCCGCCGCTCCCGCGCCGCGGATCGTGCGGACGCTGGACGGCCTCGACGGCGAGTGGCTCGCCGCAGCGCTCGGGACGGGGCCGATCACGTCATTCGAGGCGACGGCGATCGGCACGGGGCAGATGAGCGAGAGCCATCGCGTCGCACTCGGCTACGAGGACGCGAGTAGCGCTGGGCCTGCGACGATCGTGCTCAAGCTGGCGGCGTCTGACGCGGCGAGCCGCGCGACCGGCGTGGGGCTGGGCATCTACGAGCGGGAGGTGCGCTTCTACGAGGAGGTCGCGCCGCGCATCGGCGGACCGCTGCCGGGCTGCGCGTTCGCGCGCTGCGACGGCGAGGGCTGGTTCACGCTGCTGCTCGAGGACGCGGTCGACGCCCAGCCGGGCGACCAGATCGCCGGCTGCACGATCGAGCAGGCGCGCCTGGCGATGGGCGCGCTGGCACGCCTGCACGCGCCGGTGGTTGGCGACGAGGCGCTCGCCGCGAGCACCTGGCTGAATCGCGCGAGCCCGATCGGACAGGCGCTCGTGGCGCAACTGCTGCCTGGCTTCTTCGAGCGCTACGGCGAGCGCATCGGCGCCGAGCAGCGCCGGCTGTGCGAGCGGCTGGTCGCGAGCCTCGACGCGTGGCTCGACGAGCGCCACGGGCCGCAGGGACTCGTTCACGGCGACTACCGCCTCGACAACCTGCTGTTCGGTGCGCGCGCCTCGCCGCGGCCGCTGACGGTCGTCGACTGGCAGACGGTCGGGTGGGGCGGCGCGATCACCGACGCCGCTTACTTCCTCGGCGGCGGCCTACAGATCGAGGAGCGCCGTCGCGCGGAGCGCGAGCTGCTGGGCGGCTACCACGACGCGCTGCTGGCCGCCGGCGTCGAGGGCCTGCCGTGGGAGCTGTGCTGGGAGGAGTACCGGCGGCTGAGCGTTCGCGGGCGTGTTGATGGCGATCGTGGCTCCGATGCTCGTCGAGCGCACCGAGCGCGGCGACGAGATGTTCATGGCGATGCTCTCGCGCCACTGCCAGCACGCGCTCGACCTCGAGGCGGAGGAGCTGCTCGCGCGGTCAGACTGCGCGCCCGGCGCCGGCGCCGCTGAGGCCGAGCCCGGTCGACGAGGGCAGGCATGCTCCGGGCTCCGAGCAGCTGTGGAACGAGAGCTGGTACTTCGACGCGATCGCGCCCGACGCGAGCATCGGCGCTGTACGTGCGCATCGGGCTGTACCCGAATCTCGGCGTGTGCTGGTACACGGCGCTGGTGTGCGGGCCCGGGCGCCCGACGGTCGCGGCGATCGACTTCGCCGCGCCGCTGCCCGACGGCGCGGGCCTCGACGTGCAGACGGGCGCGCTCGACGCGGCACACATATGCGAGCAGGCGCTGGAGCGCTTCGGCGTGACGCTCGAGGCGCTCGGCGAGGCATACGACGAGGACCCGTCGGCGCTTCTGCGCGGCGAGTCCGGCCGCCCGCAACCGCTTGCGCTCGATCTGCGCTGGGACACGGCGGGGACGCCCTACGCAGTACAGGCTCGCCACTCGCTATGAGATCCCCTGCGCGGTATCGGGCACGATCGGACTGGGCGAGCAGCGCTACGAGCTGGATGGCGCGCCCGGTCAGCGCGACCATTCGTGGGGCGCCGCGCGACTGGTGGTCGATGGACTGGATGTGGAGCGCGGCGCATCTGGACGACGGCACGCACGTGCATGCCGTGCAGCTGCGCCTGCCGGGCGCGCCGCCGATCGGCGTCGGCTACACGCAGAAGCCGGGCGAGGGGTTGCTCGAGCTGACAAGCGTCGCCGCGAGTGAGCGCCTGGGCGCTGACGGACTGGTCAGCCAGGCGCGGCTGACGCTCGAGGAGCTCGGCGATGAAATCGAGCTGCGGCCGCTCGCGCACGCGCCGCTGCGCCTGCTCGCTCCGGATGGCCGCGTGTCCCACTTCCCGCGCTCGCTGTGCGCGGTTCGCTGCGCCGACGGCCGCACCGGCGTGGCCTGGGTCGAGTGGAATCTCAACCAGCCACGCTGAGCCGGGCGGCAGCCTTGCCGACGGCGCGATCAGTCGTTGGCAGTGAGCGCGCCGAGCAGGTGCGCGAAGCGCTCGCGCGACTGCTCGCGGCGCGTCGGCAGGTGCTCTGAGGGCACGTCGCCGGGGGGCGGCGAGTAGCCGTGCAGGATGCGCCGCGCGACGGTCTGGCGGTGCACCTCGTCGGGACCGTCGTAGATGCGCGCTGCGCGCGCGAAGCGATACATCTGCTCGAGCGGCAGGTCGGTCGAGTAGCCGAGCGAGCCGTGCACCTGCAGGGCACGGTCGACGACGTCGTGCAGCACCTTGGCGCCGAAGAACTTGATCAGCGCGATGTCGACCATCGCGGCGCGCGCGCCCTGCGTGTCCATCACCCAGGCGGCGTGCAGCGTCATCAGCCGCGCCGCCTGCATCTCGGCGGCGCTGTCGGCGATCCAGTTCTGCACGGTCTGCTTGTCGGCCAGCAGCGACCCGTGTGCCTGGCGATAGGTCGCGCGCTCGCACATCATGTCGAAGGCGCGGCGCGCCACTCCGAGCCAGCGCATGCAGTGGTGGATTCGCCCCGGCCCGAGCCGCGCCTGGGCGAGCATGAAGCCGTCGCCGACGCCGCCGAGCAGCGCGTCGGCGGGTATCCGCACGTTCTCATAGAGGATCTCCGAGTGCCCGCCGTAGGCGCCGAACTGCTCCCACGGGTGCTCCATCGTGGGCACGTCGCGCACGATCTCGACGCCCGGCGTGTCACGCGGCACGATGAACATCGACGCGCGTTGCGATCCGCGCGCATCGGGATCGGTGACGGCCATCACGATCAGGAAGTCGGCGATCGACGCGTTGGAGGAGAACCACTTGTGCCCGTCGATCACCCACTGCTCCCCGTCGCGCACGGCGCGCGTTCGCAGTTGCGTGGGGTCGGAGCCCGGAGTGTCCGGCTCGGTCATGCTGAACGCGCTGCGCAGGTCGCCGGCGAGCAGGGGGTGCAGCCAGCGCTCCTGCTGCTCCGCTGTGCCGGCCATCGCCAGGATCTCCGAGTTGCCCGAGTCGGGCGCGGCGTTGCCGAACGCCAGCGGCGCGATCGGCGAGCTGCCGAGGATCTCGTGCATCAGCCCCAGCCGAACCTGGCCCATGCCCTGCCCGCCGAGCTCGGGCGGCAGATGCGCAGCCCACAGTCCGCGCTCCTTGACCTGCTCCTGCAGCGGCGCGATCGCCTCGCTCAAGCCCTCCAGGCCGAGGTCGTGCCAGATCGCCTCGAGCGGCCAGATCTCGGTTCGCACTAGCTCCTGCATCCAGTCGAGCTGCGCTTGGAAGTCGGGGTCGGTGGAGAAGTCCCAGCTCATGGGCGTCCTTTCGGTCGGGCGCGGCGGCGAGTGCGTTACAGCCTACGAGCCTACGCCTGCCCGCGTGAGCGCGCTTGACCGTGAGCGCGGCGGCGGCGGACCCGCGCGGGTGGCGCGTGCACTCGAGCGCGCACCTTGGGCGTCGTGACCAGATGTCGGGTCACGACGCCCTCCGGCGCACGACGCCCACGCCAGGGAGGGAGCGGCATGGGCGCCTTCAAGGTGACCGGACGAGGAAGGTCACTCCTGAATATTCAACATCGCATAGCCAAACCGCGCTGTCAAGGATAAAGTACGGTGCTGTTTACAGACCACCTGATCGATTTAATCTGTGTTTGATCGCTCCCCGCTGAGCCTGTCCTCGTGGCGCGGGAAGCGCGCGCTGGCCTGAAGCTTCGCTCGCGCGCCGATGTCGACGAACGTCGATCCGCGAGATCCGCCCTCGCCGGGCCGCGGAGCCGCGGACGAGGAGCCGGCGGAGCGTGCTGCGGGCAGGCCGGTCGGGTCGGGGCGCGCGCAGATGCGCGACAGCCAGCGCTCGCGACTTGCGCTCGCGATGATGGCGGCGGTCGGCGCGCACGGCTATCGCGCCACGCGCGTGGCGGATGTGATCGCGCGGGCCGGCGTGTCGCGCAAGACGTTCTACGAGCTGTTCGACAACAAGCAGGACTGCCTGCTGTCGGCATTCGACCTGATCACCGACGAGAGCATGCGCCGAGTGGAGGCCGCCTACGGCGCGGCCACTGGCTGGCCCGGGCGCATCGAAGCGGCGATCGGCGCGCTGTTCTCGTCCGCCTTCGAGCACCCCGGGGCGCTGCGCTTGAGCCTGCTCGAGATCGCAGCCGTCGGGCCGGCGGGAATCGAGCGCCGCGAGCGCGCGATCGTGCGCTATGAAGGCTTCGTGCGCGGCGCTCTCGAGCTGGCGCCGGGTGAGGGCACGATCTCCGAGACCACGCTGCGGGCGGTCGTCGGAGGGCTCAACAGGATTCTCTACCGGCGCGTGTTGATCGGGGACTCGGCCCAGCTGGCGGCGCTCGTCCCGGATCTGACCAGCTGGGCGACGTCCTACTACCCGGCGCCCGCGTCGATCCTGGCGGAGCCCGCCGGGCTTCCCGCGGCCCGTCGCGAAGAGATCTCGCTCGGCGGCGGTCGCGCACCCGGCACGCTCGCACCGCACCCGCTCCTCGGCGGGCGCCGCGGGCTCGCGCGGGGCGACCAGAACGTGTCGCGCAGCTTCGTCGTCGAGAGCCAGCGCGCGCGCATCCTCGACGCCGTCACCAACCTGGTCGCCGCGGACGGCTACGCGTCGCTGCGCGTGGAAGAGATCGCCGAACGCGCAGCCGTGTCGCTGGTCGCCTTCTACGAGCACTTCGCCGACAAGGAAGACGCGTTCCTGGTCGCCTACGAGGTCGGCCACGGCAAGGCGCTGGCGGCGGTCGAACGCGCATACCTCAGGCACAGCGACTGGCGGCTGGCGGTGCGCTCCGGCATCGCGGCGCTGTTCGAGTTCCTCGCGACGGAGCCGTCGTTCGCCCACATCGCGCTGCTCGACGCGATGGTCGCGACCGAGCACACCGCGCAGCGCGTGAGCGCGGGCGTGGACGCATTCGGGCAGATGCTGATGCCGGGGCTGGACAAGACAGCCGGCCAGCGCCTGCCTGCCGTGACGGTCGAGGCGATCGCAGGCGGCGTCGTCGACCTGTGCCTGCACTACGCCCTCAGCGGCAAGATCCGTGAGCTTCCGGAGCTGACGCCCACGGCCACGTACATCGCGCTTGCGCCGTTTCTCGGCCGCGATCAGGCGGCGCGAATCGGACTCGGCGAGACGCCCCGCGCTCGGCGCGCCCCTCGGCCAGGCACGGGCCGCGCGCGCCGTCCCAGCTAAGCGGCGGTGTCGGCCGGCGCGGCGCTCATCAGCGCGACCGGCACGGCCAGCCCGGCGGAGCGTTTCAAGGTGGCGATGCGTCGCCCCGGCTGAACTGCGTCGCGCACGGCGCCGGCGTGCGGGTGCATGGCGGCGACGGTGCGGTCGAGGTCCGGCGCGAGCAGCGCGAGGCCCCACAGCTTGGCGGCGCGGTCTCTGTCACCGCGCTCGACGAGCACCCGCTCGGGTTCCTGGACGACCTCCAGGATCACCTCGCCGAGCCGGAAGAAGGCCTGGCGTGGTGCCCCGGCGGGCGTCGGCTGCTCGCGAATCCTGCGTAGGTCGAGTCCCGCGGATCGCAGCGCGCGAACGCTGCGATCGAGATCCGGCGTCATCGCGACGACGTGGTCGATCGCGATCACGCCGTTGGCGTGAGGCGGCCCAGGCTCGGGGGGCGCCGAGCGCGAGCTGGAGGTCGGCAGCCCGTCGAGATCGCCGTGCGACAGCCCGCGCAGCGACCAGCCGACGATGCCCCGGCCGGCCCCCTCGCCGGCGAGTCGCAGGCGCACCCGGCCGAGCTGCACGCGGTCGTCTTGGACGGCGAAGCCGAGCTCGCGCCAGCGCGCGGGAGAGTCGGCGAGCGCGAGCTCGTCGATCGTCGTCGGGGTCGCCCTCGCGGCGGGCGCGGAGCCGGACATCGACGCGCAGCATGTCATCTCAGCGCTCGATCACGAGCTTCGTCCAGTCGCGCTCGCGCAGGGCCTCGGCGGCGTCGGCCCAGGTGACGACGCGGGTCGTCACGAGCTGCGGGCTGATGGCACCGGAGGCGGCGAGCTCGAGCACGTGCGGCATCGCCTCGCGCACGTGGGCGCGGCCGGTCTTGAACGTGATCCCCTTCGTGTACATCTCCAGCAGCGGCAGTGACGGCTGCTCGCCGAAGTAGATGGCGGTGCTCGTGCACGTCCCGTCGGGCGCGGTCGAGCGCAATGCCAGCGCGAGGCCGTCGGGGTCGGCGCTGGCATCGACGGTTACAGGGAACGGGCCGAGCCGCTTGGGCGCCTCGGATGGCGCCTGCTCGAGCGTCTGCGCGCCGAGCGTCGCGGCGATCCGGCATCTGCTCTCGTCGGCGTCCACATACAGCACCGACTGCGATCCCAGCGAGTGGGCGAGCCCGGCCGCATACAGCCCGATCGAGGCCGGGCCGGCGCCGCCGACGACGAGCACGGGCGCGCCGGGGTGCTCGGCGAGCGGCGGCGCGACGGCGCGCCAGGCGTCGCTGATGTTGTCCGAGGCGCTGGCGACGTCCGCCGGCGCCAGCCCGCGCGGCAGCGGCACGAGCATGTGCTCTGCGTAGGGCACCTGGACGAGATCGGACAGGAAGCCGCCCCAGCGCCCGACGGCCGGCCCGAAGCCGTACGTCGACATGAAATCGACGCTCGCGCAGTTGCCGGTGCACCCGCGCGAGCAGGGCTCGCACTCGCCGCAGGAGATCTGGAAGGGCACGCTGACGAGCTGGCCCGCTGCGAACGAGTCCACCGCGTCGCCTGCGTCGACGACCTCGGCGACGCACTCGTGGCCGATCGGAAACGGGGCCGGAAACGGGGACTCGCCGGCGATGATCAGCGCGTCGAGGTCGCACGTGGCGACTGCGAGCGGCCGCACCAGCGCCGCGGCGTCGCTGTCCAGTCGCGGCTCGGGCGCCTCGCGCCACTCGAGCTCGTCGGCCGCGATGTAGGTGAGCTGCTGCACGGCTTGCTCCTCTCCGCTCTAGATAGATCGCTCGCTCTAGGCTACGCGCTCGCGAGCGCGCGTGTCAGCCGACGCGCGTCGACTGGCCGCCGTCGACGGGCAACAGCACGCCGGTGATGAAGCGCGCCTCCTCGGAGGCTAGGAACACGGCCGCGTGGGCGACGTCCCAGGCATCGCCCATGCCGCCCTTCAGCGGCACGCTTTCGTCGCGCCTGGCGGCGTAGCGCTCGCGAGGGACGCCGAGCGCGGAGGCGACCGCATCTACGCCCATCGGCGTGTCGATCAACCCGGGCAGGATCGCGTTGACGCGAACGCCGTGCGGCGCGTATGACTGCGCGAGCGACAGGGTCAGCGCGTTCATCGCCGCCTTCGACATCTTGTAGCCGTGCGGCGGGTTGCTCAGTCGGGGCGGCGCCGGCGACAAGCGCGGCGATCGAGGACACGTTCGTGATCGCGCCGTGACCCTGCTCGCGCAGCACCGGCAACGCCGCCTTGGCGATCGCCAGCGCGCCGCCTGCGTTGATCCGCATGATGTTCTCCCACGCGACCATGTCGATCGACTCGCACCAGCCGTCCCCGGTGCCGATGCCGACGTTGTGGTGGACGACGTCGAGACCCCCGAACTGCTCGACGCAGGCGGCGACGGCCGCTCGGCAATCCTGCTCGACGCTCACGTCGCCGCCGATCACGATTGCGCGGCCGCCGGCGTCCTCGATCTCGCTCGCGGTGGCTGACGCCGAGGACTCGTCTCGATCGAGCAGCGCGACGCGCGCGCCCTCACGCGCGAACAGGATCGCCGTCGCCCGCCCGTTGCCGACGCCCTGCCCGGGGGTCTGCCCGGCGCCCGTCACGATCGCGACCTTGCCGGCGAGTCGCTGCTCGGCCCTGGCGGGGGGCGCGGACCGCGGGTCGCTCCCGCCGCTCACTCGCGCGGGTGCTCGTCGTCGTGCTGAGGCATGACCGCCACGGCGCCTGATGCTACTCGCCGACCGCGCTCGCGACCGGCCCGCGAGCGCGCCCCGCTACGGTTGCAGCGATGTGGGCGCAAGGCGAGATCCGGCTCGATCCGCTCCCCCGCGGCTACCACTTGATCACGCGCGAGGTGCTCGCCGCGGTGCCGCGCATCGCGCAGGTGGAGGCTGGCCTGCTGCACCTGTTCCTGCGCCACACCTCGGCCTCGCTGACGCTCAACGAGAACGCGAGCCCGGACGTTCGCGCGGACTTCGCCGCCTACTTCGACCGGGCTGTGCCGGAGGACGCGCCGTACTGGACGCACACGCTCGAGGGCGCCGACGACATGCCGGCGCACGTGAAGGCATCGCTGCTGGGGGCGTCGCTGACGATCCCCGTCGCCGGCGGAGGGCTCGCGCTGGGCACATGGCAAGGCATCTACCTGTGCGAGCACCGCGACCGCGGCGGGCCGCGGTCGCTGCTGGCAACGTTGTGGGGGGCGGCTCAGTCCGAGCCGTAGGGGCCGGGCTTGGGCCGCGCGCGCCCTCCCGGCAGCGCCAGGCGCAGGATCGTGCGGTGCACGTTGCCGAGCTGCTTGTGCAGCGGGCCGGTGTTGTAGGGCAGGCCGTAGCGCCGGCAGACTTCGCGCACGCGGGGCGCGATCTCGGCATAGCGGCTGGAGGGCATATCGGGGAACAGGTGATGCTCGACCTGGAAGCTGAGGTTGCCGCTGAGGAAGTGGAACAGCGGCCCGCCCTCGATGTTGGCGGCGCCGAGCAGCTGGCGCACGTACCAGCCGCCGCGCGTCTCATCGGCCGACGTCGTCCTCGCTGAACGTGTACGTCTGGTCGGGGAAGTGCCCGCAGAAGATGATCGAGTAGGCCCACACGTTGCGCACGATGTTGGCGGTGAAGTTGGCCGCGAGCGTCGACTTGAACGTGCGCGCGCGCTCGGCGACCCGCGCTCGCGGCGAGCGCCGCAGCGCCGACAGCGCCGGGAAGGCGATGTAGTCCTTGACGATCTGCGCGACGCGCCTTCGCGCCGATCGCCTTGAGCTCTTCCAGCGCCTGCGCCTTTGGCTTCTCGCCCGCGCGGATCGCGTCGAAGTTGAGGTCGTGCATCGCCGACGCCCCACTCGAAGAAGCCCATCAGCATCAGGTTGTAGAGGGCTGCAGCAGGTAGACCGGGTGCCATTTCTGGTGCGGGTCGATGCGCATGATCTCGTAGCCGAGGTCGCGGTCCTTGCCGCGGATGTTCGTGTAGGTGTGGTGCTCGTAGTTGTGCGAGTGGCGCCAGGCGTCGGCCGGCGAGGCGGTGTCCCAGTCCCAGTTCTGCGAGTTGATGTCGGGATCGTTCATCCAGTCCCACTGGCCGTGCATGACGTTGTGGCCGATCTCCATGTTCTCGAGGATCTTGGCCAGCGACAGCGCCGCCGTGCCGGCCAGCCACAGCGGCCGGCGGCGCGAGCCGAGCAGCAGCACGCGGCGGCCGAGCACGAGCTGGCGGTGCAGCTTGATCGTGCGCGGATGTAGCGCGCGTCGCGGTCGCCGAGCTCGGCGAAGACCTCGTCGTGGATCGCGTCGAACTCGCGCCCGATCTGCTCGAGCTGCTCGGAGGTGAGGCGCGCGAGCGGGCTCTCCGGCTCGATCGCATGCGGCGCCTCGATCGGCTCGACGGCGGGCTGCGGTGGGCGGTCGCTGAGGGTGGCTGACATGTCGCGTTCCTTTTCTCGGTTAAGTGTTTGCGTGTTTCGCGTTGCCTGCTCAGAGGTCGATCTCGACCGCGCCCTCGGGCGCGTTGATGCATGTCTGGAGCATCTCGCCGGGCTGGCCGTGCACGCGGCCGGTGCGCAGGTCGCGCACCTGGCCGGAGCGCAGCCGCCCGACGCAGGTGTGGCAGATGCCCATGCGACAGCCGAACGGCAGGCTGGCGCCGGCGCCTCGCCGGCGACGAGGATCGGCTGATCGCCGTCGCTGCAGGCCTCGACGCCGCTCTTGCAGAAGCGGATCGTGCCGCCCTCGCCGCGCTCGCCGTCGCCGACGCGCGCGTCGGGCTGGAAGTGCTCGAGGTGCAGCCGCTGCTCGCGACCGTCCGTCGCGCCGAGCGCTCGGCGCATCGCGTCGAGCAGCCCGGCCGGCCCGCACAGGAACGTCTCGCGCTCGCGCCAGTCGGGGCACAGCGCGTCGAGTGTCGCGCGGCGCCGAGCCGGCGCTGTTCGCCGGTGATGCGCACGTGCAGCGCGGTAGCCGGGGTTGGCGGCTTGCAGCTCGCGCGAGCTCGTCGCGCGAAGATCACCCCGTCGGCGGTGCGGGAGCAGTGCACGTGCACGACGTCGCGCAGCCGGCCCGTTGCGGCGAGCGCGCGCAGCATGCTCATGATCGGCGTGATGCCGCTGCCGGCGCTGATGAACAGCAGCCGCGCGGGCAGCGGGTCGGGCAGCACGAACGTGCCTTCGACTCCGCCCAGCCGGACGATCGTCCCCGGCCGCACGCGCGTGAACAGAAACGGCGAGACCTTGCCGCCCTCGCACGAGCTTGGGCGTGATCGCGATGCAGCCGTCCGCGCGGCGCGGGTCGGAGGTCAGCGAGTAGGCGCGCCAGTGGTGGACGCCGTCGACGGCGATGCCCAGCCGCAGGTACTGTCCCGGACGGTGGCCGGGCCACTCCCAGCCGGGCTTGATCAGGACGGTCACCGCTTCGGGCGTCTCGCGCTCGACGCGCTCGATGCGGCCGCGCAGCTCGCGCGTCGACCACAGCGGGTTGACGAGCTCCAGATAGTCGTCGGGCAGCAGCGGCGAGGTGAACGAGCTGACGAGCCGCAGCGCGCGCCGGCGCGACCGGCGGAGACCTGCGGAACGGCGCCCCGTTCAGCCATCGGCTCAGGAAGCGGTGAGTCGGGGGAGTGAGAGATCATGACGCTGACATTGATGTTACCTCAAATGAGGTTACATGAAACATGGTATCCTTGTGTGAGGGATGGCACACGCGAGCGATGAGGCGTCGGCCGAGCATCGGCGCCGGCGAGAGCCGAAAGCGCCGCGCGGCGGATCGAACGGGCGGCGCCCAGCGCCGCGGCTCGACGCGAACGCGCGGGAAGCGCCGCACCTCACCCGCGCGACGGCTCGTGGCGCGGTGGCGAAGCCGGCGACTGCCCGCAACGACCTCACGATCGAGCAGCTGGCGGCGGAGGTCGGCATGTCGGTGCGCAACATCCGCAACCACCACACGCGCGGGCTGCTGCCGCCGCCGCAAGTGCGAGCGCGCGTCGGCTACTACGACGCCGAGCACGTCGCGCGCCTGCGCCTGATCCTCGACCTGCAGGCGGACGGCTTCAACCTGGCGGCGATCGAGCGCCTGCTGAGCGGCTCCGACGGCCTCGCCGAGCGGCTGCTCGGCCTGCGCCGCGCGGTGACGACGCCGTTCGAGCCCGAGCAGCCCGAACTGATCACTGCGCGAGGAGCTGCAGGAGCGCTTCGGCGAGATCGGCGGCAAGGACGCAGAGCGCGTGCGCAAGCTGGGGCTGCTCGTGCCGCTCGGGCGACGACCGCTTCGAAGCGCCCAGCCCGGCGATGCTGCGCGCGGCCGAGCAGGTGTGGCGCTGGGCATCTCGCTGCACACGGCGATCATGTTGATCGAGCGGATCAGCCGCGACGCGGACTCGATCGCGCGAGCCTTCACGAAGCTGTTCCTGAGAGAGCTGTGGGAGCCATTCGACGAGGCCGGGCAGCCGGACGAGCGCTGGGACGAGCTGATCGAGGCCGTCGACTCGCTGCGCCCGCTCGCCTCGGAGGCGCTGCTGGCGCTGTTCAAGCAGCGGATGGCCGGTCAGCTGGAGCAGGCGTTCGGCAAGGTCATCGAGCACCAGGCCAAGCGCAAGTAGGCGGCGCCAGCGAGCTACGGCCACCGCCGAATCGGCCCCGCGGAAGGAATCCGACCCACCGGGCGCCAGACGCTCCGGCGGCGCTCAGCCAGCAGCGCCGCTCGCGGCACCCAGCTCGAAGCGGACGCCGGTCAGCTCTTCGCAGGCCGACCACAGCTTGGCGGCCACGTCCTCGTTGCGCGCCGCGCGGCTCGGCGAGACGACGTGGGGATGTCCGCGCTGCTCGGCGATCCCGTCCGGCCCGACGTAGCTGCCGCTCGGCAGATCGGGATAGGTGGCTGCGTACAAGGTGGGCAGCGCACCCATCTCCGCGCTCTGCGCGAACACAAGGTTGGTGACGTTCATGAGGAGGCGGTCAGCCAACGGTGGCGCGGCGCTCTGCAGGTTGGTCGCGGCGTAGCCAGGATGGGCGGCGATGCTCTTGACGCTCGACCCCGCGGCGCGCAGGCGGCGGTCCAGCTCCAAAGCCAGCTGCAGGTCTGCGAGCTTCGACTGCCCGTAGGCGACCCAACGGCGATAGCGATGCTCGGACTGCAGGTCGTCGAAGTTGATCCGCCCGAACTTGTGGGCGTTGCTCGAGAGCGTCACTACGCGCGCGTCGTCACGGCCCTCGAGCAGTGAGATCGATTGCGCGGTCAGCGCGAAGTGCCCGAGCACGTTCGTGCCGAACTGCAGCTCGAAGCCGTCCTCGGTCTCTCGCCGCGGCGGCGCCATCACGCCGGCGTTGTTGATCAACAGGTCGATCCCGTCGTGCGCGGCGCGCAGACGCTCGACGAATGCGGCCACCGACGCCAGGCTGCCGAGGTCGAGCTGCAAGAGCTCCAGGCGCGCCTCGGGAACCGCTGCTGCGATCTCCTCCAGGGCCTGCTCGCCCTTGTGCGTGTTGCGGCACGCGAGCACGACGTGGGCGCCGTGGCGCGCCAGCTCGCGAGCGGTCGCGAGGCCGAGCCCGCTGTTGGCCCCGGTTACGACCGCCGTGCGACCATGCTGGTCGGGAATCTGCTCGCTCGTCCACTTGCTGCTCATGGCTGCCTCCTGCTCTGGGGTTTGCGCGCCGGCCACCGGGACGCCGAGTGCGCTCGCTGGATCTATGCCCGCGGGGGCACCAGCACGATCTTGCGATGGGAGCCCTCCGCGAGGAGCTCCCACGCCTCCTGAACACGCTCGAGCTCGAACGGCTCGAACTCGATTCGCAGCTCGCCGGCGGCGGCCAGCTCGGTCAAGCGCGCATAGGCGTCGCGCTTGACCTCATGCGGCGCGGCGAAGTTCGTGTGGCCCAGCACGACGAGCATCTTGCCGCGGATCGGCGCCGAGGCGACGGTGCTCTCGGCGCCGGCGGCGGCGCCGAGCTGCACGATGCGCGCGCCGAAGCTGGCGGCCTGGACGGCGGCGGCGAAAGGCTCGCCGAACAGTGGGTCCACGACCACGTTCAGCCTCCCCTCGCCGGCCTCGGCCAGCCTCTCCGACACCTGCTCGGAGCCGTCCAGTCGCACTGCGGCGTCGGCGCCGAGCTCGAGGCAGCGCTCCAACCCCTCCTGCGAGCGCGCCGCCGCGACCACGCGCGCGGCGCCGAGCGACTTGGCGGCCTGCACGGCGACCTGCCCCAACACGCCGCTCGCGCCGAGCACCAGCACGTGCTCGCCGGGCCGCAGCTGCGCGCGCCAGCTCAGCGCCAGCCACGCCGCCAGCCCAGATATCCCCAGCGCGACGGCGACTCCGTCAGCCACGCCATCGGGTACGTCGTAGACGGAGTCCGGATCGATCAGCGCGCGCTGAGCCATCGAGCCGAACGGCGGGATCGGAGAGTCGAAGTACACGCGCCTGCCGTCGTGCACGCCCGACGCCCTCGCGTCCGGCCACGGACGGCAACGGCGGAGGGCCCGCATAGAAGCGGCCCGCACAGATCGCCACGTCGACGGGATTCAGCCCGGCGGCGAGTACGTCGAGGACCGCCTGACCGTCGCCGGCTTCGGGATCGGTGAACTCCTCGGCGCGCGGGGTCCCGAGCTCGTGCAGGACGGCGGCTCTCACAACTGCATCCTTACCGATCCACCCCGATCGACCACGCGCGCGCCAGGTTCTGGGCGGCGAGCGTGTTGATCAGGTCGGTGAATCCGGGCGGCGCCGGCGGCAGCAGCGGCGTCGCCGGCGGCGGTGACCGCGCCGAGCACGCGCTCCGACGCCGACACCGCCAGCTCGATCGCACGCTCGACGTCCCGCCCCACGAGCTCGCCGTCCCGCTTGGCGAAGCGACCGGCGACGAGCACGTGCTCGACGCTCGCGGGGTTGGCCTGGGCGACCAGGCAGCCGACGGGGTCGGCCATCGGCACCATGTTCAGACGGCGCCCGCCGAGCACGATCACGTCAGCCTGCTTGCCCGGCGTCAGCGAGCCGACTCGATGCTCGAGCCCGATCGCGTGCGCCCCGTTGACGGTGCCCCAGCGCAGCGCGTCGCGCACCGTCAGATCGAGCTGCTCGGGCAGCCGATTGCGCGCGTTGAACTCGTCGTTGCGCATGCAGCGCTCGAACTGCAGGGCGAGCCGCATCTGGCTGAACATGTCGCCCGAGTTCGAGGAGACGACGTCGCACGACAGGCTCGGGCGCATGCCCAGCTCGAGCGCTCGGCCGATCACCGGGTGTCCCATCCCCATCTGCAACTCCGTCTCGGGGCTGGAGGAGATCTTGCAGTCGTGCTCGACCAGGCGGCGCAGGTCGCGCTCGTCGAGCGTGTTGCAGTGCACGTGCACCTGGTCGTGCGAGAGCAGCCCGTGGTGCTCGAGCTCGGGCAGCCCCTCGGTCAGCGCAGAGCCCCAGCTGCAACCGGTGTGCAGGACGCTCGGGATCTCCAGCTCGCTCGCCGATCGCGCCTCGGCGATCGTCTGCTCGAACGGCAGCAGCCCGACCTCCGTCAGCGCGACGCCCATCGTCACGAGCGCGTCGTCGGACGGGAGCTGCTGTTCGCGAATCCGGCGAGCGTCGGCGAGACGATCGGCATGGTCGGCGAACGACGGGGACTCGCTCGGAGCAGGGTAGTAGCCGTACGCGAAGATCGCGCGGATGCCGGCGTCGCGCAACCCCTGCAGCGCCGCGTCGGCGTGCTCGGGCGTGTTGTTGCAGTGCGAGAAGTCGAGGATCGTGGTGACGCCCGCTTCGAGCGCCTCGAGCGAGCCGAGCAGGTTGCCCGCGTACACGTCCTCGGCGGAGCAGTTGGGAGAGATCGACATGCGGATCCCGCGGAAGTAGTCCTCGAGCGTCCAGTCGGCGCAGACACCTCGAAACGGGGTCTGCCACGTGTGCCTGTGGGTGTCTACGAAGCCCGGCATGACGATGTGCCCCGAGACGTCGAGCAACTCCGCGTCGTCGGCGTCCAGGCGCGCGCCGACCGCGGCGATCGAGTCGCCCTCGATCAGCACGTCGGCGCTCGGCAGCTCGCCGACCTCGTCGTCCATCGAAAGCACGTAGCCGCCGCGCAGCAGCAGTCGATCGCTCATCGCATTGCCTCCCCGTCGTCGCGTTGCTCCTGGCCATCCTCGCCGAGCGGCGCCGGCGAGGTCGTCCACACCGCGAGCTTGCCGACACGACCCCTGATCTCGACCTCTCCGACCAGCGACAGCTCGTCGGCGCCGGAGCGCATGCGCTCCCGCGTGGAATCGGAGATGAACAGCATCGCCTCGCTGTTCTTCGTCATCCCCTCCAGCCGCGAGGCGGTGTTCGTCGTGTCGCCGATCGCGGTGTACTCGACGCGCTGCTCGGACCCGACGTTCCCCGCCATCACGGGTCCGCTGTTCAAGCCGACTCCCATCACGAAGCGGCGATCGAAGCCCTCCCCGGCGAGCCACTCGTTGAAGCGATCGAGTCGCGGACCGATCATCTCGCGCGCCGCGACGACCGCACGGTCGGCGTGATCCTGCTGCTCGAGCGGCGCTCCGAAGACGGCCATGATCCCATCCCCCATGTACGCGATCAGAGTCCCGCCTGCTGCCATGATCGCCTCGGTCATCTCGTTCAGGTAGTAGTTGACGACATCGATCACGCGAGCCGCCGGCTGGGTCTGGGAGAAGCTAGTGAAGCCGCGCAGATCCGAGAACAGGACCGTGCAGTCGCGTTCGACGCCGCCCAGGCGAAGGTTCTCGTCGGTGCTGGCGAGCACCTCGTCGACGACGCCCGCGGGCACGAAGCGGGAGAACACCGAGCGCACGCGTTCGCGCTCGATCGTCTCGCCGAGGTACAGCATGAACAGCGTGCCGAGCGTGCCCAGCGCGAGCGCGAGCAGCGGGTACACGAAGCTGAGGATCAGGCCCGAGTTGAAGGCGACCTGTGTGGCGATCGTGAAGACGATCGCCAGCGCCAGCGCGTCGAGCAGCGAGCGCCAGCCGCGCAGCCGCAGGCTGCCGAGCGGGACGGCGATGCCGAGCAGCACGACCAGCACCAGGTTGAGCGCACCCGAGGCGTCTGTGAGCGGGACGCCGCGCAGCAGCGTGTTGGTCGCATTGGCCATGATTTCGTCACCGGCCATCTCCTTCGAGCCGCTCGTTGCGCTCGAGTGGACGTCGCCGAGTATCGGCGCGGAGGCCCCGACGATCACGATCTTCCTCGCAAACAGACCCGGCGGGAATTCACCTTTCAGCACCTTCGCGTAGGAAATCGACCGGAACCAGTCAGTTGGCCCCGCGAAGTCGATCGGCAGCGTGCCGCCACCGAACACCGACGCCGCAACTGGCCTACGGCTGGCCACTTCGACGATCGCCACCGGGAAGCTGCTCAGTCCGTCGACGGAGCGCGCGAAGCGCCGCGCGACTCCGTCCGAGTCGACCACCAGCCTGTCCTCGCCGGCGCGGGCCTGCAGTTCGTGCAGCAGGGCACCGCCGCCGAGCACCCCAGTGCTCCCGCCTCGCCCCACCTGGCTGGCCGCGAGCACCGTTTTCCCCTGTGCGCGGCCGAGCGCTTCGATCAGCGCATTGTCATCGCGCACGTCGGTTTCCTGTGTGAACTCGAGATCGAGGGCGATCGTGCGAGCCCCCGCACGACGCAGGCGATCGATCACCGCAGCGTCGTACCGACGCGGGAACGGGAACTCGGTGTGCTTGAGCGCCTGCAGCGTCGCGTTGTCGATCTGGACGAGCACGAGACCCGAGGGCGGACGCTTCGTCCCGCGAATCGAGAAGCGAGCGTCGATCGTCTGCAGCTCACTGCGCCGCAGCAGATGGGTTGCGTAGGCGAGCACGCCGAGGCCGGCGGCGAGCACTGCGACTACGAGCAGGGACACCTCTCTTCGCTGTCTGCCGCGCATCCCGCTCACACGCCTCCCCCGAGCGCGCGTGTCTTTGTGCAAGCCCCCAAATCGAGGAGTGTAGGCCAACCCGTGAGGGACTGCCGGCGCCCGGACCTTCACACCCGGACTCCCACAGGAGAGCGTCGCAGCGCGCCGCTGCCGATTGACTTCGCGGCGCGCGCCGCATACCGTTCGCCACAGACAAGCTCGCCATCGACCGGGGGCGTGGCGTTGGAGAAAGACGATCCGTTGGCGTTCGGTACCGCGTGCACGCGCTCGCGGCAGTTGCGCCTGGGCGGCTGTCCAAGCGTGCGCGGCGATTCTGGGCACGCTGGCCGTATCGCCTCGCCCCCGCGTCGGCTTTCATGCTCGCACGCGAGCGCGCGGCGTGGAAGCCCGGCGACGCAGCGCGGCGTGATCGCAAACAGCGCGGGCGGGGGTATCGAACGATGACGACCAGCCGTGCCCACGCTCAGCCGCCGGTGAGCGCTTTCGATCGACGCACGGCGCGAACCGTGGCCTTGGCGATCGCGCTGTCGTCGCTCGTTGCGCTGCTCGCTGCGCTGTGCGCAAGCAGGCTCGTCGAGCGCTCGACGACGACGCCCGGTGCCGGCGCCGGCGCCGGCACCGGCACGGATGCGCTGGCAATTAGCTCCGAGCTGCCTGCATCGGCGGGAGCAGTCGTCTCGGCGACGATCGGGGCCGAGGATCCTGCCTACCAGGTGAGATCGGCTGGCGGCGCGTTGCAGGCGCTCAGCGCTCCGCAACGCCTGCGCGCCCGCTTCGAGCCGTCGCTGGTGACGCTCAGCACGGGGTCGACGACGGTCGGCCTGGCTGTGCGCTCGGCCGGATACGCAGGCGCGCAGCGTCAGCTCGAGGCCGTGCAACCGAGCGCGGCGGGCAACCGGGTTAGCTACGCGCGCGACGGACTCGATGAGTGGTATGTGAACGGGCCGATCGGGCTCGAGCAGGGGTTCACCGTGCGACGCGCGCCGCCGGCCGGCTCGAGCGCCTCGTTCGAGCTCTCGCTGTCGCTACTCGGAAACGCGCGGCCGGCGATCGCGAGCGGCGGTCGGGAGATCGTGCTTGCGCAGGCGGGGCGCTCGTCCCTGCGCTACGGCCAGCTCAGCGCGCGCGACGGCGCTGGGCGCACGCTGCCCAGCTCGCTCAGCTTGCGCGGCGGCCAGATCGAGCTCCGCGTGGACACATCGGGTGCGCGCTTCCCGGTGACGATCGATCCGTTGATCGAGCAGGCGAGCAGGCCATTGGCGAGCGGCGAGGAAGGCGAAGGCCGGTTCGGGTTCAGCGTCGCACTGTCGGCCGACGGCGACACCGCGCTGGTCGGCGCTCCGCGCAATGGTGGCTTCGCGGGCGCCGCATGGGTGTTCACCCGCGAAGGCTCGACCTGGACCCAGCAGGGCCCCAAGCTGACGAGCGGCGAAGTGGGAGAAGAATCCTGCGTGGGAGAAGCGGAATGCGCTTTCGGCCGGAGCGTCGCCCTGTCTGCCGACGGAAACACCGCGTTGGTCGGCGCGCCGCGTTCGACCGCAGGAAGCGGCGCGGTGTGGGTGTTCACGCGGTCGGGCTCGACGTGGGCGCAGTTCGGCGAAAAGCTGCGTAGTGGCAACGAAGCGGGCGGCAGGGCTGGCTTCGGGCACTCCGTCGCGCTGTCCGCCGACGGCGACACGGCGCTCGTCGGCGCGCCGCGCGAAGGACGCGACGCCGGCGCCGCCTGGGCGTTCACGCGCACCGGGGGGGGCTTCGTCGCCGACGGCGGGGCCTTGACCGCCCCCGATGAGCCGGGCATCGGCTACTTCGGGGCCAGCGTGACGCTGTCCGCCAACGGCGGCACGGCCTTGATCGGAGCGCCCGGTGAGGACGGCTATTCGGGCGCGGCGTGGACATTCGCCCACTCCGAGGGCGGATGGGAAGCGCAGGGACAGCTGACGGGGGGCAGCGAAGCCCTCGGCGCAGCGCACTTCGGCTCGAGCGTCGCCCTCAGCGGCGAAGGCAGCACCGCGCTGATCGGCGCGCGTGGCGACGACGAAGGGGTCGGCGCGGCGTGGGTGTTCACGCGCGACGGAGCCAGTTGGCTGCAGCAGGGCTCCAAGTTGACCGGCCAAGGCGAGCTGGAAACGGGCCAGTTCGGCTACAGCGTCGCGCTGTCCGCCAGACGGGAACTCCGCCTTGATCGGCGGTCCGCGCGACAACGCCTCGCAGGGGGCAGCCTGGCTGTTCGCTCGCACCGGCACGAGTTGGACGCAACAGGGCGAAAAGATCGCCGGCAGCATCGAAGAAGGCGAGAGCGCCTTCGGGATCGGCGTCGCGCTGCCGGACGACGGCGACACCGCACTGGTCGGCGGCCCGCACGCCGCGCAGAGCCTCGGCGGCGTGTGGACGCTGCTGGGCGCTGCGACGCCGCCCGCGCCGACCGTCACGGCAATCGAACCGAGCTCGGGTACAAGCGGCGGGGGAACGCACGTGACGATCACCGGCAGCGGCTTCCTCAACGGAGCCACGGTGCAGATCGGCGGACAAGCAACGTCGGTCGACGTGCTCTCGGCAAACGGAGATCACAGCGGTAACGCCCGCCACGCCACCTGGCAAAGTTGAAGTCGCGGTACACGACGGGAACGGCTCGTCGAGCGGCGGGCCCTCTTATACGTACCTCGAATCGGTCTCTCCGTCGGTGTCGCTCGCCAGCGCCACGAATGGGGCTGCAGAGCGGCGGCTCGACGAGCAGCGGATCGACGAGCGGGACCGGCAGCTCGGGCCTGCTCGCCGCAAGCGCCACCGCACTGCCGGCGCCGAAGCTCGCCGTCAGCAGCAACATCGCGCGGCTGTCCGGGGTGGTGCGCGTGAAACTGCCCGGCTCGGCGGTCTTCACCCTGCTCAGCAGCGCAGAGCAGATCCCGTTCGGCAGCATCGTCGACGCGCGACGACGGCAAGGTCGCGGTCACGACCGCCAGCGCGCACGGCGGAACGCAGACGATGATCTTCTACGAGGGCGAGTTCAAGATGATCCAGCGCCGCGATGGGCTCGTCGTTTCCACTCTGCTCGGTGGCACCTATGCCGGCTGCCCCACGGACCGCCCGCGTGGGAAGAAAGCAAGCGTCAGCCGCGCCAAGCACGTGGTCCGCAAGCTGTGGGCGGAAGGCCACGGCAGCTACTCGACCAAGGGCAGCTACGCGACGGGAGCCGTGCTGGGCACGCGCTGGCTCACCGAGGACCTCTGCGAAGGGACCTTGATTCGTGTGGTGACCGACCGCGTGGCCGTGACCAATCTGATCACCGGACGTCATTTCGTCGTCAAGGCCGGTCACTCCTACCTGGCCAGGGCGCCTCGCTGACGTTCAGGCTCCAGATTCGGTTCGTATACGATCGCGCTTTGCGGCAATCGGACCCGGGGGCGGCGATGCAGCGGCGACGGATCGGCGGCGATGGCGCGAGCAGACTTGGCGAGATCGACCTGTTCGCGAGCCTCTCGCTGGGCCAGCGACGCATGCTCGCGCAGCTGGTCGACGAGCTGGCCGCGGACGACGGCGAGGTTCTGATGACCGAGGGAGAGGCGGGATTCGAGTTCATGATCCTGGAGCAGGGGACGGCCGAGACCAGGCAGCACGGTGAGCCGATCAACGAGATGGGTCCCGGCGACTTCTTCGGTGAGCTGGCGATCATCAAGCGGCGGGGCGCCACGCACGGCGACGGTCGTGGCGACGTCCGACGTGAGAGCGCTCGCGTTCACCGCCCACTTCATGCGAGAGATGCGCGAGCGCCTGCCGGCGGTCGGCGAGCAGATCGATCGCATTGCGCAGCAACGCGTCGATCGAGATGTGCGCGCGGCGCGCAGCCGAGCGATACCGCACAGCCGGCCGACTGAGCCCGCAGGGCCCAGGTCCACTACGTCCCGAATCCGCAAGCGGCGGCGTGCGAGCGCCGCTTCGTACGCTCGTCTAAGGCCGTGCCGGGGGCGAATGGCGCCGGGTAGCGCTGCCGATAGCGAGGCAGACGAACCATGCAGCGAGCACAACTACTCAGACAGCTCGTGCTCGACTCGCAATACGTGATCGACGAGCAGCGAGTCGCCACTGCGATCCTTGCGCGGGCCGCGGCGCGCAGGCTCGTCGCCACGGCTACTTTTCGCAACGACGGGCGCCATTGGGCCGACGTGCGCTCGTTCAGGCCGAGCCGGCAGGCCCGCTCGTTCCGGCCATGGACGCTGCGCGGCTCCACGCGCACGCGTCGCGCAGCCGGTCTCGCGGGACGGGCGTGAGGAGCGAGATGCTGCAGGTCTCGGTCCCGATCGCCCACGAGCTGCTCGCGCAGTGCGTCAAGCAGGGTCAGGCGCTCGTGCAGCGAGCCACCCTCGTCGGCGACCGCAGCGACTACGAAAGCTGGAAGTCGGCTCGCAAGCAGTGGATCGAGCCGACCTCGCAGGCGCTCGAGCACATGTACGGCGCTTCCACGCAGGCGCGCGAGTTCGGCGAACAGCTGGGCACGCCAGACAGCGACGAGCGCTGGCAGCAGCAGTACGCGGCCGACCTCGGGGCTGTCAAGGAGGCGATCGACTTTCTCACCGTGCTGCAGAGCGAGCTCGCGTTCGCCCGCGAAGGTTTCGCCGCCGGGTCCGGTGCGCCCGAACTGGCGGCCAGCTCGAGCTGGCGAGAGCGGCGATCAGCCCGGCGTGGTGAGCGGGGTCGGGGCCGCTGACCCTGACGAGCGCACGGACCGAGTGCACGGCCCCGAACCCGGCGACAGCGACGCCGTGCGACCGTCCGTGCACGCGCAGCCCAGCGCAGAGGTCGGGGCGGAGCTCGCTCCCTCGCGCCCGGTCAGCGTCGAGCTCGCGGAGCCAAGCGAGGCGCAGGTCTCGGCCGATCAGGCGCAAGCGCCCGGCGCCGAGACGGCCCCCGCCAAGCAGGTCCTGGTCGCGCATGGGCGTAGCGAGCGTTGGATGCGCGCGGTCGTGCACATGCTCGAACGCACGGGCGTGCACGACGTGACGATCCTCAACGAGCGCTCGAGCGAGCGTGGCGCGCTCGCCGAGCAGTTCGGCGAGAGGGCGCCCGATTCGCGCTACGCGGTCGTGCTGCTGACGGCCGACGACATCGGCGCCGCTCGGGCGGACTCCGAGGACGAGCCGTTCTTCTCACCGCGCGCGCACCAGGGAGTCGTGTTCGAGATGGGCTTTCTTGGTCGCGGCGCTCGCTCCGGGGCACGTGTGCGTGCTCTACGAGGAGGGCGTCCAGCTGCCGTGTGATCTCGACGGCATCGCGTACGTGCGCCTCGACCTGGCCGGCACCTGGCAGCCGAAGCTGCTGTTGCAGCTGCGCAGGGCTGGCTTCGACTACGACCTCAACAAGCTCGTCGCCGCCTGAGCAGCTGTGTGCGCTCGCTCACACGCGGGGCCCGGCGCTTGACACGGCTGTGGCTTGACAGATAATGGAGGCGATGAACCGTCGCAGCTCGATCAGGCCGGGGTCGCGCGTCTACGATCGGCGCTGCGACCGGCGACGCAGCCGAGGCTAGCTGCTTGCAGGTTCACTTCTGTGGCGTGCGCGGGTCGCTGCCCGCGGCCGGCGCCGAGTACGTGCGCTACGGCGGGCACACCTCGTGCCTGGCCCTCGCGCCCGACGGCGCCAGCTCACCGCCGCTGATCCTCGACGCGGGCACGGGCCTGCAGCGAGCGGCGGCGCTGTTCGACGGTGCGCCGTTCGACGGCACGATCATGCTCAGCCACCTGCACTGGGATCACGTGTACGGACTCCCCTTCTTCGCCTCCGGCGACCGACTTGGCTCGCGCGTGCGCGTGCTCGTGCCCGAGCAGCAGAACGGCACGCGAGCCATCCAGGCGGTCTCCGGGTTGATGTCGCCGCCGTACTTCCCGATCGGGCCCGAACAGCTGCGCGGCCACTGGAGCTGTCACTCGATCGACGCGGGCGAGCACGAGGTCGAGGGCTTCACGGTGCTGGCGCGCGAGCTGCCGCACAAGGGCGGGCGCACGTTCGGATACAGGATCAGCGACGGTCACGCGACGATCGCATACATGCCCGACCACAACCCGACTGCGCTCGGCGAAGGCGAGGACGGCCTCGGCGAGTACCACGCGACGGCGCTCGAGCTGGCGCGTGACGCAGACTTGCTCGTGCACGATGCACAGCTGCTGATCGCGGAGCTCGAGGCAGAAGCCTCTTTCGGGCACGCCGCCGCCGACTACGCGGTGGCGCTCGGGGAGCGCGCGGATTCGCGCTCGGTCGCGCTGTTCCACCATCGCCTCGATCGCACCGACGACCAGCTCGACGCACTCGCGGCACGGCTCGCGCCCGCCGGTTCAGGCGTGATCGTCGCCCGTGAGGGCGACGTTCTGAACCTGTAGCGCCGGCGGCGCGCGTGCGCGGGCGCGGTGGCCCGCGGCGCGCGGAAGCCGAGCTAGGCAGAGCCGGCGGCCTGCGGGGCGGTGGGATCGACTTCCTCGAGGCCGGGATGCTCGCGGGCGATGAAGTCCTCGATGCCGGCCGCGTCGCTGCCCGAGCGCTCGGCGACGCGCAGCAGCGCGCTCATCGTCGCGACCTCCTCGATCTGCTCCTTGATGAACCACTGCATGAACTGCTCGGATGTGTAGTCACCGGCGTCGCGGGCGGTCGCCGCGAGCTCGTTGATCTGGCCCGATACGCGCTGCTCCTGCTCGAGCGCGAGCGCCAGCGGCTCGACGAGGTCGGCGAAGCGCGAGCGCGGCTCGGCGACGCCCGGCGTGGTCGCCTCGGCGCCGGTGTCGAGCAGGAACTGGACCATCATCATCGCGTGCCCGCGCTCCTCCACCGCCTGGCGGTAGAAGAAGCGCGCGAGCTGCGGCAGCGCCTCCGAGTCGTAGTAGACGGCGCACGCGACGTACTGCTGGTGCGCGGCGAACTCGTTGGCGATCTGCTCGTTGAGCTTCTGTGCGAAGGCTTGTGCCGGTGGCATCGCGCAAGCCTATCGAGCGCCGCAGCGCTCGCCCGCGCTCGCGGCGCCGACCTCCCCGGCGCTCACTCGACGACGTAGCGCTCGGGCACCAGGCGTTCTGTCTGTCGCGACGGGCGGCGGTACTTGCGCCGCTGGCGCGCCGGCAGCTTCACCCGCTTGGGCTTGTCGGGGCGCTCGTAAGGCACCAGCGACAGCAGGTGGCTGATCAGGTTCAGGCGAGCGGTGCGCTTGTCGTCGGCCTCGACCACGTACCACGGGCTCTGCTCGGTGTCGGTGCGCGCGAACATGCGGTCCTTGGCCTCGGCGTAGTCGACCCAGCGCGCACGCGCCTGCACGTCGGTCGGGCTGAACTTCCAGCGCTTGCGCGGATCGGACAGCCGTTTCTCGAAGCGCCGCTCCTGCTCCTCGTCGGACACCGACAGCCAGTACTTGACGAGCATGATCCCGTCGTTCTGAAGCGTCTGCTCGAACTGCGGGCAGAAGCGCAGGAACTCCTCGTACTCGGCCTGCGTGCAATAGCCCATCACGTGCTCGACGCCGGCGCGGTTGTACCAGCTGCGATCGAACAGCACGATCTCTCCGGCCGCCGGGAGGTGCGACACGTAGCGCTGGAAGAACCACTGCGAGCGCTCGCGCTCGGTCGGCGTGGGCACGGCCGCGACGCGAGCAGCTGCGCGGGTTCAGGTAGGAGGTGATGCGCTTGATCACGCCTCCCTTGCCGGCGGTGTCGCGGCCCTCGAACAGCACGACCAGCCGGCGATCGTTGGCGATGATCCACTCCTGCAGGAACACGAGCTCCGTCTGCAGACGCAGCAGCTCCTTGTCGTACTGCTTGGCGCTGAGACGCCGCGTCGAGCTCATCGGCAGATGATCCCAGCAGGCGCGGCACGCGCGCCGTCTTCGCGCGCCGTAGGCTGCGCGTCAGCGTGACCTTCGGAGATCTCCTGCTGATCGTGCTCGCGGGCCTCGGCGGCCCGCTGCTCGCGCTGACACCTCGGCTGTTCGTCCCTCTGGTGATCGGGGAGATCGCCGCCGGCGTCGTGGTCGGCAACACGGGTCTCGGCGCGGTGCACCCGACGAACGCCACGACTGCGTTCCTCGGCCAGGTCGGCTTCGCGATGCTGATGCTGACCGCGGGCATGCATCTGCCGCTGCGCGACCCGCGGCTGTTCGCGTCGCTGCGCCGTGGAGCACTGCTCGCGGGCATCGTCGGCGCGCTCGCCGTACCGGCCGCCTTGGCCGCGGCGGCGATCGCGGGAACGTCTCACGTGGCGGTCTATGCGGTCGTGCTCGCGTCGGGCTCGGCCGCGGTGCTGTTGCCGGCGCTGCAGGAGAGCGGCGCGGACGGGCCCGAGGTTCTGTCGGTCGTCGCGCAGGTGACGATCGCCGACGTCGTAACGATCGTCTCGGTCCCGATCGTGCTGCAGCCGTCACGCACGGCGCACGCGCTGCTGGGCGGCGTGCTCGTCGCCGCGGCGGCCGCGCTGCTGCTCGCTCGCCGCGCGGCTGTGCGCCGGGCACGGGTGGGTCGAGCGGGTGCGCACGCTCTCCAAGCGGCGCCACTGGGCGCTCGACCTGCGCCTCGCGCTGCTGGTCCTGTTCTTGCTCGCGTGGCTTGCGCAGCGCAGCGGCACGAGCGTTCTGATCGCCGGCTTCGGCGCGGGCGTGACGGTCGCGCTCGTGGGCGGCCCGAAACGCCTGTCGACGCAGATCCGCGGCGTCGCCGACGGCTTCTTCGTGCCGCTGTACTTCGTCGTGCTCGGCGCGCAGCTGAATCTCGACGGCCTGCTCGCGCACCCGCAGATGATCGCGCTGGCGGGCGCGCTGGCGGGACTGAACGTGCTGATCCACCTGGCAGCCGCGCGCGCCGGGCGACTGTCGGGCGGCGCGGCGCTGGCGGCGAGCGCGCAGCTCGGCGTGCCGGCGGCAGTCGCCTCGCTGGGGCTCGCCGAGGGCGTGCTCTCCAGCGAAGTCGCCACGGCGATCGTCGCCGCGTCGATCGTCAGCCTCGGCGTGTGCACCACCGGCGTGCAGCGGCTGCTCGCGCGAGCGCCCGTCGTGACCCCTACGCTTGCGCGGTGAGCGACGAGCAGCAGGCAGACGCCGCGCGGCGCACGCCGGGCGAGCCGCTGCCCGAGGGACCGGAAGGAGTCGGCGGCCCGACCCTCGACGAGGAGCTGCTGTTGTGGCTCGGCGACGAGCCGGCCGCGGTGCGCGCCGCCGACGACGAGCGCGTGCGCGAGATCGCCGCCGAGTTCGCGCGGGGCTTCGATGCGCTCGCGCAGATCGGCCCGGCGGTCAGCGTGTTCGGCTCGGCGCGCACGTCGCGCGAGCACCCCGACTACGCGCTCGTGCGCGAGGTCGCCGCACGCCTCGGCCGCGGCGGCTACACGATCGTCACCGGCGGCGGCCCGGGACTGATGGAGGCGGCCAACCGCGGCGCGCGCGACGTCGGCGCGACGTCGGTCGGCTGCAACATCCAGCTGCCCCACGAGCAGGCGGCGAACGAGTATCTGGACATCAGCCTGCGCTTCGGCCACTTCTTCGCACGCAAGGTGATGTTCGTGCGCTACGCCAGCGCCTTCGTGATCGCGCCCGGCGGCTTCGGCACGCTCGACGAGCTGTTCGAGGCGCTCACGCTGATCCAGACGGGGACGATCCGCCACTTCCCCGTGTCCTGATCGGCGGCGAGTGGGACGGTCTGATCGACTGGCTGCGCGACCGCGCGCTGCGCGACGGGCGCATCTCGACCGGCGACCTGGACCTGCTGCGGATCGCCGAGGATCCCGACGAGGTGTGCGCGATCGTCGATGCCGCGCGCGTGCATCAGCAGGCCCAGGCGCGCACGCAAGCGCGGCGCACGGCGCCGATCTGACGCGGCCGGCGTGGCGCCGGGGCAGTCTCGCGGCTAGGTAGTGCTGGTGCGCGGGGTGAGCAGCGGTTCGGCGTCGGAGCTCGACTCTTCGACGTGCGCCGGCACGCCCGCGGCGGCGTAGGCGTCGAGCGCATCGAGCGTCTCCTCCTTGAGCAGCGTCTGGGCGAGACCCTCGAGCTGGTCGCGATGATCGCTCAGCAGGCGCGTGACGTGCTCGTGCGCGCCGTCGACGAGCTTGCGGACCTCCTCGTCGACCAGGCGTTGGGTCTCCTCCGAGGTCTCGCTCGCGCCGGGCAGGAACGGGCCCTGCCCGTCCGCCGGCAGCACCGCGATCGGACCGACCGCATCGCTCATCCCCCAGCGCCCGACCATCTGGCGCGCGATCGCCGTGAGCTGCTGGATGTCGGACTCGGCGCCGGAGGTGATCGAACCGAACACGACCTCCTCGGCGACGCGGCCACCCAGCGCCACGCGGATCTTGGCGTCGAGGTCCTCGCGCGAATAGGACACGCGGTCGGCATCGGGCGTCGACAGCGTCACACCGAGCGCCATGCCGCGCGGGATGATCGAGACCTTGCGCACGGGGTCGGCGCCAGGCGTGAGCATGCCGACGAGCGCGTGGCCGGACTCGTGATAGGCGGTGCGCTCGCGGTCGGCGGGCGACAGCAGGATGCCGCGCGGCGAGCCGAGCATGATCTTCTCCAACGAATCGGTGAGGTCGCCCATCTCGACCTTCTCGTGCCCGCGGCGTGCGGCGAGCAGCGCAGCCTCGTTGGCGAGGTTGGCCAGGTCGGCGCCCACCATGCCCGGCGTGGCTGCGGCGATCGCGTCGAGGTCGACGCTGTCGGCGAGCGGGATCGAGCGTGTGTGCACTTCGAGGATTTCCTTGCGCCCTTTGCGATCGGGCGCCTGCACGGCGACGCGGCGGTCGAAGCGCCCCGGTCGCAGCAGCGCCGAGTCGAGCACGTCGGGGCGGTTGGTCGCGGCGAGCACGACGACCGCCTGGGAGCTTTCGAAGCCGTCCATTTCGGTGAGGATCTGGTCGAGCGTCTGCTCGCGCTCGTCGTTGGCGCCGCTGACGGCCACCGAGCCCTGGCGCGAGCGCCCGATCGCGTCGAGCTCGTCGATGAAGATGATCGCCGGCTCGGCCTCCTTGGCCTTGGCGAACAGGTCGCGCACGCGCGAGGCGCCGACGCCGACGATCGCCTCGATGAACTCGGAGGCGGAGATCGAGAAGAAGGCGGCGTGCGCCTCACCGGCGACGGCGCGGGCGAGCAGCGTCTTGCCGGTGCCCGGCGCGCCCGACAGCAGCACGCCGTGCGGCATGCGCCCGCCGAGGCGCCCGTACTTCTCCGGACTTCGCAGGAAGTCGACGATCTCCGCCAGCTCGGCCTTGGCCTCGTCGATACCGGCGACGTCGGCGAACGTGACGCGGATCTTCTCCGGGTCGACGCGGCGCGCCTGCGAGCGCCCGAAGTTGCCGAGCGCGCCCATCGCGCCGCCGGCTTTGGCGGCGCGGCGCGCGAGCAGCACGAACAGGCCGACGATCAGCAGCGTCGGGCCGAAGCCGAGCAGCAGCTCGGCGAGCAGCGATTTGCTTTCGCTCGTCGACTTGGCGGTGATGTTCACGTTCTTTTCTTTGAGCAGGGCCGTCAGCTGCGCGTCGTTCCAGTAGGACGGCACCTGTGTCGAGAACAGCGTGGTCGCCTGTGCGCTCTTGTCGTGCGCCGGGTAGCGGACCTTGGCCTTCAGCGTGCCTTCGATCGTCTCGCCTTTGCTCGTGATCGACTTGACCTTGCCCGCCTGCACCTGTTGCAAGAAGAACGGTTTGAACTGCACTGGGACCCGCGGCTGGCTGGAGGTCGGGCGGATCAGCAGCAGCGACAGCCAGTTGATCGCCAGCAGGATCAGCACGAACCACAGAAAGCCCGGGCGGCGATGCGCCGGCGGACCGCTCGGCGGCTGCTCGGGCATGCCTCGCCCGTCCGGCGCCGGCGCGACCTGCCAACCGCGCTTGTCGCGCGGCATCGGCGGGTGCGCGTCCGTGCGACTGGAGCTGGGCGGAGCCGAGTCGGCTGGCGGCTGGTCGGGCACTGCGTCCATCCTACGCACGTCACGACGCGGGCCGGCCACCCCCAGCTCGCGCGCGGCTGGCTCGCTTCGCGGCTCACAGCGGCCAGTAGCGACCGACCTGCGCGAGCGCGCGAGCGATCGGCGCCTCCTCGATCTCGAGGGCTCGTGGCGCACGGTCGTCGCCGAGCGCGAGCATCGTCTCGCGCACGCAC
This sequence comes from uncultured Solirubrobacteraceae bacterium, assembly GCA_963846205.1. Taxonomy (GTDB): domain Bacteria; phylum Actinomycetota; class Thermoleophilia; order Solirubrobacterales; family Solirubrobacteraceae; genus Palsa-744. The sequence continues at coordinate 200,611 of CAWJVB010000009.1, read as the reverse complement.
TGCGCGAGGGCGAGCGGTTCATAGCCACCCTCGAGCACCACGCCGAGCGGCACGCCGAGCTCGCCGGCCAGGTCTCGCACGTGACGCGTCAGCTCACCGAACGAGCCCGTCTCCAGCATGCAGCCGCCGAGCGGGTCGAGGCGATGCGCGTCGAAGCCGGCCGAGATCAGCACGAGGCCGCGGCGCAAATGCCCGCGCGGCCGGCAGCACCACCCGCGCGAGCAGCGCCAACCACAGCTCCTCGCCAGAGCCGGCCGGCACCGGCAGGTTGATCGTGAAGCCCTCGCCGGCGCCCGAGCCGGCGTCTTGCAACGGGCCGGTGCCTGGGTAGAAGCGCTCCTGATGGATGCTCGCGTACAGCACGTCGGCGCGCGAGCGAAACGCCTCGGCGGTTCCGTTGCCGTGATGCACGTCCCAGTCGAGCACGAGCACGCGCGCGACGCCGAGCTCGCGAATCGCCAGCTCGGCGGCGATCGCGGCGCTGTTGAACAGGCAGAACCCCATCGCTCGATCGCGTTCGGCGTGGTGGCCGGGGGGGCGCAGCGCCGAGAAGCCGAGCGATGCCTCGCCGGCGAGCAGCGCCCTGGTCATCTCGCAGGCGCCGCCGGCGGCGTGCAGCGCGGCGCGGTAGGAGTGCTCGCCGACGACGGTGTCGGGGTCGGCCGCGCCGCCGCCCTGCAACGCCAAGCTCTCGACGGCGCGAGATGTAGCGTGGCTCGTGGACGAGCTCGAGCCAGCGCTCGCTCGCCGCCGGCGCCGCGCGACGCTCCCAGCCCAGCCAGTCCTCCTGCGCGAGCAGCTGCTCGATCGCCAGCAGCCGCTCGGGCGTGTCGGGGTGCGAAGGCATCAGCACGCGCGGGTCGTGCTCGAGCGAGGAGGGGTCGGAGAAGTAGAGCCCGACCGGATCGGTCATGCCTGCATCAGTGTGTCCGACTCAGAACACGACCGTCGTCGCGCCGGCGCGCAGCACGCGGTCTTCGCAGTGCCACTGCACCGCGCGGCCGAGCACCGTGCGCTCGATGTCGGCGCCGAGGCGCATCAGCGCGGCGACGTCGTCGCGGTGGGTGACGCGCACCGTGTCCTGCTCGATGATCGGGCCGTCGTCGAGCTCCTCGGTGACGTAGTGCGCGGTCGCGCCGATCAGCTTGACGCCGCGCTGCTTGGCCTGCACGTATGGCGCGGCGCCGGCGAAGGCCGGCAGGAACGAGTGGTGGATGTTGATCACCGGCACGCCCAGGCCGTCGAGCAGCTCGCCGCTGAGTATCTGCATGTAGCGCGCGAGCACGACGAGGTCGACCTCGTCTCGCAGCAGCTCGAGCAGTTGCCGCTCGGCCTCGCGCTTCCGCTGACGCGCGACGGGCACGTAGGCGTAGGGAAGCCCGAACGACTCGACGTCCTCGCGCAGGTCGGGGTGGTTGGACACGACCAGCCGCACGTCCATCTCCAGCTCGCCCCGGCGCCAGCGCCACAGCAGGTCGAGCAGGCAGTGGTCCTGGCGCGACACGAGGATCGCCACGCGCTTGGGTATCGCCGCGTCCCACATGCGCCACTGCATCTGCAGAGGCTCGGCGACCTGCGCGCGAAGCGCAGCTCGAGCTCGGCGCGCTGCTCGCCGGTCAACGTCAGGTCGAACTCCATGCGCATGAAGAACGTGCCGCCACGGGGATCGGTGGTGTGCTGGTCGGAGCGCACGATGTTGGCGCCCACGTCGGTCAGCAGGCGCGAGGCGGCGGCGACGATTCCGGGTCTGTCCGCACATGAGACGAGCAGGCGCGTGATCGCACCCGATCGTTGCCACTCGCCCGTCGACGGCTGGCCTGCACGCCTATGCGCTTGCTCGGACACCGCCGCAGGATACGGTCCGTCGGCGGCATCGTCCCCGACGGCTGGCGTCTGCGACCTCGTCGAGCGGAGTCGTACTCAGCCATTGCCGAGCGATGGCTCGATCTGCGACCATGATGCACGCTGTGCCAAAGCTCGGAATGGGGCCGATACGACGCGAGCAGATCTGCCGCGCGGCAGCGACGGTGATCGCGCGGGAGGGCTTCGCGGGTACGACGATGCGAATGGTCGCCGAGGAGGCCGGCGTGAGCACGGGCATGCTCAACCACTACTTCACCAACCGGCAGGATCTGTTGGTGCACGCGCTCGAGTTTGTCTCTGAACGTGCGCACGCGCGGATGGTCGCCGCGATCGCGGGCTTGCCGGCCGGCCGCGAGCGGCTCGTGGCGCTGCTCGACTCCGTGCTCGCCGACGAACCGCAGATGATCGAGACCTGGAGAGTCTGGATCGCCGCTTACGGCGAGGCGGTGCGCCTGCCCGAGCTGAGTCGGGCGATCGAGTCGCGTCTGAACAACTGGTACGAGCTGCTCGACACGGCGCTGGAAGGGGTCGTTCCGCCGGAGGACGACGAGCCGATCGCGTGGAGTCGCAGGCTGGACACGATCCTCAACGGGCTTGCGCTGCGCGCGCTGACCGCCGAGCATGGCCTCGATCGCGAGCGCGTCCGCGAGGAGACGATCGGCTGCATGCTCCTACACCGAGCGTCCCGGTCAGCGGCTGACCACCTAGCCCGCGCGCTCGGCCGAAGCGAGCCCGCGGCGGGCCCACAGCGACATGATCGCCGCGCCGGCGAGCAGCAGCGCGAACGCGAGCGCGAGTTTGACGGGCGAGCCGGCGATCAGCCCGCGCGCGGCCTCGAGCGCGACGGTGGCCGGGTTGTAGCGCGCGACGGCGTGGATCCAGCCGCTGAGCAGGCGCAGCGGGACGTAGACGGGCGCCAGGAACAGGACCACGAACACGGGCATCTGGATCAGCGCGCCGGCCTGTTCGGTGCGCAGGAACATCGCCACGCCGCAGGCCCACAGCGCCGCGACGAGGTTCATGCAGGATGCCCAGCCCGACGAGCCCGACCAGTTCGACGCCGCCGCCGACGACGTCCATCCCGGCGATCAGTGCGGCGACCGTGATGACGACGGCGGTGATCAGCCAACGCCCGAGCGCGCCGAGCGCGTAGCCGGCGATGATGCCGCTGCGCTGAGGCGCGCACAGCAGCAGCCTGCGCGCGAAGCCGGAGTCGAAGTCGCGCGCGACTGCGAAGCCGGTGAAGACGCCGCCGAAGGCCGCCGACTGGAGGAACACGAACGCGAACTGGAAGGCGGTGTAGCCGGGCTTGTAGTCGAAGTTGGGGACGTCCGCGATGCGCGACAGGCCGCCGGCGAAGGCGGCGAGGAAGAACAGCGGAAAGATCAGCGAAGGAAGCAGGATGGCCGGGTTGACGACGGTGTTGTGCACGGAGCGCCAGGCGACACCGCGCGCGACGAAGTAGAAGCGCCTCACGTGCGCACCAGCCGGTTCTTCATCGCGACGCCGGCCAGCGACAGCGTGATCACGCTGAGCGCCAACGCGAAGCCGAAGCCGAGTGCCAGCGCCTCGCCGTCCCAGCCGGTGATGATCAGGCTGCGGATGCCCTCGATCAGATAGGAGACGGGGTTGTACGTCGCGACCTCTTTGAACCAGTCGGTCTTGATCAGGTTGCGCGGCAGGCTCGAGGAGCTGAGGAAGACCGTGACGAACAGCAGTGGGAAGAAGCCCTGCACGGCTTCGCCGGTGCCGAAGCGCAGCGCGAGCAGCGCGCCGAGCCCGGCGAAGCCGAACGCGATCAGGATCGACAGCGCGAGCAGCACGAGCGCGCCGCCGAAGCCGCTGGCGATGCCGACGCCGCTGGCGATGCCGACGCCGAGATAGACCAGCGACTGCACGCAGGCGACGACCACCGCGCCGCCGAGCTGGCCGGCCAGCAGCGCCGAGCCGCGCAGCGGTGTCAGCGCGAGCCGATTGAAGAAGCCCGACTCGATGTCGCGCGCGAGATCGGTGCCGGTGCTGACGGCGACGAACAGCGCACCCTGGATGAACGGGACGGCGAGCGCGAAGTCGCGGTAGCTGACATCGGGAAAGCCGGGGATCTTGCGCGCGGCGCTGAGCGAGCTTCCGTTGATCGCGAACAGGATCAGCGGGAACACGAGCGGGAACACGAGCAGCGCGCGCTGGCGATACGTGCGCATCGACCGCACGGCGCGCGATCGCGCCGACCTGCGCGAACAGGCTCGGCGCCGCGAGCGCCAGCTCGCCCGGCGCGTCGCCCCCGGCGGCGGGGGCGGCGGGTACGGCGCTAGCGCTGCTCATCGGCGTCCTCGCCGGCGCCCTCGAGCTTGCGCCCGGTCTTGGCGAGGAACACGTCGTCGAGCGAGGGCTGGTGCAGCTGCAGCGAGGCGACCTTGATGCTGGCGTGGTCGAGCACGCGCACGATCTCGGCGAGCTGCAGCTCGCCGTCGGGGAGCGGCACGCTGACCGCGCCGCGCGCCGTCGCGCGCGACCTCGCCGAAGCGCGCGAGCTCGCTCGCCAGCCGCGTCGGCGCTGGCGGGATCGTCGGGCACGACCTCGACGCTCGGGCTGCCGATCTCGGCCTTGAGCTGCGCCGGCGTGCCCTCGGCGACGATGTGGCCGTGGTCGATGATGCCGACGCGGTCGGCGAGCGCGTCGGCCTCCTCGAGGTACTGCGTGGTCAGGAACACGGTCATGCCCTCGTCGCGCGCGAGCCGCGCGACCTCCTCCCACAGCGCGCTGCGGCTCTGCAGGTCGAGGCCGGTCGTCGGCTCGTCGAGGAACAGGATGCGCGGACGGTGCACGAGCGCGAGCGCGAGGTCGAGACGTCGCTTCATGCCGCCGGAGTAGCCGCCGACGCGCCGGTCGGCGGCTTCGGTCAAGCCCGACGCGCTCGAGCAGCTCCTGAGCGCGCTGCGCGCGTTGCGCCTTCGGCATTCCCTGCAGCGTCGCCTGCAGCATCAGGTGCTCGCGGCCGGTGAGGATCGCGTCGAGCGCCGCCTCCTGCAGCGCGGCGCCGATCGAGGCGCGCACGTGCGAGCCTTCGCGCACGATGTCGTAGCCGCCGACGCTCGCGCGCCCGCTGGTCGGCGGCAGCAGCGTGGTCAGCATCAGCACGGTCGTCGACTTGCCGGCGCCGTTCGGGCCGAGAAACCCGTAGATCTCGCCGGGCGACGACCGCGAGGTCGATGCCGTCGACGGCGCGCGGCCCCTTGCGGAACTCGCGCACGAGCTGTTCGACCTCGATCGCCGGGGAGCGGCTGCTCATCGGTGGGCTAGCGTAGCGATGAGGCCGCGGGCGACCCGGCGGGCCGAGCGCGCTCGCTCGCTCAGGCGGCGAGCGTGCGGTTGAAGCGGCGCAGCGCCAGCGGCACGGAGATCGCGAGGATCAGCAGGCACCACAGCGCCATCGCGATCTGCGGGTGCTCGAGCTGCCAGGAGCCGCTCGAGTGCGTGCCCTGCGTCAGACCGCGAACGCTCGCGACCAGCGCCGAGATCGGGTCCCACTGCGGCGATCGCGCGCGGCACGGCGTCCATGCCGGCGATCGGCACGAACGTGCCGGCCATGAAGCTCAGCGGGAAGATCACGATGAAGCCGACGCCCTGCATCGCGTCGGGCGAGCGCACGAGCATGCCGAACAGCACGCCGGCCCAGGTGAAGGCGAACACGCCGAGGATCATCAGGCCGAGCAGCTCGACGCCGTGCGCGAGCGTGAGGTGCGGGTGCCAGCCGAGCGCGAGCCCGAACACGATCACGATCACCATGCCGAGCAGCGCCTCGCAGAACTGGCCCATCACCTGGCCGGTGATGATCGACAGGCGGCTGATCGGCATCGAGCGGAAGCGGTCGACGACGCCCTCGGTCATGTCGTTGGAGGTCGCGACGCCGGCGCCGATGATGCCGAACGCGAGCGACTGGCGCGATGATGCCGGGGAACAGGTAGTCCTTGTAGCTGATCCCGTGACGTGGATCGCCGAGCCGAACACGTACAGGAACAGCAGGATGAAGACGATCGGCTGGATCGTCACGTCGAGCAGTCGCTCGGGCACGCGCGGGATCGAGCGCAGGCTGCGCCCGGTCAGCAGCAGCGTGTCGCGCACGATAGCGCTGCGGCGCGAAGCCGGACTGCGCGCGGGCTGGCGATCGCGGTGGCGCTCATGCCGCTACCTCCTCGACGGGCGCCTCGGCGTCTGCGCTGGTCGTCGGTCTTCGGGCGGCGCTCGCCGGGATGGCCGGTCAGCGCCAGGAACGCGTCGTCGAGCGTCGGGCGGCGCAGCGCGATCTCGTCGACCGCGATGCCGCTGTCGCGGACCGCCCCGCGACGCGCGCGAGGTCGGCGGCTTCGCCGGGCGCCGGCACCGAGACCATGCGCTGCTCGCGCGCGACGGTCGTCTCGAAGTCGCCGTCGAGCAGCGCTGCGAGCCGCTCCAGCGCGGCGCCGTCGGCGGCGACGACGTCGACGCGCTGCTCGCCGACCTGCGCCTTCAGCTGCGCCGGCGTGCCGGCGGCGATCTCGCGGCCGTGGTCGATCAGCACGACGCGGTCGGCGAGCGCGTCGGCCTCTTCGAGATACTGCGTCGTCAGCAGCAGCGTGACGCCTTCGGCGACGAGCTCGCGCACCGTCGACCACACGACCTGGCGGCTGCGCGGGTCGAGGCCCGGTCGTCGGCTCGTCGAGCACGAGCAGCTGCGGGCGGTCGATCAGGCCGGCGGCGAGATCGACGCGGCGGCGCTGCCCGCCGGACAGGTTCTTGACGAGCCGGTCGCGGAACTCGTCGATGTCGAAGCGCTCGATCAGCTGCTCGACGATCGCGCGCGCGGCGCCGCGGCGGTGGCCGCGCAGGCGCGCCATCAGCCGCAGGTTCTCCGCTGCCGTGAGGTTCTTGTCGAGCGCGGCGAACTGCCCGGTCAGCGAGATCACGCGGCGGACGCGGTCGGCTTCGGCGACGACGTCGTGCCCGGCGATTCGCGCGCTGCCGGCGTCGGGACGCAGCAGCGTCGCGAGCATCCGCACCATCGTCGTCTTGCCGGCGCCGTTCGGGCCGAGCAGCGAGACGACCGTGCCCGGTCTCGACGCGCAGGTCGAGCGCGTCGACGGCGGTGAAGTCGCCGAAGCGCTTCGTCAGGCCTTCGGCTTCGATCGCGGAGCGGAGCGTTGGTGAGCGGAGTCGATTGGTCATCGGCATGGAAATCCTACAGTAACTGAAAAATTTGTGCAACTGAATTATTTCGATTAGGATGTCGGCATGGCGGAGCAGGCGCCGACGGCGGCGCGGAGCGGCTCGACGAGCGAGGGCTTCGACGAGCTCTCGAGCGCGGCGCGGATCCACAGGCTGCTGGCGCGCGAGCTGGGCGAGGAGATGGCCGACGCCTTCGCGCAGGCGCGCGCATTGCAGGAGCGCTTGGCGCGCCGCCAGCACCCGGACGAGGGGCTGCGCGAGCGCAAGAAGCGGCTGACGCGCCAGCAGATCTCCGACGTCGCGACGACGCTGTTCGTGGTGCGCGGCTTCGACCACGTGACGGTCTCGGAGATCGCGCGGATCGTCGGCGTCTCGGAGAAGACGGTCTTCAACTACTTCCCCACGAAGGAGTCGCTCGTCTTCGACCGCGCCGACGAAGGCGTCGAGCGGCTGGCGGCGGCGCTGCGCGAGCGCGACGCGGGCGAGTCGCCGACGAAGGCGATGCTGCGCGCGCTCGAGCGAGGACCCCGAGGAGCTCGAAGAGCTGCCCGACGAGGTCCACATGTTCATGCCGCTGTTCAGCGAGATGGTCGCGGCGACGCCGGCGCTGCACGCCGCCTGGCTGGAGCTGCACGCGCGGCTGGTCGAGGTCGCCACCCAGGCGCTCGCCGAGCACGCCGAGGTCGACCCGCGCGATCCCGAGCCGATGATCGCCGCGCGCGCGATCGTCGGCCTGCTCGAGGTCGAGTACGCCTCGCGCATCCGCCACATCGAAGCGGGCCTGCGCGGCGCCGAGCTGCGCGACGCGGTGCACGCCGACCTCGAGCGCGCCGCGCGGATGCTCGACACGGGGCTGTGGTCGTTCGATCTGCTGACGCAGGGCGCGCGCACGCGCCAGCAGCTGCGCGAGGCGGCGCTCGCGGCCGAGGACGCGCGCACGCAGGTGATCGACGCGCTCAAGCACGCGCGCGCGGCCTGGCAGGAGCTGCGACCAGCAGCGAGCACGCAGGATCGCCACGCGCACGCGCGCGAGCGCACACGGCGCACGCACGCGAGCGAGCGCAGGTCGCGAGACGCGAGCGACGAAAGCGCAAGCAGTCCGAGATCAAGCAGGCGGCCAAGCAGGCCGCCAAGCAGGTCGCGGCGCGCAGAGGCCGTCAGCGCGGCCAAGCGCGGCGCCTCGCGCGTGGGCGAGGCGGCGTGGAAGGCGGCGCGCGAGCAGGGCAAGAAGTCGCTGCGCGAGGCGCATGCGCGCGCCGAGCGGGCCGCATACGAGGCGTTTCGCCAGATGCTGGGCGAGCGCCACGAAGCGGTCCGCGAGCGCGAGGCGGCGCTGCGCCGGTGGGGCGTGGGTGGCGAGCAGGACACTGCCCGCCGGCAGGGCGAAGCGGACTAGAGCTCGAGGTCGCCGTCGTCGGCGACACGCCCGCCGAGCTCGATCTGCCCGTCGCCGAGCGGGCGCGCCTCGATCCGGCAGCGGGGGCCCTGGTCGACCTCGATCGCTCGATCGAGCTCGGCGCACAGCGCGACGGTCGCCGAGCCGGTGGCGGGATCCTCGGCGACGCCCATGTCGGGCGCGAAGACGCGCGCTCGGATGCGGCCGCGCTGCCGATCGCTCCACGCCCACACGTGCAGGCTGCCGCTGGCCGGCGGCGAGAAGGCGTCGACGTCGGCGGGCGTGGCCAGCTGCATGCGCTCGAACGGCGGACACCACTCGGCGCGGGCGATCACCCACGCGCGATCGCCCTCGGCGCGCGCCCTGACGGCGCCGGCTGGCGCGTGCAGCAGCGGACGGCGCAGCAGCCACGCGCTGCCGACGATCGGGTGCCCGGCGAACGGCAGCTCGACGGTCGGGGTGTAGATCTGCACGTGAGTGTCGCCGTCGACGAACACCGTCTCTGAGTAGCCGAGCTCGGCGGCGATCTGCTGGCGGCGTGCCGCAGCGATGTCACTGGCCTGCCGTACGACTCCGAGCAGGTTGCCGGACGCGCCGTGGGGATCGGTGAACACGCGCAGCACGCGAACGGTCGTCATGCGCCGATCGTAGTCCGCGAGGCCTGGCGGCCGAGCACCCGCGCGCCGCGGCGCCGAGCCTGGCCGCGCGCTGCGCGTCGAGCCTGGCCTGCCGCGGCGCCGGCGCCGGCGCCGGCGCCGGATAGTCTCCCGCCGATGAGGTACGTGAGCGTGAGCGAGGACGACGAGGGGGTCGCCGTGATCACCGCCGACCGACCTCCGGCCAACGCCATGGACGTGAACCTGCTGCGCGAGATCATCGAGGCGGTCGCGCGGGTCGCCGGAGAAGCACCGCGAGCGCTCGTGCTGGCGGGCCGGCCGGGGTGCTTCTCGGCCGGCGCCGACCTCAAGGCGGTACCGGCCTACGGGCCGGCGCAGCAGCGCGAGATGGTCGCCGCCATCAACGCGATGGCGATCGGGGTATACGAGCTCGAGTTCCCGGTGGTCGGCGCGATCACCGGACACGCGATCGCGGGCGGGCTCGTGCTGGCGCTGTGCGCGGACCTGCGCGTGGCCTCGAGCGAGGGGCGCTACGGACTCACCGAGGTGAAGGTCGGCGTGCCCTATCCGCAGGCTGCGATCGGGGTCGTGGCGGCCGAGCTGAGTCCGCAGGCGAAGCGGGTGCTGGCGCTCGGTAGCGAGCTGACCGACGCCGCGGAATGCGAGCGCCTGGGCGTGTTCGACGAGGTCCTGGGTCCCGACGACGTGCTCGACAGGGCGCTGCACGTGGCCGGCACGCTGGCGGCACTCGCCCCCGAGGTGTATGCGCGCACCAAGCGCGACCTGCGCGCGCCCGCGCTCGCGCAGATGCGCGCCGCATCCGAGCAGGACCCGCTGCTCGCGCAGTGGGTCGACTGACCCGCCGCGGCCACCGGCGCAGCGGCATCTGCGCAAGACTGGGCAGATGAGCGATCCCGATCGCCTGCTAGTCGCGGAGCTGCACGGCCTGGCGGGCTCCGTGCAGGAGCTGCGTGAGCTGCTCGACGAGCTCGCCACGGGCGCGCGCGGCGAGAGCGGCTGTGTGAGCTTTCGCGTACTCGGCGCGGGCGAGCCCGGCGAGTTCGTGCTGCTGTCCGCCTGGGCGGATGAAGACGCACTTCGCGCTCACTACGACACGCCGCACTACCTACGCTATCGCGAGCAGGTGGGTCTGCTGCTGGCGCGCCCGAGCGACGTCGTCGTGTATCGCCTCGCCGGCACGATTCGTGCGCTCGACCCGAATCCGCCCGACCCGGTCGAGTTCGACTGAGCCGCGCGCACAGGCCGCGTTGGCGCGCGTCTAACGGCGCGAGAGCACGACGACCGGGATCTGCCGGTCGGTCTTGGCCTGGTATTCGTCGTACGCGGGCCACACCTCGGTCATCAGCGACCACAGCCGCTCGCGCTCCTCGCCCTCGGCGTCCCGCGCCCGCACGTCGATCTTCTCGTCCTTGACCTGGATCGTCACGTCGGGGTTGGCCTTCAGGTTCTCGTACCACCCCGGGTTCGACGGCCAGCCGCCCTTCGAGGCAACGACCACCCAGCGCTCGCCGTCGGTGCGGTGGATCAGCGGCGTGGTGCGCGTCTCGCCCGGAGCGGCGCCCCACCGTCGTGAGCAGCAAGATCGTCGTGCCGCGCCAGTCGTAGCCGCGCTCGCCGCCGGTCTCTTCGTAGACCCGCACGTGCTCGGCACCGAACAGCTCGTCATCTGCGCCAGCCATCGCTGCGAGTCTAGCGGCGGCGCCCCGCCGCAAGCGCCTTGCCGGCGCCGCGCGGCGCCGCGCGGCGGCCTTCGCTGCGCCGCTCGCGGGATCTGCTCACGGAAGCGACGGGCTCCGGCGCAGGCGAAAGCAGGCCCGGGACGGTGCTCGCGGGAAGCGGCTTGTACATGTGAAACCCTTGCCCGAGCTCGCAGCCGAGATCGCGCAACGCAATCAGCTGCTGTTCGGACTCGACGCCCTCGGCGATCACGTCCAGCGACAGCGCCTGCGCCATCCGCACGATCGCCGTGGTGATCGCCGTGCTGCGCTCGTCGCTGCCGAGCGACTGCACGAACGATCGATCGACCTTCAGGCCGTCGATCGGCAGCTGCGTAGGTATGCCAGTGAAGAGTAACCGGTGCCGAAGTCGTCGAGCACGAAGCGCACGCCGAGGCGGGCGACGCGCCTGATCGTCTCGCTGCACGCCATCAGGTTCCTCGAGCAGGACCGACTCGGTTATCTCCAGGCATAGCGCTCGATGGCTCGACGCCGGTCAGCTCGAGCGCGCGCGCGATCGTCGACTCGAGGCCGCTCTGCGCGAGCTGGCGCATGGACAGGTTGACCGAGATCCGAGCGGCCGCGAGTCGGGATACAGCGGCGTGCCACTGAGCGGCCTGCGCGCACGCGGCCTCGAGCACCCAGCGCCCGATCGGCTCGATCAAGCCGCTCTCCTCGGCGACCGGGATGAACTGTCCGGGCGCGACCAGCCCGCGCTCGGGATGCTGCCAGCGCAGCAGCGCCTCGACGGACACGATCGAGCGATCGTGCAGCGAGACGATCGGCTGGTAGGCGAGGCGCAGCTCGGCGCGCTCGAGCGCCCGGCGCAGGTCGTTCTCGAGCGATAGCCGAGCCACCGTGCGCATCCGCATCGCGCGGTCGAACACCTCGAAGCGGCCACGCCCCCTGCTCTTGGCCTGATACATGGCGGCGTCGGCGTCGCGCACGAGGTTCGCCGGCCGGCTGTCGGAGTCGCAGGCGAGCACGATCCCGAGGCTCGCCTTGGCGAACTGCTCGCCGACGCTGAGCTCGAAGGCACGTCGAACGCGGCGACTATGCGCTCGGCGACGCGCGCCGCGGCGCGCTCGTCGGGAATCTGCTCGAGCAGCACCACGAACTCGTCGCCGCCGAGCCGCGCGATCGTGTCGCCCGGTCGCACGGCGCTCTGCAGGCGCGGGGCGATCTGCGTCAGCAGCTCGTCGCCGGCGCGTGTGCCCGAGGCTGTCGTTGACGAGCTTGAAGTTGTCGATGTCGAGCAGCACTACCGCCGCTTCGGCGCCCGGACGCGAAAGCGTGTGCCCGAGCCGGTCCATGAACAGGACGCGGTTCGGCAGGCCCGTCAACGGGTCGTGCAGAGCTTGGTAGCGAATGTCGTCTTCGGCGGCTCGCTGGCTGCAGCGCATCGGCGAGGATGTTGGCGAGCGCCTGCACGAAGTCGGCGTCGGCCGCCGCGAAGCGAGCCTCCGCCCCGGGCGCCAGCGCCAGGACTCCCCAGCTGCCCTCGCGCCCGTCGATCTCGCCGGTTGCGCCCCCGCCGAGCGCCGCGTCGCCGAGCGGCTGCAACGGATCCAGGCCTGCGAGCCCGACTCCAGCTCGTAGCGCCAGCGCGTGCTCGGAATCGGCGGCTCGCTCGAGCACGGCGCCGCAGTCAACTCCGAGGATGCGCGTCGCCTGCTCGAGCGCGTCGTGCATCAGCGCGCCTACCTGGGCACCCTCGAGCGCGCGCTTGCCGAGTCTCGCGACGGCTGCCTGCTGCTCGGCGCGCCGCTCGAGCTCTGCCTCGGCGAGCTTGCGGTCGGTGATGTCCGAGATCACGCCGTGCCACACGGCGTCTCCGCCTCCGTCGCAGACGAGCGCGGCTTCGTCGCGTACCCACACGACGCGTCCGTCGCGGTGGACCATTCGATATTCCTCGGGAATCGATCGGCTCCGCAGCTCGTCCTCGCGGCCGAACACGCGCTCGCGATCGTCGGGGTGGACCTGGCGCGCCCACAGGCCGGGATCGGCCACCCATTGCTGGGGCGTGAAGCCGAGCATCTCGAGCGCTCCCGAGCTCACGTAGTGCCAGCGCCCGCCGACGCCGACATCGGCCACGTACACGACCGCCGGCAGGCGGTCGAGCAGCGTCCGCGCGCCTTGCTCGCTGGGCAGCCGGCGCGTGTCATCTGGATCCCCGCGCCGATCGTGCCCGCGAGCTGGCTGGGGAGAGGACATCCTTCGTTCGTCATCGGCACTGGCGAGCCAAAACTGAGAAGCCCCGACGTCCTCTGGCCACCTCTTGAGAGGTTGTTCGGCAGCCCCGTGCGGCCGCGGGACAGCCGCTCCGCGGCGAGCGCTGCGCCGATGCTGGCGCGTCAGCGCTCCTGTCCGTCGAGTAGCTCGGTCAGCGAGGAGTGCGCGAGCAGCGCCGGCAGCATCGGCGCGAGGAAGTTGATCAGCCGGTAGGCGAGCACGGCGAACAGCGCCTGCGCCGCGTGCACGTGCACCGCGATCAGCGACACCGTGAGCAGGGCCTCGGTGACTCCGGCGCCGCCGAGCGGCAGCGAACGCCGGCTGGCGGCGTAGCCGGTGGCGTAGGCGACGACCAGCGCCGGCACCGACAGCTCGACCGCCGAAGCAGCGCACGGCGAAGCCCAGGCAGGCGATCTCGGCCGCCCAGTAGATCGCCATCCCGAGCAGCGCCCCGGGGCGCTCGAGCGGATGCAGCGACGACGCTGCGCAGCATCTCGACGCCGGCGAGCAGATCGCCGACCCAGCGACGTAGGCGCCCGCCGAGCGCTCGAAGATAGCGCGAGGATTCGCGGCCGCGTCGCCCACCACGCCGAGCAGCGAATCCCGGCGGCACGCGCGATGATCCACGGCAGCGTGAGCACCGGCGAGGCGCGGCTCGACTGCAGCAGCAGGATCAGCGCGCACACCCACGCGGCCGGAGCGAGCAGCAGGTACTCGATCACGCCGAGCCCGAGCACCTGGACCCGCGCGCGTCGCGCGGCTCTGCGTGGACGGCGCGCAGCGCGACGCGATCGAACGCGAAGCCGCCCATCGGGACGAACGGGCCGAAGCCGGCCACGACGAGCCGCACGGTGAGCATGCACGACAGCGCCGGCTTCCGCCGGCGCGAGATCGGTCGAGCGGTAGGCGATCACGTAGCCGACGTAGGCGACCAGCTCGGCGCCGAGCGCGGCAGCAGCCATTGCGGCTGCTATGTTGCGCGAGCGTGTGCCACAGGGCGCGCGGCCTGTCCGACGCCGCGATCGCCACCACCGTGCCCGCGGCGATCAGCGACGACAGCAACAGCACGACGAGCGGGCGCCGCGCCAGGCTCTTCACGATGACGCGCTGCAAGCGCAACCGCAAGCGCCGCCTTCCCCGCTAGCTGCCTGGCCATCCTGCTCCGCTCCGCTTGCCGATTGAGAGCTGCGAGGCTAGCAACGCCTCCGGCTATCGCGAGACATACACTTCGCCGTCGATGGATCGCTCGGAGCGCGCGGCCGGTCCGGCTTGATCGACATGGAGCGCAAGCGACGAGAACTGCTGGAGGAGCTTGCCGCGCGTGGGCGCGAGCACGACGCTGAGCTGGCCGATCGCCTGCAGCGCTTGCGAAACGTCGAGACGGAGACCGCCCAGATGATGAACGTGCTGGTGCGGTCGCTGCGGGCGCAGAGGCTGCTCGAGCTGGGCACCTCGAACGGCTACTCGACGCTATGGCTGGGCGACGCGGCGGCGGCGACCGGTGGGCGACTGCTCAGCGTGGACGTCGACGCTCAGCGAACGGCGATGGCACAGCGCAATCTCGAGGAAGCCGCGCTCGACGGCGTCGTCGAGCTGCGCACGCAAGACGCCGGCGCGGCGCTGGCCGAACAGCCGAGCGCGACGGCCGACTTCGTGTTCCTCGACGCCGAACGTGCGGCCTACGTGGACTACTGGCAGGACCTGGTGCGGGTCCTGGCGCTACCCGGCCTGCTAGTCGTGGACAACGTCGTCTCCCATGCCCAAGAGCTTGCCGAGTTCACTGGGCTCGCGGACTCGGACGGCCGCGTCACGAGCGCGGCGGTGCCAATAGGCGCCGGGGTATTGCTGGTCAGCCGGGGCCGGCGGCCAGTCCGCCTCGAGCTCGACGCGGCCCGGCCGCGACTGCCGTTTCGCCTAGAGCGGGCCTGTAACTTCAACCGCTGGGCAGTCGCGCCGATAGATCCCGATGCGATCGGCAATCGAGCCAGTCCGCGACGCCGGCGACGATGGGGCGCGTCGCCGGGCTGCTGTTTCTCGTGGGCAGCGTGACGACCGTCGTGGCGATCCTGTTCCCGCATTCGCCGCGCGCCGACGTCGACGCGTTCTGGGGGCTTGCCGTCTTCACCGGCGCTGTTTGCGCTCGTGCTGCTCGCCACTTGCGAGCGTCTGCCGGCCTGGCCCTACCAGGCGGTGATGGTCGTCGGCAGCCTGATCGTCTCGCTGGCCATCTACTTCAACGGCGAGCGACTCGGAGGGCACGCTGCCGACAACGAGGTCCTGTACCTGTGGATCGCGCTGTATGCCGGCTATTTCTTCACGCGCGCGCAGATGGCCGTGCAACTGCTCGTGATCGCTTCCTGCTATGCGGCGACACTGACTCGTGATCCACCCCGGACAGGTCGGCTTTACCCGATGGTTCATCACGGTGGGCATGGTGTCGGTGGCCGGCTGTCTCGTGCACGTGCTCAGGCTGCGAAACGACGAGCTCGTCGGCGAGCTGTTCGCGGCCGCGCGCACCGACCGCCTGACGGGCTGCTCAACCGCCAGGGATTCGACGAGCGCTTCGAGCTCGAGCTCGAGCGGGCGCGCAGGACGGGTCAGCCGGTTGCGCTGGTGCTCGCCGACATCGACAACTTCAAGGAACTCAACGACAGCGCCGGCCATCCCGCCGGCGACGCGGCGTTGAGCGCGGTCGGCGACATCGCTCGCCGGTTGACGCGGCAGGTCGACACGATGGCGCGAATCGGAGGAGATGAGTTCGCGGCGGTGCTCCCAGACACATACCTGCAGGGCGCCTACGACCTCGCCTCGCGCCTGCGCACCGCCGTCGCCGAGATCGAGACGGCACATAGTGAACCGGTCACGATGAGCTTCGGCATCGCTATCTGCCCGACCAACGGCGAAACGCGTGACGCGCTCGTCAAGGCGGCCGACAGAGCCCTGTATCGAGCCAAGGAGCTGGGCCGCGACCGCAGCGTCGCCCAGCGGCTGGACACACTCGCAATGCGCGAGCGTGTCGCGTCCTGAGCGACGGCGCGTGCGGCGTGGCCCGCGTCAGCGTGGCAGGGTCTTCGTGAGTTCGACGACCTGCTGGAACGTCGGGCCGGTTCTGGAACGGGAACGGCGGCAGCGAGATTCCGCTGGCGCTGACCAAGCGGTTCATGTCGAAGCAGCTCGCCTGCGGGTTTTCGGCGCATGCGCCGTGGCCGTAGATCTGCTTCGGCGTGACGGACAGCGCCTCCAGCAGAGAGCTCCGCAGCGCCTGCCGGCACGCCGTGAGCGAGCCGCCGCCGCAGTAGAGCTGCGAGTAGGCGCGCTCGCGGCGCTGGTCGCCGTGCCCGTTCGCGGCGAGCAGGTCGCGCAGATCCTTGCTGACGTAGCCGTACCAGCCGTCGGCGAAGTCGGGCGCGGTCGGCTCGCAGCCCGGGTGTGGGCAGCGCCGAATCCGAGCATGCCCTGCAGGTCGTCGAAGGCTTCATCGCCGAGCGCCGGCTGGAACTCGGCTTCGAGCAGTTTCGGCCACCACGCGTCCATGATCGTCGATCGCTTCGTTGTGCTAGTAGCTGCCGGGCTGGCGATGCTCGTGTTCGTCGAGGTCTCGGCGGTGCCCGCCGGCTGCGTACCAGCTTTCAGCTCCGCGATCGCGTTCTGCGAGCTGCGGGTCGCTCGGCGTGCCGAGGACCTGCTTGATGATCGGCCACAGCTTGCACGCTGCGGATGTCCTCGGTCGCGGCTTCGTCCATCGCCTGCACGAGCTGGGCGATGTCCATCTTCTTGCCGCCGGCGATGTCGGCTTCGATGAAGTTCCGGATCAGCTGCATGCGGTAGATCGGGCCGTAGCCCGTACTTGTCGTCGGCCGCCGCCCAGCCGCGGCGCCTGCTTGTTGTTCCACGACACGAGGATCGGTCGGGTCGATCGCGTTGCGGATGGGCCGCGAACGGCAGCCGTCGTCGTGTGCAGTGTTCGGGTTGAAGCCCTTCCAGTCGTATTCGCCGGTGCCCGAGGATCGGGAAGTCCGGCGAGGTGCCCGGCGCCCGCTGCGGGTATGCAGCCCGACATGTAGTAGGCGATGTGGTTGGCGTCGACGTAGGCCCAGTTGAACCGCGAAGTTGATGCTTCGACGCGGCCCGCTGGAACTGCTGCGGGCCGGTGACGAAGTCCGGGTTCGTTGAGCTCGGAGAAGCCGATCGCGGAGTCGGCCTCGTGGAAGTACGTCGTGCGGGCGTCGACGAACGCGACCGTTCTTGCCGTCGACCTTGCCGCGCGCGTACACGATGCCGTGCACCGTCCGGTAGGCGGTCAGCGTCTCGGAGCCGGCGCGGCGTCTGTGTCGGACGCGTTCGGCGTCCAGGTGTTGGTCCGGTCGAGCTTTTCCATCGGCAGGCACTGGCCCTTGTACAGGTAGTGGAATTCGTCCTGGCAGAGCACCTCGGCGAACGTGTCGACGTTGTCGGAGGTCGAGGTCGTCGCGCTCCACGCGTAGTCGCGGCCGTGGCCGAGCTCGACGTACAGGTTGACGCCCGGGAAGGCCGCGCCGCGGGCGTCGATCCCCGGGCCGTGCAGGTCCTCCTCCATCAGGATCTGCGGGATGTAGTAGCCGACCTGCGGTCCCATCACCGCGATCGCGTGGCCGTTGGTCGAGTGCGTGGCGTTGACGAGCTCCCAGTTCGAGGCGTAGCGCCGGTCCTGCGAGCGCTCGTGCAGCAGCTGCGAGCCGATCGAGCCGTCGCTGGGGATCGCGACCGGGTCCGGCGTGTCGGTGCCCGAGCCTGCGACGGCTGCGCGCGCAGCCGGCGGTGCTCGCGATCGGTGCCGTCCGTGGAGAAGCTGACCGAGCCGGGTCGGGCATCGCCAGCCCGCGTCGTCGAGAACGGCGAGCCGGTCTCGTACGGGAACGGCTTGGAGACCGTCGTCGGCGCCTCGGGATCGTTGTGCTCGCGGAAGTCCTCCCAGCCTTGCGCCCGCCCGCCTTCGCGCCGAACCGCTTTTCGAACGCCTCCAGCGTCAGCGCCGAGTGCACCTCGGCGCCGCCGCCCTTGCCGAAGATGCCGCCGATCAGCGACGCCTCGGCGATCACGTCGGTCGGCTTCCATGTCTGCGGCAGCTTGCCGATCGCGCGTACTCGGCGGCATCAGCTTGGTCGGGTCGAGGCGCGCTTCGGCGATGTAGGCGTTGATCGCCGGCGACGAAGTTCGTTCGACGTCTGCGACGATCTGCTCGCCGTGCGGCGCCGTAGAGCTTCGGCGCGCGTTGTTCGATCTGCGACTGCAGGTCGGCTTCGGTGTAGGGCGCGATCGGTCCACTGCGCCTCGTCCATCGCCCGGTTGCCGGCCGAGCCGCCGACGAACGAGCGACAGTTCGGCGCTCGGCCGTGTGGCGCAGCACGTCCATCAGGAACAGCCGGTCCTCGGCGGCGGCGTAGCCGGCGCCGAACATCACGCCGGCGCGCGTGCTGCCGTAGATGTGCGGCACGTCGTAGGCGCTGTCGCGCACGATCGTCACGCCCGACTCGGGGGCTCGACGTTCGAGGCGACGTTCGCCTGCCTTGACGCCGAACGTCGCGTCCTTGTAGTAGTTCGGGGATCTGTTCGTCGGTCAGCGTCGGCGACGCGTAGCAGCAGGTTCTGCGTACAGCGGCAGCTGGTCGTCGAAGTGCGGCGGGTAGGTGCCGTGAGCTCGAATTCGGCGAGCTGGACGGCGTTGTCGAGGCCCGTTCTCGCCGGCGGGCAGCACGTTGCGGAAGCCGCCGGCGTCGTTGGTGCCGTACGGTTGAACCGGCGCTTCCGCGCCAGCCGCGCACGGCGCCGCCGCCACCGCGATGGCCAGTACGACAATGGCGACCAGCGCGCGCAGCGCGCTGCCCACCTCACACCCTCTCCCGCAGTCGCTCTCGCGCATTGCTGACACGCTCCCGGCCGCGCGGTCGCACAGCCCCGTGCTGTGCAAGTTCCCTCCGCGCGGGAAGCTTGTACCCGGCCGCGGCATCGGCCAAACGCCCTCGCCTGCCGTGCGGTGAGCACCCGACTGTCAGCTGCTTCCGTCGAGTGGAAGTTTCGACCAGCGCTCCGCGTGGTATTGACCACCAGGGAGCACTTGTCAAAAAGTGTCGCGCGGGAAGGAGACGGGGATCGTGAGAGGGAATGGATTGTCGGCGCGTGGGTGGCTACAGGCGTGCGTCGCCGCGATCGCCGTAGCGTGCGCGTTGCTCGGTAGCTCGACCGCCTCGGCGGGAAGCGCGCGCCCGACCTCCCCCGCCAGTGCCGCGCCCACCAGCACCGTGCCCGCCGGCACGTCGCCTAGCTCGCCCGCCGGCACGGCGCCTAGCTCGCTCGTCAGCGAAGCGCCGGTTTCCCCCGCCGGCGACACGCCGACGTCGAGCAGCGACAACGCGACCGCCTCGGTCGAGAGCGTCGAGCGCGAAGGCGGACAACCAGGCGAGCGACGCCGCGTGTGGCGGCTTTGAAAACCCGTGCTCGCAGGAAACGGGAGCAGCAGTTCGGCTACGGCAGCGTCCAGCGCGAAGACACTCCGAACGACCCCGACTACGACCAGTCCGAGCCCGACACGCAGCAGCCGCCCGCCAACCGCTCCTCGAACTTCTACGCCGAGCGCTTCGACCTGTTCGGCTTTCCCTCCGAACTGACCCCGAACGCCGTCTACAAGGTCGGCCCGAACGCCGGCAAGCCGATGGTCGCCGGCTTCAACGCCGCCGGCGCATGGAAGGCCGAGCGCGGCCGCCCCGACGTGGTGATCGCGATCCTCGACGACGGCATCGACTGGAGCGAGCGCGGGCTGCGCGACCAGATCCACCTGAACACCGGCGAGCTGCCCTACCCCGAGCGCGCCGACGGCTCCTCGTGCGGCACCTACGACTGCAACGGCGACGGCGTCGTCAACGTCGAGGACTACGCCGAAGACCCGCGCGTGAGCCTCTCCTACCCGGGTCGCGAAGGACCGCCCGGGCTGATCACCGCGCAGGACCTGATCCACGCCTTCGGCGACTGCCAGATCGACGAGACCACGCACGCGATCGTGCAGTGCGTCGCCGGCCAGCACTTCGACAACGACGGCAACGGCTTCGCCAACGACATCGCCGGCTGGAACTTCTTCGACAACGACAACGAACCGGCCGACACCTCGAGCTACTTCGCCGCGCACCACCACGGCACCGACCGCGCGCTCGACGCCGCCGAGCAGGGCAACAACGGCGAAGGCTCGATCGGCGTCTGCCCGCACTGCCAGATCATGCCCGTGCGCATCTGGGACACGTTCGTCTCCGACGCCAACGACTTCGCGCTCGGCATGGTCTACGCGACCGACAACGGCGCGAAGGTGCTCGAGGGCGCCAACGGCAGCCTCTACCACTCGGCCTTCGCCGAAGCCGCCTCGCAGTACGCCTACGAACACGGCGTCGTGCAGACCTTCTCCGGCGACGACCTGAACACGGCCGACCACAACTACCCGGCCGACTACGGGCACGCGATGCTGATCCAGGGCACCGTGACCGACACCGAAGGGCTCGGCGAGGAAGCGAGCCAGTGGCTGGAAGCGGAGAAACTGTGCGGCGTCGCCGGCCAGCCGCCGTGCCTCGGCTCGAACCTCCCGGTCAGCACGTTCTTCCGCGGCGCCAACACGACGCAGTACGGCGGCAAGAGCTCGATCGCGATGCAGGGCCCGACGGGCTCGGTCAACACGAGCAAGGCCTCCGGCGCGGCGGCGCTGGTGATCAGCGCCGGGCTCGACCACGGCATCACGCTGCGCCCCGACGAGACGCGCGAGCTGCTCGAGCAGACCGCCGAGCGCGTGCTCACCGGCAACACCGAAGGCGCCGGCGTGGCCGACCCCGGCGCCAACCCGGCGCTGCCGCGCGACGAGCAGTGGACGCCGCACTTCGGCTGGGGCCGCGCCGACATCGGCGCCGCCGTCGGCGCGGTCGTCGAGGGCGACATCCCGCCGGAGGCGGCGATCGACTCGCCCGGCTGGTACGCGCCGCTGACCGGCAACTAGCGTCGAAATCAGCGGCCTCGCGCGCGCCCGCTTCGCGACCGGCGGGCAGTTCCACTGGAAGCTGATGTGGGGCGCCGGCCAGGCGCCGTCATCGTGGACGACGGCCGACGAAGGCGAATCGAGCGGCGACGGTCACGAACTTCGGCTCGATCAACCTCGAAGCCGTCCGCGAAGCGCTCGCCAGCTACGTCGTGCCGCCCGACCCGGGCGGCCCGACGTTCGCCGCCGGCGAGCCGAACCCGTTCCAGCACGAATTCACCGTGCAGCTCGAGGTCGAACGGCCAGGGCATCCCGCTGACCGGCATCGACCGCCGCGTGTTCAGCACGTTCACCGACCCGAGCCTCGATGCCCGGCTATCCCGAAGCAGCTCGGCTCGGGCGGCGAAGCGCCGACGCGCTACGCCGACCTCGACGGCAACAACGTGCAGGAGCTGATCGTGCCGACCGAGGACGGCTACATCCACGCCTACGAGCCGAACGGCACGGAGCTGAAGGGCTGGCCGGTGCAGACCGAAGTCCAGCAGTCGGCGCTCGGGCACACCGGGCTCGCCGGGGCTCGCCGCGCTGGGGCTGCCGCACGAGCCGCCGCGCGCGCCGCTGATCGGCGACCTCGCCGGCAACGGCAGCGCCGACGTGATCACGGCGGCGGGCACCCACGTCTACGCGTGGCAGGCCAACGGCAAGCCGGTGGCACGGCTTCCCGGTCGTCGAGAACCCGGCCTTCTGCGGACCCGCGCTGGAGAACGCGCACAGCCACCCGAAGTGCGGCTTCTTCGCCTCGCCGGCGCTCGCGCACCTGGAAGGCTTCAACAAGAAGCCCGACATCGTCGAGCCGAGCCTCGACGGGCACCTGTACGCGTGGAAGGCCAACGGCAAGCCCGTCAAGGGCTTCCCCGTCGCGCTCGTCGATCCGGCGCAGGTCGCGGCCGGCACGCAGATGGTCGCCGAGTCGATCAACGAGCCGGCGATCGGCGACCTGACCGGCGCCGGCCACGACGACATGGTCGTCGCGAGCGACGAGGTCTACGGCGCGCCCGAACCGAGCGAACTCAGCTTCGCCGGCATCACCGCGTCGGTCGCCGGCTCGAGCGGGCGCCTGTACGCGATCGACGGCGCGACCGGCAAGATCATGCCCGGCTGGCCCGTGGCGATGCCCGGGATCATCCAGGAAGAGCTGCCGCTGATCGGCCCCGGCCAGGACGCCGCGATCGCGAAGATCGGCGGTCAGACGACGATCGTCGCGTCCTCGACCGGCGGCGCGCTCGAGGAGCTCGAGCCCGCAGCGGGACGGTCGTGCGCACGATGCAGCAGGCCGGCCCGCAGGCGTTCGGCGCGGCCTCCGACGCGACCGACGAAGCGGCGCGCTGAACCTGTTCGAGTCGGCCTCGATCGGCGACCTGCTCGGCACCGGCACGCCCGACGTCGTCAAGTACGAGGTCTCGCTGGGCCAGGCGCGCGAACCTGCTGCTCGTCGGCCAGAACTTCCCCTACAACCACCTGATCGGCGCCTGGGACGGCTCGACCGGCCTGCCGCTGCCGGCCTACCCGACGGTCACCGACGACTACCAGCTGCTGTCGTCCAACGACATCGCCAAGGTCGACCCGGCGCTGCCCAGCAACCAGATCCTGACCGCCACCGGGCTCGGCCAGCTGCACGCCTACGACGGCGCGACCGGCCGCGACGTGCCCGGCTTCCCCAAGCAGACGGGCGGCTGGCTGTACTCGCCGCCGGCGCTCGCCGAAGACGGGCGCATGGCCGACATGACGCGCGAAGGCTATCTGTTCGAGTGGCAGACGGAAGCCCCCGCCTGCCAGCCGCAGTGGCCGACGTTCCGCCACGACCAGCAGGACAGCGGCAACTACAACCACGACGGCACGCCGCCCAACGCGGCCGAGCAACATCACGCTTGCGCTCGCTCGGCGGCGGCAGGTACCGGCTCACGCTTCACTGCGCCCGGCGACAACGGCGCCTGCGGGACGCCGGCCGCCTACCTCACGCGAGTCGAACGGCAAGCTCGCCGAATCTGTCCGTCGGGGCGCCGGTCGCCGGAGGCAGCACGTTCAGCGCCGAAGTCACGCTGCCGTCCGGCGCGCGCAGCCTCTCGATCCAGGCGATCGACGCCGCCGGCAACCTCGGGCCGAAGGTGCCGGTGAAGGTGCGCTGAGCGCGTCGGAGTAGACTCGCCTGTGGCGGTTTCTGAGAGCTCGCAGATGCCGGAGGTGGACCTTGGGTCCCTCGACTTCTGGGGCAGGCCTGCCGAGGAGCGCGATCGGTACTTCGCGTGGCTCCGGCGCGAGGCGCCGATCTCGCGCCACGAGCCGCCGGAGGATATCCTGGGGCTGCCCGACCAGGGGCGCATGGGCTACTGGGCGATCGTGCGCTACGAGGACGTGCGCCGGATCTCGCGCGACCCGCAGACGTTCTGCTCGGGCCAGGGAACGCAGTTCGCCGACGCGCCGCCGGAGTTCCTGGAGGCGTCGATGTCGTTCCTGGCGATGGACGCGCCGCGGCACACGAAGCTGCGCGGCCTCGTGTCCTCGGCCTTCACGCCGCGCCAGGTGGCCCGCATCGAGGAAGGCATACGCGTCAACGCGCGGCGGATCGTCGAGGAGGCCGCGCCGACCGGCGGCGGCGACTTCGTCGAGCTGATCGCCAAGCGGCTGCCGCTCGTCGACGATCTCGGACATGATCGGCGTGCCGCGAGGCCGACCGCGAGCGCGTCGTCGCCGCGGCCGACCTGCTGGTCACCACGTCCGACCCCGAGGTGTTCGGCGAGCGAGCGCCGATCGAGGTGCTCGGCGAGGCGCTGTGGACGCTGACCGAGTTCGCCAAGGAGCTGGCGAGCACCGCGAGCGCGGCCGGGCGACGACTTGATGACGGCGCTCGTCCAGGCCGAGGTCGACGGCGAGCGCCTCACGCACGCCGAGATCGCCGCTTTCTTCGTGCTGCTGTCGGTCGCGGGCAACGACACCACCCGCCACACCACCTCGCACGCGATGCGCGCGCTGAGCGTCAACCCCGACCAGCGCGCGCTGCTGATGGAGGATCTCGACGCGCGCCTGCCGATCGCCGTCGAGGAGTTCGTGCGCTGGGCCTCGCCCGTGATGACCTTCCGCCGGACGACCACGCGCGAGGTAGAGCTGCACGGCGAGCGCCTGCCAGCCCGGTGAGAAGGTGGTGCTGTTCTACCACTCGGCCAACCGCGACGAGCAAGCGTTCGAGGACCCGTGGCGCTTCGACGTGACGCGCGATCCCAACCGCCACCTCGGCTTCGGCGGCGGCGGTCCGCACTACTGCCTGGGCGCCTCGCTCGCGCGCACGCAGTTGCGCTCGATCTTCGGCGAGCTGATGCGGGTGATCCCCGACATCGAGGCGCAGGAGCCCGAGCTGCTGCGCAGCGCTTTCATCCACGGCGTCAAGCGGATGGAGTGCGCCTTTCAGCCGCGCGCGTGAGCGATCGACGCGGCGAGCCCGAGCGCGCCCGCCCCGGCGCTCGCCTCGCGGCGGCACCACTGCCGGCCCGTAATGACTCAGACGCCCAGCGTCGCACACTGCTGTTCGCCGAAGCCCACGCTGTTGGTCGCGTAGTCGACCATCGTGATCGCGCCGGGCGCGATCACGTTGTACAGCGCGACCTTCGTGCCCATGGGCAGGATCGTGATCGGTTTTTCGCTCTTCGCCTGTAGCCCGTGCACGCTTGCGTACAAGGACACGCTCGGGCAGCTGATCGTGGCCGGCACCGCCAGCCCGCCTTCGTCTCCGCCTACTTTCGTGGCCGCCGCGAGGATCTTGACCTTCACGACATAGGGAGCGCGCTTGCTGAACGAGACGGTGATCTTGGTGGTGCCCACGGCCGACGGGGCGGCCTGCGTCGACTTGCCGCATGCGGGCCGGGCGATCGGCGCCGGCGAGAAGCACACCTTTGTGATCTTGCCGGGCCCGTTCTTGCCCGAGGGGGCCACCACGTCGACTATCTGGCCGACGCGGAACGGAGCCTTTGCGTTGCCGTCGAAGATCGCGTGCACGGTCACCGGCGGGCTCTGCTTCGCTGCAAGCGCGCCGGGCGCGAGCGCGCACGTCACGATCACGACGGCGCCTGCGGCGATCCCGCCGGCGAGCACCAACCCGTATGAGCTGCTCGATCTGACCCTCATGAACGGACCTCCTGTTGACGCGCGGCGAGACCCAGATCCTCGAACTGGGACACGGCGATTTTCAAGGACGCTAAGACGTACGCTACGCGGACGCAAAGCCCTGCAAGATCGGCCTCTGCGAGCTCGCCAGCTTGGCTCGTTCGGCCGCTCGTTGCCGGCGCCGTCAAGCTTCGTGATCGCCGGCCGTGTCAGGGCTGAGACGCAGCGGCCAGCGGAAGCCGAGCAGCGACATCGCGCCCATCGCCAGGAACGCGGCAAGCGGGTGGTGAACGAGGATCTGCACGACCAGCGCGACGACGAGGCCACCAAGGTTGCCGGCCATCCACACGATCGCTCCGGCAGTTCCAGCGGCGGCGCCGGCCAGCCGCTCGGTGCGCGTGAGGATCACGGGCAGCGCCGGGAGCAGCACCGCCCCCATCGCCGCCAGAGTCAGGCGCGCGCACCCCCAGCCACGGGGCGACCCCGAGCATCACGCACCCGGCGCAGGCTACGCACCACCGGCGCATGAAATTACGTTCGCCGCTCTGGCGGCGCGCGATGAGCGGCGGAAGCACCGCGCATCCGACGATGCCGGCGAGCACCATGCCGACGAGCAGGGCGCCCGCCTGCGTTTCCGAGACGCCCGACGGCTGCAGCAGCTGTCTGCAGCCACGTGGCCAGCGCGACGAATATGCCGAAGCCGATGAACACGAGGCCGCACAGGGTGCGCATCGACGGCATCGCCCACAAGGCGCGCGCAGCGCTGCCCTCGATCGCGGCGTGCTCGTCGCTCTCGTGCCCGCCCCGCGGAGCAACGCCGCGAGCGCAAGCGCCGGCAGCAGCGCCAGCACGGCCTCCACGAGCAGCAGCCGTTCGATGTGACCGTGGCCGCCGAGCGTCGGGGCGAGAACCAGCGCGATCAGCATTCCCGCGAAGTTCGCCCGCCGAGCCCACCGAGATCCCGCTCGCACGCTGGGGCCGCGGCAGGTACTCGCCCGCGAGCTTGCCACCGCGCTCAGCACCACCGGCTGGGCGACGGCGACCATTGCCTGGCCGGCCATTGCCCACGCGAACGTCCCGCCCAACCGCGCCAGGCCACCGAGCGCGACGAGCGCTCCGCCCGCCGCCAGCACCGGGCGAAACCAACGGTCCAAGCAGGACGCCCGCGGGGATCGCGAGCGAGCACGTACAGCAGCGGGAAGATCTCGGCGAGCCAGCCGATCGCTCCCACCGAAACCCCGTAGTGGCGGGCCGACTCAGTCGTGATCGCCGCGTATGTCAGCCACAGGATCTGGGAGGCTGCGCAGAGCAGGCTGTAGGCGACGATCACACGCCAGCCGTGGGCGCCGGCAGTCGCCCCTCCCGCGGCTTTACGAGGTCAGTCGTCGCCATTGGCTGGTCCTAAGCCGGTGTCCCACTCGACGTCAGCCGCCCATTCGGCGAAACTTATCCAGGCGACCTCGGGATAGCGCGCCCGCACGGCGCGCACGTCGATGTCGTAGCCATCGTTCGGCGAGAAACGCATAGAGCGCGGCGAGGTCTGGGCTGTGCTCGCGCATGTCCTCCAGCGGGGTTTCCACGGCGCGAGTGCCGAGGGCGCCGGCCATCTCTCGTAGGGTCGGAGCATCACCTGCGATCTCGACGCGTTCTGACAGATGCTCCTCGCGGCGATCGAGGATCGCTGCCACGACAGCGCCGAGGTCGCGCAGCCCCACCTGATGCAGGGGCTTGTCCACAGGCAGCGGCAACGGAAGCAGTCCCTTGAGAATCGCCGCGCGAGACCCGAGCACGTTCTCGTAGAAGTAGCTGGGTGCGACAACCGTCCATGGGACGGGAGCGTCGCGCAGTCGCTCCTCAATCTGCGCCTTGCTCTGAAAATGCGGAACCTCAGCACGACTGGCCGCGGCAACCGAAGCAAAGATCAGCCACGGTAGCCGCGCCTCGACGGCCGCTCGAATGATCGCCTCTCCTTGTCCAACCTCCGCGTCGGCGCCCTCCTCGAACGGTGTAGTGATCGCATATGCCACCGACGCGCTGGACATCGCTCGAGCGAGGGACCGCTCGTCGCGCAGGTCACCGACTACCAACTCCGCCCCGCTCTGCGCGAGCGCCTGCGCTCGTTCGGATTCCGGGTCACGGACCAATGCCTGAACGGGAACTGCCCTGACGAGCAGCTCCCGTGCGACGGCGCCACCGTGAGTGCCGGTCGCACCGAACACGAGCACTGGCGCCGGCGTCACTTGGCGGCGCCCTGCTCGAGCCAGCGCTCGAACAAGCGAGACCTGCGCGCTCGGGCCACGCGCCGTCACACGGCATGCTCCCATCCCTCAGTCGCCCCGCGATCGCCTGGCCGTGAGCTACGACGTCGTCGTAGGACCAGAGGTCAAAAGCGCGACGCATGGCCGTTCGGTCGCTCTCGCGAAACAGTGGCCTGATATCCGACTCGAACCCAACTGGTGAGCCCTGCCTCGACGAGACCGGTTCATCTGACATCAGTCGACCTCCTGACCCGCGGCGCGAGCCGCGGAACGATGACTATTTTAAAGCTCGTGTGGGGTTTCGAGGTGGGCGTCGCGCTCAATCGCTGCGGTGGAGACTGACGAATAAGGTCGTACGCTCGGGGCACAGTCGACCCCCAGCTGCCGAGTGCGTCAGGACTGCAGGAACGCCAGCAGGTCAGCGTTGATCGTCTCGGCCTGTGTCGTCGGCATCCCGTGCGGGAAGTCCTTGTACGTCTTCAGCGTCCCGTTCTGCAGGAGCTCCGCGGACATCGGCCCGGCGTCGGCGTAGGGAACGATCTGGTCGTCTTCGCTGTGCATCACCAGGACCGGCACCGTGATCTTCTTGAGGTCCTCGGTGAAGTCGGTCTGGGAGAAGGCGACGACGCCGTCGTAGTGCGCCTTCGCTCCGCCCATCATTCCCTGGCGCCACCAGTTCTCGATGATCGCCTCCGAGGACTCCACGCCGGGCCGGTTGAAGCCGTAGAAGGGCCCCGACGGCAGCGCCCGGTAGAACTCCGACCGGTTGGCGGCGAGTTCGGCCTGGAGGCCGTCGAACACGCTCTTCGGCAGCCCGCCCGGGTTGGCGTCGGTCTGCACCATCAGCGGCGGCACCGCGCTGATCAGCACCGCCTTCGCCACGCGGCTCTCGCCGTGGCGGGCGAGGTAGCGCACGACCTCGCCGCCGCCGGTCGAGTGCCCGACGTGGATGGCGTCCTTGAGATCGAGATGGTCGACCACCGCGGCGAGGTCGTCGGCGTAGTGGTCCATGTCGTGACCGTCGCCGGTCTGCGTCGAGCGCCCGTGTCCGCGCCGGTCGTGGGCGATCACGCGGTAGCCGTGCTGCAGGAAGAACAGCATCTGGTTGTCCCAGTCGTCGGCCGAAAGCGGCCAGCCGTGGCTGAAGACGATCGGTTGGCCCGAGCCCCAGTCCTTGAAGAAGATCTCCGTGCCATCGGTCGTAGTGATCGTGCCCATCGCCTGCCTCCTCCTTCGAGTCGCTCGATCCGGCAAACCTAGCTCGGCAACGAAGCTCAAGCTACCCGCTGCCATTTAGAACTGGCGGGACCGAGAACTGGGCTGCGGACACCACGATTTTCAGCGATCGCTACGTTGGGGCACAGGCGCGAACAGACGAGCGAGGCTAGAAGGGAGGCGCGATGAGAGCGGTGCGATTCGATGAATACGGTGGGGTCGATGTGCTGGAGGTGCGCGAGGTCGAGGATCCGGTCGCGGGCCGGGCGAGGTGCTGGTGGCGGTCAAGGCCGCCGGAATCAACCCCGGCGAGATCTCGATCCGTGAAGGCCGGCTCGACGACCGCTGGCCGGCGACGTTTCCCTCGGGCGAGGGCACCGACTTCGCCGGCGTCGTTCAGCGCCCTCGGCGAGGGCGTGAGCGGCTTTGCGGTCGGTGATGAGGTGCTCGGCTGGACCGAGCAGCGAGCCAGCCAGGCCGAACTCGTCGTCGCCCCGGCGGATCAGCTGACGGCCAAGCCGGCGTCGGTCCCGTGGGAGGTCGCAGGATCGCTGTTCGTCGTCGGCATGGCCGCGCTAGCATCCGTCGAAGCGGTCGAGCCGCAGGCGGGCGAGACCGTCGTCGTCTCCGCCGCGGCCGGCGGGGTCGGCTCGGTCGCGGTACAGCTCGCGCGCAACACGGGCGCGACCGTGATCGGACTGGCCGGAGAGCGAAACCACGACTGGCTGCGCAGCCACGACATCATCCCCGTCACCTATGGCGACGGCCAGGCTCGAGCGCATCCGCGAGGCGGCCGGCGGCAAGGTCGACGCGTTCATCGACACCTTCGGCGACGGCTATGTCGAGCTGGCGATCGAGCTCGGCGTCTCCCGGACCGGATCAACACGATCATCGACTACGAGACGGCGCAGCGTGTGGGCGCCCACGCCGAGGGCACCCACGCGATCGCCAGCGCGCCGCGCTTGCCGAGCTCGCCGAGCTGGTCGCCGACGGGCGCCTCGAGATACCGATCGCGAACACCTATCCGCTCGAGCAGGTTCGCGACAGCATTCACCGAGCTGGCCGACCGCCACACACACGGCAAGATCGTGCTGCTGCCCTGAGCGAGCCCCACGGCAGCGCGCCGCGAGGCGAGCCCTGACCTGGATGGAGCTACAAGCGCGAGACCAGCTCGGCCACGATCTCCGCAGCGGGCTGTGACTGTCGGGCGAGCGCAACGCTCTGCCCGGCCCACAGCGATAGCGCCTCGACCTCGCCGGTCGTTCCAACGAGCGGCGCTGCGGGGGAATATCGAACGATTGGATCGCCCGAGGCGAAGTGCGCTATCACCTCCCCTTCTCCCGGTCGGGTACCAGGTGGCGGCCGGCCTGCCTCCTCCCATCGCTCGGCCGTGGAGTTGTGGAGGGCGCGGTGGGGGGAGTCCGGCCATCCCACCTCATAGAGATTGGCGTACCACTCCGCGTCGGTCTCGGCCGCGCCTATCAGAAGGCGCCGGTATTCCTCGTGGATCGGCATCTCGTTGGCCAGTAGGAACCGCGTGCCCAGCCAAGCGGCCTGCGCCCCGAGGGCGAGCACGGCCACGACCCTCGAGCGTCGCCGATCCCACCGGCCGCAATCACCGGTATGGGCGCGACGGCGTCGACCACCGCTGGTACCAATGGCAGCGTTGCGACGCCCCCAGGCACATGGCCGCCCGCCTCCCAGCCCTGCGCGACGATCACGTCCACGCCACATCCGACTGCGCGCCGGGCCTCCTCGGCGCTGCTGACCGTGTGCATGACGAGCCCTCCGGCGTCGTGCACCACCTCGACGTAGCCTTGTGGATCGCCCTCGAAGAGCGAGACGATCCGCAGGCCCGCCGAAAGAGCCTGATCGACGCGACGGTGCTGATCCGAGTTCAGCGCGAAGTTGCCGCCAAACGGACGATCGGTCAGCGCCGCCGTTTCACGGACCACAGCTCCCGCGTCATCCATCCACCACAGCTCCGTGGTACCAAGCGCGCCAGCATTTGAGACCGCGGCGGGCAGCCGCGGATCTGCAGCCAATGGCGCGCAGACGATCGGGTGCTCGATCCCCAGCAACTCGCACACCGGCGTGTGGGCACTCATCGGGTTGGCCCCCCCTTCTGGCGCCTGCGGCGCCCGTTGACTAGGTTCAATCTAGACCCGAAAGGGCTTTCATCGCGCTGGGTGACCACTGGTCCACCCGTGCCGCGGACCGGGGGTCCGGACCGTGGACCACCGGGCGCGAGCAGACGGGACGGCGAGCATCGTTGTCGCGGATCCCCAACCACAGACAGGAGCAGACCATGCGCAGCGACATCGCCCCCGGCGGCACCTTCCCCGACTACGAGTTGCCCGACCACGAGAGCGTCACTCGTAAGCTCAGCGAGATCCAAGGCGACGACCCCCTGGTCATCACGCTCGCGCGCGGGCAGTACTGCCCCAAGGAGCATCAGCAGCACCTCGAGCTCGCCGCCAACTATTCCAAGATCGCGGTGGCCTACACGAAGGTCGCCACCATCTCGACCGACGACCATCACACGAACCAGGAGTTCCGCGCGTCGACCGGCGCCCAGTGGCCCTTCCTCTCCGACCCGGAGCGGACCGTCCAGAAGGACCTCGAAATCCAGGAGTACACCGACCCCGAGCACAACCCGATGATCCCTCACACGCTCGTCATCAAGCCCGGGCTGGTCATCCACAGCCTCTACAACGGCTACTGGTTTTGGGGACGTCCCTCGTTTGCGGATCTGTGGCACGACCTACGGACCGTGACCAGCGAGATCCGCCCCGACTGGGACCTGAGCAAGCCCGGGCTGCGCGAAGCGTGGGATGGGGGCGACTACTCTCCATTTCACGGATGGAACAGGCGCTCCCCTGACTCGATGCCGTCCTCTTACCATGCTTGACGCCACGTGCCACCGAATCACCTGGTGATCTACGGGACCTACCTCGCCGAATGAGCTCGCCGGCTGAGCCCGACGACGGGAAGGTCGCGATCATCACCGGCGCCTCGCAGGGGATCGGCGCGGGCCTGACGGAGGCATACCGTGAGCGTGGGTATGCCGTGATCGTGACAGCTCGCTCGATCAGCCCGACAGAGGACTCTGGAATCGTTGCGGTCGAGGGCGACATCGCGGACCCTGACACCGCGCAGCGCATTGTGGACGCGGCGGTCGAGCGCTTCGGCCGGATCGACACCCTGATCAACAACGCTGGGCTCTACATCGGCAAGCCCTTCACGGACTACACCCTCGAGGACTTCAACGGCCTGACCGCCGTCAACCTCGCGGGTTTCTTTCACATCACGACGCGCACGATCAAACGCATGCTCGAGCGGGGTCGCGGTCACGTGGTCAATGTTTCGACGACGCTCGTCGAGCAGGCTGACAGCAGCACACCAGCCGCCTTGCCCGTCCTGACCAAGGGGGGCCTGGTTGCGGTCACCAAATCGCTTGCGATCGAGTATGCCTCCCGTGGTCTACGGGTAAATGCGGTTTCTCTGGGCGTGATCAAAACGCCGACGCACGACGAGGCCTCCTACGCGGGCATGGGGGCGTTGCACCCGATCGGTCGGGTGGGCGAGATCGAGGACGTCGTGGGTGGAGTCCTCTATCTTGAGTCGGCGCCCTTCGTGACTGGAGAGGTCTTGCACAT
The DNA here is from genome assembly GCA_963846205.1 of uncultured Solirubrobacteraceae bacterium. Classification (GTDB taxonomy): domain Bacteria; phylum Actinomycetota; class Thermoleophilia; order Solirubrobacterales; family Solirubrobacteraceae; genus Palsa-744. The sequence goes on along the minus strand of CAWJVB010000009.1, from coordinate 168,290 downwards.
CGACGGCGGCCAGAGCGCCGGGCACTGACCGTGGAGCCGTCGGCGCCGAGCCACACCCCATCACACTCCACATAACATTATTTCATTACTTAAAAACATAACTAAATATACTACAACAACCTAACACCGGCATAGGACCAGGCACGGCGCGATGCGCGCTGTAAGGCGCGACGAGTCATCAACAACGGAGGCCACTATGAGCAACATCGATGAGCAAATGGTCTTGGCGCACTTCATCGTTTCAGACGATGTCGAGCGTTCTCGCCGCTTCTACACCGAGGTGCTGGGCGGCAAGACGGTCATCTCCGGCGAGGCGGCTGATGAGGTGACATACGTCGCGCTAGCCAACAGCTGGATCATCATCAACGTCGGAGGAGGTCCGACCGACGACAAGCCGACGGTCACGCTCGAGAGGCAACCCGACCCAGATCGGGTGAGCAGCTTCCTCAACATCCGGGTCGCGGACATCCAGGCTGTGTACGCCGAGTGGAGCGAGAGGGGCGCCCAATTCCTGACGCCGCCCAAGCAGCACGAGACCGAGATCCGCTGCTACATCCGCGATCCCGACGGATACATCATCGAGGTTGGTCAAACGACGTTGGCCAGAGGTTGGCGTCCACCGTCTTGATCACCTGCGTGGGCGCCGGCTAGGGGTGGCCTTCCCACCTGTCTGCGGGGCGGCCGCAATTGTCAACGACGGTGGATCTTGATGTACGCTCGCGCGTGAGATGGCCTACGACGAGGACCTGGCCAACCGCCTGCGCGAACAGCTGGCGGACGAGCAGGGTGTGACCGAGAAGGCGATGTTCGGCGGGCTGGCCTTTCTGTTGGACGGCAACATGGCGGTCGCGGTGTCCTCTCACGGAGGGTTGATGGTCCGCGTGGGAGCTGAGGCTGCCGAGGCCGCGGTGGCGCGTCCGCATGCGAAACAGATCGAGATGCGAGGACGGCCGATGACGGGCTGGGTCCATGTCGCGGCTGAGGGTGTGAGGACAGAGCGCCAGCTCGGAGTCTGGGCGCGACACGGGGTCGAATTCACGCGCACTCTGCCGCCCAAGGGCTGAGCGTATCGGCGTCCCGATGCGCTGCTCTGTGATGGCGAGACCCAGACTCGAACTGGGGACACCACGATTTTCAGTCGTGTGCTCTACCAACTGAGCTATCTCGCCGCCGTCCAACGGCCGGCCCCGATGCTACCGGCTCCCAGCGCGCGTCAGCTTGCGTCGCCGGGCCGCGCCGCTCCCTGGTCCAGCCCGCGTCCGTCCGCGTCCGTCCGCGTCCGGGCACCGGGCGGCGTCAGCCCGCCTGTTCCCAAGCTTCGAGATAGGGCAGCGGGTCGATCGTGTGGCCGCCGGGCGCATACCAGCCGCCGACCCACATCTCGAAGTGCAGGTGCGGGGCGGTCGCGTCACCCGTCTGACCGGCTTCGCACAGTTGCTGGCCGGCCGTGACGGGCTGGCCGGTGCTGACCAGTAGCGAGGCCGCCTTGCAGTGGGCGAAAACGAAGTCGAACCCGATCGCAGTGTGCTCGACGGCGTAGTAGCCGGCGCCGCCCGCCTGATAGTTGGTGCTCGTGATGGTGCCCGCGAGCGGCGCGACGTCCGGCGTGCCTTCGGCCGTGAGGATGTCCTGGCCTTCGTGCACGTGGCCCGCGCGCGGAGCGCCGTATCGGTTTTCCGGGCCTCCGAAGTTGTGGGCCCCGGCGACCGGGAAGACGGCGCCGTCGGCGACAGTTTCGGCTGGGGTGGGCACGCCCGGCACGAGCGTCGGCGAGGGCGGGGCGACCGGGGCGCTTGCAACAGGCGCCGGTGGGGCCACGGTCAGGGTGCTGACGCCGGACGCGTGCGCGCTGCGCGCGAGGCTGCTCAGGTGGTGATCGTGGGCGCTCACGCTGACGTGATATGCGCCAGCCTTCAGCGTGGCCCCACGAGGCCACGGCACCGACAGCGTTCGACCCGTGTGGACCCAGCCCATGTTGACGACGATCGCAGGGCGTCGCGTCGAGAGGTCGTGCACGGCGACCGTCGCATCGACCGTGCCCACACCGGGCTCGTCGATCCGCAGCGTGACGCGGGGTGGCGGGCCCGGCAACGACGTGCTCGGCGCGCTCAAGCTCGTCACGACTGGATGCTCGACCGCCGCGGGGGTGGACACGCCGTACTCGCTGCCGCCGGACAGCGGCGCCGACGGAGCCTGCGCGCCGCCCGCGGCGAGAGCCCGTGCGGTCGGAACGAAGGCGAGAGCCGCGACGCTCGTCAAGACGAACGCCGGCGCTTTACCAAGGACGAACAGCGGCGCTTTGCGGAGCTGCGTCATCCGCTTAACCTCGGCAGCCGCGGCTGCGAGGCCAACGAGCAGTCCGCTAATCGCACATCCGGCTAGCCGCGCGGCCAGTCTCGGCGCTCTCAGCGCTGGATACGCCCGTTCGAGGGCCGCCTAGGTGTTGACGAAGTCCTCGACGAGCGCGTCGTAGGTGTCGCGCAGACCCTGCGCGATCGCCATTTCGGGGCGCCATCCGAGCTCGCGCTGGGCGCGGCTGATGTCAAGGCAGCTGTGCTGCAGCTCGCCAGGGCGCAGATCGGCGAGCTCGGGCTCGAGCGACCCCGGATCCGGCGCCGCGCCGGGCGCGCCGGATTGCTCAGCGGCATTCTGCAGCTCCCGCCACACCGTCGCGACGTCGGTCTGCACGCCCGTGGCGATGTTGTAGGTGCCCGACTTGCCCGACGCCGCTCGCAGCGCTTTGACGACGTCGCCCACATACACGTAGTCGCGGGTCGGTTTGCCGTGGCCGTACAGCTTCGGAGCTCGGCCGGTGTACAGATGGTGGGAGAAGATCGCCACGACGCCGGCCTCGCCGTGCGGATTCTGGCGCGGCCCGTACACGTTGCCCAGGCGGCACACGGCGTGCGGGATGCCCGACGACAGCGACCACGTGTTCACGTAGGCCTCGGCCGCGAGCTTCGAGGCGCCGTACGGCGACAGCGGGGCCGGTATCTGCTGCTCGTTCGTCGGCATCGGCGCCTCATCGCCGTACAGCGCGCCGCCTGTCGACGTGAACACCACGGGAGCGCCGCAGCGCCCGGCCGACTCGACAACGTTCAGCGTTCCCTTCACGTTCACCTCGCAGTCGCGCCCGGGATTCTCGACCGACGCGACCACGCTCGCCTGCGCCGCGAGGTGAAAGACCGCGCTCGGCTGCACTTCCTCCACGAGCGTCAACAGCCGATCGAACTCGACGATGTCGAGCTCGCGCAGCTCGGCCTGATCGGGCACTCGCCGAGCGTCGCCCGAGGACAAGTCGTCGACGACCGTCACCTCGTATCCGTCCCGCAGCAGCTCGTCGACGACATGCGAGCCGATGAACCCGGCTCCGCCAGTTACGATCGCGCGCTCGCTCACGCCGGCAATCTACAGCGATGCGGCGTGAGGGCGCGTGGCGAGCTGCTCCTCGACGGCTTCGACCGCCTCGTCGATGCGCTCGAGCACCCGCATGCCGTTCTGAGCGCCCGGCAGCGTTCCGCCCACCGCCGCGCCACCCAGCACGATCGGGATCTGCGGATGCGCGACATGCAGGTCCGCTACGGCGCGCTTGGCCGCCTCGGAGTCCTCGCCGTCGGTCGCGCCGAGCACGACAACGCTGGGCGCCTCGCTCGCCACCTTCGCACGCAGCTGCTCGATCGACAGGTCCGTCTCGAACACGGTCTCGAACCCGGCCGCGGCGACCTGGTCGTGCATCATCTGCAGCTCGAGGGCGTGTTCGTCGCCCTCCATGCCGGCCAGCAGCACGCGCTCGCGGGTGGGCTCGTTGTTTCCGATCATGAAGCGATACAGGGTCGCCAGCACGCGGCGCGTGATGCCCTTCGCGAGTCGCTCGCGGTCGACGTCGATCTCGCCGGTCGCGCGCAGCTCGCGAATTCGCTGGAGCGCCGGCGCGATCACCTCGCCGTGCAGGGTGATCGGCGGGATGCCGTCCTCGATCGCCGTCGCGATCGCGCCCTCGGCCGTCTCTGCGTCGCCGCGCTCGAGCGCCGTGCCGTATGTCTGGAGCGTGCTCTCGACCAGAGCGGTCGGATCGTCGCGCTGCTTCTGGCGCGCGTCCGGACCGGAGTTCTCGAGTACATCCATGAAAGCGTCGAGCAGCACTGGGTCGAAGTGGCGACCGCGCTGTTCGCGCATCATCTGGATCGCCTCCTCGACCGGGAACGCCTTGCGGTACACGCGGTCGCTCGTGAGCGCGTCGAACACGTCCGCGATCGCCACGATCCGGCCCTCGATCGGGATCGCCTCGCCGCGCAGGCCGCGCGGGTAGCCCGTTCCGTCCCACTTCTCCTGGTGGCTGAGAGCGATCGTCGTGGCCAGCTCGAGAATCGAAGACGACGAGCCACGGAGCAGCCTGTGGCCCTCCTCGGCGTGCGTCTCGACGATCGCACGCTCCTCGGGAGTGAGCGGGCCGGGCTTCAGCAGGATCGAGTCGGGGATCGCCACCTTGCCCACGTCGTGCAGCGGAGCCGCGTGGCTGAGCTGCTCGCAGAAGTCCGGCTCCATGCCGATCTGCTCGGCCAGCAGCGTCGACAGGCGGCCGATCCGCTCGATGTGCGCGCCCGTGTCCTCGTCGCGGAACTCGACGGCCATCGACAGGCGCCGGACCGTCTCGGTCTGCGCGATCTCGAGCTCGGAGAGCGCTCGCTGCAACTCGTGTGAGCGACCGTCGATCTCTTGCTCCAGCGCGCTTCGCCTGCTCTCGCCGAAGCGCCATCCGAGCCCGACCGCGGCCACGGCCAGCACCGCGATGCCGGCAATCGCAGCCGCCGAACCGGAGCTGGCTACGGCTACGCCTATGGCAGCGAGCGCCAACACGGCCCACGGCGCCCACTGCAACAGGGGGCTGCTGCGCCCGTTCCGGCCGGGCCGCTTGTGCCCGGGCGCCTTGTTCGCGTGCCCCACGCCGCCGAGCTTACCCCTCGACCCCGCGGACAAATTGGCGTGATCGGCAGATGGCGCCCCGCTGGCAGCACCGTCGTCCGCGCCGCGTTCGAGGCGGCTGGTGGAGGTCCCACGCTGCGCGGGACGGCGAAAGCTGGCTTGGATAACTCCGCTCACGAGGGGAAAACGGCGATAGGCGCGGTCGTGCGTCTTGGTGCCAGTTACGCGGTCGGCGACGCAATAGGCGCTCTTGAGCGGCGCATACGGCCCTGGACGAATGGTTGAGTGCCACGGTCGTCCACAACCGCGGCCGTCCGCACGCCCCGCCAGTGGCAGCTAGTGGCCGGCTTGCAACTGAGCGACGTCGATCGCGTTCGCTGGCGCGGCCAGCGTGACGCTCTTGTTCCAGCGATCGAAGGTGATCTTGCCGCCGCCCGATCCGGTCTTGGAGATCTGGATCGGGTATGGCTTGCCGGTCGCCGCGATGTACAGGGTTCCGCCCTTGGTCGTGTCTGTGATCCCGACGACCTTCTGACCGTTTACCGTCGTCGTGCCCGTCTTCTTGAGAGTGCCGTGGTTGGCAAGCGTCTGGTCGACCAGCTCGCGCAGGTCGGTGAGCTGGCTCAGCGACGCGAAGTCGGCGTCGCTGGAAGGCGCCTTCAGCCACTTGCCCTGCAGCAGCTGGGCGGCCGCGGCGCCGCCGATGTGCTTGTAGAAGGCCGGGCTGCCTTTGATGTAGACGGTGCCGCCGACCTGGATCAGTTCGAACGTCAGGCCGTTCTCGGACAGCTGGCCGCGACCGCCCTTGCCGGCGAGCAGCTGCATGTCCAGCGTGATCGGCGAGGCGCCGCTGACGATCGAGCCGGCCACGTGCACCGACGACGCTGCGTCTGTCGCCGTTTTGGTCGCCGTCAGGATTTCGGCCGGCGACTTGTCCGCGACGCCGTTGCCCGACGACGAGCCGCCGCAGCCGGTCACCAGGGCGGCCAGGGCCAGCAGGACGAGCAGCGGTGCGATCGCTAGAGAACGTCGGGAGCTCATTGCCCGCGGCACTCTATACAGGCTCACGGTCGATCGGCGATCGTGCACGCTCGCGTCGAGAGTCCACGAGGCTCCGGTGAAGGGCGGCAAATGGGAAGGCGCCGGCTAGGGTATGGCCGACATGACCGGCAATCGAAGCCAGCCGGCGTGGCGCCGGCGCCGACCCGGGCGTGCGCAGGCCAGCGGCGTGCGCTCGCTGTATCTCGAGCACTTCGAGGACCTGCGCAAGGAGCGCCAGCTGCTGTCGACCGCATCGTTCTTCGTGACGTTCGCGACCGTGCGCGGGATCACGCATGCGATCAGGGCCGAACGGGGGCCGTTCAAGAACGTGCACGGGCCGGGCGGGCGACACATCCATCACATGACGTTCGGCATCATCGGCCTACTCGCTGTCGGCTACCTGTGGATGCTCGAGGTGGGCATCACCGAACCGCGTCTGTCCTCGCGCGCCACCGCCGGCGTCTACGGGGCCGGCGCCGCGCTGACGCTGGACGAGTTCGCCCTGTGGTTGAACCTGGAAGACGTGTACTGGGCCAAGCAGGGCCGCGAGAGCATCGATGCGGTCGTCCTGTTCGGTTCGCTGCTCGGTCTCAGCGCCGTCGGCAGGGGCTTCCTCGCCGACCTGCTGCGCGGCGCGCGGGACGCTAGGCGGGCCGCGTAAGGCGCTCCAGCAGCAGCACGAACGAGGCGTACGGCGCGCCGGTCGCCTGCTGCAGGCCGATCTCACAGGTGCGATTGCTGCATACGTGCTCGTCGATCGTCGCCTCGGCCAGCTCGATGGCCGCGTCGCGCAGCGCCGAGGCGGGCAGCTCGGGGTGCAGCAGCCCGCGGTCCCCCGCCATCCCGCAGCAGCTGACGCCAGCGGGCACGAGCACCTCGTCGGCGAGAGCTTGCGCGATCGCCTGCAGCTTGCCCGCAAGTCCGAGCTGCGTAGCCGAGCAGGTCGGATGCACGGCGACGGCGCCCACCTTGCGCTGGACGTTCAGGCGCGGCAGCAGGCGATCGTGCGCCCAGGCGATCGAGTCGAGCACCTCGACCTGCTCGAAGCGCGCGCGCTGCTGCTCGGAAAGCTGCGGCGCCACGTCCTGCAGCAGCCCGAGCGCGCAGGAGCTCGCGTCGAGCACCACCGGCAGCTCGCCGTGGCCGCTCCAGCGCCACAGCGCCGTCGCCGTCACCTGGGCCATGCGCGCGTGCCCGCGCTCGTAGCCCTTCGAGCTCCACGGCGTTCCGCAGCAATGCCCGGCGACGTCGGAGGGGATCCACACCGGCAGCCCGGCTCGAGCTGAGACGGCCACGAGCGCCTCCGGTAGAGACGGCCCCTGCGTGGAACCCTGCGGGTTGCCGAAGATGCGATTGATGCAGGCCGGCAGGTACACAGCGGCGGCGTCGACGGGCGGCGCGTCCGGCAGCCCCGGCGCAGCCGGCGGCAGCGGTCGGGGCAGCGTCGGGATCAGCTCGCTGGTGATGCGCCTGCGCAGCAGCTCCGGCACCTTCGCCACGCTCGCCTCGCCGATCAGCCCCGCCGCGGCGCCGGCGACGGCAAGCCCTGCCCGCGCAGCGCGCTCGGCTGAGGCATAGCGCTCGGCGATCGCCAGCGCGGTGGATTCCTCACGCTCGGTGTGCTCGCGCCGGCGGAACTCCTTGACCAGCGCGCCGGTGTCGATCGCCACCGGACACACGCCCTGACAGCTTCCGTCGGCTGCGCAAGTCTGCAGCGCGTCGTGCTCGTAGTCGGCGAGCAGCGCCTCGTACACCGGCGAGCCCTCGAGCTGGCGCGCCATCTCGCGTCGGATCACGATGCGCTGGCGCGGCGTGGTCGTCGTGTTGCGGCTCGGACACACCGGCTCGCAGAAGCCACACTCGACACAGTGCGCGGCGATCTCCTCGATCGGCGGCTGGGTCTTGAGGTGCTTCATGTGCACTTCCGGGTCGCGGTTGAGCACGACGCCCGGGTTGAGCACCCCGAGCGGGTCGGCGAGCCGCTTGATCTGCCACATCATCTCCGTGGCCTTCGCTCCCCACTCGCGCTCGACGTAGGGGGCCATGTTCACGCCGGTGCCGTGCTCGGCCTTCAGCGAACCGTCGTACTTGCCGACGATCAGCTCGACCAGCTCCTCCATGAAGCGGTGGTAGCGCTCGCGATCCTCGGGCTTGGAGAAATCGGGCGTCAGCTGAAAGTGCAGGTTGCCGGCTGAGGCATGTCCGGCGACGCCGACCAGGAACTCGTGCTTGCCCAGCAGCGCCTGCAGGTCGCGCGCGCACTCGGCGATCCGCTCGGGACGAACGCACACGTCCTCGATGATCAGCGAGGTGCCGGGCGGGCGCAGGCGGCCGACCAGGCCGAACAGCCCCTCGCGCACCGTCCACGCCAGCTCGATCTCCGCGTGCTCGCGTGTGAAGCGCAGCGGCCGGATCAGCTCGTGGCCGTCCAGCGAGCGCACCGCCGCCGTCTCGCCCGCCCGCAGCTCGTCCACGTCAGCGCCGCCGAACTCGATGATCAACGCCGCCGACTCGGGCGCCAGCTCGCGCCAGTAGTCCGGGCAGCCCGGCAGGTTCCACGCCGCCGCGATCAGGGCGGGGGCGACCATCAGCTCGGTCGCGCGCGCGCCCGCGGCGACGAGCCCCGGCACGGCGTCGGCCGCGGCGTCGATGTTGGCGAAGTGCGCCCACGCGAGCGTCGTCTGCGGCGGCTCGGGGCGCGCGCGCATGACCGCCTCTGCGATGAACGCGAGCGTACCCTCCGAGCCGACTACGAGACGGCGGAAGATCTGAAGCGGCGTATCGGCGTCGAGCAGCGCACACAGGCGATAGCCGGTCACGTTCTTGATCTCGTACTTGCTGCGCACGCGGCGCGCCAGCTGCTCGTCGGCGAGCAGCTCCTCGCGCAGCTGCAAGAGGCCGTGCGCGAGGTCGGGCTCGGCGGCGGCGAAGCGCTGCTCGGCGTCCGCGGCGGCGGTGTCGATCACGGTGCCGGAGGCGAGCACGAGCGTCATCGACTCGACCGTCGAGTAGGGGTCCCAGCTGACCCCGCAGCGCATGCCGCCGGAGTTGTTCGCGATCACGCCGCCGACCGTGGCGATGTCTTTGCTGGCGGGGTCGGGGCCGAGCTTGTAGCCGTGACGCGCGAGCAGCTTGTTGGCGAGCCCGAGCAGCGTGCCCGCCTTCAGCCTGGCGCGTGCGCCTGCGTCCTCCACCCGAACCCCCGAGAACCAGCGCCGCACGTCGATCATGATCCCGTCGGTCTGCGCCTGCCCGTTGAGGCTGGTGCCGCCGCCGCGGAAGTTGACCGGCGTCCCGGTGCGGCGCGCGTAGGCGAGCACCGTGCCCACGTCGGTCGCGTCGTGGGCCATCACCACGACCGCGGGGAGGCGCCTGTAGGGACTCGCGTCGGAGGCATAGCGGACCAGGTCGATCGCCCTGCTCAGCACGCGCTCGGCGCCGAGCAACGCGGTCAGCTGCTCGCGCAGCGGCGGGGGCGTGCCGTCGGCGAGCGAGTCGGGGGCGCGGTCGGGGAGCGGCCGGGCCGGGCGGTCGACCGATCCGCCGCGTGTCGGGCTCGAGCAGCGGCCGCGCGGGGGCGCTCAAGCGAGCGCCATCCCGGGCTGCACGTCGACCTGCACCAGGCGCGGGCCGTCCTGCGCGAGCGCGTCGGCCAACGCGTCGCGCAGCGGCTCGCTGTCCGTCACGCTCGCCGCGGGCACGCCGTAGCTCTCGGCCGTCGCGGCGACGTCGAGCGCGGGCAGGTCGAGCGCCGGGCGCGCCCTCGACGCTCTCGAGCGCCGCGAACCACTTGAGAATCGAGTACTCGTTGTTGCGCAGCACCAGGAACTTGACGGGCACCTCGTACGCGGCGGCCGTCCACAGTCCCGTGATCGCGTACTGCGCGGAGCCCTCGCCGAGCACGCACACGACCTGACGCTGTGGCTGGGCCAGCTGCACGCCGACCGCCGCCGATAGCCCGAAGCCGAGGCCGCCACTGGCGCTGAAGTAGTAGGAGCCGGGGCGCGACAGGCGCAAGCGGCTGCGCAGCGCGGCGGTGCTCGACGGAGACTCGAGCACGACGATCCCGTCGGCGGGGAACAGCTCGGCGAGGATCGCGTGGACTTCGCCGCCGGACAGCTGCTCAGCGGGCGGGAACGGGTCGAGCTCGACACGGGCGGGCGGCTGCTCACGCGTGGAGGGCTCGGACAGCTCGTCGACGAGCGCGCGCAGCGTCAGCGCCACGTCGGCGACGATCGCGTCGCCCATCGGCGCGCGCGCGGCCTCGTCGGGATCGCAGGTGATCGCGACCAGCTCGGCGCCAGCTGGGAGGAAGTCACCGGGGATGTTGGGGTAGTACGGGAACACCGCGGAGCCGGCGACGAGCACCAGGTCGTGGCCCGCGAGCGTCTCGGCGAGCGGCGCGACGGCCGGCGGCAGGATGCCCTGGAAGGCCGGGTGATCCTCGGGGAAGCCGATCCGGCTGCCGCCGGTCGGCGGCGAGGCCCACACGGGCAGCCGCTGGGACTCGACCAGCTCGATCGCCGCGCTCCAACCGCCGGAGGCATCGATGTCGGGGCCGGCGACGAGCACGGGCCGCTCGGCTCGGCGCAGGCGCTCGGCCACGGCGACGATCTGCTGCGCGTCCGGCTGCGCGCGGCCGCCGACGGTGCGCGCGATCTGGCTGAGATAGTCGATCGGCTCGATCTCGGCGGTCCAATCATCCATCGGGATCGATACGAACGCCGGACCAGCGGGCGGCAGCGTCGCGTGGTGGATCGCCTGCGCGAGCGCAAATGGCACGTCGGCGGCGCGCGGCGGCTCGTAGCTCCACTTCACGTACGGCTTGGGCACCTCGACCGCGTCGCGGTTGGTGAGCGTCGCCCCCATCGTGATCAGTGAGCGCGCCTGCTGCCCGGCGGTCACGAGTAGCGGCGCACGGTTGGCGCGCGCATTGAAGATCGCCCCGACGCCGTTGCCCACGCCCGGGAGCCGTGTGCAGGTTGACGTGCGCAGCGCTGCCGCTGGCCTGCGCGAAGCCGTCGGCCATCCCTACGGCGACCGCCTCCTGCAGCCCGAGCACGTACCGGAAGTCGTCCGGAAGCGGGCCCAGCATCGGCAGCTCCGTAGAGCCCGGGTTGCCGAAGATGGTCGTCATCCCGTGCCTGCGGAACAGCTCGAACGAGGCGTCACGCACGCTCGTCATGTCAAACCTTCCCGCTCATCCAGCGCGAAGGCTACAGGCGTCGGCAACTCGCGGACGGGACGGGGGGCGGCTGCAGAGGGAACGACAAGGCGGAACAGCGGGAGGCGGAACAGCGGGAAAGACTTAGCCGCCACCGTGGCCCCCGCGCCACGGTGGCGGCGAAGAGCAGGCGCCCCCCCGCGCCTGCTCTCCCCCTTCTCGAGCCACTGCCTACTGCAGTTTCGAGATGCCCCCCACGGTGTTGGGTTTGTCCACGGTCGGGGCACCGTTGCCCAGCACGGTCAGGTTGGTCCCGATCGTGTTGGTGGTGACCGTCGTGCCGCCGAGGTTGCCCTCGACTTTGGCGGCAGTTTTGACCGTGTTACCGATCACGCTGACGCCATCGTGGTTGGTGTTGGCGGTGATCGCGCCGGTCACGCTGGAGCCGGCGCAGCTGCCGCCGTCGCCGAGTGTCACCGGACCGGAGCTGCGGGTGATGTTCAGGGCGCCTGTTTTGGCGCCACAGATGCGGATCACTGCGCCCCGCAGGGCTTTGATCGCCTTGGTCGTTGCGCCCTCGACGTCGAGGGAGCCACCCTGCTGGACTTCCACCGCAGCGGTCACGGCGGTCGAGGTCAGCTGCACCGCTTCGCCTGATTTGACGATCAGCTTGCCTTTGACGCGGCCTGAGATCACTCTGGTGTTGACCACTTCGGTCGTGCACGAGGTGGTGGTTTCGTGCCCGACGTTGTCGGTCGCGGTGCGCGTGATCGTCTGCGGTCCCGCTTTGCTGGTGTTGATCGGGACCGTGCCCGAGGGGTCTGGCGGAGCCAGGCCCGACTGGGCGTCAGAGGCACTCACCGTGGCGCTCGTCGAGGAGCCGACCGGCGCTGTGGCCGGGCAGCTGATTTCGAGCGTCGGCGCTGTGGCGTCGACCTGCACGGTCAGTTCGCCCGGGCCCGAGACGTTGCCGACGTTGTCGGCCTCGGTGCCCGAGGCGGTGTGCGAGCCGTCTGTGTTGAACGTCACAGGCGGGCTGATGCTGGCCGGGTTGACACCCGAGCCGGCGCTGCCATCGCTGAGCAGCGGGTCTGTGCCTTCTGCGAAGGAGACCGTGACCGTGTCCTTGTACCAACCGCCGCCACCTGCGTAGTCCGGCGCGCGGTCGGGGGTGGCGATTGGTGGGGTGGGTGCGGTTTTGTCGACCTTGATTGCTTCGGAGGTACCCGATGCTTCTGAGGTCGGGCCTTCGTTGGTCGCGGTCACCCGGTAGTTCCAGGTGCCTTCACCCTCCGGGTTGCCAGAGCCGAATGTGTATTCGGTGCTGGTCAAGCCGCTCGCCACGACACCCCATGAGCCCGAGGCGTTCTTGTGTTCGAGCGTGTAGGTCACCGCCGGGCCAGGCTCGGAGGCTTCCCAGGCCAGCGTGAACTGGCCGTTCGCGTTGGGGTTTGACCCGCTGGTCAGGTGCGGAGCGCCTGGAGCTGAGGTCATCTGGTTGCGCGCCAGCGAGTAGCCCGGCGGCAGGTACGGAGCGAGCGGCGTCTGCACGAGCCCTTCGTCACTTCCGGGCGCGTCGATCGTGGGAACCCGCAGTTCCAGGTTCTTGACCTGGATCGTCCGCGGCGTCGAGGAGGTACGCGCGTAGGTGGAGTCCTGCGCGAGCAGCTCCAGCTTGACCACGTGCCCCGCTTCGACCTTCCACGCCTGCGGGTGCAGCTGGAACACCTGCTTGACGAATCCGCCACCCGGGCTGATCGGCCTGTACATGGCCCGCCCGATCAACTGCTCGGTTTTGGCGGTTTCGTTGACGTCGTACAGCCGGGCGATGATCTGCCCGTTTTCGGCCGGCGTCGAGATTTCGCCGATCACCGTTGACGCCCCGGCGATCGTGTAGCCCGAGGCCGTAGCCGCGGGGAGGGTGTACTCGGCGGCCCCAGTGGTATTGGCGGACGCCTGCGTCGTGCACACCGTGCCTGAGGTGAACGCGTTCGCCGGCGCAGTCCCTGGTGCCTGGATCGTCTGTTCGGTCGCGCTGCCCAGGCGAATCTCGCCCGGGGCGAGGGACGCCCAGTTGGCGGCTTTGTATTCGTGACCCGAGCCGCCAGCCGTCTGCGGACAGAAGCTCGTGATCGCCGTCACTCCGCCCTGGGCTGCGGCAGGTTCTGAGCCTTCGCCTCTGACGTAGTGGGCGAACCATTCGTTCTGGGCCGCCGCCAGCTTGGCCAGGTCGCCGGTCGAGGGCGTGCTGGCCGAACGCGGGTTGTGGCCGAGGTCCAGGTCGAACATCTCCGTCGGCTGGTTCGGGTAGGCCGCGCGCACCTTGTTGTAGTAGTCGACCGTCTGGTCAACGGGGAACAGGTCGTCGTTCCAGCCGTTCTCCATGATCGACGGCGACGGCGGCTCGGACAGGTTCGTGTAGTAGGCGCTGTGGTTGGGCAGCTGTTCTTCCTGCTGCACGGCCAGCGGTTTGCCGTTGTAGGGGCCGCCGGTGATGTCGAAGTTGTGCCATTCGGTGATGTTGGCTTCGGGGTCGCCGGGCGGCCCGTAGTAGCCGAGCAGCTGGCCCGCGACGTACAGCGACGCGTTCCAGTTGTTCTTTTCGATGCCGAATTCGTGGTTGCCGAGCATGCCTTTGTAGGGGGCGTTTTCGACGTAGTCGAGGTTGCTGCCGTTCGGCTCGAGCGCCTGGGCGATGTCCGACCACGGGTATTCGGGCGCCGTGGCGGCGATCTTCATCGGTTTGCCGCCCGGGCTTTCCCACGGGATCAGGGTGCCGTTTTCGAGTTCGACGCGGTCCTTCAGCGAGCCGAGCTCCAGCGACATGCCGCCGCCGTAGCTGCCGCCCGTGGCGCCGATCTCCTGCGGGTTGATGACGCCTTCGTCGGCGAGTTTGCCGAGCAGCGTCTGCGCGTCGCGAACCTCGTAGCGTCGACTCAGCAGATGGATGTAGCCGTGTTCGCACGGCGCCGCCTTGACCGTGTTGGCGGGTTTGGAGGGACTGCCGCAGGAGGAGCCCCAACCGCGGTCGGTGATGCTGAACACGGCGTAGCCGAGTTTCAGCCAGCGCTGCGCGGCCGAGCTCGACGGGGTGATCTTGGTGCCGCCCCAGCCGTGGTAGATGCCGACGACCGGGTAGTTGTTGTCGGAGCCGGTGGCGGGCGGGAAGCCGACGGAGACGTCGATCGGCGTGCCGTCGAAGCTCGGCACCGTCGTGTCCGCGCGAGTTTCCGCACCAGCGCTGGCCTTCGGTCGCGCCAGGCGCCCTGGGTCGTGCACGTCACGGTCCCAAAGACCGACGAGATCGTCGCGCCGGCGACCGCAGGTACGGCCAGCAACGCGAGAACAAAGACCGACAACGCAAACAGCTTGCGCAGCTTGGACATCTTCCCCCCCAAACTTCCGTGGTTGTAGGCGGATCTGCAAGTACCCGCCCGTACCCCTCGAAGTACGAGGGCGTACCTTATACTCATGCGGTGGACTCTGTCAAGATCAGCGACGAACTTCTGATCCCGGCCGGGCGCCACACGCTCGACCCCGACGAGGTCAGCGCCCGCCAGCACGAGCGCCTGCTACGCGCGATGGGGCGTTGCGTGAGCGAGCAGGGCTACGTGGAGACGACGATCGCCGACGTCGTGCGCGTCGCGCGAACCTCGCGGACCGTGTTCTACAAGCACTTCGCCGACAAGGAGCAGTGCTTCCTGGAGACCTACGGGCAGATGACGCGGGTTCGCATCGCCGCTTCGCTGGAGGCCGCGGAGAAGGTGCCGGACTGGGATGAAAAGCTCGACGCCGGCATCGCCGCGTACTTCCGCTGGATGGCAGAGCATCCCGAGGTTGCCGTGACGACGGTCGTAGAGGTGCACAGCGCCGGGCGCCGGGCGCTCGAGCAGCGCAGCCGTGCGCTGACCAACTGGATGAGGACGGTCGAGGGCGTCGCGATTCTCGCCCGCCAAGCCGGCGTAGATATCGAGGTCGACCAGGCCGCCTGCTTCGCCGTGATCCTGACGGCCGAGGCGTACGTGCACGAGTACGCTCTGCGCGGGCGCTTGGAGCAGGTCGTGGAGCGAACCGAGACCGTTCAGGCGCTGGCGCGCTCGTTGTTCGCGCCGAGCGTCGACGCAGCGACGGCCTAGGGTCGCACCGCGCGGCTAGGTCGCGAGCGCGATGTACTTCGTCTCGAGGTACTCGCCGATCCCCTCGAAGCCGCCCTCGCGTCCGAAGCCGGACTGCTTGACGCCGCCGAACGGGGCGGCGGGGTTCGACACGACGCCCTGGTTGAGCCCGACCATGCCGGTCTCGATTGCCTCGCACACGCGGAAGGCTCGGTCGAGGTCGCGCGTGTACACGTACGCGACGAGCCCGTACTCGGTGCGGTTGGCCGCCTCGATCGCTTGATCGTCGGTGGAGAACGTGGCGATCGGCGCGACGGGGCCGAAGATCTCCTCGTCCAGCAGGCGCGCCTGCGGCGGGACGTCCGCGAGCACGGTTGGCGCGTAGAAGTACCCGCGCTCGCCGACTGGCTCGCCGCCGAGCAGCACGCGCGCGCCGCACTGCTTGGCGTCCGCGACCAGCTCTGCGACCTTGCTGCGCTGGGCCTCGTCGATCAGCGGGCCGACATCCGTGTCGGGATCGGTGCCGACGCCGACCTGGAGCGCGCGCATGCGCTCGGCCAGACCGCGCGCGAACTCCTCGGCGAGCGACTCGTGCACGTGGAAGCGGTTGGCGGCGGTGCAGGCCTCGCCGACGTTGCGCATCTTGGCGAGCATCGCGCCGTCGAGCGCAGCGTCGAGATCCGCGTCCTCGAACACGAGGAACGGGGCGTTGCCGCCCAGCTCCATCGAGACCCTGAGGATCTGCTCGGCGGACTGCTCGATCAGCTTGCGCCCGACCTCCGTGGAGCCGGTGAACGACAGCTTGCGAGTGCGCGCGTCCTTGAGCAGCGGTTCGATCACCTCGCCGGAGTGCTTGGCGGTGATCACGTTGAGCACGCCGCCGGGCAGGCCGGCCTGCTCGAGGATCCCAGCCAGCGCGAGCATCGACAGCGGCGTCTGCTGGGCAGGCTTGACGACCATCGTGCAGCCGGCGGCGATCGCCGGTGCGATCTTGCGCGTGCCCATCGCCGTGGGGAAGTTCCAGGGTGTGACGAACACGCAAGGGCCGACCGGCTGGCGCATCGTCAGAATGCGACCTTTGCCGGTCGTGTTGACCATGTAGCGGCCGTGAATGCGCACGGCCTCCTCCGAGAACCAGCGGAAGAACTCGGCCGCGTAGGAGATCTCGGCGCGCGACTCGGCCAGCGCCTTGCCCATCTCGAGCGTCATCAGCAGCGCGAGCTCGTCGGTGCGCGCCACGATCGCCTCGAACGCGCGCCTGAGGATCTCCCCGCGCTCGCGCGGCGGGTGCGCCGCCCACTCGGCCTGGGCGTCGGCCGCCGCGCCGAGCGCCGCCAGCGCGTCCTCGGGCTGAGCGTCCGCGACCTCGGTGAGCGGCTCCCCCGTCGCGGGGTCCTCGACCGTCAGCGTGCCGCCCCGCGCGGCGTCGCGCCAGCGGCCGCCCACGTACAGCTGCTTGGGCACGCGCGCGAGCAGGTCGCTCTGCTCGTCTGCGGTGGGCGCCTGCGCGCTCACGCCGGCGCCCCGCTCATCCCAGGGCCCGCATACGCGTCGCAGGCGCCGGCGCCGGCGCTCGGACTGTCCGCCATGCCGGCGCTCCGTCCCCGCCCGCGCGAGGCAATGCCCACGGTGCACGCTCTGGACGAATCTCGGTTCCAGGGAGTCGATGCTCAGGCGATGGATGCCTTGCTCCGAATGACCTGGTGTGCGTAGCGCAGGCTTGCCGCGCCCGAGCGATCGGTGAGCCTGAGCGACGCGGAGCACGGATGCTCGTCACCAGATCAACCTACCACCGCCCAATCCGCCGCCCGGCCGCCTGCCGCCTGGGGCTCCTGGCCGCGACGCTCGCGGCTTCATTGGCGTGCGCGAGCGCCGCCGGCGCCTCGGAACTGGTGGTCTCGGGCGCAGGCTACGGGCACGGCGTCGGCATGAGCCAGGAGGGCGCGCTCGGTTACGCCGAACACGGCTACTCCTACCAGGCGATCCTGGCCCACTACTACACGGGAACGGCGCTTGGCACCGCACCCGCGGGCGCCCAGGTGCGCGTGCTGATCGGGGGCAAGGTGCACACGATCGCCCTGGAAACGTATGTACGCGGGGTCGTCTCGGCGGAGATCTCCCCTACCTGGCCACTGGCCGCGCTGGAGGCGCAGGCGGTTGCGAGCCGCACGTACGCGCTGACGGCGCACGCCGGCGGAAAGCGCTTCGACGTGTACGCAGACGCGCGCTCGCAGGTGTACCGCGGCGTGGCAGCGCAGACCCCGCAGACCGACGCCGCGGTCGCCGCGACAGCCGGGCAGATCGTCACCTATCAGGGCCTACCGGCGATCACGTACTTCTTCGCGAGCTCGGGCGGGCGCACGGAGAACATCGAGAACTCGTTCATCGGCGCCCAGCCCGAGCCGTGGCTGCGCGGCGTCGTCGACCAGTACGAGCAGGGCGACGAGCACACGTGGAAGACCGCGCTCAGCTTCGCCGCCGCCGCCTCCCGCCTGCGCGGTCTCGTGCGTGGCACCTTCACAGGCATCGAAGTGCTCGTGCGCGGCTTCTCACCGCGGATCGTGTCCGCCTACGTACTCGGCTCCGCTGGCCGCACGCTCGTCAGCGGGCCCGAACTGGCGGGACGACTGGGCCTGTACAGCGCATGGGCGTACTTCAGCACGCGCGAAGGCCAGAGCGTCAAGCCCGAGCCGGACCGCAGTGGCTCCTCGCCGCTCGCCAGCCCCCCGCCCGCCGCGGCGCCGGGCCCGCCGGCCCCCAGCGAGGGCGGCGTGCAGCCGACCGGCTCCCCCGAAACGACCGCCGCCGGCGCCTCCGTCGCGGGCGGCGCCACCGCGCCGCGCTGAGCGCGCGACACCCGACGGTTCGGCACTCGATCGTCGCCGCGCGCCGCGCTGCTTGCTCGCGGGCCGCTGCCGACACCCCGCACACAACCTCACCTTTAATTGATACTTACTCTTAAAATCCGTCTATTCCGGGCGATTTCGGGGCATCCCTACGTAGAGGTCAAGGATTCTGCGCAGGCGCAAACGGACGGACAACACGAATGCGAGACGCGCTCGCCACGCGGGTCCGGTAGCCCTCGCCATTTGCCTATCGCTGGCGCTCCCCGCAAGCGCTGGGGCCGCGCTGGCGCTGCCGGTCAGCGTGCCAAGCGCCGTGCCAAACGCCGGCAACGGCACAAGCCAGACCTCCTCCACCGACGTCGCCCAGCCGGTTGCCACAGCGGCCTCGGCGGCTGCGGACGCGGTCGCGAGCGCGCCGCAGGCCGTCGCGCCTGCACCTCCGCCGAGCGGCGCGCCGAGCCCGGCCCTGCCGAAGCTCAGCGTGGAAGCGCCTGCAGCGCCACACGCCGGCGCAGTGCCCAGCCTCTCCAACGCCGTGCAGTCCGCCGTAGCGGCGCCACAGGCGAGTGCAGGCAAGCTTGCCGCAGGCGTCGCCGCCGCGGTGCCGGCTGTGCGACAGGCAGCCGGGTCGGGCGCGGCAGCGCTCGAGCGCTCGGGCACCACCGCGGCGCTCGCCAACGGTGCGCGCGCCGCGCTCGCCAACAGCGCGCCGCGCACGCTCGACGCGATCCAAGCAGCGGCGGCCGCCACGCCGGCCAGACTGCTCGCCGCGGGCAGCGCGACAATCACTCGTGCGGTCGATCCGAGCGCCACAGACGGCGCGCGCGCGCTCGCTGACCTGGACCGTTCGATCGGCGGCTCCGCCGTGCGCACCCTGTCCTCAACGGCCGTCGCACTCGCCCGCCCGACGCCCGGCGGCGTCGGCCGCACGGTCGGGTCGCTCGGCGAAGGTGTCGTGGCGCTCGCCAGCGGCGAACGCGCGCCCAACGGCGTCGGCCGCACGGTCGGGTCGCTCGGCTCGCTCGGCGAAGGTGTCGGGGCGAAGCTCGATGGCGTCGAGCGCACGCTCGGCGCCATCGAGTCGACGGGCTCGCAGCTGCTGGACATCGATCGCCTGGCCGCCGGCTTTCGGAACACGAGCCCGGGACAGTCGCCCGCC
Source organism: uncultured Solirubrobacteraceae bacterium (assembly GCA_963846205.1). Taxonomy (GTDB): domain Bacteria; phylum Actinomycetota; class Thermoleophilia; order Solirubrobacterales; family Solirubrobacteraceae; genus Palsa-744. The sequence continues at coordinate 149,042 of CAWJVB010000009.1, read as the reverse complement.
GCCGGCGCCGCGTCCACAGCCGGTGCCACCGTGACCAACGCCGGCGCCACCGTCGTGCCCAGCGCCGGCGCCGTCGCAGGCACTTCGCTGATCAGCTGGCGCAGCGCACGCAGCGGCGGTGCTGTGCCCCTGGCAGCCCCGCCCGGCCGCGCCTGCGGACTCGTCGCCGGAGGATGCGGCGGCGCGCCCTCGTCGGCGCTCGGCGGCGGTTCGCTCGAGCCACATCTGCTGGCCGCCGCCCCCCTGCTCACGGGCTCTGCCCCGCCCAGCGCAGCGGCCGCGCCGGCGCCGCCTGCCGGCGCGGGTGGGCTGTCGCCGGGCGCAGCGGCCCCGTCCGCCGCCGCGAGCTCTGGCACCGGCATCTCGATCTTCCTCCTGCTCTCCGGGCTCCTGTTGCTGGGAGCGCTGTGGGCGGCTCGCCGCCTGCGACTCGCGAGCGAGTCGTGGCGCTTGGCGCCGCTAGTCCTGATTCCCGAGCGCCCGGGCTAACTCCGCCAAGCGCTTAGCACGGCCGCCGACCGCTCAGGTCGCACGGCCACGACTCCCTGGGCGACCCCAGGGGGCACGGGAATCGAAAGCTCTTGGAAGGAGCGAGACATGACACGCCATCTGATGGCGCTGGGCCCGGGCAGGCAGGGCGTGCGCAACGCCGGCCAACCCGAGGTCCGCAAAGGAGGAGCCCTATGCACACCCTGGTTCTGATCGGCGAGCTGAACCGGTCGTCGGCTGCCACGCTCGAAGCGGAGATCGAGCGCGCCTGCATCGCCGACGCCGAGGGAATAACGCTCGATCTGGCCGAGCTCACGGGCATCGACGCGAGCGGCGTGGCGGTCGTCGTGTTCCGCTGCGGATGGTGCCGCCGGCGCGGCTGCAGGTTCGCGCTGATCTCCGCCAGCGCGGCGGTCCGAAGCGCGTTCGAGCGAGCCGGAGCGATCGAGGAGCTTGCGTTTATCAGCGCGGAGGAGGAGGCGCGGCCGCCTGTCGCCGCGAAGGCCGCCCGGGCAAATGGTGGCGAGCCAACGCCCGCGCCCGCGTACGTGGGCCCGACGCAAGAGTCAACTCGCGACGAGCGCACCGCTCGGGCGCGGCTTGCCTGGCCGGCGCGTTCCTCGTCGGTGCTGCACCTCGGCGGCCAGCGGCGCGTCGCCAGTCGCTCGCGACGCAGGCGACGGAGGCGGCGATGAGGGCAGCGTCGCGATCTGCGCGGCGATGGGCGGCCTTCAGGGCATCGCGGGCGACCGTAACCTGCACGGATGGCCGCCTCCACGCCGCTCTTGATCGCCGACGTTCCGTGGCTGCTGTACCGCTCGTTCTTCGCCCTGCCGAGATCGATCGAGGGCAAGCAGGGGGTGCCTGTCAACGCCCTGCTGGGCACCGTCAACGCCCTGCTGGCCATAGTCGACTCGCCGCACACGCCGCCTCCGCGTGCGGTGGTGGCGTGCACGGGCGCCGAGCAGGCCGACTACCGAGTCGAGCTGTACCCCGCCTATCACGCCCACCGCCCCCCGATGCCACCCGAGCTCGCGTGGCAGTGGCAGCGCGCGCCGCAGCTGCTTGCCAGCCTCGGCTGGATCGTCGCCGGCAGCGACAGCCTGGAGGCCGACGACGTGATGTTCTCGTTCGCTCGCTGCGAGCAGGAGCGCGGCGGGCGGGCGCTGCTGACGACCGGCGACCGCGATCTGTACGGGGCGGTGAGCGAGCGCGTCGCCGTGCTCGAGCTGGGCAAGGGTGGACGCACGGCCGAGCTCGGGCCGGCACAGGTGCGCGAACGCTACGGCGTCGCGCCGGAGCTCGTCCCCGACCTGATCGCTTTGCGTGGAGATCCCTCCGACGGGCTGCCCGGCGCGCCGGGCGTCGGCGCGAAGACAGCCGCCGAGCTGCTGCGCCGCTACGGCCCGCTTGAGCAGGTGCTCGAGGCCGCGCACACGCTCGAGACGAAGGTCAGGCGCGAGGACGGCGAGATGCGTCCGCGCACGGCGGCGACGCTGCGCGAGCACGACGAGCTGCTGCGCGCCTTCAAGCGGATAGCCACGCTGCAGCGCATCGACGTCGAGGCACCGCCCGACACCGCCACCGACTTCGCCGGCGGCGCCCGCCACGCCCGCGAGCTCGGCATGGGCCGGCTGGCCGAGCGGCTCGACCAGCTGGCCTAGCGGCCGCCGGCCAAGCCAGCCAAGGACGCAGGGAGCGAAGTGTGCTCTGCACACGAGCGACTGAGGACGCCGGATGGCGCCGTGCCGGCGGTCGCTAGGGCGTGAACTTGACGGTGATCACGTCTCCATCGGCCATCGCGTAGTCGCGGCCCTCCAGCCGCAGCGTGCCGCGCTCGCGCGCACGCGCGTAGCCACCCGCATCGACCAGCTCGCGCCAGCCGATCACCTCGGCGCGCACGAACCCCTTCTGGATGTCGGAGTGGATCTCGCCGGCCGCGTGCCACGCCGTGAGCCCGTCGCGCAGGTGCCACGACTGCGCGGGCTTGGCCTCGCCGGCCGTGAAGAAGGCGATCAGCCGTAGCAGCGCGAAGGCCTCGCGCACGACGCGCTGGAGCCCGGACTCGCTGACGTCCAGCTCCACTCGCATCGCCGCCGCGTCGGCGTCGTCGAGCTCGGCGAGCTCGGACTCGATGCGCGAGGACACCGCGACCGCCCGCGCGCCGTGAGACTGGGCGTGCGCGACGAGCTCCGGCGGGACCTCCTCCGCGCCCTCGTCGACGTTGGCTACGAACAGCACCGGCTTGGCGGTCAACAAGCCGAGCTCGCGGGCCACGTTCGGCGCCTCCTCGGGAACGGGCACGCCGCGCGCGGGACGACCCGCCTGCAGCTCGCCCACGACCGCCTGCAGCCAGGCCTCCTCGGCGAGCGCCGCACGCTCGCCACCGCGCGCCTGCCTGCTCACGCGCTCCAGCCGTCGCTCGGCCTGCTCGAGGTCCGCCAGCACGAGCTCGGTCTCGATCGTGTCGACGTCGCGCAGCGGGTCGACGCTGCCCTCCGGATGCACGACGTTCTGATCGCCGTGCGCACGCACGACGTGCACGATCGCATCCGTCTCGCGGATGTTCGCCAGGAAGCGGTTGCCGAGGCCCTCCCCCTCGTGCGCGCCCGCCACGAGCCCCGCGATGTCGTGGAAGTCGATCGTGTCCCACACGATCTCCGACGCGCCGACCGTGCTCGCGACCTGTTCCAGGCGCTCGTCGCGGACGGGCGACGACGGCGACGTTCGGCTCGATCGTCGTGAACGGGTAGTTCGCCGCCTCGGCGCCGGCTTTGGTCAAGGCGTTGAACAGCGAGGACTTGCCGGCGTTGGGCATGCCGACGATTCCAATGCGCGTGCTCACGCCGCGCCTCGCGCGGGCGGTGGCGCGAAAGCCAGCCGCACGCTGCCGTTGCCATGCGCGGCCGCGCCGGGCTGCGCTGGGTGCTCGGCAGCGAGCTGTCCGGCCGTGCGCTCGCGCAGGGCGGCGACGAGCGTGCCGAGCATCGCGCCGGCGAGCACGTCGGAGGGGTAGTGCACTCCGAGGTACAGCCGCGAGTAGGAAAGCTTGGCGGCCAGCGCGTACAGCGGCGCCGCGGGCAGCCCCAATCGCGCAAACGACACGGCGCCGGCGAACGACGTCGAGGCGTGCGCGCTGGGAAAGCCCAGCTGCGTGGGCGTGCTCGCCAGCGGCGGCAGCCCGCGCAGGCGCGGGCGCGGGCGGCGCACGAGCAGCTTGATCACAGTGTTCAGCGCGTACACGCCCGCGACCGTCCCGATCGCCCGTCGCCAGGCGTCACGGCGCGGCGCGTCGAGCGCCGCGCCGGCGACGCCGATCGCCAACCACACGGCGCCGTGCTCGCCGAGCTGCGAGAAGCGCGCGGCGGCGCGCTCGCGCGCCGGGGTGTGACCGCGGGTGCGGGCCAGGCGCAGCAGGCGCTCGTCCAGCGACACCGCTCAGGCGCCGAAACCCACGTGCGGGTCGCTGTCCTCCGAGCGCACGTACACGATCTGCGCGAGGTCCAGCCGCACCGGGCCCTCCTCGCTCTCGAGCTCGTGCCAGCCGGTGCTCCCGAGCGCTTTGTAGAGGGCCTTCAGCTGGCCGTCGAGGACGTGCAGCGAGAGCACCTGGCCGCCTTGAAAGCCGATGCTGATCTGCACGCGACCGCCCGCCATCAGTGCGTCCCCGCCGCCGGCTCGACGATCTCGGTGAGCACCCCTGCGGTCGCGCGCGGGTGCATGAACGCCACGCGCGAGCCACGGATGCCGGCGCGCGGCTGCTCGTCGATCAATGCCAGTCCAGCCGCCCTCAGCGCGCCGAGCGTCGCGTCGATGTCGAGCACCTGGTAGGCGACGTGGTGCAAGCCGGGGCCGTGCTTGGCGAGGAACTTGCCGACGGGCGTGTCGGCGCCGAGTGGCGCCAGCAGCTCGACGTGATTCTCTCCCGCGTCCAGCAACACAGCTTCGACGCCCTGCTCCTCGACGACCTCGCGGTGCGCGAGCGTCAGCTCGAAGCCGTCACGGTACAGCGCCAGCGCCGGCTCGATCTGCTCGACGGCGACGCCTATGTGGTCGATCCGCTCAAACACGGCCCGCAGTCTAGTCGCGTCGGGGTCGGCCCGCGGCGCTGCGGGGCGCTACTCGAGGGCGCCCGCGTCCGTAGCGCTCGCGGCGGCCACCACGCGCAGCCCGACGCCTGGCGCGCGCTCCATGCGCGGCACGCCGGCCATGATCCGGTCGATCGAATCGCGTTCGAGCACCTCGCGCTCGAGCAGCTCGTGCGCGAGCGCGTCGAGCTGGCGGCGATGCGCGACGATCAGGCGCTGCGCCGCGCGCCGCGCCTCCTCGATCAGGTCCTGGCGCTCCTCGTCGCGGATCCGCAGCGTCGTCTCCGACAGCTGCACGTCGCCGTCGGGCGAGCGCCCGAGCCCCGCCGTGCCCATCGCGAAGTCGTGCACCATCTGGTGGGAGATCGAGGCGACCCGCTTGAGGTCGTCAGAGGCCCCCGTCGTCATCGCGCCGAACACGATCTGCTCCGCCGCGCGGCCGCCGAGCAGCACGGTCATGTAGTCGAGCAGCTCCTCGCGCGTCTTCAGATAGCGATCCTCGGCAGGTAGGTTCAGCGTGTAGCCAAGCGCCTGCCCGCGCGGGACGATCGAGATGCGGTGCACGCGATCGACCGACGGCAGCAGCTCGCCGCACAGCGCGTGCCCGGCCTCGTGAAAGGCGACGACCTGCTTCTCGTGCGCGTTCAGCACGCGCCGTGACTGAACCCCTGCGATCACGCGCTCGATCGCCGCGTCGAAGTCGCCGATCGCGATCGTCGCGCTCTTGCGTCGCGTCGCGAAGATCGCCGCCTCGTTGCAGATGTTGGCGAGGTCCGCGCCCGTCAGCCCGCTCGTCTGCTGGGCGACCACGCCGAGATCTACGTCCTGCAGCGGCTTGTCCTTGGTGTGCACCTCGAGCACGCCTTTGCGACCGCGCACGTCGGGGGGCACGACGAACACCTGACGGTCGAAGCGCCCCGGTCGCAGTAGCGCCGGGTCGAGCTTCTCGAGCAGGTTCGAGGCGGCGATCACGACCACGCGCCCGCTGCCGGCGAATCCGTCCATCTCGACGAGCAGCTGGTTGAGCGTCTGGTCCTTCTCGCCCGAGATGTCGGCGCCGCGGCGTCCGCCGACGGCGTCGAGCTCGTCGATGAAGATGATCGCCGGTTCGTGCTTGCGCGCGATCGCGAACAGCCGCCGGATCCGCGCCGCGCCCAGGCCCGCGAACATCTCGACGAACGACGACGCCGACTGCGCGAAGAACTGCGCGCCCGATTCGTGCGCGACCGCCTTCGCGAGCAGCGTCTTGCCCGTGCCCGGCGGACCGTGCAGCAGCACGCCCTTGGGCACCTTCGCCCCCAGCTTCTGGAAGGGCTTGGGATCGCGCAGGAACTCGACGAGCTCCTCGAGCTCGGCCTTCGCCTCGTCGACCCCGGCGATGTCGGCGAACGACACGGATTGGTTGGAGGCCGGCTTGATCTGCTGCGGCTTGATCCGCGGCATCACCTTCAAGGTGCGCCACATCAGGAAGATCAGCACCGTGAAGAACAGGATCATCACGACGGGCGACCAGCTGTAGGCCCAGTTCTGGATGTCCTGCACGATCGAGGTGTGTGGCGCACTGGCGACGGCCGCCGCCGGCGCATGAAACGCGGCGACGGGCACGAGCGCGTGCGAGGTGTGCGAGTAGCGCAGGAGCGCGGCGGCGAGACGCTTGGGCGGCGAGTCGATCGCGCCGCGCACAGCCGCTTCCGCTCCTACGTTTGCACGCTCCAGCAAATGCGCCATCCCTGGCATCGCTCGATTATGGCTAATCGAATGTTCGATTGCGAGGGCTGATCCCGACATACCGTGCAGAATCTTGCGCGAAACCGACTCAACCCTGCGCAGACCGACGCGCGGCCGCGGCTACCGAGCGCGGCGCCTGCAACTCGACGCGTCCGATCAGCCGAGCGTGCGCGTCGCGAGGTCGGTGAAGAACTCGGTGGCGAAGCGCAGATCGCGTACGTCGATCCGCTCGTCGGCCGCGTGCACGAGCGGAGCCGCCTGCAGCAGCGACTGGTGTCGCTGCGGGAAGAAGCCATAGGCGACGCACTCCGGAAACGCCACGCGAAAGTGACGCGAGTCGGTGAAGCCGGGCAGGATCACCGGCACGACCGCTGCGCCGGGATCGCGATCGCCTATCCATGCGGTGATCGTCTCCATCAGCTGTGAGTGCATCGGCGAGCGATTGCCCACCACGCGCTCGCTGAACTCGATCTGAAAGCCGTGCTCGCCGAGCACTTCGGCGATCCCGCGCCGCACCTGCTCCTCGCCCAGTCCCGGCGGCACTCGACAGTCGACTTTCAGCTCGGCGCGGCTGGGGATCACGTTGATCTTCTCCGAAGCCGAGATGCGGGTCGGCGTGAACGTGACGCCGAGCATCGGCTCGAACATCGTCGCCAGGACCGGGTCGGCTGCTCGCAGGCGCGCGATCGAGGCGGGCGCGTCGTCGGGGTCCTCACCGATCGCGCGCAGCATCGCGCGCGGCTCGTCGGTCAACTCGTAGGCGGGCTGGCGCGCGGCGAGGCGCTCGAGCAGCGGCGCCATCTTCAGGAGAGCGTTGTCGCCCATGCCCGGCATCGACGCGTGGCCGGCGACCCCGTCGGTGACGACCGTGAAGCGGAACACGCCCTTCTCCGCGCAGCACACCCCGTAGTAGCGCTTGCCGGCGTACTCGAACACCTCGCCGCCGCCCTCGTTGACGAGCAGGTCGCAGCGCACCTTCTCGGGATGGTTCTGCGTGATCCATTCGGCGCCGAGCGATCCGCCCGTCTCCTCGTCGACGACCGCCGCGATCAGCAGCTCGCCGCGGGCCGGCCGCCAGCCGGATCGGGCGAGAGCCGCCGCGGCGGCGATCTCGGCAGCCACCTGCGACTTCATGTCGAGCGCCCCTCTCCCCCACAGGAATCCGTCGACCACCTCGCCCGACCACGGGTCGTGCGTCCACTCGGAGGGGTCGGCCAGCACCGTATCGACGTGGCCCAGGTAGCACAGCGTCGGTCCGTCGCCCGCCGGCTCGTCCGCCGGGGGCCCGTCTGCCGGGCGCAAGCGGGCGAGCAGGTTCGGGCGCTCCGGCACGGCTCCCAGCAGCTCGCACTGGAAGCCGGCGCTCTCCAGGTGCTCGGCGAGGAATTCCTGCGCGGCGCGCTCGTTGCCGGGCGGGTTGACCGTGTTGAAGCGGATCAGCGCGCTCAGCAGCTGCTCGGTTTCGGCGGCGGCCGGGACCGCGTCGACGCTCATCGTGCGCCGGCCCGCCGGAGGGTCTCTGCGCGCTCGCCGCTCATCGCGCAGATCGTACGCCGATCTCGGCGACCTCCTGGCGGTCGAGCGGGAAGTGGCAGGCCACGCGCGTGCCCGAGCCCTTGTCCTCCAGCGGCGGGTCCTCCACCGAGCACAACTCGCGGGCCTTCGGGCAGCGAGTGCGAAAGCGGCAGGCGCTGGGAGGGTTGGCCGGGCTCGGCACGTCGCCGCTGAGCAGCCCGCGCTCGTTTGTGCGGAGCTCGGGGTCGGGGACGGGGACCGCGGACAGCAACGCGCCCGTGTAGGGATGGCGGGGGAACCCGTACAGCGACTCGCTCGGGCCGACCTCCACGATCCGCCCCAGGTACATGACCGCGACGCGATCGCACATGTGACGCACGACCGACAGGTCGTGCGCGATGAAGATCAGGGTCAGCCCGAGCTGACGCTGCATCTCCAGCAGCAGGTTGAGCACCTGGGCCTGGATCGAGACGTCGAGCGCCGACACCGGCTCGTCGGCGATCAGCAGCTTCGGCTTCAGCGCGAGCGCGCGCGCAACTCCGATCCGCTGGCGCTGCCCCCCGGAGAACTCGTGGGGATAGCGGTTGTAGTGCTCGGGGTTCAGCCCGACCATCTCCATCAGCTCCTGAACCGCGCGCTTACGGTCTCCCTTGCCCTTGGCGAGACCGTGGATCACGAACGGCTGCCCGATCGTCGCACCGACCGTTTTGCGCGGGTTCAGCGACGAATACGGGTCCTGGAAGATCATCTGCACGTCGCGCCTGATCTCCTTCAGGCGGGCGCCCTTCAGACGTGAGATGTCCTGCCCGTCGAAGCGAATCTCGCCGCTCGTGGGCTCGAGCAGCCGCATGATCAGACGCGCCGTCGTGCTCTTGCCGCAGCCCGTCTCGCCGACGATCCCCAGCGTCTCGCCGCTGTTTACCTCGAAGCTGACGCCGTCGACGGCCTGCACGGCGCCGATCTTGCGCGGCACCAGGATCCCGCGCGTGATCGGGAAGTGCTTGACCAGGTTGCGCACCTCGACCAGGGGCTCGCCAGCGCCGGGCCCGCCAGCGGCGGGTTCTGGCTCGCGTGCCGCGTCGGCCACATCCTCGGCGCGCCGGGAGAACGCGTCGCTGAAGCTCACAGGCCGACCTCGGGCACGTCGCCGACCGTTTCAGCCGCGCTCGCCTCCGTCTCCTGGGGCGCCGGCAGGCCGACGCCGTCGCGCGCCTGCTCCGGCGTCTTGCCCTGGCTCAGCTCAGCCCACAGGCGCTCGCGCACGTCCGTCTCGAGCAGGCAGGCGACCTGGTGCGAGGGGGTGCGCGCGACCGCGTCCAGCGAGGGGTCGACGCGCGCGTGGTCGGGCTGCGCGTAGGGGCAGCGCGGGTGAAAGTGACAGCCCGACGGGCGATTGATCAAGCTGGGCGGCGAGCCGGGGATCGGCACGAGCTGCTCCTTGCGCGTGCCGCTCAGCGAGGGTATCGATTTCAACAGGCCCCACGTGTAGGGGTGCTCAGGTCCGGCGAACAGGAGCTGTGCAGACGCACGCTCGACGATCCTCCCGGCGTACATCACCGCGATCTCATCGGCCGTCTGCGCCACCACGCCGAGGTCGTGCGTGATGATCACGATCGCCATTCCCAGCTCGCGCTGCAGGCGCTCCAGCAGTGCCAGGATCTGCGCCTGCACGGTCACGTCGAGGGCGGTCGTCGGCTCGTCTGCGATCAGCAGCTTCGGCTCGTTGGCGAGCGCCATCGCGATCATCGCGCGCTGGCGCATGCCCCCTGAGAACTCGTGGGGGTAGGCGTCTACGCGCCCGCGCGGGTCGGGGATGCCGACGAGCCCTAGCAGCTCGATCGCGCGTGCGCGCGCCACCCCCTTGGAGACGTCCTGATGGACGCGCACTGCCTCGACCAGCTGGGCGCCCACCTTGAAGAACGGGTGCAGCGAGGACAGCGGGTCCTGGAAGATCATCGCGATCTCGTTGCCGCGGATCGAGCGCAGCTCCGCTTCGGACAGCGCCACCAGGTCGCGTCCCTCGAACAGGATGCGCCCCGACACGCGCGCGCCCTGCGAGCGCGTCAGCCCCAGCGTCGTCAGCGAGGACACCGTCTTGCCCGAGCCCGACTCGCCGACGATGCCCAGCGTGCGACCGTGGCCTACCTCGTAGGAGATGCCGTCCACGGCATGCACGACGCCGTCTTCGGTGGGGAACTCGACGCGCAGGTCTTCGACGCGCAGCAGCGGCTCGGACGCGCTCATGGGAGATCCGACCGTGAGTGTTGCGACGCGTCCGGCGAGCGCATCGTCGTTCCTGGCAAGGACGCAGGGAGCGTGGCCTGCCGGCCGAAACGGGGACGCGAGCGCAGCGAGTGTCTCCCGGCTTCGGTAGGCGAGCGACTGAGGACGCCGCCAGGGGCGTCGAGGCGCCGCCGGCTCATGAGTAGCGGACCCGGGGGTCCAAGAACGCGTAGACGATGTCGACGACGATGTTGGCGACGACGACGAACAGCGCCGCGAACAGAACTGTGCCCTGGATGATCGGGTAGTCCGAGTGCGTGATCGCGTCGTAGTTGAGGCGGCCGATGCCGGGAATGTCGAAGACAGTTTCGACGAGCACCGAGCTGCCGAGCAGGACCGCGATGTCGACACCGAGCACCGTGACGATCGGGTTGATCGCCGAGCGTAGACCGTGGCGTAGCACGACGCGACGCTCGCTCAGCCCCTTCGCGCGAGCCGTACGGATGTAGTCCTCGCCCATCGTCTCGATCAGGCTTCCGCGGATCAGGCGGGCATAGATCGCAGCCGTGCCGGCGGCCACGACCAGCCACGGCATGATCAGCGACGTGAACCATTTCGCGGGGTCGGCCGTCAAGCCGACGTAGCTGCCGGCGCCCGGGAAGATCGGCACTTTGCCGATGTCCGAGGCGAAGAAGAACAGCATCAGCAGGCCGAGCCAGTATTCGGGAGCCGACACGAGCACGAGCGCCGAGCCCATCGCGGCGCGATCCAGCTTCGAGCCGGCGCGCCGGGCGGAGATGATGCCGACGCCGAGGCCGGCGAACAGCCAGATCACGGCGCCGCCGAATACCAGCGACAGCGTCGCCGGGAGGCGGTTGAAGATCAGTTCCTTGACCGGGGCGTTCGAGTAGTAGCTGTAGCCGAGATTGAAGTGCAGGAAGATGCCCTTCATGTACAGCCAGAACTGCTCCGGCAGAGACTTGTCGAGACCGAGGTCGTGGCGGATCTCGGCGATGATCTTCGGGCTCTGAAGGCGACCGGCCCTGAGCTTCGCCGGGTCGGCCGCCGGCAGGATGCGGAACAGCACGAACGTCAGCGCCGACACCACGATCAGCAGCAGCACGCCCCACAGCAGCCTGCGGACGATGTAGCGGCTCATTGACTGCTGTCGGTCGGCATGGTCTCGGCTCCGGTTCTGTTCGACGGCGTCGCGGGCTCGCCGTCGGTGGTGTGGTCGCGCGAGTGCCAGGAGGGGGCGAGCCGGCGGCCCGCCCCCTCCGGCGCTCATCGCAGTGCCGCTACTTCAGAGACGTGAACGCGTAGTCCCAGTCTCCGATGTTCCAGGCCTTGCCGACGCCGGCGACGTTTTTGGACTCGATCTCCGGCTCCTTGCTCCATTCGTAGGGGACCGCGACGGCTTCTTCGACCAGTTCCCTGTCGATCTTGGCCCACGCTTCGCCACGTGCCTTTTCGCCGACGACCTTCGATGCGGCTTCCATCGCGGCATTGATCTTCGGGTGATTGACGAGGCCCCAGTTGGAGTTCGTCCCGTTTTTCGCGATCAGGTTGCCGTTGAAGGGCACGTCGAGCACGGCCTGCGGGTCGCCGAAATCAGCGATCCAGCCGACGTTCGGGCAGACATCGATCTTTTCGGAGACGACGCCGCAGTACTTCGAGTACATGACCGTGTGCTCGACGAGGTTCAGCTTCGTTTTGAAGCCAAGGCTCTTGAGCGTGCTGTTGACCGCTTCGGCGACGTTGTTCGCAGGCGGCGCGGAGTCACCCACGATCTGAAGCGTTTCCGAGCCGGTGTATTTGCCGCTCGGGTATCCGGCGAGCTTCATGTACTTTTCCGCGACCGCCATGTCGCCCTGCGGGTGTTCGTTGTAGTCGACCTTCGGCCCAGACACGCCGCCCGCTTCTTCGAAACCGGGAACGCCTGTCCACAGGTAGTGCGTCATCAGGTCGGTGACGAGCTTGCCGCCGCGCAGCTTGTTGAGCTCTTCGCGGTCGGTCGCCGCCCAGAACGCCTTGCGCAGATCGACGTTCTTGAACGGCCCGTCGCTGTTGTTGATCGCGATGTAGCGGTCGCCCGAGCCCGGGGTGATCTGCAGCTGGCTGCGGTACTTTTCGTAAGCCAGCTTGAGAATCGGCGATGCCGGCGTGTCGGCCTGGACCATGCTTTCGCCTTCCAGCACCTGCCGGCCGATCACGTTTGGATCGCCGCCGATCGAGATGTTGACCTGGTTCAGGTACGCGGGCCGGAAGTCGCCCTGGTTACGGGTCCAGTTGGGGTTGCGCACGAGCGTCGCCGACTTACCGGGCACGTAACCGATGCCGAGAATCTTGCCTTCTGAGTTGTTCTTGAGCATGTAGGGCCCCGTCGCGACCTGGTGGTTGACGTATTCACTCGGTTTCTGCGCGTCGAACTTCTTGGCGTATTCTTCCGGCACCGGGGAGGTGTACGGAAGCACCATCGAGGCGACGACGATCGCCGCCTGCGGTTCGGTGAGTTTGATCTGCAGTGTGTACTTGCCGGTTGCTTTGATGCCCGCGACCGGTCCACCGTTGGCCGTCTTCATGCCTTCGATGGAGTCCAGATAGCCGGGGTAGTAGGGGTTGGCCACGTTCGGGTTGGCGACGCGGTCGATCGCGTACACCTCGTCGGCCGCGGTGACTTCGCGGTTCACGGGCGGGCTGAAGTGCACGCCTTTGCGGATGGTGATCGTGATCAGCTTGTTGCCACCCGACAGCGTCGGTTCGCCTTCGGCCAGCAGCGGGGTCGCCTTGGAGAACGTGTTCGGCTTGTACGCGTAGAGATTGCTCTGCGTCGCCGCGGTGATGTCGTAGTCGAGCGCGAAGTACGCCTGGCCGGGGTCGAGGTGTTCGAAGTCCTCGTTCTGGAGGACGTTCAACGTCCCGCCCATTTTGCCGCCGGTCAGCGACTCGCTGGTCGGCGTCTGGACTCCTGCGGGGACCGAGCTGCTTTCGCTCGGGGCAGAGCTGTTGCTACTGCTCGAGCCGCAGGCGGCCAGCGCTACGCTCAGCGCCGCCGCTGCGGTCACCAGCAGAATGGTTCTTAGCGACCTCATCGGGGGCGCCTCCTTTGTTGTCGTGTACAGGTCAGGCTCACCGCGCCGTCCTCGGGTTGAGCGCGTCGCGCAGTCCATCGCCGAGCAGGTTGAAGGCGAGCACCGTGAGCAGCAGCGCGGCGCCCGGGAAGACCATGTACCACCAGGCGGTGGTGAAGGTCGGAGTCGCGGCGGCGATCATCTGTCCCCAGCTGGCGGTCGGTGGTTTGACACCGACGCCGAGGAAGGACAGCGCCGCCTCGATCAGGATGTTCAGCGGGATCTGCAGCGTCGCATAGACGATGATCGGCGCGACCAGGTTTGGCAGGATCTCGCGGAACATGATGCGCAGGTCCGAGGCACCGAGCGCGCGCGCCGCATCGACGAACTCGCGCTCGCGCAGCGACAGCACGAGACCGCGCACGATCCGCGCGAAGTAGCTCCACGTGGCGAAGGAGATCAAGAAGATGATCACGCCCACGCCCGGCTCGATCGTGCCGCCGGCGCACCCTCGCACGGCGCACGCAGCCCCGATCCCAATGCCCAGCAGGAGCGTGGGAATCGACAGCGTCACGTTGATCAGGAACGAGACGATCGTGTCGATCCAGCCGCGGTAGTAGCCGGCCAGCAAACCCAACGTGACGCCGATCGAGGCAGCGATCGCCGTCCCGATCACGCCGACCTCAAGCGACACGCGGGCGCCGTAGATGACGCGCGAGGCGACATCCTCGCCGAGCGCGTCGACGCCGAACGGGTGCGCGCCGCTCGGGCCGAGCGGTTCGCCGAACGGTCCCGTCAGGTTCGGGTTCTGCACATAAGGGCCGGGCAGCCCGAACAATTTGACCACCAGCGGCGCGAAGATCGCGACCACGATCAGCAGCAGGATGAACGCGGCGGCGACCTGCGCGACCCGGTCGCGGCGAAAGCGCCGCCAGAACAGCGCCAGCGGCGAGCGCGCGGCGATTTCCTGACCGGACTCGACGAGACCGAGTCCGGCCTGGGCCCCAGCGAGGATCTCGGCAGCGCCTGCGCCCATCTCAGTGGTGGCCTCTCGTCACGAGGCTCGCTCTCCAGATAAACATCGGACGTACAAGTTCGACACCCACGCCTGGCCGACCTCCTGAGCGACTGCGGACACAAATGTCCAACCGGCGAGCCGGGATCGGCCCGGCTGCCGGCAAAGCGCTGCCAATTTCCCCAATTCCCGCTTTCCCTTGTTGTTATTCGGCATCGGCGCGCCGCGCGCGATACTCAAGCGATGGAGCAGCTTTTCGACGCCGAGGAAGGCAGCGAGCGGCCGTCCAGCGCCGCGGCGGGCGGGCGTGGCGGCGAGGGCGTGGCCGGCGGCGGCGAGGGCGTGCCGGGCGATGATCCGCGCCCCCTCGCCGTGCGCATGCGCCCACGCAGCCTCGAAGACTTCGCCGGCCAGTCGCACCTGCTCGGGGAGGGCTCGGCGCTGCGCAGCGCGATCGAGCAGGGGCGGCCGCACTCGATGGTCCTGTACGGGCCGCCGGGGTCGGGCAAGACGACCCTCGCTCGGCTCGTCGCCGAGCACTCGCGCGCGGCGTTCGAGGAGCTGAGCGCCGTGCAGGCGGGGCGCGCCGAGGTGCGCGCCGTGATCGAGCGCGCCTCGCACCGGCGCTCGCTGGCACAGGGCGGCACGGCGGCAGGCAGCGGCGACGGCGATGGCGGCTCCGGCGCGGGCCAGACGATCCTGTTCCTCGACGAGATCCACCGCTTCAACAAGGCCCAGCAGGACGCACTGCTGCCGGCCGTCGAGGAGGGCCTGGTGACGTTGATCGGCGCGACCACTGAGAACCCCGCCTTCGAGGTCAACGGCGCGCTGCTCTCGCGCTTGCGCGTGTACGCGCTGGAGGCGCTCAGCGCCGATGAGGTCGCGCTGCTGCTGAGGCGCGCCGCCGACGCGGAGGTGGACGACGACGCGATCGAGTTCCTGGCAGCGCGCAGCGAAGGCGACGCGCGCACCGCGCTGAACGCGCTCGAGCTCGCGGGCGAGACCGCCGCGCAGGCCGGCGGCGAGCGCGTGACGCTGGCGCGCGTCGAGGACGCGCTGCAGCGCCGCGCCGTGCTCTACGACAAAAAGGGCGACCGCCACTACGACTACGCCTCCGCCTGGATCAAGGCCACGCGCGGCTCGGACGCCGACGCCTCGCTGTACTACCTCGCGGTGATGCTCGAGGGCGGCGAGGACCCGCGCTTCATCGTGCGGCGGATGGTGATCCTGGCCTCCGAGGACATCGGCAACGCGGACCCCGCGGCGCTTTCGGTGGCCACCGCCGCGGCCGCCGCGGTGGAGCACGTGGGCCTGCCCGAGGCGCGCTACGCGCTCGCGCAGGCCGCGATCTACCTGGCGCTCGCGCCCAAGTCCGACGCGGCCGGGCGCGCGCTCGGCGCCGCCGTCGCGCACGTGCGCGAGCACGGCGCCAAGCCGGCGCCCGCGTGGCTGCGCTCTGGCCCGCGGCCGGGCCAGGACCGCGGCGGCTACGACAACCCGCACCGACACCCCGGCCACGTCGCATCGCAGCCGCTGCTGCCCGAGCAGGTGCAGGGAGCGCGCTTCTACGAGCCCGACCAGGCCGAGGCGGAGCTCGACGCGCGCCTGCGCGAGATCAGGCGGGCGCGGGGCCTGCAGGAGCGATAATCGCCCGATGAGCGCAAGCGTCAGCGAGGCCGGCGGGCAGACGCTGCAGGCCCGCGACCCGGCCACCGGCGAGCCGCTCGGCAGCGTCGTGGCGACCGCGCCCGAGCGCATCGACACGGTCGTCGCGGACGTCGCCAAGGTGCAGCCGCTGTGGGCGCTGCTGCGCGTGCAGGACCGCGCCCGCTACATGCAGCGCATGGCGCAGGCTGTGATCGACGACTTCGACGAGCTCGCGACGGCGCTGGCGCGCGAGCAGGGCCGGCCGGCGGCGGAGATCGCGGCGCTGGAGCTGTTGCCCGCGATCGACGCGCTCAGCTGGGTGGCCGAGGACGGCGCGGAGGTGCTCGGGGCGCGGCGCGTCGGCGTCGATCGCTCGTTGTCGTTTCTGAAGCGAGCGCGCGTCGCCTACGAGCCATATGGCGTCGTCGGCGTGATCGGCGCGGGCAGCGCGCCGTTCGCTCAGCCGCTCGGCCAGATCGCAGGGGCGCTGCTGGCGGGCAATGGGGTCGCCTTCAAGCCAGCCGCGCGCGCGGCGCTGGCCGGGGAGCGGATCGGGCGCGTGCTCGCCCGCGCCGGACTTCCCGAGGGCCTCGTGCGGATCGCGCACGGGGGCGCCGACGTCGGCATCGCGCTCGCCAAATCGGCGGTCGACAAGATCCTGTTCACGGGCTCCCCCGTCGTCGGGCGCGTCGTAGCCGGCGAGGGCGTCTCGCGCGAGAAGGAGGTGACGGTCGAGCTGGGCGGCAAGGACGCGATGCTCGTGCTCGCCGACGCGCGCCTGCCGCGCGCCGTCGCGGGTGCGCTGTGGGCCGGCTGTGTCGGCGCGGGCCAGGCGCGGGGCTCGGTCGAGCGCGTGTACGTCGCACGAGAGGTCCACCAGCGGTTCCTCGACGGGCTCGTCGCGGCGGCCTCGGCCCTGCGCGTCGGCGATCCCGCCGATCCGCGCACGGACGTCGGGCCGCTCGCCTCACCGCGACGACTGCGCCACGTGAGGGCGCTCGTCGAGCAGGCCGTGGCTGAGGGGGCGACGATGCATTGCGGAGGCCCGGTCAGCCCGGCGGGCTGCGCCGCGGGGTCCTTCTACGCGCCGGCTGTGCTCAGCGGCGTGACGCCCCAGATGGCGCTGATGCACGAACCGATCGAGGGTCCCGTGCTCGCCGTGATGGCGTTCGACTCGGTCGGAGAGGCGATCTCCGCCGCCAATGACAGCGACTACGCGCTCGGCGCTTCGGTGTGGACCGCCGACCGCTATCAGGCGCTGCGCATCGCGCGCGACCTGCACGCGGGGATGGTGTGGTGCAACGACCACCTGCCGTGCCCGACGATCTCGCGCGGGCCCTGGGGCGCGGCCGCCGGCGGCGGGCTGGGGCGCACGCTCGGAGTGGCCGGGCTGCGCGCGTGCGCGCAGGAAAAGCTGATCACCTGGGATCCGCCCACCGCGCGCGGACTGTGGTGGGGCCCCTACGACGAGCTGACGACGCGAGCGGCGCGCGCCGTCGCGAAGATGCGCTCGGAGCGCGAGTACGATCGCGAGCACGCGTGGCGCAACGGCGCGCTCGCGCTCGCGCGGATCGGCGCGCGCGCGCTCGGACGCGGGCTGCCACGGTAGCTGGCCCCAACCGCTTCACTACCCTGTGAGTCATGCCCGCTCAGGCCTATGCAGGTAAGGAGTGCGTGTGCCAGCTGCGCAGGGGTATCTGCGACCAGAGCTGCGTGCAGGGCATGCTCGATACCCCGTTCTACATCGCCTGCCTGAAGCTCAGCGGGCGCCGCTGCGTGGTCGTAGGCGGCGGCTCGGTGGGGCTCGAGAAGGTCGAGGGCCTGCTCGCCTGCGACGGGCAGGTGACGCTGATCGCGCCCAGCGCACAGGACGAGCTGCGCGAGTACGCGCGTGAGGGCTCGATCGAGTGGCTGGCGCGCGAGTACGCCGGCCCGGCTGACCTCGAGGGAGCGTTCATGGTGATCGCTGCGACCGACGACAGCGACGTGAACATCGCGGTGTTCGAGGATGCCGAGCGGCGGGCGATGCTGGTCAACGTCGTCGACGTCCCGCCGCTGTGCAACTTCATCCTGCCGGCAATCGTGCGCACAGGCCCGCTCGCGATCGCGATCTCCACGGCGGGCGCATCGCCGGCGCTGGCCAAGCGCATGAAGAGAGAGATCGAAGGCCAGTACGGCGAGCCCTATGCGCGGCTGGCCGTCCTGCTCAACGAGGCGCGCGGCTGGGCCAAGGGCACGCTTCCCACATATCAGGATCGCAAGGAGTTCTTCGAGGGCATCGTCAACGGCGAGCCGGATCCGATCGAGCTGCTGCGCGGCGAGCGCGGGGCCAGTGGCGACGGCGAGCAGGCCGTCCGCGAGCTGATCGCGCGAGCGCAGGCGCAGCGAACGCCGCAGGTGTCGAGAGCCTGAGTGTGGCTGCCGTCCAGGTCGAGGGGCTCTCTCGGCACTACGGTGAGCGCGAGGCGCTGAGCGACGTCTCGCTGTCGGTCGCGGAGGGTCAGACGCTCGTCGTGTTCGGCCCCAACGGCGCCGGCAAGACGACGCTGCTGCGCGTGCTCGCCACGCTGCTGCGCCCGCACGCCGGCAGCGTGCGAGTGCTCGGCTCGCAGCCTGCCCTCCGACGCGTGGGCCGTGCGCGGGCGCGTCGGCCTGCTCGGCCACGAGCCCCTGCTGTACCGCGAGCTGACGGCCCGCGAGAACCTGCGCTTCCACGCGCGCCTGCACGGGGTCGGCGCGGCGCGCGTCGAGCAGCTGCTCGAGCAGGTGGCGATGGGCGACCGCGCCGAGGAGCCGGTCCGCTCGCTGTCCCGCGGCATGGTGCAGCGCGTGGCCGTGGCGCGCGCCGTGCTGCACGAGCCCGAGCTGCTGCTGCTCGACGAGCCGCGCTCGAACCTCGATCCCGCCGCAGTCAGCTCGTCGATCCGCTGATCGGCGCCGCGTCGGGCCGCACGCGTGTGATCTGCAGCCACGATCCGAGCGGCGGCCTCGCCGAGGCCGACCTCGTGCTCGGGCTTGCGCGACGGGCGGCCGGCGCTGATGCGCGCCGCGAGCGGATGTCGACGCCGCCGAGCTGCAGGAGCTGTACACGTGAGCGGGGTCGGCGTGAGCGGGGGCACAGCAGCTCGAGCGTGCGACCGGCACGGGCGCCGGTGAGGCGCGGGGGCGGCGGCAGACCGCCGCTGTGGCCGACCGTCGGCGCGCTGCTGCGCAAGGAGCTGATCGTCGAGCTGCGCACGCTGGAGTCGGTCCCGGGCATGTCGCTGTTCGCGGTGACGACGTTCGTCGTCTTCCACTTCGCGCTCAACCGCAACAGCGTCGACGGCGACCTGGCCGCCGGGATCCTGTGGGTGACGCTGCTGTTCGCCGCGATGCTCGGCGTCAACCGCCTGTTCGTCGCCGACGCCGACCAGGGTGGCTTCGACGGCTTCCTGCTGGCGCCCGTCGATCGCAGCGCGATGCTGCTCGCCAAGGCGCTCGCGCTGCTCGCCTATCTGTTCGTGCTCGAGCTCGTCGCCGTGCCCGCGTTCGCGCTGCTGCTGCTGGCGCCCTCGCTCGGCCACGGCCACGTGCTGCCCTCGCTGATCGGCGTTCTCGCGCTCGGCGACCTCGGCGTCGCGCTGATCGGGACGCTCGTGGCGGCGCTCGCCGTGCGCACCCGCGCGCGCGACCTGCTCGGACCGCTGCTCGCCCTGCCGCTGCTCGTGCCGATCGTGATCGGCGGCGCCCGCGCCAGCTCGCCGCTGCTCGCGCTCGGCCATCCCGGCGACCCCGCCGCTGCGCTGGCTGCTGACGCTCGCGCTCTATGATCTGGTGTTCGGGCTGATCGCCTACGCCCTGTTCGATTTCCTCCTGGAGGACTGAATGACCGGCTCAACCGCCCTCGATCGCTATGCGACAAAGGCTGCTGGCGACGGTCTCTCCCCGCCTCGCCAGGCCGATGCTACGGCAAGGGCCTGCGCGCGCTGAGCATCTCCACGGTGCTCGTGATGGCGCTCGCGCTCGCGCTCGTCTTCTTCTGGGCGCCGCTCGAAGCCGAACAGGGCTTTCTGCAGAAGATCTTCTACGTGCACGTCCCGCTTGCGATCATCTGCGCTGTGCGGCTTCGTGCTCGGCGGCATCTTTGCGATCCAGCACCTGCGCACGCGCGACTCGCGCTGGGACATGCGCTCCTACGTGGCGATCCACATGAGCCTGATCTTCGCCGTCGCCACGCTGATCACAGGCTCGATCTGGGCGAAGGGCTCGTGGGGGCACTGGTGGGTGTGGAGCGAGCCGACGCTCGTCTCCTTCCTGATCGTGTTCCTGCTGTACGCGACCTACCAGCCGCTGCGCTTCGCGATCGAGGACCCCGAGCGCCAGTCGCGCTACGCGTCGGTGTTCGCGGTCACGGCCGGCGCGTTCGTGCCGCTCAACTTCATCGCCGTGCGCCTGTCGAGCGCCTACCTGCACCCGCGCGTGCTCGGCGCCACCTCCAACCTGCCCTGGCAGATGGCGCTGACCTTCCTCGTCTCGCTGCTCGGGATCGCGCTGCTGTTCACGACGCTGTGCAAATACGAGCTGACGGCCAAGCACACGCGCATGCAGCTGCGCGCGCTGCGGCGGCTCGCCGAGCGTCGCGAAGGCGCCGCTGGCGGCGCGCGGCGCCGCGCGCGCCGCGGGGCGCAGCGCCGCGCCGAGCCTGCACGCGCACCGCGATGAGCGCCCAGCCGCCGGAGCGGCGCGCCTGATGGCCGGACTGCTCGGCGAGCTGCCCGCGCTGCCGCTGCACACGGCCGGCAAGTACGTCGCCGGCGCCTACATCGTGCTGTTCGCGCTCGTGCTCGTCTACGTGGCGATCATGGCGATCCGCCTGGGCCGCATCGAGCGCGACCTCGGCGAGCTGCTCGAGCGCGAGCAGGCGGCCGACGCGCTACACGCGTCGCGAGCAGCGAGCGGCGGACGAGCGCAGCGAGCAGCGGGAGTCGACGCTCGGCATGAGCGAGCTGCTCGCGCTGGGCATCTCGCACAAGACCGCGCCGGTCGCGCTGCGCGAGCGCCTGGCCTTCACCGAGAGCGAGGCGAGCGAGTTCGCGCTCGCCTGCACCGCCACGCGCGGAGGTGCGCGAGGCGGTCGTGATCTCGACCTGCAACCGCACCGAGGTCTACCTCGTCGTCGGCGACCCCGTGCGCGCCGAGTCCGACGTGCTCGGCCTGCTCGCGCGGCGCGCGTCGATCCGCCCGACCGAGCTCGCCGAGGCGATCTACTCGCCGCGCAACTGCGACGCCGCCCGCCAGCTCTACCGCGTGACGGCCGGGCTGGACTCGATGATCGTCGGCGAGGCCGAGATCCAGGGGCAGGTCAAGCGCGCGCTACGAGGCCGCGATGCGCAGCGGGCTGCACGGGGCCGCTGTCCAATCGCCTGTTCGCGGCCGCGCTGACGACCGGCAAGCGCGTGCGCACGGAGACCGGCATCGGCTCCAGCCGCGTGAGCATCCCCTCGGTCGCGGTCGACCTCGCGCATGAGCGTGCTCGGCGGCCTCGAGCGAGCGCCACGTGGTCGATGCTCGGCGCCGGCGAGACGAGCGAGCTGACGGCGCGCGCGCTCGCCGAGCAGGGCGCGGGGACGATCTTCGTCGCCAACCGCCACGCCGACCGCGCGCTCAGCCTCGCGCAGCGCTTCGGCGGCACGGTCGTCGGGCTCGACGGGCTGCCCGAGCAGCTGCTGCGCGCCGACATCGTGCTGTGCTCGACCTCCTCGCCGCACCCGATCGTCGGCCGCGACGAGCTCGAGCTGGTCATGCGCGAGCGCGCGGGACGCCCGCTGCTGCTGATCGACATCGCCGTGCCGCGCGACGTCGACGCGGCGTGCGGCGAGCTCGAGGGCGTCAGCCTGTACGACATCGACGACCTGCAGGCGGTCGTCGCGCGCAACCTGAGCACGCGCGCCGAGCGAGGCGCCGCGCGCGCAGGAGATCGTCGAGGAGGAGATCCACCGCTTCGCGCGCTGGCTCGGCCAGCTCGAGACGCTGCCGACCGTCAGCGCGCTGCGCGAGCACGGCAACGCGATCGTCGAGCAGGTGCTCGCGGAGAACGCCGGGCCGCTGGGAGTCGGCCTCGCCGCGCGACCTCGCCCGCATCGAGGCGGTCGCGCGCGCCGTCATGAGCCGGCTGCTGCACGAGCCGACGATCCGCCTGCGCAGCCTCTCCGAGGAGCGCGGCCACGCGAGCCTGGAGCTCGTCCGCGAGCTGTTCGGCCTGCGCGAGGACGCGCCGGCGCAGCGGAGCAGCCGCGAGGCGGAGCTGGCGCGAGGTGCACGACCTGCCGCGCGCCGTCGCCGCGAGGCGCTGATGCGCCTCGGCACCCGTGCGAGCGCGCTCGCGCTCGCACAGGCGCAGCTGGTCGCCGAGCTGCTCGAGCGGCGGCCGAGCCGGGCCGATCGCGCCGGCAGCGGCGACGGTCGAGATCGTCGCCGATCGCTCACGCGCGGCGACCGCGAGGCGGGCGGCGGCGCGCCGCAGCGCTCGCCGACGAGGACAAGTCGCGCTGGGTGTCCGAGCTCGAGGCGCGCGCTGCTGCGCGGCGAGATCGACCTCGCCGTGCACTCGGCCAAGGACGTGCCCGGCGAGCTCGGCCGAGGGCTCGCGCTGCTCGGCGCGCCCGCGCGCGCGGCCGCCGCGGACGTGCTGTGCGGCGCCGGCGGCGCTGGCGACGCTCGCGCCCGGCGCGCGGTCGGACGAGCAGCATCGCGGCGGCGCGGCGCAGCTGCGCGCGGCGCGCGAGGACCTCGAGGTGGTCGCGATCCGCGGCAACGTCGACACGCGCCTGCGCAAGCTCGCCGACCCGGCGAGCGCCTCGACGCGATCGTGCTCGCGCGCGCCGGGCTGCAGCGGCTCGGCCGCGAGGCCGAGGTCGGCGCGGTGCTCGACCCCGCGCGCTTCGTGCCGGCGCCCGGCCAGGGCACGCTCGCGCTGCAGGGACGCGCCGAGCGACGAGCGCGCGCGCGAGGCCGCGTCAGCCGTCACCGACGCCGACGCGCTCGCCTGCCTGCTCGCCGAGCGCGCGCTCGCGCGCGAGCTCGGCGCGAGCTGTCGACACGCCGCTCGGCGCGCAGGCGCGGCCACCGACGGCCGGCGCCTGCGCTGCGCGCGTGGGTCGGCCTGCCCGACGGCTCGGCGTGGATGCGCGACGAGCTGGCGGGCGCGCTCGACCAGGCCGACGCGCTCGGCCGCGAGCTCGCCGCGCGGCTTGCGCGCGGTCGGCGCCGCGCGAGCTGCTCGCGAGCGCCGTCGAGCATCGGCCGGTCGGCGCATGAGCGGCCGCGTCTACCTCGTCGGCGCCGGCCCCGGCGACCCCGGCCTGCTGACCGCGCGCGCGCTCGAGCTGATCGCGCGCGGCCGACGTGATCCTGTACGACCGGCTGATCCCGGACGCCGCGCTCGACGGCGCGCGCGCCGACGCCGAGCTGCTGTTCGTCGGCAAGGAGGGCGGCGGCGACTCGGTGCCGCAGGAGCAGACCGAGGCGCTGATGGTCGACGCGCGCGCGGGAAGGCAAGCAGGTCGTGCGCCTGAAGGGCGGCGACCCGTTCGTGTTCGGCCGCGGCGGCGAGGAGGCGCTGACGCTGCGCGCGGCCGGCATCGCCTTCGAGGTCGTGCCCGGCGTCACCGCCGGCGTCGCCGCGCCCGCCTACGCCGGCATCCCCGTCACCCACCGCGGGCTCGCGAGCGCGGTCGCGTTCGTCACCGGGCGCGAACCGGCGACGGACGAGCGAGCTCGACTGGCCGGCGCTCGCGGCGTTTCCCGGGACGCTCGTCTTCTACATGGGCGTGCGCCGCCTGCGCGCAGATCGCGCACGCGCTGATCGACGCCGGGCGCGCCGGCGGCGAGCCGGCGGCCGTGATCGAGGCGCGGCACGCTGCCCGGCCAGCGCACGGTCGACGCGGCACGCTCGCAGACGATCGCCGAGCGCGTCGAGCACGAGCGACGTCGGCGCGCCCGTCGATCACCGTCGTCGGGCCGGTCGCCGCGCTGGCCGAGCAGCTCGCGTGGCTGGCGCCGCGCGCCGCTCGCCGGGCCGCACCGTCGCCGTCACGCGCGCGCGCGCGCAGGCCAGCGGCCTCGCGCGCAGCCTGCGCGAGCTCGGCGCGCGCGTCGTGCAGGCGCCCGTGATCCGCATCGCAGCCGCTGCCCGGCCCGGCGCTCGACCCCGCGCCGTACGACCTCGTCTGCGTGACGAGCCCCAACGCCGTCGACGGGCTGTTCGCGCGGCTGGCCGCGGGCGGCCGCGACGCGCGCGCGCTGGCCGGCGCGCGGCTCGCCGCGATCGGCCCGGGCACCGCCCGCGCGCTGGCCGAGCACGGGATCGCCGCCGACGTCGTGCCCGAGCGCTTCGTCGCCGAGGGGCTCGTCGAGGCGCTCGCCGAGCTGCCCGTCGACGCGCGCGCTGGTCGCGCGCGCGCGCGAGGCGCGCGACGTGCTCCCGGACGCGCTGCGCGCGCGCGGCGCCGAGGTCGACGTGCTCGACCTCTACGAGACGCTCGCCGAGCCGCTGCGCGCGCAGGCGCTGCGCGCGCGCGCGCGGCGCCGACTACGTCACCTTCACCTCGTCCTCGACCGTGCGCTACTTCCTCGAGGCCGCGCCGACGGCGCGCGACGGCCCAGCCGCGCTCTCGCCGCGAACGCGCATCGTCTCGATCGGGCCGGTCACCAGCGAGACGCTGCGCGAGCACGGCCTCGACGCCGACGTCGAGGCGGCCGCGCACGACATCGACGGCCTGCTCAGGCGCTGCTCGCCGACGCCGCCGCGCGACCGTGAGCGATGACGTGCCGCTGTGATGACGGCGCCCTGATCGAGCGGACCGGTCGCCACGCGGCTCGGCCGCCCGCGCGTGCACCTGCGCCGCACCGACTCGACCAACGATCGCGCGCGCGAGCTCGCGCTGGCGGGCGCGCCGCACGGAACGCTCGTGACCGCCGCCGAGCAGACCGCCGGCCGCGGCCGCCAGGGCCGCCGCTGGTCGGCGCCCGGCGGGCAGCGCGCTGCTGATGTCGCTCGTGCTGCGACGGCCCGCGCACGCCCCGCCGCCGCTGCTGCCGCTGATCGCGGCGCTCGCGGTCTGCGACGTCGCCGGCGAGCAGGCGCAGATCAAGTGGCCGAACGACATCGTCGCTCGCGCGCGGCGAGACGCCTGGCGAAGCTCGCGGGGATCCTCGCCGAGGGCCGCCCGCAGGAGGGCTGGGCGGTGCTCGGCATCGGCCTGAACGTCGCCGTGCGCCTCGAGGACCTGCCGCGCGGAGCTGCGCGACAGCGCGGCGACGCTCGGGCTGGTCGCGCGAGCGACGATCGAGCCGACGCTCGCGCGGCTGCTCGCGGCGCTCGCAGCGGCGGCTCGCGCGAGCCGACGCCGAGGCGACGCTCGAGGCCTGGCGCGAGCGCGACGCGCTGCGCGGGCGCGAGGTCGCGCTGGGCGCGGCGGCGAGGGCGCGCCGAGGGGATCGACGGCGCCGGGCGTCTGGTCGTCGCGCTGGACGGCGGCGGCCGCACCGACGCTCGACGCCGGCGAGGTGCACCTGCAGCAGCAGCAGGCTAGGCGCTCGAGCGCGCTCCTGCGGTGCGAGCTCGGCCTGCCGGCGCGAGCTCGCGTCGCGCCGTCGCCGGCGCGGCTCGTCAGCGCCTCGCGCCCGTTGGCGCCGGCACTGCTGCGTCGCTGCCGTCTGTCGCGTCGCGGCGCTCGCGCCGTTCGACGGCGGCTGCGCTGTCGACGCAGCGCCGTTCGCGCCGTTGCCTGGCGAGCTTCCGCCGTCGCGCCGCCCTTGCGCCGGCGGCGTGAGTTGCGCGCGCGGCGCTTGGGGAAGTTGCGCAGCAGCTCGCGCGCCAGCGCCGGCGGCTTGCGCGCCATGCGCGTGCGTGCGCCGCGCAGCGCCTCCTCGGCCTCGGGCGTGTGCGCGAGCGCGGCCGCCAGCAGCGCCGCCGCCAGCCGGCGGTCCTGCTTGCGCGCGGCGTGGATCAGGCGGCGCGCGTTGCGGGCGTGCGCGCCGCCGGCCGAGTTGACGAGCAGCCCGAGCAGGCGCTTGGTCTCCGGCCAGCGCTGCACGGCGTACTCCTCGTGCACGTCGCGCGTGTACTCGGCCAGCCGCCAGATCCACGCGTTGGCCTGGTCGCGGCGGCCGATGCGCCGCTCGACGAGCGCGCGCAGCATGATCTTGGTCGCCTCGCTTGCGCTCCTCGCGCGGCCAGCCGCCGATGATGTCGATCGCCGTGTCGAACGCGTCGGGGTCGCGCAGCGCGGGGATGTCCGACGAGCGCGCGCAGGCGCAGCTGCG
The DNA here is from genome assembly GCA_963846205.1 of uncultured Solirubrobacteraceae bacterium. Classification (GTDB taxonomy): domain Bacteria; phylum Actinomycetota; class Thermoleophilia; order Solirubrobacterales; family Solirubrobacteraceae; genus Palsa-744. The sequence goes on along the minus strand of CAWJVB010000009.1, from coordinate 122,961 downwards.
GGTTCTTGTTGCGCTGCACCGCCGTGATCAGGAAGCGGCTCTTGAGCTCGCCGGTGCGGTCGAAGTGCAGCATCGCGCGCGCCCGGCGCCAGCCGTTGGGCGCGACGCGCGCGCCGGCGAGCGCCGCCCACACGTGCTGCTCGCCGTAGTCGAGGTGCTCGACCGCGATCCGCCACAGCTCGCGCTCGAACACCGCGAAGCGCCGCTCCTCCTCCGCGCACACCGGCAGCACGCGGCGCTCCACGCGCATCCTGCGCCCGCGCCCGCGGCGCACCGGCCCGACGACGATCGCGCCGCCGCGATAGACGTCGCGGTCGAGCAGCGAGTGCAGCGTCACGACGGGGTCGTCGTGCTTGGTCGCGGGGTGCACGAAGTCGACCACCAGCCCCGCCTCCTTGCCCGGATGGCGGCGCGTCACGCGCCCGACGCGCTGCTGGTAGATGCGCTTGGAGGCGGTCGGCGCGAGGTGCACGCAGACCGTCGCGCGCGGGCTGTTCCAGCCCTCGGCGAGCAGCTGCGCGTTGATCAGCACGTCGATGTCGCCGCGCTCGTAGCGGGCGAGGATCTCGGCCAGCTCGCGCTTGGGCGTCTCACCGGAGACGCCCTGCGCCTTGATCCCCTCGGCGCGGAACGCTTCGGCGAGGTTGTAGGCGTGGCGCACGCCGGCCGCGTAGACGACGCCCGGGCACGCCGTTGAAGCGGGTCTTGTAGAGGTTCGCGACGGCGAGGTTGAAGGGCTGCTGGTCGAGCAGTTTGGCGAGCTCGTCCTGGTCGAACTCGGTGTCGACCTCGCCACGGCGCAGCGGCACCTTGGCGATCGTGCGCACGCCCACGCCCGGGCGAGATGCGCACGCAGCGCAGCGGCGCGATCACGCCGCGGCGGGCCGCCTGCGCGAGATCGAAGCGCGAGGTCTGGGTCGGGAACAGGTCGGTGACGTGGCGCGCGATCAGCGCGCCGGTGGCGGTCATGCCGATGAAGATCGGCCCCGTCCACTCGCGGATCGCGGCGCTCGTCTTCTCGCCGAGCGCGGTGTGCGCCTCGTCGCAGATGACGATCGTGTAGGCGCTCGAGATCTTGCCGGCGTTGCGCACGAACCACTGGTAGGTCTCGACCGTCACCGGACCCTTGGACGGAGTCCTCGCCCTTCAGCAGCGGTCGGGAGATGCGCTTGGCGTAGCCGCGCTCGCGCAGCTCGCCGTTGAACTGGTCGACGAGGTTGCGCCGGTGCGTGAGGATCAGCACGCCACCCGTCTGCGAGGCCTCGACGAAGCCGAGCGCGGCGACCGTCTTGCCGGCGCCGGTCGCGTGCTCGAACCAGAAGCGCTTGGCCGCGTTGGGGTCCTCGGGCTGCTCCGCGAGCGACTCCTCCTCCTCGTCGCCCTCGTCCACCCAGTCGCGCGGCTCCTCGTCGGCCTCGGCCTCCGACTCGGCCTCGTCCTCGTCCTCGTCGTCAGGCTCCTCGTCGTCGGCGAGATCGTCGTCGTCGAGCTCGTCGTCCTCGTCCTCGTCGTCCTCGTCGGGCGCCGCGCGCTGGACCGGACCGAGCTCGTCGTCGTCGTCGTCGGGCTCCTCGTCGTCCTCGAGCTCCTCCTCCTCGTCGTCCTCCTCGACCACCTCGTCGTCGGTCGTGGGCCGATCGGCGACCTGCCGCCGGCGGCGGCGGCCGTTGCCGGCCGGCGCCGTCCTCGGGCCCGAGGATCTCGGCGGAGGCGAGCAGCTCCGGCGACGCCGAAGCCGCCGCGCGCCCGTTGCCGTTGGCGGCGCTCGCCTGCGCCGCCGCCAGCAGCGCGGCGAGCGTGCCCGACAGCGCGTCGACCTGGTGGGCGGAGAGCACGGTGCCGTCGGCCAGCTTCGGCTCGTCCTCGGAGAGCACGCGCTCGAGGCCGAGCAGCAACGAGAATTCCCGGCGCCAGGCGGTCGAGGGGTTTTTCGCCTTGGGGTCGGCCTGCAGCTCGGCGAGCGCCTGGTCGAGCGCCCGCCGCCGCGGCGAGCCGGCGGCGAGCGCGACGGCGGGGTCCTCGCCGTCGTGCAGGAAGCGCTCGCGAACGAGCTTTTCCGCGCGCGAGATGTCCGCGGAACTTGGAATCGGCGCGACCGCGAGGGCCACTGAGGTGGACTCGGCCATTGAGGCTCTCGACTTCGAGACGGAGCCGCCGCAGAAAGTGGCTTCGGCGGCGCTCGGAAAGGCTGGCGTCCAACTGACGCCGTTTGCCGGATGCTCGAGGCGAACCGGCTCCTACGTGCTCCCAAGATATAGCACGTCGGCTGGCGGCCGTCGGCTGGCCTGCGAGCGGCGTTCGGCGAGCGCCACTCGGGCCGGCGCCCCGGCGTGCGACCCGCGATCGGCGCGGACGCGATCTGCGACGCTTACGCGCGATGACGCCGAAGCGTCTTTGCATCACTTTGGGCGGGCTGGCGCTGCTCGCCGTGCTCGTCGTCGGGCTGGTGCAGCTGGGCGGCTCGTCGGCGCCCTCGACGCCTGCGTCGCCGCTGACGCTGGCTCAGATGCGTGCGCGCCTGGCCGGCTCGCCGGCGCCGTTGGCGCAGCTGCACGCACAGGCGAGCGAGCTGCTCGGCGGCGGCCTGCCGGCGCTGCAAGGCTCGGCTCGCCGCGCTGCGCGGGCGACCTGTGGTCATCAACAAGTGGGCGTCGTGGTGCGTTCCGTGCCGCTCGGAGTTCGGCGCCTTCCAGGGCGCCTCGCTCGCGCTCGGGCGCCGCGTGGCGTTCATCGGCATCGACTCGGGCGACACGAGCCGCGGCGCGGGAGCGTCGTTCCTGCGCCGCTTCCCCGTCAGCTACCCCAGCTACTTCGACGCCAGCGGCACGGTCGGCAGCGCGATCACCGACTCGACGTTCACGCCCGTCACCGTCTTCTACGACCGCGCCGGCGGCGAGTACATCCGCCAGGGGCCCTACCCCAGCCAGGCGCGCGCTGGAAGCGGACGTGAGGCGCTACGCGCTGGGAAGCGAACATGCCTGAGATCCGGATCGATCCGCTGAGCGGACACCGGACGATCATCGCCGGCGAGCGCTCGCTTCGTCCCGGCGGCGCGCCCAGCCTGTCCGACAGCGAGCGGGCGCCCGAGCCGATCGACCCGCGCGCGCGACCCGTTCGCGGAGGGCAACGAGGATCGCACGCCGCCCGAGCTGTACGCGGTGCGCCCGGGCAGCGACGTCCCCAACTCGCCCGGCTGGCGCGTGCGGGTCGTGCCCAACCTGTATCCCGCGCTGACGCCTGGCGATCGCGGCAGCGGCGACGATCAGCACCCGCACAGCGAGCAAGGGGCGCGGCGGCGAGCTGTTCCGCTCGCTGCCGGCGACCGGCGTGCACGAGGTGATCGTGAATGGTCCACAGCCGGTGCTGTCGCTCGCCGAGCTGCCGCTCGAGCAGGTTGCCGTGGCGATGGAGGTGTGGCGCGAGCGCATGCGCGCGCACGAGCGCTGTGCCTACGTGCAGCTGATCGTCAACGAGCGCCGCCAGGCGGGCGCGTCCCTGCCGCACACGCACTCGCAGCTGTACGGCCTGGACTTCGTGCCGGCGGCCGTGGCGCGCGAGCGCGAGCGGGCGAGCGCCTATGCGACGCGGACGATGGGGCAGAACCTGCTCGGCGATCTGGTCGCGGAGGAGGTGCGCCTGCGCGACCGGGTCGTGGCGATCGACGAGGAGGCGGTGCTGATCGCCCCGTACGCCTCGCGGCTGCCGTTCCAGCTGATGCTCGCGCCGCGCCGTCCCGTGCCGCGCTTCGAGCAAGGCGGCCCGTCCGGGGCGGCTCTGCTGCACGATGGCCTGCGCCGCCTGGCGCGTCACCTCGGAGCCAGTCCCGCCGCTGAACATGTGGGTGCGCACGGCGCCGCGCGGCGTCGAGCACTTCTGCTGGCGCATCGACGTGCTGCCGCGACTGACGCACCTGGCCGGGCTCGAGCTGTCGACCGATCTGAACCTGAACATCGTCGCCCCCGAGCACGCGGCGGCGCTGCTGCGCGAGGCATAGGCTGCGGCGCTGTGCCGCCGGAGGAACGCTTCGTACCCCGCTTCGCCGCCGAGCCCCCGCAGGAGGAGCTGCCGTACGGCCGCTGGGAGGAGCGCCTCGGCGAGGGCTTCCTGGCGGCGGCGGAGCAGCTGAGCGACGACGGCGTCGATCTCGGGGAGGCGGGCGAGATCGTGTGGTACCCGGATCGCACCTGGCATGGACGCACCTACGTCCCGGGGACGGCGAGCACGAGCGAGGGCTACGAGCTGTTCGGCTACGTGCGCTTCGTCCCGGCCGGCGAGGATGGGGAGCCGAGCGACTTCCTCGCCCACGTCGACTTCACGGAGGAGACCGCCGAGCGCAACCCGGACTGGCAGATGGACCTGTGCGACGAGGTGATCGGCAGCTGGCGCGGGGAGTCAGGCGCGGTCGCGGCGATGACGCTCGTGTGGGGCCACCCGCTCGTGTCGGGCGGACGCATCGCGACGGCCGAGCTGGCCGAGCTGGCGGTCGACCAGTGTGAGCTCGTGGACGAGCGCTTCACGCTGATCGCGCCCGACGACTATCGCCACGACCTGCTCGAGATCAGGCTGTTCGGGGCCAAGGGGCAGGAGCTGGCGCGCGAGTCGCTGTACGCCGGCGAGGACGCTGAGGACGGGGAGCCGGCCTCGGGCTAGCCGAGCGCCGAGCGCCGAGCGCCGAGCGCCGAGCGCCGAGCGAGCGTGCACCAGCGGGGCCGGCGAACAGCCACCCTGCGCTTATCGCGCGCGTTCGCTTGCTTCCTGTTTCTGCCGGTGCTTGAAGGCCGCGACTTCCTGCGCTTCTTCCTTGGCGAACTTTTCGCGAGCGGCTTTTTCGGCCGGCGTTTCCTTGGGGGCCTTCTGCTTGGTGGTCTTCTTCTTGGCGTTGCCGGAGGTCGACTGCTTGTGGACGGTGTGCGGCTTGGACTTGTGAGACTGCTTCTGCTTGGCGGCGATGGCGGCCGCAGCGCGCGCTTTGGCCAGCGCCGCTTCCTGCTTCTTGCGTTTCGCGGCCAGCGCGACTTCTTCATCGGCAGCGGCCCGCGCTTCGGCCGCGCGCTGCTTTTCGTGAGCCGCCTTTTCGGCGCCTTCTTCGCCCGGCGGCGACGCTTCTTCGCGCGCTTCGGCGGCCGATCCCGAACCTTCGCCGCCGCCGCCTTCCGAGCACCCCGCGATCGCTCCCGCGAGTGCGAGCAGCGTCAGCCCGACCAGCGCCAGGCGCCATAGCGAAGGCCACGGGCGCCGCGCGCGCGGACTACGATCGTGCGCGCTCGTCACTGTTCCGCTTCCGCGCTCGGCGGCGGGGCCGTCGTAGACGTCGTCGTCGTCAGCTGTTGCCTTGCCGCGGTGCGTTCAGCTTCCTGCTTCTTCACTGCTTCCCTCTTCTTGGTCGCTTCCTGCTGCTGCTTGGTCGCTTCCTGCTGCTGCTTGGCTTCCTGCCGTTTCTTCGCGGCCTCCGCCGCTTCTTCTTCCTGCTTCTTGACCTTCGCCTTGGCCGCCTGTTCGCGCTTCTTGGCTTCCTTGGCCGCCTTCTGTTCGCGCTTCTTGGCCCTGGCCGCCGCTCGCCGTTCGGTTTGACTGGCCTCCGCTGACGCCGCTTCTTCTCTCTTTTTCGCTTCCAGCAGTGAGAGCAATTCGCGGTTTTTCTCGGCTTCCGTGGCTTCTTGCTGTTTTTCAGCTGCCGATTCTTCGTTGCCTTCGACCTGGCTGCTCACTTCCGCCGGCACCGGTTGTTTCCCTTCGCTGCATGCAGCAAGCGACGCGGCGACTCCGGTGGCTAGCAGACAAGACAGGACGACTCGCAGGGCTCGGCCGCAGCTCACCGCCATTCCGCGAGGCGCCGTCGCGTCCGTCCTCCATTCGCCTGGTGCATGGGTTTCAAGCTACCAGCCGCGCAATTGATGCTCAACCAGTGACCGTTCGCATGCTGTGGCGGGTGTCGTGGGGGATCGGCCCAGAGCGGCCGTAGCGTTAGCGACCGCCATCCACGCGCCACGGTGGATCGAGCCGGTTGCTGCCGGCGTGGTAGATGAACACGGAGTTTCCGTCGGGGTCGCTGACGATCGCCTCGCGCCACAGATACGGTTGGTCGACAGGCGCCTGCGCGAACGTGAATCCGGCGCTGCGCAGCTCGGTCACGACCCGGTCGACGTCGTCCACCTCGAAGTGGATGCTCGCGGTCCGCGCGCCCGCAGCGAGCTCGGAGCGCTGCAGCGACAGCGTCGCTTCCCCGTCGGGCGCCTGCAGGCGAGAGTAGTCGGGATAGCTCGCCACGATCTGCCTCAGGCCGAGACGCACATAGAAGCCCGTCGAGCGCTCGACGTCGGCGACCTGCAGCGTGATGTGGTTGAGCCGCATCGCGGCCGAGGGTAGCGTCGGTCGGGCGCCTCTGCCGAGGGGCCCACTCGGTCCGGGGCCAGTACGTATCTGGCTGGCTCGCCCAGCGACTAGACTCGCGGCGTGGAGTTCGGCATCGGCTATTTCGCGACCCACGACGGTGTCGACCCGGGGACGTTCGCGCGGCTGGTCGAGCAGCGAGGACACGAGTCGCTGTTCTTCCCCGAGCACACGCACATCCCGGCCAATCGCGAAACCCCGTACCCGGCCGGTGGCGAGCTGCCGCACAAATACTTCCATACGTATGACTTGTTCGTGGCGCTCAGCACGGCCGCGGCGATGACGTCCAAGCTGCGCGTCGGCAGCGGCATCTGCCTGGTCGTCGAGCGCGACCCGATCACGACCGCCAAGGAGGTGGCGAGCGTCGATCGCCTCTCGGGTGGGCGCTTCGAGTTCGGCGTCGGCGCGGGCTGGAACCGCGAGGAGATGCGCAACCACGGCACCGATCCGCGAGTCCGCATGCAGATCATGGCCGAGCGGATCGAGGCGATGAAGGAGATCTGGACGCACGACGAGGCGAGCTATCACGGCGAGCACGTCGAGTTCGAGCGCATCTGGTCATGGCCCAAGCCGGCCCAGCGGCCACATCCGCCGGTGCTGGTCGGTGGCAACGGCCCGACGGTGCTCGACCGCGTTCTGCGCTTCGGCGACGCGTGGCTGCCCAACTACGTCGGCGACGACCTGTTGGAGCGAGCTCGCGAGCTGTGGGCCCGGTCTGACCGTCCGATCGACGTGATGGTGATGGGCGTGCCGGCCAAACCGGCGGTACTCGAGGAGTTCGAGAAGGCCGGCGTGCGGCGAGTCGTGCGCTGGATCCCCTCCGCCGGGCTCGGGCCCGTCGAGCGTGCCCTGGAGCGCTGGGAGGGCGCGATCGCCGAGCTGCACGGGGAGTGACCGCGCGCGAGGCAAGGGCTCGCTTCGTCGCGAGCAGGGTGGCGCGCCTGGCCACGGTCGGCACCCACGCGCGGCCCTATCTCGTTCCAATCGCGTTCGCGCTCGCGGGCGAGACGATCTACAGCGTGGTGGACACCAAGCCGAAGCGCACGACGGAGCTGCAGCGCCTGCAGAACGTCAGGCTCAACCCCCGGGTCTGTCTGCTGGCGGACCACTACGACGACGACTGGAGCGCCCTGTGGTGGGCGCGCGCCGACGGATCCGCCAGGGTCCTGGACCTCGACGAGCACGAGGCTCGCACGGCCGTCCAGCTGTTGTCCGAACGCTACCCCCAGCAGCGGCCCGTCGGCCCGGTGCTGGCGGTCGACGTCGAGCGCTGGTCGGGCTGGTCGGCGCGCTGAGTCGTGTACCGCCCGCTAAGGCCTCCGCACTCGGGCCCGCACGCTCTGCTCGTGACGCGGCCGCGTCACGGCGCGGAGCGGGGTTCGCCGCGACGCTTGTAGCGTTCCCCGCATGAGCAACCGGCGCGACCCTTCGCCTCGCACCCGGGAACTCCACGCGACTGCTGTCGCCGAGCTACCGCCGGATGACGGGAGAGACCTCGAGAGCGCCCGTCACGGGCTCGTCGCGGCCGCGCCGGCGGACCTCACGATCACGGCGCCGGACGGGCGCGTTGTGTGGAGCCTCGCCGACTACGGGTTCCTGCGCGACAGCGAGTCCGCGCCAGACACCGTGCACCCCGCGCTGTGGCGCCTGGCGCGCCTGAACCTGGAGGCGGGGCTTTACGAGGTGGCCGACGGCGTCTATCAGGTGCGCGGCTACGACCTCTCGAACATGGCGATCGTCGAGGGTGAGCGCGGGATCATCGTCGTGGACCCGCTGATCTCCGTCGAGTGCGCGGCGTCCGCGCTGGCGCTCTACTACGAGCACCGGGGCGAGCGCGCGGTGACGGCTGTCCTGTACACGCACAGCCACGTCGACCATTTCGGCGGCGTGCGCGGCGTCCTCGATGCCGGCGCGCTGGAACGGGGCGGGGTCGAGCTGTGGGCTCCCGAGGGGTTCCTGGAGCACGCGGTAAGCGAGAACGTGCTGGCGGGCGTCGCGATGACCCGTCGGGCCACCTACATGTACGGCGCTGCGCTGGACCGCGGCGCGCGCGGGCAGCTCGACGCGGCGATCGGCAAGACCACCTCGACCGGACGCGTGACGCTGCTCGCGCCAACGCACGTCGTCGCGCAAGACGCTCAGGAAGCGAGGATCGACGGCGTGCTGTTCGAGTTCCAGCTGGTGCCCGAGACCGAGGCCCCCGCGGAGTTGAACTTCCTGCTGCCCGAGCGGCGCGCGCTGTGCGTCGTCGAGACCGCGAGCCACACGTTGCACAACATCTTGACGATTCGTGGCGCCCCCGTACGCGACGCGCTGTGGTGGTCGAAGTGCCTCGACGTCTCGCGCGAGCGGTTTGCGGGACGCGCCGACGTGCTGTTTGGCGGTCACCACTGGCCGACCTTCGGGAGCGGGGAGATCGAGCGGTTCCTGTCCGCGCACCGCGACCTGTACCGCTTCCTGCACGATCAAACATTGCGGCTCGCCAACCTGGGCCTGACCGGACCCGAGATCGCCGAGGCCCTCGAGCTGCCGCAGTCGCTTTCCTCGCTGTGGCACACCCGCGGCCACTACGGGAGCGTGCGCCACAACGCGCGGGCTGTCTACCAGCGCTACTTCGGGGTGTACGACGGCAACCCGGTGAACCTCGATCCGCTGCCCCCCGAGCAGGCGGGCCGTCGCTACGTCGAGGCGCTCGGCGGGCCAGCGCGCGTCGTGGAGCTCGCGCGGGAGGCACTCGAGGAGGGTGATGAGCGCTGGGCCGCAACGCTCGCCTCGCACGCAGTGTTCGCGGACGCCGGGAACGCTTCGGCGCGAGAAGTCGAGGCCGACGCGCTCGAGCAGCTCGGGTACCAGACCGAGAACGCCACCTGGCGCAACGCGTATCTGCAGGGGGCACACGAGCTGCGGGAGGGACCGGTGAGCGCACCGACCGACGCTGGCGGTGACGTGGTCCGCGCGATCGCCACCGCGCAGCTGTTCGACGCGCTCGGCGTGCGAATGGACGGACTGCGCGCCGCCGAGCAACCACTCGTCCTCAACTGGGATTTCCCGGACATCGCCGAGCGGTGGGTGCTGCGCGTCCAGCACGGCGCGCTGAGCTACGCGCCGGGCGAGCCCGATCCCGAGGCCGATGCCACTGTGCGTCTCGACCGCGAGACGCTGAACCGCGTGATGCTCGGCGAGAGCGACGCGATCGGCGAGCTGCAGGCCGGCAGGATCACGATCGAGGGCGACGGGGAAAAGCTGGGAGCTTTCCTCGGCCTGCTGGTCGCAGCCGACCCGGGCTTCGCGATCGTCACCCCATAGGCCCGCCCGACGAATCGGCCCAACGGATAGGCTGCTGACGTGAAGCACGAGGTCGTATGTATCTCGACCCAAGACGGCGCAGGCGCGCCGGAGGCCGCGCTGCTGGTGGCGAGCTCGCTCGGCTTTCGCCTGATCGACGAGGACATCGTTACGCGGGCGGCGCTCGAGGCGGGGGTACAAGAGGAAGTCGTCGCCGACATCGAGCAACGGAAGTCGCGGCTGGTGCGCTTGGTCGAAGGCTTGGGATCGGCGGGACTCGGCGCGGGATATCTCGTTCCCGGCGCCGACGCCGTTGCGTCCAGCGAGCCGGCGAACGACGAGCTACGCGGGATGATCCGGTCGGTCATCGAGGACATCGCGGGGCAAGGGAGCGCCGTGATCGTGGCGCACGCGGCATCCCTGGCACTGGCGAACCGCGAGGATGTCCTGCGAGTGCTCCTGACTGCATCCCAGCCGACACGCGAGCGACGGATGGTTCAGCTTGGGGTGCAGGAGAAAGACGTCACGCGCGCCCTGAAGCGATCCGACGCCGCGCGCGCCGACTACATAAAGCGCTTCTACGGGGTCGGCTCCGAGCTTCCCACCCACTACGACCTCGTCATCAACACCGACAAGCTCACGCCCGACGATGCCGCAGTCCTGATCGTCCAAGCAGCTGGCGGGGAGGTCGATCGGTCGGGAGGATGAAGGTCCGGTCGTGGCGTCCTTGCGTGAGCTTCACGGGTCCGTCACAAGAGCTGGAACACCGAGACGCGCAGTTTGCGAGCCTTTGCGCCCGCGCTTGTTACCGCCCTGCTACGCGGGGTTGCATCGCCCCTCGCGCTCGCTACCGTCGCAACCAGGGTCGTCGCCGATCCCAAGCCGGCGAGATCCGCCGCGGGACCCGTCCAAGGCAGCTCTTGACAAGGCAAGCCAGCGCAGCGGGCGTCATCAGCGCCAGGACGGGTCCCCAACTATTTGCACGAGGCGGCGCTTCGTGCGCGAGGCCGCGCTGCAACGCTCGTCGAAGGTCGGGATCTGTGGATGCGATCAGGCGGCTGAGACGATGGACTTCCCGCGGGCTGCCTTGGCCGCGTACAGGCGCGCGTCAGCCTCGGCCATCAGTGCGTGGTCGTCTTGAGTGCCGTCCCATTCGGCGATCCCGACCGAGAAACCGTGGCCGGGTGGGGTGGCGTCGACCAGGCGATCGACCAGCTTGTGAGCGTCGTCGAGGCGACAGCCGGTGAGAATCGCCGCGAACTCGTCGCCTCCGTAGCGGGCGAGCAGGTCAACGGGTCGCAGCGCCGAGCTCCACGCGGCGGCGTTCTGCTTGAGCAGCTGATCGCCGGCGTGATGACCCTGGGTGTCATTGAGCTCCTTCAGCCCGTCGACATCGAGCATCGCCGCGCACAGCGGCCAACCCTCGCGCTTGGCCCTCGCCATCTCGCGCGGCAGCGCCTCTCGCCACGCACGGCGGTTGAGCAGGCCCGTGAGCTCGTCGGTATTGGCGATACGTTCCAGACGAGCGAGCAGGTCGACGCGCTCGATCGCCACCGCCGCTTGTGCGGCCAGCAGCGTGATCGTCGCCCTGACGGTCTGCTCCGGCCGGCTGACCGATGCATTCCAGTACAAGGCCAGAACGGCGACGGCAGCCCGGTTGCGCAGCACGGGCTGCCACAGCGCGCAACTGACCGTTGCGGACATGGCCGGGTTCAGCTCGAGGCCGTGCTCGCCGTCTAGGACGGCGAAGCTGGGCTGTCCCGTCACGAACGCGCGGCCGGCGCCGGCGGACGGGTCGGCGAGCGACAGCTCGTCGGCGACGAGCTTCGTTCCTGCCGCCGCAGCCGGCACCAGCACGTGCCCATCTGTGCGCGGTTCCCACAGAACCGCGCTGTCCGCGCGCGCCACGCCCAGTGCGGTGGTGCACAGGTCGCTGCGCGTCGCGTCCCCGCTCGGCTGGGTGAAGATTCGCTGCATGGCGTCGACCACGGCGCCCAGGTTCTCGGCGCTGTCGGCAGCCTGCTGGCGCTGACGACGGACGCGACGCACGAGCGCGTCGATGAATACTCCCGCGATCAGAAGCGATGCGATCGTGGTCAGCCAGCGCGCTCCGGCGATCGGCTCGTGCCGGACCGCGAGCACGATGCCGTACGCGAGACCCGCCACGGCGACGTGCAGGGTTGCCTCGCTCCGCTTGAAGAACGAGAAGGCGAACAGCGCCACCCACAGGTACCAGACGCCGTAGTAGCTGACTCCGCTGCCGCTGTAGTAGATCGCGCGGGTGATCAGCGCCGTTCCCGCGAGAATCGCGACGTGGAACGTCCAGATCGGCAGTCGCCGGAAGACCACGAACATAAGCACGCCGCCCGCGTAGGCGAGCCCAATGTTCAGCTCGAGCGCACCGAAGTTCGTATGGGGCGCGCGCGGCAAGAACAGGGATAGCTGCCCGATCGTCGCGCCCGCGATGAACAGCCAGCCCAACATGACCGCAGGCTCGGACGAGGCGAAGTCCGCTCGCCCGTTGGCTGGCCGCGCCGATATCGGCTCCATCCAACAGCGCTCGGCAGCGCCAACGACCGTCTTGAGCATGACGACGCGCTCTCATCCAATGTCGCTGCCGCTGGTCGGGCGACGCGTCGAGATTGTGGCGGATAATGGTCAGCTGATGCCCGAGCAGCCCGCAACCGGCCCGCTGCCAGCCGATGCCTGAGGGTTTGTCGCCGACAGAGGTCGGCAAGGAGATCGGCGAGCACGGTAAGCACGACGGGGATGCTCCCCACGATCGCCATGCTCGCGTGCTGTCGATCGCCGAGGCCGCGCTGCTGTCGCTGGTCGCCCTGGTTGCCGCCTATTCAGGGTATGCGGCAGCCAAGTGGAGCACCACGTCCTCGGTCGCGCTGGCGAGGGCATCGGCGGCCCGCACCAAGGCCAACCGCTCGGATCTCGAGGGCCTTCAGATTCGCACGCTCGACTCGGTCTCGTTCAACGCCTGGTTCAGCGCATTCGTCGGGGGCAACAGCGGGGCGGAGCGCCTTGCCGAAAAGCGGCTTCGCCCCGGCTACCGCCCGGCGTTCCACGCATGGCTGGCCACGGACCCGGCGCACAACCCAAGCGCGCCCCCCGGACCTTCCTACATGCCTCAATACGTAATCCCGCAAGAAGTCGCTTCGAAGAAGTACGACGCGCAGGCGGATGCGGAGTTCTCGACCGGCAGCGCGGCAGGCGCCACCGGAGACAAGTACGTCCGTGACACGGTGTTCCTGGCGAGCGTTCTGTTTCTCGTCGGCATCAGTAGCCATTTCCCGGCCCGCGCCGGGCGCTACGGCCTGATCTCGATCGGGGTATTGATTCTCGCCTTCACGGTGATCCAGCTTGCGGAGCTCCCGGGCCTGCCGGCGTAGGCAGGTCGTGCTCGGCTCCAAGCAGGCGATACGTCACCGAGGAAGCGCCGAGTCCCTTCAGTTCGGTGGGGGGTAGCCGTTCAAATGCGAACGCGTTTGCGGCGATTCGCCTGACGCTCTCCTCCACGACGACGGTCGACGGGCCTGCACGCCCGGCCAGCCGCGATGCGGTGTTTACGACATCGCCGAAGTAGTCGCCGCGTAGGGCGATCACCGGGCCGTTGGCGAGGCCGATCCTAACGGCGGGCTGCCCGACGCCGGCTCCGAACTGACTGACGATCTCGAGGGCGAGTCGACACCCCTCGCGCGCGTCTTCGCAGACGATCATCGCCGCGTCGCCGATCAGCTTGATGAGCTTCGCCGGATGACGCGCGACGGTGTCGGTGACGACCGTCTCGAACTGTCCGACGAGCTCCGCCAGCTCGCGAGTGCTGAGCGTTCGGGAGAGACTCGTGTAGCCCTCGATGTCGACGAACCCGACGAGGAGCTCGCGCTGAGAGGCGACAGCCTCGGCGTCGAAGGACCAGTTGCCCGCCGCCACGTCGACCATGTGCCGGCGGAACACGGCATCGAAGACCGCGACGAACGAGCCGAGCTGATCTTGGGCCAGCTCGGAGTACTGCGAGACCACCTCTGAGTAGTCGACGCCTGCATTTCGTTTCGGCATCTCGAACTGAACGCGCATCGCCTCCACGAGTGCTTCGGCCAGTCGAGCGGCGCTAGCCCCGAGCACCCGCGCCACGCCGATCGTCGCGGCCGGGCCCCACAAGTCGCGGCCGGCCGCGGCGAGTGTCGCAAGCGCCTCCGCTTCCGCGGCGTTCAGACGTGGGAGGGACGCCTGCGGGTCGGCGAACCCGAGCGCGCGCCACAGCGCCGATGCCGACTCGGTGTCAAGTCCCGCCTCCCGACTCGCGTCCTCGAAAATGACGCCGGCGCCCGGGCCACGTAGGGCCAACTCGACGGCGAGCGCACCCAGCGAGTCGCTCGCGGCGGCGCGTACTAGCGCGTCTCGCTCGGCGCCGCGCTCAGCAAGGGCCTCCAGGAGGCGGAGACGATCCTCGGCGTCGGGCGCGGACGGATCGTAGATACCGAGGCGCTGCAGCTCGAGGGCGTCCACAAGCACACCCTATTGCGCGCTTCTGGCAGGGACCTCACGGCAACGTCGCCCGCTTTGCCGGCGGTCTAGCTTCCGAGCGCGAGCGCGAGGTGCACCGCAGTGGAGATCGCGTACCCGAGGCCGAGCAGGTGGCGGAACCAGTTGACGCGCTGGCATACATTGGCTTACGCGCAGCTTCCCGCTCAGCTGCCGTCGGGAGACGGCGCAATCTCGCCGCGACCAGCCTGTTGCAGGTCTGGGGGAAGCGGCGCGTCGGCGGCGCGGGCGAGGACGGTCAGGCCGATTCGCCAGCGGATGATCGCGGCGCGCTGCGCTGCCTGCGTGTTGGGCAGGTCGGTGAGTTCACCGTCGGCGAGGCCGGCGACGAGCGCGCTCAGGTAGGCATCCTCGAACACGTAGGTGTCGGCATAGCCGGCGTTGAGAGCACGCAGCTGGGCGGTAGGCGGATCGACCGTCGCGATATTGACCGCGTACGCCGCAAACCGCTGCTCTAGCTGCCCCATGCGCCGGGCGGCCGCGCTCGGTGGGATGCGCCGGTCGTGAAACTCCTCGAGGATCGGGTCGGCACCACCGAGGAGCTTGTTGACCGCGAGCCTGATCGGCTCGACCTCGCCCATGTAACGCTCGATCGCTGTCCGCTGCGCGCGTTGCGTGGTGGTCGCCGACCCGGTTTGGCCGGCGCATCCCGCGAGCGCGACCGCACTCAGGCAGCTGGCGGCCAGCGCGCGGGAGCGGCGTGTCACACCCACGCGCGCTGAGCCGCGCATCCGCCGAAGGGCTCAGTATCCGTACGCGCCGCCGCCGGAGGATTCCGAGGAGCTGCTTGTGCTCGCCGCGGGGGAGCTGGCGGAGCTGGTCGTGACGGCGCTCCAGGTGCCTACGTCTTTGATGCCCTGGCCCTTGGTTTCACCCGACTTCCGGTCCCCTGTGAACGTGTAGAGCGGCGTGCCCTTGTAGGTGACCTGCAAGGTGCCTTCGGGACGCTTCACGGTCCCGAGCAAACCGACGCCGCCGGGAGCGCCGGTCGACGGCGCGATGAGCGGATGCCACACACCGAGACAGGCGGAGCTCGTGCAGATGAACTTGCCGTTGACCTCGCCGCTGAGGTGATACAGCGTCATGCCCTGGCTGTCGACGAGGATCGTGCCAAGCGAGTTGGAGGCGCTCTTCACGACGGCGGTGCTCGACGAGCTGCTGCTTGTCTGCGCGGCGGGCTGTGTGCTGGCGGCCGAGCTGGTCGTGTTGCTGGATGAGCTGGATGAGCTGCTGCCGCAGGCGGTAAGCAGCAGCGAAACGACGATTGCTGGAAGGGACAGCTTCAGTAGATGACGCATGTGTTCGCTCCTGTGGCAAGTCGGGCACGATGCCGACGGTGGGGGTCCTGGCGTACTGCTAGAGACTCCGGGCAGGCGCGTTCCTTCCGCTGCGTCTGTAACCGATAGCTGTGGGCGCCGCCAACGGGAGGGCTTGCGACGCCCAGAGCTTTCAGTGAACTGGAGCCCCGCTGTCAGTGCAGCAGGTTGAGCGTGTTTTCGCCGTCGTCTACGAAGTAGATGCCCTTGCCTTCTGGGGCTATGACGAGGCCGAACAGCGACCCGGCACCCGTCTTCTTGTCAGCCGTCTGCACAGCCACCTGCTGGCCGGCGGGTGTGGTTTCGACCATGTTGCCGTCACCACCGTTGCTCGTGATGATGTTTCCGTTCGGTGCGAGCACCATGCCGAGCGGTTCCTTGAGGTGGCCGCCTTCGGTGAGCACGGTGCCGCCTTTCGCGGCGGGCGTCGTGCGCGTCATCGCTTCGGAGATCGCGAGAATCTTGCTGTCTTCGGTCGAGGCCACATACAGCGTCCCGTCGGAGCCGAGTGCGAGTCCGGTCGGGCCGAGCACGAGGGCTTCCGCTGAATCAATCCAAGGGATGCCATTGGCGATCACCGTTTCGCTCAGCACCTTCGGCTTCTGGCCTTCGCCGGATTCCAGTTCGATCCGCAGCACGGTCGAGTTGCGGTCCGTGTGGATGCCCTTCGCGGCGCCGCCATTGAGCGCGTTGCTGACGAACAGTGTGGTCTTGGAGCCTTCGCTCTTGGCGGTCGAGTCCCAGGGACCCTGGATGTTCTTACTGGCGATCGTCCCGACCGTGTTGCCTTCGCTGTCGAGCACAATCAGGCAGCCGTACTTGGCGGTCGCTGTCTTGCCGTTGGTCGTTGGCAGGCTGCCCACGACGACGTAGCCGCCCGGCAGGACGTTCAGCGCCGTCGTCAGCCCGACGCCTCCTGGGCATGGGCCGGGGAGCGTCTTGGCATCGATCGTCGCGAACGGCGAGACCTTCCCGGCGGTCGAGATCTGCACGATCGTCTTGCCGGTGCCCTGACCGTTCTGCTTTGCGCTTTCCTTGGCGTTGAAGTTGCTGATCAGCATCTGGCCCGCCTGGAGCTTGCCCACGCTTGTGGGCACGGTGACGATCCCGTATGGGTTGATATCGCCGTTGGCGGGGACCGTCGAGGCGACCTTGCTGACGCTCGTGAACTTGGTCAGGAAGGGGCCGGGCGTCGATGCAGCAGGCGTGCTGGCGCTCGCCGCGGATTTGGTGCTGGACGAGCTGCCGGTGCTGCTGGAGCTGCCGCAGCCGGCGACGGCTAGCGCAACGCCAACTAGGGCAAGGATCGACGTTCTAGGCACTGGGATGTCTCCTGTGGATCGGGAATCGGACGAGACGGTTTCCTGATCACGGCTGTCGGCCGACCGAAATCTCGCGATCCCTCCGTCGGCCCTGCGGCAGCAATCAACGCGCGGCCCGCCTTTCGCGCGCTTCGTATATGACGCCGCCGTCGCGGGATTCCTTCCCGGCGAGATTTCCAATCCCTTACGCGGCGGTCTGGCCCCCCGTCGAGCGCGCTGGCCACGACGCGAGCCAGCGTCGCTCGCGAGTCGTCTTACCCGATGAAAATGTCGTCAGGTTCGTTGCCGCCCACGGCCCCGGACCACCCTTTTGCGGACGGTACGCTCAAGCGTGAGCGAACCCGTGTTCAGGTGGGTAGGAGATCGCAGAAAACGAAGCCGTCGCGCAGCACGACATCGCCGGTTTCACACCTAACGGGCTCGTTGAAGATCGGTCCGGAGTGGACGAAGGTGTGGAACTCGCCGTTCTCGCCACACGGGTCAACGCTTGAAGGTAGGTCGGCGAGAAACTGCGCGTCATACGAGCGCCCCGCGAACGAAGCATCGAGAGCGCGCGGGTCCAGACACACGATAAATGCCGCAAAGCCGCCAGCAATGAAATCGCGCGCCAGCACGGTCGTGTCACGTCCCCACAGGGGAAAAAGACCACGCCTGCAGTTCGCGGCGAGGCGGTGCTCGCGGTAGCGGCGAACATCCTCGAGGAACAGGTCGCCGAACGCGACCGCCTCGACATCAGCGAGTGGCGGGGAGGCGAATGCCTCGGTCATGCGCTGCTCGTACACCTCGTTGATGCACGCAGGCGAGATGCGAATCTCGACGAGCGGGATGCCGGTCGAATCGGCCTGCCTCTCAAGCAGCGCGCGTCGCACGCCGTGCATGCTGATCCGCTCGTAGGTGTCTGTGACGGTCGTGATCAGGGCCTTTGGCTCCACTCCTTGAGCGCGCAGCGCCCAGAGCGTCAGAGCCGAGTCCTTGCCACCGCTCCAGGAGAGCGCGGAGGTCTGCCCGCTTGTCCTCCGCAGACGAGCGGATGAGGTTCGCGAGCCCTGTCGCTCGGTCGCGGGCATCGAGCGACCGTACACGAGATCGCGCTTCACGCTTCGCGCTCTCGTCCTCATGCCGTGGGAGCCCGATCGCCTCGGGCCCCCACGGCTTGTGCTCAGACGCGGGCGAACGGTGCTGACGGCACGATCTGCTCGTCGGGGTCGATCACGCCCAGCCGCTTGATCGTCCTGACGGCGCCGCCTTGGACCTGGCCGATGACCATGTTCATCCGCACGTGGTGCTGTCCGGGCACCATCTCCGCCGCCCCGCCAGGGCCCGCTGAGACGACGCCGAGCGCGAGGTAGCCTGGCTGCTCGCCCAGGGCAACGATGTGGTGCCGATCCCCGGAACCAAGCACCCCACCGTGCGGCCGAAAACGCCGCCGCAGCCCGCATCGAGCTCACCCGCACACAAACCCGACAGCTGGAATCGCTCATCCCGCGCGGTGCCTGAGCGGCAAACGCGAAACGTTCGCCGCATACAACGACGGCTGATCGCGGGGGGAGGACATCCTCCGAGAGCCCCCGGCCAAGCGGGGGCTCTCGGACAGTCGCTTTCGCGCCCTACCGGGCGAGCATGCGGCCGGTCGCCACAGGTACGGCTTTGACTACATGCGGCGGTGTGGTCACCACCGGCGGTGCGTACACGCCCACCGACGTCACGTGAAGTTTAGTCGTGGTGACTACTGTCAGTTTCACCTGACCACATTCGTCGCTGCTCTCTTCGCAATACCATTCGTGGCCTTCCTTGTCAGTGCATACCGTCAGGTTGTCTGAGGTGTGTTCACAGGTATACCCTTTGCCTGTTAGGTCTTTCTGGTTGGTCGTTGCCTGCGCGGCGACAGGAGCCAGAGCGGCGCTCCCGAAGCTTCCGGCTGCAATGAGAGTGATGATCGTCGTGCGGATTTTGGTGCTGAGCATTTCGTTTGCCTCCTAGGCGGGTTGGTTTATGCGACCATCCTCCGCCTGGCACGCCCTGCCGGATAGCTACCCCAGGGGTGGATTTGCCTTACCTTTGATCCACCGGCTGTGGCCCAGCTGACGGCTGTCCTTTATGAGCCTCTTGCGTCCCATCTGTCCCACCAGGGCTACTGCACACGATCAGCGCGACGATCACCGTGCACACCCGTCCAGATCGAGTAGAAAGGGAACCACGATGATCGAACGGATCGACGACATGCCGGGGGGCACGATCGGCTTCCGCGCCAACGGCAAGCGCAGCCGTCTCGATCAAGCCGCCGCACGCGGCGCGATCATGAAGTCATGAGCAAACACGGGCATTACAGCGAGCAGGCATTTGAGGAACTCGTTGGTTCAGCGCTCGACGAGTTGCCAATCGAGTTCCAGCATGCGCTGGAGGACGTAGCGATTGTCGTTTCCGACCGCGGTGCCGAGAACCACGCGTACGGCATGTACGTCGGCTCCAGGCTGGGTGGTATGCCGTTCTTCGGGGGCGGTGGCTTGCCCGACGAGATCCTGATTTTTCGCGACACACTCGTGCGCGACTTTGGGGACGATCCCGAGCGCCTTCGGCGTCAGGTCATCCAGACGGTGCGTCACGAGGTTGGTCACCACCTCGGCTTCGACGAGACAGGCGTTCGCAAA
This sequence comes from uncultured Solirubrobacteraceae bacterium, assembly GCA_963846205.1. Classification (GTDB taxonomy): domain Bacteria; phylum Actinomycetota; class Thermoleophilia; order Solirubrobacterales; family Solirubrobacteraceae; genus Palsa-744. The sequence continues at coordinate 103,446 of CAWJVB010000009.1, read as the reverse complement.
CTCGGGCTCTGATGGCTTCATGCCCGCCGCGTGAAGGTCCTCAGGTCCTGGGCAGGGAGCTTTGCGACGGTGTGGGCGCTGCTCAGCGGTCCGCGCATGTTCGCAGCCTTCGGGGGATCACGGGGGTGTCGGCCGAGATACTCCCGTTGTGGCCGTGAGCCCTACCGTCGCTGCCGGGATGGAACTAGGCTTTCCCCGTGCCCAAGCAAGAGATCGGCCAGTACCTCGGGGCTCTCGATGATCCCAAGAGAGCAACGCTCACCCAGCTGCGCGACACAATCGTCGCGATCCTCCCTGAAGCAGAGCGGTGCATCTCGTACGGCATGCCCGCGTTCAAGCTCGAGGGCAAGACGATTGCTGGCTTCGCGGCCTTCAAAAACCACCTGAGCTACCTGCCGCACAGCGGCTCTGTGATCCGCCGACTCGCCGAGGACACCGAGGGGTACACGAAGACAGAGGGTTCACTGCACTTCGCCGTCAATGAGCCGCTGCCGAAGGAGCTCGTAAAGAAGCTATTGGACACCCGGATGGCTGAGGCGTTCGGGCCGAGTCGATAGTCGAAGGCGCGCGAGCGTCTCGGCGTCGGCAGGTGTGCGCACGGGATTCGACCGCCTGCGGTGAGGACAGGGAGTCACGCCAGTTCTTCTCTGAGAGCGCGAGCTGCGCTAACCATTTGCCGGACACGCTCGCTCCTCGTCCGAGCGCAAGCGAACGGCCGAGGCGCTGGCGCGCCCGCATTTGTCCGGAAAGCGAGCGCGCCTGTGGCCCGTGCCCGTCCTAGGCACAGGCCAGCCTGCTAGCTGTCTGGTGGCGGCCTATTCGAAACTGACCGCTGATCCGCTGAATGTGCCTTTCTTTACTGGTTTCGCGGCTTTTTTGCCTACTTTTTCGCCGCATGTCGCTCCGCCGGTGTAGCTCTCCGTGGCGGTCCCTGTGAGCGTCAGCGGCGCGTAGGAGCCGGTCGTCACTTCGCCCGAGAATGGCATGTCCGGCGTTTCCGTCAGGGGCATACTCACCGTCCCTGTTGACGCTTTCGCTTTCGGCGTCCATTTGTATTTCGCTGCCCCGGTTGCTGGCTCGCCCGCTCCAGTGAGCACTGAGCACGACACCGGACCGGCTGTTTTCAACGTCGCGGTGTACGACACTTCTGTGAACGGGCCGCCGGCGCAGCCAGTCAGCGTTCCCTTGATTTTCATCGTCTGGACTTTCTCTCTGTCTGTCAGCCCCGGTGAGAGCGTGACCGTCCCGATGTTGCCGGTGCATATTTTGTTCGCGACCGTATAGCTGATTGATGCCGTGCCGGTGTGGCCGTCTTTGCTTTTCGCGGTCACCGTGTAGGTGCGCGGCCCGAGGGTCGAGGTTTCAAGCGTGCCCGACGTGCCAGATCCGCCGTTGGAGTCCGTGCACGATTCGAGCCCTGGACCGTCTGGGGCTTCGGTGCACGAGAATTTCGTAGTGACGACCTGGCCTTGCTGGTAAGTGCCGCCGCTCGCTGGAGATTCGATCACCGCTTTCGGCGGGCCACGACCGTATAGCTGATCGATGCCGTGCTGGTCTCACCGTCTTTGCTTTTCGCGGTCACCGTGTAGGCGTGCGGCCCGAGGGTCGAGGTTTCAAGCGTGCCCGACGTGCCAGACCCGCCGTTGGAGTCCGTGCACGATTCGAGCCCTGGCCCGCCTTCGCCTTCGGTGCACGAGAATTTCGTCGTGACGAGCGCGCCCTGCGCGTAGGTGCCGCCGCTCGCTGGAGATTCGATCGACGCTTTCGGCGGAGGGTCATAACTGGTCGGAATCTCACTGACCGTATCTTCATCAGTTCGTGACCCAGACGTGGGTTCCATCCGAAGACACGCCATAGGGGCCGCTGCCGACGGGGATCGTGTTGATGACAGTGCCGCTCGACGCTTCGATCTCGCTGACCGTATCTTCGACCGGAGTTCGTGACCCAGACGTGGGTTCCATCCGAAGACACGCCAGGGGTCGCTGCCGACGGGGATCGTGCTGATGACGGTGCCGCTCGACGCTTCGATCTCACTGACCGTATCTTCCGTCCTAGTTCGTGACCCAGACGTGGGTTCCATCCGAGGACACGCCCCGGGGTTCCGCGCCGACGGGGATCGTGCGGATGACTTTGCCGCTCGACGCTTCGATCTCGCTGACCGTATCTTTCGTTCGTTCGTGACCCAGACGTGTGTTCCATCCGAAGACACGCCACAGGGGTGGTCGCCGACGTGGATCGTGCGGATGACTGTCGCCGCTCGACGCTTCGATCTCGCTGACCGTTTCCGTATAGGCGTTCGTGACCCAGACGTGGGTTCCATCCGAGGACACGCCGTCGGGGTGATCGCCGACGGGGATCGTGCGGATGACTTCGCCGCTCGACGCTTCGATCTCGCTGACCGTAACTTCGGCTTCGTTCGTGACCCAGACGTGGGTTCCATCCGAGGACACGCCTCTTGGGTTGCTGCCGACGGGGATCGTGCGGATGACAGTGCCGCTCGACGCTTCGATCTCACTGACCGTGTTTTCGTTCGAAGTTCGCGACCCAGACGTGGGTTCCATCCGAGGACACGCCCTCGGGGGTGCTGCCGACGGGGATCGTGCGGATGACCTCTTCGGCGGCCGCCGAGGAACGCCGACGCAGCATGCCGCTACGGCTACCGCCGCGACCAGCATCCCAGTCAGTCGGACTGCACCTGCTCGCGAGAAGCCGTCCAGCAGTCTCATGAGGACCCCCTACCCGTTGTAAACGCCCTGAGACTGGCTTCGAGCCCGAGCTGGCTCGAGCCCTCAGGGCCGAGAAGTCCGAACCGTATCAGAAGTCGCGATTACCAGGAGTGCTCTCATAGGCCCTGTATCCGCCGGCCACATCGTTCGGGGGCCGCGATGCAGCTTCCCGATAGCGCTTCCGCGACGCGCTGGGTTGCCCCTCGTCTGCAAGGGATCGACATCGAGGAGATCATCTCCGCGGTGCACGCCGGCCGAGCACCGATGATGCCCGCGACACGGGCTTGCAGCTCTGAAGAGGCCCACACAGCCCGTGCGCCAGCGCAACACCGAGTCGCGCCTCGACGCTACTCCCGCCGAGCTCTGCAATTGATTCTCGCGGGTGCCGCGAGCGCCATCCGAAACTGCCATGCTCTGCGTGTGAAAGGACGGCTTCGTGACCGTTACGTTACGCAGGCCGACGGCCTGCGGGCGCTCGTTGTACTCGTCGCAGTCATGTGGGCAGTCGAGCTCGTCAACGCACTCGACAGCTACCGACTGGATCGCGACGGGATCGTGCCGCGGAACTTCTCGCACCTCGACGGCATCCTGTTCGCGCCGTTTCTTCACGCGAGCTTCTCACACCTGCTTGGGAACACCGTTCCGTTCATCATTCTCGGCTTCGCGATCGCGTTTGCTGGCGCGCGACGCCTGTTGCTCGTGACGCTCATCGTGGCGCTCGTGAGTGGCATCGGCGTTTGGCTCACCTCACCCGGCGGAACCGTGACGGTCGGCGCAAGCGGCATCGTCTTCGGCTACGCGACCTACCTCATCTGCCGCGGGATGTTCGATCGTCGTGTAGGTGAGGTCATGCTCGGCGTCGTCGTGCTCTTTCTCTTCGGGGGGGCGCTGATCTCGGACCTCATCCCGCACGCAGGGATCTCTTGGGAGGCACACCTCTTCGGCGGGATCGGAGGGGTGCTCGCGGCCGCGAAGCTCTCACAGCCAGCCCGCGGCCAGACGAGAGCCACACGCGCGCCGGACCGGCCAGCGATAGCGCGCTGAGTCGCGTAGCGGTCTTCTTCCACCCCGATTGGCAGGAGTGATGCGGGGGAATACTGAGGGAGTGCGACGCGCCGTAGTCTTCATGCTGCTCATCATTGGCCTGGCCGGTCTGGCTGTGCACTCCGCCGTAGCGCATGTCATCGCGAGGCCGGCATCCGCTGGGGCGCTCTGGAGCGCGCCCACATGTTCTCGTGGCCGCATCCCAATACGCATCGGACCCCCAGCTCGCGATAAGTGAAGACGGCGAAACGCTCGCCGCGTGGTATGGCGGGCGTGCGCCTGTACCGGCGAGGGCCGGCGGTGCGGCGCGTGGCTCGTCGGGTTCGCCTTCCGCGGGCCAGCAAGGTTCGTCCGGGTCGTCTGTCGTCGTTGACACGGGAGCGGTCTCGGGTGGCCTTGGCTCTCCGGTAGTCATCGCCGAACACGCTGCCGCCAGAAACAACGGTCTCGACGTCGCGATCTCGAGCACCGGGGTGCGCTACGTCGCGTGGCAGGCCTACGCTGGCGGTTCGATGATCGCCACCGCGGCCCCTGGGCAGGGCTTTACAGCCGCTCGCGCGCTGGCGGTGCCCTTGGCTCGTCTCCTGTCGAGCCCGGCGGGAACCGTCGCCGCCGTATGGCACACACGCGCGACGTTGCACTACGCCCTGCTCACGCCCAGCGGCGGCCTCGGGCGTGTCGTCAACGTGCCGGGAAGGATCGAGCGCGAAGCAGAGCCGCTCGCTCTGAACGACCGCGGCGAGTTCGCCGCAGTCGAAAACACCGCCGAAGAGGGTAGCCCCGGTCGCCGGCCGCATCCGATTGTGTACCTGTGTGAGCCCTCGGGACACTGCCTGGCGCCCCAACGGCTCAAGATGGGGCGTCCACCTGCGGGCTCGGAGGAGAATGATGCCCTCGCACTGAGCGATGACGGGACGCTCACAGTGCTTGCCGCGTTCTCAAAGCCGCCTAGACGCGCGGCCGCAAACATTCCTTGGGGCCTTTGGGACTCGACGCGCCATCCCAGCGGGCGCTGGAGCGTCCCACAGGAGATCTCCAACGGAGGCGAACTCCCGCTCGCCGCGAGCGACGGGGAGCACTCAGCCGTCACGGTCTTCCAGCACTTTTGGACACCGAAGCTGCACTGGCTGAAAGACAGGATCGAAATCTCGGTGCTGCGGGCTCCGGGAGACCGCTTCGCTGCTCCCCGGCTGGTTCGCGGCGAGGAAGCGCCGGAACCCGCGGCGCTCGCCACAACGATGAGCGGAGGTCTGCTGCTCGCGTGGGTGAATTCAGGAGGGATCGTCGGGGGCGAACACTCGGAGCCCGGCGTCTACGCCGTGACGGGCAGCGCCATAGCTCCGGGTGCGCCGCAGCTCGTGGCCGGCGGTGAAGTAAGCGATGAGATGCCTGCTGCCGGCATCGACCGTAATGGGCAGGGCGTGATCCTGTGGAACGGATGGTCTGAAACTGCTCACGGTCCACGCGGCATGTACGTGTCTGTCTTCGGCGGTACTTGAGAGGCGATCGGATGTTCCGGACACCACGACGGCAGCCGGACATCCGTCGCGCTGCCCTCCCGCGGTAAGCGATTTAGAGCGGCGGCTCGTCTGTCGTGACCCCCTGCCGTGCTGCCAGCCGGTCACTCGACAAGATCACCTGCCTAGCGCTCTCAGCCGTCTGCCCACTTGTCCGCGATGACCAGGAGAAACCGAGCGCCGCCATAGCGCTCGGCCCAACAGATGCGCTCAGCCGGGTCGCTCGGCGCCCAGTTTAGGCGCGCGCCCGTGGCGGGAGGCCGACCTCGGCATTGGTGCCGATCTCGATTACTGGATGGTCCGCAGGCTCGAGCCAGCGCAGCACCTGCAGGAGATCCGGGATATGCAGCGCCACGCATCCCTCGGTCGGGCCTTTCATCCAGGCGTGCAGGAAGATCCCGGAGCCGGGCGCGTCGGGGCCTGCGGTGGTCGGGCTGTCGTTGTAGTCGATCACCGCGAAGTAGGGATATGCCGTTGTCTCGGTCCACAGCGCCTCCGACCAGGCCGCAAAGGGCGGTGTCGATCCGCAGCTCACGTGCACGAACCGGTTGTACTGGACGCTGTAGGGATCCTCGTCCCACCAGTCGCCGCAGACGAGCCGGTGGTAGGGCTCATGCAGGCCGCCTGGCTTGGGTTCGTCTCCGTACATGGTGAGGCCGAACGGGTATACCCCGGTCGGCGTCGCGTGGTCGCCCTCGCGACGTACGTTGCGCAGATCGCCCGAGCCGATCTCGGCCTGCCAGACTGGGAACACGGGTTTCCACGGCGAAGAGGCATTCGCCCGTCGGAAGCTCCTGAAGGCCGCGAGATAGCCGGACGGGTCATATGTCGAGCTCGAGACGACGATGAGCTGACGGGCCGATGCCGGGATCGAAAAGCGTGCGCCCGATGGCTGGGCGGCACCGGCTCCAGCTGGGCCCGCTAGACCTGCGAGGCCTACGAAAGCGACCACGCTTGCCGCGATCACCCGGACGTGGCGAGCAAGTCGCCGGGGGGTTGCATGGGGAGGCGGCATGGTCAAAGTCTTGCATCGCCAAAGTGGTCTGACACCCTGTCTGGATGCGTTTTCGCCGAGATGGATCGCGTAGAGACGTGGCGCGCCGCCACATTGCCCCGACTCTAGGCGTGCGAGACATGGCGATCGACCTTGGGACGGCGAACACGCTCGTGTACGTCGAGGGCCAGGGAATCGTGGTTTCAGAGCCTTCCGTTGTGGCAACGGACTCTCGCACTGGGCACGTACACGCGGTGGGAGCAGAGGCCGAGCGGATGATCGGTCGTACCCCGGCAACCATCTCCGCCAGCCGGCCACTGCGCCACGGCGTGATTGCGGACTTCGACGTCACCGAGCAGATGCTGCGCTACTTCATACGCAAGGTGCTCGACCGACATCGTGCGCACCCGCGTCTGATCGTATGCGCACCGTCGGGTATCACCGAAGTCGAGAAGCGTGCGGTCGAGGAGGCATCGCTCGCAGCGGGAGCGCGACGCGTCCACCTGATCGAGGAGCCGATTGCGGCCGCGATCGGCGCGGGACTGGAGATAGCCGAACCGATCGGACGCATGGTGGTCGACATCGGCGGCGGTACCAGCGAGGTCGCGGTCATCTCGCTGGGTGGAATCGTGTTGTCGCGTTCGCTTCGCGTTGGCGGCTACGAGCTAGATGAGGCAATCACGCGGTACTTGCGCCTCGAGCATCAGTTAGCGATCGGATCGCAAACGGCCGAGGCAATCAAGATTGCCATCGGTTCGGCCGTAGCGTCGGACACCGAAGAGGTCAGCGAGGTTCGCGGACGCCATTTGATTACGGGCCTGCCAACGGAGGTCCTGCTTCGCAGCGGCGAGGTACGGGTAGCGATAGCGGCTCCACTAGGCGAAATCGTCCAGGCAATCAAGGACACGTTGGAGCAGACGCCACCCGAGCTGACCGGCGACATCGCGCGCGACGGAATTCTGCTGGCCGGTGGTGGCACCCTGCTGCGCGGCTTCCCGAGTTTGCTCGCGGCGGAGACAGGGCTGCCTGTCGTTGCTACCAGCTCGCCGCTGACCTGTGTTGTCACCGGCTCTGGAGAAGCCCTTGATCATTTTGATCAGCTCAGCCCATCGGGGCGAACGCGCCGACGCTACGCCAGATCCGAGCGTCGTGAAATCAGCTAGGTCCACCTGGAGCCAATGACCTGCTGCCCCGCGAGCAGACGTCGCGAACGGCGAGCCACTCCCAAAGGCCGAGTCGAAAGCGACCGGCAACTCAGTCGACAGGGCCGATCTCGCCGGACCGATCTCGCCCCTTCAGAGGCTTCAGAGATGGGGGCGCCTCGGCGTCACCAACGCCCGTGCCTCGAGCTCACGCTGTGCTGACGCCCGGCATCGAGGCGAGCGAGCGCGTCCCTATTCAGATCGCTTCTTCAGCCAGCCCGCGAAGGCTTCGCTCGTCCAACCTTCGCCGGAGTCCGAAGGCGCCTTGCCCAGCGGCTTGCCGCCGTAGATCACCGCACCACCTGCAGCGTCATCCTGATAGGTCTGCCAGGGGACCGTGGGCTGCTGTCCGACTCCGGGCTTGGCGAAATTGCATACGCCCGTCGGGAATGCCTGCTGCAGCTCTTTCCACTGTTCCTGGGTGAAGGTCATTGGGGAGTAGTCCGATTCGCGCAACGGCTTGGTCTGGCATTCCTGATTGTCGGTCGTGATCGCCTCGCCGGCGACGATGCGTGGGGTCGCGAACTTGGTCTCGACGAGCGGCGACTGACAGACCTTGCCAACGCCGGGCAGTTCGACTTCCTGGACGTATTCTTCTGTCGCTTCCACCGGCGTGCATCGGTCGTGGACCGATGCCGGGCGGTCATTGGCGATCTTCTCCTCGAGGCTCGCCTTGCTCTTGTCCGCTTCGACGGCGTCCAGCCAGCTGTTCATCGCTTCGAGACCTTCCGTCGTGTACGTCGGCGAGCCGATCAGCGGCGCCTGCCCGAACCAGATCACGTCGTTCTTCGGGAAGTGGCCCTCATCGCGTTCCAGGCGCGCGCGCATCGACCACGAGCGGTAGGCGTCGTGGAAGGCACCCGGGTCCGGGCCGCGCAGATCGATGATCGCGACGCCGGTCAGGTTGTTCGCCTCGTTGACCGCTCCCGAGCGGTAGACCCTTTCGAGTCCCTGCAGGTCGGTCTTGATGCGCTGCTTGGTCGGCGTATCGTCGATGTCAACGCCGCCGATCTTCGCGTTGATGTCGACGAACTGCGCCGGGGTGATCGTCCCTTCCTGCAGCGCGTTTAGCCCGTACTGGACGCCGGTGTTGCCGACGGGGCGGTCGCCGAACCCGTGGCCGAGCTCCTTCTCCACCGACCCCCACATGCTTTCCGGCTGTGGGCCGAACACATTGATCATGTAGTCGGCCAGGTCGCAGCGTGGCCCGCTTGGGTTGGTCTCCGCATTGTACTCTTCCGAGGCTTCGACCCCCGGGCAGGTTTTGTTCGGGTTCAGCAGTTCTTCCCAGTAGACGGCGTTGAAGATCACCGCGTTGCCAGGGTTCGGATGACCCTCGACTGCGGCGATCTGGGTCGGTGTCCAGGCGATGCCCGTGCCCCATTCGGTCGGGTGTTCGAAGTATTTGAGCGTGAGGTGGTAGTCGCCGATCTCCTCGCCGTTGGACAGCGCGTCCTGGAAGCTGCACTGCGGCAGGATTCCCTGGTACACGCCCGGGTAGGCGTTCGCCACCTGCTGCTGGACGAGCGAGCCACCCGAGCAGCCGGTGCCGATCGTGAAGCGAAGCGTGCCGTAGTGATCGATCAGGTGCTGCTTGGCCATGATCAGCGACTCCGCCTCGGTCGCGATATTGCAGTTGTGCCCGGCGTTGTCGAGGGCCGTCGACATGACGGCGAAGCCGAGACCAAGCGCGGTCGTCGGGCTGTCGGTCGCCTGCGACCCCGAAACGCCGACCTCGTCGCTGGTCACGCTCGGCGAGGTGCCCGACTCGTGTTCGATCCCGCAGCTCGCGCCATGGGTGATCAGCAGCTTGTGGTTGAACTGCGGCTGCGGCGCCCAGGCTTCCCAGGCCATCCCGGGCTGGAAGAGGACCGCAATCTTGTACTGGTCGCGATCCTCATAGCCGGTCTCCGTGCGGATGATGAACGGGACTGTCTGGCCGTTTTCGGTCGTCGTACTTGCAATCTCCGCAGGATTCGGCGGGTTGCTCGGTTCATAGCTTTCTAGCTGCCCGGTGACCGCCGACTTGTATTCGTAGGTGTAGGTCGTCGGAGCGTCGCACTGGTTGTCGGTCGCATTGCTGTTCTCGCAGCGCCACGGCTGGATCTGCGGTCCGGCGATCAGCGGCCCACCTGTGGGATGGTCGACGATCGTCGTCTGCGTGCCCCTACCAGGCGCTTCGGCCACGAGAACGTTGCTGCCGTCCTGAAGGCCGGTGAGTAGGCCCTCATAGCTTCCGTTCGGCCGGAGCGCGAACTCGCTCGTCACATCGTTGCCGTTCAAGGTGACCGTTACCGCTTCCGGCTTCACGCGGCCGGGCAAGCTAACCGACGTCAGCACTTCGCCACCGGAGATCAGATCGGCCCGATTCGAAATCACGTGGATCTTGAAAGCGGCTTGAGCGTTTAGCGCGCAGGCCAGAAGAATCGCGATCAAAATGGGCGTGACAAGGAGCGCTCTTCCCCAGGTTGACGCGGCTGCACGAGCAGCTTTGTTACACACTGCGATTCTCGACGCCGTAGACACCCGCGCTCCTCCTCCTCGCCTCATTCCCCGGACCTTAACGAGGCTGCTTATACCCGAACCGCCTGCTAGCAAACCCGATGTCCGCTCACGACACCGGCAGCGCGGATCTCCTCCGGTTCATTCTCGTCCCTCTGAGCTGTGCCTCCAGCCGTCCGGACAGCCGTCGAGCACCGCTGACGGGCGCCGCCCCCGAGAGGGCGGCGCCGTTGCGTCAGCGTGGGCCGCCGGAGCGGCCGGCTTCGCTCGGCCTTACGGGCAGAGCGGATCGCTCGGAACGCCTTCACAGGGTTCCGGCATGGTTTCCTGCGGTCCGGGAGCCGGCTGGCCTTTCGGTTCCCTGATCGCGGCGCCCTCTTCGCTCAGGAAGACAACCCATTCGAGGCCGCTGATCCCGAGATTCGGGTTAGGCGTGGTCGCGTTCTGGCATCCCCACGTTTCCTGCAGTTCCGGTTCCGCCGGGTAGACGGGATCGCTGAAGTGGTTACCTTCGACGCAGTCCATCGTCGACTGCGACCTGCCCATGCCGAAGATTCCTCCCTCCAGGAAGAAGTCACCAGCGAATTCACCGCCTGCATAGCCGTTGTTCACGAACGTGTTTTCGGCGAACCTGTTGCCGGCGTCCTGGAAGTAGATCGTTTCTGCAGTCGGCGGGTAGGGGTTCGGGTACTCATGCGCCAGGATCCCGTCCGTCGGGTTGTTTTCGAACGTGTTGTCTTCCACGTCATATGCGTAGTCACCGGCGAGCTCCATGCCGATCCCGAAGGGCGCGATTTCTGTCGAGCCGTTCGAGGGCGCCGTGGTGTTGTCGTTTTCGGCGTACAGATTGTGGCGGTAGATCTCGCACCTTTCGATTTGGGTCGTCGCGAAGTGCGGCGTCGGATTCGGGTGGGCGATATTGTGGCGATTGCACTCGCCGTCATTTGGTGGCGGCGGATCACCCGGATTTTCGCCGTCCGGCGACATCCCGTTGAAGTTGTGCCTGAAGACGGAGTTCTGGAAAATGAGCTGGCCGCCGGAGTTGGAGCCCGAGTAGCCGAGCGAGTTGTTTTCCATCGTCGCGTCGTTGATCAGCGCCCGGCATTCCTGACAGGCCCCCAAGTACAGCCCGGAGTCGTTGAAGCCCGAGGCGTACACGTGGTTCCATTGGCCGATCGTCTCGTTGCCGGTGAAGATGCCGTAGGCGCCTTCCTCTCCGGTGACATATGCGGTCAGGTAGGCCCCGTACCAACCGTGGGCTTTCACCCGCCCCGACTCCGCCCCGCCGTTCCACCAGATCTCGTTGCCTCCGCCGCCGCCGTGCTCTTCAAAGTTGCGGACGGTCAGATTTTCGATCCAGACGTTGTTGGTTTCCTTGACTTCGATCCCGTTGGAGCCCGGAGTGTGGATGTTCGATCCGTCAAGAATGACCCCGTTGCGATCCATCCCGCGAATCCAGATCTTGTGGTGGGGCTTTTCGACCTTGACTTCTTCTTCGTAGATCGCCCGGCTCGACCAGCACCCAGTCGTTCGACGTGGTCGCGTCGACGGCTTCCTGGATCTTGTGGAAGTAATGCGTGTTCTTCGGCACGCCTTCCGTCGGGAACGCACCCTGCGTGACGATCTCGACCTTGCCGTTGGCGAACGCCGCGGTGGCGGTCGTCGCGAATGCCGCGACCGCCACCACCAGCAGACTCGCGAAGCGACGACCCGCGCGGCGGCGGCTCATTGACCTGCGCCTTGTAGGCATGACGTGAATCTCCCTCCCTCTCTCGCTTTGAGCTGCGGCTGGCGATCGATGGGAGTGAGCAGGGTCGTGGCGTGGCACCCCCATGCCCGACCCCGACTGCCTCACCGTGCGAGGCGCACCGCAACTGCCCTCCGAATGACGGGGCGGGCAAAGTCTACACCTGCGGAGCGGGCCGGAGCTCGACGTACGCGCCCTGCTTCGTTCGTTGCTCGCGTTTCGTCGAGGAACCAGCCGTACGAGGGCCGCGCGCCGGCGGTCGAGGCGCTGGAGCGCCGGCCGCTCGTGCGTCGGCGGTCGACGCCTCAGGTCAGCTCGAGCAACGGAAAGGCGCGGTGCTTGCGTGGCGGAACGAGGAAGTTCTGTCGCCTCGTCGCAGTGATGAACCGCTCCAGCCCGAGGTTGTCCTGCGGGACGTTGTTCTGCTGCGCGAGGTCGAGCGAAGCCTGATTGCGCCTCATCGTCCTGAAGAAATCAGCGGTAGGGACGAAGATGCTGAAGTTGAGCTTCGGCTGCTGTGAACCGTCGGGTACGTCGAGCGAGTCGAATCCCGGGCCATCGGCGCGTATGTGGATCGGCTTGGTGTTGACCGCGCGGCTTGAGCGTTGCAGCGCGGTCGTGTGGCCGATGTGACGCTGGTGGTCGAACTCGGCGAGCGATTCCGCTTCGCCGGAGGCGCTGAGGCTGCTGAGGAAGGAGTTTCGCAACGCGGCCGGTCCGCCGCCGTTGGTGTACTGGTCCGCATAGCCGTGGCTGGGCAGGGGGTTCGACCCGAACATCGCCGCGGCGCGTCGCTCGTACGTTTCTTTGGGCCGTTCGTAGAACTGCTCGAGATCCTGGATCAGGTGCGAGAGGTGCTGGATCGAGCCATGGGCGAAGTAGTCGCGCTTGGTCGCCGTCGTCATCATCGCCGTCGTGTTTCCGAGGAACGTGACGACGGGAGGGGCGCCACTGCTGCCCACCTGTTGGGAGAAGAACCCCATCCACATCGGCGACTGCGGATTGATCATCTCGGCGTACGGCAGCTGCTGTTCTTCGGCGATCTTGCGTGGAAGGCCCTGCTGAACGAAGGTCAGCCGTCGCGAGGTGACGCTCAGCAGCCCGCCGAGCCCCGAGCTGCCCACTTCCGCACCGGCGAGTGTCGAGCTCCCGCCAGACAGCCAGTTCAGCACGTCGTCGATGATCGCCGTCGAGTCGCTGCGGAGCGTCAGGAGCACGTCGTTGGCCTCGATCTGAACCGGCACGTCGAAGCGTTCCTTGGTGACGCCGGGGTTCAGCGGGGAGACGTCCGTCGGGCCCGGCACCGCCTCCTCGAGCACGTAGCGTTCCGGTTCTGTTCTCAGGCGCGGCATGTGCCCGGCGACGAGCGCCCCCGCCATCCCACCCGGCAGGCGTTCGAAGTAAGGAATGCCGTACGCGATCGTCGTGAACACGCCGTTGGGGGCGAACGGATAGCTCGCCTCGATCCTCGCGAGAGCACTCGCCAGCGCCTGCTGATCGGCTTCCGTCGGTGTCCGCGTCAGAGCGAAGGTGGCAAAGGTCGTGTAGACCGGTGCGAGCTGGACCCGCACGCCTTCGACCCGGAAGGCCGGCGCGATGTATTTTTCGATCTGGAACTGTATTTCAGGCAGCTTCTTGCTCGCGGCGACCGCCCGCTCCGGTATGAGGGCGAGCAGATCCAGCGCGCCGAGCGTCGAGGCCGCGACACCGAGGCCAGCTGCCCGGTGCAGCAGCGTGCGCCGGGTGATCGCGGACTCACCAAGCACACCGCCGGGCGTGCGAGCCGCCCCCACTGCCCCGTGCCATGAGCCGTCGCTAGCCGTGATCACCCGTCGGTCCCGCCCCTCACCCACGTTCGCGCCCACGCACCGCTGCATTTCTCCTCCGTGGCTCTCATCCTCCACGTCGCCTGCGGACCTCCCGCGCAGTCTCGCACGAAGATTCCCGCGATTCAAACCCAATCACGTCGTCGGCCTCCCACCCGAACACACCCACAGATGCGCTGGAGTGCTGCGAGCGTCATCAAGCCTGAGACGCGCGGCAGAACTCCTTGGAGGGAGTCACGGTGTGTCTGACGGCCCGGAACGCAAACCGACCCCCGTTGCGTCGTACGCAGTCGGGTAAACCAGCCGCCTAGCCGCGGTGTTTCGGCAGCGGATCTGGCAGCGCCAGCTCTTCGGCCATCGCCCGTGCGCATTCGCTCCGTGAAGCTGGTAGCGCTCGCGGACGTAACGAGCCTACGCTCCAGATCATCTAGGTGATCGAGGGGCATGCGCGAGCTGATTCCCGCCCGCGCCTGTCGATACAAGACTCTCAACGGATCTGGATGCCGCTTGCCGGAGGCTCCTCCTCGTAGGCGGCCTCGTGCATCGACGTTCGCCGCGGACGCTGCGCGACGACCCCGTTTTCATCGGGGGGCAGCTCGCTCGGCGCGGCAGCGATATCCGGCTCATCACGTTTGCTCTTCTTAGCCTTCTCGGCGGACTCGGCATCGCCCAGCGTCACGCGGTCGCGGCCCGCTTTCTTCGATGTGTATAGCCCGCCATCGGCGATGCTGAGCAGCTCCTCGAGGCTGTCCGCCTGGCCCGAGTCGGCCACGCCGAAGCTCGCCGTGAATCGCAGCGTTGCCCCGGAATGCGCCGCGGCCAGGTCCTGACGTATTCGTTCGAGGACCGCGACCGCCTCGAAGCGGTCGAGCTCGGGCAACACGATCACAAACTCCTCGCCGCCCCAGCGCCCAATGACGTCGCCGTCGCGTAGCGCATGCTCGACGATCTGAGAGAACAGCCGAAGCGCTCGGTCGCCGGCCTCGTGGCCCTGCCTGTCGTTGAGCTGCTTGAACCGGTCAAGGTCCGCGATCGCAACCGCAAAGGGACCCCTGGCCCTCATCAGCGCGCGCAACTCCTTCTCGACCGTCCGCCGGTTCACCAACCCGGTCAGTCCATCGGTTGAGGCTTGCAGCTGGGTCTTTTCGAACGCCCGCACGGTCCCGATCCGCGCTCCGGCCTGTCCGGCGAGGACCGAGAGCTGCGATACGGCCTCACCGGAGAGCGCCTTTCCCTCGGGGCCGGTCGTGTGCAGCACGCCCAGCGCACGCCCCATGAAGCTCACCGGAACACACACCGCCGAGCAGGGTCCCGTGGCGCGACCGCGGAGCTGCGGGCACGCATTCAGCGACTCGCTGGAGTCGAACACAGCGGCCGTGCCACGACGCACGGCTACGCAGGAGAAGGGAGACTTCACGGGACAACCCGGCGCCTCGGTGCCGGGGCCTGAAGCTCGGCGCGCGAGGTGGGCGCGGCTGGAATCCGACAGCAGCAGTTCCATTGGCGTCTGCTCGGAGATCTCCATGGCGGCGCGCTCGACGACAGTGAACACTTCGCGCTCTTCGTCGGCCATCTCGAGCGCCTCGCCTAGACGGCTGGCGAAACCATCTCGTTGCAGCTGGGCCGTGAGTTGTCCCTCGAGCTGGACGCGGTCGGTAGTGTCGCGCGCGTTGAGCAGGACTCCCTGGAGGCTTCGATCGGTCCGCAGATCGGTTGCTCGAGCCTCCAGGTGGCGCCACTCCCCCGCCCGACTGAGCATCCGGAAGCTGAACTCCAGCGGCATGCCCGAGGTCTGCACCTTCTCGATCACGGCGCGATCGTCCTCGTGGATGAACCGCATGAGTCCGCTCCCGTGGAGATCGGACTCGGGCGTTCCCGTCAAGGCTGCAACCGACCGGCTCGCATAGCGGCAACCGCTCGCGCCGAGAACGATCACAAGATCGTTCGATGAGAGCGCGAGGCTGCGGAAGTGAGCGCTCTGGCGGCGGATCGCGAGCAGCAGGCCGGACGCAAGCAGGAGCGTAATCAAGAGACCGCCCACGCCGAGGAGCACCTGGTTCGTGAGCAGACTGTTGAGGTTGGCTTCGTCGTCGCGTCCGATTTCTTGCGCCGCCCTGAACGCGATGCTCGACGTCAAGGCCGCGAGCACACGAAGCCGCATGATCGGTTCGAGCCCGCTGACGTGCTCGTGCGCGGTTTGCGCCAGGTTCACCGTCGGCCTGTGCTTCAGCACCGCTTCCCCGGTCGCGGTGAGGTCGGCGACCAGGTGCTGCTCCTGGACGAACTGAGCCCGTAGGACAGCGCTATCCGCCGGCGGAAGGGTCGTTTCGTCGTCGTCGCCGTTGACGGCCGGCACCGTGCCGCCTTCGAGCAGCGCGCTGGCGCTCGTGGCAAGGACCCCTGCGGTATAGGCGGGATTGGCCTGCCTTCCTTCGCGGACCAGCAAGATTTCCTCGACGTACCGTTCGGCGAGCGTGCGCTGACGTGCGGCGACCTGGATCACGTTGGTCCGGTGCTGAGAGGCTTTCGTGGCGGTCACCGAGAGCGCGATCGTTGCGGCGGAGATCAGCGCGAACGTCACGAAGATCGCAACGATCGGACCCCGGCTGGAGCCACTGACGGCAAAAGGCTTGATTGCCTTTGCGCGGCCGAGCATCACTGGACCACCAGTTCGGTGTGCATGCCGGCCATGTAGTGCCCCTCCATGTTGCAAAAGAGGACGTATCGGCCGGGCTTAAGCACTACGGTCAGATCGCGCACCGCCCCGGGGGCACCGGGCTCCAACGAGCCCGGCTCCAGGCGTTCGAGTGCTTCCTCGTCGACCGTCAGACCGTCAGGACGCAGGGGCAGGCTCCCGGTCTGCGTTGGCGCGATGATGAACTCGTGGTCGGTCGGGCCCTTGTTGTGGACCTGGAACGTGTATTCCCCTGCCTTCAGGGTCGAGGGGGCGCTGATATGGAAGTCCCTCTCCGAGACGTGCAGGAGAGGCGGGCTTGTCTTCACCGACTTGCCAGACCCTCCGCACCCGCTGACGAGAACGGCCGCTGGGACGGTCGACAGGACGACAAGAATCCGCAGCCAACTGGCCGCGCGTGGGCGCATCCGAATTCATCGGGCCTCTGGCTGAGATGCTTTAGGCATCCGGCCATTCGCGGCCGCCGTGTGAACAGGGCTCTGCTCCCGCTTCCGCCCTTCCGAAGTGCCCCCGCCAGGCGTCGAACCTGGATCTACCGCTTAGGAGGCCAAAGGCGCTAGAGGCGAGAAACGCCGGGCCTGCTTGGGTTTTGTGGCCGATTCGTCCAGCGATCCGCTCTCGCGGATAGGGCAGGATATGGCGCGATCCGGCTGGGTTTGGGCAGCGGAATTGGGCTGCTGCCCAAACGCGAGATCGTCGCCGCGCGTCTCGCGCTCACATCGCTCGTAGCGAGGTGATGGAGGGCTCAGTGGCGGTCTCGCTAACCAGCAGCGCCCAACTAGGGGACGAGTTCATCGCGCGCTCATCCGCCATACCGGCCTCTGGCGGAGACTTGATATCGCGTCGGCACTGTCCTTGAGCCCCGATACCGGGGCGCCCCTTCCACATTCTCATGAACGGCCCGATCGTTGCTGCAAGCGAGAGTGACACAGAGGCCGCGCAGCGTGGCAGCCGATGGTGCGCCTGCTCATCGCGCAATACTGCTGAGGACAACCGGTTGTGCCGCCTCGGCGGATGTCCTCGGTGTACATTGCTCTAGCGCGAGCGGACCTCGGGGTCTTCTTCGACCGCGCGACGAAGGGCCTCGTCGAAGCGAATCGGCCGGATGTCGAACAGTGCGGCGCCACGTGGATCGGTTACGACGGTCGGCTCAGCGAGTCCCTCAATCAGTGGTCTCGCGACGCCAGAGTCGACCGGTGTGACCAAGCCGATCCATAGCGACGAGAGCCACGGCGTAATTAGCGGAACGGGCAGCCGCGGGCGAGGACGTAGCCCGAGCACCGAGGCCATTCGGTCGAGCATCTCGCCGTAGGAGAGAACGTCGGGACCGCCGATCTGGATCTCAGTGCCAGCCGTCGATTGAAGTGATGGTGCCTGCACGAGGTATCTCAGCGTGTCGTCGATCGAGATCGGTTGCGTGGGGTTCTTCAACCACGCTGGTGCGATCATCGCCGGCAACCGCTGAACTAGGTAGCGCAGCGTACGATATGACTCGCTCTGGGCGCCGACGACCATGCCTGCACGGAAGTAAGTAAGTGGCGGCCCATTCTCGGCGAGTACGAGAGCGGTCTCGTGGCGACTACGCAGGTGCGCCGATCCCCGGCGATCGCCCAGACCGCCGAGGTAGATGACGTTCCGAACCCCCTCCGCCCGGGCCATCCGCGCAAATGACCTCGCGGCCGCGATGTCGCTTGCCGCAAAGTCTCCCGCGCCGCCGCGGCCCATCGAGTGAACCAGATAGTAGGCGACGTCGACACCTAGCCCAGCGCCCCTTAGCGTCTCAGGCTTCAAGACGTTGCCCTGGTGCAGCGCGAACCCGCTCCGTCGCAGCTCCATAGCGCGCGGGATGCAAGCATCTCGCACCAGGCAGCGCACATCCCAACCCATCTGTGCCAGTACCGGCGCGAGCCGGCCTCCGATAAAGCCGGTAGCACCCGCAACGAGGGCTCGTCCCGCCGTCACGTGCCGCGACCTATTACTGAGCCCTCCATGTCGTCGGCAGGCTACCCAAAGGCCGGCCCCTGACGCCCCGAGTCCGGCTCGATCGGCTAGGTTGTTCGCGGGTGCGTATCTGGGATCTCGATACCGCTGTCCTGTGCGACAGGCACCTGCTCGGTGAGCACCGAGAGCTGCACGCCATTTGGTCGATAATGACGACGGGAAAGCGCGGTTATGCGCACCACCCTGAGACGTTGCGTTGGCGCGGCCGCTTGGCTGCGCTCTACGCGCGCCATGACGAGGAGGTCAAGGAGATGGGTCGGCGAGGGTTCCGCCATCAGAGCCCGCTCGACTCGCAACTGGCCACCGGAGCGCGAGAGCAAACAAAATTGCTGGACTCGCGTGAGGCGCAACGCGCGCGGCTCTCAGCGCGTCCGTGCGAGTGCCCTATGTGGTGATTGGACAGCCGGGCGTGCTTGGGCGGAACGATCTCGGTACTGAGATCGTTCACCACCCTCGATGTTTGGCTCAGGCCACCGCGAGCTTGGACATCGTGACGACTTCCTGTTCGAAAGAAGGTCCGCGGGCGGACAACTGCTTGCGTTTCCCAGGTAGCAGGGCCTTGGCGAGTGATCCGCTCGCTTGAGCGCGTGCCGGTCCCGATAACCGCGCCCGCGTAGCTTCGCGGGTTAGGGTGTGGCGCGCTCAGGACGCGAATCGCTGATCGCGCCGCAGCCTTCCATGCGACCCGAGCAGGACCAGCTCGGAAGCCGGTTATTCTGCATGATTTAACAGTCCGGTATATGAATGCGTCCCGCTCGTATTCAGAACCACAATGCCGAGGGAACGCGCGGGATCTAGCGCGATTGAACTTGCGCGGGTCGACGCCGGCGAGACGCGCGATCTCAGACCCGGTCACCGCCGAAAAGCCGTGCTCGGCGACGACGTTGCTGTCGCGAAACATGAGTCGCAGGCGGTGATTTCGCCGACCTCTCCGCAGCGTGCGCGGCCTGCCGGCCCGAGCGGCGGCTGGTTGCTGAATGCTTTTGCGGCGGAAACGGTGAGGGAGCGCGGGGGCTCGCGCTAGCTTGCCCCACTGATGCTCCGAGGCGGGCTGGCCGGAGCTTTCCATCCACACATGTAGGTCCGTCTCCATGACTCTGAACATGGAGTTGGCGTTCATGCCGCCTAGCTGCGCATCGACTGACGCTCTCGCGAAGCCGTGTGCCGGATCACCGCCGCGTCGAATCGAACGGCCGCCGCAGCGCGGTGATCCGGATCGTCCTCGTCGCCGTAGAGTGGGGTCAGCGGTAAAGCCAGGGGGGCCCTCCCGCAGGCGGTGTCAGCTGCGAGGGTCTTCGGCTTCGGCTACCCGCCCCGCCTCATCGTTCTTCTCTACGACCAGGTAGTCGCTCTGAGTGTCGACGATCCTCTCCGCCGCTGGCTCCTCGTGACCGGGGTGCACCATGAACCGGCGGGGGTGGGCGCGGACACGCTCGTACTCGCGCAGTGTGACCTGGACGACGTGCGGGCAGTCTGGGCGAGCGCACTCACACAGGAACGCTGTGGACGAGCCCTCCTCGGACTCCCAGAGCGCCTTCTCGATTGCCTCATTGGCCTCGCGAGACATCGACTCGTTTTCGGCGACGCGTCGCTGGCGATCCTCATCCACCCCGACGATCCTACTCCGAGGACACCGTGCTCGCCGGCGCCCGGCGGGCAGCCAGACGTTAACGGGCCCGGAGCTTTCCGCGGGCGCGAAGGACTCCGACGGCTACGCTCGCCCAACATCGAGATACGACTGCGCCCCTGACCAGAGACCGATGCGCGGCTACTGGGCGGCGATGGGCTTCCCCGACCGTGCCCGCTGGGGCAGCCGATCTCTGGCTCGCGAGATGGGACGGCTCGGCGAGAGCCTGGCAGTTGAGCGGGTCCGTCGCTCTGGCGTAGTCATCATGTCGCGCGCACTCCCGGCGGAGGGAGAAGGCGGCCGGGGAACGTCGGCTGTCAGCGGTATTGCTCGATGAGAGATCGTGCCATCGCCTTGCCGCGCCGCGCGGCCTCGACGTCGCCCTCGGCTGCTACGACGATCGAGCCCTGAATGAGGATGTGCCACGAGTGCGCGAACGAATCGGTGTCACGCAGGCCGGCTTCTTCGGCTAAGTGGCGTGCGATCGCGCGGAGCTGCTCGAGATGCCGAACGCTGGCGTCGCCCGCGGGATGCTTAGGCCCGAGTTCGAGCAATACCTTGATGAACGAGCCCGCCTCGAAGTCGTCGCGATGGAACCACTCGTCGAGTACATCGAACATCGCGAGTAGTCGCTCCTCGGGGTTGGAGCCGCGACCCAGGGCCCCGGCTTCAATGAGGTCCTTGGTCCAGCGCTGTTCGCGGAGGTCGAGGAACGCGAGCACGAGCTTCTCCTTGGAGGGGAAGTGCCGGTAGAGCGTCGCGGTCGCGACGCCCGCGCGCTCGATCACCTCGTTGACCCCGACTGCTTGGATGCCGCGTCGCGAGAACAGCTCGTAGGCGGCATCCAGAATCCGCTCGCGAGCGCTGGACCCCACCTCGGCTCCTTCTTGGCGGGTCTCGGGCACCCTTGGAAGCTTAGCACTAGACAGAGCGCTCTCTCTGTGCTAGAAAGAGTGTTCTCTCTGTGATAGAAAGAGCGTTCTCGCTCCTCTTGCAAAGAGGTTTGCCGAGGAGCATCCGACCTAAAGGAGAATCTGATGGGGCTTTTGGAGTTGCTTTTGATTGTCCTCGTAGTCGTTGCGATCGCAGGCGGGATCGGGGTAAGTCCGTTTCTTTGGCTGCTGCTGCTGGTAGCCCTCGTCGTCTTCCTCACGGGCGGCGGATTCGGCTATCGCAGAGGCGGGCGGGTCTAGCTATGACCCTCGGAACATCGATTTTCCTCATCGCCGTCGGTGCGATCATCCGCTATGGCCTGACATTTCACGTGTCAGGCGTATCGCGGCCAATGATCGGGCTGATTCTGATGATCGTCGGCATCGTCGGTTTGGTGCTATCGCTGTTCTCTATGGCCAGCGCTCGACGACGAGTAGTCGGCGGACCGTACGAAGAACGGAGCCTATAGCGCCGTAGTGACTCCCCTGCGCGCTGCGCCGCAGGGTAGGCCTCGCCCCAGCCGTAATCTATCTGCCCGTCGGCCCACTGATCGTGGTGGGCACTCAGCGTGCACTGAATCGCGGCGGCGTGCCCGGCAACAACCCGAACCAGGAGGGACTATGACCGACAAAAACATCGACCAAGCAAAGGGACGCGTCAAGGAGGCTGCCGGTGCCTTGACCGGAGATCAGCGCCTAAAGAGCGAAGGACACGCCGACCAGGCGAAGGGGTCCCTGAAGAAAGCCGTAGACAAGGTCGCCGACACCCTAGCGGGACACAAACGAAGCAACGAGCGCGCCTAGCCGGGAACTCGCCAGTCGATCGAGCTATAGGAGGAACTGTGAGCACCGGAACGATCATCGCAATTGCAGTTGGCGCCGTCGTGGTGCTGCTGCTCCTCGCGCTCGTCGCTCGCGCCGCGAGCCGTAGGCGTGACGAACGTCGTCGTGAGCAGGCGGGCGAGCTTCGCCGGGAGGCCAGAAGCCGTTCGATCCAAGCGGAAAGTGCGCGCGCCTCAGCCGATGAGCAGGCCGCCCAAGCCAAGCGCGCTGAGGCTGAAGCTGAGGAACGCGCCGCTCAGGCGCGGCAGGGACATGCCGTCGCAGAGCGACAGACGGTTGAGGCTGAGCATCTGACCGAGTCTGCCCGCGATCAGCACGCGCAGGCACGTGCGATCGACCCGGATGCCAGTGACAGCGGCCAAGACGAGGCGCTGGCGATGAATGAACGCCCCGACTGACCGACCGCTCGTGCGCTCGCGCACGTCATTACACACTGTCGAAAGAAGGCTGGAGATCATGGACAAGACTGAACAGAAGATCGTGCAGTACCTCAACGAGGCGCACGCCGCAGAGCAAGCGCTCGTCACGGTGTTGCAGTCGCAGATTGCGATGACCCCGCGTGGAAGCTACCGCAAGGGCCTCGAATCGCACCTGCGCGAGACGCGCGAGCACGCAACTCGAGTGCAGCGCCGTCTAGACGAGCTCGGGCAGAGCAGCAACCCGATCCAAGCCGGCGTTGGGCTCGTTCAGAGCGTCGTTGGGCAGGCCCTGGCCCTGGGGAAGACGCCTCTTGACCTCGTCCGCGGGACGGGAGGAGAGGAGAAAGTTCTAAAGAACGCCAAGGACGCGTGTGCGACCGAGGCCTTGGAGATCGCCACCTACACCGCCATCGAGCGCCTAGCCAGCTTTGTCGGAGACAAGGCCACACAGGCCCTCGCCGACTCCATTCGGGCTGATGAGCAGAAGATGCTCGACCGGATCTTGAGAGAGATCCCGAAGCTGACTGAGGCCGTGGTGCGCTCAGAGATCCGCGGGAACCCCTCATACGACATCGGCAAGACAGGTGTCGCCGACGAGGCCCGCTCGGCTTCGGAGAGGGTGAAGGGGGCTACTCGTGACGCGACATCGAGTGCAAAACGCACCGCCCGCAAAGCACGCAAGGTGCCCGGGGTCGCGCAGGCCGAGGGTCAGGTCAAGGGCGCGCTGGCCTCTGAAGGAGACCTGGCGATCACCGGCTACGGGAAGCTCACCGCTGCGGAGATTGTCGAGAAGCTTGCACATCTCTCGCAGGTCGACCTCGCGAAGATCGACTCCTACGAGCGCAAGAACGAGAACCGCAGGACCATCCTTAGCCGGATCACCAGCCTGCGCGGCGAGGAGCCGTGGCCAGGCTATGACGATCTCAGCGTGGACGAGGTTCGCGCGGTACTGGACGAGGGCGACGAGCACCGCGTCAAGCGCGTGCGCGCCTACGAGCGGTCACACAAGAACCGAGCCGGTGTCGTCGACACCTCGAAGCGCGAGCTCGCTAAGGCATAGGCGCTTCTACAGGAAGCGGCGACGCCCGGACACCGACCACCCACCCGAATACCAACGAAGGGAGACTCGATGGCTGAGCTGACGAATCTAGAGAGCAAGCTGGCCGAGGTGCTCGGCCTGGCCGAAGCCGCTAAGGGCGCTACCGAAAAGATCAAGTGCATGCTCGACGAGAACGAGCAGGATCTCGCGAGCAGGCTGGATCGCATGCGCGACGAGGCCGTCGAGACCGCCGACCGCTGCACCGATGTTGCCGATGGCTTGGACGGCAAGAAGACGGCGATCCTCGAGGCTGCCCGCGAAACCAAGCAGGAGGGCACCGACATGATGCAGACCTATCTCAAGGGAGAGGACGACGCGCTTGACGGGTTCGAGTTCTTGACGATGGCCGAGGCGGGCGAGGTCGGCCACTGGACGATCGTCAAGAAGCTCAACGAGCGCGCCGGCATCGCGGCTGTTACGGAGCTAGCCGATTGGGCTCTGCCGATTCAGGAGGAGCACCTCAACCTCGCCTTGGAAAGCTCGCTGGATCTGGCCGCTCGCGAAGACCCCAACGCAAAGGCCGAGTGAAATATGTAGCTGCGTTGCGCTCGAAAAGAGCCCAACGTCCCGCCGTGTCATTCTGACCAACGCTAACAGGAGCGAGCATGCGAAAACGGAAACGCGCCCCGGGGGCCCCGAAGCGCGTGATGAGGTCCATGAGAGGGGATCCGCGCCGCGCCGGCCCGGCTCTCCAAGCCGCCTTTCTGTGGCTTCTTGGCGTGGGGTGCTGACGCGCACTGCTCGAGAGCTCAAAGAGGACAACCTCACAGATCTCGCTGCGGCTCTCACCTACTACGGCGTGCTCGCCATCTTTCCAGCACTGATCGCTCTCGTGTCGATGCTTGGACTAGTAGGACACTCCGCAACCCAGCCGCTGATCGAAAACCTCGGCAAGGTGGCACCCGGGCCGGCGAGGACAGTCTTTACGAGCGCAATCCAGAACTTGCAAAAAAGCCAAAGACCGCTGGGATCATCTTCGTCGCGGGGTTGACCGGAGCCCTTTGGGCAGCGTCGGGCTACGTCTCGGCCTTCATGCGCGCTTCAAACACGATCTATGACGTGGAAGAGGGTCGGCCTATCTGGAAGACCCTTCCCGTCCGGGTAGGCGTGACCTTGGTGATGATCGCTCGCGTCAGGCGCATTTGCACTCTACGTCGCGAACTTCTCGTCCTACAACAAGACCTACGGAGCGCTCGCGGCCATCGTCGTCTTTCTAGTTTGGCTGTGGATCTCAAATATCGCTGTGCTCCTGGGTGCGGAGTTCAACGCCGAGCTCGAGCGCGGCCGCCAGATCGAGGCGGGTCAGCCCGAGGGGCAGGAGCCATTCATAGAGCCGCGAGATACCCGCAGGATGAAGGCGGGCGCCCGCTCGCTCCCGGAGCGTTCGTGATCGGCGACCGGTCCTTAGCACACGTACTGGTTTTAGGTTCGCTCCACACAACTTGCAAGAGTCGATCTGGGATCAAGAGATCGATCGATGGAGAGGGGACGCTGACTACCCCTGCTTCCGGTGTGGCACGGCACCCGTCTTATGACGCTGTCGCTTCTCGTCCCGAGCGAGCGTCTGCTGAACGTCAGCTGAGACGCCCGCTTGTCGGCACGGAGCATCAGCGGCTGCGACTCTTACTCAGCCGGCCCGCTCGGCCGCGCGGTCCCGAACGTCGGTCTTCTCCTCGAGGGTCATCGCTCCCGGATGGCCGGGGCCGGGCCAAGGAGTGAGAAGCAGGAGAAGGCGTGAGTCTACGAGGGCCTTGACTTCGTGGCGCTCTTGAGGCGCAAACTGCACCAGAACCCCGGGCTGGACATCGATCGTCTGGCTGGTGTGATTGGTGATCCTTACCTCGCCGTATACGACGGTGATCCAGGCTTGCTCGTGGACTTGGTGGTCTTGGAGCATCTCGCCGGCGGGAAGGTCAAGCAAGATGGCGCGTCCCCCAACAGTCGAGGAGAGGATCTCGGGGTGATGCGGGCTCCAGGCGAGGCGTTTGAGATCCCAGTCATCCATCCGGATAGCCAGTCTTGCAGCTCAACGAACGCGACGACGAGGAGTTCCTCTCGGTGCTCACGGACCTCTGTACGGCCGCGCAAGACCACGAGAGCCTGCTCGAGTTCGTTGGCTCAACAGCGCACCGACGTATAGAGATGCGCGGAGGTTGCCGCGCGTAATCGTCAGCGCCGGCTTTGACCCTTCGGGAGGCCACGCCGTAGGACCTCCGCGAGGACGACAGCGTCGTTGTGCTCGATGTCGTGGGCTGAGTAGACGAGGGTGAGCGTGCCATCGCGCGCCCGCCGTCGCGGGACCGTGAGCCGTGCACGCTGGCCGCTGAGCTCCTCGATGTAGCGTCGGCGAAACTCCTCAAAGCGGCTCGGGTCGTGCCCGAACCACTGCCTGAGCTCGGTGCTCGGAGGCAGGTCCTTCTCCCAGCCGTCGAGCTTGGCCCGCTCGCGCGAGACCCCACGCGGCCACAGCCGGTCGATTAGCACGCGATAGCCGTCTGCTGATGCCGCAGGCTCATATGCGCGCTTCAAGCGAACGTCCATATGCTGATTCTTCCCCCCCGCCGCCGTAGGACATCGAACCGATTATCTCTCGCGTGGGCGTCAGTCGTTACGGTCGCCGGGCGGCACCCGCACCGCAAACGATTCGTGGGGATCGGCTCGGAGTTGTGCTCGTGCGCGAAAGGAGGCGCCGCCGTGAGCTTCGCCCACGCTGTCGCGTTGGACGAGGACCGGTCGTCAGTGACGATCGCAACCACGGGCCTCCTTTGCCCGAAAAGGAGCGCTGTTGGAGCGCGTCCGAGGTCCGAACTGGACTGCGGCTCATACAGCAAACGGTCGGTTGATGTAAGCCATAAGCGACTCTCGATCTAGTCGTTAAGGGGGCGCTGAGCCCAAACGTCTACGGCTGGCTCGACGGCGGTGAAACGCCCCGAGGGGATCGCCGCGCTCGGGATGGGGAGCGGCGGGCGGCTGCGGGTACGAGCTCCAAGAGCGGTGTCGGGTCGCCCACCCCGAGCGTGCCGGCAGCCGAGCGGACAATCGCCGCCGTTGGCGGTAACGAGGATGCCCGCCATCCGTGCAAAACCCGGATCACAAGACGTAGCCAACACGCGGGGATCGCGTGCGCTGTGCTGATGGCAGCGGCCCGCGCCCACGCGACGATTGCTTGCAATATGCAGCGCTTCGGATGCGCCGCAGCTAGCGAAGGGGGTCGTCTTGCCGAACCTGTATTTCAGCGACGCAGCGTGTCTGGCGCACGACCCGGCCGAGCAGATGCCGTGGGTGCCCGAGACGCCTGAGCGCCTGCGGGCCGTCGAGCGCCACCTGCAGGGGCTCGACTGGCTGGGCTGGGAGCGTCGCGCGGCGATAGCCGCCAGCGAGGCCGAGATCAAGCTGATCCACTCCCCCCATCACGTGGGTTACGTCCGCGAGATAGCTGTCGCGGACGGCGGCGCAGCCGACGCCGAAACATGGATCGGCGCGGCCTCCTACCGTGCGGCGCTTCATGCGGCCGGCGGCGCGTGCGCAATGACTCGCGCGCTGCTGACAGGAGAAAGCCAGCGCGGCTTCTGCGGTGTACGTCCGCCAGGGCATCACGCCGAACGAGACCGCGCGATGGGTTTCTGCCTGTTCAACAACGTGGCGATCGCGGCCGAGCTGGCGATCTGCGAGCTCGGCGCCGAACGGGTCTTCGTCCTCGACTGGGACGTCCACCACGGCAATGGCACGGCCGAGGCATTTCGATATCGAAACGACGTGCTCTACGCGAGCATCCACGAGTCGGGGACTTTCCCCGGCACTGGGCAGTCCGAGGATGCCGGCTCAGGCGCGGGCGAAGGCTTCACGATCAACCTGCCGGTGCCGCCCGGCTCCGACGGCGCGCTGTGGCTCTCGTTGCTCGAGCACGTGGTGATCCCGGCCGCTGATCAGTTCGATCCCGACTTGATTCTGATTTCCGCCGGCTACGACGCTCACATCGCCGACCCACTCGCGGACTGCCGTTTGCAGACGGCGACGTTTGCCGAGATGGCCCGCCAGACGCGGGATCTCGCTGACTCCGCTTGCGCACCCGTGGGCGCAGTCCTGGAGGGCGGCTATCAGCCTGAGGTGCTCGCCGACTGCATCGCCGAAACCCTGCTGGCGCTTGGCGGCGAGGAGCGGGCGACGTCGGCCGCGCCGGATCCACTACTCACCTCACGCGCCGCAGCACGTGTCGGGCACTTCTGGGAGCTCTGATGGCGACCACCGCGCAGGAGCGCGTGCTGCTGCGCGATGGCCAGGCCGTCACTATCCGACAGACCGCAGCGAAAGATGCGGCAGATCTGCGCGTGTTCCTCGGTGGGCTGTGCCTCGCGGCGCGGCGCTTTCGGTTCTTCACGGCCGGGGTCGACTTGGACACGGCTGCGCTCTGGGCGGCTGCGAGCAGCGACGGGCGGCTAGGCTTGGTTGCACACGACGAGCAGGGTGCCCTCGTAGGACACGCGGTCTTTATCCGGCTTGATGACGATCGCGCCGAAGTCGCGGTCGAGGTCGCTGATCGTCTGCACGGCGTCGGGCTGGGAACGATCCTGATCGAGCGTCTCGCTGCGATCGCCGAGACGCATGGGATCTCGCAATTCGTCGCCGAGGTGCTGCCGGAAAACCGGGCAATGCTGGAGGTGTTCTGCGACGGCTTTGATGCGGACGTGCGCCTGCGCGACGGAGTCGACACGGTCGAGTTCCCGACAGCGACGTGGCGCTTTGCCCGAGAGCGGTTTGAGACCGTGCGAGACACCGCGTGAGCGAGCGCGGCCAGCCGGCGCCTTCCGAGTGCTCTTGGGATCGGTCTAGACGATTCGCCCCGCCAAAGCGCCGATGCCCGATGTCATGGCCATCGCCACCGCCCCCCAGACCAGTACGCGAGTAGTGGCTCGCAGCCTCGGTGCGCCACCCAGGCGAGCACCGATATCGCCGAGCCCGGCCAGGGCGAGAAGCGTGACGAGGACGCAAGCGAGCACGCGGTACTTGTGATCTGCCGCTGCGACAGCCACCAACGGCAGCGCCGCGCCGCAAGCGAAGGAGAGAGCCGATGCACCGGCGGCCTGCAACGGTCGGGCGCGGCGCTGCTCGTTGAGGCCCAACTCATCCCTGGCGTGGGCCTCCAGCGCACCGGTGTCCGAAAGCGCGTCGGCGACTTCCCTGGCAAGCGTCGGTGGCAATCCGCGGCGCCGATAGATGCTGGTCAGCTCACGCAGCTCGCCAGCAGGATCCTCGGCCAGCTCGCGCTCCTCTAGGCGCAGGTCGGCCAACTCGGCGTCTCGCTGCGAGCTGACCGACACGTACTCCCCGGCGCCCATCGAGGACGCTCCAGCCACGAGGCCGGCGATACCGGCGGTGAGAATCGCGACGCGCGATGCGCCCGACGCCGCGACACCCAATAGCAAGCTCGAGACCGAGAGGATGCCGTCGTTGGCCCCAAGCACCGCCGCCCGCAGCCAATTCGAGCGGTAGCTGAGGTGGACCTCATGGTGTGAGCTGCGCAAGCCCATCGGCTGAAAGGAGTACGAACGCAGAGCAAATGCGATCGTCAGGCCCCGTCCGCAGCGCTGCTAATCAGGCCGCGTTTGAGCGCGTAGCCGACCAGCTCGGCGCGCGTGGAAAGCCTGAGCTTCTGCTGGATGTGCGAGCGATGCGTCTCGACTGTGCGCACCGAGAGGTACAGCTGCTCGCCGATCTCCGCGTTGGTGTGTCCAAGCGCGATCAGCCGCAGCACGTCGACCTCACGCTCTGAGAGATCGTCGGGCGGTCCCGGCGGTGGCTCGGAGGCCATCCGCGCCCCGAGGCGCGGGTTCAGGTAGCTCTCCCCCACCGCGGCATTGCGCACGGCCTGCACGAGCTCGTCGTCAGCCGCCTCCTTCAGCACGTAGCCAAGCGCTCCAGCGCCGAGCGCCTGGCGCGCAAACGCCGGCTCCTGCTGCATCGTCAGCACGACGATCTGCGTGTCCGGGGACTCCTCGCGAATCACGGGGATCGCCTCCAGGCTCGATCCGCCCGGCATGTTCAGGTCGAGCACGAGCACGTGCGGGTGGTGCCCGCGCACGTAGCGCTTGGCGCTGTCGACGTCGCTTGCCTCGGCGACGACCTCGAAACCCGGCTCGCTGTCGAGCAGCATCCGCAGCCCGCTGCGCACGACCGCGTGATCGTCGGCGAGGACGAGGCGGATCGGCTTGGGCTCAGCCTCCTGGTCGGTCTCTGCGTGCGCCGGTTGCTCATCAGGTGCCATCGTGTCAAGGTAGCGACCGACGCTGTCGATCTGTTGCGGACAAGTACGTAGGAATCAGCGGGTGCCCACGGTTTTCTCCCGTTGACGACGAACCGTCGAAAGGTCTGCCGAGCGCGTGGGCCCTTCGCGAGTCCGGGCCTCGCTCTGGACTGCTGCGAGGCCCGGCTCGACGCTGCTCAGACGCTCGCGCCGACCGGCTCGCCGACCTGCGCCTCGGCGCCCGCAGAGTCCTCGTCCTCGACGGTGGCGCCGCGCGGGAGCACGAGCAGCGCGCAGCGCGCGTGGCGCTCCAGGTAGGCGGAGGTGCTGCCGAGCACGAGCCGCTTGACGGGCCCGTAGCCACGGGAGCCGACGACCAGGATGTCCAGCTCGTCGCCGAACTGGGCGAGCTCCTCACCGGTGATCCCGTAGACGGCGCGGCCCTCAACGTCAGGCATCGCCTTCATCCGCGCCAGAGCTTCCTCGAGCATCGAGTCAACGCCGGCGCCGACCAGCGGCGGCATCAGCCCGGTGTGGAGGACGGTCCGGATCACGACGACTTCAAGCGCGGTAATCGTGCCGCCGCTCACACCGGCCAGCTGGCGCGCCGTCGCCAGTGCCTGCTTGCTCTCGGGCGACTGGTTGTAGGCGACGCCGATCCTGCGCAGCTCGACGGGGTGTTCGGCGAGGCCGGCGGGCGCGATCGCCACGGCACAGGGCGCACCGTTGAGTGCCGCGCGCGCGTCGTCGCCGAGCATCGCTCGTCCGAGGACTCCATGATGGCTGCAGGAACCAACGACGAGCAGATCGGCGCCTCGCTCCTCGGCGAGTTCGTGCAGGCCGCGTCCGGCGCTGTAGGCGACGGCGCTCACCAGCTCAGCCTCGATCGCGACAGCTTGTCGTTCCTCCTGCAGCAGAGCGTTTGAGGCTTCGCGCTCCTCCTCGAGCATCCCGGGCGTGATTGCGTGGTTGGGGTGCAGCTGGCCGTCGCGCACGCTGGCGAGGGTGAGCTTGCCGTCGGGGTCTGTGAGGTGGCCGGCAAGTGCGATTGCGTCGCGACCGTTTGCACTGCCGTCCACTCCTACAAGCACGTTCTTGAACATGGTCGTCTCCTTTCGATCGCTTGGGAGCGATGCTAAGGAGCGCTGTCCGCCGCGCCATCCGCAGGATCCACCCTTGCCGTTGCGGATTTGTACCTACACACAAGAGAGGCGGGGCCGCATGCGCGACCCCGCCTCGGAGTTGCCTCAGAGCTGCGTCGGCTCAAGACTAGGCGACGCCCACCGCGGCCTTGCGCTCGACAACGGCGTCGGCGCTCGGCTGTGCGTTCTGCTTGTTAACTCCGCGTGGGAGCACGAGTAGCGAGCAGCCGGCGTGGCGTGCGAGGTAGTTGGCGGTGCCGCCGAGCACCAGCCGCTTGATCGGGCCGTAGCTGCGCGAGCCGACGGCGAGCAGGTCGACCTCGTCGCTGAATGCCTCGAGCTCGGCGTCGGGCGGGCCGTAGACGGCCTTACCGGTGACGCCGGGGATCTCAGCGATGCGACGTTCGCCCTCCTTGACCATCTCTTCGATCGTGTCGCCGAGGTCGATTGCGGCGAAGCCCGAGTAGGCCGTCGTCGGTATGAACGAGGCTTGGCGCACTTGGACCTTGGCGCCCGTCGACTCGGCAAGCGTCTTCGCGGTGGCGAGTGCGGCCTTGCTCTCCGGTGAGCCGTTGTACGCGACGCCGATCGTCGAGACCACTCCCTTCGTGTCTGCGTAGCCGCTTGAGGCGATCACCACGGCGCACGGAGCGCCGTTGAGCGCAGCCCGCGCATCGTCGCCGAGCACGGCGCGGCCGAGCTTGCCGTGACGGCAGGAGCCGACGACGATCAGGTCAGCGCCTTGCAGCTCGGCTTGGCGGTGCAGGCCGGCGCCGACGCTGTGCGCGATTACGTCGCGCAGCTCGGCCTCGACGCCCGTCGCGGCGCGCTCGTCGGCGAGCAGCTTGCTCGACGCGTCGCGCTCTGCCTTCTGCAGCCCGGGCTGCATCGTTTTCAGCGGGGCGAGCTCGCCGCGGTGCACGTGGGCGAGCGTGATCGTTCCCTCGGGGTCAGTCAGCTGACGGGACAGCGCGATCGCGTCGCGACCGTTTGCGCTTCCGTCCACTCCTACCAGCACATTCCTGAACATGGTCGTCTCCTTCTGGATCGCTTGATGGCGATGCTAAGTCGGCGCCAGCGTCCTAGACAGCGGGGCATGTACCCGAGTGGTTGCGGGCTTTTACCTACAGCGCCCGCGCCCAACAGCGGAGGCCGAGCGACGCGGTGTGCACGAGGATGGAGAGGCCCGCCAACCCTCGAGCCGGAGGTTCGCCGTGCCCCAGAATGTGACGATGGCGCCGCTCACCGGCCCGCTGACACCAACCGAGCTGCGCGCGCTTGACGAATACTGGCGCGCGGCCAACTACCTCTCGGTCGGGCAGATCTATCTGCTCGACAATCCGCTGCTGCGCGAGCCGCTGCGGATCGAGCACACCAAGCCGCGCCTGCTCGGCCACTGGGGCACGACACCTGGCCTGAACTTCATCTATGCGCACCTCAACCGCCTGATCCGCGAGCGGGACCTGGAGGTGCTCTACGTCGCCGGCCCCGGGCACGGCGGTCCGGGCATGGTCGCCAACGTCTATCTGGAGGGCACCTACAGCGAGGTCTATCCGCACATCGGCAAAGACGCCGAGGGCATCCGGCGGCTGTTTCGTCAATTCTCCTTTCCCGGCGGCATCCCGAGCCACGTCGCGCCGGAGACGCCCGGCTCGATCCACGAGGGCGGCGAGCTCGGCTACTCGCTGCTGCACGCCTATGGTGCGGCCTTCGATAATCCCGAGCTGCTCGTCTGCTGCGTGATCGGCGACGGCGAGGCGGAAACCGGCGCGCTCGCGGCGAGCTGGCACTCCAACAAGTTCCTCGACCCCATGCACGACGGCGCGGTGCTGCCGATGCTGCATCTCAACGGCTACAAGATCGCCAATCCGACCGTGCTCGCGCGCATCCCTCACGCAGAGCTGCGCGCGCTGCTGGAGGGCTACGGGTACGCGCCGCGGTTCGTCGAGGGCGACGATCCCGAGACGATGCATCAGCTGATGGCGGCGACGCTCGAGGAGGTCGCCGCGGAGATCGCAGAGCTCCAGCGCAAGGCGCGCGAGGAGTGCGTGCGAGAGCGCCCGCGCTGGCCGATGATCGTGCTGCGCTCACCGAAGGGCTGGACCGGGCCGAAGATCGTCGACGGGCTGCCGGCCGAGGGATCGTTTCGCTCTCACCAGGTGCCGCTGTCCGATCTTGCCGGCAACCCCGAGCACCTCGCGCAGCTCGAGCAGTGGATGCGCTCATACCGCCCGCAGGAGCTGTTCGACGAGGACGGGGCGCTGCGCAGCGACCTCGCCGCGCTTGCTCCTGACGGCGAGCGGCGCATGGGCGCCAACCCGCACGCAAACGGCGGGCGGCTGCTGCGCGAGCTTGAGCTGCCCGACTTTCGCGACTACGCGGTCGAGGTGCCCTCCCCGACCGCGACCGTCAGCGAGCCGACCCGCGTGCTCGGCAACTTCATCCGCGACGTGATCGGCAAGAACCGCGAGAGCTTCAGGCTGATGGGCCCTGACGAGACGGCGTCGAATCGGCTGAGCGCGGTCTTTGACGTGACCAATCGCGTATGGGAGGCCGAGCTACTGGAGAGCGATGACCACCTCGCGCCGGAGGGCCGGGTGATGGAGGCGCTCTCCGAGCATCTCTGCCAAGGCTGGCTTGAGGGCTACCTGCTCAGCGGCCGCCACGGCCTGTTCAACTGCTACGAGGCGTTCATCCACATCATCGACTCGATGTTCAACCAGCACGCGAAGTGGCTCAAGGTCACGCGCGAGATCCCCTGGCGCGCACCGGTCGCCTCGCTGAACTACCTGCTCTCCTCGCACGTCTGGCGCCAGGACCACAACGGCTTCTCCCATCAGGACCCGGGGTTCATCGACCACGTGGTCAACAAGCGCGCGGAGATCGTGCGCGTGTACCTGCCACCGGATGCGAACTGCCTCTTGTCGGTCGCCGACCACTGCCTGCGCAGCCGCGACTACGTCAATGTGATCGTCGCCGGCAAGCAGCCCTCGCCGAACTTCCTCACGATGGAGCAGGCGCTCGCGCACTGCACGCGCGGAATCGGCATTTGGGAGGACTTCTCAAGCGACGGCGATCGAGAGCCCGACGTCGTGCTCGGCTGCGCGGGCGACGTGCCGACGCTCGAGGCTGTCGCCGCGGCCGGGCTGTTGCGCGAACACCTACCCGAGCTGAAGATCCGCGTTGTGAACGTCGTCGACCTGATGCGCCTTGAGCCCGACACCGTTCACCCGCACGGACTCTCAGACCTGGAGTTCGACGCGCTGTTCACAACCGAGCGCCCAGTGATCTTTGCCTATCACGGCTATCCGGCGCTGATCCACCGCCTCACCTACCGCCGCGCCGGGCACGACAACTTCCACGTGCGCGGGTACAACGAGGAGGGCACGACGACGACCCCCTTCGACATGCTGATGCTCAATGACCTCGACCGCTTTCACTTGGTCATGGACGTGATCGACCGCGTCCCGGGTCTGGCCGAGCGTTGCGCGCCGCTGCGCCAGCAGATGTCAGATGAGCGGCTGCGTCACCGCGCCTACACGCGCGAGCACGGCGAGGACCCGCCGGACGTGACCGACTGGAACTGGCCCGGCAACGAAGCGGCGCAGCAAGGCGCATCGACATAGCCGTCTCGCCGCGAGTCCTTGTCGTCAATGCCGGCTCCAGCAGCGTGAAGCTCATGCTGCTGGATGCCGAGGATCAGA
Source organism: uncultured Solirubrobacteraceae bacterium (assembly GCA_963846205.1). Classification (GTDB taxonomy): domain Bacteria; phylum Actinomycetota; class Thermoleophilia; order Solirubrobacterales; family Solirubrobacteraceae; genus Palsa-744. The sequence goes on along the minus strand of CAWJVB010000009.1, from coordinate 69,185 downwards.
CGATCGCGGCCGAGGAGCTGCCCGCGCCGCGCGCCCAAGTGGACCCCGGCGAGCTGCGCGATGCGCTGTCGTCGGGCCTCGGTCAGGCCGACGCGGTCGGGCATCGGATCGTGCACGGCGGCGAGCGCTTCCGCGAGGCCGTGCGGATCGAGGGCGACGTCGAGTCCGAGCTGCGCGAGCTGTGTGAGCTCGCCCCGCTGCACCAGCCCAAGTCACTGGCGGCGCTCGACGCGGTCAGCGAGGCGCTGCCCGAGCTGCCGGCGTTTGCCTGCTTTGACACCGCTTTTCATTGCACGCTGCCGGGCGAGGCCGCCACCTACGCGCTGCCGCAAGAGTGGCGTGAGCGCTGGCATCTGCGCCGCTACGGCTTTCACGGCCTATCGCACGGCTGGGTTGCGCGGCGCGCACCCGAGCTGCTCGGGCGGGCGGCCGAGGGACTGCGGATTGTCAGCTGCCACCTCGGTGCGGGCGCGTCGGTGTGCGCGATCTGCGACGGGGTCTCGGTCGATACGACGATGGGCTTCACCCCGCTTGAGGGTCTGGTCATGGCGACGCGCTCGGGCAGCGTCGATCCCGGAATGCTGCTGTGGCTGCTGGCGCACGAGGACATCACACCCGATCAGATGGCAGACGCGCTTGAGCACGACTCGGGCCTGCTCGGCCTGTCGGGCAGCGCGGACATGCGCGAGGTGCTGGCACGCGCCGAGCAGGATGACGAACAAGCGGGTCTGGCTCTGGCGGTCTATCTGCGCGCCCTGCGCGGCGCGATCGCGGCGATGGCATCGTCGCTGGGCGGTCTCGATGTGCTCGTGTTCACCGGGGGCGTCGGCGAGCACGCTGCGGTCGTGCGCGCCGGGGCGGTGGAGCGTCTCGGCTTCCTCGGCGTGGCAATCGACGCCGAGCGCAACGACTCGGCGCAGGGCGAGATCGAGATCTCCGCCGAGGCCGCGACCGTCGCGACGCTCGTGATTCCCGCGCGCGAGGATCGCGAGATCGCCCGCCAGGTGCGCGCGGCGCTGGCCTAGCCTCGCCGCGGAGGGGCCTACGGAGCGGACACAAGCCGACTCGTGTCGATGCTGAGGGTTCGCTCACAGGCCTGGGCCAGCTCGAGGTCGTGGGTAATCAGTGGGCCGTGACCGAGCCGTCTATCCGTCTGTCTCACCCCGCCCTTAGCGGGAAACTACGGAACATAAGACCGTTCTGAGCTGCGATGTATGGGTGTTGTCGTGCCCGTGCTCGATCCCCCATCTCGCAGGTCTCCCCCGCGGCCTCCCGCGTGTGGATTGGCCACCTCATTGTCGGTGCGCTCAACAGCCGAATAGGAACACGTGCAGTGCGTCCCGGTCAGCGGAAGCGCCGGCGCGCCACGCGTCCGTCGGTCGGCCTACCTGCTTGGAGCACGATGGCCCTGGCTGTCGCCGCTTCCCTGACGGGAGATGACGCCCTCTCGCGCCTGCACTGCAATAGCGCCGGTCTCTCGCAAGCCGAGGCGACTGCGCGGTTGGCGCGGGATCGGAGCCAACGCGTTGCGCAGCCACGGTGCCCGGCCGCGGGAGGTGATGGCGCGCCAGCTGCGCAATCCACTGCTGATCTTGCTAGTTGCAGCGGCGCTGACCTCATTTGCGGTAGGCGAGCGCACGGGCGCGCTGATCATCCTGGTGATCATCGCGCTGAGCGTCGGGCTCGGCTTCTTCAACGAGTACCGCTCGGAGCTGGCGGTCGAGGCGCTGCACTCACAGTTGCGCCACACCGCGTTGGTATGCGCGATGGCAAGCCGACTGCCGTCGATGTCACCGAGCTCGTGCCTGGCGACGTCGTGCGGTTGTCGGTCGGCGATGTCGTACCGGCCGACCTGCGCCTGCTGCAAGCCGACGGCCTGGAGTGCGATGAGGCCGTGCTCACCGGCGAGTCGCTTGCCGGCGGAGAAGGACAGTCGATCCGGTGACGCGCCCCGGAGTCTTCGCTGGATCTCGCTTCGTGCGCGTTCATGGGCACCGTCGTGCGCGAAGGCAGCGGCCTTGGCGTCGTCGTGTCGCACCGGCGCCCGGACGGAGTTCGGCGCGATCGCGCTGCAGCTCGGCGAACGCCAGCCGCAGACCGCATTCCAGCTCGGCCTGCGCGACTTCTCGCTGCTGCTGGTCCGCGTCACCGTGGTGCTCGCCGGTTCGATCTTGCTGATCAACGTGCTCGCTCGGCCGCTCGCTGCTGGGATCCGTCCTGTTCGCCCTGGCGATCGCGGTGGGACTGACCCCGCAGTTGCTACCGGCGATAGTCACGATCAGCCTTTCCACCGGGGCCAAGCGCCTCGCCGAGCGCATGGTCGTGGTCAAGCGACTGGTGAGCATCGAGGATCTCGGCAACATCGTCGTGCTGTTCACCGACAAGACAGGCACGCTGACCGAGGGAGCCATCACCTTCGCCGCGTCGCTCTGATGCAGACGGGCAAGGCCTCGGACGCGGTGCTGCGCGCCGGGCTGCTGTGCAACGACGCGACGCTCTCAGAGGGCGGCGTGGTCGGGGGCAACCAGCTCGACCAAGCGCTGTGGAGCGCACCGCGACGCGCATCGACGTCGGAACCGACAACGCCAAGCACCTGGCCGCGCATCCCTTTGACTACCAGCGGCGGCTGGCCTCCGTCTTGGTCGAGGCAGCGGGCGCGCGGCAGGTGATCGTCAAGGGCGCGCCAGAGATCGTGCTCGCCCGCTGCACCGAGCTACCGGCCAGTGCGCGCAAGCGGTGCTCGATGCAACAGTTCGCCGCTGGCAGTCGCGTGATCGCCGTCGCGACCCGCGCCGGCGCCGGACGCACGAGCCTTGCCGAGCCGAGGACGAGCACGGCCTCGACTCTCTCGGGGTTCCTCACGTTCGTCGATCGCCCGAAGGCCGACGCCCACGACGCGCTCGAGCGCCTGCGGCGCCTGGACGTGGAGGTCAAGGTCATCACCGGCGACAACGACCGCGTCGCGCAGAAGGTCTGCGCCGACATCGGCCTTGCGGTCCGCGGAACGCTCACCGGCACCCAGCTCGATGATCTCGACGACGCCCAGCTTGCGGCAGTGCTCGAACAGACGACGATCTTCGCGCGCGTAACCCCGGAGCAGAAGTCGCGGCTGATCAAGGCCCAGCGTGCGCTCGGCTCGACGGTCGGCTTCCTCGGCGACGGCGTCAACGACGCCGTCGCGCTGCACGACGCGGACGTCGGCATCTCGGTGCAGACCGCGACCGACGTCGCCAAGGACGCCGCCGACATCGTTCTGCTCGACAAGGACCTCGAGATTCTCGCCGCCGGCGATCGTCGAGGGCCGGCGGATCTTCGCCAACACGATCAAGTACGTCCTGATGGGCACCTCGTCGAACTTCGGGAACATGTTCAGCGCCGGTGGCGCGTCGCTGTTCCTGAGCTTCCTGCCGATGCTGCCGACGCAGATCCTGCTCAACAACCTGCTCTACGACGCGAGCGAGATGACGATCCCGACCGACAACGTCGACGAGGAGCAGCTGCAGCGCCCTGCGCACTGGGACACCGCATTTCATCCGCCGCTTCATGATCTTCTTCGGTCCGATCAGCTCGATCTTCGACTTCGCCACGTTCGGGATCATGATCTGGGTCTTCAACGCCCACGCGCCGCTGTTCCGCTCGGGCTGGTTCGTCGAGTCGCTCGCCACGCAGAGCCTCATCATTTTCGCGATCCGCACCCGCCGCGTCGCCGTTCTTCCACAGCAGACCGAGCACACCGCTTACGATCGCCACGCATCACCTGCGTCGCGATCGGCGTTGCGCTGCCGTTCTCCCCGCTGGCTCACGTACTCGGGTTCACGCGCTTTGCCGGCGAGTTCCTCGCGGCCGCTCGCGGGGATGATCGTCGTCTACCTTGTGCTGATCGAACTCGGCAAGCGCCACTTCTACCGCGTGCGCACTCCCGGCACCGCCGTCGCCCGCCGCGTCCCTGAACGCGAGCACTGGATCCCGCACCGCGCCTCGCGCTGGAGCACGCACAGACCTGCACGCCGCGTCGTGGCGGGCGCCAAGGCCTCCTGAGCAGGCCGCAGGACAAGGCGCCAGGACCCGCGCCGAGGCGCCACGAGCGTGCGAGGGAGGTGCCAGCTCCGTGGTGACTACTGAGCCGGTGCCGCGCCTATTGCGGATGGCGCGCGGGCGGCGAGATGTGATCTTGGACTCCCCTACCGAGGAGAGTCCCCGATGAAGGCCGCGATCGTCCACAGCTTCGACCAGCCCCTCGCCCTGGAGGACGTACCGATCCCCACGGCCGGCCCCGAGCAGGTGCTCGTGCGTATCGAGGCCTGCGGCCTCTGCCACACAGACATCCATGCCGCGCGCGGCGAGTGGCCGGTCAAGCCGAATCCGCCGTTCATCCCCGGCCACGAGGGCGTCGGCATCATTGAGCGCCTCGGCTCGGGCAACTCACACGGCCTGCAAGAGGGGATGCGCGTAGCGCTGCCGTGGCTCGGCTACGCCTGCGGCGACTGCCGCTACTGCAACTCCGGCTCAGAGACGCTCTGCGAATCGCAGATCAACACCGGTTACGGCATGAACGGCGGGTTTGCCGAGTACGCGATCGGCTACGCGCGCCACGTGGTGCGCGTGCCCGACGACGTCGAGCCGCTCGATGCCGCACCGCTGACCTGCGCCGGCGTCACGACCTACAAGGCGGTCAAGGTCTCAGGTGCATCATCGGCCGGCTTGGTCGCCGTGTTCGGCGCCGGTGGCCTCGGACACCTGGCGATCCAGTACGCGCGTACGACGGGCGCGGCGGTCGTCGCCGTCGACATCAACGAGGAGCGGCTGAACACGGCGCGCGAGCTCGGTGCCGAGCACGTCGTGCACGTCGGCGAACAGGACCCGATCGCGGCGATCCAGGCGCTCGGCGGCGCCGACCAGGCGATCTCCACCGCCGTCAGCCCGTCGGCCTTCGAGCAGGCGCTCGGCTCGCTGGCGCGGGGTGGCACGCTGGTGTGCGTAGGTCTGCCCGCTCAGAACGAGATGCGCCTGCCGATCTTCCAGACGGTGCTCGGCGGCCTGACGGTCAAGGGCTCGATCGTCGGCACCCACCATGACCTCGAGGAGGTCTTCGAGCTCCATCGCCGCGGACGCACCAAGGTCGAGCGTGTCGAGCGCGAGCTCGACGACGTCAACGAGGCGATCGCGCAGGTGCTCGACGGCAGCGCGCCGGCGCCGCGGATGGTCTTTCGCATGCCCGCCGTTTCAAGCAGCGCGAGCGACGGCGTACGCGTCGGCGCGACCGCCTGAGCACGAAACCCCAACAAGCCCAGAGCAACACGACCCCAGGAGGACTCTCATGGCAGTTGCAGTCGACGCACCAACGATCTTCGCGGCACCCGGTGAGCCCGGCAGTGTCGTCGAGCTGAAGGGCCGCTATGAGAACTTCATCGGCGGCGAGTGGGTGGCCCCGATCGACGGGCGCTATCGCGAGAACCTCTCGCCGGCGACGGCCGAGGCCTTCTGCGAGGTGGCGGACTCCTCGCCCGCCGACGTCGAGCTCGCGCTCGACGCCGCGCACGCCGCCAAGGACGAGTGGGGCCGTCGCTCCCCGGCCGAGCGCGCGGCCGTGCTCGACGCGATCGCCGATGCGATCGAGCAGAACTTGGAGAGGCTGGCGGTCGCCGAGAGCTGGGAGAACGGCAAGCCGGTGCGCGAGACGCTCGGTGCCGACCTGCCGTTGGCGATTGACCACTTCCGCTACTTCGCCGGGGCCGTGCGCGCCGAGGAGGGCTCGATCTCCGAGATCGACGAGAAGACCTACGCCTACCACTTCCGCGAGCCGCTCGGCGTGGTCGGTCAGATCATCCCGTTCAACTTCCCGCTGCTGATGGCGGCGTGGAAGCTCGCGCCGGCGCTCGCCGGGGGCAACTGCACGGTGATCAAGCCCGCCAGCCCGACCCCGTGGTCGCTGCTGAAGCTGATCGAGGTGATCGAGGACGTCGTGCCGGCGGGCGTTATCAACGTCGTCAACGGCTCGGGCGGCGAGGTCGGCCGCGCACTGGGCTCCAGCAAGCGGATCGCGAAGATCGCCTTCACCGGCGAGACCGTGACCGGACGGCTGATCATGGGCTATGCCGCGCAGAACCTGATCCCCTCGACGACCGAGCTCGGAGCGGCAAGTCGCCGAACATCTTCTTCGCCGACATCCTCGACGCCGACGATGCGCTGCTGGACAAGGCGATCGAGGGGCTCGTGCTCTACGCGTTCAACAAGGGCGAGGTCTGCACGTGCCCGTCGCGCGCGGTGATCCAGGAGTCGATCTATGAGGAGTTCGTGGGACGCTGCCTGGAGCGGATCCGCGCGATCCGCCAGGGCAATCCGCTTGACCCCTCTACGCAGATCGGCCCACAGGTCTCAAAGGCGCAGCTGGAGAAGATCGAAAGCTACGTGCAGATCGGACTGGAAGAGGGCGCCGAGCTGTTGATCGGCGGGCGCCGCCGCGGAGATCGAGGGTGAGCTGGCAGACGGTTACTTCTTCGAGCCGACCGTCTTTAAGGGCACCGAACACATGCGAATCTTCCAGGAGGAGATCTTCGGCCCGGTGCTCGCCGTGACGACGTTCAAGGACGAGGCCGAGGCGCTTCAGATCGCCAACGACACGATGTACGGCCTCGGCGCCGGCGTCTGGACTCGCGATGGCAGCCGGGCATTTCGCATGGGCCGTGCGATCAAGGCCGGTCGCGTGTGGACCAACTGCTACCACCTGTACCCCGCGGGAGCCGCGTTCGGCGGCTACAAGTCCTCGGGAGTCGGGCGCGAGAATCACCGGATGATGCTCGACCACTACACCCAGACGAAGTGCCTGCTCGTCAGCTATGACCCGGAGCGCTCGGGTTCTTCTAGGAGATGGCCGCTGACGGCGAGTCCCGCGTCAGCGCGACGCCGGCGGTGCTCGAGCTGCTCGACCGCCTGGCGGGGCGCTACGGCCCGTTGGTGATCCACCAGTCCGGCGGCTGCTGCGACGGCAGCTCGCCGATCTGCCTGCCCGCCGGGGAGCTGCCCGCCGGTCCCCACGACGTGCTCCTGGGCGTCGTGGGCGAGCACCCCCGTCTACGTCGATCGCGATCAGGACGAGCGCTGGCAGCGACCCGACTCTGCGGATCGGCCTCTCCGCCCGGCCCCGCGATGGGCTTTTCGCTGGAGAGCGCCGAGGGCGTGCACCTGCTCGCGCTCTCGGGCGAGGCGCTGCTCGGAGACTCAGCCGAGACTTGCCAGCAACCGCAGCTCCTCCATCAAAAGGCGCGGCAGCAGGAAGTGCTCGCGCACATGCTCGCGTCCGCTTGAGCCGAGTTGCTCGGCCAGGGCGCGGTCTGTCAACAGCTCGAGCATCGCTTGCGCGCACTGCTCGGTGGAGTCGACCATCCTGCCGCCGACGCCGTCGGGCATCTGCAGCGGAATGCCGCCGGCGCGCCCGGCGATGACGGGCGTGCCCTTCCACAGCGCCTCTGAGACGACCAGGCCGAAGCCCTCGCGGACCGACTTCTGCACGATCACCTCCGAGAGGCGCTGAAAGGCGTTGACCTCGACGTTGCCGACGCCGTTGAGGTTGGTGTAGAGGTGGATCTGCCGATCGTCGGCGGCGTGCTCTGCGACCTGGCCGTAGACCTCCCAGCCCTCGGGGTCGTCGAGCGCCATCGAGCCGACTAGCGCGAGTTGCAGCTCTGGAATCTCCTCGCGCACGAGCCGGTAGGCGGCGAGCACTCCCAGCGGGTCCTTCCAGGCGTCAAAGCGCGATACCTGTGTGACCAGGCGGCCGGGGAGCTCGACGCCGATCCAGTCGAGGATCTGACGCTCGGTGCCAAGATCGAGCTCCAGGTTCTTCGGGCTGAGCGGGTCGATGGCCGGAGCGATCACCTCGACGCGCTGGACCGGGAAGTCCGGCGGTACGAACTGCGGCATCGTGAAGACCGCAGCGTCAAAGTCGGCGAGATACGGACGCAGGAACGCCCACGTCTCGGCATCGGGCTCTGAGGTGTCGATGTGACAGCGCCATACCCAGTGCGCGTCGCGCTTGCCGTGGATTTGCAGCAGTGCGGCGGGCTGCGGATCGTGGACGATCACGAAGTCATAGCCGTCGTCAAGTGAGGCGGCGTTCTCTCGCGCGCAGTCGAGGTAGGCGGCCTGCTCGGCGGAGCTGAGTGATTTGCTTGCCCCCTGCAGCCCGTTGTGTAGTGCCTTGGTCGCAGCGAAGAACTCAGGGCTGCCGGCGATCACCTCCCAGTCGACGTCGAGCCCGAGGTCGCGCAGCAGCGGCACCGCCGAGCGCAAGAGCTCTGAGACGCCGCCGCCGTAGGCCGTCGCGTTGATCTGCAGGATGCGCGCGCCCTTCAGAGCACGGGCGTGCTCGCGCAGCTCCTGATGATCGGCTCGGGCACGACGCCCTCGTACGCGTCCAGCGACCAGCGCCCGACGGCGACCTTTTGCAGCATCGTTAGCTCCCCTGCAGGTCGCGTCCGCCTAAAGATCGCCACACCGCCGCAATCATCCCCGCCGCGGCGATCGCGAGCATCCCGGCTGCGGCGCCGGCGCGAAACGCTTGCGCCGGTACGAGCCCGACGTGCTGGAAGGGCGTGAGGCTCAAGCAGCCAACGTGGCGCTTCTAGCACGCCGCCGAACAGTTGCCAGACGAACGCAAGGTCGACGAGGCCAAAGTGACGCCGGCGCTCGCGCGCGGGACCAGCGCGAAGATCAGCGCGCCGAGCCCGAGGAACAGCAGCGCCGTCGGGCAGGCAGTTGGCGCCGGCGCCGAGCATCTGCGACAGCGAGACGCCAGCGTTCTGGCTGGCTGCCCCAGCCCAGGCGCAGAGGCCGCAGAACAGTGCGATCGCCACGCCGCCGGCAAACGCAAGCGCGAGCCGCCCGGCCAGCCATGCACGGCGATCGACGGGTAGCGCGAACAGGGTCTCCAGCTGCTCATCTGCCTCGGCGGCTCGCGCGGCCGCAAGCTGCGAGCAGGCAAACAGGCTCACCACGAGCACGAAGAACAAAAAGCAGAAGCCGATGTAGCCGGCGGGAGTCGTGATCGAGACGGCGCCGAGCTTCTGCAGCTCGCGCTGCACACCGCCGGATAGACCGGCCGAGCGGATGCTCGTGGAGATCACGCCGACGATGAACGCGAAGAAGCCGCTGGCGAGCAGCCATGCGCCGAGGCTCGCGCGCTCCTCGCGAAGCGTCTCGGCGATCGGCGAGGAGAGCAGGCGGAGGTTTGGTCTCCGGCGCTCATGCGCGGGCAACAGCCCGGCGCCGAGGTCGCGCCGCTTGGAGATCGTGCCGGCGATCGCGAGCAGCGCGGCGCCTGCGAAAACTGGGAGCAGCAGCACGAGCGACCGCGCTGCGGTGAACGCGCGCAGTTCCTCGACCCAGCCCAGCGGACTGACCCAGCGCAGCCACTGAAGCGAACTGGCCGTGTCGGCGACCACGCGCAGCAGGAAGGCGATCAGCAGTGCCGCACTGGCGAGCTCGGTGGCGATCCGCCGTGTTGGGGCAAGCTGGCTGCTCAGCGCGCCGATGCCGGCGAACACCGGCACGACAGAGACGATCGCAAGCGCCAGGTAGGCCGAGCTGCCCACGGCTAGCCCGGCGAGCAAGAGCGCGAGGAAGGCGGCCGCCCAGAGGATCGCCGTGCCGGCAGCGATCGCCGCGAGCACAGCCATGTAGGCGCCGCGGCGGCTGACCGTGCCCGAGAGCAGAAGCTCGGCGCGCCCGGCATCCTCCTCGGCGCGCAGCGCACGTACCGCCGCGAGCAGCCCCCAGGCCCCGGCGAAGATCGAGAGCAATCCGCCTACTCGCCAGGCAGCGTAGCCGCCGGTGCTTAGCAGGTCGTGGGGCGTCCCGAAGAACAACCGAACGGCGTCGTTGCCGGCGAAGCTGTGCACGAAGGACAGGCGCTCGGCGCGCGTCGAGTAGGCCGATCGATAGCCGGCGACGCTCGCGTACGTGCTGCCCGCGAACAGGTAGGCGAAGGCGATCGTGCGGACGCGCGCATCGGCGAACGCGCGCCGGGCGATCACGCTAAGTGCGCGCATCGCCGTTGGGCGTGGCGTAGTGGTGCAGGAAGATCTCCTCGAGCGAGGGCTCACGGCTACTGAGCGCGCTGACCGGGTGCCCGGCGAGCGCGTCGATCACGGGCGTCACCGAGCCCGTCACCTCGAAGTGAAGCGAGCTCGGGCCGGCGCTTGTGACCTGGACGCCGGGGAGAGCGCCGATACGCGGGACCTCGCCGGTGAACGTGACGTCCAGTGTCTGCGCGCTGAGGTGGCGCAGCTCGGCCAACGTGCCCTGGTCGATCAGTCTGCCGTCGCGCAGCAGCCCGACGCGGTCGCACAGCGCCTCGACCTCGCTGAGGATGTGCGAGGAAAGGAAGACGCTCTGCCCGCGCTGCTTTGCCTCTGTCACCGTCTGGCGGAAGGCGACCTCCATCAAGGGATCGAGGCCACTGGTCGGCTCGTCGAGGATCAGCAGCTCGGCGCGGCTGGCGAAGGCGGCGATTAGCTGCACCTTTTGGCGGTTGCCCTTCGACAGTGCCCTGACCTTCTTGTCGGCGTCGAGGCGAAAGCGCTCGGTGAGCTCATTGCGGTAGGCGACGTCGGCGCCGCCCCGGATACGCGCAAGGAACTCGAAGGTCTCCGCGGCGGTGAGGTTCGGCCAAGAAATGGCTCGCCGGCGACATAGGCGACGCGGCGATGTGCCGCCACGGGGTCCCGCCAGGCGTCGATGCCGAACAGCTCGACGCTCCCGGCACTCGGCCGGTGCAAGCCGAGCAGCAGGCGGATCGTCGTCGTCTTGCCCGAGCCGTTGGGCCCGAGGTAGCCGTAGACCTCCCCGGCTTCTACAGACAGGTCGAGATCGCTCAGGGCGAGCGTCTCGCCATAGCGCTTGCTCAGCCTCTCGGTGCGGATCACGACGCTCATGCCCGGCCCGCCGGGTGCTGACTCTGCATGCCAGTGATGTTCGGAGCTTTCGCGCCGCTCGCCATCGGCGGCAAGCCACGGCGCGGCTGCGGAGAACTACGTACATGCGGTTACCTCCGCGCGGGGAGCGCCTCCCGAGTGCGAGCGTGCTCAGCCGGACACCGAGACGACGCTCGACGAGCAGTACGCGAGGGTGCTCGGCGCGCTTGGCGCATTGCCGCCCTATATGGAGTGAAGCCCGACCGTGCTCGCCGCTTTGGCGCGGTCCGGGCGATGGGCTACTGCATTGCCCTGACTGCGTGCTTTTCCGCAGCGGGTCGGGTTGTTCACCCGGAGGCCAAAGCGGGACATCGGGCGTAGCTTGAGCTCATGGACATGCCGCACCTCAAGCTCGCGGCCGCGATCACTGACTCGGCTCCATTCGCCGCCTCGCAGAACATCCGCGTGGTGCTTGCCGACGATCACGCGCTGATGCGCCGGACGCTTCGCCTGCTGCTCGACGGCGAGCAGGGCGTGGAGGTAATCGCTGAGGTTGACGATCTGGCCTCGCTCGTGCGCCGTGTCGACGCGCATCAGCCACACGTGCTCGTGCTCGACCTGGGCATGCCCGATGGGTCCTCAAGTGAAGCGATCCGCCAGCTACGCGAGAGGCTGCCCGAGATGCAGATCGTGATCGTGACGATGGAGGAGAACCCGGTCTTCGCGCAGCGCGCGCTCGCCGCCGGCGCCGTCGGCTTCGTGCTGAAGGACCGCGCTGATGAGGAGCTGCCTGAGGCGATCCGCATGGCCGCCCGCAGCGAGCAGTACGTGAGCCCGTGCCTTGCGCTGCCGCTGGATGAGTTGAAGCGCGCAATTGGGAAGGACAGCCTGACAGTACGCGAGGTGGAGGTGCTGCGGCTGATCGCGCTGGGACACACGAGCGTTGAGATCGCCGAGCAGCTTCACCTCTCCCCTCGCACGGTCGAGACGCACCGGGCGCGGATACACCGAAAGCTTGGCTTGGCGACGCGCGCCGAACTGGTCGCCTACGCGCTACGACGCGGCCTGCTGCGAGCCTGAGCCGGGCTCGTCGCTTACACGACGCAGCGGTAGGCAGGCCGCCAGCAGCGTGCCCTGCGTGCCAGAGTCGAGGCTCAGCGTGCCGCCGGCCAGAGCCGCGCGCTCCTGCATGCCGGCCAAGCCGAACCCCTCGTCGGCGCTGTCGGGATCAAAGCCGACGCCATCGTCCCGTACCTCGATACGAAGCTCGCCGTCAAGGGCGTTGACCGCAACACGCACGCGCTCGGCACGCGCGTGCTTGGCGACATTGGTCAGCGCCTCCTGGACCATCCGGTAGACGGTCGTCTCGAGATCTTCGTCCAAGCGCTCCTCCCCGGCGCCGGGATCGGGTAGCGCGATCTCGCCATCCACCTGGAAGCCGCTCTGCTCGCGGTGGCGATCGAGCAGCGCCTCGATCGCGACTCCCAGCCCCAGCTCGTCGAGCGCGGCCGGGCGCAGCTCGGTGATGATCGCTCGCAGGTTGGCGATCTCGTGCTCGATCTGCTCGACGGCCTGGCGCATCGCGTCTTGCGTGCCCTCAAGCTCGTTGCCGCGAAGAGCCGAGGACAGCAGCACCCGCAGCCCGCCAAGGCTCTGCAGCGTCTCGTCGTGAAGCTCGCGCGCCCAACGTCGGCGCTCGGCGTCTGCCGCTGCCAGCGAGCTGCGCAGTCGGTCGGCCTGTACGCTCTGCGCGAGCGCCACGGCCGTTGCCGCGCTCGCGGCGAAGGTGCGCAGTAGCTGCTCGTCGTTCTCGCCGAACACGCTGCCCTCCATCCCCCGATCGAACGCTGCCAGCACGCCCACGGCACTCGCCGCGATGGATCATCGGCACGAGTAGCGCGGTCTGCGCGTCGTCACGCCGAACGCGCTCGGCGCGATACGCAGCCTTGCCTGCACGTCTGTGATCCGCTCAGCCTGGCGGCGCTGCAGCACCTGCCCGGAGGTCGAGTCGGCGATCGGCAGGCGCGCGCCGGCGTCTCGGTGGCGTGACCGGCGCTCGCGTGCACGACCAGATCCTCGCCGTCGCGCAGCATGATCACGAGGCTGCGCGCGCCGACCAGCGCGCGACCGCGCTTGACGATCAGCTCCAGCACGTGCTCGAGGGCGATCTCGCCGCCGATCGCCACGGCAACGTCGCGCGTGGCCTCCAGGCCACGGATCGCCTTCTCGGCCTCGACGCGGCGGCGCTCGCTCGTCTCGTACGTGCGCGCGTTGTCGATCGCGATCGCCGCCCAGTCGGCGAGGATCGTCGCGGCCTCCTCGTCGCGCTCGGTGAAGTCGCCGTCCTGCTTCTCGGTCAGGTAGAGGTTGCCCCACGCCTGCCCGCGGATCAGGATCGGCACGCCGAGGAAGCTGTGCATCGGCGGATGCCCGGCGGGGAAGCCGTAACTTGAGGGATGCTGGCCGACATCCTGCAGGCGAAGCGGCTGCGGGTGCTCGATCAACGTGCCGAGCACGCCTCGTCCGCGCGGAAGGTCGCCGATGGCGCGATGGGTCGCCTCGTCTACACCCGAGGTCGAGAAACTGCTCGAGCTCCGAGCGCTGCTCGTTGAGGATGCCGAGCGCTGCGTAGCGGGCGCCTGTGAGCTCGCGCGCAGTCTCCAGCACCCGGTCGAGCACTGCGGCGAGGTCGAGCTCGGTCATCAGCGTTCGACCCACATCGAGCAGGCGGCGAATCCACTGCTCCCCGGATGTCGAGCTCACCCCGCTCAGAGCTTAGTCCCGTAGAGCCAAGACGGAGCGCACCAACGTGCGTAGAAATCCCTGAATGGTGGTCCCCGTGCGACCGGCGCTGAGCTGCCTGTTCCCTGCCTCGAGCTCCGCTATGCGTATTCCTCGCCGCCGGGCTGCGGGAGCCTACGGACGGCTTTCAAAGACCCGGCTGGCAGCGTTGAGGTGGAACCAATCGACAGATGAACAACTCGTCCACTCAATCCCCAGCCACGCCCCAGATCGCTGCTGCCGAGCACGGGGAAGCAGCGCCGAGGGCGATTCCTGAGCAGATGACCTGCTGCCGTTGCTGCGACGTGATCGGCACCTACGAGCCGTTGGTGCTGGTGGCGATGGACAGGCACGCATGAGTTCGGTCGCCGCCGAGCCGCAGATCGGCGGGGAACCCGGCCAGCACTTTCATCGCGCGTGCTACCCAGACTCCGCTCTGGACAAAGACGCGAAAAAGGACGTGGCCTCGGGCAGGGCGGCTACGTAGTTCTCCGCTACCGAGAGGGGGACTTTGCTCGGCTGTCAAGGCGTGCGCGCGAATCTAGCCTTTTGGACATGACCACTCAAGACACCCACTCAGAGAAGTTCAGGGTCGTGATCGCCGGCGGCGGCGTCGCCGCAATCGAGACGGCACTCGCCCTGCAGCACCTCGCCGCCGACCGCGTCAAGGTCACGGTGCTGGCCCCCAACGGAGAGTTCGTGTACCGGCCGATGACCGTCCCCGAACCGTTCTCCTTCGCTGGAGCGACCGCTACCCACTCGCTCGGATCGCTCGTGATCTCGACGCCAGCTCGTCAACGGAACGCTCGACTGGGTCGACCACGAGAACAAGATCGCCCACACCGGCAACGGAGAAGAACTCCACTACGACGCCCTCGTACTCGCGCTCGGTGCGCGCATCTCCCGCCGCTAAGCACACGCTGACGATCGACGACAGAACGATGGAGCAGACGCTTCACGGCTTGATCCAAGACGTGGAGCTCGGCTACATCAAGAGCATCGCCTTCGTCTCGCCAGGCCGCATGGCGTGGCCGTTGCCGCTGTACGAGCTCGCACTGATGACTGCAGGGCGCGCCTTTGACATGGACATCGAGATGCCAGTCACAATCGTCACGCCCGAGGACTCACCGCTCGCGATTTTCGGCGAGGAGGCTTCGCGAGCGTCGCCCAGCTGCTCGGAGACGCGGGCATAACACGATCACCTCGGCCTACGCGGAGATCCCCGAGCAGGGCGAGATCATGATCCGCCCCGACGACCGTCACCTGCACGTTGACCGGGTAGTCGCACTGCCCGAGCTGTATGGCCCTTCGCGACGCGGCCTCCCTCTCAGCGCCGAGGGGTTCATCCGCGTTGACCCCTTCGGTCGGGTCCCCGACTGCGGCCCGTTGTTCGCTGCCGGCGATGCGACCGACTTCGCCGTAAGCAGGGCGGGGTGAGCGCCCAGCAAGCCGACGTGGTCGCGGAATCGGTCGCGAAGCTAGCGGGGGTGGAGATCAATCCCGAGCCGTTCCACCCGTTGCTACGCGGAATGTTGATGACCGACGAGCGGCCGTACTACATGGAGGCGCAAATTACCGGCGGGCACGGGTTTGGCTCGCAGTTCCAACCGAGCCGCCGGGAGCCCGGTCGCGAAGATCGCAGCGAAGTACCTGGCGCCCTACTTGGAGTTGCTCGACCGCCCGCGAGCCGCGGCGTGAGAACGCCGCAAACCACGGAGACCGTAGGAGCGACGGCTTCGCAAGACAACCCGTCGGCAAGCATTGACGACGCTCAGTGCTCATCCGCGGCTGCGGTGCGTGTTTTCCGCACGAACAGTGAGAAGTACGGATGACTGCGATGCCGTGGCGCCTGTAGGGTGCGACAGCTGACGAACGACCGAGCAGGTGCCTCGACTGAGGCCGCAGCTCCAGCTACTGAGGTATGGGAGGCGGGTGTTGTCACCGATAAGCGCAGCCGTGATGGGGGCGGTCTTCAACCTGAATCACCCGGCGCACCTGGTGCATTGGGGGTTCATCAAGCTGTCGCTGTCGAACGTGATCGTGATCGCGGTGATGCTGGTCGTGTTCGCGATCGCGGTCGCGCTGCCGTTCCCCGGCGCCGCTGCGCGCCGCGCGGCGCGTCGACAGCCGGGCGGCTCATGAGCGTCTCGCAACCGCGACCGAAGTCGTGGACCGTGCGCGTCCGGGAGGCCGGTGTAGCGGTGCTGCCGCCCGAGAAGCTGCTCCCCGACAGTCAGCCGACGTACGTCGCCTCCTGGATCTACGTGTTCGGGGTGGCGAGCCTCGCCTCGCTGGTGGTGATCATCGGCTCTGGCACGATCCTCGCGCTCAAGGGACCGGCCTGGTGGCACTACACCGGCATCGGACACTTCTTCAACAGCATCCACCTGTGGTCGGTGGAGCTGTTCTTCTTCTTCATGGTCATCCACCTGTGGGGCAAGTACTGGATGGCCGCGTGGCGTGGCGGGCGCTCACGCGTGTGGGTCACAGGAGCCATCACGTTCCTGGTCGCGGTTCCCGCAGCGTTGACCGGCTATGTCTCCCAACAGAATTTCGACGCGCAATGGATCGCCACGCAGGCCAAGGACGGTCTGAACTCAGTCGGCGTCGGCGCGTTCTTCAACGTCACCAACTTCGGGCAGATGTACAGCTACCACGTCCTACTGCTACCGGTGGCCGTGATCGCCCTCGTGGTCGCGCACGTCCTGCTCGTGCGTAAGCACGGCGTAGTCCCGCCGTTTGAGCTCGACAGGAAGCTGGTCTCCTCACAGACCGCCCCCGAGCCAGCGCCTCCGGCGTCCGGCGCGCAGGGAACGTCGTCGTGACCCGCCCGCGCTGGTCGCGACGCGAAGCGCAAACAGCCGAGTGGAAGGGCGGATACGCGCCATACGACCTGGTCAAAGAGCTGTGCATCGCGGTCGGCGTCGTCTTGCTCCTGACGATCCTCTTGACCGTGCTGTTCTCCTCGCCGGACGATCGCCCGAGCACCGTCGCGCAGTGGTCTCGTCAACAGCCCGTCAACTTCGTTACTGCGGCGGCAAAGGAGCTAGCCGGCACCAGCGACACCGCCACCTATGGCCCGCCGTACAACCACAACGCCGATGGCCAGCATGCCGCGTTCCTCTATCCGCAGAAATGGCTGGGCGTCAGCCATCCGATCAACACCGCCAACGACTTCGTGATCGACCCTCTGAAGACTGTTCCCGACAACCCCGCGCTGCAGAGCGCCATCGCCCAATATCAGGCGGCGCCCGAAAAGACACGAACGGCATGGGCGGAAGCCTTCGCCAAGCCGTTGGAAGATTACGAAACCGCGTCGGAAGAAAACAAGGCGCCGAGCAAGGATGTCTCGGTCGACCCGACTACCGGTTCGGTGGCTGTCAAAGCCGGCCGGGCCGGCCCTGTCCCGACCATGATGAGTGGCCTGCTGGACCTCGCAAAGAGCGGCGGCTTGGACGGCAGCCTGCTGACCAGCCGACAGTTCTTCCAGACCGACTACACCAAGCCATTGCTGTTCATGGCCGACGGCGGCCTGCTCGCAGAACGTGCTGAAGCCCAGCATCTGCTCGGCGACGCAGTGGGGCATGATGAACGAGACGGGCAGCTACCCGGGCCAGACGTGGCTGTGGCTGTACACCGTCTGGTATCAGGTCGAACCGTTCAAGGCCTCCGAAAACGCGGACATTCTCGTGATGCTGGTGATGGGCGTGCTGAGCCTTGCGTTCATCTGCATCCCGTTCATTCCAGGCATACGCGGCATCCCACGCGGAATCCCGATCTACCGGCTGATCTGGCGCGAGCACTACCGCGAACACGAAGCCGAGGCCTAGCCTCCGCCGTGACCAAAAGCGCTTCAGGTCACGGAAAGCCCAACAGAACCCGGCGTTCTCCGTGACCCACCGCTCCAGGCTGACGATGGGAGAACCGCACGGATCGCGGAGTGCGAGGCGCATCGTTATCTGCGGTGGTGGCGTCGCGGCGATCGAGGCCCTACTGGCGCTGCGCGCGCTTTTTCAGTCCGGGGTCGGGGCGGAGCTGCACCTGGTCGCCCCCAACCGCCAGTTTGTCTACCAGCCACTCGCGGTGGCGGCGCCCTTCGATCTTGCCGAGACTCACCTCTTCGAACTCGTCGAGATCGCCAGCGAGCAGATTGCCAAACTGCACGTTGACTCGCTGGCGCGCGTCGACGCCGAGAACCAGCGCGTCCTCCTCGCCAGCGGCAGCGAGCTCCTTTACGACGCCTTGGTCATCGCGGTCGGCGCTCGGCGGCGTGACTGGCTGGAGGGCGCGTTGCACTTCGGTGGAGCGGAGGACGTGGCGGCGTTCCGGGCGCTGCTCGAGCGATTCGAGAGCGGTTCCGACCAGCGACTGTCCTTCGTCAACCCCGCCGGCGTCAGCTGGACGCTGCCGCTCTATGAGCTCGCGCTGCTGACCGCCTCGCACCTGTCCGAGCGCGGCGTGATCGGCGCCGAGCTCACCATCGTCACGCCCGAGGCCGATCCACTGGCGGTGTTCGGACCGAGCGCCAGCCGCATGCTGCGCAACCTGCTGGGGGACCGCGGAATAGCGCTCAAAGCAGGCGCCTACGCGGAGAAGATTCAAGATGGCAAGCTCCATCTCCACCCCAGCGCCACGCTCGAGGTCGATGACGTGGTCACCCTTGCGCAACTCGAGGGCCCCGCTCTGCCGGGACTGCCTTCCGACGCGACCGGCTTCATCACTGTGGACGAGCACAGCCGGGTCACCGGCCTTGAAGACGTGTACGCCGCTGGCGATGGAACTAGCTTCCCGGTCAAGCAAGGAGGCATCGCCACCCAGCAGGCCGATGCAGCCGCCGAGTCCATCGCGGCACAGATGGGCGCCGCCGTGACGCCAGCTCCCATCCGACCGACACTCAGGGGCATGCTCCTCACCGGCATTGCCCCGACCTACATGCGCGCACAGATCGCAGGCACGGCCGGCGACTCCTTCGAGACCGCCCACAACCCGCTCTGGTGGCCACCCAGCAAGATCGCCGGCCGCTACCTGGCGCCCTACCTCGCCAACCATAAGCCGCTTACCCGCGACGAAACGCTAAAAGATCGTCCGCCGTCGACTCAGGAGCCCGCGAGGCTCCAGGAGTCACACGACGAGGCTCGTGAGCTCTCCCTGGTCTTCGCCGAGCGCGACGCCGCCGATGGGCACTTCAAATCCGCCCTTGAGTGGCTCGAGGTGATCGAGCGGCTCGACGGCGCACTGCCCCCCGGATATGTACAAAAGAGAGCTGACTGGCAAGATCGCGCCCGTCAGTGAGCGAACATGAGCCGCGCGCTTCCGCGAGGACCGTGAGGGATACACCTACGCCAAGAGCGCGTTCATCAATGGATGCGCAGGCTACTCGCCCTGCGCGGCCCAGTAGGCCCTCGCCTCGGCCTCCATGACGGCCAGGCGGGTGTAGTAGTCCGGGAACTCGTTGAGGTGCGCTCGCGCGATCTTCGCGGTCACGGTCACGTCGTCATCGGTGACGTTGGTCGCGAGATCTTGCGTGCCGTGCTCGAGCTCGACATCCATTCCTATCCGCAGCTGTTCGACCTCGAACTGCGATGTCCCCCAGTCGACGCCGATCCGCTCGCCGGCCGCATGAGCCTCCTCGGCGGTGAAGTGGGCTGAATCGCTCATCCCACGGAGCCTACGCTCAGCGAGCCGGCGCCGTCGGATTGCACGACACACGAGCGTCTCCTGGCCGTCGGCCGTGATGCCCGGTATGGACGGTGGCTGTTGCACAAAGCCGTCTGCGGAAACGTGGGCTGCGCTCGCTGTGACGGTCGCTGAGGGGCCTGGCAGCGCCGAGGCTGGGCAGGGCGCGCCTCGGGCGAGCGACGACTTGCCGCTTTTTCGACCCCGCCCTTAGAAAGGCTCCAGTGAGCCTGCTGGAGGTTTGTGCAACAGCCACGACGAGATGGGAGCGGTCAGGGAGGCTGCACACGACACTTCTGCTTTCGCGGCCGCCAGCTATCCCATGACCTCTTTCCGCCTAGGGCGGTAGCCACTGCATCCATGGACCGCCGTATTTGCAGGAAAAGGTGCCCCCGCCAGGAGTCGAACCTGGATCTACCGCTTAGGAGGCGGTCGTCTTATCCATTGGACTACGAGGGCGCGCCGGCTGCGGTCGCCCGCGCGGGCAGAAGGCTACCCTCGCAGCGCCGGCCCGTGGCCCCGCCGATTCCGACTCGCCCCCGGCCCCGGCCCGAAGCGCCCTCCCCACCTCCGGATCCCACGGATGCGAGCTCGCTCAGGCGCCGACGAGCTCAGCGTCGCGCGCGCCTGGCTCCGTTGGGTCGAGCTGCTCGGCGACGCGGCGTGCGCTGGCCCTTCGCCCGCGCGGTCGTGCTCGCCAGCCCGAGCACGAAGCACCGCGACGCCGCAGCCGGTCACGATCCACCAGGCGGCGTGACTCGCCTGCACGAAGCCCGGCCCGACGCACCGCGCCGGCTGCCGCGATCGCGCCGACGATCGCCACGCCCAGCGTCTGGCCGATCTGGCGCGAGGTCGACGCGACGGCGGCGGCGACGCCGGCCTGCGCCGGCGGCATGCCGAGCACGGCGGTGTTGGTGATCGGCGGGTTGACCATCCCGAAGCCGATCCCGAAGATCACGTAGGCGGGGACCAGCGAGGGGATCGAGGTGTGCGCGCCGAGCTCGGTCAGCAGCGCGGCGCCGAGCGTGATGCCGAGGCCGCCGACGAGCAGGCCGACGCGCGGGCCGCGGCGCCCGACGATGCGGCCGGACAGCGGCGCGAAGATCAGCGTCATCGCGGCGATCGGCAGCGTGCAGCAGGCCGGCCTGCAAGCGCCGACAGCCCGCGGACCTCCTGCAGGTAGAGCGTGTTGAGGAACAGGAAGCCGCCGAGCGCGGCGAACGCGCAGACGGCGATCACCCTGGCGCCCGAGAAGGGATGCTGCGGAAGAAGCGCAGCTCGATCAGCGGCTCGCGCCGGCGCGGCTCGTACGGCGAGCCAGCGCCGGCAAGCGCGAGCAGCGCGACGGCGAACAGCCCGAGGCTCTGCGCGACAGCCAGCCAGCGGCGGCGCCTCGATGATCGCGTAGGTGAGCGAGCCGAGCAGCACGATCACGAGCAGCTGCCCGACCGGGTCGAGGCGCCGCGCGTGCGGCGCGCGCGACTCGGGCACGAAGCGCAGCGTCAGCGCCAGCGCGGCCAGCCCGACGGGGATGTTGATCCAGAAGATCGAGCGCCAGCCGACCGACTCCACGAGCGCGCCGCCGACGACCGGGCCGAGCGCGAGGCTGATGCCGACCGTCGCGCCCCACACGCCGATCGCCTGCGCTCGCTCGCGCGGGTCGGTGAAGACGTTGCGGATGATCGACATCGCGACCGGGTTGAGCATCGATCCGCCGATCGCCTGCAGCATGCGGAAGGCGATCAGCCAGCCGAGGCTCGGCGCGAGGCTGCACAGCAGCGAGCCGAGCGTGAACAGCGATCAGGCCGAGCGAGAAGACGCGCTGGCGACCGAGCCGGTCGCCCATCGAGCCGGAGAGCATCAGCAGGCTGGCGAGCACCAGCGTGTAGGCGTCGACGGTCCACTGCAGGCCCGACACCGTGCGTGTGCAAGTCACGCCCGATCGACGGCAGCGCGACGTTGACGATCGTGTTGTCCAGCCCGACGATCAGCAGGCTCATGCAGCAGATCGCGAGGATCAGCCGGCGGCGCCGGCGAGTGAGTTCGTTCGCGATGTTCACCAGCACCGTTCTAGCGTGACGACGGGCCGAGAGCGAGCGGCGAGCGCTGAAATCGTAGTTCGGCGCCTCGCGCGGGCATCTTGCTTCGACGAGCGGATCTGCTTAGCCCGTTCCGTAGCCCATGAGTGGTATAACCGATCTATGGCTAAGGCCAATCTCGTACTACCCGATGGCACGACCGTCGCGATCGAGGGCACGGCTGACGAGGTGGCTGTCTTGCTAGGTCGTTTCTCGGCCCCGGCTGCCACGTCAACGCCTGCTGTGCGAGTACCCCAGTCGAGAAAATCACGAAAAGCCCATAGGTCAAGCGCTGGAAACAATCAACGCCAGGCCCAACCGGGACCGATGGGTTACATCCGCGAACTCGTCGCCGACAATTTTTTCAAAACAAAGAGAGAGATCGGTGACATACGTAGCGCGCTAGAGGAGCGTGGCCATATCTATCCCGTGACGAGCCTGTCGTCACCCCTCGTACGACTCGTGCGAAAAAAGAGATTCGACGCCTCAAAGAAGACGGCGTTTGGCGGTACGTCAACTCCTGAGCATGACGCCCGCCTCACCACGGTCCCTTGTACCCAACGACGTTTTCGAAAGCCTGCCAAAAACGCTTCGGTCTGAACTCTTGGCGACGTTTCGAAAGATTGTTCAAAACTTCGCCGAGGGACGGTGGGAACCGTCTGAGCTGAATGGCGGCAAGCTCTGCGAGATCGTGTACTCGATCCTCAAAGGGCAGATCGACGGGAGCTTTCCCAATCGGGCGAAGAAGCCGTCGAATATTGTCGACGCGTGTAGAGCGATCGAAAAGACGCCCGGAATCTCTCGATCGCTCAAAGTCCAGATGCCTCGGATGATCCTTGCGCTTTATGACGTGAGGAACAACCGAAACGTTGGTCATGTCGGCGGCGAAGTCGACCCGAGCCATATGGATGCAGTGTGCGTCCTACAGATGTCAAAGTGGCTGATAGCCGAGCTAGTGCGCGTTCTTCACGACTGCCCAGTCGATGAGGCGGCATCAGTCGTTGAGGCTCTTTCCGAGCGGGAGACGCCGCTCGTTTGGAAGGTCGGCGGCAGAACGCGCGTCCTCAACCCGGCGCTCAACATGAAGCAGAAGATGCTGCTCGTGTTGCATTCGAGCGCGGAGCCAATGGCCGAGAGGGACCTCGCAGACTCCGTTGAGCACTCGAATGCGAGCGTTTTTCGGCGTGACGTCCTACGGCCGGCGCATAAGGCTCGGCTTCTTGAGT
This sequence comes from uncultured Solirubrobacteraceae bacterium, assembly GCA_963846205.1. Taxonomy (GTDB): domain Bacteria; phylum Actinomycetota; class Thermoleophilia; order Solirubrobacterales; family Solirubrobacteraceae; genus Palsa-744. The sequence continues at coordinate 46,514 of CAWJVB010000009.1, read as the reverse complement.
ACGACGGGGCCGCCAAGATCGTGACGATCTCGCCGACTGGGGTGACCGAGGCTGAGCAGCTGATTCGGGCGCACGTGTTGAGCGCTGCATAGGAACCCTTTTGCATACAGACGGCGGCTCGGGCTGCCGCGCCGCCAGATTTTACGCGCGTTTGTGCATGAGCGCACGCTGTTGTCGAGCCCGACAATCAGCGGGCTCATGCAGCGGATCGAGAGGACCAGCCGGCGGCGCCGGCGCGAGTCCGTCGCGCTAGCTGGGATCGTCAGACTCCGCGGCGACGCGCGCGAGGGCCTCGCCATCCAGGCGCAGCGTCGTCCACTCGTCCATTGCCTGCGCGCCGAGCCGGCGGTAGAAGCCGAGCGCTAGCTCGTTCCAGTCCAGCGCGCACCACTCGAGCCGACCGCCGGCGTCGGGCACGCGCGCGGCGACAGCCGCCAGCAGCGCCCGCCCGACGCCGCCGCCGCGATGCTCGGGCAGCACGAACAGGTCCTCGAGCCACAGCCCACGCTTGGCGAGGAAGCTAGAGAACGTGGGGAAGTACAGCGCGTAGCCGACCGCTTCGCCGTCGCGCTCGGCGATCAGCGCTTCTGCCGCTGGGCGCTCACCGAACAGTGCATGGCGTATGTCGGGCTCGGTCGCGTTTAGCTCCTCGCGCAGGTGCTCGTAGTCTGCGAGCGCAGCGAACAGGTCGAGCAGCTGGGGTACGTCTGCGACTTTGGCCCGGCGAACTCCAGCCGCTCCCGAAGAAGATGTGCGGGAGCCGTCAGTCAGCGAGCGATGTCCGGACGATCGGGATAGACATCGTCAATCGTCGTAAGGGCCACGAAGGGCGCTTCCGCGGCGGCCCTGATTGCGTCGGCACCGCCTGCGAGCCGATCGAGAATCGCGAGCACGCCGCAAATCTCATGGCCTTCCTGCTGAATCGCCTTGATCGCCTTAATCGTTGAAGAACCAGTCGTGACGACATCATCGACGATCAAGCACCGATCGCCATCTCCCAGCAGCGGCCCCGCAATCAGCTCCTTTAGACCGTGCTCCTTAGGTTCCTTGCGAACAACAAACACGTTCACGTCAGCCCCGGCAGCAAGTGCTGCGTACGCAATGGCGTCGGCGCCGAGCGTGAGACCGCCAACCGCTGTAGCGCCCCACTCCTCCGCCTGCTCGATACGAGGTTCCCGATCAGGCGGAATCCGTCCGGCCTCATCACCACGCGCTTGGCATCGACCAGGTACTGCGCCGTAGCTCCACTGCTAAGGGTGACCTCGCCCTTTACGAGAGCGAAGTCGCGGAGCTCGACGAGGCGGGTGGCCTTGTTGTGGGGGGGGGGGGGGGTGTTTCCGATCTCGCGCTCGCCGCTGCCTGCTCGCTGGAACATTCGGCCACCGCGTCCATGTGCAGACCTAATCTAGCGAGGCTCGTGCGCCGATAGTTCGGTGTGCCTTCGACGATAGCCGGAGTGCTTCGCGCCGTCTCGCTACTGGCCTGCCTGATCGTGATCGTCTCGTTCGGGCTGTTCGTGGTGCACGACACGAGCGTCGCGTCCGCTCACCAGCAGGCCGTGATCAGCAGTGGCGTGGCGCCGGGCGAACCGCTGCCGCAGGGCTCCGTGCCGAGCTCGCACAGGAGTTCGGCGCGTCACACGATCGACGAAATCGCCAAAGCGGTCACTTCGCCGTTCTCGGGGCTCACCGAAAGCTTCAACAGCGAATGGCTGACGCGCGGCGTCGACCTTGCGTTGGCGCTGCTCGTGTATGGCTTCGGGTTCGGCTACCTGGCGCGCTTGATCCGCGTCAGGACCTGAAGCGAGGAGTGCCGCGCCCGCCCGCTCGAGGCGGGCGTCAGGGGCCGGCGTGGCTGTTGACGTGGTGGCTGCCGCCGCCACCCTCGTTGTACACGTCGACGGGCGTCCCGTACTGCACCCAGCCGTAGATCGCGGCGGCGTCCGGGATCGGGACGCGCAGGCAACCGTGACTGGCCGCGTATGTGGGCACTTCGGCGTAGCCGTGGATCGCGTAGCCGCGGATGAAGTAGTTGGAGTCGACCATGCCCTCGGAGTTCGTGCCGGGCGTCTTCGAGTAGACGCTGAAGTGTCCGATCACGGTTGGCGTCGACGGCTTGCCGGAGCTCATCGTGTACAGCGCGCGCACGTGGCCGCCCGGTTCGATCTCGGCGAGCACTTGCCGGGTCAGGTCGGCCTCGACGTGCCTGCCATCCTGCGGGTAGCGCACGTGGAACACGCCGCCGCCCTCTTGCAGCCGTTTGAACACGGTCGAGTTCGTGTTGGGGACGCGCGCCAGGCCGGTCATCTTGCGGAAGGCGATCACCGCCCGCCCGGTCGCTTCGTCGAAGGAACCGTTGAGTGGCACCACGAAATGAAGCGCGTTCAGCTCCGATTGAAGCAGCCTGACGGAGGGGCCGCTGTCGCCTCCCGACAGGTCGGGCGAGGCGACGTGAACCTGTTCGGAGGCACCGGCGAAGGCGGCCTGCTGGGGGGTCGCGTAGTGCACGGCGCGCGCCTGCAGCACGCCGGCGTCGCCGCTGGAGTAGCCGATGTGAAACTGGCCTGCCCCGTTGCCGATCGCCTGCACGCTGACGTTTTTCACGTCGACCTTCTTGCCTTCTCGGTAGAAGCTGACCTTGACGGTCTGACCGCCGACGTACGGAATCACGATCCCGCGCACGACCAACCGCCCGCCGGCGATCACGAACGGCGGCTTGCCGACCGCGCGCTGCACGACGAGTTTGATCTGACCGCCGGCCGAGGAGGCCGGCGGCGGCGGCGCGGAGGGCGGAGCGGGAGCTGGCGCGGGAGCGGCCGGCGTCGACGTGGCGGCGGCCGACGCCGAGGCGCACACGATCAGCGCCGCGAACGCTGGGACGAGCGCCGGGAGCAGGCGGAGCTTGCTCACGAGCGGGATCGTATCCGCCGGTTGCGACGGCGGCATCCGACCTCCTCGCTCTCGCACGATCAACTCGCTCTCGCCAAGGGACGCTCGGACGTGATCACCCCGGCGCGCTTCAGCGCCAGCGCGAGCAGGGCGATCACCGACAGCGAGGCGGCCATCAACACCAGTATCTGCCAGCCCCAGCCCTCGAGATCTCCAAACGCCAGCGAGTTGTTGAGCAGTGCGCGGCGATGCACGGATACAGCGAGCCGGTCGCGCGGTACAGCAGGCACAGGCCGAAACCGAGCCCGGCGAGCGGCACCAGGTCGACGCGCCGGCGCCGAGCCGGCGTGCACGGCGCCGAACACCAGGCCCGTCATGACCGCGGCCGGCAGCGTCCCGGCCCAGTTGCGCAGGCACGTGAAGATGAAGCCGCGGAACAGGAACTCCTCGGCGATCGGCGCCACCACGCACGTCAACGCAGCGCTCAACACGAGCAGAGCCGTCGTTTCGTTGGTGCCGAGCTGTTCGAGGATCTTCTCTTTGCCGGCGTGGAACAGCGACGTCCAGATCAGGCTGAACAACAGAAAGCCGACGCACGTCACGATCACGAGCCCCACCGCGCGCCACAGGCGCGTGGCGCGCAGGCCGAACATCGAGGCGCGACACGGGGCGGCCGCCCAGCTGCGCGAAGAACACGGCGATCCCCACGAACGCAGCGTCCTGCACGACCGTGTCGGCGATCGTCAGGCCGCCGGGCACGTGCTTGGAGCGTGACGTTCACGCCAAGCGCGAGCGCCGGTATGTCGACGAGCAGCGCCCCGACCGCCGCCAGCACGAGCCCGCCAGCGAGGGCGGCGGGCGCCATCCAAGCCGGCCAGGCGTTCTCGGCCGGCTTGCCCTCGCCCGCCGCCGCGTCGCGCCCTCGGCGAGCGTCGCTCGCCGCCGCCGCCTGGGTGGGCGCGCCCCCGCGCCGCCGCGCGCCTGCGGTGCGGCGCGTCCGTCCGCCGCCGGCTTGCCGTTGGGCGTTGGTGTGGGCGAGCCCGTGGGGGCGCCGGATGGAGTGCTGGCGGGGTCCTCCACTGGCTAGGCCACCCAATGCCAGGTGGCGAACTGGGCGACGAAGAACGCCATCAGCACGGCCGAGCCGAGCAGCACGGGCCGCTGCGCGCGCGGGCGGGCCGCAAGCCACGCGGCCAACCACATGCTCAACGGAAACAGCACGACGAGAAAGCGCGGCAGCGACATCAGCGGTTGTGTGGCGACCGGATAGGACAGCGGCAGCGCCAGCGCTGCGATCACGTAGACGCCGTATGCGAGCGGCAGCGTTCGCAGGACGCCGACGATCGCCACGACGGCGCCGATCAGGAAGGCCAGCAGCAGCAGGTTGTGCTCGGCGTCGATGAATGCGCTGTTGCCGGCGATCGGGTAGTACAGGTGGCCCTGCTGCGCGGACAGCAGCTGGCGAGCCCCCTCGAACGCTGCGCGCAGGCCGTCCCAGACGCCCAGATAGGGCCCTGCGAAGTGCCGCCCCCACACGTCCTGGGCATGAAACGGCGCCAGCGGATCGCCGCCGGCGAGACCGAGGTAGGCCATGTACAGCGCGAGCCCGACCGGCGTCAGCGCCAGCCACAACAGATCCTTGCGCAGCCTGTAGCGCGGGATCAGCGCGCTCAGCCCGCCCCCGCGCGGCGAGTCGGGGGGCCGATCCTCGCGTGGCCCGTACAGGTACAGCATCAACGCCGGCAGCAGCAGCACGATGCCGGCGCTGCGGGTTGCGCCGGCCAGCGCGCCGAGCACGCCGACAGCCGCGAAGCGCCCGCGCCGCGCCGCGTAGAACAGGCCGACTGACAGCGCCAGGTACAACGACTCCGAATAGACGGCCGAGAAGAAGAAGGCCATCGGCGAGAACGCGGTGACCATCACGGCCAGGCGAGCGACGTCGCCACGCCGTCGAGCCCGCCTGGCGCGGATGCTGCGCCGGCGGGCTGCGCGCTGGCCGCGGCCGCAGGCGCGGACATGCGTCTCGCGCTCGCGAGCTCGAGCGTTGTCAGGCGGTGGATGCCGTACAGCGCGAGCGCGAGCGCTGCGAGCGACAGCAGCACGCCGCCGAGCACGAGCGGCACGCCGATCGTGGCGAATGCGCGCAGGCCGAGCGGATACAGGGGGAAGAAGGCGTCGCGCGAGGACGTGAACGCGCCCAGGTCGGGGCGGTAGCCGTAGTGCGCGATCACGAGATACCAGGACGCGTCCCAGCGCGCGGCGGGCGCCGCCAGCAGGTTGCCCAGCCAGCCGAAGCCTCGCGTCAGCCCCGGCGGGTTGAAGGCGTGGCGGACTGGGCCATAGCCGTAGGTCAACAGCGTGCCGGCGCCTGCGACCCACACGAGCAGGCGCGAGGACCACAGCGCGCGCCAGCTGTCGCGCAGCGCCGCTGCGCGCGCGGATCCAGCGCCCGGATCTCCGCCTGGCGCGCTGCGAAGCGAGGTAGTCGCGCCAGCCGCTGAGCGCTCGGCAGCCTGCGACAGCGCGACCAGGCTCTCGCGGGTCGGCGCGGGCGAGCAGCCGCAGCACGCGCGCAGCCGCGGTGGCACAGCGGGCGCCGGCGGGCGCCGGCGGGCACGCAGCAGCGGCGGACGCCGCCGCGGCGGACGCGTCGGCTCGCTCGCGCTGTCGGCGATCGCGAGCTCGGCTGTGTCGGGGTTCATCGTGGTCTCACAGCAGGTGCGGGGCTGGGCGGCCCACGTGGCAGGAAATCACAATCGGACCGGTAATCTCGGAGGTTGCGTAGATGTCTCGACAGGCACGACAGCGTCGGCGCCGGCACAACCGCGCTGGGCCGACACGAATTCTGCTGATCGGCGGTGGCATCCTCGTCACCGCGTTGATCGTCGGCGCGATCGCCGCCGTGGGCTATGTGCTCAACGTGGCGCAGTCGGCGCCGGCGATCGCGAGCCTGCACCCGATCCTGGGCGGCGGCTCCTCGCAGGTGTACGCGGCCGACGGCACGCGGCTCGGGTTCATCCAGTCCGACGAGTTGCGCACGCCGATCTCATGGGAGGAGATCCCCACCGACCTGAAGAACGCCACGGTCGCGATCGAGGACCAGCGCTTCTACAAGAACAACGGCGTTGACCTGACGGGCATCTTTCGGGCGGCGGTCAAGGATCTGACCAACGGCGAGGCGCTGCAGGGAGGCTCGACGATCACGATGCAGCTCGTGCGCAACCTGTATCTGGGTGGCGACCAGCACACGCTACGCCAGAAGATCATCGAGGCGAAGCTGGCGCTGGAGTACGAGAAACACCACGACAAGCACTCGATCCTGACCAGTTACCTGAACAGCGTTCCCTATGGGACGCTCGGCGGGCAGACGGCGATCGGCGTGCAGGCGGCGTCGCGGGTGTTCTTCGACAAACCGGCCTCGCAGCTGGACCTGCAGCAGTCGGCGCTGCTGGCCGGGCTGCCGCAGGCGCCATCCCAGTACAACCCGTTCCGCGACGCCTCGGAAGCGAGACGCAGGCGCAACGAGGTTCTCTCGAAGATGGCCGAACTGCACTACATCTCCTCGGCGCGAGCGGCGACGGCCGAGGCCGCGCCGCTGGAAGTGAAGCGCGGCTACTTCTACTCGGAACGCAAGGAGGACTTCTTCTTCGAATACGTGCGCCAGCAGCTCGTCGAACGCTACGGCGCGGCGACGGTCGCGCAGGGCGGGCTAAAGGTGCACACGACGATCGACCTGAACATGCAGCACGAGGCGCGCAAGGCGATCGCGGATGTGCTCGACGAGCCCGAAGATCCGGCTGCGGCGATCGTCACGATCAATCCGGCCAACGGCGACATCGAGGCGATGGCGGAGTCACAGAGCTACGAGGAGTCGCAGTACAACCTCGCCTCGCAGGGACACCGCCAGCCGGGCTCGACGTTCAAGGCGATCGTGCTCGCAGACGCCCTGTCGCGTGGCGTGGACCCGAACAGCACCTACTACGACTCGCACACGCTGGAGCCGGGCTGGCTGCCCGGCTACCCGACCTACGGGGTGAAAACGTTCGGTGGGGAGCAGAACGGGACGATCAACCTGGTGCAGGCGACGCTCAAATCCGACAACACCGTGTATGCGCAGCTGGCCGCCGACCTGGGCGAGACGACCATCACGGAAATGGCGCGCAAGATGGGCGTCGTCAGCCCGCTGCACAGCTACGCCGCGGAGGCGCTCGGCGGGCTCACGATCGGAGTCACTCCGCTGGAGATGGCGAACGTGTACGCGACGCTCGCCGACGGCGGCTGGCGCAACTCGCCGATCGCGATCACCAAAGTGGTGTTCCCCGACGGCCACGTGGACAACAACTGGGGCAAACCCCACCGGGTGAAGGTGCTCAGCGAAGGCGTGACCGGCGAGGAGACGAAAATCCTCGAAGAGAACGTGCAGAGCGGCACGGCCACGCGCTCGGCGATCGACTGCCCGACCGCCGCCAAGACCGGAACGACGAGCGAACTGGTCGACGCCTGGCTCGACGGCTACACACCCGACTACTCGACGGCCGTGTGGATGGGCTACCCGAACAAGCGCGTGGCGATGACAGACGTGCACGGCGAGCCGCAGCAGGGTGGCTATCTGCCCGCGGAAATCTGGCACGCGTACATGGCGGCGGTCACGGAAGGCAAGCCATGCGTGCCGTTCGCGACGCCCAAGGAATCGATCTCCTACGAGCCGTTCTACGGCAAATATGCGACGACGGGCGAGTCGCGCGCGTCGACAACGAAGAACCGCGCGAAGAATACTTCCACGGCAAAGCGCCGTCGACTGGCACGCACTCACCGAACCGCGGCGGCACGGCGGGCCCAGCGCGCCCGTCGCGCGCCCGCACGCGCCCGCTGCGCAACCTCGCGTACAGGGCGGACCGCGCACGCGCGGGCCGAGCGTGGGCGGCACCGGCGGGGCCGGCCCGGGCTGACGCTGGTAGTTTGGATTCTCGATTAATTGTTGATGGTCGCGTCGCGGTCAAAACGCGCGCGCCAGATGGGAGCTGGAGGAGGTGGCAAAGGAGGACAAGGTCGAATTCGAGGGCGAGGTGATCGAGGCCCTGCCCAACGCGATGTTTCGCGTCAAGCTCGACAACGACCACGTCGTGCTCGGACATGTAGCCGGCAAGATGCGCCGCTTCCGCATCCGCATCCTTCCCGGCGACCGCGTGCGCTGCGAGCTGTCCCCGTACGACCTGGACCGCGCGCGCATCGTCTACCGGCACCGCTGAGCGCCCATCGCCGAGCGCTCACTGATCGAGTCGATCGAAGCCGAGCTGGCGAGCGGGTTCGCGGCCCGGCAAGTGGGGGCGCGCCCGGGGACGAGCGAGCCGGCGCGCGGATCGTGCGCGGTCCCGGCGACGACGCGGCCGTCGTGCGCGCCGGCGGTGTCTGCGCTGTGTCCGTCGACACGATCGTCGAGGGCACGCATTTCCGCTTGGCAGACGGCTGGGCGAGCTCGGCCGAGGTCGGCCACCGCGCGCTCGCTGCGGCGCTGTCGGATCTGGCCGCGATGGGCGCGCAGGCCGGCGAGGCGTATCTCGCGCTCGGCCTGCCGGTCGGAGTCAGCGAGGCGCAGGCGCTCGAGCTGGTGCGTGGCGCGCAGTCGCTGGCGAGCGCGACCGGCACGACGATTGCCGGGCGGGGACGTCGTGTCGGCGCCGGCGTTGAGCGTGTCCGTGACGGTCGTCGGCTGGGCCGATCGCGAGGATCAGCTGATCGGGCGCGACGGCGCTGCGCCCGGGGACCTGATCGGCGTGACGGGCTCGCTGGGCGCCGCCGGCAGCCGGCTTGGCGGTGCTCGAAGGACGCGCCTCGGGCTCGGGCGCCAGCTCGCGCGCGCTGGCGCGCATGCGCGCGCCGATGCCGCGCCTGAACGAGGGTCGCGCGCTGGCCGAGGCCGGCGTCAGCGCGATGATCGACGTGTCCGACGGCATCGCCTCCGACGCGGCGCACCTCGCTCGGGCGAGCGCGGCGCAGCTGCGCGTCAGGCTCGAGCGGCTGCCGCTGCACGAGGGCGTCGCCGAGGTGTGCGCCGAGCTCGAGCGCTCGCCTCACGAGCTCGCCGCAAGCGGCGGCGAAGACTATGAGCTGTGCTTCTGCGTCGCGCCCGAGCACCGCGCGAGCGTGAGAGCGCTGTGCCGAAGTCGGCCGGCGTCGGCGTCACGTGGATCGGCGAGGTGCTCGCCGGGCCGCCCGGCGCCGTGCTAGTCCGAGAGGGGGGAGGTCAGGTGCAGCTGCGCGGATTCGAGCACAGCTGGTAGCGACGGACGAGTGGGCCGTCGCATCGACGCGGGCTGTTCGAGTTGGTCGCCGACCAGCGTTTCCTGGGCGCCCGCCGGACGCTGCGCGGCCGGCACTCTCCCAGCCCCGATCGGGACGGTGCGCGTCAGTCGCGCGTATACGAGCAAGCGTTTGGCGGCGCTGAACAGCGGCGTGCAGGCGGACAGCACGAGCCGCGAATAGCCGACGTTGCCGACCGCCGCGCGAACGTCCGTCGGTGCCACCACGCGCTTGCCGACGACCGTGTAGGTGAAGTGCGCGTAGGGCATGTTCAGCATGATCAGACTGCCTCGGCGCAGCTGGTCGATGTGACGAAACGGCGCCAGGTAGGTCGTGCGGTGCCCGGCGATCGCGGTCGTGCCGGCCATGCCCGGGAACACGGTTTCCGAATAGACCCCGGGCCCGCTCTGCAGATCGGAGGTATCGGTGCCCTTGACGACCACGAAGCTGGCGCCGATCCGGGGGATCTCGATGCGCCCGACGGCGGCGCCGTCCTTGCTGCGGCCCTCGAGACCGCCCGCCAGGACGGCGACGCGGCGCCGTACGTCGGCGAGGTTCACGAGCTGGCGCTGTTCAACCGCGTTGGGGGCGGCGCGTTCGACCTGGGCCAGCGCGCCGCTCAGGTCGTCCTGGCGCAGTTTCGCGTACAGGGCCGAGAACGGCTCCTGCCAGACGAGCGTCACGCCGGCGTCCGCCAGCGCGAGCGCGCCGGCGGCGATCATCAGGATCGCCAGCAGGCGCGTGGCACGATACGGCCACGCCGATCGGCGCTGCGCGGCCCAGCTGGGGCCGCCGGGAGACACGGGAAGGAACGTGATGTCGGTCATCGTCGCAGCTCGGGCCGTTTTATGGATAGCTGGCGCCGCAACAGCTAGCGCCGCAGCGCAGACTCTGTGCCACCAAGCGAACCGGGTCCCGCATAGGACAGCGGCCCGCGAATCGTGATCTCTTCGACGTCTTCATGCTCGCCCCCTGCTCCAGGCGACGGGAGCGTCAGGGCAAGCATGACGGCCGCGGCGGCGCAACCGAGCGCAACGGCCCATAGCAGCGCGGCCGGGGCGCCGATATGGCCTCCGGCGAGCAGCAGCACGGCCATCCAGGCCACGCGGCCCGGGCCGAGGCCGAGCTGGTCGGCGTAGAAGGCGAGCACGAGCGCGAGCGGCAGCAGCCCCACCGCGACCAGCGCGATCGCGGCGGGCGGACGAGGTCGAAGCTCGGGGGAGACGATCAGCAGCCACACGTGTAGCGGCAGGCAGCAGCAGCAGCGCGGCGAGCGGCGAGGCGATCCACACGACGACGGTGAGCGCCAGCAGCACGATCAGCATGCCGATGCCGGCAGCGTCGGACTCCGGCCGCACGGCCAGCCCCAGCCGGCGCACGAGCATCGGCCACAACAGCCAAGCGAGCGCGAGCGCGAGCGCGACGGCTGCCGACTCCCGCCGCCGCAGCGCCGCTCGAACGAGCAGCGCGTCGGGCGGGATCGGCTCGCCAGGTGCGGCCGCGACGATCCCGAGAGCCCCGAGCAGGAACGCGAACAGCGCGGCCGCCAGGAACGGCACGGCGCACAGCAGCGTCCACGCGGACCAGCGCGCCACGGGCAGGCGTCGGCGCCGGGCGCGTGCGAGCCCGTCGGCGGCGACGATCAGCGGCGGCAACAGCAGCGTCCCGACGAGCAGGCTCAGCGCCCACGCTGGAATCGTATGGCGCTGCACGAGCAGGCCGGTTTGCATGGCCGGGGAGATGTCTGCTCCGGTGTCGAGCGCGTCGACTGCACTCAGCACCGAGCGCCCGAAGGCTTCCAGGCGCGCGGCACTGACCGCGTCCGAGGAGGACGGCCCGCGTTCGCCCGAGACCTGCACGAGCACCGCGGGCACCCCGACGGCGTCGAGCGGTCCCTGTTCGCCGACCGTCAGCGGAAACACGAGATGCGCCAGCTGTCCCAGCGCGCTGGGCGCTCCGGGGTCGGTTCCGACCTCCTGCGTGATCGCGACGTCGACGGTCCGCTGCAGCTGCAGCGGAGCCGAGCCGGAGCCGTCGGAGAAGGGGATCACGAACGGCGGGCGCTGATGGCTGCCCGCGAGATCGCCGAGTACGATCGCGGCGTCGACGGGGACGCGCAGGTGAGCGAGGAACTCGGAGGCCCCGGCGTCGCCGCCGCTGCCCCCGCTCGTCGAGACGAGCAGCACCGTGCGCTGCGTCTCGCGCGAGGCGAACACGCGGGCCAGCTCGAGCAGCGCGGCCGTCGCCGACAGCTGCGCGCGAGCGCCCCGGCCGGCGGCGTCGCGGTGGGCGATGATCACGATCGGCGTCGCGCCGCTCGACCCGGGCCGTTGAGCGATCACGTCGGTCAACGTCCGTTCGCCGTCGATCGTCTGCGCACTGAAGCGGCGGGTGCTGACCGTGAAGCCGCCCCCGGCGCTGCCGCCGAGGCCGCGCAGCGTGCGCGCGACGTAGTCGGCGAGCGCATCGTCGCCGCGACTGCCGGGGCGTCGGCGGGGGTACTGGCTGGCCAGCGCTTCCAGTTCGGCGAACGCCGGCTGCCCTTCGAAGGCGTCCGGGGCCAGCGTCGACTGCAGCGGCGACGGGCGTCCGGTCAGCGAGAATGCGGCGACGGCGAGTGCGAACAGGAACGGTACGAACGCCGCTCGATACAGGCGACCGTTGAGCATCCGCTAGACCATAGTTCGACGGACGGCCGCCCGTGACCGAAACACGCCTCCGGCGTTAGGTATCGTGCGGCCGCGTGCTGCAGCCCGTCGCCGTAGGAAGCAAGACGCTCGCCGATTACACGCACATCTGCGGTCGCGAGCTGATCGCCGAGATCCGCGAGCTGGCCGAGCCGCTGCAGGGCGAGCGCGTGGTGCACATCTCGGCGACGGCGTTCGGCGGCGGCGTCTCGGAGATCCTGTACACACTCGTGCCGCTGATGCGCGACGTCGGCCTGGACTGCGAGTGGCAGGTGATCTACGGGCGCGAGGAGTTCTTCAACGCGACCAAGCTGATGCACAACGCGCTGCAGGGGGCGCCGCAGGACCTCGACGAGGAGCAATGGGCCACGTGGCGCCAGTACAACGAGATGAACGCGCGCGAGCTGTCGGCCGGGTGGGACGTGTGCCTGGTCCACGATCCGCAGCCCGCGGCGCTGTTCGGGTTGGTGCCGGAGAAGGCGAAGGGCTGGGTGTGGCGCTGCCACATCGACCTGTCGACGCCCAACGAGCAGACGATCGCCGAGCTGCTGCCCTACATCCGAGACTATCCGGAGTCGCTGTTCCACATGCGCGAGTACGTACCTCCGGGCATGAACGGCCACGTCAACGTGGTGCCGCCGGCGATCGACCCGCTGACGCCGAAGAACATGGCGCTGTCGCCGGAGGACGGCGCGTTCGTGTGCGGCCAGTTCGGGATCGACGTCGACCGCCCGTTGATGTGCCAGGTGTCGCGCTTCGACCCGTGGAAGGACCCGCTCGGCGTGATCGACGCCTATCGCATCGTCAAGCAGTCGCTGCCGGACCTACAGCTCGCGCTGGTCGGCTCGATGGCGAGCGACGACCCCGAGGGCTGGGACTTCTTCAACGCCACGATCGCGCACGCCGACGGCGACCCCGACATACACATCCTGAACAACTTCAACAATGTCGGCGCGATCGAGGTCAATGCGTTCCAGTCGCACTCGGACGTGCTCGTGCAGAAGTCGATCCGCGAGGGTTTTGGGCTGACGGTGGCGGAGGCGATCTGGAAGGCGCGCCCGTTCATCGGCGGCGACGTGGGCGGTATCCCGCTGCAAATCGAGGACGGAGTGACGGGCTTTCTCGTGTCCAGCGCGGACCAGTGCGCGGAGCGCACGCTGGAGGTGCTCAAGGACCCGGCTTTGGGGAAGTTCTTGGGCCGGCGTGGCAAGGAGCACGTGCGCACGCACTTCCTCACGCCCCGTTACCTCCGCGACTACCTACGCATCTTCAACGAGCTGAAGGAATCGTGAGCGACCGACAGGTGCCGCTGGTGCTCGTGAGCAACCGCGGGCCGGTCACCTTCGACTCGCGCGGGGAGACCCAGCGCGGCTCCGGCGGCGTCGTCACGGCGCTGACGGGTCTCGCGTCCCACCGCGAAGCGATCTGGATCGCCTCGGCGATGAGCGAGTACGACGCGCGGGCCTCCTACGAGCACGGCGAGAAGTCGTTCCCCGTGCGCTCCCCGGCCGGCGACGTCGAGTTCCGCGTGCGGCTGGTGGTGTCGGATCCGGATGCCTACGACCGCTTCTACAACGTCGTCGCCAACCCGATGCTGTGGTTCATCCAGCACTACCTGTGGGATCTCTCCAACGCTCCCGACATCCGGCGCGAGGAGATCGAGGCGTTCGAGTTCGGCTACAACGCCGTCAACGACGACCTCGCCGAGGCGGTGATCGAGGAGCTCGAGGGAGCGCCGGAACCGGTCGTGATGGTTCACGACTACCACCTGTACACGCTGCCGGGACTCGTGCGCCGAGCGCGCCCGGACGCGTTCCTTCACCACTTCGTGCACATCCCCTGGACGCAGTCCGACTCCTGGCGTGTGCTCCCGGCGCGGATTCGCGAGGAGATCTTCACGGGCCTCTTGGCCAACGACATCATCGGGTTTCACACGCGCTCCTATCGCCGTAACTTCCTGCAGTGCTGCCGCGACCTGATGGGGCTCGAGATCGACTTCGAGCGCGGCGTCGTGGTGGCGCCGGGCGGCGATCGCGAGGTGTGGGTGCGCGCCTACCCGCTGCCGATCGACCACGAGGCCACGCGACGCGTGGCCCTGCGCGCGCGTGTGGGGGAGTTCGAGCGGGAGCTGCTGCGCCGACGTCGCGACTTCTTGATCCTGCGCGTCGACCGCGCCGATTTGAGCAAGAACGTGCTGCGCGGCTTCTCGGCGTTCGACCTGTTCCTCGACCAGCACCCCGAGTTCTCCGAGCGTGTCACGTTCGTGGCGCAGCTGATGCCCTCGCGGACGGACGTGCCGCAGTACGCCGAGTACCTGGAGGCGATCGAGGCGCTCGTGGCGGTCGTCAACCACCGCCATGGGACGCCCGACTGGATGCCGATCCAGCTGAAGCTGCGCGACGACCTGGAGGAGGCGGTGGCCGCCTACAAGCACTACGACGTGCTGCTCGTCAACGCGATGTTCGACGGCATGAACCTGGTCGCCAAGGAGGGCCCGCTCGTCAACGAGCGAGACGGCGTCTCGATCCTGTCCGAGAACACGGGCGCGCACGAGGAGCTCGGGGAGTACGCGCTGTCGGTGAACCCGTTCGACATCCAGGAGACGGCCGACTCGATCTATGCGGCGCTGACGATGGACCCGGAGGAGAAGGCGAGACGCGCGAACGGGCTGCGCGAGATCGTCACCTCGCGCGACCCGGGCGATTGGATCGACGAGCAGCTGGCTGACATCCGCGCGAAGGGCCGTAGCCGCTAACCTTGCAGCCCGGCGCCGCCCTCGAGCGCGCCGATTCGATGACGCTGCCCGCACCGACATACGATCTCGTGCTGCTGCTCGACCTGCAGGCGGACGAGCAGACGCGCGCCAAGCTCGTCGCCGACACCCGCTCGGCGATCGAGGGACGCGGCGAGTTGCTGCGCCACGACGAGTGGGGCGAGCGGGCGCTTGCGTACCCGATCGAGCGCCGTGCGAGCGCCGACTATCACCTGCTGCAGTTCCACGTCTCGCGAGACGCAGCTGCTCGAGGACCTCGACCGCACGCTGCGGATCGCCGACGAGGCGCTGCGCTTTCGCATCGTCAAGCTTGCGCCGGGCGTCCCCGCCGCGCCGACGGACATGAGCGCAACCGCCACCGCGACACGACGTCCGGATCGCGACGGCGAGCAACGTTCGGAGGGCTCGCCGGAGAGCGGCGCACGATCCGAGGCGCCGGCGCCGGTTGCGCCGCCCGAGCAGGCGGAGGCGAGCAAGCTGAGCGAGCCGGCCGCGGCGACTCAGCCTGCCGACGCAGGCGAGCCGGCCGACGCGGTCGAGCCGGCCGACGCGGTTGAGCCGGCCGAGCGCCGACGCGGTCGAGCCGGCCGAGACGACCGTCTCCGAGGCCCCCTAGCACGCACCGGGCGGCCCCACAGCTGGTGGGGCAGGGCGCTCCCTACGTGCGACTGCGGGCAAGCGACGGCGAGGCTGCCGGCGTGGGCGGCCACACTCGCAGTGGGCGGCGCGCAAGGCGCGCGTCAGGCGCTTATGCCGAGCGCGCGGCCGTAATAAGATCGCAGCCGTGGGATGGGCTGAAGACATGAACGACGGCGCTGCGAACAGGACCGACGTGCTGCGCGCTTCGCCGCCGATGTTCGAATCGCGCGTGCTCGACGCGCTCTCGCGCGTACATCCACTGGTCCCCGTGCTGATCTTCCTCCCGGGCATCGTCTTGCTGGAGGCGTGGGGGCTCTCGAAAGTGAACGTCGGGGTCGCCGTGGGGCTGCTGGTGGCCGGCTACGCGTCCTGGACGCTGTTCGAGTACTGGCTGCACCGGATCGTGTTCCACTTCGAGCCCGATCACGGCATCGGAGCGCGTCTGCACTGGATCATCCACGGCGTGCACCACGACCACCCCAACGATCCCATGCGCCTGGTCATGCCACCGGCCGTCAGCGTGCCGCTCGGCGCAGCCGTGTTCGGTCTGCTGTACCTGATCTTCGGAGCACGCTATGCGCCCGGGATCGGCGCCGGCTTCTTCGTCGGCTACCTGGTGTACGACATGATGCACTACTACCTGCACCACTTCCGCCCGCACGGCCGGGTCGGGCGCATGCTGCGCGAGCGCCACATGCGCCATCACTTCCAGGACGACACCCGCGGCTTCGGGATCAGCGCGCCCTACTGGGATGAGGTGTTCGGGACCTCGACGCGCGAGCGCACCACCGCGCGCACCCGCAATTAGCGAGCTTCGCGCCGTTCACGCCCGCGTGCCGCTCTAGACTCGACGCTGAACTTCGAGCGATGACAGACGCGCCCGCGAGCGCGACAAGCAACGAGCCGAAAGGACCGCAGCCGTGGCCGCCACCAACATCAACAGGGTCGTGATGACCGGAAATCTGACCGCCGACCCGGAGCTGCGCTCGCTGCCCAGCGGCACCTCCGTGTGCAAGCTGCGGATCGCGTGCAACACGCGCCGCAAGGACGGAGCGAGCGGCGAATGGGTCGACAAGCCCAACTACTTCGACGTGACCGTGTGGGGCGCGCAGGGCGAGAACGCGGCGCGCTACCTGTCAAAGGGGAGGCCCGTGGCGATCGACGGGCGCCTGGAGTGGCGCGAGTGGGAGGCGCAGGACGGCACCAAACGACAGGCAACCGATATCATTGCCGACTCGGTGCAGTTCCTGGGCTCGCGTGATGACGCCGGAGGCGGCGGAGGCGGGTTCGGGGATCGTCAGGGCAACGGTGCCTCCAGTGGAGGCGACGTGCCGGTCGACGAAGGTGACTTCCAGCCGGCACCGGTCGCCAGCGCCGGCGACGACGACATTCCGTTCTAGATCGCAAGCGAGGTTCTCGTGTATCCACCCGTCCCGACGTCTGAGCAGCGCAGCCGCAATCGCGCGGAGGTCCGCTGATGGCCAAGGCACGCGGTCGCGGCAAGCCGGTTCGACGGCGCGACAAGAAGGGTGGCCTGGGAACCGGCCGTCGCAAGTCCTGCCAGCACTGCCGCGACAAGGTCGAGCAGGTCGACTACAAGGACATCGCCTCGCTGCGCAAGTTCGTCTCCGAGAAGGGCAAGATCCGCTCACGGCGGATCACCGGCGCGTGTCGTCGCCACCAGGTCCAGATCGCGACGCGCCGTCAAGCGTGCCCGCGAGCTCGCCCTGCTGCCATACGTGAACGAGGGCGGTCGCGACGACAGCCCTCGCCGCGACCGCGGCGACCGGGAACGGTAGGTCCACCGATGCCCGACGCGATCCTGCTGCAGGACGTGGACACGCTCGGCGAGCAGGGCAGCGTCATCGACGTCTCCAAGGGCTACCTGCGCAATTACCTGATGCCGCGCAAGCTCGCCCAGCCCGCCACGCGCGGCGCCGTCGAGGCGATCCGCCAGCGCCAGCAGGCGGCCGAGCGCGCCGAGCGCAACGCGATCGAGCGGGCGGAGGAGAACGTCAACCTGCTCAACCGCACCGTGCTCACGATCCCGCAGCAGGCCGGCGCCGATGGGCGCCTGTTTGGCTCGGTCACAGCCCAGGACATCGCCACCGCGATCCGCGAAGCGCGCGGCCTGAAGATCGACAAACGCAACGTGCACCTGCCGGAGCCGATCAAGAACGTCGGCACCTACATGGTCGTGGTCGAGGTGGTCGACGACGTGACCGCCACGATCAAGACGATGGTGGTGGCCAAGAAGTAGCGCCCGCCGGCGCCCCGAGGGCCGGGCGCCGCAGGCTCGCAGCAGGGCGCTGCGGGCTGCCGCGATCGGTGGCGCTGGGCCGGAAACGAGCGGCGGTTTGGGTGCGGTTCTGACCCACCCCGATCCCGTTCGCCCGCCGCGGCTGCTGCGAACATAGGTTCGATGCCACCGCCGCAGCGCAGCCGATCGGTTGATCCCGCGATTTCCGGAAAACGTTGCCCGGCCCGCAACGCCGCGACCCTAAGATCGCGCGAGCGATGAGCGCCGCCTCGACAGTCAACGGCGCGGGGAGCGCCTCCGCGGGCACGCTCGCCCCGCCGCACAATCTCGACGCCGAGCAGTCCGTGCTCGGCGCGATCCTGCTATCGGATCGCTCGCTGTACGCGCTCGTGATCGAGGAGGGCTTGCGTCCCGACGACTTCTACCGCGAGCGTCACGGGACGATCTACGAGGCGATGCTCGCCCTGTACAACGAGAGCGAGCCGGTCGACACGCTGACGGTGATCGACCGCCTGCGCCAGCTGGGCAGGCTCGAGGACATCGGCGGGGCCGCCGCAGTGGACGAGCTGACCGGGGCGGTGCCGGCCGCAGGGCACGCCCGGCGCTACGCGCAGATCGTGCGCGAGAACGCCCTGCTACGGCGGCTGCTGAAGGCCTCCTAC
Source organism: uncultured Solirubrobacteraceae bacterium (assembly GCA_963846205.1). Taxonomy (GTDB): domain Bacteria; phylum Actinomycetota; class Thermoleophilia; order Solirubrobacterales; family Solirubrobacteraceae; genus Palsa-744. Next base: position 28,305 of record CAWJVB010000009.1, on the reverse strand, counting down.
GAAATCCAGGAGAGCGTGATCGGGCACCGGGCCGCTCCGCGCGAGCTCGTCGAGCAAGCCGAGAAGGCGATGCTCGAGGTCGCGCGCGACGACCGTCAGCAGGACTTCAGGGCGATCGAGGAGGTGCTGCACGAGGAGCTCGACAAGCTGCACCGGCTGTCGATCGAGGGGACGTCGCTGACGGGGACGCCGTCCGGCTTCGACGACCTCGACGAGATCACCGGCGGCTTCCAGCCCGGCAACCTGATCATCATCGCCGCACGCCCGGCGATGGGCAAGAGCGCGCTCGTCTGCAATATCGCCGAACAGGCTGCCGTCAAGTACGACAAGCCGGTCGCGCTGTTCTCGCTGGAGATGGCCGAGGCCGAGCTGGCCCAGCGCTTCGTCGCCTCGCAGGCGCGCATCAAGGGCGAGGAGCTGCGCAAGGGACGCGTGGCGGAGCAGCGCTGGCCGAAGATCCTCAAGGCCTCGCAGGTGCTGGCGGCTGCACCGCTGTGGGTCGACGACTCCAGCGATGTCGGCATGCTGGAGATCCGCGCCAAGGCCCGCCGTCTGCACAGCCAGTGCGAGGGCGGGCTGGGGCTGATCATCATCGACTATCTGCAGCTGATGCGCACGGACAGCCGCTACGACAGCCGCGTGACGGCCGTCGGCGAGCTCAGTCGCGGCCTGAAGATCCTCGCCCGCGAGCTCGGCGTGCCGGTGATCGCGTTGTCGCAGCTGAGCCGAGCGGTGGAGACGCGCCCGGACAAGAAACCGCAGCTGTCGGACCTGCGTGAGAGCGGAAACCTCGAGCAGGACTCCGACCTGGTGATGTTCATCTACCGCGACGAGTACTACGACGAGGACTCGGAGCGCCCGGGCGAGGCCGATCTGATCATCGCCAAGCACCGCAACGGGGCGGTCGGCAAAGTCACGCTCACCTTCCAGAAGGAGTTCCCCAAGTTCATGAACTACGCCGGCGAGCGCTACACGCCATGAGCGCCGGCGCGTACCAGCCGGCTGCGCCCGTCACCGAGCGGTGCCCGCTGGGCCTGTGCGACGGCAGCGGCTTTCAGGTCGACGAGCAGACCAACACGGCGTCGGACTGCGCATGCCGGGCCGCTCGGATCGCCAAGCTGCGCACCGCAGGGCTGGAGGGCCGCGTGCCCAAGCGCTACCGCGGGGTCTCCTTCGAGCGCCCACCCGTGCCGGAAATCGCCCGCGTCGCGCCCGAGCAGGTGCAGGCGGTCAGGCGCTACGTGGGCGAGATCGGCGCGAACCTCGACGCGGGGCGGGGCCTGTGGCTGATGGGCGACGTGGGCACGGGCAAGACCACGCTCGCGATGATCGTCTCCAAGGCCGCGCTCGACGCGGGGCGCTCGGTCGCGATCTACTCGTTGCCACGACTGCTCAACCTGATCCGCGGCGCGATCGAGACCGAGGCCGGCATGGTCGGCTTTCTCGAGCGCCTGGCCGCGGTGGACCTGCTGCACATCGACGACCTCGGCGTGGAGAACACGACCGAGTGGGTGCTCGAGCAGCTGTACTCGATCGTCAACACGCGCTACGAGGACGAGCGCACGATGATCGTCACGACCAACCTCAGCTATGAGCAGCTGGTCGACCAGCTCGGCGAGCGCACGGTCTCGCGGCTGGTCGCGATCTGCGGCGACTTCCTGCCGCTGTACGGCGAGGACGATCGCGCTCGCTCGCAAGGACACGCGCGAGCGCGCCCCCGACACCGAGGCTGGATCCGTCGCGGCTTTTCGCTCGAGCTGACGCGCCCTCGTAGACTGCATCGCAGATGCCTGGAATCGTGATCGTCGGCGCTCAGTGGGGCGACGAGGGAAAGGGAAAGATCATCGACCTGCTCGCCGAGCAGGTCGACGCTGTCGTGCGCTTTCAGGGCGGCAACAACGCCGGTCACACGATCGTGCGCGACGGTGAGGAGTGGAAGCTGCACCTGATCCCCTCCGGAATCCTGTATCCGGGCAAGTGCTGCGTGATCGGCAACGGCGTGGTGATCGACGCGAAGGTGCTGATCGGCGAGCTCGACGCGCTGCGCGCCCGGCGCGTGGACGTCGGCGGCCTGCGCATCTCGGCGAACGCGCACCTGATCATGCCGTATCACCTGCTGCTCGACTCGGCGGGCGAGGCCAAGCTGGGCAGCCTGCAGATCGGCACCACGCGGCGGGGCATCGGTCCCTGCTACGCCGACAAGGCGGCTCGGCTCGGCATCCGCGTGCAGGACCTGCTCGACGAGAAGATCCTCAAGAAGAAGATCGTCGCCGCGATGGAGCCGAAGCGGCTGTCGCTGCGACCATTCGAGAAGGACCCCTCGCTCGACCTGCACACGATGACCGAGGACTTCCTGACCTACGGGCACCGCCTGGAGCAGCACATCGCGGACACCTCGAAACTGATGTGGGATCTGCTCGACGGCGGCAGCAAGGTGATCTTCGAGGGCGCCCAGGGGGCGATGCTCGACATCGACCACGGCACGTATCCGTTCGTCACCTCGTCCAACCCGCTGGCGGGCGCGGCGTGCGTGGGCACGGGCGTCGGCCCGAAGAGCATCGACGAGGTTTGGGGAATCGCCAAGGCCTACACGACACGGGTCGGCGCTGGGCCGTTTCCGAGCGAGCTGCACGACGAGATGGGCGAGCGCATACGCGCGCACGGCCACGAGTTCGGCACCACGACGGGGCGCCCGCGGCGCACCGGCTGGCTGGATCTCGTGGCGCTGCGCTACGCGGCGCGGCTGAACAGCCTGACCGCGCTCGTGATCACCAAGCTGGACGTCCTGTCGGGGCTGGACCGCATTCAGGTGTGCACGAGCTACCGCGGCGCCGAAGACGCCGTGTTCGAGGACTTTCCCTACCACCAGACCGTGCTGCACCATTCGACGGCCGAGCTGACCGAGCTGCGCGGCTGGAGCGAGGATCTCGGCGAGTGCCGCACGCTGGCGGACCTGCCCGAGGCGGCTCGCGAGTACCTGCGGTTCATCTCCGAGTACGTCGGCGCGCCGGTGACGCTGGTCGGAGTCGGCCCGGGTCGCGAGCAGACCTTGTGGACCGAGGCCGGCACGCAGACGCTGCTGGGCCGCAGCGTGCATCCCGCGGAGTCGGTCAACGCCTAGCCGAAGGCATGCGGCTGCAGAGCGGGGGCCCTGGACCTCTAGCCTGCCGCTATGAGCTCAGACGAGGCGCAGGCCCCCTATCTGCGAGCGCTGTGCGAGTACGCCGCGCGTGAGCCGGCGCGCCTGCACGTCCCCGGGCACAAGGGCGGACCGGGCGCCGATCCGCAGCTGCTCGAAGCGATCGGCGAGCGCGCGCTGCGCCTGGACATCCCCGCGCTGACGTACGGCATCGACGTCGGCCCCGAGCCGACGCCATTCGAACAGGCCCAGCAACTCGCGGCGCGCGCCTGGGGCGCGAGGCGCGCCTGGTTTCTGGTCAACGGCGCCTCACAGGGAAACCTGTCGGCGGGCCTCGCGCTGGCCCACAACGGCGATCAGGTGGTCGTCCAGCGCAACGCCCACTCCAGCGCCGTCGACGCGCTCGTGCTATCCGGCCTGCGCCCGACGTTCGCGGATCCCGAGCTCGATCCCGAGCTGGGGATCGCGCACTGCCTGCTCGCAGACACGCTCGAGCGCGCACTGGCGCGGACGCCGGGCGCAGCGGGTGCGTGGGTCGTCTCGCCGACCTATTTCGGCGCGGTCGCCGACGTGCGCGCGTTGGCCGAGGTCGCGCACGCCCGGGGCGTCCCGCTGATCGTCGATGAGGCGTGGGGGGCGCACATGGCCTTTCACGAGGAGTTGCCCGCGCACGCCCTGTCGCTCGGCGCCGACCTGGTGATCTCGAGCACGCACAAGATCGTCGGCAGCCTCACGCAGTCGGCGATGCTGCACCTCGGCGACCGCGGGGCGGAGATGATCGGCGAGGACGCGATCGACCGCGCGGTGACGCTGACCGAATCGACGAGCCCGAGCTCGCTGCTGACGGCGTCGCTGGATGCCGCTCGGCGTTTAGCGGTCGTGCACGGCCGCGAGCTGCTCACTCATACGATGCAGACGCTCGCCGACACGCGCGCCGAGATCCGCGCGATCGACGGGCTCGACGTGCTCGACGAGCGCATGAGCGAGCGTCCCGGCGTTTTCGCCTACGACCCGCTGCGCCTCGCCGTCGACGTGCGCGGCATCGCCGCCACCGGGTACGAGCTTGCACCGATGCTGCGCGAGATCGGCGACATCAACCTCGAGCTGTACGGCCAGAACATGGTGGTCGCGGTGTTCGGCATGGGCGAGCGCGCGCTGCCCGAGGCGGCGCGGCTGGTGAGCGCGCTGCGCGAGGCAGCGGCGCGCGTCGGGCTAGATCCGTCCGGCGCGAGCACGAGCTTTGCCGCGCCGCCGCCGTGGGGCGAGCTGGCGATGACCCCGCGCGAGGCGTTCCTCGGCGCGCAGGAGGCCGTGCCCGCCGCCGAGGCAGTGGGCAGGATCGCCGCGGAGTCGCTAGCGACGTACCCGCCGGGTATACCGAACGTGCTTCCCGGCGAGCGCCTGACGGCGGAGACCCTCGCCTACGTGCAGCGCACGCTCGAGCAGGGGGGCAGCGTGCGCGGCGCCAGCGACCGCCTGCTGCGCACGGTGCGCGTGGTCGTCGAGAGGGGATAGCCCCGAGCGCTAGGGCAGCCCCTTGAAGCCGAGTCGCAGCGCGATCACGCGCCGGCGCAGGCCGCTGGAGCGGGGCAGCTCGTGCCACTGCTCGTCTCCTGCATCGCGTCGCTGCTGGAGGGCGGGGGCCCAGTGCGCCTGCAACAACGGCGGTTGCGAGGCGCAGTGGCGCAGGTCGGCAAGGCCGGCCTGGGCAGCGGCGTCGGTCAGCTCCGAGGATGTCCAGCCGGCGGCCTCGCTCGCCAACGCGTCCCTGACGAACAGTGGATCCGCGTCGGGGGTCTGTGACAGCCAGTCGTTCATGACCTGTTCGTCCTCGAGCCGCACGAGGTCCCAGATCCACACCGCGCATCCCGTCTGCTCCCTGATCGCGGCGACCTGGCGCAGGGCGCCCGCCAGCTCGATCGCCGAGGGCAGTTGGTGCAGCGCGAGCACGCAGCTGAGCAGGTCGAGTCGCTCGGGGGCGAGCCGCAGGCAGTCGGTCATGTCGCCGTGGACGAGCTCCACGCGATCCGCCAGGCCGTCCTGCGCGAGCATCCGCTCGCCGAGCTCGATCATCGGCCCAGACAGCTCGACGCCCACGATCTGCGCGTCGCGGCGGCGTTCGGCGAGGTAGGAGAGATAGCGGCCCGAGCCGCTGCCGAGGTCCATCACCGATCCACCGGCTCGCAGCAACGCGCTCATGCTGCGCGCGCACAGCTCGTACTGGGGCACGAGAGGGCCGTCATTGCTGCCCGCGCGATGGAACGCGACCACGGCCTCGGGCTCGTCCATCACCATCGGCTCGGGCACGCGCGCGCGCAGGCCAGCGTCGAGTGGTGGGGGACGCTCCTGCCGCCTTCAGCCGGCGGCAAGTTGTCCTCCCAGCATCAGCTTGGTGGCGTCCTCGCTGGGAGCCATCACCTGCGAGGTGAGCGCGTCGCGCATGCGCCGCTCCAGCGCCAGGGGACCGCTCGCGCGAAGCCCGGTCACGCCGCACAGCCGCAGGGCCTGCCGCGTCACTTCGACCGCCGATTCGCCGCAGGCGATGCGCGCCGACCACAGACGGTCCTGCACGACATCGGCTCCGCGCGCCCTGAGAAGGTCCTCGCGGTGCTGGTCGATTAGGCGTGCGGCGCTGTACAGGAGCTCACGAGAGGCCGACATCCGCACCTTCATCTCGGCCAGCTGGCGCCGCGTCGTTTCCGAGGAGGCGACCGTCTGGCGTTCGGTTCTCGTGACCGACGACCCGCTGTCGCGGCGAATGAAGTCGTGCTGCTTGCGCTGCACGTGCGCGAGCGCTTCGTCGAACGCCGCCGAGGCGATGCCCTGCCACACCGCGGCGAAGCCCGCGCGCGAGACCAGGGTCATCGAGCTGGCGCGCACGTGCGCCGAATCGTCGGGGCCGATCTGGTGCCAGCAGGGAACCTCGCATTCGGTGAAGCGCAGGCCGCTGCTGGACGTGGCCCTCATGCCGATGCAGTCCCAAACGCCAAACGGCTCGACCTGCTCGCTGCGGGCGGGCCCCGGCATGATCACCACGCTCAGCTCGTCGCCTGGCGAGTCGGGCGTGGCGCGCGTCGTGCAGTAGATCCAGTCCGCGTGGTTGGCGCTCGTCACGACCGGCTTGGTCGCGGTGAGCCGCAGGCTCTGCCCGTGACGCTCCTTGGCGCTGACGCAGAACCCGGCGTTTCCGCCCGTCTCGGGCTCGGTCGTCGCCGACGCGGTGAGCTCGTCGCCTCGCGCGATCGGCGGCAGGAAGGTCTCCTTCTGCTGGACGGTCCCGTGATCGACGACCATCGCGTACTGGCAGTGGTGCATCACGAAGATCATCGCCGTGGAGGAGCAGGCGCGGGCGAGCGCTTCGACTACCTCCACGAAGGTCTCGTACGACGCCCCGGGGCCGCCGTACTCGTGCGGGACGAGCATGCCCAGCAGCCCGGCGTCTCCCAGCGCCCGCAGCCCCTCGGCCGGAAACTCTCCGGACGAGTCGTGGTGGGCCGCACGCGGCGCGAGAATTCCTGCGGCGATCTCCCTCGCCAGCTCGACCATCTCGGAACTCGTCCTTGTCCTGTACATCTGGTGGCGCTCCTTTTCCTTGCACTGCTCCGACCCCGTTTGCGGGGTCTGGATCGATCCGTTGCAAGTTCCAGCGCCACTGCGACTGTTCGGGGAGGCCCCGCCCCGTCACGTTGGGCTGTCACGCACCTCGCCGATCCCGAGCCACGTCCCCCAGACGACCTCCCTTCGAGAGGTCATCCGAAGTATGGGCCGTGCAGGAATCGAACCTGCAACCTTGGGCTTAAGAGGCCCCTGCTCTGCCGGTTGAGCTAACGGCCCGGAGTGTCGCTGGCTTGGGCCGAGCGAACATGCAGTGTAGTGTCGCCTACTTGCTCTTGCCAGTCGAGGTTTGGGCGGGAGCCGTCGTTTTCACGGCTTGACCGGTGAACGTTCCGTTGGGGCCTGTCTTGCCGGTGACCACGGTGCCGTTCGTCGTCGCCGTCAGCGTTTCGCCTTCGGGGCTCTTCTTGACGGCTTCGAGTTCCTGCTTGACGCGCGTGCGCTGGTTCGCCGGAGCGAGGCTGACGGCCTTCGCCGAGGCGAGATCTCCGACGCGCGCGTTCTTGGCTTTGTAGGCGTACTCGGCCAGGAACGCGTAGTAGGAGGCGCTGGTCGGGTCGGCGGCCACGACCAGCTGCAGGACCTGCACGGCGGACGCGGGCTGGTTCAGCCCGTCGACCCCGTACACGGTCACCATCAGCTTGGCCAATTCGACGTTCGGCTTGGGCGGATTCAGCGCTAGATAGCTTTCCCACGAGTGCGAGGCCCGCGCGTACAGTTCCTTGCCCTTCGCCGTCGGCTGGCCCGTGCTGGCGCTGACGTACGCTTCGCCGCCGGCTTCGTGCAGTTGCGCCTGGGTCAGTTTTTCCCAGGCCGCGACGTTGGTCGGCTGTGTCCGGAGGGTCTTTTCGTATTTCTTGATCTGATTGGAGAAGCTGGCGCCCCCGGAGCCTTCGTTTTCGGTCGCCGCGTTGAACAGGCCGCCGCCGCCGAAGCCGCCGCCGATGCCGAAGCCGACCAGGCCCAGCCCGATCAGCACGGCCAGGCCGATGTAGATCACCTTCACCGAGCGACGCCGGTGGCGTCCTCTCAGGTCGAACAGCATCAGCTGGTGTGGTCGGGGTCGACGTGGTCGATGATCTGCTGCACGCTTGGCTCCGCTGGGTCGTTTGGGTGCGTCGCCGGACGCCCCTCGGCATCCCCGGCGGCTCGAGCGCTCGCCGCCGTCCTGCGGGCGACGAGCGAAGCCACCAGGATACTGGCCTCATACAGCAGGTACAGCGGGACGGTCTCGAGGATCAGCGTGATCGCGTCGCCTGGCAGGAACGCGGCGACCGCCGCGCATGCCACGATCGCGTAGCGTCGGCTCTTGCGCAGCTGCGTGACCGTGACCAGGCCGACGCGAGTGGCGGCGAGGATCACGACCGGCACCTGAAAGACGATGCCCATCGCGAGCAGGATGGTCGCCGCGAATTTGTAGAACTGGCTCGCCTGGACGAGCACGTTGAACTGGCCCGCGTTGAAGTTGACGAAGAAGCGCACCGCGGCCGGGAGCACGACGAAGTAGCCGAACAGCACGCCGATCACGAACAGGAACGGGAACCGCGAACAGCAGCGGCCTCGCGATGCGTTTCTCCTGCGGGCTGAGCGCGGGCACGACGAAGCCGTACAGCTCGTACAGGATCAGCGGCAGCGAGATCACCAGCGCGAACAGAAGCGACACGGTGATCGTGGTCGTGAACGGCTCGCCCACGCCGAGCGTGACCGGGTTGTCGCCGACGGGCTTGCGCGGGATCTTCGCCACGTCCGCCTTCATCGCGGCGATCAGGGCCGGAAGCTGCGCGCGCGTCTGCGCTGAGACGCCGCTGCCGGGCCGCTCCAGCGCTTCGAGCGCCGCCCGCGTGTCTCCCGAGAGTTTGAGCAGCCCCTGCTGCGCGAGCACCGCCTGGCCGACCGTGCCCTCGCCCTTGGCGACCTGCTTGCGAGTCTGCGTCTGCAGCGGTTTGTTGAGGAGGTGCAGCAGCTCGTGGTTCTGCCACAAGCAGAACCCGAACACGACGGCCAGCACCGCCGCGCTGATCATCAGCCGGGTGCGCAGCTCGTCGAGATGCTCCACCAGGCTGAGGCGATCCTCGTGGCCGATCGGGCGAATGGCGGTTGCCATGGGCACTTGAACCTACCACCGCACCGCGCCTGCTCATGCGCCTCGGCCAGTGGTGGCGGGCGTTTCTGAGCGAACGAGCTGGCGACCGCCAGCTGCGCCAGTGGCCGGCGCACTGGCTGAGCTAAAGGACGCGCTCGCGCCGGGTCGATTACACGGCGTGAGTAGTCGATGACACCGAACGAGAGCCACGACATACCGCCGCGTTCGCCCAGGCCCCCCCAGCCTGGCGCAAAGCCCGCGCAAGACACAGGCGAGCGGGCAGGCGAGCACCCCGGAGCAGACGCGAGCGAGCGCCAGCGGGGCGCTGCACGCCGGAGCAACTGCACGTCTGCTTCAACTGCGGCGGCGAGCTCGTGTACCCGCTCGACTGGTGCGAGGAAGGCGTTCGCCACTGGCGGATCGTGCTGCGCTGCCCCGACTGCGAGTCACGGCGCGAGGGAGTCTTCGAGCAGTCCGCCGTCGAACTGCTCGACGACGAGCTCGACCGCGCAGCCGGCGCGCTGCTCGGCGACCTGCGGCGCATGACGCACGCCAACATGTCCGAGGAAGTCGAGTTCTTCGTGCGCGCGCTGGACGCGGACTTGATCGTCCCGTCCGACTTCTAGCGGTAGCGCTCCACGACCGCGTCGGCGACGAGGTCGAGCAGCGCCGCGCGGCCGCCGGGAAGGACCGCCGGCAGCTCCTCCTTGGCGTCGGCGACGACCGCCAGCGCTCGCTCGCGCGCCTCGCCCAGCGCGCCCGTCGCGGCGATCCGCTCGCACAGCTGCTCGGCCTGCTCCGGGCCGCTCAGAGAGGCCAGGTCGAAGCTCGCCAGGTCGCGGTCGCGCTCGCGCGCGAGGATCAGCGGCAGCGTGACCGTGCCGTCGAGCAGATCGGTGCCGCGCGACTTGCCGGTGCGCTCGACCGGGCCCGACACGTCGAGCACGTCGTCGAGCATCTGGAAGGCCAGGCCGATCCGCCGCGCGAACGCGCCGAGCGCGTCCGCCAGCTCTCGCGACCCCTGCGCAGCCGTCAGCGCGCCGAGGCGGCAGGCCGCCTCGAACAGCGCCGCGGTCTTCAGCTCGCAGCGGCGCAGGTAGCGCTCGACGGCGACATGCGAGGCGTATGCGTCCTCGCGCTGCAGCAGCTCCCCTGCGGCGAGCGCGGAGCTGGCGTCCGACAGCGCGCGCAGCTGCGTGGCGCTGTCGTTGCGCGCGAGCTCGGCGAAGGCGAGCGAGAACAGCAGGTCGCCGGTCGCGATCGCCACGTCGCGCCCGGCCGCCGCAGCCACGGTCGGGCGCCCACGGCGCAGCTGCGCCCCGTCGATCAGGTCGTCGTGCACGAGCGTCGCCGAATGGACGAGCTCGACGGCGACCGCCGCGCGCACCAGGCGCTCCTCGCCAGTCCGGCGTCGCCGGCGGTCCGCCGGCCGACTCCGCCGCGAGCACGACCAGCAGTGGGCGCAGGCGCTTGCCTCCAGCGCGTACGGTCGCGAACGCCTGCGCGGCGAGCGGAGCGCCCGCCTCGGCGGTCACGCGCTCGAGGTGCAGCTCGGCGCTGATCATGCGCCGCCGCAAGCCCTCGCCGCCGCGCCGCATGATCGCGTCGACGCGCTCGACCCCCACCGGCGCCGTCGGGCGCGCTGCCGACCACGCTCATGCGCCGTCTCCGCGCGGGACGGTGCCGGCGTGGATCGCGACGATGCCGCCGGCCATCAGCACGTAGGCGATCTCGCCCAGTCCCGCACGCTCGAGCTGCGGCGGCCAGCTCGGCCGGCGCTGGAAAGCGCCTGACCGAGTTCGGCAGGTAGCGGTAGGCCTGCGCGATCGACACCTCGCCCGCTCGGCCGCGATCGTGTCGATCGGCGCGCATGCGCCGCGCGCCGAGCATCCGCGCGATGCGTTGCGTCGCGCGTCCCAGCATCGGCACGAGGCGATCGAACCACAGCGCGTAGAAGTACGACAGCGGGGGCTTGGTGGGCGTGGTGATCTCGAGCACGACCACGCGCCCGCCCGGTCGCACGACGCGCACCATCTCGGCGAGGCCTCGCGCGAGGTCCGCGAAGTTGCGCGCGCCGAAGCCGACCGTGGCCGCGTCGAACGTGTCATCGTCGTAGGGCAGCGCGAGCGCGTCGCCCCACTCGAAGCGCAGGCGCACCGCCGGCGCGTGCGCAGACGTCTCTGTCTTCGCTCGCGCGCGCGCGAGCATCGCCTCGGCGAAGTCGCTGCCGACGACCTCGCCGCCAGGCGACACGCGCCGCGCCAGCTCGATCGCCAGGTCGCCGGTCCCCGTCGCCACGTCGAGCACGCGCGAGCCCGGGCGCAGGCGCGCGAGATCGGCCGCGCGCGCGCGCCAACGGTGATGGAGCCCGGCCGTCATCGCCGTGTTCAGCAGGTCGTACACGCCCGCGATCCCGTCGAACATCGCTCGCACCTGCCCCGCCTCGAGCCGACCCGAGGCGGCGTCGAGCGACGGCCCGCGGCGCGGCGCCTCGTGGTCGCGTCCCGCCCCGTTCCCGCCGCTCGGTCCGGTCGCAGCGCCGGCGCCTTGCTGAGCGCGCATCAGGCGAGGCTACTTCAGCTGGGACAGGAACGCGACGACCGCGTTGAACTTCTTCGCGCGGCAGGTTCTTGAAGGAGGGCATCGGCGCGGTCGGGTTGACGAGCGTGCGCGCGATCCCCTGGCGGCGGCAGCCGCGCGCCGATGTGCGTGAGCTGCGGCCCGGGCCCGTCGTTGCCGTTGTCGCCGATCTTGTGGCAGGCAAGGCAGCCGGACTGCGCCACCACCTCCTTGCCGGCTTCGTATTCGGCGAGGATCGTCGCCGCCCTGCGCGCTGACGGACGGCGGCGTCTTCATTTCGATCGCCGTCGGCGAGCCGGCGTTGGCGCCGGAGTAGGTGAGGAACGCCATCGCGCCGATCACGGCGATCGCGGTGATCGTCGCGACCGGCCGGCGCTCGGGCCGGCGCTCGGGACCGCGATCGTAGAACGGCAGCAGGAACAGCAGGATCATGCACAGCGTCGGGATCCCGATCGTCGCCAGCGGCACGAGGCTCGGCGGCTTGATCACGCGCAGCACCTCGAACAGGAAGAAGAAGTACCACTCGGGACGAGGCACATAGGTCGTCGTGGTGGGGTTCGCCTTCGGAACCGAGCTCCGCGCCGAGCACGAGCGACATCGTGATGATGATCGCCATCACCACGCACGCCATCGCGGCGTCCTTGGCCACGGCGTACGGGAAGAACGGCTTGCCCTGGGCCTTCAGGACCGAGTAGTCGCGGAGGTATTCCTCCTTCTCGCGCTGGTTCATCGCGCGCTAGACCTCGGCCTCGCGCAGCTCGGGACGCTCTTTGGCTTTCGACCACGGTGGCGCGGTCGTGCCGAGCTTGGCGACCAGGTACAGGTGCGCGCCGATCAGCGCGACCAGCAAGCCCGGCACGAGCAGCATGTGGATCGCGTAGAAGCGCGACAGCGTGGTGGCGCCGAATTCGCCGCCGCCGCGCAGGAAGTCGCTCAGGTAGGGGCCGAGCAGGGGCCCGTGCCGTTGATGTTCACGCCGACGATCGTCGCCCAGTAGGCGCGCTGGTCGAACGGCAGCAGGTAGCCGGTGAACGACATCACCATCGTGAGGATCAGCAGCACCACGCCGATCACCCAGTTGAGCTCGCGCGGGTACTTGTAGGCGCCCAAGAAGAACGTGCGTCCCATGTGCAGGAACACCAGGATCACCATCACGCTGGAGCCCCACTTGTGCATGCCGCGCACGAACTGGCCGAGGAACACTTCGTTGGTCACGTGGCGGATCGATTCGTAGGCCCCGCCGGCGGCGTCGGGCCGGTAGTACATGGCCAGGAACACGCCGGTCACGGCCTGCGAGAGGAAGGCGAACATCGTCGCCGAGCCGAGCGTGTAGAACCAGTTGGTGCCCTTCGGCACCTTGCGGAACAGCAGCCAGCGCCCGGCGCTGCTCAGCGAGGTGCGCTCGTCGACCCAGTCGACGACCGTGATCCCGGCCTCCTTGCCGGCCTCCAGCGGGCCGCTCTTGCCGTTGCCCTCGCCCGGGCGCGGCGGCGGCGCGCGCAGAGGCTTCGGCAGTGGAGGCGCGGGCAGCTTTGGGGGTCCTGGGCATCGCTCCGCTCTCCTAGTTTCCGCTCGCTCGGACGCGACGGGTACAGGTACTGGCCGATGCCGTCGAGCGGCTCGCCGGGGTCGCGCGGCGAGAAGCGTTGAGCTCGCTGTTGACGCTGAAGCGCGGGCCGAGCTGCACGTAGTCGCCCTCGACGCGCGTGTAGAAACGATCCAGCGGTCGCACCGGCGGCCCGCCCACTCGCCGGCCCAGCAGGTCGTAGACGCCGCCGTGGCAGGGGCAGATGAAGCGCTCGGCGGCGTCGACCCAGCGCACGGGGCAGCCGAGGTGCGCGCAGCGGCTCGAGATCGCGATGTATGGCGTGTCTTTGTCGTAGGGTCGGTGTCGATCCTCGGGTTGAACTTGCGCACGTACGCCGTCGACTTGCCGGCCTCGCCGATGCCGGGCGTCAGGGTGATCACGACCGGCATGTAGTTGTCTTCGCTGAACAGGTTGCGGGCGCCGACGGTCTGCCATCCGTGCGGCGCCTCCTTGAAGATCGGGCCGATCGCGAAGCCGAGCGCCGGCAGCGTGAAGGCTCCGGCGGCGATCGCGCCGGCGGCGTGCGCGGTGCCCGTCATGAAGCGCCGCCGCGTCACCGTCTCGCCCTCGAAGGCGCCCGGGATCATGCGGTCGGCGGTGTATTTGGACTTGTGCTTTGCGTGCTTGTCGGACACCGACCGCGAACAATATCGAGGGCGGATTCAGGGCGTGCCCGGAGCGGCCGGCGCGCTTGTGCGCATCGCCTCGATCGCCTCGGGGGCCCCCGCGGCGACGAGATCCTTGGCGCGTCCGTGATCCTCGCTGGCCCCCCACCCGACCGCGCGCGCACCGGCCGCCCAGACGGCGTCGGCGAGCTGCGCGTCGCCCGCGGCCTGCGCGAGCGCGCTCAGCGTGATCGTGTCGGCCAGCTCCGCCACCGCGGCGGTGTCCCCCAGCTCGACCAGGCGCGCGAGCCCGATCGCGTACAGCCTGTCGCCGGCCAGCACGCGCAGGTCGGCCTCCGGGGTGCGCACGACGCGCGGCGCTCCGTAGTGCAGCAGGTAGCCCTCGTAGATCGTCTCGACCAGCAGCTCGTAGTCCTCCCGGCGCCGCTCGGTGCGCGGGCCGCGGGCCGCGATGCGGGCCGGGCTCTCGTGCCCGGCCTCGGGCTGGTCGGGCTTCGCGCCGTCGAGAGCCTCGCCGTCGAGCAGCGAGGCGATCAAGCCGCCCTCCTCGCGCAGCAGCGCTCGCAGGCGCTCGAGGGTCGGCGCGAGACGCGCATGGGCGATTTTCCTGCGGGCTCACGCGCGCGCTCCCGACGCCGCGCAGGCTCGCGAACGCCGCCCGCGCAGCCTGCACGGTGCGTTCGATCTGCTCGCTCGAATGCGCCAGCGAGGGAAACCACGCCTCGAACTGCGAGGGCGGCGGGTACACGCCGCGCGAGAGCAGCTCGCGGCACCAGCGCGCGTGTGCCTGCAGATCGCAGGCCTGCGCGCCGGCGAAGTCGACCGGCGCCTGCTCGCTGAAGAACACCGTCAGCAGCCCCGGAGCCGAGACGACCTGCACGGGGTAGTCGCCGGCGGCCTCGCGCAGGCCGTCCGCCAGATGCTGCGTCGTCGCGGCGAGGCGCGCGTACGCAGCCTCGTCCAGCAGCTGCAACGTCGCCAGTCCAGCCGCCACCGCCACCGGGTTGCCGGACAGCGTCCCCGCCTGATAGACGTCGCCGGATGGGGCGAGCATCCGCATCAGCTCGGCGCGGCCGCCGACCGCCGCTGCGGGCAGTCCGCCGCCGATCACCTTGCCGAGGATCGTGAGGTCGGCGAGGACGCCCGTCAGCTCCTGCGCGCCGCCGCGCGCGACCCGGAATCCGCTGATCACCTCGTCGAGCACGAGCAGCGCCCCGTTGGCGTCGGCGCGCTCGCGCAACAGCTCGAGAAAGCCGTCGCGCGCCGGTACGAGACCCATGTTCGCCGGCAGCGGCTCGGCGACGATCGCGGCGAGCTCGTAGCGCTCGCTCGCCGCGACCAGCGCCTCGGCATCGTTCCACGGCAGCACGATCGTGCTCGCGCGGCCGCGCTGGCGGGCACGCCCGGGCTCGCCGGCAGCGCCTGGGTCGCCAGGCCCGAGCCGGACTCCGCGAGCAGCCCGTCGACGTGCCCGTGGTAGGCGCCCGCGAACTTGACGATCAGCTCGCGTCCGCTCGCCGCGCGCGCAAGGCGGATCGCGGTCATCGCTCGCCTCCGTCCCGGAGGAGGTCATCCGCAGCATCTCCACGCCCTCCATCCGCGCGACCACCTCGGCGGCCAGATCGACCTCGCCGGGCGTCGGCGCGCCGAAGCTCGTCCCGCGCGCGGCCGCCTCGTAGACCGCCTCGAGCACGACCGGGTGCGCGTGCCCGTGGATCAGCGGACCCCATGAGCAGACGTAGTCGAGGAAGCGGTTGCCGTCGACGTCGAGCAGCTCGGCGCCCTCGCCGCGGGCGATGAAGATCGGGTCGCGCCCGATCGCAGCGCATCGCCCGTACGGGCGAGTTGACCCCGCCGGGAAGCAGCTCGAGCGCGCGGCGGTACAGCTCCGCCGATCGCCTGTCAGTCAGCGCGGTCATCCACTGCGAACGCCAGCTGGGAGTGCCTGCAGGCACTCCTCATCCATACTTCCTTTCCCAGTCCTTGAACTCGTCCGTGAAGTACAGCAGGCGGATCTTCTTGAACTCCGTCGAGGAGTAGAGCGTCGCGCGCTCGGCGATGCCCGGTCTGCTCGGCGATCGCGTCGAGCACCGCGTCGCACTCCTCCTTGGAGCGCCCGTGCGCCATCGTGAACACCGAGTAGGGCCAGTCGGCGTAGGTCGGTCGCTGGTAGCAGTGGGAGATGCCGCGCACGGCCGCCATCCGCCGGCCGATGCTCGGGGATCTGCTCGTCGGGCACCTGCCACACGCCCATGCCGTTCGCCGAGAAGCCGGCGCGGCGGTGGAAGAGGATCGCCGCGACGCGGCGCAGCAGGCCGCGCTCCTGCATCCCCGCCAGGTGGTCGAGGAACGCCTGCTGGGTCATGCCCAGCGCGTCGGCGGCGGGCGCGTAGGGCTCTGAGACGACCGGCATGTCGCCCTGCAGCGCGCGGATCACCGCGATGTCGAGCTCGTCGTAGGGCTGTGGGTCGAGCTCGATCGGCTCTTTGGCCTCGACCGGCGCTCGACAGCGCCTTCGTGTCGCCCTCCATCTCCAGGTCCATGCGGATCTTGAACAGCTTCAGCGTCGGCAGCTGGCGCACCGACTCGGCTCCCGCCTCGCGCGCGAGCACCTCGAGCGTGCCCTCCAGCCCGAGCTGCGAGTCGGGCTCGGTGGCGATCGTGAACCACAGGTTGAACTCGTGGTTGCGCAGGTAGTTGTGCGAGACGCCCGGGTGCTCGTTGATCACCTGCGCAGCGCGATGCGGGTTGCTCGGGGTCGACCTTCGCGGCGACGAGCATCGAGGAGTAGCCCAGCGCGCGCGTGTCGAAGATCGGCGTGACCTGGCGGATGATCCGCTTGTCGAGCAGTCGCTGCACGCGGCTCATCACCTCGGCCTCGGAGACGCCCGCCAGCGAGGCCACGTGCTCGTACGGACGCGGCGCGATCGGGAAGCTGCCCTGCATCAGGTTCAGCAGCCTGCGGTCGAGGTCGTCGAGCGGGATCGCCGCGCCGTCCTTGCGGCTGCGCAGCTTCGGCGTCGCCGTCAGCGCGCGCGTGTCGTCGGCCACCTCGGCGAGCGGCGCAGCGGCGCTCGCCGCCTCGGCGATCGTCGGCTCGGGCTCGGTCATGCCTGCTCCTCCAGCCATCGGGCCGCGTCCTTGGCGTGGTAGGTGACGATCGTGTCGGCGCCCGCGCGGCGCAGCGAGGTGAGGATCTCGAGCACCGTCGTGCGCTCGTCGAGGTAGCCGGCCGCGGCGGCGGCCTTGACCATCGCGTACTCGCCGCTGACGTTGTACGCGGCCACCGGCAGGCGCGTCTCGCGCTTGACCGCGGCGATCACGTCGCCGTAGGCGAGCGCCGGCTTGACCATCACCATGTCGGCGCCCTCCTGCACGTCCAGCAGCGCCTCGCGCACCGCCTCGTCGCCGTTGGCCGGATCCATCTGGTAGCCGCGGCGGTCGCCGAACGACGGCGTCGAGCCGGCGGCCTCGCGAAACGGCCCGTAGAAGGCCGAGGCGAACTTCGCCGAGTAGGCGAGGATCGGCGTGTCGGCGAAGCCCTCGCCGTCGAGCTCCTGCGCGGATCGCGCGCACGCGTCCGTCCATCATGTCCGACGGCGCGACGAGATCGGCGCCGGCGCGCGCTTGGCTGACGGCCGTGCGCGCGAGCAGCTCGACGCTCGCGTCGTTGTCGACGGCGCCGTCCTCGCGCAGCACGCCGCAGTGACCGTGGTCGGTGTACTCGCACAGGCACACGTCGGTGATCACCAGCAGCTCCGGGCTGCGCCTGCTTGATCGCGGCGGTCGCAAGCTGCACGACTCCCTCCTCGTCCCATGCGCCGGAGCCGTGCTCGTCCTTCTCGGCGGGCACGCCGAACAGCATCACCGCCGAGATCCCCAGCGCCGCGGCCTCGCTCCGCCTCTCGCACGGCCGCCGCCATCGACAGGCGCTCGACGCCCGGCATCGTCGCGATCGGCTCGCGGCCGCCGGACTGCGAGCGCTCGGCCGCCTCGGCGACGAACATCGGCAGCACCAGGCGGTCGGACGCAAGCGCGGTCTCGCGAACGAGCCCGCGCAGCGAAGCCGAGGCGCGCAGCCTGCGCATGCGCGTCTGTGGAAAGGCCATCGACGTCTCAGGTTAGAGAGTTCTGGCGGCGCCGCGCGCGACTGACGCGCCTCGGCGCCGCGCGTGCGCTAGCGCTCTGCCTGGCGCAGCCCCACGCGCGCGAGCGCGCCGAACGCCAGCGTCAGGACGGCCAGGTGCACGAGCGAGCAGGCCGATCGACGGCGAGGCGCCGTTGACCGCCGCGTCGAGCGCCTGCAGCGCCGCCTTGAAGGGAAACACGAACGAGACCGCGCCGATCGCGTCGTTCAGCCCCGCGCCGACCGCGCCGCTCGGCACGAGCGCGAGAAACGCCAGCGGCAGCGACAGCAGGAAGGCCAGCAGCGACGCCGCGCGCACCTCGCGCGCGAGCGCGCCGATCGCCACGCCCAGCGCGGCGAACGCGGCGCGCCGCCAGCGCCAGCGCGACGAGCCACAGCCCGACACGGCTCCAGTCCAGCGACACGAACGCGCTGATCCCCGCGAGCATCGCGAAGGCGAGCGCGAACGAGCACGCGGCCGCCAGCAGCGCCCTTCTCGGCGAGCAGCACCGCGAGCGCGAGGTCAGCCCGCGCACGAGGCGCGCGAGCGTGTGCTCCTCGCGCTCGAGCGCCACGCCGCCCGCGGCCAGCAGCACGCACACGAACATCAGCGACACGCTCACCGCGACGACCACCGCGAACGTGTTCAGCGGCGTGCGCCGGCCGCTGATCAGCGTGGTCTTGACCTGGATCGGCTGGCCGATCGTCGACAGCACGCTCTTTGCCAAGCCGAGGTTCTGCGCAGCGAAGCGCGCGAACGACGGCGATCTGTTCCAGCGCCGCGCGATCGGCGCCCGGCGGCGTGCGCGCGATCACGCCGGCCAGCTTCGCCGGGATCTGCGCCGAGGCCGATCAGGTCGCGGGGCGCCGAGCACGCCGAGGTTGCGCCCGCTCAGCAGCGCGCCGATCGCCTGCGACGCGGCGCGCTGGATCTGTTCGGAGAAGCGCGATGTTCGCCTGCGCGAGCGCCGCGTCGATCTGCGACTGCACGAGCGACTGCTCGAGCGCGTTGCCGTTGTAGAGCACTTCGAGCTGCGCCTGTTTGAGACCCGTCCCCAGCCGCGCGGCGATGTTCGCCGGGATCACCACCGCCGCCAGCACCTTGCCCGACTTGACCTTGTGCACCGCCTGCGCGCGCGTCGCCACCTTCACCGACTGGACCTGGTCGAACAGCTGCTTCCGCGTAGCGGCTCGACCGGCACGCGCTCGACTGCCCACCTGCACCGTCTGCCCCGGCGGCGTCTCGTCGACGATCGCCACCTTCGGCCTTGCCCGGCGACGCGCGAGATCGCCAGCCCGATCAGCAGCGCGATCGCGACCGGATAGATCGACCAGCAGCGCCACCAGCAGCCGCGAGCGTCGCAGGATCAGCAGGTCCTTGCGCAGCAGCCAGCTCATCGCTCGCACTGGCTCAGTGACGCCCGCTCGCGGAGCAGGAACGCGCACGAGCGCCGGCTCGAGGTCGCCGCCGTCGCTCGCGCGCGCCGCCCGCAGCAGCTCGCCCGGCGGCCCGTCGAACAGCACCTCGCCGTCCGCGAGCACGATCGCGCGCGATCGGCGTAGCGCCGCACCTCGCCGAGGTGGTGGGTGGAGAACAGCACGCCGTGCCGTGCGCGGCGAGCGCGCCGATGAACTGCCACAGCCGCGCGCGCTGCCCGGGGTCGAGCGCCGAGGACGGCTCGTCGAGCGCGAGCACGGGCGGGTCGGCCAGCAGCGCCGAGCGCGACGTTGACGCGCTGGCGGTTGCCGCCGGAGAGCGCGCTCGACGCGGTCGTCGGCGCGCGCGGCGAGGCCCGTCTGCTCGAGCATCCGCGCGACCGCCATCGTCGCGGCTCGGCGACGCGCTCCAGGCGCGCGAACAGGCGCAGGTTCTCGCGCACGGTGAGCTTCGAGTAGAGCGGCCGCCTGCTGCGGCGCCCAGCCGATCGCTCGCGCTCGGCGCCGGCGGGCTCGACGCTGGCCGGCGCTCGGCGCGCTGGACGCCGGCGAGTGATCGACAGCAGCGTCGTCTTGCCGGCGCCGTTGGGCCCGACGACGGCGACCAGCTCGCGCGGCGCGCAACTCGAAGCTGACGTCGCGCAGCGCCTCGCGCTCGCCGTAGCGCTTGCCGAGCGCGCGACGCGCAAGACGGGCTCGGACGCTGATCTGCGCCGAGCTCCACGCGCGTCACTACAGCAGGCTCTCGCGCGAGCGCTCCCACGGCTCGAACGTCAGGTGCCGGCTGAGGTAGACGGACGGTCTCGCGCAGCACGGACGAGGATCGGCAGCGCGACCAGCGCGCCGATGATGCCGTCGACCTGCAGCCCGAGCAGCAGCGCGAAGATCACGAGCATCGGGTTGATGCGCAGCGTGTGGCCGAACACCTGCGGCGCGACGACGTGCCCCTCGAGCTGCTGCAGGCCGATGAACAGCAGCACGACCCAGAGCGCCGAGATCGGGTTTCGGTGAACAGCGCGACGACCACCGGCGGCGCCGCGCCGAGGATCGGGCCGATGTACGGGCACGAGCTCCATCACGGCGTAGAAGACGCCGAACGCGATCGCATACTTGCTTGCCGTCGGGGAAGATCCCGAGCACGCCGAAGATGTACAGCGAGACGCCGGCCGAGGCGCCCATGATCGCGCTGAACAGCAGCTGCCCGCCGACGTAGCGCGAGACGGCGCGCTGGACGAGGTGCGGGTAGTCGTCGGCGCGGTGCCGTCGCCGCTCGGGCATCAGGCGTCGCACGAGCTCGCCGATCCGCTCGCCGTAGAGCAGCATGTAGACCGAGAGCACGAAGATCAGCACGAGATCGAAGATCGCGCTCGCCGCTTCGGTCAGCAGCGCCGCCGCCGAAGGAGACGAGTTTGCCGGCGCTTTTGGCGACTTTGTCCTGGATCGTCTGCAGCGCGGTTTTGCCCTGCTTGACGAGGTGGACGTGCACGCCGTGTTTGTTCAGTGTCTTTCTGCAGCGAGGCGATCTGCTTGTTCGCTTCGTTGACGAGGTGGGGCAGGTTGTTCGTGAACGTCCGCACCTGGTTGGAGATAGGGTTGGCGACGAGGAAGCCGATCCCGGCGAGCGAGCACGAAGAATGCGACGATACACGGCCAGCACCGCCAGGCCGCGCGGGAAGTGGCGTGCGCTGGAGGAACGCGACGGCCGGATTGAGGATCAGCGCGATGAGCCCGCGACGATGAACAGCACCAGCACCTTGCCCGGCCGCCTTCGCCAGCGCCCACAGCGCGAGCAGCGCGAGCGGCAGCACCACGAGCTGGACCCAGCGCGGGACGACGGCGCGCGCCGGCTCGGCGTGCGCGCCTCTGCGCGCGGCCCGGCTCGTCGGCCAGCTTCTGCTCTTCGCGCGTCGGCGGCGCGGCTTCTCCGCGCCGCTCTCGGTTCGCGCTTCCCGAGCCCTCGCTCACTTGCCTCCCACCATCGCCAGAGTATGGCTGAGCCCGAGGCGCGCAGGCCGGCACGCGGCGCCAGCATCCTGTTCGTCGGCGACGTCGTCGGCGGCATCGGCCGGCGCACGCTGCTCGACTAGCCTGCCGCTCCTGCGCGAGCGCCACGCGCCGACGTTCGTGGTCGTCAACGGCGAGAACGCCGCCGGCGGGCTCGGCATCACGCCGAAGATCGCCGACGAGCTGTTCGCCGCCGGCGTCGACGCGATCACGCTCGGCAACCACACCTATCACCGCCGCGAGATCTACCCGTACCTGGACTCGCAACCCCGCATCGTGCGCCCGGCCAACTTCCTGCGCAGCCAGCCCGGGCACGGCACGTGCGTGGTCGAGCACGACGGCGTCAGCGCTCGGCGTCGTCAACCTCAGCGGAAACCTGTACCTGCGCGCGGGCGCTCGGCCTTCACCGAGATCGAGGCGGCGCTGGGCGAGCTGGGCGAGGTCGACCACATCCTCGTGGACATGCACGCCGAGGCGACCTCCGAGAAGGTCGCGATGGGCTGGCACCTCGACGGACGGGTGACCGCCGTCGTCGGCACGCACACGCACGTGCCGACCGCCGACGCGCGCGTGCTGCCCGGCGGGACCGCCTACATCACCGACGTCGGCATGACCGGGCCGCGCGGTGGCGTGATCGGCGTCAAGCGCGAGCAGGCGATCCAGTCGCTGCTCACGCAGATGCCGGTTCGCTTCGAGACCTCCGAAGAGGACCCGTGGCTGATGGGCGTGCTGATCAGCTGCTCACGGCCACTGCGGGCTGACTCGATCGAGCCAGATTCTGATGCCACGGCCGGCCGCCGCCTGACCGGGGCGCCGAAGCGCCCGAGCAGGGCGATCATCACGAGCGGGAAGAACCAGGGGATGTACAGGTAGAACCAGTGTTCGATGCCCGAGCTGCGACGGCGATGCATCACCGCCGCGCACGCCGCCGGCGAGCCCGACGAGGTCGGCGCGGCGCGGAATCACGCGCGAGCGCCACCGCGAGCGCGACGGCGGCGATCTGGACCGCCGCCTGACGCCGCCGCAGGCCGCCGTACAGCCCCCACACCGAGAACGGCGAGCCGCGATCGGACTGGTAGGCGAGCGTGCGCTCGTAGATCGTGTGCAGCGAGTCGTGGCTGAGCGCCGGGATGCAGGTCACGCGCGAACGCCGCGGCGAACGCGAGCGCGAAGCCCGCGAGGTCGCGCGACGCGCGCGCGCGCGGACCGCGCCGCGGCGTGATCCCACAGGCCGTGGGTCGCGAGCAGCGGCGCGAGCGCGAGCGGCGCGAACTTGGTCAGCCCGGCGAGCGCCGCGAACAGCGCCGCGCGCCGGCGCCGCGAGCTTCGAGCGGTAGGTCGCCGCGAGCACGCGCGGCGAGCACGAGCACGGCGACGAGCGTGTCGTTGGAGTTGCTCTCCA
This sequence comes from uncultured Solirubrobacteraceae bacterium, assembly GCA_963846205.1. Taxonomy (GTDB): domain Bacteria; phylum Actinomycetota; class Thermoleophilia; order Solirubrobacterales; family Solirubrobacteraceae; genus Palsa-744. The sequence continues at coordinate 5,705 of CAWJVB010000009.1, read as the reverse complement.
GCGCGAACAGCGTGAACGGGTACGCCGACCCACGCGTAGGCGAGCGCGACGCCGAGCGTCGGCCCGCGCACGCGCCGGCCGATCAGGAACAGCAGCGCCATGCGCGAGCAGGTCGAAGACGATCGCCGCGGCGTGCGCGGCGGGCAGATCGTCCCACTTGCCGCTCCAGCCGAACACCTGCTCGAACGGCACGTAGGCCTCGTAGTTGACCGGGCCGTAGGTGTCGCCGTGTTCGTTGTCGGAGGGCCAGTGGCCGTACAGCGGCTTGCCGTCGACGATCCGCTGCGCCCCGATCACGCCCGCGTAGCCGACGTCGATCACGTTCGAGTCGGTCACGTTCAGGGCGATGCGAAAGCCGATCAGGAAGACGACGCCGAGCGCCAGCCAGGGCGCCGGCACGAGCAGGCGCAGCGGTCCCGGCTCGCGAGGTCCGCCGCGCGCGGCGCCTGCGGCGGCAGCAGCGCGAGCATGCGCGCGAGCAGGTACAGCAGCGGCGGGTAGGCTCAGCGGGACCGAGCTGTAGATCTGGCCGTGGTTGAAGAACGCGAGCGAGACCGAGAACGACAGCAGCACGAGCAGGTCGAGGTGCAGCAGCGAGAACGGCCGGCGGAAGTTGAAGAACGGCAGCACGAACAGCACGCACAGCGGCAGCCAGATGTACAGCGCGTTGACGTGCCTGCCGAACGCGCCCGGGTAGCCGCGCGCCATCGTCCACGCGACCTGAAAGCCGGTCCACTGTTCGAGCACGCGGCCGGAGAGGTCGTCGATGATGACCTGGCCGATCTCCTTCTTGCCGTTCTTGGAGAAGTAGCTGACCTGCCAGTGAAAGGGGCCCTTCAGGTAGGCGCCGCCGAAGGAGCCGCGGTATTCCGCGCGCACCGCCTTGCATCTTCGGCGAGCCGTTCGCGCGATCGCGAGCACCTGGTTGGCCGACAGCCGCCGGCCCGCCGGTGGCGTGCTCGAAGGCGGCACCGGGATCGGGGTTTCGGCGAGGTCGGATCGGTGGCCGTCGACGCGCGATGCGGCCGAGGTGGTCGAGGCGATCGATGGCCGCGCCCGGCGTGCTCGGCGGGGCGCAGTGCTTTCCCCGGCGACGGCGAGCTGCGCCGGCTGTGGCACGCTGCCGAGCGGGCCTCGCGGCGAGCGCCCGGGCGGGCAGCGCGCAGCACACACGCCTGCGATCAGGACCAGCGAGCCTGCACCAAGCGAGCGTAACGAGAGCGTCGCCGATCAGCGCCAACGACCTCGGCGACGCGCGCTCACGCGCGCCGACGCGACGGCCGCCTGCTGCGACCGCGGCCTCGCAGCTGCGAGCCCGAAGTGCGCCGAGCACCAGCGCAGCGACGTCGCGGATCGCCCACTGCGCCGGCTCCGGGGTCGGGCAGCTCGACGCCGCTACATAATCAGCGCGCCGAGCGAGTCGCTGCGTGCAGCGAGCCGTGGCTGCCTCCGCCGACGTGCGCCTGGCGACCCCAGTCGACGAACTCGTAGCCCGGCGCGGCCGACAGCAGCACCTCGCCGGAGGTCGGGCACGTCAGCGCCGACCACACGCGCGAGAGCGCGTCGGGATAGGCGGGCGTCAGCAGTCGCCGTCCGTCGAGCGCGCCGCCGATCGACACGCCGCGAGCGCGCCGTCGACGCTCCACGCGACAGCCGCGGCGATCGCGTAGCGCGGCCGCCCGGCGGCTGAAGCGCAGCTCGCCGTGCAGCGGGCTCGCGATGACGCCCTCGCGCGGGACTTCGTGCGCGTCGCGCGCGAGCCACATGACGTGCTCGACGCCCTCGATCGCCAGCGCGCGCGCGACGACCGACGCGCGCATCGCGTCGCGCTCGGGCTCGTGCAGCGCGTAGACCATCGCGGCACGCTGCGAGGGGCAGACCGCGATCCGCGGTTCCTCGCTCGCGAGCCCTCGGCGCGCGCGAGCGGGCCGAGCACGCCGAGGTCGTCGAGCTCGTCCTGCAGCGCGATCGTGTCGGTGACCGGCGCCTGCGAGTGGTCGGCCATCGCGATCACGGCGTGCTCGGCGAGGAACTGCTCGATCGCCGCCGGCCGCCTCGCACACGCGCGCGAGCTGCAGATCGGCCTGGGCGATCGATTGCAGCTGCGCGTCGGGACCGTGCTTGTGCGAGTACCAGTCGTTGTCGGGAAGCGACAGCAGCAGGAAGTCGAACAGGTCGTGCTCGACCATGTAGCTCGAGACGCACCCCGAGTGGCGGTCGCGCACGCCCGGCATGCCGAGCCCCGAGCGGCAGCCGGTGCGGCGCGAGGCGAAGATGTCGGCGTAGAACAGCTCGCGCGGACCCATCACCGCGTGGCGCATCAGCGTCGAGGCGACGCGCGTCAGCGCCGTGTCGCGCTGGGGCTCGTGGCGGTAGCGCCCGCGGTACATCAGGTAGGTCGTGCCGGCGGTGCGCACGTCGGCGTCGTCGAGCGTCTCGAACACCGTCGGCGTCTCCGGCGAGAGGTGGGCGCGGTTCATGTTGTAGACGGTGTCGGTCAGCTGGCGCGCGATGCCGAAGCGCTGCGCGGCGCGGAAGCTCGAGCCGTACTCGACGTAGCGGTGCTCCTCGCGGTGGAACCAGTTCATGCCGGGGATCGCGTGCGCGTCCTGGCCGACGCCGGTGACGATCGAGGCGGCGCACACCGGCGTGACCGACGGGAACGCGGCGACGCAGTCGGGCACGTAGCGCCCGTCGCTCGCATCAGCCGCTCGCAGCACCGGCGCGGCGCCCGGCGGCGACCGCGCGCTCGAGCATCGCCGGCGCCATCGCGTCGATCACGCACAGGACCAGCTTGGGCGGCGCGGAGCTCAGCGGTCGCCGCATCAGCGGCGCAGGATGCGCAGCCCGGCGTACTTTTCCTCCGCCGCGCGCGCGCCCGCGCCAGGCGAACCACGCGAGCAGCGCGACGCGCACGTAGCCGAGCGGATGCAGCAGCGCGACGAGCGCGGCGAGCAGCAGCGCGGCGGCGTCGAGATAGACCGTCAGCGCCTCGCGCGCGGCGCGGTCGGTCAGCCGCGCGCGCGCCCGCACGATCACCGGCCAGCACGGCTCGCTGCGCGAGCGCGACGGCGGCGAGGCCGCCGAGCAGGCCCGGCCACCACGCGTCGCCGTGGGCGGCCAGCGTGCCGGCGAACAGCAGCGCGCCCGCGCCGTAGCCGAGGCCCGCGAGCGCGGCGGCCAGCGGGTCGCTGCGCGCGAGCGCTCGCACTCGGCTCGAGCGTCGGCGCGAGGCCGAGCAGCAGCTGCAGCGCGTAGGCGAGCACGAGCGCGACGCGCACGACGAGCAGCCACCAGTCCGCCTGCAGGAAGCGGAAGGGTTCGCCGCGCGAAGCTGACCCCGAGCGCGCCGGCGGAGGCGAGCGCGCCCGCGAGCAGCACCGGCAGGAACGGGCGCAGCCCGCACGGCGGCCGCGAGCCCGAGCGCCGAGACCGATGTAGAAGAAGATGCCGTGCATGCGGAGTGCAGCGTGAGGGCGTGCGCTACCGTGCTGAGGGCGCGAGCGGTCACGGACGATAGACGACGGTCCGGCGGCCAGGGCTCGTCCAGGCGAGGTCCGGCGGGCACCGCGGCGAATAGAGACGACAGCACATGAATCGATCGATCAGCGGAGCGGCGGCGGGCGCAGCGCCCGGCCGGCCGCGCACGAGCTCGCGCGCTACGAGGCGCTGTTCGCGGCGCGCACGCGCGGCATGAAAAGCTCGGCGATGCGCGAGATGATGGCGCTGACCGAGCGCCCGGAGGTGATCTCGCTGGCGGGCGGACTGCCGGACACGAGCACGTTCGCGCCGGAGCTGTACGCGAAGCTGATGTCGCAGGTCGCCGCCGAGTCGACCGCGCGAGCGCTGCAGTACGGCCCGACCGAAGGCATGGCGGCGACGGTCGAGTGCATCGTCGAGGTGATGGCCGCCGAGGGCACGCCGTCGACCCGTCGGAGGTGATCGTCACGACCGGCGGCCAGCAGGTGATCGACCTGGTGTGCAAGACGCTGATCGACCCAGGCGACGTGATCGTCGCGGAGGCGCCGACCTACCCGGGCGCGGTGCCGACGTTCAGCGCCTACCAGGCCGAGGTCGAGCAGATCGAGATGGACGCCGACGGCATGCCGATCGACGAGCTCGAGAACACGCTCGACCGCCTGCAGGCGCAGGGACGCAGGCCGAAGTTCATCTACACGATCCCCAACTTCCAGAACCCCGGCGGTGTGACGATGTCACTGGCGCGACGCCGGCGGCTGGTCGAGGTCGCGCGCGAGCGCGAGCTGCTGGTGCTCGAGGACAACCCGTACGGGCTGCTGCGCTACGAGGGCGAGCCGCTGCCGACGCTGTACTCGCTGGACGCCGCAGCCGACGGCCGCGGCGGAGCATCCGACCTCGTCATCTACCTCGGGACGTTCTCGAAGATCCTCTCGCCCGGCCTGCGTCTGGGCTGGGCGGTGGCGCCGCGGCCCGGTGCTCGAGAAGCTGAACCTCGGCAAACAGGGCGCCGACCTGTGCTCCTCGCCGGTGACGCAGCTGTTCGTCGCGGCCTACTTCGGCGAGCGCGACGGCGCACGGCGGCGCCGGGTGGCTCGCACTACGTGCGAGCAGCCTGAAGGACCTGTACCGGCGCGCGCGCGACGTGATGCTCGAGGCGCTGGAGGAGCACTTCGGCGGGCGCGCGAGCTGGACGACGCCGCAGGGCGGGCTGTTCGTCTGGGCGACGCTCGACGGCTACATCGACACGACCGACCTGCTCGCGCGCGCGCGAGAGCGAGGGCGTGGCGTTCGTGCCCGGGCGCGCCGCCTACATGGACGGGCGCAGCGGCGCGCTCCTCGATGCGCCTGAACTTCGCGGGCGTGCCCGACGAGGACATCCGCGAGGGCATCCGGCGCATCGGCAAGGTCATGGGCGAGCAGGTCGGCTGCTCGGGACGCTGTCCGGCGCGATCGCCCAGCCGTCGAGCGCGGGAAGCCGAGCAGGCGCCCGGCAGCGGATCCGAGACGCCGCCGCCGACGCCGCTCGCCGGCTGGCCGACGTGCTCGAGCTTCCGCGCGCGACCGCGGGGCCAGGCGCGCCGCCGCCAGGATCGATGAGCACCGCCAAGGAAGGTTGCGGTGCTCAAGGGCGGCCGCTCGCTGGAGCGCAACGTGTCGCTGCGCTCGGGGCGCAGCGCACAGGAGGCGCTGCAGCGGCTCGGGCACGAGGTGGTCGCGATCGACGTCGGGCCCGAGCTCGTGGAGCAGCTGCGCGAGGCCGAGCCCGACGTGGCGTTCATCGCGCTGCACGGCCGCGACGGCGAGGACGGCACCGTGCAGGGCTGCTGGAGTCGATCGGCTCCCCTACACCGGCTCCGGGCCGGCCGCGTGCATGCGCTGCACCGACAAGGTGCTCGCGAAGCACCTGATGCGCGAGGCCGGCATCCCGACGCCCGCTTTCGCTCGCTGCAAGCGAGAGCGCCGATCAAGGAGCTGGGCGCGCCGCGCGTTGCCGACCTCGAGCGCAGCTCGGCTTCCCGCTGGTCGTCAAGCCCGCCAGCCAGGGCTCGGCGCTCGGCGTGAAGTTCGCGCGAACGAGCGAGACGCTTCCGGCTGCGATCGTCGGCGCGCTCTCATACGGCCGCAAGGTCGTGATCGAGCGCTACGTGGACGGTCGCGACCTGGCGGTGTCGGTGCTCGATGGCCCCAGCGGCCCGCTGCCGCTCCCGATCGTCGAGGCGGTTCCG
>CAWJVB010000008.1:0-273382 GCA_963846205.1 uncultured Solirubrobacteraceae bacterium | reverse complement strand
CCGGGACGCCTTTCCTCCCACTCCGGAGCCCAGCATGCCATCCGCCAAGCTCATCCTGACGCCATTCGCCCGCGCGGTGCTCTTTGATCCCCCGGCCGAGCGCGAGGAGGCGCTTCGTCGTTACGCGATGGCTCCGGAGGACGCGGCTTTGGCGCGACGGCATCGGCGGGCTCACAACCGGCTCGGCTTTGCCGTCCAGCTGGCCCTGGTGCGCGACCTCGGTCGCCCGCTGCGCCCGGGCGAGGTTTTGCCGGGCGTGCTGGTCGAGGTCGTGGCCGAGCAGCTCGGCTTCGATCCCGTCGTCTTCGAGCGGTACGCACGCCGCGACGAAACTCGTCGCGAGCATGCCGGCGAGATCACGACTTTGCTCGGGCTGCAGATGATGCGTCAGTCCGACTACCGGGTCTCGATCCTGGCAGGTGCGGAGGCCGCCGTCAGAACCGAGCGGGGGGAGGCGATCGTGCGCGCCATCCTTGAGGACCTGAAGGTTCGCCGCGTCATCGTGCCGCTGCCGGGCCTGGTTAACGGCTGCCCTCGCTGGTCGAGCATGGGCGCGGCGGCAGTCATACCGCGACCTGACGCGTGATCTTGGCGACACCGCCCGGTGCGCGCTCGCAGCGCTACTGAGCATCCGGGCGGAGGACGAGCGTTCCCAGCATGGCTGGATCAGCGAGGTGCCGGAGGGCCCGAGGCTCAAGAATCTCGGCGGCGTCATCGCTCGCCTGCAGGTGCTGCACCGGATCGGGCTTGCCGACGAAGGTGAAGTCGATTCATGCCAACCGCTACGGCGTCATCGCCCGCGAGGCCCGCATCACGCATGCCCGCGAGCTGCAGCGCTTCGCACCGGAACGCCGGCTTGCGGTCCTGGTGGCATTCGCAATCGAGCGCCAGGCGGCTCTGACCGACCTCGCCGTCGACATGTTCGACAAACTCATCGGCACGGCGCGCCGCCGGGCGCAGACGCAACATGTTCAGCGCCTGCTGACCAAGGCCAGGACGCTGGCCGAGGTCGCGCGAACCCACATCCTTCTCGGCCGTGCGCTGATGGATGCGCGTAGCGCTGGCGCGACCCCTTCAAAGCTGTCGAGCAGGCGATTGGTTGGGATCGCTCAGCGCCAGCGTCGACATCGCCGCCCGCACGCTTGGCGCCGATGCGGGCGACGGCCTCGACGAGATGGTCGGCCGCTTCCTGTCGCTGCGCGGGGTGGCGTCGCTGATGTTCGAGGCGTTCGCCTTCCGCTCGCATCGTGCCGCCGACCCCATCCTCGCCGCCGTCGCCTTGATACACGATCTTAATCGGGTCGTCGCGGAATCTGCCCACCGCCCGCCGACCGTGTTCCTCCGGTGTGCTTGGCGCAAGCGGGTTAAGGCGGTCCTACTGGCCTCGATCCCAGAGCCTATGAGGTCGCCGTCATCGTGCATTTGCGTGACCGCCTGCGCGCCGGCGACATCTGGGTCGAGGGCAGCCGCGCCTGGCGTCAGTTCGAGCCACCTTCTGCCGCCTGCAACCTTTTCCATCATGCGCGCGGAGAACCCGCTCGGCCTCTGCTCCCGACGACGGCGCCACCTGCTGGCAGCCCGCGGTGCCGTCTTGCAGGCCGGACTGCAGGGGCTGGCGACCGAGGCAATCGCCGGTCGGCCCACGGACGCCACGATCACCGACGCCGGCCTGTCCATCTCGCCGCTCCGGCGCGAGCAGCAGGACGATGCCCGCACGCTAAGCGGCCGGCTCTACACCCTGATGCCGTGCATCCGCATCACCGACCTGCTGGCCGAGGTGAACGGATGGACCAACTTCGCGGACTGCTTTACCCATTTCGGTACCGGCTAGGCTGACGCTGAGCCGCCGGCGTTGATGGGTGCGATCCTTGCCGACGAACGCATCTCGACCTTGATTGGATGGCTGAAAGCTCCCGCGGGATCACCATCCACCAGCTCAACCTAATGATCGACCGCCAGATTCGGCCCGACACCTACGCCGCTGCGGTCGCGACCATGCCGACGCCCAGCACACCGAGCCCTTCGCTGCAATCGGGGGCCGGGAGATACGTCGTCCTCCGACGGTCAGTTCTTTCCCGCCGGCGGCCGCCGCGAGGCCGCGTCGGACAACAACGCCCGGCACGGCTCGCAGCCCGGCTCGGCGTTCTATGGCTTCATCTCCGACCGCTTCGCCTCGTTCTATTCCCGCGTGATCGCCGCAGCGGCGAGCGAGGCGCCCTACGCGCTCGACGGTCGCATGCACCACGACAGCACAATCGAAATCCATGAGCACGCGACCGACACGGCCGGCGCCGTCGAGAGCATCTTCGCTTTGGCCCATCCTTCGGCTATCGTTTTGTTCCGCGTATCCGCGACCTCGGCGATCGCCGGCTCTACGTGACAGACAGCGAGATGGCTGCGCCGTGCTCGAACCGCTCATCGGCGGTATGATCAATAGCGCGCTTGTCGACGAGAACTGGTCCGAGGTGCTACGGCTCGCCGCGTCCATCCGGGCCGGGACGGTGCCGCCGTCGGTGATCCTGCGGAAGATCGCTGCGTTCCCGCGGCAGAACGTGCTCAACCGGACATCGCGCGAAATGGGCCGCATCGAGCGCAGCATCTTCACTTGCGACTGGCTGCTCGACCCAGAACTGCGCCGGCGCTCGCACGGCAACCTCAACAAGGGCGAAAGCCGGCACGCGCTTGCCCGGGCCGTGTTCTTTCACCGGCTGGGCGAGCTGCGTGACCGTACGGCCCAGGGCATGGCCTATCGCGCCTCCGGCCTCAACCTGGTCGTGAATGCCATCATCCTCTGGAACACAACCTATCTCAGCCGTGCCGCCGCGTGTGTGCGTGGCCAAGGCGTTACCCTCACCGACGACGCCCTCTCCCATGTCGCACCGGTCAAGTGGGACCACATCGCGCTCACCGGTGATTATCTCTGGTGACACCTCGATGTGCCCCGCGAGCGCTTCCGCCCGCTCCGCACTAGCCGGTTCAGGCCCGAGCCGTTTCCTGCCCAAGCGTACACCGCCGGAGAGATTCGCACGCGACCCCTGGTGGTGTACTTGCATTACGCCCACGCCATCGGGCTGGAACGCCTGGCCGGGCATCGTCAAGTTGTCGAACGTCGCAATCGATGGCCCTGAGGCTTGGAAGGTCACGCGATGCCTGCAACTCCGGCAACCTCGCGCCATGCGCGGAAGGCGGCATCGCGGGCGGCACGGTAGTCGGGGGCGGAAAGGCGGTGACGACGGAGTTGAAAATGATTGGCGAGACGGCCGTGGATCGACAGGGTATCCGGTTCAGTTTGCCGATCGAGCCGATCACCGAGCCCGTCACTTTCAGGCCTTCTGTGAGCCCGGCGCATTCGGCCGCCACCAGCGAGGAGCCGTTGCTCAGGTCCACGCCGACCGATACCAGCAGTTCGTCGGAGGGACCGGACTGGTCCTCGATGAAGCCCAGCGCACCCGACAGCGAGCTGGTCTTGATTTCGCCCGCCGCGGCTCCCGAGCTCTGGCAGCTGGCTCTGCTGGAGGCCAGCGAGCAGCCCGTCAGGGTGATCGCGTCGGTCAGCGACTTGGCGCCGGTGTATTCGCCTGCGCCCGTTGATTTTCTGCAGGAGACTTTGGCGCCGCCCACTCCTTCGAGCGTCGTTTTCGAGCCGCTGCTCGTGAACTTGGCGGCCGAACCCGGGCCTTCCTGCCAGTTGTAGTTGCCTTCGCTGCCATTGGACCCTGCCACGCAGCTGGAGTTTTCGTATTCGCCCGTGCCCCTCGTCGCTTTCACGCAACGACCGATCGCCGGCAGGATGAACTGATGGGCGATTTTCTCGGAGTAGGCCTGGCTGAATTCGGTTTCCTGCACGACCGAGTTGTTGCCGGCGGCCGACGGAAGCCCGGCTGAGTTGTTGACGACCGAGTCCTCGAGCCCGGCGGGGCCGCAGCCGTTCGCGCCCGGGGCCGCGAATTCGTTGTCGACGACCGTGGTCCCGGCCACGTGGATGATGTTCCCCGCGGCGCGGAAGCTCAGCGTGCCCGTTTTGCCGCTGATCGGCGTGTTCGGCGGCGGCGGGTCGGTCGTGGCCGTCGTCAGCGTCAGCGCCAGCGGTTCGGCGTCGCTGCCCACGTAGCACGTTTCCCCGAGCAGGGTGTTGTTGAGTTTGACCTTGAGCGGCAGCTGCACCGCCGGACCTCCGTTCAGCAGCCCGGTCGAGTTGAGGAACACCGGCCCGGCCAGTTCCGCGGTTGCCGTGACTTCTTCGCCGGGCAGCCCGAGCCCGACGAGCCCGCCGGGGATGGTCTGCGGCGTTTTCGAGAGGGTTTCGCCGTTCTTCGCCCCCTGCAGTTCGTTCGTGCCGGTCTTGATACCGCCCTGCAGCGTGATCGGGTGCGCGATCGGCGTCGTCTTCGACCCGAGCTTGAATTCTCCACCGGTGACGGTCGAGTAGGCGCACGCTTCGACGCCGGCTGCTTCTGTCGGACACTGCGCGAAGATCGACAGTTCGCGATCGATCCCAGCCATCGCGGGCGTGGCCCACACCGCAGCCAACCCTACGGCCACCAGCAGTCCGAACATGGTCCGGCGCGCGCGATTGAACGCGCGGCGCGACTCGCTTCCCAGAGCACCTCTCATCAAGATCGTCTCCTCCCCGACAGTTTGTGATCTCGCGGCGCTGCGTACCCGGCACGCCCCGCTTAAGTGAGCTACTACCCCTCTTGACGCCTCTCCAAACACGCTCGTCTCCCGACTCAGGCAGTTGGAGAGTGTGCTTGACTCGCGCGAGATTCGGGCGCTGATCGAGGCCATAGACGCGCTGCGCTGGACCGGGCGTCCGGGCTACGGAGCGCGAGCGATGATCGGTATGGCGCTCGCCTAGAGCCTCTCCGCGCTCCCGACGTGGAGCTGGGTCGCCCGCTTGGTCGCTGAGCACCCGGCTCTACAGACCGTGATTGGCGCGGCTCCGAGCCAGTGGGCGTGCTACCGCTTCGCCGTGAAGCTGCGCGAGCACTCGGACGCGCTCGCGGACTGTCTGGACGCGGTGCTGGCATCGCTACGCGACCACCTGCCCGGGCTTGGCCGCGACGTGGCGATTGACGACTCTGACCTTCCCGCGTATGCGAACGGTCAGCGCTTCAAGAGCAAGAACGGACCGGAACGCGAGCCAGACGAATACAGCGATCCGGATGCGACATGGGGTCATCGTTCGGCGGTATCGACGCGCAAGGGCGGCGGGTACTACGGCTACAAGATTCACGCCGCCGTGGACGTGGCGACAGGCCTTCCGCTTGCCTGGAGCACGGAGACTGCGAGCAGGAGCGAGCAGACCCTTGCGTTGCCCCTGCTTGACACCCTGCGCGAGCGCGACGCGAGCGCGGGTTCGGCGTGAAGGCCGCGATCATGGACGGCGGGTACGACACTGAGCCGATCCACAGCGGGTGCATGGACCGGGGCATCCTGCCGGTGACGCCGCTGCGCGAAACTCCCGGCGTCAAGCGCGGTGACCACAAGCCGCCGTGCTGCCGCCACGGTGTCTGGACGTTCGCGGGAGCAGACTTCAAGCGGCGCAGGACCAAGTGGCGTTGTCCGACGGGCGAGTACAAGCCCGCATCGGTATGGGTCAAGGCTTCGCGCCTGCACCCGCTGATCCCGCGCGAGTCCGAGCGCAGCGGGAAGCTCTACCGCTCGCGTGGTGCCGTCGAGCGCGAGTTCGGTCGGCTCAAGAACGAATGGGCGATGGCTCCGCTCCGTGTTCGTCGGTTGGAGCGCGTCAGGCTCCATGTGGACCTGAGCGTGTTGGCGAAACTCGCCTGTCGGCTCGCCTCTGGGCGGGCGCTCGCACTCGCCGCATAGGGGTTATAAGACCAACAGCGTAAAGTTCGCGTGGTCAACAACACACATGCCTGCCCGCTTTGGGCGGTCAGTTCATCGCCGGGCCAGGGATGGGTCTAGCGCGAGCGCCGTGTGGGTCGCGTCAACGAAAGGACGGAGGTTCCCGATGAAACTGCAGCGAATCGGACTCGCGGCTGCGGCGCTGGCGGTAGCGGCGGGGCTGCTGGCCACACAAGTAGGGGCGGCGAAGACGCCGGTTGCTCGGTCAGCGACGATCAACACCTATTCAGTCCCCGGCGTCATCAACGGGGCGTCGGGGATGATCGACCGGACCCCCCTGGCGACCGTGATCTCCTGCACCAACGGCGGGACCGCAGCGGCCAGCGTGACAGTGTCGCTGTTCCAGGAAAACGGAACGGCAGGCGCAACAGCGACCACCGAAGTCCCGGCCAAGGGGTCGAGGAACTTCGCCACAACGACCGTCGCGGGGTGGCCAGTCAATGTCAACATGAGCGAAGGACTCCTATTGACTGGCTCGGCTGGGATCAGCGCGCCGACAGGCGTCTTCTGCACCGCGTTCGTGACGGAGGAGTCCCACAATCCCGCACTGGTGATGATGAGCCTGCCCGTCATCAAACGAACCGCTCAGAAGGGCGTGTAGCAGCATCGTGCCTCGGCGATCCGGCCCTCGCGAATCGGCTCGCCGAGTTTCGCCAATCCTTTCGCCAAACCCTCCTAGGTTTCGATGGTGACGAGAGTGCCGATCGGCGTGAACGGCCAGATCTCAGCGGAGGCGGCCAGCGGCAACTCCACGCAGCCAAGACTTTGCGGCGATCCGAAGGACGCCCGATCGAAGTTGTGCAGGGCGTCGCCGCCGTTGAAATAACTGATCCACTTGATGCCGGGGTCTTCGTAGTGCGACCCGTCCGGGTTTGTGCCGCTCATCGTGCCTTCGGGGATGTGCTCGAACACCGGGAACGTGCCGAGTTCCGTTTCCGCGCCGGAGATGCCGGTGTTGGCGGGCGAGCTGATGATCGTGCGCCCGTCGTGCCACAGAGTCATCGTCTCGGGCACTTCGCGGTGCACGTACACGTAGCTGTAGCCGCTCGTCAATCGCTTCCTGGCGATCGCGTCGTCGATCAGCTTGACCCACACGGCCGCGCCGGCGAAGCCGTCGACCGTCATGTCGTTTTCGTTCTCGAACTTCATCACGGCGCCACGCGTGATCGTGTTCGCCTGGCCGGGGCTCCACATCGCCTGGAGCTGGTGCGGCGTGTCGTGATAGCGCCACCGAAACGCGCCGCTGGGCGCGTCCACCGCCGCCTGGGCCTCGGCGCTCGGCGTGCGCGGCACGTCGTGACCAGCGGCGTGCCACAGCAGCGGCAGGTAGCCGTCCTGGGCGAGCAGCTGCTGTAGGCGCAGGGTCGACCCCGGCGGCACAGTCCATTCGACCTGACTTGTCGTGCGCAGGTCTCCGCCGCCCCCGCCGGTCACTGCGACGGATCGCGGCAACTGCACGCGCAGGCGCGAGCCGAGCGCAGCCCCCATCCCGGAGGGGATGAACGCGAGCGTGTGGCTGTTGACGACATGCCAGTGTCCGGGCGTGGTCGGTGTCAAGCGCGGGTGCGCCGAGCCGAGCACGTCGCCGACAGGCTTGGAGAAGGTGAGATACAGCCTCGTCGCCGGGCCGATGCGCGCGCCGGCTGCCGGGAAGGCGACCATTACCGTGGAGTGCGACGGTGGAAACCAGCTCACCTGCGTGGGCGGGCCGACGCTCTCCCACGATCGCGGCGCCGTCGCGACCTCGACCGTGCCCGTGTTCGGCTGTCGTCCCAGCGAGATCGAGCTCTGCCCGGCGCTGAAGCCGTGGGCGCTCGACCCGGCCGCGCCCTGGTAGTGGACGGCGCTCACGGGCTTGTCGAAGCTCACGCGCACGTCCGAGCCCGGGCGCACCGTCATCCAGCGTTCGCTGACCTGTGCGACAGGGGTGCTCAGCGTGAGGTGAGCGGTGTGCTCCTGGCCGAGTGCCCATCCGACCCAGCCCGGGCGCCGAACCTCCACGTCGACGGACACCTGCTCGCCCGGCCGCAGGCGCTCCAGCGGCGTCAGGCGACCGCCGTCGACCGCGATCGGAATCGCGCGCCCACCGGGGCCGTACGCCTCGACGTGCTCGATGCTGCCGCCAAACGGCTGCACGCTCACCTTTGCCAGCGCCGTGGAGTCGCCGGCGAGCGTGACGCCCGACCAAACGAGCACGACGATCGCGACTATCACTATCACGGCGAGCGCGGCCGCGAGGACAGCGATAACCGCACGTTTTCGACCGCGCGGACGACTACCAAGATGAGCGAAAGCGGACTCGGTCGCCATCGTGAAAAGGATACGGCGAAGGGCCGGCGTCAAGCTCTGGTATCAGCGAACTGACGGTCAGCCCGCGAACAGCTCGATTCCTCGCTCGCCGGCATCGTCGACCAGGATTGCAGTGACCAAGGCGGACAGCAGCTGTTGCTGTGCGGGTTCCAGCCCTCGTACCAGCCTGCGCACCTCGGCCTCGAACTCGCGCGCGATTCGCCGAGCCAGCGATCGACCGGCGGGCGTCAGAGCGACTTCGTAGGCCCTGCGATCTCTTTCGTTCACGGTGCGCCGTACCAGTCCACGCCGCTCAGCGCGGTCGACCAGTCCAGTGATGCTGGACTTGTCCAGCCCGAGCAGCTTGGCAAGCTCGTTCATGCCCGGCTGGCGATCGCGCAGCGCGCCGAGGAGACGGATCTGGACGACCGACAGGTCGTGGCCAGCCGCGATCCGTGTGAGCGTCGCCTGGACTAGGAAGGAGAGCTGCGCGAGCGCATCCACGAGCCCGAGATCGGGCGCAGCCGGCCGATGCTCTGGATCGGTTGCTCGAATGGTCGAGGACATTGGCCCGATTGTAGTTGAGTTAGTACGTAGCACCAACTATAATAGTCCGCGACACCAACTAATGAGAGGAGGGCGCGGCCATGAAGATGAACGCGGCGGTGGTTCGATCGTTCGAGCACCCACCTCGCTACGAAAGCTTCGATGCGCCTGAGGCGCACGGCGATCACGAGGCGCGGGTCGAGGTCATGGCAGTCGGTCTGCATCCGCGCGTGCGCTCCGGAGCGGCCGGCTTCCACTACACGAGCACCGGCCAGCTGCCGATGATCCCCGGCGTCGACGGCGTGGCCCGAGCGGCGGACGGCGAGCTCCTGTACTTCGTCGCGCAGGACGAGATCCTCGGCTCGATGGCCGAGACGACGGTGATCGACACACGGCGCACGGTTCCGCTTCCCGCGGGCGTTGATCCAATCGGGGTCGCGGCCACCATGAATCCCGCGATGTCCTCATGGGTGGCCTTGCGTCGACGCGTTCCGCTCCAGCTCGGCCAGTCGGTTCTGGTCCTGGGCGCGACAGGCAACGCCGGTCAGATGGCCGTGCAGATCGCCAAGCAGCTCGGCGCGGGGCGAGTCGTGGGAGCCGGCCGTGACCGCGAACGCCTGGAGGTCGTAGCCGCCATGGGCGCTGACGATGTCGTGCAGCTCACAGACGACTCCGAGCAGACGGCAGCCGCGCTCGCGAAGGCTGCCGCGAACGTCGACATCGTCCTCGATTACCTGTGGGGCGCACCCGCGATCACCACCATGATCGGGCTCCTGAAGGGACGTGCGGAGCGAAGCCGCGAGCTCAACTGGATCCAGATCGGAGCGATCGCCGGCCCGACCATCGAGCTGCCATCGGTCGCGCTCCGCTCGGCGAACCTGCGGCTGCAGGGCAACGGGCAGGGCGCCGTCTCGACCGAGAACTATCTCGCGGAGCTGCCCTCGTTGATCGATCGGATCAACGCCGGCACGATCCGCCTGCACGCCAAGCCGGTGCCGCTCGCCGATGTGGAGGCGACGTGGCATCTCGAGGACGCGCCAGGAGAGCGCACGGTCCTGATTCCCTGAGATCGACACGAGCGCAACGGGCTTGGGCGCGAGCGCGTCTCACGCGCGCCCGCGACCCGCGGCCCGACCCCCGCGGCCCGCGAAGGTGTCTCACGCGCGCCCCCGGCCCGGGTGTAGTTGTGCCACGGCAGATATCGAAACCACACAGTGCGGCGCCGGTCATTCCTCATTTAGTCGATAAGCTCTGCGCGCAACCGTAGACCGCAACGTCCATCGGCCGTGGTGAGGAAGGGAAACTGACATGGCATTGGTTCTACTGGGCGACACCGAGACGAGCGTCGCTGAGGAGATGCAGGACGTACTGAGCCAAATCGTCGCCTCGAAAGACGGGTTGCGGAGCGGTAGCGGAGTCATTGTGGCGCCGCCTGGCTGGATTTCCCTGACGGCGTCCGACACGGGCGATCCGATCTACATTCAGGCGGCGCACGTCCTGTCCGTACGTGACGACTAGGTCCGACCAGCCCTCGACGGGGTACGGAGAGGGAGGGATTCGAACCCTCGAACGAGGTTGACCCCCGTTACGCGATTTCCAGTCGCGCCCGTTCAACCGCTCCGGCACCTCTCCAGCGCGCCACCGCCGTCCCCGGCGGCCCCTCCCCATCCCGTGCGGTGGGGCGGGCGGCGCCAACAAGGCTACGGCACGGCGGCGCGTCGCGTTGCTAGGCTCCGCGCGATGGTTCTGGCACTCAGCAAGGCGGCCGTCACCGACATCGGCTTGATCGCGACGTTCGGCGGGATCGGCGTGATCGTCAACGTGATCATCGTGTACATCGCGATCCAGATCCGCGGCGAGCGCCAGCAGAACCGGGAATACCGCGAGCGCTTCCACGACGGCTAGCGCGGGGCGTCAGCCGCGCGCCGGGACGCGTCGCGGGGCGTCAGTCGCGCGCCGGGGCTGCGTCGCGACTAGACGATGAAGACTGGTGTGCCGACGGGCGTTTTGCCGTACAGCGCGATCACGTCGGGGATGCGCATGCGCACGCAGCCGTGCGAGGCGTCGTGGCCGATCGAGCCGTACTCGCTGGGATCGATGCCGTGAATTCCGGCGCCGCCTTCGAAGGACATGAAACGGGCCTTCAGCGGAT
Organism: uncultured Solirubrobacteraceae bacterium; assembly: GCA_963846205.1. GTDB lineage: Bacteria > Actinomycetota > Thermoleophilia > Solirubrobacterales > Solirubrobacteraceae > Palsa-744. The sequence goes on along the minus strand of CAWJVB010000008.1, from coordinate 262,524 downwards.
CCTCGGGCCCGGGCTGGACGACCGTCCCGGCAAGCGCGCCGGCCCACGCTTTCTTGGGCACGTACCAGGGCGGATCGACCTGCTTCCATTCGATGTGGTGCAGGCCGGCCGGTGTTTCCAGGCCTTCCATGCCGACGGCGATTTCGTAGGTGTCAGCCAGCTGCAGGTGTTCGTAGAAGCGCAGCCGAAACGCGGAACGGTCGACGATGATGTAGGCGGGGTACTGGGCGGCGAGCTGCGACGTCGTGACCTGCGGCTCGACCACGTGCGCCGGAACGGCGACCGTGCGCGCGGTCCCGCTCGCTGCCAGCGCGCGCTCGACGCGGGCGCCGAGCTTGGCGCTGTCGACGCTCATGCCGTTCGCGCCCGGAACCTCCGTGAGCCCGCTCGCGCTCGCTGCCACCGACGCATCGCGCGGCGCGCGATTGACGCTCGCGCGCACCTGCGCCGTGAGGCCGCGCAGCGCGGCGTGCGAGTAGCTGACGACGAGCGGCACGTCGCGTTTGACGCTGCCGCCGAACAGCCCGCGCACGGTTCGGGTGAAGATCGAGCCTTCGCGGCTCGCGTCGAGCGCCTGCTGGACCATGTTGTCCGTGTCGACCGTCAGATCCACCTGGCGGGGGCCGACCGTCCAACGCCGCGAGCCCGAGCGGACCACGACTGGCCGGTTCAGTGGGGCGACCACCTCGCTTTGGATCTTGGCGCGCGCGGCCGACGCGCTGAGACCGCCGACGCTGACGTCGTCGATCATCACCCCCTTGGCGATCGTGTCGCGGCGCGAATGGTCGTAGATCAGCATCGCGCCGGCCAGCGCCACGAACACGACGACGATGACCGCGGCCGCGATCGGCAGGCGGCTGCGCCGGGGCGACACGGGGCCCGGCTGCGGTGGTGCCATCGTGGGTGCGCTCATCTGATCGTCGGCCGTCTTTGCTGGCGAGGGATCGCCGAACTTCGCGGTATGCATCTTCGGCGGTGGGTGCGGATCACCCTGCAAACGCGCGCCCATCAGAGATACGCCAGCGCCATCGCGGCGTGGCGGGCGACCGACAGGCCGCCGCGACCGGCGCATGCTCCAGGCGCGACGCGCTGCGGCGCGTCGGCGCTCAGGAGGGCTGCTGGGCCTGCGCCTCGGCTTCCTCGTGGTGCGCCTGCTCGCGCGCGCGACGGTACTCGTCGACGACGATCTCGGTGAGCTCTTCGACCGAGGTCTCTGCCGTCGGCTTGTCGAGCGTGATCAAACCGTCCTGAATCAGCGAGACCCGGTCGCAGGCTTCGAACACCTGGACGTAGTTGTGGAGGATCATCACGATCGAGACATTGCCCTCCGCCTTCAGGCGCGCGACGAGGTCGAGGATCTGCGCCCCCTCTTTCACTCCCATCGCCGCGAGCGGCTCGTCGAGCAGAATGATGTCGGCGTCGCCGTTGACCGTCCGCGCGACCGCGATCGCCTGGCGCTGGCCGCCCGACAGCCGGGCCACGGAGACGTCGATCCGCGGGATGTTGATGCCGATCTCGTCGAGCGCCGTGCGCGCCTCGCGCTTCATCTGGCGATTGTTGAGCAGCGGCACCGGTTTGAACACGCGCTCGCGCCGCAAGAACAGGTTGTGGTAGACGGACAGTTCGTCGATCAGCGCGAGGTCCTGGTAGACGGTGTCGATCCCTCTCGACCGCGCGTCGTCGACGCTTTTCGGTTCATACGGCTCCCCGTGCACCCACATCGTTCCGGAGTCCTGCTTCTGGAGTCCCGAGATGATCTTGATGAGCGTCGACTTGCCGGCCCCGTTGTCGCCGAGCAGCCCCAGGACCTCGCCCTTCTTCAGGTGCAGGTTGATGTCGCGCAGCGCGGTTACGGGGCCGAAGCGCTTGGAGATGTGTTCGACCCGCAGCACGTCGTCCGACGTACTCGCCGGCCCGACGGCTTTGGGCTCCGGTGTCGCCGAGCTAGCCACTGCCCGTATGCCCCCTGCGAGCCCGCCCCACATACACATTGGCCGCCATCGCGATGATCACGGCAAGGCCCGTGTAGAAGAGCAGGTAGTTCGCCTGCACGCCCTGCAGGATCAGCCCGTCCTTGAGTATCCCCAGGAACAGCGCGCCGATCAGCGCGCCGACGACGGTCCCCGAGCCGCCCGTCAGCAGCGTCCCCCCGATCACCGCTGCCGCGACCGCGAGAAAGAGGATTTCGTTCGGACCCGCAGGGTTCGGCTGCACCGTCTGCGAGCGGATCGCCTCGAAGATGCCCACGAGGCCGGCCGTGAGTGCGCACAGCATGAAGTTTCGGATCATCACCAGGTTGACCCGGACACCGGCCTCGGCGGCGCCGAGCTTGTTCGAGCCCACCGCGACCGTGTAGAGCCCCCATCTCGTGAACGTGAGCACAACCTGCAGCAGCACGACGATTGCGATCGCCCAGATCAGCTCCGAGTAGGTGCCCGCCCCGAACACCTTTCCGAACGTGCCCACGGGTGTCTGCCCGCCCGGCGTCGCGACCGGTGTGCCTTTGGAGAGGATCAGCGACAGTCCCTCGAACGTGAACAGCGTCCCCAGCGTCGCGACGAAGGAGTTGATCCCGATGACGGCGACGAACACGCCGTTGACGACGCCGACCGCGAGGCAGACGAGCAGCGCACCGATCAGCGACAGGCCCAGCGGCAGCCCAACCGAGGTGTTCAGCTTGTAGTAGACGATCGGCGCGAACAGGTACATCGCCGCGATCGACAGGTCGATCTCGCCGAGGATCATCACGAACACCTCGCCCGCCGCGAGGATCGCCAGCGGGGCGAAGTACGGCAGGATCGTTTCGAGGTTGCCGCCGGTGAAGAAGGTGCTGGTGTTCGCCGAGAAGTAGATCGCGACGACGATCGTGATGATGATGATGCTGCCCTCGCGCAGCGAGATCAGCCGCTCGCCGATCTCGCGCCAGGGGGCCCGGCGCGGGTGCGCCGGGCCCTCGGTGCTGCCGGGGCTGCTGGAGGCTGGATCCTGAGCCACGCTCGCCACGATCGCTCCGGCCTTACTTCAGGCCTTGACCACGACCGCCGAGGCGGTCGTGCCCTCGTACCGAGATTTGGTCAGGTACGGCGCGACGGTTTCGGGGGTCACGAACTTCAGCCCGGTGTTCGCTTCAAACGGTCCGGTCTGAGTGCCCGACACCAGGTAGAAGAACAGCTGCAGCGCGGGGACGAATCCCTGCATATACGGCTGTTGGTCGATCGTGAATTCGAGGAAGCCCGCTTTGATCAGGTTCTGGGTTTGTTCGGTGAGGTCGAAGCCGCCGGCGTGGACTTTGCCCTTCAGTTCGAGCTTCTGCATGACTTTCCCGAGGCTTTCCGTCGAGCCACCGTCGACGGAGTACATGCCCTTCACGGCGGTGTGGCTCTTGTAGAAGGCTTCGATCGCCGGTTGCTCTTCGGAGACGTTGGCGCCCGTCGCGACGGCGTGAGTGCTGATGCCCTTGGCCTTGAGCACCTTTTCCGCGCCTTCGATGCGGGGCTGCAGGTTGGCCGAGCCGGGTGTCGCGATGAACAGCGCGACTTCACCCGACGGGACCTTTTCGAGAATCCGTTCCGCCATCTTTTCGCCGGCCAGTTTCAGATCCTGACCAACGTAGGCGAGCCGCTTGTTTCCTTCGGCGTCGGCGTTGTAGGCGATCACCGGGATGCCGGCCGCCAGCGCTTTTTCGACCGGCGCGTTGAAAGCGTGCAGGTCGATCAGCGAGACGGCGATCCCATCGGCTTTCGCGGCGACAGCCGTGTTTATCGCGTTGACCATCTGGCTGACGTTGCTGTTTTCCGACCCGGTCCACTGGTAGCTGCAGCCGAGCAGCTTGCAGGCGTCGGCGATGCCGTACTGCGTCGGCGTGAAGAAGGGGTTCGTCGTGACGTGGTTGACGAACACGAATTTGTAGCTGGGGTGCGAGCCGAACACGCTCGAGGATCCGCCACCGCTCGACGCGCTGGACCCGCACGCGGCGAGCAGCGTGCTCACCGATCCGACGCCGACGCCCGTCAGCGCGGTGCGGCGCAGGAACGCGCGCCTGTCAAATCCGGGGCGGTCGATGACCAGCGCGTCGGCGTTGGCGGCCCCCTCCGCGGCTTCGTGGGCCTGATCGGTCTCTGGCATTTCACTCTCCTCTGATCGAGGGCTGCGCCGCTCCGGGGGACCGGCGCCCCGCCCACTCGAATACTTACCGCGAATCTACTCCTTCCGTCGACGACTTTCGTTGCGGCCGGCCGAACGTCCGCTGTACTCTCGCGACATGCCCGCAGGCCCCGCTCAGCCTCCCTCGCCCGAGCGGCCATCCGGGGAGCGCTACGGCCCGCTGGCGGTCGAGCGAGTCAGCAAAGAGGACGGCCGAGCGCTGATCCTGTACGTGTACCGCGAGGACGATCCCGAGCTCGGGGGCGAGCGGCCGCAGGGCGTGCAGGCCGCCGCTCGAACCGCTGCGCACGCCGCCGCTCGAGCAGCCAACGCGGAGGGGACGACATGAGCGAACTGCGCTTCAACGAGCTGCGCGGCGAGCAGGTCGTGTACGCGATCGATCGGCAGGAGCGCACGTTCCTGCCCGCGCGCGAGCTGTGCCCGCTCGACCCGACACACCCCGGCGGGCCGGCCACCGAGATCCCCTTCCCGGCATTCCAGATCGCAGTGTTCGACAACCGCTTCCCCGCCTTCGAGACGCCCGGCGGAGCCGCCGAGGTGCTCGTCTACACCGACCAGCACGACGGTTCCTTCGCAACCCTTTCGAGCACGCGCGCGGAGGCGCTGATGTGGGTGTGGCGACACCGCTACCAGGAGCTCGGTGCGCGCCCCGACGTTGCTTACGTGATGATCTTCGAGAACCGCGGCGTCGAGGTCGGCGTCACGCTGCATCATCCACATGGGCAGATCTACGGCTACCCGTTCCTGCCGCCGGTGCCCGCGCTCGAGCTGGCCGCCGACGAGCGCCTCGGCGGATGCGCGCCGTGCACCCTGCTCGCGCGCGAGCTCGAGGACGGGCGTCGCGTGCTGCTGGAGTGCGACAGCGTCGTCGCCTACGTTCCTCGCGCGGCGCGCTGGCCCTACGAAGCACATGTCGTACTGCGCGAGCACCGCGCCAGCCTGCTCGAGTGCGAGCCTGGCGAGCTGCGCGTGCTCGCGCGAATCCTGCAGGCGCTGGTGCGCGGATACGACGCGCTGTTCGAGCGCCCGTTCCCGTACGTGATGGTCGTGCACCAGGCTGCCACCGACTCGCCTCCCGGCACGCCGCCGCGCAGCGGGCACCTGCACGTCGAGTTCTACCCGCCGCTGCGTACGGCCGACAAGCTCAAGTTCCTGGCCGGCTCCGAGCAGGGCGCGGGCACGTTCGTCTCCGACACGTTGCCGGAGGAGTCCGCCGCCGCGCTGCGCGAGGCGATCGCGGTTGCCGGCTGACGGCGCCCGCGCGAAGGCGCCCGCCCGCGCCAGCGCGTTCGCGCCCGGGCGCGTCAACCTGATCGGCGAGCACACCGACTACAACGGCGGTCTCGCGCTGCCCTTTGCGATCGCCGAGCGGAGTCACCGTGCGAGCGCGCGCGACGGAAGACCCGCAGCCTCGCGCGCATGCCGTCGATTTGGATGAGAAGGACGCGTTCGCGCTTGCACGATCGAGCCCCTGCGGGGAAGGCTGGCGCGCGTTCGTGCGAGGCGCCGTCGCCGAGCTGACTGACGCCGGCGCGGCGCCGCCGGGCGCGGCCTCGAGATCGTCGGCGACCTGCCGCACGGCGCCGGCCTGTCCTCGTCGGCGGCGCTCGAGGTCGCTCTGTGCCTGGCGCTGCTCGCGCTGGCCGGACACGAGCTCGCGCCCGCGTGGCCGGCCGATCGGGCGAAGCCGCCGGCGCGCTGACGCGGCTCGAGCTCGCCCGCCTGTGCGCGCGCGTGGAGAACGACTGGGTCGGCGCGCAAACCGGGCTGCTCGACCAGCTCGCGTCGCTGTTCGGCCAGCGCGACGCCGCGCTGTGCATCGACTTCGCGACGCTCGCGATCGAGCCCGTGCCGCTGGGCTGGGAGGCTGGCGGTTGGTCGTGCTCGACTCCGGCGATCGTCACTCGCACGCCGGCTCCGCCTACAACGAGCGCCGCGCCGAATGCGCCCGCGCCTGCGAGCTGCTTGGCTGGGCTCGCTCAGCGAGGCGCGTGCCGAGGCGCTTGGCGAGCTGCCCGAGCAGCTGCGTCGCCGCGCCCGCCACGTGCTCGGCGAAAACGAGCGCGTGCGCGTCGCCGTGCAGGCGCTGCGCGACGGCGACCTGCCCGCGCTCGGGAGCGCTGCTCGACGCCTCACACGCGAGCCTGCGCGACGACTTCGAGATATCCACGCCGGCCGTCGAGGCGACCGTCGCGCGGCTGCGCGAAGCGGGCGCCGCCGGCGCGCGGCTGATGGGCGGCGGCTTCGGAGGCAGCGTGCTCGCGCTGTTCGCGCCCGACGTGCAGCCGCCCGCCGGGGCGTTCGAGGTACGCCCCGGCGACGCCGCGCAGCTGCTCGAGGGGGCCCGCGACTGACACGCAGGCCGCGCGCCGGTCGAGAGGCGGCCGAGTGGCCTCGGCCGGGCGCCCTCTCACAGCCGCGCGGCGACCAGCGCGCAGGCGGTGAGCACGACCGCCAGCGACATGGCGGCGAGCGCGCCGTCGAGCGGAGCCAGCAGGCGGCAGCGACAGCTCTTCGCTGCGCCCGTCGGCGAGCGTGCGCACGCCAGACACCGAGCGGGTGCGGCGACGCAGCTCGCGAGCCGGCGAGCTCAGCCGTCGCTGCGCGACGCTCAGCACCATGCAGCCGGCGCGATCAACACGCCCGGAAGGCGATTCGCAGCGAGTTGACGAAGTAACCCGTGAACGCCGGGAAGGCGCCCCAGCCGATCGCGAACCAGACGTCGTTGTGCAGCCGCCCGCCGGCCCACTCGAGGTTGTAGGCCGGCAGGAACGCGCCCCCGAGCACGACCAGCGGGATCAGCAGCGCTGACACGGTGATCGCGCCCGCCACGCCAATCGCCAGCGCGCCGAGCAGGCTGATACTGCCAGCGCGATCAGCGTGCGATCGCCGAGGCCCGTTCCCAGCGGTCGGTCGTGCAGCTCGTCGAGCGCGTGCGCCGCGACGCCCACCGCCAGGGCGAACGCTGCCAGGCCCCACAGCAGGCGGTCGACGTGCAGATGCGGCGCGGCCGCCGCGCCGAGCGCGAAGTAGCTCAGGTGCCAGGCCGTATACGGCGGATGCAGCAGCGCGAGCACGTCGCCCGCGCGTCCGCGGCCGAGCGCATAGAACGCCGGGCGCTCAGGTCGCGCGCGCATCGCCCCCGCCGGCTCCCTGCGACCCGCGATCGCCGGCGCTGCCCGCCTTGGTCGCGCACATCACGACGCCTCCGCCGAGGCTCATCCGCCGCACGCTGCACCTCGCCGAGCCCGGCCTCGCGCCAGTAGCCGACGATCCGCTCGAGCGGGTGGCGCGCGTAGAAGCCGCGGATGCTGGGGCCGAGGAAGCGCCCCACCTCGGCCCACTCGCGCGAGGCCAGGCGCCCCAGCGCTGGCAGCCCGACCGCCGTGTACAGCCTCCACGCGGCGCGCGGCGCGCGGCGCGGCGGAACGCCGAACTCCAGCGAGGCCACGCGCGCGCCCGGCTTCAGCACCCGCGCCAGCTCGCGCATCGTCGCCGCCGGATCCTCGACGTAGCGCAGCAGGTAGGTGAACGTGAGCGCGTCGAAGCTGGCGTCGGCGAACGGCAGGCGCTCGGCGCGCCCCTCGATCAGCTGCACGCGATCGTCGCCGGCGAAGCGCGCTCGCGCGGCCGCGAGCATCTCTGCGCTCTGGTCGAGCCCGACGACCGTGCAGTCGGCGCGCGCGAGCAGCTGCGCGGCGACCATGCCCGTGCCGGTCGCCACGTCGAGCACGCGCGCTCCCGGCGCCGGCGCGAGCGCGTCGACGAGCGCGCGGCGCCAGCGCGGGTCCTGGCCGAAGCTGAGCGCCGCGGACAGGAGGTCGTAGCGGTCCGGCAGGCCGCGAAACAGCTCCAGCGCCGTGCGGTTGACCGCCGTCTGCGACGGGCCGCCGCGATCCTCGATCACTGGATCGCAGATCGGTCGGGGGGTCGCTCGACGCCCCAGCGCCGACGCCGCGTGATGTGTGCCGCTCATGCTCTCGCCGATCTGAAAGGCTAACCGGCGTCCGTCCCGCTCAGCCCCGGTGTCCCGATGCGATACACGACCAATAAATAGAAGATCATGTCCGCGACGAGCATCGATCGACCATACGCCGCCGTCGTGACCGGCGCCGCGAGCGGAATCGGGGAGGCGACCGCGCGCCGGCTCGCGCTCGACCCGCGCGCTCGATCGTGCTCGTGGCGCGCCGCCAAGAGCGCCTGAAGGCACTCGCGGCGTCGCTCGGCGAGGAGCGGGCGAGCGTCCTCGCCGTGGACCTGCTCGACGACGACGCGCCGGCGCGCATCCGCGAGCACGTGCTCGAGCGCCACGGGCGTCTGGACCTGCTCGTCAACAACGCCGGCGCCGCGTGGCGCGCGCGCTTCGCCGACGGCGGCTACGCGAACGTGCGGCGCACCATGGACATCAACTTCGACGCCCAGGTGCGCCTCACCGAGGCGCTGCTGCCGTTGTTGCGCGAGTCTGCGCCGAGCGCGATCGTCAACGTCTCCTCGACCGCCGCGCGCGTCGCGCGGGCCGGGGCGGGCGCTTACAGCGCGTCCAAGTTCGCGCTCGCCGGATGGTCCGACGCGCTGTGGGCGGAGGAGCGCGAGCACGGCGTGCACGTCGGGCTGGTGCTGCCCGGCTTCATCGCGACCGAGGGCTTCCCGCAGTCGGAGCTGACGGACAGGCCGCTGACGCGCTGGATCGTGTCGACGCCGCAGCGAGCCGCCGACGCGATCTACGAGGCCGGGCTCGGCCGCCGTGCCGAGCGCTACGTGCCACGCCCGTATGGCATCGCCGCGGCGCTGCGCGTCGTCGCCCCCGGCCTGGTGCGCCGCGTTCTGGGCGGAGGCGCCGCGGCGGCGATGACCACCACCACCGGCCCCGACCTCGCCGATCGCCAGAACGGCTCCACGCCCGCGGGCTGAGCCGGTGGCGATCGTCCCGCGCGCGCTCGCCACACAACGGCAGGTACGGCCGGGCCCCGGCGGGTAGGGTGCGAGAGATGCGAGCGGCCATGGCCAATCAGACCAGGAGGCGGCGATGATCATCACCACCATGAACGACCTGCCGGGCTATGAGATCGACGAGGTGCTCGGCGAGGTGTTCGGGCTGACCGTGCGCGCACGCAACGTCGGCGCGCAGCTCGGCGCCTCGCTCAAGTCGCTCGTCGGCGGCGAGCTCAAGGGTATGACCAAGATGCTCGCCGAAGGCCGCACGCACGCCCAGGAACGCCTCGAAGAAGAGGCGTCCGCGAAGGGCGCCGACGCGGTCGTCGCGTTCCGCTTCGACACCTCGGAGCTGGGCACGACGTGGACCGAGATCTGCGCGTACGGAACCGCCGTGCGTGCGACCAAGCGCTAGCGGCGCGCCCCCGACCACGCGATCACGCGGGGCGCGAGCGCTCTGCGACAATCACCGCGCATGCGCCGGTCGCTGATCCTGCCCATGCTCGTCCTCGCCGGCGGGCTGCTCGCGTCCTGCGGCAAGGGGGGCTCCACGACGGTCATCGAGACCACGCGCCAGGCGACGCAAGCGCCCAGTCCGCACGCGGGCTCGAGCTCGCCGACGCGCCCGCCGCAGGGCCCGGCCAGCAGCCGCCAGCGCGCGCTCGCGTTCGCTCACGCCGTCAACCTGACCAGCGCAGACGTGCCGGGCTTCACGGCCACCCCGAATCACCAAGGAGGCTCGGCGAGCGAAAAGCAGCTGGAACACCAGATGCTGCGCTGCGCCGGTCTCGGCGGAGGGACCGCGGCGGTCGCCGAACAGAGCTCCAACGACTTCCGGCTCAAGCGCGGCATCGTCGACCTCAGCGTCAGCTCCGAAGTCGCCGTCGAGTCCAGCCCGGCACAGGCGCAGAAGATGCTCGCGGCGATTCACAGCGCGCACGTGCGAGGTTGCTTCACCAGCTTCCTCACTCAGATCTTCAAGGGCGAGCGGGTCAAAGGCGCCACCGCCGGTCCGGTCACGATCCAGTCGGGCACGCCGCCGGCGCCGGGGATGAGCGGCAGCTTCGGTTGGCGCGTCACCGCCACGTTCGAAGTGCGCGGCGTCAAGGTGCCGATCTATCTCGACTTCCTCGGTTTCGTGCACGGGCCGAGCGAGGTCACGCTGCTCAGCTCGGGCCTGCTGCGCCCGTTCCCCGCTGAAGTCCAACAGCGTCTGTTCACGCTGCTGCTGACCCGTGCCAGGACGCACGCGCTGTGAGCGATCCCACCTGGAGCGCCGTCGACGGCTTCCTCGAGGAGCACCTGCTGGCGGACGACGCCGGTCTCGACGCGGCCGTACAGGCAAGCGCCGCCGCGGGGCTGCCGCCGATCGCGGTCACGCCCAGCCAGGGCAAGCTCCTGCACCTGCTCGCGCGCGCGATCGAGGCCCGCTCGATCCTCGAGATCGGCACGCTCGGCGGCTACAGCTCGATCTGGCTGGCGCGCGCGCTGCCCGCATCGGGAAGCCTGGTGACGCTCGAGGCCGACCCCCGCTATGCCGAGCTGGCAACCGGCAACATCGAGCGCGCCGGTCTCGCGCAGCTCGTCGATGTGCGCGCCGGCAAGGCGCTCGACACGCTACCCGAGCTCGCAGCCGAGTCTCGCGAGCCGTTCGACCTGGTGTTCATCGATGCCGACAAGGTGCACACGCCCGACTACTTCCAATGGGCGTTGCAACTGACCCACCCGGGCAGCGTGATCGTCGCCGACAACGTGATCCGCGACGGCACGGTGATCGATGGCGACAGCAGCGACCCGGCGGTGCTCGGCTCGCGGCGCTTCCACGAGCTGCTGGCGTCGGAGCCACGCGTCAGCGCCACCACCATCCAGACGGTCGGCGCGAAGGGCTACGACGGCTTCACATTCGCGCTCGTCCTAGACTCCATGCGATGAGCGGCTTCTCGATCAAGAACCTGATGGACGTCGAGGACTCCGCGGGTCAGAGCTCGGAGGTCGAGGCTCGCTTCGCCCGCAAGCACCTCGACTCCGAACACCTCGGCGTCAGCTTCTTCAGCTACGGGCCGGGCTTTCGCTCGCAGATGGGCCACAGCCATCGCGAGCAGGAGGAGGCCTACGTGGTGATCGGCGGGTCCGGCCGCATCAAGCTGGACGACGAGATCGTCGAGCTGCGTCAGTGGGACATCGTGCGCGTCGCGCCCGATGTCGTGCGAGCGTTCGAGGGCGGTCCCGACGGACTGCAGCTCATCGCTGTCGGGTCCGATCGGCCCGCCGAGGGCGACGGCGTGCCGGTGCCCGACTGGTGGACCGACTAGCGGAGGCCGCCGGCTCGGCGCCGAGCCGCCTCAGCACCTCGTCGGCGTCGGTGCCGTGCGCGTGCAGGGCGCGCTCGAAGATCGTCCCGTACACCTGCATGACCGCGACCAGCACGTCGACGGTGGCAATCCCGACGGCGCCTCGCTCCAGCGCGACACGTTCGGCGCGGTCGCTGACGAGCGTGACGACGTCCCGGTGCTCGGGGTTGGTCGCCTCGACGAAGCGTTCGCCGTCGACCGGCTCGTGACCTGTGCTCAAAGCCTCCTCGCTGACGCCGAGCGCCTGCAACGCAGCGCCAACCTCGCCGTGCAGGCGCAGGACGCGCAACCAGCGCTCGGCCTCGTCCTCGGGCGTTCGCGCGAACGGGATCGCGGTGGCAGCTATGCCGAGCACGATCGCTGCGTCGGGCGCCAGCGGCGGCACGCTGCTCATGGCATCACCTAGCGGCGCCCACCGCAGCGAGCGCGGCCGTATGGACGACGTTGTCGCGCTCCAGCGAGACGCTCGGCGGCCCCGCCCCGAGCAGCAGCTCGAGCACCGCGCTGCCGTGACGGTCGATCTCGGCGCGCGCCGAGTCGAGCACGGCCACGGCCTGGTCGGGCGTGACCCCGCACTCGCGCAGGAAGCGCAACGCGCGGCCGCTCGCGATCGCGGCGCCGTCCACCTCGAGCAGCTCGTGCACGATCGCCGGCGCGCCGGCGCCACCCTCGACACGCAACATGCACGCCGCCATGTCGTCCGGACGCGCGTCTGTGCGCGCCGCGACGCTGTCGAGCAGCGCCGCAGCGCTCGCGGCCGCGCCGAGACCGCCGAGCGCGTCGGCGAGCCGCTGCGGCCCGAACAGGTCCTCACCCACGCGCGCCTCGGTGACGCCGTCGGTGTGGAAGCACAGGCGCGCGGGGCCGGGAACGGAGATGATCGTCTCGCGCGTGCCCGTACGCATGCCGGCGCCGATCGGCGGGGCCGAGCACGCGGTCGTCAGCTTGGTGGCCTCGTCGGCGTGTCCGAGCGGCACGGCGCCGTCGCTCGACGGACCCGCGAGCGTCGGCTCGCCGAGCACGACTGGCGGTGGATGCCCGGCGCTCGCATACGTGAGCTCGCGCTCGCGCGGGTGATAAGTGGCGGCGACGACCGTCGCGAACGAGTCGCCGAGCTGGCGCTCGAGCACGGTGCCGGCCGTCTGCAGGGCCTTGCGCGGCGACAGTCCGGCCTCTAGGTAGGCGCGCACGGTGAAGCGCACGAGCGCTGTGTGAGGGAGCGCCGCGCGACCATGTCCGGATACGTCGCCGACGATCACGGCCAGGCGCCCGCCCTCGAGCGCGAACACGTCATAGAAGTCGCCGCCCGCGCCCGGTCCGTCGGCCGGCATGTAGGCGACCGTCGTGCCGACCGGACCGAGCCGGCTGGGCACCACTGGAAGCAGCGCGGCCTGCAGCAGACCGACGTCCTCGAGCAGCTCGCCGCGCTGGCGTACCAGCCGGCGCGTGCGCAGCGAGGAGAACAGCGATCGCACAGCCAGCACCAGCGCCAGCGCGATCAGCGCGATGATCAGAATGCGCACCGGCGTCGGCACCACGCCGACGATGCGCGTGATCGTTTTCGCGAGCGTCGGCTGAGCCGAGCTCTGATAGGCGCCCTGACCCGTGCCCCCCGCCGACGCGGGGCCTTCGCTCGCGCCCGAGCTCGTGCTCGAAGTGAGTAGCAGTGCAGCCGCGCCCGTGCCCGCAGACAAGCTCGCGCCGATGACCGGCTTGTCCCGATTGCGACGACCTCGGCCGCTGCGCGGCGCGCGCGCGCCGCCACTCGCGGGCTGCGTCTGCGCGGCCGGCGCAAAGGACACGATCGACGCGTCGCCCGTGCCACCCACGGGGCTCGGCGTCGCCAGCACAGGCGCCTGCACGCTGGCCGACTGCGCGACCGGCGAGTCTGCGGCGGCTTCTCTGCCATTGCCTTTCGTCGTCGTCTGTCCCTGCTTCGGTTCTTCTTCCGGCGGAACCGTCCCTTCTTTGCTCTTTTCCCGTTCTTCGGTTTCTTTCTTTTCTCTCTTTGTTTCTTTGTTCTTTTCTTTGCTTTTTTCTTTCGTTTTTTCTTTTTTCTTAGTTTTTTCTTTAGTTTTTTCTTTGCCGCCGCCCGAGCCTTTTTTCTGGCGACGCGCTAGCGCTTCGGCGTCCTGCGTGGATTCGCCGGCCGACTCGACGGCGCTTCGATTGGACTGCGTGCCAGTCGTCGTAGCGGCGCGGCGCGTGCCTTCCTGACGACGGCCGGGGCGCGCAGCGGGTGGTTCGTGCTCGGGCCTGCGTAGTGCCGGGCCCGACGCGAGGACCGCTCCGGCGCCCGCTTGCGCAGCCGGCGGGGGAGGCGGGCCGGGGGCTGTCGCCGGCGGCCGGGCGTGCCGGCCGTGAGCTGGCGCGGGCAGTTCAGCGGGAGCTTCGGCGGGCGGCGCAACCGGCGCGATCGCCACGGCGCAGCAAGCTTGTTCCTGCGCCTGACGTTCTGCGCGCGTCGCGCGCGCCGCCGCTGGCCCTTCGCCGATGGACGTGGCCGACGACGTAGAACTGGAGCTTTTCGCCGCCTGCGCGGTTGGCAGTGAGGCGAGGCCGAGCACGCAGCAGCTCGTCGCGATCGCGACGGCCGCCCGCTTGAATGCGAGCGCACGGCGCGTGCGCCGGGTCGCGTAGCTGGCCATCAGCGGCCCACACCTTTCACCCGATCCGAGTGGCGTGCCCTCGCACGTGCTCGAGCGCCTGCTCGACCGTCGGGAAGATCGCGAACACGCCATCCATGCCGGACAGCTCGAAGATCTTCAAGACGTTGCTGTTCACACACACGATTGCCAGCCGCGCGCCGGCGTCGAGGCTCCGGTTCACGCCCACGAGCACGCTGAGGGCGGTGGAGTCCATGAACCTGACGAGTGAGAGATCGACGACGACCTGCTTGTAGCCCGCGTCGAGCGAGTCGACGAGGGCCCACTTGAGGCTCGGCGCGCGACCGAGATCGAGCTCGCCTTCCAGCGCCACGACGCTCGTGCGCTCGTCGGGCTGGCTCTGGATCACCCCGAATCCTCCGGTGAACGGCTCTGTTGTCGATGTGTCGGTCGTGCCAAGCATGGTTCGGTATCTCGCGCTTTCGCCCTCCCATTCGGCGAACACAGGGCGCCTGCCTTACCAGAATCGCCACGGATCAAACGTCCGTCCAGCAGCGGCATAATCGCGAGCCCTGCGCGCCTTTGCCGGCGCGCCTTTGCCGGCGCGGCTCGCCCGCGCGGGCGAGCGCGTCACGCTGCGAGACTGGCTGCGTGACAGATGCGCTGCCGGAGCTGACGGTCGCCGACGCGAGCGCGTGGCGCGCATGGCTCACCGCCAACCACGCCAGCAGCGCCGGGGTTTGGCTCGTGCTGGCCAAGAAGGGCACGACCGAGCCGACGACGCTGGCCTACGAGCAGGCGCTGCAGGAGGCGCTCTGCCACGGTTGGATCGACGGGCAGGTGAAACGACGCGACGAGGGCACCTTCTGCCAACGCTTCACGCCGCGACGGCCGCGCAGTCGCTGGTCCCAGAGCAACGTCGCCAGGATCGAGCAGCTCCAGGACGCTGGCCGCATGCGCGCCGGCGGCCGCGCAGCGGTCGCGGCAGCCCAGGCGGACGGTCGTTGGGAGCAGGCGTACGCCTCTCAGAGCGCGATCGAGGTGCCCGACGACCTGGCAGCGGCGCTCGCGGAGGAGCCCCGCGCGCAGGCGATGTTCGCGATCCTCACGAGCCAGAACCGCTACGCAGTGCTGCTACGCGTCGACGGGGCCAAGCGCAGCGATACGCGCAGGCGACGAATCGAGCGGTTCGTGGCAATGCTCGCGCGCGGTGAGACCGTCTACCCGCAGAAGCGCAAGCTGCCCGACTGACGCGGCCCTCGCGAGCCGTCTCGAGCCTGCGCGGCGAGCACACGGAGCGCGTGCTAGGCGGGTGTCACGGAGGCGAGCTGCAGCCCCATCCACACGTGTGGAATGCCGGCGTCGTCGAACGGCTGCGACTCGACGACGAAGCCGGCGCGCTCATACACACCAACGGCGGCCAGCTGGGAGGCCAGGCGCACGCGCTCGCGACCCTCTTGGCGTGCCCGTGCGAGCGCAGCATCGAGCATCAGCGAGGCGATGCCGCGCCGTCGCCAGTCGGCTTCGACCGCCACGCGGCCGATTTTGGCCACACCGTCGTCGAGCAGCAGCAGGCGCAGCGTGCCCACGACGCGGGACTGCGCAGGCGGCGCCGTCGGCGCGAGCGCCAGCAGGTGCAAGGCGCCGTCGTCGAGCCCGTCGAGCTCCTCCTCCCGCGCCACTCCCTGCTCGACGCAGAAGACCTGCTCGCGCACGGCGATCGCGGCGTGCACGTCCTGTGCACCGCGCGCCCAGCGGATCTCGACATCGGGGGCGGGCATCAGCGCCAACATAGCGCCGCCGGCTGCAGGTCGTGTTCGAGCTGCGGGCCGTCCCCGGCCGCCCGCTAACGCGGGCGCTCGCGTCAGCGCGCGCGAGGGCGCTTGCGAGCGAACGGCGCCTGCAGGTCGTCCTCGGCGAACGGTCCCGGCGCGGCGCCGGTGGTGGCGTAGCGGTACAGCGCGACCGCGAAGGTCTGGCGAACGAGCAGTTGCAGCGCGGTGATCGCCACCAGCGCGACCGCGCCGACGGCGATGATCAGGTCGCGCACGGCGGGCACGTCGTTGGTGGCCACCGCGCCGGCCGCGAACACGACGATTACGGCGAACATCGCGATCGCGGCCCACGCGCCGATGATCAGGTTGCCGCCGATGCCCTCGCCCCAGCGCTTCTTCACGACCTCCGCAGAGCGCTTGAGCGCGTCTGGCGCAGAGCACCGATCGAGCGCGATGATCGGGATCACGAACAGGCTGGCGAGCGACCAGCCGAGGCCGACGAGGCGCGCGGCGATGCTGCCGCCGAGCGGAAGCCGGCTGGCGAGCTGCTCGAGCACGGCGCCGACGACCGCTGCGATCAGCGCCCACAGCGCGAGCGTGCCGAGCTTGCGCATCGGCACGGCGAGCGCTTCGCCGAGCGACAGCCTGCGCCCTTCGAGCGCGGCCGCCGCGGCTGCCGCGATCGCTGTGTTCAGGAACACGCTGAGCAGAGTGAGCGGGTAGGCGAAGATCAACGCGAACAGGGCGATCTGGCCGCCCCTCAGGTGGCCGTGGCGGAACGAGCCGCTGAGCACGAAGATCAGCGCGAGCCCGACGCCACCCGACAGGACCGAGATCGCGCCGAGCGTGAGCAGCGAGCGGTCCTCGCGCACGAGCTGCCACGCTGCGCGCGTCAGCCGCCAGGAGCGCGCCAGGCGTCCCTCGCCCGCGGATCCTGCGATCACGTTCCCTACTTCGGCCACGTCGGCTCCTTTTTCGTTGATCAGTTTGGATGGGTCGCGTCGTCCCCGTCTCGCCGCTTTTTATCGGGCACGCGCGCGCGATGCTGAAGCGCGCGGCAGGCGGCCCTGGACGCGCGCGGGGAAGCGATTGCCGGGGCGCGACGGCCGCGCGCGGCAGACGGCGCTGGACGTGCACGGCGCGCTTGCCAGTCAGCGGTCAGCGGCGCGAGGAATGGTCAGCGGCGCGAGGAAGGAGGTGATCATGCGTGCGACGCGCTCGGGCTGCTGGGCCATGAAGGCGTGCCCGCCGTCGGGCACTCGCTCGACGCGCGCTCCGGACCACAGATCGGCCAGCGCGTCGGAGTTGCGCGGCGGAATCACGATGTCCTGCTCGCCGCAGATCGCGAGCATCGGCGGCGCGTCCGGTGCCGGGCGCGGGCTGCGGCTCGCTGCTCCAGGCGGCGAGCACACGCTCCTGCGCAGCGAGCGTCGCCGGCGACAGCTGCGCTCGCGCGGCCGCGACGACGGCGCCGAACTGGCGGTCGACCTCGACGGCGACAGCCGGCGGGAACAGCAGCGAGATCAGCCGCGTCGCCTGCTCGGCCGGTGTGCCCGAATGGTCCGTGAGCTTCGCCAGCACGTGCGGTTCGGCCGGCGCTCCCGCAGGCCCGCCGGGCGCGCTCGCCAGCAGGACCAGGGCGCACACGCGCCGCGGCGAGCGCGCCGCCAGGCGCTGCGCGACGAAGCCGCCCATCGACCAGCCGACGACGGGCGCTCGCTCGATGTCGAGCTCGTCGAGCAGGCCTTCCAGGTCCTCGGCCATCGCGTCGGCGCTCAGTTGATCGGGATCGCCGAGCTCGGAGCCGCCGGTGCCGCGGTTGTCCGGACACACGATCCGGAAGGAGCGGCCGAGCGCATCGAGCAGGGTCGGGTCCCAGTCCGCCGAGGTCGCGGCGTAGCCGTTGACGAGCAGCAGCGCAGGCCCTCTGCCCACCGTCCGCCAGGCAAAGCGCCGGCCGGCGAGCTCGATCGCGTGTGTGCCGACCTCGTCGCTCACGGCCACCTCAGGCGCCTGCGTGCTCGAGCGCGACCACCTCGAGCAACCAGCGCGAGAACAGCTCTCGCGCGAGCGCGAGCGCGGCTTGCTCGGCGCCGGCCACGTCGGCGAGCAGCCGCGCGGGCGCGCCCTGCCCGTGCCACTGCTCGAGCTCGTCGACGAACGCCGGCACGGTCATCCACTCGGCGGCCAGCGCCGAGTCCACCTCGAGATGGAACTGCAGCGCGTAGGCGCGGCCGAGCACGAACGCCTGCTGCTCGTAGCGCGCCGAGCGCGCCAGCTGCAGCGCGCCGGCGGGCAGCTCGTAGGTTTCGCCGTGCCACTGCAGCGTGTCGAAGCGCGCCGGCGCCTGCGCGAACACGGGGTCCCGTGCGGCGGCCGCCGTCAGCTCGACCCCGAGCACGCCGAGCTCGGGCGCTGCCCCGCGCGTCACGCGCGCGCCGAGGCTGGCGGCGAGCAGCTGCGCGCCCAGGCACACGCCCCAGTAGGGCGTGCCTGCGGCGACGGCCTCGGCGATCAGGCGCTTCTCCGGGACGAGCCACGGGTGCCCACGCTCGTCCTCGACGCTCATCGCCCCGCCCATCGCGACGATGCCCGCGTAGGCACGCCAGTCCGGCAACTCCTCGCCGGCGCTCAGCATCACCCGCGTGAACGGCATGCCGCGCTCGAGCAGCTCGTCCTCGTACACGCCCGGCGGCTCGCTGTCGGCATGCTGCAGGACGAGGATCGGCCCGCGCTCGCGACTGCTCATCGCGGCAGTTTAGGCGGCCTACTCGTCGGCCAGCGCGCGCTGCCCTACTCGTCGGCCAGCGCGAGCAGCTTCACGACCGTGCTCCAGTTGCGGGCGGTGGCGGTCACGCCGAGCTCTTGCGGCTCAGTTGCGCGGCTAAGCGCGAGCGCCCCACCCCGCGCGGAAACCACGCGTAGATCTCGCGGCCATGCGCGACGAGACGCTCGCCGTCGACCGCCGCCGCGGCAACCCTCGCGAGCGCTTCGGCGATCGGGCTTGGCCGAGCAGAAGCTGACCTGGTAGAGCTTCGGATCGCTGGCGATGGTCACCGAGCGGATCGTGTCGCACGACCTTCGCCAACTCGGCGCGCGTGCGCACGACGACCGCGACCTCGAGCGAGAAGCGCTCGGCGATCACGCGCTCGCAGGCCGCCGCCAGCTGCGCCGGCGAGGCCTCGCTGTCGAGCACGACGTTTCCGCTCTGCAGGTGCGTGCGAGCGTCCTGCATGCCGGCCTCCGCCAGCGCCTCGCGCAACGCGAGCATCGGCAGGCGGTTGCGACCGCCGACGTTGACGCCGCGCAAGAGGACGACTTGCTTCATCTTGTCGCAGGCTACGAGGCCGCGATGATTTTTCGCGCGCCGGCGCGTCGAAGCTGCAGAACCTCGCCCAAATCATCGAACGGAGGATGCAAATGTCGGACACGCAGATCAGCACGCACATCAGCCAGGTCGGGACCGTGATCGTCCCCGTCTCCGACCAGGACGCCGCGCTCGCCTTCTACACCGGCAAGCTGGGCTTCGAGAAGCGCCTCGACGTCCCCTTCGGCAACGGGGACCGCTGGGTCGAAGTCGCCCCGGCGGGCGCCGAGACCACCGTCGCGATCGTCAAGCCCCGCCCGGGCGAACCGACGGGGATCGAGACGCATATCGCGCTGTCGACGTCTGACATCGACGCGGACCACGCCGAGCTGAAAGCGCGCGGCGTAGACGTCGACGACGAGGTGTCGCGGATGGGCGACCCGGTCCCGCCGATGTTCTTCCTGCGCGACCAGGATGGCAACAAACTGTTCGTCGTCGAGACGAGCTAGCACCGCCCGACGGGCACGAGGTGCGTCAGCGCAAGCCGGCCGCCCTTTCAGGCAGCCATCGCGGCCGGCTTGCGGACCCGCCGCCGCGTCGCGTCTGCGCGCCCGACCTCGCGCGCGCCGGCAGGATGCAGCGAAGCCCACAGATGCGCGACCGCGTACGCGCGATACGGACGCCAGCGCTCGGCCAGCGCAAGCACGGCGCTCGGTCGTCCGTCGCGTCCGAGACGCTCGAGCGCGTGGCGCACGCCGAGGTCGCTCGCCGGGAAGGCGTCGGGGTCGCGCAGCGCTCGCATCGCGACGTACTCGGTCGTCCATGGCCCGATCCCGGGCACGCGCATCAGCCGCGCCCGCGCCTGCGGGCGATCGGCGCCCGAGTCGAGCACGAGGTCTCCGCCGCCGAGCGCGGTAGCGAGCGCCGAGCAGGGCGCGGCCGCGCGCGAGGGGCATGGCCAGGCCGGCCGGGGTCCGCCTCTGCGAGCGCGCGCGTCGAGGGGAACACGTGCGTGACCGATCCGAGCGGACGCTCGAGCGGCTCGCCGTGCTCGGCCACGAGCCGGCTGGCCAGGGTGGCCGCGCCGCGCAGCGACACCTGCTGGCCGAGCACGGCGCGCACCGCGAGCTCATCGCCGTCGACGGCGCCGGCGACGCGCAGCCCGGGGCGGAGCGCACGAGCGGCCCGAGCAGCCGCCCGCCGCCGAGCGCCTCGACGACGCTGTGCGGGTCGGAGTCGAGGTCCATCAGCGCGCGCGAGCGCTGGATCGCCGCGCCCAGGTCGCGCAGGTCGGCGAGCCAGTAGCGCGCGCGGACGTTCCCGTCCTGCGGTCGCAGCTCGACGATCCCGCTGCCGCGTGGTAGCCGCAGGCTGCGCCGATAGGCGCCGTCGGCCAGCTCCTCCACCCCGGGGATCGCGCGGCGGCCGAGGAACGCTCAGCAGCGCATCGGCATCGAGCGGCGCGCGATATGGAAGCCGCAGCGTCAGCGCGCCACTGTCCTCGGGCCGACCGTCGCGCCCCGCCGAGGCCCGCAGCTCGCTCGGCGTCATCGCGAACACCTGCCTGACGGTCTCGTTGAACTGGCGCACGCTGCGAAAGCCGGCCGCGAAGGCGACCTCGGCGATCGGCAGGCGCGTCGTCTCGAGCAGGATGCGAGCGGTCTGCGCGCGCTGGGCGCGAGCGACAGCGAGCGGCCCGGCGCCGACGACCGCCACGAGCTGGCGATGTAGGTGGCGCTCGGTGTAGCCCAGACGCCGCGCGAGGCCCGCAACGCCCTCGCGGTCGACGACCCCGTCGGCGATCAGGCGCATCGCCCGCCCCACCACGTCTGCGCGCACGTCCCACTCGGGAGAGCCGGGCGTAGCGTCGGGCCGGCAGCGCTTGCACGCGCGAAAGCCGGCTGCCTGCGCCGCCGCCGCGGACACGAAGAAGCGCACGTTCTCGCGCTTCGGCGTGCGCGCGGGACAGCTCGGGCGGCAGTAGATGCCGGTCGTCTTCACAGCGCAGAAGACCCACCCGTCAAAGCGAGGATCGCGCGCCTGCACCGCACGCCAGACGTTGTCCGAGTCGATCCTCACGCGTCAACCGTCGCACACCGACACCGCTCCGTCTAGCGGAAATCGGACCTGTCCGTCGATCGCGCCATAGGGGTCCGAAACCCGCCACGCTCGCCCACCGCCACCGAGAGCGCGAACGCGGCGCGGTACTCCTCGCCGGCTCTGGCGACCGGCAGCTGCTCGCGGCTGACGAGCGCGTTCGTGGGCGCGGTCATCGGCTCGAAGCACGCGAAGGATGCAGCGACCGGGGCGTACAGCTGGGCGTACGAGTAGCCCTCCCGCAGGGTGAGCTCGACCCGTTGCCCACCGCCCGACAGGGTGAAGACCGGTGGGTCGAGCAGACCTGTGAAGGGATCGTCCCAACTGCCATCCGCGAGCACGAAGGAGCGTCGCTCAAACGGCGTGCTCGCGCCCGTCGGGATCATGTGCTCGTCGAGCTGCAGGCGCCTGCAGAGGGGCAGCCGTACATGCCAGTTCGCTCGCTCGCTGTCGGGGATCGAAAGATAAGGGTGGTAGCCGAACGACACCGGCACCGCGACGCCTTCGCACGCGCTGACGATCGTCTCTACCGCGAGCGTCGCATCGCTCACCCGCACCTCGAGCTCGAGCACGTGCGCGAAGGGGAAGATCGCCAGCAGGTCGCTGCGCCGCCACGGCAGACGCGCGCGCAGGCGGCTACGGTCGTGCTCCACGAGCTCCCAGGGAAGCCTGCCCGCGAGCGCGCCATGGATCGGCAGCCCGTTCTGGTCGAACCTGAGCAGCGGATCGTCACGCGCCAGCGTCACTTCGCCGTGCCCGCCCGGATAGCGCAGGCCGGCAAGACGGTTCGCCCACGGATAGAGCAGCGGAATTCCCATCGTCGATCCTCGCTCGGCGTAGGCGCGCACACCATCGCGCTGGGCAAGCATCTCGGAGCCCTGATATTGCAACGAGCAGCAGACCATGCCCGCGGCGGGCACGAATGTCGCCTGCATGGCGCCGTCGCGGGAGCCGAGCACGACCTCCTCGAAGCCTTCGCGCTCAGCCGAGGCCATGCACCTCAGGTCCTGAGGCATGCGCCTTAGCTCCTGAGGCCATGCGCTTCAGCTCCTGCTGGCGGCGCGCGCCGGCTCGGAGATGATCCCCTGCAGCCGGCGAGCCGCGTCGAGATGGTCGCCGGTCCAGATCATGCGCACGGCGGTCGCGGTCGCCTCGCCGTCGGCGTCGCGCAGGTCGCGGCGCACCGCGTCCACCAGGCGGCCGTCGGCGACTTCGTCGTGCGCGAGCGGCTCGCGCGGCTCGCGCCCGGCGAGCAGGCTCGCCGCGAGGTCGTCATACCAGCGCTTGACGACCTCGCTCGACTGCACGATCTCGCTGCCGGGCCGCGGCCCGGTCGCCGGCCGCCGAGCCGTCCTCGCGCTGCCACAGGTCGAGCACCGCGTCGGCCAGCGAGCCGCAGGCCGCCGACGCCGCTGACGAGGCTCGTCACCTCGGCGAGCGGCATTGGCTTGGCGCCGCGCTCGGCGAGATAGCTGCGAAACGTGTCGTCGAGTCGACGCGCGGCCGCCGCCGCACGCTCCGCGTCGCCCGTCGGCACGGCGACGCGCGCCGCCTCGAAGTCGCACCGACGCATGCCGAACTCGACGGCGCTGGCGAGATAGCGGCGCTGTCGCTGTACGCGTCGGCGAGCGCGCGGCGCAGCGCGGCGCCGGCGCCGCGGGGCCAGAACAGCAGGCCGACGACGAGGCTCACGCCACAGCCGAGCGCGATGTCCTCGACGCGCAGCAGGCCGACCCGCCAGCCGGCGGGTTGAATGATGTTGTAGAGGAACACGAGCGTCAACGTGAACCCGGCCTGGCCGGCCGCGAACGAGATCGCCGCGGGAGCGAAGCCGGCGAGCAGGATCGCCAGCGGCAGCAGCACCCACAGCGCGGTCTGATCGGTCCCGACCAGCTGCAGCAGGCCGCCGCCGATGACGAAGCCGGCGACCGTTCCGAGCAGCCCGCGAACCACGTTCTGTCCCGTGTTCAGCGCGTTCGAGCGCAGCACCGAGAGCGCGCCCAGCACCACCCAGAACGAGTGCTGCACGCCGGTCTCGTTGGCGACGAGCACGGCCAGTGCCAGCCCGGCCGCGCCGCGCACGCTGTTGTGCAGCCACACCGAGTTGCGGTCGACGTGAGCGGCCGCGCGCTGCTGTGCCGCCGTGAACGTCCCGACCAGGCCCTGCGGCCGCCGCCCGAGCAGCCGCTGCAGCCAGGTGCGCCGCTCGGCCGCGGCCGCCAGGTCGATGTTCTGCGGCGATCTGTGACTTGGCGAAGCCGATCTCCTGCGCCCGAAAGCTCGGGTCCAACGCCGTGATCGAGCTCGCTCGCCTGCCTCGCCGGCGCCGTCGCCGTCCGCGCCGGTGGGCGCGACGGGCGCGCGCGCGCCGGCAGCTACGCGGTCGCGCCCTCCTCCATGCTCGACAGCGCGTCTCGCAGCTCGCTCGTCGCGGAGTGCAGCTCAGAGCCGTCGCCGCCCATCGTCGTCGAGCAGCTCCGCGCCGCGCTCGAGCACTCCGGCCGCAGCGACCTTGACGGCGCAGGCGGCGCGATTGGCCGGGGTGCTGGGCGTCGGCTGCGCGGAGCGGGCGACGATCACGCTCAGCCAGTCGAGCTCCTCGACGAGGCGCACGATCGTACGGCGCCGCCGTGCTGAGGCTCGCCGGCCGATAGGGCGTCGCGAGGAACACGCGGTGCAGGCGCTGCGCCCGCATCGTCGGCGCGTTTGATCGCCTGCTCGCGGTCGTCCGCGAAGCTTGCGCTCCTGTCGCTGAGCATGTACGCGACGTCGGCGCGCAGGCGCGACGCGAGCGCCGGCAGGCGCGCGTCGCCGCCGCGCGCAGCGGGTCCACGCTGGGGCGCGGGCCACAGCAACGCGACAGCCAGCAGCGAAGCGCCGCCGGCCATCCCCCAGCCCGCGAGCCGGTCGGGCACCGAGGAGATCGGCGCCGCGATCGCGACCGGCAGGATGAACGAGAGCAGCAGCGCGGTCGTGGCGCCGGCGATCACCGAGCTGACGACGCCGGCGAAGATCACCGCAAAGCCGACGACCGCCATCGCCACGGTCGACAGCGCCACATTTCTGCGAGACGAGCGTGCCGAGGCACACGAATACGCCGCCGGTGAGCACGAGCGCGCCTGAGCCTGCAGGCGCTCGCGCATGGCCCGCTGAAGTCGACGAGCAGCAGCATCGCGAACGAGCCGAACGCGGCGAACGTCGCGAGCGCCGGGTTGGCGATCACCTTGTCGCCCAGCGCGAACATGCGCCGGCATGACGATCGCCGTGCGTCCCGAGCGACGCAGCGCCGCCAGATCGGGATCTCGCTGGCTCAGCCACTGCAGTGGATGCACGTGCCGCCCCGTTCCGCCTGTCTCGATGTGTGCGATTGCGGGCGACCGCTCGCCCGAGCAGCAATCCTAGTTCGCGTGACTGCTGCCCCTGTGCGCAGCCCGCGCTGCCGCGCTCGCGGAGGGCATCAACGGCGCGCTCGCCGAGGGCGTCAGCGGCGCGCTCGCGACGCCGGGCGGCGAGCCTGCGCGCCAGAACCCCGAGCAAGGTCCGCTCGCTGAGCCGGCGCGCGCTGATCGGGCCAATGCCCGTGCTCGTCGAGATACTGCCGCGCGGCCTCCTCCTCGTCGCGCTCGCGGTCGCCGGCGACGGATGCCCGGTACAGCCAGTTAAGCGCGAACACGGCGAGCCCGGCTCCGGCGATGCCAGCTCCGCCCTCGAGGTCCGATTCGCTGCCGAGAGCCATCACGATCAATCCGGCGAGCACGACGGCTGCGGGCACCAGGTAGCGCACCGCGAACACGAGCGGGGCGACTCGCTCCGGTCGATCTGAGCCCGGCTGTCCGGCGGGCGTGTCTGCCATCGCTGTGTTCCTTTGTCGCGGAGGGTTGGGCACCTCTTGATATAGCCGAAGCGAGCGGAGTCATATATTGCAGGCCAATGGTGCGGGCTTGGTGAACCGGCGTCGACTCGGCGGCAGCGGGCCGCAGGTGTCGGCGTTGAGCCTCGGCTGCATGGGCATGTCGGGTATGTACGGGCCCGCCGATCGCGCCGAGAGCATCGCGACGATCCACGCCGCGCTCGACGCCGGCATCAACCTGCTCGACACGGGCGACTTCTACGGCATGGGCCACAACGAGCTGCTGATCGCCGAGGCGATGCGCGGGCGCGCACGCGAGGACTACCTGCTGAGCGTCAAGTTCGGCGGGCAGCGCGGCCCGGACGGGGCGGTGCTCGGCTACGACGCGAGCCCGCCGGCGGTGAAGACTGCGCTGGCATACTCGCTGACGCGCCTGGGCGTCGAGCACGTCGACATCTACCGCCCGGCGCGCCTCGACCCCGACGTGCCGATCGAGGAGACCGTCGGCGCGATCGCCGAGCTCGTGCAGGCCGGCTACGTCCGCTACATCGGGCTGTCGGAGGTCGGCGCCGAGACGATCCGCCGCGCGCCGCAGGTCCATCCGATCTGCGACCTGCAGATCGAGTACTCGCTGATCTCGCGTGGGATCGAGCAGCGCGATCCTTCCCGCGTGTCGCGAGCTGGACATCGGCATCACCGCCTACGGCGTGCTCAGCCGGGGTCTGATCAGCGGGCACTTCAGCGCGCGACCGCGAGCTCGGCGCAAAAGACTTCCGCTCGCGCGCGCCTCGCTTCAGCGCCGAGAATCGGCGACGCAGAACCTTGCGCTCGTGGAGGCGCTGCGCGAGCTCGCCGACGCGAGGGGCGTGACGGTCGCCCAGATCGCGATCGCCTGGGTTCTCGCTCGGGGCGAGGACATCGTTGCGCTGGTCGGCTCGCGCACGCGCGAGCAGCTGCTGGAGGCGCTCGCCGCGCTCGAGATCGAGCTGGGCGACGAGGACCTCGCGAGCATCGAGCGAGTCGGTTCCAGCCGACGCAGCCGTCGGCGATCGCTATCCCGAGCAGCAGATGGCGGTGCTCGACAGCGAGCGCCGCTAGAGAAGCCGAGCGGCGGAGCATCGTTGGATGGCCAGTGGCAGGACGAGCGCGGGCCTGCTGCTGTTCCGCACACGCGCGGGCCGCCTCGAAGTGCTGATCGCGCATATGGGGGGACCGTTCTGGGCAAACAAGGACGAGCGCGGCTGGTCGATCGTCAAGGGCGAGTACGACGAGGACGAGGACGCCTACGCGGCGGCATTGCGCGAGTTCGAGGAGGAGGTCGGAGCGCCGCCGCCGCGAGGCGATCCGCTCGATTTGGGCGAGCTTCGCCAGCGCAGCGGCAAGCGCGTCAGGGCGTGGGCGATCGGCGGCGACTTCGACGCGTCGCAGATCACCAGCAACACGTTCGCGATCGAATGGCCTCGCGGCTCAGGCCGGCAGAGCGAGTTCCCGGAGATCGACCGCGCCGAGTGGTTCGACACCGAGAGCGCGCGGCGCAAGCTCGTGCAGGGCCAGATTCCCTTCATCGACGCGCTCGAACGCCTGCTACGCGGCGCTCACAACTGACCGGGAAAGAAGCCGACCCGCGCGAGCGGCTCGACCAGCTCGTACTCCTCGTAGGAGAGGTGGGAGAGCAGCGCGTCCGTGAGCAGGTCGAGCGCGCGCTGCAGGGGCTCGAAGTCGTGGTGGTTGATGTGGTGCACGAGCGCCTGGTCGACCTGCTCGAGCGCGTCGTGGATTACGAGGTGCTCCTCTGTAGCCGGCCGATCACCGGCTCCAGGCGCGGGTCGCTGCTGGCCAGATGCGGGAACACGCGCCTGGTCCTCGAGCCCGTGATGCTGCGCGACGGCGCGGCAGTAGCGGGCGCAGAAGGCCCCAGCGTCCAGTCGTTCTGACGCATCGCCATCTCGTTCAGCGCGGCGCGGGCGTCGGCCGCGCTGAGCGCTCCGTCGCGGACGTCGGCCAGCAGGCTGCGCAGCTCGGAGAGCTCGCGGCGTAGCATGTCGTGGACGTCGATCAGGTGCTGTCCGACCTGAGGCCCGCTCTCGGGGTAGCCGGTCTGGCCGTCGGAGGTCGGGCGATGCGGCCGCGTCGACTCGTCCCACGGCGCGCGCTTGCTAAGTCGCGCGCCGTCGTCGGGCGTCGGCGTCACGCCCAGCCGCTCGTACTCCGCGGATCGGTCGACGCCAGGGGGCGGCACGGGCTCAACTTAGCCGAGCGATGCGCGCAACCGCAGGCCCGCCTGGCGCGCCCCACTCGAAGCGACACGGCAGCCGACTCGGCATGCTGGCCGACAGGTTCAGCTTCGCCTCAACCTGCCAGGCCGGTGGCGTTGACGATCTCGGCTCCGCGCTCTTGGGGCGGACCGACGAGACCACCCTCGATCGGCAGCAGCGGCAGCAGCGTCTCCTGGACGAAACGCTCGCTCGTGTCCTTGGAGTCGTAGGCCGCTGCGATCAGGAAGCCGCCGTCGGTCGGCCCCGCCGCGTGGAACTTCTCGGGACGCTCGCCCCCAGCCGCGTCCGTCACGGCGGCGAGAGTCGCGCGGTACTGCTCCTCCGTTCCGCCTGGCCAGAAATGCGTCAACAGGTAAGCCATCGTCGTCCTCCTCGGTAAGAGTTGCGGTCGCGCGTCGTGACCAACCTAGCCGGTAGGTGATCACCGCGCGAAGACCTCTAGATCGCCGACGGCCGGGGCGCGTTGCTCATGTCCGGATCACCGCAGCCGGGCGTGGCCGGGTAAGGAAGTTCCACCCCTGGGGTGTCTATGACAAGCGCGCGGCCGGGGCGAGGATGGTCTTACACACCAACTCGCCTCAGGAGGCAGACCAACATGCTCACCAAGACCCGTGCAACCATCATCGCTCTGATCGCATCCGCCGGCTTCGCGACCGCCGCCATTGCTCCGGCGGTCTCCTCCGCTCAGAAACTCGACCCGGGCACCCACGCGGCGACGTGCGAAGTTTACCGGCTCACCTATGAAATGTGGGATGAACTCCAAGAAAACGCAGCTGCAAACGGGCAGTACGACCTCGCCGCCTACTACGCCGAAAAGGAGACCGCCGCGCGCGATGCTGCAACAGAGGAGGGCTGCAGCTGGCCGACGGCGGCGCTCGTCAAAACCGTAAAGGTGCCGGTGTCGGTCATCAAGCCGGTCGCGCTCAAGTCAGCTGCCCGCTAGGCAAGGCATCGCGGAACATTCGTCTGAGGCGCCAGATGATCGAAAGGGGCCTCGGTTCGCGCCGAGGCCCCTTTGCTGTGCCGTTGCTTAGCTGTCAACCAGCTGACGAGACGTCTTTCTTCGCCGCCCGCTCGCAGGCTTCCCACCCGCCCGATTCAAAGGTTGAGGTCGAGCAGTAGACAGCCGTCGGGTAGTAGCGCCCCATCGTCTGCTGCGCGGACTGTGTCGTCGAGGTGATGCTCTCGGCCGCATATGGGAACGTGGCCGCCGGGAGCATGTTTCGATACACGATCTGCGCGGCCGGCTGCGCTCCGGTCGGCAACCAGGTCACGCCATTGGCAGCGGTCGCGTTGGCCGGTCGGTCAGCGGCGCTCGAGACGACGAACGTGTACTGCCCTCCACGGATCGCCGACAGGTAGTCGGGGCGAGACGTCGAGACGGCCGGGGGTTGCTCGACATCGCGGAGCCGAACTACCCTTCCTCACCGGAATGGTAAACATTCCTCGTCCGATCGCGCCCGCTGCTGCGCGTGCGAGTGGCCCCCTGACTACCGAGCGGTCTCGCGCCCGCCGCGGACCCGAGCGCCACCCGCCAGGTACCCGCCGAGCTCGTCGATCACCTCGCGCGCGTCGTCCTCGATGCCGTAGATGAACGTGGACTTGCGCCGCCGCAGCACGGGCAGTCCGAGGGCGTACAGGCCGGGGCTGTCGACGACGCCGCCGTCGTGGCGGAGCTGGCCCTTCGCGTCGAGCGACCGGCACGTCGAGCCAGCGGTAGTCGGGCCGGAAGCCGGTCGCCCAGACGATCGTCCGGATCTCGCCGCTGCGCAGGTCGAGCTGCCAGCGCGGCGACGGCGGCGCCTCGGTCGGGGCGAAGCGCTCCGGAGGCTCGACCTCCGCATCCGCGCCCGGACGTCGCGGGCCCACTCGTCGAACCCGTCGAGCAGCCGTTCCATCTTCAGGTCCGCGAGCGAGCAGACGTTGCGCAGGCCGCCGGAGAACAGCGCGACGGCCGTCGCGGACCGACGCCCAGCGACCGACCAGCTCGACGCCCATCGCCGCGAGCGCGTTGAGGTCGAGCGTCGCGCGCTCGGGCGTCCCGACGAGCTGCGGCGACGGCAGCCGCCGCGCTCGCGTGAGGTCCTCGACCTCGTCGTAGCGCTGGTCCCACACGCCGGACGCGTCCATCCACCACAGCACGTCGCGGCCGCGATACGATGCGCGGCAGCCGCACGTGCTCTCCGACCGACAGGGTGACCGGCCGCCCCGATCGCCTGAGCTCGGCCGCGAGCTGCACGCCGGTCGCCGACGCCCCCACGACGAGCACGCCGCCGTCCGGGAGCTGGTCGGGGTTGCGGTAGTCGAACGGCGTCAGCTGCTCGACGTCCGCGGGCACGGCGTCCGCGAAGGCCGGCACCGTCGGCAGGTTGCAGGCTCCGCTGGCGATCACCACCGTGCGCGCCTGGATCTCGCCGTGGCTCGGTCGTGACCCGGTAGCCGTCGTCGCCACGCGCCGCACCGAGGTGACGTTCGTGCCGTGCGGACCGGAGCGCGCGCGCTCTGCCGCGAAGCGCTCGATCAGCTCGACGACCTCGGCCGCCGTCATGTAGCCGTCGGGATCGGCGCCCTCGTAGGGAAGCGCCCGGCAGCCGGCTCTGCCAGTTGGGCGTCAGCAGCCGCAGCGAGTCCCAGCGCTCGCGCCGCCAGGAGTTCGCCACCTCGCCGCGCTCGAGCACGACGTGGTCGATCGACCGCTCGCTGAGGAAGTGGCTGGCGGCGAGGCCGGCGTGCCCGGCGCCGATGACGACGGTGGTGAAGCGCTCGATCGTGCTGCCCTCAGGCGACCGCGACCGTGACCTCCGTCGGGTTCGTGAGGGCGTCGAACACCGCCGAGCGCTTCTGGGACTGGGCGACCAGCGCCTCGATCTCCTCCTGGGAGGCGTCGGCGTCGATGTTGAACGTCACCTTGATGTCGTTGAAGCCGTTGCGAACGTCGCTGTCGTCGCCGAGGATCCCGCGGATGTCGTGGTTGCCCTCGACCGTCGACTCGACCGAGCGCAGCTGGATCCCGCGGTTCTGCGCGACCGACGCCACGCCCGCGGTCAGGCAGCTCGCCAGCCCGACGAGGAGGTACTCGATCGGCGTGATCCCGTTGTCCTCGGCGGCGAAGACCTCCGGGTGATCGGCGTCGAACACCGTCTCGGTCTTGTGGCTCTGCTCCTCGCCGAGGCCGAAGTAGTTCTGGATCGTCGTCGTGCTGTGCACGCCGTTCTGCCACTTCGACGACGCCCGCCAGGTGAACTGGGCGGCCTCCGGCGCGCCCGCGAGGACTTCGCGCGCGTCGAGCAGCGCCTGGACGTTGACTCCGTTGTCGATGGCGTGGCCATCGCTCTCACGCCCCTCTCTGTCTCGTAGGCTGGTTTCTCGACTGGAAAACGAGACAATATACGCCGGTGACGCCCGCGATGGAGAGATCACGGTGACCGCGGCGCCGGCCGCCGGCTCGGTCGGGACGGTCGAGACGCGCTATCTCGACCTGCCGAATCCGCTGGCCGCTCGACTGCGGACGCGAGCTGCACCCGGTCCGCGTCGCCTACGAGACCTACGGCGCGCTCTCGCCCCGGCGCGACAACGCGATCCTCGTCTGCCACGCGCTCAGCGGCGACGCCCACGCCGCCGGCTTCTCGAAGCAGGCGGCGGCGCAGAGCACCCGCGACGGGTTCGGCGCCGACGACCGCGACGGCGAGGCGGGCAAGGGGCTCGGCTGGTGGGACGGGATGATCGGCCCGGGCAAGGCCTTCGACACCGACCGCTACTTCGTGATCTCCACGAACCTGCTCGGCGGCTGCCGCGGGACGACGGGACCATCGTCGCCCGACCCGGCGACCGGACGGCCGTACGGCTCGGACTTCCCGGTGATCACCGTCGCGGACATGGTCAGGACCGAGCGCGCGTTCCTGGACGAGCTCGGGATCGAGCGGCTCGCGGCGGTGGCCGGCGGCTCGCTCGGCGGGATGCAGGCGTTCGAGTGGGCGATCATGTTCCCCGACCAGGTCGACGCCGTCGTGGCGATCGCCAGCACGCACGCGCTGCAGCCGCAGGGCGTGGCCTGGAACGCGATCGCGCGCGAGGCGATCATGCGCGACCCGGCGTGGCAGGACGGCCGCTACCACGACACGGCCGAGGCGCCGGACGCCGGCATGGGCGTGGCGCGGATGATCGGCCACATCACCTACCTCTCGGCCGCCGCGCTGCGCGACAAGTTCGGCCGGCGGCTGCAGTTCGCCGACGACATCCGCTACACGATCACCGAGCCGGAGTTCGAGGTCGAGAGCTACCTCCGCCACCAGGCCGACTCGTTCGTCAAGCGGTTCGACGCCAACACCTACCTCTACACGTCGCGGGCGCTGACCTACTTCGACCTCGCGCGCGAGCACGGCGGCGGCTCGCTCGCGCGCGCGCTGGAGGGCGTCAGGGCGCGGACGCTGCTGATCGCGTTCAGCTCCGACTGGCTCTACCCGCCGTCCGGGTCGCGCGAGATCGAGGAGGCGCTCCGCGGGCTCGGCAAGCCGGTCGAGCTCCACGTGATCGACGCGCCGTACGGCCACGACTGCTTCCTGCTCGAGGAGGCGCAGCAGACGCCGATCATCCGCCGCTTCCTCGCAGGAGCTCGATGACCGACGAGCGCGACCGAGCCGAGGAGGCGCGCGCGTTCGGATTCGAGACGCGCCAGCTCCACGCCGGGCAGCGGCCGGACCCGAACACCGGCGCCCGCGCGGTGCCGATCTTCCAGACGACCAGCTACGTGTTCGAGGACCCCGAGTCGGCGGCGGCGTACTTCAACCTGCAGGAGTACGGGAACACCTACTCGCGGATCATGAACCCGACGGTCGCCGTCTTCGAGGAGCGGGTGGCGAACCTCGAGGGCGGGGCCGGCGCGGTGGCGTTCGCCAGCGGGATCGCCGCGCAGGCGGCGGCGCTGTTCACGCTGCTGGAGCCGGGCGACCACGTCGTCTCGTCCTCGGCGCTGTACGGCGGGACGGTGAACCAGCTCAAGCACCTGCTGCGCAAGATGAACGTGGAGCTGACGTGGGTCGATCCCGACGATCCGGACGCCTGGCGCGGCGCGGTGCGGCCGAACACCAAGGCGTTCTTCGGCGAGACGATCGGCAACCCGGGCGGCAACGTGCTGGACATCGAGGCCGTGGCGGCGGTCGCGCACGAGCACGAGCTGCCGCTGATCGTCGACAACACGTTCGCGACGCCGTACCTGTGCCGCCCGATCGAGTGGGGCGCCGACATCGTCGATCCACTCGGCGACCAAGTTCATCGGCGGCCACGGGACGAGCATCGGCGGCGTCGTCGTCGAGTCCGGCGACGTTCGACTGGTCCAACGGGCGCTTCCCGGTGATCGCCGACCCGTCGCCGGCCTACCACGGCCTGCAGTTCCACGAGACGTTCGGGACCTACGGCTACCTGATGAAGCTGCGGGCCGAGACGCTGCGCGATCTCGGCGCGGCGCTCTCGCCGTTCAACGCGTTCCTGTTCCTGCAGGGGCTCGAGACGCTGTCGCTGCGGATGGAGCGCCACGTCGAGAACGCGCTCGCGGTCGCGGCGTTCCTCGAGTCGCACGAGCTGGCCTCGAACGTCACCTACCCCGGCCTGCCGGGCAGCGCATACGAGCCGCTCGTCGCGAAGTACCTGCCGCGCGGCGCGGGCGCGGTGTTCTCGTTCGACTGCGCCGGCGGGCGCGACGGCGGCCAGGAGCTGATCCGCGGCGTGACGCTCTGGTCGCACCTCGCCAACGTCGGCGACGCGAAGAGCCTGATCATCCACCCCGCCAGCACGACGCACCGCCAGCTGAGCGACGCCGAGCTGGAGGCGGCGGGCGTCCGGCCGGGAACGATCAGGCTGTCGGTCGGAACCGAGTCGGTCGACGACCTGATCTGGGACCTCGAGCAGGGCCTCGCGCGCGTGAGATGACCGACCTGGACTCGAGCCGCTACCAGGACCCGCTGACGATCCAGCGCGTGCTCCACAGCGCGCGCACGATCGCGATCGTCGGCCTGTCCGCGAACGAGCTGCGCGCCAGCAACTTCGTCGGCTTCTACCTCAAGCGCCACGGCTACCGGGTGATCCCGGTCAATCCGCGCGAGACCGAGATCCTCGGCGAGGTGAGCTACCCGAGCCTCTCGGACGTGCCCGAGCCGGTGGACATCGTCAACGTCTTCCGCGCTCCCGACGCGCTGCCGGCGATCGCCCGCGAGGCGGTCGCGATCAACGCCGGCGCGCTCTGGTGCCAGTTCGGCGTGATCAACGAGGAGGGCGCGCGGATCGCCGAGGAAGGCGGCCTCGACGTCGATCATGGACCGCTGCCTGAAGGTCGAGCACGCGCGCTACGTCGGCCGGATGCACTGGCTCGGCTTCAACACGCAGCGGATCACGTCTGTGCGAGGGGAGCTCGAGTGACGCCGGGCCCGGTAGGCTCTCGAGCATGACCGGACGGAGCGTATGGGCCCACGAGCTCGACGTCAGCGAGGCGCACCGAGCAACCTCATGATCGACGCCATCCACCTCGACCACCACCATCGCAGCACGGCAGAGGCGATCCTCTCCCACCCCGTCAGCCACAACGTCGAGTGGCGTGACGTCCTCTCGCTGCTGGAGGCGATCGGCGAGGTGACCGAGGAGCACAACGGCAAGTTCAAGGTCGCCGTCGGTGGCGAGATCGAGAGGCTCGACCGGCCGAGTGGGAAGGACGTCGACGAGCAGATGGTCGTCGACCTCAGGCGCATGCTCGGCGCCGCCGGCATCACCGCCGATGGGCTGCGCGAACGGCGAGACGTGACCGCACCGTCAGCCTCGGCTGAGCCCGGCAGCGACGGCTCGCCGCGCGATCACGGCGATGGCCGTTGGGGCGGAAGCTAGCTCCAGCAGAAGGGCCGAAGCCGAAAGCGCGGCTGTGTCTTGCTATGCCCCCAGGAGCCCTTCGATCGCCGCGTCGAACGACGTCTGGCTGGCCGGGGAAAACGTCCTCATCGCGCCTCCACTGTCGCCGAGCAGGAACGAGGGGGTTCCGCTGAGACCAGCGCTCTCGGCCGCCTCCGCGTCGTTGGCGATCTCCTTGGCCAGCTCCGGGTTCTTGCGCTCGGTTGCCCACCGTGGCAGGTCTAGGTGCGGGATCTGACTCGCGATCCCCTCGAGGTACGTCTCAGTGACGTAGCCTGAGCCCTCCTCGCCCTGCTCGACGTAGAAGGTCTCGACGAACTGCCACGCTGCGCCCTGCACACCCGCGGCCAGTGCTGCGACATGCTGCGCGACGAACACGTCCGGCTCGCGCGTCGCCGTCTGCAACGCGCGGTACTTGATTCGCAACTTGCCGGGCCGCACCCACCGTTGGATGATCGGCGGCAGAGCATCGAGCGAGAAGTCCCTGCAGAACGGGCACTCGAGATCGCCGAAGTACTCGAGGGTGACCGGCGCAAGCGGCTCGCCGAGGGCGTTTGCGCTCTGCGGAATGTCCGCGAGCAGTGCGTCGATCTTGTCGCTGTCGTCGCTTGAGCTCATTCAGTGGACCGTAGTGTCCGAAGAACGACGCCGTACATGCCGCCCTCGGCTAATGCTCGGGCGATGTGCCTGCGGCGTCGCGCTGAGGGACGCCTCCAGTTCGGCTTCCTGATCCGCCGTGAGGGTCTGCCGGGTGATGTGTTGCGCGCTCTCGCCGAGTGACGCAACCATCTCGTCAACATCGGGCGCGCCGGCGATCAGCACCACTGCAGATGAGGACCTGGGCACCGCTGCGCGCAGCTGGTCGACGAGCATCTGAGGCTCGGCCTCTGTGTCGCTCTCCGGACCTCTCTCCGCGCCGATGATCATGCCCAGCAAGAGCCCGAGGGCGATCCCTGGAGGTCCGATCAGCACACCCACGAGCGCACCGGCCACGCCTCCCTCGCCTGCCCCTCGCTGCGAGACATGGTCGCTCTCGTCCACGTCGACATAGTGGCCGGCGAACGTCCCGCGTAGCGCGAGGCGCCCGTTATGCCGATGTTCGACGAAGCCGACCTCTTGCATCCACGTCGCTTCCTTCGCGACGCGGTCCTTCGCGGCGGCATACCTCTCGACCGCGGTCCTGTCTCCGTCGAACTGAGCCACTGCCAAATCGAGACTCATACGGCTTAGCCTACCGCCCGCGTCGCCCTTGGGGACGTCGTCCCTATGTAGCCGGTAGGCGAAGGCTGAACCGTAGAATCGCGGCCATACCGTTCACGCTCAGGAACCTCAGAGACGACCTGCCGGACGTCGGGTCCAACTTCGACGGCGCGCCGGACCTGGAGTTCCGCGTCGCGAGTACGGCGCTCGAGCTCGAGCAGTCCGGCCTCAGCTATCAGCGCATCCCACCCGACTACCGGTTCCCGTACGGCCACACGCACAAGGAGCAGGAGGAGGTGTTCGTGGTCGTGGGCGGGAGCGGGCGGATGAAGCTCGACGACGAGATCGTCGAGGTCAGGAAGTGGGACGTCGTCCGCGTTCCGCCCGGTACTGGCGAGGGTACGAGGCCGGGCCGGAGGGCCTCGAGATCCTCGTCTTCGGCGCGCCCAACCTCGGCGCGAACCCACGGGAAGACGTGGAGGGTCAGCGAGACTGGTGGGGTGACTGAGGTCCCGATCGCTCGATCACGACGGCGGGCAAGTGAACCCGCCCAAGACGCTTCCGTCGATCCAGGTCGTGTCGCAAAACGTGGTGCCAGTTGTGTTCACGCTGCCGCCCATCACGACTTCGGCGAGGTCGACTCCGGTGAGGTTGGCGTCGCTGAAATCGGTGCCGGCGAGCGTGGTCTGTAGGAACGCCGCACCACTAAGGTTGGCGCGAGAGAGATTCGCTTGGTTCAGGAAGGCGTAGTTGAGGACAGCATTGGTGAGATTGTCACCGCGGAGGTCGGCGCCGGTGAAGTTATCGCTGTACAGTTCGAGGCCGTCCAGGTCTGTGCTTTCGATGGTGGCGTTCGTGAAGTTGGTGGCTTCGAGCTGGGCGCCCGTCGAGGATGGCGCCGGTTAGGTTGGCCCCCGTGAAGTTGGTCCCGCTGAGGAAGGCACCGGTGAGGTTGGCGCCGGCGAGATCGGCGCCCGTGAGATTCGCGCCGGTGAAGGTGATTTCGTGGAGGTCGAGGCCTTGGAGGTTGGCGCCGGCGAGATCGTCGGCCTCGCAGACCGCGGAGGGCTCCAGTTCGCAGCCGCCGACCGTGTCATCGATCAGCAGCGTCGAGGCCGGCGAACCCATCGAACTGACCGGCGGTCCGATCGCCGAGTCGCTCAGCAGGTTCTGCAGCAGCTCGTCGCGACCGTGGTCCCGGCGGGCGCCGGCCAAAGCCTCTCCATCGGATTGGGGGTCGAATATTCCTTCGCTCTGACGTACCCAAATGGGGCCGCGAAATCGACCGCCCTCGAGCCGGTCCTCGAGATCGCACATGTCGCGTTCGATCCCGCCGTCGACCTGCGTGTGCAGGCGGGAGGCCTTGTGTGCAGGATCGAGTCCGCGATCTTTGCCTGGCAGCAAGCCGGTGAGCCGTCCCTGGTCGACGGCGCGTACGTCTTCAATCTGACGCTGGACAGCACCGGCCAGCCGCTCTATACCGGGACGCTGCACTATACGATCCCGCTGGGCGGACTCGTGAGCGCAGCCTGTTCCGGGTAGCCCTGGCCGCGATGCGGTTCGTCATCCAAGGCGCACTCGCCAGCGGCTCCGCGACATGGCGTTCCTTCGCGCACGATCTTGTCGACCCACCTGGGACCGCATCAGGAGCTTGAGCCGCGAGCTCTTGACGGTTGAGCGCTCGAGCTGCAGAGCACGAAAAAACCCGCTGTCTCCAGTGGGTCCTTTCCATAGCGGGGGCGGGATTGATACACAAACCCGCGACCGCTCTAGCGCCAAGTCTGGGCGCGATCGTCTACAGGATCGAGGAGTCCTGGTCTCTGGCGTCGCAGTCCTAAGGATGCGCGAGCGCCGGTGGGCTAGACGGACCAGAGGGCTTGGGTGGGTGAGAGGCGTGCGGCTCGTAGGGCGGGGATGAGCCCGGCGACCGCGCCGATGATGAGAGACGCGGCGATGCCGCCGACCCAGGCTTCGGTGGGGATGACGGTGGCCCAGTGTTTGGTGTGGGCGTAGACGGCGGTGACGCGGCGCCGAGGGCGACCCCGACGGCTCCGCCGAGCAGACCGAGCAGGATCGCCTCGGAGAGGAACTGTCTGCGGATTTGTCCTCTGGTGGCGCCGAGCGCCCGTCTGAGGCCGATCTCGGAGCGGCGCTCCAGGACGCTGATGATCATGATGTTCGCAACCCCGACCGCGCCCACCAGGAGGGCGACGGCGCCGAGGCCGAGGAACAGGCCGTTGAGGGCGCTCTTGGCGTCGGCTTGGGCGACGAGGGCGGAGGAGGGTTGGCTGACGTTGACCCCGCTGGGGTTCTCCGGGTTGGCGGTGGCCGCAGGAGATTGTCGACCGCGTTGACGCGGTCGGTTTGGGCGCGGAGGTAGATCGTGGAGGGGTGGCCGTCAAAGCCCAGGTACTTCTCTGCCGCGGGGTAGCCGACCAGGACGGAGGTGTCGATCGCGGAGGCGAGCACGGCGGGTTTGAGGATGCCGGCGAGGTAGAACCATTGGCCGCCGACCCAGATCCGCTCGTCGGGGTAGATGCGGTCGATGCCGAGCAGCTGGGCGGCGGCGGCCCCGAGCACGGCGACGGGCTCCTGGGCGGTGGCGGCGTTGAGGTAGTGGCCTTGGGCGACGTGGTGGCGAGGACCGGGAGGAGGTCGAGCGACGCGGCTTGGACGGTCAGGCCGTTGGTGTCGACCGAGGGGATGTACGGGGTGCGGAAGGCGTTGGCGCCGCTGACCGCCCCGGTGCTCTGCACCTGCTGCACGCCGCTGATACGGCCGATCATGGGCGGCGCGCTGGTGGGCAGTTCGGCGGTGCCGCCGGTGAAGCTCTGCCCGTTGCTGACGGTGAGCAGGTTGGTGCCGAGCTGGTTGATCTCGTCCAGCAGCCCGGCCTGGGAGGAGGCCGACAGGCCGAGCACGGCGACGATGGCGGCCACGCCGATGGCGATACCGAGCGCGGACAGCCCGGCCCGCAGCTTCCGGGTGCGCAGCCCGACGGTGGAGAGCCGGGTCAGGTCGGAGAGCGCAGCGTCTCCGGCTCAGGGGGCGGTGGCGGTCACGACAGCTCCTCGCTGACGGGCGGCCCGGGTTGGGGCGTGTCGGGGGGTTGGCTGGGCGCAGCGGGTCGGTGCCTGCGGCGGGCCGGTGTCGGCGACGATCTGGCCGTCGAGGATCTCGACCTTGCGGGGCATCCGCTCGGCGATGGCGTGGTCGTGGGTGATGACCACGATCGTCGAGCCGGCCTGGTGGAGCTGGTCGATCAGGGCCAGGATCGACTGCCCGGTGGCCTGGTCGAGGTTCCCGGTCGGCTCGTCAGCGAGCACGATCGCGGGCTGGCCGACCAGGGCTCGGGCGATCGCGACGCGTTGGCGTTGCCCGCCGGAGAGCTGGGTCGGGCGGGCATGGGGGCGCTCGGCCAGGCCGACCAGCTCCAGGGCGTCGAGGGCCTGCTGGCGGCGCTGCCTGAGGGGGATGCCGGCGTAGAGCAGCCCGTCGGCGACGTTGTCGAGCACGGTCGCGTGCTCGGCCAGGAAGAACTGCTGGAAGATGAACCCGATCCGGGTGGCGCGCAGGTAGGCCACGTCCTCGTCGGCCATCGTTGCCACGTCGAGCCCGGTGATCCGCACCCGGCCGCTGGTGGGCCGGTCGAGGGTTCCCATCAGCTGCAGCAGGGTGGTCTTGCCCGACCCCGAGGGGCCGACGATCCCGACCAGCTCCCCCTGGCCGATCGTGAGACTCACCTCGCGCAGGGCCTGGACGGGCGGCTCGCCGGGATAGCTCTTGGTGACGTCGTCGACATCGAGCACCGGAACCCCGGCGCCGTCGATCGCGAAGCCGTTGCCGGCCGCGACTGCGGTGCTCGTCGGGTGTGGGTGGCGGGGTGTGGGTCATGTTGACGGGACCACCACTCTCTTGGCCGGCGGCCAGCCCCGAGCCGGTGACCTGCACCAGCCCGTCGGCGTCGTCGAACAGTCCGAGCGAGACCCGCACGAGATGGTTGCTCGCGCCTGCGCCGACGACCTCGACGGCGTAGCCCCCGCCGGACTGGGCCAGCAACGCGGTCACCGGCACCACCAGGCGTCCGGCACGCTGGCGGTGGTGATACCGACCTGCACCGGGGCCTGATCCCACGTGCCCGTCGCGGCCGGGTCAGACGGGGTGACGTCGACGGTGATCGTCGGGGTGTGCTGCTCCCCGAGCTCGCTGACGAGCAGGTGTCTGTTCCCGGCGCGGCGGAGCTCGACCCCGACCCGCCCGACCCGGAGCTCGATGGGCAGGTGGCGACCGTCCCCACCGAGGAGACGACACCCGGGGTGGTCTGGTTGTTGGGCAGGGTGATGCTCACCTTGTCCCCGACCGCACACTCGTCTGCTGCGAGGCGTCCAGCGCCACCTGCACCTCGCGGGTGGTCGAGGTGCCCTGCATCACCGTCTCGCCGGTCTGAGCGCTGCCCCCGGCTGGGCTGAGACGGTCGTCACCCGCACAGCGGTGGGCTCGAACACCGCCTGGCCAAGGGTCAGCGTGCCGGTCTGGGTCACCCCGAGGGCAGCCTGGAGTTTCTCCACGGCCGTGTGGTGGCCGGCCCGAAGGAGGCGGACGTCTGGGCTGAGCTCAGCTCGGGTGGCGTAGCCGAGCGCGACCAGATCCGCGTTGAGCTCGGCCACGTCAGGGCCAGTCGCCCCAGCCGACAGGGTCCGATAGGCAGGTGTCGAGCCGTGCAGCAACACCACCGGGCTTTCGTTGACCCGGTAGAGCACGTGCCCCGGTGGATCACCTGGCCGAGGGTGGGCAGCGTGGTGTATGTCCCGCGGGCCTGGTTGATCACCGAGTACGGCGAGCCGTCCGATCGCGCCCGATAGGTCAGGGTCCCGTCCTGGGGGACCGTGGCCGAGAGCGTCCTCTTCTGCACCTCCGCGGTGCTCGACCGGCGGCCGGCTGTGCGACCGCGGTTGCTGGCTTCGCGCCAGACGTCACGACCACGCCGCCGGTGGCGGCTATGGCAGCCAGGACGGCCGCTGCGGCCAGCACCCACGTCTTGCGCTTCACTGGACCGCCTCCGGTTCAGAACGGATGCACTTCTGGATCGCGGCCTGCAGACCCCGGAATGCTCGATCCGTTCGACACGTCGACGAGGGGCGCCAGTTGCGGTGGGGTCCGGGAAGTCGGGCACGCCGTTGGCGCGCACGCACTGAGCGAACTTCAGGCGCGCCGCCTGCTGCTGGGGAGTGAAGCTTGGTGGGCATGAACGTCGGCGGCTCCAGGGTCTTGCATGCGCCGATCGCGTGCTGCCACGCCGCGCTGCTCGGGTCCAGCGGCGAGCTTCGACTCGCGATCCCGTATGGCGAACTGGCCCGACGAGTTCGGGTCCGGGAATTCGCTGACGCCGTTGCTGCGGATGCACTCGGCGAACTTCACCGCCTTCTGCATGAGCAGTGGCGGTGTGCGCTCGCCGCCGCTGCCGGTACGCGGCAGGTGCGCTTGAACCGCACGCGCTGATCAGGGCGACCATCGCGATCAGGGCAAGGAGCGGCCAGCGGCCAGTCGTTGTTCCGTACGGTCATGTGGTCTCCTGGCGGGCTGCTGCGGTGCTGGTTGCGCTGTGAGGTCATGCCGCCATTCAAGGCAGCCGGGTGTTGCCAGCACGTATGCGTTTTTCGATATGCCGACGATATGTCCGGCCTGGCAGCATCGAGAGCGATGCGCGTGTTGATCGTTGAGGACGAGCCCTACATGGCAGAAGCGATCCGTGATGGCCTGCGCCTGGAGGCGATTGCCGCCGACATCGCCGCTGACGGCGACACCGCTCTGGAGCTGCTGAGCATCAACGCCTACGACATCGCCGTCCTCGACCGCGACATCCCCGGGCCCTCCGGCGACGAGATCGCCAAACGCATCGTCGCCTCCGGCAGCGGCATGCCGATCCTGATGCTCACCGCTGCCGACCGGCTCGACGACAAGGCCTCCGGGTTCGGACTCGGCGCCGACGACTACCTCACCAAGCCGTTCGAGCTCCAAGAGCTCGTGCTCCGTCTCAGAGCACTCGACCGCAGGCGCGCCCACAACAGGCCACCCGTGCGAGAGATCGCAGGTCTGCGACTGGATCCGTTTCGCCGCGAGGTCTACCGCGACGGCCGCTACGTCGCGCTCACCCGCAAGCAGTTCGCAGTGCTCGAGGTTCTCGTCGCTGCCGAAGGCGGTGTCGTCAGCGCCGAGGAACTTCTGAAACGGGCGTGGGATGAGAACGCAGACCCGTTCACCAACGCCGTGCGCATCACGGTCTCGGCGCTGCGCAAACGGCTCGGCGAGCCGTCGATCATCGCCACCGTGGCCGGCGCCGGGTACCGCATTGACACTCAGCCAGACACCGGGTCCGAAGGAGGGCACCGTGGATAGAGCCCCCGCCCTGAGGATGCCCCGCCCCTCGCTCGCCGGTCTCGCCCCCCAGCGGTGGCTCCACCTGCCCTCGCGGACCGTCCGTCTGCGCCTGACCCTGCTCTACGGCGGCCTCTTTTTCGTCTCCGGGGTGGCGCTGCTCGCGATCACCTACCTGATCTTCCGCCGCGCCTCCAGGGTCGACGTGATCGTCCCGAACGGGCCTACGCATGGCGCCGCCCGGGACGCTTGCCGCCGAACTGAGATACGCCGAACTCGTCCGCCATTCGACCGACGCACTCCACCACGGGCTCCTCCGGTCCGTGATCGTGCTGGCGATCATGACCGTGGTCTCGATCGCGCTCGGTTGGCTGGTCGCGGGCCGCGTCCTGCGCCCGCTGCGCGCGATGACGGCGAGCACCCGGCAGATCTCCGAGCGCAACTTGAACGAGCGCCTCGCGCTCGCCGGGCCCCGCGACGAGCTGAAGGATCTCGCCGACACCATCGACGGCCTTCTCGCGCGGCTCGAGGCACACGTCGCCGAGCAGCAGAGATTCGCAGCCAACGCCTCCCACGAGCTGCGCACCCCGCTGGCGATCACTCAGACTCTTCTCGACGTGGCCCGCAACGATCCGAACCGCGACAACAGCGAGCTCGTCGAGCGCCTCCACGTTGTCAACACCCGGGCGATCGACCTCACCGAAGCATTGCTCCTGCTCAGCCGCGCCGACCAGCGGTCCTTCACCCGAGAACACGTCGACCTGTCCCTCATGGCGGAAGAGGCCACCGAAACGCTCCTCCCCCTCGCAGAAAAGCGCGGCGTCACCATCGGGACCTCCGGCGAGATGGCCCCCACCATCGGCTCACACGCGCTCCTGCTGCAGTTGAGCACGAACCTCGTACACAATGCAATCGTCCACAACCTGCCTGACCATGGCACCGTCTGGGTCTCGACCAGC
The DNA here is from genome assembly GCA_963846205.1 of uncultured Solirubrobacteraceae bacterium. GTDB lineage: Bacteria > Actinomycetota > Thermoleophilia > Solirubrobacterales > Solirubrobacteraceae > Palsa-744. The sequence continues at coordinate 219,741 of CAWJVB010000008.1, read as the reverse complement.
GCTCACCCCGACGGCGTGGAGCTCACGGTCGAGAACACCGGCGAAAAGCTCGCCCACAGATGGTCTCCACGCTTGCCGAGCCATTTCTTCGCGGCGCCGAACGCATACGCACCGACCACGCAGGCGTCGGCCTCGGCCTGGCAATCGTCGAGAGCATCACCCAAGCACACGACGGCACCCTCACCCTCACCCCCCGCGCCGCCGGCGGGCTCTGCGTCACGGTGCGACTCCCCGCCGCGCCACCGAACACTGATAGTTGACGATCAGGGGAATTGCCACACGGCCCCGAGAGGAACAGTAGGGGGGGGTCAACCAGAAGCCGGGCACGTCGGCCGGCCCACGAATCTTGTTGATCGGCGCGACGAAAACACTTCTTCGGCGCCACTGTCCCGTAAACGCCCTCCAAACGACCTTTCTAGAGGGGGAGCCGTCGGCTGACATAATAGCGGGGGCGGGATTCGAACCCGCGACCTTCGGGTTATGAGCCCGACGAGCTACCAGACTGCTCCACCCCGCGTCGCTGCTCATGTTCTAGCAAAAAACGCCGAGCCCGCACGCAAGGTCGCGCTCGCTTCGACGACCATGCGGATGCTGTGATCGCTGCTCGCCGCCGCCCCGCTGACTCGCGCCGACAGCCTTTAGCATCCGCCGCGTGCGCGTCGCCGTGGTCGACATCGGAACGAACTCGACACGGCTCCTGATCGCCGAGGTGGACCGCGAGAGCGGCGCTCTGGACGAGCTCGTGAGGCGCTCGCAGGTGACGCGTCTGGGCGAGGGCGTGGACGCCTCCGGCTCGCTGTCCTCGGCTGCGGTCGAGCGCGTGCTCGGCACCCTGTCCGAGTATCGCGAGCTGATCGACGAGCACGGCTGCGAGGCCAACTTCGCGGTGCTCACCTCCGCCGTGCGCGACGCCGAGAACGGCGACCAGTTCGCCGCACGGGTGCGCCAGGAGTATGGCCTCGACGCGCACGTGCTGAGTGGCGATGAAGAGGCGCAGCTGACGTTCCTAGGCGCGATGTCGGGGCGCGCGGGCACAACGACGGGCGAGCATGGTCGGGATGCGAGCGGGCCGGCGGTCGTGATCGACGTCGGCGGCGGCTCGACGGAGTTGATCGTCGGCAGCGGGCGCAAAGCCGGCTTCCACGTTTCTTTGCAGGCGGGAGTCGTGCGCATGAGCGAGCGCCACATCAAGTCCGATCCGCCGGCCTCGCCCGAGCTGCAGGCACTCGCCGAGGACGTGCGCGCGACGATCGACAGGGGCCTTCCGGCGCATGAGCGTGAGCACGTCGAGCGCGGCATCGCCGTCGCCGGCACAGCCACCTCGGCTGCCGCGATCGACCAGGAGCTCGACCCGTATGACCCGGCGCGCGTAGACGGCTACGACCTGATGCTCGCGACGATCGATCTACTGCTTGCTCGCCTCGCCGACATGACCGAAGCGCAACGCAGAGACGTAATCGGGCTGGATCCGGATCGCGCGCCCACGATCGTCGCCGGCATGATCGTGCTCGGCGAGGCGCTACGCGCTTTCGCGCTGGACCACGTCGAAGTCTCCGAGCACGACATCCTGCACGGAGGCGCGCTGCGCCTCGCGGGCGTCGACTAGGCGAGGTTCGATTTGCGCGGGTAGACGACGCTCGGGTCGGTGAGCACGTTCACCAGCGCGGGCTTGCCCGAGGCGAAGGCGCGCTCGAGCGCGCCCTGCACGTCCTGCGGGCGCTTGACGAGCTCGCCAAAGCAACCGAGCGCCTCGACGACTTGGTCGTAGCGCGTTTCCGGCCGCAGCTCGGCGGCTACCGAATATCCGTACAGGAACTCCATCGGATGCTTCTCGAGCGCCCAGATTCCGTTGTTGCCCATCACCGCCACGACGTTCACGCCGTGGCGTGCGAGCGTGTCGAACTCCATTCCGGCGAAACCGAACGCTCCGTCGCCGATCATCAGCACGACCTGGCGCTCGGGATGGGCGAGCTTGGCCGCGAGCGCGTATCCGGGGCCCGTGCCCAGGCAACCGAACGGCCCCGGGTCGAGCCAGCATCCAGGCTGGTAGCTGTCGATCACGCGCCCGGCGTAGGACACGAAGTCGCCGCCGTCGCCGATCACGATGGCGTCGCGATCGAGTAGCTCGCCGAGCTCGGCGTACAGCCGCATCGGGTGCAGCGGCGCACGGTTGTCCTCGCGCTCGGATCGCTCGCCCTCGCGCCGCTCGGTCTCGACCGCGCGAAGCTCGGCGATCCAACCGTCGCTGGCGAGCGAGCTCGCGCCAGCGGCCGCGCGCAGATCCTCGAGCGCCGGTCCGAGCGCCCCGTAGATCTCGGCCGCCACCGCTCGCGGATGGCGGCGCTCGGGCTCGGCCACGTCGAGCACGACGATCTCTGTCTCCTCGCCGAACGCAGCTCCGAAGGCGAGCCGGAAGTCCATCGGCACTCCGATCACGAGCGCCACGTCGGCGCCCTTCAGGCCCTGTGAGCGTGCGCGCGAGAAGAACAGCTCGTGATCGGCAGGCACGCATCCCCGCGCCAGACCGTTGAGGAACACCGGGATGCGCAGCGTCTCGGCCAGCTCGAGCAGCGCGCGCTCGCCGTGGCCCCAGTACAGATCGGTCCCGGCCATGATCACCGGGCGCTCTGCCTCGCGCAGCAGCTCGCCGGCTCGTTCGATCGCGCTCGCCGACGCCGCCCGAGGCGCTCGCGTCGGTGTTCGTCGGCTCGGTCACGACGCCCTGCTCGGGCGCCTCCGTGAACACATAGTCCAGCGGGAAGTCGACGAACGCCGGACCGCCGTGCGGCGCCACGGCCGCCTGCAGGGCCAGGTCGACCAGGCCGGAAATCTCCTCGGGGCTGCCCGCGGTAGCCGCGAGCTTGCGTCAGCGGACGCACGAACGGGACGTGGTCGATCTCCTGCAGCGATCCCTGACCCCAGCGCAGCGCCGGGGCGCGCCCGCCGAGCACCAGGATCGGCGAGTGGTTGGCCTGTGCCGATGCCATTGCGCTCATGCCGTTGGTCACGCCGGGCCCGGCCGTCAGTGCGCACACGCCCGGTTCGCGCGTGACCTTTGCCCATCCCTCAGCGGCGAACGCCGCGGTCGACTCGTGGCGCACGTCGACGATCTCGATCCCCTCCTCGCGACAGCCGTCGTAGATCGAGAACAGGTGACCGCCGGACAGCGTGAACAGCCTGCTCACGCCGTGCGCCTTCAGGCGGCGGGCGACGAGCCGCCCGCCGTGGAAGGTCTCGACCTCCTGCGCGCTCTCGCTCGCCACGAGCGCGACTCTATCCGCTTGGCGTTGCGCCCGCTCGCCGTCGCGTTGGATGCCCGGGGTGGGAGTCGAACCCACAGTCGCCGTCTAGGCCATCGATTTTAAATCGAGCGCGTCTACCGTTCCGCCACCCGGGCAGCGTTGTTTCCCAGCCGAGTGTATGGGAGCGGCAATTCGTCCAACAGGTCCGCAACTCGGGGGTTGTTAGCGTGTATTTAGGTCCGGATGAGGTAATTGGAGCACTGGTGGAGGCCTCCGCACTCACACACTCAAGCGCCGCGCCCGCCCTGCGCGGGCCTACGCCGCTGCTGCGCCTGCAGTCGGACGAGCGTCTGATCGCGCTGACGCGGCGCGGGCAACCCGCCGCCTTCGAGGCGCTCTGCTCTCGCTATCAGTCGCGCCTGCTGTCCTTCTGCCGGCACATGCTCGGATCGCGCGAGGACGCCGAGGACGTCCTGCAGGAGGTGTTCGCCGCCGCCTTCAACGCGGTGCTCGCCGACGAGCGCGAGATCAACGTCCGCCCCTGGCTCTACCGGATCGCACGCAACCGCTCGCTCAACCACCTGCGCCGCGCATCCGCCGTCGGCGTCGACTCGATGGACGTGCACTTTGCCGACCACGGCATGTCGACCGGCGACCGTGCGATTCGTCGTGAGAGCTTCCGCGAGCTGCTCTCGGACGTGCACGAGCTGCCCGAGACGCAACGCACCGCGCTGCTGCTGCGCGAGATCGACGCGCTCTCCTACGAGCAGATAGCGCAGGCCATGGAGACGACCGTCCCGTCGGTCAAGTCGCTGCTGGTGCGCGCGCGCATCTCGCTGGCAGAGGCGGCCGAGGCGCGCAAGCTGACTTGCGCCGAGGTCCGTCTCGAGCTCGGCGAGGTCGCCGAGGGCCTCGTCAAGCTGAGCGCGCCGGCACGCCGCCACGTGCGCAGCTGCGACCGCTGCCGCTCGTTCAAGCGCCAGCTCAAGGAGAACAACCACGCGCTCGCCGCCGTGCTGCCCGTCGGTCCGTTGCTGATCTTCAAGAAGCTCCTGCTCGCAAAGCTCGGTTCGGCTTCGGCGAGCAGCGCACACGTGGCCGGCGGTGCGGGCGCGACCGTTGGCGCCGGCGCCGCCGCGGGCGCGGCGGGAGGCGCAGGGGCGGCCGGCGGCATCTTCACCGTCGGGGCAGGCGCGCTCGCCACCAAGGCCGTCGCCGGGCTGGCCGCGGCGGCGATCGTCGGCGCCGGCGCGGTCGCGGCCGACCAGACCACCCACCACCATCGAGCGCACCCGCGCGCCGCCACCGCGGCGGTCGCCGCGCCGGCGCGCGAACCGGTGATCGTGAGCGTCCGCTCGCAGCCGCTGAGCGTCGTGCACCAGCCGCGCCCGACCGTCGCGGCCGCGGCGCGGCACGCCCACCGTCAGCCGCCCGCCAGAGTCGCCGCCGTGAAGCAGGCCCCTGCCGCCCCGGTCGCCCCGGTTTCGGCGAAGGTCGCTCCGCCGGCGCCCGCCGAAGCGCCGGTCGTGCAGGTCACCTCCGAGTCCACCCAACTGCCCGCGTCGGCCACCTCCCAGGACCAGACCACGCAGACCACGAGCACGGCCGCCGCGCCAGCGCCCGCCTCGGCGCCCGTAAGCACTACCGTGCCGGCCACGACGGTGGCGCCGACGCCCGCGACGACGACTGCGCAGACGCCCCCGCCGGCTCCGTCCGCAGACTCCTCGACGCCGACCGTCGCCGGCTCGACCGTGCCAGCGGCCTCGCCGGGCAGCGAAGCGACGTCGACGGGTGGCACGCCCGCGGCGCCGGCATCGGAAGTGGCCGCAAGCCGAGGCCGCAGAAGCGCCCCAGCCGGTCACCTCGGCAGACCCGGAAAGCTCGGCTGGCGCGAGCACGCACCGGACAGGCCTGCGCGGACTCTCGCGGGGTTGGGGCGCCCGCCAGCGCGGCGCCCACTAGCCGCGTGGCCTGCTAGCCGAGCGTGAACGTCTTCAGCGGCTTCAGCAGCACGCCTTCGGAGGCAACTTCCAGCGGCGAGGTGACCTGCGCGTTGGCAGTTGGCGAAGTAAGCATCACGATGTTCGCGCCTGTGCGTGCACGCGGGCGCTGGCGCAGCAGCAGAACGTCGCGGCCCCACATCGTGCGCCCCGCGACGCGGGCGCTGTAGAAGACGTCGTAGGCGGGCACGGTGTTCACGCGTGTCTTGCCCTCGCCGCGCAACACGAAGTCCGAGTATTCAGCGCGCAGCTCGCGGATGTAGCCCGCCGCGAACAGCGGCAGCTCCCCCGTCTGTTCGCCCGCATAGGGCGGCAGCTGCAGCGGCCGCACCGCGAACACGTCCTCGAGGCGGCCGTCTGCGCCGTGGCGCTCGAGCTTCACGTAGTCCTCGCTACCGGCAGCAGTGCGGTACAGCCCCCGATAGCTGAAGCTGAACGGAAGGCTGCCGCCGTGGGAGTAGTGCGCGTTCTCGAGCGTCAGAAACGCCCCGATCGCAAGCGCAATGCAGCCCGCGACGAGCGATCAGCACGATGCCCCGCGCCGAGTGGCGAGGCCGCGCGCCAGCGCGGCGAGAGCAGGCGACCGAGCGTCGGGCCGTACTCCGGCTTGATCGGCACCGCGACCATAGCTTGGCTATTCCCCGATCGAGAACAGCGCTTCGAGATCGTGGCGCGAGAAGGCCGCGAATGCGACCATCGTCTGCGTGCGCAACACGCCGGGCAAGCCGCCGATCTCGACGGTCACGACGTCAGCCAGCTGCTCGTGGTCGGGGACACGCACGATCGCGACGAAGTCCCACTCGCCGGTGACCGAGTACGCCTCCGCCACTCCCTCGATGTCGGCAAGCGCGCCGCCGAGCGTCGAGAGCGCGTCGCGCTCGGCCTCGATCAGCACAACCGCGTTGGTCATCGTCAAGCCGGTGCTCCTGGGGGACGGGGAAACTGGGAACGGGAAACAGGGAGCCTCGGCAACTGTACAGGGAGGCGCTCGCAAGGAGGGCTCAGGAGATCGCTTTGAGCCCGCCTCGATCGCTACGCTCGGCCGCTCGACGCGCTGCAGGCCGAGGCCGACGAGCAGGCCGAGCACGGCGCCGGTGACGCCCGCCAGCCAGCTCTCTTCGGGGCGCACGAACGGGATCGCCAGCAGCAGCGCCGCGAGCACGCCGGTGCCGAGCAGATCGCCCTCGTAGTAGTCGCGAGCGCGCGCCGCGCGCAGGTCCGGCGCGGCCCATGCCGCCAGCAACGCCAGCGCGGCCGCGTTGCCGCCGGCGACGATCGGGAACGGGTAAACGGCCTCCGCCACGAGCGCGCCGGTGGCGCCGGCCGCGAGAAACAATGCCACGACGACGAGCGGCCCGAGACGGGCCTCGAGCAGCCAGCCGTAGATCGCGACCGACGATCAGCGTGAAGAATGCGTACCACCCGTTCAGGTAAGCGAACTGGCTGCTGAACAGCTTCCACCAGTCGCCCTGCAGCGGGCCCAGGATCACGACCTTGTCGACGCTCACATAGCCGGCGCGCAGCAGGATCCACATGACAGCGCTCGCCGCGACCAGCGCGATCGTCGCGTACGGGCGCGAGGCGATCGTGGCACGGGCAGATGAGGCGCTAACGCGAGACCGGACCCGCGGCGTCGAGGCTGCGACGCGTCGCCGGGCGCTCGCGCCAGCGGCGCAGCAGGCCGCCGCGACCCCGCTCGGGAGGGCGTCCCCGCGGAAGCTTGGGAGCACGCCGACGCAGACGATGACCGCAGTACGGACACTCGGTGATGTACGGGCTGACCTCCGATCCGCAGTTCTTGCAAACGACGAACAGATCTGCGCCGGAGGACATCGCAATCCATTCTATGGGCCTCTCGACGCCCGCAGACCCGCCTTTGCGATACTCAGCTCATGACTCTCGGCTACGACGACAAGCTGTACATCCTCGCCTTCGACCACCGCGGCTCCTTCCAGAAGAAGTTCTTCGGGATCCAGGGCGAACCGGACGCGGAGCAGACCGCGATCATCGCCGACGCGAAGCATCTGATCTTCGAGGGGATGCTGCAGGCCGTCGGCTCCGGGGCGGACGCGTCGGTGACCGGCGTGCTGGTCGACGAGCAGTTCGGCTCGACCGTGCCGCAGGAGGCGCGCGAGCGCGGGCTGAAGCTGGCGATGCCCGCCGAGCGCTCTGGGCAGAGCATGTTCGACTTCCAGTACGGCGACGACTTCGGAGAGCACATCGAACGGTTCGATCCGGACTTCACGAAGGTGCTCGTCCGCTACAACCCCGACGGCGACGAGGCCGCAAACCGCGAGCAGCTGGGCAAGCTCAAGCGCCTCAGCGACTGGCTCAAGCAACACGATCGCAAGTTCCTGTTCGAGCTGCTCGTCCCGGCGGAGGACGCGCAGCTGGAGACCGTCGGCGGCGACGTCGAGCGCTACGACACCGAGCTGCGCCCCGAGCTGATGCGCCGCGCGATCGCTGAGATCCAGGACGCGGGCATCGAGGTCGACATCTGGAAGATCGAGGGCGTCGACCAGCGCTCCGACTGCGAGATGCTCGTCGCGCAAGCTCGCTCGGGTGGCCGCGACGGCGTCGTGTGCGTGGTGCTGGGCCGCGGCGCCGACGACGACAAGGTCGACGAGTGGCTGCGAGCGGCCGCGCCGGTCGACGGCTTCGTCGGCTTCGCGATCGGGCGCTCGATCTGGTGGGACCCGCTCAAGGCGTACGTCGACGGCAAGATCGAGCGCTCCGCCGGGGCTCGCAAGATCGCCGAAAAGTACCTCCGCTTCGTCCAGGTCTACGAGCGCGCCGAGGGCAAGGCTCCCGTCGCGTCCTGAGGCACTGTCGTGAAAATGCGCCAGAGCCTGGCCGAGCTGGAGCAGGCGTTCGTGAAAGAGATCACGCTCGATCGCGACCGGCGCGACTCGCTGCGCCGGACCGCCGAGCAGCGAACGCTGAAACGCGAGGTCGACCGCCGTCACAAGCGCGGGTCCGTGCGCTTCGTGCTGCTGGTGCTCACGCTGATCCTGACTGCGGCGGTCGTCACCGTCGTCATGTTCCGCACCCTCTACCTGCTGCTCGGCTAGCGTAGAGCACGGCCTGCGCGGCTGGCGGACTGGCCTGCGCGGCGGCTGGCCTGCGCGGTGCCGCCTGGCCTGCGCGGAGCGGGCTGCCCGAAGCCACGCCTGGCTAGGTTCGGCGGTTCAGCTCTCGCCGAGCTCGCCGAGCGCGTCGTTGACCTCGGCCCGCGCCTCTTGCTGCTGCGCAGCGCCGGCGTCGACGTGCCGTCCTCGCGGTGGATCTCGAGGTAGATCTCCTTGCGGAACACCGGAATCTCCTGTGGCGCCTGAATCCCGATTCGCACCTTCTCGCCCATCACCGAGAGCACCGAGACCTCCATGTCGTCTCCGATCATGATGCTCTGGTTGGACTTACGCGTCAGAACCAGCATTCGGTGCACCTTCCTGTTGGCCGCTCGACCCGGCGCCACCCCCGATCGCCGGTTCGCCAAGCATAGTCCGAGGACCGGGGGAAAGCGAACCGCCGCTCGGCGCACTGCGAGCAGGGCTCGCGGTCAGCTCTTTGCGCTAGTCTCCCGGACCTTCGATGCCTCGCAAATCGCTGCGACCGAACCTCAATCAGATCCGCGCCTGGGTACGCCAGGGCCGCACCGACGCGTGGGTCGCGCACCAGCTCGAGGTCAGTGTGCGTGACATCGAACAGTTCAAGCGACAGAACGATCTCGTCGAGGAGGAGGCCGCCGAGGGGGCACCGGGGCGTCCGACTACCCCGATGAGATCGACCTGCGCGCGGAGGACGATGCGCTGATCGCAGCCGAGCTCGAGGCGGCCGAGGTCGAGGCCGAGCGGGCCCGCGCCGAGGCCGAGGAGAAGGCGGCGCGTGAGCGCCGAGGAGGGCGAGGACGACGACGACGACGACGCACGCGCGGCCGCGCTCGCGCCGCCGCCGCGGTGGCCGTGGCCGCAGGGTGCTCGGCGCCCGCGCCAGCAGCGCTACCAGCGCGCTCGAGGGCACCTTCGACCACGGCGAGGAGGGCTACGGCCTGTGGCTCGACCCGGCCATCCAGGACAACCCGATCTACGCCGAGCACTGGGCCGGGCACCGGCCGGTAGAGGTGGCCGTCGAAGAGGACCGCATCGTCATTCGCCGCAGTCGGCGAGGACGACTAGGCGCCAAGAGCCTCCCTGCGCCCGCCGGCATAGTCGGCGGCCTCGCGCAGGTAGCGGCCGAACGCCGCATCGACGACCACCCCGGCCTCCCACGCCCACGGGTCCTCGGGCGCGATCTTCATCGCGACCTGCAGACACCAGGCGGTGCCGCGTTCGTACAGCGCGACGAGCTCGTCCGAGGAGAAGCGTGCCGCCGAGGCGCCGGCGCAGCTCCGCCACCAGAGCGTCGGTCACGCGCTCCAGCAGGGGCCTTCGCTCAGCCGGCTCGGCGCGCAGGCGCCGCTCGCCCTGCTGCCACTGGTAGATTGGCGTTCTCGAACGACAACGCGCCGAGGCTAGCAGCGCGTGGGCGCTGGCCTCGCGCGCTGTGAGGACCGGCGCCGCGACGTCAGTTGGACGGCAGACCGCGTCACGATGAACTGCCGCTCGCCCGTCTTCATCCATGTCCAGGCTGCCGCGCCTCGGCTTCGACGGTGCCTTGCCGGCCGAGCGCTTCGTGCTGGCGAGCGAGCGAGCTGTGTTCATGCTCCATCGCCACGACGGTCGCGCTGTCACGACGCGCCTGTTTCCACGTGGACAGCATGTGCATGCCCGCGCTCAGGTACAGGTACAGCAGAGCCGCCAGCACGCACAGCATCGCCAAGCGGCCCAGCCGATCCCAGCGCACGCGCGCCCCTGCGACGCCGATCGCGGGCGTCGCGAGCGCCTTCCCGTGCGCGCCTGCCCGCGCGTCGGGCCGGAGCGATCGGGCGCGGGTGGGCTGTGCGTGAGCGGCGGACATCCGTCGGACCGCATTCGCGCCCTCGGCGCACAGCTCCTGCCTGCCTGAGCAAAGTCGCACGCCGCCTCGCGAAGCGCGCCGACGCCGAGACGCTCGCCGCTAGCGGCCGCTAGCGAACGCGGACCGCCCGGGGAACTGCGCGTCGGCGCCGAGCTGCTCCTCGATGCGCAGCAGCTGGTTGTACTTCGCCACGCGGTCCGAGCGCGACGGCGCGCCGGTCTTGATCTGCCCGCAGCCCGTCGCCACGGCGAGGTCGGCGATCGTCACGTCCTCGGTCTCGCCCGAGCGATGGCTCATCACGGCCGTGTAGCCGGCCTCGCGCGCCATCGCGATCGCCTGCAGCGTCTCCGTGAGGGTGCCGATCTGGTTGACCTTGATGAGGATCGAGTTGGCGACGCCCAGCTCGATGCCGCGGCGCAGACGCTCGGTGTTCGTGACGAACAGGTCGTCGCCGACGAGCTGCACGCGCGACCCGATGCGCTCGGTCAGCGTCCTCCAGCCCTGCCAGTCCTCCTCGTCCATGCCGTCCTCGATCGACACGATCGGGTAGCGCGCGACCAGGTCCGCCCAGTAGTCGGCCAGCTCGCCGGCGTCCAGCGTGCGTCCCTCGTGCTCGAGCACGTAGGCGCCGTCGTGGTACAGCTCGCTCGCCGCCGGGTCGAGCGCGATCGCGACGTCCTCGCCCGGCGCGTAGCCGGCCGCCTCGATGCCCGCCACGAGCATCTTCAGCGCCTCCTCGTTGGAGTCCAGGTCGGGCGCGAAGCCGCCCTCGTCGCCGACCGCCGTGCTCAGCCCGCGCTCGTGCAGCGTGCGCTTGAGCGCGTGGAACACCTCGGCGCCCATGCGCAGGCACTCGGAGAAGCTCGGCGCGCCGCAGGGCACGATCATGAACTCCTGGAAGTCGACCTTGTTGTCGGCGTGCGCGCCGCCGTTGAGCACGTTCATCATCGGCACCGGCAGCACGTGCGCGGCATCGCCGCCGAGATAGCGCCACAGCGCCAGCCCCTCCTCGGCGGCCTGCGCGTGCGCGGCGGCGAGCGACACGCCGAGGATCGCGTTGGCGCCGAGCCGCGACTTGTTGGGCGTGCCGTCGAGCTCGATCAGCGCGTCGTCGAGCGCCGCCTGGTCGGCCGCGTCGAGGCCAGCTGACGGCCTCGGCGATCTCGCCGTTCGACGTTCGCGACCGCGCGCGTCACCCCCTTGCCGCCCCACGCCTCGCCGCCGTCGCGCAGCTCCGTCGCCTCGAACTCGCCGGTCGAGGCGCCCGAGGGCACCGCCGCGTGCCCGTGCGCGCCGGAGCGCAGGCCGATCTCCACCTCGACCGTCGGGTTGCCGCGGCTGTCGAGGATCTGGCGCGCGTGGACGCGCTCGATCTGGCTCATGCGCGACCGCTCAGACGCGTGCGCACGTCCGGACCGGCGCCTTCGGCATCGACCCGGCCGGCGCCTGCGCCGTGCGCCGCTCGGCATCGACCGATGCCGAGCCTATTTGGTCGAGGTGGTCGCCGGCGTCGTCGTGGTCGGCGTACCCGGCGTCGAGGTCGACGTCGCTTTCGGCGCTTTGTACTCTTGCAGTCCGCGACCACGTAGCCCGAGCGGCATTCCGTTTTCGCCTTCCACTTCTTTTTGAATTCTTTGACGAACTTGGCTCAGCGCCGTCTGCTGCTGGGTCGCCGTGAGCTGCTGTTTGATCGTCGCTTCGGCCTGCGCGAGCGTCTGCTGGCTGCCCGGCGTGATCGTCTGTGACCTCGAAGATGTAGTAGCCGAACGGCGTCTTGACGGGCCCGCGCAGCACGTTCGTCTTGGCCGAGAAGATCGCCGTGTCGAGCGCCTTCTCCTCCTGGCCCTTGACGACGCCCGTCAGCTTGCCGCCGTTGGCCTTGCTCGTCGGGTCGATCGACACGCTTCTTGGCGACGCTTGCGAAGCTCTTGCCCGATTCGATTTCCTGCTTGGCTTTGTTCGCCTGCGGCTTCGGTCTTCGTGAGGATGATCTGCACGTTGCGCTTTTCCGGCGACCCGAAGCGCTTCGGGTTTTCGTTGTAGTACTTCTCGATCTGCGCCTGCGTGACGGTCGCCTTCTCTTTGACGATCTTCTGCTGGATTTTCTGCGAGAGCAGGTTCAGCTTCACGCGCAGCAGCAGATCCGAGACCGTCTGGCCGGACGTTGGCGAGGAATTTTTCGAATTCGGCGGCCTTCGGGAACTGCTGGGTCTTGATTTTTTCGAACTGCTTCTTGACTTCCGCGTCGTGACACTTCACGCCGAGCGACTTGGCTTCGCCGAGCACCCAGTTGGAGGAGATCAGGAAGCCCGAGCACCTCCTGCTGCAGCGACTTGTACTGCTGTTCGCACTGGGTCTTCAGGGCTGCTTCGGTCGGCGGCGCCTGACCTTTGGTCGGCTTTCGGCGCGTCGCTTTCGCAGGTGCGCGATGCAGGCCGTGTACTCCGGCGGGTCGGGAATCGACCGGTTTCGTCGGCGCCCGGCGTGGCGCGCTCGAGGCCGCCGCCACGCCCATCCAGTGGTTGAACGTGTCTTTCGTGATCGGCGTGCCGTCGACCGGAACCACCGCGTTGCCGGGAATGCCGCCGCACGCGGACAAGCCCACGAGGGCAAACAAAACGGCGCCAAGCGCCGAAATGATACGAAGTGCTCTGGACACGACGCGGGCACTCTAGCGGAAACGATCGTAAGGGTGCTTAACGGATGCCTAAGTCTTTCTAAGCCGCCTCGCGCATGATCGCCAGCAGCACGTCCGCCGCCCTGACGACGGTAGGGAAACCGCTCGCTTCCCATCCTTTGGAACGCGCATCGACACCTGCGAGCGCCCCGACTCGTACAGCGCCTCGGGCAGCTCCTCGCGCAGGCGCTTGCGCGCGCGCGAGTCGAGCTCGATCGGCACGACCGCCAGGCGATCGCCGCGGAAGCTGACCGTGCGCGCGCCGGCCTGGCCGAACTTGATGCGCGCGCGCTGCAGCGCCAGCAGGTTCTCGAGCGGCTCGGGCACGGCGCCGAAGCGGTCCTCGAGCTCCTCGCGCAGCCGCTCCACGTCGGCCACCTCCAGCGCGCCGGCGACGCGCCGGTGCACCTCGATCTTGGCCTGCTCGTAGGGGATGTAGTCGGCCGGCACGTACGCGTCGACGTTGACGTCCAGGCGCACCGGCTCCGGCAGCTCCGCGTCGCCCTGCTCCCCGGCGGCGGCCGAGCCGGCGTCGCGCTCGGCTTCGCGCACCGCCTCGTCGAGCATCTGCATGTACAGCTCGAAGCCGAGCGCCGCGACGTGGCCGGACTGCTCGTCGCCGAGCAGGTTGCCGGCGCCGCGGATCTCCAGGTCGCGCATCGCGATCTTGAAGCCGGCGCCGAGCTCGGTGTAGTCCGACAGCGCCGACAGGCGCTGCGCCGCCTCCGCCGTCAGCGCGGCGGCGGAGTCGTACAGCAGGTACGCGTACGCGCGCTCGCGGCTGCGTCCCACGCGCCCGCGGATCTGGTAGAGCTGCGCCAGGCCGAAGCTGTCGGCGTGCTCGACGATCAGCGTGTTCGCCTGCGGGATGTCGATGCCCGACTCGATGATCGAGGTGCACACGAGCACGTCCGCGCCGCCGCGCAGGTAGTCCATCATCACCGCCTCCAGCTCGCCCTCGCCCATCTGCCCGTGCGCGACGGCGAAGCGCACGCCCGGGCACAGCGCGCGCAGCCGCTCGGCGGTCTCGTCGATCGACTCGACGCGGTTGTGCAGGAAGAACGCCTGCCCGCCGCGCTCGTGCTCGCGCATGATCGCCCGCTTGACGAGCTCCTCCTCGTACTCGCCCACGTACGTCTTCACCGGCCGGCGGCCCTCGGGCGGCGTCTCGATCACCGAGATGTCGCGCAGCCCCGCGAGCGACATCTGCAGCGTGCGCGGGATCGGCGTCGCCGACATCGAGATCACGTCGACCTTCAGCTTCAGCTGGCGCAGCAGCTCCTTCTGCTTGACGCCGAAGCGCTGCTCCTCATCGACGATCAACAGGCCGAGGTCCTTCGCGCGCACGTCGCGCGAGAGCACGCGGTGGGTGCCGATCAGGATGTCCACGCGCCCCTCCGCGAAGCCCTTGATCGCCGCTTTCTGCTCGGCCGCGCTGCGAAAGCGCGAGACGTGCTCGATCGTGATCGGATAGTCGGCCAGGCGCTCGGCGAACGTGCCGTAGTGCTGCTGCGCGAGGATCGTCGTCGGCACCAGCATCAGCACCTGCTTGCCCTCGTTGGCCGCCTTGAACGCCGCGCGCAGCGCGACCTCGGTCTTGCCGTAGCCGACGTCGCCGCAGATCAGCCGGTCCATCGGCCGCGGCGCCTCCATGTCGGCCTTGACCAGCTCGATCGCCTCGCGCTGGTCGGGCGTCTCGGTGAACGGGAAGCGCTCCTCGAACTCGCGCTGCCAGTCGGAGTCCGCCTCGAAACGCATGCCCGCTGCGCCGCGCGGCGCTCGGCGTACAGGCTGAGCAGCTCGCCCGCCAGCTCCTGCGCCGCGCGCCGCGCGCGCGCCTTCATCGTCTCCCAGCGCGTGCCGCCCGAGCTTGCTCAGCGGCGGGTGCTCGCCGCCGGCGCCGACGTAGCGCGAGATCTTCGCCAGCTGGTCGGTGGGCACGAACACGCGGTCGTCGCCCTGGTATTCCAGATACAGGTAGTCGCGCGTCACGTCCGCGACCGTGCGCGTCTCGAAGCCCGCGAAGCGCGCCACGCCGTGGTCCTCGTGCACGACGATGTCGCCCGGTGCGCAGCTCGGTGAACGAGCGCAGCGCGCCGCGCCGCGCGGCCGCCGCGCCCCGCGTCGCCGGTCGCGCCGCCGCGCTCGGCGCGGCGGCGGCGCAGCAGGCGGTGCTCGGGGAACACCGCGAGCTTCAGCTGGGGCGCGATGAAGCCCTCGCGCAGCGACGCCGCGGCGAAGCGCAGCGAGGGCTCCAGCGGCTGAGCAGCCCGGCGTCGACGTCCTCGCCCAGCCACGTCGCTTTCAGGCGCCCGAGGTTGTAGGCGGCGCGCTCGCCCTCGCCGCGGCGCGGGAACGCGACGACGGTGCGGTAGCCCGAGCGCACGAGCTTCTCGAGCTCCGGCTCGGCCTCGGCCAGCGAGCGCGCCGCGGTGTCCGCCGACTGCGCGCGCAGCTCGATCTGCTGGCCGCTGGAGATCGCCGACAGCCAGATGCGCGTGCGCTGCTGCGAGCGTCGGACTGGACGCTCTCCGGGCTCACGTACAGGTGGTGCGCGTCCTCGTCGCCGAACGCCGCGCAGACGTCGCTCCAGTGGTCGCTCAGCGCCGGCGCGAGCTCCTCCTCGGCGGCCACGAGCAGCTCGGTGTCGCTCGCCGACCAGGTCGAGCAGCGCGCCGAAGCGCTCGACCGGCAGCAGCTCGGCGATGTCCGGCCGCTCGCTCGCCGTCGCCGTCGCGGGCACTGCGCTCGCCGGCCGCTACTCCGCGCCGGCCATCTCCGCCAGCTCGCGGTGCTCGGCGGCGAGCTCCGCCGCGGGCGCGATCTCGACCTCCTCCACGTCGCCGAGCGAGCGCTGGGTGAAGGTCGAGAACCAGCGCAGCGATTCGATCTCGACGTCGAACATGTCCACGCGCACCGCGCGCTCCTCGGTCGCCGGGAACACGTCCAGCAGCCCGCCGCGCAGCGCGAACTGGCCGCGCTCCTCGACCTGGTCGACGCGCTCGTAGCCGGCGCCGACGAGCTCTGCGGCGCACTCGTCCAGGTCGAGCAGCTCGCCGACGCGCAGCGTGAACGAGTGCGGGCGCAGCGCCGGGTCGGGCACCTTCTCCGACAGCGCCACCGCGCTGACCACCACCACCGGCGGCGTCCTGCGTCGGAGTCCTGCTGCTGCTCGGCGCTCGAGCAGCGCGTCGAGCGCCGCCACGCGCAGGCCGACGAGGTGCGCGGGCGGCGCCAGGTGCGACTCGTAGGCGACCCCGCGCGAGGGGTAGTAGCGCACGCGCCGCGGCGCCAGCCACGCGCGCAGGTCGGCCGCCAGGTCGCGCGCCGCGCGATCGTCGCCGACGACGACCAGCGTCGGCGCGAGCGCGCTGCTCGTCGATCTCGGCGAGCGCGGCGATCAGGTACGGGCGCAGCGAGGCGGACACGAACGCGTGGCCGCCCTCGCGCGCGAGCTGAGCGCGGCGGCTCGTCGTCGATTGGGCGAGCGAGCGGTCGGAGCGGCATGCGCTCGAGTGGGCCGTCCACACAGTAGCACGCGCCGGCGCCGCGTCAGCCGCGCGGCGGCCTGCGCCGAGCACGACGCCGCTCGACCTCCTCGCAGGCGCGCTCCACAGCTCGCGCACCTGCGCGGCGCTCTCGCGGAAGCGCCCGAGCACGTAGGCCGAGACGATCTCCGGGTCGGTCGAGTCGGGGCGCCCGACGCCGACGCGCACGCGCGTGAAGTCCGCGCCGCCGAGCTCGCGCTTGATCGACTTCAGGCCGTTGTGGCCGGCCAGGCCGCCGCCCATGCGCGTGCGCACCTCGCCGAACGGCAGGTCGATCTCGTCGTGCACGACGAGCACGCGCTCGAGCGGCAGCTTGAACGCGCCGCGCGCCGGCCCGACCGAGCGCCCGGCGTCGTTCATGTAGGTCTGCGGGCACAGCACCGCGACGCGCGTCGGCCTGGCGCCCGGCTCGCCCGGAGCGCCGCGCCGCGCAACGCGACCCTCGGCGATGCGCCCGCGGAAGCGGTCCTTGGCGCGCGCCAGCCCCCAGCGCTCGACCAGCGCCTCGGCGACCATGAAGCCGACGTTGTGGCGCGTGCCCGCGTACTCGCGCCGGGGTTGCCCGAGCCCGACGATCAGCCAGTCGACGGCCCCGCCGCGCGCCAGCCGAAGGGGCGTCGCAGGGCGGCTACTCCTCGCCGGAGGAGCCCTCGCCGCCGCGCCTCGCCCTCGGCGCCGGCCTCCGCGCCCTCCTCGCCCTCGCCGACGAGCTCGGTCTCGGCCTCGATTTCCTCCTCGCTTCGGCCTGCAGTCGCGGCGGAGACAGCGTGGCGATGACCGTCTCCTCGAGGTCGTCGAGCAGCGTCACGCCCTCGGGCATCTCGATCGCGGCGAGCACGATCGTCTCGCCGATCTGCATCTCGCCGACGTCGTGGACGATCGACTCGGGGATCGCCGTCGGCAGCGCTTCGACGTTCAGCTCGCGCGTGATCTGCTCGAGCACGCCGCCTTCCTTGACGCCCGGCGCGTCGTCGACGCCCGTGAGCTCCAGCGGCACGACCGCGTGGATCGCCTCGTCGAGGCGCACGCGCAGCAGGTCGACGTGCACCGTCTCGCCGCGCACCGGGTGGCGCTGGGCCTCCTTGAGCACGACCGGCGTCGCTTTGCCGCCGTCGACGCTCAGGTCGAGCACCGCGCCGGACCGGCGCCAGCGCGAGGCGCAGCTCGCGCGCGTCGACGTCGAAGCCGACCGGCTCGCCGCCGCCGCCGTAGAGCACGCCGGGCACGCGGCCCGAGCGGCGCAGGCGCCGCGCCGCGCGCGAGCCGTCCGCGTCGCGGCTGCTGACATCGAGCTTGGTGCTGGTGTCGGCCATTGGCAGCTTGAGGACTCTAGCAATCGGCTTCGTTGGCGATCGGCGCGCTCAGCGTCAGCAGAGCCACGTTGACCCCTGTCAACGCGTTGCCGGTGCGCCGCACGTCGACGCACTGAACGACCGGCAGCGTGCCGATCACCGTCCACGCAAGCCGCGTCTTGCCGGTCGCGCCGTTGGGCGCGTTGGCTGTCGCGGATTTCAGCGACAGGATCTTGACCGCTCCCGAGCGCCGCAGGCGCCGATCGGAGGCGTTTTGGCGGCACGCTCGCCACGCACGTGGCGCTCTTGCTGCAGCCGCTGCAGCTGGTCGATCATGCTGGGCGCATCGCCTCTGGCCTCGGCCTGGATCAGCGCCAGATCCTTTTCACGTTCGAGGTTGTCGGGCGTGAGCAGCCTCGCCAGCAGGGCGCTGATCGCGAGGAACAGCAGGACGCCTACGGCGATCAGCGCGGCGCGTTTGAAACGACGCGCGCCTGGAGCGGCACGCGTTTGGTTTGCGCCTGCGCTCGCTGACACCGCACCCCAGCCTAAAGCGAGCGGCAGTGCGCACGTCGCAGCGGCTGCTCCGCCTGGCCGTCGAGTGATCCTGCGCCTCACGCCGCGGCACGGTTTGCCATCCGCAGGCTGGGGTAGACCATGGGTCCCTCCAAGGAGTCCCCGCCGCTCTGCCCAAAGCCACGCAGGACCAACCGGGCGGCAGAGCGGTGGGGCAACTAATCAGGGCGCCCTCGACGACGTCGAGCGGCTATTTGCGGCGTTTGGGCGCTTTGATCGTGAACCGGGCCGTGTATGTCGTCATCGGTTTCGCTTGCAGGTCCGCTTCGATCAACGAACGTCCCGGAGCGCACGACGAATCGCCGACCAGCACCACGAACCCGTTGCCGTTGTCGTCCAACGGAATCGCGTTCGCGCCGCCGATTTCGGAGACGCCCGTGAGGTCTTCGAGCGTCACGAGCCCTCCCGATTCCTGCTGTTTTATGAAGTGCAGTTTGGGCGCTGCCCGGCAGCGACTGAAGAGCTCTTCCGCGCCGATTCGCACCGGCTTCTCCGAGCCTCCGCGGAACTCCGCCTCGACGATCGTCACGACGGCGCTGGACGTGGCGTCCTCGACCTGGGACGCGGGCAAGGCCTTGACGCCGGGCGGGGTGCTCTTGGAGGGGAGCAACGTGAACGTGGTCGTGGACGAGTCGAATGGTTCTTCGTTCATGTGAGCTGCGACCGTCGTCTCGCCGGCCGAGCAGTCCGGACCGGCGATCAGCGCGACGTTCGCGTTGCCGGCGGAATCCAGGTTGACGGTCACGGACGCTTGCGAGCCGCTGATCGAGAATCCCGGGGGGGCGCTGGGCCCGGGACCGATCAACGGGCCGTTGTTGGGCACGATCCAGTTGAGCGCGGCGCAGCTGATGAACAGCTGGTTGTCGGAGATCGTGATGCGTGAGCCAGTCCCGTACACGAGCGGGTCGCAGGAGACCTCGATCACGTCGGCTGCGGACGCCGTTCGTGCGAACTCCCCCTGCAGCACGAACGAGCGCAGCGACTTGACCGAGCAGACCTTCGAGGGTTTCGATTTGTCGGGACCCCCACCCGCGGATTCGGCTCGGGCGGAAGCGGTGCCGAAGCCGACCAGCAGACAGCTGGCCAGGACCGCAAGGCCCACGCCAAGAATACGTCGTTCCATGACTGCCCCCAGTCAAGAGTTTGGTGTCTCGCCCGCGCCGCTCGCGCAACGAGCAGGGCTACGGAAGCTCTCGACTCCCGCCCTCGCGCGGGCCCCGGCGAGTTCTACCACAGCACCTGCCTCCGGCGGATCTCAGGCTCCGGCCGCTCGACGAGCCGCCGCCTTCATGGGGACCGTCGTGCCCGCCAGCGACCGCGCGGTGGCTTCGCCGACCGCGGTCAGCCTGGGACGATCGTGAAGCTGAGCGACTGCGCCAGCGACTCCACGCCATGCGAGTCGCGGGCGCTGACGGCCACACCGTAGGTGCCCGGCCTCAGGCGCTTGGCGCTCGACAGGCGGCCCTGGAAGCGCACTTTGTTGGACCCGGCGTGCGCGGAGAAGGGCAGCGAGCCTGCGCTCACCGTGCGCTTGCACTTGGGCTTGCTCGTGTTTCCACCGGTCACGGCTATGCACCGGCCGCCCACCCGCCGGCCCGCTACGTGCTCGGTGAAGGCCAGGCTGGCCGTGGCCGGCTCGTTCAGCGTGAAGCTGAAAGTCGTGCCGACGGGCGCGCTGGTACTGCTGACGTGGGGCAGCGAACCGCCTCGCTTCCAGCGGGTGGCCGACTGGCTGAAGCCCGACACGGCGGGTTTGGCGAACGGCATGAGACCGGGGACGGACACCAGGGTTTTCGGAGTCGTGGCAGCAGTCGTCGATGTCGTCGGTGTCGTCGCCGGCCCCGTGTACGTGTAGCGGTCGGCCGCGGTCACTTCGCTCGAGCCGCCCGGCCCGCTCACGCGCACGTCGACGGTGGAGGCGGCCGACGGCGGCGCGATCGCGGTGATCTGGTTGGTGGAGTCGATGCTGAAGCTCGACGCCGGCGTCGAGCCGAACGTCACGCTGGTCGATCCCCCCTTCGATGAAGAACAGGCCGGTGATCTTCACCGCATTGCCTCCGGCCGTGCTTCCCGATGCGGGAGCGACGGAGGAGACGACGGGCGCGAGCACGATGTCGGCGTTCAGCATGACCTCTTTGTCGGTGTAGCGGTTCTTCGGTTCCCGAACGCCGCCGCCGTCCGGGAGCGTGGGTTCCCATTCGAACAGCACTGCAGAGCTCGGCGCGACCGTCTTGAGGCCGACGAAGCTGTTGGTTCCAGCGGGGTCATCAACCCCGATCACGTCGCCGGCGCGGATCGGAAGGCTCGTGGCATTCGGCGCTCCATGGGTGTTGGTCGCAAGCGCCGATGTACCGACCCCGGCCAGTTCGGATTCTTCTTCGCCCACGAGCCTGAGCACACGCAGTCGCAGCGGCCCTTCGCCGGACACCCGCCAGCTCGTGATCACTCCGGAAGCGGGCGCTTCGTCGAGGAGGCCCGGCGATACGACCTGGCTCCACGTGCGGCCGCCTGCACAGAACGTAGTCAGACAGGGATCTTCCGCTTCGGCTAGCACCGGGACTACCGGCCCCAGCGTGATCGTCGTGGCGTGCGCGCACGCCGGCAGCAGCATCGCCACCGTAAGCGCAACCAGGACGCTCCGTGTCCCCCCGAACATCGATCGAAACCTTACCAGTGCGCCGACGCCGGCGCCAGCAGCCGAGATGCCAACGCGCCGATCCGCCGAGCCCACCGGGTGATCGTCCTCGCCGGCGCCCGAGCGGCAGCCTTCGCCGACCGGCTTCAGCCGGGGATAATGGTGAAGCTGAGCGACTGCGCCAGCGACTGCAGGCCGTGCGCGTCGCGAGCGCTGAGGGCCACGCCGTAGGTGCCCGGCTTCAGGCTCTTGACGCTCGACAGCCGACCCTGAAAGCGCACTTTGTTGGACCCGGCGTGCGCGGAGAATGGCAACGAGCCTGCGCTCACCGTGCGCTTGCACTTGGGCTTGCCCGCGTTGCCACCCGTGACCGCAACGCACCTGCCCCCCACCCTCCGGCCCGGTACCTGCTCGGTGAAGGCCAGGCTTGCCGTGGCCGCCTCGTTGAGGGTGAAGCTGAAAGTCGTGCCGACCGGCGCGCTGGTACTGCTGACGTGGGGCAGCGAACCGCCTCGCTTCCAGCGGGTCGCCGACTGGTTGAAGCCGCTGACGGCCGGTTTGGCCACCGGCGGCGGCGAGATCGACTGGCTGAAGCCGCCAACGCCCTGTTTGGCCACCAACGGCGCCGGCGTCGAGCCCCCCGAGCTGCTGCTCGAGGTGGTGGTCGCGGGCCCAGTGAACGTGTATCGGTCCGCCGAGGTGACTTCGCTCGAGCCGCCGGGGCCGGTCACGCGCACGTCCACGATCGCCGCCGCAGACGCGGGCGCGACCGCAGTGATCTGGCCGGAGGAATCGACGCTGAAGCTCGATGCGGGCGTCGAGCCGAAGGTGACGCCCGTGGCCCCGTCGAGGTATTTGCCGGTGATCGTTATCCCGTTGCCCCCGGTCGTGCTCCCCGACCCCGGCGACAGCGAGGAGACGACCGGCGCGAGCGCGACTTCGGCGCTGAGGAGAAAGCGGTCGCCTTCGTCGGCTGCCCCGAAGTTCGGTTCCCGAAATTCGCCGCCGTCTTCGAGCCGAGCCGACCACTCGAAGACTTCGGCGAGGGGCACCGCATCCCAGCCGATCACGCTCAGAGACGAGCCAGCGGGAAAGTCCAATCCGATCATGTCGCCCCGACCGATGGGGAGGCTCGTGGCGTTGGGTTGGCCTGCAAGATTGGCCGCGGCCGCGCTCGTGCCGACCCCCACCCATCCGCCTTCCGGTCCCGATTCGATCACACGCAGCTTCAGCGTTCCTTCGCCGGTCACTCGCCAGCTCGTGATCTTTCCCGCGGCGGGCGCGAAGTCGATGTCCGGCGAGGGCGAGAAGGGTTGGGCGAACGTGATGCCCAACCCGCACGACGTGCATTCGATCGTTTTGAGGGGTTTCGCCGGCAGTGTTGCCGGGTCTCCCATCGTCACCATCGTGGCGGACGCCGCCGCCGGCCAGCACAGAGCCGCGGCAAGCACGGCCAGCGCGCTCAGTCTCCCCCCTCCCATCAGGGGACGGTATCAGGCGTTATGTAACCGCAACAGCGGCGACGGCCCTGTCGCAGAGCTCAGAACAGCTGGTTCTCCCCCCCGAACACCTCGCTGACGGAGTCGTCGACGAAGATGCGGCGGATCGAGTCGGTCAACAGCTCGGCGCAGGGCAGCACGCGGATGTTGTCCGGGCGGTTGGGGTCGATTGGGATCGTGTCGGTGACGACGATCTCCTTCAGCGCGGAGTCCTGCAGGTTCTCGAAGGCGTCGCCCGAGAAGACCGCGTGGGTCGCAGCGGCATACACGCACGAGGCGCCCTCCTCGAGCACCGTCTTGGCGGCGGCGGCGAGCGTGCCGGCGGTGTCGATCATGTCATCGACGATCACCGCCGTCTTGCCCTTCACGTCGCCGATCACGTAGCCGATCTCGGCGACCTGCTGGGCCGGACGCTCCTTGTCGAGGATCGCCAGCTCGGCGCCGATCTTGGAGGCGAACTTCTTGTTCAGCTTGACCCGGCCGGCGTCTGGCGCGACGACGACGAGGTCGGACAGGCCGAGGTCGGCGAAGTACTGCGTGAGGATGAACAACGCCGTCATGTGATCGACCGGCTTCTGGAAGAAGCCCTGGATCTGGCCCGCGTGCAGGTCCATCGTCAGCACGCGATCGGCGCCGGCCGACTCGAGCATGCGCGCGACCAGGCGCGCTGAGATCGGCTCGCGCGGCGAGGACTTCTTGTCCTGGCGCGAGTAGCCGAACCACGGTGTCACTGCGATCACGCGGTGGGCAGAGGCGCCGACGGCCGCGTCGATCATCAGCAGCAGCTCCATCAGCGAGTCGTTCGCGGTCACCCCGGTCTGCGGGTTGTCGCATGTGGACTGCACGATGAACACGTCGGCTCCGCGGATCGACTCCTCGTAACGGCAATAGACCTCGCCGTTGGAGAACGTCTTCAGCGTCACCGGCCCGAGCTCGACGCCGAGCTTGTCCGCGATGTCGACTGCCAGTTGCGGGTTGGCGCGCCCGCTGAACAGCATCAGCCGCTTGTTGTAGTCGAACGGCAGGCTAGCCCGCGAGGACGTGCTCGTGTCGATCGCGCTGCTCATCGTCCCTCCGAGTGTAAACGGCGCTTCCGTCGCTCAGCGTAGTCCTCGACGTTCTCCTGCTTGGCCCTCGCGACGGCGAGCGCGCCGTCGGGCACGTCGTCGGTGACCACCGAGCCGGCCGCCGTCCAGGCGTCGTCGCCGACCGTGACCGGCGCCACGAACGCCGTGTCGACGCCGCCGTGCACGTCGCTGCCGATCGTCGTGCGGTGCTTGTGCTGGCCGTCGTAGTTGGCCGTGATCGTCCCCGCGCCGAGGTTCGTGCGCTCACCCACGTCGGCGTCGCCGATGTAGGACAGGTGCGGGACTTTCGCGCCGGCGCCGATGTCGGAGTTCTTGACCTCGACGAACGTGCCCACCTTGGCCCCCTGGCGCAGCCTGGCGTCCGGCCGCAGGTAGGCGAACGGGCCGACCCGGGCGCCGTCCTCGAGCACGCAGTCGACGAGGTAGGAGTGGCGCACGGTGCACTCGGCGCCGATCTGCGCACGGCCGCGAATCGTCGTGAACGGCTCGATCACGGTGTCCTGGCCGATCTGCACGTCGACGTCGATCACGGTCGCGTCGGGGTCCACGATGGCGACGCCGGCGAGCAGGTGTCGCCGATGAATCGCCAGCTGTGCGAGCTTGCGCACGCGCGCCAGCGCGGCGCGGTCGTTGACGCCGAGCATCGCGCTGGGGTTGTCTAGCAGGTGGGTGGCGACGGTGCCACCGCTCTCGCGCAGCACGTCGAGCACCTGCGGCAGATACAGCTCGCCCTGGGCGTTCTCGGCACTCAAGCGCGGCAGCGCGTCGCGCAGGGCGGACGCGTCGAACGCGTAGATGCCCGCGTTCACCTCGCGGATCTGCAGCTGCTCGGCGCTCGCATCGCCGTCCCTCTTCGTCTCCACCACGCCCACGACCGCGCCCGTGCGATCACGCACGACGCGACCGTAGCCGCTCGGATCCTCGAGCACGCTCGTCACCATCGTCGCCGCCGCCTCCGACTCGGCGTGCGCGCGGGCGAGCCCGCGTACCAGCTCGGCGCCAATCAACGGCACGTCGCCGCTGAGCACCAGCACAGGGTCGCCATACGCTTCTCCGCTGGAGTCCAGCTGGGCGATCGCGGCCGCGACCGCGCCGCCGGTGCCGTTGGGCGTGGGCTGCACCGCCAGCTCGACGCCCTCGGGAAGCACCGGCTCGAGCGCCCGCGCGGGCGAGTCGACGACGACCACGCGCCCAGCGCCACTCGCCTGCGCAGCTCGCACCGGCCACAGCACCATCGGCAGCCCGCACAGCTCGTGCAGCACCTTCGGCGTGCGCGAGCGCATGCGCGTTCCCTGGCCCGCGGCGAGGATCACGACCGTGGGGCCCGGAGTCACACTCGGATGCTAGCTCCACTGCCAGTAGTAGTCGACGTGCCGCGCTCCTTACTTCTTGTCTTGGCGACGATGCCGCATGCGGCATCGTCAGGAGGACCGCATGCGGCCCTCCCCCGGAGCCGCACATGTGCGGCTCCGCCAGGTCGCACATGTGCGACCTGGCCAGGCGGCGCATGCGCCGCCTGGAGCAATCTCGAGCATGCGCCGCTCGTGCTGGCGGGGCGCATGCGCCCGCCTGACACCCCGAAACAGCTGGGGGGCAGGGATTCGAACCCCGATTCTCAGGACCAAAACCTGATGTCCTGCCATTGGACGACCCCCCAAAGGGCATCAGATGATAGGCCGTCGGATCGCCCGATTCGCTGAGATTGCGCGAATAGAAATCGGCGAAACGGGTTAGTAACACCGGCGTTCTGACGCGTCTGCAATTATTCTTGCACTTGCGCCGGGGAGCCAAGAGAGCAAGGAAGCATCTCTGCGCCGCGCCTTTGGCCGCGCTGATGGTCGCTGTCTGCTCGCTGCTAGCGCCCGCGAATGGCTTCGCCGCGCGTCCCTGCCCCCACGCCCACGCGATGCCCAACGGGCACAACGCGGCGCAGATCGACGTCGCCACGCTGTGCCTGATGAACCGCCTGCGCACAGCTCACGGCGTGCGACCGCTGCGCCTCAACCGCGCGCTCACCAAGATCGCCTCGGGCCAGGCGCGCGACATGGTCGACGGGCACTACTTCGCCGACCGCAGCCTGTCCGGACGCACCTCGTTCTCGCGCGTGATGAGTTCGCACTATGTCGCCCACCTGCCGCGCCTGCGCTTGCTGACGGCCCAGAACATCGGCTGGGGAACCGGCCCCAACGCCACGCCCGCCGGCATCGTGCTGGCGTGGATGCAGTCGGCGCCGCACCGCCACATCATGCTGACCGGGGCCTACCGCGATGCCGGCGTGGGGGTCTCGCCATCGGTGCCCACCGGCCTGTCGCAGTGGCTCGGCGGCACCTACGCAGTCGAGTTCGGCACGCGCGAGCGCTGACGGGCGCTATCGCCGCGCCGCCCGTAGGCGAGACGCGCAGCTAGCTCGGCTGTCGTGGCCCGACTGTGGCTAGGTCGCACGCGGGGAGCGGCGCGGCACGCGGCCGCCTTCGGCGCCGGCCTCGGACGCGGGGCCGTCCGCCGAGGCGATGCCGAGCACGCGCATCGCCTTCAACCCCAGACTCAGCTTCTCGCGACCGTCGCTGGAGCTGACGTCATGGCCTGAGAGCTCGCGCACGCGCTCCAGCCGGTAGTAGATCGTGTGGCGATGCGTGAACAGCCGCTGCGCCGTGCCGGCGACGTTACCGTCCGCCTCCAGGAACGCCTCCAGCGTACGCACCAGCTCGGTCTCGTACTGCTCGTCGTAGGCGACCAGCGGCTCGACCGTCTCCTCGTAGAAGCGCTGCAGCTCGCTCGGGTTCTCGCTCATCGCAGAGAGCAGCAGCCGGTAGGCGCCCGTCTGCTCGAACGCCAGCGCCGTGCCATCGGATGATCCCTGTGCGACGTTGGCCGCCAGCAGCGCCTCGCTCGCCGCTCGCGGCAGGTCGGCCGGGTCCTCGGTGATGCGGCTGCGACCGAGCGCGAACGTGTAGCCGGCCAGACCAGCCTCCATCTCGCGCAGGATCCCATCGACCGCACGCGCCGCCGCCGCCTCGTCGCCGCCTGGCACGAGCAGCAGTACCTCCGCCCCGGCGATGCCATCGCGTTCGGACAGCGCCGCGATCGAACGGCTGGAGACCGCGCGTGCCCCGCGCTCGGCGACCGCGCGCACGCGCCCGCGCCAGCCCTCGTCGGTGGGCGTCTGCGGGTGTGCGCGCGCGACGACCATGCTGGCGCCGTCCTGCACGTCCAGCGACAGCTCCTTGGCGCGCTCGAGCAGCTGCTCGCGCTCGGTCAGCTCGCGCGCCAGCACGGCGCGCAGGAAGTCGGCGGCCGCCGACTCCGATGCGCGCTCGGGCGCGCGCACGCGCTCGACCTCCGAGGCGATCATCGTCGCCAGTAGGCGCTGCATCGACGCGCTTGGCTCCTTTTTCGCGCGCATGTGCAGCGAGCCCACGACTGCGTCGGCGACGCGCAGCGGAATGCTGGTGACGCCATCGCCCTGCGACAGCAGCGCCCGCTCCTCGGCCGGCGAGCGAGCTGCGACCGCCAGCGTCGCCCCCCACGCGTCACTCACGGCGAGGCTCGCGTCGAGCGCCTTGGCCGCGGCTCGCACGACCTCGGGCAGGCCGGCGCCCGACTCGACCGCCTCGGTGATCGCGTCGAGCGCCCCGAAGTCGGCCACGGCTAGCCCCAGAAGTAGACGACGGCGAGCGCGGCGCCCACGCCGATGCCGACGAGCACGGCCAGCACATAGAGGGACAGGACCGTCGCCGCCACCCGCTGCCACAGCCGCGTGTACGAGTTCCACGCGGGCACCAGGATCAGCCCGGCGTACAGCACCACGCCGAACGTCCCGGCACACGCGCCAACTAGCTCGTTGATGGTCGTCCTGGTCATGCCCGCTCTGGCGAGATTGTGACGTACCGAGGGGTCGTGCGCGGATTGCGCCGCAGCCGGACCGGCCTGCAAGCAGCCCGCTACGCCAGCCGCGCGGCCTGCGCGAACGACGCGTCGACCGAGCGCGCGCGGATCGGCGCGGGCGCATGCCCGGCCAGCGAGGCCGCGGCGCGCTCCGCGCGGCCACTCGGGTTGGCATGGCCGAACAGCGCCAGCGCGGTCGGCCCGGACCCGCTGACGAGCACCTCGTCGCCGCCCGCGTCGGCGAGCTCGGCGAGCGATCGCGCGATCGGCTCTGACAAGGAGATCGCCGCCGCTTGCAGATCGTTGTGCAGCAGCTCTCGCGCCGCCGGCAGCGGCGCGCCCAGCTCGAGTGCCGCGCGCAGTTGCTCGCGGCGCCGGTCCAGTTCGCGCGAATCGCGCCCCAGGCCGAGCCGGTCGGCCTCGGCGTAGACCTCGGCGGTCGCGAGCTGAGCGTGCGACGCAAGCACCAGCAGCTCGAGCGCGGGAAGCGGATCGGGCAGCGGCTCGAGCAGCTCGCCGGCGCCGCTCGCAAGCCAGCGCCCGGGAGCGACCTGGGCGGGCACGTCGGCGCCCAGGCTCGCGCCCAGCTCGCGCAGCAGCACCTCGTCGCCGAGCCCCGACGCCAGGCGCGCGAGCCGCAGCGCGGCGGCGGCGTCGGCCGAGCCGCCACCCAGCCCCGCCGCCACGGGGATCCGCTTGGCGATCGTCAGCCGCTGCGGCGGCGCGCTCCAGCCGGTCGCGGCGCGAAAGGCCGCGAGCGCACGCGCCGCCAGATTGTCCTCGCCGGCGCCCGGCAGCCCCGGACACAGCACCTCGTCGACGCCGCCAGCGCCGGCGGCACCGTGAGCGTCGTCGACGCCGTTAGCGTCGTCGGGGCCGTTAGCGTCGTCGCCGCCGTCAGCGGACGGAGCCGGCTCCAGGAGCAGCTCGTCCGCCAGCGAGATCGACTGCATCACGGTGACCAGCTCGTGGCGGCGATCGGCGTCGCGGCGCGGGCCCAGGAACAGCCCCAGGTTCACCTTCGCCGGCGCGAGCGCGCGATAGGCGCTCATTGGCCGCCGAGCGCGAGCGCGAGCGCGCGAAAGTCCTCGGGGGACAATCGCTCGGCGCGTACGTCGGCGGGGTGACCGAGCGCGACCAACGCCTCGCGGGCGCGCTCGCGCGTCCCGTCCGGCGCGCCTGGCGCCAGCGCCAGCGAGCCGGCCAGCGTCTTGCGGCGGTGCGCGAAGGCGTCCCGCACGAGCGCGCGCAGCTCGTGCGAGGCGTCATCGCCGTCGTGGCGCACGAGCTCGAGTAGTACGGAGTCGACGTTGGGGACCGGCTGGAAGACGTTGCGCGACACCGCGCGCACGACGCGCACATCGCACGACAGCTGCGCGAGCACGGACGGCGTCCCGTAGGCGGGCGTCCCCGGCTTGGCCGCGAACCGCTCGCCGACCTCGCGCTGGACCATCGCCACCCAGCGCGTCATACCCGGGTAGCAGCCGATCGTGCGCAGGATCGCCCCGGCGGCGATGTTGTAGGGCAAATTGGCCACGAGCTTGGTCGGCGAGGGCTCGAACGCCGCGATCTCGAGCTGGAGCGCGTCGCCCCAGTGAACGCTCACGTTGGCGTGCGCGCCGGTGGCGTCCTCGAGGGCGGCGCGCAGGCGCTCGTCGATCTCGACGACGTGCACGTGGCGTGAGCGCTGCGCCAGGTGCTCGGACAGCACCCCGAGCCCGCCGCCGATCTCCAGCACGACGTCCTCGCGCGTGAGCGCCGCCGCGCGCTCGATCACGCCGAGCATGTTCGAGTCGACCAGGAAGTTCTGCCCGAGCTCGCGATCGGGGCGCACTCCGAAGCGCTGCATACGGCGCAGGCTCGGCTGCACGGGAGCGTCGCTCACAGCCGGGCGCCCGCCGCTCACCACCCGAATACGCTCGCCGCGGTGCGCTCTACCGTCGCGCCCAGCTGCTCGGCCGACACGCCGCGCAGCTGCGCGAGGAAATCGACTGTGTGCGCGACGAAAGCCGGCTGGTTGCGCAGCTTGCGCACGGCCTGCGGCGACAGGTAGGGGGCATCGGTCTCCACCAGAAGCCGCTCGTCGGGCACCTGCCTGGCCGCCTCGCTCAGGTCGGTGGCGCTCTTGTAGGTGACGTTGCCCGCGAACGAGATCGCATAGCCGCGCTCCAGGCACTCGGCAAGCCGGTCGGGCATCGAGAAGCAGTGCATGACCACGCTCACCCCCTGCGCTTCAGCGCCGAGCTGGACGAGCGTGTCGGCCTCGGCCGCGCGCGAGTGGATCACCAGCGGCTTGGAGGTCTCGCGGGCGAGGGCGATCTGCGCGGCGAACGCGCGCTGCTGGTCTGCGCGCGAGGCGCCCTCGCGGTAGAAGTCGAGCCCGGTCTCGCCGATCGCCAGGCAGCGCTCGTGCGCGGCGAGCGCCTGCAGCTCGGCCAGATCGGCGTCGTCGAAGCCCTTGCTCGCGTTCGGGTGGCGCCCGATCGCCGCGTAGACCTGGGGGAAGGCCTCGGCCGCGGCGAGCGCCGCGCGGCAGGAGGCGCCGTCGATGCCGACCGTGAGGATGCGCGCGACGCCGGCCGCCGTCGCGGCGGCCACCAGCTCGGAGTCGGGCGGCTCGCACAGGTCGAGGTGGGTGTGCGAGTCGATCACCCGTCCGCGCCCTCGTCGAGCTCGCGCTCTGCGCGGTCCTTCGGGAACAGTGGCTCGAGCGGCTCGACCTGGTCGATCCCGCCCATCCCGAGCGCCGCTCCGGCGAGCGACAGGCCGGGCGCACCGAGCGCGGCGAGCAGCCGCTCGCAGCTGGCCGGTAGGTACGGCCACAGCAGCACGGTCACACAGCGGATGCCCTCGGCGAGCGTGCGCAGGACGCGGTCGAGATCGCCGGCGCGAGCGTCATCC
The DNA here is from genome assembly GCA_963846205.1 of uncultured Solirubrobacteraceae bacterium. Taxonomy (GTDB): domain Bacteria; phylum Actinomycetota; class Thermoleophilia; order Solirubrobacterales; family Solirubrobacteraceae; genus Palsa-744. The sequence continues at coordinate 189,442 of CAWJVB010000008.1, read as the reverse complement.
TTCGCGAGCTGCCACGGGGCCTGCTCCTCGACGTAGCGGTTCAGCCGCCGCACGCGCTGCCAGATCTCCTCGAGTGCGAGCGTCAGCTCGGCGCGGTCGAGGCACTCCGAGACGCGCTCGGACAGGCCGAGGAAGTCCTCGCGCAGCGCTCCGTCGACCTCGCCGGGCACAACCGTTCCGTCGCGGTAGCGCTCGATCATCGCGATCGTGCGGCTGGCGAGGTTGCCGAGCTCGTTGGCCAGCTCGCTTTCGTAGCGCTGCTCGAAGGACGCGGTCGAGACGGAGCCGTCCTGGCCGAACTGGACATCGCGCATCAGGTAGAAGCGCAGCGCGTCGGCGCCGAAGCGCTCGATCACCTCGAACGGGTCGAGCACGTTGCCGAGCGACTTGCTCATCTTCTCGCCGTCGAGCAACAGGTAGCCGTGGACGAACACGTGCTTGGGCAGCTCGAGCTCCGCCGCCATCAGCAGCGCCGGCCAGTAGACGGTGTGAAAGCGCAGGATGTCCTTCGCGATCACGTGATAGCTCGCCGGCCAGAACGTCTTGACGAGATCTTCGCCGGCCTCGGCCTCCAGCCCGGCGGGCGGCGGTGCGTAGCCGAGCGCCGTGTAGTAGTTGAGCAGCGCGTCGAACCACACGTAGAAGACGTGCTCGGGGTCCCACGGCACGGGCACGCCCCACCTCAGCTTGTGGCGCGTGAGCGGCACGTCGCGCAAACCCGAGCGGATGAACGAGATCGCCTCGTTGTAACGCGTGCGCGGGGCGACGAAGTCCTCGCGCTCGGCATACAGGTCCTCGAGGCGCTGCTGGAAGGCGGACAGCTTGAAGAAGTAGCTGTCCTCCTGCTCGCGCGTGAGCTCGATGTGGTGGATCGGGCAGCGGTTGCCCTCGTCGATTTCGTTCTCCGGCTTGAAGTCCGCGCAGCGGGGGCAGTACCAGCCTTCGTAAGTGCCCTCGTAGACGAAGCCGTTCTCGCGCACGCTGGAGAGCACCTCCTGGACCTTGGCCATGTGCTGCGGATCGGTCGTGCGGATGAAGAAGTCGTTGGTCGCCTCGATCTGCGGGGCGAGCGCCTTGAAGCGCTCGGCGTTGCGGTCGGCCAGCTCCTGTGGCGAGACTCCGAGCGCGTGCGCCGCGTCGGCCACCGGCTCGCCGTGCTCGTCGGTGCCCGTCAGGAAGAAGCGTCGGCTCGCCGCGCTGGCGGTGATGACGCGCCATCACGTCGGCGGCGATCGTCGTGTACGCGTGCCCGAGATGTGGCGCCGCGTTGACGTAGTAGATCGGGGTCGTCACGTAGAAGGACATGCCGCGCTCAGGCTACTGTTCCCGCTCGCTCAGCTCTCATCGCGCATCCCTCGACCGCTCGCGCGATTCCCTCGACCGCTCGCGCGATTCCCTCGACCCGCCGCGCGTCTCGCTCGTCAGCCCGCGGTACAGGCGGTTGGCGCTGACTCCCGTCAGCCGCGCGAGAACCCCCGCCGCCGGCCGCGCCCGTGCGCCGGCCGCGACGAGCTCGCTGAGCGCCTGCAGCGCGTGCTCCTCGGAGGACGCGTTGGTGGCGGCGCCGAACACGAGCACGATCTCGCCTCGGGCGGCGTTCGCCTCGAAGTGCCCGGCCAGCTCGCCTGCGCTCCCGCGCCTGACTTCCTCGTGCAACTTCGTCAGCTCCCTGCAGACCGCCGCCGGTCGCTCGCGATCGAGATCGGCCAGCACGCGCAGCGAGGCGGCCAGGCGACGTGGCGACTCGAACGCCACGACGGTCTGCTCAGCGTGCGCGAACAGCCGCTGCAGCTCGGCGCGCTTGCGCGGCAAGAAGCCCACGAACAACCATCGCTCGGGCGGCAGGCCAGAGGCCACGAGCGCGGTCGTGACGGCGCTCGGGCCGGGCAGCACCTCGACCTCGATTCCGGCCGCCAGGCTCTCGCGCACCAGCGCGAAGCCGGGGTCGGACACCAACGGCGTGCCCGCGTCGGAGACCAGCGCGACCGTCGCCCCGGAGCGCATACGGGCCACCAGCTCGGCTGCACGCGTTCGTTCGTTGTGCTCGTGCAGGCTCACCAGCTGCGCGGAGATCGAATGGCGAGCCAACAGCACGCGCGTGTGACGGGTGTCCTCGCAGGCGACCGCGTCGGCTCGCGCGAGCTCGAGCAGCACCCGCTCGGTCACGTCCTGCAGGTTGCCGATCGGCGTCGGGCACACGAGCAGCCGGCCCGAAGCGACCTCCGCGGCAGTCATCCGGCAAATATAGGGTCCGCGCGATGTCCGGAGAGCTCGATCCCCCGCCCCGCTACACGCGCTACCGCGCGCGCCCGCGGCTGTTGCCCGAGCGCGAGCGCCAGCAGCAGCCCGGGGCGCACCCGCCGCTGAGCCCGCGCGGGAGTCGCGGCGAGCGCGCGGCGGCGTGGTTGCGGCGGCTCACGGTCAAACGCGTGCTGCTCGGGCTGCTCGTGCTCGTGGTCGGGTGGATCGTCCTGTCGCTGCTGCTGTTCCTGATCAGCTCGCACTTCGAGCGCACGTCGCCGCCGTCGAATGTCGCGGGCGTGCTCGATCCGGCGGGCTTCCCGCTGACCTCGGCGAACAACATCCTGGTGCTCGGCTCCGACCGGCGGCCGAAGGGGAGCAAGGAACCGGGGGCCAACACCTCGGGGCCCAGCCGCTCGGACTCGATCCTGCTGCTGCGCGTCGGCGCCGGGCACAACGCGCGCCTGTCGATCCCGCGCGACACGGTTCTCGAGATCCCCGGTCACGGCATACAGAAGATCAATGCGGCCTACGCGTTCGGCGGACCGGCGCTGTCGATCTCCGTGATCAAGAGCTACCTCGGCATCCCCATCAACCATCTCGTCGAAGTCAACTTCGAAGACTTCCCGCAGCTCGTCGACGCGATGGGAGGAGTCGACTACAGCGGCGGCTGCATCGTCTCACGCCTGGATGGCGGCTTTCGTGACGGCGGCTTCACGCTGCGTCTGGCGAAGGGCACGCACCACCTCGACGGCAAGCAGGCGCTCGCACTGGCGCGCACGCGCGAGAACCTGTGCGCGCCGAACGAGACCGATTTGCAGCGCGAGGAACACCAGCAGGCGCTGTTCACCGACATGAAGAACCGGCTGCTTTCCCCCTCGAGCTTCTTTCGACTGCCGCTGATCGCCTGGAACGCGCCGCCGGCGATCATCTCCGACATGAGCGGCCCGACGCTGCTCGGCCTGTTCGGCGCGCTGGCGATCTCGGGTACGCCACCGACGCGCGTGTTGAAACCGAGCGGGAGCGTCACGCTGCCGGATGGCGAGGTCGGCTTGCAGGTCTCAGAAGCCGAACGACGTGCCGCCGTCGCGCGCTTCATGGGTGGCTGAGCTCAATCGCCGCTGCCCGCGGAGGGCTTGGACTGCTTGCCGCCGCCCGACTCCTTGGCGCCCTTCGAGCCGGCACCCTCGCCCGCTGAGGAACCGGAGCTCTCGCCGCCCGAGCGCGTCGATCCGTCCTTCGAGGAAGAGCCCTTTGCGGAGGAGTCCTTGGACGAGGATCCCTCAGCCGCCGCGGCCGTCTCGCGCTGGCGCTTGCGCGTCCCGTAGTCGGTGTTGTAGAAGCCTTTGCCCTTGAAGTGCACGGCCGGGGGGTGCATCACGCGCTCGACCGGCACGCCTGTGTCCGGGTCGACGCTCAGCGGCTCGTCGCTGAACGACTGCTGGATCTCGAAAGTCGTGCCGTCGGGGCGGCGGTACTCGTAGATCGGCATCGAACGGACTAGTCGGTCAGCAGCGCGCGCGCGGCGGCGATGCCGGCCCGCACGGTCGCGCCGAAGTCGCGATCGGGCTCGGCGAGCATGCGCAGCGCCAGGCCGTCGGCGAGCGAGAACAGAACCTCGGCGATCGCCTCGGGCTCGGCGTGCAGGTGCAGGATCCCCTCGCCCTGCGCCGCACCCAGCATCGCCGCCACCTGTTCGCGGGTGCGGCGCATCAACCCGGCGTACTCAGCCGCGATGTCCTCGTTGCGTCGCGACAGCATGAACAGCTCGAACACGAGCGTCACGAAGTCGGGGTCCTCGTGCACCGTCTCCTGCAGGTTCTGCGCCATCAGGTCGATGTAGTCGTCGGCGGTCTGCGCGGTCGCGAGCTGGTGTTCGAGCAGCTGCATGCGCAGCTCGCAATCGCGGCGCACGGCCTCTACGAGCAACTGCTCCTTGGTGCCGAAGTAGTAGTGCAGGAGCCCGCGCGACACGCCGGCCTCGCGCGAGACGTGATCGAACGTCGCACCGACCGTGCCGCGTTGGGCGACGCTGCGCCGCATCGCCTCGACGATCCGCTGCGCCTTCTCGCCCGACAGCGAACGCCGCGCCGTCGCCGACGAGGCCGAGCCCGTGACGGGCACTCGCTCGGCGGCGTCGGTTTCCACGGCGACGGTGTCCACGGCTGCGCTGATCCTGGCGGCCGGGCTCGCGGGCTACGCCGACGCGCCCGCCGGCGCCGGCTCGGCCGGGGTGGTGGTCGAGCTGTAGTCGAACTCCTCCTCGGCGCCGAACAGCAGGTCGAGCACCTTCGAGCGCAGTCCCTCGCTGAGCGCGATCGCGAGCACTCCCGCCACCGTCAGCAGCAGCAGCGACCGCCCCAGGCCCCCGCCGCGTCGACGCTTGGGCGGCTCACGCAGCGAACTCGACGCGTCACGCAGCGCGTTGGCGGCCTCCTTCAGCTCTCTCTGCAGCTTGCGATCCTCGAACAACGCCTGTGTCGGCGGCTTGCCGTTGCTCATCCGCCCGTAGGCGCTGCGCGCGGCCCCGTACGCAGTGAGCAGCGAGCCACGCAGCTCCTCATCCTCGAGCAGTCGTTGCAGGTAGCGGTTGCGCTGCGCAGCTCGCGCAGCTTCACCAGCCTTGTTGATCCTGTCCTTCGCTGCCATCACCGAACCTCGTCTCTGCCGAAGCTTTTGCTGGGTCTGCCGCCAAATATACCCGCCTTGGGGCGAGGCGAACGAGTGGCCTGGCCCGATCGCTGAGTCAGTCGCGCACCTGCGAGTCTTCACCCGCATGCCCAGCTTCGAGGCGACCATGACCGTGTTGGGGCTGCTGCTGATGGTGGGAGCGCTCCTGTCTGGCCTCGCGGGGCGCTCGATGCTGTCGCTCGCCGCGCTGTTCGTGCTGGCCGGCTTCGTGCTCGGCAACGGCGTCCTGCACTGGGTCGACTTCCGGGCGCGCTCGGGCTTCGTCGAGGACCTGGCGTTTGCGGCGCTGATCGTGATCCTGTTCCGCGACGGGCTCGAGGTCGAGGGCGAGATGCTGCAGCGCGCCTGGCATCTGCCGCTGCGCAAGCTCGCGCTGGCGATGCCGCTCACGACGATCATCGTCGCCGCCGCGGCGCGGGTGCTGATCGGGTTGTCGTGGACAGAGTCGTTCCTGCTCGGCGCACTGCTCGCGCCGACCGACCCGGTGCTCACCTCGAGCATCGTCACCAACCCGCGCGTTCCCCGCCTCGTGCGCCATTCGCTGAACCTGGAGTCGGGCCTGAACGACGGCCTGGCGCTGCCCGCCGTGCTCGCCTTCCTGGCCGCGCTCAGCGCCGACTCCGGCCGCTTCGTGTGGTGGCGCTTCGTCCTACAGGACGTGGGCCTCGGCTTTCTGTACGGGATCGCGTGCGGCTGGATCGCCTCGCTGTTGATGCCGCGCGATCAGCAGCACGCGCCGCCCGGCCGCGGCATCCCCGCTCACCAACGCTCGCTGTTCGCGCTCGGCGTCGCCTTCGCAACCTACGGCGTGACGGTGCTGTCGCCCAAAGGCAACGGCTTCATCGCCGTGTTCGTCGCGGCGATCGTGCTCAGCGTCCGCCGCCCCGACGTGCGCGTGCACTTCGAGCGCAATTCCGAGGAGCTGGTGGAAATCGTCAAGCTCGGCATCTTCTTCGTGTTCGGCTCGCTGCTGACCGTGCACGCGTTCACGCGCGAGGGCTGGGTAGCGCTGGCGTTCGTCGCCGTGACGTTCCTGCTGGCCCGCCCGCTGGCGGTGTGGCTGGCGCTGATCGGCACGCGCACCGACACCGCGACGCGCCTGTTCATGGGCTGGTTCGGCCCCAAGGGGGTGGCGACGGTGACGTTCGCGCTGATCGTGATCGACCGTCAGATCCCCAACGGAGTGCGGATCTTCGATCTCGCGGCGCTGGTCGTGTTCTGCTCGATCATCGTGCACGGCCTCAGCGACACGCCCGGCGCCAACTGGATCGCGCGGCGCGGGCGCTCGCGCGGCGCAGAAGCAGTAGCCCGCGCTCCCGCCCGGGCGCCGCCGGCAGCTCCTCCGACCGACGGCGCACGCGCCGACGGCGAGCACGCACGGCGCGGGCGCCTGCTAGGCGTGCAGCGCAGCCTGCTCCTGCGCCGAGGGGAACGCCCACGCGGCGCGCGAGCGACGCTCCTGACGAAACACGAAATGCAACTGCTTGGGAGGGCGCAGCTGCGCCTCGTTGGGCCGGAAGGTCGCACACGGCTCGGCGAGGTCGAGCGCACACAGCAGGTTGCAGCGAAAGTAGCATTCGTCACAGCTGACCTTGCGCGTCTTCTTGACCTGCGTCCCCTTTGCCACGCGCCTGCCTCCCCCAACAATCGAGTTGAACGAACAGCGATCATCAAAGCATCGGGCGGCCGCGACGTCGAGCGCGCATTTCGCAAAACGCAGACAAAACAATCTGATATCCGGAAACACCCGACGAGGAGTCACTTGGGTGTGACAATCGTCGCGATCCTTCCGCACGTTGCGCACAATTTCGACCGACGAGCGACGCGCGTCATCATGTGTGCAGATGCGGATCCTGGTCACCGGCGCGAGCGGTTTCGTCGGCTCACTGCTGCTGCCGCGGCTGCTCTCGTCGGGGCATCACGTGCGTGGGCTTGCGCGTCGATCCCAGCTCCCGAGCCCGCCAGCGGGTCTGACCGACGCGGAGATCGTGCGCGGCGACGCGGTCACGGGCGAGGGTCTCGACGCCGCGCTCGAGCGGGTCGAGGTCGCCTATTACCTGATCCACTCGATGGAGCGGATCGAGCGCTCGAGCGGGAGCGCCGACCGCTTCGAGCAGCGCGAGCGCGTGGCCGCCGAGAACTTCGCGGCCGCCGCCAGGCGAGCGCACGTGCGGCGGATCGTCTACCTCGGCGGCCTGCTCGGAGATTCCCGCGAGGATTCCCGGCTCGCGTCACCTGAGCAGTCGCGAGAGCGTCGAGCGGATCCTGCTCGACGCCGTCCCGGACTCTGTGGCGCTGCGCGCCTCGATCGTGATCGGAGCGCGCTCTCGCTCGTTCCGCCTGCTCGTTCACCTGGTCGAGCGCATGCGCGTGCTCGCCCTGCCCGCTTGGAGGCGATTTCGCACGCAGCCGATCGACGAGCGCGACATGATCGAGATGCTGGCCGCCTGCGCCAGCGCGCCGATCGGCGGGCGCTCGCTCGACGTAGGCGGCCCGGACCTGCTGTCCTACGGCGAGATGGTGCGAGCGGATCGCCGAGCTGATGCTCGTCGAGCCGTCCGTCGTTCGGGCTCGGCTTCAGCGCGACCGGCTTGACCGCGCGTGTCGCAGCGGCGATCGCCAGCGAGGACCCGAGCTTGGTGGTCCCTTTGATGGAGAGTCTGCAGAGCGACCTGCTGCCGCGAGATGACGGGGCGGCGCAGCTGCTCGATGTGCAACTGCACTCGTTCGACTCGGCCGTCGAACACGCGCTGCGTGAGTGGGAACAAACCGAGCGACTGGCAGCGCGTTGAGAAGATATCGCCGATGAGCCTCGTGACCGCTTCTACCAGGATCGCCGCCCCCCGCGAGGATGTGTGGAAGATGGTCATGGACCCGAAGCGTTTGCAGGACTGGGTCACTATCCACCGCCGGCTGGTGCGTGCCGACGATGGCCCTGCTCGCGTCGGCTACGAGATGGAGCAGCAGATCCACCTGCGTGGCGTGAGCGTCGTGGTGCATTGGCAGTTGGTCGAATGCAAGGTCGGCGAGCGGGCCGTTTGGGAGGGACGAGGTCCGGCGCGCTCGCGCGCGCATACCGAGTACGCGTTGCGTAGCGAGGACGGCGAAACGTGTTTTGACTATCGCAACGACTTCCGTCCGCCGCTGGGACCGATCGGGGCGCTCGCCAGTCGCGCCCTCGTCGGAGGCATGCCCGAGCGTGAGGCCAAACGCACACTCGACCGACTGCGCACCGAGTTGGAGAAACCCGCCGGTGCGAACCGCTAGTGTAGGGTTACAACCGACTAAGCTCGATTTAGAGCAAATTTACACTAGTGAAGAGGAATGCAACAGTGACCGACTTCCTTGACGAGAAGCGCCAGGAGATCACAGAGCGACTCAAAGAGCTCAAGCCGGCGGTCGACGAGTACAAGCGCCTGGAGGCGGCGGCATCGGCTCTCGAGGGAGTCGGTGGCAAAGCCGCGACTGCCGTAGCGACTGCCGTAGCTTCGCGCCGCCGCGGGCCGGGACGCCCGCGTGGCTCGGTGAGCCGCAAACCCGCCCGCGCAACGGCCACCGCCAAAGTCGCCACGCGTAAAAAAGCGGGCCGGCCCGCCGGGCGCCGCCGCGCCGGGCGACGCAAAGGCAGCGGCACGCGCGCCGCTGAGGCGCTGTCATTCGTGCAGGGTCAGCCGGGCATCACTATCCCCGAGCTTGCCGCCAAGATGGGCATCAAGCAGAACTACCTGTACCGCGTGCTGCCGGGGCTCGAGCAGGAAAAAAAGGTAACGAAGCAGGGCCGCGGCTGGCACCCGAAATCGTAGTCTCGTCGTACGTGGCGTCCTCCTCGGTCGCTCGCGAAAGCTCGTGAAGCAAAAGGGCGCGGTCGCTGACCGCGCCCTTTCTGCGACGTGATCGCCACGCCGACCGATGCCGCGCTGCTGGCCCGATGCGTGTCGGCGGGCGCCTTAGATCAGACCCTGCTGTTTGACCATGTCGCGCTCTTCGGTCAGCTCGAGAATCGAGGCGTCGATCTTCTCGCGTGAGAATGCGTCGAGCTCGAGCCCGTCGACGACTGAGAACTGTCCATCGGCGCACGTGCAGGGAAAGCCGCTGATCAGGCCCCCGGGAATGTCGTAGGCGCCACCCGAGACGATTCCCATCGAGACCCATCTGCCGTCGGTCCCGCGAACCCAGTCGCGCACGTGGTCGATCGCGGCGCTGGCAGCAGACGCAGCGCTCGAGGAGCCGCGCGCCTCGATGATCGCGGCCCCGCGTTTGCCCACGTTCGGCAGAAAGTCGTTTTCGATCCATGCCTGGTCGTCCACCACCGCGGCTGCCTGCTTCCCGCTCAGCTCGGCGTGGAACAGGTTGGGGTACATGGTCGGAGAGTGGTTGCCCCACACCCCCATCCTGCTGACGTCGGTGACGGGTGCCTGAACCTTGGCCGCAAGCTGCGCGACGGCACGGTTGTGGTCGAGTCGCATCATCGACGTGAAGCGCTCGCGTGGGATGTCGGGCGCGTTGTTCATCGCGATCAGGCAGTTCGTGTTGGCGGGGTTGCCGACGACGAGCACCTTGACGTCGTCGGCGGCGCGCTCGTTGAGCGCCTTGCCCTGGACGGTGAAGATCTTGCCGTTCTCGCCAAGCAGCTCCGAGCGCTCCATCCCCTTCGTGCGCGGCCGTGATCCGACCAGCAGCCCGATGTTGACACCGTCGAACGCCTCGCCGGGATCGTCGTGCAGGTCCAGCCCGGACAGCAAGGGAAAGGCGCAGTCGACGAGCTCCATCGCCACCCCCTCCAACGCGCCCATCGCCGGGGGGATCTCCAGCAGACGCAGGTCGACGGCCTGGTCGGGGCCGAGCAGCTGTCCGCTGGCGATGCGAAAGACGATGCTGTAGCCGATCTGCCCGGCGGCGCCGGTGACGGTTACACGTACGGGATTGCTCACGAGTTCATCTCCTGGGTGCGGTACTTGGGTAACGGATTTGACTATTTGGTCGGCTCGCCGGGTAGCGCCGGCGCGCGCGTACTGCCTCAGCCGCGTCGTTCAAGCCATCGCCGCTTTGAGGTTGTCGTCAATCGAGGCGAGGAACTCCTCGGTCGTCTGCCACTGCTGGTCGGGGCCCACCAGCAGAGCGAGATCCTTGGTCATCTTGCCGCTTTCGACCGTCTGCACGCAGACCTGCTCGAGCGTCTGCGCGAACTCGCTGACGCTCGGTGTGTCGTCCATGCGCCCGCGCGCCTCCAAGCCGCGCGTCCACGCGAAGATCGAGGCGATCGGGTTGGTCGACGTGGGCTTGCCCTGCTGGTGCTGGCGATAGTGGCGCGTGACCGTGCCGTGCGCCGCCTCCGCCTCGACGGTCTTGCCGTCGGCCGTCCTCAGCACGCTGGTCATCAGGCCGAGCGAGCCGAAGCCCTGCGCGACGGTGTCCGACTGCACGTCGCCGTCGTAGTTCTTGCAAGCCCACAGATAGCCGCCTTCCCACTTCAACGCCGCGGCGACCATGTCGTCGATCAGGCGGTGTTCGTAGGTGATGCCGGCGGCCTCGAAGTCCTTCGCGAATTCAGACTCGTACACCTCTTCGAAGATGTCTTTGAAGCGTCCGTCGTAGCGCTTGAGGATCGTGTTCTTGGTCGACAGGTACACCGGATAGCCGCGCTCCAGCCCATAGCGCAGAGATGCGCGCGCAAAGTCGCGGATCGAGTCGTCGAGGTTGTACATCGCCATCGCGATGCCCGGCCCGGGGAACTCGTATACATCGAGCTCGATTGGCTCACCACCGTCGTTCGGCGTGAAGGTGAGCGTGAGCGAGCCCTCGCCTGGAACGAGCATGTCGCTCGCGCGGTACTGGTCGCCGAAGGCGTGACGGCCGATCACGATCGGCTTGGTCCAGCCGGGCACCAGCCGCGGGATGTTGGAGATCACGATCGGCTCGCGAAAGATCACCCCGCCGAGGATGTTGCGGATCGTCCCGTTCGGCGAGCGGTACATCTCCTTCAAGCCGAACTCGTTCACCCGCGCCTCGTCGGGCGTGATCGTCGCGCACTTCACCCCCACCCCGTACCGCTTGATCGCTTCGGCCGCTTCGACGGTGATGCGATCCTCGCTCGCGTCGCGACTCTCGATGCCGAGGTCGAAGTAACGTCAGCTCGACGTCCAGGTAGGGAAGGATCAGCTGGTCCTTGATGAACGACCAGATGATCCGCGTCATCTCGTCGCCGTCGAGGTCGACGAGCGGGTTCTTCACCTTGATCTTGGCCATTGCGTTCGGTCCTTGGGGAGTGGCGGGCGGGCCGCCGATGCTATCGGCAGCGCGCCGAGCGTCCTGCGCTGACGCGCATCGACACTCGTCGGCCGGCGGGGCCGCTCAGCCGTTCCAGCTGGCCTGCGAGGCGTGCTCGACCAGCAGCTTGGCGCGGCCCCCGCCAAACGGCAGCGTCGCGACCCGGCCTTCGGATGCGGGTCCCAAGAAACCGCCTCCGTTGATCAGCACCGTGCGACCGTCGGCGGATAGGGCCGCGGCCTGCACGGAGTGACCGCTCGCGAGCAGCCGGCGAGCGCGGCCTCCGGGCACCCGCACCGTCCACGCTTCGCTCGTGTCCTGGCCCTCGAACTGGGCTAGCAGGCGCCGACCGTCGCTGGAGAAGGCGAGCGGCACGAGCCCGGACACGAGCGTGCGCACGCGAATGTTGGTCAGCCGGCGCGAGCGCGAGCTCGTCGGGAAGCGCAGCCAGATCTGGTAGACCGGCGCGTCGAGGTGGCGCAAGCGCTCGCGGTCGTAGGCGATTGCGCCGGGACCCCACACCGGGAACAGGCTGCGCCCGTCGTGCGTCAGCGCCACGCGCGAGGAACCGTCGGGCTTGCTGCGGTACAGGTTGACCGGCGCGCTGAACGTCTGCGAGGCGGACAGGCCGTACACGACTTCGTCGCCGCCGTTGGGAGCAAAGCTCGCCCCGTACAGCTGCCCGTGCGCGATCACCTGGAGCGTGTTCTGCTGGAGGTCGACGATCGCCAGCCCCGACAGCCGGGCCGCGTTGTTGACCGCCGTCGACTGCACGTCGACGGCCAAATAGCGCCCGTCGCGTGACCACGCCAGCGGCGTCGCGCTTTCGCCGGACAGGCTCAGGTAGGTGAGCGGCGCGGCGCCGAGCGTCGAGTAGATCGCCAACGCCGGACCAGTTTCCGTTGCGGTGGCGCCGAACAGCGACGCCGCCACCTGCTGCCCGCTCGGCGAGACCAGCGGCGTCGAGCCGAGCCCGAGGCGAGTCTTCTGCGAGCCATCCGCGCGGATCACCCACACGGCCGGCGGCGCGGTCCCACTCTCGGTCACATACGCGACCGTCGCCGCCTGGCTGCTCGTCGGCGGTCCGATCGACATCGCGGCGCCGGCCGCGCCGGAGCCGGCGCCGGCCAACACGGCGAGCGCGAGCGCGAGCGGGCACAGGGTACGACGGGCGGCGCGCGCGCCGATCGAGCTCGAACCGCTGATCGCGATGCGCATGCGCGCAGGCTACCCGCGTCCGAGGATGGGGCGACCCGGCCGGCCCCTGTGCAACGGGGCGCGCCGCGTGGAGAGTCGGCGCGTGAACCGGCTCGCGGCACCACGAGCGCGGCGATCTCTGCTTGACTGTCTGCATGGCCAGCACGCTGCCGAGGGAGCAGTCGGGCGGGACACCGTGGAAGACCCACACGGTCTTCAACCAGGTGCCGCCGCTGGAAGGCGTCGACGTGTTCGAGAGCAACCTCCCGCTCGTGGAGGCGACCGACCGCGAGGGCGCCGGCTGGGTGCGCGAGCGCGCTTCCGAGCTGGGACGTTTGATCGGTGGGGCTCCGCAGCAGCAATGGGGGCGCCTGGCCAACGAGAACAAGCCGGTGCTGCGCGCGTTCGACCGCTACGGCAACCGCATCGACGAGGTCGAGTTCCACCCGGCCTGGCATTGGCTGATGGCGATGGGCGTCGAGAACGAGTTGCACTCGCTGCCGTGGACGAGCGAGCAGCCGTTCGCACACACCGCGCGCGCCGCCCTGTACATGACCGCGATGCAGGCCGAGGCCGGCTTCTGCTGTCCGATCACGATGACGTTCGCCGTGATCCCCGCCCTGCGCGCCCAGCCGGAGCTGGCTGCGGAGTGGGAGCCGCTGCTGATGGCGAGCAGCTACGACCCGCGCCTGGTGCCCGCCTCCGAGAAGGGCAGCGCGATCACCGGCATGGCGATGACGGAGAAGCAGGGCGGCTCGGACGTGCGCGCGAACACCACCGTGGCGCGGCCTCTGAACGGCGGCGGCGCGGGCGCCGAGTACGAGATCACGGGACACAAGTGGTTCTGCTCGGCGCCGATGTCGGACATGTTCCTGGTGCTCGCACAGACCGACGAGGGGCTGTCCTGCTTTTTGCTGCCGCGCATCCTGCCCGACGGCAGCCGCAACGAGTTTCACATCCAGCGCCTCAAGGACAAGCTCGGCAACCACTCCAACGCCTCCAGCGAGATCGAGTTGCAGGGCGCCTGGGCGCGGATGGTCGGAGAGCCGGGCCGCGGCGTTCCCACGATCATCGAGATGGTCGGGCACACGCGCCTGGACTGCGTGATCGGCTCGGCCGCGGGGATGCGCAGCGGAGTCGTCAGCGCCACCCACCACGCTTCCTACCGCCAGGCCTTCGGCAGGACGTTGATCGACCAGCCGCTGATGCGCAACGTGCTCGCCGACCTGTGCGTCGAGTCGGAGGCGACGACCGCCCTGGCGATGCGCTTGGCGCGCGCCTACGACGAAGCGCACGCCGATGCCGAGGCTGGCGAGAACGACACCGATGCTCAGCTGTTCAAGCGCCTGGCGACCGCCGTCGGCAAGTACTGGACGTGCAAGCGCGCCCCCAACCACGCGTTCGAGTCGCTGGAGTGCCTCGGCGGCAACGGATATGTCGAGGAGTCGGGCATGCCGCGCCTGTACCGCGAGGCGCCGCTGGCCTCGATCTGGGAGGGCTCGGGCAACGTGATGAGCCTCGACGTACTGCGCGCGCTGACGCGCTCGCCGCGCGCGCTCGAGGTGTTCCTCGACGAAGTTCGCCAGGCGCAGGGCGCCGACAGCCGGCTCGACCGGCGCGTGCGCGAGCTGGAAGGGCAGTTCGCCGACCCCGCCACGCTCGAGACGCGCGCGCGGCGGGTCGTCGAAAGCATGGCGCTGTGCCTGCAGGGCTCGCTGCTCGTACGCAACGGTCCCGCGGCCGTAGCCGACGCCTTCTGCGCGTCGCGACTGGGCGATCAGGGCGGTCTCGCGTACGGGACGCTGCCGGCCGACAGCGACTTCGACGAGATCATCACGCGTAGCCTCGTCCCGGCCGATCGCTGACTCTCGTTCGCCGCACGCCGGCTCCTGCCTAGCGCCGCAGCGACCCTCGCTCGCTCCCGCACGGCGAGGAGCGGCCGCTCCTCGCGCCCCCGCCTGCGCCTACCATCTGAAGTGATGGCCCCGCGCACGAACTTCCAGCTCGCACGCATATTCGGCATCCGCGTGGGTGTCGGCTTCAGCTGGTTCGTCGTGCTGTTCGTGTTCATCATCTTCGTCACGCCGATCTTCCACAAACAGCTCGGCGGCTCCGAGCAGACGGCCTACCTGGTCGCGGTCGCCTCGGTGCTGTCGTTCTTCGCGTCGCTCGTCCTGCACGAGCTCGGCCACGCGCTCGCCGCCAGGCGGAGCGGGCTGCGCGTCGCGGGGATCGATCTGTGGGCGCTCGGCGGGATCACGCGTACCGAGGAGTCGAAAGACCCGGGCACCGAGCTTCGCGTGGCCGCGGCCGGCCCGCTCGTCACGTTCGCCGTGATCGTGCTGTGCATCGTCGCCGGGCGCGTGCTGACCGACAGCAAGAGCTTCTTCGAACTGGCCGTGGCCGAAGAAGGCGTGAAGGCGACACCGGCGCTGGTGTGGCTGAGCTGGCTGGCCACGATCAACACGCTCGTGCTCGTCTTCAACCTGGTGCCGGCGTTCCCGCTCGACGGCGGGCGCATTGCGCACGCCGCGATCTGGTGGCGCACCGGCGATCGCAACCGCGCGACTCACGCCACGGGGCGCGCCGGCCAGGGATTTGCGCTGCTGCTCGGCGCCCTCGGCCTGTGGCGGCTGGCGGCGGGCGACGGCTCGCTTGGGCTGTGCTGCATCCTGCTCGCCTACTTCCTATATCAGGCCGCCGGGGCGGCCGTGCTGCAGGGGCTGGTCGGCAGACGCATCCAGACCATCACCGTCGCCGACATCATGGACCGCGAGCCGGTGACGATCCCCGCCGCGGCGACGTTGCTCGACGCACACGAGCAGTTCTTCCTGCGCTACCGCTGGCCGTGGTTCGCGGTCGTCGACCCGGCGCGGCACTTTCTCGGCGTCGTGCGTGCGACGCGCGTCGACGAGGAGATCTCGGCCGGGCGCCCGGCGCTGGCCGTCGTCGACGTGCTCGAGGAGGACGTGCACGTCCGCATCGACGAGGCGGAGCCGCTGGAATCGCTGCTCAGCGCGGAGGGTCTCGGGCGCCTCGGAGCGATGGTCGCCGTCGACCAGGACGGGGTCCTGCGGGGGGTCGTGACGCTCGCCGAGGTCCGCCGCGCGCTGCGCACCGCCACCTGAGCGTGAGGCGGTCCCGGCGCTGCCGCGTTATAGAGTCCTCCGCGCAGCAACCCCTGTTTGCCCACGAAGTCGACCTCTAGAGCCATGCCAGCACACGACGTATTGATCATCGGGGCCGGCCTTGCGGGCCAGCGCGCGGCGCTGTCCGCGGCGCAGGCGGGCGCGAGCGTGGCGATCATGAGCAAGGTCCACCCGGTCCGCTCGCACTCGGTCGCGGCCGCCGGAGGCATCAACGCGGCGATCAGCATCGACGACGACTGGCATTCGCACGCTTATGACACGGTCAAGGGCTCGGACTTCCTCGGCGACCAGGATGCGATCGAAGTGATGTGCTCGGAGGCGCCCGGCGAGGTGATGCACCTGGAGCACATGGGCGTCACCTTCCACCGCAACGACAAGGGCGAGTTGGACCTGCGCGCGTTCGGCGGAGCCTCCATGAAGCGGACGGCGTATGTCGCCGACATCACCGGGCAGGCGCTGCTGCACGTCCTCTACGAGCAGCTGATGAAGCACCACGAGACGGTTGAGCGCTACGAGGAGTGGTTCACCACGTCGCTGCTGCAGGACGCGCGCGGCGACTGCTGCGGGGTGATCGCCAGAGACGTGCGCAGCGGGCGCACCGAGGCGTTCACCGCCAAGAACGTGATCCTCGCGTGCGGCGGCGCGGGACAGGTGTACAAGCCGACCACCAACGGGCTGATCGTGACCGGCGACGGGATCGCGATGGCCTACCGCGCCGGCGCGCCGCTGATGGACATGGAGATGGTGCAGTACCACCCGACCTGCCTGGTCGAGACCGGCATCCTGATCACCGAGGGAGCGCGCGGCGAGGGCGCGCACCTGCTCAACTCCGAGGGCCAACGGTTCATGGAGAAATCGGCTCCCAACAAGATGGAGCTGGCGTCTCGCGACGTCGTCTCTCGCGCCGAGCAGATCGAGATCGACGAGGGACGCGGCGTCGGACCGGGGGGCACGGGCATCTACCTCGACGTGACCGTGGTGCCGCGCAAGCGCACGCTCGAGGCGCTGCGCGAGATCGTCAACCTCGGCAAGGACTTCGCCGGCGTCGACATCACGCGCGAGCCGATCACGATCCGGCCCGGCCAGCACTACATCATGGGCGGCGTGAAGACCGACATCGACGGCCGCACGCCGATCGAGGGCCTGTACGCGGCCGGCGAGGTCGCGTGCGTGTCGGTGCACGGCGGCAACCGGCTCGGCGCCAACTCGCTGCTCGACACGCTGATCTTCGGGCGTCGCTCGGGCGAACACGCCGCGGCGCGCGCCGCCTCGATGGCGATGCCCGAGGTGGACGCCGACGCGCAGCTGCGCCGCGACGTGTCGGCTATCGACTCGATCATCGCGCGCCCCCGCGACGGGCGGCGCGTGTCCGAGATCAAGAACGAGCTGGGCGAGCTGATGAACAGGTACGCCGCCGTGTTTCGCGACGAGCAGGGCCTGCAGCAGGCGCGCGAGACGATCGCGCGATTGAAGGAGGAGTCCGACCGCGCCTGGATCGACGACCGCGGCACGGTCTTCAACCAGGATGTGCTCGGCGCGATCGAGCTCGGATACATGATCGACTGCGCCGAGACGACCGTGCTGGGGGCGATCGAGCGCAAGGAGTCGCGCGGCGCGCAGTTCCGGACGGACTTCCCCGAGCGCAACGACGAGGAGTGGCTGAAGCACATCGACATCACGCTGAGCGACGACGGCCCGCAGGTGAGCTACTCGCCCGTGACGATCACCCAGTGGGAGCCCGAGGAGAGGAAGTACTGATGGCCGAGACGCACAGCCCGCCCGAGCCGTTCCGCTTCAGGGTGCGCCGCTACGATCCCGAGTCCGGCGAGGCCCCTTACTGGGACGAGCACACCGTCGAGCTCGCGCCACACCGCTCGGTGCTCGAGGCCGATCCTGCAGGCGCGTGACCGCTTCGATGGCTCGATCGGGATCCGCTGCTCGTGCCGCCAGGCGATCTGCGGCTCGTGCGGCGTCCGCATCAACGGCGAACCGGCGCTCGCCTGCCACACCCACCTCGACGCCGCGCTGAGGGGCGCGCCAGATGGCGTGATCGAGATCGAGCCGATGGGCAACATGCCCGTGATCAAGGACCTGATCGTCGACATGGACGCGGTCCACTGGACGAAGATCAGGCGCGTGACGCCGTGGCTGATCGCCAAGCAGCCGGTGCCCGAGCGCGAGTACATCGTCCCCCACGAGAACATGGTCGACGTCACGCAGACGATGGCCTGCATCCAGTGCGGTGCGTGCGTGTCCGACTGCCTGGCGATGGAGGTCGACCCCGGCTTCATCGGCCCGGCGGCGCTGGCCAAGGCCTACCGCTTCGTCGGGGACCCGCGCGACGACCAGCAGTTCGAGCGCCTCAACGACCTCGCGCAGGACCCCGAGGGCATATTCGACTGCACGCACTGCTTCAAGTGCGTGGAGGCATGCCCCAAGGACGTCAACCCGATGGGCCAGATCATGCGCCTGCGGCGGATCGCGACGAGCGACTACCACATCGTCGACCAGAACAACGGCGAGCGCCACGAGGCCGCGTTCACGGGGCTGATCAAGGACAACGGCCTGCTGTGGGAGGCCGAGCTGCTGCCGCGCTCCTACGGCGGCAACTCGTGGTTCGCCAAATTCGCGCCGCCCGCCGGCAAAGAGCTGCTCAGCTCGCTGCCGTCGATCGTGAAGGCGCTGCTGCGCGGCAAGGTGACGCCGTTGGGCGCGCTCAAACCACACAAGATCCCGAAGGCGGATCTCAAGAGCGTGCAGTCGATCTACGACAAGATCGAGGGCCGCGACGAGCGCTACGAGCTCAACCTGTACATAGCCGGCGAGGACGAAGACGCGAGCGCGGCGCCCTCGCAGGAGGATCACATCGCCGCCGGTGTCGCGAGCGAGCCCGGCGGTAAAGAGCCGTCCCCGGGGCCCGGTGCAGAGGCCACGGACACGCCGGCGGAGATGCGCGGGGGCGAAGGAGGCACGAGCCAATGAAGGTCGCCTACTGGCCCGGCTGCGTCAGCCGCGGGTTCACGCCCGAGCTGCACGGCTCGATGGCGAAGATCGCGCCGATGCTCGACATCGAGCTGGTCCAGCTCGATCGTGCGTGCTGCACCGGCGCGGGCGTGATCGCCGAGCACAACCAGGAGCTCGCAGACACGCTCAACGCGCGCACGTTCGCGCTCGCGCAGCAGGTCGACGGCGCCGAGCTGATGATGAACATCTGCTCGACCTGCCAGGGCGCGCAGAGCGAGTGCCAGGAGCGCCTCGACGCGAGCTCGGAGTACCGCGAGCACATCAACGAGACGCTCGCGGGCGAGGGTCTGTCCTACGAGCAGGGGTTGACGAACAAGAACTTCCTGTGGCTGCTGGTCGAGGAGATCGGGCTGGAGGAGCTGCGCGCCCGCGTCAAGCGCCCGCTCTCCAACCTCAAGGTCGGCCCCTTCTACGGCTGCTACATCGTGCGGCCCCGCCAGCGGCTCGGGATCGACGAACAGCACCCGCGCGACCACTACCTGCACCAGGTGATCGAGGCGCTCGGCGGCACCGTGATCGACTACGCCGGCATGCGCAAGTGCTGCGGCTTCCCGATCATCACGATGAACAAGGAGGCCTCGCTGAAGCAGGCCGGCCGCCACCTCGGCGACGCGGTCGACGCCGAAGCGGACTGCCTCGTGACGCCGTGCCCGCTGTGCCACCTGAACCTCGACCTGCAGCAGCCGCTCGCCGAGAAAGCGGTCGGGCGCGAGCTGGACATGCCCGTCCTGCACCTGCCCCAGCTGGTCGGCCTGGCGCTCGGCCTGGACCCCAAGGAGCTGGGCATGAACCGCCACGTCGTACGACCAACCACGGTGATCGACTGGTCGACCTCGGTCGTCGGCGCCGCATCGTCTGCCGGCTGGTAGCGAACGCGCGTCGAGCCGTGCCGTTTGCCAGGCTGAGCGACGTCGAGCTGTACTACGAGGAGCGCGGAGAAGGCTTCCCGCTGCTGCTGATCGCTGGTATTCCCGCGATCGCCAACGATTGGCTGGCCGTCGCTGAGCCGCTCAGCGAGTCACATCGCGTGATCGCCCACGACAACCGCGGCAGCGGCGGCTCGACGGTCACGCCCGGCCCCTACACCACGCGGCAGCTGGCCGGCGACGCCGTCGCCCTGCTCGACTGGCTGGCGATCGAGCGCGCCGACGTGTTCGGCATGTCGATGGGTGGCATGATCGCGCAGGAACTGGCGCTCGGATGGCCCGAGCGGGTCGGACGTCTGGTGCTCGGCTGCACCCACGCCGGGCTCGCCTCACGCCGCGCCACAGCCGCGCGAGTCGGCTCGCGCGTTCGCGCTGCAGACCGACGATTGGGCGCTGCGCATGCGCACGCTCGCGCCATTCGCGTTCGCGAGCGGCGTCGACCCGGCGCTGCTTCGGACCTTTATCGAGAAGAAGTCCGGCGACATCCAGGATCCGGCGGGATACGCGGCGCAGATCCAAGCCGTGCTGGCACACGACGCCGGGGCGCGCCTCGGCGACATCGGCTCGCCGACGCTGATCCTGACCGGCGATGACGATCGCGTGATCCCCGGGTCGAGCAGCGATTTCCTGCACGAGCAAATCCCCGTGCGCGCGACTCGAGGTGATCGCGGGCAGCGGCGCATCTGTTCTTCATCGAGAAACCGGTTGAGACGCTCGAGCTCGTGCGCGCATTTCTCGGTGCCGGCGGAACCGCCGACTCATGAAACGCTCGGCGCATAGGCTGCGCGACGTGAAGATCCTCACGGTCGTCGGCAACCGCCCGCAGTTCGTCAAGGCCGCGGCCGTCTCGGGGCCGCTGCGCGAGCGCCACGAGGAGGTGCTCGTCCACACCGGCCAGCACTACGACGACTCGCTCTCGCGCGTGTTCTTCGCCGAGCTCGGGCTGGCTCGCCCCGATCGCGAGCTGGGGATCGGCGGCGGCACCAACACCGAGCAGACCGCGCGCATGCTCGCGGCGCTGGAGCCGCTGCTCGTCGAGCTCGCACCCGCGGCGGCGCTCGTGTACGGCGACACCAACTCGACGCTCGCCGGCGCGCTGGCCGCGGCGCAGGCGGGCGTGCCCGTGGTTCACGTCGAGGCCGGCATGCGCTCGTTCGACAGTGCGCATGCCCGAGGAGCTCAACCGCGTGCTGACCGATCATCTCGGCGCGCTGCTGCTGTGCGCATCGGACGGCGCCGCCGAGAACCTGCGCGCCGAGTCCGTGCGCGGGCAGATCGAGGTCGTCGGCGACGTGATGGTCGACGTGGCGATGCGCCGTCAACCCTCGGCGCGCGCCGACGTCGGCGCGCTCGCAGCGCAGCGGGTGCGCAGCGGCGAGTACCTGCTGCTGACGGCGCACCGCGCGGGCAACGTCGACGATCCCGAGCGTTTGCGCGCGTTGATCGATCTGATCGCAGCGCTGCCGGCGCCGGTCGTGTTCCCGCTGCACCCGCGCACGCGCGCGCGGCTGCACGACGCCGGGCTCGCGGGACGAGCTGGCCCGGATCGACGGGCTGCGCATCAGCGAGCCGCTCGGCTACCTCGAGTTCAGCGCGCTGCTGTGTCATGCGCGGGCCGTGCTGACCGACTCCGGCGGCGTCCAGAAGGAGGCGTACCTTGCCGGGGTGCCCTGCGTGACGCTGCGCGAGAACACGGAGTGGGTGGAGACCGTCGCCGCGGGCTGGAACACGCTCGTCGATCTCGATGCCCGCGCGGCGCTGGCGGCGCTGCCACGCGGCCGCCCGCGCGAGCGCCCGGCGCTGTACGGAGACGGGCGGGCGGCCGAGCGCTGCGTGCAGGCGATCGGCGCTCTGTGAGCGACGCCGGACAGCCACCGGTGCGCGTCGGCGTCGTCGGGCTGGGCTATTGGGGCCCCAACATCGCGCGCAACCTCGCCGCGATCCCGGGCTGCGAGCTGCGCTGGCTGTGCGAGCGCGATCGCGGCGCCCGCGAGCGCCTCGGCCCCCTCGTTCCCCGGCGCGCAGGCCACGGGGGAGCTGCGGCAACTGCTCGAGGACGACGAGCTCGACGCGATCGCGCTGGCGACGCCGGTGCCCACGCACGCGGAGCTGGCGATCGCGGTGGCCCGAGCGGGCAAGCACTGCTTCGTGGAGAAGCCGCTGGCGACGAACACGCTCGACGCCGAAGCCGCCGTCGACGCGGCCGCACAGGCAGGCACGCTGTTGATGGTCGGGCACCTGCTCGAGTACCACCCCGCGGTCGCCCGCCTGAAGGCGCTGATCGACGAGGGCGAGCTCGGCGAGCTGTTACTACCTGTACGGCAACCGCCTCAACCTCGGCGTGCTGCGCGCCGACGAGAACGCGCTGTGGAGCCTCGGCGCTCACGACGTGTCTGTCGCGCTCCACCTGATCGGCGAGGAGCCCGAGGAGTGCACCGCCAAGGGCGCCTCCTACGTGCGCGAGGGCGTCGAGGACGTGGTCTTCTGCTACCTCAGGTTCCCGTCGGGGATCATGGCCCACCTCCACCTCTCCTGGCTCGACCCGCACAAGGAGCGGCGACTGACGGTCGTCGGCGCGCAGCGCATGGCCACCTTCGACGACATGCTCGTCGAGGGCAAGCTGGCCGTCTACGACAAGGGCTTCGACGAGGACACGCGCTCGTGGGGTGAGTACATCACGCGCTCGGGCGACGTGTTCTCGCCGCAGATCCCCAACTCCGAGCCGCTGCGGCTGGAGTGCGAGCACTTCGTCGAGTGTGTTCGCACCGGCAGCACCCCCCGCTCCGACGGCCTCAGCGGCGTGCGCGTGGTGCGCGTGCTCGAGCGCTTGCAGCGCTCGCTCGACGGCAAAGCGGGCGGGTTCGAGCGGTAAGCGGACACAGAACTGCCGAGCCCTCCCGAAGCTCGGCAGCCCTGTCCCCCGTTCCCGCGGCCCAGGAGCCCCCGTGGGCCCAGACCAAACCCGCGCTTGCAGCTCAGGCCCAGCGCGCCCGCCGGCGGCGGTCGACCCCTTCCAGCGGACGATCGCGGTGGACGCGGCGGTCCTGGCACAGCACCGGACCGACTTTGCGACCGACCCCGCGCAGAACGTATGCGTCGCGCGAGTAGTTGTAGGCGAACACAGGCCTGAGAAGCACGAACCAGTGCTTCGACAGGTAGTGGCGTGGTCGTCTAATCGGTGCGCATATCTCGTCATCCCTGACTGCAAAGCGTGACGAGTCTTGCACATTTTGTGTCGCTTTTGGCGCAGCTAGCGAGGTTTTCTTGCGAGCTTTGCGTCGCTTTGGGCGTAGCTAGCGAGGTTTTTCACAGCTCCGGCGGCGACGGTGCCTACGCGGTCGGTCGCGCCGTGAACGGCTTTTCCTCGGCGACCGTGCCCGGACCGGACAGCTCGAAGGCGCTGTGCAGGAGCTGCACCGCACGCTCGACGCGGTCGCGACCGATCACGCAGGAGATCTTGATCGGCGAGGTCGAGATCATCTCGATGTTGATGCCCTCTTGCGCGAGCACGTCGAACACCTTGGCGGCGACGCCCGGGTGCGAGCGCATGCCGGCGCCGACGATCGACACCTTGCCCATCTCCTCGTGCGCGCTGAGCTCGACGAACGGCGCCGCCGATCAGCGGCTCGAGCGAGGCGCGCGCCGTGCGCAGGTCCTCGCGGGGGACCGTGAAGGAGATCTCGGCTCGCCCGCCTTCGGCGGCCGGTTCGGTCTGCACGATCATGTCGACGTTGATGTTCGCGTCGGCCAGCGCGCCGAAGATCCGCGCAGCGGCGCCGAGCTTGTCGGGCACGCCGAGCAGCGTCACCTGCGCCTCGGAGGTCGAGTGCGTCACGGCTGTGATCAGTGGCTGCTCCATGGTGTCCTCCTCTGGCACGACAACGGTACCGGGCGCCTCCTCGAACGAGGAGCGGCAGTGGATGCGCACGCCGTGGTTGCGCGCGTACTCGACCGAGCGCAGCTGCAGCACGCCGGCGCCCGAGGCGGCCATCTCCAGCATCTCCTCGAAGGACACGGTCGCCAGCTTGCGCGCGTCGGGGACGATGCGCGGGTCGGCCGTGTACACGCCGGAGACGTCGGTGTAGATCTCGCACACCTCCGCGTCGAGCGCGGCGGCGACAGCGACGGCGGTCGTGTCCGAGCCGCCGCGTCCGAGCGTGGTGACGTTCTGCGCGGTGCCGGACACTCCCTGAAAGCCGGCGACGAGCACGACCCTGTTCTCCTCTAGCGCGGCCTTGATGCGATCGGCGCGCACGTCGATGATGCGCGCCTTGGTGTGCGACTCGTCGGTCACGATGCCCGCCTGCGAGCCCGTCAGCGAGATCGCACGGTGGCCGAGGTCGTTGATCGCCATCGCGCACAGCGCGCACGAGATGCGCTCGCCGGTCGACAGCAGCATGTCCATCTCACGCGGGTCGGGAGCGTCGGAGACCTCCTCCGCCATCGCGATCAGCTCGTCGGTCGTCTTGCCGCGCGCGGACAGCACCGCGACGACGCGGTGGCCGAGCTCGCGCTTGTCGACGATCCGCCGCGCCGCGCGCTTGATGCGCTCGGCGTCGGCCACCGAGGTGCCGCCGAACTTCATCACGACCAGACCGGACATGTCCCGCAGGATATTGGCGATCAGAGCGAGCGACGACCGGCGAACGCCTTGCCGAGCGTGACCTCGTCGGCGTACTCGAGGTCGGAGCCGAC
This sequence comes from uncultured Solirubrobacteraceae bacterium, assembly GCA_963846205.1. Classification (GTDB taxonomy): domain Bacteria; phylum Actinomycetota; class Thermoleophilia; order Solirubrobacterales; family Solirubrobacteraceae; genus Palsa-744. The sequence continues at coordinate 165,252 of CAWJVB010000008.1, read as the reverse complement.
GGGCAGCCCGCTGGCCAGGCGCGTGACCGCGACATCGGGCGCGCGCGCGCGCAGCTCCTCGGCGATGTGCAGCGCGGTCGCCTCGCCGGTCGTGGTGGGGTTGGTGGCGAGCACCACCTCGCGAACGGCCGGGCTGTCTCCGTTTGCGCCGTCCGCGGCGCCCACAGCCGCGACCGCGTCCGCCACGCGAGCGAAGCAGCTCGGCGATCTTCAGGTCCTCGGGGTCGATCCCTTCGATCGGCGACAGCGCGCCTCCGAGCACGTGATAGACGCCCTGGTACTCATGCGTGCGCTCCATCGGGATCACGTCGCTCGGCTCCTCGACGACGCAGATCACCGCATGGTCGCGCCGCGTGTCCTGGCAGATGCGACAGCGCGGTTCGTCGGTCAGGTTGAAGCACACCTCACACAGCCCGATCCGCTCCTTGACCTCGCGGATCGAGTCCGCCAGAGCGCCGGCGTCCTCGTCGGAGGCGCGCAGGATGTGAAAGGCGAGACGCTGGGCGGTGCGGCTGCCGATGCCCGGCAGCTTCGACAGCTCGCTGACGAGCCGCTGGACGGGCGGTGCGTAGGAGGTGCTCACGAGCTGGCCGCGCCTACAGCCCCGGCAGCCCGAGTCCGCCGAGGTTGCCCATGTCGAGACCTCCCGACGCGCCTCCCAGCTTCTTGGCGGCGAGCTCCTGGGCCATGCGCAGCGCCTCGTTGACCGCGGCGAGCACCATGTCGGAGAGGATCTCGAGGTCATCGGGGTCGACCGCCGAGGGGTCGATCTCGATCGACTTGACGTCGAGGTCGCCGGAGATCTTGACCGTGACCATGCCGCCGCCGGCCGACGCCTCGACGATCTCGTTCTTCAGCTGCTCCTGCGCGACCTCCATGTCCTGCTGCATCTTCTGTACCTGCTGAAGCATCTGCTGCATGTTCGGCATGCGCGGCTGCTTGGGCATCTCACGCGCCTTTCTGTTCGCTGGTCACGGCCTCGTCGCCGCTCGCGGTGCGCTCGTCCGGCAGCTCCTCTGCGTCGAACTCCTCGATGAAGCGCTGCAGCCATTCCTCCTCGCTGAGCGGCGCGGAGCCGTCGTCCGCGCGTCGGCCCGATCCCTTCCTGCAGCTCGTAGGAGACGCGCCAGCGCCTGCCCGTCACGTCGTGCAGCGCCGCCGTGACCGCCGCGCGATTGTCCGGCGTCTCGGCTTTCTTCTTGTGGAATGGCATCGCAGCGGAGAACGCCACGACGAGATCCTCGCCCTTCACGTCGACCGGCTGGGCCTCCTCGATACAGGCGCCGAGCAGCGCGTTGTCCGTGCGAACCAGGTCGACCACCGCGGGCCACCACGCGAGCAGCGGCGCCAGGTCCTCGGCGATGCTCGCCGCCGCTGCGACTCATGCGCGGGCTCGCCGGCAGGGCGAGCCCGGCGCTCGCGCGGCTCGGGGACCGACGCGATCGACGCGACGGTAACCTCGACCGCAGCCGACCGCTCGCCGCCGCGGGACTCGCCTGGCGCCCGCTCGGACCCGATCGGCGCGGCTGGCGCCGGCGACGGCTCGTCGGGCGCCGACGGCGACGGCTCGTCAGGCGTTGGCGCTAGCGCTGTCGGCCCTGGCGGCGGCGACTGCAGCGCTGCGGCGTCGGCGGATGGCGCTGGCGCCGCCGGCGCGACGTGAGGCGCGTCGGCGACTGCGACGGGCCCGCGCGGCTGGCTCGGGGCGAGCTCGCGCTCGCCGGCGACAGCGTTGACGTCGCCCCCTTCGAGCCGCTCGATGCGGATCAGCAATGCGCGCATCGAGGCGTCGAGGGCGGGCTTGGCGGCCTTCACGAGCGCGAGCTCGAGCCGCGTGCGCGCGTCGGCGCCGGCGCGCACCGCCTCCATCGCGCCTCCGAGCTCCTCGAGCAGGCGCACGACGACGGCGTCGGGCACGCGCTCGGCCTGCGCGTCCAGGGCGGCGTCCGCCTCGGGCGTGAGCGACAGCTCGGAGGGAACCTCGCCGAGCGTCTGCACAACGAGCAGCTCGCGCGCACGCATCTCGAGGTCGCCGGCGAACGACGCCGCGTCGCGCCCCTGCTCGGCGCACTCGGCGAGCAGCAGCAGCGCTGCTCGCGCGTCGCCGGCGGCGATCGCGTCGACCGTCTGCTCGAGCAGGCGCGCGTCGGCCACGCCGAGCACGGCGAGCACGTCGGCAAGCGCGATCTCGCTGCCGGAGTAGGTGACGAGCTGCTCGAGCGTGCCGAGCGCGTCGCGGAAGCTGCCGGTCGCCGAGCGCGCGAGCGCCGAGATCGCCTCGGGCGGTATCTCGATGCCCTCGGCCTGCGCGGTGCGGCGCACGACGCTCGCGATCTGCTCGACCGTGGGCGGTGGAAGTCGAAGCGATGGCAGCGATCGACGACGGTCGCAGGGACCTTCTGCGCCTCGGTCGTCGCGAGCACGAACACGGTGTTCGGCGGAGGCTCCTCGAGCGTCTTCAGGAATGCGTTCCAGGCGGCCGTCGAGAGCATGTGGGCCTCGTCGAGGATGTACACCTTGCGCCGCCCGCTGACGGGCGCGTAGGCGACGCTCTCGCGCAGCTCGCGGATGTCGTCGACGGAGTTGTTCGACGCCGCGTCCATCTCGATCACGTCGAGCGAGGACGCGCGCGCGATCGATAGGCACGACTCGCATTCGCCGCACGGCTCGGTCGTCGGGCCACGCTCGCAGTTCAGGCACGCCGCGAGGATCTTCGCCATCGACGTCTTGCCGGTGCCCCGCGAGCCGACGAACAGGTAGGCGTGGTGCACGTTGCCCCGCTCGACCGCGTTGCGCAGCGTGCGCACGACCGGCTCCTGGCCGACGACGTCGGCGAACGTGCGCGGGCGGTGCCTTCGGTACAGCGACCGCTGCTGCTGTTGTGGCTGCTCCTGCTCTGACACCGTGAGGCCATGAGTCTACCCACGGTCAGCACCCCGTCCGAGCGCCCGCCCGAGCGGGTAGCGTGCGCGCTCGTGACCGCCTCGATCAAGCCGCGCGTCGAGCGTTTCGCGGCCGTCCCGGTGGTGATCGTCGGCGCCGTGCTGCTGCGCCTGATCAGCGGGGTGGGCTTCGCAAACTACGACACGTTGTACGCGCTGGCGTGGGGCGGGCAGCTCGCGCGCGGCGAACAGCCGGCCTATGGAGTCGCGATCGCGCCGACTCCGCATCCGCTGGTCGAGCTGCTCGGCGTGGTGCTGTACCCGCTCGGGCCGCGCGCCGCCGAACAGGTGACCGTGTGGCTCGGCTTCCTCGCGCTCGCCGCGTGCGGCTGGCTTGTGTACCGCCTGGCCGGCTTGTGGTTCGGTCGAGCGGCCGGGGTGGTGGCCGCTCTGATCCTGCTCACACGCGTTCCGATCCTCTCCTACGGCGTTCGCGCGTACATCGACATCCCATACCTGCTGCTCGTGCTGTGCGCGCTGCTCGTCGAGGCACGCAGGCGCGCCGCAGGGGCGCCGCCCGCCGGCGCGCCTGTGCTGGCGCTGCTCGCCCTCGCCGGCCTGTTGCGTCCGGAGGCATGGGCGTTCTCGGGGCTGTACTGGCTGTATCTGCTGCTCTGGCAGCGTCGCCACGCGGAGCCCCCAAGCACGAGACGGGCGCTGGCGGGGCTGACGCTGCTCGCTGCGGCGGCGCCGCTGGTGTGGGTCCTGAGCGACCTGGCGATCGCCAACGACGCGTTGTGGTCACTGACGAACACGCGCCACACGGCGCAGACGCTCGATCGCGTGACGGGTATCGCCAACGTGCCCGAGTACGTGCCGCGCAGGCTCGGCGAGATCCTGCGCCCACCGGTGCTGGTGGGCGCGGCGCTCGGCGGCGTGCTGTCGCTGCTGTGGCTGCGGCGCAGGGCGATCGACGGGGCGCTGGCGGGCGTGCTCGCGGTGCTCGTGTTCATCGTCGTGGCGGCGGCGGGGCTGCCGATCAACACGCGCTATGCGTTCTTGACGGCGGCGATCCTGTGCGTGTTCTGCGGCGCGGGAGTGTTCGGGTGGACGCGCCTGGACGCCGGCGACCCACGCAGGCGCTGGTGGATGGCGGCGGGCGCGCTCGTGCTCGTGGCGCTGGTCGCGTTCACGCCGGCGCAGGTCAAAAGCGCGCACCGCGAAATGAGCAAACTGGCGCGCCAGGAAGGCATCCAGGAAGACCTGCTCGCGCTCGCCGACGATCACGCGATCAATCTCAGCTGCGGACCGGTCGGCGTTCCCAACCACGCGCCGGTGCCGCTGCTCGCGCTGTACCTGAAGACGAGCCCGGCCAACGTGCAGAGCTCGGAGGCCGGCCCGATCTCCTACGGCGTGTACGTCGATCCCGCCAGCAAGCAGGTGGAACAGGACTACGTGCTCGATCCGCACGACCCGCACCGGCCCGTCAACGTGCCGCCGGGCTTCCTCGAGTCGCACGCCAACCGCTCGTGGCTGATCTTCGAGCGTTGCTCGTAGCGGACCGTGCACCCCACGTCGAGACACCGCCTACCGAACGCCGATCGCCGCCTGCGACTCCGGTCCGGGAGCGCCCGCTGCGCCTGTCGGGGATCGCTTAAGGCTGCTTCCTTCCGGACCTGACCTGGTTCACAAGCCGACACCGCGCGGGACCCGGACCATCGACGCCCCAGACAGCGGAGCGACCGGAGCGAAATCCCTCGGAGGGGGATTCAGCCCCGCTAGAGCGGATTGCGGATACAGGGCACCGCTACCTCCCCGCCTAGCACGGTCCGTCGCGGATCCTAGCGCCGAACGCGCGATCGCCCGGGCACGGTCGCCACGGCAAGCCGGGAGACAGCCTGCACGCAGGCGCGGCATCTTCGTTAGGCTGCGCGACCGTGAACTACTTCAGCGATCCCCCCTCCCCACTTCTGCGCGCGCGTTCGCGCGCGACCATCGGCTTCGTCGCGCTCGCCGCGACCGGCCTGATCGCCGGCTGCGGCGGAAGCAGCTCGAGCAGCACGATCGGTGTCGGCAATGAGAACAAGTCCGACAACGGGCTGATCAAGGCCGGCGAAACGCCGGTTGCGAAGACGCCCACGAGCGGTCCGCTGGCGACCGAACCGAAGGTCACCCCGCCGTCCGGCCCGGCTCCCACGACGCTCCAGAAGAAAGACCTGATCGTCGGCACGGGCAACGAAGCGAAAGCGGGCGACACGGTCACGGTCAACTACGTGGGCGTGCTCTACAAAGGCGGCAAGGAGTTCGACGCGTCCTGGAAACGCAAAGAACCGTTCCAGTTCAAGCTCGGGCAGGGAGCGGTGATCAAAGGCTGGGACCAAGGCGTGGTCGGCATGAAGGTTGGTGGGCGGCGTGAGCTGATCATCCCCTCCGAACTCGCCTACGGGAAGACGGGCTCGCCGCCGACGATCCCTGCGAACGCGCCACTCGTGTTCGTCGTCGACCTGCTCGGCACCTGACGCGCGCGGCGCCGAGCCGGGGATGGCGCGCACCCGGGAGCAGCTCGGCTCGACGCGCGGCGCGTCGCGGGTCGTGCTCGCGGGCCTGCTCGCTGTCGCGCTGACGCTCGCGCTATCGGCCTGCGGCGGCTCCAGCAGCGACTCGACGACGGCGGGCTTGAAGCTCGAGCGCGAAGACCTGGCGGCGGCGTGTCGCGCGCTGCAGAGCGCGAAGCCGGCGGTGGCTCGCGAGGTCGCCGCGACGAAGGCGGCGTGGCCGCTGATCGCCAACGGGATTCCCGCCGATGCGAGCAGCGTGTCGAGCGCGCCGTCTGTGCAGGCGGCCGTCGCGGCAGCCGGCGCACTGCGCCCCCCGCCGCTGTTCGAGGAAGCGCAAGCCCGCACGCTCACCGGGTCGGCGGCGCAGCTGGCAGGGTTGTTCCGCAGTTACGTGCTGCTCAGCTCGCGCGGCTGGAAGCTGCTCGATGCCTCGCTCGCGCAGATGCAAGTGGGCACACCGGGCATCGGAAGGCCGCCCAGCGCGCTGTTCGCGAGGGAAAACGTGGGCCTGTACATCGAGAGCATCTACGACGGCCACTTCACGCTGGCGCAGATCGGCAAGAAGCTGCGCGACGCATACAAGAAGCTCGGCGGCCCCGGCGCGTTCGGTGCAGGGCTGACCCAGGCCGAGGTCGACGCGCTCGCGGCGACGTACTCCGAAGCGAGCGACCGCCTGCACCCTCACGTGGCCGTGCGCGTCGGCTCCTAATCGGTAGTGGAGGTGTTCCAGCCGGCGCATGCGCCGGCTGGCGGGTCGCGCATGCGCGACCCGATACAGGCCGCACATGTGCGGCCTGTCGCCATGCCGCATGCGGCATGGCGCACAGCGTCCGCAGCTAGCGCCGATCCGGACGCGCGCCTCGTGCGACGTGGACCTGAGAAGATCGAGCGTGAACAGCGAACTTCAAGGGGGAACACGATGGCCGATCGCAATCGCCGCATGGTTCTGGCGCAACGCCCGCAGGGGATGGTCGACGGGAGCACCGTTCGGATGGAGGAGTCGGACGTGCCCGAGCCGGGGGACGGCGAGGCGCTCGCGCGCGTGCGCTACCTGTCGATCGACCCGACGATTCGCACGTGGATGGACGACGCGCCCGGCTACCTGCCGCCGATCGCAATCGACGAAGTGGTCCGCAGCGGCGGCGTCGCGGAGATCGTCGACAGCAACTGCGACGACTTCAAAGCCGGGCGAGCTCGTGTTCGGCTTCACCGGCTGGCAGGAGTACGTGCTCGCGAGCCAGGCCACCGGCTACCAGGGACTGCCCGAGGGCGTCCCGCCGACGCTCGCGCTGAGCCTGTTCGGCGTCACCGGCATGACGGCGTACTTCGGCCTGATCGACGTCGGCCGAGTGCAGGAGGGCGACGTCGTCGTCGTCAGCGGCGCCGCCGGCGCAACCGGCTCGACCGTCGGGCAGATCGCCAAGATCAAGGGCGCCGGCAAGGTGATCGGCATCGCCGGCGGCCCCGAGAAGTGCAGGCATATCGTCGAGGACCTCGGCTTCGACGAGGCGATCGACTACAAGGGCGAGGACGTCGCTGCGCGCCTGCGCGAGGCCGCGCCGGACGGGATCGATTTGTACTTCGACAACGTCGGCGGCGAGATCCTCGACGCGTGCCTCGCCCAGCTCGCGCTGCGCGGGCGCATCGTGCTGTGCGGCGCCATCTCCGGCTACAACGACCGCTCCGCCGCCAAGGGCCCGGCCAACTACGCCAACCTGATCATCAAGCGCGGGCGCATGGAGGGCTTCTTGATCCTCGACTACTTCGACCGGATGCCCGCCGCGCGCGAAGAGATGGCACGCTGGCTCGGCGAAGGAAAAATCAAGTCCTCCGAGCATGTCGTCGAGGGTCTCGAGCACGCGCCCGACGCGCTCAACCTGCTGTTCACCGGCGGTAACACCGGCAAGGTGATCGTGCAGATCTGAGCGGGCGCCCGCCCGCTCCGGCGCGGCAGGCTCGCTAGACGCTCCTCGCTACACGCTGGTCGCTTCGCCGGGCAGCTCGGGGGTCTCCTCATCGGCGGCCTCCTCGCGGACGAGCCACTCGGCGACGGCGCTGACGACGAGGCCGTCGGCGGCTTCGGGAAGCCCCGCCAGCGTCTCGCCGAGCTCGCTCGACACGAACGTGACGTCGCCGGGCGCGAGCAGCTCCGACCAATCGGCGTGATCCTCACCGAGCTGGAATGCCGGGCCTCCGGCCACGCGCCTGGCCATCTCCGCGACGATCGCCGGCGTATCGGCCTCGTCGCCCTCCACGCGCGTGCGCACAACGCCGAGGCGCTGGGCGTTGCCGCGCACCACTGCGACGGGAGGCGCCGGTGAGCCGACCTCGGCGCCGGCGCGCGAGGCGAGCGCCGGCTCCTGCTGCTCCCGCCCGTCGAGCGCATGCGGCTCTGCGACGAGCACGAGCGTCGCTTCCTGCGAGCGACCGACGCGCAGCGCCCCGTGCAGCACCGAGCGATCGATGATCGTCATCAGCTGGCCGTCGATGCCTACCGCGCTGACGATCTCGTTGAGTCGCGCGAGCGCCGGCTTCGGCGCGAACGGCGCGGATTCGGGCACGACGAGCACGGGATACACGACGCCGCCGTCGGCGCGCGCAATCCTGCGCGCGAGCGTCAGCGCGCCGGTGGCGAGCTCGGCGTCGGTGACGCCCACGACCACGCGCGTCCCGAGCGGGCTCGGTCCCTCGGATACCACAACGCGATCGGCCGCGCGGGTGCCGACCATCGTCGAGACGAGCACGCTGACGAAGATCACGACGAGCACGGCGTTCACGACGGCGCTGCTGAACAGGCCAAGCTGGAAGCCGATCACGGTGCCTGCCAGCGTGGCCGCCGCCTGCGCGGCGCTAAGCGAGAACAGCAGGCCGCCCTGCGCGCGCGAGAAGCCGAACAGACGCGCGCAGATCGCGGCGGCGAGCGCCTTGCCCCCGAGGCACGCGAGGATGAACAGGCCGGCGAGCGCAAGCGTTTCGCCTTTGACCATCACGCCCGGGTTCAGGATCAGGCCGACCGACACGAGGAACACGGGGATGAACACGGCGCCACCGAAGAATTCGATGCGGTCCATCAGCTGCCCCTCGTTGGGCACCAGGCGGTTCATGCCGAGACCGGCGAAGAACGCGCCGACGATGCCCTCGATGCCGAACAGCTCGGCGACAGTGGCCGCGGATAGGAACGCGGTGATCGCCACGACGTAGCGCACGGCGCGCTCGGCGCCGAACAAGCGAAACGCCCAACCGGCGAGCAGCGGCAGCGCAAACAGGCTGAAGCCGACCAGCACGACCATCCCGATCACGATCTGCGCGGCGATATCGAAGCTCGAGCGATGCCCGGCCACCGACCCGGCTACGGCCGCCAGCACGACCAGCGCGAGCGTGTCCGTCAGCACGGTCGAGCCGACCCCCGTCGCGACCGCGGGGTCGGACGCGAGTCCCGCCTCTTTGACGTAGGGATAGGTGATCAAGGTGTGCGAGCCGAGCAGCGCGCCGAGCAGGATCGCGGCGAGCGCTTCCCAGCCGAGCGCAAACCCGACGAGCGCGCCGAGCGCGAACGGCAGGGCGAACGTGAGCAACCCAAACGTGACGGCCGAGCGCCGATGCTTGCGCAGCAGGTTCAGGTTCAGCTCGACGCCGGCCACGAACATCAGGTACAGCAGCCCCAGCTGGCCGAGGTCGGGCAGCGTGCTGTTGCCCGCGCCGATCAGCGATAGGCCGTGCGGCCCGATCGCATAGCCGCCGACGAGCAGGCCGATGATCCCGGGGATGCCGGCGCGACGGAACAGAACTGGCCCGAGCAGCAGCACTGCAAACACGACCAGGAACTCCCAGGGCGCGCCTTTTGGCGTCGATAGTTCGACGAGCGCGAGCAGCGGACGGCTCATGGCGGGCTCATTCTTCGGTCCTCAGCACGGGTATGCCTTCGGCCGCGCCTTCTTCGAGTTCGGCGTGCAGCCAGCGGTGCGCGAGGCGGTCGATCTCGCCTTCGGCGTTCAGCCCGCGAATCGCCGAGTCAACCGCTTCGGTGTTGCCCGAGCCCGACGGCAGCGCCGCGCCGAGCACCGCTTCGCTCGGCAGCTGCGCGGCGACTGCGAACTTGCGCGGCGATTCCCTCGCGTACGCGAGCGCGACGGGCAGGTCCAGCAGCACCGCGTCGACGCGCCCGTCTTCCAGCGCGGCCAGCTTTTCGGCCTGGTGCTCGAACACCAACGTCCTCGTAGTTGGTTCTATTTCCTTCTCCAGCGCTTCCTTCAGCGTGGTTTCGTTCTGCACCGCCCAGCGCAGGTCGCGAGCGGCCTTGACGTCAGCAACCTGCGTGCCGGGGCGAACGACGATCGCCGGCGGAGCGCTCAGGTACGGAGTCGAGAAGTCCAAGTACTGCTCGCGCCGTTCGGTGATCGTGATATCCGACAGGGCCAGGTCGGCGCCACCGAGCTGCCCGTGCACGAGCTTGCCAAACGGTACCTCCACGACCTTCACACGCGACAGCCCGAAGCGCGCCGCGAGCTGGTGCGCAAGCGCGTACTCAAAGCCACCAGTCGGGTGCGCAAACGTCCCCGACCAGAAGCCGGGGTTGGGAATCTGCGCGGTGGCCACTGTCAGCGTGCCCTCGACGCGCGGGTGGAACGACCCCGCGGCGCCTTTGCCCGCGTTGGCGCAGCCAAGCGTACTCAGGCCAACTGCGACGAGCGCGATCGCCATCGCGAAGCGCGCCACAACCGTGCCGGCGCAGGCGGCGCGCGTGCGCTCGAGCCGCCGTGGGATCTCGGGAGCACCGCGACGCATGTCGCCACTGTAGGCACCGGCAGCCGCTGCGGGAGTCGCGAGGGCGTGGCTCGAGCGCGTCGCCTACAGCCCGGCCACGTGCCGATCGCGGCCTGATCGCGCTGGCGCTCCTGGCTGCGCCTTCGCGTCTGGGCAGGTCGGGCTAGCAGCGAGCGCTCGTGCGCTCGTCGCCGAGCGCCGCGACGACGGCGCGGCGCTCGGCCACCTCTCGCAGGATGCCCTCTGCCTGCAGGCTAACGCCGGTGTGCTCGGCCTGCCCGATCAGAGCCTGCGCGCGATCGAGAGCCTCGGCACCGCCGCGGGCGAGCAGCGCCGCCGCCCAGTCGAGCCGCGTGCGAGCGAGGAACAGCGGTGCGCCTAGGTGCTCCTCGAGCTGTGCGGCAGCGGCGAAGTAGCGGTCGGCGTCCGCATGGCGTTCGAGCATGCCGGCCAGCGCTCCGAGCGCCGCGTCGCTGGCGCCGGATATGAGCGTGCCGCCCGCTACGAATTGCCCGCTGGACGGCGCCAGCAGCTCGAGCAACTCGGCCGCGCGATCGGCGATTCCCAGACGCCAGCAGACCCGCGCCCAGATCAGCATCGCCAGCAACCACGTCTCATCCCAGCGAGACCCTTTGAAGTCGGCGGCCAGGGCCAGCTCGCGCGCCTCCTCGGGGCGGCCGGCCTCGAGCAGCGACAGCGCGGCAGCGGCACTCCAGCTCGCGAGACTGTCGGGGCGTTGTGCGTACTGCAGCGTCGGCTCGACGAGCTCTCCCAGTCGCCCTTCAAAGAAGCGAACCCGGCTGAGCGCTCCGCCAAATGAAGACACGGCGTCGGGCTCGCCGGATGAGACCGCCAGCTCGCGCGCCTCGAACGCCCATCGCTCGGACGCTTCCAGATCCCCCTGCACCAGCGCCCAGCCGGACTCGAGCTTGAGTCGCGTCCAGCGGATCGACGGCTCTGGAACCGAGGCGGCCATCGTGCGGATCGCCGCGATGCTCGACTCGACCTGCGATCGATCTCCGGCCTGCATGCCGACGATCATCTGTCTGAGACTCGCCCAGAACAGAAGTCGCGGGTCCTCCAGCCCCTGGACGAGCTCCAGCAACTCCTCCGTCACCTGCTGGCGCTCCGCCAGCGTGTCGGCACCCCAAGTGGCCGACGACGCGTTGGCGAGTGTGCGCGCCAGCACGGCCGGATCGCCCGCGGCCCGGGCTATGCGAACGGCCTCCACGGCCAACTCCCTGCAGCGCTCGGGCTGGCCACCCCTGCGCAGCTCGCAGGCAAGCAGCGCAAGCGCCTGACCCCGCCGCGGATCATCCTCGGCGAGCGCTCGCGCCGCGGTCTCAAGCGCCTGCACCCGCTCGGAGTCCAGCGCGCCAAACCGGTTGGCGGTCGTCCATCCTCGGCTGTTGGCGAGCACCGCGCGCCACAAGCGATCGGTGTCGCCGAGCTCCTGGGCGAGCTCTGCCGCGTCCAGCAGCGTCCGGCGAAACTCCGGGTCGCCGATCTGGCGCTGAGCCTCGCCCAGGCCGATCAGCAGCTCGCAGCGCTCGCGCGAGCCGCCATCCGGGCCGTGCTCGTGCAGCTCGAGCGCCCGCCGATACCAGCGCACGGCCTCGTCCGGGGCCAGCTGCTCGAGCGCTCGCTCCCCTGCCAGGCGCGCGTAGTGAATCGCCTTGTCCGCGTCGCCGCTGACGACAGCCGCGCCCCAGTGGTGGGCCAGCTCGCCGAGGCGCTCGCCGGGGTCCTCGCCACATTGCTGCTCGAGCGCTTGCGCTATCTCGCGATGAAGCAGCGCGCGGCGAGTGCGCCCGAGGTCGGCATACAGCGTGTGCTCGACCAGCGCGTGGGTGAAGGTGAAGCGCCCGGCCCGCTCGGCGCTCTCCTGCAACAGCGACGCGGCGACCGCCTCGTCGAGCAGGTCGAGCAGCCGCTGCTGGGGCAGATCCACCGCCGCAGAGAGCAGCTCGAGGTCGAATTCGCGGCCGATCACCGCGGCGACGCTGAGCGCCGTGCGCGCATCGGGGCCGAGGCGCTCCACACGCCTTCCGGTCACCTCGCGCACGCTCTGGGGCAGGCCCAGCTCGGCCACCTCGCCGACCACTTGCAAGCGCTTGCCCTGCTCGTGCACGATCGTCCCCGACTCGCTCAGGTGGCGAATCAGCTCGCCGGCGAAGAACGGGTTGCCGGCCGTCTCGCGCGTGATCTGCAGCGCGAGCTCACGGCCGCTCTGATCCAGCTCGTGCCCGGCCAGGGCCTCGATCAACGCCAGTACGTCTGCTGACTCCAGTCCCGTGAGCTTGATGCGATCGCCGCCATGCTCGCGGTGAAGATCGGCGAGCAGCGCCGTCAGCGGGTGGTCGCGCGAGAGGTCGGACTCGCGGTACACGCCGAGGACCATCACTCGCATCGACGAGCACGCCATCACGTGGCGAAGCAGCGAGAGCGTCGGCTGATCGGCCCACTGCAGGTCGTCGAGGATCAGCAGCAGCGGCTCGTCGGCTCCCGCGGCTTCGAGCAGTCCCGCGGCGGCGGCGAACAGCAGATAACGCTCCGTTTCGGGATCGCTGTGGCGCGGGACGGGCAGGTCCGCGACGCGATCTCGCAGCGCCGGCACGAGGCGGGCGAGGTCGCCGCCGTGTTGCTCTACATGGCCGTCGAGCATCGGCCGGGGCGCCTCTCTGACCAGATGGGCGAGCGCCTGCGTCCAGGGCTGGTAGGGAACGCCGAGGTCCTCGTCACAGCGCCCGTACAGGACGGTTGCGCCCTGCTCGCGCGCCTGCAACGCCAGATGGGCGGCCAGCCGCGTCTTGCCGACACCCGCCTCGCCGCTGATCAGGGCCAGCCGCAGCGCGCCCTGGCCCGCCTGCTCCCACAGCTCGGCGAGCCGCGCCCGCTCCGCCTCGCGTCCGACGTAGCCGGTCGCCGGCAGCTCGCGCAGGCGCTCGGGCAGGGCGATGCCCGTCGCGATCACCGGCTCCCACTGGAGCTCGAACGCCGGCACCGGCTCGGATATGCCCTTCAGCTCGAGCTCGCCGAGCGCCTTGAAGCTGAGGCCCTCGCGCGCGCCGGCGATCTGGCGAACCACGGCGTTGACGACGACCTGCCCGCCCTCGGCCGAGGCGCACAGCCGCGCGGACTCGACGACCGGCTCGCCGAAGTAGTCGCCGTCCTCGGCCGTCGCCTCGCCGAGGCTGACGCCGATCCGCACGCCGAGCTGCTGCTCGGCGCGCCGGTTGCGCCCCTCGACCGCCTGCTGCATCTCGACCGCACACCGCAACGCCTTGGAGGCGCTCGCGAACACGACCATCAACCCGTCGCCGAGGTTCTTGACCTCCCTGCCGCCGGTCCGGTCCAGCGCCCCGCGCAGCAGCCCGAAATGTTCCTGACGCAGGCTCTCCGCCGCCGCAGGGCCGACGCGAGTAGCCATCGCGGTCGAGCCGACCAGATCGGTCATCAGCACCGACACTGTCTCTGTGAGTGTGTGATCCACGGCGTTCCTCGCGGTCTTCGTGCGGTCTCGGCCCTAGGAATAGAAATACGGGTCCAGCACCCGCACCCGTGTGATCTGATCGACTGGCAGCTCGTTGCGGGCGGCGCTCTTGCGGATGGCCTCGGGAGTGGGCGCGTCGTACACGCAGAAGCTGTGCTTCCTGTCCTCGCTCACGAACGAGCTGAGCCAGGTGACGCCCTCGTCTGTGTTTCTCTCGACAACCCTGCGGCAGACCTCGACCCCCCCGTCCTCCGCAGCGATCCGCAGCCCGTCGGGGAAGCTTCGTTGCACCATGTATCGAGGCATCTCGCTCCTTTCGGTCGGTGGCCATGCGGCCATGCCTCGAAGCTACGAGCCAAGCACGTCGTGCACATCGGGAGAACTCCCCATGTTGGCTGCGACGGGTACCTATCTTGGGCGATTTGCTCGTGCGTGCGGTCGGGGGCGTAGGATGATGGATGGTGTGCACGCTGACCGGGTGTCGCGTGCGCCGGGGGGCCTTGGTTATGCAAACGCAGCGCACAGCCGAACCGATCGGACTGTTCGAGCGCTCCACTGAGCTCGGCGCTCTCGCGGACATGCTGGCTACGGTTGCCGACAGCGGGCAGGGGCGGCTGGCGCTCGTGTACGGAGAGGCCGGAATCGGCAAGACGGCTCTGATCAGGCAGTTCTGCGAGGACGCCTCCGGGGCGACGAACGTGCTGTGGGGTAAATGCGATGAGCTGTTCACGCCGCGTCCGCTCGGACCCATGTTCGATATCGCCGGCGCCGTGCAGGGACAGCTCGCCGAGACTCTCGAGGAAGGGGCCACTCCTCACCATGTGGCGGCCGTTCTAGAGGCGGTACTGGTCGACCAGCGCGTCTCGATTGTCGTGCTCGAGGACATGCACGTCGCCGACGAGGCAACGCTCGACGTGCTCCGCATCCTCGGCGGGCACACGCGCAGCACTCCGGCGCTGATCATCGTCAGCTATCGAGACGACGAGTTGGACCGCTGGCATCCGTTGCGACTCGTGCTCGCCGAGGCGGCCGCCGCGGCGCCGATCGCACGGCTTCGATTGCAGCCGCTGTCGCTGGAGGCCGTCGTCGGGATGGCCTCGACGCATGGCTCGTTCGGCGAGGAGCTATATCGCAGGACCGACGGAAATCCGTTCTACGTTACCGAGGCGCTGGCATCCGGCAACGAGGAGATTCCCGAGACGGTACGGGATGCGGTGCTCGGCCGGGTCGCCCGTCTCAGCGAGGGAGCACGGCGGCTGATCGACGCCGTCGCCGTCGCCGGCCCGCAGGCCGATCTGTGGCTCTTGAAGGCGCTCGCGTCGGGCGACTTCGAGTTCTTCGAGGAGGCGACTGCCTCAGGCGTCGTGGCCGCCAACGCGGGGGTCGTCTGCTTCCGGCACGAGTTGGCGCGTCTGGCGGTCGAGGACTCGATTCCAGGTCATCGACGGGATGCCCTGCACCGGCGGGCGCTGGAGCTGCTCGCCGGGCCGGACAGCGGCGCCGCGGACCCAGCCGATCTCGCCCAGCACGCCGAGGCCGTCGGCGACCGCGAGCTGGTGCTGAGGTTCGCACCACTCGCCGGCCGGCAAGCCTCCCGGCTGGGCGCTCATCGCGAGGCGGCCGTGCACTATCGCCGAGCCCTCGACGTCGCTGATCTCGCCTCTCTGGACGCACGCGCGCAGCTGTCCGGGGCGTGCGCCGAGGAGTCGTTCCTGATCGTCGAGCTGCCAGAGGCTGTGGCGGCGCAGCGCGAGACGCTCAGCTGCTACGAGCAACTGAAGGATCGTCGCAACCAGGGAGCCGCTCTGAGCGTCCTCGCCCAGCTGCTGTGGATGACAGGCAGCCTGCCCGAGGGGCTCGAAGCCGCACAGCGCGCGCTCACGCTGCTCGATGAGCCGCCAAGCGGCGACCTGGTCAGCGCCTCCTGTCAGGTGGCGCGCTTGCGACTCGCTGCCGAGGAACCTCGGGCGGCGCTCGACGGGGCGCAGCGAGCGCAGCAGCTGGCCGAGGATCTCGACGACGATCCGAGCCGCGTCGAGGCGCTGCAGACGGTCGGCTGGGCGGAGTACTTCACCGGCGTCCCAGGCGGCCTGGAGAAGCTCGTCGAGGCCCTCGAGATCTTCAGACGAGCGGGCCTGGACTCGCTGGCCGCGACGACCTGCGTGATCATCGTGCGCACCGCGTGTCGCCGGCGCGAATACGAGGTCGCCGAGCCCTACATCGAAGCCGGCCTCGAGCACTGCAGCGTGGGCGACTACGACGTGTGGCGCTACTACCTGCTCAGCTGGCAGTCGAAGGTCCTGCTCGCGCAGGGTCATTGGTCGGACGCCGCGCAGGTAGCGCAGATCTGCCTCGCCGACCAGTGCCCGTTTGCGCGCATCCACGCACTGGTCGCCCTGGGGTTGGTGCGAGCGCGGCGCGGCGACCCCGATGTGTGGGGTCCGCTCGACGAGGCGCTCGCCCTGGCGCAGCCTCGCCAGGAGCTGCAGTGGATTGCCCCCGTGGCGATCGCGCGAGCCGAGGCGGCGTGGCTGGAGGGACGCGGGCAGGATGCGATCGCCGAGACCGAGCTCGCCTCGCAACCGGACCCGAGCGGAACGTGGTGGTCGGCGGGTCTCGCCTACTGGCGCTGGCGCGCAGGAGCCGATCAGCCGATCCCGGACGTCGGCGAGGAGATGTATCGACTGGAGATGGCCGGCGGGTGGGCTGCTGCAAGTGAGCGCTGGCTCGCGAACGGATGCCCATACGAGGGCGCCGTCGCGCTGCTCGACGCCGACGCGGACGGTTTGCAAAAAGCGCTCGCGGAGTTCCAGAGGCTCGGCGCGAACCCCGCTGCAAAGCTCGCCGCCTCGCGCTTGCGCGAGCTCGGTGCCCCCGTGCCGCGCGGACCGCGAGCGCGCACGCGCGAGAACCCGGCGGGCCTGACCGCGCGCGAGCTCGAGGTGCTCGGGTTGCTGGTCGAGGGCCAGCGCAACGCCCAGATCGCCGAGCACCTGGTCGTATCCGAGAAGACGATCGACCATCACGTGTCGGCGATCCTGGGCAAGCTGGGCGTGCGCACCCGTGGCGAGGCGAGCGCCGAGGCCCAGCGCCTCGGTCTGAGAACCAGCGCCTCGGTCTGACCCCAGCGCCTCGGTCTGAACCCAGCGCCTCGGTCTGACCCCAGCGCCTCGGTCTGACCCCAGCGCCTCGGTCTGGGCCCAGACCCTCGGGTCTAGGACCAGCGCCTCGAGTCTGACCTTCCAAGATAGGTAGCCGCCGCTCCCAACATGGGGAGTTCTCCCGATGTGCGCTGACGAGCCCTCGCGTAGCTTCCTCGTTATGCCGGCCGAGCAGCTCTACCAGACGATCGGCGCGCCGGAGGCGCCGAGCCCCCAAGCTCTGGAGCACAGTCCGGCCGCCGATTCGGCGACCCGCCAGCGGCGCCGCGTGTCCACGCCGCGGGCAGTGCTGGCGGTCGCGGTGCTGGGCTGCTTCATGGCGTTCGTCGACGCGACGATCGTCAACATCGCCGTGCCGAACATCGCGCAGCACTTTTCGGCCACGAGCCTGTCCAGCGTCTCCTGGGTCCTGAACGCCTACAACATCGTGTTCGCGGCGTTCCTCGTCGGCGGCGGCCAGCTGGCCGACCTGCTCGGGCGCCGCCGCGTGTTCTGTGGGGCCCTGCTGCTGTTCACGCTGGGCTCCGCCCTGTGCGCAGTGTCGTCTTCGCTGAGCATGCTGATCGCCGCGCGCGCCATTCAGGCCGCCGGTGCCGCGGCGCTCGTACCGAGCTCGCTCGCGATCGTGCTCGAGGCGCACGACGCCCGCGAGCGCATGCATGCGGTAGCGCTGTGGTCGGCGGTCGCGGCGCTCGCCGCCGGCATCGGCCCTCCGCTCGGCGGTCTCTTGATCACCGCGTCCAGTTGGCGACTGGTGTTCCTCGTGAACATCCCGGTCGGGATCGTCGCGTTCGTGCTGGCGAGGCGAGTGCTCGTGGAGAGTCGCGCACCCGGCCGCAGGCAGGTGCCCGACATACGCGGCAGCGTGGTGCTCGCGCTGGCGATCGCAACCCTCGTGCTCGGAGTCGTCAAGGGACAGGAATGGGGCTGGGGCAACGCCCGCGTCGTGGCGGCGTTCGCGGCGGCGCTGTTGCTCGGCGTCTACTTCGTCGTGCGTTCGAGCCGTCAGCGCACGCCCGTCGTCGACCTGTCGCTGCTGCGAATCCGTGCTTTCGCGCTGTCCAACGGCGTGACGATCGTGATGGCCAGCGGCTTCTACGCCTACACGCTGTGCAACGTCCTGTTCCTGACGACCGTGTGGCGTTACTCGATCCTCCATGCCGGCCTGGCCCTCACGCCCGGCCCGTTCGTCGCGATGGCCGTCGCGGGTCCCGCGAGCCGACTCGTGCAGCGGGTGGGACATCGCCCGGTCGTGGTGCCGGGGGCGCTGGTGTGGGCCGCGGGGATGGCCTACTTCGCCTCCCAGCTCGGCGTCCGCTCGAACTTCCTGGGCGAGTGGCTGCCGGGGATGGTGATCCTAGGCATCGGAGCCGGTCTGACCTTCCCCACCCTGAGCGGGGCCGCGGTCGGCTCGGTGCCGGGGCCGCGATTTGCGGTGGCGACTTCCCTGAACTCCGTTGCCCGCCAGTTGGGCGCCGCGCTCGGAGTCGCGCTGCTGATCGCGATCCTCGGCAGGCCGAGCCCGCTGCAGGCGCTGCACGCGTTCGAGCACGGATGGCTGTTCGCGGGCGGCTGCTTCTTCGTCGGCTCGGTGGCCTGCCTCGGCCTCGTCGTCACGCGCCCGGGTACGCGGGACACGCTGACGGACGAGGCCCGGGAGAGCCTCGAGCGCTCGGCCAAGGAGCTCGCCGAGGGCGACCTGTTCGACGATCCCAGCCTCCCACCGCTCGCCGAGTCCCACGACGAGCATGCCCTCGCCGCACATCAGTCGGTCGCCGAGTTCCTGCGAAACGTGCCGGTGTTCGCGCCGCTGTCCGATGCGATGCGCACCGAGATCGCCGAGCTGGGGAGCGCCGTCAGCCTGAAGCGCAGCGAGTGGTTGTTTCGCGAAGGCGACTATGCGGACAGCGTGTACGTCGTTCGCCTCGGTCAGCTCGAGGTGGTTCGCGAGGGCTCCGAACCGGAGACGGTCAACACGCTCACGCGCGGGGCAGTGCTCGGCGAGCTCGCGCTGCTCGGCGACTCGACACGCAATGCCTCGGTGCGCGCGCTGCGCGACACCGAGCTGCTGAAGATCACGCGACCACATTTCGAGTCGCTGCTGCGATCCGAACCGGAGCTCACGCTCAGCCTGGCCCGCGCGCTCGGCGCCCAGCTGAAGGCCAGCCGCGCGATCCCGCTGCGGCGCGGGCGTCCGGTGACGATTGCCCTGCACGCGCTTGGCGACGGGGTTCCGCTGATCGATCTCGCGGACGAGCTCAGTCGCATGCTGTGCACGTGGGGCCGAGTGGCGGTACTGCATCCCGGCGATGCGAAGGCCCCCGGGGCTCGACCGGCCGAGCTCGACGCCAGCACCAGCTCGCAGGACGCCGTGGCCAGGTTCACCCCGCTGGTCGAGCGTTGCGAGCTGGATCACGATCAGGTCGTGCTGGTGTGCGGCGCGTGTGAGCGCACGAGCGCGTGGGACGAGTTCTGCCTCGCGCGGGCCGATCGCGTGATCGTCGCGGTCGACGCGAGCGCGCCTGGCCCGGGCGGCTCGGCACGCCTTGCTCGGGACTGCGCCGCGCTGCAAGGGTGCGACCTGCTCGGCTACGGGGTCGAGCGAGGGTCGGGGTCGCTGGCGGGCTGGATCGCGGAGCTGGCGCCGGCGAGCACGTTCGCGATCAGGAGCGGCGATCGCCGCCGCGGCGACCTGGCGCGCATGGCTCGGCGGCTGTCGGGACGGGCCGTGGGCGTCGTGCTCAGTGGCGGCGGAGCGCGGGCGTTTGCGCACATCGGCGTGCTCGAGCAGCTGCAGAGCGCCGGCGTCGTGATCGACCGGGTGGGTGGGGTCAGCATGGGCGCGTTCGTCGGCGGCCTGCTCGCCTGCGGGCACGGCAGCGACGCGATCGACGCCCACTGCTACGAGGAGTGGGTGCGCCGCAACCCGATGAACGACTACACGCTGCCGCGCACAGCGTTGATCAAGGGACAGAAGGCGCGCGCGATGCTCGAACGTGTGTACGGGGACGTGCGTATCGAGGAACTCGATCGCGCCTTCTACTCGGCGAGCGTCGACCTCAGACGCAGCAGCCTGGTGATAGACCGCGACGGTCCCGTCTTCCTCGCGGTCGGATCCAGCATGGCGCTGCCGCTGATCGCCCCCCCGCAGGTGCGCGCGGAACGTCTGTTGATCGACGGATCGCTGCTCGACAACCTGCCCCTCGCCCCGATGACGTTCACCGGCGAGGGACCGGTGCTGGCCGTCGACATCAAGGGCGGCGAGCAGCGTGAGCAGCCGGAAGACGCGAATCTCGGCGGCCGAGGCAATCGCGACGCCGACAGGCGAGGCGTGCGTCTGCCGTCGCTGACGGGGACGATGCACCGCATCGCGCTGCTGTCGAGCGCCAACACGGCCGAAGCCGCTCGGCTGCACGCCGACTTCACGATCGAGGTGCGCGTGCCGGGCGTCGGTCTGTTCGAGTTTCACCAGATCGACGAGGCGCGAGCTGCGGGGCGCTCCGCCGCCGCACGAGCGCTCGAGGATGCCCCGCCCTGGCTCCTGCCCGAGCGCACGACCTCGCAGCTCTCCCAGCGACGCACGGTGCTGCGCGTGTGACTCGGCGGCATCCGGCTCAATACACTCGGGAGCGCCAGGGCGCGTAGCTCAGTGGGAGAGCGCTCGCTTCACACGCGAGAGGTCGCAGGTTCGAAACCCGCCGCGCCCATTCGACGGTCGCCTGCACTGGTGGCCTGCGGAATCTCGCGTCGGCAGCACGGCAGGCGAGCCCCGCGTTTCGAGCGCCGAAGGCGCTGTGGCCCTGGCCGCGATCTCCGGTCCGGCATTTGCCCGTACGTTCGCGCGAGGTTTCGCGGCGGGCGCTAAGACAGCGGCGAGCCATAGCCGATACAGGACCCATGCGACTTCGGTGGAGGGCAGCGGTCTTGGCGATCTTCGTCATGTGCCCATTTCTCGCGATCGCATCGGCGGAAGCCGCGCCGACGATGACCGAGTTCCCGCTGCTCACCGGCGGCCGTGGTCCGTCTGCGATCACGGCCGGCCCCGATGGCAACCTCTGGTTCGCCGAGAGCACGGGTCCGGGCGCAATCGGGCGGATCACGCCTTCGGGGACGATCACCGAATTCACGAGCGGTGTGAGCGGGCCGGCCGAAGGCATCACGCTCGGTCCAGACGGAAATCTATGGTTCACCGAGCCGCGCCAGGAAAAGATCGGCCGAATCACGCCGTCCGGGACGATCACCGAGTTCTCGGTCCCCAGTGGTCTCCTCACCTCCGCCAAGCCGGCACAGATAGCCGCGGGTCGCGACGGCAACCTCTGGTTCACGATCTCCTCCGGTCAGGGCGGGATCGGCCGGATCACGCCGACAGGAACGATCACGGAGTTCACGAGCGGCCTGACCGCGAACAGCAAGCCTCAGGGCATCGCCGCAGGCGCCGACGGGAACCTCTGGTTCACCGAGACGGCAAACCCGGCAAAGATCGGCCGGATCACGCCGAAGGGACGATCACCGAGTTCTCGACCGGACTGACCGCCAACAGCAAGCCGCAGAACATCACCGCTGGCCCCAACGGCAACCTCTGGTTCACCGAGGAAGCAAACCCGGGCCGGATCGGGCGGATCACGACGGCGGGCGCGATCACGCAGTACGAAACCGGCTGCCGTCGAACATCAGGCCCGAAGGGATCACGGCCGGCGACGACGGCAACCTCTACTTCACGGAGTTCAACAACCCCGGCGAGATCGGCCAGATCACGACCGCGGGAGTGATCTCGCAGACGGCGACGCCGACCAACAACAGCCAGCCTGACGGGATCACCGCCGGGCCAAATGGAAACGTCTGGTTCACGGAGATGGGCAACGGCGGGAAGATCGGCACGCTGACCGTTCGCGCCGAGCGTGGGAGCGGCGACCTCCTCAAACGTTGCCGAGAGTCGCAGCGACCCTCGCAGCTCCCGTCGGCGCGAACTCACAGGCGACGGAATACTTCTTCCAGTACGGGCCGACCTCCGAATACGGCTCGCAGACATCGCCCGCGTCGGCCGGCAGCGGCGCCTCGGCCGCGATCGTCTCCTCGAACGTGAACGCACTGGCGCCATCGACCGTCTATCACTTCCGCGCGGTCGCGACGAACGCCAGCGGCACCACCTACGGCACCGACCAGACCTTCACCACGGCCACGGCGCCCACGGCAAGCACCCTGCCGGCGACCGGCACGACACTGACGAGTGGCACGCTGCACGGCGCGATCGATCCCAACGGCCAGGCTACGACATACCACTTCGACTGGGGCACCAGCACCGCCTATGGCAGCCAAGCGCCCCTGGTTGACGCGAGCGTCGGCTCGGACAGCAGCGAACATGCCGTTGAACAGAGCCTTTCCGGGCTCAGCCCCGGACACCAGCTACCACTTCAGGGTCGTCGCGAGCAACTGCGGCGGCTGCGCGGAAGGCACCACCTACGGGCCGGACCTCACGTTCACGACCGCGCCGGCGCCGCTCGCGGTCACCGGCCGGCGCAGGCTGTCGGACAGAGCACCGCGACGCTGACCGGGACCGCAAACCCTCAAGGCGCGCTGACGACCTACCACTTCGATTGGGGCACGAGCACCGCGTACGGAAACCAGGCCCCGCGTCGAAGGCGTCGTCGGCGCGGACAGCTCTGAACACCCGCTGAGCCAGGCGCTGAGCGGCCTTACGCCAGGCGCGACCTACCACTACCGGATCGTTGCCAGCGACTGCGAAGGCTGCGCCTCGGGCACCACCTACGGCGCCGATGCCAGCTTCACGACGCAGAGCCCCGCCACTCCCGCGAGCGTCGCTTCGATCCCTGCGGCCACCAGCCCGCCCGACCTTCGCGCGCTGACCCCGCCGTCGATCGCTCCGCCCTTGCTGGGACACACGGCCGTCGCCGGAACGATCTCGGGCGTCGTGCTGATTCGACTCCCAGGCAGCGCCGCGCCAAGTGCCGCTCGGCGCGGCTCAGAGCATCCCGATCGGCTCGGTGATCGACGCGCAGAACGGCGTCGTCGAACTGACGACCGCCGTCAACGCCGCAGGCAAGCTGCAGAGCGCCACGCTGTGGCACGGATCCTTCGCGGTCGGCGCAGAGCCCGGGCAAAGGCATGACGACGTTCACGCTTCCGCCTCCGCGCGGCTGCGCGCTCGCGACGTGCGAGCCAGGTCAGCCGCAACGGCAGCGCGCTCGGGGGCGTCGCCCGCCCTGTGGGCCAAGGACAACCACGGTCAGTACAGCACCCGCGGTCAGAACAGCGTCGCCACCGTGCGCGGCACCTACTGGGAGACGATCAACCGCTGCGACGGGACGCTCACGACGTCAAGCAGGGCCTTGTCAGCGTCCGCGATCTGCATCGCCACCGCACGGTGCTCGTCCGCGCGGGACACAGCTACCTGGCAAGCGCGCTGAGCACGGCGAGCGCTGAAGCTTGAGGCGTCCGAGCCTGAGCCCGAAGACCGTCGCGGTGACGATCGCCGCGCTCGTCGCGCTGGTCGGCGGACTCGGCTCCTACCTCGCCGACGCTTGGCCTCGCCTGGAGAGCGACACGATCGACATGCGCTTCGCGGCGCGCGCTCGCCGTCCAAAGCCCCCGGAATTCGTCGTCGTGGCGATCGACGACAAGACGTTCTCCGATCTGCGCCGCCAGTGGCCGTTCCCGCGCAGGCTGCACGCTGCGGTGATCGACCGCCTGGCGGCCGACGGAGCGCGCGCGATCGCCTACGACGTGCAGTTCACCGAGCCGACCGACAGGCGCGACGACCTGGCGCTCTACGAATCGATCGCTCGGTCGAAGGCACCGGTCGTGCTTGCGACGACTGAAGTCGACGCCACGGGCCAGACCGACGTGCTTGGCGGAGAAGAAGCCCTCCAACAGGCCCACGCCGTCGCGGCCGCCGCCAACCTCCCCGCCGAATCCGGCGGGGTCATCCGTCGCTACCCCTACTCGGCTGCTCGGCCTGAAAAGCTTCGCGGTCGCAGCGACGCGAGGCCGCCGGGGCGACGGTCCAGCGGTCGCGCTTCTCCGACGACCGCGCGCTGATCGACTTTCGCGGGCCGCCGGGAACGATCAGGACCGTCTCCTTCGCCGACGTGCTCGAAGGTCGCGTCAAGCCGCAGGTCTTCCGGGGCAAGATCGTCGTCGTCGGCGCCACCTCGGCGACGCTACAGGACGTCCATCAGACCTCCACCACCTCCGCCAGCCCGATGGCAGGACCGGAGATCCAAGCGAACGCGATCTGGACGGCGCTGCACGGCAATCCGCTCCAGCCGGCGCCAGGATGGCTTGCGCTGATCGCGATCGTGCTCGGCGCACTCATCGCGCCGCTGGCTTCGCTGAGATTTCGCGTCTTCACCTCGCTGCTGATCGCCGCGCCGTCGCGGTCGGTTATCTGCTCGTGTCCCAGGCCGTGTTCGAAGGCGGCACGGTGCTCGTCGCTCACCTATCCGTTGGCTGCATGGGCTCTGGCAGCGATCGGCACCGTTGCGGCCAACTACGTCGGCGCGTTCATCGAACGAAACGCCTTCGCACGGCAGTTGCGAGAAAGCCAGCTTGAGCTGATCCAGCGCCTCGCGCAAGCCGTCGACACGCGCGACACCGAGACCGGCGAGCACATCCAGCGCATCGGCAGGCTCTCGCAGCAGCTCGCCCTGCAGATCGGCTGGAGCGAGGAGGACGCCGAGGTTCTCCGCCACGCGAGCGCGATGCACGACATCGGCAAGATCGGCATTCCCGATCACATCCTGCTCAAGCCCGGCAAGCTGAGCCCGGAGGAGTGGGAGGTCATCAAGGCGCACACCACCACCGGAGCGCAGATTCTCGCCGACTCGTCCAACCCGCTGGTCCAGATGGCGCGGGAGATCGCGATGTCACACCACGAGCGCTGGGACGGAAGCGGCTACCCGGCGGGGCTGAAGGAAGAGGAGATCCCAATCGCCGCTCGCATCTGCGCGATCGTCGACGTTTACGACGCATTGCTCGCCAAACGGTCCTACAAGGAGGCTTGGACACTGGAGCAGACGCTTGCCGAGATCGCGCAGGGCAGCGGGACCCACTTCGACCCACAGCTCGTGACGAGCTTTCTCACTCTCGCTCCACAGCTTGTGTGGCAGCCCCAACCATCGCGGGACACCTGCGAGGTCACAGCCGGGGAGCTAGCCACCCCAGCATAGTTTGGTATGGCGGATTCGCGCGCGGAGGTTCGGCCAGTCCGACGACTGGGCCCCCCGACCGCGACATCGCTTTGGGCAGCACTCTAGTTTCTCTGCCCGAACCCGATCTAATCCAACCGAATCCAGCCGTATCGGCTTAGCCGTACGCACCCCGAACGCCAAGAACGGTCGACCAGTTCGAGCGTTGCCTCCAGCTAGCACGGCTGCTTCACACGCGAGAGGTCGCAGGTTCGAAACCCGCCGCGCCCATGCCGAGCTCCGGCCCCGGCAACACCCGACTCGCGCGAGTGAGAACCGGGCTTTTCGTCCAGCCGCCGCGAGTGGATTCATGGCCTCGCCAGGCCCCGCCGAGCGGCAGGTCAGAGCTACGTGTCCACCACTGCAACGCTCGATCCGCCCGTCGCCTCGCGAGCCCGACACCACGTCAGGACGATCTGGCTCGTGTATTTCGTTATGGGCTGCCTGCTGCTCTCTTATCTGGGGCTCCTGATCGCGCGTCCGGCAAGCGAGTCCTCGACGCTTATCGACGGGTGGGGAGTCGTCGCCTTCAACCTGACCGGCGCCGGCTTGTGCATCGCAAGGGGACTCCGGCGAAAGACCGGCAGGATCGCGACGCTCGCGCTCGGCGCGAGCTTGCTGTCGTGGGCGCTTGGAGATTTCGCGCTGACGATCGAGTCGCTGGGCGGAGCGACGCCTTCCACGCCGTCCGTGGCGGACGCCTTCTACCTCGGCTTCTTCCCGCTCGCGTACGTGGGGGTCGTCCTGTTCATCCGCGGCGAGGTGAGACGGCTGAACACCCCGAGTTGGCTCGATAGCGCGATCGCGGCGTTGGGAGCAGCGGCGGTGTGTGCGACTTTCGCGTTCCACAGCCTGCTGCACTCCGCAGGGGGATCCACGCTCGCCGTGGCGACGAACCTCGCCTACCCCGTAGGGGATCTGCTGCTTCTCGCGCTGGTGGTGGGCAGCGCGGCGATGCTCGCGGGCAGAAGCCGCGCGCCGTGGGTTCTGCTAGCCGTCGGAATGGCTGTAAACGCCACGGGCGATACGTTCAACCTGTTCGGGTCGGGCATTGGGGCCTCGCACATCGGCGTGGCCGTCAACGGAATCGCCTGGCCATCCTCCATCTTCTTGATCTCGTTGGCGATGTGGGTGCCCAGCGGCCGCGCCAACCCGCTCGCGCTGCAGCGGCCGACGGGCTTTCTCCTGCCCGGGCTCGCTGCCGTCTCCTCGCTGGTCATCCTGTTGTTGGCGACGCTCAATCACCCCGGCCCCGTGGCGATCGGCTTGGCCACCGCAACGCTGGTGGTCGTGGGAATCAGGCTGACGTTGTCGATCCGTGGGCTGAGAACCCTCACGCAGGAGCGCCAGCATCAGTCCGTGACCGACCACCTGACGGGCTTGGGCAACCGCCGCTTCCTGTTCGGCGTGCTCGATGCCTTTTTCGCCGATCACGCCGACTCCTCGATCCGGCAACGGCGCCTGGCCTTTCTGTATGTCGATCTCGACGGGTTCAAGGAGATCAACGATTCCTTTGGCCATCCCGCGGGAGATGAACTGCTGCGGCAACTCGGCGAGCGCCTTCGAGGACCGCTGCGTCCGACGGACGCGCTGGTCAGGCTCGGCGGCGACGAGTTTGTCGCGGTGCTGATGGACGCAGATGCCGACGATGCGACCGCCGTCGCCCAGCGACTCACCGCCAGTCTCGATCAACCTTTCGTGCTCGACGCCGTCAGCGTTCGCATCGGCGCGAGCATCGGCATCGCACGAGCGCCTGCCGATGCGACCGACAGCGACGGCCTGGTGGCGTGCGCCGACGTTGCCATGTATCGCGCCAAGCTGAGGGGCAAGCCTTTCGCCCTCTATCAGCAGGACTTCGACGACAGTGGGAGCCTGTTGCGCCTGGCTGACGAGTTGCGGATCGCCATCGCCGACGGGGAGCTCACGTTGCACTACCAACCGCAGC
Organism: uncultured Solirubrobacteraceae bacterium; assembly: GCA_963846205.1. Lineage (GTDB taxonomy): Bacteria > Actinomycetota > Thermoleophilia > Solirubrobacterales > Solirubrobacteraceae > Palsa-744. Next base: position 138,245 of record CAWJVB010000008.1, on the reverse strand, counting down.
TTGACGTGCGCAGCGGCGAGATTGTCGCGGCGGAGGCGCTCGTGCGCTGGCCGCATCCGCGACTCGGACTGGTGCCGCCCCTGGACTTTCTTCCGCTCGCCGAGCAGGCAGGCCTGATGAGAGGGCTCACGGAATGGGTGCTCGAGCAGGCTGTCGGCCAGTGCGCGTCCTGGCGAGCCGCCGGAAGAGCACTCGCGGTCTCTGTGAACGTGTCCGCCACGAACCTGATCGACGCCGGCTTCACACGCTTGGTCAACGACCTGCTCGACCGACACGGCCTACCTGCAGATGCGCTCGTGCTGGAGATCACCGAGACGAGCATCATCGCGGAGTTGGATCGGGCCAGGCTCGTCGTGGACGAACTGAGCGAGCTTGGCGTCGTGGTGTCGATCGACGACTTTGGGACAGGCTTCACCTCGCTTGCCTACCTCAGCGAGCTTTCAGTGGGAGAGCTCAAGCTGGATAGGACGTTCATCACGCGCATGGCCGGCGATGGAAGAGACCGTGACCTGCAGCTGGTCCGCTCGACGATCGACTTGGGACACGCGCTCGGCATGCGGGTGGTCGCTGAGGGGATCGAGGACGGTGGCACGCTCGCCTTGCTCGGCGAGCTCGGCTGCGACCTCGCCCAGGGCTACTTCACAGGCAGGCCCGAGCCAGCGGACCGTCTCAGCTGGGGAGCCGGCGCTGCCGTGCGGGCCAGCCGCGGAGTCCCCGAGCGCGAGCTCGCCAGCGCACGCGTGCCTCGTCGCAATATGGCGCCGCGACGGCTCGGCCCGATCGCTCCGCGCGTGTGACGAGAAGGCACGACTGACGCAACGAACGACGGGCCGCAACGAACGAACGACGGGCCGGGAAGATCCCGGCCCGTCAGCTCACTCCCCAGCCCTACTCCAGCGTCTATTCCTGAGACGCTTTGACCTCGAGCTTTTCTTCGTTTCTGATCGTCTGTTTGCTGGCCAGGCCGGCCTGTTCGGCTCCCGAGCCGAGCGTCGCCGAGAGCGTGTCTTTGGCCTCTTCTTCAAAGGCTTCGGGCGACTGTTTGCCCGAGCTCTGGGTGTCGGTCAGGGTCAGCGTTTTGCTCATCCGGTTCAGTTTGCCGATCGAGCCGATCACCGAGCCGGTCACTTTCAGGCCTTCGCTGAGCCCGGCGCATTCGGCCGCCACCAGCGCGGTGGCGTTGCTGAGGTCCACGCCGACCGATACCAGCAGTTCGTCGGAGGGACCGGACTGGTCCTCGATGAAGCCCAGCGTGCCCGACAGCGAGCTGGTCTTGATTTCGCCCGCCGCGGCTCCCGAGCTCTGGCAGCTGGCTCGGCTGGAGGCCAGCGAGCAGCCCGTCAGGGTGATCGCGTCGGTCAGCGACTTGGCGCCGGTGTATTCGCCTGCGCCCGTTGATTTTCTGCACGAGACTTTGGCGCCGCCCACTCCTTCGAGCGTCGTTTTCGAGCCGCTGCTCGTGAACTTGGCGGCCGAGCCCGGGCCTTCCTGCCAGTTGTACTTGCCTTCGCCGCCGTTGGACCCTGCCGTGCAGCTCGAGTTTTCGTATTCGCCCGTGCCCCTCGTCGCTTTCACGCAACGGCCGATCGCCGGCAGGATGAACTGATGGGCGATTTTCTCGGAGTAGGCCTGGCTGAATTCGGTTTCCTGAACCGTCGAGTTGTTGCCGGCGGCCGACGGAAGGCCAGCGTCGCTATCGACGACCGAATCCTCGCTCCCGGCGGGCCCGCAGCCGTTCGCGCCGGGGACGGCGAATTCGTTGTCGACGACCGTGACCCCGGCCACGTGGATGATGTTCCCCGCAGCGCGGAAGCTCAGCGTGCCCGTTTTGCCGCTGATCGGCGTGTTCGGCGGCGGCGGTTCGGTCGTGCCCGTCGTCAGCGTCAGCGCGATCGGTTCGCTGTTGCTGCCGATGTAGCATTCCGTTCCGAGCGCGACGTTTTCGAGTTTGACCTTCAGCGGCAGCTGCACCGATGGTCCGCCGGTCAGCAGGCCGGTCGAGTTGAGGATCACCGGCCCAGCCAGTTCTGAGATCGCCGTGATTTCTTCGCCCGGTAGCCCGATTCCGCTGAGCGAGCCGGCCGGCTCAGGCGTTTTCGAAAGCGTTTCGCCATTCTTTGCCGGCTGGAGTTCATGCGAGCCGGTCTTGATCCCGCCCTGCAGCGTGACCGGGTTGACTATCGGCGTCGTTTTGGAGCCGAACTTGAATTCTCCGCCGGTGACGGTCGAGTACGCGCACGCTTCGACTTCCGGGGCTTCGGTCGGACACTGGGCGAAGATCGACAGTTCGCGATCGATCCCCGCCATCGCCGGCGCTGCCCAGACCGCCGCAAGCGCGGCCGCCAGGACCAACCCGAGCGTGATCCGCAGCATTCGCGTCGACACACGCCTCGACTGACTTCCGAAAGCACCTCTCATCAAAGATCATCCCTTCCCCGGCCATAGTGATCGTCGCGGCACTCAAGCACCCAGCGCCGAGATTCACTGTTACCCGCTTGGCGAATATCCAATCGCCGGCGACCGGGTGTGCTGCGCGGAGGCGGAAACCAGCTCCACGCGCGTAGATTGGAGCGCCAGAGGCGTAGCTCAGTGGGAGAGCGCTCGCTTCACACGCGAGAGGTCGCAGGTTCGAAACCTGCCGTCGCCATAAAAGGCCTGCAAATGGGGATGCTAAGTATGTTCCTCATTCAACGGAGACCGGACGCTTGAGCGTGTTGTAAAGGTACGTTGCGGCCAGCGTCCGCCATGGCCGGAAGCGCTCGCCGATCGAGTCCACTTGATCGAGCGACGCCGCCGCATCCAACCGCCAAATTCGCTCGACCGCACGCCGGAAGGCCAAGTCCGCGGCGGGCCACACGTCCGGTCGGCGAAGCGCGAGCATGAGCACGCCATCGGCCGTGAACCGGCCCACGCCCTTGACCCGCATGAGCTCGGTTCGGGCTTCCTCGTCGTCGAGCGTCGCCAGCACCTCGGGGTCGAGCCGGCCATCCTCCAGACGGGCGGCCAGGTCGTGCAGGTAGACCGACTTTGCGCCCGACAGGCCGATGCCACGCAGCGTCTCGGCGGGGATGCCAAGCAGCTCGGGCGGGCTCGGCAACCGACCGCCCTGTAACGCCTCGAGCCGGGCCAGGATCGCGCCTGCCGCTGCCAGAGAGAGCTGCTGGCCGATCACCTGCAGCACCAGGGCGCCCCACAAGTCGCGCGGCAAACCGGCCAGCAAACCGTCGGGATCCAATTCCGGTTCATGGTCGACGAGCGCCGCCATCCGCTGGTCCGCCGCGCGCAGCACGTCCGGCCTGGAGCCCAGCGGTCGGCGTCAGCTGGCCTGGCATCCTGCGCCTTGCCCACCACCGTGCTCACGACGGCGCGCTCGCGGACTACCTCGTCCGGGCCCTTGTCGTCGCGCAGGCCGAGGAAGCGCGGCTGGCGCAGGCGACCGTCGGTTGTCCACTCGGCGAAGCCGATCTGGCCGACGAGCTTCGGGTGGGTCCAGTGTGTGCCGCGCGGGATCGGTCGCGCGTCGAGGAACGGCGACTCGGGCGTCTCGAGCGCGCGCAGCCTGGCACCGAGGTCGCGGAGCGTCGCCGCGCTGTAGCCGGTGCCGACCTTCCCGGCGTAGCGGAGCTGGCCGTCCTCGTGGTAGCCGACGAGCAGAGCGCCGAAGTCAGTGCGGCTGCCCGCGGGGTCGGTGAAGCCGCCGATCACGAACTCCTGCTCCCATGCGCACTTCAGCTTCAGCCAATCCTTCGAGCGGCCCGTCGCATACGGCGCATCCGCACGCTTGGCGATGAGCCCCTCCCAGCCGGATGGCACGCCTCGGCGAATCGTCGCTGGAGTCGCCCCGCACGCCTCGATCACTGCAACGCGTCGCTCGACCGAATCGCTTCCGTCAGCCGCGCGCGGCGCTGAAGCAGAGATCGGGCGGTGAGATCCTCGCCGTCGAGCTCGAGGAGGTCGAACACGCAGTAGACGACGGGGTATGAGTCCACGAGCTGAGGGGACGGCTTGGCGACTCCGAGCCGCTGCTGGAGGCGGCCGAAGGAAGTCTGCTCGCCGTCGTAGGCGACCACCTCGCCATCGAGCAGCATCCGCGCCGGCCTGGGCTGCGACCGCGGTCCGGACCTCGGGGTAGGTGCCGGTGAGGTCTTTCCCGTGCGCGACTCGAGCCGCACATCGTCGCCGTCCTTGCGCGCGACGCAGCGCTCGCCGTCGAGCTTTCGCTCCAGCAGCCAGTCCTCGCCGAAGTCGCGGCGGTCGGTCAGGGTTGCCAGCATCAACGGGATGGACATGGGTGTAGTCAGGAGGGACTCTGTCCGTGATCGCATCAACACGCTCGGGATAGAACGCGACGTGCCCCTTGATCTCCTCGACAGCCGCGAACGGAGCCTGATAGGTCCAGATGGCGTTCACGGACTTGATGCCGCCAATCGGGACGCTGTAATAGCTGGCGTCTCCCTTGTATGGGCAGTACGTAGCCTTGTCGGTCGCCTCCAGCAGCGAAGCGTCGACATCGCTGAACGGTATGTACTGGACGGGCGGGTAGCCAGCCTCACGGAGCGTCAAAGCGTGCGTGCTGTCGGCGACGAGTCGTCCCGCTACCGTGACCAGAACCCGTGCCGGATTCGCCTCGATCGTGATCGCATGGTCGGGTCCGGGATGCTTTACCTTCCTGTCTGCCATTGCAGCCTGCTCCTTGTCGCGGTCCTCTGGTAGCGGAGCCCTCAACGGTAGAGGGACGCGTGTCACGCCCACGCCCCTTCAGCCCGTGATACGCGAGATGCTGTTGACCGGCGAGGAGTCGCTCTATCTATCGGCCGACGTGACCGGAGGACATGGATTCACCTCCAACGTGAGCGACCGGCCGGCTTTAGGCAGGGACCGCCTCGAGCTCGCCGCGACTCGCGGCCTCCGCCTGCTCGCGGCTGTCGCGCGAGGAGATCAGGACAGCCGCGAGGATTGCGCCGACGATCGCAAAGCCCGCACCGACGAGAAAGGCGCGGTCGAACCCTTTTGTGAGAGCGACCGAAGGGTGCACGCCGCCGCTCAGCAGGCCTTGAGTGCGGCTATTGGCGACGGTCGCGAGAATCGCCAGGCCGAGCGCGCCGCCGACTTGCTGGGAGGTGTTGATCAACCCCGAGGCGAGGCCGGCCTCATGCGGCTTGGTCCCCGTCACGGCGCCGATGGTCACCGAGACGAACGAGAACCCGAGGCCGAAGGCGGCGAGCAGCGACGGCCCCAGCACGTCGGCGCCGAAGGACCCACCCGGCGCGGGTACCTGCGAGAACCAGACCAGAGCCGCCCGCGATCAGCAGCAGACCTGCGATCAGGACCGGCTTGAAGCCGATGCGTGTCACGAGCTGCGAGCCGACCCCGGCCGAGATGATTATCCCCACCGCCAGCGGCAGATAGGAGAGCCCTGTCTTGATCGCCGAGAAGCCCAGAACGTCCTGTAGATAGAGCGAGATGAAGAAGAACATCGAGAACAGAGACATGCCGATCAGCAGCCCCACGATGTCCGCTCCTCGTAGCGTGCGCAGGCGGAAGATCGAAAATGGCAGCAGCGGATGGCGCTGGCGGCGCTCGATCGCCACGAACGCCGCGAGCAGGAGGACCGATCCGGCGAGCCGCAGGAGCGTGCCCGTCGAGCCCCAGCCGACGTTGACCGCGTCGACCACCGTGTAAACGAGCAGCGCGAGGCCCGCCGTGACCGTCACAGCTCCGGGAATGTCAAAGCCTTCGGTGCCGTCTTCGGACTTGCTCTCGAGCAACAGCCGAGGCGCGAGCGTCGCCGCGGCGATGCCGATCGGGACGTTCACGAACAGCACCCACCGCCAGCTCAGACCGCTCGTGAGAATGCCGCCCAGCAGTACCCCGGCGGCGCCGCCGGCGCCGGCGACGGCGCCCCAGATGCCCAGCGCGCGATTGCGCTCCGCGCCTTCGGCGAACGTAGTCGTGATGATCGATAGCGCCGCAGGCGAGACGATCGCGGCGCCGAGGCCCTGGACCGCACGCGCGGCGATCAGCCATGCCTCGGACTGGGCGAGGCCGCCGGCCAGCGAGGCGAGCGAGAAGACGACCAGGCCGATCATGAACATCCGCCGGCGCCCGAGCAGGTCGGCGAGGCGTCCGCCGAGCAGCAGGAATCCGCCGAAGGTCAGCGTGTAGGCGTTCACGACCCACGAGAGGTCATCGCGGGAGAAGTGCAGGTGGGCGCCGATCGACGGGAGCGCGACGTTCACGATCGACGCGTCGATCACCACCACGAACTGCGTCATCGCCAAGAGCATCAGGGCGAGGTTCTTGCCTCGCTGCGAGCTCAGATCGGCGGCGGCCCTGCGTCGAACGCGAGAGCCGATCCTCGCTGCCGCGCCAGATTGGGTCTCGGTAGTGCTCATGCGGGTCCTCTCGGGAGTGGAATGGCGGAGAATGATCCGGAAGCGGAAGTTACGGTTCCCCTTGCTTATAGCAGCATACGGAGCTAAGATTCCGTTTGTCAAGGTCATGTCCACCGATCAGCGCACACTCAGAGCCGACGCCCGACGCAACCGCGAGCGGATCATGTCCTCGGGCCGCGAGCTGTTCGCGCGCGACGGCCCCGAGGCGCAGATGGACGAGATCGCCGCGCACGCCGGCGTCGGGATCGGCACCGTCTACCGCCACTTCCCGACCAAGGAGGCGCTGCTGACCGAGATGGTGCGCGTCCGCTTCCAGGAGTTCGCGGCGATCGCGACGCTCGCCGAGGACACCGTAGACCCGCGGGAAGCGCTCGAGACGGTCATGCGCCGCTCCGCCGAAGCGGTCGAGGGAGACATCGGCTTTCAGCTGGCGATGATGGGCTCCGACCAGCTCGAGTGGGAGGGCATCGAGGAGCAGAAGGCCGCTCTGGCCGCGGTCCTCACCCGGATCATCCGGCGCGCAGTCAGTGCCGGCGTCGTCCGGGACGATTTCACCTTCGAGGACTTCGGAATGGTGATGTGTGGAATCACCTCGACGATGTACTACAAGCCGGGCAGTGCCGACTGGCGTCGCCATCTAGCGATCATTCTCCACGGCGTACGCGCTCCGGTCCTGCGATATCGAGCCGCAGAGCGCTTAGCCCGCGCCGTTAGAGCGACCGGGGATCCACCCCCGAGTCTGTGGGATGCTCGCGGGTGGTGACCGCGAGCTCGCATCCACACCGAGCCTCCCTGAGGAACGGCATCGAACGGCTCGTGCGCGCCATCGAAGAGGAGGACGGAGCGACGATCGAAGCGGTCCTGAACCTCAGCCGCTCTCGGCGGCTGTTCGCTCCGCTCGCGTTTGTCGTCGGGGCCTTCGCGATGGTGCTCGATGGACTGCGCCGGCTCGTCACCAACTGGCGGTTGATGCTGCTCGTCACGCTTCCTGCCGTGTGGATCGAGCTTGCCATGTTGGACCTCAAGGCACGTGTGCTCAGCGGCAGTTCCCTGCCCACGCTGCGCGGCCCCGTTCTGATCCCGATCGCCCTCGCCATCGTGGCGGTGACCGTGGTCTGCTTCTTTCTCAACGCGGTGTTCGCATTCGCTCTCGTGCAGTCGGGTCGTCCGGCCCTGCGCCCCGCGTTCGAGACGGCCCGGGCACGCAGGGCGCTGATCCTCGCTTCCGGGACGGCCGTCGGCCTGCTGCTCGCGTTCTCGACGACGCTCGCCCCGCGCTGGCGCGCGCCATGGTTCGCGTTGTCCCTGGGGATCGTGGTCGGGTTGATGATGGTCAGCTATGTCGCCGTGCCGTCCCGTCTGATCGGCGTCAAGGCGACGTACTCGAGGCGCGACAAGCTCACGGCGGCCGTGTTCGTCGGCGCTCTGGCGGCGATCGTCAGCACACCTCCCTATCTGCTCGGACGCCTGGGGATCCTGATGGTCGGATCGCGCCCCCTGCTGGTCCCCGGGATCTTCGTACTCATTCTCGGCTTCTCGCTGGAGGCCGCCGCCACGGGAGCAGCCAGAGCGGTCAAGATGAGCGCCTCGCTCACGGCCGGAGCGCTCGGCGACTCGAGCGGCGCGAGTATCGGGCCTGCTCCACCCGATCCTCGCGAGTGAGGCGAATGCCGAGCTCAGACGCCGTGCTCGGCGGCGACCTCGCCTGCGGCGACGGCGTCGGCGAGGCGCTGGTGGTCGAGCTCGTTCTGATCGGCGTAGGCGGCGGAGAAGCGGGCGATCGCCTCGTCGAAACTCGAGCCGGCGCCCAGGTAAGCGGCGATCGCGAGCCGGTCGCCGGAGCGGGCGTGCGCGCGGGCGAGCGACCAGCCGCAGGCGCGCGTATAGGCGCGCAGGCCCGCTTCGCTCATCGTCGACAGGTCGACCGACGCCTTCCAGTCCCACAGCTGGCGGACGTAGAAGTCGTGCTCCTGGCCGTCGAGGCCCTGGCTGCGCTGCCAGCTGAGGAAGATGTCGCTCGCCGCCTGGGAGATCCGCTGGCCGCGGACGACCCGCTCACCGTGGTTCTCGAACTCGCTCGCGCCCAGGTAGGGCTCGAGCACCGAGGCCTGCGCCTCCTTCGCCTGCAGCACGAGCGGGTCCTTCCCCTCGCGGCCGACGAGCAGGAACACCCAGGCGCGGGTGCCGACACTGCCGACGCCGACGACCTTGCGGGCCATGTCGACGAACCGGTATGTCTCGAACAGGTACGCGCGGTCGGCGTCGAGGCTGGCGGCATACTCGTCGAGCAGCTCGCGGATGTACTCGGTCTCGTCGCGAGCGTCGCGCCGGGTCGAACAGCTCGCGGAGCGGGACCAGCAGCGGCGGGACGCTGCGAAAGCGCAGCTCGCCGTCGACGCGCTCGGTGAGCTTCTTGACCGCCCGCAGACTCGTCTTGCGCCGCGCCTTGGCGAACGGCCTCGCGAACACGATCCGTCCCTTCGCGCCCAGCTCGCCGCCGAAGCGATCGACGAGCTCGCTGGCGTTCAGGCGCTCGTACCAGACGTCGAGATGGCTCTCGCCGCGAACGCGCGCATCGCCTCGCGGTACTCGCGCACGCAGGCGAGCACGATCCGCCGTCGGCGTCCGGCGCGCGAGGCCGACGTCGCGGCCGGCGATCTCGGCGCTGGCCGCCATTCGCTTGACGTCCCACTCCCATGGGCCGGGCAGCGTCTCGTCGAAGTCGTTGGGGCTGAAGACGAGCCTGCGGTCGGGAGCCGCGAATCCGCCGAAGTTCGAGATGTGGGCGTCGCCGCACGCCTGCACGACGATGCCCGAGTTCGGAGTCGCCGCGAGGTCTGCCGCCATCACGGCGGCCGCGCCGCGATAGAACGTGAACGGCGAGACGAGCATGCGTCCGTAGCGAATCGGCACGAGCTCCGGTATGCGCGTGCTCGCCTGGGCCGACAGGGTCGCCACGGGGTCGGGCCGGTCAGCTGCCGGGGCCCAGTCGCCGTGAGCCGACCGGGGCGCCGTGTCGCGGGCGGCTCGGCCTCGCTCTGCGGACTCGCCCGACTGCAGTATCGCGGTGGCCGACGCGCTCATCTGAATGCCACGCCGGGCGCGTCCTGTGCAACAACGTGTCGATTGAATCGAGCGAGCGACACGCCGGCTACTCTAGCGGCGCCCATTCAGCTCTCGTGCGACTTCGACGACCGACGTGCGCTCGTAGAAGTCGACCGCGACGATCGCGCCCTTCAGCCCGCGCTCGTCCATGCAGCTCTCGATGCGTCTGCGCAAGAACGGCGCCCGGCCGATCAGCGCGTTCAGCCTGGTACTCGGCGGGAACGGTGGTATCCAGTGATTGATCAGCAGCAGCGGGCTGTCCGGTTCGCCCCTGTAACGCGCGCAGCTCAGCTGATCTGGACGGGTTGCGCCGAGCGGCGTGTCCTGGATGAACGAGAAGGCGGGCATGTACCAGGCCGGCGATCCACCCTTCTCCTCGGCGAACACCACCAGACGCCGCCCGCTCGCGATCAAAGCCCCCAGGGTTGGCAGGGGCTCTGGCACGGTCGAGCGTGACGAGGTAGCGCGACAGCCCCGCGCTCTCGAACGCCCGCTCGATCGTCGTCGTCGGAACGTAGTCCTCGACGATCAGGATCAGGACCTGGTCGGGATGCTCGCTCAAGAATCGCCCGATCACCTTCAGTTCCCGGTTCAGCGGCTCGGCGCCGAGCTCGCACAGCGTGTGGCACAGGTAGGGCTCAGGCGCGCCGTTCAACTCGCCCACGCCGACGCGCCCGGCGATCCTGTCGGCGACCGCGAGGGCGCTTGCGGGAAGCGCTTTCGCGACCTTGTTGCGATCGGAGCCCTCGGCGCGCAGATCGGTTCGCACTCGCCCGCTCGCCGGCTGGTAGACGCCATAGTGCACGTCGAGCAGCAGTGCGCGGATTCCGTCGTCGAGCTGTCGCGCGATCCCGTAGCGCTGATTTGCGAAGTGCCAGCCCGGCTCGTCGGACGCGGCGAACGAGTTGTGGGTCGCCGGGAAGACCACTTCGTCGAGACGACGCGAGCACAGCGCCGCGGCGCCGTTGCACGTCGTGGGCGACGCCTGGCCGCTGCTGCCCGATCCCGAGCGGTTGACGAGGACGAGCACGACCAGCCCGATGACGATCAGGGCCAGCAGCGCGAGCGCCGGCCAACGCGCGCGCCTGCGCCACGACCGCGATGTCCCCTGTCTGTGCACCCGCGCAGGAGCGTGAGCGAGACTGCCGGACATGGCGTCTGCCGGCACACAACCAACATCGCCCACCAGGGGCCCGGCGTTCGAGCGGCGCCTGCTGCTCCTCGTCAGCGCGGTGGTGTTCGTGGACACGATGTTCTACGCGGTGATCGCGCCGCTGCTGCCGAGGCTGGCCCACGAACTGCACCTGTCGAAGCTGTCGGCGGGCGTGATGACCGCCAGCTATCCGGTCGGCACCCTGCTGGGCTCGCTGCCCGGCGGGATGGCGGCGGCGCGCTGGGGCCCGAAGCCGACGGTCACGGACCGGGCTGGCGCTGCTCGCGGGCTCGACGATCGCCTTCGCCTTCTTGCACGACGCCACGGCGTTGGACTGTGCGCGCTTGGTCGAGGGCGTCGGAGGCGCGTTCTCGTGGGCGGGCGGCTTGGCCTGGCTGGTCGACGAGACGCCCGCCGAGCGGCGCGGCGCGCTGATCGGCCGCGCGCTGGCGGCTGCGATCGGCGGCGCGCTGTTCGGACCGGTGATCGGAACGCTCGCCGGCGCCATCGGCAGGCGCGCCGGCCTTCAGCGTCGTCGTGGTCATCGCCGCGCTGCTGATCGTCGAGACGCGCCGCCTGCCAAGCGCGCACGTGCGCTCCGAGCAGGGCATGACGAGTTCGCTGGGCGCGCTCGAAGGCTCGCGGCGTGGCGTTGGCGATGTGGCTGGTGGCGCTGCCGGCGCTCGCGTCGGGGGTGCTCGACGTGCTCGCACCGCTGCGCCTGCACCGCTTCGGCGCGACGCTGCCGGCGTCGGCGCCGTGTTCCTGCTCGCCGCCGCCGCCGAGGCGGCGGTGACGCCGGCGGTGGGCGCGATGTCCGACCGTCGCGGGCGACTGCTGCCGCTGCGGCTGGGTCTCGGCGCCACGCGCTGTGCTGCTGCTGTGCTTCACCTGCCCGGCGAGTCGCTCCCGCTGGCGCCGTCGTGGTCGCGATCGGCGCAGCGCTGGGGGCGTTCTGGGCTCCCGCGATGGCGCTGTTGTCAGATGCCGCGGAGCGCCACGGGCTCGATCAGGGCTGCGCCGCGGCGCTGACGAACCTCGCGTGGGCCGCTGGTCAGATCGTCGGCTCGGGCGCCGGCGGAGGCGTCGCCAAGGCAGCGGGCGACTCGGTCGCGATGACGGCCGCTGCGGTGCTGTGCGTGGGAACGCTCGTGATCGTCAGCCGAGCGTCCTCCGTGCGGGTCGCGCCCGCATAGCGAGTCGACTGCTACTTCGCCGGCGAGACGGTGACCAGCATCGCGCTCGCCGCCGGAACCGCGACGGCGACGACCCCGCGCTTGGCGGTCGCCCGGCCGAGGCGTTGTGGCGTCCACGACCCGTCGGGTTCGACTTCGCTTTCCCCCAGCTGGGCCCCCGACAGGGCGCTCAGCGAGGGCCCTGTCAGCGCCAGCGTGCTCGCCGCCAAGAAGCCGCCGCCGACGCGCAGGCGCACGCTGACGCCGGGCCTGCCCAGCGGATCGTCGTCGACAATGACGTATTTGAGGCTGCCGTCGGGCGCGAGGAAGCCGGCGACGTTCACGTTCGCGACGGCGGGACGGACCGCGATCGTCGTCGGAAGCGGCCGGCTGCCGACGAGTTCGCGGGCCATCAACAGCGCGTACCACTCGGGTTGCGCGACGAGTTCCCCGGTAGAGAGCTCCTCGGGGCCTTCGGCGCACACCGGCGAATAGCCTTTGCAGTTGGTCGGGTTGCCGTGCATGTTGACGCCGACGGCGCCCGACGCCATCACCTGCGGGAGGAAGCCGGCGGCCCACAGGGCCGAGGCGAACGTGTTGCTGATGCCGGCGACGCCACCGCACGAGACCGAGTTGCTCTCGTCGAGCCTGAACGGCAGGCCGCCGGCTCGCGAGATCGACACGTAGCGGCGCAGCGAGGCGATCTCCTTGCGCCGGATCGGCGCGCTGAGCAAGCTCGTGATCGACGGGACCGGGTTCTTCTGTTCGCAGCCGAGCGGGTAATGGTGCCCGGTCAGCAGCGCCGGGTGCTCGGTGGCGGCCTCGCCGGGACCCCAGCTTTCGAACGCCGAGGACCCCGATGTGTCGGGCCCGTACAGAGGCACCCCGGGCACTTCGGCTTCGATCGCGTTGCGATAGGCGGCGACTTCCTGGGAGTACTGCGAGAATTCCCACGGTTCCGAGCGCATTTCGTGCAGCGCCCAGGAGTTCGGCTCGTTGCCGATCTCGATGCCCGCCAGCCATTCGCCGAGCGCGGCCTTGGCGGCCGCCACCTCGCGGGCGGCGGCGGTCGGTTCGAAGTGCGCGAGTCCGACCGTGATGACGATGTGCCAGCCGCTCGCCGACGCCAGCGCGGCCAGCTCGCGAAGGTCGTCGACGTCGATCACGCCGGACGCCCAGGCAGGCCGCGGCGTGACGCTGTCCGTCCAGGCCATGCGGGTGTCGGCCGAGACGCCGCCGAAGCGCAGCAGGCCCGGTCCGAGCGAGCGCAGCATCGTCACGAAGTTGCCGCGGTTGGAGTAGCGAGCGATCTGCGGCAGGCTCGACATCTCGAAGGACAACCCCAGGAAGCCCTGCGGCACGGGGGCGGCCGGCTGCGCGCGTTCGACCGACACCGACACCGTCGTTCCCTGCGGCTTGGGCCGCGGCTTGGGCTTGTGCTTGGGTTTGGCCGCAGCGCTGGCGCTGGTGGCCAGCAGCAGCACGAGCGACAGCAGAACTGCACGCATCGGTCTCATCGAGAGACCCAGTAAACAGACCGGCACGCGTGCGTGCGCCTGCTCGCTACAGTGGCGCCGATGGTCCGCACGGGCTGCTCGAGCCGCAGCGGGCGCGCCTTGGCAGCGCTACTGGCGTGCTCAACCGTGCTACTCGTAGCCACGGCGTCCGCGCCGGCGGCGACCAACGACAGCTCCGCCGCCGCCCCGATCTTCGGCGTGACGATCGACGAAGTCACGCGTCTGCAGGAAATCGTGGGCTCGTTGTCGGCGCTGCCCTATCGAGCGACCACACGCGTGTACTTCGACGTGCACGAGCCGGCGAGCTACTACTCGCAGCCGCTCGCCCAGATCCACCGTGTGAGCGGGGTGATGGGCGAGCTGCTGGACTCCTCCGATGAGAAGTCGATTTCGACACAGGCGTTCGACGAACGCGTTTCCTCGTATGTGGGCGCGCTCGCGCCGGACGTGGACATCTGGGAGATCGGAAACGAGGTCAACGGCGACTGGACGGGACCGTACGCGACGGTCTCGGCCAAGCTGACGGAGGCCTACGAAGACGTGACGGCAGCCGGCGGGAAGACCGCGCTGACGCTGTACGCGAACAACTTCGCCAAGGACAACTGCGGCGACGGCACGAAGGAGCTCACGCCGGTCCAATTCGCGCAGCAGTACGTGCCGGCGCAGGTGGCAAGCGGTCTCGACTACGTGCTGCTGTCCTACTACCCGACGCAATGCAGGCACACCGAGCCCTCCTCCGCAGAAGTCGCCGCCTACCTGACCCAACTGCACTCACTGTTCCCCAACGCGAAGCTCGGCTTCGGCGAGGTTGGGCTGCCCCGCCACGCCACGCGCGGCTCGGCGGCGCGGGCGGAGCAGATCATGAACTGGGCGTACTCGCTGGATCCGGGGCTGTCGTACTACGTGGGCGGCTACTTCTGGTGGTACGGCGCGCAGGACGCGTTGCGCGCTCCCGCGCCGCTCGCGGCGGCGCTGCCGGAAGCATTCGCCGCCGAGCACGCCGCGCTCGGCTAGGGCCCACTCTCCCACTCGCCACTCGCCACTCGCTCCTCGCGACTCGCGCGCACGCGCTTACGGACGCCCGCTCCTGCAGCCCGGCTTCCCCGGGCACTTCGCGCGCGCGTCAGCCACGCTGCATGCGCCGCTTGAGCTCCCCGGGACGACCGTTGACGAAGATCGCGCGCGTCGCAGCCTCGACGGGTCCGCGAATGACGAGACCGAGCACGCGTCCGGGGTCCGCGTCGAGCGTGTATGTGGCGCGCGTGCGCCCGTCGCCGAGATCCTCGAGCTCCCAGGCTCCCTCGACCGACTTCATATCGCCCTTCTCCTGCTTCCACGACAGTCGAGTAGGCGCTTGGTAGTTGAAGCGCACATGCGCCTTGATGCGTCGGACCTTGATGTCGTTCTCGGTCTCGACGAGCGTCGCGCGCTGCTCGGCGTCGCGCTCGAGCGCGTCGATGCTGTCGAGGCCGCCCTGCCACTCCGGCGCGCTCATCACGTCCTCGACCACGGCCCAGACCTCGCTCAGCGGAGCGTCGATCTCGGCGCTGGCGCTACCGCCCAGATGTGCCATGCGATCCTCCAGATTGGGTTGCGAGCACTGCTTGGCAGGACCCTAGCTCGACTGTGCGGATAACGTGAGGGAATGCCTTCGCGCCTCGCGCTGGTCGAGTTCCCCGCCGATGACTTCGAGCGCGCGCGGCGCTTCTGGGGCGGCCTGCTCGGCCTGGCGCTCGAGCCGCGGACGGCGACGCAGGGCGAAGGCTGGCAGACGAGCGACGCCGCCGCCGTACGAGACGCGGCGTCCGGCGCGACGACGGCCGTCGGGGTGCACGCGCGCGGCCGCGGCCCCGGCGACTCGTTCTCGCTGCCGTACTTCGAAGTGCAGGACATGGACGGGGCGCTCGCGCAGGTCCCCGCGCTCGGCGGCAGCGTCGTCCACCCGGGCGAGCAGTGGGCGATCTGCAAGGACTCCGAGGGCAACCCCTTCGGCCTGGCCTTGGCCGTCCAAGCGGGCGAGTCTCCGCAAGAGCGAGCGGGAGCCGAGAACGGCGACCGCCAGACATCACGAGCGTAAGGGAGCAGGGAAGAGATGGACTACGTGAACCTCGGCGCCACCGGCCTGCGCGTCTCGCGCGTGTGCCTGGGCATGATGAGCTACGGCAACGACTCCGAGCGCGCATGGGTGCTCGACGAGGCGGCCGCCGAGCCGATCGTCAAGGCGGCGGTCGAGGGCGGGATCACGTTCTTCGACACAGCGGACACGTACTCGGGCGGCGCCAGCGAGGTGGCGACCGGGCGCCTGCTGTCGAAGCTGCTCACGCGCGAGGAGCTGGTCGTCGCGACCAAGGTGTTCATGCCGATGACGCCGGGCGAGAACGGCGGTGGGCTGTCGCGCAAGCACATCCTCTCCGCGATCGACGCTTCGCTTGAGCGCTTGGGCATGGACTACGTCGACCTGTACCAGATCCATCGCTGGGACCCGCGCACGCCGATCGAGGAGACGATGGAGGCGCTGCACGACGTCGTGCGCGCGGGCAAGGCGCGCTACATCGGCGCGAGCAGCATGTTCGCGTGGCAGTTCGCCAAGGCGCAGCACGGCGCCGACCGGCACGGCTGGACGCGCTTTCGTGTCGATGCAGCCGCACTACAACCTGATCTACCGCGAGGAGGAGCGGGAGATGATCCCGCAGTGCATCGACCAGGGAGTCGGCGTGATCCCGTGGAGCCCGCTCGCTCGCGGAGTGTTGGCGGGTAACCGCACGCGCAGCGGCGAGCGGCGCACGACGCGCTCGGACTCCGACCCCTTCACCGACTACCTGTATAGCCAGCCGACCGACTTCGACGTGGTCGAGCGCGTCTGCCGAGGTGGCAGCTGCGCTCGACTCCACGCCGGCCCGCGTCGCGCTGGCATGGCTGCTGCACAAGCCGGGCGTGACAGCACCGATCGTCGGCGCCACCAAGCTCGAGCACCTGCAGGACGCGCTGGCCGCCGAGCAGCTGGCGCTGTCAGACGAGCAGATCGCGAGCCTCGAGGAGCCCTACGCGCCGCACCCCGTGCTCGGTCACGGGTAGCGCGGGCGCCAAGTCCCGCCGGCGCGAGCGCGCCGCCGAGCAGCTGGCTCAGCGCTTCGGCGTGAGCGCGACGACGGGGATCTGCCGCGTCGTTTTCTGCTCGTAGTCGGCGAACTGCGGCATCAGCTCCTTCTGCTTGCTGAACAGCCGCTCGCGCTCGTCGCCCTCCGTGACGACGGCTTGGACCTCGACCGTGTCAGTTCCGACCTCGACGGTCGCCGTCGGGTTGGCACGCAGGTTGTGGTACCAGGCGGGGTTCTCGGGCGCGCCGGCCTTCGACGCGAAGATGATCATCCGATCGCCGTCGGGCTGGAAGACGACGGGCGTCGTGCGCTGCTCGCCGCTCTTGGCGCCGGTCGACGTCAGCAGCAGCACTGGCGCGCCCTCGAACGGGCCGCCCACCTTCCCGTCGTTCGCTCGAAACTCCTCGATCACTTTGCGGTTGAAGTCGTTCATTTCCGGCACGGCGTCTCCGATCTAGTGAAAAGAGCCAGCCTAGCCGTGGCATGCGGGCGCGCCGCCCGCCTGCTCGACACGCGTTCGACTGTTCGCGCCGCTCTGGGGGCTCCGATCCCCGAGAGCCCTCAGGGTGCTCGGGGCGAAGAAACGACTACGGCGTGAGCCGAACGGGCAGCGTCTTGAGCTGGTTGAGGAACAACGACTCGACGTACGCGGGGCGCTCGTCGAGCTCGATGTTGGGGTAGCGCGCGAGCGTCTCCTCGATCAGAATGCGCAGCTCCAGGCGGGCGAGCGCGGTGCCGAGGCAGAAGTGGCGCCCGCCGGCGCCGAACGCCTGGTGCTCGGCTTCGCGGCGCAGGTCGAAGCGGTCGGGGTCCTCGTAGCGGGTCTCGTCGCGATTCGAGGACGCGTACCACATCACGACCTTGTCGCCCTTGCGGATCTTCTGGCCGTGCAGCTCGGCATCGCGGGTGGCGGTGCGGCGGAAGTGACGCGAACGCGGGGAACATGCGCAACGACTCCTCGACGACGGCGGGCACGCGAGTGGGGTCGTCGAGCACGAGCTGGCGCTGCTCGGGATCTTCCATCAGCGCGCGCATGCCGCTGCAGTAGGTGGCCTTGGTGCTGTCGTTGCCGGCGGCCATCAGCAGGAAGAAGCCCATCACGATCTCGTGCTCCTCGAGCTTCTCGCCGTCGACCTCGGCGTTGACGAGCACGCTCGTCAGGTCGTCTGTCGGGTGCTGGCGACGCTCTGCGATCAGCTTCTGGCAGCGCTCGAAGATCTCGGGGATGTCTTTGTTGACGGCGCCCTCGAAACCGTCGGGGTTCAGGTCTGGGTCGGCCGCGCCGAGCGTCGAGTTCATCAGGCGCGCCCAGATCAGGTCTTCCTCCTCGGAGATGCCCATGAAGCTGCCGATCACGCGCGAGACGACCGGCTGGGCGACGTCGCTGACGAGATCGCACGTCTCGCGGCCGTGCAGCGCGTCGAGCGCCTTCACGGCGATCGCGCGGATCGCGTCCTCGTGGTCGGCGATGCGCTTGGGCGTGAAGCCGCGCTGGAACAGCGCCTTGAGGCGATCGTGCTTGGGCGGGTCCATGCCGATGAACATCGCGCGCGCGAGCTCGATCGGGAAGCCGGCGGCAGCGACGACGACACCACCGAGTTCGGAGGAGTAGGTCTCCCAGTCGCGGCTGACCGTGTGTACGTCGTCGGCTGTCGTGACCGACCAGAACCCCTCCTCGTCGGGCAGCTCTTCGAAGGTCTCGGTCCAGTGGATCGGACACCTGCTTCGCATCTCCTTGAAGGCCTCGAGCGGTGGTCCGTCGAGCCACAGCTCGCGCTCCGTCAGTTCGACGTCCTTGATGTCGCGCTCTGCCGTTGCCACGAAGACCTCCACGTTCGCCGATCCGGGATGTTGCGTCGCGCCCGATCATACTGGCTGCGCGGCCAGTTTTTTCTCTTTATTGCTTCGCATGAGTGTCGCGGGGCGCAAGCCCCACGGCCTCGAGCGCCTCGCCTGGGCTGTTGAACCACGCGAAGCTGACGACCCTACCGTCGCGCAGGCCGAACACATATCCGCGCTCGGCCTCGATGTGAACGCCATTGGCGCGACTGCGAGTGGCGACCCTGGCGGTCACGGCCACGCGGTCCCCGATGTCGTAGAACCTGGCGCCCGAGACTTCATAGCCTCCGTACACGCTCGAGAGCGCTTCCGCGGCCGTGGCGAAGCCGTCATAACCGTGTCGCGTGCCCGGCTCCACCGCGTAGCTCGGGTTCACCCATTCGATGCCGGGGTCCATCAACTCGGACACGACGCCGAACCCGTCGCGCTGCCACGACTCGTAGAGACGTTCGACGATCTCGATGTTCTGCTGCGACATCGACGTTGAGTATCTCGCAGGCAGCCGCGAGGCAACGGCGACGCGCCGCGTTTCGCGTCTCTGCGCGGGCGCTCAGGACAACGCGCGCTCGCGCGCTCGCCGGCGCGCGATGCGCAACCCGAGCGCGCCCAGCGCCAGCAGGATCGTGAGCGGCACGAGCACGGCGAGCGCGATGAGCAGCGCGGCAAGACCGACGCGCAAGACATCGCCGGCGTCGTGCAGACCCTTCCCGAGCGTGAGGCCGCCGCCGGCGTGCGCGCTGCCGAGCACCGTCACTTCGACCGTCGAGTTGCTGCCACGCCTGGCGAGCGCCCCGAACGCTTCGCGGTCGTGCGTGATCGCACCGCCGGCCAGCGACAGTCGCGCGTGCAGACTTTCGATTTCGCCCTGGGTGCTCGCGCGCGACAGCGCGCGCAGCAGCGCCTGGCGTTCGGCGACGGCGTCGGCGAGCTTGCGCTTGGCGGCGTCGTATTCGTCGGTGATGTCCTGCAGCGACTGGTTCTCGGCGCGCATCGGCGCGAGCTGCGTGAGCGAGGCCAGCGCCGAGGACAGGCGCGCGCTCGGCAGGCTCAGGCTGAGGGTCGCTTCGCCGCCGCTGCCACGTTGCAGGTGCACCTGCGAGCTCTGCACATAGCCGCCGTCGCGCGTGGCCAGCCGCGCGACTTGGTCGGCCACCGACTGCACCGCTTCGGGCGTGGCGGCGAGCGTCAAAGAGGCGCCGAGTTGCTGCACGCGGACCGCGGCTGTGCCCGGTTCCGCGCTTCCCGCGCTCCCCGTCAGACGTCCGTTCACTTCCGGGGCGGCGCTTGCGGAGGACGCGCTGGCACCGCTCGTCGCGGCAGGCGCCGTTTCGTCACCCTTGACGAACGGGCTCTTGGAGGGTTCGAGGACGCCCTTGGCCGCCCCATGGCGCCGCGCGCCAGCCACGCCCAGGCTGTCCGCGCTACCCGCCCCCGAGAAGCCGGCGTGCAGCGTCTGTCCGCTATGCCACGGCGCCACAACCACAAGCGCGAGGATCGCGACGACGACGCACACGCCGGACCCGACGAGCACGCTCGCGCGCGGTCCCAACCCGAGCCAGGCGCGCACGCCGGCGACTGCGGCGCGCGGCGTGAAGCGCGCGCGCCGGCGCCGGCGGTTTGCGGCCGCGTGCTGCTCGATGCGCGCGCGCAGCTCTTGCTCGAGCTCGGGCGACATCGGCGGCGCCAGACCACGGACGTCGGCACGTAGCTCGCGCCAATACTGCGCGCTCGCGCCGACGGCGTCGCCTTGCAGGGCAGCCTCGATCTCGGCCAGTGTGTGCTCGCCGGGCGGCGGGTCGGGCTGGGGGAACGGGATGATCCTCATGCGACCTCCTTGTGGCCGAGCTCGGCGCACGTGTCTCGCAGCTTGAGCAGGGCGCGATGCAGGCGGGTGCCCGCGTTGGACTCGCTGATGCCGAGCACGCGCGCCAGCTCGGGGTTGCTGAGCTCGCCGTGGAACTTGAGCAGCACGATCTCGCGCTCACGAAGCGGCAGCTCGAGCAGCGCCGCCTGCAGCGTGGCACGTCGCTGGGCGTGCTCGATGGGGTCCGGCGGAGTGTCGGCTGCAGACGACTCGTGGTCGTTCGGGCTCAACGGGTGGCGGCGACGGCGGCGCAGCTCGTCGAGCGCGGCGTTGCGCGCGATCGTGAACAGCAGCGCGCGCGGCGTCCCGCGGCGGCGGTCCAGGCGGGAGCGCGAGCGGTACAGCCGCTCGAACGCCAGCGCGGTCACGTCCTCGGCCGCGGCGCGGTCGCGCAGCAGCGAGATGGCGTAGGCATGCACGTCGCCGGCGCAATCGTTGAACAGCTGCTCGAACGACGGCTCGCCAAGCTCGCACGCGTCGCGCGCCGGGCGATTCGCGTGCCGCTGGCTTGTCGACAGTCTGCTCACTACCCCAACTACGCTCGAGCGCAACGGCTCGTCACAAACAGTGACGGTCCGTGGAGCTCCCAACGGCTCCCGACCGGCGGCGGGACCGTCCGTCGAGGACCACAGTACAACCGCCTGCGACGCTAGAACCGCTCGAGCACGCGCGTGATCGCGTTCGTGCCGAACTCGACTGAGTCGACCGGTATGCGCTCGTTCTCGGCATGGATCAGGCGCATGAACGGCAGGTCGGGCGGCAGCTGCATCGGCAGGAAGCCGTAGGTCTGGATGCCCAGCTGCGAGAAGAATCGCCCGTCGGTCACGCCTGGAAGCAGCATCGGGATCGGCTTGGCGCTCGGGTCGAGCTCGCGCAGGGCGCCGGCGAGCGTGTCGAACATGGCGAGGTCGGGGTCGCCGCCGACGGGGTCGTGGCGGATGATCTCGTAGTCGCAGCTCGACTCCGCTGAGCGAGCGCAGCTCGGCGAAGAACTGCTCGGGCGCGATGCCCGGCAGCAGCCGCCCGTCGAGCTCCACCGATACAGCGTCGGGAATCACGTTGATCTTCTCGCCGCCGTGCACGATCGTGACGCTGGCCGTGTTGTGCAGGAGTGGGTCGAACAGAGCGCCCGCGCTCGCCGAACACGTCGAGCACGCGGTCGGTGATCGCCGGCACGAGCAGCCCGCGCAGCGGCAGCGCCAGCGTCGCGGGCAGCTCGGCGGCAAGTGCCTCGACCATCGAGCGCGCGACCGGGCGTGACGTGCACCGGCAGCCGCCGCCGGTCGAGCGTATGCAGCAGCCGGCCCAGCCGGCCCATCGCGCCGTCGCGTACGGGCATCGAGCCGTGTCCCGCGGCGGCCGTGCAGTGTCACCCGCGTCCAGCAGATCTGCTTCTCGGCGACCATGATCGGGTAGAAGCGCCGCCCGCCGACGTCGAGCGTGAAGCCGCCGAACTCGCCGATCGCGTAGCGAACGCCGTCGAACAGCTCGGCGTGCTCGCGCACGACGAACTCGGCCCCAAGCGGACTGCCGGCCTCCTCGTCGGCGAGCAGGCACAGGATCACGTCGCCGGGCGGCTGCAGGCCGCTCGCCTTGGCACGCATGAACGCGGCGAGCATCATCGCGACACCGCCCTTCATGTCGAGCGCGCCACGACCCCACAGGTAGCCGTCGGCGATCTCGCCGGCGAATGGAGCGTGCTGCCACTCGCCGCGCGCGGCGACGACGTCGACGTGCCCCTGCAGCAGCAGCGGCGCGCTCGCGCCGCTGCCAGGCAGCCGCGCGATCAGGTTCGGGCGCTCGGGATCCTGCGCGACGATGCGCGACTCGACGCCGAGCGCGTCGAGCAGCCCTCCGATCCACGCGATGCACTCACGCTCGGAGCCTGGCGGGTTGCTCGTGTCGAACCGGAGCAGGTGCTGCAACAGCTCAGCTGGTCGGTCCTGGAGGCCATCGCCCGGCATCGCCGACAGTCTCGCCGATCCGGGCAGCCGGCCGGGCTCTCGAGCTCGAGCCGTCGCGCGCCGTACACATACCATACGAGCGGTATGTAGACTGGAGAGCATGTCCGAGCGCGACCTGCAACCCGAGCGCCGCACGCAGGCCGAGCGCAGCGCGGGCACGCGCACGGCGTTGCTCAACGCGACGATCGAATGTCTCGCGCAGGACGGCTACGCGAACACCACTACGCGCGGTATCGCGCGACGCGCGGCGGTCACGCCCGGCGCGCTGCAACATCACTTCGCCGGCAAGAGTCAGCTCGTGGGCGAGACGACGCGCCACCTGCTGGTCAGGTTCGCGCAGGACATGCTCGCGCAAGGAGAGCCGAGCGGGAAATCGGATCGCGAGCGCAACGAGACGCTGCTGGATCGTATGTGGGAACTGCACCAGGGTCCGCTGTTTCAGGCTGCGCTAGAGCTGCTGGTCGCCGCGCGCACCGATCCCGATCTGCGCGACTACCAGTTGACTGCACAGCAGGAAATCGCGCAATGGATCGAGCTGGCCGGACCGCTGCTGTACCCCGGCCTCGCCGGGCAACCGGGCTTCATGGAGCTCGTGATGACCGGTCAAGCGACCATGCGCGGCCTGGCGATGCTGTCGTTCGCCGACGAGCAGCAGGCCGAAGCGGCGTGGGAGGCGGCTCGCGAGCACCTGCTGGCGCTGAGCGAGCAGCTTGTGCCGGACGGGAGCGGTGCGCGGCGATGAGCAACCGAGCACAACGCGATCGATCAGAACAGCGCGATCAATCAGCACGGCGCGGCGCGATACCGCGCGCGGTGCCCACGGCGACCCGACCGCACCTGTTCGGGCTCAAGCGCGCGGCGATGGCCGCGGGGGCGGCCTTCATCGCGATCAACATCTGGACCGGCGCGCCGCTGCTCGCGCTTTGGATCGGATCGCAGGTGGTCGGACACACGGCACTGAGCATGGCGGCGGTGTTCGTGGTCGTGCTCTCGTTGGCCGTGCTGCTGGTTCCGATGGTGCTGGCGCTCTCGTGGCTGAACACGTCCTACAACGCGCTGACCGGTCAACCGCAGGGCGAACGCCGGCTGCGCTGGCTGCACAGCATGAGCACGCAGGGCGCCAACCACGGCGCCGACGAGCCGGGCCTCAGCGCGCTCGAGCGGATCGTGATGACGACGGTGTACGTGGCCGTGATCGCGCTGCTCGTGTGGTTCTTCGTGTTCGCCCGATCGCCGCTGCCGGGCTAGCCGCATCCATCCGCGTCAGCGCCTTGCCCGGCTGCGACCGCCTCGCGTAGCATGGGCGCATGGAGCAGGTGCTAACGGCCAACGAAGAGGCGATCCGAGCGTGGGACGGGCCGCTGTTCGAGCGCTTCGTGCGCTTCCGCCACCTGCTCACGACGGGCCTCGGCGCGCACGGCGACGAAGCTCTTCGCATTGCTCCGCCCCAGCCCGGCGAGCGCGTGCTCGACATCGGCTGTGGCTTCGGCGACACGACCCAGCGCATCGCCGAGCTCGTGGCGCCGGGCGGCAGCGCGGTCGGCGTCGACGCCGCGCCGAACTTCATCGAGCTGGCGAGCAGGGAGGCGGCTCAGGCGGGAATCGAGAACGTCCGCTTCGAGGTTGCCGACGTCGAGGCGACGTCCTTCGAGGAGCTCTTCGACATGGCGTTCTCGCGAATGGGCACGATGTTCTTCGCCAACCCAGTCGCGGCGCTTCGCAACGTGCGCCGCGCCTTGGCGCCTGGAGGCAGGCTGGCGATCGTCGTGTGGCGGGCGAAGGTCGAGAACGACTGGGTGTATCGGGGACAGACGATCACCGAGCGATTCGTGACCAAGCCAGAGGACTACGACGAGCCGACTTGTGGCCCGGGCCCCTTCTCGATGGCCAACGCCGACACGACGAGCGGCATCCTCGTCAGCGCGGGCTTCGAGGCGATCGCGCTGCGCCGTTGCGATTTGCCGATCACGATCGGCGTCGATCTCGACGAGGCGGTCGAGCTCGTCATGAACCTGGGCCCCGCCGGCGAGATCCTGCGACTGGCCGGCGACCGCGCCGCGCACCTGCACGAGCCGATCTCCGATGCGCTGCGCGAGAGCATGGCCGCGTGGGTCACCCCTGACGGCGTGATCGCGCCCGCGTCGACCTGGATCGTCACCGCCGAGGCTCCCGGCTAGTCTCGCCGAGGCTCCCGGCTGGCTCGTTTCGGAGCGTTCGCGCCGAGGGCACCATCGGCGCTTGTACGATGCGCCGATGCGACGGGGGCGCAACTCGCTGCTGGCCGCGGTGGTCGCCGGGGCGCTCGTGGCGAGAATCGTGTCGGCCGGCTCGCCGGCCGCCGGAACGCCCGCCGACTCCTCGCGTTCGCATGACTGCCACAGCAACGCCCCGCCGCTGATCCACGACGGCTTTCCCGAGCCGCCCACGCTGTACAGCCACGACGGCGTGCTCGACACGACGCTGCGCGCGGCGGTCGGGCACGGTGCTGATCAACCATCGTCGCGTGACGGCGATGAACTACGACGGCAGCTTCCCCGGCCCGACGCTCGTGATCTGCGCCGGCGACAAGCTGACGGTGCACCTGCAGAACGATCTCGGCGAACCGACCAACCTGCACACGCACGGCTTTCACGTCTCGCCGGAAGCGAACCACGACAACGTCTTCGTGCACGTCGACCCGCACCAGAGCTTCACCTACGAATACGACATCCCGCACGACATGCCGGCCGGCTCCTACTGGTACCACCCGCATCTGCACATGTACGTCGAGCGGCAGATCTTCGGCGGCATGGCCGGCGCGATCGTCGAGCAGGGCGGCCTCGACACGCTGCCGGCGCTGCGCCGCGTCCCGCAGCGCTGGATCGTGATCGAGAACACGGAGGTGCGAGACGGCAGGGTCGTGCCCGTCGCCGAATCCTCCGAATCGGGCGCCAAGCTGTACGTCAACGGCGTGATCGACCCGACGGCGAAGATCCGCCCGGGTCAGCTGCAGCGCTGGCGCATCTTCAACGCCGACGCCGACCGCTTCGTGAAGCTGCGCCTCGGCCGAGGCCAGCGCTTCGAGCTGCTCGCCGAAGACGGCCACACGCTCGCGCGGGCGCGCAGCGTGAGCACGCTGCTGATCGCGCCCGGCTCGCGGCGCGAGGTGCTGGTGCGCGGCGGCAAGCCCGGGACCTACCGGCTGAGGGCGATCCCGTTCGCGCAGTTCCCAGGCGGTGAAAAGGAGGCCAACGGCGGGCCCGTGCCCAACGAAACGCTGCTCACGCTGCGCTCGAGTGGCCCACCGATGCACCAGAGCTTCTCGCCGCGCACGGTGCTCAGCCACCCGCTCGACCTGCGCCGCAAGCACGTCGATCGCAAGCGCACGATCGTCTTCAACGAGATGACCGAAGCCTCGGGCAACACCAACTTCACGCTCAACGGGATGACATTCGACCCGAACCGCATCGACGTGACGATGAAGCTCGGCTCGGTCGAGCAGTGGACGCTCGTCAACGAAAACAACGAATGGCACACGTTCCACATCCACACCAACGACTTCCAGGTGGTCAGCGTCGCCGGCAAGCCGCTGCCGTACGTCGACTACGAGGACAACGTCGCGCTGCCGCCGGAATCGAAGACGGTCATCCTGATGCAGCCGACCGACTTCACCGGCAAGTTCGTGTTCCACTGCCACGTGACCTTCCACGAGGACCACGGGATGATGGCGACCGTGCAGGTCGTGCGCGAACCGACCGCCGAACAGGCGCGACGCTCGGTCGTGCACGACGGCGGCTTCGCGATCGGCTCGTCCGCCTACGGCTCCTCCTCGGCTCCCCCGGCTGTGCGCTCGCTGCTGTTCTTCTGCCGTGCGCTCGGCATCACGCCGCCGCACTGGCGCACCTGAGCTGCGGGCGTCCGGCGTCGCTCGCCGCGCGAGCGGGCTGGGCAGGACTAGGCGCGCTGTGCCTTGCTGAGACAGCGGCGGTTCGGCGCCGGGACCGCGCACGACGACGCGCAGCTTGCGGTGCACGCTCGCGCTGATCGTGAACGTCGCCCTGCCGCCGGCGCCGAGCTGCGCGCGAGCGATCGTGGTCCACGAGCCGGCGGGCGACTGCGACTGCAGCGCCAGCTTCGCGCCGGGCCGCGCGACCTGCACGTGCACGACCGTCACGCGCCCGCGCGGTCCGCTCGTTTTGGACAGGCTCACGTGGACGGCGGGCGGAGGGCCGGGGGGCGGCGAGCCCGCCGGCAGCACGGCCACCTTGCCGTGCATCGTCGGGTGGATCGTGCACGAGTACGCATAGCTGCCAGGCGTCGTGAACGTGTACGTGAAGGTTTCCCCGGCGTTGATCTTGCCCGAGTCGAATAGGCCGGTGTCCGAGGTGACGGTGTGCGGGCCGAGCCCCGAGTTGCGCCACAGCACCGTCTGGCCCGCCACGACCGTCAATTCGCCGGGCTGATACGCGCGGTACACGATCAACACGTTCGTGTCGTCGGCGGCGGTGCCGGTGGCCGTGAGCGCGAGCGCCGCGACCGTCAGCGCCGACAGCGCGAGCGCGAGCCGGCCGGCACGTCTGCGCACCGTTGACATGCCCTGCATCCGGCGAACGGTAGCGAACGCCGCGCTCCGGCTGGCCGCTGCCCGGGAGGCCGTCGCCGTCGCCGTCGCCGGCGGACGGCTGTGCCCGAGCGGTGGCAGCGGCGACACGCGAGGCGTCGCTGCTGCTCACCGCCGGGCGGCCGGTTCAGCTCAGTGGCGAGCCTTCTGCTTGAGGGCGGCGTCGTGCAGCGCGACCGTCGTCTGCGCGCTCTGGCCTTCGGGCCCGAGCGCCTTCAGCACGAGCTGGTAGTTGCCGTGCTGCTTGGGCAGCTTGAACGTCAGCACGTTCGCGCCCGACTTGACCTTGCGCGAGCCTTTGCCGAGCTTGTGCCCGCTGTAGCTGAGCTTGGCGGCCGAGAGCACGTTGAAGCGCACGCGCACGCGCGAGCCAGGATGCCCCTTCAGCGAGCGCGAGCCCGCCTTCAGGCTGAAGGCGCTTCTTGGCGGCGTCGCCGGCGCGGCGGCCGGACCGGGCGCCGGTGCACCCGCTCCACTCACTCCGCTAGAGCCGCCGGCGCCGTCGCCGCCGTTGCTCCCGTTGCCCCCGCTCGCGCCAGAGGCGCCGGGGACGCCTTCGTCTTCGATCAGGTCGGCCAGCGCCGTCTGCGGGCTGATCGCGCCGCCGGTCGCCGCGGACACGCCGTCGAGCGCCGATGCGAGCGTGCTTTCCAGCGGCAGGCTGGCGACGAGCGCTTCGACGGCCGACGCCGCCGGCGTTCCGACGGCGATGCCGTCGAGCTCCGCCTGCACCGTCGTCGCCGGAACTCCCTGCAGTTTCGCCAGTTCGGCGAGCGTCAGGTGGGAGGTTGAGATCGTCGTTCCGTTGACGACGATCGAGCTGCCGCCGACGCCGACCTTGATCGTGTTCGTGGCGACGCCCTGCGCCGGGAAGACCGCGAGCGCCCCCAGCACCGCCGCCGAGGCGACCACCGCTCCGGCACTGCGGATCTGCCTTGCAGGGTGCGTCGTTTGTCTTTTGCCCAGCATGAAACCTCCTTGTCGTGGTGATCGCGCAGCCCTTCGGGCTCGATCACCGGAGGACGGTCGGGGGATCGCGATCGACCCGCCTGCGAGAGGCCGCCTTCGCTGCTGCAACGGACCGTTACCCGTGCCGACTCGCGGCGACGCCAGGTTCATACAGACGTCCAGTCTCGACGGCACGCCGATGCACGCCGGCGCGCGACTGCCTCCCTTCAGATCGGCCCGCGCGTGGGATCATCGGCCGGTGAAAACGTCGCGGCGCTAGCGCATCCCTGCTCGCCTGCATGCTCCTGGCAGCATGTGGTCAGGGGAGCAGCCGCACACCCCCAGCGAGCGAGACGAACGTCTCCGCGCGGCTAGCGCTGAGGCCGGCCTCCCCGCCGCTGACGGCGCCTGCGAGCAGGCCGTCACGCGCTTCGCCAACAGCTACAGCGAGCGACGCTGGGCCAACAACTGCGACGGCCGCCGCGACGGCTTCGGCCGGCGAAGATCCAGACCCGAGCTTGGCGAGCCTGCGGCCGCCGATCCATCAGTGGCTGATCCCGTTCGGCGCTACGCGCAAGCAGCAGATGGCGGCGTACTCGCTGCGTCACTACGGGGAAGACACCTACGTGCTGAGCCATCCGAAAGTGATCGTCGAGCACTACACCGAGACGGCGACCGCGCAGCAGGCCTACAACACGTTCGCGCCCGACGTGCCCGACAGCGAGTTCCATGAGCTGCCGAACACGTGCGCGCATTTCCTCGTCGAGCGCAGCGGCAAGATCGACCAGCTGGTGGCGCTGACGCTGCGATGCCGGCACACGGTCGGGCTCAACTGGACGGCGATCGGAATCGAGAACGTCGGCTTCTCAGACCGTGAAATCCTCGACGACCCGCGCGCAGATCGATGGCGTCGCTGCGGCTCACGCGCTGGCTGCGCTGCCGCTACGGGATCGCGCTGAAGGACGTGATCGGCCACAACGAGAGCCTCTCCTCGCCCTATCACCGCGAGCTCGTCCCGGCGTTCGCATCACCAGACCCATTCCGACTGGAACCACGCCGACATGCACATCTACCGCGCGCGGCTCGCACGCCTTCCGTGCCCCGCTGGCGCGCGGAAGATCTTGCAATAGAGGGTGATCTCGTGAGGGCGTGGTAGTAAGTAGCCATGCCCCGCGCGATCTGGACCGGCGCGATCAGCTTTGGCCTGGTGACCGTTCCGGTCAAGCTGTACAGCGCTGTCAACCGCAAGACCGTCCGCTTCCACCAGCTGTCGGCCAAGACCGGCGTGCGCATCGCGCAGAAGCGCGTCGACCCGCACAGCGGCGAGGAGGTGCCCTACGAGGACATCGTCAAGGGCTATGAGCTCTCGCCCGATCGCTACGTGGTGATCGAGCCGGCCGAGCTGGACACGCTGCAGCCCAAGAAGACCAAGACGATCGAGATCGAGGACTTCGTCGAGCTGTCGCAGATCGACCCGATCTTCTACGACCATCCCTACTACCTGGCGCCTGGTCCAGGCGGCGCCAAGCCCTACCGCCTGCTGCTGGAGGCGATGGCCGAGACCGAGAAGGTCGCGATCGCCCGCGTGGTGATCCGCTCCAAGGAGCAGCTGGTGGCGATTCGCGCGATGGGCGACGTGCTGGAGATGGCGACGATGCTGTTCGCCGACGAAGTCTCGCCGCCCGAGCGCCTCGACGACCTGCCCGACCCCAAGGAGGTCAAGACGACCAAGCGCGAGGTCGAGGTGGCCAAGCAGCTGATCGGCTCGCTGGCCGGCGACTTCGAGCCCGACAAGTATCGCGACACCTACCGCGACGACGTGCTCGAGCTGATCGAGCGCAAGGCCGAGGGCAAGGAGATCGCCGTGCAGCCCGAAGCCGACGAGGTGCCCGAGCCCGCACCCGACCTGATGAGCGCGCTGAAGGCCAGTCTCGCGGCCGTGCGCGAGCACAGCGAGCGAGAGAGCGACGGCGCCGCCAAACCGCGCAAAGCGGCGCAAGAAAGCGCCCGCCAAGAAAGCCGCCGCCGAAAGCGGCCGCCGCCAAAGCCTCCGCCAAGAAGCCGCCGGCGAAGAAAGCCGCAGCCAAGCAAGCGTCCGGCAAACGCGCCGCCGCCAAGCGGTAGGCGTCTCCCCGCCGCCCGAGCAAGTCCGGCGGTGAGGGCAGAAAGCGCGCGCCCGGCGCGAGCCTGAACGAGTACCGGGCCAAACGCGACTTCCGCGCGACCAGCGAGCCGAGCGGCGGCGGCGCGACGAGGAGCAGGGCGCAGAAGCAGCCGGCGGAGAAGCGCGGGCGCGAAGAGGCAGTCGGCGCAAAAGCCGGGCGCGAAGAAACGGGCGTCGGGCAAGCGCAGGAGCAGGAGCCGCGCTTCGTCGTCCACGAGCACTCGGCCACGCGCCTGCACTGGGACCTGCGCCTGGAGCGCGACGGCGTGCTCGCCTCCTGGGCCGTGCCCGAAGGGTCTGCCGCAGGCGCCCAAGGAAAACCACCTCGCCGTGTGGACCGAGGACCATCCGCTCGAGTACGTCGACTTCCACGGCGAGATCCCCAAGGGCCAGTACGGCGCCGGCACGATGAAGATCTGGGACCACGGCACCTACGACGTGCTCAAGTGGGAGCCGCGCAAGATCGAGGTCGCGCTGCACGGCGAGCGCGTCGACGCGCGCTACGCGCTGTTCCCGATCTCCTCGCCGCCGACCGAGGGCGAGCGCCCGAAGGAGTGGATGATCCACCGCATGGACCCGGCCGCCGACGCCGCGCGCGAGCCGATGCCCGAGCACGTCAAGCCAATGCTCGCGCGCGCCGGGTCGCTGCCGAGCAAGGACGCCGGCTGGACGTATGAGATCAAGTGGGACGGCGTGCGCGCGATCGCCTACTCGACGCCCGGCGAGCTGCGCCTGGAGAGCCGCAACCTGAAAGAGATCACCGGCTCCTATCCGGAGCTCGCCAGGCTGAACCGCGCGCTCAGCTCACACGCGGCGATCCTCGACGGCGAGATCGTCGCCTTCGACGAGCACGGCCGGCCGAGCTTCGCGGCGCTGCAGCGGCGCATGCACGTCGGCTCGCCCGCGCAGGCCAAACGGCTCGCCAAGGCCTCGCCCGTGACGTACATGATCTTCGACCTGCTGTGGCTCGACGGCCACTCGCTGATGGAGCTGCGCTACGAGCAGCGGCGCGAGCTGCTGGACGCGCTACAGCTGAGCGGCGAGGCCTGGCAGACGCCGGAGCACCTGACCGGCCGCGGGCGCGACGTGCTCGCAGGCGACCGCCGAGCAGCGCCTGGAGGGCATCGTCGCCAAGCGCCTGGACTCGCCCTACGAGCCGGGCGCGCGCACGTCGGCGTGGACGAAGATCAAGAACGTCGGGCGCCAGGAGCTCGTGGTCGGCGGCTGGCTGCCCGGCGAGGGGCGGCGCGAGCGGCGCATCGGCGCGCTGCTCGTCGGCGTCTTCGACCCCGACGGCGCCTTCCGCTTCGCCGGGCGCGTCGGCACCGGCTTCAGCGACGCAGAGCTCGACCGCCTCGGCAAGCTGCTGGCGCCGCTGAAGCGTGAGGACTCCCCCTTCACCGCCGGCGAGCGCCCGCCGCGCGGCGCCGTGTTCGTCGAGCCGCGAGCTCGTCGCCGAGATCGAGTTCACCGAGTGGACGTCCGCCGGGGAGCCTGCGCCACCCCTCCTACAAGGGGCTGCGCGAGGACAAGGCCGCGCGCGAAGTCGTGCGCGAGGACATGCCGCCGCCCGAATCTGAGTCGCCGGCGAAATCGGAGCGGTCGAGTCGCGGCCGGCCAAGCGCAGCTCGAGCAAACGTGCCGGCGACGTGCTCGACCCGCCGCTCGTGCTGCACGAGCACGGCGCGAAGGCGGCGACCGCCACCGTCGAGCGGCGCGAGCTGAAGCTGTCCAACCTCGACAAGCCGCTCTATCCAAAGGCCGGCTTCCTCAAGCGCGACGTGATCGACTTCTACGCAAGCATCGCGACGACGATCGGCGCCCACCTGAAGGGCCGCGCGCTGACCGTCAAGCGCTGGCCGGACGGCGTCGACGGCAAGGCGTTCTTCCAGAAGCAGGCGCCGGCGCACCGGCCGGATTGGGTGCAGACGGTGACGCTGCCGAGCGAGAAGAAGCCGATCGACTACCTGCTCGCCGACGACCGCGCGACGCTCGTGTGGCTGGCCAACCTGGCGGCGCTCGAACTGCACGTGCCGCTCGCGCGCGCCGAGGCGCCCGAGCGTCCGACGACGCTCGTGTTCGACCTCGACCCCGGCGCGCCGGCGACGGCGATCGAGTGCTGCCGCGTCGCGCTCACGCTGCAGGGGATGTTCGAGAACCTCGGCCTGCAGAGCTTCGTCAAGACGTCGGGCAAAAAGGGCCTACAGCTGTACGTGCCGCTGAACGACCCGAGCGTCACCTTCGCGCAGACCAAGCCGTTTGCCAAAACCGTCGCCGAGCTGCTAGAGGAGGCGCAGCCCGAGCTGATCGTCTCGCGCATGACCAAGACCGAGCGGCCTGGCAAGGTGCTGATCGACTGGAGCCAGAACGACCGCAACAAGACGACCGTGTGCGTCTACTCGCTGCGCGCGACCGAGCGCCCCACCGTCTCGACGCCGCTGCAATGGGACGAGGTGCGCGCGGCGCTCGACGGTGGCGACCCCGACGCGCTGCGCTTCGAGGCCCGCCAGGTGCTCGAGCGGATCGCCGAGCGCGGCGACCTGTTCGCGCCCGTGCTGTCGCTCGTGCAGAAGCTTCCCTCGGTGTGATCGGCAGCGGACGCCGAGCTCTTACGGACGAAACCCCTACGCGGCGTCAGTCCAGCGGTGCGCTCAACTGGCGCTCGTAGGGCCCGTGCCCGGTTAGGCACACCGCCCCGCAGCGCGCGGCGAGCGCAAGCGCGTCGGGCAGGTTCATGCCGGCGCCGAGCCCGTAGGTCAGACCCGCGGCGAACGAGTCGCCGCAGCCGTATGAGTCGACCGGCTCGCCCGGCACCGCAGCAGCGCTCCAGCGACCGCGCTCGCCGGCGTGCGTGCGCCACGAGCCGCCGAGCGCGCCTTCGGTCAATACGACCAGCGTCGGCGTCGGACTCCGCCCCGGCCGCCTCGCGGCGCTCGACCTCGTCCTTGGCGCTGAGCACGAGCGCGTCTATGCGCACGCCGTGACCGAGCGCGTCGTACGCGCGCGGGCTGGCGACGAGCACGCGCGCGGCGCGCGCGGCGCGCAGCGCGTCGAGATCGCCCGCGGTGAAGAACACGGCGTCGCAGCTGCCGAGCTGTGCCCACGGCAGCCCGAGCATCGCTGCCCGCCGGCTCCAGCCGCGCGCCGAACGTGATGATCGTGCGCTCGCGCCGATCGTCGACGAGCGTCACGGCTCGGCGCGTGCGCGCTCGCGCGCGTGACGTTGCTGACGCGTACGCCCAGCTCGCTCAGTCGCGCCACCGAGCGGGCGCCGGGATCGTCGCCGCCGAGCGCGGTCACGAACAGCGACTCACCGGCCAGCCGCGCGAGCTGCACGGCCACGACGGCGCCGCCCCCGGCCGGCTCCTCGAAGGCGTCGCGCGTGTGCATCACCTCGCCCGCGCGCGGGACGTGCTTCACGTGCGCGAACTGAACCCACTCCACGTGGCCCACCGCCGCGACGCTCGCTGCCCTCCGCTGCACGGCGCAAGTCTCACACAGTCCCCGAGGACGGAGGCAGCCGAGCGTCTCGCGAGCAGCCGAGCGTCTCGCGAGCAGCCGAACGTCTCGCAAGCAGCCGAACGTCGTGCGTTGTTGCGGAGCGTAGGATCTGGCGCTGGTACAGAGCTGGCGCGGACGTGCCTGCTCGGGGCGGGCGCGGCGATCGACGGAGCTCCGCGACCGTGCAGACAGGGAACAGGGAGCAGATGACCACGCACACGTCGACCGGCTCGCTGCCTGCCCCGGCCCGCGCGCGGCGCCTGTCGACCCCGCGCGCCGTGCTGGCGGTCGCCGTGCTGGGCACCTTCATGGCGTTCGTCGACGCGACGATCGTCAACATCGCCGTCCCCAACATCGCCGAGCACTTCTCGGGCTCGCGCCTGTCCACGATCTCATGGGTCCTGAACGCGTACAACATCGTGTTCGCCGCATTCCTCGTCGGCGGAGGGCAGCTCGCGGACCTGCTGGGCAGGCGACGCGTCTTCTCGCTCGCCCTGATCCTGTTCACACTCGCCTCGGCGCTGTGCGCCACGGCTCCCACGCTCGGCGTGCTCATCGCAGCACGTGCGGTTCAGGCGATGGGCTCGGCGGCGCTCGTGCCGAGCTCGCTGGCGATCGTGCTCGACGCGCACGACGCGCGCGAGCGAACCCACGCGGTGGCGCTGTGGTCAGCCGTCGCGGCGCTCGCCGCGGGCATCGGACCTCCGCTCGGCGGCCTGTTGATCACGGCTCGGACTGGCGGCTCGTGTTCCTGGTGAACATCCCGATCGGGATCGTCGCGCTCGCGCTCGTCCGCCGCACGATCGTCGAGAGCCGCGCCCCGGGACGCCGCCGCGTTCCCGACCTGCTCGGAGGTGTGCTGCTCGCGCTGGCGATCGCCTTGCTGGTGCTCGGCGTCGTCAAGGGGCAGGAATGGGGCTGGGGCAGCCCCCGGGTGATCGGCGCGTTCGTCGCGGCTGTGGCGCTCGGCGTCTGCTTCATCGTGCGCTCGGCGAGGCACCGGGTGCCCGTCGTCGACCTCTCGCTGCTGCGCATCCGCGCGTTCGCGCTGTCCAACTCGGTCACGCTGGTGATGGCCGGCGGCTTCTACGCATACACGCTGTGCAACGTCCTGTTCCTGACCACTGCCTGGCGCTACTCGATACTGCAGGCCGGGCTCGCCCTGACGCCCGGCCCGATCGTCGCGATCCTCGTCGCCGAGCCCGGCAGCCGTCTGGTCGAACGCATCGGGCATCGTGCCGTGCTGGTGCCGGGCGCACTGATCTGGGGCGCCGGCGTGATCTTCTTCGCCAGGACGCTGGGAGCGGCGCCGGACTTCCTCGGCGGGTGGCTGCCGGGCATGGCGATCCTCGGGCTCGGCGCTGGACTCACCTTTCCGACGCTCAGTGGCGCCGCCGTCGGCTCGGTGCCGGGCCCCCGCTTCGCGATCGCGACGGCGCTCAACTCCGTGGCGCGGCAGGTCGGCGCGGCGCTGGGGGTCGCCGTGCTGATCGCGATCATCGGGAACCCGTCGCCCGCCTCGCTGCTGCACGCCTTCCAGCACGGTTGGCTGTTCGCGGCCGGCTGCTTCGTGGCCGGCTCGATCGCCTGCGCCGGGCTCGTCCTCGAGCGTGAACACGACGGCGAGCAGCCGCAGTCGGTGCGCTCATCCTCGACGTCCACGCCAGGCGCAGATGACGACGGGCTTGGACTGGAGCCCATCGCTCCCGAGCCTGTCCGAGTCCGAGGGCGACCGCGCCGAGGTTCGGCCGCAGACCGTCGCGGAGTTCCTCGTCAACGCACCGGTGTTCGCCGCGCTGTCCGAGTCGATGCGCGAGGAGGTGGCCTCTCTTGCCAACAGCGTCAGCGTCGAGCGCGGCCAGTGGCTGTTTCGCAAGGGCGATGCCGGCGACGGCATCTACGTCGTGCGCGTCGGGCATCTCGAGGTGCTCGGTGGCGAGCGAGAGCAGCAGCGGATCAACTCGCTCACGCGCGGAGCCGTGATCGGCGAGCTGGCGATCCTCACCGACTCGCCGCGCAGCGCGTCGGTTCGTGCGCTACGAGACAGCGAGCTGCTGAAGATCGAGCGCGACGATTTCGAGGCGCTGTTGCGCGACGAACCGGCACTGGCGCTCGGTCTCACGCGAGTCCTCAGCGCGCAGCTCCAAAGCAGCCGAGTGGATCCACCGCCGCGGCGCCCACGACCGGTAACAATCGCTCTATTCGCGCTCGATGACGACGAGGGCGCGGTCGAGCTGGCCGACGAGCTGAGTCGGGCGATGTGCGCGTGGGCGAGCGTCGCCGTGCTGCTCGCGCCCGAGCAGAGCGACCGAGAAGCGCGCGCCGACGCGCTCGCCCGCTTCGCTCCGCTCGTCGAACGTTGCGAGCTCGAGCACGACCACGTGATCCTGGTCAGTTCGGGACAGCGGCAAGCCAGCATCTGGGACGAGTTCTGCATCGCGCATGCCGACCGCGTCGTGACGGTCGTCGACGCCGGCCGGCCCGCGAGCGCCTCCGCGAGCGACGAGGAGCGGATTGACGAGCGGATCGACCTGGTCAAGGGCGCCGACCTGGCGGCCCTCGACGTGCGTCCCGGATCGGGTGAGGTGTCGAACTGGATCGCGAAGCTCGAACCCGGCGCGATCTACGCGATCGACGCCGACGACCGGCGCACGGCAGTCGCGCGCATGGCGCGCAGGCTCGGAGGGCGCGCGCTCGGATTGGTGCTCTCTGGCGGGGGCGCGCGGGCGTTCGCCCATCTCGGCGCGCTCGAGGTCTTGCTCGACGCGGGCGTGCAGCCCGACCGTGTCGCCGGCGTCAGCATGGGCGCGTTCATCGGCGGGCTGCTCGCATGCGGGCACGACAGCGCGGCGATCGACGCCTGCTGCTTTGAGGAGTGGGTGCGGCGCAACCCGATCAACGACTACACGCTGCCGCGCACCTCGCTGATCAAGGGACGCAAGGCGGAAGCGATGCTCGAACGGGCCTTCGGCGAGCTTCGCGTCGAGGAGCTCGCGCGCTCGTTCTACTGCGCGAGCGCCAACCTGCGCGGAAGCCGCCTGGTGATCGAACGTACGGGACCGATGGTCGAGGCGATCGGGGCGAGCATCTCGCTGCCTTTGATCGCGCCCCCGATCGTGCGCGACGGCCGCCTGCTGATCGACGGCTCGCTGCTTGACAACCTGCCGCTCGAGCCGATGAGCGCGACCGGCGAGGGACCGGTGTTGGCGGTCGACATCAAGGGCGGCGAGGAGCATCACGGCGGAGCCGACGAGAGCGTGCCGGCGCCGGCGCCGGCGGCGCGGCCGAGACGCTCGCGGCCGCCCTCGCTGCCCGAGACGATGGCGCGCGTGGCGCTGCTGTCGAGCGCCAGCACCGACGAGAGCGCGCGTCGACACGCCGACATGACTATCCGTGTGCGCGTGTCCGGAGTCGGCCTGCTCGAGTTTCATCAGATCGACGAGGCTCGTCGCGCCGGCCGACTCGCCGCGCAGGCGGCACTCGAGCAAGCCCCAAGCTGGCTGTTCGCGAACGAAAGCCACGCCTCCTCACCGCGCCGCACGGTACTGCGGGCGTGACGCGCGCAGGCGTGTGCTCTCGTCGCGCGGCGGTGCCCCGCCGAGCACGTCTTATGATCACGCCGATCGGGCGCCCCATGCGGCGG
Source organism: uncultured Solirubrobacteraceae bacterium (assembly GCA_963846205.1). Lineage (GTDB taxonomy): Bacteria > Actinomycetota > Thermoleophilia > Solirubrobacterales > Solirubrobacteraceae > Palsa-744. Next base: position 101,279 of record CAWJVB010000008.1, on the reverse strand, counting down.
CGTCGCATGCAACCGGGAGACGAACGACATCGCGACCCCAGAGCAGATCCGCGACACGATGCCGTTCGCCGCGATGGTCGGCATCGAGCTGCTCGAGACCACTCCCGAGCTGGTGCGCGGACGGCTCGCTTTCTCGCCCGAGCGCTGCACGGCGGGCGGTCTGATGCACGGCGCGGCCCTGATGGCGCTCGCCGACACCTGCGGCGGGGTCTGCGCCTTCCTGAACCTGCCCGACGGCGCGATCGGCACTGCGACGATCGAGTCCAAGACGAACTTCCTGCGAGGCGTGCGCGAGGGCGCGCTGTCGGCGAGAACTCGCCCCCTGCACGCCGGTCGCACGATGATCGTGATCGAGACGGAGATCGCGCGCGACGATGGCGCGCTCGCCGGAAAGGTCACACAGACGCAGGCCTTTCACTATCCGCGCGGGTGAGCTCTTGCGCCCGCCAAAAGCGCGCCCCCGGCGCGCGCCGCCCGAGCGGGGCGAGCACATAGGATGCCGTCGATGACACCTCTGGTGCTCGTTGACGAGCCTGCCGCGCACGTTCGAGCGCTGACGCTCAACCGACCGGAGCAGCTCAACGCGATGACGGCAGAGCTGTGCGAGGCGCTGCACACGGAGCTGCGCGCGGCCGGAGCGGATCGCTCGGTCCGTGCGGTGACCCTGACCGGCGCCGGTCGCGGCTTCTGCGCCGGGGTCGACCTGCGTGGCTACGGAGCGGCGCCGGGAAACGACGGCAGCGACGAACCGCGTGATCGTCTCGCCAACCAGGAGCACATGTCGACGCTCGTGCTCGCTCTGAGGGCGCTTCCGCAGCCGGTGATCGCCGCCGTCAACGGTCCCGCCGCCGGCCTCGGGTTTGCGCTCACGCTCGGCTCCGACATTCGCTTCGCCGCGCATGAGGCCGTGTTCCGCGCGGCCTTCATCAACATCGGGGTGTCCAACTGCGACATGGGCACCAGCTGGCTGCTGCCGCGGCTGATCGGCGCCTCACGCTCGCACGAGCTGATGCTCACGGGGCGCCGCGTAGACGCGGAGGAGGCCTTGCGGATCGGCCTCGTCGCCGACGTCGTGGATCAGCCGCGCTTGCTCGAGCGCGCGCGCGAGGCTGCCGAGCAGATCGCCGCACTGGCCCCATGGGGTACGCGTCTCACCAAGCGCGGGATGTGGGCCGCTCTGGAGATCCCCTCGCAGCAGGCAGCGGTCGAGTACGAGGATCGCCAACAGATCATGGCCACGTTCAGCCGGGGCGTGCCCGAGGCAGTCGGGGCGTTTCTGGAGAAGCGCCCGGCCGAGTTCGTCGACTGAGCGCGCCGAGCGGACGATGGACGACCTGTTCGACGTCTCGGGCAAGACCGCGCTGGTGACCGGCGGCTCGCGCGGGATCGGCTTGATGATCGCGCGCGGCTTGGTACAGGCCGGAGCGCGCGTGATCGTGTCCTCGCGCAAGCAGCAGGACGTGAGCGAGGCGGCGCGGCGCCTGGCCGAGCTCGGCGACTGCGAGGCGATCCCCGGGGACGTCTCGACAGCGGAGGGCGCCACCGTGTTGGCCAGCACGGTGGCGGACCGCTTTCCGGCGCTCGACATCCTCGTCAACAACGCCGGCGCGACGTGGGGCGCGCCACTGGAGGAGTTCCCGCCGGGCGGCTGGGACAAGGTCGCGCACACCAACGTCGAGGGTGTCTTTCATCTGACCGTGGCCCTGCTGCCGGCGCTGCGCGCCGCGGCGCGCGAGCACGCCGGCGCGGGTCATCAACATCGGCTCGATCGACGGCTTGCGCACGCCCTCGGTGGAGAACTACAGCTACAGCGCGAGCAAGGCCGCCGTGCACATGCTCACGCGCCACCTCGCCAAGCGGCTTGCCCCGGAGCAGATCACCGTCAACGCGATCGCGCCGGGACCGTTCGAGAGCAAGATGATGGCGTGGGTGCTTGACGATCCGCAAGCGCGCAGCCAGGTCGAGGCGAGCGTCCCGCTCGGGCGCATCGGCAGCCCGGACGACGTCGCCGGGCTGACCCTGTTCCTCGCGCTCGCGCGCAGGGTCCTACATGACCGGGACGGTGATCCCGCTCGACGGCGGCATCACCGGCTGCAACTGACGGACCGGCCCGGCATCGGTCGGCTGAGGCGGTAGCCGCACCGACCGAAGCCCCCGCACACGCCCGCAGCGAGCGTGGCGCAGCGGGCGCGCCACCCCCGCCTCATGGATACGCAAAATATTTGCGTATAATTCGGCCGTGTGACCCGCCAGGCGATCGCCTACCTTCCGCTCGGCGAGGACAGCCGATCGGGCACCGTATGCGCGGCGCACGGTCTGCACACCATCGAGGTCGTGCGTGAGGACTCGCATGCTCGCGCGCGGCTGGGCGTCGCACTCGAGCGGCTCGCGACGGGCGAGGCGTCGGTGCTGCTCGTGGCGCGGATCGCGGACGCCGCAAGCTCACTGCGCGAGCTGAGCGCGCTGCTCGGGTGGCTGGACGCGGCGGGTGCCGATCTGGTGGCGCTCGACATCGAGCTCGACACGGGGTCGCTCTGCGGAGCACGCTCGCTCGCCCTACTACGCGAGCTGGAGCGCTGGGAGAGAGAGCCCGGGCCGGGACGGCCCCCACGCGGCCGGCCCGGTCTTGCGAAGCTCGCGCCGGAGCTGAGCGAGCGCGTCGCTGCACTGCGCGAGCAAGGCCTCAGCCTGCAGGCGATCGCGGATTTGCTCAACGACGAAGGCGTCGCGACGGCGCGCGGGGGGCGCGCTGGCGCCCGTCGAGTGTGCAGGCGACGCTCGGCTACCGGCGGCCCAGGCCGCCGCTGCCGGGCGCCCCGCTACCGCCCCCGCCGCCGCATCACCTCGATCGGCGCCCGCGTCCGTCACGCGCCCAGCCGCCCCGCCCGCATCGGCGGTCACGCGAGGACGGCCCGGCGTGACCGTTCTGATCGAGCGCTTCGGCGCGCTTGGCGTGTTCCTGCTGATGGTGCCGGAGAGCGCCTGCATCCCGATTCCCAGCGAGGTCACGCTGATCTTCTCGGGCGTCGCCGTGCACCAGGGCTGGATGAGCTTTCCGCTTGCCGTGCTCGCGGCGACCGCAGGGAACCTTCTCGGGTCGATGCTCGCCTACGGGCTCGGCGCCAGCGGTGTGCTCGCGGGGGTGCCGCTCGTCGGCTCGGTGCTGGCACGCTGGGAGACGCTGATCGACAACCTCGGTACGCGCGCTGTGCTGACGGCCCGGCTGATGCCGCTGGCGCGCACGTTCGTCTCGCTCCCAGCCGGCGCGCGGCGCGTGCCGATCGCGCAGTTCGTCGCGCTGACCGTGATCGGCTGTGCGTTGTGGGCGGTCGCGTTCATCGTCGTCGGGATGCTCGCCGGGGCGGCGTGGAGCGAGGTCAGCTCCGTGCTCGGGCGTGTCCTGCTGGTGACCGGCCTGCTCGCGGTCGCCTTCAGCCTGCTGCATGGGCGACGTGGTCGCCCGCGCGCCTGACTCGCGCCGGTATGGTGGGGTCGATGGACGAGGCGTTCATCATGAACGTGGCCGATGCGCCGGCGCTCAGCCACTCGCGCCGCGCGACGCTGATCGATTTCGAGCCGCGCGATGCGCCGTGGCCGGAAATCGGCGTGAACGTTCAGATCATGCAGCCCGGGCAGCCCAACTGCCGCTATCACTCCGAGCCGGTGCAGGAGGACTTCCTGGTCCTGCACGGCGAGTGCATAGTGATCCTCGACGGCCAAGAGCGACCGCTGCGGCAATGGGACTTTCTGCACTGCCCCGCCGGCATCGAGCACGTGTTCGTAGGGGCGGGCGACGGTCCCTGCGCGGTGCTGATGATCGGCTCCCGACGCAGGGACGAGGCCCACTACCCGGTCAACGATGTCGCGGCGAAGTACGACGCGTCCGTGACCAGCGCCACGGATCGGCCTGCCGAGGCGTACGCGGACTGGCGGCAGGAGCCGCGCCGCCAGACGCCGAGCCCGTGGCCACTTCGCTGAGCAGCCTCGCGCGCTAGCCCTGGAGCCGGACCCCCTCGGGGCTTTCCAGCAGTCGCCGCGCGGAGACGCTTCCTGGCTCGTGCTGGCCAGGCGCATCCACCACGCCTGTGCGCGCGCTGGCGCGCAGCTCCCCCGCCTCGACCTCGCGCTCGCATTGCGGGCATCGAAGCTCCACGCGCACCTCGTGATCGCACTGCTCGTGGCTGACGCGCACGGGTCCGCGCCCGCTCGGCCACGTCCAGCGATCGCCCCACTGCATCAGCGCGAGCAGAGCCGGGACCAGCTCGGCGCCCTTCTCGGTGAGCCGGTACTCATGACGCTCGGGCCGCTGCTGGTAGACGCTGCGCTGAGGATCCCCTCGGCGACGAGCGTCTCGAGCCGGTCGGCGAGTACGTTGGCGGACACGCCAAGATCCTGCTGGATCGCCGCGAAGCGCCGCACGCCATAAGCGACGTTGCGCAGGATCAGCGGCGTCCACCACTCCCCGGCCACGTCGAGCGTGCGCGCGATCGAGCAAGGGTGATGGGCAAGGCCGCTCCGCTTCACATGCTGAAGTGTATCGCTTGCATAAGAAGAGCCACATGTGGTACGGTCGCTTTCTCTAAAGAGAGCGACTGCTCACAACCGCCCCGGCAAGTGGCGGGAAGACTGCTCACAAACGTCCGGCCAGTGGCCGGAAGGAGGTCGACCGATGCCAATGCTCGATGCCTACATCCCCGAGGGCGCGCTGTCACCCGAGTCCGAGCGGCGGCTGCTCGCGACGCTGACCGATCTGCTGATCGTCAACGAGGGCGCCGACCCGAGCAACCCGCAGGTGCGCTCGATCGCGTGGCTGTTCGTGCACCGCCCCGCAGCAGGTGTACGTCGCCGGCGCTCCCGCAGAGCAGCCGCGCTACCGATTCATCGCCTCGGTTCCCGAGGGCCAGTACGACGCCGAGCGACGCCAGGCGATGGTCAGCAGCATCACCGAGGCGGTGCTCGACGCCGAGGACGGCGCCTACGAGCGCGACCCGGGTCGCGTATGGGTGTTCACGCCCGAGATCCCCGACGGTAGCTGGGGAGCGCTCGGTGGGATCGTGACGCTGGCGGACATCGCGACATTCGCCACGGGCGATCCGGAGCGCGGGCGCGAGTACGCCGAGCAGCGCCTCGCCGCCCGGCGCGACGCGGCCGTCGCAGCCTGAGCGCACCCCCGGCCCCCTCTGACCGCAGCCTCCCGCCGCTGCCGGCCCACAAGGGTCGGCAGCGGCCCGTGGCGCTGGACGACTACGCTTGCGCGATGGACTTCCTCGTCGCCAAGGACGACCTGCACCGCTGCCGCTTCGTGGACGGCGAGCCGACCGCGCTCGAGCCCGGACAGGCGCGGCTGCGCGTCGATCGCTTCGGTCTGAGCGCGAACAACATCACCTACGCGATATTCGGCGAGGCGATGTCGTACTGGAGCTTCTTCCCTGCCGAGCAGGGCTGGGGCCGGGTGCCCATGTGGGGCTTCGCGGAGGTGACGGACAGCGACGCCGAGACGCTCGCGGTGGGCACGCGCGTGTACGGCTATCTGCCGCCGTCCAGCGAGCTGACGGTCACGCCGGCGCGAATCGACGAGCGCGGCTTCCTCGACGCCGCGCCCCACCGCTCGGAGCTCCCGGCGGCCTACAACGCGTACGCCCGCGTCGCTGCCGATCCGATCTACGAGCCGGACTCCGAGCCGGAGCAGATGCTGCTGCGCCCGCTGTTCTTCACCTCTTACCTGATCGACGACTTCCTCGACGAAGCCTCGCTGTTCGGGGCCGGCACGGTCGTGCTGTCGAGCGCGTCGAGCAAGACGGCGAGCGCGCTCGCGTTCCTGCTGTCCGCTCGCGACGGCGTCGAGGTGGTCGGGCTCAGCTCGCCTCGCGGTGGCGAGTTCGCCCGCTCGCTCGGCGTGTACGACCACGTGTTCAGCTACGAGGAGATCGACTCGCTCGGCAGCGATCCTGCCGTCTACGTCGACATGGCCGGAGACGCGCAGGTGCGCAAGGCGGTACACGACCGGCTCGGTCGAGCGCTGGTCCACTCCGCGGTCGTCGGCGCCACGCACCACGATCGCATGGGCGGCGTTCCCGACTCGCTGCCGGGCCCTCGCCCGACGTTCTTCTTTGCGCCCGACCGCGTCTCCAAGCGCACGAGCGACTGGGGGCGCGACGGGTTCGAGCAGCGTCTCGCCGACGCCTGGGGTCCTTATCTGAAGTGGTGCCGCGGCTGGCTGGAGGTGGTCGAAGAGGACGGGCCGGACGCGCTCGAAGCCGCGTACCTGGACCTGCTCGACGGGCGCATCGATCCGGCCAAGGCGCACGTGCTGTCGCTTCCGCGCGCTAGCGGCTAGCCCGCGCCGGGCTGCGCCTGGGCCCGGCGCCGCTCGCGTCGCTCGACGACCGTCGCGAGCAGCAGGCTCGCCTCGAACAGCAGGTACAGGGGCACGGTCTCGAGCAGGAGCGTGATCGCATCGCCGGGCAGGAACGCCGCGACGGCGCCGCAGGCGAGGATCGCGTAGCGGCGGTTGTGGCGCAACTGCTTCGGCGTGACTATGCCGGCGCGCGTGACGGCCAGGATCGCGACCGGGATCTGAAAGACCAGCCCCATCGCCAACAGCGTGACGGCGGCGAAATGGTAGTACTGGTTGGCCTGGACGAGGACGTTGAACTCGCCGCTGTTGAAGTTCTGGAAGAAGCGCACGGCCGCCGGCAGCACGACGAAGTAGCCGAACGTGACGCCGACGATGAACAGCAGCGGGATCGACATCGTCACCGACGAGGCGATCTTCTGCTGCTGCGGGCTGAAGGCGGGGAGCAGGAAGCCGTACAGCTCGAACAGGATGATCGGGAGCGCGAGGATGAACGCGAAGATCAGCGCGATGCCGATCGTCGTGGTGAACGGCTCGCCGATCCCGAGCGTCACGGGCTTGTTTCCTTCGGGCGCCTTCGAGAGGCGTGAGATCGCCGCATGCAGTTGCGGGTCGACCCCCGCCAGCGACGAGCGCGTCGCCTGCGAGACCCCGCTGCCGGGACGCTCGAGCGCGCCGACGACGCTTTGCAGCTGCGTCGCGACCGAGCGCGCGCTCTGCTGCACCGTGTACGTCGCGCCGAGCGGCCCGTTGCCCGCCTTCACCTGTTTCTGCGTCTGCACCGACAGCGGCTTGTTGATGATGTGCAGCAGCGCGTGGTTCTGCCACATGCAGAACCCGAAGGCGACCGCGAGCGCCGCGAGGGAGACGATCAGGCGCCCGCGCAGCTCCTGCAGGTGATCGACGATGCTCAGTCGATCTTCGTGGCCGATGCGGGCCGCGGCTACAGCCATGCTAAGAACAGTCCCTCAGGTCCCCGAGCCGCAGCGCTCAGGAGACCGGCGCGCCGGTCTCGCGGACAGGCGTAGCGAGCGGCGCAGTCGCCGTGACGGGCATCGGCGTCGTGACAGGAATCGGGGCCGCGACCGGAGCCGCTGCGACCGGCTCGGTCTGCGATGCGAGCAGTGGCGCGTGCGCCTGCTCGGGGTTGATCGACTCCTTGAAGCCACGCAGCCCGCTGCCGAGCGAGCGTCCCATCTCGGGCAGGCGCTTGGCACCGAACACGAGCAGCAGCAGGATCAGCAGGAAAGCGATGTGAATTGGATTGTCGAGGCCCATTGTGTGAATCAGCTCCTGGAAGGTTTTGGATTGCGGACCCGAGCGGAGCTCGGGCTCTCCTATCTGTTACGTAACGACGCCGGGCACGGATCACCCGGCGTCGCCTGAGCAGGGTGCTCAGGAGGACTTGATCAGCGGACCGGCCGCGGCGAGGACTTCCTTCTTGCTGAGCGGGATGTCGAACCCTTCGTTGGGCGTCGGGCTCTTGCCGATCAAGAGATCGATGGCTGCCGCGTGACGCGCCTCGATCTGCACGATGCTTCCGGCCGAGACGAGCACCTGCTTGCTCTTCAGCGACGGCCCTGCGCCGTTGTAGGCGCCCACACCGGTGTTCTCGAGCACCGACGCGAGCGCCAGGAAGCTCTTTTCGCTGGAGACGGGGAACACGAACGTCGGTTTTGCGACCGGTTTGCCACCCAGCTGCTTGATCGCCGCGGTGAGCGCGGAGACGTGCTCCGCCTCCTCTGCGCCGAACTGCCTCGCGTAGCTCCTGGCTTGACCGCTGAGCCCGACCTGCCGGCCCTTGACGTTGTAGAAGTCGGCCTCCAGGTACTCGAGCGTCAGCGCGAAGTTGAGGATTTCCACGTCGCCGCTGTCGCCGGCGGCGAGCGCCGCGGACACGAATGGCGCGACCGATGCCGTGCCGTAGAAGGCGCCCGCGGCAAGCGCGCCGCGCAGGATGAACGCCGAGCGCGTCACGCCGTGCACCTCGCACGCCGCCAGCTCGGGATTGATGATCTGTTTGTCACTCATCTCTAGGTTCCTTTCTCGAAGAACGGTCGATCGTTAGCCCAGGAACGGCTTGACCGCCGCCAGGACCGTTGACATGTCAGCCGGCGCGGCGAACGCGCCCTGCGGGGTGACGGACTTCTTGACGAGCGTCCCCAGCGTGGCCGCGTGACGCGCCTCGACCGTGTGGATCGCGAGCGCCGAGGCGAGCACTTCCGGGCTCTGGATCTTGGCCGCTTGACCCAGGTATGCGGCGGCGCCGAGGTTCTCGACCGTGTAGGCCAACTGCGCGACCTGGGTGGCGGTGTGGATCGGAAACGTCCCGTTCGGGTTCGCCGCCGGCTTGCCGCCCAGCTTTTCGACCGCGCCCTTCAGCGCCATTACGTGCGTGTCCTCCTGGTTGCCGAACTTCTGCAGCAGTTCCCCGACGCTGCCGCTGAACAGGTTTGCGGCGATCACCTTCGAGTAGAACTCCGACTCGAGGTACTCGAGCGTGAGGGCGTAGTTGAGGATCCCCACGTCGTTGCTCGCACTCGCCGTGGATGTTGTGGTCGCAGGGACCGCTGCGGTGGTGGCGCTTTTGCTGGAGCTGCTGCTGCTCCCGCACGCGGCGAGCACGAACGCGCCGAAGCTCGCTGCCCCGGCGCCGCCCGCCATCTTCAGGAATCGCTTGCGGTCGACGTCGTCGCGCACGAGCCGCTCCACGATTCCCTGCGGCTGCGGCGCTCCGTCATCGCCGTTCGCTGGACTGGACATCTGACTGTCACCTCCGTTTGCTGGCTTGGAACAGGCCCCCGGTGGGACCTGGGCGTTACGGTCTGCCCGAGACTCGCTCAGGCGACGATGAAGCCGGTCGCTTTCACCGCTGCGAGCACCTTGGCGGCCGTCAGCGGGGTGTCGAACGGACCGTTCGGGGCGATCGCTTCACCGCTCGGGTCGTTCAACAGGCCGATCACGCTGGCGTGGCGAGCCTCGACGGTGAGGATCGACAGCGCCGCCTTCACGTACGCGGCCGTCTTGATGTTCAGCGCCTGACCCGAGTAGGCGTGCACGCCGGTGTTCTCGAGGACCTGCGAGGTCTTCATGAACATTTCCGCGTTGGTGTTGGTGCCTTTGAATTCGAACTTCGGTTCCTTCGCCGCCTTCGAGCCGAGCGCTTTCTTGAGGAACTTGACGTGTTCGTTCTCGTCTCGGGTGACGACCTTCAGGAAGGCCGCGCCCTGCGAGCTGAGCGGCAGGTTCGCGGCGGTCGCGCCGTTGTAGAAGGCGGCCTCCAGGTACTCCAGTGTGAGCGCGTAGTTGAGGATGCCCACGTCGCCTTTGCCGAACGATCCCGGCGGCCGTCCGTTCTGGCTTGCGGCGAGCGCGTCGGGGGCCAGCGCCGAGCAGCAGCGCGCCGCCGCTGACCGCCGCGCCGGCGCCGATGCCGGCCTTCTTGAGGAAGCCCAGGCGCGTATCGCCGGGGACCTCGGCGGCCGCTTCGCGGATCGCGCCGTCGCGGTCGACCTCGTCGAGATTGATCTTGTAAGTCATCGCTTCTCCTTTGTGGGGTCCGGAAAGCACGTCGCCGGGGGGTACTCTGGCGATAGCGTTGGCCGTTCCTACGAGCGAGCATCCGATCCGGATCACGACGAGGGCAAACGGGCGTCGATCGGTCGCAATCGAAGTGATCCGGCAAGCCCGCGCATGCGTAAGGTCAGTCGATGCCTCGTTTGCTGCGCTCGAGCGTGGATTCCAAGGAGAAGCTGAGACGGCTCGCCGACGAGGAGCTGATGGAGCGCGTCGCGGCAAACGACGCCGACGCCTTCGAGGTCGTGCTCGAGCGCCACGCCGACGCGGCGTTCGCGCTGGCCTACCGAATCTGCGGCAGGCGCTCGGTCGCCGAGGACATCGCACAGGAGGCTTTCCTGTCGGTGTGGCGCAGCGGCGCGCGCTATGACCGCGGGCGCGGCAGCGTGCGCACCTGGACGCTGGGAATCGTGCACAATCGCGCCGTCGACGCTCTTCGCCGCAGCGGAGCTCACGACCGCCGTCGGGCCAGCGACGAGGGCATCGAGGAGACGCTCGAGGCGCCCGAGCGCACCGAGTCCCAGGCGGTCGAGAAAGCGACCTCGCGCGAGATCCGCGGCGCTCTCGGCGGGCTTCCGCCGGATCAGCGCCGGGTCATCGAGCTCGCCTACTTCGGCGGTTTCACGCATGTCGAGATCGCCTCGATGCTCGGCGCGCCGGTGGGTACCGTCAAGGGACGCATGCGCCTGGGATTGCACAAGCTGCGCGAGCAGCTGCAGGGATGGGAGACCGTCGGCGTATGAGCCTGCGCGAGTCCGACTTCGACTGTCCCCGCTGCAGCGACGCCGCCGCCTACGTGCTCGGTGCGCTGGAGGACGACGAGCTGCACCTGTACAGGGCGCACCTGGACACGTGCGCCCAATGTCGCGCCGAGGTCGCCGAGCTGCAGCCGGTGGCCGACGAGCTGCCCGCCGGCGTTGCGCCGGCCGTCGCCTCTGGCCAGTTGCGCGAGCGCATCCTCGCGAGCGTGCGCGCGGAGGCCGAGCTGCTCGATGCAGCCGGCGAGCGGGCCGACAGGCCGCCCCGCGCGAGCGCCGCCGGCCCTCGCGTGGCCTGCTGCTCGGGCTCGGCGCAGCGGCTGCAGCGTGCGCGGCGGCAGCGATCGCGATCGCGATCGGCGTAGGCTCGTCGACCGGCGAACGGGTGATCCCCGGTCAAGCGCCCCCGGGAGCGCAAGCCTCGCTACACCAGCGCGACGGTCGCGCCGAGCTCGTCGTCTCGAACATGCCGCCGCCCGCGTTGGGTCGCATCTACGAGGTCTGGCTGAGTCGCGGCGGCAGCGACGCCGAACCGACCAACGCGCTGTTCAGCGTGACCAACAGCGGCAGCGGCGCCGTCGACGTCCCCAACAGCCTGCGCGGCATCAAGCAGGTGATGGTCACGAGCGAGCCGCTCGGCGGCAGCGCGCATCCCACCGGTCCGCCGCTGATCCGCGTCCTGTTGCGCAGCTGAGTCGGCGCGGCGCGGCCGGCGCGGCCGGCGCGGCGCGGCGGGCGGCGCGCCTGGGCGCCTCGCCTGCCTGCGTTCCAGCCCTACCCGGCGCCCGCCCGAGCGTTGCGCACGAGCCGCCGCATTCCGGCGATCCAGCGCTCGGGCTCGGACCCCTTCAGCGCCATGTGGTGGGCGACCTCCTCGTGCGGCAAGATCAGCAGCCGCTCCTCGTCGATGCCGCGCACGAGCGCCTCGGCGACCTCCTCTGGCTCGATCAGGCCGCCGGCCGTGAGCGCCGCGGCGCCGGCGGGCTCGTCCATCGCCAGTTCGAGCATCGGCGTGCGCACGCCCTGCGGGCAGATGCACGACACGCGGATGCCCGCGTCGCCGTACTCGATCGCCATCCACTCCGCCAGCGCGACGGCGGCGTGCTTGGTGACGCTGTAGACGAGCGAGGACACCTGCGTGAGCAGCCCGGCCGCCGACGCCGTGTTGATCAGGTACCCCTCGCCGCGCTCGAGCATGTCCGGCAGCAGTGCGCGCGCGGCCCACACGTGCGCCATCACGTTCACGTGCCAGGCTTCCTCCCAGGTCTCGTCGGGCGTCTCCGGACCGCCCATGCCACCGGGCACGCCGGCGTTGGAGATGAAGATGTCGATCGGTCCGTTCGCCTCCTGCGCTCGCGGCGATCAGCGCCTTTACGTCCTGCTCGCGCGCGGCGTCGAACTGCACCGCCAGGCCGCCGATCTCGCTCGGCGACGGCCTCGGCCGGCGCGAGCTCGCGGTCGGCGACGACGACGCGCGCGCGCCCTCCTGCGCGATGCGCCGCGCGAGCGCGCTGCCGATGCCCCCGCCCCCGCCGGTGATCGACGACGTGCCTTCCCGAAAGCTCGCATGGCGGCGTACTCTATGTAGTCATGGGGGGAGAGGCGAGGCGTCATCGATGCCGCGGTCGTACCGAGCGCCCGTGGCGCCGCTGTGGGGCGAGCTGCGCTACGGCAGCCGAGCTCGCGCAGCTGCTGGCCAGCCGCGAGTTTCGCTCCGTCGAGCGTCGCGACGACGCGCCGCCGGCGCTGCTGATCCCCGGCTTCATGGCCGGCGACGCGCTCGCTGACGGTGCTGCGCGGCTGGCTGCGCCGCCGCGGCCATCGCGTGCGCATGAGCGGCATCCGCGCCAACGTCGGCTGCGCCGGAGTGCTCGTCGACCGGCTCGAGCTGCGCCTGCACGAGCTCGCCGAGCGACGCCGGCGAGCCCGTCTTCGCTGATCGGCCAGAGCCGCGGCGGCGCGCTGGCGCGCGCGCTGGCCGTGCGCAACCCGACGCTCGGTCGCCGGGCTGGTCGATGCTCGGCTCGCCGGTCGTCGACTCGCTGGCGGTCTCGGCGCAGGTGCTGCGCACCGTGCGCTGGATGGCGGCGCTCGGCGACCTCGGCGTGCCTGGCGTGTTCTCGAGCAGCTGCAAGGACGGCGCCTGCTGCGCGGAGTTCCGCGCGCGAGCTCGCGGCGCCGCTGCCGCGCGGCCTGCGCGCCGACGGCCGTGTACTCGCGCAGCGACGGCATCGTCGACTGGCGCGCGTGCGTCGACCCGCACGCGCGCGCCGTCGAGGTCGACTCGAGCCACTGCGGCATGTCCGTCAACCTCGACGTCTACCGAGCTGCTCGACAGGGCTCTCGACGCAGAGGCGGTAGTGCGCATGGAATGGATGAGTCCGATCGACTCGTCGTTCCTGCACATCGAGAACGACACGACGCCGATGCACATCGGCGGCGTCAGCATCTTCGAGGGGCCGCCGCCGCCGTTCGAGGACCTGCGCGCGATGGTCGCGGGCAAGCTCGAGCTCGTGCCGCGCTACCGCCAGAAGGTGCGCTTCGTGCCGCTCGCCGCCGGGCCGCCGATCTGGATCGACGACCCGCACTTCAGCCTCGACTACCACCTGCGCCACACCGCGATCCCGGCGCCGGGCTCGGAGCAGCAGCTGCGCCAGATGGCCGCGCGCGTGTTCTCGCAGGCGCTCGACCGCAACAAGCCGCTGTGGGAGCTGTGGATGGTCGAGGGCATGCGCGACGGCCGCTGGGCGCTGCTCTCGAAGGTGCACCACTGCATGGTCGACGGCGTCGCCGCGACCGACCTGATGTCGGTGATGTTCTCCGACGAGACCGCCGCTGAGCCGACTCGACGGCGCGCCGACGCTCGGGCTGGACGGCGCGCGCCCGAGCCCTCGGGCCTCGAGGTGCTCGTGCGCACGCTCGCGCGCCGCGCGAGCCCGGCCGGCCAGCTCGAGACGCTCAAACAGGCGCTGCGCACGCCGCGCGAAACGCTGCGCTCGCTCGCCGAGCTCGCGCGCGCCGCGGCCGCCGCCGGTGCCCAGCCTGCGCCCGGTCGCCGCCTCGTCGCTGACCGGCCCGATCGGGCCGCACCGGCGCTGGAGCTGGGCCGAGGTGCGCCTCGCCGACGTCAAGGCCGTGCGCGCCGGCGCTCGGCGGCACGGTCAACGACGTCGTGCTGACGCGTGATCACGAACGGCTTTCGCGAGCTGCTGCAGTCGCGCGGCGAGCAGATCGCCGGCGATCGCGTCGTTCGCACGATGGTCCCGGTCTCGGTGCGCCGCCGCGGCGAGCGCGGCGTCTACAACAACCGCGTCTCGGCGGTCTTCGCCGGCCTGCCCGTCGGCGCTCGACGACCCCGTCGCAGCGGCTCGAGCGGATCCGCGCCGAGATGGACGGCGTCAAGCAGTCCAAGCAGGCCGTCGCCGGCGACGTGCTCAGCTCGCTGTCGGGCTTCGCGCCGCCGCTGCTGCTCGCGCTCGGCAGCCGCCTGGTGACGCTCTCGCCGCGCCTGAACATGCACACGGCGACGACCAACGTGCCCGGGCCCGCAGCAGCCCGTGCAGACGCTCGGCCGGCGGATGCTGCAGTCCTACCCGTTCGTGCCCGTCGTCGGCTCGATCCGGATCGTCGTCGCGATCTTCTCCTACGACGGCGGCCTCTACTTCGGCGTCACCGGCGACTACGACGGCGCGCCCGACATCGACGTGCTGACCGGCGGGATCGAGCGCGGCATGGAGGACCTGCTCGCGCTCGCCGGCGCCGAGCGCGCCGCTCGCGCAAGTCGAGCGTCGCGGACGTCGAGCGCGCCGCTCGCGGGCGACCAAGCGAACGAGCGCCAGCGGCAGCGCGACAAGCGCGCCGACGCCAAGCGCGACTCGGCCAACGGCCGGCGGCGTCGCGCCGCTAGCACGCGGCCGTCGCGCAGCAGGCCGGCCAAGGCGGCGACGCCGGCGCGGCGAGCGCGGCCGAGTCAGGAAGTCGGCAGCGAAACCGTCAGGCGCGCTGACTTCGATGCTGAAGACGCCGTTGCTCGCGCGGTAGTAGGGCGCGTCGCGACCTAGCAGCTGCAGCTTGACCGTGTCGCCGGCCGGGAATTCGTAGCCGTTGCCGTGCAGCTGGAAGGTGATCTGGCCCTGCTGGTTTTCCGCCAGCCGGTAGATGCCGCGGCTGACCAGCCGCTGTTCGCCGCTCGGAAGCACGTCCCACAGGCGCGCGGCGATCTCGCCGTACAGCCCGGTCACTTTGACGGTGGCGGTGACCGTCGGCAGGCCCAGCAACGTGAAGCCCGTGCTCGTGATCGTGTAGTTGGCGGTGTCCGGCTCTTCTTCGGCTTTGACCGTCTTGCACGCATCCGAGTTGACGATCGGGTCGAATTCGGCGGCGATCGTCGGGTTGCCGCCGGCCGAGGTGAACGTCTGCGCCGCCGCCGAGCCGAAGCGTGACCGTGTGCGGCGCGAGCTTCGAGAAGCGGCTCGCCGTGAACGGCCCGCCGCCCGGGCGCTTCGGTGGGGCACGTCTGCGTGTAGGCCGTCACGCTGCCGTTCTTCGGCGCCTTGCCGACGTGCTCGAGCTTGGCGGCGAAGAATCCGGCGCCCTCTTCGTTGAACGCGTGGTCGGTGTTTTCCTTGTTCGCCCCGGGCTGTGGCCGAGGTCGCCGAACATCAGCGCCGCATAGCCCTTGTCGGCGCGCACCGCGTTGTAGGCGCGCAGCGACTGCTCGACCGGGAACAGGTCGTCTGTCCACCCGCTCTCCAGCAGCATCGGCGCGGGCTTGCCGGCCAGCGGCATGCCGTAGCCCTGGTGGTAGGTGTAGATCTGGTGGGCGATCGCTTCGTCTTCTGAGTTGTAGCGGCTCGCCGGCGTTGGTCGCCGCATACCATTTCGACAGGTCCGCTTCGGGGTCCGCGCCCGTCGGCGCGACGTAGCCCTCGGCCTCGCCCGTGCGCGAACAGGCCGGTCACGTAGCTCTGGATCTCGACGCCGAACGGTTCGTAGCTCTGGCCGGGCGGCGCGACTTCGCTGTCCAGGAAGCGCCCGTTGGGGTCGAGCGCGTCGACCAGGTCCGACCATGGCCAGCGCGGGAAGGCGGCTTTGATTTCCATCTTCTTGCCGCTCGGGCTGGTCCACGGCTCGAATTCGCCGTTGGGCAGCCGCACGCGGTTCTTCAGATAGGCGAGCTCGATGCTCTGGCCGCCCCCGTAGGAGATGCCCGTCACGCCGATCGAGCGCGGCTTGACCAGCCCTTCGTCGGCGAGCAGTCCCAGCAGGTACTGCGTGTCGCGCGCCTCGTAGCGCTGGTCGGCGAGCCGGATCCAGCCTTCGGCGCAGCCCGGCGCTTCGCGCGAGCTGGCTTCGCCGCACGAGCGGCCCCAGCCGCGCGCCGAGTAGTTGAGCACCGCGTAGCCGTGCTGCGCGTAGTAGACGTTGTTGTAGTCGAACGTCTCGTTGCCGTCGCCCGCAGGCGAGGTCGACTCGAACGAGGTCTTGTTGCCCTCCCACCCGTGCATCATCACGATCGTCGGGAACGGCCCCGAGCCGCTCGCCGGCAGCGTCACGTCGGCGTCGAGCGGGACGCCGTCGAACGACGGCACGCGCTGTTCGAGCGTTTCGGTCGGGCAGAAGCGCACGCCGTCCTGCGCTTTGCACGCGTGACCGAACGGCGCCGGTTCGCCGGCCGCTTTTGCCTTCGCCGCGGCGACGCCTGGCCCGGCCAGCATCGCCGCGGCGAGCACCACCGACAGCATCCCCGCACGACACCCCGTTCGCAAACCCCGCACGCGGTCCTCAGATACCCGAGGTTGTCACGGTGTAAACCTCGAGCGCGATCGCCACGCGCTGCGCAGGGCGGATTCGGCGTCATGAGCGGGGCGTCGTGAGAGGATGCGCCCTCACCGACGCGCCCGCCGGGAGCGCGGCGCCATCCACACGACCATTGTCGAGAAGGAGCAAACATGCCCGACATCGAGTTCTCCACCAGCGCCGGCTCGGCGCGCGGCTATCTGGCGACGCCCGCCGGGGAGCAGGGGCCGGCCGTGATCGTCCTGCAGGAGTGGTGGGGCGTCGAAGGGCACATCCGCTCGGTCTGCGATCGGCTCGCAGCCGAGGGCTTGTTTGCGCTGGCGCCCGATCTCTACGACGGCGAGACGACGACCCAGCCGAGCGAGGCCGAACAGAAGATGATGGCCCTGTCGATGGACAAGGTCGAGCCGCAGATGTGCGGCGCCGCCGACCACCTCGCCTCGCTGCCTGGCTTTCGCGGCAGCGGCGTGGGGGCGCTCGGCTTCTGCCTCGGCGGGGGCCTGGCCCTGTGGGCGGCCGCCAAGCTGCCCCAACGTCAGCGCGGCGGTCGTCTACTACTACGTGATGCCGCACGGCAAACCGGACTTCGCGGCGATCAAAGGTCCCGTGCTCGGCCACTTCGGGACGGCAGACGAATTCATCAAGCACGACGAAGCGCAGGCGCTCGAGTCCGACTTGCGCGAGGCGGGCGTCGACGTCAGCTTCCACTACTACGAGGGCGCCGGCCACGCGTTCTTCAACGAGACCAACCGGCTGGGCACGCACGACCCCGCCGCTGCAGACGTTTCCTGGGAGCGCACGGTGAGCTTCCTGCGCGACGCGCTCGCACCGGGCTCCTGAGCTCGGCGCTCACCCGGCGCTCGGCGCGCACCCGGCGCTGCGGCGCTCACCCGGCGCTGGGCGGTCGCCCGGCGCTCGGCGCTCGTGTGCCTGGCTGCGCTCGGCTGGCTCGCGGCGGAGGCGGCGCCCGGGCTCGCGGCGGAGGCGGCGCCAGGGCGCGAGGCATCCGCGCGCGCGAGCTCGGCGAGCGCGTGGTCGGCCACGACCATGCTCAGCTCGTGCTCGGGCGAGGGCGCGCCGCGCGCGGCGTTCCCGCGCGACAGCCCCACGCACGCCACGGGTCCTGGCGCGATCGTGTGGAGCGTGTCGCGCGCCTGTCGCGGCGGCGCGGGCACGCTCGTGGCGCGTGTCGGGGCAGGCGACGTTCCCGAGCGATCGCACCTACGTTCGCGCGCCGGGCGGCGGCCGGCTGACGCTGCCGCGCGCCGCTGGCGCTCGCGCCTGCGCCGCACGGACAGCTTGCGATCGCTGGTTCGGCATCGGCCAGCGGGAGCAGCGACGGCGCGCTCGTGCAGGGTGGCGCCGGCGGGCCGTTCACGCCGCTCGGCGCGATCGCGGGCACGGCGTCGATGAACGAGCTGGCGACCGGCTACCTCGGCGATCTGGCGAGCGCGTCGCCGAGCGGTGGCGCGAGCGGGCGCGCCGGCGTGCGCGTGCGGCGTCGAGCGCTACTTCGCGCACGCGCTGTCGCCGGCTCGCGTGATCCCTGCGCGCGCCGGCGCCGTGCAGGCGCTGACGGTCAGCCTCGACTACCGCACCGACGCGGTCGTCGCGTGGCGCGCAGGCGGGAGCGCTGTACGCGCGCTCGCTGCCCGCACGCGGCGGCGCGCAGCCGACGCAGCGCCTGGCGAGCGCCGGACCGGCGACCAGCGTGGCGGCGCTGATCAGCGACGACGACCGCGCGATCGTCGCGTGGGCCGACGAACGCGCGGGGCACACGAGCATCTACCTGGACGCCTCCGCGAGCGGCGTGCGCTTCGGCGCGCCACGGCTGCTGGAAAGCTTCGCGAACCCCGCCGGCTGCGCACTACCCGAGCAGCTCGCCGCGCCTGGTGCGGCTGAGCTCGGAGAGCGTGATGATGGCCTGGAGCGGCGCCGCGCACGGCCACTGGGTCGTGCGCAGCGCGGCGATCGACCTGAACGGGATCGGCCCGGTCGCGACGATCAGCGACGCGCGCGCGGACGCGCTGCTGAGCGACCTCGCGCCGGGTCCCGATGGCGAGGCGCTGGCGCTGTGGACGCAGCCGCGGCGCCAGCCCGCGGGAGGGCTCGACACGGCCGATCAGGCGTTGTACGCGGCGCGGGGCCTCGACGCCTACCCCGACACGACGATCTTCGGCGCGCCTGAAGCGGTCGTGGCGCCCGGGCCAACCAGCGACGCGACGCTCGCCTTCGACCCTGCCAGCGACCGCGCGCTGGCGCTGTGGCGCGGCGAAGGCGGCGCGGTCGAGTACGCGATCCGCGCCGGCGCGCGCTGAGCGAGCGCCCGGATCAGAAGATCTGCTGGACGATCAGGAACACGTTCATCGCCGTGATGATCGCCGCCAGTCCGACGCCGGCGAAGGTCGTCACGCGGCGGTTTACGTGAACGCCCATCACGTCGCGACGCATCGTCAGCATCACGAGCGGGATCAGCGCGAGCGGGATGCCGAACGACAGCACGACCTGGCTGAGGATCAGCGCGTCGGTGGGGTTGACGCCGATCGCGAGCACGACGAGCGCCGGGATCATCGTCACAACTCGGCGCAGCAGCATGGAGACGTTGATGCGGATGAAGCCGCTCATCACGACCTGGCCGGCGTAGGTGCCGACGCTCGAGGACGATGCGCCGGAGGCGAACAGCGCGACGGCGAAAGCGAGCGCGGCCAAGCCCCCGACCTGGTTGCCGAAGCCGTGGTAGGCCGCTTGGATGCTGTCGACGCCCGTGTGCCCGGTCGAGTGGAACAGCTTTGCGGCGACGGCCAGCATCGCCATGTTGACGAGGCCGGCGAAGGCGAGCGCGATGATGATGTCGAGGCGCTCGAAGCGCAGCACGCGCGCGCGCTCGCGATCGTCGCGGACGGGCGTGCGGTTCTTGGTGAGCGCCGAGTGCAGGTAGATCGCGTGCGGCATCACGGTCGCGCCGATGATGCCGACGGCGACGTACAGCGACTCCGAGCCGCCGAGATGCGGCACGAGGCCGGACAGCGAGCCGTGCACCGATGGGCCGATCTTCAGCGTCTCGTACAGGAAGCCGAGGAAGATGATCCCGAGCAGCGCCGTGATCGCGAGCTCGAAGCGGCGGAAGCCGTGCGTCTGCAGCTCGAGGATCGCGAAGGCGATGAACCCCGTGATCACGCCGGCCCACAGCAGCGGCACTCCGAACAGCAGGTTCAACCCGAGCGCCGCGCCGACGAACTCGGCGACGTCGGTCGACATCGCCATCACCTCGGCCTGCACCCACATCGCCTTGCTCGCCGACCGCGGGTAGTGCTCGCGGAACAGCTCGGGGAAGGTGCGGTCGGTGGCGACTCCGACCTTCGCCGACAGGTATTGAATGAGCATCGCCATCAAGTTGGCGGCCAGCACGACCCACAGCAGCAGGTAGCCGAACTTGGCGCCACCGGAGATGTTCGTCGCGAAGTTGCCGGGATCCACGTAGGCGATCGCCGCGACGAACGCCGGGCCCAGCATCGCCAGCGTGGCGCGTACGCGTCCCCTGGCGAGCAGCAGCTCGAGGTGGCTGGCGCCAAGGCCGCCGACCAGGCCGCCCGCGCCCTCGGCGGCCGCCGTCGCGGCGCCGGCGCCGGCGGTGGCGCCTTCCAGGGCCGGGTCGGGGCGGACGGGCGTCACGCGGACACCTCGCGGGAAGCATCGCTCGCGCCGCTGTCGTCTTGCTCGCGCGCGTCGGCGTCGCGTCGGCGGTCCGCCTGCTGACCGGTGATCCGTTCGCGCCGCACGCGCTCACGCCGCGTCTGCGCCTGAGCCTCGGCGGCGTCGCGATCGACGACCACGCGCATCGCCGTCGCCAGCCGCCCACCGATCGCGTACTCGGACTCGCCGTCGGCGAAGCTCACGAGCAGCGGCCCGCCGAACGGCTGTCGCTCGCGCACGAGCAGGCGATCGCCGGGGGCGATGCCGCGCTCTGAGAGATAGCGCAGCATCTCCGGGTCGGCGTCGGACACGCGCACGAACACGCCGCCCTGGCCCTCGTCGAGCAGCTCCAGGGGCTGTGTGGTGGGCTCGTTCAGTTCGAGCTCCGCGCTCGGGATCGGGTCGCCGTGCGGGTCGAAGCTGGGGTCGCCGAGCTTGGCCGCGATCAGCTGCTCGAGCTCCTCGGAGATCACGTGCTCGAGCACCTCGGCCTCGGCGTGGACGCGATCCCACGGCATCTCCAGCGCCTCGGCGAGGAACAGCTCGATCAACCGGTGGTGGCGGATCACCTCGAGAGCGACCATCCGGCCCTCGCGCGTCAGGCGCACGCCGCGGTAGGGGTGGTGCTCGAGCAGGCCGAGCTCGCCGAGCCGCTTGAGCATCGCCGACACCGAGCCCGGCGTGATGCCGAGCCGATCGGCGAGCGGGTTCGTGGCGACCGGCTCGTCGTTGCGCGATTCGAGCGTGAAGATCGCCTTGCAGTAATCCTCGACGGCGGGCGAGCGCGTCGGTTCTCTTGTCGGCCATGAACTAATATTATGGCAGGCCAAACTTTCTGTCAAGGGCCCGCTGGACCTGCTTGCCGCTTGGCTTTAGGCAAGGATGCAGCGCGGATGGACCGCGACTACGAGCTGCAGACGCACCGCGCCGAGGACAGGCACTGGTGGTATCGAGGCCGCCGCACGGTGCTCGAGCGCGTGATCGAGGGTCTGCAGCTGCCCGAGCGCGCGCGCATCCTCGACGCGGGCTGCGGCAGCGGGCGCAACATGGTCGATTTCGCGCGCCACGGCACGGTCACCGGCATCGAGCTGTCGCAGACGAGCGTGCTGCTCGCGCGCGAGCGCGACGCCGGCGAGGTGATCGAGGGCTCGGTGGTGGACATGCCGTTCGAGGACCGACTCCTTCGAGATGGCCGCCTCGCTCGACGTGATCGAGCACCTCGAGGACGACCTCGGCGGCGCTGCGCGAGCTGCGCCGCGTGGTCGCGCCCGGCGGCGCGCTGCTGGTCACCGTCCCCGCCTACCAATGGCTGTGGAGCGGCCACGACGAGATCAACCACCACCACCGCCGCTACACGCGCGGCTCGCTAAAGCGGATCGGCGAGCGGGCCGGCTGGCAGCCAGGCGCGCACGACCTACTTCAACTCGCTGCTGCTGCCCGCGGCGATCCTGCTGCGCGTGCTCGATCGCTTCAACCGCAAGACGACCGAGTCGAGCCTCGACCTGTGGGTGCCGCCGCGACCCGCCAACTGGCTGCTGGAGCGTCCGCTCGCGCTC
The DNA here is from genome assembly GCA_963846205.1 of uncultured Solirubrobacteraceae bacterium. Lineage (GTDB taxonomy): Bacteria > Actinomycetota > Thermoleophilia > Solirubrobacterales > Solirubrobacteraceae > Palsa-744. The sequence goes on along the minus strand of CAWJVB010000008.1, from coordinate 79,542 downwards.
GAGGCCGCCATGATCGGCCGTGGCGGGCGAATTCCGGCGGGCCTGTCGCTGCTCGCCGTGTTTCGCTGAGCGCGACCCTCCCCATCTAGAAATTTTCATGAGCCCTTCGGGCCGGGATTGCGTTCGTATCGCCGAACGCGGCCGAGCTCACGTCTCCGCGTCGGCGGCGGCGACGCGGCGGGGTGCATGCGGAACGTCCACGCGCGGTTGACGAGAAACGTGATGACCGTGACGATCACCGTCGCGAACGCCTGGCTGATCAGCTTGTCGATTCCGGCGCCGTTCGCGAACAGGAACAGCAGCGCCTCGTTGAGCCCCAGCCCGCAGCCCTGCACGATCCCCCAGCGCACGGCGTCAGCGCGTCGCCGACGTGGCCGCGAAACGTCCAGCGGCGGTTGAGCAGGAAGCCGTTGACGGCGCCCGACGACGAAGCCGATCGCCGACGCGCCGAGGTACCACACGCCGAACACCTTCAGCAGCACCGTGTAGATGGCGAACGCCAGCAGCGTGTTCGACACGCCGACGATGCCGAACTTGACGAACTGCACGAGTACCGGCGCGTTCAGGCGCTCCAGCGGTCCGGGCAGGCTGATCGAGGCTCTCTGCGATGGGTCGCCGTCGGCGGGCATTGCCAGACAGCATGCACGATAAATTCATCGTGAGCTTAGGCTGCAGCGCAAAGATTCAAGGAAATGTCCGCCTCGCCCGACACGATCACGGTGACACAGCCAATGCCGAACACCGCCCTGCGCACCCCCAAGCTGCTCAGCGTCGTGGCTCCCGTGTACAACGAGGAGGAGCTGGTCGAGAGCTTCGTCGCGCGCGCCTGCGCGGCGGCGGCCGACTACGAGTTCGAGCTGGTGCTCGTCAACGACGGCTCCAGCGACCGCACTGCCGAGCTGCTCGACGGGATCGCAGCCGCGAACCGGCGCGTGCGCGTGATCCACCTATCGCGCAACTTCGGCCACCAGGCGGCGCTGACCGCGGGCCTCGAGCACGCTGCCGGCGACGTCGTGGCGATGATCGACGCCGACCTGCAGGACCCGCCCGAGCTGATCCGCGACATGATCGCGCAGTGGAGCCAGGGCGCCGACGTCGTCTACGCGGTGCGCAAGCAGCGCGAAGGCGAGACCGCCTTCAAGCTCGCCACCGCGTCGTGGTTCTACAAGCTGTTCGACAAGCTCGCGCAGGTCGACCTGACGCCCAACTCGGGCGACTTCCGCCTGCTCGACCGGCGCGCGCTCGACGCGCTGCTGGCGATGACCGAGCGCTCGCGCTTCCTGCGCGGGATGACCGTGTGGGTCGGCTTCAACCAGACGGCGGTGGCCTACGAGCGCGACGCGCGCCACGCCGGCGAGACCAAGTACACGCTGCGCAAGATGCTGCGCTTCTCGCTCGACGCGATCACCTCCTTCTCGCACCTGCCGCTGCAGCTCGCGACCTGGATCGGGATGCTGTCGGCAGGCGTCGCCTTCATCGCGATCCCGGTCGTGATCGTGCTGCGCATCTTCGACTCCTACCTGCCCGGCTTCGGCTCGATCACGATCGCGATCCTGCTGCTCGGCGGCATCCAGCTGATCGCGCTGGGCGTGATCGGCGAGTACGTCGGGCGCATCTACGACGAGGTCAAGCACCGCCCGCTGTACATCGTGCGCGAGGAGCGCAACCGCCCGCTGCCGCCGGGCGACTCGCCGATCGTTCCCGTCGCGCGCGCAGGGCTCTCGGCGCGCTCGCCCGAGCGCGTCGCCTAGGGCGGCTGGCCGTCCGCAGCGCGACGGCGGCGCGCAGCTCGCCCGAGATCCGACCTGTGAACGTGGCGCACCAAGCGCGACACCGACCGTGCGCGCGTGTTGTGATCGGGCAATGACGCTCTGCGCAGATCGCCGCCGCCGCCCGCCCGCAGCGGCGCAGCTCGTTCGCGCGCTCGCGCGCTCGCAGTTCGTGCGCGTGCCGCTGGCCGCTGCGGCACTCGCCTGCGCGCTCGTCGCGACCGCTGCGTCGAGCGCTCTCGCGGAGGCGTGCGCCGGCGTCGGCTCGGCCTCCTGCCCCTACTCCTCGGCGCAGATCATCGGCCAGCGCGCCGAGGGCGTGCTGCGCTTTCCCGAGGCGGTCGCCGTCGGGGACCGCCCCGTCAGGCGGTGGTCAGGGCGACGTGTATGTCGCCGACCAGCTCAGCTACGTCGTGCAGAAGTTCTCGGCGACCGGCGCGTTCGAGACCGAGTGGGGCTCCTACGGCGGCGGCCACGGCCAGTTCGGGCCGATCGGCGGGCTCGCGACCGACGCCGCGGGGAACGTGTACGTGGTCGACTCCAGCCACAACCGCATCGAGAAGTTCGACCCCAACGGCAACTTCATCCTGCAGTGGGGGCACAAGGGCTCGGAACCCGGCGACTTCAACTTCGGCTCCTCGCAGGACTACACCAAGCCCCCCGGTGGCGGCGTCGCGGTGGCGGGCAGCTACGTGTACGTGGCCGACTCCGGCAACAACCGCATCGAGCGCTTCAACCTGGAAGGCGGCGAACCGATGGAATGGGGCACGAAGGGCAGCGGGCCCGGGCAGTTCTCCTATCCGCGCGGGGTCGCCGCCAACGAAAGCGAGGTGCTCGTCGCCGACGACGACAACCACCGCATCGAGAAATTCGCGCCGGAAGGCGCCTACCAGAGCTCGGCCGGCTCGCAGGGGACGGGCCCCGGCCAGTTCGGATTCCCCTACGGCGTCGCGCTCGACGCGGCCGGCAACGTGTACGTCGCCGACGACCTCAACCACCGCATCGTCAAGCTCACCCCCGCCCTCGCATTCGCAGGCGCGTGGGGCGGCTACGGAGGCAAACCGGGTCAGCTCGCGTTCCCGCGCGCGCTCGCCAGCGACCCGGCCGGCGACACCTACGTCGCCAACACGGCCAACGATCGCATCGAGGTGTACAACCCGGAAGGGCGCTTCGTGCGCACGATCGGCATCTCCGCGCGCGACCCCAACGCATTCACGGCGCCGCGCGGCGTGGCGATCGATCCGACCGGCCGGCTGCTCGTGTCCGACACGGACGGCAACCGCATCGAGCTGTTCTCGCCCGAAAGCGACGCGTTCGCCGGCTCAATGGACCACGGCCGGCGGGCACAGCGGCCTGTTCGAAAAGCCCACCGGCATCGCCATCGAACCACATGGCTCCGTGCTCGTCGCCGACGAAGGCAACGAACGGATCGCGCGCCTGTGGGGCGACGGAACCTATTTAGCGAACTGGGTGGACCGACGGGCATCGGCGGAGCGCAGCTGAACGGCGCCGACGCGGTCGCCTTCGCGACGCAGTCCGGACGCACGTTCGTCGCCGACGCCGGGCACAACCGCGTGCTCGTATACGGCGCCGAAGGCTCGCTGATCGCACGCTGGGGCGCGGGCGGCGGCAACGGCTCCGCGAGCAGCGCGAGCGGCGGCTTCAACCATCCCTCCGGCATCGCGGTCAGCCCGGCGGCGTTCGGCGAAGACGTGTATGTCGCCGACAAGGGCAACGACCGCATCGTCGAGCTCGCGCAGAGCGGCGAAGTGCTGCGCCAGTGGGGCGGACGCGGCAGCGGCGATGGGCGCTTTCACGCGCCCTCGGGCGTCGCGGTCGACGGCGCCGGCACGTGTATGCGCTCGACAGCGAAAACAATCGCGTCGAGGTGTTCGACTCCTCGGGCGGCTATCTGGCCAAGTGGGGCCTGCGCGGCACCGGCCTCGGCGACTTCTCCCAACCTTCGCGCGATCGCCGTCGACTGCGCCGGAGACGTATATGTCGCCGATACGAACAACAACCGCGTCGAGCGCTTCAACCTCGCCGAACCGGCCGCAAGCGGCTGCCTCGCGCCGGGATCGTGGCCCCCGCCCCTCGACGTCCCGCCGGTGCTGCACGTCGCCGTCGCGCGGCGCAGCGGCGTGCTCGCGCGCGCGCGCGCTGACGCTCAGCGTGAGCTGCCAGCGCGGTTGCAAGGTGCTGGTGACCGGCACGCTGTCGCCGGCCGGCCGCGCGCGGCGCGGTGGCGCTCGTCGCGGCCGCGCGCCTCCCGTGCCGAGCTCGTCGGCCGTGCGCCTGCGGCTGCGCCTCGGGCCGCGCGCGCTGCGCCGGCTGCGCCGCGAGCTCGGGCGGGCAGCCGGCCTGACCGCGCGCGTGCACATCGTCGCGGCCGGGCCGACCGGCCAGGCGAACGGCCGTTAACAAATCTACTCCGTGCGCCGATAACGAGCATATGAGCGCAGCCGAGCGCTGGCAAGACGACCAGCCAGCATGGACCACCGCCGCGAGCGGGTCAGGATCGAGACCGAGCGTCACCGCATCGAGGGCTCGCTGACGCTCGCGCGCGACGGCTATCGCAGCCGCGTGTCGGACGTGCTCAACGCCTCCGAGCGTGACTTCCTGACGCTGACCGACGTCACCGTCGCGCCGCTCGAGGGAGGCCCTGTCGAACTACACGACTTCCTCACGCTCGCGCGCCGGCACATCGTGTTCGTCGTCGCCGTGCCCGAGGGCGACGAGGCGCCGCGGGAACCCTGACTCGCTGCGCGCTCAGCGAGGCGTGAAGCTCGCGGCGCTCGTGGCGGTGCCGGGCGGGCTTGCGTTCGTCACCGTGATCGTGCCTGCGGCGGCGCCGGGGGGCACGGCGGCCTTCAGCTTGGTCGGCGAGACGAATTCGACTGTGCTCGCCGGCGCGCCGCCGAAGCTGACGCTGGAGCTCGGCTCGAAGCCCGTGCCCTTGATCGTGACCAGCTTGCCGACCTTGGCGCTGGCGGGTTTGAAGGACGCGATCGACAGCGTCGAGGCCGCTTCCCCGGTCGCGAACGCCCCCAGCCCGATCGGGCTGCCGACGCCCGTCGGGCCGTCGTAGCCGGGGCCCGCTTGGCAGGCGCTCGCGCCGCCGCACGTGCCGTTGCTCCCGGACACGACGTCGTACAGGTCGCCGGCGTCGCCGAGGTGGGAGTACAGCGTCGCTGCCGGGTACTGCACGCCCTGCGCGCCGCCCGCGAGGCGCGAACTCGGCGGCGACGATCGGCGAGGACACCGATGTCCCGCCCCATACGCCCCAGCCGGTCGGGTCGCCTTTGCCGTCCGGCGTCGAGTCGTACATGTCGACGCCCGTTTCCGGGTCGCCGATCGCCGACACGTCGGCGACCGAGCGGCCGCTGCCGCAGCCGGTCGCCGAGAAGTCGGCGAGCGAGCTCTGCCAGGCCGGCGCGGCGAACACGTCGCTGCAGCCGCTGCCGCCTTCGCTCCAGGCGCTGCTCCTCCACAGCTTGCCCCGCTTGTGCAGGCTCGTCCCGCCGACCGCGACGACGTCGGGCGAGGCCGCGGGGAATTCGGCGGCGCCGCCGCCGACGGCACGCTTCGTCGAAGTAGCCGCAGTCGCCCGAGCTGGCGGTCACCACGAGCCCCGGGTGATCGAAGTAGCGTCGTTGCAGCTTGGCCGAGTAGCTTTCGCGCTCGGGGCCTCCGTAGGAGTTGCTGATCTCGGTCGCTCCCGCCGTCGACGGCGGCGTTGACCGCCGTGCCAAGGTCGTTGAAGCTTTCGCTGTTCGGCCTCGACCAGCAGCACGTGACAGCTCTGGCAGATCGCGTGCGCCATCTGCACGTCGATCGAGATCTCGCGTCCCCCATCCGCCTTCCTTGTGCGGGAGCGGCTCGCCTTGCCTTCCTCGTCGATCTTGCGAAAGCATCCGTTTGCGCTCGTGCACGCCGGCAGCCCGAACTGCTTGTCGTACACGGCCAGGTCGGCTTCGGCGGTCGGGTCGTCGAAGGCGTCGACGACGGCGACCGTCTGCTGCGAGGAGCGGCCGTTTCGGTGGGCAGCGCGTACGCGTCGTGCAGGCGCTGCGGCGTCTGGTAGCCGGCGTACGGCGTCTTGACCGCCACCGCCGGCTGCCCGCCGCCGGCTTCTTCGCGCGCCTGCCTCCTCGCCTGCACGCGCAGGTCCGACGGCGTCAGCGACGATGGCACGAGCCTCATCGCCAGGCACGCGGCCGCGCCGGCGCGCGGTGGACCGCACAGCCGCTTGACGCGAAACGCCGGCTCGGCGTTTGCGGCCGGCGCCAGCTGGCACGCCGCCACCGCGACGCAGGCGATCAGCACAGCGCATCGACCCCTCCCGAGCATCGCCGCGATGTTATTGCCTGACCGGGTCGCGCGGCGTGGGTGGGCCTCACCGTGTCGCTCGAGTTCAATCTCGAACATGCGTCCGCGGTCTCCGGCGCAACTCGCCCGGTCTGTGGCTTACTTCGATTTATCCATGTTGCTTGAACTAGAGCATCGGGCAGGTAGAGAGGCGGCCTCCAGGCGCGGGCAGGTCGCGAGACGGCAGCGCCGCCACGAGCGTGCGCGCTCGCCCTTGGACGAGGCCGCGCCTGCGGCCGCCATCCCACCCGCGCCACCGGCGCCGCGGCGGCTGATTCGCTGCCTGCCGATCGCGATCTGCGCAACCGCCGTGGTGATCATGCTTCCGGCCGTCGTGGTCGCCAGCGCTGCTGCCGCGCGGCGGCGTCGCGCTGGCAGCCGCGTCGGCCGTCCTGGCCGTCGTCGTCTCGCTCGCCCTGGCGACGACGGGCGCGGCGCTGTGGAAGCGACAGCCACGCTCGCGAGACATCGTGTTCGCCGACCTGATGCTGTGGTGCTGGGCGCGTCGCTACTGGGCCGAGCGACGCCTGTCGCAGGCGCGCGAGCTGTTCGACGCGGCGCGCAAGGCCGGGCCCCGGGTCAACATCGAGCTGCTGCTCGGGCTCAGCAGGCTGCTGGAAGCGCGCGACTCCTACATCCACGGTCACAGCCAACGGGTGGCGCGTCACGCGGTGCGCATCGGCCGCGCGATGGGGCTGTCCGGGGTGGAAGTGGCGAAGCTGCGCACGGCGGCCGAGGTGCACGACGTCGGCAAGCTGTATACGCCGCGCGCGATCCTCAACAACCCGCGGCGGCTGAGCGACTGGGAATTCGCGGTCGTCAAGCAGCACGCGGCGTGCGGCGCGGAGATGGTGTCCGCCGTCGGCGACCCCGACATCACCGCGATGGTGCGACACCACCACGAGCGCATCGACGGAGGCGGCTACCCCGACGGGCTGGCCGGCGCGAGCATTCCGCTCGGCGCCCGCATCATCGCCGTCGCCGACACGTTCGACGCGATCACCAGCGACCGCCCGTACCGGCGAGCACGTTCGCACCGGCCCGCGCTCGACATCATCGAGGCCGAGTCCGGACTGCAGCTCGACGCGGACGCCGTGGCGGCCTTCAAGCAGGGCTACTCGGCCCGCCGCTCGGTCGCCCTGTACGCGTTTGCGGCGACGGCGGCGCAGCGTGCGGCCGTCGCGATGCAGTCGCTGGTCTCGAACCTCGGCGTCGGCGCCGCCTCGATCGGCGCGCTCGCGCCCGCGCTCGGGGCCGCGGGCGCACTGGCGATATCCCCCGGCCTGTTCCGCGTGTCCCGCTCGGCCCAGCAGCCCGGTGGCTCTGCGGCGCTATTGCAGCCGCTGCCCGCCGCCGGCGAAGCCGGCTCCGGACGGTCCGGACGCCCACGGCCAGGCGACGGTCGCGTCGACGCGCCCACGCTCTCCCGCGGCCCGCTACAGCGCTTGCGAGCGGGAATCGGCTCGCCCGTGAGCGTCTCGCACCAGTTGAGCGTCCCCAACGAGCCCGCCGGCTCGCCGACGCCGTCCGGCGCGAACGCCGGCGCCCCCGGCGCAGGCGGTGTCGGCCAGCAGCCCGTGTCACCGCCGGGCAAGACGGGCGCCGGCTCGCCCGTGCTCGAAGTGCCCAAAGTCTCGGCGCCGCCGGTCGCGCCGCCGCAGGTGACCGTGCCGGGCCTGCCCACTCCGGGCGTCTCCACGCCGAGCGTGTCCACGCCCCAGGTTTCCACGCCGAGCGTGACCACGCCAAGCGTCAGCGCGGGGGGCGTGACCGTCCCGAGCGTGACCGTGCCGAGCGTCACGGTGCCCAGCGTGACGACGCCGAGCGGAGCGCCCGGCGGCGCGCACTGAGCGCGCCGCGTTCGCTCGGCGTTCGCTCGGCCGCGCTCGGCCCGCTCGGCCAGCTCAGCTAGGGCACGTCGAAGCTGGCCGCGCTCGTGACCGTGCCGAGCGGAGCCGAGGAGTTGCGTCACGGAGATCGGTCCCGTGGCCGCGCCCGCTGGGACGACGCCTTCAGCGTGGTCGAGGAGACGTAGCTGACGCTGCTCGAGCCGACGCCGTCGAAGCTGACTGCGGCGCCGGGCGCGAAGCCGACGCCCTTGACCGTCACCAGCTTGCCGACGGCCCCGTGCTTGGGGCCGAAGGAGGTGACCGCCAGCGTCGGCGTGAACTTCGACTTCGTGGATGCGGTGCCGCCGGGCGCGACCACCGACACCTTGCCCGCCTTGGCGCCATTGGGCACGATCGCTTCGATCTGGGTCGAGGACCGCACCGTGAAGCTCGCCGCGAGCTTGCCGAGCGTGACTTCGCTCGCGGCGCCCAGCCCGCTGCCTTCGATCGTGAACGAGCTCCCCGTGATCCCGCTGGTTGGCGTGAAGCGTTCGATCGTGGGGACGTTCGACGCGACGAGCGCCGTCGCCGCCGACACGGCCGGCGCGCCCTCGCCGGCGACGTTGGCGGCGGTTTCCTGAAGGCGGATCGTCGAGCCCACGTCAGCGGCGCTCACCGCGTAGGTCGATCCCATCGCTCCGGAGATCGGCGCGCAGTCCGGGCCGACCGGGTCACAACGCGCCCACTGCCCGCTGCGCGAACTGGGTTCGCCGCTCCACTGGCCCGCGCTCGCTTCCAGCGTCCTGCCCTGTTCGGCGACGCCGGAGATGACCGGCGGGGGCTTGCTCGGGCGCGCCGGCGATCGAGAACGCGCTCAGGCCGAGTGGGCTGCCGACGCCGGTCGGCCCGTCGTAGCCGGCTGTCCCCGCGCACTCCGTCGTGCCCGCGCATTTGCCGTTGCTTCCCGACACGACGTCGTACAGCGCGCTGTTTTCGCCTTGGTGCGCGTACACGGTGGCGGCGGGATAGGCGACCCCGCGCGGCCCGCCCGCGAGCGCGAACTCGCCGGCGACGATCGGCGAGGACACCGACGTCCCGCCCCACACGCCCCAGCCGGTCGGGTCGCCTTCGCCGTCCGGTGTCGAGTCGTACACGTCGACGCCGGTTTCCGGGTCGCCGATCGCGGACATGTCGGCGACCGAGCGGCCGCTGCCGCAGCCGGTCGCCGAGAAGCCGGCGAGCCGCGCTCTGCCAGGCGCGGCGCTGAAGTATTTGCTGCAGCCGCTGCCGCCTTCCCCCCACGCGGTCTCGTCCACACCCCTTTGCTTTCGCTCAGCGAGGTGCCGCCGACGGCCAGCACGTTTCGGAGTCAGCCGGGAAGTTCGCCGCCGCCGGTTCGCCCGGACACGCCTTGTTGAGGTAGCCGCAGTCGCCCGAGCTCGCCGCGACGAGCGTGCCCGGGTGTTCGTAGTAGGTCGCGGCGAGGCTCGCGTAGGAGTGCTGTTCGGGACCGCCGTAGGAGTTGCTGACGACCGTCGCGCCGAGGCCGACGGCGGTGTTCACCGCCGTGCCTAGGTCGCTGAATTCTTCGCTGCTCGCCTCGACCAGCAGGATCCGGCAACTCGGGCAGATCGCGTGCGCCATCTGCACGTCGATCGAGATCTCGCTGGCCCATCCGCCTTGCTTGGGCGGAAGCGGGCCGGCTTCTCCTGACTCGTTGACCTTGCGAAAGCAGCCGTTGGCGCTCGTGCACGGTGGCAGCCCGAACTGCGTATCGAACACGGCCAGGTCCGCTTCGGCTCGCGGATCGTCGAACGCGTCCACGAGCGCGATCGTCTGCAGCAGCGAGGAGGAGGTTTCATCGGGCAGCTCGTAGGCCGCGCGCAGCCGCTGAGGCGTCAGATAGCCTGGTTCGGGGCTCTTGTTCGCGACCGCCGGGAGCGCGCCCGTCGCCGCTTCGCGCGACTGCCTGACCGCGTTCGCGTGCAGATCGGCGCTGCTCAGCGCCGCCGGCACCAGCTTCATTCCCAGACATGCCGCCGCCCCCGGGCGCGGCTTGCCGCACAGGCGATGGACGCGGAACTTGGCGTGGCCCCTTGCGCGGCCGGTCGCCGCGCTCGCCGCGCTCGTCGTGCTCGCGGCGCCCGCCGCGGTTGCGTTGACCGCCAACACCAACGCAGCCAGCAGCGCGAGCGGGGCCCCGGATCGAGTCCGGCGCGGCATCCTGCCGAGATCCCTCCCTCACCCCTCGCACGCATACGGCCTGGATGCTACCCGGCGAGCGAGCCCTCGCGACCGCCTGCAAGTTGGTTGCAAGCCTATCAGGCCGAAAACGGAGAGGGCGGGATTCGAACCCGCGATGGAGTTTGACCCCCATACTCGCTTAGCGCATCCGGGCTGCTGCGGTCTACTGCTGTCTGTCCGGAGATCAATAGCTAGATCGGCGTCTCCCGCGTCGGGCACGGCGAGTCTGTCGTTCGTTGCGGCGTACCGCTTCCATGCTGCTCCCGAGCTCCGCGAAAAGCAGCCGCGAGTGCTCCGTCGGCGTGGACGACTGCGTCTCGTCCCGAGCATGCGTCTCATCTCGGGCCGACGACATGCCCGCTCTTGGCGATAGTTCTCGCGAGGCCGGCTCAGGCATCCACGCAGCCCACGCCGCCGACCAGAAGTCCGCTGCCGAGGTGGGCGCCGAGCACGGGCCCGACCTGGCTGCAGAACAAGGGCCTTGCGCCGAAGATCGAAACACCCTCGGCCACCAGGCGGGCAGCGTCCTCGGGCTCCTGGGCGTGCTGAACGATCCACTCACTCGCGCCGCGCTCGTTGAGCTCGCTTAGGTATTCAACCATCCGCTCGAAGGCGCGCCGGTGCGTGCGGACGCGCCCGACGGGGGCGATCTCGGTGCCGAACGTCAGGATCGGCTTGACCTTCAAGGCAGTTCCGACCATCGCCTGGGCAGCACCGATTCTGCCGCCTCGGCGCAGATACTCGAGCGTATCCAGGCAAAACCAAATGTCGAGCGTCCTGCGGGCGTTTTGCACGGCTTGGACCACCGCGTCGAGGCTCGCGCCCGCCACCGCCGCGCGCGCTGCGACGACCACGAGCAAGCCGAGGCCACCGGCGCCGGTCTGGCTGTCCACCACCTCCACGCGCCCGGCATGGCCCGGCTCCGCTGCGATCCGAGCCGCCTCGCGTGCGCTCTCGCAGGTTCCCGACAGGCCGCCCGCCAGGTGGATCGAAACGACGTCCCGCCCGGCGCTGACGAGTGGCAGAAAGCAGGCCAGGAAGTCCCCAGGCGACGGCTGCGAGGTGCTTGGCAGCCGCGGCGACCCCTGCAGGCGGGCGTAGAACGCGTCGAGGTCCTCATACTCTCGCTCGGGACGCATATCCCCCTCCCATCCGACGTAGAGGTCGACCTGCTGAATCCCCCAGCGGTCAATCAGCGGCGGAGGAAGATATGAAGTGCTGTCGGTGACGATCGCGACGCCGAGCGCCGAAGACTTCTGAGCTGATCCAGGAGTGCCCACGCAGAGGCGAAGCCTATGATCGTAAGCAGACGGCGGACACCGCTCGAGCTGCCGCTCTGCCGACGTCGTCCTCGTCGATGCAGAACCCGCCAAACAGCGAACGCAGATATGCGGGCCTTCGAGCGGTAACGGAGAGGGCGGGATTCGAACCCGCGATGGAGTTTGACCCCCATACTCGCTTAGCAGGCGAGTGCCTTCAGCCACTCGGCCACCTCTCCCGGGCAGCAACCGCCAAGTCTAGAGCGTGCCGGGCTCGCCCGAAGACGCGTCGCCCGGGCCCGCTCGGCGAGCGCGTAGCATCTGGAGGCCCCTCGGAAGGGTGGCAGAGCGGTTGAATGCGGCGGTCTTGAAAACCGTTAGGCGGGTAACCCCCGTCTCCCGGGTTCGAATCCCGGCCCTTCCGCTCGCGGCGCCGAAGCCGGCCTGATCGTCGAGCTCCGGCGCGTCGGGCCCTCGCGCCGGCACATCCGCCACCAGGCGAGCGCGGGGGCACGCGGCTGGCGGCGCAATTCGCGGCCCGGGCGAAGGCTCGAGGGTTGTGTTGGGCGAGGCGACGGCCGATACGTGCGTAGGTGCTGATCGAGACGCACACCGAGCCTGGCGAGAACTTGCTGCGAACCGTCGTTCGGCGCGTCGATCCGGCGATCGTCGCGTTGATGGCGGTAGCAGCGGCTGCGGCGTTCTACCGGCTCGGGACGAAGGGGCTGTGGCTCGACGAAGCGTTCAGCGCCAACTACGCGAAGCTTGGGCTGGGCGGCCTGTGGCAGGTGGTCAGCGGGCGCGATCCGAACATGGGCCTGTACTACGCGATCCTGCACTTCTGGGTGCTCGCGTTCGGCTTCAGCGAGGCAGCCGTGCGCAGCCTCGGCGCAGTGGTCGGCGCCCTCGCGGTTCCCTTCGCGGTGCTGCTCGGAACGCGCCTGTTCGGGCGCTCCACCGGGCTGATCGCGGGAGGGCTGCTGGCGCTCAACCCGTTCTTCGTGCAATACGAGCAGACCGCGCGTTCGTACACGCTGGTCGTCCTGCTGCTGCTCGTGTCCTGCTACGCGTTCACGCTGGCGCTCGATAACCCGACGCGGACGAGGCTCGCGGCATATGTGCTGGCCAGCGCACTGTCGGTCTACGCGCACTACTTCGCCGCCCTCGTCCTGTTGGTGCAGTTCGGGGTGCTGGTCGCGCTCGCGCCGCCCAAGGCGCTCCGCCGGCGATGGCGGATCGCCGCCGGCGCGATCGTCCTGCTGTGCATTCCGGAGGCCGTGTTCGCCTCCCGCGAGACGGCGCAGGGCGTCGAATGGATCGCCAGGCCGACGTTCGGCGAGTTGATCCACCTCCCGTCGGGCCTTGTGGGCGGGGCCGTCCTCGCCGCCGTGCTGTGCGCGCTCGCCTGCTACGGCTTCGTGCGGGCGTTCGCCGCCGGTCGGCGCTGGCAAGCCGTGTTCGCCGCCGCCTGGCTGCTCGTCCCGGTAGCGCTCGACTTCGTCGAGTCGAAGTTCGGCCGTTCGCTGTTCAACGCCCGCTACCTGATCGTCGTGCTGCCGGCGCTCCTGTTCCTCGCCGCGGCGGGCGTCGCCGCGCTTCCGCGCAGATCGGTCGGCGTCGCCGTTTGTGGCGTGCTCGTCGCGATCATGCTCGCCTACACAGCCTCCTGGTATCGGGCATCGAGCGTCGAGGGCTTTCGTGGCGGGACGCACTACATCCTGAGCGACACGCGCGCCGGCGACCGCATCGTGTACTACCCGGAACTGCAACTCGGCGGCCCCGCGCAGGGCGTGCGCTACTACGAGTCGCGCGCGCCGGCTTACGATCCACGCCCGATACGCGTGCGGCTCGCCTCCACCGTGCACGACGTGGCGCGTCGTTTCTGGCTCGTGATCCGCGACTCGGACGTGCCGGTTGGCCGTCGCGACGAAGTCGAGCGCGGCATCGACCAGCGCTACGTCGCCGTGCAGCGCCAGACACGCTTTCGCAACCTGACGATCATCCTGTACCGACGCAAGGGAGCGCCCGGCCAGGCGTAACACGTCGCGCGTGCCTCAGGCCCTTGCCGTGCGCGCGGTGGCGAGCACCTGCCCGGCGGCGCCGAGCGCCTGCACCGTCATGTAGGCGCCGGCGGCGCCCGCAGGTAGCGCGATCGCGGTCTCGAAGCCGCTGCGCGCCACCTGAGCGACCTCGTGCAGGGCGCTTGCGCTGGCGCCGGACAGCACGCGCCACGAGCCGACGAGCGTCGCGCCGTTCCAGCTCGCGTAGACGGTCCCCGCCCCGCCCGCGAGCGCCCGCCACGCGAACGCCGGCCCGTGGGCCGGCATGCCCGTCCACGCGAAGCGGAAGTCGCGGTAGGACTGCGTGTGCGCTGGGCAGATGCGCGTCGAACAGCAGCGCGCCGGCGGGGTCGAACTCGGAGAAGTCGGGCACCTGGCCCCAGCCGACGAACCAGTCGCCGTTGGCGAGCGCCTGCAGGTTGCCCTGGCTTTCGGAGAGCAGCGGCGGGGTGTGCAGGATCTGCGCGACGAGCGTCGCCGTGTGGTGCAGCGTGTCGAGCTCCAGCACGATGCCGCGCGACTGGCGGTGCACCGCGGGCGAGGCGCCGTTGTCGAACACGCTGTAGGCGCCGTCGGCGAGCTCGCGCGGGTCGTGCTGCCAGGCCGTTCCCGTTCCCGGCCCCATCTGGAAGCTGCTGTGACTGGCCTCCCAGCTGCCACGCGATCTGGCCGGTTTCCCGGTCGACGTCGTACACGGCCCACGTGTTGCGCGCCGACACGAGCAGGCTGCCGTCGGCATCCAGGTTGATCGAGTTGACGTGGAAGAAGTCGAACGGCGACGCATCCGAGCTGGCCGCCACGTTGGCGTAGGAGTCGGCGAGCGCCACGTGGTCGAGGCTCGTCCACTGCAGCATCACGAGGCCCGTCCTCACGTCGATCTCCTGCACCAGGCCGTCGGTCACGGCGCCGTCGGAGGAGCCGCCCACCGAGGACAGGTCGCAGCGGATCGGGTCGTAGGCGGTGATCAGCGCCGTGCCCTGGCTCGTGAGCTGGAACTCGTGCAGGTCGGCCTCGACGCCGTTTCCGGCGTGCACGTGGCCCATATCCGTGTAGGACTGGTCGAACAGCACGTCTTCGCCGAGCCCGTACCCGTGCACCGAGATGTCTCCCTGCCACCACGTCAGCACGGGCTTGCCCAGGTATTCCTGCACGCGGAAGTTGGTCGCGAACGTGTGCGGGGGCAGCGGCTTGAACCAGACCAGAGCGCCGTTCGGTTCGAGGATCATCGGCCCCGCTTGGCCGGGACCGGTGTACGGCGCCACGAACAGGTCGCCCGCGGCGACGCCCGGCGACTGCACGGTGACGGTGACCGTCGGCGGGTGCAGGTCCGGGCGCGAGGCGAACGCTCTGCACTTCGCCGGGGCCGCCCGCGTAGATCCTCTCCGGCGTGCGCGTGATCGGATCCTGCTCGGCGATCGCGAACGTGTCGAGCAGGCGCCGCTCGGCACCGCCGCTGTCCACCTCGGCGCGCACGGTCACCCGCTCGCCTTGCGCGAACGGACGCGCCGGCACGAAGCTCGCGCCGTCGCCCTGCGAGTAGGCGAGCAGTCGACCCGCGTGCGCGCCGCGTAACGCGAGCCGACGACGCGGACGTGGCCGACTCGCGCGCGCGGGAACCCCGAGGAAGCTGATCTGCGTTTGCGGCTGAGGCGTCACGGCTGCCGGACAGCGGCGAAACGGTCACTGATCCGTCCTTCATCGCCGAGGTGTTCAATGTCGTCGGCGTGCAGCGCGGAGCACGGGCCGCGGCGTGCGCAGCGGCGGTCGCGAGCCCGAGCCCCAACGCCGCCGCCAGCCCTACGATCAGAGCGCGCATGGAGAGCATGGGCCCGGAGCAGGATAGGAGAGTCGATCGGCGTACATTCGTAAAGGGCGGACTCGCCGCGGGCGGCGCGCTCGCGGGCGCGGGTCTCGGCGATCGCGCGGCTGGCCGACGCCACACGAGGACACCGGGCGCAGCGCGCGCACGCGCAGCCGCGCCGGCTCGGCCCTGCGACGCCGATCCACGGCGGCCGAACATCCTCGTGATCCTCGTCGACCAGCTGCGCTATCCCGCAGTGGTTCTCGCCGCTCGGCAACGGCACCGGCCTGCCGCCCAACCTCGCGCGCCTGCGCGAGGGCGCCGTGTCGTTCGGCGCGCCACTACACCGCCTCCAACGACTGCACGCCGTCGCGCTCGACGCTGCTGACCGGCCTGTACACGCACCAGACCGGCTGCATGATCACCGGGCGGCAGCACGCTCGACCCGGGCTTTCCGACGTGGGGCACGATGCTGCGCGAGCACGGCTACCGCACGCGCTGGTACGGCAAGTGGCACCTGACCCACGGCGACGACCGCTGGACGCCGGCGCCGCGGCGAACGCGCGCTCGAGAGCTACGGCTTCGCGGGAGGCACGTTTCCCTCGCCCGACGGCGCGCCCGGACAGGGCTGGCGCGTGGACCCGCACGATCGCGCGCCAGTTCGCGAGGTGGTTCGCGCAGGAGGCGCAGCGACGGTCCGTGGTGCACGACCGTCTCGTTCGTCAACCCGCACGACATCGCCTGGTGGTACCTGTGGAGCGATCGCGTGCCCGCGGAGGCCAGCGCGCGCGCGCGTCGCGCCAGTCGCTGCCCGAAACTTCGAGACGCCCGAACAGCTGCATCGCTCGCCGCAAGCCGCTGCTGCAGCGCTCGCTGCAGGACACCGCGGCGGCCTCGTTCGGGCCCGGTCCCCTTCACAGGCCCCGAAGCGCGTGCAGAGTGGCTGGAGTTCCTCGACCTGTACGTGCAAGCTGCAGCGCGACGTCGACGGGCACATCGGCCAGGTCCTGCAGACGCTGCAAAGCCAGCCGCGAGGTCGCGGCCAACACGGTGATCGTGTTCACCTCCGACCACGGCGAGTACGGCGGCTCGCACGGCCTGCGCGGCAAGGGCGCGGCGCCTACGAGGAGGGCATCCGCGTGCCGCTGATCGTCAAGGACCCCCGCGGCGTGCTCACGCGCGAGCCCGAAGCGGCTGCGCACCCAGCTGACCTCGAGCGTCGACGTCGCGCCGCTGTTGCTGACGATCGCCAGCGGGTCGGACGACTGGCGCGAGCAGGCGCACTACGCACACCTCGCCGGACGCGCTCGACCTCGCGGCGATCCTCGCCGACCCCGACGCGCCCGGCCGCCCCTACGTGCTGCACGCGACCGACGAGACCGTCACCGAGTACGCGGTCGAACCGTACGCCGCCGACGCGCCGCTGCACGTGGTCGCGCTGCGCACGCCCGCAGGCGAAGTACGCGACCTACTCGAGCTGGGCCGCGAAGGGACATCGCAGCCGCTCGCGCGACGGCGAGGAACGCGAGCTGTACGACTACAGCACCGACAGCGGGCGGCTCGAGCTGCACAACAGCGCCGGCGAAAGCGCGCTGGAGGCAGGCTCTCAGCGCGACGCTACGAGCAGCGCTTCGAGCAGGAGCTGCGCCGGCCGCTGCCCGCGCACGCTGGGCGACGCCCACGCGCGCGGCTTCGCGACTACTTCAACGTCGCCAGGCACGCCGCCAACAGCGCCGCCGCAGCGCGCGAACGCCGCGCCGAACGGTACTTCGAAGAACTCGAGGAACGCGGCGGGACCCCCGCCGGCGAAAGCCGCCTGAAGCGGCTCAGGTCCGCTTCGCGGCCGAGACGCCGATGACCGCGCCGGCGGCGTCGAGCGCCTGCGCCTGCACATAGCTGCCCGGCGGCAGCTGGCCGAGATGCATCGCTCGTCTCGAAGCCGCCGCGCGGCGCTTCGCGCACTGGCCCGAGGCTGCTCGGCGAGGAGCCGGCGAGCACGCCGCCACGTCGCGACGTTCGGTGGCGCCGTTCCAGCTCACGTACACGGTCGCACCGCGCCCCGACGCTGAGCGCACGGCGTCGAGCGCCGGCGGCTTGCGTGGGGTGGCCGCTCCAGGCGAGACGGTAGGCGCGGTAGGACTCATAGCGGCGCGGGCAGATGGGCGTCGAAGAGCAGCTGCTCCGGAGGCGCTGAATTCGGAGAAGTAGGCGGCCTGCCCCCAGCCCACCATCCAGTCGCCGCCGGGCAGCGCCTGCACGTTGCCCTGGCTGCCGGCCACCAGCGGCGTTCCGGGTGGACGCTGTTCGCGCACGAGCGTCGCCGTCTTGCCCTGTGTGTCGAGGCGTATCTCGATCGCGCGCGACTGCGGTGCACGGCGGGCGTCGCGCCGTTGTCGAAGAACGTGATCGCGCCGTCCGGCTGCTGGCGCGCGTCGTGCTGCCAGGCCGTGCGCGCGCCGCGGCCCAGCTCGAAGCTGCTGCGCTTGCCGCCGAGCTGCCAGCGCACCTGACCGGTGTGCGGGTCGACGTCGTAGGCGGCCCACGTGTTGCGCGCGTCGACCAGCAGTTCGCCGTCGCTCTCGACGTCGATCGAATTGATGTGGAAGTAGTCGAACGGCGTCGTTCGGCTCGCGTGCGCGGCCGAGGCGTAGGAGTCGCTCAGGGGGACGTGGTCGAGGCTGTGCCACTCGTACATCACGAGGCCCGTCTTCAGGTCGATCTCCTGAAACAGCGTGTCGGCGACCGCCGCCGTCGCGCGGTCCGCCGACCGCCTGCAGGTTGCAGTCGATCCCGTCGTAGATCGTGATCAGCGCGGTCGCCCTGCGGCGTGATCTGGAATTCGTGCAGGTCCGCCTGGTAGCCGTTGCCGGCGCGCACGATCGCGAGCTGCCTGGTAGGCGCTGTTCATGATCACCTCGCCGGCCTTGCGGATGCCGCCGGCCGACCAGCGGGTCCTGCCACCACGTCAGCACCGGCTGGCCTTCGTACTGCTGCACGCGGAAGTCGGCCGCGCGCGTGCCGGTCGGGGACAGCGGCTTGAACCAGATCACCGAGCCGTCTTCGTCGAGGATCATCGGCCCGTACTGACCCGGCCCGGAGTACGGCGCCAGGAAGATGTCGCCCGGCGAGGTGCCCGGCGCTCGCGTCGTGACGGTCGACCGTCGGCGGTTGCAGGTCGGGCGCGAGCGAAAGTGCTGGTAGGCGGCCTTCTGCGGCGCCGGACGCGGGCTGCCGCCGGCGGCGCCTCCGTGGTCCTGCGACGGCCGCGGTGAAGCTCCACGCGAACGGGATCGTTTGCCCGCCCGCGCGCAATGCGGCGTGGACGCGCACCAGCTCGCCCTGGCGAACGGTCGCGACGGCACGAAGCTGGCGCCGTCGCCCTGGGAGTAGGCGAGCAGCCGCCCGGGGTGCGCGCCGCTGCAGCGAACCGCTGACGGTGACGTCGCGAGAGCTCGCTCGCGGACGGCCCGAGCATGCTGATCTGGGTGGACGACGGACGCGTCGCGCGAACCGGGCTCGGGCGAGACCGTCACGCGCGAGCCCGCCAGCGACGCCGACACGTTCAGCCGCGACGGCGTGCAGCTGGGCGAGACGCTCGGTTCGACGAACCTGCTTGCGGACGCGCTTGCGTCCGCGCCCGCGCGCGAGGAGCGCAGCACCAGCGCCCCACCGAGTCCGCCGACGAGCAGCAGCAGTGCGGCGCCCGCGAGCGCGGCGCGCAACGGGACACGGTGGCCGCTCACCCCTGGACGGGCGAGGACGTGCCGAGCACGGCGCCCGAGCCGTCGAGCGCCTGCACAGCGAAGTACGGACCGGCGGCGCGAACGGCGATCGTCGTCTGAAAGCCGGCCTTCGTGGCGGTGGCGACGGGCGCCAGCGCGCCCGTCGAGGCGCCCGCGAGCACGCGCCAGGCGGCGACGTTCGGTGGCGCCGTTCCAGCTGACCGCGACGCTCACCGCTCCGGAGCCTGCGGCGCGGGCGAGCAGCGACGGCTCGGTCGTCGGCGTGGCGCTCCAGGGGGACAGATAGGTGCGGAAGCTCTGCACGTTCTTGCCGAGCGTGCCGTCCAGCAGCACGTGGCCGGAGGAGTCGTACTCGGTGAAGTTCGGCAGGCCGCCGTAGCCCATCAGCCAGTCGCCGCCGGGCAGGCTCAGCGTGTTTCCCTGGCTGGAGGCGAGCAGCGTCTTGGTCGGGTTCACGAACTGCTTTGACGAGGTGACCGTGTGGCTCGACAGGTTCGGCTTCAGCAGCAGCCCGCGCGACTGCTTCTCCTTGGGCGGCGTCGAGCCGTTGTCGAACAGCGAGATCAGCCCGCCCGGCTGCCATTCGGCGTCGTGCTGCCAGTAGAAGCGCGTGCCCGCGCCTGGTGGAAGCTCGAGTGGCTGCCCCCGAGACGCCAGCGGATCGCGCCGCTCGCGATGTCCACGTCATACAGCGTCCACGTGTTGCGCGAGGACAGCAGCACATCGCCGTTGCCGCCGGGCGAGATCGAGTTGATGTGGACGTAGTCCCACGGGTAGCTGGCTTTCGGCGCCGGGTTGTTCGATTCGGAGATCGGGATGTGGCCGAGCGCGTGCCACTCCCACATGACCAGACCCGTCTTGACGTCGATCTCCTGTACCACCGAGTCGGTGATCACGCCGTCGGCCTCGCCGTGCTCGCCGGACAGGTTCATCTCGATCGGGTCGAACTCGTCGATCCATGCCGTCCCTTCGGGGGTCAAGCGGATCTCGTGCAGGTCGGCGTGGTATCCGTTGCCCGCGCGCACCGTCGCGACGTGGCGGTAGGAGCTGTCGTAGATCTCGTCTTCGCCCTGGCCGAAGCCGACCTCGAGGATGCGCCCCTGCCACCACGTGAGCACGGGCTTGCCCTGGTACTGCTGCACCTGCATGTTGGTGGCCGACTCGCCAGCGGGCAGCGGTTTGAACCACACGAGAGCGCCATTCTGTTCGGCGATCATCGGCCCCGGCGTGCCCTTGCCCTGGTAGGGCGCCAGGAACAGGTCGCCGGGCGCCGCTCCCGGCTTGGCCGGCGTCGTGAGGCGCACCGTCGAGGGCGTCAGCGACGGCGCCGAGCTGTAGTGCTGAACGGCGTTCGCATCGCCGGCGTTGATCGGGAACTGCTTCTGGCTGACCGGCGCCTGATGAGCGATCGTGAAGGTCGTGCTGACGCGCGGCGCCGCCGGCGAGCGCGTGCACCGTCACCCTCTCGCCCGCTCGGAAGGGGTGGCTGGGCAGGAAGCTCTCGCCGGTTCCGGTCGAGTAGGCGCGCAGCACGCCCGCGTGAGCGCCGCTGCTGCGAGCCCGACACGCTCACGTTCGAGACCTGCGTGCCGGGGCCACCGAGGAAGCTGATCTGCGTCGTCGGCGAGGCGTCTGGAGTCCCCGGTTGCGGCGAGACGGCGACCGTAGCCGCCGACGCCGGCCTGGCCAGCGAGTCGCCGAGCGTCGCGGATGTCGCCTGCGACGTGCCCCCGCAGGCGCAGGGCCCTGCGACGGCCAGCAGCGCGCCGAGCACGGTGGCGGCTACGCGCGGCGGCGAGATGCGTGGTACGCGCGGGCTCTGCACGGCCGGCGATCGTACCCGCCCGCAAGGCGGGCCGTGCCGGTCGCGAGGGTGTGGGCGCGCAGGGACGTGCATCCTCGCGGCCGCAACGCCACCCGGGAAACAGCGGGCAAAGCGCGAGGCGATGCGGCGGGGAAAGCGCGAGGCCGCCGCCTACGAGCCGGGCGCGAACGGCGCCGAGGTTCCGATCACCCGTCCGCCCGCTGCGAGAGCCTGGAGCTCGAAGCTCTTCTCGCTCGGACGCACTGCGATCGCCGTCTCGAACCCGGACCTGGCGTGCGTCGCCACGGCCTTCATCCGGCCGCCGCCCGTGCCCGCCAGGACCCTCCAGGAGGCGACCCGGGTAGCGCCGTTCCAGCTCGCGTAGACGGTGCTGCTCCCGGCGGCCTGGCGAGCGGCGCCGGATGGCCGGGTCAGCGGCTCGCCCACCCACGACTCGAGCGTCGCGCGGTAGGTCAGGTCCGGGCCGGGGAGTTCGGCTTCGAACAGCAGCTTGCCGGAGCTGCTGAACTCGGAGAAGTACGGTTCCGATCCCCAGCCGACGAACACGTCGCCGTTGGGCTGCGGCTGCGTGTCGCCCATGAATTCCGAGCGAAAGTCGCCGTGGTTGCCGTACTGCGCCGCAAGCGTCGCCGTGCGGGCCTGCTGATCGAGCTTGAGCACGAGCCCTCGCGACGGGCCCGTCGGGTCGACTGAGGTGCCGCCGCCGGTCAGCTGACAGCAGTGGTCGTCGAACACGGTCAGCGTCGAAGCGTTCTGCAGGCGCACGTCGTGTTGCCATTCAAAGGCGGCGCCCTGGCCGAACTTGAAGCTCGAGTTGCGCCCGCCGAGCGTCCACTCGATCTTGCCGCTCGCGGCGTCGACGAGGTAGGCCGCCCAGGTGTCGCGCATGGACACGAGGAACGTCCCGTTGCCGGTCAGCTGGATCGAGTTGACGTGGTAGGCGTCCCAGGGAAAGCCGTTGGTCGGCAGCGACGCTTGGGACTGGCTCAAGGGGATGTGATCGAGCGCGTCCCAGTTGCGTTCGAGCGCGCCCGTGTTGAGGTTGTACTCCTGCACGGCCGAGTCGATCAGCGCGCCGTTGTAGGCGCCGCCGTACTTGGACAGGTCCCGCGGCACGTTCTTGTTCGCGGTCACCCACGCGTGGTCGCCTTCGATCACGAGCTCGTGCAGCGTCAGCACCCAGCCATCCTTCGCTTTGAGTCTCGCCACCGTCCTGTAGTGCTGGTCGACGACGACGTATTCGCCGCTTTCCGTCGCGCCGGTGTTCGTGACCTTGCCCTGCCACCAGGCGAGCGCCGGCTTTCCCTGGTAGGTCTGCAGGCTGAGGTCGGCGGCGACGACCTTTTCGGGCACCGGTTGGAACCACACCGGCTGCAGGCCGCGGTCGAGGATCAGCGGGCCGCTCTGCCCGACGATCGGCGGTTCGTTGAGGTCCAGGAAGTTGGTCGTGAAGATGTACCCCGGCGCCAGCTGCGAGGCGGGCGCGTCCTTCACGATCCGGATTCGCGGCGGGTGCAGCGCCGGCGCCGACACGTAGCTATAGGCGTCGTGGGTCGTGTAGTGGCCGACCGGCGGCGCTTTCGAGCCGGCGAATGCAGCTGTCAGCCCGACGAACACGGCCAGGACCAGGCCGATGCTGAGCGCGAAGCGCCGCACACCCTTGGCGAGCGCCACGTCCGGCGCGGGCAGCGAAAGGAACGTCAACAGCGCGGCCGCGCCTGCGCAGCCGGCTCCGATCCTGTATGCCAGGGCGAAGCCATGAGTCAGCGCTTCCGGCACCTGCTCGCCGCTCCCGATCAGGTGCGTCGAGTGCTGCGTGGCCAACGTGATCAGCACCGCCAGGCCGAGGCCGCCGCCGATCTGGCGCGAGGTGTTGACGAGGCCGGAGGCAAGGCCGGCCTGGCCCTCCCGCGCACCGGTGGTCGCCGCGATCGTCGACGGCACGATCGACATTGCGATCCCGGCGGCCACGAGCAGGCCGGGGATCATCACGTAGACGATGCCGCTGCCGCTGGAGCCGATGAAGCTCAGCAGCAGCAGCCCGGCCGTCAGCATCAGCAGACCGGCGCCGAGCACCGGGCGCACGCCGAACAGGTTCACGAGTTTGCCGGCGCGCTGGGCGACGAGCATCAGCACGAGCGTCATCGGCAGGAAGATCAGGCCCGTGTGCAGCGGCGAGAGCCCGAGCACCTGCTGCAGGTAGAGCGAGCTCAGCACCCACATTGGGAAGAGCGCCGCGCTGAACAGCAGCACGATGTTGTTCGCCGCCCGCAGCGTCCTCGTCAGCGCCTTGAACGGGATCAGGGGGTTCGACGCGAAGCGCGCCTCGATCAGGCCGAACACGCCGAGCAGGGTGATGCCGAGGACGATCGGACCGAGCGCGTCGAACGTGCTCCAACCCTTCAGCCCCGCTTCGACGACGCCGTACACGAGGATGATCTGGCCGATCGTCAGCGTCAGCGCGCCGGCCAGGTCGAACGTCAGCTCGCGATTGCGGACGCGCTCGGTGACGACGGCGTAGGCCACGATCGCCACGCCGATTGCGATCGGCGGGTTGATCAGGAGCACCCAGCGCCAGCTCAGCGCTTCGACGATGATCCCTCCGAACAGCACGCCGCAGGCTCCCCCGAGCCCGTTCATCATCGCCCAGATGCCGATCGCCCGGTGCAGCTTCGGCCCCGGCGCGAACGACGCCGTGATGATCGCCAGCGAGCACGCCGCCATCAGAGCGCCGGCGATGCCCTGGATCGCGCGCCCGCCGATCAGCCAGCCCTGGCTCGGCGCGGCGCCGCCGATCAGCGACGTGACGGCGAACAGCACTAGCGCGATCACGAACATGCGCCGCTGCCCGTAGTGGTCGGCCGCGCGACCGCCGAGCATCAAGAAGCCCGCGAACGTGATCGCGTACGCGTCGACCACCCATTGCAGTTCCGGCGAGGAGAATTCGAGGCTCGATTGGATCGACGGCAGCGCCACGTTGACGATGCTCAGGTCGAGGATGACCATGAACTGGGCCACGCAGCAGACGGCCAGCAGCCACGCCGAACCGGAGCCCTGATCGCCCTGCGCCGGGGCTCTCTGCGGCGGCCCCGGGCTCGCCCTCGTCTCCACGCTCATGACGAGCTGCCCGCCTGCGATCGACCCCGCAAACGCCTGGTAGGGTGAGCCGCCGAGCCCTCGAGCGACGATTGGAGCCCGGCCCATGAGAACAGCGCCACTGACCGCCATGCTAACGCTGGTGGCCGTGCTGGCGAGCACTGTCGCGGTGGCCGGCTGTGGCGGCAAAGGGGGAAGCTCTTCCTCCTCCAAGTCGACGACCGGGGCGACGACGACGACCAGCGCGACGCCGACGACGAGCACGACGACCGCGCACAAGCACAAGACCAAACCGGCCTACTAACGCTCATCGCGAGCGCCCGTGGTTCGGCAGCGACGCGTCGTAGCTGATCACCGCGACCGTCTTTGACGTGCCGAGCACGTGGCCGGCCGAGTCGAGCGCCTGCACCGCCGCGTAGGCGTGCTTTTGAGGCAGGGTCACCGAGCTCTCGAAGCCAACGGACCCGATCTCGGTTTGCGCCTGCAGGGCTCCGGGGGCTTCGCCCGCGAGCACCCGCCAGGCCGCGACGTCGGTCGCACCGTTCCAGCTGGCGTGCACGATCGTCTCTTCTTCGGTGTCGTTGAGGCTGGCGAGAACCGCCGGTGGCGCTTGCGGGCGAGCGCTCCACTGAAAGCGAAACGCCCGGTAGAAGGACATGTCGAACGGCTGGTGGGCGTCGAACAGCAGCGAGCCATCGCTTCCGTACTCGCTGATCGCCGGCACCCCGCCGTAGCCGACCACGGCGTTTCCATCCGGCAGCGTCTGCATGTTGCCCTGGCTGGAAGCCAGCAGCGGAGGGTCGCGGTGGGTGTACGCCGCGACCAGCCGAGCTCGGTGGCTCTTGAAGTCGAGCTTGATCCGCAGCCCACGCGACTGGTGGTGGATCGGCGGGTTGGCGCCATCGTCGAAGAACGTCACTTCGTCGTCTGCCACCAGGCGGCCGTCGTGTTGCCAGGCCATTCCGTGCCCGGTCCCATCTTGAAGGAGCTGTCAGTGCCGCCCAGTCGCCACACGACCTTGCCGGTTCCGCCTTCCAGCAGATAGCCGGCCCAGGTGCTGCGCGCCGAGATCAGCAGATCTCCGCCCGGCTGGGGATCGATCGAGTTGAGGTGGAAGTAGTCCCACGGCGTCGATCCGCTCGGAGCTTCGACCTCGGACTCCGACGCGCCGATGTGATCGAGGCTGTGCCATTCCCAGCGCACGAGGCCGGTCTTCATGTCGATCTGCTGGATCGCGGTATCGATGATCGCGCCGCGGCGCGAGCCTTTCACCGAAGCGAGGTCGCAGTGAATCGGGTTGTACGCGGTGATGTAGGCGATCTGGTGCGGCGCCAGCTGGAAGTCGTGCAGGTCGGCCGACAGGCCGTTGCCGCCGTCGATCCTGGCGACGGTCTGGTAACGGGAGTTCATGACGACGTCTTCGCCCTGGCCGAAGCCCAGCGAGAGCACATGCCCCCTCCACCAGGTCAACTCGCGCCGGCCTTCGTAGGCCTGCACGGACAGGTTCTCCGCGGCTTCGCCTTCGGGCAGGTCGTCGAACCACACCAGCCGTCCCTGCGGCGTGTAGATCAGCGGTCCGTACTGACCGGAGCCGGGGCCGTTGGTGGTGAAGATGTCGCCGGCCGCAGGGTCGTGGTCGGGCACGGTCACCGTCAGGATCGGGGGCGTTGGCCGGGCAACGTGTAGAAGCTCTGAGAGTCGGCGGGCGCCGCCGGCAGGTTGGCGAAGTCCGTCGTGTTCGCGGTCGAAAACGGAGTGTCGACGCGAAACCGGAAGGCGACCGGTGTGCCTGCGCCGGCTGCGCCGGACGCACCGATCGTTGCCCGCACGGTGACGCGCTCACCCTCGCGGAACGGCGCGTCGGGGGCGAAGCTCGCGCCATCGCCCTGCGAGAAGCCGCGCAGGCGCCCGGCGTGCCGGCCGCTGCTAGCTCCCACGACCGACACGTCGCGGATCTGCGCCGGCGGCACGCCGAGGAAGCTGATCTGGGTGTGCGGATTGGCGGTGTCGGTTTCCGGCGCGGGCGAGACGTCGACGCCTGTGCCCGGCAGCGCGGCCGTGTGCTCGAGCGTCGTGGGCAGGCATGTGGGCGAGGCGGCGGGCTTGCTCGAGCCCGACAGCAACTCGAGGCTCGCAGAGTCGAGCGCGATCGCCAGCACGCCCCATGCGAGCGCGGCGACCCCCAGGGTGATGAGTGCGGTGCGTCGCATGTGCGAGTGCGGGACAACCCGTGCCCGGGCCGGTCGCGCCCGCGGGGTGTCGAGGCCGGCAGGACACTACCTCGGAGAACGCCTGCGGCCCGGCGCGTGGAGCGCTCGCGCCCGCGATCCTTACCAACTTCTTAGCCGCGCGCACGCTCCGCGCGGACGCGCGCGAGCGCGCGTGGATGGGCGAGCGCCCGTGCGATCGCCTGCGCCGCGAGCGCGCCGCACAGCGCGATCGCGAATGCGGGCGCGGTGCCGAGCGGCACGAGCAGCACCGCGACCAGGAAGCAGAACGCGACGAACCCGAATGCGCCGCGCAAGAAGCCGCGCAGGAACGCGTTCGCGTGCGCGGGCCCCTCGAGCACGAGCACGAACGCGGCTAGCACCGTGTTGGAGACGGGAAATGGCGTCAGCACTCCGGTCAGTGTCGGGCCGAGGCCCGCGGCGGCGCCGGTCAGGCTGAGCACGAGGATCGCCGTGGCGAGTGCGCGGGCGGGCAGGTCCCAGGACGGCAGCTGGGCGGCGGACGAGGATTCGAGGTGTGGATCGGGCGGCATCAGCCGCGGCGCCAGCGCGTACGCTCCGCTCGCCAGCACGAGCCCGACGCCGGCCGGCAGCGCGACCGTGGAGAAGCCGAGCGCAACCGCCAGGAACGCGAGCCAGCCGGCGCCCACCGCGAGCACCCAGCTGTGGCGACGTGACACGCGCGCGAACACGACGACGAACGAGGCCAGCGCGACGAGCCCGAGCAGCGACGCCGCGGCGGCGCGCGCGGCGAAGTGCGTGCCGTGCTCGAGGTCGGTGATCAACAGGATCGGACCGGCGACGAGCGGCAGCGCGACGAGCAGGCCCGAGACCTCGTGGCCCCAGCGACGGCCCGCCAGCGAGGAGCCGACGACGAGCAGCGGCGCGAGCGTGAGCTTGACGAGCAGGATGTCCACGGACGAGGATCATCCCAGCGCGCCTAGCGAGGCTCCCACCTGTACCGCGAGGAGGCGCGCGTCGAGCGCTGCGCGCGGCGCAGCGCGGCGTTGACGATCCACACGATCAGCGCTCCGCCCACGGTCGACCAGAAGCCGCCGATCGTGAACCCGTCGACGATCCTGCTTGTCAGCCACAGCATCAGCGCGTTGATCACGAGCAGCGCCAACCCCAGCGACAGGATCACGGCAGGCAGCGTCAGCAGGATGATCGCCGGGCGGATCACGAAGTTGACGACGCCGAGTATCAGGCCGGCGAGCAGCAGCGTGCCCGCGTCCTTGCCGTAGCCGATCGCGGGGATCACCGCGGCGGCGACGAGCAGGGCCACGCAGTTGCACAGCCAGGCGATCAGCAGGCGTATGGCGAGCACGCGGGCCACCGTGCGCATCCTCGCAGGCGCCTCGAGCCGAGTGAGCGCCACGCTCGCCGGAGAGCCGCCGCGGCGCCACGCTGGCCGGGGAGCCGCGCCGCGCCGCGCGCCACGCCGCACGCGAGCGCTACGCCGCACCCAAGCGCTAGGCCGCAGCGCTCGACGCAGCGGTCTCGCGCACGAACTCGCGAATCGCGCGTGCGAACGTCTGCGGCTGGTCGCGCATCACGAGCGTATAGCTGTCGGCGATCTCGAGCAGCCGCGCATCTCCCAGCAGCGCGGCGAAGCGACGCCCATGCTCGGGGCGCTGCACTTTGTCCTCGGGCGTCCACACCACGAGCGTGGGGCGATCGAAGGAACGCAGGCGCTCGCACGCCTCGACCATCTCGCTGCGCCTACCGCCGGTCACGTACTTGCGCAGGTCGCGCCGCACCGCGCGTTGCGTCTGCAGCGGCGCCAGCCAGCGGTCGAGCAGCTCGTCGGGCAGGCGATGCTTGGCCATCCACCCGAACGCGATCGGCAGCCGGCGCAGCGAGCGCACGCGCAGGGCCTGCATCGACAGGTAGATGCCTCCCGGGACGTACGCGGTCAGACGGATGTTCTTTCCGGGCAGCCCGGGCGGGTAGTTCTCGAACGCCTCGCACGGGGAGATGACCAGGCGCGCGACGCGCGAGGGCTCCTCGCCGGCGAGCACGAGCGCGGCCGCGTGGTCGTTCTGCACGAGCGTCGCGTCGCTCAGGTCGAGGCGCTCGAGCAGCTCGGCGATCATGTTCGCGAAGCCCTGCAGCGATAGGTCGGCGTCGCGGCGCATCGCTTTGCGGTGCGCGCCCAGCGGAAGCGTCGGGACGACGCAGCGATGATCGCGGCGCAGGTCGGCGACGAGCGGGTCCCACACGGAACCATCCATCACCAGTCCGCCGAGCAGCACGAGCACCGGCCCTTCGCCGCCCGTGTCCTCGTACTCGATCGTTCCAGCGGTCAGCTCGATCTCAGGCATCTGCGCGACTCCCATTTTTATTATTAATAATAGATAGATCGCTCTAGTCGAGACGTAACGTATCATCTCGGACATGGCAGCGGGAACCAAGGACCGAATCGTCGAGCGCAGCGCAGAGCTGTTCCGACGCCAGGGCTTCGCGGGCACCGGCGTCAAGCAGATCGTCGCCGAGGCGAGCGCGCCGTTCGGGTCGCTGTACCACTTCTTCCCGCGCGGCAAGGAGCAGCTCGGCGAGGAGGTGATCCGCTGGTCGGGCGGCATCTACGGGCAGCTGATCGACGCATTCTTCACGCCTGGGCAAGACCCCGTGGCGGCGACGCGCAACTTCTTCGCCGCCGCCGCGCAGACGCTGCGTGACAGCGACTATGCCGACGCCTGCCCGATCGCGACCGTCGCGCTCGAGGTCTCGAGCACGAACGAGCCCATGCGCCAGGCCTGCGCCGACGTGTTCAACGGCTGGGTCGACAGCGCCAGCGAGCGTCTCGTCGAAGCCGGTCTGCCGCGCAAGCGCTCGCGCGCGCTCGCTTTCTCGATGCTCGCCTCGCTCGAGGGCGCGTTCGTGCTGGCGCGCGCGCTGCGCAGCACCGAGCCCGTCGAGGCGGCCGGCGCAACGACCACCGCCGAGATGCGCACCGCCGTGGAACGCCGGCGCGAGCGCGGCAAACGCACGCGGCGCTGAACGGCGCGGCGGCGCCGGCGAAACCGCGTGCGGCGTCGCGGGCGAAACCGCGGTGGGGCGCCGCCGGCGAACCCCCGCGCGCCGCCACGGCTGCAGTGGCGCGATAATCGCCCGATGGGCGGGAGCGGCGTGGACGGCCTCGGCGACAGCATCGAGCAGTGGTGGGCCGGCGGCGAGCGCGTGCCGCTCGATTTCGGCGACGGCGAGCGGGACATCTTCGTGCGCCGGATCGGCGAGGGTCCGACGATGACGCTGCTGCACGGCTTCCCGAGCTCGTCGCACGACTGGGCCAAGGTCGCGCCGGCACTCGCCGAACGCCACCGCGCTGCTGATGCCCGACTTCCTCGGCTTCGGCGCCTCCGAGAAGCCGCTCGAGCACGACTACTCGCTGCACGAGCAGGCCGACCTCGTCGAGGCGCTGTGGGCGCACGAGGGTGTCGACCGAGACGATCCTCGTCGCACACGACTACGCGGTCTCGGTCACGCAGGAGCTGCTCGCGCGGCGCGCCGAAGGCGCAGCTCGCCGTCGAGCTGTCCGCCGTGCACCTGCTCAACGGCGGCCTGTATCCCGACCTGCACCGCCCGCAGCCGCACCCAGACGGCGCTGCTCGACCCCGAGCAGGGGCCGCGGATCGGCGAGCTGATCAACGAGGAGCTGTTCGTCGCGGGCCTCGCGCCGACGTTCGCCGAGGGCTTCGACGCCGCGTCCGACAGCGCCGAGATCTGGCGCGCGATCAATCGCGACGACGGCCAGCGCATCGGGCACCTGCTGATCCGCTACATCACCGACCGCGAGCGCCACGACGAGCGCTGGACCTCGGCGCTCGAGCACACCGACGTGCCGCGTCAGCTTCGTCTGGGGGATGCTCGACCCGGTCTCCGGCGCGCACATGGCCGAGCGCATCGTCGAGCGCCTGCCCGACGCGCCGCTGCTCGAGCTCGCTGACGTCGCTCACTGGCCGCAGCTGGAAGCGCCCGAGCCGCGTGCTCGGCGCCCTGCTCAGCGGCTGAGGCGGCGGGTGCGACCGCGCCGTCGCGGGGCCACCTCAGCCCGTCGTCTCGTCTAGCTCCTCCAGGCGCCGCTGCAGAAATGCTCGCTCGGCGTCGGCGTGCACGAGCTCGAGCGCGCGCTCGTAGGCGGCGCGCGCCTCCGCCGTCCGACCCGCGGCGCAGCAGCTCGGCGCGCGTGGCGTGCAGGTAGTGGTAGCCGTCGAGCTCGAGCCGCTCGACGCAGCGCGAGCGCCGCCTCCGGCCCCTCGCCGCCTCGGCGACCGCGACGGCGCGGTTGAGCTCGACGACCGGCGAGCCGGTCAGCGCGCGCCAGCTCGCCGTAGAGCGCGGCGATCTGCGGCCAGTCGCGCGCTCGCTCGGCGTGCAGCGACGGCGATCGCCGCCTGCAGCACGTACGGCCCGCGCCGCGCCGAGCGCGCAGCGCGCGGTCGAGCGCCGCGCGCCCGGCGCGCGATCTGCGCGCGGTCCCACAGCGAGCGGTCCTGGTCGGCGAGCAGCACGAGCTCGCCGTCGCGGAAGCGCGCCGCGCGGCGCGAGTCGTGCAGCAGCATCAGCGCGAGCAGCCCGTGACCTCGGGCTCGTCGGGCATCAGCTCGGCGAGCGCGCGGCCGAGCCGGATCGCCTCGGCGGCGAGCTCGTCGCGCGGCCGCCGTAGCCCTCGTTGAAGATCAGGTAGACGACCGCGAGCACCGCCGCCAGCCGGTCGGGCAGCAGGTGGTCGGGCGGGACCCGGAAGGGGATCCCGGCGGCCTTGATCTTGCGCTTGGCGCGCACCAGCCGCTGGGCCATCGTCGGCTCGGGGACGAGGAACGCGCGCGCGATCTCCTCGGTGCTCGAGCCCGCCGAGCGTGCGCAGCGTCAGCGCCACCTGCGCCTCGATCGCGAGCGCCGGGTGGCAGCAGGTGAAGATCAGCTCGAGCCGCTCGTCGGGGAAGGTCGTCTCCTCCATCTCGTCCTCGCGTCGGCTTCGGGCACGCTCGAGCAGCTGCGTCTTCGCGGCGAGCGTGCGCTCGCGGCGGATGCGGTCGATCGCGCGGTTGCGCGCGGTCGTCGACCAGCCACGCGCCCGGGTTCGCGGGCACGCCCTCGCGCGGCCAGCGCTCGGCGGCGATCGCGAACGCCTCCTGGGCGGCCTCCTCGGCGAGGTCGAAGTCGCCGAGGAAGCCGATCAGCGTCGGCGAGCACGCGCCCCCACTCGCTCGCGGAAGACCTGCTCGAGGATCGCTAGCGCTCCACCACCGGGCGCACCTCGATCGCGCCGCCCATGCCGCGCCGCCGGGATGCGCGCGGCCAGCTCGATCGCGGCGTCGAGGTCGTCGGCCTCGAGCAGGTAGTAGCCGCCGAGCGCCTCCTTGGTCTCGGCGAACGGGCCGTCGGTCGTCAGCGTGCTGCCGTCCTGCACGCGCACGGTCGTCGCCGTCTCGCGGCGCCTGCAGCTGCGTGGCCGCCGGTGACGCCCGGCGCCTGCGCGATCGCCATGTACTCGCCGGTGATCGCCTCTCGCTCGTCGTCGGAGAGGCTCTCGAACTGCTCCATTGCGGTCGTGTTGTAGATCTGCAGCAGGTAGGTCATCGCTTGCTCCTTGTGGACGGATTTGACGTTCTCCTCCACGACGAACGGGATCGCGCGAAATGGACAGCCCTGGGCGCGCTCGCCGTTGCGGGGAGCCGAGCATAGACGTGCCGTTTCTCCTAGAGTGCGCGACGATGAGCTTGGGGGAGCTATCGATCGACGGGCGCCTCGCGCGTCCGGGAGATCCCGATTGGGATGAAGCGCGCGGCGCGTGGAACCTCGCCGCCGATCAGCGCCCCGCGGCGGTCGCGTTCGTCGAGAGCGCCGCGATGTCGCGAGCGTGCTCAGCTTCGCCGGCGCGCACGAGCCTGAAGGTGACGGCGCAGGGCACCGGTCACGGCGCCGGCCCGCTCGCCGAGCTCGGCGACACGATCCTGATCAAGACCGAGCGGATGCGAGCGGTCGACGTCGACGCCGGCGCGCAGACGGCCCGCCTCGAGGCCGGCGTGCTGGCGCTCGAGCTGGGGGAGGCGGCGCAGATGGCCGGCCTCTGCTCGCTGCCCGGCTCGGCGCCCGACGTCGGTGTGGTCGGCTTCACGCTCGGCGGCGGCCTCGGCTGGCTCGGGCGCCGCTACGGCTTTGCCTGCAATCGCGTGATCGCGATCGAGCTCGTGACCGTCGACGGCGAGATCAGGCGCGTCGACGCGCACAGCGACAGCGATCTGTTCTGGGCGCTGCGCGGCGGTGGCGGCGGCTACGCGATCGTCACCGCGCTGCACGTCAAGCTGCTGCCGATCGCCGAGCTGTACGCGGGGATGCTGATCCTGCCCGCAGAGCTCGGCGGCGAGGCGATCCGCGCCTACCGCGAGTGGGCCGCGGGCGTCTCCGAGGAGGTCACCTCGATCGTCCGCTTCCTGCGCCCGCCGCCGCTGCCCGACGTCCCCGAGCCGCTGCGCGACCGCGCCGCTGCTGACGATCGGCGCTGCGTGCATCGGCACCCAGGAGGCGGGCGAGCGCGTGATCGCGCCGCTGCACGAGATCGGCGAGCCGATCATGGACACGTTCGCGGAGATACCTGCGGCCGGTCTCGCGAAAATCCACATGGACCCGGAGCAGCCAGTACCCGGGCTCGGCCACCACGCGACCATTCGTGAGCTGCGCGACGAGGCGATCGACGCATTCGTCGGCGCCGCCGGGCCCGAGGCCGGCTCGCTCGCTGCTGCTCGCCGAGCTCCGCCAACTCGGCGGCGCGCTGGGGCGCGAGCGCGAGGGCGCGGGCGCGCTGTCGAAGCTCGACGCCGAATTCGTGATGTTCGCTCTCGGTATACCGATGTCGCCCGAGCTCGGCGAGGCGATCCCCGCCGACCTCGATCGGCTGCCGACGCGATGCAGCCGTGGGCGGGCGAGGGCGGCTACCTCGAACTTCGCGGAGCGCCCCTGTGACGTCGACGCGATCCTGCCGGCCGACGTATGCGAGCGGCTCGCCGAGGTCAAGCGGCGCTGGGACCCCGACGCCACGATCCGCTCCAACCACGCCATCGCCGTCGGCTCGGCTTGACCGCGCTCGCACGGACGCGCGCACGTCGCCGGGGCGCGCCATCGCAGGCGCTGCTCTGCGACAGCCGAGACGGACGGATGGCTAGGGCGACCCGCGTACTGCTGCTCGCGGCGGCTTGCGCTGTGGCGGGCGCCCTGTGTGCGCCGGCCGTGAATGCAGACTCTTTCGCAGCGACGCGCGCGGCCGGCGGGGCAGGTGCGGCCGACGCATCGCTCGAAAGCGCGCTCGCAAGGCTGGTCGCGAGGCGCGACGGGCCGCCGGGGATAGCCGTATTGGTGCAGCGCGGCGAGCGCGCAACGCTCCACAGCGCGGGCTTCGCCGACGTGCGCAGCAGGCGCCGAATCAGGGCGTCCGACCACATGCGCCTGGCGAGCGTCGCGAAGGCGTTCAGCGGAGCCGTCGCGCTGTCGCTCGTCGCCGAAGGCAAGCTGTCGCTCGGCGACACGGTCGGCAAGTGGCTGCCGAGCCTGCCTGGCGCGTGGTCGGCGGTCACGCTGAGAGAGCTGCTGGGCCACACCAGCGGCATCCCTGACTTCAGCCAGACGAAGGGGTTCGGCGAAGCGCTAGGGGAGTCGCTGCTGAAGGCTCCCCCTCCGCAAGCGCTCCTCTCGTACGCCCCCGCGAGCCTCGACTTCGCGCCGGGCTCGCGCTACCGCTACTCCAACTCCGACAACATCATCGTCGCGCTGATGTCCGCGGCGGCCGGCCGCGGTTCCTACGAGGGCGAGCTCGGCCAGCGCGTGTTCGCCCCGTTCGGGCTGACGGGCACGAGCCTTCCCGGCAGCGCGCGACTGCCCAGCCCGCGGATCGACGGCTACGCGGTCGACCCGCCGAAGCCGCCGGAAGACATCAGCGAAGCGTTCGCCGCCGGCTGGAGCTGGGCATCCGGCGGGATCGTCTCGACGCCGCGCGACGCGAACGCCTTCGTGCGCGCTTACGTGCGCGGCGCGAGCACCGACGCGGCGACCCGCACCGCGCAGTTCACGTTCGTGCCGGGCAGCTCCGAGCCTCCCGGCCCCGGCCAGAACTCCGCCGGGCTGGCGATCTTCCGCTATCGCACGAGCTGCGGGACGGTGTACGGGCACACCGGCAACACTGCCGGCTACACACAGTTCATAGCGGCGAACGCCAACGGAACGCGCTCGGCGGTCGTCTCGATCAATGCGCAGATCACTCCCAAGGCCGACCCGCGGAGGTTCGCCGAACTGCGCAGGATCTACACGCTCGCCGTGTGCGCGGCGCTCGGCTAGGCGCGCGGAGCTGGCGCTCAGCCAGCTCGCGTCGCCGTAGTTCGCGTGCAGCGCGTCGATGCCCAGCTCGAGCATCCGCCGCCACGCCCCGGCTTCGAGCTGGCCGGCGGCGCGCGTGGCGGCGAACAGCAGGCGCAGGTCGAGCGTCGTCGCGTCAGCGCGCAGCTCGCCCTCGCGCGCGCGCCGCCGCGAGCAGGCTCTCCAGCGAGACGACGGTCGCCTCCAGCGCCGCGACCACGTCGGGATGCTCGGACACGGTCGCCATCGCCTCGCCGAGCACGTCGTCGCCGGCCTGGCGCTCGGCGAGCATCCACAGCAGGCCGGTCAGCGCCGACCAGCGATCCTCGCCGCCGGCCAGCGCCACCTCGGCGCCGCGCTCGGACTCCTGCAGGCGCTCGACGACCAGCGCCGCGAGCAGCTCGCGCTTGGAGGGGAACTGGCGATAGACGCTGCCGATCCCGGCTCCCGCCGCCGCCGCGATCGCCGGCATCGGCGCGGCCAGGCCATCGCGCGCGAACACCTCCCCGGCGGCGCGCAGCAACCGCGCCCGCTTCTCCTGTGCGTCGAGCGCCGCCCAGCAGCCCTCGCTCGACAGCAATCTCTCGGACGAGCGGAATGCCCATTCCGCTACTGTAGTGCGCTAACGCGAGCCGTGGCGCAACGCTCGCGCAGCCGTTTGCAAGCACGCCGGCGACCCGATCGATCGACACGAAAACCCTCTCGCGATGACACCGAGCAGCTATTCCGAGCGCGGCACCGAGCGGGAGCGCACGCACCCGACCTTGATCCTCGCCGTGCTGTCGCTGGCCGGTGTCGCCTACGCGATGCTCAGCTCCTCGGTCGTGCCGGCGCTGCCGACGATGCAGCACGCGCTGCACACCTCGAGAGACGGGCATCACCTGGCTGCTCACCGCGTACCTGCTGTCGGCGTCGGTCGGCACGGCGATCCTCGGCCGGCTCGGCGACATGTACGGCAAGGAGCGCCTGCTGCTCATCACGCTCGTGATCCTCGCCTTCGGGACGCTGCTCGCGGCGGTCTCCAGCTCGCTGGGCGTGATCATCGTCGCGCGCTTCATCCAGGGCGCGGCCGGCGGCATCTTCCCGCTCGCTTTCGGCATCGTGCGCGACGAGTTTCCGCGCGAGAAGGTCGCGGGCAGCATCGGCCTGCTCTCCTCGATCCTCGGCGTCGGCGCAGGTATCGGGATCGTGTCCTCGGGCCTGATCGTCGAGCACCTCGACTACCACTGGCTGTTCTGGTTCCCGCTCGCGGCGACGGTGCTCGCAGCGCTCGCGACGTGGAGGTTCATTCCCGAGTCGCCGGTGCGCGTTCCCGGGAAGATCAACTGGCTGGCCGCCGCCCTGATGACGATCGGCATCTCGATCGTGCTGCTGGCGATCTCCGAGACGACGACCTGGGGCTGGGGGTCGGCGAAGGCGCTCGGCCTGATCGCCGCCGGCCTCGCCGTCTCGTGCGTGTGGATCGCCGTCGAGATGCGCAGCCGCAATCCGCTGATCGACATGACGATGATGCGCATCCGCGGCGTGTGGACGACGAACCTCGCGGCGTTCCTGCTGGGCGCCGGGATGTATGCGTCGTTCATCATCTTTCCCCAGTTCGCGCAGTTGCCCAAGAGCACCGGATTCGGTTTCGGGGCGTCGGTGGTCGTCTCCGGTCTGTATCTGCTGCCCTCGACCATCGGCATGACGATCCTCGGGATGTATGCCGGGCGTATCTCCGCCCGTTTCGGCTCGCGTGCCGCGCTGCTGTCGGGAACCGCGTTCACGACCGCCTCGTTCGCGTTGCTGTCAGTCGACCACAGCCACCCGATCGAGTTCCTGATCGCCGCAGGGCTGCTCGGCGTGGGTATCGGGCTCGCCTTCGCGGCGCTGGGCAACCTGATCATCCAGTCCGTCTCGAGCACGCAGACGGGGGTGGCGACCGGCATGAACACCGTCATGCGAACGTTGGGCGGTGCGCTCGGGGGACAGCTCTCGGCGACGTTCATCGCTGGGCACACGCATCAACGGGCACCCGGCGGTCACCGGGTTCACCGAGTCGTTCGCGATGGCCACGGGCTTCCTCGTCGTGTGCTTCGTCGCCGGCCTGCTCGTCCCGAAGGCCGCGGCCGAGCCGGCGCAAACGGTCGGCGAGCACGGTGAGACGATCGTCGAGGTGACCGGAAAGCCCGACGCCGTCCGAGCGTAGGACGCGGCGCCCCCGCCCGGTTCCTAAGCGGGTGCGGTCCCGGCGCTCCCAGCGGCCGGCTCCGGCGCGCCCGTCCCACCGGTCGTCGAGCCGTGTGCAGCCTCCCGCACCTGCTCGGCGCGACCGCCCGGCATCGCGCGCAGGGCGACGATGAAGGCCAGCGCCATCGCGCCGGCCATGCCGTATACGACGGTCTGCGTCGAGTGGGCGAAGTCGAGCTGGACCTGATGCGTCAGCCCATGCGATCCGCCGCTGCCGATGCTTCGGTGCCGAGCCACCCGAGGCGCTGGAGACGGCGTGCGCGATCCCTTCGGCACGCGGCCTTGGGCACGCCGGCGTGCGTCAGCGACTTATCGACGCGCGAGACCGTTTCCGTGATCAGGATCGAGCCGAGCACGGCGAGGCCGAGGCTTCCGCCGAAGTTGCGCACGGTCTGAGTCAGTCCGGTGACGGCGCCGTAGGTCGCATGCGCCGCGCGGTTCAGCGCGTCGGTGCTGACGGGCCCGAGCACCAGGCCGACGCCGAGGCCGGCGATCGCCAGGCGCCACCACTGTTCGCCGAACGACAGGTCGTCGAGCGCTTCGGCCCACAGGTAGAAGCCGACCGCCGCGATCAGGCAGCCGGGCACGATCGCCGGGCGTGCGCCGCGACTGTCGAGCAGGCGCCCACCGCGCTGCGCGCCGATCGTGAAGCCGATGAAGAAGACGAGGATGTACAACCCGGCCTCGCCGGCGCTTTCGCCGAGCGCGATCTGCGCGTACAGGCTCGCGAAGAAGAACAGCGGCACGAAGCAGATCGAGAGCAGGAACAGGACGACGTTGTCGACCAGGAAGGCGCGATCGGCGAACAGGCGCAGCGGCAGGAGCGGGTCCTCGACGCGCAGCTCGAAGCGCACGAACGCGGCCAGCAGTGCCAGCCCGACGGCCAGGCACAGCCAGGTCGCGACGCTGCTCCAGCCCCACACGCTCGCCTGCTGCAGCCCGAGTACGGCGATGCCCATCCCGGCGCTCACGAGCAGCGCGCCGCGCACGTCGATCCGCGAGCGGCTGCGCTCCTCGCTCGGCTTGGAGATCGCGATCAGCACGAGCGCGATGATCGCGACGGGGATGTTGATCCAGAAGATCGAGCGCCAGGTCCATTCGGTCAGGTAGCCACCGGTGATCGGGCCGACTGCCGTCAGCGCACCTGTGATCGAGAAGAACACCGCCAGCGCCTTGCCGCGCTCGGCGACCGGATAGCTGGCGACGACGATCGCCAGCGCCGCCGGGAACAGGATCGCGGCCGAGGCGCCCTGCAGCACGCGGAACACGATCATCCACGTCTCCGCGATCGAGCCGGTCGGCGTCGCTCCGCACAGCGCCGAGCACAGCGCGAACGCGATCACGCCGATCGTCACCATCCGGCGCGGGCCGAACACGTCGGCCACCTTGCCGCCGAGCGCGAACAGCGCCGATAGCGACAGCAGGTAGCCGTTGATGATCCATTGCGAGCCGCTCGAGGAGAGATGCAGCTCGCGCTGTAGGTTCGGAATCGCGAGCGCGACGATCGTCTGATCGATGAACAGCATCGCGACGGCGAAGATCATCGCCGTCAGTACGAGTTTCTTCCTGTCCACCACTAGCCCCCTGTCTCTTTCGCGTCCGCGCCTAACGCCCGCTCAGACCCTGTTCGGCTGTCCGCTCAGACGCTGTTCAGCTTAGATCGGCGAAGTCCTGCCAGCGCATGAGTCGGACGAGATGGCGACCCGCGGAGCTACAACGGCACCCGCTCGCCGATCGTGACGGTGCGATCGTCGGGAAGTCGGAAGTAGCCGACGGGGTTGGCCGCGTTGTGGGCGAGCACGAGGAACAGCCGCTTGCGCCAGGCGCTCATCGCCGAGTCAGCGCTCTCCACGATCGTGATCTGCGAGAGGAAGTAGGACACGCCGTCGAGGTCGAACGAGCTCTCGAGCAGCTCGCTGCGGACGGCCAGATGAAGCATCGCCGGCACGTTCGGCGCGTCCTGGAAGCCGAAGCGCACCGTCAGCCCGGTGATCCCGTCGGCGATGTGGCCGAGCTCGTCACACGTGAGCCGATCCTCGTGGTAGACGTGCGGGACGCGCTCGGTCTCGATCGAGAGGATGATCACGCGCTCGTGCAGGATGTGGTTGTGCTCGACGTTCGCGCGCAGGGCGAGCGGCGTCGTCTGCGCGCGGGAGTTCAGGTACACGGCGGTGCCGGGCACGCGCTGGACCGGGGGGTCGTGCGCGTTGAGCTTGTCGATGAAGTCCTGCAGCGGTCCCTCCTCCTCGATGCGGTTG
Source organism: uncultured Solirubrobacteraceae bacterium (assembly GCA_963846205.1). GTDB lineage: Bacteria > Actinomycetota > Thermoleophilia > Solirubrobacterales > Solirubrobacteraceae > Palsa-744. Next base: position 40,481 of record CAWJVB010000008.1, on the reverse strand, counting down.
GCGCTGACGATCTCCCGGCCCCGGCGCCAGGTCATCAGCACCGTGAACACGACCGCGGCGATCGCCAGCGGCAGCCAGCCCCCGTGCACCACCTTGGTCAGGCTGGCCGCGAAGAAGGAGACCTCGATCGTCAGGAACACCGCGGCGCCGAGCGCGATCAGCCGCCGTGAGGAGTGCCACAACAGGCGGGCGACCGCCAGGAACAGCACCGTGTTCAAGATGAAGGTGCCGGTCACCGCAACGCCGTAGGCGGAGGCCAGCGCAGCCGAGGAGCCGAAGCCGACCACGATCGCGATCACGACCACGAACAGCATCGCGTTGACGCTCGGCACGTAGATCCGGCCGATCTCCTGCCGTGAGGTGTGGCGCACGGTCAGCCGCGGCAGGAAGCCGAGCTGGATCGCCTGGTGCGTCACGCTGAACGCTCCCGAGATGACCGCCTGCGAGGCGATCACGGTGGCCGCGGTCGCCAGCAGCACCATCGGCATCTGCGCCCATCCGGGAACGAGTAGGAAGAACGGGCTCGACACCGCCTTCGGAGAGCGGATGATCAGCGAGCCCTGCCCGAGGTAGTTGAGCGTGAGCGCGGGAAACACGAGCAGGAACCAGGCGCGGCGTATCGGCGTGCGGCCGAAGTGACCCATGTCCGCGTACAGCGCCTCCGCGCCGGTCACGGCCAGCACGACCGAGCCGAGCGCGATGAAAGCGACGCCGCCGTGGTGGATGAAGAATTTCGCGCCGTAGCTGGGCGACAGCGCCCTGATCACGGCGGGGTGCTGAGCCACCTCCACGGCTCCGATCAGCGCGAGCACGCCGAACCACAGCGCCATCACCGGCCCGAACAGATCGCCGACGAGCTTCGTGCCGTAGCGCTGGATGGCGAACAGCGCGGTCAACACGCCGGCCGTGATCGGCAGCACCACCGAGGTGAGGCTCGGCACCGCCACCTTCACGCCTTCGACCGCCGACAGAACCGAGATCGCCGGGGTGATCGCCCCGTCGCCGTAGAACAGCGACGCGCCGAGGATGCCGAGCGTGACCAGCGTCAGCTTTGCCATCGCGCTCTTGACGCGCGCTCGCTGGACGAGCGCGGTGAGCGCCATGATGCCGCCCTCGCCGCCGTTGTCGGCGCGCATGATGAAGGTCACGTACTTGACCGAGACGACCATCGTGATCGACCAGAACACGAGCGAGATCACGCCATAGACGTCCGCGCTGGTCGTATGAACGGCGTGGTGGTCGGCCGTGAACACCGTCTGCAGCGCGTACAGCGGGCTGGTGCCGATGTCACCGAAGACGACGCCCAGCGCGCCCACCGTGAGCGCTGCCATGCCGGTCTTGGCGACGGCGTGGCGCCGGCTGGGCGCGTCCGGCGGGTCCTGTCCGTGCGCAGGCGCCGCCCCTCGCGATCCGATCGGGCAGCCGTGGGCACCGTCAGACGGTACTGCTCAGGACGAGCCGCTCTCGCCGCTGAACGCCGGCTCGGCGGCGACTCCGGCGGCATCCAACAGCTCTTGCGCGTCGGCCTCGATGCCCTCGGCCATCAGGTGCAGCTCGTCGACGAGGTCGGGGTCGGTGCACAGGCCGAAGCACAGCAGACCGGCGAGCGAGGTCGCCGAGACGCGTAGCGCGTGGCGTTCGCCGATCTCCGCCAGCGAGTGCAGGTGCTCGACGCGCGCGCCGAGCACGCTGACGGGCTCAGGCGGGCCCGGCACGTTCGACACGCTCAGCGCGAAGCGGCGCGGGTCTCGCTCCAGTCGCGTCACGAAGTGCTCGAGCGGGGGAACGCCGGACAGCTCGCGCAGCAGGTTCTCGCGATACTGCGCGTCTTCGTCGAGCTTGCGCTCGCGGGTGCCCGCGCGAGCGATGCGCAGGCGCGCCACGGGGTCGGGCTCGCCGAGCGGCAGCGCGACGGAGAAGAAGGAGTCGTGGTTGGCGACGGCGTCGCCCTCGTGATGCAGGCTCACAGGCACGCGCACGCGGATCGTGCCGAGATCGCCGTGGCGCTGCTGCAGCCAGCGCCCGACGGCGCCGGCCACGATCGCCAGCACCGCGTCGTTGACGGTCGCGTTCTCCAGGCGCTTGGCGGCCTCGTGCAGCGCGCCCAGCGAAACGGCCGCGAACGCGACTTCGCGACGGGTGCCGATCCGCCCGTCGAACGGCGAGCGGCACTCCCCGCGCGCATACTCGCGACGCAGGAAGCCGGCCAGATGCGCGCGACGGCGCGCTTCGTCGGCCGCGTGCGCGGCGTGTGCCTGCGCGTGCGTCATGCGCGACTCGGCGCTGTCGTCCCACAGCAGCGCGCGCGCGTAGCGCACGGACGCGGTTCCGTCGGCCAAAGCGTGGTGGATGCGCCAGATCAGCGCGCTGCCGCCATCCTCGAGCGCCACGGTGTCGATCCGCCACAGCGGCCGCGTGCGATCGAGTCGCCGCTCGAACAGCTGCGCGACCAGAGCGAGCAGGCCGGCGCGATCGACCGGGCCGTCGACCGGAGCCGCGCCGACGTGCTCGGCCACATCGAAGTCGGGGTCCGCGACCCAGCCGGGCCTGCGCGCGCTTCCGCCGAGCCGACGCGTCAGCGCCGGCGCCAGCGCGATCCGCTCGGAGATCCGCTCGCGCAGGCGCTCGAGGTCGAATCCCTCACCGCCCGCGCCGAGTCGCACGACCTTGCACGTATGCCCGGCGATCGTGCGGCACTCGAGGTCGAGGATCGCGCGATCCTCGGCGCCCAGCGGAATCTCGTCCTCCATCGGGCCAACATTCTCGCCTATGCTGCGGCCGCAGCGCGGCCCGTTCGACATGTGGACGACATGAGCACTCAACCGATCAACGACGTCGCTCGCCGCGCGGCGGCGCGCGCCCGAGGCGGTGCTCGAGTGGATCGAGCCCGGCATGGACGTGATCGTCGGCCTGGCCAACGGCGAGCCGGTCAAGACGATCGACGCGATCGAGGCCGGCGCGCGATGCGCCTGCGCGACATGCGCCTGCACCAGATGATGCCGCTGCGCCCGCGTCGCTACATCGAGGGCGAGCTGCCGGGCCTGCGCCACGTCGCGCTGGTTCCTCTCGCCGCACAGCCGCGCCGCCTTCCATCGCGGCGACTGCGACCTCGTGCCCAACTCGTTCAGCGACGTGCCACGCCTGATGCGCCAGACGCTGAAGCCGCGGCTCGTGCTCGCCGCCGTCTCGCCGCCGGACCGCCACGGCTACTTCTCGCTCGGCCCGTCAACGCCGAGTACACCGCGGCGTTCATCGGCGAGGTGCCGTTCTTCGTCGAGGTCAACGCGAGCGTGCCGCGCACGTTCGGCGGCAACCAGCTGCACGTCTCAGACGTCGTCGGCTACTGCGAGGCCGACACGCCGCTCGTCGAGGTGCCGCCGCCGGCGGCCGGCGAGCGCGACGAGAAGATCGCCTCGCTCGTCGCCGAGCGCATCCCCGATGGCGCGACGCATCCAGGCCGGCATCGGCGCGGCACCCAACCTGGTGCCTGAGCATGCTCGCGGACATCGCGAGCTCGGCGTGCACACCGAGCTGATGGGCGACGGCTTCGTCGACCTGGTCGAGTGCGGCGCGGTCACGGGGACGCGCAAGCGCACGCACCGCAACAAGCTCGTGACGACTTCGGCGCTGGGCTCGCTCGCGCGCTGTACGAGTTCGTCGCCGACAACCCGGGCGTCGAGTTCCACCCCGTCGACTACACCAACGACCCGACCGTGATCGCGCGCGAGCCGCACATGACGGCGATCAACGCCACGCTCGAGGTCGACTTCCTGGGCCAGTGCGCCTCTGAGTCGCTGGGCAGCGACTACTGGTCCTCCTCGGGCGGGCAGCCCGACTACGCGCGCGGCGCCGTGATGGCCGAGCACGGTCAAGCGTTCATCGTGCTGCACTCGAGCACCGCCGACGACACGGTCTCGCGAATCGTCCCGCAGCTGCATGCAGGGGCCGCGGTGACGACGTTCAAGAACATCGTCGACAAGGTCGTCACCGAGTACGGCGTCGCCGAGCTGCGCGGCAGCTCGATCGCCGAGCGCACGCGCCGGCTGATCGCGATCGCGCACCCAAAATTCCGCGACGAACTCGACGCTCGCGCGCGCGAGCTCTGCTACCTGGTGTGAGCCGCGCGGCGCGCATCCCGGCGCGCGCTCACAGCCAATCCCAGCGGCGAAATAGGAAGTACAGGCTGCCGGAGATGACGACGATCATCGCCGAGGAGAACCAGAAGCCCCAGTGCGTCGCGAAGCCGGGGTACGGGATGTTCTGTCCGTAGAAACCCGTGATCGCGGTCGGCACGGCGATGATCGCCGCCCAGCTGGTGACCTTCTTCATGACGAGGTTCATGCGATTGCCCTGGATCGCGATGTTCGTCTCGAGGATCGTCGTGACGAGATCGCGCAGCGACTCCGTCCAGTCGGTCGCGCGCATCACGTGGTCGTAGACATCCTGGTAGTAGGGCGCACATCCCCTGGTCGATCACGTGCAGGTCGCGGCGCATCAGCGAGTTGACCACCTCACGCATCGGCAGCACGAGCCGCCGCAGCAGCACCAGGCTCTTGCGCAGCTCGAACGAACGTCGCTGCACCTCGCGTTCGAGCGGCGCCTCGTCGAACAGCAGATCCTCGAGCTGCTCGATCTCGGTATCGAGCGACTGCACGGTCTCGAAGTGCCCGTCGACGATGAAGTCGAGCAGCCCCCACAGAAGGAACGAGACGCCGTGCACGGCGAGCTCCTTGGATTCGTCCCAGCGAGCGACGACCGCGTCGATGTCGACGCCCTCGTCCTTGCGCACCGTGACGAGCGCGCTGGGCGTGACGAACACGCCGATCTCGCTCGTGCGCAGCTCGCCCGAGGCCGTGTCGAGCGCGAGCGCGTACGCGCTGATGAACAGGTGCGAGTCGTAGCGATCGAGCTTCGGACGCTGGTGTTCGTTGATGGCGTCCTCGACCGCGAGCGGATGCAGCCCGAGCTCGTTGGCGATCGACGCCAGCTCCGCCGGCGTGGGCTCGCAGTAGTCGAGCCACACGCACGCGTTCGGCTCCTTGATGTGCTCGGAGATGTCCGCCACGGGGAAGTTCTCGAGCACGAGCTCGCCGTCGCGATAAAGACGCGTCCGGGACATGTCCGCACGATACGGTCGCCGCCGGATCGCAGGGCGCTGCATGAGCGTTCTCGGTACTGGATCCGAGCAGAGGACAACCGGCGGGGCTCTCGCGCGAGGAGTAGTCTTGCCGAACTCAACCGCTCGGACAGAAAGGCGGCGTGCCATGGCCCGTTTCCAGTCCACCCCAGACGAGGCACGCCACTCACGTGTCCGTCGCTCGCTTGCCCTGAGCGTGACCTTCGCGGCGCTGCTTGGGTGCTGTTTCGCACCGCTCGCCCAGGCCAGAGAACGCCACGTCCTCAGAGTCGGCGAATACAACGGGGTCCCCGGCGAATTCAGCTCGATCCAGGAAGCGGTCGACGCGGCGCATCCGGGCGACTGGATACTGATCGGACCCGGCGACTACAAACAGGTGAGTTCGCGCGTTCCCGCTGGAGCCGAGGGAGACGATTTGGCGGGCGCCAGCGTCCTGATCACCACCCCTCGCATCCATCTGCGCGGCATGAACCGCAACACCGTGATGATCGACGGCACCAAGCCGGGCTCGCCCGAATGCAGCTCGACGGAAGCCGACCAGACGTTCGGGCCCGCCGGCGGCGAAGGCTACCTCGGCAACAACGGGGTGGTCGTGTACAAGGCCAACGGCGTTCGTCTGCAGAACTTCTCGACGTGCAACTTCCTGGGCGACGAACACGGCGGCGACTCGATCTGGTTCGACGGCGGCGGCTCGTCGGGCAAACAGGAAATCGGCTCTTGGGCGGGCTCCTTCCTGAGCGCGACCTCGACCTACTGGGGTGGCACGGGCAAGCCATCGGATGAGTACGGGCTGTACGCGTCGAACACGCACGGCCCGGGCACGTTCAGCCAGACCTACGCGAACAACATGTCCGACTCGGGCTACTACTTCGGCGCGTGCCCGGACTGCCGCTCGACGATCGTGCACGGACACGCAGAGAACAACGACCTCGGCTACTCGGGGTCCAACTCGGGCGGTCACCTGACGATCAAGAGCTCTGAATTCGACGACAACGAGGAGGGCGTGGCGACGCAGAGCCAGAACAACGACGACGCGCCCTCGCCCCAGGACGGCATCTGCCCGAACGAACAGACGAACCCGAAACCGCCCGCCGGGGCGCAGCGCACGAACGTCTGCTGGGTGATGATCCACAACAAGGTGATCGACAACAACAACGGCGCCACGCCGACGTCGGACGGCGCGCCGGGACTGGTCGGCACCGGAATGACGATCGCCGGTGGGCGCCACGACCTCGTGATCGACAACACCTTCTCGGACAACGACGCGTGGGGAATCGCCCTGCTGCCCTACCCGGCGACCGAAGCGCCTCCCCCGCAGATCCCCGAAGAAGACCACTGCCGCGGCGGCATCGGCACGGGCAGCGGTGAAACGTACGTCTGCTACTACGACGACTACGCCAACGAGATCGCCGACAACAAATTCTCCGACAACGGCGGCTACGGCAACCCCACCAACGGCGACATCGGCGAAGTGTCCAACCCCGAGGAAGACGGCAACTGCTGGCACGGCAACACTGAGGCGGCGGCGGCGAACCGACGAGCTACCCGCTTGCAATACAGAGCACGCACGGCACCTGCGGCCAGCCCAACTCGGGCGAACCGGCGGCCAGCGTGCTGTCGGTGCAGGCAACGTGTGACTCGCAGCTGCTGGCGCCCTGCCCGCCGGCGCCTGGTGAGGAATATCCGCGCTCCAGCGAAGTCAAACTGATGCCACTGCCGCCGCAGCGCTCGATGCCGAACCCATGCGCGGGTGTACCGGCGAACGCATGGTGCGAAGGTGGAGCGTCGGTGGCTCGGAGCAGTGCCCGCCCGAATAGGACGGGCGGGAGCCGCTGATGGCGACCACAGGCGCACGCCCGCAGTCGGTCACCCACGAGGTCCAGAATCAGCCACCCCCGCTCGTCGACTACAACGCCTTCGACGCACGACCCTGCGCTGCGTGAGGCGCTCGTTCGCGAGGGCGGCGAGTGGGGCCTGGATCGCGTGCGCGACTTCGGCGGCGTGGTCGCCTCGGCTGAGGCGCTCGATCATGCCAAGCGTGCGCAGCGCAACATCCCGGTGCTGAGAACGCACGACCGCTACGGCAATCGGATCGACGCGATCGACTACGACCCGTCGATGCACTGGATGCTGCGGCTTGGCGTCGAGCGTGAAATCAACTCGCTGCCCTGGCGCGAGCCGCGGCCGGGCGCACACGTCGTCCGAGCCGGGCTCTTCCACCTGTTCAACCAGCTCGACACCGGCCCCTGCTGTCCGATGTCGATCAACTACGCCGCCGTTCCCACGATGCGCCAGGACGCCGCTCTCGCCGAGCTCTGGGAGCCCCGCCTGACGCTGCCCGACTACGACGCGTTCGCGCAGGCGGGAATGGTGATGACGGAGAAGCAGGGCGGGTCCGACCTGCGCGCCAACTCGACGGTCGCCGAGCCGATCGGCGACGGCTGGTTCGAGCTGACCGGGCACAAGTGGTTCTGCACGCATCCGGTCTTCGACGTGTTCTTCACGCTCGCCCAGACCGAGGCGGGAATCACCTGCTTCGTCGCCCAGCGGCCGCACCCCGGCTTCCGCATCGAGCGGCTCAAGGACAAGCTCGGCGGGCGCTGCCTGGCCTCATCGGAGGTCGAGTACGACCATCTGCCCGCGCAGGTCCTGGGCGAGGAGGGGCGCGGCACCGCAGTGATGGTCGAGCAGCTGATCTGGACGCGCCTGGACACGCTGCTCGGCGTGACGGGGATGATGCGGCGCGTGGTCGCCGAGGCGAGTTGGCACGCACGCCACCGAACGGCGTTCGGCGCGCTGCTGGCCGAGCAGCCGGCGATGGTCAACGTGCTTGCCGACATGGCGCTCGAGTCCGAGGCCGCGACTTCGGCGACGCTGCGCATCGCGCGCGCCTTCGACTCCGAGGACAGCGACGAGGTCGCGTTCCGCCGCCTGGCGCTGGCGGTGGTCAAGTACTGGGTGTGCAAGCGCGGGGCGCCGCTTGCCGCGGAGGCGCTGGAGTGCCTTGGCGGCAACGGCTACGTCGAGGAGGCGCCGATGGCCCAGTTCTACCGCGACATCCAGATCGGAACCGTGTGGGAGGGTTCGGGCAACGTGATCGCGCTCGACGTTCTGCGTGCGCTCGCGCGCGAGCCGGGCGCGGGCGAGGCGTTCCTGCGCGAGTGCGAGCTCGCGACCGGCAGCGACGCTCGCTTCGACGCGCACATGCAACGCGTGCGCGATGGCCTCGAGGCGCTGACGCACGCAGCCCGAGCAAGCCCAATGGAGCGCGCGCCGCGCGGTCGAGGACATGGCGCTCGCGCTGCAGGCCAGCCTGCTGCTGCGCCATGCGCCGCCGGCGGTGGGTGACGCATTCTGCGCCGCACGCCTCGCCGATCGTGGCCTGGCGTTCGGCGACCTGCCGCGCGGCGTGGACGGCGCCGAGATCGCCGAGCGCGCGCTGGCGCTGTAGGGCGCCTACCCTCCCGCGGGAGGCAGCGCTGGAGACTCGCGCCGCGCGAGTCTCCAGCTCGCCGCTACCAGCTCCCGCTTTCGGCGCCCGAGCAGCCCGTTTTTTCGACGGGGCTGTCGCACTGCCGAGTCACTTCGCCGTTTGCGTTCCTGCTGATCGTCAGTTCGTCGCCGTTCGGAGACTTTGCCGTCAGCGTGTATTCGTCTTCGCCGCCGCGGGCGGAGCTCAAGTACGCTTCGCTCGTGCTGGGCGTGATCGGGATCGTCTGCTCGATGTTGTGGAGTTCGGCTTCGTTGACCTGCGCGTAGCTGCCGCTGTGTTCGGTCCCGATCGTCTCAGCCGTGGTCTCGGCCGTGCGCACCAGCTCCTTTGCCTGGGCGTCCTGGGCGCTGCTGGTGTCTTTGAGGAACAGCGGGATCGCGATCGCCGCGAGGATGCCGATTATCAATATGACGACGAGCACCTCGATCAGGGTGAAGCCGCTGTCGTCCTGGGCCCGCTGTGTCAGCCGCGCGGGCAGCGACGCAGCTTGTGGCCGCTCGCGGCCGCCCGCTCGTTTGAATACGTATGCAAACACGATTCGCCCTCCGTGGCATCTACTGGCAGTCGAGCTATCTCGTCGAGATCCATGACTTTGCGCCCTCGCCTCGCGGCGGGTTTGCCCTTTTCAGTGTGGATTGGTCAGCGCGAAGTGTGCAGCAGAGCGCGCGACTTGCGCACTAGACCTTCGTCGAGACTTCCGTCACGCTTGGCTCGACGATGAACGACCATTTGCCGGCGCGTTTCTACGCGATCGCATTCGCGGCGCTCGCACTCTCGATCGCCGCCTTCGTGCTGAGCCTGCAGAACGACGATCCGAGCCTCGCAGCCGCAGCCGGCGCGATTTCGGCGTTCGGCTTCATCGCCTGCGCGTGGATGCTCAAACGCGAACGCTGAGGGCGCGAGCTGTGTTCGCGTGGGAGAGAACTCGCGACAGCCCGCGCCTTTGTCGTTGAGGTTATGCTCCCCTCGTGCGCAGGAGGCGCGAACGGGCTTGGATGGCTGTGATAGTGGTGCTGGCCGCCGGGTTCGTCGCTGCGCCGGGCGCTTGGGCGTGGGGCGCGCTCGGCGCCCTGTTCGTGCTCGGCGGGTTCTTGGCGCTCACCGGCCGACTGCGATCGCCGCTGGAACGGGTGCGGCGGCGCTGAGCGCTCGCCCTGGGCTTCTCGCTAGCCCGACGCGGACTCCAACCTTCCGCCGAGCACGCTCAACGACATCACGTAGGCTACCCCGGCAATGGGCTCGGGCGAGAGGCGCACGACGGCTGCCCCGGCGGAGATCGTGGCGACGGGCTCGCCTGGTCAACGCGGCGACGCCGCAGGAGACGACGGCGACAGCGATCAGTCGTCGCTGACTCCCGACGAGTCCTTCGGGCGCTGGCGGCCGTCCAGAGTCGGCGTGGCCGCGTTCGCGCTCGGCCTGCTCGTGACCGCCGCTCTTGCGTTGACGTCACTGGGGCTGTACGACCAGAACGAGAACCACCTGCTGCGACTGCGTGCTCGCGAGGTCGGCTCGGTGTTGACCGCCGTCGTCCCCTCGATTCAGACTCCGCTCGCATCGGCTGCCGAGCTGGCCGATGCGACCGGTGGCAGCAGTCAGAGGTTTCGCGCTTTCATGGCGCCCTACGTTGGCCCGGGTCGGGAGTTCGCAACGGCTTCGCTGTGGGCTCAGGGAAGCGCGAGGCTCACGCCGATCGTCGTGGTCGGCTCTCAACCTGTGCTGGCGTCGCTGCCCACGCGGGCTCGCGCGTTCTTCGCGCACGCCGAACGCTCGGCGAGTCTGGACGTCACCGGCATTCTCGGCTCGACGCGACCGAGCCTCGGTTACGGGTACAGCACACCTGGCGCCAAGCACGGGTTTGTCGTCTACACCGAAAACCCACTCCCCAAGGACAGGCGTTCGGCGCTCGCGAGCAACTCTGCGTTCTCCGACCTCAACTACGCGCTTTACCTGGGCCGCTCCAAGCGCTACAGCGACCTACTGGTGACGAGTCTTCACCAGTTCCCGATTCGAGGACGGCAGGCATCGACGGTGGCTCCGTTCGGGGACAGCGCCTTCACGCTCGTGGTCACCCCGAGAGGACCGCTGGGCGGCACGTTCTTCGCGAACCTTCCCTGGATCATCGTGATCGTCGGCGTGCTCATCTCGCTTGCCGCGGCGCTGATGACCGACCGTCTCGCGCGCCGCAGGCAGCACGCGGAGCGGCTCACCGACGTGCTCGATCGCGTGGCTGGCGAGAACCACAGGCTGTACACAGAACAACGCAGCATCGCGCAAACGCTCCAGCACGCGTTGCTGCCCGACGTGCTGCCGAAGTTCAGCGGGCTGCAGGTGGAGGCCCGCTACGTGCCGGCCGCGTCGGGTATCGACGTGGGAGGCGATTGGTACGACGTCGTCGACGCCGGCGATCGACGCGTGCTGCTCGTGATCGGCGACGTCTCGGGCCACGGACTCCAGGCCGCGACGACGATGGCGTTGCTGCGACATGCGACGTTGGCATACGCGGCCGAGGAGCTGCGTCCCGCTGCAGTGCTCGCGAGGCTCTCTGATTTCGTCAACCGTGAAGCACACGACTACTTCGCGACGATGCTGTGCGCGCTGATCGACGTCGACGCACATCGAATAACGATCGCCAGCGCCGGTCACTTCGCGCCCCTGCTGATCGACGGGAACGATGGCCGTTACGTGACGCTCGAGACGGACGTTCCAATCGGGGTCGCGCGTCGGGCGGACTATCGCGAGACGACAGTCTCCGTGCCACCCAACACCACGCTGGTAGCCTTTACCGACGGGTTGGTCGAGCGTCGCGGAGAGGCTTTGGACACCGGTCTCGAGCGCCTCCGGAGCGCAGCCAGCGGTCGACGGCTAGCGGTCGACGAGCTGTTGACGCACGTCGCACGCGATGTTGCATCCGATGACCATCAAGATGACACGGCGATCGTGGTGATTCGATGGGAGACATAGAAGAGCAGCCCGCGGAGCTCGCCATCGACACGCGGGTCGATTCAGACGGCGTGGCGATCGTCACGGTCGCGGGCGAACTCGACACGTCGAACGCCGCCTCGCTGGACACCGCCGTCGCCGCGGTGACCGCCGAGGGGCAGCAGCGGCTCGTGTTCGATCTCGGCGGGCTGCGCTTCATGGACAGCGCCGGCATCGCGGTGCTCGTGGGTGTCGCGGACCGCGTGAGAACAGTGCATCTGCGTGATCCTTCGCAGGCCGTGCAGCGAGTCATCGAGCTCACGGGTCTCTCGGCCGTCCTTCCCGTCGAGTCGTGAACAGAGTTCGTAGATTCCGCAGTCAGCCGGAGTCGGTGCCGGCCGCGCGCCGGTTCGTACGCAGCGTCCTACGCGAGCAGTCGGCCGACACGTTGGACGCGGTCGAGCTGATGGCCAGCGAGCTGGCGACCAACTGCGTTCACCATGCCCAGACCTGCTTCGAATTCACCATCGAAGACGCCAAGCGCCACATCCGTGTCGAGGTGCGCGACACCGGCCCTGGCCGACCCGAGCCACGATCTCCGACGCCAAGCGAGCGAACGGGACGGGGCCTGCGCATAGTCGAAGCGATGTCGGAGACCTGGGGCATCGAGCTTTCGCCGTCGGGAAAGACCGTGTGGTTCACCGTGCCCCAGCAGGCTCGTGCTTGAGCGAGCGCGGTGCGGAGGCCGATGAACCTTCGCGAGCTCGCCGTCGAGCTGTGACCGAGCTACTCGTCGAACCAGCAGCCCTTCCTATTCGAGCTCCGTCGGTAGGACGTCCAGCCCTTCAGCCCGAGCACCAGCGTGGAGGCGTCGATCCCACGTGGCCATCAAGAGGTCGGTCCGAGGAAGCACGAGCGCTGCGGCCAGATGCAGCGCGTCGAGGCTGCGCAGCTCAAGGCTTACGGCGAGCGCGGCGCTGTGCTCGACCAAATCCTGATCGACCTCGATAACTCCGAACGCTGGCCAATCTTCTCGGATTGCCTTCCCAGCCGCTTGACCGGCGGCGAGGGACACAGCGCGACTGGTCTCGACGAAACCGACACGACAGATGAACCAGCCGTCGGCGCCATCCATTGCCCCCCGGACGAGGTCGCTCCCCGGCTCAGCGACGTAGCGCTTGACCAGCGCGCTCGCGTCAACGTAGAGGTTCAGCGCTCGGCTTCCCGCTCGGACAACACAAGCGCGGAGGCGCTACGCCGCGACTTCACGAGGCGCGGCGCCCGCTTCGGTCGCGCGCGCGAGGGGACGGTCACCCGTCCGTCGGCTACCAGCTCGCGGATTCGATCGTCGTCAGCTGCGGCTCCGGCGGGGACGATATCCGCGACGGCTCTGCCACGGACCGTTACGCGCACTTGCTGACCGCGACCAACCGCCCGCAGAGTCTCGCTCAGCGACGCCTTCAGCTCACGCACGCCAATCTCGCGCATGTGGACATCTTAGCGGCAATGAGGCCACACGGCACTCACTTCGGGCACGGCACCGTGTCCGAGACAGGCACCGTCTGCCCACTGAGGAACTTCAGTTCGAGCTTCACCGGAAAGCCGCCGCGCGGGCATCGGCTCGGCTGGGTGAGGTAGGAGAGCGTCTTGTTGCCCTGCCGTCGAGCCGCGCCGACCTTGACTTTGAACGACGTGACCGACGCGTCGTAGCCGCCGGGGTCGGTTTCGATCAGGGGCACTTCGACGAGCAACTCGTGCCCGAACGGAGCGCTCGCGGTGCTCCAGCGTCCCGGTTCGAGATATTCAAAGGACGATGGAGTGCTTCCTACGACATAAAAGGTGAGGCCGGCCGGCGCGAAGAACGCGGTGATCGCGACCTGCTCGGGCACTCGTTCATCGCCGAAGCTGACTACTCCCTCGCCGACTCCCTGAGGGCCCGCGCGAGCGCCCTTCGGGCAGGCGCCCGGCCCTCTCGCTTCCAGCACGGCCGGCGCGCACGCGGCAAAGCCGGCGGGGTCGATCTTGACGCCCACGGGCGCGTAGACGTCGAGCCCGGTGAGCGGGGAGGGCGAGCCCGCGTATTCGCTCCCGCCGATCGTCACTTCGAGCTCCGCCTCGAAGCCCGCGCCCAAGCGGTCGCCTGTTCCGGGGAACCCGGCGATCGGGATCGCCCGCGCGTGGAGCGTCGCCGTCGCGGCGAGCGCCGGAGCGGCCCGCGTCAGGGACATCAGAGCGAGCAAGAGCAGAAGGTATCCCGTGCGAACCGCGCGATTGTTCGAATCCAACATGCGTGCCTCCCGTGCGAGGTCGAGGAAACGCACTCCGATCATCCGCCGATCGGAGCGCGCGGGTTGCCGCCCCAGAAGACGACCGTGCCGGTCATGCCGATCAAGTTGACGAGCACGAGGTTGAGCACCATCGACTTGGCCGTCGCGCGTCCGACGCCGACCGGACCGCCGCTGGCGTTGTAGCCGTAGTAACAAGCGACGAGCACAATCGCTGTCGCCATGCTCATTCCCTTGATCAGGCTGAAGAGGAAGTCTGGCGCGTTCTGGAACTCCCAGAAGATCAGCAGGTAGCCACCGGCCGAGGTGTAGCCGATCTGATCGACGACCGCGAGGTAGGAGGCGAAGTAAGCGACACCGATCGCCGTGATGTACATGAATGGCAGCACGAGCCAGGCGGCGAGCAGACGGGTGGCGCACAGGAAGACCATCGAGTCGACGCCCATCACTTCCAGCGCATCGATCTCCTCGGAGATCCGCATCGCCCCGAGCTCGGCGACGATGCCGGTGCCGACCTTCGCCGACATCATGTAGCCGAACGCGTACGGGACGGCCTCGCGCAAGTTGCACCACGCCGTGAACACGCCGGCGTACGACGGCGCGCCTTGGGATTGCGTGAAGTAGGCGCCCTCGATCCCGCACGTCCCGAGGCCGGTGATGAACACGAGCGACCAGATCACGACCGTCGAGCCGACGATCAAGATGCCCGCCTGGCGCAGCGACTCGCCGAAGAAGCGGAACACGCGCAGGCCCCACACGTCGCGCACGATCTGCCCGGTGAAGCGGACGATCTCGCCACTGGAGGTAGCCCATTCCTCCGGGATCGCGAGCCAGTCGCTCACTTGATCACCAGGATCTGCGGGTGCGTTGCCAGCAGCGTCTGCGTGAAGACGTAGTTGAATGCGCCGATCCCGAGGAAGGACACGACCACCGCCTCGTTGACCGCCCGACCCACGCCCTCCGCGCCGCCGGATGCAGTCATGCCCTTGTAGCAGCAGACGATCGCGATGATCGCGCCGAAGATCGTCGTCTTCAGCACCGAGCCCCACAGATCCGTGACCGAGGAGTTTGCGAACAGCGTGTTCCAGAACGGCCCGAGCGAGCCTCCATTCGTCAGCTCGGCGATGATCCCGCCGAAGATCCCGAACAGCAGCGCGTAGATGTCGAACAGCCCGGTCACGATCATCAGCGCGAGGAAGCGAGGGACGACGAGGTTCTTGACCGGGTCAACGCCGAGCACCTGGAGCGCGTCGAGCTCCTCGCGCACCTTGCGCGCGCCGAGGTCGGCGGTGATCGCCGTGCCGGCCACGCCGGCCACGACGATCGAGGTGATCAGCGGCCCGATTTCACGCACCGCCGCGAGCACGAAGAAGCCGCCGAGACGGTCGAGCGCGCCGAAGATCGTAAGAAAGTTCGCCGCCTGCAGCCCCGGCGCGCCGTAGCAGATCGCGACTGTCGAGACCAGTAGCGGAAACCAGACGAGCCGCAGCGCGAACAGGAACTGGGAGACGAGCTCCCCTCCGTACAGATATGGCGGGCGCAGCGCCGAGGAGATCGTCCTCCCGGTGAGCAGCATCATGTCGCCGAATTCCTCGAGCACGCCGCGCGCCGGACGAAACACTCGCTCGCTCAGCGTTGGAATCGTCATCGGCGACCCGCGGCGTTCGGCGACCTCGCAGAGATCACGCGACGGCCGGCGAGGAGCCGCCGGACATCTAGATGCTTCGCTGCTGCGTTCACTAAGCTCGCTCGCCTCCTGCATCGGCATTTCCATGACCGACCGTCCGAACCATACCATCTGAAAGAGACTGTGTCTACGAAACCGTCTCCAAAGGCAGAGATCGAGCTCACGACGACCTCCTACATCGTTCTTGGCCTGCTCTCGATCGCAGGCGAAGCGACGCCGTACGACCTCAAGCAGATGGTCGGGATGACGGTTGGACACTTCTGGTCGCTGCCGCACTCGCAGGTCTACGCCGAGCCCCAGCGCCTCGCGCGTGCGGGCTACCTGAGCGAGCAGCGCGAGAGCGCCGGCAGGCGCCGCAGGCGCTACACCCTCACTGACCGGGGCCGGACGGCGTTCGAGCAGTGGCTGAACGTCTTCACCGCCGGGCCCTACGCGCTGCGTGACCTAGGGCTGCTGAAGCTGTTCTTCGGGGGCGACATTCAGGGGCTCGCCAAGGCGCAGGTCGAGTTCCATCGCACACAGCTGGCCGAATACGAAGCGCTGGGCGACCTTGTCTCCGGCAACGTGCCTCAGGGTCCGCGCCTGGCGCTGGAGCTCGGGATACGTCATGAGCGTGAGACGGTTCGCTTCTGGGAAGAGCGGCTCGAGGGCGACCCGTCCTGAGCGCGACCTCCCGAAGGCCCACTTCGATCGGCCGAACAGGCTCCCCACACGCATCCCCGCGGCTCGCTTCGCATAAACGGCGCTTTTTCCGGCAATTTTCGCAGCAACGTTCTTGGCAGTCCGGGCCAACCCACAGGGTAGGAGTACCGTTCACGCGGGACCGTTATCGGCCGCTTCTGCTCGGATCTCTCGTGCGGGGCCCTGGAGGCGCCACCTCCTGTCAGCCTCACGGGCTGATTCGCCCGTAGCGACAGAAACGCCGCCTAGCCAGCAGGGCTCGTCCTGATCTCGGGGGTCTTGCGCTACGGACACATCCTCCTGTCCCGGCTGCGTCGCCGGTCAGGTCGACGCCTTCCCCCTTACGAACGGAGAGGAGCACAGGCAATGAGCACGATCGCCACTCAGCATGACGTAGGGCAACAGACGGGTAGCGACCCGACCGCGATTCGTCCGTTTCGCGTGAGCTTTCCCGAGGCGGAGCTCAGCGAGTTGCGCAGGCGAATACTCGCGACACGGTGGCCCGAGCGAGAGACGGTTAGCGACGATTCGCAGGGCGTGCCTCTCGCGACGATTCAGGAGCTCGCTCGCTACTGGGGGACGGATTACGACTGGTCCAAGTGCGAGGAGCGGCTGAACTTCCTCCCGCAGTTCATCACCGAGATCGATGGGCTGGACATTCATTTCATCCATGTTCGCTCGAAGCACGAGGATGCGTTGCCGCTGATCGTCACGCACGGGTGGCCCGGCTCGATCATCGAGCAGATGAAGATCATCGATCGACTTACCGACCCGACGGCTCACGGTGCGAGCGCATCAGACGCCTTCGATGTGGTGATTCCCTCACTGCCTGGCTACGGGTTCTCTGGCAAGCCCACCTCTACCGGGTGGGGTCCACCCCACACCGCACGTGCATGGGTAGAGCTGATGAAGCGGCTTGGATACGCACGGTTTGTCGCGCAGGGCGGCGACTGGGGCGCGGCCGTCACGCAAGCGATGGGCGAACAGGCGGCTCCGGAGCTGCTTGGCATTCACTCCAACATGCCTGGCACCGCTCCGCCCGAGCTTGTCGACGGGTTCCTGCACGGCGACCCACCGCCGTCCGGTCTCTCGGACGAGGAGGGACGCGCGTATGTGCAGTTGAGCAACTTCTACGCGAAGCACGCCGCCTACGCGCTGATCATGACGACGCGCCCGCAAACGCTTTACGGGCTGGCGGATTCGCCCATCGACCTGGCGGCGTTCATTCTCGACCACGGTGATGGTGCCGGACAGCCAGGGCTCGTAGAACAGGTCGTCCAGGGCAACCCCCCGGGCGACGTGACCCTAGATGACCTCCTCAACAACATCACGCTCTACTGGCTGACGAATACGGGGGTGTCTTCAGCTCGTCTGTACTGGGAGAACAAGGCAGGCTTCTTCGAGGCCAAGAACGTCTCGATCCCGTTCGCCATCAGCGTCTTCCCCGACGAGCTCTATCAAGCCCCGCGGAGCTGGGCGGAACGGGCGTACCCCAAGAACCTGATCTATTTCAACGAACTCGACCGCGGCGGCCACTTCGCGGCCTGGGAACAGCCGCAGCTCTTCGCGGACGAGTTGCGCGCGGCGTTCAGGTCGCTGCGCATTTAGACGAAGCCGACGCGGGGACTCGAACCCCGGACCCCTTCATTACGAGTACGCAGCAGGGCTTACGGCTGCTTACGGCTGCTCCGTCTTTGCCTGCAAATTGACGCTTTAGGCGGTCACGGCGGCAGGTACGTTTGCGGCTGTTTCCGGGTCTTGTGTTGCCCATTTGTTGCCCACCCCTGCCGGCGTCTCGCTCCCGATCTCGTCTAGGAAGTCGGCACCGCCGAGCCCCTGATCCATGAGGTGCGCATACACCCGCAGCGTGAAGCTCGGATCGGTATGCCCGAGCCATGCAGCGAGCTGGCGGACGTTCTTGCCGGAGTCGAGCAGCACGCTCGCGCAGGTATGCCGGAACGTGTGGAACCCCGGGCGTGCCGCCCAGAGCTTGCGCGCCATGCCGGGCGATAGCGGCAGCTCGCGGCGGCCGGCGTCGCTCTTGGGGTGGCGCTTCAGCTCTCCCCGGTAGAACTGGCGACGCACCTTGAGGGTCGGCTTGGCGCCGAACGCCACATCGGCCCAATCCAAGCCCAGCAGCTCGGAGATCCGCAGGCCGGTGTGCGCAAGCAGCTCGAACGGGAGTCGCCACTGCTCCGGTAGCGCGCCGAGGACGGCCGCTAGCTCCGTGCGCGTCATCGCCTTGGCCTGCTCCTCGCGCTCCCCGTCACCTTGGCGGTGCGTGTTGATCCGTACGCCCGACGCAGGACTGTGCGGCAGGTCGCCGTCCTCCACGGCGGTCGCCAGCAGGGCCTTGAGCGCCGCGACGTACTTCCGCACGCTGCCGGGCGCGAGCCCCTTGCCCTGGAGCTGGACGACGAAGCGCCGCACGTCCGGCTGCTCGATCTCCGACAAGCGAGTACGGCCAAAGAACGGGATCGCGTACAGCTCAAGCGCCCGTCTGTAGTCACGGCGCGTCCCATCCCCGAACCCGCGCCCGGTGCGCCCCTGGTAGCCCTCGAGCCACGCCAGGGCGTACTCCTCGAACGGCTGCTTGCTCGCCGGCCGCCGATTGCCTGCCAGACGGTCGCCCTTGGCCTCACGCGCCTCCATGAGGGTGCGGTGGAAGCTCTTGTACTGGTGGCCTCGGTGGCGCCACACAACGACGTAGCGGCTCCCCCGCTTGTAGATGCCCGGCTCCTTCGTTCTTTCCATCTTGGCGGCCATCACGCATCGCTCCTTTCGGCCAGATAGCGCGCAGCCGACTCGGCGACGCTCTCCCCCAATGCTTCCGCTGCTAGCGCGCTCCCGCAGTCGCCGTGATGGTCACGACCGCAGTCGGGGCACCACGGCGTCCCGCGCTCGCGGAGGCAGTCGTCGCACTCAGCTGTTTGGTCGCCGTAGACGTGCTCGTTCGTCAGATCGCCGCAGTGGCGACAGGGGCAGGCCACCGGCGACCTGCCCCGATGGTGCGAAACCTTGCTTTGCTCGTCCACCTCGTCCATCACGCCTCCTCCGTTCGGTTCTTCTCCTCGATCCGCTCCCGCTCCCGCTCGAACTCCGGCAGCTCGCCCTCCAGCTCGTCTAGATGGGCTTCGTAGGCGTCCTGCTGATCCGTGCGGGAGTCCTCGTATCCGTCGATCGGACGGTCAGGCATCCCGTCATGCATACCGCCTGGCCGTCCCTCTTTCATCGCTCCTCCCCTCCGAGGCGCAGAGCCGCCAATGCGACGGAGGTCACAGGTTTGTATGAGCGCATCGGTCCCCCCTTGGTTGGAGGCCCCGAAAACCCGGCTCTGATGAGGACAGGACCGCTGATCGCGTGGATAGGGTCCCAGGCGCATCGAAGTTGCGGCTTCGGTGCCACGCCCCCGGCTGTTTGCGCAGCGCGGGGGCACTTGAATTGGTGCCGAGGAGCGTACGCCGCTGGCGGACGGACCGCAAGACACCCGTACGACCCAGCTCAGGTACGCTGTCGGGCAGGGATGCAAGTCGGCAGCGTCGCATGACGCGACGGAGGGGGTCAGGGATGTCATCACGTAGGCGAACCGCGCGCACGGTCGCAGCCGTTGCGACGCTTGCCACGGCGATACTGCTGCCCCCCTCTGCGCAGGCAACGACAGTGACGATGGGCGATCCCAACGTCCCCTCGACGTTCACCACGGGTACCGGGTGCTTCCCGTGCACGCCAGGCGAGACGGTCGCGCAGAGCTTCACGCCGGACGGAGAGGTCAACTTCGCGCCGGGCTCGGGGGTGATACGAAGCTGGCGGGCAGAGGGCCAGGGCACGGTCCAGCTGACCGTGGTGGAATCCGAGCCGGAAGGCGGATGGGCGGCCGTCGGCACGAGCGCTGCGGCAGCCAATCTTGAAGGCCAACCCAACCCCACGAGCCTTCCGATCGGCGCCGGCGACCTCATCGGGGTGGACCTCGGGCCGAGTTCCCCGGGCAAAAGCGTCATTGGCTTTGACGAACTGACAAACGCGGAAGTGCTCAGGTGGGAACCACAGCTCGCGGATTTCGAACGCGCGGGCGAAGAACAGCGCGAAAATCGGCACCTCGAGTTCAATGCCGAAGTCGTGCTCGCACCGGTTGTCTCCTCACTATCGCCAGCATCCGGCAGTACGACGGGAGGCAACGCCGTGAAGATAAGCGGCCTCTTCCTCGATGGTGCCACGAGCGTGACTTTTGGCTCCACGCCGGCATCGAGCTTCAGCGTCGACTCCTCCAGTCAGATCACCGCGATCGCCCCGCCGGCGGCTGCCTCGACAGTCGATGTGCGCGTCACTGGCCCAGGCGGCTCGAGCGAAGTCACATCGGCGGACAAATACACATTCACGGCCCCGGCGGCGTCCGCGGTAACGACGAATTCCGTTCCAAAAACACTGATCGAGCCGCCACCGTTCGTCGCGCTGGCTAAACCTGCCGTAACGGGGTTCAGCCAGTCGGCAGCCCGGTGGCGGCGAGGCGGGTCGCTGCCGCACATCAGCAGCGCACCGGTCGGAACGACGTTCAGCTTCAGCCTCAATGAGCAGGCGACGGTGACATTCACGTTCACCCAGAGCCTGCCGGGGCGGCGAGCGCACGGAAGCTGCGTGGCGCCCAGCCGCGGCAACGCGCACAAGCCGAGCTGCAGACGCACAGTCGTCGTCGGCAGCTTCGGCACGTCTGGCAAGACAGGCCTCAACAAGATGCGCTTCCAGGGCCGGCTGTCGAGCACCAAGGCGCTCAAGCCCGGGTCCTACGCGGTCAGCATCACCGCGCACGACGCGCGGGGGCTGAAGGCCGTCTCGCGGTCGCTGTCCTTCACGATCGTCCCGTGAAGGGTCCCGTAGAGCCACCTGACGCGGCCTTGGATCGTCAGCCCGACCCCTGGCAGAGCGGAGAGCCCGGCCCCTTCCTGACGATTGGCGAGGTCGAGGTGTGGGCGCTCGGCGAGCAGCGTTTCCGGGTCGTCTCAGCGCAAGGCGCAGAGGAGGTCGAGGGATTCCAGCAGGCGCGTGATCTAGCGCATCAGCTCGCTCGCGTCTGAGCGCTTGCGGGATACTGGCCGGGTGATGTCTGAGGAGTCCACGACCCCCGACCTGGTGGAGCTTGTGGGCAGGGCGCTTGAGGCTGCGAGTCGCCGTGATCTCGACGCGGCGGCCAGCAGCTTCGCCGAAGATGCGACCTTCGACGGGCGGGCGTTGGGGGACCACTTCGAGGGGCGGGCGGTCATTCGCAGCTTCCTTGAGGACTGGTTTGGCACGTACGAGGAGCTGGAGTTCGGCCTTGAGGAGGTCCGCGACCTCGGCAATGGGGTTGTGTTTGCGGTGGTCGTTCAGAACGGCCGTCCGGCTGGCACCGCCGGTCACCTTCGACAGCGCGAGGGATGGGTCTTCGTCTGGGTGCGAGGCTTGATCGAACGCCTTACGATCTCCGAGGTCGACGAGGCCCGCGCTGCCGCCGAGCGCCTCGCGGAGGAACGGAGGTAGGAGATGTCGGAGAACCTGGACCTTGTGCGCTCGATCTACGCGGAATGGGAAAGCGGCAAGTTCAACGCCGCGCCCTGGGCACACTCCGAGATCCAGTTCGTGATGATCGGCGGCCCCGATCCCGGTATCTGGACCGGCATCGTCGGGATGGCGGAAGCTTGGCACCGCTTCCTCGATGCGTGGGAGGACTTCCGGGTAGTCGCGGATGAGTACCGTGAACTCGATCCCGGGAGAATCCTCGTGTTGATCCATCGCGGCGGGCATGGAAGGACCAGCAGGTTGGACGTGGAGGAGATGGGTTCGATGGCGGCCGATCTGTTTCAGATCGATGAACGGAAGGTGACTCGGCTCGTCAACTATTGGGACCGCGACCGCGCCTTCGCCGACCTCGGCCTGGCGAGGTAGGCGATGTCCCAGGAGAACGTGGAGATCGTCAAGGCGGGCATCGACGCCTGGAACGCCGGCGATATGGACACCTGGGGCAGCTTTCTCGCACCGGACGTGATCTGGCGCCCGACCCCCGACTGGCCCGAGCCGGGACCTTATGTTGGCCGCGAGGCCGTCTTGCTCCAGGCTCGGCAACTGCGCGAAACGTCGGAGGGCGACACGGTGGAACCTGTCACCGGCTTCCTTCATACGGGTGATCGCGTGGTCGTGCGGTTCGTCTGGCGTGGGCGAGGCCGCGGGCCTGATCTGGGCATCGAGATGACGTGCCTCCACACCGTTCGCGAGGGCAAGCTCATAGCTTTCGAATACTTTTGGGTCCACGACGAGGCCCTCAAAGCTGCGGGGCTGGCGGAGTAGGCGGCGTGGGAACCGCACCTGCTCGGCTTGGGGCGGGCGTGGCCGGTGCAGGCCCAGTCAACTCACCGCGCCGGCCTTCTAGCGCCAACTCCCGTGCCGCACGTAGCGCCGCAGGGGGCTGGCGTCCCCGCCGGAGCTGAGCGGGGCTATCGCCGCGTGGAAGGGCGTAGACTCGCCCGCTCAGGTGGCGGGACGCCACGCGGAGGGCTCGTGGGTGGCCTTGCGTCGCGACTAGAGCGACTGAGGGGGCTCCTCATGTCTATTGGACGGATGGGTGCGCGGGCGGCGTTCGCCGCAGTTGGCGTGCTGGTAGCGATGGCGTTCGGGGCGGTGTCGGCCTCGGCGGAAACGGTCCAATTCAAATACACGGGCGCGGAGCAGGCGTTCGTAGTGCCTGCGGGCGTGACGACGGTCGAGGTCATGGCGACCGGCGGCGCGGGGGGAACCGGGAGAACCGAAATCTCGTCACTCAGTCCTGGCGGCGGCGGCGGTCTGGGCGCCGTCGTGAGCGGCAGCCTCACGAACCTCAAAGGCGGGCAGACGCTGTACGTCGAGGTCGGAGGAAACGGCGAAAACGAAGGGGAAGGTGGGTTCAACGGCGGCGGCAACGTCTCCGGCAACGCTGGCGGTGGCGGTGGCGGTGCCTCCGATGTGCGAACCGTCCCGCGAGCCACCTCAGGCACCCGCGAATCGCGTCTCATTGTCGCGGCCGGTGGCGGCGGTGGCGGCGAGGGGACCTGTGAAGAAGCCGGGACAGGGGGCCGCGGCGGTGACGCGGAAGAAGCGGGTACCGGCGGCACCGGATGTGACATTATTTTCGGCGGCGGGGGAGGCGGACCGGCAGGTATCTCCCCCAACGGCCAGGGCGCCGAAGGAGGACTTTTTGGTTCCGGTGGCGGCGGTGGTGGCGGCCTCTACGGCGGCGGCGGCGGCGGCGCCTCGTACAACAACGGCGGCGGTGGCGGCGGCTCGAACCTCGTCCCGACGGCAGGTACAGCCAACACGGCTACGGCGGGCGCCGAACCGAAGGTGACCATCACCTACACGGTGGCCGAAGAATGCTCGATGGCATCAGGCCACGGCTCGGTCGGCAAACAAGGCGAAGCGGGGCACCTGAGCGTGATCGACTCGCTCAGCAAAAACCTCGCTGAACCGCAGAAGCTCCAGGTCAACGTCGAGCGCAACAGCCCCCGCTACCACCTTGTGAGCCTCCAGCAGGCAAGCTGCACGGGGGCAGCGGGAGAACGGGTCTTCCACGGCATGGGTACGGCCGTCAGGAACTCCAAAAAGGGCTACACGCTCAGCTTCTCGATCAAGGAAGAAGCAGGTGGCTTCTTCTTCGAATCCAAGGTCATGAAGGGCGCGGAGGAAATCAAAGTCAATGGCGGCCCGCTGAAAACCAAGACGCAGGAGATCAGTTGATCCATTCGGTGCGCCCCCGCGGCCCGGCCATCGGGTTCGGGTCGCGGGAGACGCTGCAGGATTGGCCCGGTGCAGCTCGACGTCCAAGCGGGTTAGCCCCGGCGCGGTCGACTTTGGGCACGCCGGGGCGCAGTCCCGCTCGCGCGCAGGAGGGGGAGCAACAAACCTCCGCGCCGCGAAGCTCATGTGTTGGCCCACGATTCGCTTTCGCCGGAGTCGGGCGGCTCGGTGCGGATCACGCTGTCACCGCTTCCCCGACTTCGGCGATCCACGCGTTCGGTACGTCGGACTTCATCCCGAGCAGCTTGGCGCGGTAGACGATCCAGCGCTTGACGGAAAACCGTTCGCCGGGATCGGTTCTCCCGATTGCGAGGATGGCATCGAGCAGATCGCGTCTGTCGACGATCGGGAAGTTGTACCGGCCCGACTTTGTTTTGTGCGCCAGCCCTTCTTTGCCGAGCGCTTGGAGCAGGACGTGCTCAGCGAGCGCCTCCTCGAGCCTGTCGACGCGGATCGCGAGTGCAGCGGCGTCCGCGCTCATGCGAAAACCCGTATCGCGTGCAAAGTCGAAAACCCGTACGGCTTTTTTGCCGACCATTGCCGGGTCCTGTCGTAGATCGTCCAGGCATTCACACGGGGCCGCATACGCCCTCCCATTCGTAGTCAGCTCGCGTGACCTCGAACCACTTTCTGGACCACCGCCTGATCGTCGGCGGTAGCAGGACATCCTCGTTGCCAATCCGCTGGTAGCGAAAGCCCTCCGGCGTGGTCCAGGTGTCGCTCGAGTTCGTGCGCACGCCCGATGTGCGCCGAGCGACGTTGCGTCTGCTCTTTATGCCGCCTGCACGGGTGTTGCAGTACGGATGCGCCGGCCCGTTGTAGCTGCGTCGATCGTCGGCATGATCCAAATGCCATTTAGCGCCAGGCGCGATCGGTCTGAAGCAGCGCGAGCAGCACGGCTTGTCCTTCATCGACGAGGCGCTGCCACTTCAGACGCTCGAGTTCGTGACTTCGCCCATATCCCGGCGCGCGTTTAGCCATGCGCGACCACCCCGAGACAATTGTCATCAAGCTTATGCACGTTCGGGGGGAAAGTTTCGGATGGTTGAGCCGTCCGGAGTCGCCTTCGGAACTATTGCCCCCCACGCCACCCCTATTCCCTGCCTACCGCTCACGCGGCGACCTCGCGATGCTCGAGCAGGGCGTGACGTTCGTTGACGTAGAGATGTAGTGCGCGATGGACGACGCTCGAGAGTGTGCGCTGTTCTTCGTCGGCTATCCGCTGAGCCTGCTCGGCGAGTGCTAGCGAGATTCGTGCGTGAACTGTCGGTGACTGTGTGGTTGCCATTACCTTTCCCAGTGTTGGATTGTGGTATGGGCACACACGAAGTTATGCATTCGCACTTCTGTTGGGCGTGAAACTTAAGCGTCATGGTCGTTTCGCACCACCGTTGCGGACCCATACGTCGAGCTCCGCACGGTTGAACAAGAGCCGCGATCCATCACGGTGGTGTGGGATTCGCCGAGCCGACACGAGCGCGTATATGCGTGACTTTGGGCATGTGAGGTGTGCTGCCGCCTGCTCGACACCGAGCCAAGGCGAAATTGGCGCTTTCTGGTCGGTCACGAGCTGCGCGGCGCGTGACGCGATCTGCTCTAGAACCTCGTCGGTAAGCTGGATGCCGACGTTCATGCGTTCACGAGCCGTCGGTCGCGCCCGGTTACCCGATGCACGTCGCAGTAGCCCGCCAGTCGAGAGGCGATAGCTTCGCCGTGAGGTTTGGGCCAGTTCACGGCGAGCTGGCTTGGCAAGAGGTTCGTGGTGACGATCAGCGAGCGACGGTTCGTCATGCAAGCGTCGACCGCTCCAAAAAGGATCGCTGCGGCGTTGGCGTTTGGCTTCGCCTTGTCGATGTCGTCGAGAACGAGCGGCGCATGCTTGCTGTCGAGCGCGTCCATCGCGCTCAGCCGTCGCGCATCAGAAAAGCCGCGGCTCAGGTCGTTGAGCGCCTGGACGGTGTTTATCCATCGCGGCGTCGCTCGATCGAGGTTGTGCCCCATGTATTCGATATCTGCGGCTGCCGCGATCGTGGACTTGCCGACACCGATCGGACCGAGCAGGACGAGGCCCTTTAGCTCGCCTCGAGCCCACTGCCTTGCGGCCTGTAGGACTTTGTCGCGGCCGGCGGTGTCCAGATCGGCCAAACGCATGCCACGAAGCGCAACTGGCAGGCTCTCGAGCTTTTAGGCGAGGCGGTCGCGGTCGACGCGCTCCCGCTCCTGGCGGTCGCTCTCGGCCCATTCGGCTTCTTTCCGCTCTGAGCATGGGGCACATGTGAACGGCAAGCTGTTGAGGAGCTCGGCGCCGAAACCCTGCGCGAGTTCCCGACGCACCTCAGTGCCGCAGTTGCAGACACCGCCGACGATGGTGGTCATCCGATGACCCCTTCGTCGTACTTGGAGAAATCTGTCGAGGTGGGCGCTTGCGCGCTCCTCACGGTTCTTGACGGTTCCTTACGGTTCGGGTGTACCTGGGCTACAGGGGTTTTGGTAGCTGGGCTACAGGGGTCGCGTAGCTGCGCTACAGGGGTGCAGCCAGCTACAGGGGTGCACTCAGCTACGGGGGTCGAGACGTGGTAGACGGTCGTCTTGCCCGGTCGATGCGTCGCGGTGACAAGGTCGCCTGCTTCCAGTTTGCGTAGCGAGTTCTGCACCCCTCGAGTGGAGGTGCGTGCGCGACTGGCGATCGTTTCGAGGCTCAGCCACGTTCCCCTACCACGGTCGCGATCCTCCTCGCAGAGAACGAGAAGCACGAGGAGATCGGCCTTTGATCGGACCGACGCCGACTGGAAGGCCCATTGGATGAGCCGGACGCTCATGCCGCCGCCAGTGCGCGTAGCCCCGCGCGCTCCTCGGTCTCGATCGCCTGCTCGACCACCCAGGCGTGCGCGTCGATATGGCGCTCGATGGCACCTTCGACCAGCGAGACCAGCATGTTCGGGTCGATCGCGTCGAGCTCGACGGCTACTTCACCGAACTTCGCCGCCTCCGGATCGGACTTCTTCGCTGGGCGCTGGGGCAGTCTCCATTGCTCGATCTGCTCCGTCGTCACGGCCAACCGTTCAAAGCTGATCGGCACATTCGGGGCGTACTCCGGCAGCTCCCGACGGATGGTGCGCGCCGCACGCTCGCCACCGGCGTCGTAGTCATACATAGTGAAGATGAAGGTCTCGACACCGGTCGTCTGATGGGCGTGCTCGGCCGCCTTCGCTGCGCTGTAGAGAAACGTGGCCGACGATTGCCCGCGACTGACCATCAGCGGCACGTCCCACTTCTCCGTCGCGTCAAAGATCACGTCGGCGAGCGCATCCTTCTCAAGCCAGATCTCGAGGCGCACGTTTTGGCCCTGCCAGAGATCACGACGGTAGAGGTGGACTACACGGTCGATGTAGCTCTCAGCGTCACCGAATGACTCGGGCTTGCGCTGCCAGCGCGTTCCGTCGGTGATGAACTGCCAGGACAGGGCGTTCTCGCGCCTCATGCGTAGGAGCTGCTGCTGTACCTGCCGGTAGCCGGCCTGCGACTTCTCCACTACGCCAGCCGTCTCGAGCCGGTAGAAGACCTGCCGGACCGTCATCCGGTCGTATTGCTGGGTCAGTTCGTGAACACCATCACGTATCGCCAGAGCGGTATCTCCGAGCGGGCGCCCGAGCGACTTCTTTGTCCTAGGACATAGAAGGTCGTCCTTGCCGTGTCGTCGGCTCGCGCTAACCTGTGCCATATCGGGAGTGCCTTCCCGAGTTTTCCGGCGAGTCAGGTTTTGCGGCCTGGCTCGCCTTTTTTTGGGGGTCGATCAGCTCGGCCAGGTCATCTGAGCGGTACCGAACCGTTTTTGGCCCGAGCTCGACCCGTCGCAAGTGTCCGTCGGCCGACCACCGTTCCAGCGTGCGCGATGTGACGCCCAACAGAGCGGATGCCTCCTTCACCGTGAACAAAACGGGAAGATCCCCCACCGTCGGTATAGTCGTGCGGGTGACGTTTCGTGTCGCCATAAGTGAGGTCAAGTGAAGCGTGCTGCCCGCGAGGAAGGCGTGAAACTTAACGACCCGCTTGCGGGGATCACGCCAAATCACTTGGACGAGGCGCACGAGGCTCGGTTGAGCGAACTTCGCGGCGCGCTCCTCACCCATCCCGCCTTTATCCGCCGGATGAAGCTCCTCGCGCGGATGCGCATTCCAGCCCGCGAACGATCTCCAAGGGTTGTCCTTGGCGGCCCTCTAGCGGGTTGCGTGATGTTCGACTCGCCGGCTTGGCACGACTACGGGCGCGCACTGGCGGACACCGCCCATCGGATCAACGGCACTGGCGAGGCGTTTATCGAGGTGTCGGAGCTCGATAACTTTGCGCGCGTCTGGTGGTCTCGCCGCCGGGACGGGAGCTGGGGCCGTGCCTATGCCGTTGGAGGCCGCCCGCGTTATGGGCGAACGGGTCAGCGCCGGCGTTCAGTGACCCCCGAAACCGTGAGACTGGCCGTTGAGGCCATCGCTCGCCGCCTCGAGGACGGCTACAAGCTCCCCGAGGCCGACGCGCTGCGCCGCGATCCCTCCGCCCCGCGTCAGGCGCGGCGCAAACTCCAGGCCTTGCTCTAACGGCGCTCAGGCGAGAACAAGCTCTGAACTGGCCGTCGTCTCGGCCGGCTCGGGCCTCAAGGGCGCGATCGCGACGTCGGGGATCTCGCCATTGCGCTCGAGCACCAACGCAATCCCCTCCTCGAGACTCTCGCGAAGCTCGTCGAGGTTGTCGCCGGTGGCAAAAACCCCCGGGAACTCGTCCACCGTTGCCCAGAGCGAGTCGGCCTCGTAGCGAACGTTGATGTGGAGCTCGCGATTCTCAGCCATGGCTACATGATAGGTATCGGGTCAAACGCGGGCGCACTATAGGCCCGCCTCTCGGCGCAGTGCGGCCTCTAGGCCCTTGGAGTAGCTCCTGCGCTTGTTCTCGGGCAATGTAATCGGCCGCTTCCCAGCCTTCGTCATCTTGACCTGGTGATTGCCGCCGCGACCGAGAGTCCAGCCCTCGGCCTGAAGCTTCTTGATCCATTCCTTCTGTGTCGCGGGCACAGGCGGCAAAGACTACCTCCAGGCTCCGCGCTCCTCGGGACCTCGTGTTGCCCAATAGGTTGCCCAATCGGACTTTTCGTCCCTCCCATGAACGTCGCTGAATAGAAGAAAACCCCCGCATTAGCGGGGGCTTCTCACAGAGCCGACGCGGGGACTCGAACCCCGGACCCCTTCATTACGAGTGAAGTGCTCTACCAGCTGAGCTACGTCGGCGCGGCTCCAGATGCTAGCGGCGCGAGGCTCGCGCGTCGGCGCGCTGGGTGCTCCTTGCCGACGCCGGCGTCGGCGTCGGCGCCGACGTCCTCACCCTCCAGCGCTGCCAGCTCTGCGAGCAGCGACTCGCCGTGCTTCTCGCAGAACGCCGGGCCGATCCCGCGGATCTCGAGCAGCGCCTGCGCTGCTCGCGGCGCGCGCGCAGCACCTCCTCGAGCACCGCGTTGGCCGCGACCGTGTATGCCGGCTTGCCCTCCGCGCGCTCGTAGCGCCACGCGCGCAGGCGCTCGAACTCGCTCCTCGTCGACCGGCTCGGCTCGCCGTCGCGCCGCGCGCCTGCGGCCGCGAGCGTCCGGCGCCGCGCGCTGCGTCGCGCTTGACGCCGGCGCGCGCGACGCACGCCCGCGCGAGCGCCGGGTCGGGGTCGCACACGTCGCAGCAGCGGCCCGCTCGGCGCGGCCTGGCTCGTCGTCGCCGAAGTGGTCGAGGATCTGGCGCCGCCGGCACGTCTCGCCGCTGGACATGTAGCGCTCGATCGAGCGGTAGGACGTCCCAGCCGCGGTCGCGCGCCGCCTTGATCGCCGCGTATGCCTTGCGCGGGCTGCCGCTGCCCGGTGAGCGCGCACGAGCAGGCCGTCGTGGCCGCCGGGCTGCAGCTCGACCGCGCCCGCGCGCTCGGCGATCGACAGCAGCACGCGCTCGCGCTCGCCCAGCTCGCCGTGCCCGACCGTCGCGACCTCGCCGTCGGCGCCGCGCGCGCAGGCGCGCGACGTAGCGCCTTCACGTCCTCGACGCTCGTCTCGCGCTCCTTGATGAAGCGGATCAGCCGCCCCAGGTCCATGCGCGCGCCAGCAGCAGCGCGCGCGCCGGCGCGCCCGTCGCGCCCGCCCCTGCCGGCCTCCTGGTAGTAGGCCTCGAGGCTCGTCGGCAGCGCCCAGTGCGCGACCGTGCGCACGTCGGCCTTGTCGACGCCCATGCCGAACGCGTTCGTCGCCACGACCACCTCGGCGCGTCCGTCCATGAACGCCGTCCTGGCTGGCGCGGCGCGCGTCCGGGGTCATGCCCGCGTGGTAGGCCACCGCTGCGATCCCTCGCCGCGCCAGACCGCGCGGCGACCGCGTCGGTGTCCTTGCGCGTGCCGCAGTAGACGATCGCCGGGCGCGCCTGCTGCGTCGCTCGAGCACGTGCAGCAGCGCCGCCCGCTTGCGCGCCACCGCGCCCTTGCCCTCGACGCTGACCACGTCGAAGGTCAGGTTCGGACGGTCGAAGCCCGAGCGGATCGACACCGGGTCCTGCAGCCCCAGGCGCGCGGCGATCTCCTGCGCCACGCGCGGCGTCGCCGTGGCCGTCGCCGCCATCACCGCCGGGCGGCCAGCCCGCGCGGGCCGGTCAACGACGCGATCGCGTCGTGCAGGCGCAGATAGTCCGGGCGGAAGTCATGACCCCACTCGGCCACGCAATGCGCCTCGTCGACGACGAACAGCGCCACCTCGCGCTGCGCGAGCGCCGCGCGGAACGCGCGCCGAGGCGAAGCGCTCGGGTGCCGCCAGCACGAGCTCGTCTCGCCCGAGGCGATCTCGCGCGAGCGCCTGCTCGTTGTGCCCGTCGGCCATCCCCGAGGCGAGCATCGTCGCGCTCACGCCCGCCTGCTGCAGCCGCCGCCACTGGTCGGCCATCAGCGCGATCAGCGGGCTCACGACGACGACCAGCCCGATCGCCGGCGAGCGCCGGCAGCTGGTAGCAGAGCGACTTGCCGCCGCCCGTGGGCATCACGACGAGGCTGTCCCGGCCGGCGAGCGCCGCCGCCACCGCCTCGCGCTGGCCCGGCCTGAACTGCTGCAGGCCGAAGCGCGCGCAGCAGCGCCTCGGGACTGGCACGCCGCCGCGGGGTGCCCTACGAGTGCGCCCTGCCGGGCGCTCGAGTTCTCCATCTCAAGGACGCTACTTCGCGCCTCGGCTGCGACCGCCCGCGCCGGTCTGTCCGCCTGGCGCGGTCGACTCACCGCGAACGCGAACCAGGCCGCCGCCAGGCGGCCCGATCAAGAAGAAGCTGCTCAGTCGCGCCGACGCCACACGACGCGTGCGCCGCGCGACGGGACCAGCGTGATCGCGCGGCGGCGATCGACTCGCCCGTCGAGCGCGCTGCAGCGCGAGCCCGCGGCAGGCTGCGGCTCGAGCTCGCCCAGCATCGTGCTGCAGCATCAGCTTCATCTCCAGCTGCGCGAACGACGGCGCCGATGCAGCGGCGGATGCCGCCGCCGAACGGGATCCAGGCGAACGTCTCCGGGCGCGTCGCCGAGGAAGCGCTCGGGGCGGAACTGCGCCGGCTCGTCGTATACGCGCGGGTTGCGGTTGGTCAGGTAGATCGACGGCGTCACGCGCGTGCCCGCCGGCAGCCTGTACCCCCCCGACCCCCAGCTCCTGCATGAGCATGCGCGCGACGATCGGCACGACCGGGCGCACGCGCAGCGTCTCGTTGACGACCGCCGTCATGTACTCCTCGCCCTCGCCCGCGTCGATCTCGGCGACCAGCCGCTGCGAGCTTGTCCGGATGGCGCACCAGCCGCTCGATCGCCCACGCGACCGACGTGGCCGTCGTCTCGTGACCGGCCAGCAGCAGCGTGACGAGCTCGTCGCGCAGCTCGCGCGTCGGTCATCGCCTCGCCGTCCTCGTCGCGCGCCTGCAGCAGCAGCGAGAGGATGTCGGTGCGCTCGCGCCAGGTCCTCCTGCGCGCGGCGCCGCGCGAGCTCCTCGTAGATGACCGCGTCGAGACGATCGAGCGCCTGCCCGATCGCGCCCGGCGGGCGCTCGACGCTCGGACGGCGCAGCGCGAACAGCACCATCCGCCAGCGGCTGCATCGGCGCCAGCAGCTCGCCGATCGCGGTGCGCAGCGGCGTCCATGCGCTCGGCCTCGACGCCGAACACCGCGCGCAGGATCACCTCCAGCGTGATCGCTCGCGTGCGCTCCTGCAGGCGCATCGGCCGCCCCAGCGGCCAGCCGCCATGTCCTTGCGCGTCTCCTCGCACGATCACCTCCTCGTACTCGCGCATGCGCTCGCCGTGGAACGGCGGCAGCAGCAGCTTGCGCTGGCGCATGTGCTCCGGCCCCGTCAGCACGATCACCGAGCTCGGCCCCATCACCGGCGCGATCGGCGAGTTGCCCGCCGCCGACGGCGCCACCTCCGGCGGCGCCGTGAAGACCGTCTTGACGGCCTCCGGGTCGCTCACCACGACGAGCTGCATCCCGCTCGGCCAGAACGTCAGCGTGAACGTCTCGCCGAGCGCTCGCGCGCAGCGCTCCATCACCCAGGTCGGCGCGAGCGCCCACGCGAGCGTCTGCGCGAGCGCCGGGATCCGCGGGCCCGGCGGCAGGCCGGCGCGCACCGGCGCGCCCGCTGCGCTCGGCGCGCTCGAGTCGGGCGCAGCCTGCGGTCCGTCAACCTCGCGAGCGCGTGCGCCCGCGGCCGCATCTGCTGCAGCTGCTCTGGCGAGGCTGCGGCCATACCTACAAGCTACGGCACTTGCCCTGGTCGCGGGGACTCGCGCGCGGGGCGGGGCGGGCGGGGGCGAGACCCGGTGGTCCGACGTTCAGCGCTTATGCGCGGAGTGAACGCCTGGCGCGAACGCCGCTGCGCGGCCCCGCTCGGTGCGTACGCCCGTGCCTCGCCGCACGCGAATCACGCGTTCGCTCTTCACGCGGTCGACCAGCAGCTCCCTGAGATGCCCGTAGATCTCGTCCACCTGCACGGCGCTGAGCACCGGCTTGCGCTTGAGCAGGTGCGCGATCAGCATCGCGCCGGCAGCACGCGCACGCCCTTGCGCCGCGCCAGCGGCCGGTCCACCCATGCTCGGCTGAACACGAGCAGCGGCTCTACGCGCATCCGCATGACGTGCTCGATCAGCTCGCGCTGCGCCAGCGCTTGGCGAATCGTCGCCCCGTGCACGCGACCGACGCGCACCGGCCCGGGGTGGCTCTTGGTCTCGACGGTGAACAGCCCGGCGGGCCCGACCAGGATGTGGTCGATGTTGCCGCGACCGAAACTCGCGTCGTGGATCACGTGCCATTCGCCGCCGGGCAGCTGCGTCGAGCAGGCTGCCCACGTGCTCCTCCGCGCTCGCGCCGCGATCGCGCCGCTCGACGAGCGGCACCACGAAGCGCGAGATCACGAACATGCTCACCAGCAGGGCGACCTCGGCGATCAGAAAGCGCCGGTCGTGCAGGCCGAACAGGCGGCCTAGCAGCGCCGTCGCGACGGCGAGCACGCCGAGCGTGACGAGCGTGCGCAGGCGCAGGCGCATGACGGTCGCGCGCGCGTGCTGTCCAGGCCTCCGGCCCGTTGCGTTCGGCTACGTGCATCTGTGCTCCTCCTGTCTCGTCGGCGTTGCTCTCACGACCAATTCATCGGCCACGCGGCTCAACCTGAGCCCGGCCGGCAAGCTTGGCCAAGTTCGCATTCGGGCTGTCTCCGAGTACGAAAAACCCGCAAAAAGCGTGGAGCGGCGGGTCGTCTCCCTAAAGCAGCCAATTGGCGCCCGCCGACAGCGAGTAGCTCACCGATTCGCTCAGATTCGAGGCCGGCAAGGACGCTTCATGGCACGCAACTCCGATCGTTCCCCCCAATCGCAACGCTCGTCCGCCTTCGACGTGTGCCTGCTGCTGCGCGCCCACGCCGAGTCGCGCTGGCTGGAAACGAGCTGACGCCCGTGCTGCGCGAGATCGAGCGGCGCGAGGCGATCGCCGAGCAGCAGCTCGGCGCCGCGCTGGCGTATCTGGAGGTGCTGTGGATCGAGGCGTGCGCCCGCGCGCGCGAGACGGAGTCGGCGCGCGTCGAGCTCGATGCGCTCGCCGGCGAGCCGTCGCTGGCCGACAAGGCGCGTCGCTATCACGCCGCTGCGTCGCCTGCGCGACTGCCGAGCGCGCGTCGAACAGCTGACCGCGCCGGCGCCGGGGCTGGGGCCGTCGCTGACGCCGACGGCGCCGACGATCGCCGCCAGCGCCGCGCTCGCCACCCTGAGCCGGCGCTCGCCCGACGCAGTCGCAGCGACCGCGCGCGAGCCCCGCTGAGCCGATCGCATAGGCTCAGCCGATCGCGCCGCGCTTCGACCTGCAGTCGCACTCCACCAACTCCGACGGCGAGCTGCCCGCCGGCGAGGTCGTCGAGCGCGCGGCCGAGGCCGGCGTGGAGCTGCTTGCGCTCAGCGACCACGACACGGTCAGCGGAGTGTCCGAGGCGATCGACGCGGGCCGGCGCGTCGGTGTGCGGGTGGTGCCCGCCGTCGAGATCTCGGCCGTCGACGAGGGCGCTGACCTACCTCGCGAACTTCACATCCTCGGCTACAACATCGATCACACCGGACCGCCCATGACCGACCGTCTCGTCGACTTCCTTGCCGATCGTGAGAAGCGCACGCTGCGCATGCGCGACGCGCTGCGCGAGGTCGGCTTCGAGCTCGACGAAGCCGAGATCACAGCAGCGCATCGACGAAGGCAAACCGATCGGCCGCCCGCACCTGGCCGGCGCCGTGCTGAGGGCGCCGGCCAACGCGCAGCGCCTGCGGGACGAGGACATCGACGACGTCGGCTCGCTGATTCGCGGCTATCTGATCGAGGGCAAGCCGGCGTTCCGCCTGCGTGAGACGCCGACCGTCGCCGAGGCGATCGAGGCGATCCACGACGCCGGCGGCGTCGCGATCTGGGCGCACCCCTTCTGGGACGTCGAGGACCCGCAGGAAGTGCTCGACAGCGTCGACCGCTTCCGCGCGCTCGGCATCGACGGCATCGAGGCCTTCTACATCACCCACGACGAGGCGCAGACGCGGCTGCTCGCCGAGCTGTGCGCCGAGCTCGGCCTGCTGAGCACGGGCTCAGCCGACTACCACGGGCCCGAGAACCGCCTGTTCTCGCAGTTCCTGGCGTTCGAGACGTATGACCTCGAGCCCAACCTCGGGCCGATCGGGTCTGATTTCTTTTAAGATGGATGGGTCGCGCGGTGCCCGTCCGGCGCGCCTGGCGAGATCGACTGCGCACGCGCCGCTGCGCTCAGGCGACGTCGGCAGGCGCGAGGAGCGCCTGCAGCCTGTACGCGAGCGCCTCGAGCGCGAGCTCCTCGGACACGTTGACCTGCAGGCGCAGGCGCGTGTCCTGGACGAGCTCGATCGCCTCGCGCAGGCGCTCGCCGTCACGGCCGCGGGCGTCCTCGGCCAGCTCCGCGCGTCGGTCGAGCGCGTACATGAGCTCGCTGCGCGCCCTCGCACACGCACATCACGTCGCGCAGCCACAGCTCGGCCAGGCGCAGCACCAGGTCGAGCGCGTGCGTGCGCGCGCGGCGCTCGCCGCGGCGGCGCGCCTCCAGCGCTTCGCGCTCGAAGCGTTTGCGCTCCTTCGAGGGCACCAGCTCGAGCTGCTCGGCGAGCTGCTCCTGGGCGTGCTCGCCAGCTTCCTCGCCCGCCGCCTTGGCCGCCGCCAGCATCGCTAGCCACGGCCGCTCGTCTGTCGCGCCCGCGAGCGCCGCCCGCACGAAACGCTCGGCGCTCGCACGCAGCGCGACACCCCGCTCACTCGCCAGCCGCGCGGCCAGGCCTGCATCGCCGAGCGCGAGCCGCGCGCAGGCGCGGGCGCGCTCCTGCTCGACGCCCGCCAGCCGCTCGGCGATGCGCTCGGGCGGCAGCGGGTCGAAGCGCACGGGTTGGCAGCGCGAGGCGATCGTCGCGAGCACGTCCTCGCGACGGTCGGTCAGCAGCAGCAGGTGCACGAAGTCGGGCGGTTCCTCGAGCGTCTTCAGCATGCGGTTGGCCGCCTGGTCGTTCATCGTGTCGACCGCCTCGATCACGAACACGCGACGCGAGGACTCGAACGGCGTTCGCGTCGCGCCGGCGACGACCGGCTGCTCGATGTCGGCGACGAGCATCTCGGCGGCGCCCGACGGCTTCACCCAGGTCAGGTCGGGGTGAGCTCCGCGGGCGATCCGTTCGCGCACCGAAGCGGCGTCCTGCTCGCCGCCCGCCAGCAGCGCGGCGGCGAAGGCACGCGCGATGTCGCGCTTGCCGGTGCCCGATGGGCCGTGGAACAGGTATGCATGAGACGGGCTGCGCGCGCCGCCGCCCAGCGCGGGCGCAAGCACGGCGCGCGCGTGCGGGTGCGCGTCGATGCCGGGTAGGACGGCGTCGAGATCCGATGAGGACACGCAGGCCATCGTAGAGACGGCGCCGCGCCGCCGGGGCGCCGTTCGAGGGCGGTCGTGGGCGTGGCCCGCCGGGGGCGCTACCGCTACCGTCCCGGCGTGGCCCGCGGCAGGCTGATCACGATCGAGGGACTCGACGGCGCAGGCAAGTCGACGCTCGCACAGGCGCTCGCCGAGGCGATCGGCGAGCGCGGTCGGCGCGTCGAGCTGCTGCGCGAGCCCGGCGGCGTCGAGCTGTCGGAGCGGATTCGCGCGCTCGTCAAGGACCCCTCCGCGAGCGTCGGCGCGCGCGCGGAGGCGCTCCTGTACGCGGCCGCTCGCGCGCAGCTCGTGCAGGAGCGCATCGACCCGCTGCTGGGTGAGGACTGTGTGGTGCTGCTCGACCGCTTCGTCGACTCATCGCTCGCTTACCAGGGGGCGGGCCGCGGGCTCGGCATCGAGCAGGTGCGCGAGATCAACCGCTTCGCCACCGGCGCGATCACGCCCGACCGCACGCTGCTGTTGCGCATCTCGCCCTCGGCTGGGCGCGCCCGACTGGCCGAGCGCGCCGAGCTCCCGGACCGACTCGAGGGCGAGGGCTCGCAGTTCTTCTCGCTGATCGCCAGCGCCTACGACGAGCTTGCGCAGGCAGAGCCGGAGCGGATTCGCGTGCTCGACGCGACGCTTGCGCGCGAGCGCGTGCTGGCGGACGCGCTGGCCGCGATCGACGACCTACTGTGAGTCGCGTTGGCCGGCGAACACGCCGGCGCTGTGCCTGCAGGCGCGCAGTTAGCATGCTGGCGATGAGTCGGATGCCAGACGCGCCACCGCTCGCAGACGCGCCACCGCCCGTGTTCTACACACCGCCTCGCCGCCGCGCGCTGGCCGTGTGGGCCGCGCTGCTCACGCTCTACTTGACGACGCTCGGCGCCGGCGCGTGCGCCGCGTCGGGCGCCACAGCGACGAAAGGCGGCGAGCAGACGGTCAACATCCCTGAACTTTCGGGGACCGTCAAAGTGGGCATCAAAGCGCCGCGGATCGGGCGCGTGCGCCTTCCCAAGGGCCTCAAGCCACGCGCCGGGCACGCGACGACGACTGCCCGCGCCCGCGCCACGACGGGCGCGAGTGGTAGCTCGACCACGCCGACGACGACCTACGTGCCCGCCGGCGGCGCCCGCGCTCCGGGCGTGACGACGCCCACCGTGACAACGCCCGCGATCGGGACGCCCGCCGCACCCGGCGCCCAGAGCGCTTCCGGGCGAGCGGCGGCGCCGGCCTCGACGGGCGCGCGGGCAGGCGCCAAGAGCGGGCGCGGGCGGTCGCTTTCGACCGGCGCGATCGTGATCGCAGCGCTCGCGGCCCTGGTCGTGCTGGCCTGCCTGGCGTGGGCCCTGGCGCGACGCAGCGCGTTCGAGCCGCACTGGCTGCTGTCGCTGCGCCACGCGACGGCCGAGGCGGGCTTCCGGGCCTCTGCGACGTGGTCGGAATTTGCCGACTGGACGCGGCTCGGACGCTGATCGCGGGCCCGGAGCCTTGGAGGGTCTAGCGAAGCTCGCTCGACCAATAGTTGTGCGGGTTTGTAGGTCTGCTCGCATCGGTTGTGCCCAGCTTTCGCGGTGGCGCCATCCCGCATCGCCGCGCGAGAGAGCACCGCGCCCTCTGCAAGCGACGCGGGCTCCCTCCGTAGGAGGGCCTCTCAGAAGACTTTGGCGGGCGAGAGACCCTCGGCGAACCAACCAACCAGCGCAAATCAAGCTATAGATCAGTCAGGACGGGATCGACTTCTGTCCGAACACAGCCTTACTTTGCAGGCTGTCCTCCGTCTCGATCCTGGCGGGCCGAGTTGTCGAGGGCTAACCAGCATAGGAGGCGCCTACGATGGTGCGCACGCTTGACGGCGATCTGGAATTTGACGTCGTTCCCGAACCGAGGGGCAGCGACCGGCTTAGGGGCTTTGTGGTCGGCCCGCGTCGCTACGACAAAGAGGTCACGACGATGGTTGCGGACCTCCACCGTGGGAACATCCCACCGCGCGCAACGGTCCTCGCCATGACCCACGAGGGTCACACGGCAGGAGTGTGTGCCTGGTATCCCAGGCCTTTGCCCTCCGAAGATCTGACGTTGCCGGACGACGTGTATATCCACACGCTCGGCCTCAGCGAGAGCCACCGCGAACGCTCACTTGAGGACGGAACGTGGCTGAGCAGCGCCCTGATGAGGGGGGCGCTGCGTCAAATCAGAGGCGAAGTGCCGACGACCAACATGCCCGCGTCGTGGGTCTATATCTCCCCGTTCAACAAAAAAAGCCACAGGCTGTTCCGCAGACACGGCTACGCTACACGCGCGCCCATTGCGGGACACGACATCATTCGCCTCCGACCGGGGAGGCTTGACCCCGATCTCTTTCTGCTGACGTAGCGGCGCGACTAATCGTCGTCGCGGCAGGACTCCAGGTACGCCTGCGGGTCCTCCTGGGCGCGTTGTTCTACCGATGCTCTCCACTCCGACTCCTGCGCAGACAGGATCACCGTAGTCATGGGCTCATTGGCGAGACGCGCGGCACTAGCCTCGCTTGACGGAATAAGATCCCAGCCCCCGACGGTCTTCGCGGCCGGTTTCTTGTGACGCTGGTCAGCCTTCAGTGGCCGCGTGATCGCCGCACTTGTTGCCTTTCCCCGCCTCTTTACACGTCCCACGGTTGGGCCCTTTCGCCATCGGGGTTCGCTCTCCTGTCGGCATCGCAGTGGAACGGCGCCGCCTCCCGGAGTCCGTTCGTGAGTCGGCGGGGGGGCTGGGAAGGCTGCGACGCCCCGCCACGAGCGGACGAGGATCGTACCCATTCCCAAGCCCTTGGGCAAACAGCTAGGCGGCGGGAGCACGCCTACTCCGCGCGTTGGCTACCGGCGCGATCGGCGTAGCGTTCCGTCCAACCCGATCGGCGACCTACGAACCGCTGCAAAAACGTCGGATATACAGCAATTGCACGCCTGAGAAACGGGTCGATTTCGCTATCCTTTGAACGGCGGTTCTGGGTCGCCTAGATCCCTTCAGAAGGTCCGTCCGACGCGAGGCGGATGATTTGGTGTTACCCCCAAAAACACCGTATTTACGCCGCATTTTGAGAATTTCTCGCGGCCTAGCGACAGGAGGAAGGTCGATGGAAAGCACCCCGCAGACAGCACTCGCTCAGGACCAAATGCAGCACGGCAAGGCGCTGTCGATCCGTCGCTATTTCACAACGCCGGGAACGCATCCATTCGACGGCGTCGAGTGGGAGCCGCGCAACGCTCGCATCGGCCATGGGGACCGCATTGCTTTCGCGCAGGACGACGTCGAGTTCCCCGAGAGCTGGTCGCAGAACGCCACCAACATCGTCGCGCAGAAGTACTTCCGCGGGCAGATTGGCCATCCAGCCCGGGAGCGCTCCGTCAAGCAGATGATCTCGCGCGTCGCCGGCACGATCGCAGGCTGGGGCGACGAACGTGGCTACTTCGCCTCGGGCGAGGACGCCGGGACCTTCGAGCACGAGCTCA
Source organism: uncultured Solirubrobacteraceae bacterium (assembly GCA_963846205.1). Taxonomy (GTDB): domain Bacteria; phylum Actinomycetota; class Thermoleophilia; order Solirubrobacterales; family Solirubrobacteraceae; genus Palsa-744. The sequence continues at coordinate 514 of CAWJVB010000008.1, read as the reverse complement.
CGCACATCCTGCTGCACCAGATGGCTGCGTTCAACTCGCCGGTGTGGTTCAACGTGGGCTTCGAGGAGCACCCGCAGTGCAGCGCCTGCCAGCCATACCACGCGCTCGTCTCCACTCCTCGAGGCATGGTCCCCATCGGCGAGCTCGTCGAGGGCGACGAGGTCGGCATGCATGTCTACGACGCAAACGGCGTGACGTCGATCCTTGCGACTAAGGCAAACGGTCGCAAGCGCGTCCTTCGCGCCCGCCTTCGCAACGGAAGCTTTGTGGAAGCAACCCCCGACCACGTCGTCAAGGCCGCCGATGAGCGTCGCGCTGCTCCGGCCTGGCTTCGAATGGACCAGCTACAGGTGGGCATGCGGATGCACCTGCATCCACACCGTGCCAAGGTCGCCGATCCGATTCGCGTCGCGGTGGGGGTGGTCGGAGACGCGTCGCCGCTCCAGGAGCTAACGGACTTCGATCGCCTTGAGGTCGCCGAGGCCGCACTCGCCGGATGGCTTCAGGCCGACGG
>CAWJVB010000007.1:0-307565 GCA_963846205.1 uncultured Solirubrobacteraceae bacterium | reverse complement strand
CCGATGTCCTCGAGTCCTCTAGCAACCGGTCACCGGAGCTCGCGGTGCTCTTCTACGTGACCGACGACGACCGGGCTGACGAGGAGGTCGAGCGGTTGATCCGAACAGCCGGCTTCGAGCCGGTCAAGGTCGGCGGGATCGAACAGTCTGGTCGACTCGAGGTGGGCGGCGACCTTCACGATCTCGTCGTCGGCCCCGCAGAGGCACGGTCGTTGACCGGTGGGGCCTGATCTCGTCACGGTTGTGGCCGTGAGACCTCGTTCGGTCGGTGCTCGGCAACGATCGCGAGGGGACGTCGATGCAAAACTTGGACCTCGGTTGGGATTGGGATCGTTGCCGCGGTGCTCACAGACGTTGCTCGCGACGCCCGGCCGCACCGCTGCTCATCGCTTCACACCTACCGCAGTCCCCTCGGTGTAGCGAATCGCCTCTCCTTCGACGGGGCTCACGAGAAACTGCTCGCGCTCGCCGCGATCCCAGGCCTCGCGCAACCCCGGTGCGCCCAGATCGAAGTCGGGGCGCAGGTTGCGCATGACCTCGCGCAGGTCCCGGTGCAGCTCTTCGACCGTCGGACGTCCCCAGTACCAATAGCCGTTGTAGAGCGCCGAGATCTCAAGTCCGGGGGCGAGCACGAACGTGTGCGGAACCATCGGGTCGTGGACGGGGTCCGTGAACTCGACGATGTCGAGATCCTTCTGCAGCGTTCGCTCCGGGTCCGAGAGGAACGGGAATTGCGCACCGACGCTGTCGCGGAACTCATTGATCTCGAGCTGGTTGTCGGTCGCGATGACGACGACCCGCGTGTAGCCGACCCGAAAGTCGAGGGTCGCGTCTACCAGGCGGTGGAGGAAGCAGTGCTCCTTCGGGTCGAAGCCCCCGCGCGAGAGGTGAAGCACCATTGGGTTCGAGCCCTGCAGGTCCGACAGACGCCGCTGGGCCCCGTCCTGGTCCGGCAGTTCATAGTCGGGAAATGTGCGCCCAACTTCGATGTCGCTGCGCATCTGGGGCCTCCTGTTGTCGGATTCACTTGACATGGACCATACGGATCCACGAGGCTTTAACGTCTGCGCGGCCGGTGGGCGCCTGACAGCACGCCCCACTCGTACATATCCAGCCTACTTGCCCAGCGGGGTGCTGCGATCGCCTCATAGATGCGCCCATCGAGCCTGACGAAGTGCCACTCCCAGCGCCGAGCGGCACCAGTACAGGTCAGCCTCGGCCACGCTCAGGAGCGTAAGCGGTCGTCCAACCGCAGAGGCGCGGGTCGCAGCTCAGGCACTTATCGCAAAGAGTGCACACCGATCCGCGCGAAATTAAGCGCACAGGCCGCCTCGCGAACACCCTACAAATAGCCACCTGTCGACGCAGAGTTTGCGTCCAGAGCGGGCGCGTCGCAGCCAGGAGGTCGCCGGTTCGAGTCCGACTAGCTCCACTTCTCAAGGTCCCTGCAGATGCGTAGGATCTCGCCGCGGGGGGACTCGGATCGAATCGACAGAGATCCTCGGCGCGTTACGCGGAACCGGGTCCTGCCGACCCCTCTCCTGAGCGTGCAGCGATCGCCGCGTCGATGCGCGCGGCCACCGACGGAATGACCTCTGCGATGCGTCGCAGGTCCCGCGCGGTCATCACTATCGCCGTCATGTCGCTAGTAGCGACGACGCTTGCGTTGCGTCGAGCGTCACGCATCGCGCCGACCTCACCGACGAAGTCGCCGCGCCCGACCGTCGCAAGGAGGCTGCCGCGGCGGCGTACCTCGCCGCTGCCTGACGTTATGAGCAGGAACTCATATGAGAACGCACCCTCGTTGATCAGCTGCGTGCCGGCGGGGAGGGCGACCTCGTCGGTCGCAGTCGACAGCTCCCTGAGCTCTTTGCGCGACAGGCCGGCGAACAGGGGGACCGTGCGGAGCCTCTGTTCGTCCATCTAGCTCCCTTCGCTCGTGTCGTGTGAGTCCGTCAACGTCCGCGAGAACCGGCAGCGACTCGTCGGTCACCCAACCGGGCTCACGGGTACCACCGTACTCAATCGGCCCGTGGCGAGCACACTCGCCGGTTCGTCTTTGAGCTTGCGTCGGCTCGACGCGAGTAGTTTCTCTGCATAGTCATTACCTGTGACGCGGTCAACGCGAGCAGAACGGCTGGATCGCACCCAGGAGGCCGCGGGTTCGAGTCCGGCTAGCTCCATTTTCTCGTCGGCAAACAAACCCGGGCTTTGGCTTTATCCCGAGACTCCGGCGCTTCGACCGCCAGCTCGGTGTAGCGCGATTTGCAGGACTCTTGTGTCGCGCTTGAGACCATCCGGGGCGCGAGCTGGCCGCAGCCTAGATCCCCGGCTACGTTGGCCGAGATCGCCGCTGCGGTCAAGCCGAGTCGCTACATGCGCGGCGCTCGCAGACCGGGCCGACGGAACGGAGCCGAACCCTTGCCTGGGCGGTATGCTGCGCCCCGTCATGGCGGATACCAACGAGCTGGCGCGCGATCGCTGGCGTACCTACTTTGACGACCTGAGTCGCGGGCTGGCGACGATGCAGGCAACGGTCGAGATCGACGGACCGGACCTCGGCGCCCAAGTGCAGGCTGAGGGCCTCGTGCTAAGCGGCATCTCCTACGACGATCGCGACGACGTCCTGGTGATTGGGCTCTCCCCGGAGGGGCGACCGAGTCGCTGGAGCATCTTGTCTCGAGTCCGCAGCGAATCCGCGTCGAGTCCTCAGGCGACATGCTGCCCGCGACCATCGAGGTTGAGGATGCCGAGGGTGAGCAAACGCTCGTGCGCCTTCAGGCAGCACCGGCGCTACCGGCCGAGTAGGGGCAGCGGCCGCGCAGAGGGCGGACGCGAGACGCGGATTTCTCGTCCCATGGCCGTCGTCAAGACTGCTCCAACTAAGCTCGGATCTTCTGCGACATCGCTTCGGGATCCGCTGACCATGGCCAGGTTGGTCGCGGGAGGTAGACCGGCGCCAGCGGCCGGCGAAGCCCTAGGCGAGCAGCTTGGCCTTTGCCTGCTCGAACTCCTCGTCGGTTAGCTTGCCGCCGTCGTGCAGCTCGGCAAGCTTGGCGAGCTCCTGCGCATGACCGGTCGATGCGCCGCCGCTCGCCTCAAAGCGCTGGAAGGCTTGAGCCGGGCCCGGTCTTGTTCGCGGTGTTCGTGCATCGTGTGACCGCGAACGATCAGGTAGGCGAGCACGCCGATGTACGGGATGACGATGATGAAGAGGATCCACAGCGCCTTGCCCCAGTTCGACAGATCACTGCTGCGGAAGATGTCGAACACAACCCCGACAGCGACCCAGATCCACAGGAACAAGATCGCGAACTCAAGGACCGTCAGTAGCGCGTCACCGAAGGTGTAGGTGGCGAGGATCGTAGGCATGTCGCGATCCTACTCGATCGCGCGATTCGCCCGCCGAGGCTGATCCCGGAAACCGTCGCGCTGTCGGGCCGTAGTGGATTGGCTCGCTGTCAGCGTTCGGTGTTCCCGGCGGTGGCGTCCGACCGTCCAGTTTGGCAGTCGGGATGGCGGCGGCTGACGCTTAGATTGCGTGTCGACCAGTCGGTTTGACCGCGGCGTTCCTGGGCGCGGGCCCGAGGCGTCGGCGGAGGATCGTGTAGGCGATGCCACCTCCGGTCAGTGGCACGAGCAGGCCAATCGCCTGGTGGAGCAGGACCGCTGCGACCGCGGCATTGTGAGCGACGCCGTAGAGAACGAGCATCCCCGCGATGCCGCCGATTGTGCCTGCCGAGGCGGGCAGGGGAACAGACCCGCCGAGCGCACCGAGCGACGAAGCGAATCCTCGGCGCGTGGCGCTCCGGAGGCGTCGCCGAGGCTGACGAAATCACCCGAGCCGAAGGGCCGGCGGTGATCCTCAGCCAGGATCTGCAGCGCGGAGTTGAAGCGCTCCAACAATCGGGTCCGGGGCATGCCACGTTCGCCGGCCGGTGAGAACCACGGGGTAGGGCTGAACACCTGGAACGCCGCGTTTGCCGACGACTCGAGCAAACGCTGATGAGGCGTCGACTCGGTCAACGATCGCGTCCACTGATGCGTCTGCGCGACCGACTACCGCGCCGCGGCGCCGGAGGCGATGAAAACGGCTCAGGCACCGGAGCTATAGACAGACCGGCGCAAGCAGCGCTGTACGCGAGGCCCAGCCCCAGCCAGCGCGCCCACACGGGTGATCAAGACGGTGGACGCCAACCCCTGGCCAGCGTCGTTTGACCCACCTCGATCAGGTAGCCGTCGGGATCGCGGATGTAGCAGCGCATCTCGGTCTCGTGCTGCTTCGGCGGCGTCAGGAATTGAGCGCCCCGCGCGCTCCACTCGTCGTACACAGCTTGGATGTCCGCAACCCGGATGTTGAGGAAGCTGCTCACTCGATCCGGGTCGGGCGGCGTCTCGAGCGTGACGGTCGGCTTGTCGTCGGTCGGACCCCCTCCGACGTTGATGATGATCCAGCTGTTGGCGAGCGCGACGTACGTCACCTCGTCGCCCGCCTCGCCGGAGATGACCGTCTTGCCGCCGAGTACCTCGGTGTAGAAGCGGCGGGAACGCTCGACATCATCCGAAACGATGAAGTGGGCCAAGACCATTTCCTCGTCGATGGTGCTCATGATGACCTCCGTTGTTGGAATTGACTCCATAGTTGGTCGCGGACCCAGCTTACGTGAACGGCCGCCGACGCGGTCGGCTACGGCGGCCACCGCGGTGTTAAGAGTTGTAAGACGTCGGCATCGACTGAGGGGAGCGCTTGTCCCATCCGTGAAATGGCGAGTAGTCGCCCGCATCCCACGCTTCGCGCAGCCCGGGCTTGCTTAGATCCCAGTCGGGGCGGATCTCGCGGGTCACGGTCCGTAGGTCGTGCCAGAGATCCACGAAGGAGGGACGTCCCCAGAACCAGTAGCCGTTGTAGATGCTGTGGATGACCAGCCCGGGCTTGAGCACGAGGGTGTGGGGGATCATCGGGTCGTGCTCGGGGTCGGTGTACTCCTGGATCTCGAGGTCCTTCTGGACGGTCCGCTCCGGGTCGGAGAGGAAGGGCCACTGGGCGCCGATCGACGCGCGGAACTCCTGGCTCGCGTGATGGGTGTCGGTCGAGATCGTGGCGATCTTCGTGTAGGCCACTGCGATCTTGGGGTAGTTGGCGGCGAGCTCGAGGTGCTGCTGGTGCTCCTTGGGGCAGTAGTTCCCGCGCGCGAGCGTGAGGATCAGGGGGTCGTCGCCTTGGATCTCGCTGAGCTTTCGAGGGAGGTTCTCGTGATCGGGCAACTCGTAGTCGGGGAAGGTGCCGCCGGGGGCGATGTCGCTGCGCATGATCTGCTCCTGTCCATGGTTGAGGAGGTGACGAGAACGATGGCCGCCGTCGCGTCCATTCGCGCCCGGTGGTCCACGGTCCCACCCCGGTCCGCGGCACGGGCGTGGACCAGTGATCACCCGGGCGCCATCGGAGCCTTTCGGGTCTACATTGAGCCTAGTCAACGGGCGCCGCGGGCGCCAGAAAGGGGCCATCCCAATGAGCATCCACACGCCGGTGTGCGAGTTGCTGGGGATTGAACACCCGATCGTCCAGGCGCCGCTGTCTGCGGATCCCCGCCTGCCCGCCGCGGTCTCCAATGCCGGCGCTCTCGGCAGCGTGGCGCTGTGCATGGGCCGATGACGCCGGAGACCTGGTTCGTGAAACGGCGGCGCTCACCGACCGGCCCTTTGCCGGCAATTTCGTTCTTAGCCCCCGATCAGCACCGTCGACTCGATCAGGCACTTTCCGCCGGTCTGCGGATCGTGTCGTTCTTCTGCGGGCGATCCCGACAGCTATGTCGACCCGGTGCATGACGCCGGAGGGCTTGTCATGCACACGGTCGGGAGTGCCGAGGAAGCGCGGCGCGCAGTCGGATGTGGAGTGGACATCGTCGTTGCGCAGGGCTGGGAGGCCGGCGGGCACGTATGGGGTGGCGTGGCAACGCTCCCATTGGTGCCAGCGGTAGTCGACGCGGTGGCACCGGTACCGGTCATTGCGGCCGGTGGGATCGGCGACGCTCGAGGAGTCGCGGCCGTGCTCGCCCTCGGCGCGCAGGCCGCCTTGCTGGGCACCCGGTTTCTCTTGGCCGACGAGATGCCGATCCACGAGGAGTATCGGCGGCGCCTGATAGCCGCGACCGAGACCGATGCAGAGTGGTACCCCAACCTCTATGAGGTGGGGTGGCCGGACGCCCCCCACCGCGCCATCCACAACTCAACGGCCGAGAGGTGGGAGGCCGCGGGCCGGCCGCCACCGGGTAGTCGACCGGGAGAAGGGGAGGTGATAGCGCACTTCGCTTCGGGCGAACCGATCCTTCGATATTCCCCCGCGCCCCCGCTCGTTGGAACGACCGGCGAGATCGAGGCGCTATCGCTGTGGGCCGGGCAGAGCGTTGCGCTCGCCAAACAGACACAGCCCGCTGCGGAGATCGTGGCCGAACTCGTCTCGCGCTTGTAGCGCCCATCCGGGTGACGTCCGCGCTCTCGAGTGCCTTGGCGAGTTGTCGCGAGGCGAGATTTGCGGCCCGCGGCGGCCTGAGCGCGGCTAGTCGGCGTAGTCCGGCCAGGGAAGCGGAAAGACGTCCCGGTACTCGCGCGCCTCGTCGATGACGCGGGCGACGGACGGGCGCGCAGTGAGCTCGGCGTAGTAGCGCGTGAGGCTGTCAAGGCCGTCCTCGTCCCAGCGGTGTACGACGCGGGCGTAGAAGAGCGCCGGCGCGGCGGCACAGTCGGCTAGCGTGAACGCCGCTGCCGCGGCCCAGCCACTGCCGCCCAGGTGCTCGTCGAGAAGCGCGTAGGCGCGGTCGAGCGTGGCGCGCGCCTCGGCGACGCCCTCGGGATCCCCGCGGCCCTGCGCGCGCAGGCTGTCACCCACGATCTTCTGCATCGGCGTCATGACATGCCCGTCGAACACGCGGTCCCACAACCGTGCCTGCAGCGCAGCTGCTGGTTCGGAAGGCACCATCACCGGCGCATCGCCGTGACCATCGAGGTATTCGACGATCGTCGTGGACTCGGGCAGCGTGAGCCCTGCGGCGTCGTCGACAAGCACCGGGATGCTGGCCATCGGCCACAGCTCGCCGAGTCGCGCGCGGTCCGCCTCGCCGCCGACGAAGTGGCGCTCGAAGGGCAGATCGCGCTCGAACAAAGCAACGAGCGGCTTCCAGCAGTAGGCGGCGAAGGGATGTTCGTGCAGCGTCAGCGTCATCTGACCCGCTCCCCAGCGAGGAAGCGTGCGAGTGCGTCGAGCAGCTTGCCTGTCCCGTGCTCACGCTCGGCGGGGTCCTCGAGACCGTCGAAGAACGCGCCCTGCTCGGTCAACACGAGCCGCGTGCCGTCGCCGTCGGGGACGAACTGGATTGTCGTCAGGGACACCGAGATGAGCTGGTCGTCGAGCAGCAGGTCGTAGGCGAAGACGATCCGCTCGTTCTCGACGATGTCGTGGAAGCGGCTCTTGAAGGCGTGGTGGGTGCCGCCCGGCGAGCCGCCGCTGTTGACCTCGCCGCCGCCGACGCTGAATTCGAGTTCCCACTCGGCGTCCGGCCAGTTGCCGGGGTTGGCGAACCACTGCCGCTTGAGCTCGGGGTCCGAGAACGCGCTGAACGTCTGCTGCGGCGTGCAGCCGAAATGGCGCTCGATCGTGAAGTCTGCGTGGGTGACGCTCATTCAGTCCTTTCGTAGGTGGAATTCAGGACGTCGCCGAGCCGGTCCAGCCGGCTCTCCCAGGTGGCGCGGTGCTGCGCGATCCACTGCTCGACCGATCGCATCGGCGCCGGCTCGAGACGGCACGTACGGATCCGGCCGACCTTCTCGGAGCGGACCAAGCCGCTCCTTTGCAGCACGTCGATGTGCTGCACCGCGGCCGGGAGCGACATGGCGAGCGGCTCGGCGAGTTCGCTCACCGAGGCCGGGCCCCGGCTCAGGCGGACGACGATCGATCGCCGGCTAGCGTCAGCGAGGGCATGAAAGGTCTGGTCGAGCGAGACATCTGCGGCGACAGGCACGGCGGCCACAATAGCAACAGTTAGGTAATCGCTTAACTATCGGGGACACCGCAACCCACAACGCGCCCGCGCGCTCCCGTTCGCGGACGAGGGCCCTGCACGTAAGCGAGCTCTCGCGAAATGGATCGGCGGTGGCGGGCGCTCAGCCGGAGCTGGCCAACACCTCGTCGAGCGCCTGTGCGATCGGCAGCTCGCCGGAATTCACGTAAAGAATGCGGCGACTGCTGCGCGGATCTGCCAGCAAGCGGGCGAGCACGCTCGCGACATCGTCGCGCGACACCGAGCCTCGGAACGGAGCGGCGTCGATTCGGACGCACCCGTCACCCGCATCGTCGGTCAGGCCGCCCGGCCTGATGATCGTCCACTCTCGGTCACTCGACGATCAGCGCCGCATCGGCCTCCGCCTTCGCCCGCAAATACACCTCGAACACGTCGTCCCCGTCAGGTGGATCCTCCACGCCCGCTCCGCTGACCATGAGGTAGCGCGCGGCGCCCGCGATCGTCGCGGCGCTCAGGAGCTTGATCGCTCCGTCGCGATCCATCGTCAGCTTGCGATCGGCTCCGCTGCCGGGTCCGGCGCCAGCGGCGAAGACAACGGCGTCTGAACCCTCGATGGCCGTGGCGATCTCCTCGGCGGTCGCCTGCTCCAGGTCGCAGAGGACCGGAGATGCTCCCGTCTGGCCGACCTCGGCCGCGTGCTCGGAGTTGCGGATCAGCCCGATCACCCGGTCGCCTTCGCCGGCGAGCAGTCGCGCCAACCGCGACGCGATCTTCCCGTGCGCACCTGCGATCGCCACGTTCACGGCACGAGCCTATAGCGCCTCCCCGATCAGCTCCAGCCTTCGCAGACCAGTCGGCCGCCGCGCTTCTGGGTACGTGGGCGCGGATCGCGGGGCTTCCTATTGTGTCTCGGGTGCCTATTGGTGAGGACAGAGATGGAGCGTCGCGTTGAGTTCTCGGATCGTGCAGATCGCGGACTATCAGGCCGACGAGTCTTCGACTCGGCCCGCGGGCGCGTCCCGTTCGGGCGACGTCGAGGCGCTCGACGCCTATTCGCGCACGGTGACAAGCGTGGTCGAGCGCCTGGCTCCGAGCGTCGCCAGCCTGCGCGTGTTGCGCGCGACGCCCCGAGGGCGCGTGCCTGCTGGCGCCGGGAGCGGCGTCGTTCTGACTCCGGACGGCTTCATCCTGACCTCCGCGCACGTCGTCGCGGGCCGGGACAGGCTCGGCCGCGCCACGTTCGTTGATGGGCGGGACATCGGCTTTCGCGTACTGGGAACGGATCCGCTGTCGGACCTCGCCGTGCTGCGCGCCGATGCCGACGATCTGAGCCCGGTCACGCTGGGAGATGCGGCGCGCCTGCGGGTCGGGCAACTGGTCGTCGCGATCGGCAACCCCCACGGGTTCGCGGGCTCGGTCACGGCGGGTGTGATCTCGGCGTTGGGCCGCTCGCTGCCGGCTCGCTCGGGCCGAACGGTCCGGATGATCGACAACGTCATTCAGACCGACGCGGCTCTCAACCCAGGAAACTCCGGCGGCGCGCTGGTCGACTCAGCCGGTCAGCTGGTCGGCATCAACACGGCCGTCGCGGGCGTTGGGCTCGGGTTGGCGGTGCCGATCAACGACGCTACTCGCAAGCTCATCGGCGATCTGATGACGCACGGCAGGGTGCGTCGCGCATACCTCGGCATTGCTGGTGGCCCAAGGCCGCTTCCGGCGCGCGCTCGTCGGGAACGGGGCCAGGACCGTGGCATCGAGGTGATCGAGGTCGTCCCGGGCAGCCCGGCCGACAATGCGGGCCTGCGGCCCGAGGACCTGATCGTGGAACTTGCCGCGATGCAGGTGGGCAGCGTTGAAGACATTCAGAGACTGATGGTCGCCGATCTGATCGGCGCAGAGGTCGAGGTCCTCGTGTTTCGTTCGGGGCAGCCGCGGCGCCTTAGGCTCGTCGTACGAGAACTCGACTCGTAGCGGAAGCCGCAGCCGTCCCCGAGATCGCTTGCGTTCTAATCTTGCGGGCGTGGCAGTGGCCGAGCGTATCGAGGTGGCCGACGCCCCCGACCGTGACCGCTACGAGCTGTCGGTCGACGGCGAGGTCGCCGGCTTCGTCGCCTACGGCACACGGCCCGGCCTGATCGCGCTCGTCCACACCGAGGTCGACGACCGCCTACACGGCCGCGGGCTCGGCGACCGGTTGATCCGGTTCGCGCTCGAAGACGCTCGCACAAGAGGTCTCGCAGTGCTGCCGTTCTGTCCGTTCGTCAAAGCGTTCATCGAATGCCATCGCGAGTTCGAGGCGCTGGTTCCAGACAACTACAGGGAGCAGTTCGGCCTGTGAAGCGGTACGAGGGCGACCACATCGAGGTCACCTACGATCCCGCGCGCTGCCTTCACGCGGCTGAGTGCGTGCGCGGAATGCCGGCTGTCTTCGATACGGCGAAGCGTCCTTGGGTCGCTCCCGACGGCGCGGACGCAGAGGCGCTCGCGGCCGTGGTGAGAAGATGCCCGACAGGCGCACTGCACTACACGCGGGCGCGACGGCGAGCCCGAGCAACCCTCGGTCCCGACACGAATTCGCCTACAGGAGGGCGGGCCGCTGCTAATCCGGGGCGACCTCGTACTCGACGGAAAACGGGAGACCCGCGCGGCGATCTGCCGCTGTCTCCACTCAACGAACCAGCCCTACTGCGACGGCAGCGGCCAGTGCCGGCGATGGGAGTACGAGCCGGACCCGGACCGGTAGGGAAAAGCGAGACCGCACCGGCGGGATCAACGCACAGCCAACGCGACGCATCAATCAGGAGGAGATCCTTGATCAAGCTCGTTTTCACCATCCGTCGCCGCCCAGGAATGACGCGAGATGAGTTCCAACGCTACTGGCGCAACGAGCACGCGCGGCTCGTCGAGCGCCACGCCGAGGTTCTTCGCATCCGCCGCTACACCCAGACGCACGCCCGCGATACCGAGGCGGACGACGCGATTTCGGGATCACGCGGATCTGAGCCCGGCCAATACGACGGCGTGGCCGAGCTCTGGTGGGAGAGCGTCGAGGACCTCCTCGCTGCGAGCAGCAGCGAGGAGGGGCAGATCGCTGCTGCTGCGCTGCTCGAGGATGAGCGGCGATTCATCGATCTTCCCAACTCACCGATCTGGTTGGGCGAGGAGAACGTCGTGATCGAACGAGCCGACGATTCCCGAACGACCACCGCGTAGAGCCGCCATCAGCGACGGCCGCGGCCGAGCCCGATCTGGGTCAGCTCGCCGTGTTGCTCTGACCATGAGTCCCTTCCGCGCGGCTCCGTACGCGAAGTCCCTGTCCATATTTGCCGTCACCGCTCGTCTATGGGGTACACACCGGACGCGCTGACAAGGAAGCCGGCAGCCCGGGCGCATACCCCCGCAATCTCGAAGGAGGCGACATGCAGGCAAGAATCAAGAACCCAGCGCTTGGCGTTCCTGGAGCGCTCCAGGCGCTCCGCGACCTCGGGGACTCGGCGAGCACCGCTGGGATCCCCGAGACCACCCTGTACATGGTGCAGCTACGCGCGAGCCAGATCAACGGCTGCGGCGTGTGCGTAGACATCCACTCCCGCGAGCTCGAGCACGCGGGAGAGAGCAGCGAACGCATCCACACCGTCGCGGTGTGGCGCGAGACGCCGTATTTCAGCGATGCCGAGCGCGCCGCGCTGGCGCTCGCCGAGGCGACCACCCGTCTCGCCGACAGTCCCGACCCGGTGTCGGACGAGCTCTGGGCCGAGGCCGCGCGCCACTACAGCGAACCGCAGCTCGCAGCGCTCGTGGTCGCGATCGCAACCATCAACGCGTTCAACCGCCTCAACGCGGCCACTCGACAGATCACCGGGAAATTCGTCGCCCGACTGGTTGAGACAAAACAGGCCGCCTGATCCTCGTGGGCGTCGAGAGTCAGGCCGGATACCTGCCGCGGCGAACGAGCGGCGTCACTGGCGCCGCTCGCCCCGCGGAGCTCGCAAGTCCGTTCGACTTGTACCGTTCACCTACTCGGCGCCGACGACCTTGAAGTCCTTGTTGACGAAGATGTGGTGCGGCCAATTGACGCCGATGTTGTGGACCTCGTACTCCGCGCGTTCGATCCCCCACCGGTGGCGGCGGGTCGGGCTGGCGTTGCTGAGGTGGACGCTGCTGTTGTCGCGGCGCCTGAGCCGGTGCTCGCGCTTGCGGCGACGATGCCTTAGGCACCCACCGCACCACTCAACCGCCACGACGTAGCGATGCTAGGGCGCCCCGACGTGGGGCGAACTCAAGTAGCGGGCACGGATTGCCGACGAAAGCTTTGATGGCAGCGAATCAGCCATCCTCGGGTGTTGAAGGTGTTCCGTTGCCGGCGTTGCCGGCGCCGCCTTCACCGATGTCCGAGCTCCGGGAGGATGTCTCCCCCCTCGGTGAAGCGCTGAAGGCGCGTGCAAGCGATGTGCTCGAGTTGACGGAGGCGCGAAGCCGCGGGCGCGCGGACGATGTCGATCCTATGGTCAAGGACCGCTTCGAGCGAATCAACAGGAGCTCAACCATGGCGGTAGCTCGCTGGATCGCAGGTGAGGGCGCAGACGTGGCGATTGAGGCCGGCAGGGAAACGTGGGTCATTTATGGTGAGCTGGCCGCGCATCGCGCGGCGTCCTTGAACCAGCTGACAAAACGCTGCGTGTGGTGGCGCGACTCGGTGGTCCAGGTGTTGCGGCGGAGCGCTACGGAGTTGGCCGCGGCGCCGGAGGCACTCTCGCAAGCCGAGACGATCGTCCAGCTGAGTCTCGAGTTCAGCCTCGTGAAGATGTCCAAGTGCTTTGACACCGAGCGCCGGCGAACCGACGCCGAGCTCGCGCGGCGCGAGCAGGAGCTCTCGTTCATGGCGACACACGACGCGCTGACGGGTCTACCGAACAGGACGCTCATCCGAGACCGCCTCGAGCAGATGCTCGCGCGCAGCACCCGCACCCACGGAAATGTCGCGGCCCTGTTCGTCGATCTCGACAACTTCAAGACGGTCAACGACACCCTCGGGCACGACGCGGGCGACCAGCTCCTGCAAGCCGTCGCCGAACGGCTCGACGGCGTGCTGCGCGGTTCGGATGCGCTGGGGCGCCTTGGCGGCGACGAGTTCGTCGTGATCTGCGAGGAGCTCACGGCCGACGCGGGCCCTGAGCTGATCGCGGAACGCATGCTCGAAGCTCTCAAGCCCTCGTTCGAGCTCGGTCCAGCCCAAGAGACTCGCTTTGCCATCGGTGCCAGCATCGGGATCGCGCTCGCAGGAAAAAGCACGGCTGCGGAGCTGCTGCGCGAGGCGGACATCGCCATGTACCGCGCCAAGTGGGACGGAAAGGATCGCTACGCAGTGTTCGAGAGTGGCATGCAGGACACGATCGAGAAGCGCGCCGAGCTCGAGATGGACCTGCGCGACGCCCTTGTCCGCGACGAGTTCTTCCTCGCCTATCAACCAACGCTCGCGCTCACTGACATGAGCACCACCGGGGTCGAGGCACTGATCCGCTGGAATCACCCTACCCTCGGGACGCTCCCCCCCGATCAGTTCATCCCACTCGCCGAGGAGACAGGGCTGATCACGGAGATCGGCAAGTGGGTCCTACAGCACGCCTGCTCGCAAGGGGCGGCCTGGAGAAGCGCCGGGTATCCGATCGGAATGGCCGTCAACGTCTCGGCCCGCCAGCTCGACAGCGACCAGCTGATAACCGACATCGAAGAAGCCCTCGCAGCCAGCCGCCTGGACCACGAGGCACTGACGATCGAGATCACCGAGACAACGCTGATGCGCAACGTCGAGGAGACCGCGCGCCGACTCGCTGCGATCAAGCTGCTCGGCGTCCGTATCGCGATCGACGACTTCGGCACCGGCTACTCGTCACTCGCCCACCTCCAGCGGTTCCCGGTCGACGCACTGAAGATCGACCAGTCATTCATCTCGGGGCTGAGTCAGAACAAGGAGGGCGAGACGCTGATCCACACCCTCGTTCAGCTCGGTAAGGCTCTTTCCATCGAGACCCTCGCCGAGGGGATCGAGCAACAGCAGCAGCTCTCCACGCTCAGGCATGAGGACTGCGACAGCGGACAGGGCTTCCTGTTCGCACGCCCGCTCGACGCCGCCGCGACCGAAGCGTTCTTGGAGAGCTCGCTCAAGAAGCAGACCGTCTCGCCGCGCTAACTGCGCAGCAGCCTCGATGCGCCCGGCGAGGCCAGCTGGCCGGCCCGCGCAGCGCGTCAAGCCGCCCTAGCTCGTTCTCGGCGGTACTTACCAGCAGCGTCATCGGCCCACTCGGCGTCGATACGGAGGCGCTGCTCGGCGTCACGTTCGCAGGCGGCGGTGTGTCCTTCCTCGCGCGCGACCGCGGGAGCCGCGAGAGCAGCCCGGAAAGCTCGCAGCGCCGGCGAGGAGGCCGATGATTGTCATTCCAGCAGCCCCAACACATCAGCTTCCAGCGGCTCCGGACGGAGCGCGCGAGGTTGTGCGACGAATGCGCTTGAGTGTCACACGCGAGGGGTAGCATGACTCCTGTGGAGGTCTCGAGGGAGCCCCTCACGGGTGCTGCTGCCACGGGTGCTGCTGCGCTTGCGGTGCAGGGGGTAACCGTGCGGTTCGGTGGGATCACGGCGCTAGAGCGCGTCTCGCTCGACGTCACGGGCGGGGAGGTGCTTGGCGTGATCGGCCCGAACGGTGCAGGCAAGACGACGCTGTTCAACTGCATCTCGGGCTTCGTGAGGCCGCAATCGGGGACGATCTCCTGGCGAGGCGAACGACTCGAGCGCATGCGCCCCGATCGCCGCGCCGAGGAGGGGATCGCGCGCACGCTCCAGGGTGTCGGCCTTTTCTCGGGCCTGACGGTCGCGGAGAACGTGATGGTGGGTGCGCAGCGCTTTCGGCGCACGGGCCTTCTGAGCGCGCTCGTCGCGCTGCCGCGCGCCGAGCGCGACGAGCGCGCATTGCGTGCGAGGGCAATGAGGGCGCTGAGCGCGGTTGGGTGCGAGGACGTCGCCGAGCGTCGTGCCGACTCGCTTCCGTTCGCCACCCAGAAGCGCGTCGCGCTCGCGCGGGCACTCGCTGCGGGGCCTGCGCTGCTCATGCTCGACGAGCCTGCGGGCGGTCTCGACGCTGCAGAGCTCGAGCAGCTTGCGGCGTTGATCCGCAGCATCCGCGGGACGATGAGCGTGATGGTCGTGGAGCACCACATGGACTTCGTCATGTCCATCTGCGACCGAGTCGCTGTGCTCGACTTCGGTCGCGTGATCTGCACGGGACCGCCGGAGACCGTGCGCTCGGACCCCCGCGTGCTCGAGGCGTACCTCGGCGACGAGGCAGCGGCGGGGCGCGTGGGGCGCGATGCTTGACGTCGAGAACCTAGTCACCGACTATGGCCCGGTGCGGGCCGTGGACGGCGTCTCGCTCCGGATCGACGAGGGAAAGGTCACGGCCGTGCTCGGCGCGAACGGCGCGGGCAAGACGTCGTTGCTGCGCACGATCTCGGGGCTCGAGCGAGCGAGCTCCGGGCGCGTCTCGTTGGCCGGCGAGGACATCACGAACACCGCGGTCGAGGACATCGTGCGTCGTGGTCTCGCACACGTGCCCGAGGGCCGCAGCGTGATCGCCGAGCTGACCGTCGAGGAGAACCTCCGTCTGGGGGGGCTGTGGCGTCGCCAGGAGAGCGCTTCGCTCGAGGAGATGTACGACCTGTTCCCGGCGCTCCGCGAGCGCCGGAGCAAGCCGGCGGCGACGCTGTCGGGCGGCGAGCGACAGATGCTCTCGCTCGGGCGAGCGCTCATGGGCCGTCCGCTGGCACTCCTGCTCGACGAGCCCTCCTTGGGCCTCGCGCCGCGGATCACGGCGCAGATCATGGCGCTCGTGCGGAAGCTCTGCGACGAGCGGGGGCTCGCGGTGCTGCTGGTCGAGCAGAACGCGCGCAGCGCGCTGTCGATAGCCGACACCGGCGTCGTGCTCGACCTCGGCCGCGTCGTCGCCAACGAGGACCCCGAGCGCCTCGCCGACGACGTCGATCTGCGACACGCGTACCTGGGCTTCTGAGGCGCTCAATGACGCAGTTCATCAACCTCACTCTCAGTGGCATCTCGACGGGCGCGATATACGCGGCGGTCGCGCTCGCGCTTGTGCTCATCTGGCGCGCCACGAGGATCGTGAACTTCGCCCAGGGAGCGATGCTGATGTTCACCACGTTCCTCGCGTTGGTCGTGATCGAAGCGGGCAATCCGTACTGGCTGGGCCTGGTCGTCGCGCTCGCGAGCGGCCTCGTGCTCGGGTCGGTGGTCGAGCGCGTGCTCGTCCGCCGGGTGGAGTCGGCACCGCCGCTGAACGCAGTCATAGTCACGCTCGGCCTGCTCGTGCTCCTCGAGGCCGCGGCGGGGATGATCTGGGGCAACACTCCGCGCTCGTTCCCCGCGGCGTTCTCGATCCAGGGCTTCAAGGTCGGTGGCACGCGCCTGTTGTTCTCGCCGAACGATCTCTTCATCGTGCTCGTCGTGCTCGCCGTCGCGGGCGGGCTCGCGCTGTTCTTCCGCATGACCACGCTCGGCTTGCGGATGCGCGCGGCTGCGTTCGCACCCGAGGTCGCCAGGCTGCAGGGGGTGCGGGTCGGACGCATGTTCACGATCGGCTGGGCGCTCGCCGCGCTCGTCGGATCGTTCGCGGGGGTGCTCGTCGCCCCGTCGGTGTTCGTCGGCCCGAACCAGTTCGACTCGATCCTGATCTACGCGTTTGTAGCGGCTGTGCTCGGAGGCCTCGACAGTCCGCTGGGCGCGATCGTGGGCGGGGTGATCCTCGGTCTGGTGCTTTCGTACGTCTCCGGCTACGAAGGCTCTGCGCTTGCGCCGCTCGCCGCGCTCGTCGTGCTCGTCGCGACGCTCATGATCCGCCCGAGCGGCCTCTTCTCCTCCGCGCGGGAGCGGAGGGTGTGAGCGGCGTCCAGGCAGGTGAGGAACTGGGTCGGCCGGCATCTTCGGGCGTGCCGTCGCATGCGCGCGGCCGCTGGCCGCGTGCGCCGCGGTGGTGGCGTCGGCACACGCTCGTGCGCTCGCTCTCACTGCTCGTCGGGACCGCGCTCGTGCTCCTGCTCCTGAGCGAGGTCCTGAGCGAATACCGCGACCTTCAGCTCGCCGACGCCGCCTACTACTTCACGGTTCTCGCGGGCCTGACCGTGCTGATCGGGCTCAGCGGGCAGATCTCGCTCGGGCACGGCGCGCTCATGGCCGTCGGTGCGTACACGGTCGGCCTGCTGGTCGCGAACGAGCACTGGCCGATCGTTCCGGCGCTGATCGCATCGGTGCTCGTGACCGCGATCGTCGGGATCGCTGTCGGTGCGGCCGCGTCGCGGCTGCGCGGCCCATATCTTGCGGGCGCGACGCTCGCGTTCGCGGTCGGCCTGCCGGGTCTGGCGTACCAGTACTCCGGCACGTTCGGCGGGGCGAACGGAATCGCGACAAACCCGCCGGCGGTCCCATCGGCGCTCGGCTCGAGCTTCCCGCTCGAGCGCTGGGAGGCGTGGATCGCATGTGCCGGCGCCGTGCTCGTCGCGTTCGCGCTGTACAACCTCGTCCACAGCGGCGTCGGGCGCTCGTGGCGCGCCGTTCGCGACGACGAGATCGCGGCGACCGTGTCTGGACTGCGCGTCTCGCGCGTGCAGACGCTCGCGTTCATCCTGAGCGCCGCGTGTGCCGGACTCGGCGGCGGACTGCTCGCGGTTGTGCTTCAGCTCGCCGACCCCGGCGCCTTCCCGCTCGTGCTCTCGTTCTACCTGCTCGCTGCGGTCGTGATCGGCGGCTTGGGCTCGCTGCTCGGCGCGGCGTGGGGCGCGGCGATTCTCGTATTCCTACCGAATTGGACGCATGACCTCGCGCAGTCGCTCTCGCTCCCCGACAAGGTCGGGGCGAACCTCCCGCTCGCTATCTACGGGTTTATGCTGATTCTTGCGATGCTCGTCTGGCCGAGTGGAATCCAGGGCGGAGTTCGCGCGCTCGCAGGCTTCCTGCGTGGCGCGGTTCGAGCGCGCAGTGCGTCCGGGTCTTGAAATTCGATGACCGAACAACAGGAGGGACGATGAAAGTAACAAAGAGCGGGTCGAGTTCGTGGTTCGTTGCGGTCGCGGTCGCGGCGCTTGCCCTTGTCGCGGCAGGCTGTGGCTCGTCTTCGAGCAACGGCACCGAGGGGGTGACCCCTTCGAGCATCACCTTCGGCACGCATCAGCCGCTTACTGGCCCGGCTGCGCCCGGATACAGCGAGATCGCACCGGCCTCGCAGGCGTACTTCAATTACGTCAACGCACACGGCGGCGTGTACGGACGCAAGATCCACCTGGTCATCAAGAACGACGAATACAACCCGACGAACACGGTCAACGTCGTCCACCAGCTCGTGCTGCAGGAAAAAGTGTTCGGCATCTTCGAGGGTCTTGGTACTCCAACCCACACCAAGGTCGTCGGATTCCTGAACTCGTCCAAAGTCCCCGACATGTTCGTGGCCTCCGGCTGCCCGTGCTGGGACGACGGCTCGTCCCAGCCGTACACGTTCGGCTGGCAGCCGAACTACACGATCGAAGGCAAGATCATGGGCCAGTACATCGCGCAGCACTTCGCTGGCAAGAAGGTCGGCGTCCTCTACCAGGACGACGACTTCGGTCAGGGCGGCCTCGCGGGCATCAAGGACGAGCTGCCGGCGAGCGCGGTCGTGTCCGCGCAGTCCTACCAGTCCGGGACCGAAACCCTCGCGCCGCAGATAACGGCGATCAAGTCGGCGGGCGCGCAAGTGGTCGTTTACTTCACCGTCCCGATCTACACGGCGATCGGCCAGCTGACGGCGTTCACGCTCGGCTACAAGCCGCAGCTGTTCGTGTCGAACGTCGGTATCGACCCGACGACGGTCGCGGGGCTCCTCAAGACCGTCTCCAAGGGTAAGGCGAGCGGCACGGCGCTGATCGAAGGCGCTTACACGAACGGCTATCTGCCGTCGGTCGCAGACACGTCGAACCCGTGGGTCGCGTTGTTCAAGAAGATCAAGGAACAGTACGACCCGAGTGTTCCGTTCGATGGCAACGTGCTGTACGGCATGGCGAACGCGTACACGCTCGTGCAGGCGCTGCAGGCCGCGGGCAAGACCCTCACGCGCGAAGACCTCGTCAAGGCTGTCAACGAACACGGCGCGAAGTGGAGTGGTCCGGGGCTTGTGCCGTTCCGCTACTCGACGACCGACCACGGCGGCTACTCGGGCGTCCAAATGGGCCGCGTGGAAGGCGGCAAGATCGCCCTGTTCGGTCCGAAGCTGACTACCGAACCAACGAGCGGCACGCCGATCACGACGTACAGCGGCACGCAGCCGTCACCGCCGGCGAGCGGCATACCGACCGAATAGCGAACAGCTTTCGGGTCACCAGGAGAGCACCACAGGCGGGGCCGCGTTGAGCGCGGCTCCGCCTCTTAGCGGGCTCGGCGCAACGGTCGAGTGGCCTCAAGCAACTCCCGAGATTCGGCTGTCCCAGTGGTCCTCGGAGGGGGGCACGCGAAAGAGCTTCGCGAGCGCCCATAGCGGCGGGAGTATGAGGTTCTGTACCCAGATGGGCGGTGAGGTCACCCGGCTCTCGTGGCGGAAGTGCCAGAGGGTGGAGCCGAGTTGAAGTGGATTTCTCGGTGCACCCCGGGGCGTGGTTCTGCCGTCGGCCGCTAGGCCGGCGAAGGCCTCGTGCATCTCCCTGCTGTGCAGTGCTGGACGGAGCTCGACCACGCCTCTGATCTCGACGGATCCCGGGTTTGCCTCGGAGTGACGAACGCCGACTGGCACGACGATCGTTTCACCCGGTCCGACGACGCGTTCCTCACCGTCGAGGGCGAAGTGGGCTTCGCCAGCCACGATGGTGAAGCGCTCCTCCTGGTGAGGATGGACGTGCTCGGTGATCGCGCCCCCGGGCATGCTTCGCCAGTTGAAGCGGACTATGTCTTCATCGCTGTCCTCGGGGATGGCGGTGAACTGGATCCACTCGCCGGTGGCGGGGTTGGAGATTGGTCGGAACCTGGCGTCGGCGTCCTCGCCGGCGAGGCTACCAACGGCGTCTGTGGCGACGGTGAGGTCGGTGTCGGTGCTGGCCATGAAGTCGATCCTTCCTGTGGTGGCGAATCGGACGTAGCAGTCTGAGTCCGATACCAGGCGACGGTCGCGGCGATGGCGTCGGCGAGTGGCGTGCCGGCGCCCCCGAAGGTGGACTCGTACCTAGAGGTGTCGAGCACGAACGGTTCTTCAAACTCGTAGGCCATCTCGGCCAGCTCTCGCATCATGGGGTTGAAAGAGTCCGAGGGCCCGTACAACCAGCTTTGGCACCGAGCGAACGCCCACCGGGTGTCCCCACCTCGCCGGCGATCAGCTCCAGAACGTATCGGGTCGTGGCGGTTTCAGGGCCCGGCCAGGTGCCACACGCCGCCCACGGCGCGCTCGTCGGTACCGAGTAGGCCAGACCCGCAGCAACGTCAGGGACGTAGCTGTGAGTGTGGGGCAGGTCTGGGTTCCCAAGGAAGTCGGCGCGCTTGCCGGCGAGAGCGTTGGCAAAGACGCGCTCGCCGAGCATCGTCTCGGTGACCCCGGCCCCGAAGAAGTCGGACGCCCGCCCGATGGCGATGCGGACGCGACCGGCGTCCGCGGCGCCGAGCAGCTCCTCGGTCATGGCCGCCCGGGTCCGGCCCTTGACGGTCGCGGCTGCGAGCGGGGAGATCCTCGGTCATCGGCTTGCCGCCAGTAGGGCCATAGCCGTAGACGTTCTCCAGGCTCACGAGGAGCGCCCTCGTTGCGTTCGGCGGCGCTGAGCACGCCCCGTTGCAGCGGCGGGAAGCACTCCGGCCAATTCGCGTACGGAGCGTTCAGGCATTGGTAGACGACCGACGCGCCTCTGGCCGCCTCGATCGCGGCGCGGGGGTCGCTCGCGTCGGCCGCGCGCCATTCAACTCCGTCGGGCAGCCCCACTGGCCGGCGCCGCGATACCGCGCGTACGGCCAGACCGAGGTCCGCCAGCCGGGTGCCGAGGGCACGCCCCACCTGTCCGGCCCCGAACACGACGTGTAGCCGGTCCTCACTCACAGCTGCACTCCAATGCCGCCTGAGATGGCGACGTCGCTGCTTGCGGTCTGCTCCGCCCGGCGGCGAACTCCTGCGAGATCGTGGAAGCCGGCGACTGCGGTACCGAGCAGGAGTGCGCCGGCAGCGATGCCCGTCGTGGCGATGAGCGCGGTGCCTGACAGCGTCGCAACAAGGATCACCGGTCCGATGGTCAGCGCACATCCGACCGGTCGGTAGCGCGGGATATGGACGAGGCGGTCGAGATACAGCAGGAGTGGCCCGATCGTAATCGCGATCGACGGCAGGACCCAGTCGGAGTGCCCGGCAGCCACGACGATGACGGGCAGGGCGAACGCCGCCGCGAACTCGATGACCGTGGCGAGGGTCACGGCCCGCTCGATCCGTTTGCCCTCGGCACTCTTTGGCCGGGGGGCGGTGCCGGCCGTGGCCCTGATCGCGTAGAAGAACACGCCGATCACGGTGACACCGGACACGGCGATCAGCACATCCGCCACGGGGCCGCCGATCACACGGCTCCCACGTAGGAGCCAGAATGCGGCGAAGGCCGCCTGAATGAACCCGCCAACGCGCCTCACGCGTCGGGACCATGCCGCGCTTGCGGTCAAATCGGCAGCGCCGAGGCTTAGGTCTGCCGAGGCCGATGGCCGCGACTTGGTCGTCCCGGCGGACCCCGGTCGGCGGCGGTCGCTCACCAGCATGGCTGGCTCCTCTCACTGATCCTCGAGCAACCTGGCCGTCGGCGACAGCCGAGCCTCGGAGATGTCTGCCTGAAACCTACATGAAACAGCAAGCCATTTCTAGAAATCTATACCTATAGTAACCCCATGGCTGAGTGGAGCTTCCTCACGAACCATGCGCGAGCCCTCGTCTGTATTGCCCGCGATCCCGGGGTGCGCCTGCGCGACGTCGCCGCCGCGCTGGGCATCACCGAGCGCCGCGCCTTCGGCATCGTCACGGACCTGACCGAAGCCGGCTACGTCGCAAAGGAGAAGGAGGGCCGTCGCAACCGCTATCGCATCCAGGGCCACTTGACCCTGGGAGAGGCCGTCGCTCGAGAGCGAACAGTCGGCGAGCTGCTGGGGCTGCTCGTCGATACCAACGCGACAACATCCCAGCTCGATCGACCCTTGTCATCTTCCGGCTCGCTGCTGTAGCTCGTCCACGAATGAGCTGAGGGTCTCCGTCGCGGTCGATAGTGCCTGCAGCTGTTGGTCTGAGAGCTCCTGCAGGTCAGTTCGCATGGCTTGAAGGAACTGCGCACGGAACCTCTGTTGCGCCGCGTCTCCCGCCTCGGTGAGGCTGATCATGACCACGCGCCCGTCGTCTGGCAGTCCTTCGCGCTCTACCCAGCCCTTCTCCTGCAGGCGCTTGACGAGCAGCGTCATCGTGGGCTGCGCGACCCCCTCGAGCTCGGTGAGCTCTGTGATCCTTCGCGGCCCTTCCCTGAGGATGCTCAGGACCTCCATTTCGGTGCGGGAGATCTCGCGGCTGCGCACCTGCTTGACGAGCAGTCGCACGAGGACCGCGGCGCGCGTGGGCAGGTGCTCGGCGATGTAGTCGACTCGCTCGCGCCGCTCGGTCTCCGCTAGCGATACTCGTGTTAGGCATATTGCAAACTATATAGTTATCTGCTATACATGTCAAGACAGTCGCAACTTGAGCTCCCCCTCAGGAAAGGAGCCGATCATGTTCCAGAACATCCTCGTCGCCATCGACGGCTCGCCGGACGCCGATCAGGCGCTCATACAGGCGATCGACCTGGCCGAGTCAGAGCACGCCCGCTTGACCATCTTCAGCGCCGTCGTGACGCCTCCCGCCGCTGCCTACCTCGCCGGAGGCGGGGCGTGGCGGCGACGCTCGCCCGCGACGCCGAGACCGAGACCGAGGCGATCCTGCGAGAAGCCGTTGAGCGGGTCCCCGATGGGGTCTCGGTCAGCACGCGTGCAGAGCAGCGAGCCGGTGAGACCCGCGCTGATCCACCAGATCAAGACCGGGCATCATGATCTGGTTGTCATGGGCTCCCGTGGACGCGGCGCGCTGCGCTCCGTGCTGCTCGGCAGCGTGAGCCACTACGCGCTGCACCACAGCCCCGTCCCCGTGCTGATCGTGCACGCCGACCCGCGAGCGAGGACTCGAATCCCTCGCCCCTGTCTCGCGCGAGTCGAGCGGCAACAGATCGGAGGCCCGTCCGTGCAGGCGCGTGACGTAGAGCCTCCAGTCGGTCCGATGGCGCTTGCGGACGAGGGCGCAGCCGAAGCGCCACTCGGCGAGACGGTCCCGCAGCTGAAAGAGATACTCGGCCCGGCGGAGGAGACAGCCCGCGGCATGCTCGAGGCCGAGGAGGCACTCGGCCACGTGCGGGAGCGCTTCGAGCGCACCGAGGATCCGAAGCTACAGGGAGAGCTCGCAGCCGAGGCGCTCATCCACGTCGAACGCCAGCTGCAGCTCGCACACGAGCGGCGTAGGCAACTGGATAGCACCGAAGCGAAGCTGTGGGCCAGACAGAACCGCCTCGAGGGCTTCCTCATACACGACACGAGGAAGTGACTGGTGGCACGCGCGTCGCAACACGGCGCGCACGAAAACGCTCGCAACCGACCGAACGAGCACCGGCCACTGACGTTCGAAACGAGCGTTATCTCGTCCAGTCGCGCTCGATCTGTCGCATCGCCGCGGGGTAGACGATCAGGTGCCGGAAGGGACTGATCGCGCCCATGTATACGGTCCCGAGGAGCCCATTTGGCTTTACCAGGACGGCCATCTGGCCGCGGTAACCACCCTTCCCGTCCGCAACCCAGCTGAGGTGCATGACCCCATGCATAGTGCGGTTGGCGGTCTCGGCTGCGAACTCGTTCTCGATCAGGTACAGCGAGGTGAACGGGAGCGCGTCGAAGCTGGGGCCCGGTGCGTCCAGCAGGTCCGCCGGCAAGCGTTTGCGCAGCGTCGGCACCCTCGCGCCGAGCCCGGTCTCCGTGTCATCCCAACCGAGCAGCTCTCCGACCTTCCAGCGGGTGCTCCACAGCGCGCGAGCAAGCCGCGAGGAGCCCCGCGAGGGGTCGCCAGCGGCGATGCCCTCCACCAGCGCGGGGAAGTCGCCCTCCGCGCCATGCACGGGCAGCGCCCACACGTCCTCGAGCCGAAAGTCGGGGGCGATCTCATGGATTCGCCAAGGGCGCGAGCTGTGCGCGCTGTTCGGGAGTCTCGCGTGTCCTTCATACATGTGAGGATGCTGAGTCTCTTGATTGTTGCGCTCGTGTCGCACTGCGTACCAGGGCGAGCGCCACTTGACGGTGGATGAGGGACACCGGAGGCCAGACGAGCGCTGCGAGCCGTCGGTCGTAGCGGATGAACGACGCGAAGGACAGTCGGCCTTCAGCGAGGTGAATAACTACGTGGCCGGTCAAGAACCACGAGGCAGCCTCAATCCTTATCCAGTTCTCGCCGCGATCGGCGATTTGCCACCCGAGCAGGCGATCCGGGGAAGGCCGCAGCTTCAGGCGAAGGCCGAGAAAAACACGCTGGACAAATGGGATGAAGACGAGTAGGCCACGGGGCATACCCCTCAACGCCGCGTGGATCAACTGCTCGGGTGCTCCGGTTGGCGTCTCGTCAATCGTCGCGGTGACGATATCGGCGTAATCGGTGTTCGCGAGCGCGCCAAGTGAGCGAATCGCCTCGGGAACCTGGCGCCGCCACCGGACGGTCGAGGTGTCTGCGCGTCGGTCGCGACGCGGAGAGAGAGGGTTGGAGTGCTGCGACGAGGCTATGGACATCGTCTGCTCGCGGGCATGGTACCATACATACGTGTATGTATGTACTGACGCGGGACGAACGCCGCAAGGCCGATGAGTTCCGCGAGCGCGCCGACACTGTCAGTGCGGGGGCGCCGGACTCAGGCTGAGCGCCGCGCCCGCTCGCGCAGTGCGTTGCTCGAATCCGCCGCGCGTGGCCTCTCGCGCTACGGCTACAGGAACCTCGTGCTGGAGGAGGTGGCGCGCGAGGCCGGTTATACGCGGGGCGCCCTGTACCACCAGTTCAAGGACAAGGACGACCTGGCGCTAGCGGTGATCGAGTGGGTCAACGAGAACTGGATGCGCGAGGTCGGCGAGCCGGCCGCGCAACGGACCGACCCAGTCGCCGAGCTGCTCGCGCTGGCACGCGGCCACGCCGTCTTTTGCCGGCGCGACATCGCCCGCGTCGTGATGGCGCTTCGCCTGGAGTTCGCCGGTCAGGATCATCCGGTTGGGCGCGAGATCGAGCGGATCTGGGAGACCGGCGTCAGGCGCTGCGCCAGGCTCGTCAACGCCGGACGCAAAGCCGGTTCGATCCCACCGGGACCGCCCGCCCGGGCGATGGCACTGGCGTTGCTGGGAGCGCTCGAGGGAGCCCTGATCGCACTTGCCGGACATACGCCTCACGACGAGCTCCTGGCCGCACGTGCCGTCGCAGGGGTGCTGGGGATCGACAGCCGTCGAGCAGAGGAGACGCCATACCTACCGGCCGTCCCCCCTCCTCGAGCGACACTCGTCCGCCCGAAAGCGGCGCAAGGCGGTCCGCATTGAGTTCGGTCGGCCCCACCGGTCGGGAAAGCCTCACCACGCGACTCCCCCGCGTCGGTCGACGAACGTCGCAGACGGCCCCTGGAGCCCGATGCTCGCCATCTTCACGATCGCGTCTGTTCCTTCTTCGACGCTCTGCACACCGCGGTGTTCGTTGAGGTCGGTGGCAGTGAAGCCCGGATCGACCGCGTTGATACGGACGTTGGGGAACGCCTTCGCGTACTGGATCGTGAGCATGTTGAGCGCCGCCTTCGACGAGCAGTACGCCGGACTGACGACACCGAAGTAGGCGCTCTCAGGATCGACAGCGTCTGCAAGCGAGCCCAAGCCGCTGGACACGTTGACGACGACGGGCGACGCCGATCGATCGAGTAGCGGCAGGAAAGAGCGCAGGACTCCCACGGCACCGAACACGTTCACGTCATAGACGTTGCGCGGCGTGCCTGCCGAGACCCTTGTTCGCACCGGTGATGAGAACTTCGAGACATGCAGCTCGCCTTTCTGGTCGACCTCGAAGGGCTAGTGCCCGGCGCTTTGGCCGCCGTCGATGTGCAAGACCTCTCCGGTCACGAAGGGCGCCGACTCGAGATAGAGGACTCCACCGACCACGTCCTCGATCTCGCCCACCCGACCGACGGGGTGCAACGCGCCCAATCCCGCATAGGAGCTCTCGTCGTGGATCGGCGTTTTGATAACGCCGAGAGAAACGGCATTTACCCGTAGACCACGGGAGGCGTACTCGATCGCGAGCGATCTGGTCGACCGCAACCAGGCCGCCCTTGGTCAGCGTCGGGCAGCGCGGCTGGTCGAGCGCTTTCCGCCTGCTCGACGAGCGTCGTCGAGACATTGACCACGTGCCCACTGTCCTGGCCGAGCATGTGTCTGATCGTGCGCGTTGTGATGTGAAAGAAGCCCGCTAGGTTGACGGCGACCAGTGTGTTGAAGTCCTCGAGCGTGTAGTCCGTGAAGGCCTTGCCGATGTAGATTCCAGCGTTGTTGATCAGCGTGTCGATCCGCCCAAAGCGCTCGATCGCCTCCCTCCACGACGCGTTGCGCGGTGTCGGGGTCGGCGATGTCACCTCCGACGGTCACGATGCCGGGGTCCTCAGACGGCCCGATCGATCGAGCGGTCGCGATCACGGCATACCCGAGCTCACGATACGCCTTGTTAGACCCGCGCCGATGCCCTGCGAGGCGCCGGTGATGATCGCGACCTTCTCCTCGCGTGCTCGGCGGCGGGCTCATTCGACGAGGTAGGTCTCGTAGATCACGCCTGTGGCCTGGCGGCCGCCGACGCTGATGAAGACGCCCTTGTTCAGCCAGTCGAGTCGGGGGCGGCGGTCTCGATCTGGGTTGAGGTGCGGAACGTGTACTCGCTGGCATCGACGTCCTCGCCGCGTCCGAGACGTGCGAGGACCTCGGCGCTGCCGTGGCGCACGCCTCGCGATTGGACGTAGAGCAGATCGCCGTCGTCGGTCTGCAGCGTGTAGCGGATGTCGCCGAACGCGGTGCCGTCTGGCAGGACGATCTGCCAGTCGGCGCTGGCGCCCGGGAGCAGCTTGCCGTTGATCTCAGGACCGGTGAACGTCCCGCCGGTCTGGGGCACGATCCGCCGGTGGCCTTGGGCGACCTCGCCGAGATCGAGTGGCGTGCCGAGCGTCGCCTCCAGGCGGTAGACCTTGCGTCAGGCGAGGATCGGGAAGTTGGCTGCTCATGATTGCTCCTGTCTCGTGCGTGCCCGTGCCAAAGCCGGGTCATTCGGATGCGGCTCGAGCGGTGTGACGGCGACATGCATCCACTCGGAGAGCGGCAGCTCGCCGAGCAGACGATCGAGCTGAGCCCGGCCCTCGGCACAGTACAGGCCGACGACCTTGCCTTGGCGGGCTGCGAGCGGCAGCTTCCAGAGCCGGAGGAGATGCCCTTCAGTCACCAGCTTGGCCGCGGCCGATGCCTCGGCCTGCTCGCGGCCCTTGACCTCAGACTCCGGAGTTCCCTGCGGAACGTCGACCTCGAACTCGACTAGGAATTCCACGTTGTCTCCCTCCGGACGATGCCACGTGAGCCGCCGGTGACGATAGCCACGCGGTTTGTGGCCCCTCGCGTCGCCCCTTTCTTGTCGCCGAGAAGATCTCCGGTCGCACCAGGGAGACTCCCGGGTTACGTCCCTGGTCTAGGCTGTGGCGAGCGATGACCACCCACCGTCCGCCGGGGTTTCGAGGCCGTAGCGGCGAGCGTGGAATGCTCGACCGCCTGCTGGAGGATGTCCGGGGCGGCCACTCCGCGGTGCTGGTCATCCGTGGTGAGCCAGGCATTGGCAAGACGGCGCTCCTGCGCCATTGCGTTCGGCAGGCTGCGGGTTTTCAGGTCATCGAGAGCGTCGGCATCGAATCTGAGATGGAGCTGCCCTTCGCGGGACTCCATCAGCTGTGCGGTCGACTGCTTGGGCGGCTCGACGCTCTCCCGGATCCTCAACGCGATGCCTTGAGCGTCGCATTTGGCCTCTCCTCCGGTGATGCCCCCGATCGCTTTCTGGTCGCCCTGGCTGCGCTCAACCTGCTGTCTGCGGCCTGCGAGGAGCGCCCGGTGTTGTGCGTCGTCGACGATGCGCAGTGGCTCGACCGTGCCTCGGCTCAGGCACTCGGATTCGTCGCGCGACGGCTGCTGGCAGAGTCGGTGGCGCTGGTTTTCGCAGTTCGCGAGCCGAGCGAGGAGCACGAGTTGATCGGCCTGCCGGAACTGTCGCTGCAAGGGCTGGCCGACGAGGATGCTCGCGTCCTGCTGGCCGCGGTCATCCCGGGGCGACTCGACGAGAGTGTTCGCGATCGGCTCGTCGCCGAAACGCGCGGCAATCCGCTTGCGCTGTTGGAGCTGCCGCGGGGCCTGACGGCGGCTGACCTAGCCGGCGGCTTCGCGCTTCCCGATGCAGGAAGCCTGCCGGCTCAAATCGAGGGCCACTACCTCGAGCGGCTTCGTGAGTTGCCTGAGGAGACGCAGCAGCTGATGCTGCTGGCGGCGGCCGATCCGATCGGTGACGCGACGCTGGTCCTGCGCGCGGCCGCCATGATCGGGATCGGAGAGGCGGCCCTGCTACCCGCGGAGGGCGAGCAGTTGCTCGAGATCGAGCACGGGTCCGCTTTCGCCATCCACTGGTGAGATCAGCGGTCTATCGCGCCTCTTCTGCGGAGGATCGGCGCGCCGCTCACGCCGCACTCGCGGACGCTACCGATCCTGCAGGGCGATCCCGATCGCCGAAGCCTGGCACCGCGCCCACGCCACGACCGGTTTCAACTCTGAGGTGGCCGAAGAGCTGATGCGCTCGGCGAGCACGGCTGAATGCCGGGCGGTATCGCTGCCGCGGCCGCGTTTATGGGAGCGATCCAGTTGCGCTTACCCCCGACGCCTCCGTGCGGGCGTCGCGCGCGCTGTCGGCCGCACAGGCGAAGTTTGCGGCGGGAGACCTCGAAAACGCGCAGGCGCTGCTCGCAATCGCGGACGTCGGTCCGCTCGACGAACTCGGTCAAGCCCAGGTGCAGCGCTTGCGTGCCGAGATCGCGTTCGATCTGCGCTGCGGCAGCGATGCGCCGGCGCTGCTGCTGCGAGTCGCGCGGCGGCTCGAGCCGCTCGACGCCGAGCTTGCGCGCGAGACCTACCTAGAAGCTCTGGTGGCCGCGATCTACGCGGGCCGCTCTGCACCCCGTGACGATGTGATCGAGGTCGCCCGCGCCGCTCGTTCTGCACGCCTAGAGGCCGACCCCGTGCCTGCGAAGCAGTTGCTGCTCCTTGGGCTGGCGACGCGTTTGACCGATGGGTACACCGCCGCGGCGCCACTGCTGAAGAAGGCGCTGCGCGCACGTCGCGACGAGCTCCAGCAACCGCGACTGGTTGTGCCTGTCGTACAACATCGCGGCGATGGACCTGTGGGACGACGAGGCATGGTTCGAGCTCGCCTCCAAGCAGGCAGATCTGGCGCGCGTAACCGGAACACTGAGCCAGCTTCGATACTCGCTCGATTACCTCGCCGGCTATCGCATCCAGGCGGGAGAGCTCCCGATGGCGGCAGAGTTGGCGGCAGAGGCCGAGGGTCTCGATAAGGGAATCAGGGAGCCGACGCTTCCCTACATCCCGTTGCTACTCGCAGCTTGGCGGGGCGAGGCGCATGCTTTCCCGGATCTGATCGGGGTCATGACCCGCGGCGCCTCGGCAAGGGGCGAGGGCTGCGCGATCACCCATGCCGAGTACGCCACCGCGATCCTCTACAACGGCCTCGGCAAATACGAGCTGGCAGCCGACGCTGCGCGCAAGGCAACGGCTGTCGATGACGTCGGTACGACCTCTTGGGCGTTGTACGAGCTCGTCGAGTCCGCCGCCCGAAGCGACCAGGGACAGGTCGCATCCTCCGCGCTGGACCGTCTCTCGAAGCGAGCCTATGCGAGCGGCACCGACTGGGCGAAGGGGATCGAGGCGCGCTCGCGAGCGCTCCTAGCGGACGGTCCGGCAGCCGAGGATCTCCATCTGGAGGCGATCGAGCGGCTCGGTCGATGTCGGATGGCGGCGCACCTCGCTCGAGCCCAGCTGAGCTACGGGGAGTGGCTGCGACGCGAGAACCGACGGATAGACGCGCGCCGGCAGCTGCGTCACGCACATGACGCCTTCACATCGATGGGCGCGAAAGCGTTCGCGGAACGCTCAGGCCATGAGCTGCTGACCACAGGTGAGAAGGTGCGCAAGCGCGTCGACGAGACGCGCGATCAGCTGACGCCCCAGGAGCAGCAGATCGCCCGCCTCGCACGCGAAGGACTGACAAACCCGGAAATCGGCGCGCAGCTCTTTATCAGCCCCCGCACCGTTGAGTTTCACCTGCGCAAGGTGTTCACAAAGCTCGGAATCAGCTCGCGAAGGAGCCTCCGCGAGGCGCTGCCCGACTCCGAACGATCGGCCCTCGTGGCCTAGGCACGATCGGCGTGCGCGGGCACGTATGCGCAAGACGACGTCAGCACGGCGCGCTGGGCGGCCCGAGCGCTACTGCGATACTCGGGGCGAGTGCGGGTGTTGATAGACATAGCGACATGAGACGCGCACGCATCATCTGCTTGGGCCTATTCGGGTCGGTCCTGCTCGCAATGCCGGCGCAGGCCGCAGCCGAAGAAATCCCTCTGCCGACGCTGAAGGTCAAGGCAGCCGCCGTCCCGATCCCCGGATTCCCCGGCACGGGCAACTTTTACGGCAAGGGCGCCGACGTCGAAGCCACCGCCGAAATCGTCGGATCTGGATACGGCGTCACCGGCCAGAACCCGAAAGGGAGCGTGCCGCCGGTCTCGGCGGTCAACGTTTACCTGCCAAAGGGCGTGAAGCTCCACCCCTCGGGCTTCGGCTCCTGCACGGAAGCCACGCTGAAGAACATCGGCGCCACCGGCTGCCCCAAGAACTCGGCCGCGAGCACGCTCGGGAGCGTGCTCGGCGAAGTAACGTTCGGGAGCGAACGCGTACCCGAGACCGCCTCGCTGCAAGCCTTCTTCGGCCCCGGCGGCAGCATCCTGTTCTACACGCAGGGCTCGACACCCGTGAGCCTCGAAGTTGTATCGAGCGGCCGGTTCGTACGAAGCTCAGGCAAATACTCCTGGGAGTTGAAGACGCTCGTGCCACCGGTCGCCACCGTGCCCGGTGCGCCGCTGGCGTCGGTGAGCAAAATCCACCTCAAGGCGGGCGCCGCTTACAGGTCACACGGCAAGGTGATCCCCTACGGCACCGTGCCGAAGAAGGGCGAATGCCCGAAAGGCGGCTTCTTCGGCAAGACCGAAGTCACGTTCGGCGGGACGTTCGGCGGCGAACGCGAATTCGGCATCCCGGCCAAAACCGTCACCAACGTGATCCGCGTTCCCTGCCCGCGCAGGTAGCGCGCCAACTGTCCGGCGGGCACATGCCGCGCCACGGCATCCGCAGCGGAGATAGGATCTCGTGGCAAGGAGGAAGGCGGATGCGAAAAAGCCTCATCGTGGGGGTCGTGGGCATGCTCGCTGCCGCGGCACCGGCACATGCGAGCGGGCGCGTCAGCTGCCGGTCCGGCAAGACGGTCTTCAAGCGCCCAGCTGTCCGCGTCTTTAGGGTCGCGAGCGTCTACGGCAACCCGAGACAGCAGGGCTCCCGCTACAACGAGTTCTATCTGTGCGCTCGCGGGTCGCGCCGTCCGTACGCGTTTTGGGGCCAGCCCTTCCTGAGTGCCGAGTCCGTCTCGCAGTACAAGCTCGTCGGCGACCGGCTCGGCTTCGTGACCTTCGCGGAAGGCGTGTCGGGCGGCGCTGGGACGTCGATCGGATGGGTGCAATTGCCGCGCGGACCGGACAAGGAAGGGGAAATCTGGGCGAGGGAAGAAATGCCCGAAGAAGAGGAACCGGGGCCGAAAGTGCCTTCGGAAGAGCTGGATTACGCGATCGCCGAAGACGGGACGGTCGTGGTTGCGGGAGAAGCGGTCGACGAGGCACTCGAAGCCGAACATCCCAGCAAGCCGCCCCCCCGCGAATGGGAGGTTTGCGTCCTTTCGGTCAAGACCCATCGACTCTCGAGCCCTAAGGCACTGCTGAAGACGACGTCTACGACCGAAGCACCGGTCCTCAGCTCGATTGCGATCAACGCATCGACTGTGAGCTGGCAAAACCGGGCGGGCCTCGCCGTCTCGATGCCGCGCTAGCGTAGCTTGGCCTCCAAGACGGAAACTGAAATGCGGCTTGGAGATCGAGGGAACTCGCAGTTCGAGGTGGCCCGCTTCTATCGCCGACACGCCAAGCGCGTGGTGCGCGCGCTTGGGTGAGGGGCAACGCCTGATCCGCTAGCCGTCTCGCGCGAGCTCGACGCAGCGGCTCGAGGCGCGGTGGTACGCTCGACCGGCGGTGGCGGAGGAACCGGACGAAGGGGCCAGGGCCAGAGCTGGGGGACCGGAATCGAGCACCCCCGCAGACACGCCTGCAACGGGAGGAGCGGCCGGCCGGGAGGCCGGCAACGCCGGCACTCGGGAGCGCGAACGTAAGACCCCATCGGATCTTGGTGCGCGCCATCCTCGCGCTGGCGACTCTGCTGGCGATCTTCGCGATCTTCGCGATCTGGGCCAATCGGCAGCTCCTGGACCCGGACAACTGGTCGAGGACCAGCACCGAGCTGTTGCAGAAGCCGACGATTCGCTCGGCCCTGTCCGGTTTCCTGATCGACCAGTTGTACGTGAACGTGAACGTGCCCGCTCAGGTCAAGTCGGGCCTGCCGAATCGCCTCCAGCCGCTCGCCGGCCCGATCTCTGGAGCGCTCCACAACGTCGCCGAACAGGCGGCCGAACGGGCACTGGCCACGCCGCAGGTGCAAAACGTCTGGAGGAAGGCCAACCGCGCCGCCGCCCAGACACTCGTCGCGATCGTCAAGGGCGGCGGATCTCGCGTGCGCATCGAAGGCGGCACGGTCTCGCTCAACCTGCATCAGATCGTGGCGGATCTCGCCCAGCGGCTCGGACTGTCCCGGAATCTAGCCGACAAACTGCCGGCCTCGGTTGCGAGCGTCAAGATCGTCACCTCCAAACAGCTCGGCCTGGTGCGCAACCTGGCCAAAGCGCTCCAGGCGCTGGCTCTGCTGCTCACGATTGTCGCGGTCGCACTGTACGCCCTGGCCATGTTGCTCGCGCGCGGGTATCGGCGACGCACGCTGATGAATGTCGGCTTCGGCTTCGTGCTGGCCGGACTGATCGTGATCTTGGGCCGCAAGATCGGACAGGGTCAGCTCGTGTCGGCGGTCACCAAAGACGCCTCCATAGAACCTGCCGCCAACGACGCCTACTCGGTCGCCACGTCGCTGCTCGTGCAGGTTGCCAGCGCCTCGATAATCATCGGCCTGCCGCTGATCCTCGCGGCGTGGTTCGCCGGTCCGGCACGCTGGGCGGCGGCGGCTCGCCGCTTTCTGGCGCCGCATCTCCACGCGCGCCCGGCGCTCGCCTACTGGTTCACGGCGGCGCTGCTCGTGCTCGTGTTCATCTGGGGGCCGATCCCGGCCACGCGCAACCCGCTGACGATGCTTCTGTTCACGATCCTCGCGTTCGCCGGCGCGTATGTGCTCGGAAAGCAGATCGCCGATGAGTTCCCTGACGCTCAGATGGTCTCGATACGCGCGGCAATGAGTGAGTTCGGTCACGCGCTTGGTGAGAAAATAGCCCACGCTCGCGGAGCGACCGCCCCCAGCACCGGTGGCGAAGGCCATTCCAAGGCTGCCGAGCTGGAGCGGCTGGCAGCGCTGCACGAGCGCGGGGCGATCAACGACGAGGAGTACTCGAGCGCGAAGCGCGACGTGCTGTCGGGCGCTTGAAGCTCGAGCAGCTCGATCGGATCGACGCGCTGGGGTGAAGCCACGTAGGCGGCGTGGCTCGAGCGAGGCACTTCGGCCCGCGCGCTCTTGCCCCGCTCGACCCGCTCGCGGATCGTTGGCTGGGCCACTGCCGCCTCAGCCTCCTTCATCTTCACTGCTGTCATCCGCCGACCATACTCCTCGGCCCTAGGCACGGCGACTGCGTGAAGCTCGAGCCCGCACGGGCCAGGCATTCGCTGTGAGAAGATGTCGGCGATGGACTCGGCGAGCTCCCACACCAGCGATCGTGGGATGTTCGGCTCGGTGCAGAGTGTCGGCAGCGCCGGTGTGTTCGGTCAGGTGATGGGCCTCGTCGCGGTGACGGTTGGCTTCTTCACCCTTGGCGCCTACCTGGGGCGCAACTTTGTCGGGGGCGCGTCGCTCGTCTGTTTCGTACTCGGCTTCATCTGCATTGTCGGGCTGAACTTCGCCCGCCGTTCCGAGGCGCTCGCGATCACGCTGCTGTTCGCGGCCGGGCTGCTGCTCGGGCTCGGCTTGGGCGGCGGTCTGGACCAATACGCAGAAGTCGAACCGCAGGTCGTCTGGCAGGCGGCGGGAGCGACTGCCCTGTTCGTGTCGGCCCTCGGGAGCGTTGGCTATTCGATTCGCCGGCGACCTATCCGGTGGATATCGCGTGCTGTTCGTGCTACTGGTCTCGTTGATCGTGTTCGGGTTCATCTCGCTGCTCGTGTCGATGCCGCACGCCGACGTGATCTATGCGGTGCTGGGGCTCGCGATCTTCGGCGGTTACACGCTGTTGGATTTCAATCGCATGCGCCGCGCGGGCATCGAGGAAGCCGTTCCCCTGGCCGCAGGGATCTTCCTCGACGTACTGAACATCTTCCTGTTCTTCCTGCGGCTGTTCGGCTCTCGCGAGTAAGCCTCGCTCGCGGCTAGGCGCAGCTGATCGGTCCAAGCGCTTGTTTGTAGGCTCCCGCGAGCTGACGCAGCGCAGACTCGACCTGTGACCCGGCGGTCTTCAGTCGCGTTTCCAGGCTGCCGGATTGCAAGCCGGTTGTCAATCGGGATGAGACCGCGGTGAGTTCCGTCTCAAACGCTTGAGTCGCCGACTGAACCTGTTCCCTTCGCTTTGGTTCGAGCTTGGGTTGGGCGTCCTTGATCTTGGTGAGATCTTTGCCGATCGTTTCGACTTGTCCCTTGACTTCACTGACGAGATTGGTCGAAGGCGTTAGGGATTGAAGATCGCCGATCTGCTTGGAGATGTCGGCCCGAGCCGCGCACACCTGAGCCGTCGCCTTTTCCTGGTCCGATTCGCCGCAGGCGGCCAACGCCACTGCGCTGAGCAGCAGCGCAGCTCAGCAAGGAGGCTCGGCGAGCGGTCGCCTCCGAAGCGCAATGCATCGAGCCGAGCTCATATCGGAGAGCTTGCTCACGGAGCGCAGCGTCAACGCTGAAGCAGCCTCGAGCATGCCCCGGACTACGAGCGCAATGCCCACCAGAACCGCCAGGGAGTTCACTCCGAATTTTGGCCAGGCGACGATGACAACCCCGATTGCCAGGTCTACGACGGCTCCCAGCAACATCCAGCCACGCCCCTCGGTGCTCTCAAAGGCCGAAACGAGCCTGATTACCCCGGACAGCACGAGAAAGATGCCAACGGCGAGCGAGATGAGAAGGAGGCTCCCACCGGGGTGTCTGATCACGATCAGACCGGCGACCCCGGCGACGGCGCCGAGAACGAGCGAACCGGTACGCGATCCCGAGCGCTCGCCGAATGCCATCCCGATCTGGAGCCCCCCGGCTCACCAGCAGCTCGACCCCAAGGAGAATCGCGATCACTTCAAACGTTCGGCTCGGCCATGCGAGCAGCAGGACTCCAACCACGAGCGATGCAATCCCCCGAGCAACAGCAGCCACCACAGACTCGCGATGTCCTGGATCTCCTCGTCACCCACATCTGGTCTAACCACCGGCGAGTTCATCAAGTTCGCCACCCTTGGTGGACTGAGTCAATACACCCCAATCGGCCCACAAACACGGGCCGTCCCTGCACGTGGTCGTAGGCTACCACCAGACCCTGCTCGCGTGGCCGCGACGTCTGCGGACTTGGCCCTTGTTCCAGATGACGGGCCGTGCCGTCGTGCCCTCCCCATCGATCCCATCGTCACGATCTACAGACGCGGCTTGCCTGCACAGAACGCGTCGAGCAGCAGTTCGCGCACTTGAAGCTGAGCCGGCGTGCTGAGGTGTTGATGGCCGAACACTCGTTGACGTAGCTCCCCGGGTTGACGCGTTCCGCGACGACCGTGGGCCAACGCTAGGTTGTCGAAGACGAGCAGTTCCCCGGGCGCAAACGGACCTCGACCTCGACCTCCTCGACCACGAGACCGTGGCGCGCGAAGAACTCGAGCTCGGCAGGCAGGCTGTCGAACTCCAGGCCGCACAGGAAATCGGGCGCGACCTTGACGCTCGGCAACGTCAGCGAGGCGCCGTCCGCAGCCTCGACGATCCGTGCGAGGCTTCCCTCGGTGTAACCGCGAGCGTCGTCCCAGGCGCCGTGGGTTCTGCCGTAGGCGATCAGTCGGTCAACCAGCTGGGGACGGCTGGCCCACGTCCGCTGGCTCAGCAGCCCGGACAGCGCCACCAACCGCGTGCTCGCCGAGACATGCCCGATGCACTTGGGGGCGTGAAGCGCCGTATATCGAGCCACGTCCTGCTCAGCGCTCGGTTCAAGAGGCAGTCCGAAATCGAAATGCAGGGTCTGAAAGTCCCGGCTCTGCCCGCTGTCCGCGGGCGGGATGACGAAATCGCCGATCACCGAGAGCGGGGCAGAGCGATCGTTGGCGCAACATTCCGCGACGAGTGCGCGCGCGAGGCCAAAGGCGTGCTCGGGTGTCTCAAAAGCCCGCTCGATCCAAGCGTATCCCCGAGAGCTCAGCGCTGCCCGAGCCGACTCCAAGCGGGCATTCTCTGTCACGCTCACGGCGGCCTCACGAAGGCTCCGCGACGGCGCATCTCCACCAGTCTCGGCGCGTCGGGGTAGCCGCTGTTGAGCAGCAGCGCGGCCTCGCGCTCGACGTCGTACTCCACTCGGACGAGCCGAGGACGCCCATCCTCGATCAGCAGATACGAGGCGCGTGGGTCGCCGTCCCAAGGCATTCCGACGCTGCCGCTGTTGGCGACCGTCAGCCGCATGTCCAGCGAGCGCGTAAACGGCCGGTGGATGTGGCCGTACACGACGGTGGCTGCCTCCAGCGGCCCGTACAGCGTCGACAGCTCATCGTCGCTGGCGTCAGGCATCGGTGCTCGCCAGAGGTCACCGGGGAGCGCATGCACGAGCGCCGTTCCCTCCACGTCCCTCTGGGCTGGCAGCTCGCGCAGCCAAGCCACGCGCTCCTCACCAAGCAGCTCCGCTGTCGCAGGCGCGTACTCATGGAAGATGAGCCTCAGCAAAGCCCCCAACCTGGGGGCCAGGCTTTCTTGTCTTGCCTGCTCTTGCGGGCGCCAGAGGACCTCGTCGGTGTTACCGACGACACCCTCCCAGCCAAGCTCGCGCACCCGGTCTATGACGCCGGCCGGCTGCGCACCCATCAGAGCGAGATCGCCGCCGTGCAATACCCGATCGACGCCTCGCCGCTCGAGGTCCGCCAGCACCCCCTCGAAGGCGGTGAGGTTTCCGTGAATGTCGGATACGACCGCAATTCGCACGATCCTGCTGGGCTCTCCGTTCCGCGTCCTGATCAGTTCGATGGCGCGCTCGGACGTCGCCGTCAAGCGCGGTGGAACCGAATCAGGGCGAACCCAGCCGCCGAAGTCGAGAACCTGCTCGCGCTCGATCCGTCGTGATCATATGGCGCTGGCATCGTAGCGAGTGGCTCGAGCGGGTCGCCGCCCGCGGCCGGCGTCGCTCAGGTGAGTGGAGCGACACGAGCCGCCGGGCCGCGAGCCGCACGGGGGTACTCCTTCACCAGCAACAGGCTGAGCGTGAGGACCCAAAGGATCCCGGGTACGGCGCCGACTATGTCCAGTCCACCCCCGAATTGAGTAAACGAGCCTTTGGCGAAAAGAGGTATTGCGCTAGCAAGTAGTACGACGCACGATGCGAAGCCGGCGCGAGTGAACCAGGCTGGCAGGACCTCGGCTCGCCCCGCGGCGAGCGAGACGCTGAAGAGGAACGCCGCCAGGGGGAACTTGGTCAGCTCGACCGCCGCGTTCCCGGCGTCGGTGAGCGCTCGCACCACAGGCAGGCCGCTTGCTCCGCCGCCGGCAACCTTGTAGGTGGCGCCGTAGAAGAGAATCATCCCGACCGTACCGAGCCCGATCGCGAACAGGCCGGCCGCCAGGGCGCAGCTGGCGAGTTGCGCTTGCCGGTGCTCTGTCGCCTGCTCGAGCCACGTTCGCACGGTCGCGAAGAACCACACGCCAAGGATCACCGCCAGCCCGCCTAGATACATGCCGTGCAGGATCCTGCCGTGGCTGTGCACGAGCTGCGAGGCGATCTTGTGCGCGCTGTCGCTGGCCTTGGGCGGCGGCCCGAGATCGAACAGGGCGAGGTTGAAGGCGAGCAGGAACAGCACTCCGCTGGCGGCGCTCAGCCGCGAGTAGGGGTTCGCGGTCACCGCGCGTCCCCGTCCTCGCGAACAGCTGCCCGGATCTCGCCACCTGCGAGATGCGAAACCGCTTCCCGCCAGACCTCGTGGGCGACGAAGCGCTCGGTATCCCAGTGCGTGGAGGTCAGGGTTCCGCGAGCGCGGTACTTGCGCATGATCTCGACGTGCACGGGCCAGCGTACGAACCGCATCAGATCCCGCTCGCTTCGCCACACCGACACCGCGCCGGATCTCTTCCGTAGCGGCTCTGCCCACAGCCACATGCCGATGGCGCCCTGCAAATGAGGCCACGCATGGCGCAGGCGCGCTGCGGCCATGTAGGCGCCGGGTAGATCGCTTGCGCGTGACAGCGTGAAGGCCGTGACGCTCACCAGGGCGGGACCAGCCTTACCGTCGTCTGGTCCTCGCTGCCAGGGAACCCTCATCAATCCTGCCGCCATACAAACGTATTGAAGCACATACGTGTGTATCGCATAGTCTTCGTCTCGTGCGTGTCCTTGACACAGACCTCACCACGTATGCGCGCGTGCGTAACGCTGCGCTCGACGGGTTCGCGCGCGACGGGGTGGCGGCAACGTCGATCCGAGACATCGCGAAGGCCGCTCAGGTCTCATCTGGGCTCGTGCAGCACCATTTCCCCACCAAGGCGGACCTGATCGCGGCCGTCAACGACTACGTCATTCAGATCGCGACCGATGCCTTCGACGAACCGCCGGCCGATGGCTCATCGGCGGAGATCCAGCAAGAGCTCGGCGACCGCGTGACCGCGCTCATGCGCGAGCACCCGACGGCGCTTCTCTACGTTGCCCGCGCCGCCGCTGACCGCGACGAGGCCGCGCTTGGGCTGTTCGACGCTTTCGTCGCGATAGCGCTCGGCCAGTGGCAAGCGCTGGCCGACAAAGGCCTACTTCGCTCGGACGCGGATCTAACCTGGTGCGCGCTTCACGTCGTCGTCCTCAATCTCGGCACCGCGCTATTGACGGACGCCATCAATCGACACCTGCCCACGCCGTTTCTCAGCGACACGCAGCTCGAGCGCTGGAACTCGGCGAGCAACGCTCTGTTCAGAGAAGGCATGTACCGAGGCTCAGGAGGCTCGGCGGGCGCTGGATCTCGCGCACGGCGATGAGCGCCCTCGCGCGGGCAGACGCCCCCACGATCGATGCCGTGACGGGTCAGCTGGGCGGTCGTGCGCTGATCCACGCGGGCGAGGCGAGCCACGTCGCGCGGCCCCGTTGCGGCCAGATGCAGCGTAGACTGCAGACCGTCGCAGCGATTCGCCCACCCATGGCCTGCCCGAGCTAGTCCGATGTCCTCGACCGAGATACTCCTCGTCGCCGGCGAGCGCCGTCGGGTCGAGGGGGAGCTGAACGATGTGGAGGCCCAGATCCTCAACGCGGCCCGCGGCGCGCTGTTGGAGTTCGTGTGGCTGACCGATGCGACCACAAAGGAGCGGATCGCCGTGAATCCGGCGCATGTCGTGATGCTGCTCGCCGTCGGCTCCTGATCCGGGCTAGTGCCCGTGCTCGTGCACACGCCTGGGTGTCCCGTGAGCGTGAGCGTGCGAGTGAACGTAGTCGCCGTGACTGTGCTCGTGCGCATGGGGGCTCGCGTCCCGCCGGTCACCCGATCGCGCCCGCGCGCGTCTCTGCCCTGAGCCCTGACCCGCGCGGGAACGATCTTGCGAGCAGGTTTCGCAGACGCCGACGATCGCGTGATGGGTGAAGCTCGCGGTGTAGCCAAACAGCTCGCGTATCCGCTCGCGGACGGGTGCAAGCTGCGCCGGGGGTGAGCGTGAGCACTGCGCCGCAGCTCTCGCAGTAGAGGTACTCTCGCTCGCCCCCGCCCACCAGCACGTACAGCCCTGGGCCGTGGCCGAGGTGCACATGTTGCACGAGCCCGTGCCGCTCGAAGGCGTCCAGGTTGCGGTAGACCGAGCCTGGGTCCAGGTGCAGTGCGACCGCGACCCGCTCAGCCGCCACCGGCCCGTCGGCGGCGAACAGGGCCTCGAGCAAGAGCCGGCGCGGAGCCGACACGCGCAGGCCGCGCTCGCGTAGCGCGGCGAGCGCCCCCTCGAGCGTCTCGAAGGCGAGGCTCGCGGCCCGCGGCGAGTTGGTCATGGGATCGGCCCGCCATCGGCCAGATGGGCGCTCCAGCGCTCCTCGATGTTGCCGAGGTGCCACACGGCCAGGGCGACGACCCAGGTGAGCACGAACATGCCCACGATGATGTACCCCAGCACGTTGATGTTGATGTTCTCCAGCCACGTCCAGAACGAGCCCTTGGCATTCAGGTGTTCGGCGAGAATGCCGCCGAGCTCGATCGTCCCGATCACCAGCGCCACCATCACGGATAGGCCCGTGACGGCGATGTTGTAGAAGACCTTGCGCACCGGCTTGGAGAACGCCCAGCCGTAGGCGAAGTTCATGAACGAGCCGTCGATCGTGTCGAGCAGCGACATGCCGGCGGCAAACAGGATCGGCAGGCACAGGATCGCGTAGAACGGCAGCCCCGCCCCCGCCGCGCCCGCGGCGAGGAACAGCAGCGCCACCTCGGTCGCCGTATCGAAGCCGAGCCCGAACAGCACCCCGATCGGGTACATCTGCCACGGCTTCGTGACGGTCTTCGTGAAGCGCCCGAAGAAGCGGTTCATGAAGCCCCTCGAGTCCAGCTGGCGTTCGAGCTCGTCCTCGTCGTAGTCCCCGCCTCGCATCCTGGCGAAGACCTTGATGATCCCGATCAGGATCACGATGTTCAGTGCGGCGATCGCATACAGGAACGTCCCGGACACGCCGGTGCCGATCCAGCCGGTCACGTTGTGCAGCTCGGAGCCGTGGTTTTGCACCTGCCCGCTGAGCGCCTTGACGCCGATCGCGAACAGGAACGCCAGAGCGAACACGATCGTCGAGTGACCGAGCGAGAAGAAGAAGCCGACGCTCATCGGGCGCTTGCCTTCGGCCATCAGCTTGCGCGTCGTGTTGTCGATCGCCGAGATGTGGTCGGCGTCGAAGGCGTGGCGCAGGCCGAGCGTGTAGGCGGTGACCCCCGTACCGATCACGAAGCCTCCTGCGGCGCCGAGACGATAGTGGTGCGGCGCGACCAGCGCGATCAGCAGGAAGAAGCC
The DNA here is from genome assembly GCA_963846205.1 of uncultured Solirubrobacteraceae bacterium. Taxonomy (GTDB): domain Bacteria; phylum Actinomycetota; class Thermoleophilia; order Solirubrobacterales; family Solirubrobacteraceae; genus Palsa-744. Next base: position 265,818 of record CAWJVB010000007.1, on the reverse strand, counting down.
GAGCGCGTGCAGGCCGAGGACGACGCTCGCCATGATCGCCACGGTTCGCCACTGACCGCGCTCGAGCGAGCCCCCGATGCGACGCAGCCGAGACGCGCCTGCGCCGGGCGCCCCGATGCCGACCGTGCTCACTCGACCTCCTTCGCTTGGCGAGTACTGCTGCTAGCCCGTAACCGACGTCGAGGGGCCTTATACCAGCGGGCTGCAGGTGCGAGGCGCTCGCAGTAAGCACGATTACCCCGGCGGCCGTGCGGGCAGTCGTCGTGGAGGTGCTGGTCGTGGGGGGCCGGCCGCGCGGGTGCGCAGCTAGGCGCCCGGGGCGCCAAACGTCGAGCGCAGCGAACGCGCAAGGCGCCGTGCGCGATCGGTGCCGCGGCGCCCCGCCCACGGATGCGGGCCCATCGCCCACGGATGCCAGCCGAGCGTGCCGTAGTGCTCGCGCAGCAGAGCCTTCAGCTCGCCACGGTGCTGCGCGCAGGCGTAGCGGTGTGGGCCGTACATGCCGCGCCCGTGCCAGCTCAGCCAGTGACCGGGTTCCGCGTCGAGGTACTCGCCGTGGCGGAGGTCGAGCAGCTGTCGCTCGAGCGCGCGCTGCGTGTCGGGGTCCGGTCGCCGTCCGCAGATGCCGCACTCGAAGATCACGACGACCGCCATGCGTTCAGCGCGGCGCCACCGTGATGCGCTCGGCTCCTGCGCGGTAGCCGCTGCGCAGCTCAGAGCCGCGCCGGCGCCAGCGCGGCTCGACGTCGAAATTGCGCCGGATGCGCCGCTCCCGCAGGTACCTGACCAGCGACCCGCCGGACAGCCGAGCGGACCGCGCGTACAGCTTCGCGGCGCTGTCAGGCTCCATCAGTGGAAGGTACTTGTCCGGGAATCCAGGCATCGTGCACGCCGTGCAGATGCCGCCCACGTTGGGACAGCCGCCGATACCGTTGACCCATCCGCGCACCGGCACGTTGCACTTCGCAACAGGCCCCTTGCAACCCAGCTTGACCAGACAGCGACTCTCGCCGTGCTCGCTCGAGAACTGTCCCTCTTGCGCAAAGCCCGCCCGATTACAGCCCTCGTGGACGGTGCGCTCGAACAGCCTTCGCGGGCGTCCCTGCTCGTCGAGCTCGGGTACCGGGCCCATCCGTGCCAGGTGCAGCACCAGGACCAGCAGCGTCTCGGTGATGTTGTCCGGTTGCACCGGGCAGCCGGGGAGGTTGACGATCGGCACGCCGAGCCGGGAGACCCAGTTCCACCCGAGGTAGTCGCGCAGTCCCATCGCGCCGGTCGGGTTGTTGCGCATCGCTGGGATGCCTCCGTAGGCGGCGCACGTGCCCAGCGCCAGTACCGCCGCCGCCCGCGGCGCGAGCCGATCGATCCACGTGCACGTGAGGATTGGCTCGGCGCTACCCGTCTCGACGCCGAGTGCGGCCCAGTGACCGTCGCCGTTGATCTGCTCATTTGGAACCGAACCCTCGAGCACGAGCACGAACGGGTCGAGCTCGCCCCTGGCGGCTGCGTGCCAGTTGCGCATGAACTCGTGGCCGCTCTCATAGGCGAGCATCGGGTTGTGCAGGATGATCGGCGGCATCCCGGGCAGGCATCCCCGCAGCAGGTCCTCGAGGCTCGGGTTGGTGGCCGCCGTCATCGCGATCGAGTCGCCGTCGCAGCCCAAGCCGCTCGTGATCCACAGCACGTTGATCGGGACTTGGGCGGGCGCCGCGCGCGAAGTCGACTCGGCGGCGCCCATCGCCGTCAGGCCAGCCCGGAGCGGGAGCGGCGACGCCCGACCGTGCGCTGGGTTAGGGGTGCGGGGCGATCGATCAGCGCATGCAGATGCTCGTCCAAGCTGCCGTGCAGGTGCCAGTCGCCTGCCGTGCCTGTCACCAGTCCGGCGTCCGCGAGCCGTCCCAGGGCGTGCGTGATCGATGGCCGCTCGGCCGACACGAGTTGCCCCAGTGCGCGGTGCGTGAGCGGCATCGAGAGCCTGATCCCGGCCGGCTCGACCCTTCCCCAGCGGGCGGCCAGGTGCCACAGCAGCAGCACCAGCCGAACCTCCAGCCGCGGCTGACTCGTGATCGCTCGCAGCAGCCCGAGTTCGTCCGCTCTGCGCTCGGCGCGCCGGAGCAGCGCCTGCGTGATCTGCGGCCACGGTCGCACCCGCTCGGCGAAGTCGGCGTCGAGCACCGCCAGGCGGGTGGGGCTGAGCGCGCGCCAGCTCGCGACCCGTTCGATCATCTCGTCGGCGACGATGCTCGCCGGCTGCAGCAGATCTCCGCTACCGACCAGCTCACTGACCGTGCGGTCGGCGACGCGCGTCTCCGCGGCCAGCAGGCCGTCCAGCACGAGCAGTCCTGGGCCATCCTTGACCGCCACCAGGCTGACGGTCAGGTCGCACTCGCCCGTTTCCGCTTCGAGCACCCTCGCCGTGGCGCGCTGCCGGGCCGAGAAGCGCATGCGGATGTCGAGTTCCTGAGCGAGATCGTCGTCGGCGTCGAGTAGGTAGGCGTATAGGGGAGGCGATTCCGGCCGCGTGTCGCGATCACGCTGGCCGCGCCACGGGGGCGTCCTCAGCGATAGGACATCCCAGCCATCTGGCGCCATGCGAAGCCTGCAGTCTCCTCCGAGAGTGGACTGGTCCGGTCGCGAGTCTACGCCTCGCGCGCCCTTCCACGTACCTGTCTGCTTACCCGGTAATCGAAGTTACATGCCGCTCCTGTAACCGGGATTACCGGTACCCGATCGGTCCCTTCCGCAGGTGGTAGAAGGCCCATGTGGCGTGCTGTTGGCGCCCGCTTCAGTTGTGGCCGGCGCTGCCGGGCCTCATCACCAGAAGGGACGTCGGCTGCATGTGTCTTGCCATCCCAGGTCAGATCGTCGAGGTGGTGGACAGCGAGCACCGACTCGCCAAGGTCGACGTTGCCGGCGTGCGTCGCAACGTGAACATCGGGCTGCTCGACGTCGACGGCGAGGGCGTGGGTCCGGGCGATTGGGTGCTGATCCACGTGGGCTTTGCCATCTCTCAGGTCGACGAGCTCGAGGCGCGGGCCACGCGAGACATGCTCGAGCGGATGGGCTCCGACTACGAGCAGGAGCTCGAAGAGCTGAAGGCGAGCGTGATCGAATGAGCGCTTCGGCGCCCGCCGGCACCGGCCTCGCCCCCACGGGGCTCGAACCCACCGGCCGCTCCCGGGAGGACGCCCTCGCTTGCGCGGACGAGCACTGCATCACCTGCGGCGACGAGGCGACGCCCATGACCGTCGTCCGGCTCGACGCCGAGCGCTCGCTCGCGCTGTGCGAGGACGGCGAGGGCGAGCGCAGCACGGTCGAGACGGCGCTCGTTCGCTCCGCTCCGTATCGGTGATCAGCTGCTCGTGCACGCCGCAGTGGCGATCGCCACGCCCTCCCCGCGGCCGAGGCACACACGTGAAGTACGTCGATGAGTTTCGCGACGCCGCGCTCGGGCGCGCCGTGGCCGGCGAGATCCTGTCGCGGGTCGAGCCGGGTCGCCACTACAAGATCATGGAGGTGTGCGGCGGACACACCCACTCGATCTACAAGTACGGGGTCGACGACCTGCTGCCCGCCAACGTCGAGCTCGTGCACGGGCCCGGTTGCCCCGTCTGCGTGATCCCGATGGGCCGCGTCGACGACGGCATCGCGCTCGCCGAGCAGCCGGGTGTGATCTTCACGTGCTTTGGCGACATGATGCGCGTGCCGGGCTCGAGTGGGACGCTGCTCGACGCCAAGGCCGCGGGGGCCGACGTGCGCATGGTCTACTCGCCGCTGGACGCGCTGCGAATCGCCAAGCAGAACCCCGAGCGAGAGGTCGTGTTCTTCGCGATCGGCTTCGAGACCACGGCGCCGTCGACCGCGCTCACGCTCAAGCGCGCGCGCTCCGAGGGCGTTCGCAACTTCTCGTGCATGTGCAGCCACGTCACGATCGTCCCTCCATTGCGTGCACTGCTGGAGTCGCCCGACCTGCGCCTGGACGGGTTCATCGGGCCCGGCCACGTCTCCACGGTCGTGGGCGCTCGTCCGTTCGAGTTCATCCCCGCCGACTACGGCAAGCCGGTCGTGATCGCCGGGTTCGAGCCGCTCGACATCCTGCAGTCGGTCGCGATGATTCTGGGACAGCTCGCCGACGGTCGCTGCATGGTCGAGAACCAGTACAGCCGGGTGGTGCCCTATGAGGGCAACCTGCGCGCGCTGGAGGTGCTCGAGGAGGTGTTCGAGTTGCGCCCGCACTTCGAGTGGCGCGGTCTCGGGTTCATCTCCCACAGCGGTCTGCGGCTGTCCGAGGCCTACGCGGACCTCGACGCCGAGCGTCGCTTCGAGGTTCCCGGCGTGCGCGTCGCGGACCCCAAGGCCTGTCAGTGCGGCGAGGTGCTCAAGGGCGTGATCAAGCCGTGGGAGTGCAAGGTGTTCGGCACCGCGTGCACGCCAGAGCGCCCAATCGGGACGTGCATGGTGTCCTCCGAGGGCGCCTGCGCGGCCTACTACAACTTCGGGCGCTTCGCCCGTGAGCGCGAGGTCGTGTGATGGGCGAGCCCGCGACCATCTCCGAGCGCGAGGAGCGGATCCTCGGGATCATCGAGACGGCCCGCGGAAAGCGCGCCAAGTTCCGCGACAGCCAGATCACGATGGCCCACGGCGCCGGCGGCAAGGCGACGCAGACGCTGATCGAGGGTCTGTTCGTTCCGGCCTTCGCCAGTCCGGCGCTCGCTCAGATGGCGGACGCGGGAGAGCTCGCGCTAGACGGCGTGTCACTCGCCATGACGACCGACTCCTACGTCGTCAGGCCGCTGCGCTTTCCCGGCGGTTCGATCGGCGAGCTGGCGGTCAACGGGACCGCCAACGATCTCGCGGTCGCCGGCGCCAAGCCGCTCGCGCTGAGCCTGTCGATGATCCTCGAGGAGGGCCTCGACGCCGACGCGCTGCGAGCCGAGGTGCAGGCGATCGCAGCCGCCGCCGAAGCCGCCGGCGTCGAGATCATCGCCGGCGACACCAAGGTCGTCGAGCACGGTCACGGAGACGGCATGTACCTGTGCACCTCGGGCATCGGTCAGCGCGACGAGCGCGCCAGCCTCGCTCCGGCGGCGATCAAACCCGGTGACAGGATCCTGCTGTCGGGCGGGATCGGCGAACACGGCATGGCGATCATGCTCGCGCGCGGCGAATTCGAGCTGGACGCGGCGATCGAGTCCGACACGAGGTCGCTGTGGCCCGCCGTCGACGCGCTGCTCGCTGCGGTCGGCCCCGAGCTGCGCTGCATGCGCGATCCGACTCGCGGGGGGGTGGCCGCGGTACTCAACGAGCTTGCCCGTGCGTCGTCGGTCGCGATGCTCGTGCGCGAGGACGCCGTGCCGGTCGCGCCGGCGATCGCCGGCGCCGCCGAGCTGCTCGGGATCGATCCGATGTACGTGGCCAACGAGGGCAAGCTCGTCGCGTTCGTGGCGCCCGACGTGGCAGACGTCGCGCTGCACGCGTTGCGCGGCGTGCCGGGCTGCGAGCAGGCGGCGGAGATCGGAGAGGTGCGGACGGAACCGCCTGGGATGGTGCTCGTGGAGACGAGCTTTGGCGGACGGCGGGTGATGGACCAGCTCGTAGGCGACCCGCTGCCGAGGATCTGTTGAGCCGAGAGGAGAGACGAATGGCAACCGCTGCATACCAGGAGCAAAAGAAGACGGAGGCGGTGACCGCGCACGTCCTGTGGATGACCACGGGTCTCAGCTGCGAGGGAGACTCGGTGGCGATGACCTCGGCGACCAACCCGAGCCTCGAGGACATCATCATGCAGGCGATTCCCGGGATGCCGCAGGTCGTCGTCCACAACCAGGTCGTCGACTATGCCGTCGGCCAGGACTACGCGCAGGCTTGGTTCGACGCCGAGCAGGGCAAGCTCGACCCCTTCGTGCTCGTGATCGAGGGCTCGCTCGGCAACGAGGAGATCAATGGCGACGGTCACTGGACGGGCTTCGCGGTGAATCCCGCGGACGGTCAGCCGATCACCATGAACGAGTGGATGGACCGGCTCGCGCCCAAGGCCGCGGCAGTCGTCGCCGTCGGCACGTGCGCGACCTACGGCGGGATCCCGGCGATGAAGAACAACCCCACGGGCGCGATGGGCGTGCCCGACTACCTGGGCTGGGACTGGAAGTCCAAGGCCGGCCTGCCGATCGTCTGCATCCCTGGCTGTCCGGCCCAGCCGGACAACATGACCGAGACGCTCCTGTATCTCGCGCTGCATCTGGCCGGGCTGGCGCCGGCGCCCGAGCTCGACGAGGCCCTGCGGCCCAAGTGGCTGTTCGGGCGCACCGTGCGCGAGGGCTGCAACCGCGCCGGCTTCGCCGAGCAGGGCGAGTTCGCGACCGAATACGGCTCCGATCACCGCTGCCTGGTCAAGCTCGGCTGCAAGGGGCCCGTGGTCAAGTGCAACGTGCCGGTGCGCGGGTGGGTCAACGGAATCGGCGGCTGCCCCAATGTCGGCGGCATATGCATGGCGTGCACGATGCCCGGCTTCCCAGACAAGTTCATGCCGTTCATGGACGAGGACAAATACGGGGCCTGGGCTGCGCGCATCATAGAGGTGAGCTACGGGCCGATCGTCCGCTGGGCGCGCAAGCGCAACATCAGGACGAAGTACGACGTCGAGCCGGACTGGCGGCACAGGGGCACGACGCTCTCGAGCGGCTACCAGACGAGGTGGTGAGCGCCGAGAGACCCCGCTTGTAGGCGATCTTTTTTCGACTATTTCCGGCTGACGGCCGAGTGAGGAGAGAAGCAAATGGCGACCGAAACGCCTGCGCAGCAGAAAGTGATGGTCAAGGAGATGTCCTGGGATCCGATCACGCGGATCGTCGGGAGCCTTGGCATCCACACCGAGATCGACTTCTCAAACCGGCAGGTGCTCAAGTGCTACAGCACCTCGATGATCTTCCGCGGCTTCGACATCTTCATGAAGGGGATCGACCCGCGCGACGCCCACTTCATCACCAGTCGCATCTGCGGAATCTGTGGCGACAACCACTGTACGTGCTCGTGCCTCAACCAGAACATGGCCTACGGCGTCAAGCCGCCGCCGCTGGGCGACCTCGCCTTCAACCTCGCCGAGACCGCCGACTACATCTTCGACCACGCGATCTTCAACGACTGCATGGCCAACGTCGACTTCTGTGAGCAGATGGTCAAGGAGACCAACCCCAGCCTGCTCGCCACTGCCGAGAGCACCGCTGCTCCCCATCAGGGCATCCACGGCTATCGCACGATCGCCGACATCATGCGCGCGCTCAATCCGTTCACCGGAGAGTTCTACCTCGAGACTCTGCACGTCGCGCGTTACACGCGCGAGATGTACTGCCTGTTCGGAGGCAGACACACCCACCCCTCGACGATCATGCCGGGCGGGTGCAGCGCCGACATCACCCACCAGACCTGTACCGACTACTACGTGCGGCTGATGCGTTACTTCGACTACGTCAAGCGCAGCGTGCCGATGCACGACGACCTGTACGACTTCTTCCTACAGCAGCTGCCGGGCTACGACATGGTCGGCTACCGCGAGACCAACCTCGTCAACTGGGGCTCCTTCGATGACCCCGACTACGTCGACTATGACTATCGCAACATGACGGAGTGGGGGCGCAAGCGCTACATCACGCCCGGTGTGGCGATCGGCGGCGAGCTGATCTCGACCGACCTCGTCGAGATAAACCTGATGATCCGCATCCTGCTCGGCTCATCCTACTTCGACTCCTGGGAGAACGAGCCGACCTACGTCACTCACGACCCGCTGGGCAATCCGGTCGACAAGAACCACCCGTGGAACAAGGTGACCCTTCCCCGGCCCCAGAAGCGAGACTTCACCGACAAGTACACGTGGGTGGTCTCCCCGCGCATCTATGACAAACGCACCGACACGCACGTCTGCTGCGACACCGGCGGAGGACCGTTCGCCCGTCAATGGTGCACGGCCAAGGCCGGTCTGGTCGACTTCGGTTACGCGAAGGCGACGGGACATTCGATCCAGATGGCCCTGCCGCGCTCCCCCAACATGCCGGAGATGGAACTCGAGTGGCACGTGCCCGAGAAGTCCAACGCGATCGAGCGCGATCGAGCGCGTACCTACCACCAGGCCTATAGCGCGCTGATCGCACTGCACTGCCTGGAGCGCGCGATGAAGGAGGTGCAGGCGGGGCGCACGAAAAGCTGGAACCAGTTCACGGTTCCCGATGAAGCGGTCAGCTGTGGCTTCCACGAGGCCGCGCGCGGCGTGCTCTCGCACCACATGGTGATCCGCGACGGCAAGATCGCCAACTACCAGCCCTACCCGCCGACGCCGTGGAACGCGAGCCCGCGAGACAGCTTCGGGACGCCGGGGCCTTACGAGGACGCCGTGCAGAACACGCCGATCTTCGAGGAGAACGGACCCGACAAATTCAAGGGCATCGACATCATGCGGGCGGTGCGCTCGTTCGACCCGTGCCTGCCGTGCGGCGTGCACATGTACGACGGGCGCGGCAAGGTGCGCAAGGTCGTACACACTCCGACGGCGATGGCCTGAGGAGATCGCGATGGCTGCCACCGCATCGACCTCGCCCGAGCAGCTCGTCGGTCTCGTGCAGGAACTGCAGGAGCGCCTCGACGCCGTCGAGCCCTCGCAGGCGAAGCAGCTTGCCGAGGGGCTCGTCGGCGGGCTCGTGCAGATGTACGGAGCAGGGCTCGAGCACATCGTCAGCTCGCTGCAGCTCGGCGGAGAGGACGGACGCGACGCGCTGAGGGCGATGGCCGAGGACCCACTGCTGGGAGCGCTGCTGTTGATTCACGACCTGCACCCGGTGTCCCTGCAGGAGCGGGTCGACGGAGCGCTGGAGCAGGTCCGCCCGTACATGGAATCCCACGGCGGCGACGTCGAGTTGCTCTCGCTGCACGCCGGCGTCGCGCGGATCAGGCTGCGCGGCAGCTGCTCTGACTGCGCCGCCTCGACCGTGACGCTCGAGCTGGCGATCAAGCAGGCCCTCGAGCAGGCCGCGCCGGACCTGGAGGGACTCGAGGTGGAGGGGATCGGTGTGCCGGCAGCCACCGCGGGCCCGATGCTCCCGCTACACGAAGCCGACTCGGCGCTGCCGACGCTGCCGATCCACCGGGTCGAAGCCGGGGCTCCCGGCACGGGTGCGCTGGAGCTGCCGATGGCGGGCACCGCCGCGCGCGCCGAGGGTTCGAGCGCGCTCGCCGGCGCTGCGCAGGCGCCGTCGTGGCAGGAGATCGCGCACCTCGACGGGCTGCCCGTCGGAGAGCTGACCGCCGCCGAGGTCGCGGGAGCGGAGCTGGTGGTCGCCAACGTCGACGGGACGTTGCTCGCCTACCGGGATCGCTGCGCCGCGTGCGGCGCGCCGTTGCACGGTGGAGAGCTGCTCGACGGTGCGCTCAGCTGTCCGGACTGCGCCCGCACGTTCTTCCTGCCTCGTGCCGGACGCTCGCTCGACGACGACCGGATCCAGCTCGAACCGGTGCCGCTGCTGCGCGACCAGGGCGGCGTGAAGGTGGCGCTGCTCACGTGAGCGGCGGGCGCGACAGTCCGTCGGGGCCCCGCGCGCAAGGGCCCGCCGCCGGGAGCGAGCTGGTAGCCGATGCGATCGCCTCGCGCCGGCGTGCGCGCGTCGTGTCGGGCTTGCGCGGCCTGGCCCGGTCGGGACGGATCGGATCCTCCGCCGCCCCGGGAGCGCAGGGTGGCCCGGCAGGCGCGCCCGGAGGCCCGGTAGACATGCCCGGAGGCCCGGTGGGCATGCCCGGAGGCCCGGTGGGCATGCCCGCGGGCCCGCTAGGCACGCCCGGGGACCCTGGAGCGCGCGTCGACCGCCGTGGCCAAGGCGTGGCCGAGGATGTTGCGCGCTGCGACATCTGCGGAACGAGCATTCCCGACGGTCATCGCCACCTGCTGCAGCTTTCCGAGCGCAGGATCGAGTGCGTGTGCGAGAGCTGCTGGGCGCTGCGCTCCGGCGATCCCGAGTACCGGCCTACCGGGAGCAGGACGCTGTGGCTGACCGAGCTCGAGCTCCCGGAGGACTTGTGGGCGAGCTTTCAGATCCCGATCGGCCTGGCGTTCTTCATGCAGTCGAGCACCGCCGGATGCGTCGTCGCGATGTATCCGAGTCCCGCCGGCGCCACCGAGAGCGAGCTGCACTTCTCCTCGTGGACTCGCATGGTCGAGCTCAACCCACTGCTCGGCGGGCTGGAGGCCGACGTCGAGGGGCTGATCGTCAACCGCTTGTCCGATCCTCACTCGCATCTGATCGCGCCGATCGATCGCTGTTACGAGCTGACCGGCCTGGTCAAGGCCAGCTGGGAGGGGATCTCGGGCGGAGCTCGCGTGCAGGCGGAGATCGCCGAGTTCCTCGATGGCCTGCGCGCCGAGGCGGTGCCCGCGTGAGCTCTCCGGGCCTGCGCGACACGCCCACCGAGGCGTCCCCGCCGAGAGCCGCGCAGGCCGAGCCGGAGCCGGATTTCGAGGTGCTGGGCGCGCGCGCTCTACACCACGCGGCGACCCCCACGCTGTTGTTCGACCTGCAGGTGTCCGAGGCCAGCGGGCGGCCCGTGTACATGATCGCCTTGACCATCCAGCTGATGATCGAGCCCGCCAGGCGCGCCTACGACGACACCACGCACGAGCGCCTGGCCGGGCTGTTCGGGCCTCCCGAGCGGTGGGCGGTGACGACCCGGAGCCTGGTCTGGTCGCAGCTCGACGTGCTGGTGCCGGCGTTCACCGGGTCGACGACCGTCGCCGTGCCGGTCGCCTGCGGTTACGACATGGAGGTGGCGGCGAGCAAGTACCTGTATTCGCTGCCCGATGGCGAGGCGCCCCTGGCGCTGCACTTCAACGGCGTCGTCTACTACCAGAACGAGGCGGGCGCGCTGCAGATCGTGCTGGTGCCCTGGTCGCGCTCGATCGGCTTTCGCATGCCCGTCAGGATCTTCAGTGAGGCGATCGAGCAGCACTACCCCAACACCGGTTGGATCGCGCTTCGCTCCGAGACGCTCCGGGCGCTCGAGCGCGAGCGCGTGCGGCGGGCGCAGCCGACCATGGACGCCTGCGTCCGCGAGCTGCTCGAGGAGCCCGGCGATGGCTGAGAGCGCGCTCGAGCGGCTGCTCGACTCGCTTCTGTACGAGGGCTACGCCCTGTATCCGTACACGCCCGGCGCGACCAAGAACTCCACGCCGACACCGTTTGGCATCGTCTATCCGCCCGCCTACGCGGCCGGCGGCTCGAGCACCTTCGATCACCTCGAGCTGCGTTGCGTGCTGAGCGCGTCCCCCGAAGCGGAGCTGCGGGCCGAGGTGCGGTTCCTCGCCGCCACGGGTGAGCGCCACGCCGGCGAGGCCTGTCGCCCCACCTTGCCGCCTCGCTCGTTGCGGGAGTTGGCCGACGCGCCGCTGCAGTCAGAGTCGTTGCAGCCGAGCGGAGCCGGCGGTCGGCTGGCGGTGGGGTTGGAGCTGAGCGTCGAGGCGATCGGCGATGGCCTGTGGGAGACGAGTCTGCGAGTCGAGAACCGCACACCATGCCCAGCGGGCCTGGAGCGCGCCGGCGCGCTGTCGCGCTCGTTGCTGTCGACCCACCCGCTGCTGCGCGTCAGCCACGGCACGTTCCTATCCCCGCTCGAGCGCGACTGCGCCAGCGTCAACACCTACCCGGTGCTGGCCACTCCTACCGACGACGCGGTGCTCGGGGCCGCGATCGTGCTGCCCGACCATCCGCAGATCGCCCCGGAGAGCCGTGGTGGCATGTTCGACTCGACCGAGATCGAGGAGGCGCTGCTGCTGCACGTGCGGACGCTCAGCGACGCCGAGCGCGATGAGATCGAGCGCCAGGATCCCGCTGTCCGCGAGATGGTCGCGCGCGCCGCCGCGGCGACTCCGCAGGACATCGCCGCGTTGCACGGTCGCGTCACGATCGGCGACAGGGTGCAGGAGCGACCCGCCTTCACGGCGACCCCGCCGGCCGAGCCCGCTGGCCTGCGCGATCCACGGGCGGGCGAGGAGCAGCAGGAGGTCGACGGGGTCGTGTTCCGCAAGGGTGGGCGCGTGAGGATCTGCCCCGGACCCGACGCCGACCTGCACGCGCGCATGCTCGACGGTCGCACCGCGACGATCGACAGGATCCTCGTCGACTACGACGGCAAGACGCATCTCGGCGTCACGATCGACGACGACCCGGGTCAGGAGCTGTTGCGTGAGAGCGGTCGCTACCTGTTCTTCTTCGCGCCCGAGGTGGAGGTGATCGAGTGATGAGTCCAGAGCGGGAGCCACGCATCCTGATCGCCGGCGTGGGCAACGCCTGGCTGCGTGACGACGGCTTCGGCGGGGAGGTGGCCCGCCGGCTGGAGGAGCGCCAGCTGCCGTCGGGCGTGGCGGTGATGGACGCCGGCACCGGCGGGCTCGATCTCGCCTACGAGGTGATGCGCGGCTACGACGCGCTGGTGATCCTCGACGTCAGCCGCCAGGGCGGGGAGCCGGGGACGCTGTACGTGATGGAGCCCGACGAGGACTCGGTGCAGGCGGGGATCGAGGACGGCGAGGTGATCAACCCGCACGGCATGGACCCGCAGACCGTGCTGCGCTTCGTCCGCTCGATCGGGGCGTGGCCCGGGAGAGTGATGGTGATCGCGTGCGAGCCGGCTGAGGTCGAGTCGATGGGCTGGGGTCTGTCGGAGGAGGTCGGCTCGGCTGTCGATCGCGCTGTCGAGCTGGTGATGCAGACCGTGCACGAGTTCGGCTCGGCGGTGGCGGGATGAGGCCGTGCACGAGCTGTCGCTGAGCGGCGCGATCGTGAACACGGTCGAGAAGCACGCGGGCGGGCGTCACGTGAGCGTCGTGAACATGCGCGTCGGCTGCCTGCGCCAGGTCGTGCCCGACACGCTGGATTTCTACTTCGAGTTTGTCGCCCGCGGGACTGTCTGCGAGGGCGCGCGCCTTGCGCAGGAGCAGATCGCCGCGAGCCTGCGCTGCGATCGCTGCGAGTTTCAGTGGGACATCGAGATTCCCGCCTTCCGCTGCCCGGCGTGCGAGGGCTCCGACGTGCAGGTCGCCAGCGGAGGGGAGTTCGAAGTCGAGTCCATCGAGATCGAGGAGGCTGCATGCACCGCGTCAAAGTGAAGGTCGTCGAAGAGGCGCTCGACGCCAACAACACGATTGCCAATGCCAACCGCGCGGACTTCGATCGGGCCGAGGTGCGCGTCGTTAACTTCATGAGCGCGCCCGGCGCGGGCAAGACGACGCTGCTGGAGCGGACGGTCGGCGCCCTGGCCGGAGTGCGCGTCGGCGTGCTCGAGGGAGACGTGCAGGGGTCGATGGACGCGGATCGCCTGGCCGACCTGCACGTGCCGGTCACCCAGCTCAACACCGACCCGAGCTTCGGTGGCGAGTGTCACCTCGACGCGAACATGGTGCGCAGCGCGCTGGGCGAGATGCCGCTCGCCGAGCTCGACCTGCTGGTCATCGAGAACGTGGGCAACCTCGTCTGCCCCGCCGAGTTCAAGGTCGGCGAAGACCGCCGGGTGATGGTCTCCTCGGTTACCGAGGGCGAGGACAAGCCGCTCAAGTACCCGCTGATGTTCCGCACGTGCGACCTCGTGCTGGTCAACAAGATCGACCTGCTGCCGCATCTCGACTACGACATGGAGCGCTTCCTGTACAACCTCGACCAGGTCCATCCGGGCGTCCCTCGCATGCTCCTCAGCGCTCGCACCGGAGAGGGGATCGAGGCCTGGCGCGAGTGGCTCTCGTCGGTGGCCGCCAAGGAGCCTGCGCTTGCGTGAGCTGCTGCTCGAGGACAGCCTGGCCGTGCGCCTGCAGGACATGCTGCGGGCGCGCCTGCTGGTCAGCCGTGACCTGTTCGAGGCGGATGCGAGGCGGCTCGCCGTGCTCTGTCACGCGATGGCCGAGCGCTTCGCCCGCGGCGGGCGCCTGCTCGCCTTGGCCAGCTCGCCCGCGGCGCGCTCGGACGCCCGCCACGTGGCGGTCGAGTTCGTCCATCCCGTGATCGTCGGCAAGCGCGCCCTGCCGGCGATCGGCCTCACCGGGGAGGGCGAGGACCTGGCCGACCAGGTGCGGCTGCTCGCGCGAGGCGCCGACATCGCGATCGGCTTCGGAGTCGGCGAGGATCACGGCGAGGCCGCCCAAGCGATCGCCGCCGCCCGGGGCCGCGGATGTCTGACGATCGCCTTCTCCGAGTCCGGCGCGGAGTTGCAGTTCGAGCCGGCCAGCGAGGACCCCTACGTCCGTCAGGAGGTGGTGGAGACCCTCTACCACGTGCTGTGGGAGCTTGTGCACGTGTTCTTCGAGCACCGCGGGCTGCTGTCCGATCGCTCGCAGCGACGCACGCACGACGCGGGCGCGTCGAGCTTCCTGTATCCGTTCCTCGCCGAGCAGGAGCGCGAGCTCGAGCCGGTGATCCGCGACGTGGCGCGTTCGGCGCTGAGCAAGTCGGAGGACGTCGCCGCTCTGCGCGAGCAGACCCTGACCGAGAACCAGCGATGCCTTGATCGCCGCCGCGCTGGCACTGCGCGACAGCTTCGAGCGCGGGCACAAGCTGCTGGCCCTCGGCAACGGCGGCTCGGCGACCGACGCGATGGATCTCGTCGCCGACTTCCAGGCGCCGCTAGCGGGCGGTCGCGGCTGGGCCGCCATCGACCTGACCGAGGACCCGGCGATCCTCACGGCGATCGCCAACGACATCGGCATCGACGCGGTCTTCTCGCGCCAGGTGATCGCCTATGGGGAGCCCGGAGACGTGCTGGTCGCCCTGTCGACCTCCGGAAACTCGCGCAATGTGATCGAGGCGCTCGCGGAGGGGCGTCGCCGCGGACTGCAGACGATCGTGCTGGTCGGCTACGACGGGGGCCGCATCGCATCCGAGGAGCTGGCCGACTTCGTGATCGTCACGCGCTCGGAGCACATCCCCCGGATCCAAGAGGCCCAGGCGAGCGCCTACCATGGACTGCGCGAGCTGGTGGAGGTCGCGGGGGCCGCGCCGTGAGCGCGCTGGCGCCGGCGGCCGACGTCG
This sequence comes from uncultured Solirubrobacteraceae bacterium, assembly GCA_963846205.1. Lineage (GTDB taxonomy): Bacteria > Actinomycetota > Thermoleophilia > Solirubrobacterales > Solirubrobacteraceae > Palsa-744. The sequence goes on along the minus strand of CAWJVB010000007.1, from coordinate 250,771 downwards.
CGGGCAGGCGCCGCGTGCGGGTGCGCGCGCGTGGGATCGTGCAGGGCGTCGGCTTCCGTCCGTACGTGTACCGGCTCGCACGCGAGTGCGGTCTTGCCGGCTTCGTGCTCAACGACGCCAGCGGAGTGCTCGTCGAGGTCGAGGGCCGATCGGAGCCGATCGAGGGATTTCTCGCGCGGCTGCCGTGCGAGGCCCCTCCGCTGGCGGTGCTCGACGAGCTGAGCTTCGACGACGTAGCGCCGCGCCACGAAGCTGGGTTCGCGATCGTGAACAGCTCGCACGAGGGGCGCGTCGACGCGCCGGTGACACCGGACAGCGCGACCTGCTGCGACTGTCTGGCCGAGCTGTTCGACCGCGACGACCGTCGCTTCCGATACCCGTTCGTGAACTGCACCAACTGCGGGCCGCGCTTCACGATCGTGCGCGGGATTCCGTACGACCGACCGTTCACCACGATGGCGGGCTTTGCCATGTGCGAGCGCTGCCTCGCCGAGTACGAAGACCCAGCCGACCGTCGCTTTCACGCCCAGCCGAACGCCTGTCGGGAGTGTGGGCCGTCGATCTCGCTGCTGCGGCCGACGGCAGCCCGGCGAGTCTCCGGGACGGCGAGGACGAGTTGGCGGCGGCGGCACGCGCCCTCGCCGAAGGCAGCGTCCTCGCGGTCAAGGGGATCGGGGGTTTCCACCTCGCCTGCGACGCGGCGAGCGAGCGCGCCGTGGCGGCCCTGCGCGCGCGCAAGCGCCGCGAGGATCGTCCGTTCGCGGTGATGGTCGCTTCCCTGCAGGCAGCGCGGGCGCTCGCTCGGGTGGCGCCGGCCGAGCAGGCGCTGCTGCAGGGACCGCAGCGCCCGATCGTGCTCGTAGCGCCCCGCGACGGGGCGCCGGTCGCCGCGTCGGTGGCAGCGGGGGCCGCGGAGCTGGGGCTGATGCTCGCCTACTCGCCACTGCATCACCTGCTGTTGCGCGACTTCGAGCAGGCCGGCGGCACGGGCGGCCTGGTGTTGACCAGCGGCAACGTGTCCGACGAGCCGATCGCCTACCAAGACGAGGACGCGCTGGAGCGGCTTGCCGGCGTCGCCGACCTGATCCTCACCCACGACCGCCCGATCGAGACGCGCACCGACGACTCGGTCGTACGAGTGCTCGCCGCGGAGAGCGGAGCGCGCCCACTGTTCATCAGGCGCTCGCGTGGATATGTCCCAGCGGAGGTGTCGCTGCCGGACGTCGCCGAGCGGCCGATCCTGGCGTGCGGGGCCGAGTTGAAGAACACGTTCTGCGTGGTCACGGGTTCTCGTGCCGTGGTCAGCCACCACATCGGCGACCTCGAGAACTTCCAGACGCTGTGCTCGTTCACGGACGGCGTCGAGCACTTCAAGCGCCTGTTCGAGATCGAGCCGGAGATCGTCGCGCACGACCTGCACCCGGAGTATCTGTCGACCAAGTACGCACTGGAGCTCGATGGGGTCCGGCTGCTGGGCGTGCAGCATCACCATGCTCACCTGGCGGCATGCCTGGCCGAGCACGGCGAGCGGGGCGTCGCGGTCGGGGCGATCTTCGACGGGACCGGCTACGGTCCCGACGGGACCGTCTGGGGGGCGAGCTGCTGGCCGGGAGCATCGGTGGCTTTCGACGCGTCGGCATGCTTAGGCCGGTCAGGCTGCCCGGCGGCTCAGCCGCGATCCGCGAGCCGTGGCGCATGGCCTGCGCGTGGCTGGCCGAGACGCGCCAAGCAGCCGTCGGCGCCCGGCTGCTCGCCGATCGCGTCGACGGCGATCGTTGGCTGCAGGTGACGCGCTTGGCGCGGTCGGGACTCGGCTCGCCTGCGACCAGCAGCATGGGCCGGCTGTTCGATGCGGCGTCGGCGCTATGCGGCCTGCGCGCGCGGGCCAACTACGAGGGACAGGCGGCGATCGAGCTCGAGGCGGCCTGCGATCCACACGAGCGTGGCAGCTACCCGATCGACGTGCAACAGGCCCGGGAGCTGATCGTGATCGACCCGCGCGAGACGATTCGAGCGCTGGCTCGAGACGCCGACGAGCGCGTGGCGGTGGGTCGTATCGCGAGCAGGTTCCACGCGGCCGTGATCGGCGCGACCGTCCGCGCCTGCGCGCTCGCGGCGGAGGCCGCGCAGACCGGTCTCGTCGTGCTGTCCGGCGGCGTGTTTCAGAACCGCCGCCTGCTCGAGGGGGCTGCGGTCGGGCTCGAACGCGCCGGGCTACGGGTGCTGATCCCGCAACGGCTGCCGATCGGCGACGGAGGGATCTCCTACGGTCAGGCGGCCGTCGCCGCCAGGCTTGACGCGACCGGAGGGGCAACGGACCATGAGCGGCCCGAAGCTCGAATGAGCGGCCCCGAGCTCGACGCGGAGGCGATCCTCGCTCGCGAGGTGTTCATCCGCGGCGCCAACCGCCCGTTTGGCGAGCTGACCGTCGAAGACGTCAGCAGCCGCGCCCAGGAGCTGCGCGATGCCGTCGGCTGGGGACCGACGATTCGGGTGGCGCCGGTCGCTCAAGCGTGGCGCGAGCTCGCCGAGCGGATGCGCCAGGAAGGCGCTGCGAGCGTCGCCGCGATCACCGCCGAGCGCCTGGTCGAGCTGGGACCGCGGCTGTGGATGGTGCTGCCGGGAACCGGCGCCGTGGGCGAAGCGCGGCCGTCCCAGCCCGACTTGCAGCCGCCACCGAGCGCGTAGATCTCCGCTACGCTCGCAGCCGCTGGTTTTCCGAGGGATTGGGTGATTTGGGGATCGATGGGGATGGGCTGGCGAGGACACGCACGTACCTGCTGTCTGGCGGCGTCGTTCGCTGTGCTTGCAGTGCAGCTTTCCGGTACCAGCTCCGCGGTCGCGCGCCCTGCGAGCACGCCGGCGCCCCGCTCGACGCTCGCGAGCCCGCCTGATCAAGCATCGCCGACGCTCGCGGGCTTCGACGTCGCCGCGCCCGACCACCCGGTTCACAGGGAACAGCTCGGTCCGCTGGGCAAAGGGACGACGTCGCGCGAGCAGTCGCTCAACTGGTCGGGCTATGTCGCAACGCCCGGGCAGCCGCTCGTCGCCGTCGAGAGCACGTTCGTGCAGCCAGCCGTCCAGTGCGGCACGCCGGGCGCGTTCGCCGTCTTCTGGGTCGGCTTCGACGGCTGGCTCAACAACACGGTCGAGCAAGCGGGCACGGCGGCACAGTGCGACGCCGGCCCCGAGTCAACGCCGACCTACTACGCGTGGTGGGAGATGTACCCGACCAACTTCATCACCCCCATGCCGACCACGATTTCTCCGGGCGACAAAATCAAGGCGACCGCCGTCTATGTCGCGGCGAGCGAAAGCTTCCTGCTGAGCGTCAGCGACAAAACCGACAAGCAGAACTACACGGAAGTCGCCAGCTGCTCGCCGGAACTCGAATGCCCGCGCCTGTCCGCGGAGTCGATCGTGGAGCGGCCGGAAACGGCTGGGGAATACGATCCGCTGGCCGATTGGAACAGCGTCGCTCCGGCCACCGACAAGGTGGCGTTCACCGAGACCAATGGCCACGGCAAACAGCCCGCCAAACCGCACTACCAGGCGCTCGGAGACTCCTCCAACGCGTCGATCGAGATGGTCGACGGCGAAGGCGACGTGCTCGCCGCGGTGAGTGGGCTGAATCGCGCCGGGACGCGGTTCACGGACACGTGGCGCGCGTATCGGTGAGCCGCGCGTGTACGGGTGAGCCGTGCTTGTACGCCTCGAGCGGCCGAGCCCGGCGTAGCTCGGCCCGGCGCGACGGACGTGGGGCGAGGGCGCCGACGACGACTAGACGGGCGAGCGCGCCGAAACGACTAGACGGGCGTGCGCGCCGACGCTTGCACGACGCCAAGTGACGACCGTGACCGCGTCTTGTCCGTGTACATCGCCGCGTCGGAGCGGCTCAGAAGCTCCGACATGCTGGCGCCGTCGATCGGCCAGATCGCTCCTCCGACGCTGGCGCTGAGCGAGACGGTCGCGTCCACCAGCTCAAACGTCTCAGAGAACGCGGCCCGCACGCGCTGCTCGGCGGCGTGCAGCTGACTCGCGGATCCGACCGGGGCGATAACGATCGCGAACTCGTCTCCTCCCAGCCGAGCCACCTGGTCGTTTCCCCTGCAGATCGAGCGTAGCCGTCTGGCCGTTTGACGAATCAGCTCGTCACCGGCCTCGTGCCCGTGCCGATCGTTGACCTGCTTGAAGTCGTTGAGGTCGACGAACAGCAGGCCAAATGGCTGTTGACGCCCTTCGGCGCGAGCGAGCGTGGCGTCGATGATGTGCCGGAAGCCGACACGGTTGAGCAGGCCCGTCAGACCGTCGTGGCTGGCCCGGTGGTGCAGCTTGTCGACGAGGCGACCGTTCTCCATCGCCGGCGCTGCGAGCGCCGCGACGCCCGTCAGTCGCTCGAGCAGCTCGCTCGTCGGCCGCAGTCGCTCCGGTCGAGCCGTCACCGAAACCGACAGCGCGCCCCTGAACGTGTTGCGGGTGACGATCGGGACGACCGCCAGCCTGACCAGGTCCAGCTCCTCCATCAACGCCGCGACGAAGCCGTCGTCAGTTCCCCGCTCGAAGAACAGCGGCTGCTGCGTGGAGCGCATCCGCTCGAGCAGCGGCGTGTCGCTGGTGTCGATCGACATGTCGCGCAGGCGCGCCGTCCGCTCGGGTTCGCGCGACCACGCAGCGATCGAGCCCAGGCGCTTGGCCTCGTCATCCCACAGCCACACAGCCATGCCGTCGCAGGACACGACCTCCGGCACAGCCGCGGCCAGTCGCTCGGCGACCTCCTCGGTGGTGCCGGCCTGCGCCACCGCGTGCGAAAGCGAGAGCAGCGAGCTGACCTGCGCGTGGCGCCGCGCGGACTCGTCGAGCGCAGTCGCCATGTCGAGAACCGCCGCCGCGTGTTTCGCGTACAGGCTGAGCATCTCTCGTTCCTGCGAGGAGAACTGGATTGCCGTTGGGTAACGCGCGCTCAACGTCCCGTACTTGCGCCTGGCGGAGGCCACGTCGACGACGAGCACCGACTCCTCCGTCCCAGCTGTGTCCGGGCGGGACCTCGCGGCGAGCCTGCTCGCCTCCGCCAGCTCGAGTCCATGACTGAACACCCGCAGCTCGGCGTCGGCCTCGGTTCGCACGGCCAGGATGTAGCCCGGCGCCCGCACCGCATCGGCCGCTCGCTCGACGATCCGCTGGAGCACCGCGCCCAGCTCCTCCGTCGAGATCAGGTCACCGGCCGTCGCATACGCGCTCTGCAGCCTCTGCGACATCGCCACGAGCTGAGCCTCCATCGCCGTGATGCGCTCCTGCGGGTCGGCTTGCGCCAGCGTCGCGTCCCAGTCGATCGAGTACAGGCAGCGCGCGTCTCCGCGCGCCTGGCATTCAAGCTCCTGCACGTCCGCCGGCGGAAGCCCGAACAGCATCGGAGGTCCGGACAGCAGCCCGGTCGTCCAGTCGCAGTGGGCGCGCCGGCGCGTGAATCCGTCGCGTGCGACTGCGCTCACGAGGGCTCGGCCCGGCTCCGTCTCCAGCGACGTCAGGTCGCTGACCGTGCTCACGTTGGACGACGCCTGTGCCACGGCTTGGTAGATCGCCTCGGGCGATCCGAGCGACCGCATCATCGTCGCGACCTGCGTTCCGGCGTGCTGGCGCAGCATCTCCGCGCCGACCTGTCGTGCGAAGTCGTGCTCGCCGGTCACCTCGGCGCCGGCTTCCAGCAGCGCGCAGGCCTCGTCCAGCGAGATCCAGTGCTCAATGTCTTCGAGATACGTGGCGTCGTGCGTCGAGCCGGCCTGCGCGAGCAACGATGCGACGCTCGCCTCGCCCCCACGCCTGCGCACGAGTCGCACGAGCACGGCGGACATTGTGCAGCACAGATGCTGCCCAGCGTCCTGGAGACTGGCCGGCGGAGCGGAATCTGCCTGCACGCACAGACAATCGGATGCAAAGCGCGCAAGTTGAGGTCCGCGGGAGCATCTGGACGGGTCATCGAGCGAGCCCGCCTACGCGACTGACGCCCTCACCTACGCGACTGACGGACCGGCCTACGCGACTGACGGGCCGGCCTACGCGACTGACGGTTCGGCCTACGCGGCTGACGGGCCGGCCGGCGCGCGCCTGCGGTAGGTCCGCACCTTCGTGCGGTTGCCGCATACGGCCATCTCGCACCACACGCCCGAGCGGTTGCGCGAGCGATCGTAGAACGCCCAGTGGCAGTCATCGGCACGGCACGCCTTGACGCGCCTCCACGTGCCGTCGGCGCTCGCCTCGACGACCGGCACGAGCAGTCGAGCCAGCACGGCGGCGAAACCGCGCGCTCGCGGCGCAAGCTTAGGCGTGCCGTCGGGCGCGAACTGCACGCCGAGCTCGCCCGCTCGCGAGACCTGCTCGAGCCTCTCGCCGGCCGCGCGTCGGGCGATCCGCCGTTGTGGGCGACCATCAGGCCGCGCAGCGCCTCTCGCAGCTCGACCGCCTGCTCACGCTCGCGACTGCCGATCGTCAAACCGGGCTCAGACAGACCGCGACGATCGAGCCACGCGCTCAACCCGTCGCCCTCCAGCTCGTCCATCCCCTGCTCGACGTCGAGCGTGTTGACGAAGCCGATCACGAGGTCGAGCGCGTGCGGCAGGTCGTTGGTAGTGGTTGACACCGTCGTATCTGGGTAGTAGGTTACAACTTAGACACCAGCAAATCGCCTTTGGAGGTGTTAGGAGATGCTATCGCAGACCTCGAAGCCCGCCCCGCACACGACGACGCCGGACGGCTACTCGCACTCGTTCGATCGTGTGCTCTCCCGCACGCGTAGTCCACGCTGGCGCGACCGCTTGACCGCGCGCCTGCGCGCGTCCTCGCTCGACCGCGAACTGATCGCCGGCGCCGATCCGCGCAGCTCCACGCGCCTGGCCGCACGTGCCCGCCGGCTGAGCTCGGCGCGCGAGCGCGCGGCGCTCGCCGATGGGCTCGACCGAGCCCTGCGAGCCGCGACTGGCCCGCAACGTCGCTGGTGGGCCGTGCCGCGGCGCGTCGCCGTCCGCGAGAACATCGACGATCTCAGCGCGCTGGGCGAGCTGCTGCGCAGCGGCCGTCCCCTGTACGCGCGCGGGGTCGCGATCGTTCACGAGCTGCTCACCGACGGGAGCGGGCCGGTTTACACCGGTGACGTAGCGCTTGCTGCAGCGACGTATTCGCGAGGCGCGCGCGGCGATGATCGACTGACCTCACGCCCGAGGCTCGCCCGGCGATGATCGATCAGCCCCAAGCCAGCGGTGCCCGACACACCGAGCCGCCTTGTGTGGCGCCTGAGGGTGGCCGGGTCCTCGAAGTCCCGGGCGAGGGCGCTCATCAGCGTGGCACGCTGCGAGACGATCGAGAAGGTCAAGGCGACGGTCACCAGCACCACGTCGTCGACGTCGAACGCCGCGAGATGCCTTCCTCTGGCGACGCCACGCACCGCCGCAAAGGCGTCGTTCATGGCCTTGCCTCGCGCGGGTCCCGGCCCGCGCGCGCGTGCGCGTCCATGATGGATCCGACCCCCGCCGCCGATCGCTTCCCAGTCGAGCAGACGCACGAAGGACCGACGCGCGATCAGAAACTCGAGGTAGCCGGCGACGGCCCGCTCGAGCGCCCGCTTCAACGCTCGAGTGTCGCCGCGTCCGGCCGCCCACGCGAGCACCGGCTCGAACGCTTGCCGAGTCGCCTCGTCGCGCTCCTCGAATACGCGCCCGAGCACGGCCTCGTACAGGCTCTCCTTGGAACCGAAGAAGTAGCTCGGCGTGCCGCGCGAAAGGCCCGCGGCAGCAGCGATGTCCTGCAGGCTCGCCCTGTCGAAGCCGCGGCTTGCAAACTGTCGTTCCGCCGCCTCCAGGATCGCCTCGCGGCTGCGTCCGGCGTCGCGCACACGCGGCTGGTGGCTGCACCCCCCCCTCGGCTGCGTGCTTGCACCCGCCCGCTCGAGCGGTGTGTCATCGGCGAGGTTGCGCGGTTCCGGGACGCTCATGGCCATGATGGTATGATAGCTGAACGCTCAGCAAGTTATGCCTACCAGCTGCACCGGTCATCTACTTCGATCTCGGCTCGCCCTACGCGTACCTTGCGGTGTCGCGTTGCGAGCAGGTGCTCGGGCACGGCGTGAGGCTGCAGCCGGTCCTGGTCGGTGCGATCTTCGCGCAGCGGGGGTGGGGCTCGTGGGGGCACACGCACGAGCGCGGGCGTCACATGGCGGAGGTCGAGTCGCGGGCGCGCGCCTACCGGTTGCCGCCCGTGCGCTGGCCCGAGGGGTGGCCCAACAACACTCTGGCCGCGATGCGCGCCACCCTGTGGGCGGGCGAGCGCGGCGCCGGCGGTCGGTTCGCGCGAGCCGCCTTCACGGCAGCGTTTGCCGAGGGCAAGGACCTGTCCGACCTCGATGCAGTTCGCGAGGTCTCGGCAGCGGTGGGGCTCGACGCGGACGAGACGACGCTTGCCGTCGCGGACCCGCGCATCAAGGCCGAGCTCAAGCGCGTCACCGACGAGGCGATCGCCGATGGCATCGGTGGTGTTCCCTGCACGCGCGTCGACGGTCGTGTGTTCTACGGCGACGACCGGCTCGAGCAGGCCGCGAGCGCGGCGTGAAGGTCGGCGTCGTGCTCACGGGTGGCACGATCGGCGCCGAGCCGCGAGGCTCGGCGCTGGCGGTCGGCCCGCAGCCGACGACGCCGAGCTAGGGCTGCTCGGTGAGGGGTGGCCGGCAGCGGACGAGCCGCCGGAGGTTGTCATCGACACGCCGCTGCGCAAGCTCTCGGAGAACATCGTCCCGCGTGACTGGCTGACGATCGCCGCCTCGGTGCGTCGCCTGCTCGACGGCGGCGATCTGGCGGGCGTGCTCGTGCTGCACGGCACCGACACGATGGCCTACACGGCCGCCGCTCTGAGCTTCCTGCTGTCGGACCTCGGCGCGCCGATCGTGCTGACCGGCGCGAGCGCGCCGGCCTCGCAGCCGGGGTCGGACGCTCCGGTCAACGTGCGCGCTGCGCTCGTGGCGCTGGGCGCTCTCGAGTCGGGCACGTTCGTCGCGTTCGCCGGCCGCGGCGAGCTGCCGCCGCGGATCTACCTGGGCACGCGCGTGCGCAAGGCACGCTCCCGCGAGCAGACCTTCGTGTCGGTCAACCGGCAGCTCGTTGGGCTGGTCGAGGGCGGCGAGCTTTCGTTCGTCGAGCCTTACGCTCACCGCCTTCGGCAGCGCTCGGCGCAGGACGTAGACGAGCACGTTCTGGCCCTACGCCTGTATCCCGGCCTCGACTTCGACGGGGCGTATGCGGCCGTCGTGGGCGCCGGCGCGCGCGGCGTCGTGATCGAGCTGTATCCGTCCGCGACCGGCCCTGACATCGGCGACCGGTTCTCACTGCCCGCAGTTCGTTCGCAGGTGCGCGGACGGCGGACGTGCTCGTCGCCACGGCCGCGCCCGCCGGGGCGTTTGGCGGCGCGGCCGCGGCGGCCTGTATGAGACCTCGCTCGCGATCGCCGAGGCAGGAGGAGTGTTCCTCGGCGACATGCTCCCCGAGGTCGCGACGGTCAAGCTGATGTGGGCGCTCGCGCAGTCCGCGGGCATGCCGGCCGTGGCCGAGCTGATGCTGACGCCCGTGGCCGGCGAGCTCGCAGTACCCCTAGCGCCCGGCCGCTAGCGCATCACTTGCGCGATCTGTCGCATCTGTGGTAGGTTCGCCGACGAAGGGGGACGATCGGCGACGAGGGCTCGCTTCCTCCCGTCTTTCAGACAACTATTTGGGGGGAACAAGCATGCTTTGGCAAGTGCTGCGGCCTCTGCGCGGCTCGCTGGCGGGCTTGTGCGCCATCGTCGGCGCGCTGTTCGCATTCGCGTCGCCCGCATCGGCTGCATACGAAGGCGTCCCGACGCCGACGGTCGAAGGGCCGATCGCGGTGACGGCGAGCTCGCATCCGTTCCTGGCCACGGACATACCGCTGGCCAGCTACGGCTACCAGGAAAACGAGTACTTCATCTCGGGCACCGGCTACACCTACAACACCGGCGGCGCCGTCAACGTGAACGGCAGCAAGATCTTGACCGGCGGCCCGAACAGCAACGGGACGTATCCGTTCAAGACGCGCATCGTCGTGCGGCGGCCGTCGAACCCGGCCAACTTCAACGGCAAAGTCATCGTCGAGTGGCAGAACGTCACCGCCGGCTACGACCTGGAAGCCAACTGGTTCAGCGATCCGTACTACCTGATCAAACAGGGCTACGCCTTCGTCGGCGTGTCGGCCCAGAACGTCGGGGTCAGCTACCTCAAGAAATGGAACCCCGAACGCTACGGAAGCCTCGAAGTGGGGCCGACCAGCGACGCTCTGTCCTACGACATCTACGCCTCCGCGATCAAGGCGGTCAGGGGTGACGGGACGGGCCCGGAACCGCTCGGCAACCTCACCTCGCACATCCAGAAAGTCACCGCGTCCGGGGAGTCCCAGTCGTGCGGGCGGCTCGTCACCTACTACAACAAGGTCGCCCCGCTGCAGGAAATCGCCGACGACTACCTGCTGACGGTGTGCACGACCGCGATCCGCGCCGACCGACCGGAAAAGGTGCTGCGGATCATCAGCGAATTCGAAAACAAAGAACAGCAGACCGAGGCCGAGGCGCCGGCGAACCCGGCGCTGCGCCACTGGGAGGCGGCGGGCGGCTCGCACGTTCCCTTCATGGCGGCCGCCAACTGGCAGATTCCGGTCGAACGTGACACGGGGCCGGACATCGCGGACTGCGCGCACAAACCTGTGCTGTCGAGAGTGCAGTGGCCGTACCTGATCGACGCGGGCACGAAGGAGCTCAACGAATGGCAGGAAGGCGGCTCCGCCGCCTCCGCTCGCCCCGCGCGGCGAATACGAAAGCCCGAAAAAACTCAAGCGCAACAGCCTGGGCATCGCGCTGGGCGGCATCCGCCTGCCGGATATGGAAGTGCCGACCGGAGTCAACCTCGCCGAAAACACGCGGCCCCGCCGCCGAATCCGCATACCCGGACTCGGCCTTCTGCGTTCTGCTCGGGCAGTACGCACCGTTCAGTGAAGAAACGCTCGACGGCCTCTACAACGACTACGGCGAATACGTCGACAAGGTGAAAGCCGACGTCGAAACGCTCGTGTCGCAGGGGTTCGTGCTGCCGGAAGGCGCCCAGCGGATGGTGGACAGCGCGGAAGAGTTCCCGCGCCTGCGCCCGACCGTGCCGGCGCTGAGCGGCTCGTCGCCCAACACCGGCACCTTCCAGCTGAGCTGGCGCGGGCCGGTGCCGTCGCACGAAAAAGCGCTCGTGGCGCGCTTCGTGGAAACGCACCCCACGTTCGAACTGCAGCATCGCAACGCGAGCGGGGAATGGACGACGGTCGCCAGTGGGCTCACGGAACCCAACTACTCCTTCTCCTCCGAGCAGGAAGGGACCTGGAGCTACCGGGTGAGGAGCACGACGGTGGTGCCGGCGTACGCGATTGAACCAGAAGAAACGATCGTCACGCCGTGGTCGGAAGTGCTCGGCAGCGTCAAGGTCGACAAAACCCCACCCACCCCGCCAATCGCCACCCCCGACCGCGCGCCGGACTACGCAGGTGGCGGCGGTTGGTACAAGGACACGGTCACGGTCTCCTTCGCAGAAGGCTCAGACCCGCTGCTCAGCGATGGCAGCCCCGGCTCGGGTGTCAACCCGGCCAGCATCAGCCCGCCCGTGACGTTCAACACAGACGGCTCGCACACCGCCTCGGGCACCGAGGCCGACAACGTCGGCAACGTCTCGGGCCCGGGCGAACTGACCGTGCAGGTCGACGCCACAGCGCCGACGCTTGAAATCAGCTGCCCGGCCACAGCGCCGGTCGGCTCGAGCGACCGACGCCACGGTGTCTGCCTCCGACGCCCAGTCGGGCCTTGCCTCCAGACCCATCGGCACGGTCCCGATCAACACCAGCAAAGCCGGACCGCAGACGATCACGCGCACCGCGATCGACAACGTCGGGCACGAAACCACCACCTCGTGCACGACCGAAGTGGTCAACAGCAAGATCATCTCAGGCCGCGTCAAAGGCAAGCTGATCGTCAAATCAGGCGAAGCGGTGCAGCTGACCTCGACCGCCGTGACCGCTGCGGTCGAAGTCCAGCAGGGCGGCTCCCTCGACGTCGAGGGCGCCCACGACGAAGGCCATCAAAGCCCTCAAGGCGGAGTGATCCGGATCTGTGGCGCCACCACGGGCGCCCTGAACATCACCCGCAGCTCCGGACCGGTGACGACTCGGCGACGGCGGTAGCTGCGCCGGCTCGAGCATCTCCGGCGCGCTGACCGCCAACACCAACCACGACGGCGTCAGCGTGATCGGTAACACGGTCAAAAACGCGGCCAAAGTCGAGGGCAACCTCGGCGGCACGACGGTCACCACCAACACGATCGGGACCAACCTGACCGTGCTGGGCAACGGTGCCCCGACCGTCGACAAACCCAACACCGTGGGGGGCATGTCGAAACTGCAGTAGGCAGTGCGGCTCGGACGCAACTCGCGACACAGGAAGGGGCCCCGCTTGCGGGGCCCCTTCCATTGCTGCGCAGACGCGGCCTGCTCAGCGCAGCAGCATTCGCAGGATCGGCTCGGCGCGTCGCGCCTGTGGCCGCTCACCGGCGATCTGGTACAGGTACACATAGGACTCGATCAGCTGCTCGAGCACGTAGGCGACCTCGTGCACATCGGCGGGAAGATCGAGGCGCTTGGCGTCGACCTCCTCCCGCAACAGCTGTTCCAGCCGGCCCACGAGCCGTGGCTGAAAGCCGGCCTGATGTCGGGTCAGCAGACGCATCGCCGACTCGCCCTCGTTGGCCAGCCAGGTCTGCATGCCGTGATGGGTGATCGCCTTGTCGATGAAGCGCGTGACGATCTGCACGACCCGCTCGGCGCCACGGTCGTCGACCTGCGAGTCGGCGGTGTCGATGATGTGATTGGAGAGGTTCCAGATCACGTCTACGAGCAGCTGCTCGCGCGAGCCTACCCAGCGGTACAACGTCGCGCGGTTGATGCCCAGCTCGCGCGCGAGCGCGCTCATGTCGATCCGCTCGCCGTCGCGCCACTTCCGCCGAGCCAGGCGAAACGCGTCGCGGCGGCCGGGGCGGAACGGTTGACCGTCCTCGCCGCGCCTCGCCACCGACTGCTTCGCGGGCGGGACGCTCGCTTCGGTGTTGGTCGTGAGGGCCGCCATCGTGTGGGACCACGGTCCGGCGGCCGGCGGCGTTCTCGCCCCCCGTGTCCCCTACGCGAAGGCTACAGGACGCGCCCACGCGTCCAGAACCCGGCCGGGTTCAGTGCTGAAGCGGCTGCGGCGTCATGACCTGCCAGGAGAACGCGAGCAGCGAGGATGCCGTCAGGTCGATCGCCGGCTCGGTCGTCGTATAGGACTGGACGTTGTCCTTGAACACGGCCTTGTTGTTGAACTGCGGCAACGAGCCGGCGCCGCTGCGTCGGACATCGGCGCATGCCTTCGACCTTGCCTGTGCTCGCCGCTTCGCTCGGCCCCTCCACGACTGCACCAGCGAGTATCGGCGGGGAGCCGTCGAGCGAGCCGACGATGTTGGCGACCTGGTGGGAGGGGCACTCGGGGAAGGTGGTGCCGTCTCCGATGATGAACGAGTAGCCCCACGCATTGGCGCCGAGCACGTTGCCGAGCCAGTCTGCGGCGAACGTCCCGTAGGTCTGAGCGCCGGTCAGGTAGTCGTACTCGGCGGCCATCACGGACAGCCCGTCGCCGTGCGAGGCCGTGTCGGCGGTGTCCCAGGGAAAGCCGAACCCGAACGGATCGGTGCGCGACTGCGCGACGGCTGCTTCGAGCTGGCGCGCGAGCTCGCCGAGCAGCTGCGATTCGTCGACGGCGAGGCCAGCCGGGGCGCCCGCCTCGCGCAGCGCGCGCACGAGCTCGAAGTTCGCGAGCCCGCTGACGTCGTACAGGTTCAGCGGTTCGCCCGCCCCGGAGTGGGCGATGTATGCGCCCGCCCACTGCGCGGCGCGTTCGAGGTAGTAGGACGGCTTGCTGTGCGCGAGGCCGGACGGCAGCTCGCCGCCCGCCGACAGCGCGATCGCAAGCTCCGTCGCGCCCAGCTCCAGGTCGTCGCGCCATTCGCTCTCGGGGTAGAAGTCGAACGGGATCGTGGTCAGCAGATGGCCTTTCGGTTCGGTGTCAGCCAGTTCGAAGATGTGCTCCCCGGATTGCAGGCAGCGAGCGGCGAGCTGCGGCGAGGTGCTCTTGAACACCTGGTAGCAGAGCGCGAACGCGGCCGCGTCGCGCCCGGCCAGGTTCGGGCTGACGGGACTTCCCGGGGCCCCCGCGCGAAACACGGGGCGATGGCGGATGTAGCGAGCGATCGGGTCGTCGCCGTCGTAGGTGTCGTCGGCCTGTGGCAGGCGCCAGATGTCGTGATCGCCGAGCGTCTTCGCATTGCCCTCGCCGATGCCCACCTGGTAGTAGAGCGTGCGCGTGCTGTCGTTCCACATTCGCAGCAGCCATTCGACGCCGAAGCGCGCCTCGGCAGTGAAGTCGGCGGCGCCCGCCGAGGCCCCCATCGCGCTCGGGAAGTCGCGGACACCCACGAGCTGCAGCGCGACCGTGTAGCTCGCCGTCTGCACGAACTTCAGGTAGTCGCCCGCGTCCCACCAGCCGCCCGAGGCGTCGATCGTTTCGCCCAAGCTCTGCAGGTCGCCTTTGAAGTTTCCGTTCCGCGTTCACCTGGGGAGTCGCGTATACAGTCGCCGCGCGATCGTTGAGATGCCCGGGCGCGGTGCGCAGCGGCGAGGGGATGAATTCGGGGCCGTCGCGCTCGTTCTGGTAGAAGGACAGCGCGTTCGCGAGCGGCTGCTGATAGAGGCTCGAAGTGGGCTCGATCGCGAACGCGCGGAGAGGACACCGCCGTGTGGCCGTTCCAGCTCGATCGTGTAGCTGCCCGGGACGCTGCACGGCGTCGAAGTCGAGCTCGTACACGTGGCCGAAGCGCCGGTTCCAGCCTCCGAGCGAGGAGCCGACCGTGCCTGTGAACGCCGCTTCGCCGCCGCTCGCGGGCAGCACCGTGAACGAGTCCCCGGACGCGTCGCGGCGCGACATCAGGTACGCGCGCTTGGGCGCGGTGCTCGCGTAGCCGACCTGATCGACGCGTATGAACGGACGCCCCGCTAGCCGCGTGAGCGCTCGAGGACGCGCACACCGTGCCCGTGGCGGCCACCAGTGCGGCTGCGGTCCTCAGCGTCCTCATCCCGCGATCCAGCCTAATCGCCACGCGCCGCGCGCGGCGCCGGTGCGATCTGGCGACCGCCTCAGCGCCGGTGGATCGTCAGCGGCTGGCTCTCCTCGTCCTGCTCGGACTCGAACGGCGGCTCGGGCGGGCGGTGAAACGACGATGGTCGCCAGCGCTCGCCCCGCGCTGCCCTCGCGGCCTTGGCGCAGTGCAGCGCGTGCGAGCGCGCGCCGAGGTATGTCGCGAACACGTTGAACAGCGACGACGCCGGTGACGACCGCGGCGAGCACGCCTGCGAGCAGCAGCGCCAACACAGTCAGCAGCGATCACCGCGACTGCGAACAGCAGCGCCAGCATGCCCCCGAGTTCTACGCCGCGGCGAGCCTTCCTCCGGTGGGCGTGACGCTGCAGCGCAGGCTGCAGCAAAGCCCGGCGCCCGAACTACACGCTGCCGGCCGAGGTCGGGCGGGCGGCGCTCACCGCACGAGCAGCGAGGCGAGCCGGCGCCGTCAGGCGGCGCGCTGCCCAGCGCGCTCGCCGAGCGCTCGTCCCTGCGCGACGCCGGCGTCGATCACGGCGCGACGCCGGCGCGGGTCCATGAAGTCGCTTCCCATCGCGGCCGCGCTCGCGGCGTCGGGGAGATCGTCGTGACGCTCGCGCCGCGGCTCCTCAACACGAGAGCCTCGCCGGCGGCGCCGGCGCGCGACACTGGCCCGAGCGCGCCGGCGAGCGCATTCACAGCCGGGCGCAGCGAGCCCGTCGGGTTCAGGCACAGCACGCGGTCGCCACGCGCCACGTCCGCCGCGTCGATGTTCGTCAGGCTCCACGCGCCGCCGTCGACGTACGTGCGCCCACCCCAGCTGCACCGGCGCGAAGAAGCCGGGGATCGCGCACGAGGCCTGTACAGCCACCGACACGGGCGGCCGTGGCGCTCCCTGCTCACCGAACACGATGCGACGACCGCTGTCGAGCTCGACTGCCACGATCCGCAGGCGACCGTCCCAGCCCACGCCTGTCTCCTCGACGACGCGGCCGAGCTCGGCCAGCGAGTGGCGCCCTGCCGGCACGCGTCGCAGAGCGGTGCGCCTGAGCGCCGCTCCGCCGCGCGCCGTCGAGGCGAGCGCCAGCGAGGCGAGCGGTGCGGCCGCGGCGCCGGCCAGCTCGGCGGCGATCGCCGAACGCCTGCCGCAGAGCCGGCGCGCGTGGCTCTCGCACGTCGGTAGGGGCCGTCTGGGAGTCCGACAGCTGCCCGAGGTGGGCGCCCGGCGCGAGCCCGGCGACCAGCGAGGCGGCGACGATCGAGCCCGCCGAGGTGCCTACGTAGCAACCGCATGCGCGCGCGTCGAAGCCGCCGGACTGCTCCAGGCCGGCGAGCAGTGCGCTCATCCACGCCTCGCCAAGCGTCCCGCCTGCGCCGAGCACGAGTGCGTCGGGAGTCTGCATCGCACCAGCGTAGCCGCCCTCGCACCGATAGCCGCGGATCGGGGTACGCTCACGACATGACCAAGTTGATCTTCATGCCGCTGCGGATCGTGGCCGGCTTGCTCGCTGGAATCGTAGGCAAGAGCCTGTTCCGTGCGGTGTGGGGCGTGATCGACGACCAGGAAGCGCCGAAGGCCGAGTACCGCCGTATCCGCGTGCCGCTGCTCGCGCTGGCGCTCGTCATCGAAGGGGCCTTGTTCCGCGCGTTGAGAGGCCTGGCAGACCATGGCTCGCGGCGGCTGTTCGCGAAACTCACGGGCGTCTGGCCCGGCGAGGAAGCGCCACACGCGCAGTGACGTCAGGCTGGCGTCTGCCAGCAGCTCCAGGACCCCCTTCTCGACGCGCCTGCGCACGCGCGCGTCGGCCGAGATCGGGACCGCCCGGGCGCAGCCCTTGCAGCGAGTCCGCGATCGTCGCGCCGGCGTGATAGCGATCGATCACCCGCGGATCGACGTATGACGCGCGGCACACCGCGGGCGTGTTGCCCAGGTACGCCGCGACGGTCTTGATCGCCGCACGCACGGTCGCGCTCGCGCTGCGCGGCCGTCTTCGCCCGAGGGTCGTCGGCAGCGAGCGCCACCGCCGCCAGCACGGAGGCGTTCCATGTGCGGAAGTCCTTGGCCGTGAAGTCGCCTCCGCTGGCGCGCTTGACGTAGTCGTTGACGTCGTCCGCGTGCAGATCCGTCCACTTTCTGCCGGATCGATAGGCCAGCAGTTGCGAGCCGCTGCGCCGGCGCTTGAGCTCGCCGACGATCTCCAGCGCGTCTCGATCGGCGATCGCCTGCACGCGCCGCTGTCCCGACTTCGCCGGGAAGTCGAACACCAGGAGCTCCCGATCGAGCGTGACGTGCTCGCGCAGCATCGTCGTCAGCCCGAACGATTCGTTGCGCTCGGCGTAGTCCTCCGAGCCGATCCGGAAGAAGCCGACGTCGAGCAGGCGCACAGCGCATGCGAGCACGCGCTCGCGGGAAAGGCGAGCGTCGGTCGGCGGCGACTTGACGGCCCCGCCCATCATCTGCAGGTCGCGCGCAACCCGTCTGCGCAGGCGCGGCAGCGCGCGGCCGAACGCGAGCATCGAGTCGAACTTCTCGCGGTCGCGATGCGCTCGCCACAGCTCGTGGTAGAGATACTGCTTGCGGCCCGCCCCGTCGATCCCCGTGGCCTGCAGGTGACCGCGCGGGTCCATGCAGATCCACACCTCGCGCCACGCCGGTGGAATAGCCAGCGCGGCGATGCGCTCGAGCACCTCCGGGTCGTCGACCCTGTCAGCGGCCCGGTCGAGGTATTCGAAGCCGCGGCCGCGGCGGCGTCGGGAGATGCCGGGCGCGGCGCATGTCGATCGTCGCAGCCGCGCCATCGAGCTAGTGATAGCGCTCGACTTGCGCCGGATCCGCCGCTCGCCCTCAGCGCAGGATCTCGACGAGCAGCACCCACGCGTTGACCGACGCGCCGAGCAGCGCGCCGATGATGCCGCCGACGATCCAGTACAGACCGCCGCCGGCGTGCGCCAGCAGCGTCGCCGAGCCGACAAGCAGAGGAACGGTTCCCGGCACCGCCAGAGCGAGATGCAGCAGCGGGTGCACGTACTGGCGCGTGGGCTCGATCGCGCGGATCGCAAGTACCCATACCCACACGCCAAAGCCGAGTCCAACGACCAACAGCTCGACCCCCAGCGCCGTCGCGCTCTGCGCGGGGATCAGGCCGACCAGTGAGACGACGACCGCGCTGAGCAGCAGCAGCAGCGTCTGCAAGGCGCGCCCGGGCAACCCCTCGTTGCCGAGAATGTGTTGGATGTTGAGAGAGACGGCCACGAACAGCAGGCCGGTCAACGCCGCTGACGCTCCTGCACTCGCGACGAACAGCTCCGCCCAGTCCGCCGCCGAGTAAGCCGCCGTCATCGAGGCGAGACTATTTCAGCACTGGCCCGGAGTGCCGCGCGCCGAGCGGGCACAATGGATCGATGGAGACGCAGGCGCCTGCGCCACTGCAGGTGGATCGGGCCGATCTCGATGTGCCCGAGCAACTCAGCGGCCACCGCCTGCGCACGCGTCTGCTGTTCGCGCTCGCGCTCGTGCTCGTGGTGGTCGCGGCCGTGACCCTGCTCCCGGGCCTTGGCGAGCTGCGCACGCGGCTTGCCAACGCCAGCCCGGGTTGGCTGCTCGTCGGCGTCGCGCTGAAGATCCTCTCCGGGCTCGGCTACGTGGCGGTGTTCCGCATGATCTTCTGCCGTCGCATGTCGTGGCGGGTCAGCTACGAGGTGGGCATGTCGGAGCTCGGGGCCAACGCGCTGTTCCCGACGGGCGGCGCCGGCGGTCTCGCGCTCGGCGCGTGGGCGCTCAAACGGGGTGGCATGGCCGGCGATGCGATCGCGCGCCGGACGGTCGCCTTCTTCCTGCTCACGAGCCTGCCCAACGTGCTCGGCGTGATCCTGATCGGCCTCGGGCTGGCGACTGGCGTGTTCGCGGGTGAGGGCAATCTGCTGCTGACGGCGCTGCCGGCCGCGATCGCGGTGGGCGGCATCGTGCTCGTGCTGCTCGCCGGGCGCATCGCCAAGCGCTGGGGCCGGCGCCTGGCGGCGGACAAGCGCGCGCCATCGCGGCGAGAGTCCGCTCTGATCAAGGGGCTGACCGCGCTCGGGGAGGGCGTCGAGGAGGCGATCGCGCTGCTGCGCGAGGGCAACCTACTGCTGATCTGCGGTCTGATCGCGTATCTCGCTTTCGACGTGCTGATCCTGTACGCGACGTTTCGCTCGCTGGGCTCGGCTCCTCCGCTGCCGATTTTGTGGATGGCCTATTTGATCGGCGAGCTCGGTGGCCTGATTCCCGTGCCCGGCGGGATCGGCGGCGTGGACGCCGGGCTGGTGGGCACGCTTGCGCTGTACAACGTCTCGCTCACCTCCGCGACGGGCGCCGTGCTCGCCTATCGAGCGGTCGCCCTGTGGGTCCCGGCACTGATCGGCGGCGCCGCCTTCCTTGCGCTGCGTCGCACGCTGCGCGACGAGGCGCAGGAGGTCGCCTTGTGCGCTCCGCACACCGAGATGGAGGTGATTGGCCTGGGCCGTGTCGTGATCGGCGCCGAGTCCTGAGCGCTCAGGCGGGCGCCGCGAAGCGCAGCGTGAGCGTGGCGCCGCGCGGGATCGCTTTGACCGCGTTGAGCGTCACCGTGTACAGCGATCCGCCGAGCGAATAGGAGCCGCGCGATAGGTGGTAGGCGCGGCGGATCGACGCTGGTTTGGCGACCACGCCGACGAGCATCAGATCGGTGTCCGACAGCGCGATGCGCAGCTTCTCGTTGCTCGCGCCGCCGGCGACGCCGACGATCGCGTTGCAGGAGTTGCCACCGCCGCGACACGTCACCGACACGGTCTTGGCGGCCGCCGCGGCCGGCGACACGCTCGCGCCGGCGAGCGCGAGAGCTACGGCTGTGAGGGCACGAGGGCGTGAGATCCGTCGAGAGTGCGTTGCGCTGTGATCGAGCATCGCTGTGCGTTCCCTCCGGGCTGACGGCAGTCGAGGACCTCTCGCGGCCAGGGGCACCGGCACGATAACGCAGCGTGGAATGATGGTGCGCGGGTCGACCGGCCGTCGACGGCCGCGGGGCAACCACGAGCGCGAAGGAACCGGATATGGCGACAATCTCCAGGTACGAGGGCGAGCAGATCGAGAAGGCCACCACGGCCCTCGAGTTCGTCAAGCGCTTCAGGTGAGCGTCTCGGGGCGAAGGCGGCCGACAGGCGCATGAGCGGGCGGCCGGCGCAGGAGCCGCGCATCGAGCTGGTGCTGGCGGATGTCGACGGCACGCTCGTCACCTCGCAGAAGCAGCTGACCGACCGCGCGATCGCCGCCGTGCATGAGCTGAAAGCGGCGGGCATCGAGTTCGCCGTGACCAGCGGGCGCCCACCGCGCGGAATGCAGATGCTGGTGTCGCCGCTGCAGCTGTCGCTGCCGCTGGCGGCGTTCAACGGCGGGCTGTACGTGCGCCCGGACATGTCGGTGATCGAGGAACGCTCGATCGATCCCGACCTGGTTCCGGCGATCGTGGCATCGATCGGCGCGCACGAGCTCGACGTGTGGCTGTACCGCGGCGCGGATTGGCTGCTGCGCGACCCGCAGGCCGCGCACGTCGCCAAAGAGGCCGACACCGTCCGCTTCGCGCCGACGGTGGTGGCGGACTTCGACGGCATCACCGAGAACATCGTCAAGATCGTCGGAATCAGCGACGACCTCGACGCGGTCGCCAGGGCCGAGGCCGACGCGCGCAAGCAGTTCGGCGACCGCGTGTCGGCCGCTCGCTCGCAGCCGTACTACCTCGACGTCACGCACCCGGAGGCGAACAAGGGCGCCGTGCTGCGCTACATGTCGCGCACCTACGACGTGCCGCTACGGCGGATCGCGACGCTCGGGGACCAGCCCAACGACATGCTGATGTTCACCGGCGCCGGCATCAGCATCGCGATGGGCAACGCCGGCGAGGAAGTCAAACGCGCTGCGACGTACGTGACCGAGTCCGACGACGACGAGGGCTTCGCGATCGCGATCGAACGCTACGTGCTGGGGCGTGTCAGCTAGGCGCTGAGCGCGTAGGCGCCGGGCTCGAGGCGGGCGGTCCTGCGCCGGTAGCTGCTCCACAGCCACGGCCACTGGCTCGGGTCGTGGCCCTTCTCGTCGACGTACCAGCTCGTGCAGCCCGTGTGCCATACCGTTCCCGCCAACGCGCTGCGCAGCTCGCGGTTGAACGCTTCGGCAGTCTGGCGGCGCACCTCGATCGCGCGCGCGTGAGCGCGATCGAGCTGCTCGAGCGCCGCGATCACGTGGGCGACGCCGGCCTCGATCGTATAGATCACCGAGCCGGTGCCGCCGTTGGTGTTCGGCCCGTACAGCAGGAACATGTTGGGGAAGTCGGGGACGCTCAGCCCGAGATAGGCCTGGGGGACCTCCGACCACTCCTCGGCGAGCGTCCGCCCGTCGCGTCCGACGATCTCCATCGGCGCCACGAAACCGTGTGTTTGAAAGCCCGTCGCCAGCACGAGCACGTCGGTCGGCCGCTCGCTGCCGTCCTGCAGGCGTATGCCGCTCGGCGTGATCTCGGCGATCGGATCGGTGATCAGCTCGACGTTGTCCTTCGTCAGCGTCGGATACCACTCGTCGGTCAGCATCACGCGCTTGCAGCCGACCTCGTCGGCAGGCGTCACCTTGGCGCGCAGCTGCGGGTCGGCGATCGCCTTCGTGATCTGGCGCCGCGCGAGGGCGCGGAAAGGCTCGAGCAGCCAGCGCTTGCTCGTCATCGCCGCTGCGCCGGCCTCCATGAAGGCGAACACGGCCATGCGGTCGAGGCGCTGCAGCGCGGGAAAGCGTTCGAACATGCGCTGCGCGCGAGCGGAGTACTCGAAATCCATCTTCGGGAACGTCCATCCGGGCGAGCGCTGGTAGACGTCGAGGTGCGCGACGAGCGGCTGGATCTTAGGGACCGTCTGGATCGCGCTGCAGCCGGTTCCGATCACGGCGACGCGGCGGCCCGCGAGCTCGACGTCGTGGCGCCACTCCGCGGTGTGGAACACGGGCCCGGCGAAGCTCTCGAGACCGGCGAGCGGCGGTATCTTCGGCACCGCCAGCTGGCCGCAGGCGGTCACCAGGACGTCGGCCTCGTGCGGCCCAGCGCTCGTCTGCAGGAGCCACTTCTCGCGTCCCTCGTCCCAGCTCGCCCGCGTCACCTCGGTGTCGGCGCGGACCCGCTCGAGCACCCCGTTGCGACGGGCGACGTCCTCCAGATAGGACTGGATCTCCGCCTGCGGGGCATAGCGGCGCGACCAGCGCGCGTTCGGCGCAAACGAGAACTCGTACAGGTGCGAGGGCACGTCGCACGCCGCGCCCGGATAGGTGTTGTGGTGCCACACGCCTCCGACCCGCGCGCCGCGCTCGAACACGGTCACGTCCTCGTAGCCGGCGCCGCGCAGCATCGTCACCGCGCCGACTCCGCTGAAGCCTCCGCCGACCACGGCGATCGACCTCGAGCGAGTCGCGCCGCGGCGATCTCCGTTTGCGTGAGCAGCTCCACCCACGCGCTCAACAGTACTCCTGCGCCCAGCTCAGCGCCGCTCGCGCCTGGCGCGGAACGCTCGCCTCAGGCGGCCGCGAGCTGCAGCGCGATCAGCGCGGCGATCGAGACGAGGCACAGCACATGCTCGCGGAAGATCGAGCGCGCGAGCACGCTCTGGCGTTCGATCGTGTCGGCGCCTGCGCCGAGACGCACCGCGCTCGGCACGGTATGGGCGCCGGCCAGCGCGATCGGGGCGAGCGCGAGCGCGAGTGAGATCCAAGCGACCGCGTCGGGCACGCCGCCGTCGGCTATCTCGACGGCGATCCCCGCGATCGTCGCGAGCATCACGAGCGCGATCAGCCGGTTCATCGGCCGCGCGGCCGTCGTCACGCGGGCGTAGTAGGCGGCGATCGAGGCGAGCTGGGGCTGCGGCAGCTCGCGCTCGCGGTGGCCGAGCACCTGCACGTCGAACATCAGGTCGAACCACAGGACGGCGAGCAGGAAGCCGGCACCGGCGGTCACGAACGCGCTCACTTGGGGGCGCCTCGTACGCGCTCGCCCTTGGGATCGAACAGGGGCTCGCGCGCGATCTCGCCGGCGACCCACTCGCCGAAGATGTCGACCTCCACGGGCGTGCCGATCTCCACCTCGGCGGGCACGTACGCGTACGCGATCGAGCGCTCGATCGTGTATCCGTAGCCGCCGCTCGTCACGCGACCGACGATCTCGCCGTCGACGCGCACAGGCTCGTTGCCCAGCACGACCGAGCGCGGGTCCCCGAGCACGATGCAGCGCAGCCGGCGGCTCGGCGGCTCGGCGGTGCGCTCGCCGCCGGGGGCGATCCCCAGCGCCGCCGCGCCGTTGAATTCGCCGCTCGTCCTCTTCACGCAGAAGCCGAGACCGGCCTCGAACGGGTTCTCGTCGGGCGTGATGTCCGCACCCCACACGCGATAGCCCTTCTCCAGGCGCAGCGAGTCGATCGCGCGATAGCCCCCGGCGATCATCTCGTGCTCGCGACCGGCGTCCCACAGCGTCCGCCACAAGCCAGCGCCGTACTCGCTCGGGCAGTACAGCTCCCAGCCGAGCTCGCCGACGAACGTGACGCGCAGCGCTCGCACCGGCACGTCGCCTACCGCGAGCTCGCGCATGTGCATATAGGGGAAGTCGAGCTCCTCGTCGGTTAGCGGCCCGAGGATCTCGCGGGCGCGCGGACCCCACAGGGCGAAGCATGCCCAGCGTGCCGTCACGTCGGTGCAGCGCACGCTCCCGTCGCTCGGGGCATGGCGGCGAATCCAGCTCAGGTCGTGGTTGCCGAAGGCCGTGCCGGTGACGATCGAGAACGACTCCTCCTCTACTCGCGTGACAGTGAAGTCGCACTCGATGCCGCCGCGACTGTTGAGCATCTGCGTGTAGGTGATCGCGCCCGGCTCGCGAGCGACCTCGTTGTCGCAAAGCCGTTCCAGGAACTCCGCGGCACCCGACCCGACGACCTCGAGCTTGGCGAACGAGGACTCGTCGAACAGGCCGGCGCGCTCGCGCGTGGCGCGGTGCTCGGCGCCGATCGCCGGCGACCAGTGCATGCCGGCCCACCCGCGCGGGCGCAGCGACTCGTCGCCGTTCGCGGCGTTGGAGTCGTACCAGTTGACGCGCTCCCAGCCAGACTTCTCGCCGAAGCGCGCGCCGTGCTCGACGTGCCAGCCGTACGCGCTGGAGACGCGCAGCGGACGGCCGGCTTGACGCTCGTGGCCCGGGTAGCGAATGTCGTAGTAGGTCTCATAAACCTCTGTGGCGCGCTTCAGCGTGTAGCTGGGCGAGCGGAAGTGCGGCCCGAAGCGGCGGATGTCCATCTCCCACACGTCCATCGTCGGCTCGCCCGCGAGGATCCACTCCGCCATCACACGCCCGATCCCGCCGGCGCCGGCGAGCCCGTGTGCGCAGAAGCCGGCGGCCACGAACAGCCCGGCGACCTCGCTCTCGCCGAGGCAGAACTCGTTGTCGGGCGTAAACGCCTCGGGCCCGTTGATCAGCCTGGTCACGGTAATCTCGTCCATCGCCGGAACGCGCCTGGACGAGTTCTTGGCGATCTCCTCGAAGCGCGGCCAGTCCTCCTCGAGCAGGCGCCCGTTGAAGTCGGCCGGGATCGCGTCGCGCAGGTGCCCGTCGAGTGCCCACGGCGCCGAATGGCGCTCGTAGCCGCCCATCACCAGGCCGGCGCCCTCCTCGCGGAAGTAGACCAGTAGGTCGGGGTCGCGCAGCGTGGGCAGGTGCTCGCCGGCCGTGCGTTCGCGAAACGGCTGAGTGACCAGGTACTCGTGCGCGAACGGCACGACGGGCACGCGCACGCCGGCCAGCCGCCCGATCTCCGCGGCGAACATGCCGCCTGCGTTGACCACGACCTCGGCCTCGATCGGCCCCCACTCGGTCTGCACGCCGCGCACGCGCGGGCGCGCGGGCAGGCTGCGATCGAGCTCGACTCCCGTCACGCGCGTGTGCGTGAACACGCGGCAGCCGCCCTCGCGCGCTCCGTCCACCAGCGCCGTCGTCAACAGCGACGGGTCGAGGTATCCGTCGCTCGGCAGGTAGGAGCCGCAGCGCACGCCCTGCGTGCTCATCAACGGGAACAGCTCGCGCGCCTGCTCTGCGGAGATCAGCTCGAGTGGCAGGCCAAACGTCTTGGCCCACGCGACCTGGCGCAGCACCTCCTGCTCGCGCTCGGGCGTGCAGGCCAGGCGGATGCCCCCACACTGCACCCAGCCGCAGTCGAGCGTGCGGTACAGCTCGACCGAGTCCATCATCAGCCGCGTAAGCGAGACGCTCGAGCGCAGCTGCCCGACCAGGCCGGCGGAGTGGAAGGTGGAGCCGCTCGTCAGCTCGTTGCGCTCGAGCAGCACGACGTCGCGCTCGCCGAGCTTGGCCAGGTGGTGGGCGATGGCCGCGCCGCCCACACCTCCTCCGATGACCACTACACGCGCGCGCGCGGGAAGCTCGCGCGGCCGAACCATCACGCCCCCTGGCCGGCGCCCCCGGCGGCGGCCAGCCATTCGCCGAGCTGAGACGCGCCGGCGGCCGCGCGCATTCGCTCGAAGTGCCTGTGCGCGTAACCGTCGAAGTCGAAGTCGAGCTCTGAGATGTTGGCCTGCACCACGCCCCAGGCGGCTTCGCGCGCGTCGGAGAGTACGCGCATCAGTTTCAAGCAGGCGCGCCGCCGATCCGATGGCGCCTCGCCGTAGTAGGCGCGCAGCAGTCGCTCGTCGTCCGCCTCGCCGAACTCGTTGCCGACCGACAGGTTGCCGAGGTCGAAGCGGCGGTCGCCCATGCCGGCGTACTCCCAGTCGACGATCAGGATGCGCCCGTCATCGGCCGCGCGGATCAGGTTGCTCGGGAGCAGGTCGTTGTGGCACGGGCGTGGCTCACGCAGCGGCACAGCCGCCCCGATCCGCGCGGCCACAGCCTGAGCCTCGGCGTACTGCGGCGGTGGATGCCCACCGCGCGCACGCACGATCGCCAGGTAGTCGTCGAGCAGGTCCGGCACGAAGAAGCGCGTCGGCAGTACCACGTCGGAGTCGTGAAAGGCGCGCAGCAAGCCAGCGATCGTCTCGATACTGCGCGCGACCTCGACCGTCGTCAGCGACGTGCATGTCACGTACTCGGTGACCAGGCAGTCGTCGAGCGCCGCGGCGATCGCAGGGGCGAGCCCGAGCTGTGCCGCCGCGTCGTTGGCCAGGCGCTCGGCCGTGCGATCGATACCCAGCAGCTCGGTGTCCTTGCCGGGGCGGCGCACGACGTACTCGTGCTCGCCGAGCACGACCCTGAAGTTGCGGTTGGTGATGCCGCCGCCGAGCTCCAGCGGCTCGCCCCGCAACGGCGCCAATGAGGACTCGAGCCGCTCGAGGATGTCGTTAAGCTCGCCGACCATCCCGGAGGTAGCCCTGGTGCGCCATAAGGCGCACAACCTATACCTTCATAACCATGGCTCGTGAGGAGCGGATGCGATGAACCTGCAGGAGCTGCGCGCGGGGTCGATCGCGGGGCGATCGACACCGTCCTCCTGGCGCTGACCGACATGCAGGGTCGCCTGCAGGGCAAGCGCCTGACCGCCCGCCACTTTCTCGCGGAGGTGGCCGAACATGGCGCCGAGGGGTGCAACTACCTGCTCGGTGTCGACGTCGACATGGCCACCGTGGGCGGCTACGAGCTGTTCTCGTGGGAGCGCGGCTACGGCGACTTCGTGCTGCGCCCCGACCTCGACACGCTGCGCCCCGTCCCGTGGCAGGAGGGCACGGTCATCTGTCTGGCCGACGTCGCCTGGGAGGACGGCTCTGAAGTCAACGTGTCGCCGCGCCAGGTCCTGCGTCGCCAACTCGCCCGCCTGGCTGAGCGCGGCTGGAGCGCCAACGCCGGCACCGAGCTCGAGTTCATCGTGTTCCGCGACACCTACGAGCAGGCCTGGCAGAAGGGCTATCGCGGCATCGAGCCGGCCAACCTGTACAACGTCGACTACTCGCTGCTCGGGACGGCGCGCGTCGAGCCGCTGATGCGCCGCATCCGCAACAGCATGGAAGCGGCGGGGATGCTCTGCGAGGACTCCAAGGGCGAGTGCAACTTCGGCCAGCACGAGGTCAACTTCCGCTACGCAGACGCGCTGCGCACGGCCGACGAGCACGCGATCTACAAGAACGGCGTCAAGGAGATCGCCGCGCTCGAGGGGATGTCGGTCACGTTCATGGCCAAGTACGACGAGCGCGAGGGCAACTCGTGTCACATCCACTTCTCGCTAGCCGACGGCGAGGGTCCGCTGTTCCACAGCGATCGCGCCCTGTTCGAGTCCTTCCTGGCCGGACAGCTCGTGGCGCTGCGCGAGCTCACGTTGCTGCTCGCGCCCAACGTCAATTCCTACAAGCGCTACGCGGCCGCGAGCTTCGCGCCGACCGCAGTCGCATGGGGCCGCGACAACCGCACCTGCTGCGCTGCGGGTGGTCGGGCACGGCGACTCGCTGCGCTTCGAGAACCGCGTGGGCGGCGCCGACTTGAACCCGTACATGGCGCTCAGCGCGATCATCGCCGCCGGCCTGCACGGCGTCGAGCGCGGGCTCGAGCTCGAGCCGATGTTCGAGGGCAACGCGTACGAGGCCGCCGACAAGCCGCGAGTCCCGAATACGCTGCGCGACGCGCGTGAGCTGTTCGCGGCGAGCGCGCTCGCGCGCCGCGCGTTTGGGAAGGACGTCGTCGATCACTACGTCAACGCCGCCGACGTAGAGCTGCAGGCGTTCGGCGGTGCGGTCACCGACTGGGAGCGCTATCGGGGGTTCGAGCGTTTGTGAGCTCCGTCTCCTCCTCTCCGGCAGCCGTCTTCGCGCCAGTGCGCTCGCAGACCGCCTTCGAGGAGACGGTCGAACGGCTGGGAACCGCGATCAAGCTGGGGCTGCTGGCACCGGGCACCGCCTGCCGGCCGAGCGCGAGCTGTGCGCGCGTCTGGGCATCGCCCGCTCGACGCTGCGTCAGGCGCTGACGGCGCTCGGCCAGAGCGGGCACGTGTATGCCACGCGTGGGCGCGGGGGAGGCACGTTCGTCGCGGACCCACAGCCGCCGGCCGACCCGCCATCCGCGGAGGTGCTCTCGCGCTGGCGCGAGACCTGCGACGAGCGGATGGCGGTCGAGCTCGGCGTGGCGGTGCTGGCTGCCGAACGCGCGCAGCCGGCGGACCTCGAGAGGCTCGACGAGCTCGTCGTCGCGCTCGAGGACGCGCTGGAGGACTTCGCCGTCTACCGGCAAGCCGACATCCGCCTGCACGTCGGGCTCGCCCAGGCCACGCAGTTCGGCCCCGCTCGTGCGCGCGATGACCGAGGCGCAGGGGGCGATGACCGATCTGATCGCCTACATCGCCCACCCCCCCGAGGTGCTCGCCTCCTCCAACGTCCAGCATCGCCGCCTGCTGGCGGCCGTGCGCGAGGGCGACACGGCGCGAGCGGCGCGGGTGATGACCGAGCACCTGCAGGGCACCGAGCGCGTGCTCGCCGGGCTGCTGCCCGACGCCTGAGCGCCCAGCGCTCGCAGTATCGCGGTCGGAGTCCCGTCGGACGTTGGCCAAGCTGGCCAACCACCGCGCTCGCAATTTGGTCGATTGTCCTTGACTTCCATCCGCGATCGCGCGTAATGTCACGAGCGAAGGACGGAAGACCAAACCTTTTCCCCGGGGGGCCAGCCATGAGCACGACAGCGGGAACACTCACCACCGACGAGCAACGCCTGGCAGAGCTCGGTTACAAGCAGGAGCTCAAGCGCGGATGGAGCGGGTTCTCCAACTTCGCGATCTCGTTTTCGATCATCTGCATCCTCGCCGGCTGCTTCACGACCTACGGCCAGGCGCTCAAGAACGGCGGCCCGATCGCGATCTCGATCGCGTGGCCGCTGATCTGCGTGCTGATCCTGTTCGTCGCCTGGTCGATGTCCGAGCTGGCCTCGGCCTACCCGACCGCGGGTGGCATCTACTACTGGGCATCCCGGCTGGGGGGCGCCGGCTGGGGCTGGTTCACCGGCTGGTTCAACCTGATCGGCCTGGTCGCGGTGGTGGCCTCGGTCGTCTACGTATCGGCGACCTTCCTGATGAACCTGCTGGGCCTGTACAGCGTTCACTTCATCTTCAACTTCGCCAAGGCCGCCGCAGGCACCGACGTCCACTACAGCGCCCACGTCAACTTCGCGCTGTTTGCGGTGATCTTGATCGTCGCCGGGCTGATAAACGTCTTCCGCAGCCACCTCGTGTCCGTGCTCTACAGCTTCTCGGTGTGGTGGAACGTGATCGGGGTGCTCGCGATCGTCGTGATCCTGATCGCGGTGCCCTCCCACCACGCGAGCCTGTCCTACGTGTTCGGGCACAGGGCCAACGAATCGGGGTTCTCCGGGGGAGCGATCAGCGGGGCGAAATTCTGGTTCTACGTGCTCCCACTCGGCTTCTTGCTGACGATGTACACGATCACCGGCTACGACGCCTCGGCGCATGTCTCCGAGGAGACTCACGGCGCGGAAGAGTCCGCCCCGAAGGGTCTGTGGCGGTCGGTCTTCTACTCGGCGATCGTGGGCTGGATCGTGCTGCTGGCGATCACGTTCGCGATCCAGAAGGGCCACGAAGCCGAAATCTACAAGGCCGGCTTTCCGGCGTTGGCGATCTTCACGACCGCCTTGAGCTCGTCCGCGGCGAAGGCCGTGATCATCATCTCGACGGTCGGGCAGCTGTTCTGCGGGATGGCCTGCATTACGAGCGCCTCGCGCATGACATTCGCGTTCTCGCGCGACGGCGCGGTGCCCGGGCACAGCTTGTGGCGCAGGCTGGGGCAGAACCGCACGCCTACGTGGAGCGTGTTCTTCGTGGCCGTGTTCGCGCTGATCATCACGATTCCGGCCTACTTCCCGAACTCCAAGGGCAGCCCGGTAGCGTTCCTCGCGGTCACCTCGATCTCCGTGATCGGGCTGTACATCGCGTACACGATTCCCGTATACCTACGGTGGCGCCAGGGCGACAGCTTCAAAACGGGTTCGTGGACCCTGGGCCGGAAATACAAGTGGATCAATCCGATCGCGGTCGTGTGGGTTGCGCTGTGCGTGGTGATCTTCTCGCTGCCGTTCTCGCCCGAAGGCGTTCCCTGGGAAAGCGGATTCAACTGGTCGGCTGTCAACTACGCACCGCTGATCACGATCGGGGTGATGCTCGCGGTCACGGTCTGGTACGCGGTGTCGGCCAAGAACACGTTCAAGGGGCCGATCCGGACGATCGACGAGCTCGATGTCGAACAGGCGCTGCCGGCTGTCGCGGAGGCCCCCTAGGCCGGCGCGTGGATCGACGGCGCGCGGGTACGTGGGCCCGGCCTCGCGGGTGGGCTGAGCGCTGAGCGAGCGGTTGACAGTGCTCGAGCCGGCCACCGAGTCGGTGCTCGCCGTGCTCGGGCGGGCTGGTCCCGAGCAGGTCGACGCGGCGGTCGCGTCCGCCAGGGCGGCGCTGCCCGCGTGGCGCGCGCTCGATCCGGGCGCACGCGCCGGCATGCTGCGGTCGCTCGCCGACGCGCTCGAGCTGCGGCTCGACGAGCTCGCCCTGCTGGAGGCCCGCAACGTCGGCAAGCCGATCGCCGACGCGCGCGGCGAGATGGCGATGGTCGTGGACACCTTCCGCTACTACGCGGGCGCGCCTGAGCGGCTGCTAGGGGACACGATTCCCGTCGCCGGCGGTCAGGCCTGGACGGTGCGCGAGCCGCTCGGCGTCGTCGGGCTGATCACACCCTGGAACTTTCCCCTGGCGATCGCCTCGTGGAAGCTCGCACCGGCGCTCGCCGCCGGCAACACCGTCGTGCTCAAGCCCGCCGAGCTGACGCCCTTGACGGCGCTGCGCTTTGCCGAGGTCGCGCGTGACGCGGGCCTGCCTTCGGGGGTCGTCAATGTGGTCGTCGGCCCCGGCCGGACGTGCGGGGCGCGCCTGGTCGAGCATCCGCACGTCGCCAAGATCGCGTTCACCGGATCGACCGAGGTCGGACGCTCGATCGCCGCCGGAGCGGCGCACACGATCAAGCGGGTTACGCTCGAGCTGGGCGGGAAGTCGGCAAACGTGATCTTCGCCGACGCCGATCTCGAGGCCGCCGCGGCAGCGGCGCCGATGGCCGTGTTCGGCAACGCCGGCCAGGACTGCTGCGCGCGCTCTCGGATACTCGTGCAGGAGTCGGCGCTCGACCGCTTCATGGAGCTGTTCGCGGACGCCGTTCGCATGGTCGTCGTCGGCGACCCGCTCGACGAGGCCACGCAGATGGGCCCGCTGATCTCCGCACAGCAGCGCGCCAGCGTCGACTCGTTCCTCGAGGACTCCTCGCCGGTCGCCGTGCGCGGCGGGGTGCCCGATGGTCCCGGCTTCTGGTTCGCTCCGACCGTGCTCGCGCCGGTCGCAGCGGACTCGCGCGTGGCGCGCGAGGAGGTGTTCGGCCCGATCGCAGCGGTGATCCCGTTCTCGCAGGAGGCCGACGCCGTGCGCCTCGCCAACGACACGATCTACGGCCTGTCGGGGTCGGTGTGGACGCGCGACGGCGCGCGCGCGCTGCGCATGACGCGAGCGATCGAGACGGGCGTGATCTCGGTCAACTCGAACACGTCGGTTCGCGTCGCGACTCCGTTCGGCGGGTTCAAGCAATCGGGTTACGGGCGCGAGTTGGGCCCGCATGCGCTGGACGCCTACACGGAGACGAAGTCGATCTACTACGCGACCGGCTGACGGTGTGGGAGTCGTGGCAACCTCATGAGACGCTGGTGAGCAGATGAGACTCGAGGGAAAGGTGTGCGTCGTGACGGGCGCCGCCGGCGGGATCGGGGCCACGACCGTGGCTACGTTCGAGCGCGAGGGCGCCCACGTGGTGGGAGTCGACCTGGCCGCCGGCGCGCCCGGCGAGCTGTCGTTGCAGGCGGACGTCAGCGACGAGCGCCAGGTCGCCGACATGTACGCGATGGTCGTCGAGCGATTCGGGCGGATCGACGTGCTGTTCAACAATGCCGGCATCTCGCCGCCGGAGGACACCTCGGTGCTCGACACGAGCGTGGAGGCGTGGGAGCGCGTGCAGCAGGCCAATCTGCGCAGCGTGTTCCTGTGCTGCAAGCACGGCATTCCCCACCTGCTGCGCGGCGGCGGCGGATCGGTCATCAACACGGCCTCGTTCGTCGCCGTGATGGGCGCCGCCACCTCGCAGATCTCCTACACGGCGTCGAAGGGCGGCGTGCTCGCGCTTTCGCGCGAGCTCGGCGTCGAGTTCGCGCGCCGTGGCGTGCGGGTCAACGCGCTGTGTCCTGGCCCGGTCGACACGCCGTTGCTTCAGGAGCTGTACGCGTCGGACCCGCAGCAGGCCGCGCGCCGCCTCGTGCACGTGCCGGTCGGCCGTTTCGCGAGCGCGCAGGAGATCGCCAACGGCGTCGTGTTCCTCGCCTCCGACGAGTCCAGCTACGTGACCGCCACCGCTTTCATGGTCGACGGTGGCCTCAGCGGCGCATATACGACACCCTCCTAGGCGTGGACACGCTCGAGCGACTCGCCGCGGGCATCGACCTGGACGCAGCGCGCAGCGCGATCGCCACGATCGCTGTGCGCACGCCGACTGCTCGCGTGCGAGGAGCTCGAGCAGGCGGCCGGCGGCGCGGTCGCGCTGAAGGCCGAGTCGCTGCAGCTGACCGGCTCGTTCAAGCTGCGCGGGGCGCTCGCCAAGGTCGCCGCGCTCGGCGACGCCGCAGCCGGCGGGCTCGTCGCGGCGAGCGCCGGCAACCACGCGCGCGCCGTCGCGCAGGCGGCCAGCATCCGCGGCGTCGGCTGCGAGGTGTTCATGCCGCGCGACGCTGCGGTGTCCAAGGTCGCGGCCGTCGAGCGCCTCGGCGCCGACGTGCGCCTCGGCGGAAGCTCCGTGGACGAGGTCGTCGAGCTGGCCCGCGCCCGCGCCGAGCAGAGCGGGGCCGCGCTGATCCATCCCTTCGACGACCGTGACGTGATCGCCGGACAGGGTACGGTCGGCTTGGAGCTGCTGGACGAGGTGCCCGACCTCAAGCGAGTGGTCGTGCCGGTCGGCGGCGGCGGGCTGGCCAGCGGCATCGGCGTCGCCGTCCGCCGCTCACGACCCGACGTCGAGCTAGTCGGCGTGCAGGCCGCCGCCTGCGCCCCGCTTGCCGCGGCGCTCGCCGGAGGCGACCGGGCCGGTCGCATGCCCGAGCTCGCCGCGACCGCGACGATCGCCGACGGCATCGCGCTGAAGCAGCCGGGCGCGATCACGCTGCCGCTGCTGCGGCTCCTGCTCAGCGAGGTCGTGGCGGTCAGCGAGGAGGACATCGCGGGGGCGATGGTGTTCCTGGCCGAGCGCTGCAAGCTGGTCGCCGAGGGCGCGGGCGCCGCCGCCGTCGCGGCCCTTCTCAGCGAGCGCCTCGCCCCGATCGACGGTCGCACGATCGCGATCGTGTCCGGCGGGAACGTGGACAACGGACTGCTCGCGGCGATCCTGCGCCGCCACGAAACGGTCGAGGGCCGGCGCGTTCGTATCTTCACGCGGGTGGCCGACCGACCGGGCGGGCTGGCCGAGCTGCTCAGCCTGGTCGCCAGCGCGCGTGCCAACCTGCTCGCGCTCGAGCACGTGCGCGAGGCGGTCGCGCTCGACGTGCGCCAGACGGGTGTCGAGCTGACGTTGGAGACGCGCGGGCCCGAGCACACCGAGCACGTGCGCGAGACGCTGCAGGAAGCGGGCTACGAGGTGATCGTCGAGTAACGCGCCCCCGCTCCTCGATTGGGCGCGGGGCTCGCTAGATGCTCGTCGCAGCGCGCACGAAAGTGCGCCAGCGCTCCCGACGCGCCGCCCGCTCGCCCGGCTCGCGCGCGCCGGCCGTGGGGTACACGACTCGTCCCGGCGGCAGCCGTGCCGCCGCGTCCTCGACGTCGGCGAACACGCCCGCGCCGACGCCCGCGAGCATCGCCGCGCCGAGCACGGTCGTCTCGCTGCGATTGACCTCCAGCGCCAACCCCAGCGCGTCCGCCTGCAGCGCGAGCAGCGTCTCGTCGTTGGTGAGCCCGCCGTCCACTCGCAGGCTGCGCACCGGAGCCGTCTGCGAGAACGCATCGACGATGTCCGCGACGCGCCAGGCGATCGACTCGAGCGCCGCGCGCCCGATGTGCCCGGCGCCGACGCCCGCGTGCAGCCCCGCGATCACGCCGTGTGCACCCGACTGCCACCACGGCGCGCCGAGCCCGCTGAGCGCGGGCAGCACGCTCACGCCGGCGCTATCGGCGACGCCCGCGGCGGCCGCGGCGAGGGCCGGGGCGTCGGCGGCGAGCCCGAAGCCCGCGAGCCAGTCGAGCAGCGAGCCCGCGGCGAACACGCCTCCATCGAGCGCGTGCGCGACCTCGCCGACCCCGCCGTCTGGGCTCGGCGCCGCCCACGCCACCGTCGGCAGCAGGCCGCTCCCTAGAACGGGCCGCTCGGTGCGCCCGAGCACGAACACGCCGGTCCCGTACGTCGCCTTCAGCTCGCCCGCGCCGACGGCGCCCGAGCCGACGAGCGCGGCCTGCTGATCGACGACCTGCGCCGTCAGCGCCAGCGGTGAGGGCCAGCTCTCGTGCCGCAGCTCGCCGAGCGAGCCGTAGGTCGGGCCGAGGCTCGGCAGCCACTCCCGGCGCACGCCGAACGTCGCCAGCAGCCCCTCGTCCCAGTCGCGCCCGCCGGCGGCGAGCAGCTGCGTGCGCGAGGCCGTCGAGAGGTCGGTGGCGAAGCGCCCGCCCAGCCGCTCGGCGAGGAACGCGTCGACCGTCCCCAGCCGCAGCGTCCCACGCTCGGCGGCGCGCTGCACGGCAGCGTCGTTGGCGAGCAGCCAGGCGAGCTTCCCCGCCGAGAAGTAGGGGTCGAGCGGCAGCCCCGAGCTGGCCACCTCACGCGCGTCGATGCGATCCAGCAACGCCTGCTGGCGCTTGTCCTGCCACACGATCACGGGCGTCAGCGCGTGTGCTCGCTCGGCCTCCCACGCCAGCACCGACTCGCCCTGGTGGTCGAGGCCGGCGGCGAGGACTTCCCTGCCGTCCGCTCGCGCGAGCACCTCCGCCACCGCCTCCGCCACGGCGGCCACGATCAGCTCCGGGTCCTGCTCGACCCAGCCCTCGCGCGGGTGCGTCACGCCCACCGGCCGGCGGCTCTCGGCGACCGTCCGCAGGTCGCGGTCGAACAGCGCCGCCTTCACGACCGTCGTGCCCTCGTCGATGCCGAGCAACAGCGGCGAGCTCACGGGCGCGCCTCGCTTCGCCGTGCTGCCCGCTCCCACCACGAAAGCGCGCACGAGCTGGGCGCGGTCGACACCGGTAGGGGGCGCTCCGCCCCCAGCTCGATCCCGGCGTGCTCGGCGACCAGCTGCGCCACGTGCTCGCCGATCGCCGAGCGACGCCGACAGCCCCGTCGAGCGGATCGCCGCGACGTGGACAAGACCTGGCAGCGTCCGCGAGGGCTCGATCACGTAGTTGGCGCCGTCGAGCCCCGCCGGTCGCAGCCCAGCGTAGGCGGCGATCGGCTTGGCGCTCGCGAGCGCGGGGCAGATGCGCTGGGCTCGCTCGCGTATCAGCCGCGAGGCGTCGGGCTCGACCGACCAGTCGTCCTTGTCCTCGCGCTCGCGCGCCGTTGGGCCGGCGATCGCGCGCCCGTCGAGCGTGGGGAACACGAGCACGCCCTTGCCCAGAGCGCTGGGGATCGGCAGCAGGATCTCCCGCGGTGGCTCGGGCGGCGCGAACACGAGGAACTCGCCCTTGCGCGGGTATATCCCCACGGGTCGCTCTCCCGCCAGCCCCGCGATCTCGTCGGCGCGCAGGCCGGCGCAGTTGACTGCCGCCTCGCACGCGCAGCCGATCCGCGCCGGCGACGCTGATCTCGATCGTGGAGCCGCTGCCGGCCGAGATGCCATCGACGCGCGCCCCCAGCCGGACCGAAGCGCCGCCGCTGCGAGCCGCCGCCGCAAGGGCTTGCACGAAGGCGGCAGGGTCCGTCACCGACTCGCCGGGCACGACGAGCGAGCCGTCCGCGTCGAGCTCGGCCTCGACGCCGTTGGCGCGGGCGTTCTCGGCCAGCAGTCGCGACCGCTTCTCGCTCACCCTGCTCGCGTGGGCGCAAGCGCGCGCCGCAGCGCAGCACCTGCACCCCGAGCTCGCCCAGCAGGCGCTCGCGCAGCTCGGCCGAGCGAAGAATCAGGCGTGTCTCCATCGCTCCCGGCTCGGAGTCGAAGCCCGTGTGCAGGATCCCCGAGTTGGTCCCGCTCGCCTCGAGCCCGAGGCCGGGATCGCCTCTCCAGCACGACCGCGCGCACGCCGCGACGCGCGAGCGCGTGGGCGACCGCGCAGCCGACCACTCCGCCGCCGATCACAGCTACCTCGGCGTCGTCGTCAGACACCGCGTCAGGCTCCGCGGGCCCGCTCGGCTCAGCCCGATAGGCCGGTCGCCGCCCGCGCCAGCCCGTCGAGCAGCGCGGCCATCTTCTCGAGCGTGTCGCGATGCGAGGAGACCTCGTAGCGCTCGGCGAGCTCGCGCGGATCGTCGTGGCCGACCAGCACGTCCTCGCCGTCGCGCCACACGAGCATCCGCAAGGGCAGCTCGATGCCGACGCGCGGGTCGCTCTGCATCAGCGGCGTCCCGCTCAGCGGGCTGCCGAACACGATCACCTGCTCGTCGGCGAGCTCGAGGCCCGCCGCGCGCGCTCCGGCGGCGTGATCGATCCGCGCGAACACCGTCAACCCGCGCTGCCCGATCGTCGCGAGCAGCGCCTCGACCGTCTCGGAGTAGTCGACG
This sequence comes from uncultured Solirubrobacteraceae bacterium, assembly GCA_963846205.1. Lineage (GTDB taxonomy): Bacteria > Actinomycetota > Thermoleophilia > Solirubrobacterales > Solirubrobacteraceae > Palsa-744. The sequence goes on along the minus strand of CAWJVB010000007.1, from coordinate 213,720 downwards.
CCACTTTGCTGCACGATCATCGATCCATTGTGCCGGAGTCCGTGAGCGGGCGGTCGAGCCGCCGACGTGCAGAGCCTCGATCGCTCCGGTAGCATCGAGTGGAGCGATCACTCTAGTCGTTCACGATCCCCCGGAGGCCGCGATGACACCCGACCGTCGATCGACTCTCCTGCTGGGCACCGGTGCTCTCGCCGCCGTCGGCGCGCGTCGGCTCGTCCTGCAACTGGCCGTGCTCAAGGTCAGGCGCGACGTGCGTGCGCTCAACGCGGGCAACTACCGACCGCTTCTGGCGGGGTTTGCCGATGACGCGGTGCTGCGCTTCAACGAGGGACAGCACCGCTGGGCGGGCGAGCACCGCGGCAAGGCCGCGATCGAGCGCTTCCTGCGCGATTTCGTCGGCGCCGGGCTGCAGGGCGAGGTCGTCGAGCTGTTCTTCGGTGGACCGCCGTGGCGGATGACGCTGCTCGTGCGCTTCGACGATCGGGCGACGACGGCCGACGGCGAGGAGATCTACCGCAATCGCACGGTTCTGGTGGCGCGCGCGAGGTGGGGGCGGATCGTATGGCAGGAGGACTTCTACGAGGACACCGAGCGCATCGCCGCGCTCGACGCGCGCCTCACCGAGCTGGGCGTGACACCGGTCGCCGCGTGAGCGCGCCGCGATCCGGATAGGGTTGCGCGCGTGAGCACGTCGCCGCGCGCGATCCACCACCTCGGCTGCGGCACGATGTGTCCCCACGGCGAGCGCCTGATCAGCGGGGAGGGCAGCGTGCTCGGAGCAGCGCGGCTGATCTGTCACTGCCTGCTGGTGGAGGGCGCCGAAGGTCTGATTCTGATCGACACCGGCTTCGGTCTTGACGACATGCGCAACACTCGCCAGCTGGGGCGACTCTTCGACACGCTGTTCCGGCCCCGCGCAAACGAAGCCGAAACCGCGATCGAGCAGGTACGCACGCTCGGCTATCAGCCCGAGGACGTCCGCCACATCGTGGCGACGCATCTGGACGTGGATCACGCCGGCGGCCTGCCGGACTTCCCGGCCGCCGAGGTGCACGTGTTCGCGCCGGAGCTCGGCGCCGCGATGCACCCGAGCTGGCGCGAACGCGAGCGCTACGTCGCGGTGCACTGGGCGCACGGACCCAAATGGGTGCAGCACGAGGTCGAAGGAGACGAGTGGCTGGGCTTCGAGAGCGTCCGCATCCTCCCCGGCAGCGACGCCGAGGTGCTGCTCGTGCCGCTGGTGGGGCACACGCGCGGACACACCGGCGTGGCGGTCAAGCACGGCTCAGGCTGGCTGCTGCATTGCGGCGACGCCTACTTCAACCGCGGCGAGATGGACAGCCCGCCGCGATGCCCGCCCGTGCTCAAGGCCTTTCAGGCGATCAACTCGGTCGACAACGCCAAGCGGCGCCAGAACGGCGAGCGCCTGCGCGAGCTCGCGCAGCGAAACGCGGGCGACGTCGAGCTGTTCTGCGCCCACGACGCCGTCACGCTCGAGCGCTTCCAGTCCAGCTAGCGGACGTCGACTAGGCGTACATCGCGTCGATCTGTGCGGCGTACTTCTGTGCGATCGGCTTGCGCTTGAGCTTCATGGTGGGCGTCAGCTCGTCGCCGCTCGGCAGCCAGTCACCCTCGACGATCGTGAACTTCTTGATCTGTTCGACGCGCGCGAGCTTGGCGTTGGCAGCGTCGATGCCGTCCTGCACGGCCTCGCGCACACGCTCGTCGTGGGCGAGCTCCTCGAGCGTGCTCGTCTGCACTCCCTGACCCGCAGCCCACACCGGCGCGTAGTCCGGATCGAGCACGATCAGCGCGGTGTTGTACGCGCGCGAGTCGCCGATACAGCACGCCTGGCCGATCAGCGGCGATGAGCTCTTCAGCCCCGCCTCGATGTTCGCCGGCGACATGTTCTTGCCGCCCGCGCTGATGATCAGCTCCTTCTTGCGGTCGACGATCTTCAGGTAGCCGTCCTCGTCGAACTCGCCGATGTCGCCGGTGCGCAGCCAGCCGTCGTCGGTGAACGTCTCGCGCGTCTTGTCCGGCAGGTTGCGGTAGCCGGGCATCACGACCTCGGACTTGATCAACACCTCGCCGTCGTCGTCGAGCTTCAATTGCACGCCTGGTGCCGGCGGACCGACCGTCCCGATCTTGATCTTGTGCTTGGGATTGACGGAGCCCGCGCCGCAGGTCTCGCTCATCCCCCACAGCTCGGCCAGCGGCAGGCCGATCGCGTGGAAGAACTCGAGCACCTCGACGGGCGTGGGCGCGGCGCCGACGTTGATCGCCTCGACCTGGTCGAGACCGAGCATCTCGCGCAAGCCGGCGAAGATCTCGGCGTCGGCGCGGCTGACCTGCTCGGCGAGCTCCGCAGGCACCGGCTCGCCGCTCTGCTCGAGACGCACCTTGCGCAGCGCTGCGTCCAACGCCTCCTGCACCCGCTGGCGCTGATCGTCGGGCTGCGCCGCGAGCATCGTCTCGAGCCCGGCCTTCAGCTTCTCCCAGATGCGCGGGACCGCGAAGAACCAGCTGGGGCGGACTTCGGGCAGGTAGGAGAGGATCTGGCGAGGGTCCTCGCAACATGTGATCTGCAGCCCGAAGACCATGGGAATGTAGTGGTGGGCGTTGCGCTCGGCGACGTGCGCGGCCGGCAACCACGAGATCACCCGCCCGTCTTCGGGAAACTCGATCAGCTCCTCCAAGCCCTCGACCGCGGCGATCAGGTTGCGGTGGATCAGCTGCACGCCCTTGGGCGGGCCGGTCGTCCCCGACGTGTAGATCAACGTCAGCACGTCGCTGGGCTGCAGTCGCGCGACCGATGCCTCGACGTCGAAGTCGGGATTCGCTCCCTCGACCTGTGCCAGCGCAAGCGTGCCCTCGGGCGCGTCGCCGTCGATCACGATCACGTTCTCCACAGAGGGCGCGCCCGAGCGGGCCTCGAGCACCTGCTCGAGGTACTGCTGCTCGCAGATCACGAGCTTCGCGTCTGCGTCGCCCAGCAGGTAGGTGATCTGCTCGGCCGAGTAGGTGTTGTAGATCGAGAACGGAGTCGCCCCGAGCATCATCGCCGCGAGGTCGCAGAGGTGGAACTCGGGGCGGTTGGACAGCATCAGCGCGACGCTGTCGCCGTGCCCGATCCCCAACTTTGCGAGGCCGCCGGCCAGTGCGTCGACGCGCGAGAGCAGCTCGCCCCAGGTGATCGTGAACGCGTCTCCCTTCGTGCGGATCGCGACCTCGTCGGCGCGCCCGGCGGCCGTGATTCGGAACGCCTCGGCCACGGTGTCCGCCTGCAAGGCGGCGCGGCCGTCACGCTTCAACTGTGTGGCACCGCCATGCATCGCTGCGCTCCTCCCCGTTGCTTGCTGCCGACCGCAATTTCCGAGATCAGCATACGCCTGCGCAGCGCCCATGGCGAGCGCAGGTCGGCAGCCCGCGGCGAAACCACACGATCGCGGTCACGGTCTCACCGCAGCCCTGGCAAGCCCCCGCCGCGCCGCCAGTCGCTCGCGTCCAGGCGATACAGCACGTGGGCGCGCAGCGGGCTGTCGCTGGGCACCAGCGGATGCTCGAAGTCATCGCGCGGACTGCGGCTCATGCCGAGCCGCTCCATCACGGCGCGCGAGCGCGTGTTGGCGATCGTCGTGAACGAGACGACCTCCGCCAAGCCCAGCTCGCCGAAGCCGAATGCCAGCGACGCGCGCGCCGCCTCGGTCGCGTAGCCACTTCCCCAAGCCGAGCGGCGCAGCCGCCAGCCGACCTCGACGGCGGGCGTGAAGTGCTCGGCAAAGGGCACGACGCTGAGCCCGGTGAACCCGAGCAGGTCGCCCGACTCGCGCAGCTCGAGCGCCCACAGCCCGAAGCCGTCGCGTGTGAAACGCGCCTCGATGCTCGCGATCAGCTCGTCGCTTTCCACGCGCGTGAGCACCGATGGCATGTGGCGCATCACCTCGGGGTCGGCGTTCAGCTGAGCGAAGGGCTCGCGGTCTGACTCGCGCCAGCGCCGCAGCAGCAGGCGTGCGCTCGTCAACTCGATCGGCGCGCCAGCGGCGCAACGCGCGTCGCCGGAGGCGAATGTCCTCTCGGAGCGCTCGATCCGCCAAGCCTAGCTGCGGGCGGCGGCAGAGCGAGCGCCCGGCGGGTCGCACGCGGCGCGGCGCGGCGGACGCGGCGAGGAGATGCGACGGGATAGGATCGCCGGCAATGATCGTCGTCACCGGTCGCGTTCGCATCGCCCCGCAGAACCGCGAGCGCTTCATCGAGGTCGCAACCGAGATGTGCGCACGCTCGCGCGAGGACGAGGGCTGCCGCGGCTATCGCGTGTACGCAGATCTCGAGCAGGACCAGCGCTACGTGTTCATCGAGGAATGGGCCGACGACGATGCGCTGCAGAGCCACTTCACGCAACCGCACACGGGCACGTTCATGTCGGCCCTGGTGCCGATGCTCGACGAGCCAGCCGACGCGGTCTTCCACACGACCGCCTCCTCGCGCCGGCTCGATCCCAAGCGCGGCCTCGTGCCGCTCGACTGAGCGCACGAACCCGCTCCTGCGGGCGGCTCCGCGAGGGTTCGACACTACGCTGCGGAGCGATGCTGCTGCGTGCGCTCAGAGAGGGCGACGAGACAGAACTGCGCCGCATACACAGCACGCCCGAGGTGGCGCGCTGGTGGGGTGAGCCCGAGCACGGCTTTCCGTTCGACGACGACCCCGCTTCGACTCGCCTGGCGATCGTGCTCGCCGGCCGCGTGGCGGGGCTGATCGAGTTCTGGGAGCAGACGACCCCGCGATATCGCCATGCGACGGTCGACCTGTTCCTGGACCCGGAGCTGCACGGTCGTGGCCTCGGCACGGAGGCGCTCCAGCGCGTCGTCGGGCACTTGATTCGAGAGCGCGGCCATCGACGCATCACGATCGACCCCGCCCGCGCCAATACGGTCGCCATCCACACCTACGAAAAGGTTGGCTTCAATCCGGTCGGCGTGATGCGCGGCTACGAGCGCGACAGCGACGGCGTGGGATGGCACGACGGACTGCTGATGGACCTGCTCGCGGGCGAGGAGCGACTCGGGGCGCTGGCCGCGGACCAAGGCCAGCTGCTCGGCGCATAGACTCGCCTGCGTGGAGTTCCGCACGATCTCCGGCGCAACTCAGCCGTTCGTCGTCTCGCAGGAGGGCGAGGGACCGGATGTCGTGTTGGTGCACGGCTTTCCCGACACGCCGTACTCGTTCAGTGACCTGCAGGGCGAGCTCGTTCGCGCGGGCTGGCGGGTGACGGTGCCATGGCTGCGCGGCTATCACGCGGACACGATCGTGCCTGGTCGCCCGTACGACTTCGAGACGATCGGACGCGACGGGCTGGCCCTGCTCGACGCGATCGGCTCGCCGCGTGCGGTGATCGTCGGGCACGACTGGGGCGCGCTGATGGCGTACGTCGTGGCGACGCTCGCACCCGAGCGCACGCGGGCGCTGATCACGATCGCGATACCGCATCCGAGCGTGCTGAAGCGCACCCCGAGTTCGCTGTTCGCGGCGCGCCACTTCATCGGCTTGAAGATGCCGTGGGCGGAGCGCAGCGTGCGGCGCGGCGACTTCGCCTACCTCGAGAAGCTGTACGCGCGCTGGGCGCCGAACTGGACTGGCGCCGAGCGCGACGCCTCGCTGCGCTTGGCCAAGCAGGCGCTGTCCTCGCCGGCGACGCTGGCGGGCGCGCTCGACTACTACCGGGCGCTGCCGCTTGGTGGCTCGCGCCTGCTCGAGCACGCGCCAGATGTTCCCAACCTGACGATCGGCGGCACGGCCGACCTGATCGACCCCGAGCTGTTCCGGGCCAGCTCGGCATTGTTTCCCACTCCGAGCAGAGCGGTGATCGTCGACGGCGCCGGGCACTGGCCGCATCGCGAGGACTCGGCGCGTGCGTTCGGCGAGATCGGCGCGTTCCTCGGCGACTTGCAAGCGTGAGGGGCGCGGGGCACAGCGCCAGCGGGTGAGCGGCGCCCCCGAGGGGCTGCGCGCTCGCATGCGCCGCGCGCGTGCAGGCGCGCGATGCATGCTTAGATTAGGTCGTTGACAGAGACGGCAGTCGCCACGACACTGCCAGCACGCGCCCGTAGCTCAGTGGTCAACGGTTCTCTTCGGGGAGCCAAAGAGCAGCGGTCTTTCAAGCCGCAGGCCGCGGGTTCGATTCCCGCCGGGCGCACTTCCCCACCGTTCCCGCTCGCGGGGTCGATCGCAGGTTGACATTCCGCGTAAAAGATGATTTATATGTCGCAGCGGAACAGCTGCTTCCGCCCACTCGGAGACAGCGGGTGGTGTGAAGGGCCAAGGAGACAAGGGGCCTTGAGTGCTGGGTCTTGGTTCAGGCATGACGCAGGGGACGGAGGACGGGCGGCGATGAGGCTGTCCGGTTGCCAGGAGCAGCGCATGCTGCGCGCGCTGCACGGCCGCTGGCCGTACCGTCGCTCGCACTGCCGCCACGACCTGCATTGGCTTGTGCGCGTGCGCGCCCAGACACGTTGGTGCTCGACGGGGCGCGCGCATTCGATGGCGGGCTTGCCGGCGCATCGCCGGCGACCTCACGGCGGCTGAGGGACGCCGCGGGGGCCTAGCCGGACAGTCCAGGAAGGGGTGTCCGGGAGGCGAGGAGGGGCGGGTGGCGATCCGGGGGGCCACCCGCCCTCACCGCGTTCTCGGCGATCGCGTCGATCAGCTCCGGCCACACGGCGCGCGGCAGGTCGTGGCCCATGCCCTCGACGCGCATCAGCCTCGCCCCGGTGATCGCGCGCGCCGTCGCGCGTCCCCCGGAAGGGCGCACGAGCGGATCGGCGGTGCCGTGGACCACGAGCGTCGGCGCGGTGATGCGGCGCAGCTCCGCCGTGCGGTCGCCGGAGGCGATGATCGCGGCGAGCTGCCGGCCGGCGGCGGCCGGGTCGTGATCGCGGTCGTAGCTGAGCGCAGCCAGCTCGCGGATGTCATCCGGGTCCCGGGGCAGCCCCGGCGAGCCGATCGCCGCGAACAGCCGCGTGAAGTGCGCGACGAACTCGTCGCGTCCGCTCGACGGGCGGCGCAGGAAGAACGGGTACATGCGCAGCGCCGGCTGGCCGTTGGAGAGCGCGCCCGTGTTGGACATGATCGACACCAGCGAGCGCACGTGCTGCGGGTGGCTGCGCCGCGAGCGTCTGCGCGATCATGCCGCCCATCGACGCGCCGATCACGTGCGCCGGGCCCGTCTCGAGCTTGCTCAGCAGCCCGGCGGCGTCGTCGGCCATGTCCGCGAGCGTGTAGTGCGCGGCGCGCTTGGAGCGCAGCAGCAGCTGGCGGATCGTCGGCGGCGCTCCGGGCAGGTGGGTCGAGCGGCCGATGTCGCGGTTGTCGAAGCGCACGACGTGCAAGCCTCGCTCGGCGAGCTCCCGGCAGAAGTCCTCGTGCCAGGCGACCATCTGCGTGCCCAGGCCCATGATCAGCAGCGCCGTCGGGTCGCTGCGGCTCGCCGAAGGTCTCGTAGCAGAGCGTTATGCCCTTGCCGACGTCGCAGAACTGCTCGTCCATGATCGGGGGACTCTAGCGGCGATTCAGAGCGCTCGGCGCAGCGGCCGCGCACGTGCGCCGCGCCAGCGCTCGCTAGGATCGCTGCAATGGACGAGCGCGAGATCCGCGAGCTGTCGATCGACACGATCCGCGGCCTGGCGATGGACGCGGTGCAGAAGGCCAACGCCGGGCATCCCGGGCACGGCGATGGCGCTGGCGCCGCTCGCCTACACGATCTTCGAGCGCTTCCTGCAGCGTCAACCCGCAGGACACCGAGTGGCCCGACCGCGACCGCTTCGTGCTCAGCGCGGGCCACGCCTGCGTGCTGCAGTACTCGCTGCTGCACCTGTGCGGCTACGACCTCGGCCTCGACGACCTCGAGCAGTTCCGCCAGTGGGGCTCGCGCACGCCCGGACATCCCGAGCGCGGGCACACGCCGGGCATCGAGGTCACGACCGGGCCGCTCGGGCAGGGCGTCGGCAACGCGGTCGGCATGGCGATCGCCGAGCGCTTCCTGGCCGAGCGCTTCAACCGCCCCGGGCACGAGCTCGTCGACCACCACATCTACGCGATCTGCTCCGACGGCGACCTGATGGAGGGCATCAGCCAGGAAGCCGCCTCGATCGCCGGCCACTTCGGCCTCGGCAAGCTGATCGTCTGCTACGACGACAACCACATCACGATCGACGGCACGACCGCGCTCTCCTTCGACGCGCGAGAACCACCTGGCGCGGTTGCCGCCGAGGGCTGGCACGTGCAGCGCGTCGAGGACTCCGAGGACGTCGACGCGCTCGACGCAGGCGATCGACGCCGCGCGCGAGACACGAGCGACGCCGTCGTTCATCGCGATCCGCTCGCACATCGCCTACCCCGCGCCGCACGCGGTCGACACGGCCAAGTCGCACGGCTCGGCGCTCGGCGAAGACGAGGTGCGCGCGACCAAGGAGGTGATGGGCTTCGACCCCGACCGGAAGTTCTGGGTCGACGAGCGCGTGTACGAGCACATGTCGCTGCGCGACGCCGGCGCCGCGCGCGCAGGAGCGAGTGGCAGCGCAGCGCTTCGACGCCGTGGCGCGAGGCGTTCCCGGAGATGGCCGCCGACTGGGATCGCGCCTGGCAGGGCAGGCTGCGCGACGGCTGGCGCGAGGCGCTGCCGACGTTCGCGGCCGGCGAGCAGATCGCCACGCGCTCGGCCGGGCAGAAGACGATGGCGGCGTTCGCCGAGTTCGGCCCGACGATGATCGGCGGCGCCGCCGACCTGGTCGAGTCGACCAAGACGCTGTTCGAGGGCGGCGGCGAGTTCTCGAGCGTGCACGCCGGGCGCAACGTGCCGTTCGGCATCCGCGAGCACGGCGATGGGCGCGATCGTCAACGGCGCCTGCGCGCACGGCGGCATCGTCAAGCCGTACGGCTCGACGTTCCTGATCTTCTCCGACTACATGCGCGGCAGCCGTGCGGCTGTCGGCGCTGATGGGGCTGCCGGTCGTGTGGGTGTGGACGCACGACTCGGTCGGCCTCGGCGAGGACGGCCCGACGCACCAGCCGATCGAGCACTACGCCGCGCTGCGCGCGATCCCCGAGCTGTGGGTGATCCGCCCGGCGACGCGAACGAGACGGTCGTCGCCTGGCAGGTGGCGCTCGAGCGCGAGGACGGCCCGGTCGCGCTGCTGCTCTCGCGCCAGAACATCCCCGTGCTCGACCGCGACGAGGTCGCGAGCGCGGCAGCTGCTCGCAGCGCGGCGGCTACGTGCTGTGGGACTCCGCCGACGGCGCCGGCGAGCCCGAGCTGATCCTGATCTCGACCGGCGCCGAGGTGCCGACCGACGCTGCACGCCGCGCAGACGCTCGCGCAGGGCGGCGTCGAGGTGCGCGTCGTGTCGATGCCGTGCATGGAGCTGTTCGAGGCGCAGTCGCAGGAGTACCGCGACGAGGTGCTGCCGCCCGCCGTCACGCGCGCGGCTCGCGGTCGAGCCGGGCGCGACGGCATGGCTGGTGGAAGTGGGTCGGCACAGACGGCGACGTGCTCGGCCTCGACCGCTTCGGCGCCTCGGCGCCGGGCACGACCGTGCTGGAGAAGCTCGGCTTCACCTCCGAGAACATCGCCGCCCGCGCGCGCGCGCTGCTCGACCGACCAGACAGAATTAATACTGAACAATCAATTAAAAGGAGACGAAGGTCATGTCCTCCGAGCCGCTTTCCCCGCTGCAACGCCTGTCGGCGCTCGGCCAGAGCGTGTGGGTCGACTACCTCTCGCGCGAATCGATCCGCGGCGGGCACCTGCAGGAGCTGCTCGACGACTACTCGGTCGTCGGCGCGACGTCGAACCCGTCGATCTTCGAGAAGGCGATGACCGCGGGCGACGCCTACGACGAGCAGCTGCGCGAGCTCGACGACGGACCTGCCGATCAAGGACGTGTTCTGGGCGCTCGCCGAGCAGGACATCAGCGACGCGTGCGACCTGTTCCGCCCGGTCTGGGACGGCGGCGGCGGCCGCGACGGCTACGTCTCGCTGGAGGTCGACCCGCGCCTCGCCTACGACACGCTGGCGACCTTCCGCGAGGCGATGCGCCTGCACGAAGCGGTCGACCGCCCGAACCTGATGGTCAAGATCCCGGCGACCAAGCCCGGGCTGGCGGCGATCGAGGACGTGATCGCCAAGGGCAACTCGATCAACGTCACGCTGATCTTCTCGCTGCAGCGCTACGCGGAGGTCGCCGAGTCCTACATCCGCGGGCTCGAGCGCCTCGTCGCCGAGGGCGGCGACCCCGGCAAGGTGGCGTCGGTCGCGAGCTTCTTCGTCTCGCGCATCGACACCGAGGCCGACAAGCGCCTGGAGGAGATCGGCGGGCACGACGAGCTCGAGGGCAAGCTCGCGATCGCCAACGCGAAGCTCGCCTACCAGCCCTACGAGGAGCTGTTCTCCGGCCCGCGCTGGGAGTACCTGCGGGTCCAAGGGCGCCACGCCGCAGCGCGTGCTGTGGGCGTCGACGTCGACCAAGAACCCCGCCTACCCGGACACGATGTACGTCGAGGAGCTGATCGGCCCCGACACCGTCAACACGATGCCCGAGGAGACGATCGAGGCCTACCAGGACCACGGCCACCCGCGGCCGCGCCTGGAGTCGGAGCTCGACCAGGCGCGCAAGCTGTTCGACGACCTGGCCGCGGCCGGCGTCGACTACGACGACGTCACCGACACGCTCGAGCGCGAGGGCGTGGAGAAATTCGCAGACGCCTTCGCACGAGCTGCTCGCAGTCGCTGGCGCACAAGCGCGCCTCGCTCGCGCCCGCCTGACGGCGCCGTCCGCTTCCGGCTCAGGAGTAGGGGATCGGGATCAGCACGCGGATCCGCAGCGGCCCGGACGGGAACGCCTCGGCGTCGAACGTGAAGGCGCGGAAGCTGCTGCCCGCCGGTAGCTGACCGGGCCGCTCGTCGGGACCGTGCCCGGGTGCGGGGCCGAGGCTGTTCTTGACCAGGCGCGAGCCCATGTACATCAGCACGTCCAGCCCGGCCAGCCGCTTGGCCAGGCGCATGTAGCCCTCGTCGTCCTGGATCGAGAGCACGATGCTGCCGATCGTGCGCCCGTCCAGGCGCAGCGGCGCGTGCACGGGCGCGAGCACGAACGGGCCGCCGACGTCGGCCAGCAGGCGCCCGCCGGCGCTCACGCGCAGGCGCACGATGTGCTGGTGCAGCAGCGCTTCGACGGCCGCGCGCGTGGCCGCCGGGTCGCGCTCGGCGACCGCGCGCAGCAGCGCGGGGTCGCGCTGCACGCGCCGGACCTGCGCGAGCGTGCGCCGGCCCGCCTCGCCGCGTAGATCAGGCTGGCGATGTGGCGAGCGTGTTGACGTCGTGTCTTCGCTCGCTCGCGCCGCACAGCGCCGACGTCGAGGCTGATCGAGCGCAGCAGGTAGACCCGCATCGGCGCGCCGCTCGGATACGCGGCCGCGGCGAAGGACGCGAACTCGTAGGCCGTGCCGTCGTGCGTCAGCGTGCCCTGCGCCGGCAGCTCGCCGGCCGGCAGCAGGATCGCGCCGCGCGATGCGTGCGCTGCGCGCGCGGCGAGGCGCGCCGCGCAGCACGTCTTCGCTTCGGCGATGCCGTCGGCCTCGGCGATCAGGCCGCTGTCCGACCACACGCTCGTCACGTAGCGTCGCGATCGGCTGCCCGGCGGCGCCGTCGAGCGTCCCGCGCAGCGGCGCGAGCGCGCGGCCGCCGACGTCGACGAGCACGCGGCCGCCGCGCACGACGCGCAGGTCGGTCATGTGGCCCGTCGCGAGCAGCGCGCGCGCCGCCGCGCGCGCGGCGCCGCGTCGCCCGCTTCCACCGCCGCGCGCAGCGCCGCCGAGCCCGCGATCATGTGCCTGGCGCTGGCCGTGCGTTCGCTGGAGACGCCCTCGCGGTAGACGCGCGCGGCGACGTGGCCGAGCGCGTCCGAGCACGGTCGCCGCGCAGCGAGCCGGGCGTCGGTGGGTCGACGTCGGCGCGCGCGTCCTCGCTGGCGCGCAGGTGCAGCGCCCGAGCCGCAGCCGCTCAGCGTGGCCAGCGCCACGAGCAGCGCGAGCGCGGACGCGCAGGAGCGCGGCGGCACGAGCTTGCGGCGAGGCGATCGGCGAGCAGCGAAGGCGTCTGCGCACGCGGCGAACCATCGAGAACGATCCTAAGCTCCCGCGCTAACGCCGCCGTGAGGTAGCTTTCAGCCGATGCCGACCGCGCTGATCACCGGCGCCTCGACCGGCATCGGCGCAGGCGACCGCGCTGCGGCTCGCGCGGCCGGCTGGACGGTGCTCGCCGGCGTGCGCGAGCCGAGGCCGGCGAGCGGCTCGGCGGGCGAGCGCCGGCCGGGCGGATCGCTGCCGCTGACGCTCGACGTGACCGACCCCGCGCAGATCGCGAGCGCGGCGGCGCGCGTGCGGCGAGCTCGACGGCGGCGCCGCCGCCGGGGCGTCTCGACGCGCTCGTCAACAACGCCGGCATCGGCGTCGGCGGGCCGCTCGAGCTGATCCCCGCCGAGGACCTGCGCCGCCAGTTCGACGTCAACGTGTCGGCCAGATCGCCGTCACGCAGGCGCTGCTGCCGGCGCTGCGCGCGCGCGCGCGGGCGGATCGTGTTCGTCTCCTCCGTCGGCGGGCGCGTGGCGATGGCCTTCACGGCGCCCTACGCCGCCTCCAAGCACGCGATCGAGGCGATCGGCGACGCGCTGCGCGTCGAGCTGCGCAGCTCGAACGTGCAGGTCGCGCTGATCGAGCCGGGCTCGGTGGCGACGCCGATCTGGGACAAGGCGCGCGAGCCGCGAGCAGCGTCGACGTCCCCGCCGAGCTGCAGGCGCGAGTACGGGCACGTGCCCGCGGCGATGGACAAGGCGCTCGCAGACACCGCCGCGCGCGGCGTCCCGCCGAGCAGGTCGCGCGACGATCGAGCGCGCGCTGAGCGCCCGGCGGATGAAGTCGCGCTACGTCGATCGGCCGCGACGCGCGCGCGATGATCGCGTCCGCCGCGCTGCTGCCCGACCACGTCTTCGACCGCCTCGCGCGGCGCGCGCTCGGCGTCTGAGCCGCGCTCAAGCTCGGCGGCGGCGGTACACGGCCGAGCCACGCGAACAGGCTCGTCGTCGCGGCCTGCGTCTGCAGCATGCCCGGCAGCGCGTCCTTCGAGCGGCAGCGTTTCGCCGTTCCACGACAGCAGGTACAGGCCTTCGCCGTTGCGCGCGCGCGTCTCGCGCGTCGCGCGCGTTGTCGGCGGCGAGCGCGTACAGCGTGCGGTCGTGGTCGAGCGCGTACAGCGCGAGCATCCACTGCAGGTAGATCGCGTCGTACTGCGGCGAGAAGTCGAGCAGGTAGCCGAAGCGGTCGAGCGCCGTCTCCTTGAGCTGCTCCGCGCGCGCGCAGTCGCGCGGGCGTCGCCGGTCAGCCTGGCACAGCACCGCCTGCGCGTAGATCAGCGGCGCCTCGATGTAGTCGATCGGCGTCGGGTCGATGCTGCTGCCGGCGTACAGCCCGTCGGCGGGCTGAAGCCGCTCGTGTTGCGCCCACGCGAGGAACTTGCGCGCCTGGCCGAGGGCGAAGCTCGAGCGGGTCTGCTGGTAGAGCAGCGTCGCCAGCAGCGTGTCGGACGGCGAGCGCCTCGCCGGCCTTGTACGGGTGCTCGGTGTTCCACCAGATCCCGCCGCCTCGCGCGCGTCCCAGCCGGCGGCCGCGATGTAGCGCAGCGCGCGCTCGGCGTCTGCGAGCCAGCGGCGCGAGCCGGTCGCGCGGTAGGCGTTGACGAACGCGAGGCCCCACCAGCCGTTGTCGTCGAACCACGTCTCGGTGTTCGCCGTGCGGTCGCCCGGGTAGGGCGAGTAGCCCGGGCAGCGGGCGCAGGCCGCGGTTCAGGTAGCGCTCGGCGCCCGCGGCGAAGCGCGTCGAGCGCCGCGCGGTTGGCGCGCGTCGGCTGCGGCGATCGCGATCGCGTCGAGCGACTCGAACAGCGGCACGATGTCCCAGATCGTCGCCAGCGGATAGCGTTCGCGATCGTCCAGGCGCGCGTCGTACCAGCCCGGCGCGGGTCGCGCCAGCGCTGCTCGGCGCTGCGCGACGCCGGCCTGCGCGAGCGCCAGGTAGTGCTGCTGGGCGGGCGTCAGCGGCGCGCCCGCGGGCGCCGCGAGCGCGGGGCGGACGCGGTGGCGGCGCAGCCGGGCGCCAGCGCGAGTGCGCCAGCCGGCAGCGAGGAGAGCTGCGCCACGAGGCTGAGAACCCGCAGCAGCGATCGCGCGCGCGCAGGCGCAGTCGCGACGGTACGCGCGGGCGATCTGCACGGCGCGAGCGTGCGCGCACGCGCGGCGGGTGCCGTCGCGAGCGCAGATCAGTCCGCGTCGCGCAGCGACGGCTGCGCCATCAACGTGGAGCTTCGATCGACATTGCTCGCAACGTACGCACGCGGGGCCGCCGAGCCGCGAGCGGTCGATGCTGCCTCGCTGCCGCGTCGTGGCGGCTACCGTGTAGCAGCCATGCCGGCTGATCGTCAGCGACGCTTGCCGACCCGCGAGTGTCGCCCGCCCGGCGCAGCAAGCGCCACACGCGCGTCGGCAACGTTCCCTCCCAGACCTGAGCGCGGCGGGTGATCGTGGCCGGCTGGCGCTGCTCGGGGCGCGGTGCTCGTTCTCGCGCTCGTCGCGGGAGCGGCTCGCGCCTGCGACCGCAACGGCGACGCCGCCGGCGGTGCCCGCGGTCGCCACCACGCCGAGCGCGGCCCACGGCGTCCGCGAGCGTGCCGCCGACGCCACCGCTCGCGACGCCGGCGAGCCGCCGCGGGCGGCGCGCCTCAAGGCGGCGATCGTCGCGCAGCCATCGCACGCGCAGCAGCAGCTCGACGCGCACACGCTTCGTCGAGGCAGACGCAGGCCCACATCCCGCGCGCTGGATGGAAGGCTTCTATCCGATCTACGCGACAGCGCAGAGCACGTTCGGCGTCAACTGGCTGCTGCTCGCCTCGATCCACCGGCAGGAGTCGGCGTTCTCGACCGCGCCGGGCACCTACCACGGCCTCAACTTCGCCGGCTGCTGCGGCGGGCCGATGCAGTTCAACGTGACCAACGGGCCGGTCACCACCTGGAGCTCGTCAGCGACTCCTACCGTCTACGGCGCCGGCCCGGCCGCCTACGACCACATGACCGCCACGCACCCGTCGATCTACGACGACTTCGACTCGATCATGGCGGCCGCGCACCTGCTCTCGGCCGACGGCGCCGAATACGCGCTCGACGGCTCCGCGTGGGACGCGGCGTACGACTACTACGGCCACGACGCCACCGGCGTCACCTACGCCGACCAGGTGCTCGCGCGCGCGATCGGCTGGTCCCAGCACGGCTTCTGCATCAACTGCGGCGTCGAACCGGCGCTGATCGAAGCCGTGCACGCGGCCTACGGCGCGCCGGTGCTGGCGGCGCTGGAACAGGAAGCCGCGGCGCGGCCGAAGCCGCTGCGAAGCCGACTCCGGAGCGACGGGCGAGCCGCACGCCACAAGTGACCGCCGTCCGGGCTCTCGGCCGAGCCGGCCTCCGCTTCTCGGTCCAATTTGTGACCGCTCCGGCCGCCACGGCAAGCTACAGGGCCGGCGGGCACACAGCCGCAGGCTCGGTCTGGCCGGCTACTCCGCACAGAGCTACATGGCCGGCGGGCAAACAGGGCTGGCGGGCACACACCCGCAGGCTGGGTCGGGCCGGCTACCCGCCAGCCGGGGTGCGACAGCGCTAGGCGGCGTCCGCCTGCGCCAGCAGCTCGCCGGCGACGCGGTCGGTCGCGCCGGCGGTGCCGCCGAGCAGGCGCCGCGAGAGCTGCGCGCGGCGGAAGTACAGCGGCGCGTCGTGCTCCCAGGTGGCGCCGATGCCGCCGTGCACCGAGATCATCGTGCGCGCGGCCTGGTCGAGCGCGCGCCCGGCGACCGAGCGCGCGGCGCTCGCCGCGAGCGGGAACTCCGCGGGCGCGCCGTCGCGCGCCCAGCCGGCGTAGTAGAGCAGCGAGCGGCCGTTCTCGAGCTGGCGCAGCACCTCGGTGAGCGAGTGCTTGACCGCCTGGTAGGAGCCGATCGCGCGCCCGAACGTGTGGCGCTCCTTGGCGTACTCGACCGACACGTCGAGCGCCGTCTCGACGCTGCCGAGCGACTCGGCGGCGATCAGCGCCTGCGCGAGATGCCAGGCCGCGGCGAGCGACTCCTCGGGCGCGTCGAGCACGAGCGCGGGGGCGTCCTTCAGCGTCACGTGGCCGAGCGAGCGGGTCGCGTCGTAGCGTGTCGTCGGCTCGACGCTCACGCCCGCGGCGTCGGCCTCGATCGCGACGCCGACGGGCTTGCCGTCGAGCAGCGCGACGCCGACGAGCAGGTCGGCGCCGGGCGCGTCGGGCACGAACGCAAAGCTCCCGCTCGACCGCACGCGCCGTCGCCGTCGGCCGCTGGCGCTCGGCGCCGGGCGCGCGCTCGAGCCGCTGCGCGGGTCGACGCTCCAGCGCTCGACCAGTCGTCCGGCGGGCTGACGGGCAGGTAGGCGGCGCGGCGCTCGCCGGTGGCCAGCGGCTCGAGCAGCGAGGCTCCGGCGTTCGGCGCGTCGTTGAGGATCGCGGTCGCCGGCAGATGTCCGAGCAGCGCGATCGCCGGCGAGCACGCGCCCGCACTCGCCGAGCACGAGCATCGCGTCGAACGCGTCGAGCCCGGCGCCGCCGTGCTGCTCGTCGATCAGCAGGCCGGGCCAGCCGGCCTCCTTGGCCGTCGGCCACAGGTCGGGCAGCGCGCCGCTGTCGCCGTCGAGCGCCTCGCGCGCGGCCTCGAGCGTCTTGAAGCGCGACAGCGCGCCGCGCGCGGCCTCGCGCAGGAACACCTGCTCGTCTGAGAGGGACAGGTTCACGCGCGCGCTCCTTCTGTCGTGTTCGAGTGGGTCATGCCGCCGCCGCTTCCTTGGAGCGCAGCTCGGAGAACGGGATGCCCTTGTCCAGGCGCGGCTCCGGCGGCAGCCCGAGCACGCGCTCGCCGATCGTGTTGCGCAGGATCTCTTCGGTTCCGCCGGCCGACTTCAGGCCCGGGCAGGAACGAGATCATGTAGGCCCACTCGCTGTCCTCGTCGAGCGCGTCGGGACCGAGCACGTCGGCGATCAGGTCGCCGGCCTTGATCGCGCCGTTGACGATCGTGACCTTCGCGAGGCCCGCCTCCGGACCGGGGACCTGGCCTTTCTGCAGCGCCGTCAGCGTGCGGTAGCCGGTGAAGCGCACGGCCAGCAGCTCGCTGGCGATCTCGCCGAGCTGGTGGCGCACCTCGGGGTCGCGGCGGGCGTCGCGCGTCGCCGGCGATCGCGGCGGCGAAGCGGTTCGAGTTGTAGCCGAGCCCCTCGCTGCCGAGCCCGATCGTGACGCGCTCGAACATCAGCGTCGTCAGCGCCGTGCCCCAGCCGTTGCCGACGCCGCCGACGACCGCGTCGGCGTCGAGCGCGACGTCGTCGAAGAAGACCTCGTTGAACTCGGCCTCGCCGGAGATCTGGCGCAGCCCGCGCACGGTCACGCCCGCGGCGTCCATCGGCACGATGAACATCGTCAGGCCCTTGTGCTTGGGCACGTCCGAGTCGGTGCGCGCGAGCAGCAGGCCGTAGGAGGCGAACTGGGCGTTGGTCGTCCACACCTTCTGACCGGTCAGCCGCCAGCTGCCGTCGTCCTGCTGGCGCGCGCGCGCCTGCACGGCCGCGAGGTCCGAGCCGGCGGCGGGCTCGGAGAACAGCTGGCACCAGACCTCGTCGCCGTGCAGCATCGGCCCGAGGTAGCGCGCCTTCTGCTCCTCGGTGCCGTGGGCGATGATCGTCGGGCCGAGCATGCCGACGCCGATCGCGTCGAGGATGCCGGGCACTTTCGCGCTGGCGATCTCCTGGTTGCAGATCACCTGCTCGATCGGGCCGAGGCCCTGGCCGCCGTACTCCTTGGGCCAGGTCACGCCGGCGAGGCCGCCCTCGGCGAGCTTGCCCTGCCAGGCGCGGCGCGCGGCGATGATCTCCGACCTCGTCCTCGAGCGCTCCGGGCCCGTGCAGCACGGGCGCTTCGGCCTTGTGCTCCTCGAGCCAGCCGCGCACCTGCGCGCGGTAGGCGGCCTGCTCGGGTGTGTCGTCGAGATCCACGGCTTCTCCTTTGGCTGACTGACCAGTCAATCTAGAGCACAGAACGGTACTCCTCCGCGCGTGCGCGCCTGCACGGGCGTCGCGCGGGCGCGGTGCGCGGCGCGCTGCGTCGACGGCGCCGGATTCAGGCGCCCGCCGGCATCGGCGGCTCGGGCACCGGCGGCTGGTGGTAGACGTCCTCGAAGCCGCGGTCGAGCAGCTGGCGCGCCTGCGTGCCCGGGTCGGGCGAGTGAGCAGCACCACGCCGAGGCGCACGCCGTGGCGCTCGGCGGTGGCCACCAGGCAGCTTGCCGGCGGCTTCGGTGTAGCCGGTCTTCAGGCCGGTGGGCCCGGGTAGCCGTAGATCAGCAGCGGGTTGTTGTTGTAGAGGTAGAGCTTGCCGCCCTTGATCGGGAACGGCAGCACGGCGCTGTAGGTGCGCACGATGCGCGCGATGCGCGGCTGCTCGAGGTCGACGTGGGCGAGCATCGGCGAGGTCGGCGGCGCAGGAGAAGTTGCCCGCGTCGAAGTAGCCCGACGGCGAGGAGTAGCGCGTGCAGCCCATCCCGAGCTTGGCCGCCTCGGCGTTCATGCGCGCGACGAAGGCGCTGACGCTGCCGGCGACGTGCTGCGCGAGCGCGACCGCGGCGTCGTTGCCGGAGGGCAGCAGCAGGCCGTAGAGCATCCTCTCGAGCGCGCACGTGCTTGCCGAGCGGCAGCACGCCGACCTTCGAGCCGGCGGCGTTGACGGCCTGCTTGGTGATCAGCACGGCGCGTCGGGCGGCGCGGACTCGACGGTCAGCAGCGCGGTCATCATCTTCGTCAGGCTCGCGATGCGCAGGCGCGTGTAGGGGTTGCGCTGCCACAGCACCTGGCCGGTGCGAGGTTGAACAGCAGCCCGGCGCGCGGCGGGTGCGCGGAAGGCGAGCTGCACCGGGTCCTGCGCGGGCCGCTCGATCCCTCGAGCGCGAGCGCGGGCTTGCCGAGCGGCAGGCCGGTCGGCGACAGCGTCGGCGCGGGCGGCCTGTCGGCGGCGGCCGTCGTCGCGCGTGGAGACGTCGAGCGGCGGCCGACCTGCGGTGAGCGCTCGAGCGCGACAGCCACGGCAGCGCCGGCGACCGCCGCAGCGATCGCCAGCACGAGCACGGCCGACGTCGATCGCCGCGTCGCGCCGCCGGCGCCGGGCGCGCCCGCGTCGCGCCGGCGGCGGCTCTGCGTCGGGTGTCATGAACGGCGAGATGCTCATGTCGTCATCGACCTCGAGCGCGGTTGGCGCCGATTGGCGGTGTCGCAGCTCCGATCACGCTCAGCGGGAGGATTGCGCAGCGCGCCGACGATGCCGACGCCGAGCAGCACGAGGATCAAGATCGACAGCAGGCTGGCCAGGTGAAGCCCTGTTCGGTCGACCGCGCGACGGTCAGGAAGGCGAAGCCGGCGATGAACACGAGCGCCACGGCGAGCACGAGCGATCGCGCGCGCATCGGCGTGCGGATACACCGGCAGTACATCGGCGGGCCGGCAGGCCTTTGGCCGACCGCTAGCTCGCTGTTCGGCGAACAGCCGGATCAGGAGCAGGCCGAACACGAAGCCGCCGACGTGCGCGAAGTAGGCGACGCCCCGCCGCCGCCGAGCGGGCTGGTCAGACCGGCGCGCCGAAGTAGAGCTGCTCGAGGAACCAGAAGCCGAGCAGGAACACCGCCGGCACCTCGACGATCGTGACGAAGAAGACGATGAACACGAGGCTGAGCACGCGCGCGCGCGGATACAGCAGGATGTAGCCGCCGAGCACGGCCGCGATCGCGCCCGAGGCGCCGAGCGTCGGGGCCGGTGCGAGTCGGGGCTGACGAGCACCTGCGCGCGCGAGCGCGACGAGGCCGCCGAGCAGGTAGAAGGCGAGGAAGCGCACGCGGCCCATCGCGTCCTCGACGTTGGGGCCGAAGATGCCAGGAACAGCATGTTGCCGAAGATGTGCAGGAAGCTGCCGTGCATGAACATCGACGTGAACACCGTCTGCCAGGTGGCGGGCTGGGGCGCGGCGGTGCGCGCGCCCGGCGGTGCCCTGGCAGGACACCGACTGAGCGACTCCTGCGAGCAGCCCGGCGTGCCGATCAGTTCGCAGTGCTTGCCCGGGTGGGTGAGCTCGTACGGGATCGCGCCGTAGTGCACCGCGACGCTGTCGGACGGGCCGCCGAAGAAGCTGCCGCCGTGGCGGATCTCGAGCAGGTAGACGACCACGTTGATCACCACCAGCGCGACCGTGACGATCGGGAAGCGCGCCAGCGGGATGTTGTCTTTGAGCGGGAACATCGGCCGGCCGCTGCCGGCGCTGCGGCGCGCCGAGCGCGGCCACATTCTGCTCGGCGGACGTCGACGAGCACGGGACTGGGCCAGCGGTCGCCTGCCGCGCTGACGCTAGGCGCCTGCGCGCGCGGCGGCGAGCGGACCGACGCCGGCGCGCGGCTGCGGCACGTGCTGGTCGGCGTGGTAGGAGGAGCGCACGAGCGGGCCGGCGGCGACGTGGTCGAAGCCGAGCTCGTAGGCGGCGCGCTCGAGCGCCGCGAACTCGTCGGGGTGCCAGTAGCGCACGACCGGCAGGTGGCGCTCGGAGGGGCGCAGGTACTGCCCGACGGTGAGCACCTGCACGCCGTGCTCGCGCAGCGCGGCGAACGTCTCGACCATCTCCTCGTGGGTCTCGCCGAGGCCGACCATCAGCCCGGACTTCGTGACGACCTCGCCCTCGCCCATCTCGCCGGCCAGCGCGCAGCACGCGGCAGGAGCGCGCGAACTCCGAGCCGCGGCGCGCGAGCGGATACAGGCGCGGCACGACCTCGACGTTGTGGTTGAACACGTCGGGGCGCTCGGCGATCACCTTGGCGAGCGGCATCTCCTGGCCCTGGAAGTCGGGCGTCAGCACCTCGATCTGGCAGTCGGGCGCCTGGCGGCGCACCTGGCGGATCACGCCGACGAACGCCGAGGCGCCCTTGTCGGGCAGGTCGTCGCGGTCGACCGAGGTGATGACCGCGTGGCGCAGGCCCATGCGCGCGATCGAGCGGGCGACGCGCGCCGGCTCGAGCGGGTCGTTCCAGGTCGGCTTGCCGGTCTTGACGTTGCAGAAGCCGCAGCGGCGCGTGCACGTGTCGCCGAGGATCATGAACGTGGCGGTGCCGCGCTCCCAGCACTCGCCGACGTTCGGGCAGGCGGCCTCCTGGCAGACCGTGTGCAGGTTCTCCGAGCGGATCAGCTCGGTCAGCTCGCGGTAGCGCTGCGCCGCCGGGCGGCGGGCACCTTGAACCACGGCGGCTTGCGCTCGCGCAGCGGGCGCACGTCGGGCCCGAGCACGCGCAGCACGTCCATGCCGCCGGGGTTGGCGCGCGAGCGCGTGGCGCTCATGCGGGCACCGCCTGAGCGATGCCGAGGCGATCGATTCGATGCGGCTCCGCCCCGTCGGGGCTGCGCGCATGGCTCGCGCTGGTGTCGATGCCGAGGCGCCGCGGCGAGACGAGCCGCTGGCGGCGACCGTGGGCCTGCGCAGAAGCTGTAGGCCATGCTCCTTGCGGAAGCAGCGATCAGAGCCGCGGCGGCATCGGGCGGCGTCGAGCTCGCGCGCGAGCGAGGTCATCTGCACGTCGGGCAGGCCGCAGGCGACGACCCAGGAGAACGGCTCGAGGTCGTTCTCGACGTTGACGGCGAAGCCGTGCGTGGTGACGCCGCGCGAGACGTGCACGCCGATCGAGGCGATCTTGCGCTCTGCACCCACACGCCGGTGTAGTCGATGCCCTCGCTCGCAGCGCGAGCGCGCGGCGATGCCCTCGCTCGGCGAGCGCGGCGATGATCGCGGCTTCCATCGTGCGCAGGTAGCGGCCGACGTCGTCGATCGCCATGATCGGGTAGCCGACGAGCTGGCCGGGGCCGTGGTAGGTGAGCTTGCCGCCGCGGTCGGTGTCGACCACGTCGATGCCTTTGGCGCGGTAGAAGTCCTCGCCGAGCGGCAGCTCCTCGGCGCGCGGCGCGCCGGCCGCGCGTGTAGACGGGCGGGTGCTCGAGCAGCAGCAGCGTGTCGGGCAGCTCGCCGGCCTGCCGGCGCGCGCGAAGCGTCTCCTGGATGGCGACCGCCGTCGGAGTAGGGGACGTGCCCGAGGTGGCACACCCAGAGCTCGTCGGAGGGCTGGGGACCGTCTTGCGCATTCGCTCTCTCAGCCTAGCGCTGAAGCAGCTAGGCATCATGACAGCAAGATAGTTGATGATATGATGCCTAGCATGCGCACGACCGTCACGCTTGGACCCTGACGTCGAGGCCAAACTGAAGGTGACGATGCGCGAGCGCGGCGTGTCGTTCAAGGCTGCGCTCAACGACGCGGTGCGCGCCGGCTCTCGGACGCAGGCCTCTTCTCGGCAGCGCGCTTTCAAGCGTGCAGACGGCTCCGCTGGGGGTCGCGCATCAACATCGACAAGGCTCTTGCACGATCGCCGGCGAAATGGAGGACGAGGAGATCATCCGCAAGCTCGAAGAAGGGCAAGTGAAGCTCCTCGACGTCAACCTGCTGATCTACGCGGTCGACGAAGAGTCCAGTCATCACGAGCCGGCGTTGAGGTGGTTCGAGGAAACGCTCTCGGGGAGCGAGACCGTCGCCTTCGCGTGGCACACGCTGGTCGGTTTCCTTCGTATCACGACGAGGCCACGTGCGGCGCGATCCGTGGCCGGCCGATCGCCCTGGACGAGATACAGCGCTGGCTCGCGCAGCCCGTCGCCACGGTCGTCCATCCCACTGACCGCCATGCGGCGGTGCTGCGCGACCTGCTCGCCCCGCTCGGCGCGGGCGGCAATCTGACGAGCGACGCTCACTTGGCGGCGCTCGCGATCGAGCACGGCGCGACGCTCTGCTCGCACGACAACGACTTCTCCCGCTTCGCGGGCCTGCGCTGGGTCGACCCGCTGGCCCTCTAGCTCACCCGGCGATCGTCTGCGCGTCGGTCGCGACCGAGGCTGACGCCATCGCGCTCACTCCGCCCGCGTGCGAGCGCGGGGCGCTCGGAGGCGAGCAGCGAGTAGACGGCGTCGTCGCTGTAGCGCTCGTCGAGGACGCGGTAGCTCTGGCGCAGGACGCCCTCCAGCTGGAAGCCGAGCCGCTCCGCGACAGCGCGGCTCGCGCGGTTCTCGACGTCGGCACGGATTTCAACCCGCACGAGCCGATAGCGATCGAAGCCGTCGTCGACGAGCGCGGCGACGGCCGCCGTCACGACGCCCTTGCCCTCGCTCGCCTCGTCGAGCCAGTAGCCGATCGCGGCGGAGTGGTTGGAGCGGTCGACGGAGATGCCGACGACGCCCGCGACTCTGCCCGCGGCGAGGATCGCGCGGCTGAGCCCGCTGCCCTCCTGCTCCTTGGCGCGCGCCCGGCCGATGAAGGCATGCGTGTCCTGCGGCGTCTGTTCGTGCGCCCAGGCGATCCAGCGCGCCAGACGCTCGCGGTTGCGTTCGATCAGTGCGTGCAGCTCGGGCGCGTCGGCGTCTTGCAGCGGGCGCAGCCGGTGGCCGGCGGGCAGCTCGCACGCGAGAGGCTCCTATCGGTCTGTGCACTCACAGCGTGAGCGCCGCCGGCGCCTGCAGCAGCTCGCGCATGCGCGCGAGGAACTCCGCGGCGTCGGCGCCGTAGAGGATGCGGTGGTCGCACGCGAGCGTCAGCGTCATCGTCGTGCCGAACGCCGATCTCGCCGTCGCGCACGACGGCTCGCTGCGCGACCGAGCCGACCGACAGGATCGCCGCCTGCGGCGGGTTGATGATCGCGGTGAAGCTCTTGATCGCCGTACATCCCGAGGTTGGACACGGTGAACGTGCCGCCGCCGAGCTCGGGCGGCGTGATCGTGCCGTCGCGCACGCGCGCGGCCAGCGCGCGCGTCTCGCGCGCGATCTCGCCGAGCGCCTTGGCGTCGGCGTCGAACACGGTCGGCACGACGAGCGCGTCCCGCGCGGCGACGGCGACGCCGATGTTCACGCGCGAGTGCAGCTGCAGGCGCGCCGTCGCGGTAGCTGCCGTTCGCGCGCGGGTGCTCGCGCAGCGCGAGCGCGCACGCCTTCACGACCATGTCGTTGTACGTCGGCGCCTCGTCCTTGGAGATTCGCTTGAGCTCGCCGCGCAGCCGCACGCACTCCTCCATGTCGACGTCGGCCAGCAGCGTGAAGTCGGGGATCGTCGCCTTCGACTCGGCCATGCGCCGCGCGATCGTCTGCTGCATGCGCGACAGCTCGACGATCGTCGTCTCGCCCTTGGCCGTCGCCACGTCATCGCCGCGCGGCGGTTGCGCCACGGCCCGCGCAGCCTGGCGGCGGCGCTCGGCGTCGCGACGGCCGTCTCGCGCGTCCGCTCGCCGGGCGCGCCGGCGCGCGGCTGCCTGCACGTCGGCCTTGACGATGCGCCCGCCGGGCCCGCTGCCGGTGAGCCCGCGCAGGTCGACGCCGCGCTCGCGGGCGATCGCGCTTGGCGAGCGGCGAGGCCTTGACGCGCTCGCCGTCGCCGGCGGGCGCCTCGCTCGAGGCGCCGCCGACCAACGACTCCGTCGTCGGTGCCCCGACCTCGGCGATCGATTCGACGAAGCTCTCCGGTGACGGCGTCGCGGCGGAACGGCGAGCCGGCGCCTGTGCGGTGGACTCGTCGCCGTCGGCCGCCGCGCCTGCACCAGCGTCGGCAGCGGCGCCATTTGCGCCCGCGTCGCCGACGCGCGCGATCAGCTCGCCGACCGCCAGCGTGTCGCCCTCGGCGGCGACGTCTGCAGCATGCCCTCGAGGTCTGACTTCGTAGACCATCGTGGCCTTGTCGGTCTCGATCTCGACGAGCTCGTCGCCGCGCTGCACCTCGTCGCCGTCGTGCTTGAGCCAGCGCAGGATCGTGCCCTCCTCCATCGTGTCGGACAGGCGCGGCATGACGACGTCGGCCATCAGGGGGCGCTCCCGTCGCGGTCGGCGCCGATGCCGAGCGTGTCGAGCACGGCGCTGAGCACCTGCGCGGGGTGCGGGTAGGCGATGTCCTCGAGAGGCTTGGAGTAGGGCATCGGCACGTCGGCGCCGGACACGCGGCGCACGGGCGCGTCGAGGTAGTCGAAGGCCTGCTCGGAGATCAGCGCGGCGAGATTCGCCGCGACGCCGCCGTGCGGCCAGCCCTCCTCGACGATCACGCAGCGGTTGGTCTTGCGCACCGACGCGAGGATCGTGTCGAGGTCGAGCGGGCGAAGCGTGCGCGGGTCGATCACCTCGGCATGCACGCCGTGCTCGTCGGCGAGCGTGGCGGCGGCGCGCTCGGCGGTGATGGCCATGCGCGAGATGCCCACGATCGTCACGTCGGAGCCCTCGCGCGCGACGCGCGCGCGTCCGAAGTCGACGAGCAGCTCGTCGTCGTCGGGCACCTCGCCGCGCGCGCCGTACAGCGACTCGTGCTCGATGAAGATGACCGGGTTCTCGTCGCGGATCGCGCTCTTCAGGAGGCCCTTGGCGTCGGCGGCGGTGGCGGGCGCCGCGACGAGCAGGCCGGGCACGTGCAGGAACAGCGCCTCGAAGCAGTGCGAGTGGGTCGGGCCGAGCTGGTGGCCGGCGCCTTGGGGCATGCGCACCACCAGCGGCACGCGCGCCTGGCCGCCGAACATGTAGTGGATGTGCGCGGCGTGGTTGACGATCTGGTCGAAGGCGAGCAGCGCGAAGTTGATCGTCATCAGCTCGACGACCGGGCGCAGCCCGGCCATCGCGGCGCCGACGCCGACGCCGACGATCGTGTTCTCGGAGATCGGCGTGTCGCGCACGCGCTTCTCGCCGAACTCCTCGAGTAGGCCGGCGGTCACTTTGAAGGCGCCGCCGAACACGCCGATGTCCTCGCCCATCAAGAACACGCGCTCGTCGCGGCGCAGCTCCTCGCGCAGGGCCTGGCCGAGCGCCTCGCGGTAGCGAAGCTCGGCCATCAGGTGGCGTCCTCGCCGTGGGCGAGCGCTTCGGAGAACTGCTGCGGGATCGCGTCATGCTCGTCGCCCTGGGTGCTCTCGTGCGCCTCGCCCTCGCCGGCGCCGTCGCGCGGGTCGGTCGTGCGTACGCGAGTAGGAGCCGCTGGAGCCGGGGTCCAGCACGTACACGTCGTCGTACAGGGAATCGGGGGCGGGGAACGGCGAGGCTTCGGCGAACTCGACGGCCGCGTCGACTCGCTCGCGCGCGTGGCGATCGATCTGCTCGAGCGCGGTCTCGTCGAGCACGCCTTCGCGCACGAGCTGCTCGCCGAACGCCGGGATCGGGTCGCGCTCGCGCCAGTGCGCGACCTCCTCCTTGGTGCGGTACTGCTCGGGGTCGGCCATCGAGTGGCCGCGAAAGCGGTAGGTGACGGCCTCGACCAGCAGCGGGCGTCGCTCCTCGCGCACGCGGCGAATCGCCTCGCACAGGATCGTGTAGGTGTCGAGCACGTCCATCCCGTCGCAACGCATGCCGGGCACGCCGAGGCTCTCGCCCTTGCGCTGCAGGTCGGTGACGGCGGAGTGGCGCTGCAGCGCGGTGCCCATGCCGAACTGGTTGTTGGTGACCATGAACACGACGGGCAGCCTCCACAGCGCCGCGAGGTTGAGCGTCTCGCCGAACGTGCCCTGGTTGGAGGCGCCGTCGCCGAACGTGCACAGCGTGACCTCGTCGCTGCCCTCGTAGTCGGAGGCCAGCGCGAGGCCGGCGGCGATCGGCAGGTTGCCGCCGACGATCCCGTAGCCGCCCATGAAGCGGCGCGACAGGTCGAACATGTGCATCGAGCCGCCGCGCCCGTGCGAGCAGCCGTCGACGCGGCCGAACAGCTCGGCCATCACGTTCTCGGGCGGCGTGCCGCGCACGAGCGCGTGGCCGTGCGAGCGGTAGGTGGAGATCAGGTAGTCGTCCTCGCGCAGCGCGCGCGCGCTGCCGACGATCGTCGCCTCCTCGCCGATCGACAGGTGCAGGAAGCCGCCGACCTTGGCGCGCGCGTACATCTCGCCTGCGCGCTCCTCGAAGCGGCGGATCAACGTCATCGTCTCGAGCCACTCGCGCGCGACGGCGGGCTCCAGTCCGGCTGCCATCAATCCACGGTACTCCAGCGCGCGAAGAACTCCTCGGCGTCGAGCTGCGAGAGCTCCTCGCGCAGCGCGCGAGCGCGCTGCGAGGCGGCGTGCGGGGGCAGGTCCCAGAACAGCACCACTTCGCCGTCGTCGATGTCGACGAGCTCGATGTGGTCGACGCGCTCGGCGTCGGCGAGCAGCGCAGGCGCGCGCCCGCCGCGCGTCACGATCAGCCGGTAGGCGGCCTTGGCCCTCACCGCGTGACGGTTTCGCCGTGGTCGGCCAGCATCCGTTCCGCGGCATGCTCGACCGCGCGCTCGCCTTCGAACACCGTGTCGTCGACGACGATCGCGGGGACGTCTTTTATGTTCGAGCGGATCGCGCGCTGAGTGGCCTCGGCGAGCTGCTCGGCGACCGAGCGCAGCTGCGCAGCCGCGCGTCACGGCAGCGGGGTGCATCTCGCAGGCGGCGGCGGCGATCAGCACGTTGTCGAGCTGCCGCAGATCGCGCCCGCCGGCGAAGGCCTGGCGAAAGGCCGCCTGGGCGAAGGGCACGGTGCGGCCGATCGACTTGGCGTACGTGGCCGCGCGCATCGCCAGCGCGCTGTCGAAGGGGAACGGGTCGGGCCAGCACAGCGCCTGCAGGCCGAGCTCGTGCGCGCGACGCTCGATCTCGGCGCGGAAGACATCGCGCTCCTGCTGCGCAGCGGAAGGCGTCGAAACGCTCGGCGCCGGCGAGCTCGGCTGCGAGCACGGGCTGCCACTCGGCCGGTCCCGGAAGCACGTGCAGCACGCGCTCGGCGGCGAGGTAGGCGAGCGGGCTTGCCAGGTCGAAGTAGAAACTCGCCGGAGTGGCCACGGCTCAGCCGTGAATCAGCCAGCCGTCGGCAGCGCGGCCGGCCTCCATCACTGCCTCGGAGAGCGTCGGGTGGCCGTGGATGATGCGCCCGACCTCAGCGAAGCCGCCCTCCAGCGCGCGCACGTTGACGAGCTCCTGGATCAGCTCGGTGGCGCGCGAGCCGACGATGTGCCCGCCGAGCAGCTCGCCGTACTTGGACTCGCCGACGAGCTTGATCATGCCGGTGCGATCGCCGTACACGATGCCGCCGCCGACGGCGCCGTAGGGGACCTTGCCGACGACGACGTCGTAGCCCTGCTCGCGCGCCTGCTGCTCGGTGAGCCCGAACGAGCCCACGTTGGGCGTGCAGAAGGTCGCGCGCGGGATGTCTATGTAGGAGATCGGGTGGGTCGGAAGGCCGGCCGAGTCCTCGACGGCGATGATGCCCTCGTCGGAGGCCTTGTGCGCGAGCGCGGGGCCGGCGACGAGGTCGCCGATCGCATACACGCCGGCGCGGCTCGTGCGCAGGGCGCCGTCCACCTGTACCAGGCCGCGCTCGTCGAGCTCGACGCCGGCGTCGGCGAGACCGAGCCCGTCGACGTCGGCGCCGCGCCCGGCGCAGATCACCAGGTAGTCG
This sequence comes from uncultured Solirubrobacteraceae bacterium, assembly GCA_963846205.1. Taxonomy (GTDB): domain Bacteria; phylum Actinomycetota; class Thermoleophilia; order Solirubrobacterales; family Solirubrobacteraceae; genus Palsa-744. Next base: position 185,077 of record CAWJVB010000007.1, on the reverse strand, counting down.
ACCTCGAGCTGCTCGCCGCCGGCGTGCGTGAAGGTCACGCTGGACTTGCCCGACTGCACGTCGGCGATTGGGTCGCCGGTGTGCACGCTGATCCCCTGGCGCTTGAAGCCGCGCTCGACCAGGCGCGAGACGTCTGCGTCCTCGGTCGGCAGCAGGCGGTCGACGGCCTCGATCAGCGCGACCTCGCTGCCGAGGCGGGCGTAGCCGGAGGCGATCTCGGCGCCCGAGGCGCCGGCGCCGACGACGGCCAGCCGCGCGGGGAGCTGTGAAAGGGCCCAGGCCTGCTCGGTGCCGATGATGCGCTCCGAGAACTCGACGCCGGGGATCGCGCGCGGCGTCGAGCCCGTCGCCAGGATCACGGTCGCGGCCGCATACGCCTCCTCGCCCACGCGCACGGCGCCGTCGGCGGTCAGCGAGCCGTCGCCCTCGAGCACGTCGATCTTGTTTTTCTTGAACAGGCCGCCGACGCCGGAGGTGAGCGTCGTGACGACCTTCTCCCGGCGCGCCATCACGGCGCTGAAGTCGACCTCGACGCCCGCGACCTTCAGCCCGTACTCGCCGGCCTCGCGGATCTCGCTGAGCAGGTCGGCCGAGCGCAGCACCGCCTTGGCGGGGATGCAGGCGTAGTTGAGGCAGCGCCCGCCGAGCTTGTCGCGCTCGACGACGGCGGTCTTCTTGCCGAGCTGGGCGGCGCGGATCGCGGCGACGTAGCCGCCCGGCCCGGAGCCGATCACGATGCAGTCGTAGTTCTCAGCCATCGCGCGCTGAGCCTATCGAAGCGCAACACGCTGCCAGGAGCGCCTATCGGCAGCTGCCAGGAGCGTCGAGAGTCAAGCCGGCACCGACGGCGAAGCCGTTGGTGAAGGACGCAGGGAGCGTGGCGTGCTGGCCGAAACGGGGATGCTGGCCGAAACGGGGATGCGAGCGCCAGCGAGTGTCTCCCGCTTTCGGGAGCGAGTGCTCCCGGCTTCGGTCACGCGAGCGACCGAGGACGCCGCCACGCGCCGACTATCGACGCTCCTGGGCCTGTATGCGTCCCATTACGCGCACAAGCTTCCAGAACAGCCAGCCGCCGAGCGCGACGCTGAGCAGGCAGATGGCGGCGGCGAGCAGCGTCGAGGCCACGACGAGCGCGAGCGAGGTGACGATGATCTGGAAGGCGAGCAGCGCCTCGAAGGACAGGACGGCCCAGTAGCGGTGCCGGTACATGCCCTGCGCGAGCAGCGCGAGCACGACGGCGATCAGCGCGGCGCCCGGCAGCGAGCCGCCGTGACGGCTGAGGTCGTGGACGCTCGCCGCTCCCGCCAGGACGCCGATCGCGAGCACGATGCAGACTGCGATCGCGACCACCAGCGGCACCGGAAACTCGCGCGCGCCGAGCGGCCGCAGGGCGGCGCGGGCCTGCTCCTCGCGCGTCAGCGGCTGCTCGCCCGCGTGTTGCTGCTCGATGGTTGCCGGCTCGTCGGGGGTGCCAAACCGGTGCTCGACGGGACCGCGCTTCGCTGCTGCGCGCTCGGCCGAGCCGGCGCGGGTGTGCAAGTCATTCACCTTGATCACCGGGCCGGTCGAGCAGCTCCCGCAGCGCAGCTGCCGCCTGCTCGGGATCGAGGGCGTCGGCGATCGCGCGCAGCACGACGACGCGTGTGGCGCCGGCGTCGAGCACCTCGGCGACGTTGCGCTCGTCGAGACCGCCGATCGCGAAGAACGGTACGCGGGCATGAGCGGCGGCGTAGCGCACGAGCTCGACGCCGACGGCAGGACGCCCCGGCTTGGTGGGCGTCTCGTGCACGGGACCGACGCCGATGTAGTCGACCAGCGGCGTCCCGTCGGCGGCCGTAGGCGCGGCGTCGTCGATCTCGCGCTCGGCATGGGTCGACAGGCCCACGAGCAGATCTCCTCCGAGCAGCTCGCGCACGTCGGCGACGGGCATGTCGTCCTGGCCGACGTGCACTCCGTCGGCGCCCGCCTCCTGCGCGACGAGCGGGCGGTCGTTGACGATCAGCAGCGCGCCGAGGCGCTCGCACAGCGCCCGCGCCGCGTTGGCGACCGCGACGAGCTCTTCGTCTCCCAGCTGCTTGTCGCGCAGCTGCACGACGTCGACGCCGCCGGCGATCGCCGGATGCAGGACCTCGGGCAGCGCACGGCCGCCGGGCTGAGAGTCGCATACGAGATACAGGCGAGCCGCGGCGAGCCGCGCGCGGCGTTCGGAGCCGAGATCTATCGCGGGCATCGCCGTCCAGTCTCGCACGCGGGGCTAGCATCAACGTCATGTCCAACACGGCCGGATCGCCGGATCTGATCGTCGTCGGCGGCGGCGTGGTCGGCCTGACGGTCGCCTGGCGCGCCCGCGAGCGCGGGATGACGGTCACGCTGCTCGAGCGCGGCGAGATCGGCGCGGCCACCTCGCGCGTGGCCGCGGGAATGCTTGCTCCGGTCGCAGAGGTCGAGTTCGGAGAGGCGGGCAGTCGCATGCTCGAGCTGGGACTGCGCTCGGCTGCAATGTGGCCGAGCTTCGCCGACGAGCTGCAGGCGGCGGCGGGGCTGGACGTGGGGCTCGCGCGCACGGGCACGCTGCTGCTGGCGCGCGACGCCGACGAGGCGCGTGAGCTCGAGCGCCAGATCGCCTTTCGCGAGTCGCTCGGGCTGGTTGCGCGGCGGCTGCGCGGCAGCGAAGCGCGCGCGCGTGAGCCGGCGCTCGCCGCGACCGTGCGCCTGGCGTTGGAGGCGCCCGACGATCACTCGGTCGACCCGCGTCGCGTGCTCGCGGCGCTGCGCTCGGCGTGCCTGTCGGCGGGCGTGCGCATGTGCGAGCACGCCTCGGTCGCACGGATCGAGGTGGATGCCGCGCGGCGACGCGTGACGGGCGTCGCGCTGGCCGGCGGCGGGCAGGCGGGCGTCAGCGCGGGCCGTGCGTCGAGCGCCGGGCGTGCGTCGAGCGCCGGGCGTGCGCCGAGCGCCGGCGAGTTCGCGCCTGCGGGGCAGGTCGTGATCGCGGCGGGCGCGTGGAGCGCTCAGATCGGCGGGATCGAGCAGCTCGTGCGCGTCCCCGTGCGTCCGGTGCGGGGACAGCTGTTGCGCCTGCGCGACCCCGGCGGACCCGGCCTGCTGGGCAGCGTCGTGCGCTTCGAGGGCGGCTACGTGGTTCCGCGCGCGGACGGTCGCTACGTGCTCGGCGCGACCGTCGAGGAGCGCGGCTTCGACTTGCAGCCCGACGCCGGCGGCGTGTACGAGCTGCTGCGCGACGCCCACGAGCTGTTGCCGGGCGTCAGCGAGCTGAAGATCGAGGAGCTGTGCGTGGGCTTGCGCCCCGGCACGCCCGACAACGCGCCGGCGATCGGGCCGGGCGCGCTGGCTGGCCTAACGTGGGCGACGGGCCACTACCGCAACGGCATCCTGCTGGCGCCGTTGACGGCGCGACTGCTCGCCGGCGTGCTGGCCGGCGACGGCGACGAGGCCGACCGTGCGGCGCTGCGCGCCTGCGACCCATTGCGCTTCGCCGGGGCGGCCGCGTCGCGCTTGCCCGAGCCGCCCGGGCCTCCGATCGGGGCGCCGCCGGCGGCCAAGGCGGTCGCCTCGTGATCGAGCTGAACGGCGAGAGCTGCGAGGTGGCCGCGGGCGAGACGATCGCCGCGCTGCTCGGACGCTTCGAGCTGTCGCCCGACGCGCGCGGCGTTGCCGTCGCGGTCGACGGCGTGGTCGTGCCGCGCGCGCGCTGGCAGTCGTTCGCGATCGCCGAGGACGCGCGGGTGGAGGTGCTCACGGCGATGCAAGGAGGATGATCCGGGACATGACCGGGAGGGTCGACGGCACGACACCCGACACGATCGACGGCACGACACGCAACGGCGCCGCGCCTGTGGCGCTCGACGAGCTGACGATCGCCGGGCGCACGCTGCGCTCGCGGCTGCTGCTCGGCACGGGCGGCTTTCCCTCGCTGGCGATCCTCGCCGACGCGATCGCGGCGAGCGACTGCGAGCTGGTGACCGTCGCGCTGCGCCGCATCGATCCCTCGGCACGCGGGTCGCTGATCGACGTGCTCGCCGATGCGGGCGTGGGGCTGCTGCCGAACACGGCCGGCTGCTACACGGCGCGCGACGCCGTGCTGACCGCGCAGCTCGCGCGCGAGGCGTTCGAGACGGACTGGGTCAAGCTCGAGGTGATCGGCGACGAGGACACGCTGCTGCCCGACGCGCCCGAGCTGCTGCGCGCGGTGGAGCAGCTGATCGACGATGGCTTCGTCGTGCTGCCCTACACTACCGACGACCCGGTGCTGGCGCGGCGGCTCGCGGACGCGGGCTGCGCCGCGGTGATGCCGCTGGGCTCGCCGATCGGCAGCGGCATGGGCATCCGCAACCCGTACAACATCGCGCTGATCCGCGAGGCGGTGGACGTCCCCGTGGTGCTCGACGCCGGCATCGGCACGGCCTCCGACGCGGCGCTGGCGATGGAGCTCGGCTGCGACGCCGTGATGGCGGCCTCGGCGATCTCACGCGCGGCCGACCCAGTGCGCATGGCCGGCGCGATGCGCGCGGCGGTCCAAGCCGGCCGCCTGGCGCGAGGGGCCGGGAGGATTCCGCGGCGCACCTACGCGACGGCGTCAACGCCCGACGAGGGCCTGGCCGACTTTCACTGATGCCGTTCGGCGGCGCGCATGCGCGCCGCCGCGGGTGGGCGCATGCGCCCACCCGGACGACGGTGCATGCACCGTCGTCTCATTTGACGACTTCGATCGTCCCGTTCATCGTCGCCGGGTGGATCGTGCACTCGTAGTGGATAACGCCAGGGCGCAGCGCCTTGATCTCGAACGAGCGGCCTTCGCCGAAGTCCTTGGAGGCGAACTTCTGGGGACCGCCCTCGCTCGTCACGTTGTGCTCGACGTTGTCGTAGTTGGTCCACTTGATGGTCGTGCCCACCTTGACCCTGAGCGTGTCCGGCGCGATCGTGATGTTGCGGTAGGCGACCTGCACCGTGCCGCTGCGCACAGGACCCGTTGCGGTCGCGAACTTGGGCGTCGTGACGACTTTGAGGCTGCCGGTCGTCGCGTGCGTGCTCGCGGTCGTCGAGGGGCGCGGGCTGGTCGAGGCGCCGCTCGACGAGCTGGTCGATGAGCTGCCCGAGCTGCTGCTCGACGAGCCGCACCCGGCCAGCGCCGCCAGGCACGCGCAGGAGGTGAGCATGGCCAGCCTGATTCGCATGGGCGCGCGCCACCCTAGCCTAGACTGGCTCGTCCATGCGACGGCATTTTCTGACCGGGGCCGAGCTGTCGGCGAGCGAGCTGAGCGCGCTGCTCGACCGCGCGCTCGAGCTGAAGGCGCAGCCGCTCGCCTCGCGCGCGCTCGAGGGTCGCAGCGTCGCGCTGATCTTCGAGAAGCCCTCGACGCGCACGCGCATCTCCTTCGAGGTCGGCATCGACGAGCTCGCCGGCCACGCTGTCGTGCTCCGCTCCGACGAGCTGCAGCTCGCGCGCGGCGAGGCGCTGCGCGACACCGCGCTCGTGCTCGCGCGCCACGTCGCGGCCGTGGGCGTGCGCACGGGCCCGCACGAGACGCTCGAACAGCTCGCCGAACACAGCCAGATCCCCGTCGTCAACATGCTCACCGCCCTGCACCACCCCTGCCAGGCGCTCGCCGACCTGCTCACGCTGCGCGAGGCGCACGGCTCACTGCAGGGGCTGCGCGTCGCCTACGTCGGCGATGGCAACAACGTCGCGCGCTCGCTTGCGATCCTCGGCTCGCTCGCCGGGCTCGACGTCGCCGTCGCCTCGCCGCCCGGCTACGCGCTCGAGGGCGACCTCGCCCTGCCGGCCGACGCCGGCGGATCGCTGACTCTGTACGAGGACCCGCGTGCCGCGGTCGCCGGCGCGGCCGCGGTGTACACAGACGTGTGGGTCAGCATGGGCGACGAGACGACCGCGCAGGCGCGACGCGACGCGCTGTCCGACTATCGCGTCGACGACGCCCTGCTCGACGAGGCCGCGCCGGATGCCTTCGCGATGCACGACCTGCCCGCGCACCCCGGCGAGGAGATCACCGCAGACGTGCTGTACGGATCGCGCCAGCGCATCTGGGACCAGGCCGAGAATCGTCGCCACGCGCAGAAGGCGCTGCTCGAGCTGCTCGTGGCGGAGCCGTCGTGAGCGCCGACGCCGCAGTCGACGCTGCCGCAGAGGCGGCGGTCCAGGCCGCCAACGCCGAGGCCGGGGTCGACGCCGCGGTCGACGCCGCCAGCGCCGAGGCCCGGGTCGAGGCAGCGGTGGATGCCGACGCCGCCGGCGCGGCGCGGCCGCAGCGCGGCAACGAGCTCGAGCTGCGAGTCGAGTCGCTGGCGTTCGGCGGCGAGGGCGTCGCGCGCCTGCGCACCGCGGGCGAGCCCGACGGCGGCTACGTGGTGTTCGTCGCCGGAGCGATCCCCGGCGATCTCGTGCGCGCGGTCGTGCATAAGCGCAAGCGCAGCTACGCGCACGCGCGAACGATCGAGGTGCTCGAGCCGAGCCCCGAGCGGATCGCGCCCGTCGCGCAGCATCCCGGCGTGCCGTGGCAGGTGCTTCCCTACGAGCGCCAGCTACAGATCAAGCGCTCGCAGGTCGACGAGGCGCTGCGTCGGATCGGCAGGCTCGACGGCTACCAGCTCGAGCCGATCGTGCCCGCCGTCGAGCAGTGGCGCTATCGCAACAAGCTCGAGTACTCCTTCGGTCACAGCGACGGCGGCGATGGTCGCGCGCACGGCGAGCTCGTGTGCGGCTTTCACGCGCCGGCCGGCGGCAACCGCGTGATCGCGATGGACGATTGCATGCTCGCCTCCGAGCGTGGCAATCTCGCTCGCGAGCTCGCTCTGCGCTGGTGTCGTGAGCAGCGCCTGAGCGCGTGGGAGCGCGGCTTTCGAGGCGGGCGTGGCCGCGATAATCGCGAGCGTGTCGGCCCCGGCACGGACGGGCGCGCGCGTCTGCGCAATCTGGTCGTGCGCGAAGGGCGCGCCGGCGGCGAGCTGCAGCTGCGGATCGTGACGACCGCGGGCGAGCTCGATGCGGGCGGCCTCGCCGCTGCGCTCAGCGAGGGCCTCGGCGAGCGGCTGTCGGGCGTGCTGTGGACGCGCTCGGCGAGCCTCGCGGAGACGACCACCGGCGGCGAAACGGAGCTCGTGTGGGGCGAGGCGAAGCTGCCCGAGCGCCTCGGCGAGCTCGACCTGCTGATCTCGGCGGAGGCGTTCTTTCAGACCAACACAGAGATGGCCGAGCGCCTCTACGGAGTCGTCGCCGACTACGCCGCGCTGGAGGGTTGGGAGCGCGTGTACGACCTGTATTGCGGGATCGGCACGATCGCGCTCACGCTGGCGCCGCGCGCCGGTGAGCTGTGGGGCATCGAGCTGGTGCGAGACGCCGTCGCCGACGCGATCGCCGGCGCGCGCGCCAACGAGGTCACGAAGGCGAGCTTCTTCGCGGGCGACGCGCGACTCGCGCTGCCCGAGCTGTTGGAGCGCGCCGGGCGCCCCGACGTGCTCGTCGTGGACCCGCCACGCGCGGGCCTGTCCAAGAAGGTCGTGCACCGCATCGTCGACTGCGCGCCCAAGCGCATCGTGTACGTCTCCTGTAACCCCACGACGCTCGCGCCCAACGCCGCCGAACTCGTCGAGGCGGGCTGGTCGCTGCGCGCGGTGCAGCCCGTCGACATGTTTCCGCAGACGCACCACATCGAGTGCGTGGCCGTCCTCGAGCGCAGCTAGGCTCGCAACCGATGCGCGCCGCCACGATTCGCGACGGGGAGATCCTGATCGAGGAGCACCCCGATCCCGAGCCGGGCAACGGCGAAGTGCTGGTGCGGGTGCACGCCGCAGGGCTGAACGGCGCCGACATGATGCAGCGGCGTGGGCTGTACCCGGCCCCGCCGGGCTCGCCGCAGGACATCCCCGGCATGGAGCTGGCGGGCGAGGTCGCCGCGCTGGGCCCGCGCACGGAACGCTTCGAGGTCGGCGCGCGGGTGATGGCGATCGTCGGCGGCGGCGCGCAGGCGGAGCTGTGCCTGGTGCACGAGCGCGTGCTGATGCCCGTGCCCGACGCTCTGGAGTGGGCGGCCGCGGGCGGGCTGCCCGAGGTGTTCACGACAGCGCACGACGCGATCTTCACGCAGGGCGAGCTGCGCCCGGGCGAGCGCCTGCTCGTGCACGGCGGCGCCGGCGGCGTCGGCACGGCTGCGATCCAGCTCGCTCGCGCGGCCGGTGCGCGCGTCACCGCAACCGTTCGCAACGAGCAGCTGCGCGAGCAGGTGGCCGCGCTGGGCGCCGAGGCGATCGCGCCGGAGGGCTTCGCCGAGCACGGCCCGTTCGATGTGATCCTCGAGCTGGTCGGGGCTCCCAACCTCGCCGACAACGTGCAGGCGCTCGCGATCGGCGGGCGCATCGCCGTGATCGGCATCGCCGCCGGGGCCAAGGGCGAGCTGAACCTCGGCGCGCTGATGTACAAGCGCGCGCGCATCCACGGCTCGACGCTGCGCGCGCGAACGCTCGAGCAGAAAGCGCTCGTCGCGCGCCTGGTCGAGCACGAGGTGCTGCCGCTGTTCGACGCGGGCGCGCTGCGCGTGCTCGTCGCGGAGACCTTCTCGCTGGACGACGCCGCGGCGGCCTACGACCGCTTCGCCGCGGGCGGCAAGCTCGGCAAGATCGTGCTCACCCTCGACGAGTCCGGAGGTGGTGTCTGATGGGGATCGACGGCGATCGCGCACTGTCGCGCCGCGCGTTCCTCCACCGAGCGAGCGCGGCGAGCGGCGGCGCGCTGATCGGTGGCGGGCTGGTCGGCGGCGAGCTGCTCGAGACAGCTGCGGCACGGACCGCGTACGTGCGGCCATCCACGCCGACCGCGGCGCTCGCGGCACTGATCGCGGGCAACCGCCGCTACCGCCGCGGGCGTTGGCAACGCCGCGACTACTCGCCTGTCGGCGAACGGCGCGCCGTCTCACAGAAGCCGTTCGCCGCGATCCTCGCCTGCGCCGACTCGCGGGTGTCGCCACCGCTCGTGTTCGACGTCGAACGCGGCAACCTGTTCGCGGCTCACGTCGCCGGCAACAGCGTCGACAGCGGCTCGCAGGGCAGCCTCGAGTACGCGGTCGCCGTGCTCGGCGTGCACGTGATCATGGTGCTCGGCCACAGCGATTGCGGCGCCGTCAAGGCCGGGATCGAAGTGGCCGAAGGCAAGAAGAGCTTTCCCGCCTCCAGCTACGGCGCGATCGGCTCGGTCGTCGAAGCGGTCGTGCCGGCCGTCACGAGCCTCGATCCCGCCGCTCGCACGCTCGAGAACTCAATCGTCGCAAACGCTCGTCGCCAGGCCGCCGTGCTGTCGAGCGCAGGCCCGATCATTCCGGCGGCGATCGCCGCGCGAAGCCTGAGCGTCGTCGCGGCGATCTACGAGATCGCGACCGGCACCGTCAAGCTCGTCTAATAGGGCGGCAGCGCGGCGTACCAGTCGCCGAGCGTGCGGAAGGCGGCCCAGAAGTCGCGCTTGGAGTCCTGCTCGTCGAGCGAGTCATCGATGTTGGGCACGTACAGCGCGTCGATCGTGTGCGTCAGCTGCTGGATCTCGCCCAGCTGCGGCTGCAGCGGACGTGCCAGCGGGATGTCCATCTCGTTGAGGGCGCCCAGCGCCTCCGCACCCATCACCACGATGATCTTCGGCTGCACGATCGCGAGCTCGCCGACGACGCGCGCCATGCAGGCCGGATCGGCCAGCGAGGCGTCGCTCAGCGGGCACTTCACGCACAGCGTGCCGTACACCGCCAGCGGGTCGATCTGCAGGCGCTTGAGCGACTTCATCAGTGCACCGCCGGCGCGTCCGTAGAAGGCGACGCCCTCCTCGATCTCCGAGGGCAGCGGCGCGTACTTGAGCAGCATCACGTCGGCCTGCGGATGACCCGAGCCGAGCACCGGCATCAGGTTCCCGCGCGGGCAGTGCGGACATGCCTGCAGCTCGCGCGTGAGCGTGTTCAGCTCACGGATCGCGCGCTCTAGGTACTTCTCGCGGATCTCGTCATCTGTTACCGGCATCGACCCCGAGGGATTTGACGACGTCGATGGTTGTCCTTGGCTGTGCATCAGTACTTGCGCACCAGCGTATCCCGCGTTCCGATCGAGGCTGCCTGCGAACAGCGCGTGGCGGCCGCGCTAGCCGGGTCCGCCGTCGGCGGCGCGACGCACGCGCTTCACGCGCCGCGCACGACTGGCGCGCTGTGCCGACGGGGGGGTGGCGCGCGTCTGCAGGAACTTGAGCGCCTGTACGTACAGCAGCGAGGAGCGGCCGCTGACGATCTCCGCGTCGCGTAGGGACTGCAGGAACTCCTGCGGACCGTCGAAGTCGCGCATGCGGATGCGCGCCGAGCCGAGCCCCTGGGCGACGTGCGAGTCCGAGCCCGCTCCGGCGAGAATCCGGTACTTGGCGGCGAAGCGCTCGGCCTCCTCGTTGAACGCGCCGATCGCCACCCGCGGGTTGAACACCTCGATCGCGTCGACGTCCTCGAGGATCGTCAGCAGGTGCTCGTAGTCGGGCACGGAGTGCATGCGATCAAACGGGTGCGGCACGTACACCACGCCGCCCTGGCGCTTGATCTCGGCGACGGTCTCCTGGATGCTCAGGCCGCGCGGGATCTTCTCCTCGATGAACAGGCCGATCACCTCGCCCTGCCCGGCCGTCTTCACCTCCTCGCCAACGATCACCTTGACGGGCGGGCGGGCATCCGATGCTTCGGCCTGGGCGCGAGCCTCCAGAGCGCCCGAGATCTCGTTGTGGTCGGTCACCGCGATCGCGCCGAGGCCCTGCGCCCGCGCGGTCGCCAGCAGCACCTCGACGGGCGTAGCGCAGTCGTGCGAGTGGTCGGTGTGCATGTGAAGGTCGACGTCGATCAGCGGGTGCTCGGACAGGGCGCGCTGCAGCTCGGGGTCGCCCTCGCGCGGGTGCCGCCGCGCGGCCAGCTCGAGATAGATCTGCTCGAAATGCTCCGCCGCGGCGGCGTCGTCGGCGATCAGCGAGTAATCGCCGGGAAAGTGGCCCGCCATCAGCTCGGCGGTGGCGGCCGTGGTCGCCGTGCGCGCGTCGAGGCGCCCGAAGAAGCTCTCCACGAAGCGGCGCGCGACGAGCGTCGACAGCAGGCGCTCGCTGGAGGAGTGGAACGAGCCGATGTTGAGAGCGCGCGAATGGCGCAGCGCCGCGTTCGACGTGCTCGGCGCGAACGGCTCGTGGACGTGCACGAAGTCGAGCTCGACGCTACCCAGCAGTTCCTCGATCGTGCGCGCGACGTCGATCGGCAGCGACGGCGCGCGACGGCGCGCGCCGGCCGGCACGTCGAGCACCTCACCGACGGCGATCACGCGCGGCGTGCCGTCGCCTGTTCCCTCCAACAGGCTGAGCGGGTTCCCGCGAGCGTTCGAGGATCGCCCGGCGCGCAGCGCCCTGCGCGACTCGCGCACCCGCTCCTGCGAGTGCGACGGCGCGAGCACCAGAACGCGGTGCCCGCGTCGCGACAGCTGCGTGCACACGCGCAGCACGTGCGCGTTGACCTCGTTGTCCTGTGCCTCCCACGGATACGGGGTCACATGGGCGATCGAGAACGACGAGGCCATCGGCTTGTCGATTATGCCCGCTGGCCGAGCTGGCGGCGGCGGGCTACGTCGCCGCGGTCGTCTTTGCCTTCGCCGCTCGCGCCTTTGCGCTCGAGCCGGCGGCGGCCGGCGATCGCGCAGCGCGCTTGCCTGCTGCGCCTGGTCGGCCGCCGTACTTGGCGATGAACTTCTCGGTGTCTGCGCGCGCCTGGTCGTCGGGCCGCTGGTTGTGCGGCGACTTCATCAAGTACGAGGACGGCCCGTCGAGCTGGCCACCGATGCCGTTGTTGAGCGCGAGCTTGCAGCAGCGCACCGCATCGATCACGATCCCGGCCGAGTTCGGCGAGTCCCACACCTCGAGCTTCAGCTCGACGTTCAGCGGCACGTCGCCGAACGCCTGGCCCTCGACGCGGATGTGCGCCCACTTGCGGTCGGTCAACCACGGCACGTAGTCCGACGGACCGATGTACACGTCCTCGGGAGGGAGCGTGTGGTCCATGATCGACGTCACCGCGTTGGTCTTGGAGATCTTCTTCGACTCCAGGCGCTCGCGCTCGAGCATGTTGTAGAAGTCCATGTTGCCGCCGACGTTCAGCTGCGAGGTGCGCAGCATCTTCACGCCGCGGTCGGCGAACAGGCGCGCCAGCGTGCGGTGCACGATCGTCGCGCCGACCTGCGACTTGATGTCGTCGCCGACGATCGGCAGGCGCGCCGTCTTGAAGCGCTTGTCCCAGTAGTTCTCGCGCGCGATGAACACGGGGATGCAGTTGACGAAGCCGCAGCCGGCCTCGAGCACCTGCTCGACGTACCACTTGGTCGCCTGCTCGGAGCCGACGGGAAGGTAGGAGACGACGACGTCGGTGTGCGTGTTTTTCAGGATCTGCACGATGTCCGCCGTCTCGCCCGGCGCCTTGACGATCTTCTCCTTGAGGTACTTGCCGAGGCCGTCGTGGGTCATCCCGCGATAGACGGGGACGCCGAGCTTCTTGGGAACCTTGGCGAACTTCATCGTGTTGTTCTGGCCCGCCCAGATCGCTTCGCCTAGGTCCTTGCCGACCTTCTTGGAGTCGATGTCGAAGGCCGCCGTGAACTCGATGTCGCTCACGTGGTAGCCGCCGAGGTCGACGTGCATCAGTCCGGGCACCCGCTCGGCCGGGTCGGCGTCGCGATAGTAGTTCACGCCCTGCACGAACGCCGAGGCGCAGTTGCCGACGCCGACGATCGCGACGCGGACCTTGTCGGACTGGTAGCGAGCTGCGCCGTTCTTGGAGGCCGCCCCGTTTGTACCGATCGAAGATCGGCCAGCGCGGCCGTTTGAGTGCTGCTTGATCACGAGAGAAATCCTTTGCTGAGAGCCCGGCGCTGGGGGCCGAGGCGGTCGAGGAAGCCCGTGGGCTATGCGGAGACTACCCCGAGGGCTCGGCTAGGTCACACCGACGAGCTCGCGGCGAACGTGCCAGATGCGCTGCGCGACCGTCACCAGGCTGAGCGCGGCGAGCACGTACACGGCGGGCGCCAGTAGCTGGAAGTCACCGAGCGAGGCCCCGCGCGCGAACACGAGTCCGATCGACAGGATCACGACGCGCACCGGACGGGTGGCGATCCCGACCTTGCACTCGACCCCCAGCGCCTCCGCCCGCGCGCGCGTGTAGCTCACCATCAGCGACGCCAGCACGGCGACCACCACGGCTGCCGCGGCGAAGCGTTCTCCGCGCAGCGCGAAGTAGCCAGCCACGGCCGTCAGCACGATTCCCTCCTCGACGCGATCGAGCGTCGAGTCCAGGAACGCGCCGAACGGCGTGCCCTTGCCCGACATGCGCGAGTAGCGCCCGTCGAGCGTGTCCATGACCGAGCCGACGATGAACGCGATCCCGCCGAGGAAGAACAGCCGCTCCCACACGAGCACGGCCGCGACGACGTTCAGCACGAACCCCGTCAGCGAGATCGCATTGGGCGTCAGCCGCGACTCGATCAGCCTGTTGCGCACCAGCGCGCGGCGTTCGCCGGCGCCGATCGGCGCACGCGCGCGGCGAGCGCCGGCCTTCCTGCGCCCGGCCCTGTAGCCGTCGCGACGCGAGCGCCTCGGCGAGGCGTGCTGTCTCGGGGCCATCGCGCCCGCGTCCGCCTACCCGCTCGGCCGCATCTGTGCGGGGGCCACCGTCGAGAACCGCCACACGGCCGGGCGAGCGCGGGCCAGCCAGCGTGCCCCGTACGCGGACGCGCCCGCGGTCAGCGCCCCGAGCAGGGCGTCGACGATGAAGTGGTTGGCCGTGACGACGATCACGAAGGCCATCAAGAACGGGTACAGCACCCAGGCCACGCGCACGATCCGGTGCCGCGCGAGCTTCGCCAGCGGCCAGCCGATCATCAAGGCGAACGCGACGTGCATCGAGGGCACGGCGGCGTACGGGTTGAACAGCGCGTTCGCGGTCGCGCTGGCGTGCGAGACGTGCACTCCGGTCAGGTCCGACACGCTGTCGATGAAGCCCCACTCGGGCATGAAGCGCGGCGGCGCCGTCGGGAACACGACGTAACCGATCAGCGCGATCGCCATCGCGATCATGAACATGTTGCGCACGAAGTAGAACGAGCGGTTGTGGCGCAGGTACAGGTACAGCAGCGCACTCAGCGTGATCGACGTCTGCGCGTTCACGTACAGCCAGCTTGCGCTCACCATCACCACGTGGCTGCCCGACGCCCACGCCTGGATCGAGGGCTCGACGAACACGTGCAGCTTGCTCTCGATCGAGATCAGGTCGCGCGCGTGGGCGAACGCGGCGTTCGCGTCACCCTCGACGAGTCCGCGCACGAGCCGGTAGGCGAAGTACGCGGCTGCGAAGAGCGAGACCTGCCGCAGCGCATCGAGCCAGCCGTGCGGCAGGACGCGCTCCTGCAGGAGGCGAGCGCGAGCGACCATCGTGGGAAAGCCTAACGGCGCCCGCGCCCGCTCGCCGCGCCGGGCGCTCGCGAGCGCCGGGAGGTGCCGCTCAATCACGCCGGGACTGCCGCTCAGCGGCAGCGCGGGCCGTGCCCGAACACACGCGCGAGCGAGAAGTCGATCGCCACGCGCGTCTGACCCGCGGCGCGCGGCTGCACTTCAGTCCAGCCATCCGGCGCGCGGCGCACGCAGCCGTGCCCCGTCGCCAGCGCCCAGTAAGGGGTGAAGCGCACGCGTACCAGGAACGTTCCCGGCCGGCTCGCGCGCAGCATGAAGGAGTCGCTGTGCAGCTGCGTGAGCACGCTCGGCGGCTGCGCCAGCGGGGTCGGCGAGCGCACTTCGAACAGCCGCCAGTGCGCAGAGCGCCAGCGTTCGCGCAGGTAGCCGGGAACGGCTCGCACGATGCGCGCCTCGGCGCGCGCCGAGTAGTCGAGTGGCGCGTCCGCCAAGGCCACGTATGAGACCGCCTGTTCGTGCAGCCAGCGTCCGTAGCGGGCGGCCGTCGGCCGCGCCGTCCCCGCGTAGAAGAGAGCGTCGTCGGCTACGTCCAGCTGGCGCTCCCAGCCGCGCGCGATCGCCACGTGGCCGGCCACCCAGCGCGCCTCGGCGTGATTGCGCGTCGGCACCACCTCGACGCGCGCCGGGCGCGCCTCGTAGCCGACGCCGAGGCGGCGCAGCTCGGCGACCAGCGGCGCGTAGTAGGAAGCGTCGACACCCCTGTCCGACGCCGCCGAGACGACATCCGCGAGCGGCGCCTTCAGCTGCCAGTACAGGAGCAGCGGCGCCAGCACGACCAGCGTTGCCGCCCGCCAACGCGTCGCGCGTCCGACCAGCGCGACTGCGAGCACGGGACCCGCGACCAGCGCGCCTAGGCGGTCGGCGTTGCCGCCGACGGGCGTCGGGATCGCGTACGCGCCGACCAGCGCCAGCGCGTACAGCAGCGCGCCGACTCGCAGCGCGCGCCGCCGCGCGGGGATCGCCGCGGCGAGCGCGAGCACCGCGGCGAGCGCCGGATAGAACGCCGAGGCGACGAACGGCTGCGAGCCGCCTTCCGGGAAGGCGATCGCCAGCAGCGCGATCGGGGCGAGCGCCGCCAGCGCGAGCGCCGCCGGCAGCGACAGCAGCGCTACACGCAGGCGCCTCGACAGGCCAGCGCGCGTCGATGCGCTCCCGCTCGACCCGGGCGCGGCGTGTGTGGGCGAGGGCGAGGACCCGGACGCGGACGCGCCGGAATCGCCCGTCGCTCTGCCCAGCGCCCAAGCGAGCGCCGCGAGCGCCAGGAACGCTCCCGCGACAGGGCTTGCCAGCGCGCAGGCGAGGGCGAGCGCCAGCGCGGTCGCTGCCCGTACGCGCCCCAGCGCCGGCTTCGACGACGACGCTGCGACGACGAGCGAGGCGAGCCCGAGCGCGAGACCGAGGTCGAATGGGATGCGGTTGGCGAGCAGGGTCACGCCGGCGCCGAGCGCGAACCACCAGGCTGCGAGCCTCGTCGCGCGGGCGGGACCACGGCCCTTGAGCAGCGCGGCGAACAGAGCCGCGGCGGCGATCATCGACAGTGCGCCTAGCAGCTGTAGGCCGAGCAGCGCGCCCAGCCCGGGCGCGAGCAGCGAATAGCCGAGCAGGTGGTGACCGCCGTACCAGCCGTTGTCCCACAGCGTGAGGCCCACGCGCGAGAACAGTTCGCTGCGGTAGCCGGCCGCCGCCAGGTCGCTGCTCGGCGGCGCCACGATCACGTATACGACGCCGAGCGCCGCCGTCAGCGTCCACGCCGGCAGTGTCACGGGCCGGCACGCCAGCGACCGCGACCCGCGCCGACCGCGCGAAGCGGCGAGCGCGCCGAGGACGCTCGCGTGCCCGGGCGTGACGGGCTCGGCCGTTCCCCGCTGCGCCGCGCGCGCCTCTCGCGAGCGTCGCTCGGCCGCTCGATCGCCTGCGCGCCGAGCGAGCACGCTCACGCCGGGGCCGGCGAGACGAAATCGACCACCCGGTCGATCACGTCGGGGCGGTCGAGCCAGGGCCAGTGCCCGGCGTCCTCGAGCTCCACGAGCTCGGCGCCGAGCAACTCCGCGTAGGCCCGGCCGAAGCGCGCCGGGATGTAGGGGTCGCGCATCCCCCACACGACCAGCGAGGGCACGCGCAGCTCGCCGAGCCGCGCGCCGGCCGCCTCCAGCACCTCGGGCGAAGAGCTGCGGTACAGGCGCAGGATCGCGCGCTGCGTGCCCTGGTCGAAGTGCGCGAGCACGCTTTGCTGCCAGCTGTCGGGCATCGGTCCCGGCGCCGCGTTCGCCTCCTTGGAGAGCAAGCGCAGCACGCGCGGGCCGATCGCACCCATCGACAGCTCGCCGAGCACCGGCGTGCGCCAGATTCTCGCGGTGCGGTGCCAGCGGTAGCCGGGCAGGAACGGCACCGCGTTGATCAGCACGAGCCGATCGATCCGCTCGGGATGTCGCTGCGCGAAGGCGAGTCCGAGCGCCCCCCAGTCGTGCATCACGAGGCTGACGCGCTCGATCCCGACGAGCTCCAGGAACGACTCGATGAAGTCGGCGTACTCGTCGATCGTGAAGCGCAGCGAGCCCGGCTTGCCCGAGCGTCCGAAGCCCGGCAGATCCGGCGCGATGCCACCTCCACGAGCCAGGAACTCGACCCATTCATCCGAGCTGGTCGGCACGCCGTGCAGGTACAGGGCGGCGCCTGGTCCGCCACGCTTGCCAACGTCGCGCCGCGCCCGCCCGCGCACCCCTCGCGGGAACCTCGTCGTGCATCGCCGCCCACGCCGCATCGCGCCAGAACACCGGCAGCCCCGCGTGCGCCCCGAGCGGGGTGGCGATCTCGCCGTTGCGCTCGCTCACCTCACGCACCGCGCGAGGATATCCGCGACGCGATCACGGCACGGCAGCCGCCGGCCTTGGCCCGGGGGCGTCGTGCAGCAGATACCGTGGTGCGATGCCCGCCAGCGCCGCTCACCGCGCCCGTCCGAAGCGCAGCGCGGGCTCGTGGAGGGCGCCGTCACGAGCGCGCGTCCTGCGCATTCGCGACCGTCTGCGCGAGGTGTATGGGATCCCGCTGATGGCGCCGCATGCCCATCCGATCGCCGAGCTCGTGCTGACGGTCCTGTCGCAGTCGACCAACGACCGCAATCGCGATGTCGCCTTCCTGCGCCTGCGCACCCGCTTCCCGTCATGGCAGGCGGTGCGCGACGCGCCCGTCGCCGAGGTCGAGGAGGCGATCCGCCCGGGCGGTATCTCGAAGGTCAAGTCGGCGCGCATCCAGGCGATCCTGCGCGCGATCTCCGAGCACCCGCGAGATCCTCGGCACGAGCTGTCACTCCACTGGCTGCCGCGCGTCCCGCTCGATCAGGCGCGCGACTACCTCGTAGCGCTGCCCGGCGTCGGGCGCAAGACCGCCGCGTGCGTGCTGCTGTTCGCGTACGGCCTGCGCGACGTGCCCGTCGACACGCACGTCTCGCGCGTCGGCATGCGCCTGCGCCTGCTCGAGAGCGGAGCGCCGTTCGAGCGACTGCACGACCAGATGCTCGAGCTGACCCCGCCCGGGCACGAGCTCGAGCTGCACGTCAACCTGCTGCGTCACGGTCGGCGCACCTGTCACGCGCGCTCGCCCGACTGCCGCGACTGCGCGCTCGCGCGCATGTGCCCCAGCCGTAAGCTGTTCGCATGAAGCGTGGCGCGGGGGCACGCGCGTGCCTAATTGCGGCTAATGGTTCTGCGCCCAGCGACTGCCCCAGGCGGCACACAGCAGATCCGACAGCAGGCTGTCGCGATCCTCGTCGCTGCTGACGTCGATTTCGTCGATCACACGCAACACGAGCGCCGCGGCGGTGACTGGGTCAAGCGGCCAGATGTCCTGTTCCATCAAAACCCCCGGTTGTCCAGTTAGGCAGAGCCTGCTTATGGGAAATAATGCGTTTCTAGCCTGAACAACTACGCGGCGGCTGCGCAGTTGCGCAGCGCGTTTGTCCAATTTGGCAAACGGCGCTTGGCCGTTTTGGCACAAGCCGCTGTCGCCGTCAGATCACTGCGCCGGTCAGTACAGCGGGCCGCCAGCGCTCGCGCGCGGCGCTCAGCTCAATAGCCTGCCCATCGCCAGGTCGAGCACCTCGGCGCGGCTGCGCCCGTCGTGATCGGCGGTGATGAAGGGGTTGCCGATCAATAGAGAGAAGACGAGCAGGCAGCGGGCCTCGACCTCGTCCTCGTCTCGACAGAAGTCGGCAAACAACGAGCGCATATACTCCATTCGCCGGTTGTCGACCCGCTTCAACCGCTTGGCGACTGCCTTTCACGTCGGGCCCAGTCGCGGATCGCGAGCTCGACCCGCAGCCCTTCGCCATCGCTAGAGGAAGCCAGCGCGGACAGTCGCCTCAGCCTCGCCCTCGCGTCCCCGCCCTCTTCCTCGACGCGCTCGATCACCTCGTCGACGACCGTCCGCTCCCACGTGTCGAGCATCTCCTCGAGCAATGCGCGCCGGTCGCTGAAGTAGCCGTAGAAGCCGCCCTTGGTGACGCCGAGTGCTTGGGCCAGCGACTCGATCCGGACGGCATCGGGACCACCGACTGCAAGGGCCCGAAGCCCCTCTTCGATCCACTCTAGCTGGGGCGTGCGGGTCGCTGGCCATCTCTCTCTATTGCGCGCTGCTGGATTTCGACATCGCCGAGGATGCATTATACGCCTCCGTATATATGCGCTACCGTATGGATCGAGGTCCCGTATGAGGCTTCCGCAACGCGGCGCACACCTCCCAGGCCCTGGCGGATCCACGAGCTCGTTCCCGACTTTCGGCTCGAGGACGTGTGGGCGCTGCCAACGCCTGGCGGACCGAGACGACTTCTCTCATTCTGGTGCGAGGGGCTCGCCGCGGCTGACCCGGCGACAGAGCTTGCTCGCGCGCCGCCCGCGCGCTGTGGGACATCCGCTTGAAGCTCGGCGAGCGGCTGGGCTGGGACGAGCCCGACGCCGGGCTCGACTCGCGAGTGCTCGACGCCTGCGGGACCGCCTGCCCGGCCGATCTCCGCGACGCTCCCGCCGGGCCCGGCTTTCGACGCGCTCCCCTTCATCTCGCTGTACCTGCTCGAGGACGAGTGGGCAGCTGAGATCGCCAACCGCACCATGCACGGGGTCATGCACATCGGCTGGGTGCCAGACGGCGACCGGCGGCTACCGCGGGCAGATGGCTGTGCTACGTGAAGCCGAACGGTCCGCTCGGCAGCGCCTACATGGCCGCGATCAAGCCGTTTCGGTACCTGATCGTGTACCCGGCGATGATGCGCGAGATCGGTCGTGCCTGGCGGGCCGGCGCGCGCCCGGACGAGCCGGCGCCGTCGCCCGCGTAGATGTCTGAGAGGCGTCCGGCAGCGCCCATCGTCGAGCCGGCGCCCGGCGCGCGCGCCGTCGTCCTGTACGACGCCGACTGCGGCTTCTGCACGTGGCTGCTGGCCGGCCTGCTCCGCTTTGATCGGGCGCAGCGCCTGCGCCCGATCGCCCTGCAGCGGCCCGAGGCCGGCGATCTGCTCGGGGGCCTCACGCCGGCCGAGCAATGGCCTCCTGGCATCTGGTCTGCGACACCGGCGCGCGCTTCTCCGCCGGCGCCGCGTTGGCGCCGCTGCTCGCGCTGCTGCCATGCGGTCGCGTCCCCGCGGCGATGCTCGCGCGGCTACCCGGAATCGCCGGGCGCGCCTACCGCTGGACGGCCGATCACCGCACACAGCTCTCCAGATGGGTGCCTGCCGGCGCCAAGCGTCGGGCGCGCGAGCTCGTGCTCCGGCGCGAGCGCGCGCTCGAAGGCGCCATGACGCCGATGTCCGGCAACGACTAACCGTGCGGAAGCACGGCGAAGGCGATCACCGCGTAGTGCAGGCTCGCCGCCGCCAGCACGAGCGCGTGGAAGATCTCGTGGTAGCCGAACACCTTCGGCCACGGGTTCGGCTTCTCGCTCGCGTAGATCACGGCGCCCATCACGTACAGCGCCCACCCGCGCCATCCCGTCGCGCCCAGCCAGCCGATCGCCGCCGGCAGCTCGCCGAAGACCGCCGCCGTGACCAGACCCAGCGCCACGTAGACGATCGCGAACAGCCACTTCGGCGCGTCGATCCAAGCGAGCTTGAAGATCACGCCGCCGAGCGCGCCCGCCCACAGCACGATCAAGATCGTGCTCGCCAGCGGCCCTTCAGCGCGAGCAGCGCCACCGGCGTGTAGGTGCCGGCGATCAGCACGAAGATCATCGAGTGGTCCAGCCGGCGCATCCAGCGCCGCGCCTCCGGTCGCCAGGTCACGCGGTGATACAGCGCGCTCGTGCCCAGCAGCGCCGACACGGCCACCGCGTAGATCCTCGCCGCCACCCGCGCGCGGCCGCCGGAGGCCGCCAGGATCAGCCCGACGCCACAGCCCAGCGAGACGAAGAACGCGTACTGATGGGAGACGCCGCGCAGGCGCGGCTTGACCGGCACCGCCTCGGCGAGCGTCGTCGTGATCGAGGCCATCCTCTGAAGGTACACCCTGCGCCGACGGTGTGGGCGGAGCATCGAGCGGCACAAGCCGTCACCGGCGAGCGGCGGTAGGCTCCGGGCGTCCGCGAGACGAGCGTCAGCTCGGCCTCGAGGCAGCGTCCCCAGCCGCAGCGTCCCGAGCGATTGCGCCGAGCATGACTTGATTTGTCATAGAAAATCTGCCACAATGAGACTCAGATTTATACCGCGTACCGAAGGAGCAGTCCCACATGGCCAAGACCATAGGCATTGACTTGGGCACGACCAACTCGTGCATGGCTGTGCTCGAGGGCGGCGAGCCCACCGTGATCGAGAACTCGGAGGGCGGTCGCACGACCCCTTCCGTCGTCGCGTTCACGGCGTCCGGCGAGCGCCTGGTCGGCACGGTCGCAAAGCGCCAGGCAGTGACCAACCCGCAGAACACGATCTTCTCGATCAAGCGCTTCATGGGCCGCAAGGAGGCCGAAGTGCACGAGGAGGAGTCGATCGTTCCCTACAAGGTCGTCTCCGGTCCCAACGGAGACGCTCGAGTCGAAGCGAACGGAGAGCAGTTCTCACCGCCTGAGATCTCAGCGATGATCCTGCAGAAGCTGAAGACCGACGCCGAAGCGTACTTGGGCGAGGCGGTCGACTCGGCCGTCATCACCGTCCCCGCGTACTTCAACGACGACCAGCGCCAGGCGACCAAGGACGCCGGCAAGATCGCCGGACTCGACGTCAAGCGCATCATCAACGAGCCGACCGCCGCGTCGCTCGCGTACGGCCTCGACAAGGAGGCCGACCAGACGATCCTCGTGTTCGATCTCGGCGGAGGCACCTTCGACGTGTCCGTGCTGGAGATCGGCGACGGCGTTTTCGAGGTCAAGTCGACCGCCGGCGACAACCACCTCGGCGGCGACAACTTCGACAAGGCGATCGTCGACTGGCTGGTGGCGCGAGTTCAAGAAGTCGCAGGGCATCGACCTGAGCAGCGACCCGATGGCGCTGCAGCGTCTGTATGAGGCGGCCGAGAAGGCGAAGATCGAGCTGTCGACGACACAGGAGACGCAGATCAACCTGCCCTTCATCACCGCTGACGCCTCCGGCCCCAAGCACCTCGACACGCGCCTCACGCGCGCCAAGCTCGCCGAGCTCACCTCGGACCTGCTGGACCGCGTCGTCGCACCCGTCAGACAGTCGATCGACGACGCCAAAGACAAGGGCGTCAAGGAGATCGAGCACGTGGTGCTCGTCGGCGGCATGACGCGTATGCCCGCCGTGCAGGAGAAGGTCAAAGAGCTCACGCACAAGGAGCCGCACCGCGGCGTCAACCCGGACGAGGTGGTCGCCGTCGGCGCCGCCATCCAGGCGGGCGTGCTGGCCGGCGACGTCAAGGACGTGCTGTTGCTCGACGTCACCCCGCTGACGCTCGGCATCGAGACCAAGGGCGGCGTGATGACCAAGCTGATCGAGCGCAACACGACGATCCCGACCCGCAAGGGCGAGGTCTTCTCGACGGCCGAGGACAACCAGCCGTCGGTGGAGATCCACGTGCTGCAGGGCGAGCGCGAGATGGCTCAGTACAACAAGTCGCTCGGCAAGTTCCAGCTGACCGGCATCCCGCCGGCCCCGCGCGGGATCCCGCAGATCGAGGTCGCCTTCGACATCGACGCCAACGGCATCCTCAACGTGTCCGCCAAGGACCTCGGCACCAGCAAGGAGCAGAAGATCGAGATCAAGGCCGGCTCCGGGCTGTCCGACGACGAGATCAAGAACATGGTCTCCGACGCCGAGTCCCACGCCGAGGAGGACCGCCGCGCGCGCGAGCTCGCGGAGGCCCGCAACAACGGCGAGAACGCCGCCTACCAGGCCGAGAAACAGCTCGGCGAGCTGGGCGACGAGGTCGACGGCGACTCCAAGCAGCGCATCGAGGAGGCGATCAAGGAGGTGCGCGACTCGCTCGAGGCCGAGGACCCGGCGCAGATCAACGCCAAGACCGAGGCTCTACAGACCGCCTTCCACGCGATCTCCGAGGCGATGTACCAGCGCGCCCAGGAGGCCGCGGCGGCTGACGGCAACGGCTCCGGCGCCGCTCCGGCGACGGCTCCTCCTCCGATGAGGAGGACGTGGTCGACGCCGAGGTAGTAGACGAGCCGAAGGCGTAGGCGCGATGTCAGACAAGCAGACGATCGACCGCTCCAAGCACGAGGGCAGCGCCGCCGGCGCCGGCGGCGCTGCCCCGCAGCGCGACGACAAGCAGGCCCACGGCCCCGAGCAGGCGCAGGGGCCCGGCACGACCGTGCCGGGCGACGGCGACGACGCCGCGGTGCTGCAGGGCGACCTCGACGAGCTGGGGACACTGGCCGCCAAGCGCGACGAGTACCTCGCGCTCGCGCAGCGCACGCAGGCCGACTTCGAGAACTACCGCAAGCGCGTGGCGCGCGAGTCGGCGCTCGCGCAGGAGCGCGGCGTGGCCAAGCTCGCGAAGGAGCTCTTGCCGGCGATCGACAATCTCGAACGCGCGATCGTGGAGATCGCCCTCGCCACCGACAGACCGACGAAGACCCGCTGCTCGGCGGCGTACGCCTCGTGCTGCTCCGAGCTCACGCGCCGCGCTCGCGCGAGTGGGCGTCGAGTCCTTCTCGCCGGGCGGCGAAGCGTTCGACCCCTCGCTGCACGAGGCCGTCGCGACCGTCCCGCAGCCGCCCGAGGCCGGCGCCGCGAGCGGCACCGTCGTCGAGGTCTACCAGCCCGGCTACCGGCTCGGCGAGAGCATCATCCGCCCGGCGCGAGTGGTCGTGGCCGCTTAGACCGAAGGAGCCCAGATGGCAACCCGACCCGACTACTACAAGACGCTCGGGGTCGACAAGAAGGCGACGCCCGAGGACATCAAGAAGGCCTACCGCAAACTCGCGCGCCAGTACCACCCCGACCGCAACCCCGGCGACAAGGACGCAGAGGCTCGCTTCAAGGAGATCTCCCAAGCGCATGACGTGCTCGGCGACCCCGACAAGCGCAAGCAGTACGACAGCGCCTCCGGGCCGTTTGCGGCCGGCGCCGGTCCGGGAGGAGGCTTCGGTGGGTTCGGCAACTTCGACTTCGACGCCTCATCGATGGGCGACATCCTCTCCAACCTGTTCGGAGGCGCGTCCGGCGGCGGCGGCCGCGGCGCGCGACAGCGCACGCGCGCCGAACGCGGCAACGACCTGGAGGCACAGGTCTCGATCTCCTTCGACCAGGCGGTGTCTGGAGCGCAGGTGCCGTTGCAGATCCCGATGCAGGCTAGGTGCGAGACCTGCCACGGCACGGGCGCGAAGCCCGGTACCACGCCGTCGGTGTGCCCGCGCTGCGAAGGCCGCGGCATCGAGACGCAGGGCCAGGGCATGTTCTCGATCTCCCAGCCCTGCTCGCAGTGCGGCGGCTCCGGCACGATCATCGAGGACCCGTGCCCGACCTGCCACGGCTCCGGCGCCGTGCGCACCGTCAAGCGCCTGCGCGTGAACATCCCCGCGGGGGTGCGCGACGGGAGCCGCGTCCGCCTTGCCGGCAAGGGGGAGCCCGGCCGCAACGGCGGGCCCCCGGGCGACCTGTACCTGATCACCCACGTCTCGCGATCGCCCGTGTTCAAACGTAAGGGCAACAACTTCGAGGTGGAGGTGCCGCTGACGATTCCCGAGGCGCTCGGCGGCGCCGAGGTGCTGGTTCCGACGCTCGACGGCTCAAAGACGCTGCGCGTCCCGCCCGGCACCGCGCACGGCACCGTCCAGCGCCTGCGCGGCGAGGGGCCGCCGAAGCTCGGCTCGGGATCGCCGCCCGCCCGCGGCGATCTGCACTACCGCTTCGTGATCGACGTGCCCAAGCAGCTCGACTCCGAGCAGCAGAGCGCCGTCGAAGCGCTTTCCAAGACGTTCAACGGGGACCCGCGCGCGAAGTTGTTCGCCGGCAGCGCCTCGACGCGTAGCGCCGACGGCGCAGGCGCAGGCGCAGCCGCCGGCGCACAGGAGACGGGCGATGGCGCGTCGTAGCGTCAAGCGACTGTCAGTCGAGACCGCTCGCGGAGTGTTCATGATCTCCGTCGCCGCCGAGCTCGCCCAGATGCATCCCCAGACCCTGCGCATGTACGAGGCGCGTGGCCTGATCGACCCCAAGCGCTCGCCCAAGGGCACGCGCTTGTACTCGCAGGAGGACGTCGAGCGACTGCGCCGCATCCAGCAGATGACCTCCGACCTCGGCCTCAACCTGGCCGGCGTCGAGCGCGTGCTCGCGCTGGAGGCGCAGGTCGATCAGATGCACGCGCGCATCGAGGACCTCGAGGTCAAGGCGCTGCACGCGCAGGTGCAGCTCGCCGAAGAGCTCGAGCAGGTGCGCCGCTCGTTCCGCGCCGAGCTCGCGGTGCCCTATCGCGGCGGCGAGATGGTGCGCGCCGCGGACGCGCGCTCGCCCTTCTCCCGCCCGCCCGCACGCCCGTCCGAGAGGAGGCCAGATGGCAGCTAACCCGACCAACCCCACCGCGCAGGCCCCTGAGGAGGAGCAGCGCCCGCTCGAGCGCTTCGGCCGCGACCTCACCGAGATCGCCGAGCAGGGCAAGCTCGACCCCGTGATCGGACGCGACGAGGAGATCCGCCGAGTGATTCAGGTGCTGTCACGGCGCACCAAGAACAACCCCGTGCTGATCGGAGAGCCCGGCGTCGGCAAGACGGCGATCGTCGAGGGCCTGGCCCAGCGGATCGTCTCCAAGGACGTCCCCGAGTCGCTGCGCGATCGTCGCGTGATCGCGCTCGACATGGGCGCGCTGATCGCCGGCGCCGCCTACCGCGGCGAGTTCGAGGAACGCCTCAAGGGCGTGCTCAAGGAAGTCTCGGACGCGCAGGGCGCGATCATCCTGTTCCTCGACGAGCTGCACACGATCGTCGGCGCCGGGGCGGCGCAGGGCTCGGTCGACGCCTCCAACCTGCTCAAGCCGATGCTCGCGCGCGGGGAACTGCGCGCCGTCGGCGCGACGACGCTCGACGAGTACACGAAGTACATCGAGAAGGACGCCGCGCTGGAGCGTCGCTTCCAGCCGGTCACCGTCGGCGAGCCGACCGTCGAGGACACGATCGCGATCCTGCGCGGCCTGAAGGAGCGCTACGAGGTGCACCACGGCGTGTCGATCCAGGACAGCGCGCTGATCGCCGCCGCGACGCTCTCCAACCGCTACATCGCTGACCGCTTCCTGCCCGACAAGGCGATCGACCTGGTCGACGAGGCCGCCTCCAAGATCCGCATCGAGATCGACTCGCTGCCGACCGAGATCGATGAGGTCAAACGACGCGTCATGCAGCTGAAGATCGAGCTCGAGTCGCTGCGCAAGGAGAAAGACGACGCGGCCAAGCAGCGGCGCAAGGCGATCGAGGCCGAGGTGTCCGAACTGGAAGCGCGCGAGCGCGACATGACCGAACAGTGGGAAGCCGAGAAGCAGGCGATCGCCGGCATCTCCGAGACCAAGGAGCGGCTCGACGCTGCGCGCGTGGAGATGGAGCGCGCCGAACGCGACGCCGACCTGCAGCGTGCCGCCGAGCTCCGTTACGGCGAGATCCCCGAGCTCGAACGCAAGGTGGCCGAATACGAATCGCAGGAGCGCGAGCGCGGTGGCGGCGAGGCGCCCGTGTTCCTCAAAGAGGAGGTCGACGCCGACGACATCGCCGAGGTCGTCGCGCGCTGGACGGGTATCCCGGTCAGTCGCCTGATGGAGGGCGAAACCGAGAAGCTCGTGCACATGGAGGAGCGCCTGCACGACCGCGTCGTCGGCCAAGACGTGGCGATCGAGGCCGTCGCCTCGGCGCTGCGGCGCTCGCGCGCCGGGCTGCAGGACCCCAATCGTCCGATCGGCTCATTCCTGTTCCTCGGCCCGACCGGCGTCGGCAAGACCGAGCTCGCGCGCGCGCTCGCCGAGTTCATGTTCGACTCGCAGGAGGCGATGGTCCGCATAGACATGTCCGAGTACATGGAGAAACACTCCGTGTCGCGGCTCGTCGGCGCCCCGCCCGGCTACGTCGGTTACGAAGAGGGCGGGCAGCTGACCGAGGCCGTGCGCCGCCGCCCCTACTCGGTGGTGCTGCTCGACGAGATCGAGAAGGCGCACTCCGACGTGTTCAACACGCTGCTGCAGGTGATGGACGACGGGCGCCTGACCGACGGCCAGGGTCGCACCGTCGACTTCAAGAACACCGTCCTGATCATGACCTCGAACATCCCAGTGTCGGGCGAGGAGGGCGACGCCGACGGCACGCACGCCGCAGCCAGCGCGGACGCACGCCTGCGCACCGAACTGCTCGACTTCTTCAAGCCCGAGTTCATCAATCGGCTCGACGACATCGTTCGCTTCAAGGCGCTCACACGCGAGCAGATCTCGGAGATCGTCGAGCTGCAGGTCGACAGCGTGATCGCGCGCGTCGCCGAGCGAGGCGTGCACGTGACGCTCACCGACGACGCCAAGCTGCTGCTCGGCAACATGGGCTATGACCCCACATATGGAGCGCGACCGCTACGTCGCGTGATCCAGAAGCAGCTGACCGACCGGCTCGCGCTGGCGCTGCTGAAAGGCGAGCTGCGCGAAGGGGATCGGGTGACGGTTGACGCGGTTGACGGGGAGCTGAAGCTGGACAAGCAGGGGGTCGCGAGCGCGCAGGAGCAGCCGGCGGCGGCAGTCTGAGCATGCCCCGAGCCGAGCGCTCGTTGCCGGAAGCCCTCCGGCCGTAAGGAGCATTCGCTGGACGAACATTCGCTGGACACGCCGGCGCTCGGGTGCCACGATTCCCGGACCAGGGCAGACCGCGGCACGCCGCCTGCCCGTGGCGCCCGCCAACGTCGTCGCTCGCCGGCGGCAGCACTCGACACACTGAAGGAGCGACGCATGTCCACATCGATCATCCAGCGGGGTACCCCGCTGATTGCCACAGCCGTCATCTCGCTGGGCGGCATGCTCGCAAGCGCTTCGGCCGCCTCCGCGTCGACGATCTACGCCTGCGTCAAGAAGAACGGCGCCGTGCGCATCGTCGGCAGGACGACGAGATGCCGCTCGCGCGAAAAGAAGCTCGCGTGGAGCTCGTCCGGCCCCGCCGGCGCCAAAGGCACTACCGGCGATAAAGGCACCACCGGGACGAAAGGCGCGACCGGTGCGAAAGGCGAAACCGGGCCCAAAGGCGAAACCGGCCCGGCGGCGACCACACTGTGGGCGGTCGTCGAATCCAACGGCAACCTCGCGCGACACGGGACTGGAGTCATCTCTGCTGGGAGCATCTCCGCCGGCCAGTACTCCGTCACTTTCAACCGCAACGTCCAAAGCTGCGCCTACATCGCGACGATCGGCGGCGCGACGACCTCAGCTCCGCCACCCGGCGAGATCGTCGTCGCCTCGCTCGAACCGACGTCGGTCCTGGTCGAGACGTTCGAACCGCCGGTCGCCGCAACCGCCGAGCCGTTCCACCTCGCCGTGTTCTGCTGAGCGGCACGGGCGCTGCGCCGCCCGCGCCTCGCGCGGATCGGGTAGAAGTGCATGGCGCGGTCAACGAGCCACCATCGGAGGAGTCACATGCCCACCTACATCATGCTTTCGACCCTCACTCCCGAGGGAGTGCAGACGGTCAAGAACAACCCCGAGCGGATTCGCGAGGTCAACAAGGAGGTCGAGCAGCTCGGCGCGAGCGTCAAGGCGCAGTGGGCGACGCTGGGCCACGTCGACTTCATCTCGGTGATCGAGGCGCCCGATGAGACGACGATGGCGCGCGTCTCGCTCGAGCTCGGCTCGCGCGGCACGGGTCGCTACGAGACGCTCGCGGCGATCGGCATCGAGGAGTTCATCGCCGCGCTCTGAGCGCACGGCTCGGGCCTGGGGCTCCGCCCACGCGGCGGCGTATGCTGCGGGCGAGATGAGCGACGGCCAGCAGCTCGACCCGACCGCCGAGAGCGGAGCGCCCGAGGGGCCCGGGCTGTCGCTGGCGCCGGAGCCGATGCAGGAGGCCGAAGTGCAGGCGCAGCTCGACGACATCGACGTCGATGCCCCGCGCGTGGGGATCGTGATGGGGTCCAAGAGCGACATGGAGGCGATGGAGAAGGCCGCCAAGGAGCTGGAAGGGCGCGGCATCCTGCACGAGATCAGGGTGATGTCGGCGCACCGCGAACCGGACGTCGTGGCCGACTACGCCAAGAACGCTCACATGCGCGGGCTGCGCGTGATCATCGCCGGCGCGGGAATCTCCGCGGCGCTCCCCGGCGCCGTCGCCGCACACACCGACCTGCCGGTGATCGGCGTGCCGTTGTCCGGCCGGCTGACCGCCGCCGGCGGCCTCGACGCGATCCTGTCGATCGTGCAGATGCCACCCGGCGTGCCCGTTGCCTGCGTCGGTCTGGACAACGCCCGCAACGCAGCCGTTCTCGCCGCACAGATCCTCGGGGCGTGACGGGGCGCGTGTGATGGAAGAAGTCGGCTCTCCGGGCAGCAGCCAGGCGGCGCGGCGATGATCGCGCGGTACACGCGCGACGAGCTCGGGCGCCTGTGGACGGACGAGGCGCGCATGGAGAGCTGGCGGCGCGTCGAGGTGGCGGTATGCGAGGAGCTGCCCGACCTGCTCGCTGCGGGCGAGGGCCCGACGAGCAGCGACCTGGAGGCGATCCGCGGGTCCACGTTCAGCGTCGACGCGGTCAACGAGCGCGAGCGCATGACCGACCACGACATGGCGGCGTTCGTCGACGTGCTAGGCGCCTCCGCAGGCCATGCGGGGCGCTGGATCCATTTCGGTCTGACGTCCTCCGACGTGCTCGACACGGCGCTCGCGCTGCAGCTGCGCGCGGTCGGCGAGGTGATCCTGCCGGGCGCCTATGCGCTCGTCGCCGCGCTGCACGCGCGTGCGCGCGAGCACGTCGACACCCTGTGCGTGGGCAGGACGCACGGCGTCCACGCCGAGCCGACGACGTTCGGCGTCAAGCTCGCGGGCTTCGCGTTCGAGGCGCATCGCAACACGCAGCGGCTGGAGCGCGCCTTTGCGCAGGTCGCCGTCGGAGCTGTGTCCGGCGCCGTCGGCACGTACGCCGCTACGAGCCCCGAGTTCGAGCTGCGCGTGCTCGCGCGCCTGGGCTTGCAGCGCGAGGACGTCTCCACGCAGGTCGTCGCGCGCGATCGCCACGCCGAGCTGGTCTCGGCGATCGCGTTGGCGGGGGCCGGCCTCGAGCGCCTGGCGACGGAGATCCGCAACCTGCAGCGCACCGAGGTGCGCGAGGTGCAGGAGCCCTTCAGCGAAGGGCAGAAGGGCTCCTCGTCGATGCCGCACAAGCGCAACCCGATCAAGGCCGAGCAGATCGTCGGTCTGGCGCGCATCCTGCGCGGCAACGCCCAGGCGGCGCTCGAGGACGTCGCGCTGTGGCACGAGCGCGACATCAGCCACTCCTCGGTCGAGCGCGTGATCCTGCCCGACTCGACGATCCTGCTCGACTACCTGCAGGACCGCGCCAGGAGGCTCGTGGAGGGCATGACGATCGATGCCGCGCGCATGCGCGAGAACCTCGAGCTGACGCACGGCGCGCTGTTCTCCCAGCGCGTGCTGCTCGCGCTTGTCGAGCGCGGCATGGCGCGGGACGACGCCTACCGGCTGGTGCAGGAGCTGGCCCAGCGCGCCTGGGACGAGGGCACGCCGCTGCGCGAGCTGCTGGCCGGCGACGAGCGGGTGGCGCCGCTGGCGCTAGAGCTCGACGAGATCTTCGACTATCAGCACTACGTCCGCTATGCGAAGGAGATCGTCGGCCGTCTCGACGGCGTGCTGGCGCGCATCGACCAGATCGACTGAGCCGCCCCCGACGCCGCGCGGGCTCGCTGGTAGCATCGGGACGAGTGACCACGCTCGCCGACCTGCCCCTCCTCGCCAGCGGGAAGGTCCGCGAGATGTACGACCTGGCGGACCTCGACGTGGCGGTGACGCCGCCGCTGTTGATGGTGGCCAGCGACCGCATCTCGACCTACGACGCGGTCCACCCGACGCCGATCCCCGACAAGGGCAAGGTGTTGACCGGCCTGTCGGTGTTCTGGTTCGAAAAGACGGCCGAGATCGTCGAAAACCACCTGATCTCGGCGACCGACGGGGTTCCCACGGAGGCGCTTGGCCGCGGGCTCGTCGTGCGGCGACTGCTGATGCTGCCGGTCGAGTGCGTCGTGCGCGGATACATCACGGGCTCGGGCTGGAAGGACTACCAGGCGACCGGCTCGGTCTCCGGGGTTCCGCTCCCGGCCGGCCTGCGCGAGTCCGAGCAGCTGCCCGAGCCGATCTTCACGCCGAGCACCAAGGCCGAGCACGGTCACGACGAGGCGATCGACCTCGAGCAGGCCGCCCAGCTGGTCGACGACCCCGAACTGATCGAGCGCGTCCGCGACGTCTCGATCGCGCTGTATTCGTTCGCCGCCGAGCACGCGCGCCAGCGCGGCGTGATCCTCGCCGACACGAAGTTCGAGTTCGGTCTGGACGAGCATGGCGAGTTGGTGCTCGGCGACGAGGTGCTGACGCCCGACTCCTCGCGCTACTGGCCGGCGGACGGCTTCGAGGTGGGGCGCGGCCAGCCGAGCTTCGACAAGCAGTACGTGCGCGACTGGGCGGCGGCGAGCGGTTGGGACAAGAAGCCGCCGGCGCCGGCGATTCCCGACGACGTCGTCGCGGGCACGCGTGAGCGCTACCTCGAGGCGTACGAGCTAATCACGGGCGAGCCGTTCACCGCGTGGCTGGCGCGGACAGGCGCGTGAGAGCGCGCGTGCTGATCCGCCCCAAGCAGGGCATTCTCGACCCGCAGGGCGTCGCCGTTGAGCGCGCGCTGCCGGCGCTCGGCTTCGACGGCGTCGCCAACGTGCACGTCGGCCGGCTCGTCGAGCTCGACTTCGAGGACGCCGAGCAGCTGCGCCCGATGTGCGAGGTGCTGCTCGCAAACCCGCTCGTCGAGGACTACGAGATCATCGTCGAGTGAAGTTCGGGGTACTTCAGTTTCCCGGCAGCTGCGATGAGGTCGACGCGCTGGCGGCCGCGGCGCGCGTCGGCGAGGCCGAGCTGATCTGGCACGGCGATCGCGACCTGAAGGGCGCCGACGCGGTCGTCGTTCCCGGTGGCTTCTCCTACGGCGACTACCTGCGCGCGGGGGCGATCGCGCGGTTCGCGCCGGCGATGGAGTCGGTGATCGCCTTCGCGCGCGAGGGCGGCTTGGTGCTGGGCATCTGCAACGGCTTTCAGGTGCTGTGCGAGGCGCGGCTGCTGCCGGGGGCGCTGCTCGTGAACGCCAACCGCCGTTTCACGTTCAGGCAGCTCGAGCTGGAGGTGGTCAACGCCGACACGCCGTTCACCGCGACCTGCAGCGCCGGCGAGCGCCTCAGCATTCCCGCCAAGCACGCGTGGGGCCGCTACTACGCAGAGGAGCAAGCGCTGGCGGAGATGCGCGAGCGCGGCCAAGTCGTGCTGCGCTACGCGCCCGGGCACAACTTCAACGGCTCGCTGGATGACGTGGCTGGTGTGTGCAACGAGCGGGGCAACGTGTTCGGGCTGATGCCACACCCCGAGCACGCCGTCGAGGCGCTGACCGGCGAATCGGTCGACGGCCTGCGCATCTTCGAGTCGCTGCGCCTTGCCGTCGAAGGCGCGAGCGTGTAGTCGCGTGACGTCCGCCGCCTCGACACTGCCGACCCTTCAGGACGCGATCGCGCTGGGGCTGACGGCCGAGGAGTACGAGCTCGTGTGCGCGAAGCAGGACGGCCCGCCGAACGTGCTCGAGCTGGCCATGTACTCGCTGCTGTGGAGCGAGCACTGCGCGTACAAGCACTCCAAGAAGCTACTGCGCACGCTGCCGGCCGAGGGTCCGTCGGTCGTGATGGGCCCGGGGGAGAACGCGGGCGCCGTCGACGTCGGCGGCGGCCTGGTGTGCGCCTTCAAGGTCGAGTCGCACAACCACCCGAGCGCGGTCGAGCCGTTTCAGGGCGCCGCGACGGGCGTCGGCGGGATCCTGCGCGACATCTTCGCGATCGGCGCGCGGCCGATCGCCGTGCTCGACTCGCTGCGCTTCGGCGAGCCGACCGGCGACTCGCGCGCGCGAACGCGGTATCTGCTCGACGGCGCCGTGTCGGGCATCGGCCACTACGGCAACTCGATCGGCGTGCCGACGGTCGGCGGCGAGGTCTACTTCGAGGGACCCTACGAGCACAACTGCCTCGTCAACGCGATGGCGCTCGGCCTCGGCGAGCGCGAGCGGCTGGTGCGCAGCGCGGCGGCGGGCGAGGGCAACGCGCTCGTCCTGTTCGGCGCCGCGACCGGGCGCGATGGCATCGGCGGGGCCTCGGTGCTGGCCTCGGCCGAGCTCGATGCGAGCGACACCAGCGCGGTCGGCGACTCGGGCAAGCGCCCGACGGTGCAGGTCGGCGACCCGTTCGAGGAGAAGAAGCTGCTCGAGTGCTCGCTCGAGTTGCTCGAGCGCGACCTGCTCGTGTCGCTGCAGGACCTCGGCGCAGCCGGCCTCACCTCCTCGGCCGTGGAGATGGCCTCCAAGGGAGGGGTCGGCATCGAGATCGACGTCGAGCGCGTGCCGCTGCGCGAGGGCGACATGGAGCCGTTCGAGGTGATGGTGTCCGAGTCCCAGGAGCGGATGCTGTGCGTCGTCGAGCCGGGCGACGTGGACGCGGTGCTGGCGCTGTGCGAGAAGTGGGAGGTCGGCGGCGCGGCGATCGGCACCGTCACCGACAGCGGCCGCGTTCGAGTGTTCGCGGGCGCGCGGCTGCTCGGCGACATGCCGGTGCGCGCGCTGGTCGACGACTGCCCTCTATATGACCTGCGCCCGCGCAAGCCCGTGCGCTCCCTGTACCCACCGCCGGCGCCGACACTCGACGCGACCGCCGGCCTCGAGGAGATACTGCTCGCGCTGCTGGCCGCTCCGAACGTCGCCTCCCGCCGGCCCCTGTTCGAGCAGTACGACGCGATCGTGCAGTCGCGCACGGTGCGCCGCCCCGAGCAGGCGGACGCGGCGGTGCTCGCGCTGCCAGACGGCAGCGCGCTGGCTGTGAGCATCGACTGCAACGGACGCCGGGTGGCGGCGGACCCCTACCGCGGCACCGTCCAGACCGTGCTCGAGTGCGCCGCCAACCTCGCCTGCACGGGCGCGCAGCCGCTGGGCACGACCAACAACCTCAACTTCGGCAACCCCGAGAAGCCCCACATCGCCTGGCAGCTGAGCGAGGCCGTGCGCGGCCTCGGCGACGCCTGCCGCGCGCTCGGCGCGCCGATCGTCGGCGGCAACGTCTCCCTCTACAACGAGGGCCCGACTGGCCCGATCTACCCGACGCCCGTGATCGGCATGGTCGGGCGCATGCCCGACGCGCGCGCGGCGGGACGCCTCGGCTTCCAACGCGAGGGCGAGGAGATCGCGCTGGTAGGCCCGTTCGCCCCGTCGCTGGAGGCCAGCGAGCTGGCCAAGCTGCGCGGCGAGCCGCTGCCGGACGGACTGCCCGAGTTCGACCTGGAGGCCGTGCACGAGGCAATCGTCGCCGTGCGCGAGGCGGTCCGCGCCGGCTCGCTCTCGAGCGCGCACGACATCGCCGAGGGCGGGCTTGCGATCGCGCTGGCCGAGTGCTGTCTGGCGGGCGGCGTCGGCGCGCGCGTCGAGCTGGCGGCAGCGGCGGGGAGCGACGGCCTGGCCGACGGCGAGCGCGTACTGTCGGCCCTGTTCGGAGAGGGCGCTGGCGGCTTCGTCGTGAGCGGCCCAGCCGCAGGCGCTGGACGCGCTCGCCGAGCGCGTGCCCGTACGCCGGCTCGGCGCGGTCGCGGGCGACTCGCTCACGCTCGCGGCGGCGCAGGACGCCGAGGCGGGCACGATCGCCGTTCCGCTCGAGGTGCTGCGGCGCACGCACGGGAGTCTCGCGGAGCTGTTCTCGTGAGCCGCCGACCCCCTGCTAGCGTGTGCCCGTGATGCGTGAGGGACCGCGCGACGAGTGCGGAGTGTTCGGACTGTATGCGCCCGGTCACGAGGTGTCGCGGCTGTCGTACTTCGCCCTGTACGCGCTGCAGCATCGCGGTCAGGAGTCGGCGGGCATCGCCGCGGCCGACCGCAACGGGCACATCATCACGCGCCGCGAGCTGGGGCTCGTCAACCAGGTGTTCACCGAGAACGACCTGCGCACGCTCGCCGGCGAGCTGGCGATCGGCCACGTGCGCTACTCGACGACCGGCTCCAACGCGTGGGAGAACTCCCAGCCGGTGCAGCGCTCGGAGGGCACCGACGGCTCGCGCCGCGAGCTCGCGCTGGCGCACAACGGCAACCTGATCAACGCCGTCGAGCTGCACGACGAGCTGCTCGAGGCGCGGCGTCACGTTCAGCTCGACCTCGGACTCGGAGATCATCGCCGCGCTGATCGCGACGCATCCGGCGGGCTCGGTGGAGGACGCGATCGCCGAGGTGATGCCGCGGCTGCGCGGCGCCTTCTCGACGGTCGTGATGACCAAGGACCGCGTCGTCGCGTTCCGCGATCCGCATGGCTTGCGCCCGCTGTCGATCGGCGCGCTGCCGCCGCAGGCCAGCGGCGACGGGCAGGCGCGCTACTGCGTGGCGAGCGAGTCGTGCGCGTTCGACATCATCGGCGCCAAGCTCGTGCGCGACGTGGCGCCCGGCGAGCTCGTCACGCTCGGCGAGGACGGCCTGAGCAGCCGCATGGTGGTGCCGGACGGCAGGCGCGCGTTCTGCGTGTTCGAGTACATCTACTTCGCGCGCCCGGACTCGCGCATGAACGATCAGGTGCTGCAGGTCGCGCGCGGGCGCATGGGCGAGATCCTGTGGCGCGAGGCGCCGGTCGAGGCGGACGTCGTGATCGCGGTGCCCGACTCCGGCAACCCCGCCGCCCGCGGTCTCGCGCGCGCCGCCGGGCTGCCCCAGGATGACGGCTTCGTCAAGAACCGCTACGTCGCGCGCACGTTCATCCAGCCCGGCCAGGAGCTGCGCAAGCACGGCCTGCGGCTCAAGTTCAACCCGCTGCCCGAGGTGATCGCCGGCAAGCGCCTGGTCGTCGTCGACGACTCGATCGTGCGCGGCAACACGACGCGGCAGATCGTGCAGATGCTGCGCGACGCCGGCGCCGCCGAGGTGCACATGCGCATCTCCGCCCCGCCGATCAAGCACCCCTGTCACTACGGCATCGACATGTCCACGCGCGAGGAGATGATCGCGCACGACCGCACCACGGAGGAGGTCGCCGCCGAGCTCGGCTGCGACTCGCTGCACTACCTGTCCCTGGAGGGCGTCTACGAGGCGGTCCGCGGCGAGCGCGCGAGCCACTGCGACGCCTGCTTCAGCGGCGACTACCCGCTCGCCGGCAGCGATGGAGCCGCCGGCAAGTACTCGCTCGAGGACGACCACATCCTCCCGCTCGTCAAGGCCTGAGACGCTCGGGCGCCGTATTTGGCGACCGCTGTGAAGGCCGTCGTGCCGTTGCAGTCGGCGAGGCTTTTGCGCGCCTGCGGGGTCGCGCCGACGCCGAATTCGGAGCGCGCGCTCCCGGTCACGACTTTCTTTGAGATGAACTTGCCCTTGAAGTAGAGCCTGCTCGTGACCTTGTGCGTGATCGTGAATTCGTAGCCGATGCTGCCGCTGAAGCTGCCGTTTTTGGCGATCTGCGCGGGCTTGCCGACCTGCTTGGTGGGACCGCCGCCGCCCTGGCAGTAGAGCGGAGGGTAGGCGGCGCGCATGGCCACGAGCTTGCCGCTTTTGGCGACGCTCAGCGTGATCGTCTCGCTGCCGCGGGCAAGGGTGCCGACGTACGTCCCGCCCTTCTTCGGCGCCGCCGCCAGCGCGACCGCGGCGCTGAGCAACAACGCCACGAGCGCTAGCCCGATCCCCCGACCCGGATGCATGCGGCGAACTCTAGCCGAGGTGATCCTCGCGCGCGCCCGACGCGTCGTTGTGGCGGTTGTTGTAGGGGCGGCGCAGAACCGCGTCCTCGCCGCGTCCCGTGCGCAGGGCAAAGCCGAGCGCCGCGACGACGATCAGTGTGATCAGGATGGCTGTGAGCATCAGAGTGTCCTTTCGTAGGGCTAGAGCCCTCTCCGACCCTCAAGTCAATTCAACGGCGGTGCGGACCGACCTTGTGTGAGCATGCGCACAGCGCAAGGTCGCGTGTACCCAGCACAACGTGCGTTCACACGCGCGACCCGATGGCGGAAGCCGCGCGCGCTGCGCAAATTGCGTCCACCCGACGTACAGTCCGGCAGACGTGGGTGGCTATCGTGCGGCGCGTGGCCGAGCAGCTACCGATCGCCGTGCTCGTGTCGGGCGCCGGCACGAACCTGCAGGCGCTGCTCGACACTGTGCACGGGCGCGAGGCGCAGATCGTGGCGGTCGCCGCGAACGTCGCCGACGCGCCTGCGCTCGCGCGGGCGGCCGAGCGAGAGGTGCCGACGGCTGTGTTTGCGCGCGCGGACTACGCCGACCGCGTGGCGCGCGACGCGGCGCTCGCCGACTGGCTGGCCGAGCGGGGCGACGCGGCTGGTCGTGCTGGCCGGCTACATGGAGCTGCTCGACTCGTCCTTCCTCGAGCGTTTTCCCGGCGCCGTGATCAACGTGCACCCCTCGTTGCTGCCGGCGTTCCCCGGCATCGGCGCGATCGCCCAGGCGCTCGCGTACGGCGTGCAGGTGTTCGGGGTGACGGTGCACTTCGTCGACGAGGGCGTCGACACCGGCCCGGTGATCCTGCAGCGCGCCGTCGAGCTGCCGCAGGCGCGCGACGAGCAGCAAGTGATAGCCGCCTTGCGCCCGCTCGAGCACGAGCTGCTGGCGCAGGCGGTGCGTCTGTTCGCGCGCGGCGAGCTGGCGCCCGGCCGCGGGCGCACGACTGCCGACTGGCCGACCGGGCTGCGCGCGGGGCGCTCGACGAGCGAGCAGCGGTCGGCCGGACCGAGCGAGGGATAGGCTCTGGGCATGCTCTCCGAGCGCCGCACCTCGACGCCGTCCCGAGCCGGGATCGAACGCTCGACGCCGGGCGAGGTGCGCGTGCGCAGGGCGCTGCTGTCGGTCTCCGACAAGGCTGGGATCGTCGACTTCGCGCGCGGCCTGGAGGAGCTCGGCGTGGAGATCGTGTCGACGGGCGGGACCGCGCGCGAGCTGAGCGGCGCGGGGCTGGCGACGCGCGCGATCGAGGACTTCACCGGCTTTCCGGAGATGATGGACGGGCGCGTGAAGACGCTGCACCCGCGCTTGTACGCGGGGCTGCTGGCGCGGCGCGACGACGACGCGCACCTGCAGGCTGCGGCCGAGCAGCAGATCGAGCAGGTCGACCTCGTGTGCGTGAACCTGTATCCGTTCGAGCAGACCGTCGCGCGCGGCGACGCCGACGAGCGCGAGGTGGTCGAGAACATCGACATTGGCGGCCCGTCGATGATCAGGGCGGCGGCCAAGAACAACGAGTTTGCCGCCGTCGTGGTCGACCCGTCCGACTACGAGGGCCTGCTGGAGGAGCTGCGCGAGCGCGACGGCGCGCCTGTCGAGCGACACCCGCAAGCGCTTGGCCGCGAAGGCGTTCGCGTGCACCGCGCGCTACGACGCCGCGATCGCGACGTGGTTCGCGCGGCGCACCTACGAGGGCTTCCCGCCGACCTGGAACGACGCCTACGAGAAGGTCAGCGACCTGCGCTACGGCGAGAACCCGCACCAGCAGGCCGCCTTCTACGCGCGCGTGGGCTCGCCCACGCACCTGCTCGACGGCGTGCGCCAGCTGCACGGCAAGGAGCTGTCGTTCAACAACCTGCTCGACCTCAGCTCCGCGCGCGAGCTGGTCGAGGACTTCGACGGGCCGGCGTGCGCGATCGTCAAGCACAACAACCCGTGCGGAGCGGCCGTCGCCGACGGCGTCCAGGCGGCCTACGAACGCGCCTTCGCGTGCGACCCGCAGAGCGCCTACGGCGGAGTGATCGCGCTCAACCGCCGCGTCGACGAGGCGTGCGCGCGAGCGCTGTCGCAGCAGTTCATCGAGGTGCTGCTCGCGCCCGGCTTCGAGCCGCGTGCGCTCGAGCTGCTGCAGGAGAAGAAGAACGTGCGCCTGCTCGAGCTCGCTGGCCGGTCGGGGATGCTGGCCGAACCGGGGATGCGAGCGCCAGCGATGTCTCCCGGTTCGGTAGCGAGTGTCGCCCGGTCCGGCTGGCCCGAGCCGGCGCACGAGGTCGAAGGCAAGCCGGTGATCGGAGGCCAGCTCGTGCAGACGCGCGACATCGTCACCGAGACGCGCGAGCAGATGCGCGTGTTGAGCACGCGCGAGCCCGACGAGCGAGAGTGGCAGGCGCTGCTGTTCGCGTGGAAGGTGTGCCGCCACGTGCGCTCCAACGCGATCGTGATCGCCACAGCCGGCGAGGGCGACGCGGGCGCCGCCTGCGCGACGATCGGCATCGGCGCCGGCCAGATGAGCAGGGTCGACGCGGTGCGCATCGCAGTCGAGAAGGCCCAGGCTGCCCAGCCCGAGCAGCTGGCCGGCTCGGTGCTCGCCTCGGACGCGTTCTTCCCGTTCGCCGACGGGCCCGAACTGGCGATCGCGGCGGGCGTCAGCGCGATCATCCAGCCCGGCGGCTCGGTGCGCGACGACGTCGTGATCGCGGCAGCCGAGCAGGCGGGCGTCGCGATGGTGGCGACGGGCGTGCGTCATTTCCGCCACTGAGGTAGCAGGCAGGCGTAGCGACCATATATTTTTTATAATGTGTTACGATATATCGCGAGCTTACGAAGATAGATCACGATAGGAGGACAGATGTTTGCTCAAGCGATATACACAACCGGCCCTGGTGGTTGCGGCCGCCACGGCGGCCCCCGCGAGGGCTCTGGCCGCCACCGCCACCGCCACGGCGGACCGTTCGGCGGCGGCGGGCGTGCGTTCGGCGGCTGGGGCGCGTTCGCGCCCGGCGATGGCCCACGCGGGCGCGGCCGCAAGGCGCGGCGCGGCGACATTCGCACCGCGGCGCTGCTGCTGCTCGCGGAGGAGCCGCGCAACGGCTACCAGATCATGCAGGAGGTCGAGGAGCGCAGCGACGGCGTGTGGCGCCCGAGCCCCGGCTCGGTGTACCCGGCCCTGCAGCAACTCGAGGATGAAGGCCTGATCCGCCAGCAGGATCAGGACGGACGCAAGCTGTTCGCGCTGACCGACGAGGGACGCGCGATCGTGCAAGAGCGAGACGCCGACGCTCCCGCGCCGTGGCAGCAGATGAGCGGCGAGGTCTCAGACGACGTGCACGAGCTGGGCAGACTGATGCGCGAGGTCGCCTCAGCGTTCGTGCAGGTCATGCGCAACAGGCGGCAAGGAGCAGGTCGCAAAGGCGCGCCAGGTGCTCACGCAGACACGCCGCGACCTGTACCGGATCCTCGCCGACGGCGAGTCCGAGGCCAAGGGCGGCGAGTCCGAGGCCGAGGGCGGGGAGGCCAAGTAGTCGCGCTCCGGGCGCCAGCTCGGCGCGGGGGCACGTCGCCGCCGCGTCGAGGCGCTCGGTCGGCCGGCGCCGGCTGCTAGTCGAGCGCCTTGGCCGCGACGCCCAGCACGGGGTCGTGACCGGCCGACTCGGCCGACTGGTCGGCCAGGCGCATCGCCTCGGCGAGCTCGGCCGTGTTGCCGCGCGCCTGCATTTCGCTGAGCGGCTGCAGGATGCCGCGCAGCGCGAGCATCGGCCCGACCCAGCGTGGCGCCCACACGCGCGCCGAGCGCCGTTCGATGCCGCGCTCGATCGCGTCGATCGCCTTCGACAGCGGCGCCGGGTTGCGCACGAACGCGGGCAGTCGGCCGTTGATCGCTTCCGCCGAGGGCTCGGCGAACGCGGCGCGCACCAGGTCTGTATCGAGGAAGCCGAAGTAGGCGCAGCCGACGGCGGCGCCGCTCGGGGCGCTCTCCATACGCAGCGCATCCGACAGCGCCTCGACCCCCGACTTGGCCGTGGTGTACGGGCCCATCATCGCCGCGTGCGAGATCGCGCTCAGCGAGGCGATGTTGAGCAGGTAGCCGCGCTGATCGAGGATCTGGCGGATCACCGCGCGGTCGGTGCGCCACACGCCGAGCAGGTTGACGGCGAGCGTGCGCTCGACCTGCTCGACGGGCGCCGTCGCCAGCGAGCCCGTGAACGCGATGCCGGCGTTGGCGATCGCCACGTCGATCGCGCCGAAGCGCTCGACGGTCGCGCTGACCGCGCGTTCGAGCGCGTCCAGCTCGGTCACGTCGACCTCGAGGCTGACCGCGCGCTCGCCGAGCTTGGCGGCGTTCTCCTCCAGGCGCTCGCGCTCCAGCCCGACGAGCGCGACGTTGGCTCCCTTCGCGTGCAGCCGCTCCGCAGTGGCCTTGCCGATCCCGCGCGCGGCGCCGGTGATGAACACCGTGCGGCCGTTGACGTCGTAGGTGGGCGCTGAAGAACGACTCACGCGGTCACAGTACCTGACTACCACCGACCCGCGCAGCTGCGCCCGTCGTCCGGCCGAGCGAGGATGATCGCGTGATGCGCCCGAGCTTTGCCCGCTCGCCCGCCCGCGAGCTGCCGGTCGCCGCGGCCGCGCCGGCGCGGCCGCTGGTGCTGGCGGGCGCCCTGCTGCTCGCCGCGCTGGGGCTTGCGCTGGCGCCCGTCTCGATCGCCCCCGCCGCACCGCTGGCCCCGACCGCCGCGACCGCCCACGGCGCTCGCGTGCGCGCGATCTGCAGCGGACCGAACAGCGCCAAAGTGCCGTGCCGATTCGGCACGCCCAGCGGGAACATCCGCTGTATCTGGACGCCGCACCCGAACAACGTCGCGTGCGTGCTGCGCTCCACCGGGCGTGCCTACCGGCTGCGCCCCACGGGCAAAGCCAAAGCGATCAGACTGACGCTCAGGCGACACGGGCAGACGCTTCCGCTGAACCAGCAGCTCGTGTTCCCAAACGCGATGTCGTGCCGCGACACGCGCCGCACGATGATCTGCAACCAGGACTTCCTGACGGGCTCGTTCACGCTCTCACCGCACGGGTCGCACCGCTCCTAGCGGACCGTTCGCGGAGTGAGCGCGCCTACGTGCCGCGCTGCCTGCCGGCCGCCGTGAGCGCGTCCTCGACGGTCTCGTGCACGGGCATCGCGCTGGGTAGGCCGACGATCTCCGCGAGCCGGACAGCGGGGAGCTGTGCGGGATCACGACCAGCAGCTGCGCGCGGCGCTGGTGCAGACGCTCGCTGAGGCGCAACAGCATGTCGATGCCCGGCGCTGTCGACGTAGCGCGTCGTGCTGAGGTCGAGCACAGGCTCCCCGTCGCCGCGCCCAGGCCTCGGCGAGCTGCTCTTGCACGCTGCATGCGCGTTGGCCGCGTCGATGTCTTCGCTGCGGCGCGCGCGACAGGCACGCCGTCGAGCCGTTCGATCCTCGATACCGCTCATCGGTCCCCCTCGCGAGTCATCTTGGTCAGCGTCACCGTCGTGCCCTGTTCACTCGCTGCACCTCGACGCGAGTCCACGAGCGCGCGCATGATCGCAGCCCGCGGCCGCCGCCCGTGGACGCGCCTCCGCCAGTGGCCGCTGTCGCTGCACGATCACGCGCACCTCGGCTCGTCGCGC
Organism: uncultured Solirubrobacteraceae bacterium; assembly: GCA_963846205.1. Taxonomy (GTDB): domain Bacteria; phylum Actinomycetota; class Thermoleophilia; order Solirubrobacterales; family Solirubrobacteraceae; genus Palsa-744. Next base: position 142,514 of record CAWJVB010000007.1, on the reverse strand, counting down.
TCGCAGGTCACGGTGAAGGTCGCCGTGCGGCGCCATAAGCGTGCTCGATCGCGTTGGCGGCGGCCTCGGAGGCCGCAGAGCGATGACGTCGAACAGCTCGTCGCGCTCGGCGCCCTCGGCGGCGAGCCAGCGCCCGAGTGTGCTGCGCAAACCACCGAGCACGTCCGGGTGCGCGTCGAGGGTCAGCTCCAGCGCGGGTCGAGCGGCGCGTACTCGATCGCCAGCAGCGCGACGTCGTCCTCGAGCGGCGTCTCGTCGAGCAGCGCGCGGTACACGCGGTCCGCGAATGAGGCGTCAGCTCGCTGCGCGGCGGCGCGGTCGCGGCGATCGTCAGTCGCTCGAGGCCCGCGTCGATCGACTCGCCGCGCCGCTCGATCAGCCCATCGGTGTACAGCAGCAGCGTGCTGCCCGCCGGGAATGCGTAGCGCGCGGTCGTGTACTCGCTGCCGCGGGCCGATGCCGAGCGGCAGGCCGTGGGCGCTGTCCAGCAGCAGCGCCTGCCGTCCGGGTCGATCAGCAGCGGCGGCAGGTGGCCGGCGCTGACGGCTTCGAGCTCTCGCCGTCTCGAGGTCGAGCTCGAGGATCGACAGCGTCGCGCCGCGGTTGCGTCCCATCGAGATCGAGCAGCTCGTTGAGCAGCGACGATCACCTCGGTCGAGCTCGTGGCCCTCGACAGGTACGCGCGCAGCGCGGTGCGGATCTCGGCCATCACCGACGCGGCCAGCACGCCGCGGCCGACGACGTCGCCGATCACGAACGCGAGCCGCCCGTTGGCGAGCTGGAACACGTCGTACCAGTCGCCGCCGATCTTCACGCCCGATCCGGCCGGGAGGTACTTGGCGCTGAAGCGAATGCCGGGATCTCCGGCAGCACGTCGGGCAGCAGCGTGCGCTGCATGATCTCGGTGACCGCGCGCTGCTCGGCGATGCGCGCGTTGTCGATCGCGAGCGCGGCCCGGTCGGCCGCGAGCTGCAGCAGCGCGACGTCGTCCTCGTCGAACCGCGGCGCACGAGCGTGCCGATGTGCATCACGCCGATCACGCGGCCTTCGACCTGGACCGGCACGCCGAGCATCGAGCGGATGCCCTTTGGCGCAGGATCGGGTTGACGACCTCGGCGTGGTCGAGGTCCTCGATGATGATCGGTCGTGCCTCGGCCGCGACCCGGCCGGCGAAGCCGCGCGCGAGCGGCATCTGCACGCCCTGACGCACCTCCTCCTCGAGCCCGCGCGCGGCGCGCGCGACGAGCACGCCGCGATCCTCGTCGAGCAGCAGGACCGCGGCCGTGTCGACCGCCGAGCGCCGCGCGGATGCGCTCGAGCAGCTCCGAGAGCATCTCCTCGAGCGACATGTACCCGAGCGCCGAGTCGGTGATGCTCTGCAGGCGCTCGAGACGCTCGCTGCCGGGCGGTCGATCCGCTCCCTCACGCTCGGCGCCGGTGGCGCGGGCGAGGCTGAGGCGGCTCGACCCGCTCGCCGCTTCCTGCTCGTCCGGATCCGCGTCGACGTCCACCGCCCCAAGCTATACCTTGCGCGCGGGGAGCCGGGTCGGGCGTGAGCACGCGCTCGAGTGGGTGAAGGTCTGCGCAGGTTTGAGCAACTTCGCGATCCGACGCGGGTTCCAACGGCGAGCGGCGGCGCAATCTGGCACGTTCCCTCCAGAGAGCGCCGCTTTGCTTTCTGAGCTGCGCGGAGAAGTGCCCCGTGCGGGACTCGAACCCGCCCCACCGGATTAAAAGTCCGGCGCTCTACCAGATGAGCTAACGGGGCCCAGCGCTCGCAGTCTGGCAGATTCGCATGTGCGCCGAGGGGTCTCGCACGAGCGCCGAGCGCCTCGCGCGCGCGACCGGGCTAGGCGAGCGTGACGGCGACGCTCGCGCTCGAGGGCGCGCCGCCTGCCGCGGGCGCGAACGTGGCGCGCAGCGACAGCCGCTGATGCGGGCGCCTGCGCAGCGACGAGGCGCCGCGGCGGAGGCGCGCAGCCTGACCGTGAGGCGCTCGGGCGCTTTGGCGGTGCGTGTGACCGTGCGCAGGTCCTTGCCGCGCAGCGTCAGGCGCCCGGCGGCGGGCACCTTGACGACGAGCGTGACGACGCCGTGCAGGACCCGTTGGGCAACGATCTGCACACGCACCGAGGCGGCCGTCGGCGCGGGAGCGGGCGCGACGGGCGCGGGCTGCGCGCCGGGCTGCGCGGCGGCGCCGGTGGAGGCCGCGTTCGCGCTCGCGGTGGAGCCGGCGCCGGAGCCGGAGTTGTTGGACGGGTTCGTGACGCTTTCGCGGCCCGGGTTGCCCGCGCCCGGTTCGGTCGGTTGTTCTTTTGCTTCTTCTGGCGCTTCTTCGTGTTCTTCGGGTTCTTCTTCCGGCGGCGGCGCTTCTCCGATCAGCGCGAACGCAAGCCCTTCGCCGGCGGCGAACAGGGCGAGCACCTGGCCGTCGCGCATGGGCGCGAGCACCGTGCGCGCCGTTTCCGGAAGCTGCGCCGGCTGCTTGCCGAGTTTTGCGGCGAGCTGAGTGTCGGTCACGCCGAGTGCCGCGGCGACTTCGCCTGCGCTCGCCGTCGTCAGCGGTTCGGTGTTCGGCCTCGTGCCGAGCAGTTCTTCGAGTTCTTCCTGTTCTGAGGCGCCGAGCACGTCGGTGGCAAGCCGGGTCGGCTGCGCGGCTTCGCCGAGCAGCTCGCTGAGCAGTTCGCCGAGCGTGATCGAGCCGAGCCCTTCGATGATCACTTCTTCGGGCGAGGCACCGAGCGCCTGTTCGACCGCTTCTTCGAATTCGGGGGCACCCGGTTCGTTGGCGGCCGTCGAGGCTTCGTAGGCTTCCTCGAGCTTTTCTTCGAACGTCCAGGCGAGGTCGGATTCGCCGACGAGTTCCTCGACTAGTTCTTCTTCGGAGACGACTTCTTCCAACGCTTGGTGAAGCGCGTGTTTGACCGTGTTGCCGCCGAGCCCGTTGACGGTCGAGAGCCGGTCGATACCCGCCCGTTCGGCCAGCAGCCGCGTCAGCAGCGACGGTTCCAGCGCGGCCAGCGGCACCCCGCTCGGGCCCAGTTCGGCTTCGCCGAGCAGCTCGTCGAGGCTTTCTGCGGGGACCGTCTGGAAGCCGCCCGCTGGCAGCGCCACGGATGCGGGCCGCGTGCTCGCGGTGGCGGGCGCGGCGGGCAGCAGCGCGAGCGCGGCGAGCACGACGGCGAACGCGAGCGCCGGGCCGCACGCCGGGCCCGTTCGCAGCCTGGCGGCGGCACGCACGAGGTGGTATCTCACTGGCCTTGTATCGGCGCCCCGCGCCGGTGCTTGACGGGGGGCAAGCGGAGCGCCGCGGCGCTCGTACGAAGGTCCAGGTGGAAGCGCCTGCGGGGACCGTCAGGGCGCTTCGGAGGCGGCGACGCGCAGCATCTCGTCGATCTCGCGTCAGCTTCACGCGCGGGCGCCCTGCGCGCTCGCCGAGCGCGCGCTCGTGACGGTCGATCGCCTCCCAGCCGGAGTACGTGACGAGCGCCGGCTGGCGCTCGCGCAGCAGCGCCTCGATCGCCGCGCCGCCGGGCTGGCTGGGCGTGTGCCTTGTCCCGGCGCCCGCGTCCGGCGGCGGCGGGCCCGGCGCCGTTGGCCGATGGCGCGAGGTCGGCGAGCATCGCGTCGACGGTCTCCTGGGCATCCTTCTTGTTCGTGCCGATCACGCCCGACGGGCCGCGCTTGATCCAGCCGACGACGTACTCGCCGGGCAGCGGCGCGCGGCTGTCGGGGTCGAGCACGCGCCCGCCCTCGTTGAGGATCACGGCGGCGCGCTCGTCGAAGGACACGCCGGGCAGCGGCTCGCCGCGGTAGCCGATCGCGCGGAACACGAGGCCGGCGGAGATCGTCTCGGACTGCTCGGTCGCGCGCGCGCGCAGCGCGCCGTCCTCGTCGGCGCACGAGCTCGTTGCGCACGAGCTCGACGCCGCGACAGCGCGCCGTCCTCGCCGGCGATCAGCCCGACCGGCGAGAGCAGGAAGCGCAGCACGACGCGCTTGCGCCCGTCGGTCGGCGTGCGCTGGCGTAGCCGCGCAGGATCTCGACGTTGCGCCGCGATGTCGCGTCCTGCTCGGCGGCCTCGTCGTGCACGGCGAGCGCGCGCTCGAGTTCGTCCTGCGTCGACGACCACGTCGGCGTCGGTCAGCTCGCCGAGCTCGAGCAGCTCGGGGTTGGTGAAGGCGGCCTGCGCGGGGCCGCGGCGGCCGACCACGACGACCTCCTGCACGCGGCTGCGCGCGAGCACCTCGAGCGCGTGGTCGGCGGTGTCGGTCGGCGCGAGCTCCTCGGCGCTCAGCATCAGCATCCGCGCGACGTCGACCGCGACGTTGCCGTTGCCGATCACGACGGCGCGCTCGGCCGACACGAGGTCGACCTCCAGGCCGGTGTGGTCGGGGTGGCCGTTGTACCAGCCGACGAACTCGGTCGCCGCGTGCGAGCCGGGCAGCTCTTCGCCGGGGATGCCGAGCGGGCGGTCCATCGGCGAGCCGGTCGCGTAGACGATCGCGTGGTAGTGCGCGAGCAGGTCCTCGCGCGACGACGTGCTCGCCGAAGCTGACGTTGCCGAAGTAGCGAAAGCGCGGGTGCGCGGCGGTCTTCTCATACACGCGCGTGACCGACTTGATCTTCGGGTGATCGGGCGCGACGCCCGAGCGCACGAGCCCCCACGGCGTGGGCAGGCGCTCGATCATGTCGACCTCGAAGCCGGCCTCGGCGTCCTTCAGCAGGTGCCCGGCGGCGTAGAAGCCGGCCGGCCCCGAGCCGATCACGGCGATGCGAATGGGGGGCTTGTCGGTCATTGCGGAGAGCTCTTCGGGACCAGGTACACGCGAGTGCGTGCGCGTGCGGCGCTCGCGTGCGGGCTGAGGCGATGGGCGCGGCCCGACTCGAACGGGCGACCCCCTCGGTGTAAGCGAGGTGCTCTGGCCAACTGAGCTACACGCCCCGACATTGGGGCCTCTAGGCTAGCGAGCCGCGGATCGCGGCCGGACGCAGCGACCGCGAGGGAGCGCGCGGCGCGCTCGCCATTCGGTCCGAGCGGGCTGGGGTCGCAGCTTGTGAACGGTTTGTGGCGATTTGGCTAGGATGGCGCACCCCGGCCGGGTATCTCCCGTGAATACTGCAGACACCGCCCACAACGAGGGGTCATCCGCGTTCGCCAAGGCAGGCGAGCCGGATTCGACGGCGGCGGATTCGGTGCCGGGCGCGCGCGGTCGCAGGCGGCGAGCTCGAGCTGCGCAAGGTCAGCAAGCGCTATCCCGGGCAGCGCGAGCCGGCGATCGTCGAGCTGTCGCTGACGGTGCCCGCCGGCGAGGTGTGCGTGCTCGTCGGGCCCCTCCGGGTCTGGCAAGACGACGGCGATGCGGCTGATCAACCGCATGATCTCGATCTCCAGCGGCGACATCCTGCTGGGCGGGCGAAGCGTGCTCGAGCGCGACGCGCGCGAGCTGCGCCGGGAGATCGGCTACGTGATCCAGCAGATCGGACTGTTCCCGCACCAGACGGTCGAGGAGAACATCGCGACCGTGCCGCAGGCTGCTCGGCTGGCGGAAGGACCGCATCGCCGCGCGCGTGCAGCGAGCTGCTCGAGCTGATCGGGCTCGACCCGGGGGAGCTGGCCGGGCGCTACCCGGCGCAGCTGTCGGGCGGGCAGCGCCAGCGGGTCGGCGTCGCGCGCGCGCTCGCGGCCGATCCGCCGCTGATGCTGATGGACGAGCCGTTCGGCGCGATCGACCCGATCAACCGCGCGCGCCTGCAGGACGAGTTCCTCGGCCTGCAGGAGAAAGTCAAGAAGACGGTCGTGTTCGTCACGCACGACATCGACGAGGCGATCAAGATGGGCGACCGCATCGCGATCCTGCGCGAGGGCGGACACCTCGCGCAGTACGACACGCCGCGCGAGATCCTGATCCACCCGGCCGACGAGTTCGTCGCGCGAGTTCGTCGGCGCCGACCGCGGCATCAAGCGGCTGTCGCTGACGACGCTCGGCGAGCTCGAGCTGATCGAGGCGAACGGGACCAGCCCGGGCGTCCAGCGGGTGTCGCTGCAGACGACCGTGCGCGACGCGCTGTCGCTGATCCTCACCGCCGGCGGCGAAGCGGTGACGGTCGTGGACGACGAGGACAACGTGCGCGGCCTGCTCACGCTCGGGCTGATCGAGCAGCTGCTGTCCGAGGAGGCGGCGGCCGGGCGCAGCGACGACGGCTCGCCGTCGAGCATCGTGCGCGAGGCGGCCGGCTGATGGCGCTCGTGGCTCCGACGCTCGCCGCGGCCGGCCCGGTGATCCCGAACTACAGCGCGCACAGCAGCCGCTGCGTCGTCGAGAACCACTTCTTCTGCGGCGACTGGGTCACCCACAACTGGGGCAGCGTGCTGTGGCCGGCGCTGCAGCCAGCACATCATCCTGACGCGCGATCGCCGTCGCGATCGGCTTCGTGATCGCGCTCGCGCTCGCGCTCGCCGCGCATCGCTACCGCGCTGCTCGAGCGCCCGACGCTGCTCGTGACGACGTTCCTCTACACGATCCCCTCGCTGGCGCTGTTCGAGCTGCTCGTCGCGCCAGTCGGCGCGAACATCTACGCGGCCGAGATCGCGCTCGTCTCCTACACGCTGCTGATCCTGTTCCGCAACATCCTCACGGGCCTGCGCGAGGTGCCGGCGGAGGTGCTCGACGCGGCCGAGGGCATGGGCATGACGCGCCGCCAGGCGCTCGTGCGCGTCGAGCTGCCGCTGGCGCTGCCGGCGATCGTCGCGGGGCTGCGCATCGCGATCGTCACGATCATCGCGCTGGCGACGATCGTCTACACGATCTACGACAAGGGCCTCGGCGTGCCGATCCACACGGCGCTCGGCGAGGGGCCGTTCAAGACGGAGCTGATCGCGGCCGGCGGCCTGACGATCCTGCTCGCGCTCGCAGCCGACGGGCTGCTGGTGCTTGCGCAGCGCGCGCTGACCCCGTGGGCGCGGGCGAAGGGCGGCTAGCGCGGTGCACGAATTCGTCGAGGCGTTTCGCTTCATCGCCCACAACGGAGCCGTCGCCGGACAGCCGGGCCTGCCGAGCCTCGTGCATCTCGCGCTCGAGACGCTCAAGGTCGCCGCGATCGGCCTCGTCATCTCGGTTGCGATCGCGCTCCCGTTGGGCGTGTGGCTCGGCCACATCCACCGCGGCTCGTTCGTGGCGATCAACATCGGGCAACATCGGCCGCGCGCTGCCGAGCCTGGCGGTGCTCGCGATCGGCGACGCGTTCCTCGGACTCGGCCTGACGGTCGTCGAGCTCGCGCTCGTGATCCTGGCGGTGCCGCCGATCATCACGAACGCGTATCTCGGCGTCGACGGCGTCGACGCGGACCTGGTCGACGCCGCGCGGGGGATGGGCACTGAGCGAGTGGCAGATCCTCGCGCGCATCGAGCTGCCGCTCGCGCTGCCGCTGATCTTCGTCGGCATCCGCACGGCGGCGGTGTTCGTCGTGAGCACCACGACGATCGCCTCGCTGGCCGGCTTCAGCGGCAGCCTCGGCGACATCATCGCCAACGAGACGAGCTACCACTTCTCAGGCGTGCTCGGCGCGGCGATCTGCGTGGCGGCGCTCGCGCTCGCCGTCGACGGCGCGCTGACGCTCGCTGCAGCGCGCGCTAACGCCGCGCGGCCTGCGCGTTCAGCGGGCAGCGAGCGCGAGCTCTGCGGCGCGCAGCGCAGGGTCTCGCCTGACGCACGAACATCTATTCTTAATATTCTTCTTATTTCCGATCAACGAAGTCAACAAAGAGGAGGCGGCATATGTCAGGTAGGCGATCGAGCACGATGAGGACCGGAGGGGGGAGAGCCGCGGCGTTGTTCGCGATGGCGGCGCTGAGCGTCGGGCTGGCGGCGTGCGGGAGCAGCAGCAGCTCGTCGTCCTCGAGCAGCTCGAGCTCCTCGTCGGCAGCGTCCTCGACCCCCGCTCCGGCCGCCAGCGGGCCGGGCGTGGGCAAGCCGGCGGTGACGATCGGCGACAAGAACTTCGCCGAGGAGAACATCCTCGGCCAGCTCTACACGCAGGCGCTCGAGGCGAAGGGCTTCAAGATCAACCTCAAAGAAAACGTCGGCTCTTCGGAGATCATCTTCAAGGCGCTGACCGCGGGCCAGATCGACATGTACCCCGAGTACACGGGCACGCTGCTGTCGGCGGTCGCCGAACAGACGAAGGCGCCGGCCAGCGCCGAAGCGGCCTACCAGGAAGCGAAGGCGTTCGTAGAGGCGAAAGGCTTCACGCTGCTCGACAAAACGCCCTTCTACGACTCCAACGCGCTGATCACGCTGCCGGCATATGCCAGCGAAAACCACCTGTCGTCGATCCCGGACCTGAAGCCGCTCGGCAAGAAGGTCAAGCTCGGCGGGGCGCCCGAATTCACGACGCGCTTCGAGGGCTCGATCGGGCTGAAGAAGGAATACGGCGTGGTGCCGACGTTCGTGCCGGTGTCGATCGAACTCTCCTACAAGGCGATCGAAGGCGGTCAGGTCAACGTGCAGTCCGTGTTCTCGACCGACGGCCAGCTGCTCGGCGGCAAGTTCAAGGTGCTGTCCGACCCCAAGCACGTGTTCGGCTTCCAGAACGTGGCGCCGATCGTCAAGAAGAGCGTGCTGAGCGCCGAGGGCCCGGCGTTCGCTGAAACGATCAACAACGTCTCCAAGCTGCTGACGATTCCCGCGATCCAGCAGATGAACAAGGCCGTCACGATCGACAAGCAGCCGGCGTCGGGCGTGGCCACGCAGTTCCTCAAAGCAAACAACCTCCTGTAGCGCGCACCAGCGTTAGCGCCGTCGCGCGCCGCGTCTCCTGGCAAGCTTTCAGGAGATGCGGCGCCGCGACGGTCCCAGCAGGCTGCTTCGCCTCGCGCTGTGGACGGGGGGCGCGGTGCTCGTCGTGCTGGGGCTCGCGCAGCTGTTCCTGCCGAAACTCGCGGCCAGCAAGATCTCCTCGCGGATCGGCAAATACGGCAAGGTCGAGAGCGTGCACGTGAGCGCATGGCCCGCGATCGAGTTGCTGTGGGGCGACGCCGACTCGGTCACGCGTGCACGCCGGCTCGCTGTCCGTCAGCCCGGCGCAAACCGGCAAGCTGCTGTGGGAAGCGCGCGGCATCGACAAGCTCGACCTGACCGCGGCGGGCGCCAGCGAGGGTTCGCTGCCGGTCAGCGACGTGAGCCTGCGCAAGCGCGGCTCGAGGTTGCACGCGCAGGCCTTCGCGAGCGAATCCGACGTTCACGCGGCACTGCCCGCCGGCTTCGGCGTGCAGTTGCTCGGCAGCTCCGCCGGCGAGGTCGAAGTGCGAGCCAGCGGCGGCCTGTTCGGGATCGACGCGTCAGTCGACGCGGTCGCGAAGGCGAGCGAAGGCCAGCTGGTCGTGCAGCCGCGCGGGTTCCTGCTGGAAGGCTTCAAGCTGACGCTGTTCGCCGAGCCGCACGTGTATGTGGAAGCGCTCGGCGCCAGCGCGAGCGGCGGCGGATACGCGCTCAGCGTCGACGCCAGCCTGCGCTGAGCCGCGCGTCGCCGCCCGGGGTTGCGCTCTGGCCCGGTCGGGCCGCCGCGCCGGGGTCAGCCCGTGGCCCGGCCCGCCCGCCGCGCTCAGGCGGCGGCGGGCAGCGGCGAGGCGGCCGCGCCGGCACGCGTGTGGACGCGCACGGGCAGCCCCTCCTTGGGGCTGATCGTCGGCATCTGGCGGACCGACAGCTCGAAATCGGCGGGCAGCGAGAAGCTGAAGCGCTGCAGGATCAGCGTGGCGATCGTGCGCACCTCGAGCTGGCCGAAACGCATGCCGATGCAGGTGCGCGAGCCACCGCCGAACGGGACATAGGCGCCCTTCGCCATCGCCGCCTTGGCCTCCGGGGTGAAGCGATCGGGCCGAAACTCCTCTGGCTGGTCGAACACGTCGGGCAGGTGGTGGCTGGCCCACGAGCAGTAGTTCACGAAGGCGCGCGCCGGAATCGTGTGACCGGCGAACTCGAACGAGTCGACGGCGCGGCGCGGCCCGACCCAGGCGGGCGGGTACTTGCGTAGCGTCTCGTCGAGCACCATCTCGAGCTGTGCCAGCTCGCCGCCGACCAGCTGCGCAGCGGCCGGCGCGGAGCCAGCGAGCTCGCGGTCCTGCTCGGCGACGAGGCGCTCGGTGACCTGCGGGTTGCGCGCGAGCTCGTAGAACATGAACGAGACGGTCGAGGTGGTCGTGTCGTGCCCTGCGAACAGCAGCGTCATCACCTCGTCGCGGATCTGCAGGTCGCTGAGCGTGTTGCCGTCCTCGTCGCTGGCGTCGAGCAGCAGGCTGAGGATGTCCTGGCCGCGCTCGCCGCTCGCGCGACGCTCGCTGATCTCCGAGTAGATCAGCGTGTCGAGCTCGCGCGCGGCCTTCTGCATGCGCCACCACGGCGTGCCGCGTACGCGCAGCACGCGCAGGAAGTAGTCGGAGCTGTAGAAGGACAGCGCCTCCTCGAACAGCCCCGCAGCGTCGATCTCGCGCGCACGACCGCTGTCGGGGTCGAGCCCGAACAGCGCGCGCATGGCCACGCGCATCGCCAGCCGGCGCGTCCACGCGTACAGGTCGAGCTCGTCGCCCGGCGCCAGAGCATCGAGCGCGCGCGTTGCCTCCTGCACGATCACCTCGTAGGACGCCGCGATGTTCTCGCGGTGGAACGCCGGCAGCATGATCATGCGCGAGCGGCGGTGGAAGTCGCCGTCGATCGTCAGCAGGCCGTCGCCCATCAGCCCGATCAGGTCGCGAAAGTGCCCTTCGCGCCACGTAAAGTTGGACGCGTGCGAGACGAGCATGTAGTGGTTCGCCTCCGGCCCAAGCATGAACACGACGTTGCTGTGGAACAGGCGCAGCGTGAACACGGGGCCGTAGCGCGCGTAGCCCTCGAGCAGCATCTCCAGCGGTTCGCCGGCAAAGCGGCGCGTTCGAGACAGCGAGAAGCGCGTCTCACCGGGCGGGAACGGCACGTCCGAGCGCTCGCTGCGCAGGTCTTCGAGCATCACCGCGAACGGATTGCTGTCGAGCATCGGCGGAGGGCCAACGAGCGCCACGGCGCAAGCGTAGCGGAGCCTGGCCACGTAGCCAGTGTTCGAAGCGCGGCCCATCCAGGTGTCGGGGTCGAGGATGATTGAAGGCGTGCCGCGTTCGATCGGATACGTGCTTCGCGCCGCCGCGCTGCTGGCGGCCACGACGGCGCTGGCCGCCGGCCCGAGCTTCGCCTCGGGCGCCTCGTCGTCCGCGCCATCGAGCTACGCTTCCGCCCGCTCGACCTCCGCCCAGACGCAGTTCGTGGCCCGCGCAGATGCGATCTGCGCGAAAGCGGCCAAGCGCGGCAACGCGCTGCGGGTGCCCTCGACGCCCGTCGGATACGCGCCGTTCCTGCAGCGCGTCAGCACGATCTTGACGGACGCCGTGCGCGAACTGCGCGCCGTCACGGCGCCGCCTCGCTCGCGCGCAGCCTACGCGCGCCTGCTGGCGACCGTATCCAGCGAAGTCGAGCGCATTCGTCGCGCCCGCGAGTACCTGCGAGCCGGAGATTTGAGGCGCGCGCAGAGCACGCTCGAGCAGCTGAACTCCAACAAGGTCAACGCCGAGGCCAACGCGCTCGGCCTGCACGAGTGCGCCAACTCGATCGAAGCGGGCGGGGCGTAGGCGCAGGGTTGGGCCGCCGGGGCCAACGGGCGTCCTCCGAGCGCGGCTGCGATCCAGGCTCGCGTGGCTGCACCCCGAAGCGATCCGAGATTGGGCATACTGAGTGGGCGCGTCAGGTGCTCGTCGCCCGGCACGTACATCGCGGGGGCGTAGCTCAGTTGGTTAGAGCGCTGCCCTGTCACGGCAGAGGTCGCGGGTTCGAGTCCCGTCGCTCCCGCTTTTGGCACCCCGCTCCTTCCCTTGCTTCCGGCAGCGACTTGCCGCCTGGAAGTAGGGGAGGAAGTCCTCGCGGGGCTGCACGGCGACGATGCGGCCGCCCTGTGCCCACACCTGCTCGAACAGCGAGAGCAACAACTTGCGCCGCTCGGCGGGCTCCGTCTCGATCTGCCAGAACTGGGAGAAGTCGGCGAGCAGATCCTTCGCCCGCTCGATCCCTGGGTCGGTGGGCGCGCCGAGTCGCTGCAGCTCCTCCTCGATCGCCTGGCGGCGCATGACGTACTGCGCTTTGGGAAGGTCGCCGAGCGGCGGGCGTTGAGCGCCTCATCGATGTTCGCGAGCTGCCCATCTCTCGGCGCCGGGGATATGCGAAGAGCGCAAGGTCGATCAGCTTCTGATCGGGGCGGAAGTCGTGGATCCACTCGTTGGGATCAGGGCACCCGGCGTGGATACCACGAGGGACCGGGACCTATTGTCTATATAGCCTGCGCAGGAAGCGAAGTCTGTGCAATCCTTTCCGACGCTCCCGGCGACACCTACTGGGCGCGCGCAGCACACCACGACCGCAGGGAGGCACCCGTGCCACGAGAAAAGACAGATCCAGAGGGCTCGTTCTCCTTTTGAGCCGATGAGCAAGCGCCGCAAGGGCTTCCCGTCGGAGGCACGCGTAAAGCGTGGTCGACGTACGATCAGAGACGGAGAAGTCGAGTTTGTCGAGCGCCTCGGCAACAACGACTTGTGTCCCTGCGGCTCCACGAGGCGCTTCAAGAACTGCTGCCGCAACAGCGGCCGCTTTTGACGGCGTTGGGCGAGCTCACTACGAGCGAGAGCGTTGAAGGCTTCGATGGCGGGTGGCGGTGGGCGCCACCCGCCATCTGCCTCCGCGCAATGGACTGGGCGGATGACGTGGCGACCGCATCCGGCACGAACGCGGTTACTCCACCTGCTTGGTACCGCGAAAGAAGCCGAGCCCTTCGGCTGGCTCGATCGCAACGTCGCCGATCCCAGCGGCGGCCAGCCACGTTCGCAGGTCTGAGAGACGTGGCGGAGCCGCGTGGCCTAGTCGCTCTCCTGCCGAGAACAGAACGCGCTGGCGCAGCGCGCCGTCGCGAAGCAGTGTGCACCCGATGAGCTTCCCGCCCGGCTTGAGGCATCGCCCAATCTCGCTCACGGCAGACTCCGGGTCCTTGACCATGTGCAGACCGCTGTACGACAGGAAGACGTCCGCGACCCCATCTGCGAAGGGCAGATCCTGCATGTCCACGCGGACGAATTCCACCTGCCTCAATCCCTGCTTCTCAGCCCGTGATCTGGCTTTGACAAGCATCTGCTCAAGCAGATCGCCGGCGATATAACGGACATCCTGGTCTGGGCTTAGGGCCCGCATCGCGACACCGCCGCCACAGGGTACGTCGAGAATCGTGGCTCCCGAATCGATCGCGGCGATCGCATCCATTGATGAGTACAAGGGAGCCATGTCGATGCCCCAGACGAGTCGTGCGACAGGGCGCATGAGCCGTTCGCGCTCAATGCAGAAGTCGTAGATCGGCCCATATGGTCCGGCGCAGATGTTGGGAAGCCGTGCCACCCGAGCAGTCTCTCAGCAGACATGACCTGAACGCGGTTGAGGCCGACGAAATCACGATCGGTACGCGCGAATCTCGATGGGGTGCCAAACGAGGCCTCGACCCCACGAGAGACCGCGACCTATTGTCTGCGTTGATTTCGGCTGCTGCCCCCTGGAACCGCCGACACGCTTGCTACTCGTCCGCTGCGCTAGCGCGGACGGACGCTGTCCACGCGTCTGCTCTGGTCACCAACGCGGGCGCGGCTACGAGTCCGCCCGGAGCTGCGGATTTCGCGCTAGCGCCGCTTATCGCCATACTCGTCAGCCGTGTCGGCAAACCGGGACTTTCGGCTCGCCGGGCCATCGGACGCTGGGGCCATCGCGGCCCTGCACGCTGACAGCTGGCGCCGTCACTATCGTGGCGTCTATTCCGACGCCTTCCTCGACGGTGACGTCGCCGTCGATCGGCTGGCGGTGTGGACCGATCGACTAGGACGACGCGATCCTGGATCTTGCACGATGCTTGCCGAGGACGGGAGCGGCCTGATCGGCTTCGCGCACACCGTCTTCGACGAGGACCCAACCTGGGGGGCCCTGCTCGACAACATCCATGTCGCCCACGCCCGCAAACGTCGAGGTGTTGGCTCGGGCCTGCTCGCCCGGATAGCCGAGGCCGTCGCCGGTAGGCCGCATCGGACCGGTCTATATCTTTGGGTCAACGAACAGAACGTGGACGCCCAGGCCTTCTACGATGCCCACGGCGCCAGGCGCGTGGAGAGGGCCATGTCGGTCCCACCGGGAGGGGTCCGCGGCAGGCTTGTTGGATCGCCGCACAAGCTGCGCTGCGCGTGGGACGATCCCATCGCGTTGGCCCGACCGCGTTGACACACCACCGGGCATAACACACGCTTTCGAGACCCTGCCGGCCCTGGGCGTACAGCAACTTATGTATCAGCTTCCCGGAGCTGCGGATATCGCGCTGATCGGCGCTCAGTCCGATGCGCGAGCGCGCTCCTCTGCGAGCCGCTCGGCGGCGGCGCGCGCCTCGCCAACGTCGCCATCGCTCGAAAGGTGTGCGATCAAGCCTCGCTCCCAGAGGAAGACGCACCCCTCGCGTTGCCGAAAGTGACCGTGACCGGCGCTACCAGCAGGAACGCCCTCCTGGGCGACCACAGCGAACACGACCCCGTTGCCGAGGTCGCGGACATCCTCAAGCTTGTACTCCAATTCCTCGTACGCGCCGAACCACTCCTCAAAGAAGCTGCGGATCTCCGCTCGCCCTCGAAGGGTTCCCACCTGCCCTTCTAAGACCGCATCGGAAGCCCAGAGGCTGATCACCGCGTCCGGGTCGCGCCGGTTTAGGGCCTCGAAGCCGCGGCGCAGAAGCTCAACCAGGTCGGGAGTTGTGGACTCCTCGGGCATCTCCCGGCCAGTATCCCGGACGGGAGCCCGACCGCTCTTCCAGCCGCCGTCTAAAGGCCCTACCAGGCCTGGGTGTAGCAGGCCTCCAGCTTGTGCTTTGAGGGAGTTGCGAGCGTCCGCTCAGCCGCGCCCCACACGCTTGGTCTGGACGAGTAGCAGGAGCGCGACGCCGTGGTCGCGTGATTCCTTTCGCGTGAAAGGAGCCATCAAGAGCGCGACCATCTGGGCCTGTCTTGGCGAGCGGCGATGTCCAGCTTGGGTCCACTACTCGTCCGAATCTCAATGGGGTGCCAAACGGGGCCTCGACCCCCGTCGCTCCCGCTTTTACGTCCTTGTTGCGGGGTTTTGCAGGTCCGCTCTCATCAGGGTGAAGACGTGGGCCTTTCGGCCGAGCAGCCGCCCACGCGGTGCTTGGCCTAGGCTCACCGCGTGGGAATGCTTGGCACGAGCGCGCTTCGGCTGACGGGCTCCGCGACTTGCGTGAGCCTGCTGCTCGCGCTCGCGCCGGTTGCGCACGGCACCGGCCTCGAAGGCGCAGGCGTGATCGCCATCGTCAACCAACAGCGCGCCTCTAACGGCATCCCGCCGATCACGACGCTTAATCAGGCGTACGCGAGCTCGTGGTGCCCGAGGGAGTTCGAAACACAACCCACCCAGGGCGAAACGGGTCGCGTCTCGGCAGCGGTCGATGACTGGAGCGTCGACGAGACGCCCTACAGCACGGCCCCGCTGCACCAGTACGTGATCTACGAGCCATTGGCGACGGTCGCCGGCGACGTACACACGGCGAGTGGAGTGGACTGCATGGGAGTCGGCGAGCCGGAACTCCTCACGGCCGTCTCCGCCTCGCCACCCGTCTTCTACGCGTTCGTCAATGAGCGAGGCCCGCGCCACGCCGTTTCCTCCGAGCTCGCGCGCGAGCTGCCGACTACGCCTCAGCAGCAACTCGGAGAGCCGGCGAACACGCGTACCGGCCCGCAGATCCTGCTCTTTGCGGTCGGTCTCGGCTTTCAGCCGCACGCAACGTCAGTTGCCCTGAAAAGCAGCTCGGGTGTGGCTGTCCCGGACGTCAAGATCGCAGCTCAATTCGACGGTGGCGTTCTCGTGCCGCCGCCGCTGCAGCCAGGCACGTCCTACACGCTGCAGCTCGATTGGACGGGCGAACCGCATCAGGAAATCAGCGGGTTCGAAGTCGCGACCGCCCCGCCGGCGACCGCGACACAGACCGTTAGCTTCACGACCGACGCCGCGCCAAATCCACCGCGTCGGCGAAAGCACCGGCACCGCCGAGGCTGACCCGGGCCTGCATGCGCGCGCCCCCACTCGCGGAGAAGGCAGCGCGCCGAGCTCCTCGCTGGCCCGCGATGAGGCCCCGAGCGGCCCCTACCCCATCGCCTTCATCATGTGAAGCGAGGCGGGCGAGCCCGGAACGACGAACCCCGGGACCTCGTGCGGCACGGCGAGAATCGCAGCCGCGAGCACGACCAGGACGCCCGCGGTCGCCAACCTTGCGCCGCGTCCCCAGGGTCCGACCTTCTCGAGCGCCACGAGCACGGCGATCAACCCCATCCACGTGAGGCTCATCACGCCCAGCGCGAACAGCGCGGCCATCAGGGCCCACGAACATCCGAGACACCATCCGCCGTTGCGCAGACCCATCGCAAGCGCTCCGGGCCGCGTGTTCTGCCAGGAGATGTCCAGGAATCGCAGGGGGCTGCGGCACCTCGACAGGAACGCGCGCTTGAGCGGCGTCAGCTGGTAGAGCGCGGCGAGGGCCAGGACGCCCGCGGCAAGCCAACGGCCGCCGCCGTGCCAGGCCAGCGAGCCGGCGAAGAGGCTCTTGCCGAGCTCGAACAGGCCGTAGGCGCCGATGCCGGCGACACTCCAGA
Source organism: uncultured Solirubrobacteraceae bacterium (assembly GCA_963846205.1). Classification (GTDB taxonomy): domain Bacteria; phylum Actinomycetota; class Thermoleophilia; order Solirubrobacterales; family Solirubrobacteraceae; genus Palsa-744. The sequence continues at coordinate 125,763 of CAWJVB010000007.1, read as the reverse complement.
CGAGCAGATAGCCGCCGGCGAACAGGAGAACCCGGCTGAGCTCGCGTCGGACCGACGCCGCAAAGACGGCTGCGCTCGGCGCGAGCGACGGCAGCATCATCGCCGCCATCATCGTCGCCCACACGCCCGTGAACCAGCCCACGGAACCGAGGGCGGTCCCCGGTCCCGCGTCCATCCCCGCCATCCGGTCCGCCGTGGACCACCATGCCAACCCCGCCGCGGCGAGCAGCGCCGCGACGATCCCGAGCTCGGTGCGCATCGCCGTCAACGGCGAGAAAGTGACCCCGCCCACCGCGACGCCACCCGCCCCGCCGGTCGCCACTCACGACAGCTCCGACGGCGCCGGAGGAGTTGCTCATGATCCTCCTGCCCGCTGACGTCGCCACGCTCAACCTCCTGCGTATTCGTCGTGGCGGCGCCACCAGATGCCGGTCTCGTTGCGCCCGAGCGGGGCGCGGTCGAGCCACGAGTACATGCCCCAGAGGCCGTCGACGCCTCGTCCGTAAGCCGAGTAGGTGTGGAACACGACGCCGTCCTCGAGCGCGAATGCGCTCATGCCGGGCCCCTCTTTTCTGAACGTCACGGGATCCGTGCCGGCGCCCGAGGCGATCTCGATCAGCCCGGGGCTCTTCTCGGAGGGCCGGAAGTCGGCGGTGCGAAAGTTGTACTCGACGGCGCCCGACTGCCATTCCTGCTCGGTGTGCGATGCGTGAAAGTCGTAGTTGAAGTCGCTCTCGAACGAAGACGCCCACGGAAAGCTCCAGCCCATCCGCCGCTTGTAGTCCTGCAGCTTTGCCAGCGGCGCCCGCGACACCGCTGTGAACGCGACGTCGTGATTGGCCAGGTGCACCACCGAGCCGGAGAAGCCGTCCGCGATCGCCGAGCAGGACGGACAGCCGGCCGTGAAGTCGGGACCGAACATGAAGTGGTAGACGAGCAGCTGCGAGCGCCCTTTGAAGAGGTCGGCGAGGGACGCGGTTCCCTCATCCGTCTCGAAGCGGTACTCCTTCTCGATCGGAACCCATGGCAGCTCCTGCCGCAGCCGAGCCAGCTCATCGCCGCGCCGCGTCAGCTCCTTCTCGGCGTCGAGCAGCTCGAGCCGCGCCGCAAGCCACTCCTCACGAGTTCCGGTCCTGTGATCGGTCATTGCATTCTCCTTGTCGGTGTTAGAGATCGATTCCGGCTTCGGCCTGCACGGACTCGGCGAGCCGCTTGATCCGTGCCAGGCGCCTGTCCCACTGCGCGGCCACGCGAGCCATCGCTTCGGCGGCATCGTCCAGTCGCTCGGGCCGAACCGCGTAGCGCACCTCGCGGCCGCTGCCGCCGGCCTGCCACCAGGCCGACGCGGTCCAGCACGACGAGGTGCTTGGCGACGGCCTGTCGGGTGACCGGCAGCCCCTGCCGCGAGCGTCGTGGTGGTCGCCTCGCCCCGCTCGAGCAGCGCGTCGAGCACGCGCCGGCGCGTGGGGTCGGCCACCGCCGCCCACAGTGCGTCGTCCTCGGCGACCGCGGTGGCCATCAGCGCGTCGCCCCGCGTGCCTTCGAGGCCACGTAGTCGAGCAGTTCGCCGAGATGCTTCCCCCAGCCGTGTTCGTGCTCCTCGACGTAGCGGGCCTTGCCCTCCTCGTCATGCGTCACGAGCGTCGATGCCGCTCTCGACGACCCTCAACCGTGTCCCATCGGCCTCCTCGATGAGGCTGAACTCGACCAGTGCCGAGTTGCTCTCGTCCGGCTCTGCGCCCTGCGGATGGTTCCAGCGAAAGGAGAAACGGCGGAACGGCTCGGCCTCCACGACCCGAATCGGCACGATCAGGTCGGATTCCTTGCGTCCGCCGCGGCCTCCGGGCCTCCACGTGAGCGTGCCGTCCGCGCCGGCGCGCCCCTCGACCTCCGCCTCGTCGCTGAACCAGCGGCTGATCTGCTCGGGTTCGGTTATCACGCCCCAGACAACCTCCGGGCTCGCCTCGATCAGGATCTCTCGTTCGACGCTGTCAGCGGCCACGCTGGCTCCTCTCCGTTGATGTGCAACCGATGGTTGCGAGAATGCGTCGCAGAATAGCAACCAAAGGTTGCGTGTCCCGCTCGGGGGCTGCTTGGACCCGACGAGCTCGTCGGCCGACTCTCGATGGGCGAGCGGCTCGCGAGCCGGATCGCGTCAGCTGAGAGTGCTCGCCTCGGCGTCGACCGACTCCGAACCGCCGCGCCCGCTGCCGTGCTCGGGTCCCGCGCTGTCGGCGCCGGCGCTCGCCTGCGTGGGCTGGGCGGGCAGCAGCAGCGCGGCCATGATCGCGCCGGCGACCGCGACGCCGCCGGCCACGAGGCAGCCCGCGCTGAGGCCGTGGATGAACGCGCCCGAGGCGGCCTTGTGAAGCTCGCCGGCGAGGCCCGCACGATCGCTGTGGCCGAGTCGGGCGGCGACTTCGAGCGCCGCTCCGACCGATTCGTGCGCGACGCGCGAGAGGGTCTTGGGCAGGGCACTGGGCAGAGCGCTCGTCAGCCTGCTCGCATACAGGGAGGCGTACACGCTGCCGATCACGGCCACGCCGAGCGTGCCGCCGAGCAGCCGCGTGGCGTCGTTGACGGCCGAGCCGACGCCGGCCTTGTCCTTCGGCACGACGCCCATGATCGCCTCGGTCGCGGGCGCGCTCGATGAAGCCCATGCCGACGCCGCCAGCACCATCTGCGCCGGCTATCGTGAGGTAGCGGGTTCCCGGCTCCGCGACGGCCGCGACCCAGGCGAAGAAGCCGGCCAGAACAGCAGGCCGGCGGTGACGACGTGCTTGGTGCCGAAGCGGACGGCGAGCTTGTGCCGAGCACCGAGGCGATGCCCACGGATGTCGCGACGGGCAGCAGGTGCACGCCGGCCGACAGCGGGCTGTAGCCCTTGAGGAACTGGAAGTACTGGGTGATCAGGAAGATGAACCCGAACAGCGAGAAGAAGGCGACTGTCACCGAGCCGCTGGCGGCGGTGAAGCGCGGGTTGCGGAACAGGCTGACGTCGAGCATCGGCTCGTCCGGTGCGCAGCTCGCGGGCGATGAACGCGGCGAACAGGACGATCAGCGGCGACGAAGCCGCCGAGGCTGCGGGCGCTGCTCCAGCCCTTGTCGGGTGCCTCGATGATCGTGTAGATCAGCAGCGCCATCGCCGCGGTCGAGAGCAGGAGTCCCGGGCCGTCGGTCTCGTCGGCGCACGCGGATCGCGCGAGGTCGGCACGCTCCACGCGACGAGCGCGGCGCCGAGCGCGGCGACCGGCGCCATCGCGAAGAAGATGCTCGTCCACTGAACTCTCGAGCAGCCAGCCGCCGAAGATCGGGCCGAGCGCGATCGCCGATGCCGGCGGTGGCGCCCCACAGCCCGATCGCGCGGGCGCGCTCGGCGCGCTCGGTGAACACGTTCGATATCAGCGACAGGGTGGCCGGGAACATCATCGCTGCGCCCAGGCCCATGAAGCAGCGCGCGACGATCAGCTGGCCGGGGGTCCTCGTCAGCCCGCCGGCGACGCTCGCCAGGCCGAACACGGCCAGGCCTGACGAGCAGCATCCCTTGCGTCCGAGCCGGTCGGAGAGGCTCCCCGCGGCGAGCAGCAGCGCGGCGAACACGAGGTTGTAGGCGTCGACGACCCACTGCAGTTGCGAGTTCGACGCGTGCAGCTCGCGCACGAGCGTCGGCAGCGCGACGTTGACGATCGTGATGTCGAGGTTGATCACAAACGCCGCCAGCAGCAGCGAGACGAGGATCAGAGGGCGGCGGCCCATCGCGTGGGGTTATAGCGCCGCCGCCAGCGATCGAGCGGCGGTGCTCGCCGGCGCCGGTTGAGCCCAGGAGGGCGCACTCAAACCGGCGCGGCGCGCCTGGCCGAACCCGCCGGGCGGCCTGTTGGACGAGATCGCCAGCGGCTACTCGCCGTGCGCCACGCCGACCAAGCTACGCGCTGTATCCGTGATCGAGTCCTCGATCGGGCGTGGGCTCCAGCCGAGGGTGGTCTTCGCCTTCTCCGCTGTATATGTAGCCGACTCTCCGAGGTCGTTCACGATCGAGCGAACGCTCGGATCGAACAGGCCCATGGCTCGGACCATCAGGTTCGGAGCGACGCGCGTCGGAACCTTGGCGGCGGCTGCGCCAAGGCGCTCGCGGAGGATCTGGCCGACCTCTTGCATCCACAGGAAGCGGTCGAGAGCCAGGAATCGCTCGCCGCCGGCCGCCGCATCGGTCATCGCGCGGATGTGCAGGTCCGCGACGTCCCGGACGTCGACGAGGACGAAGCCGAGCCTGGGCATCGCCGGCATGCCATTGAGCAGCCGTTCGATCACCTGCAGCGAATAGGAGCGGTCGTCGCTGAGCACCGGCCCGATGATCGCGCCGGGGTTCACCACCGCGAGGCGGCTCTCGGCGCCGGCCCCCCGCGCGAGGTCCCATGCAGCGCGCTCGGCGATTGTCTTCGAGCGGACGTATGGCGTGCGCCGCAGATCGTCCGGGTCAGTCCAGTCCGCCTCGTTGTAGGGCGCGTCGTCGGACGGCGGCCGGCCGTGACGAACCGCGGCAACCGACGAGGTCATGACGACGCGCTTCACGCCGGCGTCGAGGCTCGCACGCAGCACGCGCAGTGCCCCGTCGCGGGCCGGAACGATCAGCTCGTCCGGGTCCTTCGGCTGCGCTGGGGGAAACGGCGACGCGACGTGGAGCACGTAGTCGCACCCCTGCACAGCGTCCGCCCAGCCCTCGTCGGCGTTGAGGTCGGCGGCCATGATCGACAACCGGTCATCGGCGTCGACGCCTGCGGCGGCCAGCGATGCTCGTACGTCGTCCGCCCGCCGCAGGTCGCGGATGGTCGTGCGGACCGCGTACCCGCGACGCAGCAGCTCGGCGTTGCACCATCCGCCGAGGAATCCCGTTCCACCGGTGACCAGCGCGGTCCCGCTTGGCTCAACCACGGACGCCGCCGGTATCTCCACGTCGGCTGTGCCCGTCGGCGCCCGCGCTCAAGCCGCCACTCTGCCCGCGTGGTGTCCCTCGATGGCCACGGGCGCATCATCGCAGGGCGCCTTCATGTGGGGCGGTGCGAGCTAAGCGTCGAGATTTTCGACGATCTCGTTGGCTCGCGACCACTGCCCCGGCGGGACGACGAGGTAGACCTCTCCTCGACCGAAGCGATCGAGCGGATGATCGGCAACGCAGCTGGCCTCGACACCCAGAGCCCGCAGCTGATCCCGCCATGCCAACGCCGTCGACTGCTCCTCGAACACGCTGACCGTCTCCCAATCCTCGACACGCGGATCGCCGATCGAGACCGCGTCTTCCCGCGCTAGGCGACCTTTGAGGAACCGGGGGATCGACACCGCTCAAGGGTAAGGGTTGCCAGTAGGCGCACGCAGCTCGCCGCTCGACGCGCCGTAGACCCGAGCGCGGGGGCTCGCATACTGAGAACATGACCGCCAACCAGCCGGCAGACGATGAGCCAATAGAGATCGTCCAGTACCACGCCTCGTGGCCCGCTCGGTTCGCGGCCGAGAAGGCGCTTCTCGAGCAGGCGATCGGCATGTTCGCTAACGGGTGGCATCCATCACGTCGGCAGCACGGCTGTCCCAGGGCTCGCGGCTAAGCCGGTCATCGACATCCTCGTAGGGGTCGAGGATCTTCGCTCGTCTCGCGCCTGCTTCGCTCAGCTAGCCGAACTGGGCTACCAGTACGCGCCCTATCGCACAGACGAGATGCATTGGTTCTGCAAGCCCGAGCCGAGCCGTCGCACTCATCATCTACATCTGGTGCCCACGCGCTCCTCCCGATTTCGGGCTGAGCTCGCCTTCCGCGAGAGGCTGCGGGCTGATTCCGAGCTCGCTGATCAATACGGGGCCCTAAAGCGCACGCTCTCAAGCCGATACAGGAATGACCGTGAGGGATATACGCAGGCGAAGGGTGACTTCATAGAGCGAGTGATTCATGAGTCGGAGGTCGAGGAGATTGCTCGGCGCCTGACTTGACGCGAGCTTGTGAGCTCAGCTCTCGAACGGCGCGCCGACTGCTGCTCGCTGAAGCACCGCGGAGAGTAGGCTGGACCTGCCGTCTGATCCAGCAGTCTCATACCGCGAATATTGGGGGAACAGCCGATGAGCACGAAAACGACGATCGACAGCGATGAGCTTTTCATCGGGGGTGAGTGGGTACCGCCGCGGGGCTCGGATCGGATTCGCGGTGATTGCGGCGAGCACGGAGGAGCTCGTCGGGTCGGTGCCGGAGGGCACGAATGCCGACATCGACGCTGCGGTGGGCGCGGCACGGGCGGCGTTTGATGACCCGAGCGGTTGGTCGTCTTGGTCGGTTGAGGATCGCGCGCAAGCGCTCGAGCGGCTCGCGGGAGCAGTGGAAGCTCGCAGCGAGGAGACCGCGCGCCGCGTCTCGCTGCAGAACGGCATGCCGATTTCGCTTGCGCTTGCGGTGGAGGCGGTCTTCCCGCCGGTGCTCGCGCGCTACTACGCGGGGCTGATTCGCGAGACGACCTGGAGGAAGACCGTCCGGGGCTGCTCGGTGGCACGATCCACGTGGTCTCCAAGCCGGTGGGCGTGGTCGGAGCGATCGTGCCCTGGAACTATCCGCAGACGCTCGCCATGTTCAAGCTCGCTCCATTGCTCGCGGCGGGTTGCACGGTCGTGATGAAGCCGAGCCCGGAGACGGTGCTCGACAGCCTCCTACTGGCGGAGGCGATCGTCGAGGCCGAGCTTGCCCGCGGGCGTCGTGAACATCGTGCCGGCTGGTCGCGAGGTCGGGGCCTACCTCGTCGAACACCCGGGGGTCGACAAGGTCGCCTTCACCGGCTCCACGGCAGCGGGCCGCACGATCGCACGGCGATGCGGCGAGTTGCTTCGTCCGGTGACCCTCGAGCTTGGCGGCAAGTCCGCCGCGATCATCCTGGATGACGCCGATCTCTCGCAGGCGACCGAGGCACTGTTCAGCGCGACGCTGATGAACAACGGCCAGACCTGCAACATCGGTACGAGGGTGCTCGCACCGCGCTCGCGCTACGACGAGATCCTCGATGTATTCACCGGTCTCGCGGGCTCGCTGCAGGTCGGTGACTCTCTTGACCCCGCGACGCAGATCGGGCCGCTGGCCAGCGAGCGCCAGCGCACGCGCGTGGAGGGCTATATCGACAAGGGCCGTGCCGAGGGTGCCCGAGTGGTCGCCGGAGGCGGTCGACCCGAGGAGCTGGACCGCGGCTGGTTCGTGCAGCCGACGATCTTCGCCGACGTGCAGAACGACCATACGATCGCGCGCGAGGAGATCTTCGGGCCGGTGCTCGCCGTGATCCCCTATGACGGCGTGGACGAGGCTGTCGCGATCGCCAACGACTCGGAGTTCGGCCTGGGCGGCAGCGTCTGGACGGCCGATCACGAGCGAGCCGAATCGGTCGCGAGGCGCGTTCAGACGGGCAGCATCGGGATCAACCACTACATGCTCGATCCGGCTGCGCCGTTCGGCGGAGTGAAGGCGAGCGGGCTGGGACGCGAGCTCGGGCCCGAGGGCCTCAGGGCCTACCTGGAGCTGCAGTCGATCTACGAGGCAGCGCCGCAGGCTCCGGCCGTATGAACGCGAGTGGCGGGCCCGGACCGGCCCGCCACTTTCGCCGCGGCCCGAGAGCCGCAAGGTCGCGCACACAATAACGTATAGTTGTACGTCATGACGCACGCAGGTGCAGGCGCAGCGTCGGCGTCGACCGTGTTCGACGCCGAAGCCGAACGCTACGACGAGAGTCGCCGCAGGCTGATTCCGCCGTTCGATTCCTTGTACGCGAGCGCGGTCGAAGCGGTCAGCTTGGCTGGTCGCGAGCCCGAGCGGATCCTGGATCTCGGCGCCGGCACAGGGCTGCTCTCATCCCTTCTGCGCGCGGCGTTTCCCACGGCTTGCTTGACGTTGCTCGATGGCGCACCCGCGATGCTCGAGCAGGCGCGAGCGAGGCTCGGAGAGCAGAACACCGAGTACCTGGTCGGCGATCTGCGCGACCCCCTGCCGGCTGACCGATGGGACGCGATCGTCTCGGCGTTGGCGATCCACCATCTCGAGGACGGCGCCAAGCGGAGACTGTTCGAATCGGTATTCAGCGCCCTCACCACTGGCGGCGTCTTTGTGAATGCCGAGCAGGTGAGCGGACCGACGCCGATGCTCACCAAGGCCTACGCGCTATGGCACGAGAGCAGCGCCCGGTCGGCGGGGTCCGACGATGCCGAGTGGACCGGCGCGGTCGAGCGGATGCGCTACGACCACTGCGCGAGTGTCGAGAGCCAGCTCGCTTGGCTGCGCGACGCGGGGTTCACCGACGTTGACTGCCTTTTTAAGGATTACCGCTTCGCGGTGTTGTTCGCGCGACGGCCCCACCGCGCCCCGGCCCGGATTCAATCGCGAGCACGCTGAGGTCGAGGCAGTGCGCGTTGCGGCCCGCCCGGCGGTGAGCGGCCGCGGGCTGACCGGGGTTGTCGTTGCGGGAAGCGCTAGCCGCTAGGATCGGCCGATGCCCGACGCTGTGCTCGTCGATGAGATCGCCAACGAGCTTCAGACCTGGCCGGGAGTGCACATAGAGCGCGTCTCTGCTGAGGAGGTGCTCGTGCGCTACGAGCAGCAGCTGCTGGGTGTGCTGGACCGCGCGCGAGGTGTCGTGCAGCTTCGCTTCTCCGTTGCCGAGCACGACGAGCTGGTCGAGCACGGCGACGCCGAGCCGATGGCGACCCTGTCCGAGCCCGACGTCGTCGGTCACGAGGTCAACGGCCCGGCGGACGTGACGGCGGTTCTGGAGCTGTTCGACCGTCGCTACCGTGACCTGCGCGGCGAGGACGACCCATACATCTCGCAGGACCCCGATTGACGGCCTCCGAGGATCTCGATCCGGGCGAGCGCCATTGCCCATGAACTCGTCCCCGGGCAAGCGGTCCAGACCAGACACCCGCTCGGCCATCGGGTCGCAGATCAACGCGTGTGCCGGTGGCTGCTAGTGTGCACCGCTCGGGTTGGGTAGATCGCCCAATATCGCAGTGCCAGCGCTCGTAGCCTTTGCTCAGCAAACTCCGCGTTCGCAGCACTACCAACGGCGGAGGAACAGAATGGCTACAGGAACAGTGAAGTGGTTCAGTGACGACAAGGGTTTCGGGTTCATCACACCCGACGACCAGTCCAAGGACCTGTTCGCCCACCACTCGGCGATCATCGGCGAGGGCTATCGATCGCTCGCCGAGGGCGCCAAGGTGTCCTACGACGCCGAGGCCGGCGACAAGGGCCCCAAGGCCGTGAACATCCAGCAGATCTAGCAGTCCGGCCGCTCCGCTGTGCTCGTCGGGCGGCCGAGCGTGACTCGGACGTCGACGCACGGCCGTGCTCGAAACTCCACTACAAGGACGGACAGCGATGGCATCAAGCGGCAAGAAGAAGACCACGATGGCCAAGCTGATGCGCGAAAGCCGGCTGCGCGAGCGCCGGCTGGAAAAGCAGGCCAAGCGGGATGCACGCAAGCACGCGCCGGCCGATGGCGCGGGTCAACCCGACGACGCCGGTCAACCCGACGACGCGTTAGACCCGACGACCGGCGCCTCAACCCAGCCAGATGTCGAGGACAGCGCTCTGGAGCCCGTCGCCGAGGCGCGCCCCGAGGGCTGACCCTGCGTCCTGAGTCCGGGTCGCTCACTCGACCGTCGGCCCAGGATCTCACCGCAGCGCGTGCACGATCTCGACTGAGCCGCCCGGGAGGGCGCGCTCGCGGCTAGAGCCGCCGCCGAGCATGCGAATTCACGCGCTAGCCACGGGGTCGGTCCGCGTCAAGCATTCCTTCCTGTTCCCCAGTCGCGGTGCGCGCCGCCAGCTCGATCTGTTCCTACCCGGACCCTGGTCGGACCCGCTTCCGATTCACTGCTGGGCGATCGAGCACGAAGACCGCCTGCGGCTCGTCGACACCGGCGAGACCGCGACGGCCCGGAACGTGCCGTTCGCCCGCTTCGAGGTGACCCCCGAGCAGAATCTTCCGGGCGCGATGGCGGCGGTCGGCCTGGCGCTCGATGACGTCTCGGAGGTCGTGCTCACCCATCACCACGGCGATCATGTGGACGGGTTGGTCAACGTGCGCGCTCCGGCCTCGATCAGCGAGGCCGAGCTCGAGTTCGTCGGGACTCCATTCTCGCGCATGATGCGTCGCGTTCTGCGCCAACCGCTCCCGCCCGGGTTCGCCCCGAAATCGCTGCTGTTCGAGGGTGGCCGATTCGGCGCCTTCCCACGCAGCCATCCCCTCAGCGACGACGGACGGATCGTCGCCGTCGAGACACCCGGGCACACGCCGGGGCACATCTCGGTGATCTGCGTCGATGACGCGGGCCGACACGTGATGCTGGCCGGCGATGTGACGGACACGCTCGAGCAGCTGCACGCTCGTCGGCCGGACGCGATCGGACCGGACCCGACGGTTCACGTCGCGACCCTCGAGACGATCCTCGCGCACTGCGCGCAGCACCCGACCGTCTATCTGCCGTCGCACGATCCGGAGTCCGCAGCGCGCCTGGCCGGTGCGGTGACCGTCGACTGAGCGGCGCTCGCGGACCACGTCGCGGGACGGCGCTGAGCTACAGCGCAAGGCTCGGCGAGACGACCCGCTGCTCTCCGAGCGAGTAGAACGGGTCCGTGGCCGACCGCGACGAAATCGACTTCACGTACTCGCTGACCGACCGCGTGTTCCGGCTCAGCATGGGCGAGCTGGCCGACTTCAGCGGCGCCAAGTACGACGGCGACTTCTCGCTCAGTCTCGAGCAGGCGCAGCGGCGCAAGCACGAATTCGTGGCCGAACAGATCGGGATCGGGCCGGGGCGCCGGATGCTCGACCTCGGCTGTGGCTGGGGCGCCCTGCTCGACTTCGCTCGCGCGCCGGGACGCCGTCGGGGTCGGCGTGACGCTGTCCGCGGCGCAGGTCGCTGCCTGCCGGCGCCACGAGCTCGACGTCCACCTGGTCGATGGCCGCCGGCTCACGCCCGAGCGCTTCGGGCGGTTCGACGCGGTGGCGAGCCTTGGCGCGTTCGAGCACTTCTGCTCGCCCGAGGACTATCGCGCCGGGCGCCAGGAGGCCGTGTACCGGGAGATCTTCGCCCGCATCGCCGACCTGCTGCCCGATGGCGGCAGGCTGTACCTGCAGACGATGGTCTACGGACGCAACATGGTTCCGGCTGCCGAGGCGGTGGCCGCACTCGACGAGCTGCCACCGGAGCACACCGACGCCTGGTACCTGGCGCTGCTGGCGCGCCAGTTCCCCGGCTCGTGGCTGCCGTTCGGCCAGGAGCAGGTCGTTCGCTGCGCCGCGCCGCACTTCCGCCCTGTCGAGCAGCAGCGGTCGCCTCGACTACATCGAGACGATCAAGCAGTGGAATGCGCGGATAGGCAGGAGCAGCATCAAGAAGTCCCTGCTGAAGCTGCGGCTCGTGCCGCGTTGGCTGACGAGCGCCGACTTCCGGCTCGCCTTCGCCTCGGGCGTCAGCGCCAACAGGATCTGCTTCGAGCGCGAGCTGCTCGACCACTACCGGATCGTCTTCGAGAAGCGCGGCGGTGAGCAAGCATCAGCGCGAACGCGTGAGCGGCGAGTCTGGGACGAGCGCCCGCCTGAGCGCCGGCGCCGGCTCGCCTTCGCAGGAGCCTCGCGCGGGACGCCGGCTCCCAATCCATGGCCCAGCTTCAGCCGATCGGCCATCTGGCGCGCCTCGCCGCGCTCGTGCTCGTCGACGAGCGTGATCCCGATGCCGCGCGCGCCCGGCGCGGCCCGTGCGCCCGATGCGATGCACGTACGCGTCGTGGTCGTCGGGCAGGTCGAAGTTGATCACGTGCGAGATGCCCTGCACGTCGATGCCGCGCGCGGCGACATCGGTCGCGACGAGCGTGTCGACGCCGCCGCCCTCGAAACTGCGCAAGCGCCTGCTCGCGCTGGCGCTGCGAGCTTGTTGCCGTGCATCGGCGGCGGCCGTCACGCCGTGGGTCGCCAGGCGCTTGACCAGCCGGTCGGCGCCGCGCTTGGTGCGCACGAACACGAGCGCCAGATCGCGCTCGCCGGAGAGCTCCTCGACGAGCGCTGCGACGCGGTCCTCGGCCCTTGACCGAGACGAACCGATGCTCGACGTCGGCGACCGCGCGAGCTCCAGACGGGCCGTGCTCGTGCACGATCGCGGCTCGCGTGTAGTCGGCGCGCGACGCGCCCGACGGCGCCATCGAGCGTCGCCGAGAAGAACAGCGTCTGACGCGTCTCGCGGGCACGGCCGCGACGATCCGGTCGACGGCCGGGCGGAAGCCCATGTCGAGCATGCGGTCGGCCTCGTCGAGCACGAGGATGCGGATCGCTGACGAGGCTGAACGCGCCGCGCTCGAGGAGATCCTCGAGCCGGCCCGGAGTCGCGACGACGATGTGCGACCTCGCGGCGGCGTTCGGCCTGCTTGGTCAGGCCGACGCCTCCGTAGACCGCCGTGACGCGCAGCGCGCGCGCGTGGGCGACGTCGTCGATCTCGTCGACGATCTGGCTCGCGAGCTCGCGCGTCGGCGCCAGCACGAGGGCCGCCGGACGCGGTCCGTCGGCCGTCGATCCGCTCGACGATCGGAATGCCGAACGCGAGCGTCTTGCCCGAGCCGGTCGGGGACTTGACGAGCACGTCGTGACCGGCGAGCACGTCGCCGATGACGAGGCTCTGGACCGCGAACGGCTGCCGTGACGCCGCGGCGCGAGAGCGCGTCGACGACGGCGCGCGACACGCCGAGTTCGGCGAATGACTGCGTGGACATGTGAACTCCTTTGGCGGCTTCCAGCGCCGCGTACGGTTCGGAGGCTGAGGCTGACCCGAACCGCTTCGAGCGGTACTCAAGCGAGCTGCCCCGCGGCCGAGCTGTTCGACCGCTTCGAGCAACCTAGCAGAGCGATCCACCCAGTCGAGGCGCACAGCCGGTGGGTCGATTGCTTGGGCGCTCCGTTGCAAAGCCGATGGCGTCACTGCTCCGCGACCGGCTCGCTACCGCGAAAGGCCGCCGCGTCCGCCCCGAGCTCGGTGGTCGCGTTCCAGCGGGGAACGAGCTCGCCGGCGCGACCTGGCGGAGCGATCACGCGGACGGGTCGCTGGGCGCCGGGCAGCGACACCATGTACTGCTCCGCATCAACGCCGAGCTCGGGCTTTCGCTCGCGCGCGCCGGCGCCCATCAGCCACCGCGCGGTCTGGGCGAGCGACAGGCGGACAGTCTCGGGGGCTCGCCGAGCTCGCCTGCGGCCAGGCGCCAGCAACGCGGCTGCCGCCCCGAGATAGCCCGTCGCGTGGTCCAGTACCTGCGCCGGCAGCGCCCCAGGCTGCTGCTCGGAGCCTTCGAGCACCGCGATCCCCGTGGGACACTGCACGAGTGAGTCAAAGCCGCGCTGACCGGCCCACGGGCCATCCTCGCCCCACGCTGACACCGTGACGATCGAAAGGTGCGGGTGGCGCTCCCAGATCGCCGCAGCGGACAGGCCGTAGCGATCGAGCGCGCGCGGACGGTAGCCGTAGACCAGCACGTCGGCCTCGGCGAGCAGCTCCTCGATCCTCTGACGCTCGGCGGCTTGGCGAAGTCGAGCAACGCGCTGCGCTTCCCGGGCAGCACGTCGAGCGCCTGCGCGGGGATCTCCGGGAGCCGCGGGCTGTCGACGCGTAGCACCTCGGCGCCCCACGCCGCCAGCGTGCGGGTGGCGACCGGTCCCGCGATCACCCGCGTCAGATCGAGGACGCGCCTGCCTGTCGCGACTCGCCCGGCGGGCAAGGGACGAGCCGCGCCTACACCGGTGACCGTCTCCACGAGCGCCAGCGACTCGACCGCGCGACCCTGTGGATGGGCGCGCCACTGCTGTGGGTTGCGCACGGCAAACCCGAGCGCGCCCGCCGCCATCAGCGCGGCCTCGAGCTCCTCACCGCGCCACGCGCCGATCGCCCGCTCGACGGAGTCGTGATCCTGCCCGCAGCCAAGCACGCCAAGCGCACGCTCGCGGTGCCAGTCATAGTTGGCGTGCAGGCGCAGCCAACCGTCGCTCGTGGGCCAGAAACGCGACAGCGGCGCGAACAGAGTTGGTCGATCTGCCCGGTCTGCCGTCCAGTCGCGCGCATAGCCCTCGCTGCGCGCGGCCAGCGCCACGTGGCCGGCGTCGAGCGATACCGCTCCGCGGCGTGCCGCCGCGCCGCGCGGCATCGAGCGTCGAGGCGGCCAGCGTCGAGCAGGCGACCGCCGCGAGCATCGCAGGCAACGCCGCCAGCCGTGAGGGCAGTCAGGCCCTCGTGCTCGCCATCGACGCCGACGGAGTCGAGCAGATCGGCCCTCGCGCCGAGCGCACCCCATGCCCTCTGCAGGAGCGCCGACGTGACGTCAGAGGGCGCTGGCACGAGCAGATCCTAAGGCGCCCTCAGCGCCGCGCCCCCACCGGACTGCGCCGACTGAGCGCGAACGACGGGCTGCAACGAACGACGGGCCGGGAAGATCCCGGCCCGTCAGCTCACTCCCCAGCCCTACTCCAGCGTCTATTCCCGAGACGCTTTGACCTCGAGCTTTTCTTCGTTTCTGATCGTCTGTTTGCTGGCCAGGCCGGCCTGTTCGGCTCCCGAGCCGAGCGTCGCCGAGAGCGTGTCTTTGGCCTCTTCTTCAAAGGCTTCGGGCGACTGTTTGCCCGAGCTCTGGGTGTCGGTCAGGGTCAGCGTTTTGCTCATCCGGTTCACTTTGCCGATCGAGCCGATCACCGAGCCGGTCACTTTCAGGCCTTCTCTCAGCCCCGCGCATTCGGCCGCCACAAGCGCCGTGGCGTTGCTGAGGTCCACGCCGACCGATACCAGCAGTTCGTCGGAGGGACCGGACTGGTCCTCGATGAAGCCCAGCGCACCCGACAGCGAGCTGGTCTTGATTTCGCCCGCCGCGGCTCCCGAGCTCTGGCAGCTGGCTCTGCTGGAGGCCAGCGAGCAGCCCGTCAGGGTGATCGCGTCGGTCAGCGATTTGGCGCCGGTGTATTCGCCTGCGCCCGTTGATTTCTCTGCAGGAGACTTTGGCGCCGCCCACTCCTTCGAGCGTCGCTTTCGAGCCGCTGCTCGTGAACTTGGCGGCCGAACCCGGGCCTTCCTGCCAGTTGTAGTTGCCTTCGCCGCCCGCGCCCGCGACGCAGCTCGAGTTCTCGTATTCGCCCGTGCCCCTGGCCGCTTTCACGCAGCGGCCGATCGCCGGGAGGATCGCCTGGTGCTCGAGCTTTTCGGGGAACGCCTCCTCGAAGGTAACGTCCTGGATCGCGGTGTTCTTGCCGGCTTCCGCCGGCAGGCCGGCCGACACGTCGACGACCGGATCGAACACGCAGCGGCACCAGACCGCACCCGTTCACTCCGGGCACCGCGAACGCGTTTTCGACGAGCACCGTGCCGGTCACGCGCACGATGGTTCCCGCTGCGGCAAAGCTCAGCGTCCCCGTTTTTCCGCTGATCGGCGTGTTCGGCCCCGGAGGGCTCGTGCTGCCAGTCGTCAGCGCCACCGTGACCGGTTCGGAATTGGAGCCGATGTAGCAGCTCGAGCCCAGCACCGGGTGGTCCAGTTTCACCTTCAGCGGCAGGATCACGGACGGCCCACCCTGCAGCAGCGCCGTCGTGTCCAGCGTCACCGGTCCCGCCAGTTCGGCTGTCGCGGTCACTTCACCGCCGAGCCCTTCGATGCCCACCAACCCTCCGGGAACGGTCAAGGCCGTGCGCGACAGCGTGTTGCCGTCAGCGGCCGGCACCAATTGATCGGAGCCCGGTCGCAGACCCCCCTGCAGCACGATCGTCTTGTTGATCGGGACGGCCTTCGAGCCGAGCTTGAATTCGCCGCCGTCGACCGTCGAGTAGGCGCAGATGCTGACTTCCGGGGTGGAGATCGGACAGTCCGAGAAGACCGCCAGTTCCTGATCGATCCCCGCATGCGCCGCGCTGGCCGCCACGCAGAAAAGCGCCACCAGCGCGCCCGCGAGCGCGAGTAGGAGTCTGTGCGCGCGCCAACGAGCTCGCGTCCCGCCACCTGCGAATAGCCGCCCGGCAAGAGCGCCGACCGTCACCGTCATGATCCCCTCCTGTGGTCAAGCGATCCAGTTGAACGTCTGTGCAACAAGCCGCTGCGGACCATAACTCCGAGCCGATGGGCTTGTCAAATAGGCTCGCCGTGTCCAGTGCAGTACAAGCGCCTAGATCCCGACAGCCGCCGCGAGCACCTGCTGAACGTCGGCGCAGCGCTGTTCGCAGAGCGCGCCTACGACGACGTGCTGATCGACGAGGTGGCGCGCGAGGCCGGGCATCTCGCGCGGCCTGCTCTACCACTACTTCGCCAACAAGCGAGAGTTCTTCGTCGCGATCTTGACCGTCGAGGGCAAGAAGCTCGCCGCCGCGACCAAGCCGGACATGAGCCTCGCGCCGCTCGAGCGGCTGCGCGCCAGCCTCGATGCGTACTTTCGCTACGTCGAGAGCAACCGCGCCGGCTTCCGCGCGATCTTCCGCGGCTCGCTCAGCGCCGACACCAAGGTGCGCGCGATCGTGCAGCGAAACCTCGACCGCGAAGCCGGGCGCCTGCTGAGGGGGATCAGTCCGCGCGAGCCGGCCAGCGATCGGCTCGAGCTCGCGGTCTACGGGTGGCTGGCGTTCTTGATCGCGACCACGTTGCGCTGGCTCGACGACGAAGCGCTGAGCCGCGCCGAGCTGCGAGAGCTGTGCGTCGGGACGTTGATCTCGCTGATCGAGTTGGCCTGAGCCGCGCCACGGTCTGGGCCGGGCTCGGATCCGGCCTGAGCCGCGAGCCGAGCCGCGTCACGGAGCCAAGCGCTCGATCGCCCACTCGGCGTCGGCGCCACGACGGTAGCGAAGCCGGTCGTGCAGGCGGTCGTGGCGCTGCTGCCAGAACTCGACCGTGTCGATCGCCATGCGAAATCCGCCCCACTGCGTGGGCAGCGGCGGCTCGCCCTCGGCGAAGCGCAGCTCCAGCTCGGCGACGCGTTGCTCGAGCTGCTGCGCGGCTGTCAATCGTCTCGCTCTGCGGCGACGCGAGGGCGCTGAGCTGGCTGTTGCGCTGGGCGGCTGCGCACATATGCGGCCGACTCGGCCGAGCTCGTGCGCTGCACCGGTCCCGTGATCCTCACCTGCCGACCCAACTGATCCCAATAAAACAGCAGGGCGCCACGCGGATTGGCGGCGAGCTCGCGGCCCTTGAGGCTGTCGTAGTTGGAGAAGAACACGAAGCCGTGCTCGTCGTAGCCCTTGACGAGCACCATCCGCAGCGAGGGCGCCCCGTCGGCCGACGCCGTCGCCAGCGCGGCGGCCTCCGGCAGGCGGACGCCCGCCGCCTCGGCGTCGCGGTACCAGCGCGCGAACTGGCTCACGGGGTCGGCCTCGACGTCCTGCTCGCGCAGGGGCACGCCGTAATCGGTCACGCGCTGATTGTGCCCGGCTCGGCGGTGGTCCGCATCGAGACTCGGCGCGGCGACGAAAAGGGGATGCGATTTGCGCCGGGGCCGTCCGTCTCCGGGACGAGGTGCTCGCCGCTCGATCTGTAGCGTCAGAGCTCGATGAGCGCTTCCGAGAACGACGCCGTCGCGTTTCGCAATCTGACCGCCTCCGAGCTCTCGCAGATTCGCGCCTTCGGCAGCGAGCGGTCAGTGTCCGCCGGTGAGTCGTTGTTCGAGGCGGGCGAAGCGTCCTACGACCTGTTCGTGGTCCTCGAGGGCGAAGTCGAGGTGCTGCGCCTCGACGATGCAGACGCGACCGTGATCGTCAGCTACGGGCCCGGCGGCTTCGTCGGCGAGCTCAATCTGCTGACCGGGCAGCGCCGCTCGTTGAGCTGCCGTGTGGCGCGCTCGGGGCGCGTGCTCGTGGTTCCAGAGGAGGAGTTCCGGCGTCTGATGAGCGGCCGGCCGGAGCTCGCGGAACCGATCTTCAGCGCCCTGCTCGCGCGGCGAGAGATCCTGCGCGCCGGGCCCGGCGCGGAGGCCATTCGCATCGTCGGCTCGAGATACTCGCCCGAGGCGATGGCCCTGCGCGCGTTCGCCGAGCACTCGCACCTGGCGCACGCGTGGATCGACGTCGAGGATGCCAAGGACATCGACGCGCTGCTCGCCGGCATGGGGCTCGAGCGGGGGGACGTCCCCGCCGTGATCACTGCCACGGAGACGCTGCGCCGCCCTTCGCCGGCCGTCTTCGCGGAGCATCTCGGGCTGACTTTTCAGCCCACGCCCGGATACATCTTCGACCTGGTCGTCGTCGGCAGCGGGCCGGCCGGACTCGCCGCTTCGGTGTACGGGGCGTCGGAGGGCTTGCGCACCGTGTCCGTGGACGCCTCGACGATCGGTGGACAAGCGGGGTCGAGCTCTCGAATCGAGAACTACGCCGGGTTTCCCGAATGGCATCTCGGGCGAGGAGCTCACCGGCCGTGCGGCCGTGCAGGCGATGCGTCTTGGCGCTCGGCTTGAACGCACCCTGCGAAGTGACCGCGCTGCGCACGGAGGCCGGATTCCATGTGCTCGTGCTGCCGACGGCAGCGAGATCCCGACGCGAGCAGTGATCGTGGCGTCGGGCGCGCGCTACCGGCGGCTGGCGGTCGAGAACCTGGAGCGCTTCGAGGGAGCGGGCGTCTACTACGCCGCCACCGACCTCGAGGCACGCGTCTGCGACGGCGCGTCGGTACTGGTGATCGGGGGCGGAAACTCGGCCGGCCAGGCTGCGCTGTTCCTCGCGCAGCAACAACTGCGCCGTAGCGATCGCGATCAGGCGCGAGGACCTGAGCGCAGACGATGTCCCAGTACCTGATCGCACGAATCGAGGCCGATCCGAAGATCGAGCTGCTCACGGGCGTCGAAGTTCGCGCCCTGGCCGGCGACGCCCACCTCGAGCAGGTGACCCTCGAGCACCGCGCGACGGGTCGTCTTCAGGATCTTCCCTGCTCGGGCCTGTTCTGCTTCATCGGCGCGAGCCCGGCGACCGGCTGGCTTGGCGAGGGTGTGCTGCTCGACGATGACGGCTTCGTGCTCACCGATCGCCAGCTGGCGACGCAGTCGGGCGGGGATCACGAGCCGCTCCCGTTCGAGACCTCGCTCCCCGGAGTGTTCGCCGCGGGCGACGTTCGCCATGGATCCATGAAGCGCGTCGCAGCGGCCGTCGGTGAGGGGTCGAGCGCGGTGCGCTCGGTCCACGAGCGGCTCGCCGCTGCGATCTGAGTCGTCCGCTGAGCGAGCTAGCTGTTGACGCGGCGGGCTCGCACGGCCGCGGCCAGTTCGGTCAATACGTCCACCGTCGTGTCCCACGACATGCACGCGTCGGTGATCGACTGCCCGAACACCAGCGGCTCCGAGCCCTCGAGATCCTGGCGTCCGGCGACGATGAAGGACTCGAGCATCACCCCGACGAGCGACTCGTTCCCGGCGGCGATCTGCGCGGCGATGTCTTCGACCACGCCGCGCTGGCGCTCGTGGTCCTTGCCGCTGTTCTCGTGCGAGGCGTCGAGCACGACTCGCCTCGGGAGACCTACCTCGCGAAGACGTCGCCAGCGCGTCCGCCACCGAGTCGGCGTCGTAGTTGGAGGCGTCGCGTCCGCCGCGCAGGATCACGTGGCAATCGGTATTGCCGCGGGTTCGCAGGACGGCCGGCGCTCCCGTGAAGTCGATGCCGGCAAACGTGTGAGGCACGGCGGCGGCGCGAACGGCGTCGACCGCCACGGCCACGCTGCCGTCGGTGCCGTTCTTGAAGCCGACGGGCATCGACAGGCCGGATGCCAGCTGGCGGTGAATCTGGCTCTCCGTCGTGCGCGCGCCGATCGCACCCCACGTCACCGCGTCGGCGATGTATTGCGGCGTGATCGGATCCAGGAACTCACAGCCGACGGGAAGTTCCAGATCGAGGATGTCACGAAGCAGCTTGCGGCTGACGCGAAGACCCTCGTTCACGTCGGTCGAGCCGTCGAGGTGAGGGTCGTTGATCATGCCCTTCCAGCCAGTCGTGGTTCTCGGCTTCTCGAAGTACACGCGCATCACCACGAACAGGTCGTTGCGGAGCTCGTGAGCGCGGGCGCTCAAGCGACTGGCGTAGCTCAACGCCGCATCGGTGTCGTGAACGCTGCACGGGCCGACGACCACGAGCAGCCGATCGTCGAGGCGATTGAGGATGTCCGAGGCGGCCGAGCGGCCGCGCAGCACGATCCCGGCCTGCGCCTCCGACAGCGGCTGTTCCCTGAGCATCTTCTCCGGCGAGGCCAGCGCAATTACGCCCTCGATCCGCCTGTCGCGCAGATAGCCAAGCGGTTCAACCGGCGCGTTGGACATCGCGCCGATCGTAGCAACCGCCCTGTTCGGGTTCGAGACGCTCAGCGGCCGCGCTCGCGGAACACCGACTCGACATTGGCGCCCGCCGGGTCCAACACGTAGGCGCTGTAGTAGCCGGGGTAATACCCCCGCTCGGCGGGAGCGCCGTTGTCGATGAAAGCCGGCGTCGACCGCTGCTCGGTGAAAGTCTCGTACCGTCTGTCGGTCGGTTGCCGGAAAGGCCATGTGCAGACCCCGGGTGGGCGGGAGGCCATCCGCCACGAGTGAGAATGTCGCCCACGCCCCGCGAAACTGACAACCCTCGCTCCAGCGCCGGCCCTCGCGCAATCCCAGGTGACGGGCCAGCGTGAAGTAGAAGCTCGATACCGCGTCCAAGCCCGCCTCCACGCGTATCCACAGGTGGTCGATGTGTCCCCCGCGGCGGACGTCGTCGTGGGTGAGCGCCTCGAGGCTATTGCCATCGCGATCGCGCAGAAAGGCTCCGTAGTAGCTCGGCGTGTACTGCGGCCGCTCGCCCGGTTCACCGTCGTCTGTGCCGCCCGCGCTCAGGCCGGCACGCCAGAACGACTCGACGTGCTTTCTCGATGGAGACACGAAGCCGATGTGAAGGTTGTTCGTGGGCGGGTGCGCCGGCATCGGCCGGCTCGATCGAGAAGTCGTCCCACTCGAGCAGATCGGCGTCGAGCGCGACTTGGCTCGATCTCGAGCTCGGCCAGCGCAGCGCTGTACAGGCGCTGCGATGCCGCCGGGTCGGAAGCGCGAATCCTCACGTGGTCGAACATCGCGTCACCGTAGCGCTGTGCGTCGCCTCACCGCGCCGTGCGCTCGGCCGCACGCCGGCGCCGCGTTAGCACGGCGGCGGTCGGTGCAGCCACCAGGTCGGTGGCCCGCCGGGAACCACCACCTCGGTCGCCTCGACGAATCCACGGCGTTCGTAGAAGCGGCGGTTCGCCTCGGTCGAAGTCTCCAAGCAGCAGGGCACCCGCGCTCGGTCGGCCGCGGCGAGCACGGGAGCCAGCACGGCGCTCGCCAGACCCTCGCGCCGGCGCGCCGGGTGAGTGGCCAGCACGCCGAGGTACCAGTACGGACCGGCCGGTGAAACGGCCGACACGGCCTGGTTGTACGCGATCAGTCGCGCGAACGCCGCTGCACCGGCGGCCTCGCGGTAGCCGATCCAGATCTGCTCTGCTTCAGCGGACGCGCCATCGTCAGTCACCGTCGCCGTCGCTCGGGGCTCGCCACATCGCCACCGCCGCCAGGTCGTCGGCGACCCACACGTTTCCCGCAGCGACCCGCAGGTCGAACAACGCGCCGGCGAACCGTGGCGGCGAGTCGGCCGTACTCCTCGCCCAACAGAAACGACCACGCCGGATCATGGGCAAACGCGGCAACGACCGTCTCGACGACGCCCGACCGCTCTGCCGCGAGCGCTCGCCTGACCACCGCGCTCGCGCCGCTCAGCTGATCGCGTACACCAGCGAGACCTGCGCGCTCAGCTTGCAGCTCGCCGGCCGTCGCCTTTTTGGCCTTGGGGTGCTTCGCTTGCGCTTGCGCGCCTTCGGCTTGACGGTGGGTTTCGCGACGCCGTGCGCGGCCTCAGGCGCGGCTGCTCGCGCGGGCGCCGCGCTGGTGGCGTCGCCGAAATCCGGCTGTTCGCCCTGGTATTCGGCGTAGCTCGATTCTTCTTCGCCACCGCTGCCAGTGCACCCGATCGACCCGCCACCTTCGACCACGCTCTGCACAGCTCCGAGGGTCGCGCCCACCTTTTCCGCCAGGAAGCCGGCCTTGCTCTGACCGTCGACGACCGCTTCGGCCATCGCTTCGCGGTACACGGCCGTCGCTTCGGAGGCGTTGTCGAACTGGCCGATCGGCTTGGTGGCGACTCCCGTCACGGAGATCGTCCGCGGCAAGGTCGTGGGCGGGGTGCTCGTCGGGCTGGTGGTCGTCGTCGAGGTGCTCGTCGGCGCTTCGGCCACGGCGACGCCGAGCATGTTTGCCGCGAACAGTCCGGCCACCACGGCCACGATCGCTGCGACGACGTTTTTCACCCGACCTCCTCAGCCCTGCTCGACGACTCGAGGGCGTCGCCCATTCTATCGGCCCGCGAGCGTCGCTCCGGGTTCGCGAGACTTCGCCCTCGCCCGCCTCGGGGGCGCCCCTGTGCGTCGTCCCGACACCTCGCTCATAGGCGCGGCAGTAGAGTCCGAGGCGATGAGCGGAGGGGGCCATTCCTGAGCGGGGAACAGCTGTGCGGTTGCCGCCGTTGGCGCGAGCCGCGCTGCGCGTGGTCGAATCTTTCACCTCGCCGCTGCGCCCGGACGACTACCTGGAGCTGATCAATCCACTGTGGTCCACGCGCGAGCTGCGAGGACGCATCGAGCGTGTCAGGCCGGAGACGCGCGACGCGGTCACCGTGTTCATCACGCCGGGCTTTCGCTGGCCGGGACATCTACCGGGGCAGTACGTGCGGATTGGCGTCGACATCGAGGGAAAGCGCCACTGGCGCGCTTACTCGCTGAGCTCCGATGACGCGCATCCCGAGGGTCAGATCACGATCACGGTCAAGCGCGTCGACAGCGGCGTTGTCTCTCCCTTCATCACGCGACGTGCCGCCGCCGGCTCGATCGTGACGCTCGGTGAGGTCGAAGGCGAGTTCACGCTCGCCGATCGGCCGCCCGCGAAGCTCCTGTTCGTGACCGCGGGCAGCGGCATCACCCCGGTCATGGCGATGCTCAGCTGGCTTGAGCGAAGCGGCGAGATGTCCGACGTCGTGCACCTGCACTCGGCGCGGACGTGTCGAGGAGGCCATCTTCGCGGGCGAGCTCGAGGAGATGGTCGGCCGGCACGCTCGCTACACGCTCACCCAGCGAGCGACTTCCTCGGACGGGCGCATCCTCCCCGAGCACCTCGACGAGCTGTGTCCGGACTGGCGCCAGCGAGAGACCTACGCCTGCGGTCCCGGAGCGATGCTCGAAGCGCTGCGCCGGCACTACGAGCAGGCCGAGCGCAGCACGCGCCTGCACATGGAGTCCTTCGAACACATGCTCGCCGGCGAGGTCGTCGGCACGGGCGGTCTCGTCACCCTGTGCAAGTC
This sequence comes from uncultured Solirubrobacteraceae bacterium, assembly GCA_963846205.1. Lineage (GTDB taxonomy): Bacteria > Actinomycetota > Thermoleophilia > Solirubrobacterales > Solirubrobacteraceae > Palsa-744. The sequence continues at coordinate 102,359 of CAWJVB010000007.1, read as the reverse complement.
ACGGCTGAAAGCCGACTGCGATGGCGCCACGCCGATCCTGTTGGCGGGGGAGCGCGCCGGCGCCGTGCTTCCGTTCGGGTGTCGCATGGGCATCTGTCACACCTGCGTAGGCATGTTGCGCGAGGGCCAGGTCCGTGATCTTCGTACGGGTGCGATCACGCAAGTCCGGCACGGAGATCAGGACCTGCGTCAACGCCGCCGAGGGCCCCGTGGAGATCGAGCTGTAGGTTGTCGGAGAGCCAACAAAGGAGCCAGTCGTGGCCGAGCAGATGATCGAAAGCCCCCTCGAGCAGCTGACCGACGAGCAGATCGAGCAGCTCGGGCGCGAGTTCGATGCGATCCACGAGGAGGTATTCGCCGAGCTGGGCGATCGCGACGCGCGCTACATCCGCTCGATCATCGCGTTGCACCGGCAACTCGCGCTGCTAGGCCGCGCGATCCTGCTGGGCGCGCGCTACAGGCCCGCCTGGGCGCTGGGGACCGGAGTCCTGTCGATCGCCAAGATCCTCGAGAACATGGAGATCGGCCACAACGTGATGCACGGGCAATGGGACTGGATGCAGGACCCCGACATAAGCTCGACCTCGTGGGATTGGGACAGCGCGTCGACGCCCGAGGCGTGGAAGCACTCGCACAACTACGTTCATCACACCTACACGAATATCCGGGGTAAGGATCGGGACCTCGGCTACGAGATCATGCGCATCGACCCGCATCAGCCGTGGCATCCGATCTACCTCGCGCAACCCTTCTACAACCTGCTGCTGGCTGCGTTCTTCGAGTGGGGGGTCGCGACCCACGACCTCGACTTCGAAGCGATCCGCAGAGGCGAGAAGTCGATGGCGAAGGTCAAGCGCGAGCTCAAGGGCATGGCCGGCAAGGCGTGGCGGCAGGTGCTCAAGGACTACATCGCCTTCCCGCTGCTGTCGGGTCGCAAGGGGTTCAAGAGCACGCTGACCGCGGACTTCACCGCCAACATCGTGCGCAACGTATGGGCCTACTCGATCATCTTCTGCGGGCACTTCCCCGACCAGACCTACACCTTCAGCCAAGAGCAGGTCGCCGAGGAGACGCGGGGCGGCTTCTACGTCCGCCAGTTGCTCGGCGCCGCCAACATCGAGGGCTCGCCGATCTTTCACGTGCTGTCGGGCAATCTCGGCTATCAGGTCGAGCATCACCTGTTCCCCGATATGCCCTCGAGCCGCTACGCGGAGATCGCCCCGAAGGTCAAGGACATCTGCGAGCGCTACGCGCTCCCCTACAACACGGGCCCGTTCGGCAAGCAGCTCGCGAGCGTGCAGCGCACGATCCTGCGCCTGGCCTTTCCCGGCGGCGCACCGCGCGCCAAGCCGGGCCCGTATCGCTCGCAGGAACAGGAGCGACGCCCACGCCCAGCCGTCGCCGTGTGAGCGTGGCGCGCGCCGCCGGGTGAGTTTGCAAAATCCCCGCGCCCGTGTTTGAGAGGTGACGGCTCGGGGTACAGATTGCCAGCGTCGCAGGAGTCGTTTTCGTGTTCCTGCAGCGCAGCGGGTACATCTACTTAGAAGGGGTGAGGAAAATTCGCCGTGGAGTGAAGCTCCTGCGCTGGGCTGTTCCGATCGCGCTGGCGTTGGCCGGGCTCGCCGCGTCTCAGGCGCAGGCGACTGTCAGCTTGTGCAACGTGCCGATCACGATGAGCGACGGGACAGTGCTTCGCGCGAACGTGTTCCTGCCCAACACGACGGGCCGCTTTCCGACGGTCCTGACGGCGACGGGTTACAACAAGGACGCGGCCAACCCCACCGGCCAGGACTGCGAAGGCTCACAGAGCATCGCAGGCGACGAACCCGGACTGACCGAAAAGGGGTTCGCCGTGATGGTGTTCGACGATCGCGGCACCGGCGCCAGCGGCGGCAAGTGGGACTCGTGGGGCCAGCGAACGCAGGAAGACTACAAGGAAGTGCTGGACTGGATCCAGGCTCAGTCGTGGTCTGACTCGCGCGTCGCGACGACCGGCGAGTCCTACATGGGCATCACCTCGCTGCTGATCGCCGAGGCCGACGCCACGCGCGTGGCTGAAGGCAAGCCGCGGGCGGTCGACGCGGTGTGGGCGGACATCCCGATGGCCGACGCCTATCGCGATGTGACCTTCCAGGGTGGCGCCCTGGACTCGGGGTTCATGCCGCTGTGGCTGGGACTCGTAGATGGCCTGTCGGACCTGCCGCCCTCGTCGCTCAGCTCAGATCCCGAAGAAGCGGCGACGATCTACCTCGAACACCTGCTCGGCAACGCCGAATTCGCCGGGGAGAAGCTAGTCGGTGCGACGCTCGGTGAAGAAGCGTCCTATGACGGTCCCTTCTACCGGCTGCGCTCACCGGTCGTGCGCGCGTCGGAAATCACGGTGCCGGTCGTGATCCAGGGCGGCTGGTACGACCTGTTCCAGCGCGGCGAGCCGCTGCTGTGGGAATCGCTGAAGCACTCCCGCGACCGCGTGCTGTTCATGTCACCGCACTACCACATCACCGAAGGCCCGGCGATGGAAGACCCGAACATCAAGGAAGAATGGTTCGGCCACTGGCTGCTCAAAGCCAAGAACGGTGTGCAGCACACGCCGAAGGTCAACCTGTATTCGATCAACGGCGAACGCTGGGAACACTTCACCCACTTCCCGTTGCCGAAAACTCACTACCAGCGGATGTACTTGAGTGGCGCCGCATCGGGGTCCTCACCGCTGTCACTGCACGACGGATCGCTGACGGGCGCACCGCCTGCGAGCGAAGCGGGCGACACCGAGCCGCTGCTGCCGGCGTCGAGCCCGTGCTCGCGGATGACCGCCCAGTGGACCGCGGGCGCCGCGTCGAACTCGTTCTGCGACACCAACAACAATACGTATGAGGCGACGGCCCTTACGTACACGAGCCAGCCGATGCAGGCGGCCACGAAGATCACGGGGCTGATCACGGCCAACCTGTGGGCCGACTTGAGCACGACCGACGGGACGCTGATCGCGGTCCTGAGTGAAGTCGAACCATCCGGCGCGTCCAACCAGATAACGGCCGGGTTCCTGCTCGCCAGCCAGCGCGCGCTCGATCCGCAACTATCGACATACGGGCCCAAACACCTGATGATCAGGCCCTGGCACCCGTTCACCAAGGAAAGCCAGCAGGCGGTGACGCCCAACGAACCGACCGAATACAACGTCGAGATCTATCCGACCTCGAACATCGTCAAGCCGGGCAACCGGCTGCGCCTGACGATTGGCACGGCCGACACGGTCTCGACGCTGACCCCCCTGCCGAGCCTCGGCCAGGAGCTGGGCGGCACGCTCACGATCCTGCACGACGCGCAACACCCGTCCAACGTTCTGCTGCCGTTCACGCCATGACCGACGCGGGGCTCGGCGACACGAGCTCCGCGCCGGACGCCTTTTCGCTCACGCGCTTCGAGCTCGCGCAGAACGAGGCCGGCATCTACGAGCGCGCCGTCGCCGAGCTGCGGGCCGGACGCAAGTCGAGCCACTGGATGTGGTTCGTGTTCCCGCAGTTCGCCGGTCTGGGCCACAGCCCGATGTCGCGTACCTACGCGATCTCCTCGCTGAGCGAGGCGGAGGCGTACCTGCAGCACCCCGTGCTCGGTGCGCGGCTGCTCGAGTGCGCCGCGATCCTCACCGAGCTCGCCGGCCGCTCCGCGCAGGACATCTTCGGAGCGGTCGATGCGATCAAGCTGCGCTCGTCGATGACCCTGTTCGCTCGGGCGGCGCCGGAGCACTCGCCGTTCGCCGAGGTTCTCGAGCTGTACTTCGACGGCATCGCCGACAGCGCCACGGAGCGGCTGCTGCGCTATCGATGAGTTCTGCGGCGCCCGCTCTGGTTGGATAGGGCGCATGGCGGCATCGATCGTGCGAGACGCGTCACAGCGGGACGCCGCGGCGTGCGCGGCGATATACGCGCCGTACGTGACGGACACCGCGGTCACGTTCGAGAGCACCCCGCCCACCGCCGCCGAGATGGCCGAACGGATCGCGACGGCCTGGCACAAGCACGCATGGCTGGTCCTCGAATCGAGGGAAGCGTGGTCGGCTACGCCTACGGCGGCGTCTTCTCGGCCCGGCCCGCCTATCGCTGGGCGTGCGAAGTGAGCGTGTACCTGGAGCCCGGTCGCAGGCGCACGGGCGGCGGTCGGATGCTCTACGAGGCGCTGCTCTCACGACTGACCGAGCGTGGCTTTCGCATGGCCGCGGCTGGCATGACACTGCCCAACGACGCCAGCGCCGGACTGCATCGCGCGATGGGCTTCGAGCCCGTCGGCACGTTCAGCGCGCATCGGCTTCAAGCACGGCGCCTGGCACGACGTCGCCTGGATGCAGCGCGCTCTCGCCGGCGCGAGGATCCGCCACGCGAGCCCGCCTAGAGCGAGACGTCGTCCAGCTGGAGCCGCAGGCGCCTGGCGTTACGCTCTGGCCATGGCTCCTCTGCGACGAGCGCGCAGCAGCCGCTGCACCGGGCGCTGCGCGTGTGGAGCGCTGCGCTTCTCGGTCAGCGCTCCGTTCGAACGCGCGCGCTACTGCCATTGCTACAACTGCCAGCGGCGCACCGGCAGCTCGTGCTCGGCCAACGCGCGCGTGCGCGCGGACGCCTTCACGATCCTCGCCGGCGAGGAGCTGCTGCGCGCGTGGCAGCCGCAGGGCGGGCAGGCGAAGTCCTACTGCGCCGGCTGCGGCGGCCACTTGTTCAGCCGTCCCGATGGTGATGATTATGTCTATGTACGGTTGGGATCGCTCGATGCCGATCCGGGGATTCGTCCCGAATACCGGCAGTGGGTCGGCTCGGCGGTCCCGTGGGAGCGGATCCCCGACGACGGCCTGCCGCGCTACGAGGGCGCTGGCCCCGCCTAGTGAGCGAGATCGAGTTCCTCGGCGCGCTGCGCGTGGAGCTGCTGCGCCACGCCGAGCTGCATGCCGAGCGCCCTGACCACGAGCTGTTTCAGACCTCGACGGTGCAGGCGCTGCTGGCCGGCGCCTTCGACGGCGACGTGACGCTCGAGGAGGTGCTCGAGCACGGCGACCTCGGGCTGGGCACGCTCAACGGCCTCGACGGCGAGCTGATCGTGCTCGACGGCGAGGCCTGGAAGGCCGAGCTCGACTGCACGCTCGTGCGCGCCCGACGCATCGGCGCGAGACTCCGTACGCGGTGGTCGTGCCGTTCGCACCTGGCGAGCCGATCGCGCTGAGCGGGCCGTTCGACGAGTCCGAGCTGGAAGCGCGCCTCGGCGAGCCTGTGCACGGAGGCGACGCGGCCGACGGCGATCCGCATCGACGGCCGCTTCGCCGAGGTGCACGTTCGCTCGGTGCCGCGCCAGCAGCCCGCCGTACCGCCCACTGGCCGAGGTGATCGCCGAGCAGCGCGTCAGCGTCCTGCGCGCGGTGTCGGGCACGATGCTCGGCTTCTGCTTCCCCGACGCGCTCGACGGCATCGAGATGACCGGCGCGCACCTGCACTTCATCAGCGACGACCGCACGCGCGGCGGGCCACGTGCTCAGCTACACGCTGTCTCGAGGCGACGGCGTGGCTCGACGGCGCGACCGAGGTTGCACGTCGAGCTGCCCGCCGCCGTCGCAAGCGCCGCGCCACGGCGCCGCGCTCGATCAGGCGCAGCTGCACGGGCTCGAGAACGACCGCTGAGCGACCGCCACACGGCGCTCGCCGCGGGCCCCACGCGATACGCGGCGCTGCGATAATCGGCGCCGTGCCCTACGACGCCGAGCTCGGTCCGTCGCTGTACGTCCCCGCGCAGGAGCGCTACGAGTCGATGCCCTACCGCCGCTGCGGGCGCAGCGGCCTGCAGCTGCCGGCGATCTCGCTCGGGCTCTGGCAGAACTTCGGCGACGACCGCCCGCTCGAGCACAGCCGCGCGATCCTGCGCCGGGCGTTCGACCTCGGCATCACCCACTTCGACCTCGCCAACAACTACGGGCCGCCGTACGGCAGCGCGGAGATCAACTTCGGCCGCGTGCTCGCCGAGGACCTGCGCCCCTACCGCGACGAGCTGGTGATCTCGACGAAGGCCGGCTACGACATGTGGCCGGGCCCGTACGGCGAGTGGGGCTCGCGCAAGTACCTGCTCGCGAGCCTCGACCAGAGCCTCGCGCGGATGGGCCTCGACTACGTCGACATCTTCTACTCGCACCGCTTCGACCCCGACACGCCGCTGGAGGAGACGATGGGCGCGCTCGACACGCGCCGTGCGCGCGGGCAAGGCGCTCTACGTCGGCATCTCCTCCTACGGGCCCGAGCGCACCGAGCAGGCCGCCGCGCATCCTGCGCGAGCTCGGCACGCCGCTGCTGATCCACCAGCCGTCCTACTCGCTGCTCAACCGCTGGATCGAGGACGGGCTGCTCGACGTGCTCGAGCGCGAGGGCGTCGGTGCGATCGTGTTCTCGCCGCTCGCGCAGGGGCTGCTGACCGACCGCTATCTCGACGGCGTTCCGGACGACTCGCGCGTGCGCCGCGGCAACTACTTCTCGGCAGACCTGCTGACCGACCAGAACCTGGAGCGCGTGCGGGCGCTCAACGAGATCGCGAGGCGACGCGGACAGTCGCTCGCGCAGCTGGCGATCGCGTGGGCGCTGCGCGACGAGCGCGTGACCTCGGCGCTGCTCGGCGCGAGCAGCGTCGAGCAGCTCGAGCAGAACGTCGCCGCGCTCGAGCGCAGCTCGACTTCGACGAGGCACGAGCTCGCCGAGATCGACCGCTACGCCCAGGAGGGCGGCATCAACCTGTGGGCCGCCTCGAGCAGCGCATGGCGTAGCTCGCGCTAGCGCTGCGCCTCGCCTGCGCCAGACTCCGACCGCGCCCGTCGCCGCAGCGTCGCTGATCGCCGGCTACGCGGTCGCGGTCGGGCAGCGGCTCGCGACCGCTGGGCGGCGTCGTGCTGCTCGCCGGCGGCGCTGTGGTGCGTGCGCGAGTGGACGCGGCGCAACGACACGCGCACCGCCGCCGTGCTCGCCTGCGCGGGCCTCGCCGCGTTCGTCGCTCTCGCACGTGCTCGCTCTGGCGATCGGCGCCTGGCCGGCGGTGCTGCTCGTCGCCGCGGCGATGGCGATCGCCGCCTGGCTGCGCGCCGACCTGCGCACCGTCTCGGCTGCCTGAGCCTGCCGCCGGGCTTCCAGATCGCTGCGCCCGGCGGCCGCGGACCGTGGGCCGCCTCGACGCGCCTGCTCGGGCGGGAGATCGCGGCAGCGCGAGCCCCGGCGCGTTCGAGGCGCCGGGCACGAACCCGCCCCTCAGCGCACGTCGATGCGCAGCACGCGCGAGCCGAGGCTCGCGCGTCCGCTGTCGCCGGCCCACTGCGCGACGAACACGGACGACGCGCCGATCCGCCAGCGTCGTCGTGAAGCTGCCGCCGTTGGCGCCCGCCGTCGCCGCCTGGTGCTGCCAGGCGCCGCCCGCGAGGTTGCGCCGCGAGACGATGATCTGCTCGCCGCCCTGAGCGCCCTGCAAGCACGCCGTCGATCCGCACCAGGCCGTGCGCGCGGTTGCAGCTTCGTCTTCGTCAGCCGCCTGCTGCGTCGTCGCGAGTCGTCAGTGCGCGACGGCGTTCCCGCGTCGCCGCCCGAGGCGGTGAAGAACAGCTGCCGTTCGTCGGCTGCCCGCCGAGGGTCCGTCCACGAGCGCGAAACGTCGTTCGAGGCGCCTTCGCGCGACGAGCCCGCTGCCGAGCGGTGCCCGCAGCGATCAGCTGCGGGTGCCAGCTCGCTCCGCCGTCGGCGGTGTGCAGGACGTAGGCGTTGGCCGAGTCCGGACCGAACGCGCTGACACGTCAGGAAAGCGTGCGGCGGATCGCGCGAAGTGCGACGCCCGTCGCGCTGCTCGTGCCCGTCGACAGCAGCTCCGTCCAGCTGCGACCGCCGTTGGCGCGTGCGCCACAGCCGGCCGCCGCCGTCGAGCAGCATCCCGTTCGAGCGCGTCGATGAACGACACGCTCGCGAATCGCGATCGCGCGAGTTGCCCTTCCTGTTCGTGAGCGGCAGCCGCAGTGCGCGTCCAGCTCGCGCCGCCGTTGGTGGAGCGGATCAGCGTGCGTCGCCGAACGCGAACGCCGTCCGCGCCGGCGACGTCGACTTCGGACACGCGCGCCCGACGCGACCGCGCGGCCGCCGACCGGGTTGAAGCGTCCGCCGGCGACCGAGCGGTAGCACGCCCGACCGGCCCGACGAGCAGCACCGAGTTGTTGCCGACCGCCGCGACCGCTGTCGGCCGGGGTGCTCGTCCCCGGGTCGAGCGTCCGCCAGCTCGTGCCCGCCGTTGGTCGTCGAGCTGCAGCCCGCCCGTCGCGTCGAGCGCGTAGCCGATCGACGCCGAGGCGAACGACGACGTCGATCAGGTTCGCCGAGGTCTGCGTCGCGAGCGTGCCCCAGCTCGCGCCGCCATCGCTGGAGATCGCCAGCGTGCCGTTCGATGCCCGGCGCATAGACGAGGCCGGCCGGGCCGCTGCGCAGCCGCGAGTACTGGCCGCCGATGTCGCGGCTGGCGCTCGCGAACGTCGCGCCGCCGTCGTCGGAGGTGACCGTCGTGCCGCCGACGCCGACGCCGACCACGCGCGTCGGCGTCGAGTACGCGGCGCCGAGGATCGGCGCGCTCGAGGCGTCGTGATCGTCGATGACGTCGCGCCGCCGTCGGTCGTGCGCACGAGCTGTGCGCCGCCGGCGACGGTCAGCACGCACGTCTTCGGGTCGGCGCAGTCGATCCAGTGAAGTCGTTGCCGGAGCGAGATCGCCTGCGAGGTCCATGTCGCGCCGGCGTCGCTGCTGCCGAGCAGCGTGTTCGGCCCGATCGCGAACGCGTGCGTGGCGTCGAGGAAGTGGACTGCCGTCATGTTCGCCGCCGGCAGCGCCACCGGCGTCCACGAGACGCCGCCGTCACTCGTCTTGAACTCGGTGCTCTGCCCGCCGCTCGGCGGTCCCGCGAACACGATCCCTTCGGTCGGGCTCGTGAAGTGGATCTCGATGCCGACGTTGCCGCCGCCACCGCTCGATGCCGCTGTTCCCGGCACGCCGGTCTGGCGCGAGAAGGTGTTGCCGCCATCCTGCGTGGCGAGTACCGAGCCGTCTGCGCAGCAGCAGGAAGCCGACCTGCGGCGGAGACGAAGCTGAACGCCTGCACCTGGTCGTGGCAGTTCGCTTCGGCGACCGTGAAGATCTTCGTGAAGACCGCGCCGCCGTCCGTCGAGATGCGCAGGATGCAGCCGTTGCCGCCGCCGACGACCACCGTGTTGGCGTCGACGATCTGCACGCGCGTCAGTTCACCTGCCGTGCCCGTCGCCAGGCCCGACCAGGTGGCGCCTCCGTCGTGCGTCTTCAGCGCCGTGCCGTTGTCGCCCACCGCGTATCCCAGCGGGCCGGCGAAGGAGATCGCGTTCAGGGTGTTGCCCTGTGGCGAGGGATTTCCCCACGCCCATCCCGACTGGCTGACCGTCACAGACGCGCTCGCCGCGCTCGCGGTGCACAGCGCGAGCACGATCGTCGCGACCGCCGTTGTGGCAAGCCTGAGCCTCGCCCCTCTTGCGCGCATGTCGCCTCCCTTTGTCCCAGTGGTTGAAACCAGCCTGCTCGCGTGACTGCGAGCACGTCGTCATAACCCTCGCTTCGGGCCTAAGTCGCGCAAGCAACTTAGAAAGCTCTGAGGTTGCGCACAGGGACGGCTAAGGCGGCGCTTCGATACTGCCGCGCATGGGCTCGCTCGCCTCGGCAATCGACGCAACGGCCGTCGACACCGCACCTCTATCTGGATCGCCAGCCGCGCGGCCGGCAGCGCCGCGCTGCTGCTGTCGAGCGCGTCCGTGTGCGTGGGGCTGTGCATGGGCCGGCGCCTGCTCAGGCTAGACAAGGCCGACCTGCGCATCGCCCACGAGGCGCTGTCGCTCGCCACGATCGCCGCGCTGCTCGTACACGTGCTGACGCTGCTCGGTGACAACTTCCTCCGCCCCAGCCTCGCGGACCTGACGATCCCGTTCGTCAGCGGCTACGAGACCGTGTGGACGACGATCGGAATCGTCGCCTTCTGGGCGATGCTGGCGCTCGGGCTGTCCTACTACGCGCGCACGAAGATCGGCGTCCAGCGCTGGCGCGCGCTGCACCGCTTCACCGCGCTCGCCTGGGTGCTCGGCCTTGCGCACTCGCTCGGCGAGGGAACCGACGCCGGGCAGCTCTGGTTCCTGGCGATGACCGCCGTGGTGGTCGTGCCCGCACTCGTACTGCTAGCCGGGCGCTGGCTGAAGATCCCCTCCACCAGCGCGCGCGTGCGCGCGACGACGCGATGACCCGCGACCAGGCCAAGACCCTGGCAGCCCGCCGCCGCCTGCGAGCTGCGCCGGCGCGCGCGACGCATCCGCCGCTCGATCGCGGCGCTCGCCGCGGCGCTGTTCAGCGTGCTGTTCCTGGTCGTCTACGTCCAGCTCGCGTCCGGTCACGACCCAGCCCTGTCGGCATCTTCCAAAGCACGCTCTACATCGGCCGCACACAAGACCAGCGTGGGCTCGAGCAGTTCGTCGGGCGGGGCCGGCTCAGCCTCTGGTGGCTCCGCCGAGAAGTCCGGCGAATCCAGTTCCGGCGAATCCGGCTCGGGCGAATCGAGCGCAAGCGAATCGAGCTCGGGCGAATCGAGCTCGGCGAATCGAGCTCGGGCGAATCGAGCGCGAGCGAGTCGACGTCGAGCGGGTCCGGTTCGGCGAAGTCGAGTTCGAGCGAATCGAGCGAAGCGGCGAGCACGGTCACCACCTCGCAGTCGTGATGAGCGCGCGCGAGCACATCGAGCGCTTCGACTGCTTCGGGTCGACGTGCGCGCTGTACGTGACCGGCGCGGATCGGCGACGCTCGGCGCAGGAGGCCGCGCTGCGGGCGCGACGCTCGTTGCAGAGCTGGCACGTGCGCTTCTCGCGGTTTCTGGCCGACAGCGAGCTGTCGAGACTGAACGACGATCCGCGTAGCGAGGTGGCCGTGAGCCCGTTGCTCGCGCGCCTCGTCGTCGCCACGCGCCTGGCCGCAAGGCTGTCCGGCGGCCTCGTCGACGCGACGCTGGTGCGGGAGATCGTGGACGCAGGCTACGAGCGCGACCTCGGCGAGCCCCTGCCGCTGTCGACCGCGCTCGCGCTCGCACCCGTGCGCAGGCCGGCACAGGCGAGCGCCGACGCCAGCTGGCGTCGGCTGCAGGTCGACCTGCGGGCGGGCGTCGTGCGACGTCCCCCCGGCGTGAGGCATCGACAGCGGCGGCCTCGCGAAGGGCCTGTTCGCCGACGTGCTGGCCGCCGGACTACGCGGGCATGCGAGCTTCGCGCTCGACTGCGCCGGCGACATCGCGATCGGCGGCGCCTGCGGTGCGGCGCGCGCGGTGCGCGTCGAGAGCCCGTTCGACGGCAGCACGCTGCACAGCTTCGCGGTGCGCAGCGGCGGCGTCGCCACGAGCGGCATCTCGCGGCGCAGCTGGCTGGACCGGCGCGGGCGCCCGGCGCATCACCTGCTCGACCCCGTCGACCGGGGAGCCGGCCTTCACGGGCATAGTCCAGGCGACCGCGCTCGCGCCGAGCGCGCTGGAGGCTGAGATCAGGGCGAAGTGGGCGCTGCTGGCGGGACCGCGAGCGCTGGCGGCGCCTCTGGCGCACGGAGGCGCGATCGTGCTCGAGGACGGCTCGCATCGGATTCTCGAGCCGCCGCCGGTCGTCGACTCGAGCGAGCTGTTGCCCTTCGGCGGCCGGCGCCGGACTCAACCCGCCGGCGCCCGGCGGCGAGCTCACCCCGCGCTGAACCTGGCGGCCTCGTCTGAGCCGCCGGTGGCGTCGCCCGCGCTGTAGGAGTGCGCTCCGGCGCCCGCCAGCTCGCCGCCGTCGACGATCAGGTACTCCTCGCGGATCGGGGTCCCGTCGAAGAAGCACTCGAGGATCTCGCGCGCGCCGGCCGCGTAGCGCGCCTGCGCCGAGAGGCTCGTGCCCGAGGTGTGCGGGGTCATGCCGTGGTGCGGCATCGATCGCCACGGGTGATCCTTGCGGCGGCGGCTGCGGGAACCACACGTCGCCGGCGTAGCCGGCCAGCTGTCCGCTCTCGCACGCCCGCGCGACGGCGTCGCGATCGCAGATCTTGCCGCGCGCGGTGTTGATCAGGTAGGCGCCGCGCTTCATCTTGCCGATCAGCCGCTCGTCGAACAGGTTCTCGGTCTCCGGATGCAGCGGCGCGTTGATCGTGACCACGTCGCATACCTCGCACCAGCGACTCGACGTCCGGGTGGAAGGTGACGCCGAGCTCGCTGCTCGACCTCGCTCGGCAGGCGGTGGCGGTCGGTGTAGTGCAGGCCGACCTCGAACGGCTTCAGCCGCCGCAGCACGGCCGAGCCGATCCGCCCGGCGGCGACCGTGCCGACCTGCATTCCCTCGAGGTCGTAGGAGCGCGACACGCAGTCGGCGATGTTCCAGCCGCCGTCGATCACCCACTGGTAGGAGGGGATGTAGTTGCGCACGAGCGCGAGGATCATCATCACGACGTGCTCGGCGACGCTGATGCTGTTGGAGTAGGTCACCTCGGCGACCGTCACCGGCGCTCGATCGCCGCCTGCAGGTCGACGTGGTCGGAGCCGATCCCCGCGGTCAGCGCGAGCTTCAGCTTGCGCCGCCTTGGCGATCCGCTCGGCTGGTCAGGTAGGCGGGCCAGAACGGCTGGGAGATGACGACCTCCGCGTCGGGCAGCTCGCGCTCGAAGACCGAGTCGGGACCGTCCTTGTCGGAGGTCACGACGAGCTCGTGGCCAGCCTGCTCGAGGAACTTGCGCAGGCCGAGCTCGCCGGACACGCTGCCGAGCAGCTCGCCCGGCTTGAAGTCGATCGCGCGCGGCGTCGGCGTGCGTCTGCCCGTCGGGGTAGCGCTCGATCTTCGGCACGTCGTCGCGGGCGTAGGACGTGCGGGTACCCGTCGACGGGATCGTCGTACAGCACGCAGAGCACCTTGGCCATGGCTTGAACCCCTCTCTCGATGTTTCGGACATAATCGCACCCGATGCGAGCGATCCAGATCGTCGAGGAATCCGGACCCGACAGCGCGCTGCGCGTGGTCGAGCTCGACGAGCCCGAGCCCTCGCACATGCTCACTCCGGGCGCCGGCGTCGTGGTCGAGGTCCACGCGGCCGGCGTGTCCTTCCCCGAGGTCCTGCAGACGCGCGGGCAGTATCAAGTCAAACCGCCGCTGCCGTTCGTGCCGGGAAGCGAGGTGGCGGGGGTGGTGCTGAGCGCCTCCGACGGCGCCCAGGTCAAGCCCGGCGACCGCGTGGCGGCCTTCTCCATGCTCGGCGGCTTCGCCGAGACGGCCGTCGCGCCCGAGTTCTTCGCGTTCCCGCTCCCCGACGCGCTCGACTTCGCGCAGGGTGCGAGCCTGATCCTCAACTACCACACGGCCTACTTCTCGCTCGCGATGCGCGGGCGCCTGCAGGAGGGCGAGACCGTGCTCGTGCACGGCGCCGCCGGCGGCGTCGGAACGGCTGCGCTACAGGTTGCCAAGGCGCTCGGCGCGCGCACGATCGCGATCGTGTCGAGCGAGGCCAAGGGGCGCGTGGCCGAGCAGGCGGGCGCCGACGAGGTCGTGCTGCTGGGCGACTCCTGGAAGGACGAGGTCAAGGAGATCTCGGGCGGCGGCGTCGACGTCGTGCTCGATCCCGTCGGCGGCGATCGCTTCACCGACAGCCTGCGCTCGCTGCGCGAGAACGGCCGGCTCGTCGTCGTCGGCTTCACCGGCGGGTCGATTCCCGAGGTCAAGGTCAATCGCCTGCTGCTGGGCAACACCGAGGTCGTCGGCGCGGGCTGGGGCGCTTACGTGATGAGCAAGCCCGAGCTCAACCGTGAGATCGGCGCGGCGATCGCCGCGATGATCGAGGAGGGCTTCGTCAAGCCGATCGTCGGCGAGCGCTTCTCCTTCGAGCACGCGGCCGATGCGCTGCGCGCGATCGACGAGCGGCGAGCGACGGGCAAGGTCGTGCTCGACGTGCGCCCCGATTGACGCTAGTGGGCGTCGAGCAGCTCGCGCCAGCGATCGGCGTCGAGCCTCGCGGGCTCGGTCGACTCGATGAAGTCGACCAGCACCTCGACGAAGCGATGCGGCTCGTCGAGTTGGGGAAAGTGCCCGGAGTCCGCGAACACCTCCAGGCGGCTCTGGGCTATCTGCTCGCGGGTCGCGCGGCCGTGTGCCAGCGGGATGATCGAGTCGTGCGCGCCCCACACGAGCAGGAACGGGACGTGCGCAGAGAGGTACAGGCGATTGGAGGCGTCGACACGCTGGCCGCCCGGCTCCACGACGGCGCGCAACGTGTGCACGAACGCGGCTCGCGCCTCCGCGTCGGACAGCGTCGCGTGTCCGCGTGCGATCTCCTCGATGTCCGTGCGCGCGCGCAGGCCGAGGCTGCCGAGCAGGCGCCCCGCCAGTCGTCCGGCGTCGAGCAGGCGGGTGGCGGCCAGCAGCGGAAGCACGAACTCGGCGCCGGGTAGCGTGGCCGCCCGCAGCAGCACGTTGACGTCCCTGCCCAGGCCACCACTGTCGACGAGCGCCAGCCGTTCGCAGCGCTCGGGGAACTGATAGGCGAACTGCATCGCGATGCCGCCGCCGAGCGAATGCCCGACGATGCTCGCGCGCTCGTGGCCGAGCACGACCATCAGGTCGCGAACGCTGCTCGCGTGCGCGCCGAGCGAGTAGTCGCCGCGCGGCTTGTCCGAGTCGCCGTGCCCGACCAGGTCGGGCGCGATCACCGTGTAGTGGCGCGCCAGATACGGCATCACGCGCTGCCACGTCGCCGAGCTGGACGTGATCCCGTGGATCAGCACGAGCGCGGGGCCGCTGCCGGCCTGGCGGAAGGCGATCCGATTGCCGTGCAGGGTCAAGCGGCGCAGCTGCGGCTGCTCGAGCTTCCTGCGCGGTCGGCCCGCGGCGGCGCCCGCCTGTGCCGGCGCACCCGCCCTGGGGCGCTCGAATTGCTTCACGGGCGCGCTGCGCTTCGGACCTCGAATGCCACTGGCTGGGCTCATGATCGCCTCCTTGGGAGTGACCGCAGCGCTGAACGGTAGCGGTTGGTGCACACGTCTCGCGCGGGTCGGCCCGCCGGCGGCGCCCGAGCCCCGATGGGAAGGAGTAAGACGAACGTAGGAGTGCGCCTGAAAGCGGTCCGCTAGCGCCGACGGTGCGTAACAATCGACGCATGAGGGTTCTCGTGGTGGACGACGATCGCGCGGTCCGCGACGCGCTGCGACGCGTGCTGACGCTCGCCGGCTATGAGGTCGAGACGGCCGAGGGCGGAGTCGAGGCGATCGAGTCGGTCGTGCGTGCGGTTCCCGACGCGGTCGTGCTCGACGTCGGCATGCCCGACGTCGATGGCCTCGAGGTGAGCGAACGCCTGCGCAGGCTGGGAAACCGCGTGCCGATCCTGATGCTGACCGCGCGCGTGGAGGTGAGCGATCGCGTCGCGGGGCTCGACGCGGGCGCCGACGACTACCTGGTCAAGCCGTTCGACGTGGCCGAGCTGAAGGCGCGCCTGCGCGCGCTGCTGCGCAGGACGGGGCCCGACGGCGACCCCGAAGAGCTGTCCTTCGACGACGTCCTGCTCGACCGCGCCCGCCACGGCGCCAGCATCGGCGAGCAGACCGCCGAGCTGACGCGCACCGAGTACCAGCTGCTCGAGCTGTTCATGCGCAACCCCCGCCAGGTACTCACGCACAGCGTCATCTACGACCGCGTGTGGGGCTATGACTTCGGGCCGGCCTCCAACGCGCTGCGCGTATACGTCGGCTACCTGCGGCGCAAGCTGCAGGAGATCGGTGCGCCGGAGTTGATCCACACCGTTCGCGGCGTCGGCTACGTGATGCGCGAGCCGTGAGCCTGCGCACGCGGATCGCGGCGGCTGCAGGGCTGGCGGTGGCGCTGGTCGTCGTGGCTGCGGCGGGCGCCCTGTACGTCGCCGTTCGCTCCGACCTGCGCGGCCAGGTCGACGAGTCGCTCACCCAGCGCGCGCAGGAGTTCGCCGCCGCGCCGCCGCCGGGCGCGGCCGCGGCGCGCTCACCCGCCGCCGCCGGCAGCGCCACGCAGGGAGCGGGGCACGTCGACAGCGCCGGCGCGACGGGCGCAGGCGCAACGAGCGCAGCGGGCACGGGCGCCGAGCCGTTCGGCGCAGGCGCGGCGGCGCGCGGCGCCCATTCCCCGGTGCCGTGCAGCCGGCGCGCTTCGGAGGAGCTTCGGGCTACGTGCAGTTCATCTCCTCGAACGGCGCGGTCGTCGTGCCGCGCGGACAGGGCTCGACCCCGTCGATCCCCGTCGATGCCAGCGAGCGGAAGATCGCGGCGAGCGGCCACGGCCGCTCGCTCAGCGATCGCACCGTCAAGGGCACGCACCTGCGCGTGCTGACGCTAGGGCTGGCGGGCGGCGGATCGAGCTCGCGACCGAGCGGGGCGGTGCTGATCGCGCGTCCGCTCACCGAGGTCGACAACGAGCTCAGCAGCATCCTGCTGATCCTCGTGCTGGTCGGGCTCGCCGGGATCGCGACCGGCGCGCTGCTCGGCGCGCTCGTGGCGCGCACCGCGCTGCGGCCGATCGTGCGCTTCACCCGCCGCACCGAGTCGCTTGCCGGCGAGCTCGACCTATCGCAGCGCCTGGAGGTGAGCGGGCGCGACGAGCTGGCGCGGCTGGCGACGAGCTTCAACACCACGCTCGACGCGCTCGAGCGGGCGCTCGCATCCCAGCGCCAGCTGATCGCCGACGCCAGCCACGAGCTGCGTACGCCGATCGCGTCGCTGCGCGCGAACATCCAGACGCTCGAGGACGCCCACCGCCTGCCGGTCGCCGAGCAGGAGCGATTGCGGGCGGACATCGTCGAGGAGCTCGACGAGTTGACCGCGCTGGTCGGCGACGTGGTCGAGCTGGCGCGCGGCTCAGGCGGCGGCTCGACGCTCGAGGACGTGCGCCTGGACGAGATCGTCGGCGACGCGATCGCGCGTACGCGCAGACGCGCCCAGCTCGGCTTCGAGGTGGAGCTCGAGCCGACGATCGTGCGCGGCGAGGGCGACCGCATCGCCCGCGCCGTCAGCAACCTGCTCGACAACGCGCGCAAGTGGAGCCCGCCGGACGGCGTCGTCGAGGTGACGCTGCGCGACGGCGTGCTCGTCGTGCGCGACTACGGCCCGGGCTTCTCCGAGCAGGATCTGGGCAAGGTGTTCGAGCGCTTCTACCGCGCCGAGCTGGCGCGCAAGCTGCCCGGCTCGGGGCTCGGCCTGGCGATCGTGCGTCAGGCGGCCGAAGCGCACGGGGGCTACGCGCGTGCCACCAACGCGTCCGGGGGCGGCGCACGCCTGGAGGTCAGCTTCGGCCCGTCGGTGCGCGCCGCCGAGCAGTCCCAGCCGCTGGCTGCTGCGCCCGCCGAGTAGGCCGGCGCGCCGATCAGCTGGCGGCTAAGGCGCCGGGGCCGACTGCCTGGCCGCCTCGGCCGCGACCTCTGCGCCTACGAACGGGCTCAGCGTCAGGAACACGAGCTGCGGCGTGGCGTCGCACAGCTCGTGCAGCTGGTCGTGCTCGATGTAGTGATGCAGCACCTGCCAGATGCCGCCGGTGACGGCCTCGGCGGCGGTCTCGGGCACCTCCAGATCCGCGGGCGCGGCGTCGAAGCCGGGCTGCAGGTACTCGGTGAAGGCGAGCAGCGCGTTCTCGCGGATCTCGATCGCCTCGGGGCTCGCTCCGAACGTGTCGACGAGCGTCAGGTGCGCGTGCGTGGGCTCCGAGCACACGTACTCCATCAGCGCGTGCATGCCCGCCGCGACCCCATGCTCCCACTCGGCGTCGCGCGACTCGTAGGCGTCGACCGTCACGTGCAGCGCCTGGTGCAGGCCCACCTTCTGCGCGCCCAGGAAGGCGTCGTGCTTGGTCGGATACATCTCGTAGAAGGTCTCGTGCGAGACGTTCGCGCGCGAGGCGATCTCGGGGATCGTCAGGCCGGCGAACCCCTTCTCGGCGACGATCGCCGCGGTCGCGTCGACGATCCGTTCGCGCTGGCTTTTGACGACGTCCTCGCGTGGCAGGTCGTGGCGTCCGCTCGGCAGACGTCCCTCCGAGCGCCGGCTGCGCGACGACGAGCTCGGCCGGCGAGTCGCCGTCCCGGCCCTCCGCCTCGCGCGGGCGCACGCGACGCGGCCCCTCGAGCCCGAGCGGCAGCGTCGGCGGATACGAGCTCGCCCAGCGGCTGAGATCGCCGGCCAGCGCCGACGAGCTCCTGCGCGCGCCCTCGACGCAGGCGCGTCGCCGCCACCTCGCGCACGCCGCCGATCAGGAACTTGACCGTCAAATCGCGCGACTGCTCGCCGCCCGAGCGCCCGCGGCCGGCCAGGATGATCTGTTCGAGCGACTGCAGCGTGCGGTTGCGGCGCTCGAGCGCCCTCGGTCCCGCGCCGAACGTGCCGAGCAGCGCGAGCGTCATCGCCTCCGGCTCTGCCGCGGCGAGCTCGGCGAACGCCTGCAGCGACAGGCGCAGGCTCTCCTGCTCGGACTCGCCTTCGGCGAACGCCTCGGCGGCCCGCTCGGTGGTGCGCCCGGCGATGTCCTCGTAGGCGCTCAGCAGTAGCTCTTCCTTGTCGGAGTACAGGTTGTAGAAGGTCGGGCGCGAGACGTGCGCGAGCTGCGTCAGGTCGAGGATGCGAACGGCCGGGTAGCCGCGCGAGGCGATCAGCTCGACCATCGCCGAGCGCAGCCGTTCGCGCTGGTCGCGCTCGACCTCCTCGCGCGTCAGGCCGTGCGCCCCGGTGGGCAGGCGCCGATAGCGGGCGGGGCCGGAGGGCGCCGAGGAGTCGTCCGTCTTGCGGGGCCTGGTGTTGACCTTACGCGTCGTCATCTCCCGATGTCCATCGGTTGAAAACTCCTCCTTGACGCCAAACGAGCAGAGCGTACCAGCCCCGCTGCGCGCCGGCAGGCGCGCTCGCTAGCCGGGGATCGTGCTCGAGCTGGCGAGCACCGCGCCAGAGCCGTCGAGCGCCTGAACGGCGACGTAGGGGGCGGCGCCGGGGGTCGTGATCGCGGTCTCGAAGCCGCTCCGTGGCGCGCTCGCGACCGGCTGCGAGCGTCTGCGGCGAGGCCCCGGCGAGCACGCGCCAGGCGGCCGTGCGGGTGTCGCCGTTCCAGCTCGCATACACCGTCACGCGCCCGCCCGTGGCGGCGGTTGCGGCGGCCGACGGCGCCGTCGCGGGCGACCCGGTCCATTCGAAGCGGTAGCCGCGGTAGGACTCGTAGGAGCCGTGCAGGTGAGCGTCGAACAGCAGTTGCCCGCTCGCGCTGTACTCCGAGAAGTATGGCTCCGATCCCCATCCCACGAACATGTCCTGGTTGGCCAGCTGCTGAATGTTGCCCTGGCTGTCGGACGACAGCGCAGGCTGGTGCTCGTACTGCGTGTCCAGTGTGACCGAGTCCGTGCTCGGGTTCAGCGAGAGCACCAGACCACGCGACTGGGGGTGCACTTTCGGCACCGACCCGTTGTCGAAGACGCTGATCTGATCGCCCGCCAGCGTGTTTGCGTCGTGCTGGTAGGCGGTATGCGTGCCGGCGCCCTGCTTGACGCCCGAGTGCCTGCCGCCGATCTCGTTTAGCAGCCTGCCGTTGCTCGTGTTCATCACGTACATCGCCCACGTGTTGCGCGCCGAGATCAGCGTCGTGCCGTCGCTGCGCTGATCGACCGAGTTGATGTGGAAGTAGTCGAACGGCCATTTGGTGCTGCTGCCCGTGGCCGTGCTGTAGGAGTCGCCGAGCGGCACGTGGTCGAGGCTGTGCCACTCGCGCCGCACGAGCCCGGTGCGCAGGTCGATTTCCTGGAAGATGCTGTCGGTGACGGCGCCGCCGCGCGGGGCCGCCGACCGACCGATAGGTTGCAGTCGATCGGGGCGAACACGGTCACGATCGCCGTGTCCTGCGGCGTGATGTGGAAGTCGTGCAGGTCGGCTTTGTACCCGTTGCCCGCGTGCACGCGCCCGATCTGCTGGTAGGAGCTGTTGTCGATGATCTCTTCGCCTTCGCCGAAGCCCTGCGGCGGAATGTAGCCCTGCCACCAGGTGAGCACCGGCTTGCCGTCGAGCTGCTGCACCTGCAGGTTCGTCGCCGCTGCGATGTTCGCCGGCAGCGGGTCGAACCACACGAGGTTGCCCGCTTCGTCGAAGATCATCGGGCCGGCCGGGCCGGGACCGGAGTAGGGCGCCACGAAGATGTCGCCCGGCGCGCTCTGCGGCGAGCGGGCGGTGACTTCGACCGCCGGCGCTTCCAGCGTGGGCGCCGAGTGGAAGTGTTGCTTCTCGTTGTAGTCCTTGCCGGACGGCGGCGTCGGCTTGGAGTAGGGCAGCACGTCCTGCGTGGCGACGGTGAAGTGGTAGGAGAAGCGCTGGGCGCGCTTGCCCGCCCTGACGCTGCCCCTGACGGTCACCGTCTCGCCCTGCGAGAACGGCTTGGATGGGACGAAGCTCGCCCCGTCGCCCTGCGAATAGGCGCGCAGGCGCCCGCCGTGCGCGCCGCTCTCCGAGCCGCTCACGTGCAGCGCGCCGAGCGAGCGCGCGGGGACGCCGAGCAGGCTGATCTGCGCGCGGTAGGAGGCGTCGTAGGAGTCGGGCAGCGGCGACACGCTGACGCTCGTGCCGGGCAGCGTGGCGGAGCCGTTGAACGTGCTCGGGTAGCAGCGCGCGGCGTCGGGCGCGCGGAACGCCGCCTGCTCGGCCTCGATGCGGTGCGAGGCGACCGTCAGCGTCGTGGCGCTGCCGAGCACGACGACGGCGCCGCCGGCGATCAGCGATCTAGCGCAGCCGAGCCGTGGCTCACGAAGCTTGCAAGCATGCGCTCAAAAGACGGGCGTCTCGGTGTAGTCGCCGAACACCTGCTGCAGCGACTCGACGATCTCGCCCTCCGAGGCGTGCGCGCGCGCGCACGCCAGCAGCGGCTCCATCAGGTTGCGATCGGCGTGGGCGGCGTCCTCGCGCAGCGCCGCCAGCGCGGCCTCGACGGCGGCGCCGTCGCGCCGAGCGCGCGCGCCCTGCAGGCGGTCGATCTGCTTGCGCTCGAGCGCTGGGTCGATGCGCAGCGTGGGGATCGGCTGCTCGTCCTCGGCCACGTAGCGGTTGACGCCGACGACGACGCGCTCGGCCGCGTCGATCTCCTGCTGGAGCGTGAATGCGGCGTCGGCGATCTCGCGCTGGGGGTAGTTGCGCTTGACCGCCTCGACCATCCCGCCGAGCTCGTCGATCTTGGCGAAGTACTCGTACGCGCGCGCCTCCATCTCGTCGGTGAGCGCCTCGACGAAGTAGCTGCCGCCGAGCGGGTCGACCGTGTTGGTCGACGCCGGTCTCGTGCGCGATCACCTGCTGCGTGCGCAGCGCGATCGTGACGGCCTCCTCGGTGGGCAGCGCGAGCGCCTCGTCGTAGGAGTTGGTGTGCAGCGACTGCGTGCCGCCGAGCACGCCGGCGAGCGCCTCGACGGTCGTGCGCACGATGTTGTTGAGCGGCTGCTGCGCGGTCAGGCTGACGCCGGCGGTCTGCGTGTGGAAGCGCATCTGCCAGGAGCGCGGGCTCTTGCGCGCCGAACGTGCTCGCGCAGCTCGCGCGCCCAGATGCGCCGCGCGGCGCGGTACTTGGCGATCTCCTCGAAGAAGTCGATCTGCGCGTTGAAGAAGAACGACAGGCGCGGCGCGAAGTCGTCGACGTCGAGCCCTCGTTCGACCGCCTGCTCGACGTAGGTGAGCCCGTCCTTGAGCGTGAACGCGAGCTCCTGCTGGGCGGTCGAGCCGGCCTCGCGGATGTGGTAGCCGGAGATCGAGATCGGGTGCCAGCGCGGCATCCGCCGAGTGCACCACTCGATCATGTCGCCGCACAGGCGCATCGCGGGGTCGATCGGGAAGCACCACTCCTTCTGGGCGATGTACTCCTTGAGGATGTCGGCCTGGATCGTGCCCGACAGGCGCTCGAGCGGCGACCGGCCCGGCTGCGCTCGTGCCCGCCTCGGCGGCGGCCACGTAGAAGGCGAGCATGATCGCGGCGGGCGCGTTGATCGTCATCGACACCGACACCTCGCCGAGGTCGATGCCGCCGAACAGGGTCTGCATGTCGTCGAGCGTGTCGACGGCGACGCCCTCGCGCCCGACCTCGCCGAGCGAGCGCGCGTGGTCGGAGTCGTGGCCCATCAGCGAGGGCATGTCGAAGGCGGTCGACAGCCCCGTCTGGCCGTGCTCGAGCAGGTAGCGGAAGCGCTCGTTGGTCTCCTCGCTGGTGCCGAAGCCGGCGAACTGGCGCATCGTCCACAGCCGACCGCGATACATCGACGCGTAGATGCCGCGCGTGAACGGGTAGGAGCCGGGCCGACCGATCGGGTCCTGCGTCGCCGCCGATCCCCGCCGGCAGGTCCGCCGCCGTGTACAGCTCGCGCACGGGCTCGCCGGACAGCGTGCGGAAGCTGCCGTCGCCGTCCTTGCCCGTCTGCTCGTGCGCCCGGTCGGGGGGCTTTGCGCTGACCGCCATCAACGATGAATGCTACCCCGGCACCCCTGCGGCCCACGCGAGCACGCGCGTCTGCCGGCGCCTTCGCTTCACTCGCGCCGCTGCCGAGCCGCGTGGGGCCCGTCGCTGGGCCCCACGCGTTACCCGGCCTGTTCGGCCCCTATCGACCGACCGCCGATCCGTTCCTACGGGTCTTCTGCCGTGATTTTGGTGTCTCCGGCCGGTCCTTTCAGTTTGTCGATGCCGGTGATCGTGAGTTTTTCGGTGCCGAGTTCCAGTTGGCCGGAGGCGGCGCTGAATTCGAGCCGGCTTTTCGTCGTGCTCGTCGCTGGCGTGAGCGTTCCTTCGAACACGCCCAGCGTCGCGGTGCCGCACTTGACTTCGAGTTCGATGTTTTCTATTTCGTCGGTGATCGGGGTGCTGGCGATCAGTTCGCTGCTCCACGACAGTCCGAGCGCGTGGAGAGTGATGATCGCACCCGGGCAAGTCGTCGATTTGCCCTTGCATTTGACGAGTTCGAACGCTGTCATTTCATCGACGCCCGCCGAGCCCCCGGTCGGGTTTTCGATCGTCTCTTTGTCTTTGAGCATGCACTTGACGATGCCGCTGGCCGACTGCAGCGTCATGCTGCCGCTGCTTTCGACCACCTCCGGCGTGTTTTCGGCAAGCCGCGTGCCGTTGCTGTACCAGTGCGGTTCGTGTTCCACTTCTTCCGCCCCGATTTTGGTGTCGCCCATCGGGCCGTTCATTTTGTCGCTGCCCGACACGGTCAACGTTTTCGTTTTCGTGATGTCTTCGAGCTGCCCCGAGCCGGCATCGAATTCGAGCGCGCTGGCGCCCACGGCCGGACTCAAGGTGCCTTTGTATTTCCCGAGCACGGTGTTGTTGCTGCACTTCACTTCCAGTTCCATGCCTTTGATTTCGTCGCGAATCGGGATGCCCGAGACGAGTTCGTCGCCCATGGCGGGTTCGCGATGATTTCCGTTTTCGTCGCGCCGGGACACTGCGGAAGTTTGGTGCACCCCGCCAGCGTGAACACGGTCATTTGGTCCGTCCCGGCGCCGCCTCCGACCGGGTTCACGATTTCCTCCTGGTCTTTGAGCTTGCACTGAGTCGTCCCGCCCGGCACGCTGATGACGAGTGTGCCGACGGTGTTGACGGTCTCGACCTGGCCTTCCGGGATTACTTTGCCGTTGCTGGTCCAATACGGTTCGGCCTGCGCGATCGCCGGCGCGGCCGCGAATGCGACCACGGCGAGCAGCGGCACGAACACTGCGTGCAACCTGTTCATATCTGCCCCCTGTCTAGTTCCCCGATCCGGCTTTCCTGCTCACCGGTGCACCTCTCCCAAGTGCGATTTCTCTCGTGAGCGAGCCTACGGCGGCGCGGGCGCTCGGAACAAGCCTTGGCCGCCGGCCGGGCTCTGAAAACTCGCAAATTGCGGGACTATCGGAGACGGCGGGCGCGCCCGCGGCGCTCTAGCCGGCGCGCGAACCGCGCCGGCGCCCGTCAGCCGCACGGTCCAGGTGTGCTGGGCGAGGATGGTGGCGCCGGACAGGACGACGACTGCGACACGCACGCGCATGTGGCCGTGCTGCTTCAGGCGCCTGAGCGCTTGGAGCGACAGCGGGATGTGCACGTGGGCGCCCTGTCCGGGGCGCAGCTGCCCGACCGCCGAGCCGAGCAGCGCGGGCCCGTGGCCGACCCCGCGTGCTGAGGAGCGCGAG
Organism: uncultured Solirubrobacteraceae bacterium; assembly: GCA_963846205.1. Lineage (GTDB taxonomy): Bacteria > Actinomycetota > Thermoleophilia > Solirubrobacterales > Solirubrobacteraceae > Palsa-744. The sequence continues at coordinate 78,137 of CAWJVB010000007.1, read as the reverse complement.
GCGATCGGGATGATGAACGCGAGCGTTTCACAGCTTGCCGTGGCGGGGCACTGCACGTCCGCGCCGAGGTCGAGCGTGGTGCGACCGAGCAGGTGAGACAGACTGGGCGCACGCTGCGCGCTGAGCGGCGCCGGCGGCACGACGGCCGGACTGAGGGCGGGGGTGGGCGCCGAGGCGGGCGGTGCCTGGGAGGGGGGCGCAGCCGCCGCGTGAGCGCTCGAGTGGGCCGACGGCGCGGGTGCGAGCGCTAGCGCGGCTTCCGCCGCGTCGTCGACCCCGACTCCGTCGATGCCGGCGACGTTGATCGCAGGAGTGTTGGTGATGAACAACAGCGACGCGCTCTTCTCGCCGGTCGTCGTCGGCCGGAATGCGAGGGTGATCGCGCAGGATTCGCTCGGGTACAGGATCGCTCCGCTGCAGGAGTCGCCCAGCACGGGGAACATCAGCGGAGTGCCGCTCACGAGAAAGGAACGCTCGATGAACAGCGGGTAGTCGCCGCTGTTGGCGACCGTGAAGGTCTGTTCCAGCGAAGAGCCGAGCGCCACGTCGCCGAGCAGGGCCTGCGTGGTGTTGATCGTCATGTGCGGCCCGTTCAACCCTTCGCCTGAGAGTGGCACGACGAGCGGGCTGCTCGCGGAGTCGCTGGTGATCGTCAGCGAGGCGCTCTTGGCGCCGGGCGAGCTGGGCTGGAAGCGGATGCCCATGTTGCAGGTGTTGTTATTCCCGAGCACGTCGCCGTTGCAGTCCCACTGGATCGAGAAGGACGACGCGTCAGGCCCGCTGATGCTCGCCGACTGCACCTGCGTGCTGGCGTTGGTGCTGTTCTGGATGGTGAGCTGTTCGGTCTCCGTGTTTTCGCCTTCGTTGTGCGATCCGGGCGCCGTGAACGGAATCGCTGCGAAGCCGAGCGGGTCCGGACTGGCGGACAGCGTTCCGGTGACGGCGCTCCCGGACAGTGGCACTTCGAGCGGGCCTTCGCTGGTCACCAGTTCGAGAGTCGCGCTGTGCGCGCCGGGTGAGCTGCCCGGATGAAAGCTGACTTCGACCGAGCAGGTCTGCCCGAATTCCAGCGCTGCGCCCGAGCAGCTGTTTGAGGCGAGTTGAAAGCTCGCCGGTTCGGCGCCGTCGATGGCGACCGATTCGACGTCGATCGAGCCGACCGGCAGCATGTCCGAGAACGAGACGCTCTGCTGCGGGTTGCCTCCGTAGTGCAGGTCGACTTCGCCGAATTCGACCTGGCCGCTCGACGGCATCAGGTTGACGGCGGCGAGCGCCGGGGTCGTCCCGAGCAGCGCAGCGAACAGCGTGAGAACGGACAGCAGAGCTGCGCGCTTGAGCATGTGGACCCCCGGCGTGGTAGTTCCGCGCCGTCCACTCCCCGGACGGCATCGGCTGTAGCGGGTTGTGTCGGCGCCCCGCGTGGGGAGTTGAGCGGTGCACGCGATCTTGGTGCGGCGCCGGCGCAGGCGACACAGCCGGCCGGTGGGCGTGTGCTAGTCATGGCGGATGGGCCGAGCACGATCGGGCTGGCGGTAGGCGGTGCAGGCTGAGCTGGGACGGCTGATCGGCGGCGAGTACGTCCTCGACGCACCCGCAGGCTCCCCCTACAACAGCGACAGCTCGCGCCGGCGCGAGCTGCGCGGACGCGCCGACGCGGTCGTGCTGCCGGGCAGCGCCGAGCAGGTGGCGGCGGTCGTGAGCTGGTGCTACGCGCACGACGTGCCGATCGTGGCGCGCGGCGGCGGCACGGGTCTGACGGGCGGCGCGGTGCCGACGGAGGGCGGCGTGGTGCTCTCGCTGGAGCGGCTGCGCGCGGTGCGAGAGCTCGAGCCTGCGCTGTGGCGGATGTTCCCTGAGGCGGGGGTGAGCACACACGACGTGCAGCGCCTGGCGCGCGAGAACGGGCTGTTCTTCGGACCCGACCCGGGAGCGTCCGAGCAGTCGCAGATCGGCGGCAACGTGGCCACCAACGCGGGCGGCCCGCACGCGCTCAAGTACGGCGTGACGGGCGCGTGGGTGACGGGGATGGAGGTCGTGCTGGCGCCTGGCGAGCTCGTGCAGCTGGGCGGCTGGGCGCGCAAGGACGTGGCGGGATACGACCTCAAGGACCTGCTGATCGGCTCTGAGGGAACGCTGGGCGTGATCACGGCGGTGCGCCTGCGCCTGCTGCCGGCGCCGGAGGCAGCGATCTTGCTGGTCGCGTTCATGCCCACGCGCGAGCAGGGGTGCGCCACGATGGCGGAGCTGCTGGAAGCGGGAACGCAGCCGTCGGCGCTGGAGTTCATCGATGCCGACACCCTGCGCATCGTGGCCCGCGGCTATCCCGACGCCGGCGCCGGCGAGGGCTCGGCCGGGGTACCAGCCGACGCGGGCTTCGCGCTGATCGTCGAGGTGGACGGGACGCGGGAGCAGGCAGAGGCGCAGCGCCGGGACGTGCTGGAGGTGCTCGCGGGCGAGGCTGAGACGGTCGACGCAGCCCCCGATGTGCGCGCGCTGTGGAGCTGGCGGGACGGATTCAACGGCGTCGTGACGGCGCAGCGCGGCGCGAAGGTGAGCGAGGACGTGGTGTTCCCGACGGAGCGTCTCGCCGAGGGTCTCGCGCGGTTCGGCGAGATCGCCTCACAGCATGGGCTCGAGTCGTGCGCGTGGGGACACGGCGGCGAGGGCAACGTGCACGCGACCGTGCTCGTGGACCCCGCCGAGCGAGCGGAGCTCGACGACGCGGACGCGGTAGCCGAGCAGGTGTTCGCGCTGGCGATCTCGCTGGGTGGGTCGATCACTGGGGAGCACGGCGTCGGCTGGCTCAAGCGCAGCCAGCTCCCCGCGCAGCTCGGCGATCGGGTCTTTCGACTGCAGGAGGAGATCAAGCGCGTGTTCGACCCGAAGGGGCTGCTGAACCCGGGCAAGAAGGTCGTGCGGGAGCCCGGACGAACCTGACAGCCGGTTCCAAAGAATGAGAGTAGCCTCGTATGCGGCGCTCTCGCAGGGAGGCCAGGGCGGGTCGGCTAACGAGCCGGACGGCGTGAGCCGTATCGGGGACGGGGGCACACGATGAACGTCTTGGCGTATCGCTTCTCGCGGGTTCGACGTCGGGCCTGGGGGCGGTGGTTGCGAGCTGGCGCTGTCCTGGCCGTAAGCATCGCGGCCGCGAGCTCGGTGGGTGCCGGGACGGCGACGGCGACGGCCCCCAGCCACGCGTGGTCGTGGGGGGTCGCCAACTGGGGCAGGCTGGGGGATGGCGCGAGGGCCGTCGAAGAACATGACAACTTCGCCTCGCTGCCCGAATCCGTGTGCGCTGTGGGCACGGCGGGTCTGTGTCCGGATGGTGCCGTATCTGCAGGAAGTCGCAGCGCTGTCGGCCGGCGGCGACCACAGCGTGGCGCTGTTGGAAGACGGCACGGTCGTGGCGTGGGGGAAAACTCGCTCGGTCAGTTGGGGGACGGCACTGAGACCGGACCGAGCACGTGCAGCTACATCGGTCATGACAGCGAAGTGAGCAGGCCGTGCAGCGCGACGCCCGTGGCTTTGAGCGGGCTGAGCGGCGTTACCGCGATCTCGGCTGGGGGCTCGCACACCCTGGCTCTGCTCAGCGACGGCACGGTGATGGCGTGGGGCGCAAACGGGAGCGGCCAGCTCGGCAACGGCTCGACGAAAAACTCGCACGTGCCTGTCGCAGTGAGCGGGCTGAGCGGCGTGAGCGCGATCGCCGCGGCACAGGGGGTCGGCGCGGGCGCGGGCTCGCACAGCCTCGCCCTGCTCGGCAACGGCACGGTGATGGCGTGGGGCTCGAACAATGAAGGGCAGCTGGGCGACGGCTCGACCACGTCGAGCACGGTCCCCGTGCCCGTGAGTGGGCTGAGCGGGGCGGCGGCTGTCGCGGCGGGCGAACAGAGCAGCGTGGCGCTGCTCGGCGACGGCACGGTGATGTCGTGGGGGACCGACTCGGGCGGAGTGCTCGGTGTTGGCGGTCGGGCCGAACCCTTCGGCGGTCCCGACGAAGAACTGCCGTACAGCGACGTGCCCTTCAGGTGTGCGCCGTCGGCTTCCCCGAGGCGTCTGTGTGCCGGTTTGGCCCGTATCTGGCAGGGCTCAAGTCGATCTCGGCCGGCAGCGACCACGATGTGGCGCTGGTGGGTTCGGACGTCGTAAGCTGGGGACGCGGCTGCAACGGCCAGCTCGGGGACGGCAGCGGGAGAAACGGCGGAGAAGTCTGCTCGTTCCTCAGCTCGGCCTATGTCCCGGTCGAAACGGCCGGATCCCTCGGCTATGCCAGCCTGATCTCCGGCGGCGGCGAAGACAGCCTGGTGTACGGCCGGCCGCGCCCGACGGTAGCGCACGTCGCCCCGCACGATGGCCTCGACAAAGGTGGCGAGGAAGTCACGATCACGGGGACCGAACTGTCGGAAACGACCGCGGTGCACTTTGGCTCCGTGGATGCGCCGAGCTTCACGGTCGACTCCGAAGAATCGATCACTGCGATATCTCCGCCCGAGTCGGAAGGCAAAGTGAGCGTGACGGTGACGACGGCGTCGGGCGAAAGCGTGCCGGTGATCGACGACTACTTCCGCTATCACGATTCGTTCCCGCAGCCGGTCGCGACGGCGCTGAAACCAGCTAAGGGCCCCGCTGAAGGCGGCACGAGCGTGACGATCGTGGGGAGCGGATTCGAGGGGCCGCTCGAAGTCCACTTCGGGTCTACGAGGGTCGCTGCCACCGCCAATACCGCGTTCCCCGCGCACCTCATCGTGACGTCTCCGCCGGGCTCTGGCGACGTGCCGGTGAGCGTCACGACGCTCGGCGGAACAAGCGCTCAGAACGCGCATACGGTGTTCAAATACGGGGCGCCGACGATCAGCGGGATCAGCCCCGACTCGGGACCCGTGAGCGGCGGCACGAGCGTGACGATCACCGGGACGGGCTTCGCTCCCGGCATCGAAACGACTAGCTTCAAATTCAGCCAGAGCTACGCCACCTCGGTGGAATGCAGCTCGACTACCACGTGCACGGCGGTGACACCGGCGCACAAAGGCGGCAAACCGGGGACGGTGGACGTGCGTGCGGTGGTTGGCAAACTGAAGAGCAAACCGAGCCCGCCCGCCGATCGGTTCTCCTACACCTGAGGCTCGGACGTGCGCAGCGGGAGCTCCGCCTGAAAGGATGGCGGCGCGATGACGCTGGTGAGCGAGCTGGAGCTGCCGACGTTCGACCCGACGGAGGAGGCGATGCGGGGAGCGCGCTTCCACGAGGCGATGGCGGAGGTGCGCGCGCAGGGCTGGCTGGCGAACGCGCCGTTCGGCTACATGACGCTCGACCGCGAGGCGGGCGAGTTCTTCCTGCGCACGCGCTCGGCGATCTTCCCGGGCATGAAGATCGCGGAGATCTTCGGCGTCAGCGAGGGGCCGCTGTTCGAGCAGATGCAGCGCAACATCCTGCACGTCAACGGCGCCGATCACACGCGCCTGCGCAGCCTCGTGAACCCGGCGCTGTCGCCGCGTGCGGTCGAGCGCTACCGCCCCGTCATGCAAGATTTCTTGCAGGATCTGCTCGCTCGGGCGATCGCGGCTTCGCCGGCCACGGCGGGGGAGGCGGACGAGGGCGTCGTTTTTTGTGATTTCGTGGATGCGTTCGCGAAGCCGTATCCGTCGCTGGCGATAGCCACCGTGATGGGTGCCCCGCTCGAGGATGCTCCGCGACTGCACCACTGGTCGAACTGGATCCAGCGCCAGTTCGATGCGGTCAGCATGGCCAGCGAGAAAGAGCTGATCGCGCAGGCCGTGGAGGAGTTCTACGAGTACGCGCGATGAGCTCGTGCGTGCGCGTCGCGACGATCCGCGCGACGACTTGATCTCGAAGCTGATCGCGGCGGAAGAGGAGGGCGAGCGGCTCAGCGACGTGGAGTGCATCAACCTCGTCTTCAACGTGCTGGTGGGCGGCGTCGACACGAGCCAGAGCCAGCTCGCGCACGCGGTGCGGCTGCTGGCCGAACACCCCGACCAGTGGCAACTGCTGGCCGCGGACCCGTCGCTGGCAGACCGCGCCGTCGAGGAGTCGCTTCGCTACGAGCCGATCACGCCGTTCACCGCACGCATCACCGTCGAGGACGTCGAGTATCCGCGACGTCGTGTTCCCGGAGGGGACCGTGGTGATGGTGTGCGCGTTCACGGCCAACCGCGACCTCGACGAGGACGCCGCCGGGCCGCTTGGAGCGGACAGCTTCGACATCACCGCCGACCGCGGCCGCGCGCGCCCACTGACCTTCGGCGCCGGCGTGCACTACTGCCTCGGCGCAAACCTGGCGCGCGTGGAGCTGCAGGAGGGCCTCGCCTTCCTCTCGCAGCACCTGCACGACCTGCGCCTGCACGGCGAGCCCGTGTTCGAAGGCGTATCGGGCATCTACGGCCTGGCCGAGCTGCCGATCGCCTTCAGCGCCTGAGGTCCGAGCTTGCCGATCGCCGTCAGCGCCTGAGGTTGGAGACATCGTTTGCCGCGGTGCCGACGCTCATCGAGAATGTCGAGGGGGGCATGAGGCCCCTCGGCTCCGACATACGGATGGGATGCTCAGAAGGGTCTTCAAGGCAGCAGCAGTCGCGGCGACCCTGGCGCTTGCAGCGCTGGCGGCTTCGGCCCACGCTGGCCAGTACCACGTCTATTCCTGCCGCATGCCCAACGGAGAACCCGCGCCCGCGGACGGCTGGAGCGGGTCCGTCGCACCCGGCGGCGCCTTCGACGACTACGCAGTGAACACCTGTGGCGAAGGCGGCGCGCTCGTGGCAGCGCTCGGGGACGCGACAATCCACGGAGCCAACGTCGACCGTGCGACGTGGGAGTTCATGGCGCCACCCGACAGACGAAGTTGGCACAAGCGACGCTGTGGAGGGCCGGGGACACAGACGGAGGCCGGGTAGTCGAACGCCGACCTACCAATTCTGGCTCGCTGGACCGATGAACCCGCGGCGACGTTCGAAGAATGCATCTATGCGCGATTGGTTGCTCCGGGAGGGCGACACTTGCGCATCCGCTTGCGCGCCGGAATCGCGTTCAACGTCCCAAGCGCCAGATCTCCGGGTCCGCCTCTATGTCAACGCGGCGTGCGGAGGCGGGGCCACGGGGAATGTCCTGACGGCGACAGGCGACGCCAATGGCTTTGCAGCCGCCATCTACATCTACGCTGCCGACCTAACCCTCGAACAGAGCGAAGGTCCGCATGCGAGTGACGTGAGCGGCGAACTTGCGAGTGCGCCGGCGGTGCAGGGGCAGAGCGATGTCGTGTTCGACGCGACGGACCCGGGGTCGGGCGTTTATCAGGCGGTGTTCAGCGTGGATGGCCAGGTGGTGCAGAGCACGCTGATCAGCTCTAACGAAGGGCGCTGCAGGGACGTGGGGCAGACGAGCGACGGGTTGCCGGCGTTCCTGTACGTGCGGCCGTGCCAACAGTCGGTGAGCGCCGACGTGCCTTTCGACACCACCAAGGTGAGCAACGGGGTGCACCACCTGGTTGTGAGCGTGACGGACGCGGCTGGCAACGCTGCGACGGTGCTCGACAGGAACGTCGCGATCGACAACCCGACGCCTCCCGGTGCGCCGAACGGGACGAACGCGTCGACGCAGGCGACGCTGTCGGTGCGCTGGAACGAGACGAGCAAGGCGAGCCTCGTCAGCGGATACGGGCGCTCGCGGACGATCAGCGGGCAGCTCACGGCTCCCGGCGGGGTGCCCATCGCGGGAGCCGCGATCGACCTGCGTGCCTTGCCCGACTACGCGGGCGCCACGCCGCTGGCGATGCCGAGCCCGCTGACCGGCGCGGACGGTCGCTTCAGCGTGCGCATTCCCGCAGGGACCTCCTCGCGGTCGCTGAGCTTCGCCTACCGCGCCCACGTGGGCGACGCCCAGCCTGTCGCGGCGCGCACGCTGACGTTGCAGGTGCCCGCCAGCATCGCGCTCGCGGTCTCGCCGCACACGACCAGCGTCGGCAACGGAATCTTCTTTCGCGGGAGCCTGCGAGGCGGGCCGATCCCGCGCGGCGGCAAGCAGCTGATCCTCGAGGCGCGCTCGCCGGGCAGCGCGTGGATCGAGTTCAGGGTCGTGCGCACGAACGCCCGCGGGCGCTTTCGAGCGGCCTATCGCTTCAAGTTCCCCGGTCCCGCCAACTATCGCTTTCGCGCTCGCTCGGAACCCGAGTCGGACTTCCCGTTCACGGCGGGATCCTCGAACGTCGTCGCGGTGCACGAGCGCTGACCGCGTCGGGCGGCAAGCCCGTCGCCTCGAGGGCCCCCGGAGCGTCGACGGCAGGTCTTGTTCAGGGCGTCGCCTGTGGCGGATGTGCGGGACGACGCATGAGCCGCAGAGGGGGGCTGCCCCCGACGCGGAGCTCGCCGGTGAGCCGGAAGCCGAGGCGCTCATACAGCGCGGCGCTGCGCTCGCTGGACGCCTCGAGGTAAGCGGGCACGCCCTCCCGATCGCAGCGCTCGAGCGTTGGGCGCATGAGTGCGCTGCCGAGACCCTTGCCCTGCATGTCTGGGTCCACGCCAACGTCGCGGACGTAATAGTGCGGCTCGCGTACGCCACGCACGTGACGCCACTCCATCGCGGCCCCCAACCTCGCCGCCCTGGACAAGCGGATCCCAAAGGCGCTGCCCTCCAGCAGGGTGACGCGCAGTGGCGAGCGCCAGGCGCCGGGCGGCAGGCTCAGTGCTGCGCCGGCGAGGTCGCTCGTCGTCCACACGCGGCCGCGCGCCAACGCGAGGTGGCGCAGCTCGATCCCAAAGTAGCGACGCAGGCGCGCCGTCCTCGTGGTGTCCTCGGGCATCAACCAGCCGAACACCGGATCCTCAAAGAACGCGACCGCCAGTACCGTCTTCAAGCGTTGAACGTCCTGTGGGGTTGCGCGACGCAGGCCATGATCGGCGAGCGTGCTGGGCGGTGAGTCACGGGCGATGGTTGGCGAGCTCTCACCCATCGTTGGCTCCTTTGTTTGCGGTGACTGGCTCTTGGGATGAGCTCCAGATATCCAGATCGGGCACGCTTGGATTCTCGCGTGCGACGACCGCTACGGTAACGCCGGGACGAGCACGCAGTAGCGTGCCGGCACGTGACTGCGGCCGTCTGCACGCGATCGTTGCGCAACGCGGCGGGCAGCCGGATCGGTGCGCTGGCGCTGGTCGGCGCGGTGATCGTGCTCGGCGCGAGCGCGTCGGGCGCGCGAGCCGTCACGATCTCGCCGCTAGACGGGACGCCAGACGCCTCGCCGCACACCCAGATCAGCTTCCTCGGCGTACCGGTGGGTGAGATCTCGCGCGTGTCCGTCGTCGGCTCGCGTAGCGGCTCGCACGCCGGCAAGCTGCGCGCGTACGCGAGCGCGAGCGGGGCGAGCTTCCTGCCGACGCGCGGGTTCGACGAAGGCGAGCGGGTGCCGCGTCAGCGCGGTGGTCGGTACGCGCAGCCACGCGCGGCGCGTCGGCACGACGTTCACGATCGCGCGCCAGCTCGATTATCCGCTGCCGGCCGGCACGCGGCCGTCCCGCCCCCAAGCCCTATGCCAGCCAGAGCTTCGTCTCGCAGCCGAACCTGGCGCCGCCGACCGTCAGGTCGACGAGCTCGCCGCGCGGCCGCGCCCGGCGACATCTTCCTCACCGCCGACGGCGGGCGCGGGCAGAACGGCGCGATGATCATCGAGCGGCGCCGGCAGGCTGATCTGGTTTCTGCCCGCGGCGCCCGGCGATGCGATCGAGACCTGCAGCTGCAGAGCTACGAAGGCAAGCCGGTGCTCACGTTCTGGCAGGGACACATCGACGTCGACGTTGGCTTCGGATCCGACGAGATCTCGAGCAGCAGCTATCGTGCCGATCGCCTTCGTGAATGCCGGCAACGGCTACCACGTCGACCTGCACGAGCTGCAGCTAACCGCGCAAGGCTCGGCGCTACATATCGACCTACTCGCTCATGCATGCCGACCTGTCCTCGGTCGGGGGCTCGCGCGACGGCGAGCTGCAGGACGCGGTGGTCCAGCTGATCGACGTCAAGACGGGCCTGGTGATGTTCGAGTGGCACGCCTACGGACACGTCGCGCTGACCGACTCCTACGAACACCTGCCGCAGGACCCCAATCGCCCCTGGGACTTCTTCCATCTCAACTCGATCTCGCCCGACCCGTGGGGCGACGGCGACTTCCTGATCTCCTCGCGCAATACCTGGGCGTTGTACGAGATCGCACGCGCACGAGCGGCGCGATCCTGTGGCGGATCGGCGGCAAGTCGCTCGAGCTTCCGGATGGGCCCGGGAACCGGCACGGCCTGGCAGCACGACGCCCGCTGGCTGCCCGATCACACGCTCACGATCTTCGACAACGGCGCGACTCCGAAGGCGCATTCGCAGTCGCGCGCGATCCACGAGCGGATCGACTGAAGCAGCCGGACCGTGACGCTGCTCGGGCGCGACGTGCGCACGCCGCCGCTGCTGTCAGGCAGTCAGGGCGACGCGCAGGTGCTCGCCAACGGCGACACGTTCGTCGGGTGGGGCGAAAAACCGTACTTCAGGAGTTCAACGCGGCCGGAGCGGAGGTGTTCGACGGCCACCTGCCGGCTCCCACGCAGGTGTACCGCGCCCTGCGCTTCCCCTGGAGTGCGGTCCCCGCCGCGCCTCCCGCGATCGCCTTGAAGGCCACCGATCCCGCCCACACGACCGTCTACGCGAGCTGGAACGGGGCGACGGGGGTGAACGCGTGGAGGTGCTCGCAGGAGCCACGCCGAGCACTCTGCAGACGCTCGTCACAGCGCCCGTCGGTGGCTTCGAGACGGCGGTGGCGGTGCCCAGCGCCGCGCCCGTGTTCGCGGTGCAGGCGCTGGGCGCGTCGGGCGAAGTGCTCGGGACCTCACCAGCGATCCGGCGCTGAGCTGCAATAACCTGCTCGCCGTGAAGGCCGTGATCCTGGCCGGCGGCTTCGGCTCGCGACTCAGCGAGGAGACCGCCGTGCGCCCCAAGCCGATGGTCGAGATCGGCGGCAAGCCGATGCTGTGGCACATCATGAAGATGTATGCCGCGCACGGCATCGACGAGTTCGTGATCTGCCTCGGCTATAAGGGCTACCTGATCAAGGAGTACTTCGCCAACTACTACCTGCACACGTGCGACGTGTCCTTCGACCTGGCCAAGGGCAGCATGGAGGTGCACCGCTCCGAGACCGAGCCGTGGCGCGTCACGCTGATCGACACGGGCGAGCAGACGATGACCGGCGGCCGCCTCAAGCGCGTGCTGCCGTATGTGGGCGACGAGGACTTCTGCTTCACCTACGGCGACGGCCTGTCCGACCTCGACATCACTGCCCTGGTCGAGTTCCACCGCGAGCAGGGCACGCTCGCGACGGTCACCGCGGTGCAGCCGCCCGGACGCTTCGGCGCGCTCGATATCGAGGGCGAGCGCGTGCGCGAGTTCGAGGAGAAGCCCCGCGGCGACGGCGGCTGGACGAACGGCGGCTTCTTCGTGCTGTCGCCCGACGTCGGCCGCTACATCGACGGCGACGACACGGTCTGGGAGCAGCAGCCGATGCGCTCGCTCGCGCGCGACGGCCAGCTGTCCAGCTATCGCCACGAAGGCTTCTGGCAGGCGATGGATACGCTCCGCGACCGCAACCACTTCGAGGAGCTGTGGAGCTCGGGCGCGCCTCCCTGGCGGGACGCGGGGGCGAGTCGAGGATGAGCGCCTCCCCGCCGCGCGCGCTCGTCGACCCGGATTTCTGGCGTGAGCGGCGCGTGCTGATCACCGGGCACTCGGGCTTCAAGGGGGCCTGGCTGGCGCTGTGGCTGCAGTCGCTCGGCGCCCGCGTGACGGGCTTCTCCTCGGGGCGGCCGACGCAGCCCTCGCTGCACGAACTGGCCCGTGTCGAAGAGGAAATGGAGAGCGTCGAGGGCGACGTGCGCGACGCCGAGGCGGTCGCGCGCGTGGTCGCCGCCAGCCGGCCCGAGGTGATCGTGCACATGGCCGCGCAGTCGCTGGTGCGGCGCTCGTTCGTCGAGCCGCGCGACACGTATGCGACGAACGTGATGGGCACCGTGAACGTGCTCGACGCCGTGCGACGCCACGGCGCGGACGTGCGTGCGCTCGTCAATGTGACCTCCGACAAGTGCTACGAGAACCGCGAGTGGGAGTGGGGCTATCGCGAGGACGAGCCGATGGGCGGGCACGATCCCTACTCCAACTCCAAGGGCTGCGCGGAGCTCGTCACGAGCGCCTTTCGCAGCTCCTTCTTCTCCGATCCCGACGGGCCGCGCATCGCCTCCGCGCGTGCCGGCAACGTGATCGGCGGCGGCGACTGGGGCGAGGACCGGCTGGTGCCCGACCTGATGCGCGCAGCGCTCGCCGGCGAGGCGGCGCGCGTGCGCAACCCCAACTCGATCCGTCCGTGGCAGCACGTGCTCAACCCGCTCAGCGGCTACCTCGTGCTCGCGCAGGCGCTGCACGAGTCGGCCGACCACGCCACCGGGTGGAACTTCGGCCCCGCCGAGCAGGACGCGCGCTCGGTCGGCTGGCTCGTCGAGCGGCTCTCCGAGCTGTGGCCGGGGGAGCTGCGCTGGACGCTAGACGAGGGGCCGCATCCGCACGAGGCGCGCTATCTCAAGCTCGACTCCTCGCGCGCTCGGCTGGCGCTCGGCTGGCGGCCGCCGGTTGGTCTCGAGGAGGCGCTCGCGAGCATCGTCGAGTGGTATCAGGCGCTGCGCGAGGGAGCCGACATGCGCGCCGTCACGCTCGGCCAGATCGACACCTTCTGCTACGCCGCCAACTCGGCATGAGTGCGACCGCCGATCGCAATCGACGACCGCCGAGCGACGAGCGCCACAGCCGAGCCAGGAGCGCCGTCGCCGAGCCATGAGCGCCACGCCCGATCCATGACCGCCACTGCCTGTCGATTCTGCGGCGCGCCCGTCACGGACGTGTTCGCCGACCTCGGCATGTCGCCACTGGCCAACGCCTACCTGCCGGCCGAGCGCGTCAACGCGATGGAGCCGTTCTACCCGCTGCGCGCGCTCGTGTGCGCGAAATGCTTTCTCGTGCAGCTCGAGGAGTTCGAGACGCCCGAGCAGATCTTCTCCGACTACGCCTACTTCTCCTCGTACTCCTCGAGCTGGCTCGAGCACAGCCGCCGCTACGCCGAGCAGATGGCCGAGCGGCTGGGCCTGGACTCGAGCAGCCAGGTCGTCGAGATCGCCTCCAACGACGGTTACCTGCTGCAGTTCTTCGGCGAGCGTCAGATTCCCGTTCTGGGCATCGAGCCGGCGGCCAACGTCGCGCAGGTCGCGATCGAGAAAGGCGTGCCGACGGTCGTCGAGTTCTTCGGCGAGCGGGCGGCGCGCGAGCTCGCGCTGAAGTCCCCGGCGGACCTGCTGCTCGGCAACAACGTGCTCGCGCACGTCCCCGACCTCAACGACTTCGTCGCCGGCATGAAGCTGCTGCTCAAGCCCGAAGGCGTGATCACGATGGAGTTCCCCCATCTGCTCAGCCTGATCGAGCGCAACCAGTGGGACACGATCTATCACGAGCATTTCTCCTACTTCTCCTTCCTGACCGTCAGCGCGGTGTTCGCGGCGCACGGGCTGCGCCTGTTCGACGTCGAGCAACTGCCCACCCACGGCGGCTCGCTGCGCATCTACGGCGCCCATGCCGAGGACGCCAGCAAGCCCGACAGCGATGCCGCACGCGAGCTCGCCGAGCGCGAGCGCGCCGGCGGCTACGAGCGCCTCGACACCTACCGGGGCTTCGGCGCACGCGTCGAGCAGGACAAGCGCGAGATCCTGCGCTTCCTGATCGAGCTCAAGCAGCAGGGCCTGCGCGTGGCCGCCTACGGCGCGCCCGCAAAGGGCAACACGCTGCTCAACTACTGCGGCGTGCGAGGTGACTTCATCGAGTACACGTGCGATCTGAACCCGCACAAGCAGGGCCACTTCCTGCCCGGCAGCCACATCCCGATCCGCTCGCCCGAGCAGCTGCGCGAGGACCGCCCCGACGTGGTGCTGATCCTGCCCTGGAACCTCAAGGACGAGATCGTGCAGCAGCTCGACTTCGTGCGCGAGTGGGGTGGGCGCTTCGCCGCGCGCACCCCGAAGTTGACGCTGCTGCCGTGAGCGCGCCGCCGCGATCGCGCCCGGACGCCTGGAGCGTGTGCCGCTGATGCGCTTCCTGCCGACGCCGTTGGACGGCGCGTGGATCATCGAGCTGGAACTGCTCGGCGACGAGCGGGGCTGGTTCGCGCGCACGTTCGACGCCGACGAGTTCCTCGCGCGCGGGCATCAACCCGACGATCGCCCAGTGCAACGCGTCGTTCAACGCGATGCGCGGCACGCTGCGGGGGCTGCACTACCAGGCCGAGCCGCACGGCGAGTCAAAGCTCGTGCGCTGCGTGCGCGGCGCCGTGTTCGACGTCGCCGTCGACCTGCGCCCCGCGTCCGCGACCTACCGCCGCTGGCACGGCGCCGAGCTGAGCGCCGAGAACCGCCTCGCCTTCTACATCCCCGAGGGGCTCGCACACGGCTTCCAGACGCTCACCGACGACAGCGAAGTGCTCTACCAGATGGGCAGCGCCTACGTCCCCGACTCGGCGCGCGGCGTGCGCTTCGACGATCCCGCGTTTGCGATCGAGTGGCCACCCGCCGACTCGCGCATCGTCTCCGAGCGCGACCGCGCGTTCCGCGACTTCGCTGGATGAGCGCGGCGCGCCGGCGCGAGCGTGACGCAGGCGGGACGGGGACGTCCGCGCGCTGTCCACTGTGCGCAGGGCCCGCGACGCACGCCTTCTTCGCCGCCGACCTGAACCGCGGCGAGCGGTCGCGAGCGCTTCGATTACGCGCGCTGTGAGAACTGCGCGACGTACTTCCAGCCGCAGCCGCCCGACGACCTGTCGCCGTACTACCCGCGCGAGTACTACGAGCTGCCCTCGCTGGCCGAGCTCGACCGGCTGGCCGAGTCGCAGGCGGCGACGGCGCAGACGCTGCGCGAGCGCGTCGGTCCCGGCCGGCTGATCGAGATCGGCCCCGGCGAGGGCGTTTTCGCACGCGCAGCGCTGCACGCCGGCTTCGAGGTCAGCGCGATCGAGATGGATGCCCGCGCCTGCGCGCTACCTGCGTGATGTCGCCGGCGTCGACGCGATCGAGAGTGAGCACCCCGAGCAAGCGATCGCCGAGCTGCCGCCGAGCCGGGCGGTAGTCATGTGGCACGTGATCGAGCACCTGAGGCGCCCGTGGGAGGTGATCGAGCGCGCCGCCGCCAACCTGCTGGACGGCGGGGTGCTCGCGATCGCGACGCCGAACCCGGCGGCCGCTGCAGTTCAAGCTGCTCGGCCGGCGCTGGGCGCATCTCGACGCGCCGCGCCACCTGTTCCTGATCCCAGCCGGCACGCTCGCCGATCGCTGCTCGCAGCTGCGCCTGCAACCGGTCTCCACGACGACCAGCGACGCCGCCGGGCGACACTGGAACCGGTTCGGCTGGCAGTACGCGCTGCGCCGCGCTCCGCGCAGCCGACCCGCGACCCGGCTGAACGCGATCAGCTCGGGCGCGATCACGCGCGCGCTGAGCCCGATCGAGACGCGCGGCCTGAACGGTTGCGCCTACGCGTCG
Source organism: uncultured Solirubrobacteraceae bacterium (assembly GCA_963846205.1). GTDB lineage: Bacteria > Actinomycetota > Thermoleophilia > Solirubrobacterales > Solirubrobacteraceae > Palsa-744. The sequence continues at coordinate 62,537 of CAWJVB010000007.1, read as the reverse complement.
ATCTTCGTCAAGCTGCCGCCGCCGTGAGCGCCGACGCCAGCGAGGCCGCCGTGCGCCGCCGCGAGGCGCCGTAGCGCCGACGCCGCGAGCTCGAGCGCGACCTGCTGTCGACGCCCGAGGCCGGGCCGGCGGCAGTGCGCGGCGGCGCCCTGCGGATCGGCGGCTACGCGGCCGCCTCGCTGCTCGCGCTCGGCTCCGGCAGCGCTCTCTGTATCGCCACCTCGGCGTCGTCGACAGCGGCCGCTACACGGCTGCGCGGCTCGCTCGTCGCGCTCGTGGCGGCCGCCTCCGACCTCGGGCTGACCGCGATCGGGCTGCGCGAGCTCGCGATCCGCCGCGGCGCCGAGCGCGTGCGCATGGCCAGCACGCTGCTCGGGCTGCGCCTGTTCATCACGCTGATCGGCGTGCTCGCCGTGACCGTGTTCGCGCTGATCGCCTACGGCGTCACGCTCGGCATCGGGGTGCTGCTCGCCGGCACCGGTCTGATCTTCACCGTGTGGCAGGGGACGCTGGCGATCCCGCTGATGGTCGACATGCGCCTGGGCTGGACCTCGCTGTTCGAATTCCTGCGCCAGCTGCTGTTGTCCCTGCTGATCGTCGCCTTCGTGCTCGCCGGCGCCGGGCTGCTGGCCTTCCTCGCGGCGCCGATCCCGGCCAGCCTCGCGGTGCTGGCGCTGACGATCGTCGTGTTCCGCGGCATCGTGCCGATGCGCGTACGCATCGTGCTCGGCGAGTGGCGCGCGCTGGTCGCGCCCGTGCTCTCCTACGCGGCCGCAGTCGCCGCCGCCGCCATCTACTTCCGCGTCGCGATCCTGCTCGTGTCGCTGCTCTCGAGCGGCTTTCAGCTCGGCTATTTCAGCCTGTCCTTCAACGTGATGGCGGCGCTGTTCGCGATTCCCGCGATGCTCGTCGGCGTCGCCTTCCCGATCTTCTCGCGAGCCGCGCGCGACGATCACGTGCGGCTCGCCTACGCGATCGAGCGCGTGTTCGAAGTGTCGCTGATCGTCGGCGCCTGGATGTCCCTTGCGATCGCGCTCGGCGCGCGCTTCGCGATCGAACTGATCGGCGGGCACAAGTTCGCGCCCGCCGCCGACGTGCTCGCGATCCAGGGCATCTCAGTCGGCGCCACGTTCGTCGGCACCGTGTGGGGCTTCGGCCTGCTCAGCCTCGCACGCCACCGCACGATCCTGATCTTCAACCTGTCCGCGTTGGCGGCGGTCGTCGTCGTCGTGTCGATCCTCGCCAGCGTCGACGGCGCACGCGGCGCCGCGATCGGCACCTCGGCCGTCGAGCTCGCCAACGCGTTCGTCGGCGCGTGGCTGCTCGCGCACGGGCGCGCGCACCTGCGCCCCTCCTTCCGCGTGCTGCCCAAGGTCGCCGTGGCGATCGCGATCGCCGCCGCGCCCGCGCTGCTGCCCGTCTCCGAGGTCGCTCGCGTGGCGATCTCGGCTGCGCTGTACCTGGCCGCTTTGCTCGCCCTGCGCGCGCTGCCGGCCGAGCTGATCGACCTGCTACCGCGCCGGCTGCGCCGCGCCGGCTGAGCCGTCCCCGCGGCGCGCGCCGGCTGAGTCGTCCCCCCGACGCGCGCTCGCTGAGCCGTCGGCGAGGATGCCCGCCTGCTCGGCCGAGCGCCCCTCGGCGCGCTCGGCGCACACCTCGAGCACGTCCGCGTAGCGGCCCTCGACGATCTCGGGGTCGATCGCCGGCAGCTGGCCGACGAGACGATTGAACAGCCGCGTCAGCGCCGCCCTGCGCCCCGTCGGCACGATCCGGTCGAGCAGGCCCAGCGCGCCGTTCGCAGCGCGATAGCCCCAGCGCTCCAGCAGCGGCAGCTCCTGCTCCAGCTGCGCCACGTCCTCGCCACGCGATACCCCCGCGCGCAAGCGCGCATAAACATGAGCAGCCTGTACGAACCGGTAGCGACGGCGATCGACCGACAGCCCGTGCTCGGCGCCCAGACTCCGCTCCAGCGCGCTCATCGCGCTCAGCCAGCCGACGTTGATGTTCGTCCCCGCCGCCTGCGCAACGGCGCCTCCGCCGAGGAACTCGCGGCCTTCCTGCTCCTTTTCGTTGACGTGGAAGTAGCCGTAGGACTTGGGAGTGACGCCGATCACCACGCGCGGTTGCGGGTCGATCACGATCTTCTTCGCGCTCGCGAACGCGGCGTTCATCGAGTAGTAGTCGGGGAAGTCCGACTGGTAGAAGTCGCCGTAGGTCTGCAGCGAGTCGATCAGCCCCCGCGAGATCAACGCGAACTGCGCGTTGAAGTCGTAGCGCAGGCGAAAGCCCATCGCCGCGCGCACCAGCTCCAGCGCGCGTTCGTGCTCGAGCACGAACGGGCCCCGGGCGCCCGCGAAGAACTCGCCGCAGCCGTGCTCCATCAGCCACCCCGACGGCCTCGCCGGGTCGACGCCCGGGTAGGTGAACAGCAGCGCCTTCGTGTAGATCACGTCGGGCTGCTCGTAGCGCTCCAGCAGTTCGCGCATGCGGCTCACATAGCCGGGCAGCAGCGCGTCGTCGTCGCCGAGCATGATCACGTGGTCGCCGTCGCTGAGAGCTAGCGCGCGGTTCCAGTTCTCGGTGACCGGCACCACACGCTCCGTGCGGCGGTACACGACGCGCGCGTCCTGCAGCGAGGCGGCGTACCCCGCGACGTCCTGATCGGAGCAGTTGTCCGAGATCACGATCTGCCACTCGTCCGAGTCCTGGCGCAGCACCGACTCGACCGCGAGCTTCAGGTACTCGAGGCGGTTGCGCGTCGGCAGCAGGATCGACAGCTTGATCGCTGGATTATGCTCGCGCGATGAGCGGTCCCCGCGTGCTGTTGACCGGCGCCTCCGGCTTGATCGGCTCGCGTGCCATCGAGCCGCTGCTCGCGGCCGGCTATCAAGTGCACGCGCTCGCGCGGCGCGCAGGCGCCGCCACCGCCGCTGCGCCCGCCGGCGACTCCGCTGCCGCGGCGCCGACTTCGCGGCGGTGACCTGGCACGAGGTCGACCTGCTCGACGAGCGCGCCAGCGCCGCCGCCGTGCGAGAGATCGCCGCCGAGCAGCTCCTGCACTTCGCCTGGTACACCGAGCACGGCCGTTTCTGGGACGCGCCCGAGAACCTCGACTGGGTCGCCGCCAGCCTGCGGCTGCTACGCAACTTCGCCGACGCCGGCGGGCGCCGCGCCGTGCTCGCCGGGACCTGCGCCGAGTACGACTGGGCAGCTTCCGGCGAGGCCTGCCTCGAGCTCGACCGCGACGGCCGGCCAGCCACGCCCGAGGCGCCCGCGACGCTGTACGGCGCGTGCAAGCGCGCCACCCGCCTGGTCGCCGAAGCCTACGCGCGCGAGACCGAGCTCAGCCTTGCCTGGGGGCGCGTGTTCCTGCTGTACGGACCCGGCGAGGACGAGCGCCGGCTCGTGCCCGGCGTCGCGCGCGCGCTACTCAGCGGCACCGAGGCCCCGACCAGCGACGGCGCGCAGATCCGCGACTTCATGCACGTCGACGACGTCGCCGCCGGCTTCGTCGCGCTGCTGGCCAGCAGCGTCGAGGGTCCCGTCAACATCGCCTCCGGAGACGGCGTCGCCATCTCCGAGGTGCTCGCGCAGATCGCGCGCGCCGCCGGCCACCCCGAGCTGCTGCGCCTGGGCGCGCTGCCGCGACGCGACGGCGAGCCCGATCGCCTCGTCGCCGATATCGCTCGGCTGCGCGACGAGGTCGGCTTTCGGCCCGCGATCTCACTGGAGCAGGGGATCGCCGACACCGTCGAGTCGCTGCGCGCGGGCTAGCGGCCGCCGTCCGGCCCCACCACGCGCTCCAGCGCCGCCGCGTCGATCCGCCTGCGCGACTGGACCTCGCGGCGCTTTCGCCAGCGCGCGCGGCAGCCCGCGCAGCGCGTCGCGCCACACGCGCAGCCAGATGCCGAGCTTGCGATCGCGGATCGCCACCGCCAGGTTGAGCGCCTGGCCGAGCGCCAGCTGGGGGCGTGACGCACCAGCGCCGAGGCCGGGTAGGTCCTTGGCGATGATCCACAGCGTGTTGCGCCACAGGTGGTAGCGCGTGAAGTCCGACAGCCCGCGGCCGATCGTCGCGCTGCCCATGTGGTAGACGACCGCGCTCGGCACGTAGCGGCAGCTGAGCCCGGCCAGTTGCGCGCGCAGGTTCCAGTCGACGTCCTCGTAGAAAGCGAAGAAGTCCTCGTCGAAGTCGCCCACCAGCTCGCAGCGCCGATGCGGCGATACACCGCCGCGCCGCCGCAGGCGCCGAAGATCGCTCGCGGCTCGTCGTACTGGCCGACGTCGCGCTCGCCGTGCCCTCGGCGACCGCCCGTCGCCGCCCACGTGAACACGTCGCCTGCGCCGTCGATCACCTCGCGCCGCTCGAAGTCGAGCAGCTTCGCCCCGGCCCAGCCCGCCTGCGGATGCTCGCCGCAGCGCGGCCACGAGCTCGCCCAGACAGTCCGGATCGAGCTCCAGGTCGTTGTTGAACAGCCCGACCAGCTCGCCGCGGCCGGCGCGCGCGCACACGTTCAGCGCGGCCGTCACGCCGATGTTCTGCGCAAGCGACACCAGCTCGACCTGCGGCCAGCGCTCGCGTAGCCAGGACGCCGTGTCGTCGCGCGAGCCGTTGTCGACGACGACCACCTCGAAGTCGCGAAAGCGCTGGCGCGCCAGCGACGGCAGGATCACCTCGAGCAGGTGACGGCCGTCGTAGGAGAGCACCGCCACCGTCAGCTGCGGCGCCTCCGCGCTGCTCGCCGTCGGCAATGATTCGGCCATCGAAGCGGACAAGCTACATAACGGCGAGCAGACGGCGGCGAGCGTCGACGTGGTGATCGTGTCGGCGGACATGGCCGAGATGACGCTCGCCTGCGTGGCCGAGCTCCGCGATCCGTCGCTCGCCAGCGTCGTCGTGCTCGACAACGCCTTCGACGGCGAGGCGGCGGACGGCGAGCCGGCGGACTCGCGCACGCGGCTCGCGCGGCAGGCGCAGGTCGTCCCGCTCGACGTCCCACACGGGTTCGCCGCCGCCAACAACCTCGGCATCGCACAAGGTCGTGCGCCGTACGTGCTGCTGCTCAACTCCGACGTGCTCGTGACGGCGGGCGCGATCGAGACGCTGCTCGCGGCGCTGCGAGGGCGACCCGGCGCCGTCGCCGCCGGCGGGCGCCTGGTCGATCCGGACACGCTCGCCACGCAGGAGCAGTACCGGCCGCGGCCATTCCCCTCGCTCGCCAACTTCCTCGTGATCGTGCTCGGCATCGAGGAGCGCTGGCCCGGCAACCCCGTCACCCGCCGCTACCACGGCGCGCAGCTCGACGAGTCGACCGTGCAAGCGGTCGCGCAGCCGGCCGCCGCGGCGATCCTCGTCAGCCGCGCCGAGCTCGACGCCGTCGCCGGGTTCGATGAGCGCTTCTGGTTCTGGTTCGAGGACTCCGACCTGCTGCTGCGCCTCAGCGCGCGCGGGCAGATCCTGTACGTGCCGGCCGCCGTGTTCCGCCATCTCGGCGGCGGCACCTTTCGCACCTGGACCAAGCCCGAGCGCATCCGCTCGATCCACCACGGCATCGTGCACTACGCAGACGCCCACTTCTCGCGCGCCCAGCGCGCCGCTCTGGGACTCGCCGAGCTCGCGATCAGCCTGCCGCGCGTGGCCCTGTTCGCACGCTCGCGCCCGCACGAGGCGAGCGCCTGGCGAGCCGTCTCGCGCGCCGGGCTGGCGCTGGTGCTGGGTAGACGGCCGGGGGCGGTCGCGCCGGGGGAGAAGTAGTGAGCAACGAACGGTCACGAGACAGGCGCCGCTGACGATCAGGGTTCGGCTCTACCCGGTGTCCTTGACGAGCTCAGGCGTTACATGTAACGTATCGTGCATGCCTTCAACTCGCGACCGAGTGCGTCAACACCGTGAGCGCCTGCGCCGTCAGGGGCTGCGGCCGCTTCAGATCTGGGTTCCAGATGTTCGAGCGCCCGAGTTCATCGCCGAGGCCCACAGCCAATCGGTTGCGATCGCGACAAGCGAACGCGAGGCAGACGACCAAGCCTTCGTCGACGCGATCTCCTCCACGTGGGACGCCGCCGACGAAGAAGCTCCCTCTCGGTGACGCGCGGCGAGATCTACACGGCCGCGGCGCGGGGACCCTACACCGGCAAGCCCCGTCCCGTCGTCATTCTTCAAGACGACCGCTTCGACGCGACCGCCTCGGTCACCGTCTGTCCGTTCACGACGAATCCCGTCGAGGCTCCGCTCGTCAGGCTCCCGATCAAGCCCTCCGACGACAACGGTCTTGACCAACAAAGCCAGCTGATGGTGGACAAGGTCACGACTGTGCCGAGGTCGAGCCTCAGCGATCGACTGGGCAGACTCCGCGACGAGGAGCTCGTGCAGCTCAACCGGTCGCTGATCGTGTTCCTCGGGCTCGCTTCCGCTCCGCAGTCCTGAACTCTCGCGCGGAGCCCGATCGCCCCAAGGTGCTCCAGGCACCTGTCCCGCGGCCGAGCCGGGCCTTGACCAGCATCACCGCGGCCACCTGTCCAGCAGCACGCGCCCCCCAGCCAGGTATGCGGCTTCGCGCGCGCCCTGGGACAGCGGGCGGCGCAGCGCGCCCGGCGCGTCGCCGAGACGCGACGTCGGGGGTGGCGCGGCGATCCAACGCGCCAGCGGCGCGGCCATCCGCGGCCAGCCGTTGTCGGCAGCCGCCTGCGCAAGCTGCCGCGCGTAGCTGTCCCGTCCTCGATCGAGCACCTGCTCGAGCGCGCTCGCCAGCGCGTGCACCTCGCCCGGCGGCGCGACCGCGCCGAGATCTCGGGCGGCCACCTGCCCGGCCAGGTCGTCGCCCGAGGTGCACACGACCGGCAGCCCCGCCCAGAAGCAGTCGAGCAGTCGCGTGCGGTAGGCAAAGCGCGTCTCCAGGTGGTCGGCGTGGGCCGAGATCGCGCAATCGGCCTGCGTCAACCACGCTGCGCGCTCGCCGTAAGGCACCCAGGTGTCATGGAAGTGCACGACCGAGCCGAGCAGGCCGAGCTGCGCCGCCAGCTCCCGCGCCTCGCGCGTGCTGCGCGCGGCCGCCGGATGGTCGGGCGCTCCGCCCATGAACACGAGCCGCAGGCGCGGCCGCCTGGGCGCCAGCTCGGCCACCGCGCGGATCGCCGACGCGGCGTCGAGCCAACTCCAGATGCCGCCGTTCCACAACGCCAGCTCGCTGTCCGTATCGAGCGCCGCGATCGTCTCGCGCGGCCCAGCGCCGGCGCTGGGCGGCGCCGGCGGCTCGGCTGGCACCCCGAACGGGACCAGGTCGATCAGCTCGCGCAGGCTCGGGTCGCGGTCGTAGCGCTCGGGGTCGATCAAGCGCAGCGCCAGCATCGCCCCGATCCACAAATCGCGTTGCGACTCGCTCGCGCAGATGAAGTTGTGGCCGGTGCGCAGCGCCGCGTGCAGACGGTCGAGCGTCGTCGCCGTGAGCTGTCGGCGCGCGAAGGCGCCGCGGTCGGCTGCCAGCTCGAGCGTCTCGAGCGTCTCCGGGCAGTACAGGTCGATCACCACGCGCGCCGGCGAGCGCCTCAGCCAGCGGTCGACCAGTGGCCACTGCGGATGCGCCACGACCGTGTCCGCCTGCTCGATCAGCGGACGCAGCGCGCCGGGCGCGTGCGGCCGGAAGGAAACCAAGCGGATGCCGTCGCGCTGGCCCTGCTCGCGCCCGGAGTGCGCGACCGTCACCGACGCGCCCGCGCTGAGCGTGCGGGCGAGCTCCCAGCAGCGGATGCCGAGCCCCGCCATCCGCTCGCCGACCGGGTCGGCGCAGATCAAGCAGAACCCGCGGCTCGGCAGCGCCCGGTCCGCGGACGGCTGCTCGGCCCCTATGTCAGGCGCTGCGTCGGGCATACACCCCCCGCCGCATGCGCCAGCGAGTCGCGGAAGCCGATCGTCGCGTCGACGGCATCCGCCGGCGGGCGCGCTCGGCGCGGCAGGCGCCGCGGCGGCGCGCCAGCCCGACAGGCGCCCGCGCAGCGCCTGCCAGGTCGCGCGAGATCGCCAGGTCGGCCGAGCACCACGACGGCCTCGGTCGCCAGCGCGCGCGGGCCGGTGCGCCCGCGCAGCACGCCGTAGCGCTGAGCATGTAGCCGCGCCCGAAGCCGCCGTTGCGCCGCTGGCGCGCCGAGCGATGAACGTGCGTCGCCGAGCCGAGGTGCACGCCGATCGCGTCGGCCGCCAGCGTCGATCGCCAGCCGGCGCTGCGCAGGCGCAGGGCGAGGTCGAAGTCCTCCATGTAGGCGAAGATCGACTCGTCGAGGCCGCCGGCCTGCTGCCACGCCGCGCGCCGGTAGGCGGCGGCCGTGCCCGCCGGGCCGGCCAACAGCGGGCGCTCGCGGCGGCGCCTCGCGCCGCGTCCAGGCCCTGCAGGCGCGGAAAGCCGCCGAGCACCGCGTCGGCGGCGAGCCCGGCGCTGTCGATCAGTCGCTCGCCGGGCTGCAGCATCAGCGCGGCGACCGAGCCGAGCCGGCGTCCTCGCGCAGCGGGCTCACCAGCCGCTCGAGGAAGTCCGGGCGCACGTCGACGTCGTTGTTGAGCAGCACGACGATCTCGCCGAGCCCGCCGCGACGCCGCGCGTTGCAGGCCTGCGCGAATCCGTGGTTGTGCGCGCAGGCGGCGAGCTCGAGCGCCGGCCAGTCGGCCGCCACGCGCTCGGACGTGTCGTCGGTCGAGCCGTTGTCGACCACGATCACGCGGTGCTCGAGCGTCTGGGCAGCGAGGTGGCGCAGGCAGCTGTCGGTCAGCTCGTAGCGGTTGTACGCCACGATCACGACGTCGACGGTGGGCGGCACGCGCTCCATCGTATTGTCGCTAGCGCGTCTGAGCCTCTCGCCATCGCGTGCCCCACATCGGCCTGAACCTGATCTTCCTCGTTCCTGGCGAGACCGGCGGCATGGAGGTCGCCGCGCGCGAGCTGATCCCTGCGCTGCTCGCCGCGGCGCCCGAGGGGATGCGCTTCACCGCGTTCGTCAATCGCGAGCTGGCCTCGGCCGGCGCCGAGGAGCTGCGCGAGCTGCTGCCCCTGCAGACCGTCCCGGTGCACGCGCGCCAGCGCGTTGCAGTGGGTGCTGGGCGAGCAGGCGATGCTGCCGCGCCTGGCGGCGCGCGCGCGTGTGGACCTCGTGCACAGCCTGGCGAGCACGGCGCCGCTGTGGGGGCCCTATCGCCGTGTCGTCACCGTGCACGACCTGATCTACGCGCGCTTCCCCGAGGCGCACGCCGGCGTTCGCGAGAAGGGCATGCGCGTGCTCGTGCCGGCCGCGGCGCGACGCGCCCACCGCGTGATCGCCGACTCGCTGAGCACGCGCGGGGATCTGATCGAGCTGCTCGGGCTCGACCCCGAGCGCATCGACGTCGTGCCGCTCGGACTCGGCTCGGTCGCCCGCGCCGAGCCGCTGCCCGAGCGCGAGGTGCGCGCGCGCCTGCGGCTGGAGGGTCGTCAAGTCGTCGCTGAGCCTGTCCGCCAAGCGGCCGCACAAGAACCTGCTCGCGCTGCTCGGGGCGCTCGCGCGGCTGCCTGCGTCGCAGCGGCCCGTGCTCGTGCTGCCCGGTTACCCGACCGAGCACGAGGCCGAGCTGCGCGCGCGCGCGCACGCGCTCGGCCTCGACGAGGACGTGCGCTTTCCGGGCTGGCTGGCCGAGCGAGGAGCTCGAGGGCCTGTGGGCGATCACGGACGCCTTCGTGTTTCCCTCGCTGTACGAGGGCTTCGGGCTGCCCGTGCTGGAGGCGATGGCGCGCGGCGTGCCCGTCGCCTGCTCCGACGCCTCCTCGCTGCCCGAGGTGGCGGGCGACGCGGCGCTGATGTTCGACCCGCACGACGAAGCGGCGATCGCGACCGCGCTGCGGCGGCTGCTCGAGCGAGCCGGTTCTCGTCCAGGGACTGCGCGCGAGCGGTCGCGAGCGGGTGCGGGGCTTCACGTGGGAGCGGACGGCACGCGCGACGATCGACAGCTATTTGCGCACGCTCGACGGACAGCGTCGGCGGCGGCGTTAAGATCTCCGGACTTCCGCAGCGTCCTCACAACGCCGTCTCTCCAGGCGAGCTCATCGGAGTTCAAGCCCGAGTGTCAGGGAAGACGAACAAGAGAGACAGTGTGCTCAGTCCGCGCCCAGAGTCGCTTCAGTACGGCGGAGAGGTATTCCGCGCCGCGTCCTCGTTCCTGCGCCGAGCAGTTCCCGGCGCGGCAGACGCGCCGGAACGATCCCACGTCCCGCTGCCGGTGGGCGCGGGGGCGACCGTGCTGCTGCTGGCGTTCCTGCCGAAGCTGACGGTATGCCTGAGCGACGCGCCAGCCGGCAGGCGCTTGCGCGAGCACTTCGACGATCGTCAGTGGGGTCTCCTGCACAGTCGCCTGGCACAGGGCGTGCTCGTCCTGCCGCAATCGCACGCCTGTTACCTGCGCGGACGCTCGCGACAAGCGCTGCGCACGAACATCCACAGGGCGCGAGACGCCGGAATCGCCTGCCGACCGCTCGATCACCTCGCCGAACGCCGGGCGGCGACCTTGCATCTGCGAGAGCGAGTCCAGGACAGGTTGAAGTGGGCTGACGAGCTGTTCTGCCTGCCCGGAGATTGGTGGTGGTCGGCGTACGACCGTCGCGGCGAAGCGGTCGCGCTCGTGCAGGTCACGGTCGATCGTGAATGGGCGATGCTCCAGTCGTTCGTCTCCACCCACCAAGCCAGCCGCTACCTACTGCACAGCGAACTGATCAAGACGTTGATCGCGTCAGACGTGCGCTACCTCGCCGTCAGCGCACCGACGGCGCCTCTGCTGGAGCCGTCGGTGCAGTACTGGCAGCGCCTGCTCGGGTTCCGTGTCGCCAACCTGTCGGTGCGCGGGGCGCCGCTCCCCGACGATGATCGCGCTCCGCTCCCGGCCGCCGCGATCGAGCCTCGAGACGAGCTGGTCGAGCTCCCGGCTCAGGAGGCTCCGGTGCTGGCGCGGCTGGCTGCGCTGGGCGATCGGTAGGCCTCGAGCACGACGCTCAGCGACTGCTCGAGCGAGAGGCGCTCGGCATTTTCTGCGAACCAGCGCAGCGTGCTCTCTCGCAGCGCCGAGACCGCCTTCGTGGATGCGCACGATCGCGTCGGCGACGGCCTCGGCGTCCGCACGCGGAACCACCGTGCCGTTGACCCCCTCCACGATCAGCTCCGTAGCGGCGTTGTCCTCGCCGGCGACGACGACGCTGGGGGTGCCGTGCGCGCTCGCCTCGACGACGACCAGTCCGTAGCCCTCGCGCCGCGAGGGCAGCAGCAGACACAGCGCGCTGCGCATCGCTTCGTCCAGCGTGTCGGCTATCGGCGAAGCCCGGCGCGGAGACGACGCCCCCGCAGACCGTGCCGGTCGATCGCCTCCTCCAGCGCGGCGCGCTCGGGGCCGTCGCCGAGGAAGATGCCACGCAGCTCCTCGATCCGCTCGCGCGCCAGCGCGATCGCGGCGACCCCCAGCGTCACCTGCTTCTCGCGGGATCAGGCGTCCGCGACGAACAGGACGCACGCGGCGTCGGGCCGTCTCGACCGCTCCGCGTCGCTGGTCAGGCCCGACGTGCTCGGCATCGGCCGCTCCGCGTACAGGCCGCGCAGGACCGTCACCTCGCCGCGCAGCCCCTCCTCGCGCAGGCGCGCGGCGTGCAGCTCGGAGAAGCAGAACGCCCGCTGGGGGACGAGCGCGCAGGCCCGCTGGACGAGCTCGCCACAGCGCCCGCCGACGGGCCCGAGATAGTCGCGCCAGTAGGAGCGGCTCCACACCTCGAACCAGTCGACGACCAGCTCGAAGCGGGCGAGCGGTCGCACGAGCGCCGCCGCGAGCAGCGAGAAGTACGGGAACGCGCACGTGTGGACGACGTCGTAGCGGCGGCCGCGACGCAGCAGGTGCCAGAGAACGCCGGCCCCGAACACGAGCGGAGGCAGGATCCGTCGCCGGCCGCTGTGCCGTGTACAGCGCCATCTTCGGCCCCGCCGTGACGACGCGCACGCCCGCGCCGGCGTCGGGCTCGGCGCCGCGCTCCCACTGGCGCAGCGTCAGGTAGGTCACCTCGTGCCCGTCGGCCGCGAGGCGCTCCGCCAGGCCGCGATACCAGCGCTCGCCGCCTCCGACGGTGTACGGGAACAGGCAGTCGTAGACGACGCACACACGCATGTGCCGCGAGAGACTGCCAGACCCGTGCGATAGGATCGCCCCCCGCACACGCGTGACTTTCCGTCGTTCGGCGCGTTATAACGGCACGACCATGCTGCAAGCCGCGTGACGCAGCGTCGAAGCCAAAGCTGATGAGCACAGTCGAGGAGACAAGGCCACCCGTCCTCGCGGACGCCGAGGATCGGAGCGCGCCACTCGTCTCCGTCGTGATCCCGTGCCTGAACGAGGCGGAGAACATCGAGGAGTGCGTCAGCTCGGCGCGCGAGGCGCTTGCGCGCATGCAGGTTGCCGGCGAGGTCGTCGTGGCCGACAACGACTCCGAGGACGACTCGGCGCGCCTGGCCGAGCGGGCGGGGGCGCGCGTCGTGGTCGAGCGGCGCCGTGGCTATGGCAGCGCCTACCTGGCTGGGTTCGCCGCGTCCAGGGGCCGCTACATCGTGATGGCCGACGCCGACCTGACGTACGACTTCAACGAGATCCCGCGCTTCGTGCAGGCGCTCGAGCAGGGCGCGGAGATGGTGATCGGCGACCGCATGGACAACATCCAGCCCGGCGCGATGCCGTGGCTGCACCGCTACGTCGGCAACCCGATCCTGACGGGCCTGCTCAACCTGTTCTTCCGCACCGGCGTCAACGACGCGCACTGCGGAATGCGCGCCCTGCGCCGTGACGTGCTCCCGCGCCTGGACCTGCGGACGACCGGCATGGAGTTCGCCTCGGAGATGGTGATCAGGGCCTCGAAGGAGCGGCTGCGGATCGCCGAGTTCCCGATCGAGTACCACCCGCGCGGGGGCGAGAGCAAGCTGTCGAGCTTCCGCGACGGCTGGCGCCACCTGCGCTTCCTGCTCGTGCACAGCCCCAACCACCTGTTCATCGCACCGGGCGCCGTGCTGGCCGGCGTGGGAACGCTGATCGTCGTGTTCGTCGGCGCGGGCCTTGACTTCTTCGGGCGAGCGTGGGGCGTGCATGCGCTTGATCGGCGGCGCGCTGTTGATGATCGTCGGCACGCAGGTACTCGCGCTGGGCCTGTGCGCACACGCCTACGGCACCTACTTCATGGGCGAGCGCGATCCGTGGTTCGACCGCATGCGCGCGCGCTTTCGCCTCGAGCACGGACTGCTGCTGGGCGGCCTGTTCACGCTGGTCGGAGTCGTGATGGGGGCGGTGATCGTCGGCGACCTGGATCGCGCACGGGTTCGGCTCGCTGGCTGACGAACGGCTGGCCGTGGTCGCCGCCTCGCTGATCATCGTCGGGATCCAGATCTTCTTCTCCTCGTTCCTGCTGTCGATTCTCGGTCTGCGCCGACGCTGAGCGTGGGCCCCCTCGGGCGGGTGGCGCGGGCCGTGTTCGCCGGCGACCGCCGTGTGTGGCGAGCGGCGGCGATCGTGGCCGTGCCGCTCGTGCTGCTCGCCGCCTACTACTGCCTGCGCCCGCGCTTCTACTTCCTCGGCACCGACAGCGTCGAGGACGCCGCCTCGGCTCTCGAAGCACCCGCGGGCGCGCCCGCGTGCGAGGGCGGGCTGAGGATGCCCGCCGGCACCGCGGTCGTGCGCCTGGAGGTGTTCGCGCCCACCGCGCAGCGGCCGCCGCTGCGCCTCACGGTTTTCCTCGGGGCGCGCAGGCTTCGCTCGCAGCTGCCCGCGCTCGCGGTCCCGGCCAACCGCCCCAGCAACGCGGACTTTCCGCTTCCCAGCATCATCTCGCGGCCCGCAGCCAGGCTCGCCTCGGTCTGTGTCACCGCCGCCGCGCCGATTCGCTTGGGGGGACGCGCGCTCAGCGAGGTGCCGCCCGATCCCGCCGACGCTCGAAGGCGCTCCGATCGCAGCGAAGCTGGCCGTCTGGTACCTGCCGCGGCCGCGGGCAGCGCGAGAGCTACGTGCAGCGTGCGGGCGACATCTTCCGCCGGGCGGCGCTGTTTCGCCCCGGCGTCGTGGGGGCCTGGCTGTACCCGGTGCTGCTGTTCGCGCTGCTCCCCGCGCTAGCGCGTCGCTCGCCGTGCGCTGCCTGGCGCTCGCCGTCGCCGGACGCGGGCGGCGCCAAGCGGCGTGGCTGTTCGCGATCGCGGCGCTCAACGCATGCTGCTGGGCGCTGATCACACCGGTGTTCCAGGGGCCCGACGAGGTCGACCATTTCGCCTATGTGCAGTCTCTCGTCGAGCGCGGGCAGAAACCGAGCAACGACCCCGAATCCTCCCAGCTGCGCTGGTCGAGCGCCGAGAACCTCGCGCTGCAGGGCACGGGCTTCTTCACCGACCACGAAGTCAGCGACTCGCGCGTGCCGTGGCTGGCGGCCCAGGTGCGCGAATACGACGCCCAGGCCCGCAGGCTGCGCCCGAGCAAGCGCGACGGAGGCGGCTACACGACCTCGGCTGCGCACGGACCGCCCTACTACCTGGCCCTCTCGCCCGCGTACGTCGTGACCAAAGGCGCCTCGATCTTCTCGCAGCTGACGCTGATGCGGCTCACCTCGGCGCTGATCGGAGCTCTCGTCGTGCTGTTCACGTTCCTGCTGGCCCGCGAGCTCGCGCCGGGGCGCCTGTGGCTGGCCGTGCTCGCCGCCCTACTCGTCGCCTACCAGCCGATGTACGGGTTCGTGTCGGGGATCGTCAACAACGACGTCGGCGTGAACGCCACGGCCGCGGCGCTCGTGCTGCTGCTGATCCGACTGCTGCGTAAGGGGATCACGATCCCCTGGGGGGCGCTGACGGGCGCCGTGCTACTGCTGCTGCCGAGCGTCAAGGGCACTGGGCTGTCGCTGTATCCGATCGCGGCCCTCGCGTTCCTGTTCGCCCTGTGGCGCCATCACAGCCGCGCCGACCTGGCCGGATGGGCCGCGCTCGCGCTGGCCGCCGTGGCGGTCGGCGAGCTGATCCCGCACGTGCTCGTTCCCGCCTTCGCGACCAGCTCGCACTTGGGTGGGACCGGCGCCCCGTCGGCGATCGGCTCCAACGCCAACGCCGTCAGCGACGCGCTGCACCACCTGCCCGACTTCCTCTCCTACCTGTGGCAGGTGTTCCTGCCGCGGCTGCCGTTCATGACCCAGCACTTCTCCTCCGCGACCTATCCGGGCTTCGTGATCTTCATCGAACGCGGCTGGGGCGCCTTCGGGTGGTACGACGTGTTCTTCCCCTCGTGGGTGTACGCGCTGATCCTCGCCGTCAGCCTGCTCGTGCTCGTGCTCGCCCCGTGGGCGGCGCGCCGCGAGTGGGGCTGGCTGTCGCGCCACGTCCCCGAAGCGCTCGTCGTCGTGTTGACCCCCGTCGCCGTGATCGTCGGCTTCGTGGCCGCCTACTACACGCCCGGCGTGAGACCCGCGATCGGCGAGTTCGGCCGCTACGCGTTCCCCGCGATCGGACCGATCGCGCTGCTCGTCGTGGGGGCGCTGCATGCGCTTGGGCCGGCGTCGCATGCTGAGCGCCGGCGTCGCGCTGCTCGTCGCGATGATCGCGCTCAGCTACGCCTCGCAGCTGTTGACGCTGACCTCGTTCTATGCCTGAGATGAGCCCGTATGCCTGACGTGAGCGTCGCGATCCCCGTGCGCGACGGCGGCCAGCTGTTCGCCGAGCTGTTGGACGCCCTGTCGCGCCAGACGGTCGCGCACGAGCTCGTCGTGTGCGACTCCGGCTCGCGCGACTCCTCGGTCGCGCTGGCCCGCTCGCGCGGCGCTCGCGTGCTGGAGATCGAGCCCGAGCGTTTCTCCCACGGAGGGACACGCAACCTGCTGATCGAGGCGAGCGCCGGGACGCACGTGGCACTGCTCACCCAGGATTCGGTCCCGGCCGGCGAGCGCTGGCTGCAGGCGCTGCTCGACGGCTTCTCGGCGGCGGCGGACGTGGCGCTCGTGTACGGGCCCTACCTGCCGCGCCCGCGCGCGCCGATCGCGGTTCGCAGCGAGCTCGAAGCCTGGTTCGACTCGCTGGCCGGCGACGGCTCGGTGCAGGTCGAGCGCCTGCGACGAGCGCGAGCGCGCGTCGCTGCCGTCGAGCGAGCTGCTCGGCCGGCGCGGCTTCTTCAGCGACGCCAACGCCTGTCTCGCTCGCGCCGCCTGGGAGCGGATACCGTTTCGCGAGGTCCCCTACGCCGAGGACAGGGTGCTCGCGCTCGAGATGCTGCGTGCCGGCTACGCCAAGGCGTTCGCGCCGCAAGCCGCCGTGATCCACTCGCACGCCTACACGACCAGCCAGCAGCTGCGCCGCAGCTTCGACGAGTGGCGGGGCCTGCGCGAGGTGTACGGCTGGCGCGAGCCGGCCGCGCCGGCGCATCTGCTGAGCCGGCTGCGAGGAGCCCTCGGCCAGGCGCGGCGTGCGCTCGCGCGCGAGCGCGTGTCGCCTGCACAGCGCGCGCTGGCGCTCGCCGGCGTCGCTCGCCACCAGGTCGCGAGCCTGGCCGGGGCGCTGCTGGGCTCGCGGGCGGACCGCATCCCGCCCACGTTGCGCAAGCGGCTGTCGCTCGAGGGCCGCGCGGGGTTCTCGCCGTTGCCGCCGGATCGGCCGGCCGGCTGTTGATCGGGGCCGAGCCGAGACCGCCGCCGACGAGGGCGGCCCCGCCCGCAGATGAGCGAGCCGAGCCCGATCGAGGGGCGTCCGCAGGGACCGTTCTCGAACCTGAAAAGGCGCATCTACCTGACCTACACGCACTTCGGGCTGCGCACGATCCTGTTCCGCCTGATCACGTTCCCGCTGCGCTTCACGCCGCTACAGAAGCGCATGCGGCTGCGCACGCACGCGCGCGACCAGGAGGTACGTCGCGCGATCAGCTGGTATCGCGACCACGGTCGCCCCGTGGACGTCGTGATCCCCAGCTATCAGGACGCCGAGCACGTGCGCACGCTCGTGCGCAGCATCGGCAAGACGGTCCGCGCCGGGATGGCGCGTGTGATCGTCGCCGACGACTGCAGCGGCGAGCAGCACCTGCGCGCGCTGCGCGAGATCGAGGGCATCGACGCGATCGTCACCGCACAGCAGAACGGTGGCTTCGCCGCCAACGCCAACCGCGGCATCGCGGCGAGCGACCCCGAGCGAGACGTCGTCGTGCTGAACTCCGACGTCGAGGCGCTGCCGAGCTGGCTCGAGTGCCTGCAGTACGGGGCCGACGGTCACGAGGGCGGTGCCGGCATCGTCGGCGCGCAGCTGCAGTACCCGGACGGTCGCATCCAGTTCGGCGGCACCGTGCGCAACCGCGACCAGCCCGAGTGGTTCGACCACCGCTACCGCTTCAAGCCGCACGGCTGGGGACCCGCCGAGCAGCCGAGCCCGTCGCTCGCGGTGACGGGCGCGTGCATGTACGTGCGGCGCGCGGTGATCGAGCGGATCGGCGCGTTCGACGAGCGCTACGCGATGGCCTACGAGGACGTCGACTGGTGCCTGCGCGCCTGGCAGGCCGGCATCCGCGTCCTGTACTTCCCCAGCGCGCAGCTCGTCCACCACGAGTCGCTGACGCGCGGCACCGAGCTCGGCGAGCGCGAGCGCGAGTCCCAGCGCGTGTTCTGGGAGCGCTGGTCGGACTTCTTCGACGCGCGCAGCACCGAGGCGGACTCGGCGGACGCCGCGGGGGCGTCGGCCGGCGAGGCGGGCTCGGCGGATGCCGCGGGGGCGGCGACGGGCATGAGCTCGACCGCGCGCCGGCCATTGCGGATCGTGTACGTGACCGAGGACACCGGCGTGGGCGGCGGCCACCGCGACATCTTCGAGCACCTCAACCGGCTCGTCGGCGCGCGGGCACGAGGTGTCGCTGTACACGCTCGGCGAGGCGCCGCAGTGGTTCCCGCTGCGCGTGCCGGTACGCAGCTTCGAGGACTACGACGTGCTCGGCGACGCGCTCGCCGAGGTCGACGCGATCAAGGTGGCGACCTGGTGGATGACCGCCGCGCCGGTGTGGCGCGCGAGCATCCCGCGCGGGCTGCCCGGTGTACTTCGTGCAGGACATCGAGACCTCCTACTACCCCGACCACGAGCGCGCGCGCCACGCGGTGATCGACTCCTATCGGCCCGAGTTTCGCTACATGACGATCTCCTCGTGGAACCGCGAGCGCCTGCGCGAGCTCGGCCTCGACGCTGAGCTGATTCCGCCGGGCATCGACCTGGAGAACTTCCGCCCGCGTCCCGGATGTCGCCCGCCGCGAGGACATGGTGCTCGCGCTCGGGCGCACCAACCCGCTGAAGAACCTGCCGCTGACGCTCGCCGCGTGGCGCTCGCTGCCCGAGCCGCGCCCCGAGCTGCGCCTGTTCGGGATCGAGCCCGAGCTCGCGCAGGCCGGCGTGCGCTACGTCGACTCGCCCAGCGACGAGCAGGTCAACGAGCTGTTCTGCGAAGCGACCGTGTTCATCCAGACCTCCGTACACGAGGGCTTCGCGCTGCCGCCGCTGGAGGCGATGGCGACCGGGCGCCGCCGTCGTGTGCACCGACGCGCACGGCAACCGCGACTTCTGTGTGGACGGCGTCAACTGCCTGATGCCGGAGGCGAACGCTGCGGCCGTCGCCGGCGCGCTCGCAGCGCCTGCTCGGCGATCCCGAGCTGCGCGCTGAGCTCGGGACGGCGGGCGTCGCAGACCGCGCAGGAGTATGCGTGGGAGCGTGCGCATCGACGCGCTCGAGGAGTTCTTTCGAGCGGGTCGCCGCGTCGCGGCGGATGGCGGTGGCGGGGGAGTTGGCACCGGGCGGCGCGCCGCCGCGCGATCGCTGAGCCACGCGTCGCGTCGGTCGGCCTACAGGTCCTCGGCGATGTGCGGGGCCTCGCGGTTGAAGACCCAGAAGCCGAGCACGAAGATGAAGCAGACCAGCGCGATCGGCTCCAGCAACGCGAGCCAGCTGCCCATGATCTGCCCCGCGCTCAACGTCGCGCTGTTGATCATCGCGTGGCGGAACTGCTGGAAGATCGTCACGAGCGGGTTGAGCGTGTATATGTGGTACAGGAACTGGTGATGCGCGAGTTCCGTGCGGACCGTTTCCGCCGGAAGGATCACGGGCGAGGAGTAGAACAGGATCTGGCTCACCACTTCCCAGATCGGCGAGATGTCGCGGAAGCGCACGAACAGGGCCGACAGCAGCATCGCCACGCCCGCCGCTAGCAAAGCAAGCATCGCGACGATCAGAGGAAGCTCGAGCCAGCTGAGCATCGGCCGCACGCCGGCGATAACGGCGAAGATCATCACGACGACCAGGTTCAGCGCGAGGTTGAAGGCGGCCAGCAGCGTCACAGAGGCAGGAATCGCCAGACGAGGAAACTGGATCTTGCGCACGAGATTCTCGCGATCGACGACGCTTCGCACGGCACCGCTGGTCGCTTCAGCGAAGAACGTGAAAAGCACGATCGAGCCGAGCAGCTGGGCGCCATACACGTGACCCGCGGCGCCTTTGGCCCGGTCCACGTGAAAGACCAGGACGAAGAACACGTACAGCACGCCGAACAGCAGCAGCGGGCGCATCACCTGCCAGATGTAGCCGAGCGCCGAGCCGAAGAACTTCAGTTTGAATTCGCTGCGCGCGATGTTGTAGGTCAGGTGCCAGAAGCGCGACCAGCTCTCGTCGAGCGCACGTGGCCCGCGGATCGGCTGACCGAGCGGCTCCGGACTTCCGGTGGCCCGCGTCGGCGGGCTCGAAACGGCTGGACGTGCTCATCGGGCGTCTGGTGCAGGCTGGACGTAGTCCGGCGGCAGCACGCCCCAGCGGCTCACCGCCGTCTGCACTGGGATCTCGACCATGCCGCCGCTCGCGCTCAGACCGGTCACGACGAACGACATGTCGCGGGTGAAGCGGTCGATCACGTCGAGGCCGTCGCCACGGTGGGTGATCGTCACGATCGGGTGATAGCGCCCCGGCGCGAGCATGTTGTGCATCGAGAAGCTGAACACAGCCAGCTCGCCCTCCTGAAAGCCGCCGCGTCTCATCGTGGTCATCGGTCGTTGTGGCCACGACGACGGGCTGGCGATGCTCGTTGAGCAAGGTCAGGCTGACGGCCGGATCGAGACATCTGACCGTTGAACTTGACGAGCACATTCAGCGTCAGCGGCTCGGACTGGGGCGCGACGGCGCGTTTTTCGGCGCGGTCGTCGCCGAGCCATACCTCGCTCACGCGTGCCGCGCCGTCGCCCATGCGAGGCGTGGCCACCTCATAGTCCTCGTAGCCCACCGTCGCGGCCGAAGGCGAGCTCCAGGTAGCGGTCGGCGATCTCGGTGCGGATCGCCGATGCTCGACCGATCTCGCCTCGCTCGAGCAGCATCGCGCGATGGCAGAAGCGCGTGACCGCGCCCATGTCGTGCGTGACGAAGACGATCGTGCGTCCTTCCTCGCGCATGCGGATGAAGACGTCGAAGCACTTCTGCTGGAAAGCCGCGTCGCCGACGGCAAGCACCTCGTCGATCAGCAGGATCTCGGCGTCGACCTGGATCGCGACCGAGAACGCCAGTCGCACGCTGCATACCCGAGGAGTAGTTCTTGAGCTTGAGCTCTTGGAACTCCTCGAGTTCGGCGAACTCGATCACGCTGTCGTAGCGCGCCCGCGCTTCGCGCGGAGAGAGGCCGAGCATGATGCCGTTCAGCGCGACGTTGTCATACGCGGCGAGATCCGGGTTGAAGCCGACGCCCAGCTCGATGAACGTTGACATCCGCCCGTTGCACCAGATTCGCCCCTGATCGGTGCGGTAGATGCCGGCGAGGCACTTCAGCAGCGTGCTCTTGCCGCTGCCGTTGCGCCCGACGATCCCGAAGAACTCTCCGGGAGCGACCGCGAAGGAGATGTCCTTCAGCGCGTGCAGCTGCTCGTGGCGCGGACCGTCGCAGGGGATGCAGCGCCCGCTCCTTGAGCGTATGGCTGCGCTCCTCGGGGATCTTGAAGCGCTTGTGCACGCCCTGCGCGCCGCAAGGGCCGGGCGTCCTTGCGTGGTTGTCTGCTCGCGAGGCACGGGGGATCAGGGTATAGCCAGCGGATGACCGCGCAGGCCGACGCGGCGTTCAGCGCGACCGCCGCAGCAGGCCCCTGATCGGACGCAAAACAGCTCGCACGGCGACGAAAACACCTGCCAGGGCCGCAAAGAGCGGACCGCCGAGCACAGGCCGCGCGCTGAGCGCGAGCAGCGCGCGCTGGAGGCCGTCCGGGCAGCGCGCCGTGGGGACCGATCAGGCTCAGCCCGGACCCGACCTCGGCGTTGAGCTCGTCGTACATCCGCTTTCGCGTGTTCGCGCTCGCCCACCAGCTGCGCGACTTCGAGCTCGTGCTGGACGCTCAGCCGCGCTTCGCGCTTGACGAGGTCGCGGCTCAGCGTGGCCGAGTCGCGCACGGGCGCGAGCGCGGCCTCGCGGTAGATCTCGACCATCGCCGCGGCTGCGGCGTCCCAGGTCAGCGCGCGCGCACGCTCCGCGAGCGATCGCACGTGCCGCTCGCGCGCGCCTTCGTCGGTGAGCAGCTCATGCGCCGCCTCGGCGCTCGCTGCCGCCTCCCACGGCACGATCGTCGCTGTCCCGCCCGGCGCGACCTCGGCAAGGGAGGCCTACGGGGCAAACACGCAGGGGACGCCACTGAGAGCGGACTCGAACGGGACCAGCCCGAAGCCCTCGTACACCGACGGGTAGACGACAGCGCCGGCGTTCGCCAGCAGCCACGCCTTCTCTCGCTCGGTGACCGGTCCCAGCGAGATCACGGCTTCGCTCAGCTCCGGATGTTCGGTCAGGTAGTCGCGCTCGATCTCCGCCGAGGATCCAAGCGAGATGTGCGTACCGGCGAGCACGAGCGAGCCCTCCCAGCCGTGCAGCTCGCGCAGGGCCGACGAGCAGTCGCAACGCGAACACCCTGTTCTTGTGGCGGAAGTCGGTGCCGAGACAGAGCAGGAAGCCGGTCGGCGGGTCCGGCCTCGGAGTCGAGCGCCGCGGGACGTCGCGGCTCGCTCGGCGCGCGGTGATCGAGGCCGGGCGGCACGACCCTCACGCGCGACTCCTCGACGAGCGCATCGGAGAGCAGCTCGCCACGCGTGTGCTCGGAGAACACGACCACGCGCTCGGCCGCCGAGAGGCCGTGGCGACTGGCCGCGCGGTAGTCCTCCCACGTCGCCGCGTCCGCGAAGTAGCCGGGGTTGCGGTAGGCGATCAGGTCGAGCTGGCTGATCACGAACCGCTCGCCGAGCGCCAGCGCGAAGGCGACGTCGCTCGGCGAGAACGTCTGCTGCGGTCGATGAAACACGGTGCTGGGCGGCGTGCCCGGATCGAGCTGTTCGGCGGCCAGCAGCTCGCTGTCGGGGCAGGCCGGCGAGCAGCGTCTCGCGTCTCACGGTCGATGCGCTCGGCGCGCACCAGCAGGCGCAGCCCAGCGCGTCCGTGCGAGCGAGCGCGAGGATCAGCTCGATGATGTGCACGTGTGTGCCTGTGATCGCGCCGTCGAGGGCGCGCGCGTCGAGCGTCACCGACAGCCGCTCGGCAGGCTGTCGAGCGCTCCGCAGCGCGTGGCCGAGGGCACTGGACTCGGCCAGCGGCGCCTCGGCGAGGTACGGATAGCGCTCTGCGCAGTCGCGCCGGCGGATCTGTCTGAGCGCACATCGCTATCGACGAGCGGCTCCACGACGACGTCGTCGGCGGCGACGTGCGTCATCCCCGACAGCAGGCAACGCTGCGCGAGGTCGAGCTCGATCGCCGAGCGCAGGTCGAGCTCGCTCGTCGAGCTTGCCGACGAGCTCGAGCGCGTCGCGGCGCACGTACACGCATGGCCCAACCGAGCGGATCAGGCGAGGGCGCAGCCAGGAGCGAGCGTTGCGCCAGATCCGCCTGCGCCTGCGCGAGCTCTGCCGCGGCCGCTGCCGTGCGAAAGGGCGAGCTCGGTCCCGGCCGACGCGAGCGCGCTGGCGCTCGCGGTGTTCGTGTCGGCACGCGCCGCTCGGGCGAGGCGCTCGAGCCATCCTTCTGCGACCAGGCACGGCTCGAGCAGCACGATCGCGTCGGCCGGAGCCAGCTGCTCGAGCGCGCTGTTGACGGCGGCCGGGCTCGGCTCGGCTTGCGCCACGTGAACGCTCGCCGGAGTGTGTGCCTGGACCGACTGCAGGCACTCGCGCAGGCCCGGCGCGTCGCCGTCGGCCGCGATCACGACACACACGTCGCCCCGTTTCACTGCTGGAGGTGTTTGGGGCAGATCGTTCGGTGCTCATCGGGTCCGCCGGCGGATCAGCCAGCCTAGAGCAGTCTCACGGGCGCCTGCAAGACTGGGCGATAATCGAAGGAGCGCGGATGACCGTCGACGATCAGATGAGAGCGCAGATCCCCGTCGCGCAGCCGCTCGCCGGTGCCCGCGCCCGCGCCCGCGATCTCGCACGCAAGACGATGTGGCGCGTGGCGCCCGCGTACGGGCGGCGGCGTGCGCGCAAGGTGGGCATGGCGATGACGCTGCAGCGGCTCGAGACGGACTTCGAGCACGTACGCAAGCGCCACGGCGAGCAGATCGAGCGTCTCGAGGATCTGGCCAGGGAGCTCGTGCTGGCGGCCGAGTCGCTGCGCCGCGAGATCGCGCAAGGCGAGCCTCGCGACGGGAACTGATGCAGGTCCTCACCGTCGCGACGATGACGAGCCTTGCCGCGTGCGCGAGCGCTCGCGCGCTCGCTCGAGCGCCACCAGCCCGACTGGCCGCTCGACGTGATGCTGATCGGGCGCGAGGATGTGGTCGCCGCGACAGCGCGGGCACGAGGATTCGTTGCGCATACGCTCGGTCTCCCAGCAGCTCGAGCTCGACGTCGAGACGCTGCTGGCCCGCCACGACGAGACGACCTCGGCATCCTGCTGCTTCCCCACCTGCTGCTGCGCCACGCGGAGCGGACGGCGCGCGCCCGCGCTGCACCTGCCGAACACCGCCTGGCTGCTCGCGGATCTGAGCCCGATCGAGTCGCTCGCCGCGGATCGCGGTGTCGTGCTCGTGCCGCGCACGACGGTCGACGTGCCCGACGACGGTCTCGAACCATCGCTCGAGCAGCTCGAGCGAGCCGGGTCGCATCGACGACACGGTCATGGCGGTCGACGGCGAGCGACGACGCGCGCGAGTTCCTGGCGTGGTGGATCGCTCACGTCGAAGCAGACCTCGGCTCGCTCGACGCGCTGCGCGTGGGCGACCGCCCGGAGGATCGCCCCTGGCTCGCGCGCTTTCTCGAGCTTGCACCCGCTCGCTTCTCGACGGGCGTTCTCGACGATCGCGGGCTGCAACCTGAGCCTGTGGAACCTTCACCGCCACACGCTGGAGGCGAGCGCCGAGGGCGGTCTCGGTGGACGCCCGCGGGCCGCTTCGCTTCCTCAATCTCCCGGGCTTCGACCCCGACCGGCCGTATCGCCTGGCGGCCAAGGCCAGCCGCGCGCGCGTCAGCCGCTCGCCCGCGCTGCGCGAGCTGTGCGAACGGTACGCGCGCGAGCTGCGCGACGCGGGCTGGCGCGACGCCGACCACCGCCACGAGGTGGGCGGCGGCTGACCGACGGGCTCGTCTACGACGACTCGCTGCGGGCGATCTACGCACGAGCGCTCGCGCTTGGCGAGGGCTGTCGAGGACCTGTTCAGCGAGCAGGGCACGCGTGCGTTCCTGGCCTGGCTCGAGGGGCCGGCGCCGCGTGGCAGCGCGTACGGGATCAATCGCTATGTCTTCTACCGCGTCTCGCGCGAGCGCCCCGACGTGCTGCGCGCCTATCCCGACCTCGACGGCGAGGACGGGCCGGCCTACGTCGCCTGGTGCTGGGCCTTCGGGCGCGAGGAGCTCGGCATCCCCGACCGCTTCATGCCGCCGCATCCGACCGGCGCGGGCCCAGCGGCACGCGTCCAGCCGGTGGCTGAGCCACCCGCTGCCGCGCAGGCTCCGTCCGTGCCAGCGTGACCGTCGGCGCTCGCAGACCCGCCTGTGAGTGACCGAGCACTGCTGCGCCCGACGGCGCGCGCGGGCTCGCGCCGCGGCTGGGCCGCGAGCACAAACGGCTTGGCGGTTCGCCTGACCGGCTACCTCGGCCACACGCTCGGGCTGGGCGCCGCCGCCCGCGGATACGTGCAGGCGCTCGGGCGCCGCCGGGGTTCCCGTGAGCACGGTCAGCGTGCCGCTGCACCACCTGGAGCTGCCGGTGCGCTCTGGAGGACGCCTACGGCCGGCACGGCTTCGAGGACCTCGTGCACGATGGCGGGCACGGCTTCGAGATCGTCGCCGTCAACGCCGACGAGCTCCCCGGCTTCGTCGAGCGCCTCGGCGAGGACTACTTCGAGGGGCCGCGGATCGGCATCTGGGGCTGGGAGACGAACAGCATCCCGTCGCGCTGGCAGCGCGCGTTCGCGCTCGTGCAGGAGATCTGGGTGTACTCGCGCTTCATGGCCGAGAACATCGGCGCCGTCGCGCCGGTGCCGGTGGTGGCGCTGCCCCCGCCGGTGCAGCGCCCGCGCGAGCCCGCCGAGCCGCTGCGCCTTGGAGTTCCCGACGGCTTTCTGTTCCTGTTCGTGTTCGACTACCTGAGCACTGTCCAGCGCAAGAACCCGGTCGGCCTGGTGGAGGCGTTCAAGCGCGCGTTTGCGCCTGGAGAGGGGCCGCAGTTGCTGATCAAGACGATCAACGGCCCGCTGCGTCCGCTAGCGAGGAGGAGGTGCTGTGGGCCGTCGACGGACGCGAGGACATCCACGTGATCGATCGCTCGCTCAGCACCGACGAGCTGAACGGGCTGATGGCAGCGTGCGACTGCTACGTCTCGCTGCACCGCGCCGAGGGCTTCGGGCTGACGCTCGCCGAGGCGATGGCGCTCGGCAAGCCGGCGATCGCGACGGGCTACTCGGGAAACGTCGATTTCATGAACGACGAGAACAGCTATCTGGTCGATTTCGAGATTGGTCGCGTGGGTCCGGAATGCGAGATCTACCCGCCCGAGGGCGAATGGGCCGAGCCGAACGTCGAGCACGCCGCCGAGCTGATGCGTCACGTCTACGAGAACCGGCGAGGAGGCGGCGCGGCGCGGCGCGCGCGGCCGCGCAGGACATCGCGCGGATGCTGTCATCGGAGGCGACCGGCGCGGCGATGCGCCGGCGGCTGCGGGAGCTGACCGCCGTCCTAGACGGGTAGGGTGCGGCTGTGTTCGGCGAAGGAAGCTCGATCCGTCGCCGGCGTCTGTGGAGCAGTTCCGCGGCCGTCAGGGCCTACGGCCTGGCACGAAGAGCGGCTGAGCGCGTCGGCCTTCAGCTCGTCCTGAAGACGTACTACAGCCCGATCCCCGACCTCGCCCAATTGCCCGCAGACGTGTGGGAGGCTCGCGATGAGCTTCGCGGCCTCGCCTTCGATCTCGACGCCCAGATGGCCTTCGTGGAGTCCGATCTGGAGCCACAGCTCGCCGGGCTGGTGTGGGGAGCTGATGTCGCCCCGGCGCACTCCTACGACCCGAGCAACGACTCCTACCCGCTCGCCGACGCGCGGACGCTATACGCGATGGTGCGTCACCTGCGCCCGAGAGAGATCGTCGAGCTCGGCTCGGGTCAGACGACGCGCGTGATGGCCCAGGCGTGCCGCGAGAACGCCCGCGACGGCCACCCTGCGCGGCTGCGCGCGTTCGACCCGTTCCCGACGGCGGCCGACGACAGCCTGCCCGGACTTGCGGAATTGAGCCGAACGAAGGCCCAGGACGTGCCCGACGATGTGTTCGCCGAACTTCACTCTGGCGACATTCTGTTCGTCGACACGACACACACCGTCAAGGTCGCGAGCGACGTCAACGACATCGTGTTGCGCGTGTTGCCGGTGCTCGAGAAGGGCGTGTACGTGCATGTCCATGACATCTTCCTGCCTTACGAGTACCCACGCTTCTTCTTCGCCGACTACGCGCTGTACTGGGCCGAGCAGTACCTGCTGCAGGCGTTCCTGGCATTCAATTCGGAGTTCGAGACCGTGTGCGCGGTTCACGCACTCGGGCGAGAGCGCGGTACGCGCATGGTGAGCGCGGGCCTGCTCGAGCCGGGGGCGATCGGGAGCTCGATCTGGATCAGGCGTCGTGAGGCTTAGGCACCGCTTTGAGCAGCGCTCGCGGCGCCGGATCTGAGCACCTCGATCCACTGGTAGCCCACCGGCGCGCTGCAGATCTTCGCTGCCGAGCTGCCCGGCGCGACGTACACGCGGTAGAGCGGTGACTCGCCGGGGAGGAGGACGATCGGTCCGATCCCGCGCGTGTCCGGGTCCACGTCGTCGCCGCTCCCCGGATGCAGGCTGCCCCCTCCGCGAACGATCTCGAGCGTGTGGTGACCGGCCGCGATGTCGGCAGCGCCGATGCGTATGAACTGACCGGGATAGCGCTCTTCGTAGGCGACGGTTCCGACCGGGCGTCCGTCGATCAGGAATTTGACCGGGCGGCCGATGGACCCCGCGATCCAGATGCTGTAGGCGCCGGTCCGGGGAGAGTGAAGCTGATCCGGTCGCGCCCGGCGCCGTGCGCGGCGAGTCCCGACCCCGCCGCGCGCCAGTAGTTGGGGAAGACGCCGCTCGTCGGCAGGATCGTGGTTGAAGCAGGCGCGGGCACGTACGCGACGCTCGCGCCCGGACCGGCCTTCCGCACCTTCTGCGTGAGGACGCGGCAGTAGGCGGCCGTGCGCTCATGCGGCAGTCCCGACAGCGGCAGGTGCGCGTACACGTCGGTGCTCGGGCGCTCGCGCCGCCACACGTTGAAGTACCTCGTCCGCTGCACGAGATTCCAATTTGCCGGCGCGCGGACAGCGGTCGGATTGCGTGGTTCGATCAGCAGCTTGAATTTCTGCAAGTACGAGAGCAGCAGCTGGTTCGTGTTGAGCGTGTAGGCGATGCCGTTCGGCTCGACGACTCCCGCAGCCAGGCCGAATTCGCCTTTGGACGGATTCACCGTCGAGCTCCCGTCCTCTTCGCGCAGGAAGTACTCGGCGTACTCGTCGAATCCCGGAAACAGGGCTGGTCCTTGGCCTCGGTAGCGCTTGCCGATCGCCGCCAGGTCGTGGTAGCGGGCAGCGGGCGCGAGAGTCGTGTCGTGGTAGGTGATCGCGTTGCCGTACAGGACCCCGCCCGCGATCACGGCGGCGACGGGCCACGCGAGCCAGGACAGCGCGCGGCGGCCGCGCTCGAGCAACGCGGCCGCGCCGACGAACGCGAGCGTCAGGACGAACACGCCGGTGATCGTGAACGACTTGAACTGCAGCCAGGCGGTGCTGTGGGCGATGTAGTACGCGAGCGCGATCGGAGCGGCGATGCCGATGATCGCGACGACCCAGCGCCTGCGGACGAGCGCATAGAGGACCCCAACGACCGCGCACACGATCACGAACACGTCCAGCCGGTGCGTCATTGCGACGTGTTCGAGCGGGAAACGGTAGTCACCGGTCAGCCACACCCCGGCCGCGGCCCATTTCGGAACTGGTGCGGAGAGATTGCCGAGCCCCAGTTCGACGGTGCCGCCGACCGCCGTTTCGGCAATTCCACGCAGCTGCGTCGCGGCGCTGATCAGCCCGGGGAGCGAGATGACGATCGCGATCGCCGCCAGCGTTCCCCAGCCGGCGAGCGTCCGGCGTCGTCCGCCGTGGGTCAACGTAACGACGAACAGCCCAGCGACGAGCAATCCCAACCAGGGCGCGATGCCGAGGCTGAAGGCGGCGAACGCGCCCGACATTGCGACCGCGGCCGGCAGCATCGATAGGCGCGAACCCTCGCCCGGAAGGCGCCGCGCGAGCACGGCCGCCACGGTCATCAGCAGGCTGGCGGTCGTGAGCTCCTTGATCCCGCCCTCGAGCGCGTAGGCGTAGAGCGGCGTCGGCAGGATCGCGACGGCCGCCCCCAGCGCTCGCAGCAGGTGGTTGTCCGTGACCCGCCCGAGAAGCGAGTAGATGGCGAGCGCCCCCATCGCGGCGGCGACCGCGTGATACATCTGGTAGCACCAGGGCACGTCGGTGTGGATCAAGCCCGCGACGGAGCCCAGCGTCGCCTGCCCGCCGCCGGGATATCCGATGTTGATGAGCTTCTGGACGGACAGGTGGTAGGACGATTCGTTCCCGACCGCCGCGCGCCCGGCCGTCGCGAGGTGCTTGGCGAGGTCCATCTGAAACCCGATGTCGATCAGGCGCGTA
Source organism: uncultured Solirubrobacteraceae bacterium (assembly GCA_963846205.1). Classification (GTDB taxonomy): domain Bacteria; phylum Actinomycetota; class Thermoleophilia; order Solirubrobacterales; family Solirubrobacteraceae; genus Palsa-744. Next base: position 33,332 of record CAWJVB010000007.1, on the reverse strand, counting down.
TAGCCGCTCCAGGTCGGGGTGCCCGTGAGCAGCGTCGGTGCCGCGATCGCCGCGAACGCGAACAGCCCTGCGAGCGCTGCCCACGGCACTCGCTTGGGGCGGGGGATGCGCAGCGTCCCGGCGCGCGCCTCCAGGGCGAACCCCAGCAATGCGAACGCGAGCGCGATGTATCCGGCCGCGGGGGCGAGCCAGTCGATGTAGGTCACGAACGAGCACGTCGCGACCACCAGCGCGAAGCCAACAGGCAGCACCAGGCCAGCCGGAAGCCACCCACCGCCGAGTCGGCGCACCAGTAGACCTCCGCCCGCGCTCAGCGCGAGCAGTACCAACGGGAAGACGATGCAGCCGCTGATGAATGACCCGGTTATGTGTCCGTCCTCACAGCGGCGGAAAGCTATCGGTCGAGGCGGTAGGAGCGCGTCGCCCACCGAGTGCGTAGCCTGCGCCGATGTCCGTCTCGATCGGCTTCGACCTAACCCACGCCCGCCTCAGTAAGACCGGTCTCGGCCGCTACCCGGCGGAACTCGAGCGCGCCCTGCGGACGCGCCCGGAGGTGCGCCTGATCGGGCTGCAAGCCGTCGCCCGCCCCGCCGAATCGAGGTTGGGGAGGGTCCTACAAGGCCTGGCGCGGGAGGGCTTCTACTACCCAACCGGCATGGCGCGGACGGGCGTGCGCGAGGGAGCGGATGTACTGCATGCGCCCACGCCCGCTGCGGTGCGAGGGGGCGCTCTGCCGCTCGTCGTCACCGTGCACGATCTCCTCCCGCTGCGGATGCCACACCTTTTCACTCGCCAGACGCGCTGGCACACGCGCCTCTACAGCCCGTTCGTGCGTCGCGCCACGCGCGTGATCACCCCGTCGGAGTATGTTCGCAGCGAGGTTGTCGAGCTGCTCGGAGTACCCGCAGATCGCGTGAGCGCGATTCCGGAGGGGGCCAGCGACCGCTTCGCGCCTCGCGAGATCGACCGCGATCGGCTGCGCGCCGAGTTGCGCATCTCCGGGCCGTACGTTCTGTCGGTGGGCACGCTCGAGCCGCGCAAGAACCTGGTCACGGTCCTGCGGGTCTTTCGGCGTGTGCTCGACACGGTCCCGCATGCACAGCTCGTGATCACCGGTGGCGTGGGTTGGCGCAACGAGGACTTCGAGTCGGAGCTTGGAGACGAGGCCGCCGCGCGACGTGTCCGGCTCACGGGCTTCGTCTCGGATGCCCGACTGGTCGAGCTGTATGCGGGTGCCGGCTGCTTCTTGTTTCCCTCGCTGGGAGAGGGGTTCGGCCTTCCTCCGCTCGAGGCGATGGCGTGTGGTGCGCCCGTCGTGATCAGTGATCGCCCGGCGCTGCCCGAGGTGGCGGGCTCGGCCGCGCTGCAAGCGCCGCCGCTCGACATCGAGGGCTTGGCCGGCCACGTCAGTCGGGTGTTGCGGGACGAGACGCTGGCCAACGACATGCGGACCACGGGACTCGCGCGTGCCCGGCAATTCACCTGGGCGCGCGCGGCCGAGCAGACCGAGCGGGTCTATCGAGAGGCGCTCGACATCGACAGGTGAGGTGCAACGAGCGCCACGACGTCTCAATCATCCTCGAGCGCTCGATCGTAAGCGACGGCGATCCGCTGCGCTGCGGCTTGCAGCGAGTATCGCTCGAGCTCCTCGCGCGGATATGCGAGCGCGGTCGCGGGCGGTTGCGAGAGCGGTCCCTGCGCGAGCTCACGCGCGATCGTCATCCAGTCCCCCGGCGCGAAGTATCGCGCCAGCTCTCCCGCGACCTCGGGTATCGCGCCCGAGGTGGAGACGACCATGGGCACGCCGGCTGCCATCGCCTCGATCAGGACCATGCCGAACTGCTCCTCCCAGAAGCAGCGCGGCACGTCGCCTGGATACAGGCTGCAGCCGGAGCGTGGCAGCGATGCCAGGACCAGCGCGGAGGCGCGTGCAAACAGGTTCGGCATCTCCTCGTAGGGCACTCTCCCGATCGTCACCGACTCAGCGATGCCGAGCTCGGCGGCATGCGCGCGCAGGCGTTTCTCCTCCGGTCCCGATCCGACGAGCATCAGGCACAACTTCGCGACCGCGTCGGCCGGCGCCGCGACGTGTCCTCGCTTGAGCGCGGCGATCGCGCGCAGCACATCGTGATGCCCCTTCTCCCACTCCAGGCGCGCGGGCGAGACGATCACGTGCTCGCCGACCTCGGCACGTGGTCTGGCGAAGCGCTCGAGATCAATCCCGTGCGGAGCTAGCATCAGCTTCTCTTCGGGCACGCCCTCGAGCAGGAGGGAGTCGAACGCCCGCTGACTGACGGCGAGGAACAGATCCGCGGCTGCGAGCGTGGCGGCCCGGTAGCGGCGACCGTGCGGATTGCGGAACGCGTCGAGCAGCGGCAGCGTCTCCCAGACGGTGACGACGAGGCGGTACCCGAGTTGCGCCTTCAGCCGAGCAGCCTGTGCGGTGAACCACAGAGATAGCTCCTCGGCGTGGACGATGTCCGCGCCTGAGAAGGTCTCCGCCGCACGAATCATCCGGTCGGGGAGGGCGAGCGTCACGACCGAGCCGAGCGTCCCGCCCGGCAGCCTGTCGCGAACGGTCTGAACCGGCACCTGCTCGAGCGCCAGGCCGTCGAGCGGGTACACCGGTCGACCTGTGACCGCGAGTCGCACGGCGAATCGCTCGGGGAGCCGCTCGAACGGTCGCAGGCCCCAGACCGTCGGGTGGTGCCCGCGCAGCAGCAGGACGTTCGTCGGCATCCGCGGCAACCTATCGATTTCCGATCGGTGCCTCGCTAGGGCTCGGTGCGAGCCTGGGGGCCCGCGCGACCGGCCTCGCGTCGGCGGGGCCGGTGTTCGCTCGCCTACGATGCCAGGCGTGGGTCCACCAGCCGAGCACGTCGCGGACGGCGAGTCCACGACCCTGGAATCCGGCTCGACGGACATCCTCGATTCTGGAGACGCGGGTGGGCGGTTCATCCGAGGAGGCCTCGGGCTAACTGCCGCGTACGTCGTGAACCTGCTGCTGAGCTTGGCTGCGGTCCCGCTGGTGATCCGACACCTCGGTCCGGTCGACTACGGGCGGTTCGCGACCGTTACCGCCGTCATCTTCATCGTTGCCGGGTTCACCGAGGCCGGTCTGACCAGTCTGGGCGTACGCGAATACTCCAACCTCTCCGGGCGAGACGGCGTCCAGCTGCTGCGCAACTTGATCGGGCTGCGCTTGACGACGACGGCCGTCGGCGTGGTCGTCACGATGGCGATCTTTGCCGCTCTTGGTCTGCCGAGCGTCGTGGTCATCGGCGTAGCCGTCGCGGGGGCGGGACTGATGGTGAGACTGATCGCCGACAACTACACCGTCCCGCTCACCGCGCAGCTGCGGCTGGGCTGGGTGGCGGTGACGGGTATCGGCTACCAGTTCACTCTCTGCGCCGGCTACGTGATCCTCGTGCTCGCAGGCGCCGGCGTGTTGCCGCTGCTAGCCGTCGTGATTGCGGCCTCCGCGGTGCAACTGATCGGAGTCGCCGCGCTGGTGCGCCACGAAATCTCGGCACTGCCGGCGTTCGATCTGCTCGTGTGGCGGCGGCTACTGCGCGAGACGCTTCCGTTCGCTGCGGCGGCCGCGGTCGGCGTCATCTACTTCCGCGAGACCCTCGTGCTGATGTCCGTTCTCTCCAGCGCGCGCGAGACCGGCTACTACTCCGCCGCGTTCAAGATCGTCGAGGTCTTGACGACCGTGCCGTGGATCCTTGCCTCCTCGGGATTGCCGATTCTCGCTCGCGCCGCGCGAGACGACTCGGCGCGACTGAGCTATGCCGTTCAGCGCCTGTTCGAGGTCGGCTTGATACTCGGGGTCTGGGTATCGGCATCCACGATCGTGGGAGCGAGGCTTGGGATCGAAGTGGTCGCCGGCGCCAAGTTCCATCCGTCGATCGGCGTTCTCGAGATCCAGGCGCTCGCCGTCGTAACGAGCTTCATCGCCGCGATATTGGGATACGCTCTGCTGTCGCTGCGGCAGTACCGAGAGCTGCTACGCGCGAACGTCCTCGCCGTTGCGATCGTGACGGTGCTTGCGCTCGCGCTGATTCCGTCCCACGGCGCTCGCGGCGCCGCCGTCGCGCCGACCGTCGGCGAGGCCTGCCTGGGGCTCGCCTACGCGGTCAGCCTCGCCAGAGGAAGGGCGCACCTCCGCCTCTCGCTGCGGGTGGTCCCACGTCTGGCCCTCGCGCTCGCCGCAGGTCTGGCCGTCGCCTACGCCCTGCCGGTCTCATCGGAGCTGATCCGCCTAATGGCGCTCGCCGCTGTGTACTTTCCGCTGCTCTATGTTCTCGATGCGATCCCCCCCGAGATGGTGGCCGCGATCGTGCATCGCCTGCGATGAGCGAGCCGGCGGATCCTCGCTTGTCTGAGCTGCCGCTCATGCGCGTTGCCCTCTCGAGCGCCGATTTCAACAAGGTTGGGGGGGCGGAACGCGTCGCGGTCGAGGCGGCCAATTGGCTTGCGATTGCGGGCCACGAGGTAACGGTCTACGGAGCGCGCATCGACCGGACGGTGCTCGACGATGCAGTACGTGTGCGTCAGATCTCAGTGCCCGCCAACCTGGATGTGTACACAGGTCTCGGGTTCCGGCGGCGGGCCGCCGCCGCGATCGCGGCCGACCGTCCCGACGTGCACGGGGCGTTCTGCGGGCTGTCCCCGCTCGGCGGCGTTTTCTGGGTTCCCGTCGTCTCCCGCGTCGGCTACGACCTCCTGCTCTCTCGACGCTCGGCGATCGCTCGCTTGCCGGTGCGGCTGAACCCGTTTCATCGCGGGCGCCTGTGGCTGGAGCGCGGGCTGCTGGCGCCCGGCGGGTGCGCTCGCCTGATCGCGCTGACCGACCGCAGCAGGTCGGACATCGCGACGATCTACGGAGTCCCCGAGCAGGAGATCGACGTCTTGGCGCCCGGGTTCGACCCCGATTTGTTCGATCCGGACCGCAGGGAGCAACGCCGCGCGGAGGCGCGGGCCGACTTCGGTTACGAGGACGATGACCGGGTCGTGCTGTTCGTGGGCAACGAGCTGGAGCGCAAGGGCTTCGACACGTTGCTCGAGGCCACCGCGCTGCTGGATGATCCAAAGGTGAAGCTGCTTGGCGCCGGACACGTCGCGCCGGACGCGGAGCACTACCGGTCCCTGACGGAGCGGCTCGGCCTGACCGACCGCGTGCGATGGCTGGGAAGCTCCAGCGACGTTGCACTCCTGCACGCGGCAGCCGACGTGTTCGTGCTGCCCACCCGCTACGAGCCGTGGGGCCTCGTGATAGTCGAGGCGCTAGGTAGCGGACTGCCCGTGGTGACTTCGCAACTGGCGGGCGCCGCCCTCGTAGTCGATGACGCAGAGACAGGACGGCTGCTGCGCGATCCGGAGGATCCCGGTGAGCTTGCCGACGCTCTGCGCTGGGCGCTCTCCGGAGCGCCGGTACAAGCGCCGGCGATTGCCGCTTCGGTGCGCGAGTACACATGGGCAAGGGTCATCGCTCGCTACGAGCAGGTCTTGAGGGAGGTGGCGTGGCAACGCCCGTGAGCACACGCCCGAGCGCGATGGCGCACAACGTACGTGGTGCGCTGCGGCGAGTCGCTGATGTCGCGGACTGGCGGATTTGGGTTCCCGTGGCCTTCGGCATCGCGTACCTGGTTGCGGTCATTGCCCAGTTCACCCAGCTCGTAGCCGTGACCTACCTCAATGGCGACGCGGCATCTGCACCGGTGATCGGCGAACTCTTCGGCGGGTCGCCAGCACACCGCGAAGTGGTGCTGGGGAAGCTGGCATGGTTCTCGACGCTCCTTTTCGAGCTTGGGACTCGCTGGCTGCCGCTGCATCGGCAGATTTGGGAGACGACGCCGTACGCGCTCGCCCTCGTGTCTGCCGGGCTCCTCGCTTGGGGTGTTTGGCAACTGGCTGGGCGGTGGGCCGGGACGATCACCGGCGTAATCGCAGTTTGCGCCAGTCCAGCGACGCTCTCGTGGCTGTTCTCGCTCAACGATCACTCACCGGATTGGTTTTGCAACGTGCTGCTCGCGAGCCTGCTTGTCCTAATCGGCAGGTCTGAGACTCAGTTGGGAAGACGCCCGCTAATCGCAGTCGCTCTCGCCGTAGGGGCCATCGTCGGGGTCAACCTCGCGTCTGACCCGCTTGTTGCAATAGGAGGTGTACTGCCGTTTCTGCTCGCAGCGATGGTCACGTGGGGACGACGTTCGGCACAAGGGCGCGCGCGCGCGCTGCTGCTGGCAGGTGGTTCGCTTGCAGCGATGGCGATCGTGGACGTTTTGACTCGGCTTCTGATGCAGCACGAGAACGTAGTTTCATCGCCGGCGCAGAACAACACCGTCCTTACGAGCACAGAACAGATCACCACTAACTTCCGTTACTGGTGGCAATCGATCGCCGTGCTCGGAGATGGCAATTTCTTCGGGCAAGCCTCCGGCTTGACGTCGGTCCTCGAGGTGGCCTGCGCGGTGCTCGCCATCGGTGCGGTCGTTGTGATCGCTCCGCGTATCGCCTGGCACGAGGTCTCTCGCGCCTTTGGTCGCGGCGTCGGCGGTCCATCCCCGGGGAAAGACGCGGCATCACACGCTCGACTCAGCAGTGGGTCGATCTCGCCAGGTGATACACCTGACACCCAGTCGACGGGGAGTTCTATCGTGGACGATCGTCTCGTGGCCTGGTGTGCCTTCTGGGGATTGTCGCTGGTCTTCCTATCCCTGGCCTTTCTCGTCAGCTCCGTCCCCGTCGAAATCTACGACGACAGATATCTCGTTGGTTTGATCTACGCGGCGGCTGCGCTGCTGCCGCTGGGCGCAACTCACAGTGCTATGCGCCAGGCAGCCGTCGTGGCGGGCACGAGCGTGTTCGCGTTCACTGGAATCGTCGGGCTGCTCGAGGGTCACGCGACCGAAAACACGGCGCACTGGCCAGCCGGCCACCTCGACGGTGAAGTGATGGCCATCGCTCGTCGCGAACACCTAAAGATCGGCTACGCGGGATATTGGGATGCAGCTGCGATCACCTGGGGAACGCACCTAGCCGTCCACGTCTTTCCGCTCGCGACCTGCGGCAATCAGTACTGCCCCTTCTATGAGCACTACATCAGCAGCTGGTACACGCCGCGGCCCGGTGTTCGAACATTCTTGCTTTCTGATTCGACGGTCGCGCTGGGGACGCCTTACCTGCCGCAGCTGGGCAAGCCCAGCGCGGTCTATGCGATTGGTCAGCTGACCATGTACGTGTTTCCGTACGACATCGCAAGCCGCATCGAGAGATAAAACGGGTTTATCTCTCGAGGACTCGGGGGGCTTTCAAGCCGCAAGCGCTCGTTCGTAGCTCGTCAGCGTCCGAGCAGCGGCTGCCGACCAGCTGAAGCCCGCGGCACGAGCCCGTCCCAGCTCGGCGAGGCGACCGGCCAGCTCCCGGTCGACAAGCAGCTCGGCGACCGCCGCCGCGACCTGTTCGGGCCGTCGCGGCTGGAAGTACACGGCCGCGGGCCCGGCGACCTCGCGCAGGGCGGGAATGTCCGAGCAGGCGACCGGCAACGACCGAGCCATCGCCTCGAGCACAGGCAGCCCGAAGCCCTCGTGCAGGGTTGGCAGCACGAGGCAGCCCGCGGCCTCGTACAGGGCGTCGAGTTCCTCGATCGAGCACGTGCCCAGCGCGCGTACGTCCTCGGCGACGCCGGCGGCCAGCGCCCGTGTCTGCAGGACGCCGTCGTCGGTCCCGTGTCCGGCGAGCACGAGTAGCGGGCGCTCGTCGGGAGCGATTAGCGCGAGCGCGTCGATCAGCACGGCGAGGTTCTTGTGAGGAAGGTTCGTCGCGACTGAGAGCGCGAGATGGCCGTCGCCGAATCCCAGTCGTTTGCGCACGTCGCCCTCCGCTGGCGTAGATCGCGGCGGACGTACGCCGTTGGGGACCACGTCGATGCGAGTGCGATTGACCCCTAGCCCAGAGGCGATCTCGCTGGCCCCTGCCGCTGACACGGCGATGATTCGGTCGGCTCCTCTCGCGGCGAGCGAGACGAGCGTGCCCGTGAGCGCACGGACCGGCGCGGAGATGCGGTCGGCTGCGGCCAGATACTGCAGATCGTGGATCGTCACGACCCGGCGAAAGCGCCCCCACGGCGGCGCAAAGTTGGCCATCGAGTGCAGCAGCTCGACGCGCGCGCGCTGCGCTGCGAGCGAGACAAGCACGAGCTCGCCGGCGGCCCACTGCCCCCGACTCCTTGCCGATACCGGAACGACGACGGCCTCCACGCTCTCGCCTAGGGCGGCCGCGAGCGCGGGGCCCGCATCGCGATTGACGAAGGCGACGAGCTCGAGCTCGGGTGCGCGCTCGAGCATCGCGGGGACCAGTTCGCGCGCGTACGTCTCGCGCCCTCCACTCTCGCCCGGCACGAGGTAGAGCAGGTCGAGGCCGACGCGCATCAGGCCGGGAACATCGAGAGGATGCGCGTAGCCAGGCGCCAGTATGCGGCCTGAGGGGCCACGAGCAGAGGGCTGCCGCTGCCGGACAGGTAAGGGCTGTCGAGCGCGGATGTGAGCTGCGCGGCGAACCGCTCGGCGCCGATTCGCCGCGTTCGCTGCACGCGCCGTCGACGCGCGAGCGTAGCTGGGAGTCCCGCAACTGCCGCCGCCTGTGCGCGAAGCTTGGCTGTCAGCCATCCCTCGCGGGCGGCGAGGACAAGCAATCCAAGCTCGGCTGCGAGCAACGCCGGGAAGGTAACGACGAGAACGGCGCTCGGATAGACCGAGAGCACCGTCCGCCAGCGGTTGCGCTCGAGCCAGAACCACTTCGAGGTGCCCTTGTCGAACTCGTAGCTGTGGACGACGCGCGCGTGCGGGACGAGGCCGACGTGATGGCCCGCCAGCCACAAGCGCAGGCCGAGATCGAGGTCCTCGCCGTACATGAAATACGTGCGATCGAGTCCGCCGAGCTCCGTCCACGCCTCCCTACGAACGACCATCGCCGCGCCAGAGGGGAACGCGATCTCGCGCTCGCGGTCGGGCAGCTCCGAGGCTGGCCGCTCGCAGTCGCCGGCCCAACCAATCCCGAGATAGTGAACGACGCCGCCGCTCGTGTTGATGCGACCGTCCGAAAGCATCACAGCGGCTTGCCACGCCCCCCATGCCGGGTGGGCAGCGGCGGGGGCGCGCAGCTGCCGCAGGCAGTCCGGTGCAGGCCGTGAGTCGGGATTTAGGAACAGAAGCAACGGCGCACGCGTCGCCTCCGCGCCCGCGTGACAGCCTCCGGCGAAGCCCAGGTTCTCGCCGGTCTCGAGCACGCGAACGCGGTCCCCAAGCGAGCGCGCGACCTCTGCGCTCCCGTCGCCGGACGCGTTGTCGACGATCACGAGCTCGTCATCGTCTAGCAGCTGCGGCGCGAGGGCCGCGAACAGCGGGCGTAGATGCCCGGCCGACTCATGCGCGACCACGACGACGGCCAGAGCCTCGGGGCCGGTTGAGATCAAGGGCTCAGCGATTGCTGGAGAGCTTTTCGACGGCGACCGGCTCGGTTCGCCCGGCTTCGGCCAGTCCGGGCTCGGTCGGATCTCCCGCCGCGGTCGCTTGCCGGGCGGCTTCACGACCGGCTTCATCGATCCGCTGTTGCAGCAGGCCGAGCTTCTGGGCGAGGACCTTGTTCTGATCGGACAGACGCGAGACCGCGAGCGAGAAGTTCAGCAGGATCATTGCGATCAAGCCGATCGCGACCGCGAACAGGGCGGACGGAGGATAGGAGATGCCGACGTCGTGAGATAGCGACGTGAGCAGTCCCTTCCACACGGCCAGCACAAACAGCGTGGTCGCGGCGAGTAGCCACAGGATCGCGTAGCGCTCCGACAGGCGCTTGCGTCGCACGAGCTCGAAGACGAGTACGAGCAGCAAGAACGTGACCACGATCGCGAGCGCGCGCTCGAGCGTGATGTTCGTCATATCGCACGCTCCGCGAGCACAGCCGGCGGATCCTTCGACTCGATCGTCGGGCGGCGCCGGAACAGGCCGACGAACACGGCGAGCAGGACCTTGACCATGTAGTAGATCGACTGCGTTGAGGAGATCGCCGACACGCCGGTCATGCGCGGCCGCATTAGCACTGGTATCTCGCAGCTACGCAGCCGATGGGCGTGCATCAGCAGGATCGCCTCGACCTCCGGGTAGTCGTGCGGGTAGTCGTGTGCGAACAGCTCAATCCCACGCCGGTTGGTCATCCGAAAGCCGGAGGTCGGATCGGTCACGCGCTGACCGGTGATCAGGGAGACGACGGTCGAGAAGATGCGGATTCCCGCGCGACGAGTGGCCGAGGACTGAAACCCGTCACCGCTCGAGGACAGGAAGCGCGATCCGGTGACCATGTTCAGCTCGGGATCCGCACGCAGGCGACCGAGCAGGTCGGCGATGTGACGCGGGTCGTGCTGGCCATCGCCATCGACCTGCACGGCGACGTCGTAACCGTGCTCGAGCGCGTACATGTAGCCGCCCTGCATCGCTCCGCCGATTCCGAGGTTGAACGGCATGCGCAGCACTGCTGCCCCGGCTCTGGCCGCGCGCGATGCGGTGGCGTCGGTGGAGCCATCGTCGACGACGAGGACGTCGAAGTCGGGCGCCCACTGGTGGATCGCGGCGACGGTGGGAACGACCGAATCGGCCTCGTTGAAGGCTGGGACGATGGCGAGATTGCGTCTCATGGAGGCTCGACGTGCCTGGAACGGCGTAGCTTGCAACGCGCCGACTCGCGTCGAGTTGCGCATCACTGCCGCGCCAGCGTGGACTAAGTGTAGGGCTTGCTCCGACGCACCATGACGTGGGAGGGCTGCGAGACCCAACCTGGAACGCCGCCGGACCGCTGCTATATCTTTGCCGCTCTCAGTGATGGACACGCAAGATTGGAGAGACGAGCAGAGAAGGCTGCGCGAGGCGGTGCGGGTTCGACGCCAGACAGCCGCGCCAGACACCCCGCTCCCGACGAGCCTTGAGATTTCGCGCGAGGTGCCACACCCCCCGGACCTGCTCGCCGCGCCGATCGTCTCGGAGCGTGGCGCCTCGGGTCGCCTCATAGTCGCGACCAAGAAGCTGCTGCGCCGTCTGCTCGCGCCGGTCGCCCTCGAGCCGCAGACTCGTTTCAACCAGGCTGTGGTCGCCGCGTTGGCCGAGCAACGCGACATGCTCGGGGCCCTGGTATCGCTTGAGACACGAAACGATCGCGGAGCTCCAGACGCGGCCAACGGAGAAATTGACTACCTCGGCTTTGAGGAGCGCTTTCGCGGCAGCAAAGACGCGATCGAGGGGCGGCAAGCCGAGTACCTCGACTATTTCTTTGAGCAAGGTGAAGTCCTCGACATCGGCTGCGGCCGAGGCGAGTTCTTGGCCTTGCTCCACGAGCGCGGCATTTCCGCGCGCGGCGTAGACGTCGACGAGGATATGGTCGCCCGTTGCCGCGAACAGGGCCTGGTCGCCGAGTGCACCGACGCCATCGATTTCCTCGAGAGCCAGTCCGATGACCAATTCGGGGGAGTCTTTATCAGCCAGGTGGTAGAGCACCTCTCAACCGAATATCTGGCGGCGTTGCTCGACGCGATTGCCCGCAAGACATCCCCCGGCGCTGTGTTGATCATCGAGACTCTTAACCCGGAGTCACTTCCGGTGCTGATGCGTTGGTATTGGTTGGACCCGACGCACGTGCGGCTTGTGCATCCTGAGACACTTCAATACTTCATCGAGCAGGCCGGGTTTGCCGTCAAGACCGTCCAGTTTCGTCGCGACGTGCCCGATGAGGAACAATTGCCGACCCTCGAGTTGGCGAGCGTCTCGGCTAACGAGCTCTCGAACTACAACGAGGCGATTGCGCGAATCAACGCCCGGCTTTTTGGCTCGCTCGATTACTTCGTGGTCGGTCAGAGCGGCACGTGAGCTCGACCGGGCCGTTCGCGTCGGTCATTGTCGTCTGTTGGAACTCGGCAGACGTCGTTGGGCGCTGCCTAGAGCACCTGCTCAGACAGGATTACGACCACTACGAGATAGTGCTCGTAGACGACGGCTCACAGGACCCTACGGTGGAGATCGCGGAAGAAGCGCTCGGCAGCGGAAGGCTGACAATCGTGAAGAGTCCACTCAACAGGGGATGCCCGCACGCCAGGAATCTCGGGCTGCGGCACGCTAGAGGCGAGATCCTTGCATTCATCGATGCGGATGGATTCGCAACGCCTAGCTGGCTGCGTCACGTCGTGGCCGAGTTTCAGATGGATCCGAGCGTTGGTGGGGTTGCTTCGACCGTTTTCATGGAGGCCAACCCGGCTGTCCTCAATGGCGCAGGAGGAATCGTAAACCGGCAGGGCTGGGCCGCCGACCTTTGCATGAACGTGCCCTTCCAGGAGGCGCATCTTGCCTCGGAGGTGCTGTACCCGATGGGCTGTGGCATGGCGCTGCGACGAGCTGCTGTCGAGCGCGTTGGACCCTTTGACGACCACATGCTGAACTACTACGACGACGTCGACTACGGCATCCGACTGTGGCGCGCCGGCTACCGGATCGTCGTTGCTCGCGACGCCTGGATTGACCACGGTTTTGGGCACAGCGGAGGCGATTCCCCGCACAAGCAGTTGCTCTGCGAGCAGCACCGCATTCGCGTGGTGCTCAAGCACGCGCCTATTCGAACGCTCCCACGCTGGGCGGTCCACGAGACGCTCGCAACACTGCGTGCGCCGTGGCCTCGCCGCGAGCTGAAGCACAAAGCGTTTCGTTGGAACGCGCGACACATGGCCAGCACCCTGCATACGCGTTTCCGACTGCGTCACTCGGCAGCCGCACCTGGTCGCCTGATCGATCAGTCCTGGGGTGAGGGATTCCCCACGGGTGTTCCCCAGCTTGTTCGACCGCGGCCGGCGGACGCCCGTGAAGGCATCGACATGGCGGATCCGGACGTGGAGAAGCAGCTGCCTTACGGCTGGTTTCCAGAGGAGCTGATCCACGGACGCAGCTACCGCTGGGCTGGACGTCATGCAGCGGCACTGGTGCGCCTCGAACAGCCCGCTCGCAGAATGCGGCTGGAATACGCCCAGGTGCCCGTCGACATCGGCGGCATCGACGTAAAAATCCGACGCATGGGCTCAGCCGACCCGCTCGCGCCCGTGTGGATGACGAGACTGTACTGGCAGTACATCGAGCGCTCGGTCGAGAATCATCCGCTCGCACTGCCGCCTGGTGACTACGAAGTTCTCTTCAGCACCAATGAGACGTGGTCAGAACCCCCGCTCGAGACGCGCGAGCTCGGCTTCGCTCTGGCCAACATGAGCTTCGACGAAGCCTACGAGCTGGCCCCCGGAGGCATCGACATGTCAACGCAGTCGAACCAGGATCAGCTTGTCCGCGGCTGGTTTGAACGGGAACCAATCGGCGAGGGCGCCTATCGATGGACCGGAGAGCGCGCGGCGCTGCTCGTACGACTCCCGCAGGGCGCCCGGGCTGCGTCGTTGAGCTACTGCCTCCCCCCAGGTCCAATCGGCGCCGTCGAAGTGTCCGTGCGTGCCTTGCACCGCACGCGCGCGACCTGGTCTACGCGCATTCCGTGGCTCGACGGGGACTGGCACGACGCACGCTTCCCGATACGACTTCCCGCCGGCGACTACGTGGTGTCCTTCCGAGCCGACGCGACGTGGTCGAACCCGGAGGGGGGCGACCCCGCCTTTTCGGCGGAGAATCGGTCACTGGGGATTGCGGTCTCTTCACTCCTCTTCGACAACGGCGTCGCCTCCGCTCGCGTGCCGTGAGGGTTCTCGAGGTTCTCCCTACGTATCCAGGCGATCAGTTCGACGGGTCCGCCGTGTACGAGCGTCGTCTCAATCGGGCTCTGATCGAGCGCGGGGTTGAGGTCGAGGTCCTCACGACGCGAGCAAAAAAACTCAGGCACGAGCGGCAGTTCTCGCTCAGATGGCCTGACGAGCTGCCAGCGCGCGATGAGCACGACGGCGTCTCTATTCGTCGGTTTCGCGCGCTCGACACGCGTGGCCTCGGAGGCTTCGCCTCCGAGGTCGTTGAGCGTCGCTGGAGTCGGGAGGATTTCGTGGAGGGTGCGGTGGTGTCGGTGCCGGACCGTGTCAGCGCAATTGGAGTGGACCAGGCGCGCCGGCGGCCCAAGCACGTCGATATGCTCGCCGATATAGGCCGCGGGCCACTCGTACCGGGCCTGCTCGCGTATCTGACCGGGCACGCGCGAGCATTCGACGTGATCCTTGTCGGCTATGCGCCATTCAGCATCTCTCGGCAGGTGCTGTGGGCGGCACGGCCTTTGCGTGTGCCGGTCGTGTTGCTCCCATTCATACATGACAGCGACCGCTACCACTTGTTCGACAGCCTGCTCGACACCTACGAACGGGCCGCGGCGGTGCTGACGTTGAGCGAGCACACTTCGGACTTCCTCCGCCGGCATACCCCGGGTGCTCGCCCGGTCACGCTCGGCGCTGGCGTGACCACGATCGGCGCCGGCCAACTGTCGCCGGAGACCTTTCGCGCTCGCTATGGCCTAGACGATCGCCCGCTTGTCCTCTATGTGGGGCGCAAGGAGAAGAGCAAGCGCTACGAGCTTGTCGTCGATGCCGTCGAGTCACTCTCGGGGGACGCTCAGCTGATGATGGTCGGACGCGACGTCGATGGCGAGCCGATCGAATCCGACGACGTCCGCTATCTGGGCACGCTGTCGGACGAGGAGCTGGCAGCCGCGTACGACTGCTGTGACGTGTTCGTGCTGCCCTCGGAGTTCGAGAGCTTCGGGATGGTCTTTCTCGATGCCTGGCTACACGGCAAGCCGGTGATCGGCAACCTCGCCTGCGGTGCCGCCGCCTCGCTAATCGATGACGGCGTCGATGGCCTGCTCTGTCGCGACGCGGCAGACATAGCCGCGGGCTTGCGCCGGCTGATCGGGGATCCTGCGCTCGCTTCGAGCATGGGAAGAGCCGGCCAGGCCAAGACTCTCGAGAACTACACGTGGGATCGGGTCGCGGAGCGGGCACTCGAGGCGCTGCACGACGTCACGGGATCTCGCGCATGACGAAGGGGAGCGTGCAACTCCCCGGGGTCGAGTTGGCGCCGCCCACATTGGACCCTGCCAATTGCGTGGACGCCGTCACGGACGTCGGGGCGCTCTACCTTCACAGCCACGATGAGGTCATCACGCCGACGCTCCGTTCAACTGGATGTTGGGAGCCCGACGAGGCCGCCTTTCTTCGCGGCGTGCTCCGACCAGGAGCAAGCTTCCTCGATGTCGGCGCGAACATCGGCTATTTCACCGTGCTCGGGTCAAGCCTGGTCGGTCGCACCGGCAACGTCATCGCCGTCGAGCCCGAGCCGCGAAACCTCGATCTGCTCCGGGCGAACGCATGGCGAAATCGGGCATGGAACGTCACGGTTTTGCCGCTCGCCGCCCATTCAGAGACCGGCTATCTGAGTCTGCGCCTCTCGGAGGAGAATCGCGGCGACCATCAGGTGTTCGCTGGGCCGGGGCATGATGGCGCGCTCGTGCCGTCCGCGCGTCTCGATGATCTCCTCGCCGACGCGCAGCTCGACGTCGTGAAGATCGACGTGCAGGGAGTGGACCACGAGGTCGTATTCGGCTTGAGAGACACCATCTCGCGGAGCCCAGGCATAGTCCTCATGTGTGAGTTCTGGTTGACCGGGATGGACGAGCGCGGCGTGGACCCAGCCGAGGTAATCGAGCGCTACGAGAGCGAAGGCCTCCGGGTCGGGCTGCTTGGCACGGGTGGGTCGGTGTCGAGCTGCACGGCCGAGCAGGCGATCCACGCGTGTCGCGTCGGCGATAATGACTTCGTCAACCTCGTTCTCAGCTCCAACGATCGCGAGATATATATGCCCGCCAGCCCCACCGGATCCACAGACCCTTCGATGTCTGCTTCGACAAGCCCGCAATCAATGCCCCCTGTGGCGGACGACCCGCAGGTTGTCGAGCAAGTCCGGGCCCTGGCAGAAGAGACGAACCTCGCCGGAGGCGGGTACCACGTGCTGCGCCCCTTGCCCGGCGTAGTCGTGGACGGAGAGTACGACATGTACCCCCTCCTGGAGGCGTACCACCTACCCGAGGATCTCACGGGCAAGACGGTCCTCGATGTAGGCACGGCCTCCGGATTCTTCGCGATGGAGTGCGCACGACGCGGAGCAAGCGTCACGGCCGTCGATCTCGTCCTGTGGGATTCGAATCACTGGTCGATCGCGGAGCTCATGCAGTGGGACGTACACAGGGTCCAGAAGAACATCTACGAGTTGGACTCGGACTTCGGCCAGTTCGATCTCGTAATTTGCGGCTCTCTGCTCCTTCACCTCCCAGACCCGATCGGTGCGATTCGTAACCTACGTAGCGTGTGCAGTGAGCGCGCGATTGTCTCGACATCGTGCCCGACCGGCGAGTCGGAGGCTCCCGTGTGCGAATTCGTTGGGGAAAGGCAGGAGGGGGGCGCGTACTGGGCCTATTGGAACATCGGCGCGGAGGCGCTGCGCCGGATGCTACTGGCCGCGGACTTCGACCATGTAGAGCATCAAGACCATTTCACGCTCGAGCCGGTGCCCGGCCACGCGCACACGTGGTCGATATACCACGCTGTCGCGCACGGCGTCGTGTCTTCCTAGGTTGGCTTGAGCGCGTGAGCCAGTGCGCGGTGCCGGGTCAGACCCCGCTCGTCTGGGGGTTGGCGGTGGACTGGTTCCAGGAAGGAGACGGAGGCGAAGCCGCTCGAGCGGCACATCCCGGCTAGCGCCGGCTCGGTGAAACGCCACCAGTTCGAGTCGTTATCATCGAGCTCGTTCGTCTCGAAGAACTCTCCAAGCGCGAGATCGTTGTATCCGGCGAGTGTGAATGACTCGGTCTCGAGGACCATCACTTCACGTGTCAATGACGCCACTCGCTCGAGCATCTCGCCTGGAAAGCGCGTGTGATAAAGCACGCCAAGGAACAGAACCACGTCGAATTCACCCAACACCGAAGTATCTAGCGTCAGAAGATCCTGGAATACACTCTCGACATTGCTTCCGAGAATCTCGCGAGCGAGGTCGAACCCAGCCTTGCCGGGCAAGTTCACGGGGTCCCATGGCTCGCTCGGAGCCGGGCGAGTCGGGGCTTTGCTCCCACTCCAGACGATCGCCGCGGGGTCGGTTGCCCACGTGTAGTAGTCCATCGCGACGACTCGGCTAGCACCGAGTCGCTCGGCTGCGAACGAGAAATACCCATCCCACGCGCCGATGTCCAGCACCGTCTTCCCGCGAAGATCGGGAAGCTGAAGCGCCGTCAGTTCCTGCTCAAGGGTCGAAGTGGGCTTGTGCCCGGGAGTGACCACGCCATCCCCTAGGTCGATCGAATGCCACCAGAGCGCGTGGTCGTCCACCCGCTGCTCGATCTCCGTGACGTTCATCGGCGGCGATTCTACACGGGGGGCCCGCAGGGCTGAACGTCTCGCCTCTGGCGGCGGGTTCCCCCTGGCGAGCCCACCAGCTCGAACGGACCGGCTCGAGTCGGGGTCCTTCCGATCATCCAAGTCGATGATCGGCGGTGCCGGCTCCGGATGCGGGGGGTGGACGATTCCGCCGAGAAACAAATTGGGCGCACGGAGCGGGACGACCGTAGATGAAGGCAGGACAACCTCTATGTCCGCGCGAACGAAAAAGGCATTCGTGCCTGTCAGATCCGTGTGCACCAGGCGATAGCCCTTCTCATCGCCCAGTGTGCGAAGGGCAGTGAGCGACGCCCCGTAGTTGTCCGTCCCCTGCCACTCCCTATCGGGGTCATACGGCTGGACCCAACGGGCGCCGAGCGGCCAATGTGCGTTGTACTCGATCACCACGATCCGAGGCGCGTAGCCCGTGACCGCAGCCAAGATCCAGTAGTCGTTGCCGTCGACATCGATCGACAAGACATCGAGCTCAACCGGCACCCCTGCGTCGGCGAACAGCTCCTCGACGTTACCCGGCACGACAAACGCCCGCTTCGTTCGAACATACGCATTCCCCGCGTACTTTCGCTTGAGCGCGCGCGCCGCCTCCTCGCGTGGCTCGATGAACAATCCCGACCACCCCATGACGTCGGCGAGAAATACGCAGTTGCCCTCGATGCCGGTCTCGATGCCGAACTCGACGAACGAGCTGCTCACGACGCCGATACGCCGGAGCAGCTCGCATAGCACCCCGTCCTCTCCGTTTTGCGAGAAAACACGGTGCTCGAAGCGAGAGAGGGACTCCTCAGTTGAGGGCGTCGAGGCTTCGTCCGACCCGTAGCGGCGTTGGAGCTCTGCGAGTGCCAGGTAGACGAGTCGGTCGCTCGGCATTGGACCGGAGACTATGCGATGGACTCGAACCTCCGACTCGCATCAGCTGCGCCGAGCCAGGTAATACGTCCGTCTAAGAGCGCTTCGCTGGCGCAAGCGCGGGGCATGCCGATGAGGACAATGATGCGACCAATCACGACACCATCCGTCACCGCGACTCGTGGACCGCTCCGCCGCGCCCTGCTCGGCGCCCTCCTGGCCCTCCTGCTCGCCGCCCTTGGCCCCGCCGCCGCCCAAGCCAAGGTCATCACGATCGGCAGCCCGCTCTCGGTGCCGGCGACCCTGAACACCGCCGAAAACCTCAGCTACCCGGGCACCTACACGCAGGTGCCGGTCAGCAAGGAAGCGCCGAGCGGGATCTTCCACACGTTCCACTTCGGCGCCGACACGGCGCTCTGGAACTTCTCGAACTCCGGCGGCGAGACCCGCGTGCCGGCGACCGGGCAGGCGCTGAAAATCGAAGTCGAGGGCTGCGCGCAGCGCGCGGCCAACGGGCCGCTGCCGCTCACGACCGTGCACTTCCAGGACCTCTCGCCGCAGCCCGGCGGTGGCGCCAAGGTCAACATCACGTCGCAGGGATTCGACCTGCCCGTGTGCGGCGAAAACGGCGCCGGCGGCTCGACGATCACGACCTTCGTGCCGGTCAACCTGTGCGTAAGCGCGGGCGATTACGTGGGCTTCAACGACAGCGGCGGCTACGTCCCCAACATCTACCACAGCGGCGTCCCCTACCAGGTGCTCGGCTCCGTCACCGGCGCAACCACCGACTCCTTCATCAAGGACCAGGGCACCGGCAACGGCGCGATCTTCTCCCCGGCGGTGACCTCGGCGATGGACGGCTTCGCGGTCAACCGCAACGAGGAACTGCTGATGCGCGTCACGCTCGGCACCGACGGCGACGCGACGCACATCTGCCCGGGCGGCAAGCAGGGCCTGCCGCCGGCGCTCGCGCCGATCAGGGTCAGCCCGCAGACCGACGGCGTCAACCACAGCCGCATCGTCGCCGTCGCGATGTTCTGCCGCGTCAGCCCCTGCAAGGGCACCGCCACGATCAGCTCGAGCAACGAGACCTACGGTCGCAGCGGCTTCATCCTGGAGCCGAACAAGACCGTGCACCTGCCGATCCGCGTCAAGTCAGCGCTCGTTCAGCAGATCCGGCGCGAGCACGGTGTCTCGGCGACACTCGCCGCAGTCGTGAACGGCCAGACGATCACGCAGACGATCGTCGTGAAGATCCTCTAGGCCCAGCGCCTACAGCAACGCAGCTCGCCGCGGGCCGCTCGCACCGCGACAGCTGCGGCGGCCCCGGGCCGACGTCGAGCTCGTAAACGTCGCACGAGCGTCGGCGGCGTGCGACGCAGCCGGATCTTCGCCGGCGCCCGCGATGCCGGTGCCACGCCGCTTCAGCTCTGCCTCATAGCGCGTCCACAGGCGCAGGAACTCTTGCTCGCGTAGCGACAGGCTCGAGTGCCTCGAGCTGTCGTGCCTGCTCGGCGCCGAACGCGCGCGCGGCGAGCGCGACGCGGTCCGTGCGCGGAGCGGCCGTGTCCTCGCGCGCGAGCTGCACGTCGACGCCGACCGGCGCCGTCGCCGAGAACGCGTACAGCGCCAGGTGGCGCGAGTGGGAGAGGTTGAAGTGCAGCTCGGGAGGCGGGTCGGCGCTGTCGCGCTCCGGGGCGTCGACGCTGGCCGACGGGGACCCATCGAGGTGGGGCTTTCCGTGTCGGGCGCTGGCAAGCGCGAGCGCGGCCGGGTCGGCGCGCAGGTAGCGGCCGAGCAGCGCCCTGAGCACGCCGCGCGAACGGCTCCACAGCACGCCGTCGAGCTCGCGGGCAAAGCGCGCTGCGCGCGCGCGCTCGTCGGTGGTGAGCAGGCCGCCGAGCGCGTCGTCGACCGAACGCAGGTCGGCGCGCCAGACGTGCAGGGCGCCGCGCTCCAGCCTCGGCTCGGCCGGCCCGGGCGCCCACGGCTGGCGCGCGCCGCGCGGCGTCGGCTGAAGAGCGGGCGGGGTCGCGCTCATAGGCCGAATATAGGCACGCGGGCGCGCAGGTGGCCTGTGGGCCATGGCGCGCACGCCGGCTGCGGCTACTCTCTTGCGGCTATGCGCGTCCTCCCGACCCCTCTCGCCGGGCTGGTGGCGATCGAGCCCGCCAGCTTCCCCGACGAGCGCGGTTTCTTCTGCGAGACCTACCGCGGCGAGTGGCACGAGCAGCTCGGCGCGCCCGAGCACGAGAGCTTCGTCCAGGACAACCACTCGCGCTCCTCGCGGGGCGTGCTGCGCGGCATGCACCTGCAGATCGGCGAGGGCGTGGCCAAGCTCGTGCGCTGCGCGCGCGGGCGCATCGTCGACGTCGCGGTCGACGTGCGTCGCGGCTCGCCGACGTATGGACGCTGGGCGGCGGTCGAGCTCGACGACGAGGGGATGCGCGAGCTGTACGTGCCGGTCGGCTTCGCGCACGGCTTCTGCGTGCTCAGCGACGTGGCGGACGTGATCTACAAGCAGAGCGCCTACTACGACCCGCGAGCTCGAGCGCGGAATCGCCTGGAACGACCCCGATGTCGGCATCGAATGGCCGCTGGCAGAGGCGGAGCTGATCGTCTCCGAGCGTGACGCTGCGGCGCCGCTGCTGCGGGACGTCGCGGAGGAGCTCCCGTTCGTCTACGCCGACGCCGCGCCGGCCGGCTAGCGGCGGCGACGTCGGCGCGGCGCGCATGTCCACGGCGATCGTCACCGGCTCGGGCGGGCTGATCGGCTCGGAGTCGGTCGCTCGCTTCGTCGAGCTCGGATTCGAGGTGATCGGCCTCGAGAACGACATGCGCGCGCAACTGTTCGGGCCCGACGCCTCGACCGCGCGCATCACCGACGCGCTGCTCGCGCGCTACCCCGACGCGTTTCGCTCGCTGCCGATCGACATCCGCGATCGCGATGCCGTCGAGCGCGTGTTCGCCGAGCACGCCGACGCGATCGAGCTGGTGATCCACACGGCCGCGCAGCCTTCCCACGACTGGGCGGCATCGGACCCGCACGTCGACTTCGAGATCAACGCGCTCGGGACGCTCAACCTGCTCGAGGCGACCCGCCGCCACGCCGACGGCGCGACGTTCGTGCACTGCTCGACCAACAAGGTGTACGGCGACACGCCCAACTCGCTGCCGCTGGTGGAGCTCGAGCAGCGCCTGGAGCTGCCCGAGGACCACGTCTACTACGAGGGGATCGACACGACGATGTCGATCGACCACAGCACCCACTCGCTGTTCGGCGTCTCCAAGACGGCCGCCGACCTGCTCGTGCAGGAGTACGGGCGCTACTTCGGCCTGCGCCACGGTCTGCTTTCGCGGCGGCTGCCTGACCGGGCCCAACCACGCCGGCACGCAGCTGCACGGGTTCCTCTCCTACCTGATGCGCTCGACCGTCGTCGGCGAGCCATACACGGTGTTCGGATACGGCGGCAAGCAGGTGCGCGACAACATCCACTCCGCCGACCTCGTGTCGGCCTTCGAGCACTTCCATCTCGACGCGCGCGCCGGCGGCGCCGTCTACAACATCGGCGGCGGCCGCGCCGTCAACTGCTCGATGCTCGAGGCGATCGAGCTGTGCCAGCGGATCGCCGGGCGCGAGCTCGACTGGACGCTGAGCGAGCAGCACCGCGTAGGCGACCATCGCTGGTGGATCAGCGACCTGCGTCCGTTCGCGCTGGACTTCCCCGGCTGGACCCTCGAGCACGACCTCGAGCAGATCCTGCAGGAGATGCACGACGAGAACGCCGAGCGCTGGCTCGCCGGTCGCTGAGCCGCGCTGGTCCTGGCCTGGCAGCGGGCCCAGCAGCCGCTGCAGGCGAGAGTGCTGCTGCGAGTTGGCAGACTTAGCACGATGAGGGCTCGGCTCGAGCGTCTGCGCGATGCGCACGAACGGCTACACGGTCACGCCGCGGCAGTACGCGCATGTCGCCTACGTTGCGCTGGGCGCGCTCACGCTGATCGTGCTGACCGGGGCGGCCGTCCGGCTGACGGGCTCCGGTCTCGGCTGCCCGACCTGGCCCAAGTGCTACGGACAGGTGTATCCCCCGCTGAACACGCACGCCGTGATCGAGTTCTCCAACCGGCTGATCACGGTGCCGGTGTCGATCGCCGCCGGCGCCGCATGGCTGCTGGCGCTGCGCCGGCGCCCGTACAGGCGCGATCTGATGTGGCTCGGCGCGTTGCTGCCGCTCGGCGTGATCGGCCAGGCGGTGCTCGGCGGCTTCACGGTGCGCGGCGCGCTCGACTACGGCTGGGTGATGGGCCACTTCGCGCTGTCGATGCTGATCCTGCTCGCCGCCGCGCTGCTTGCCTGGCGCGCGGGCAGCGCCGCGAGCGCCGAAGGACCGGGCGACGCCGCCAGGCCCTGGGAGCAGAAGCTGCTCGGCGAGGAGGGCGCGTCCGAGCGGGAAGTCGCGCCCGTGCCCGACCGCGGCCTGATCCTCGCGCTGCGCTGGCTCGTCGCGCTCGGGGCGCTGACGATCTTCGCGGGCACGGCCGCCACGGCCGCCGGGCCCCATGCCGGCGGCTCGCCCGGGCAGAAGATCAACCGTCTCGACTTCGACGGACGGGGGACGATGGATTTCGTGATCCACCGTCACGCCGAGATCGCGCTCGCCTTCAGCCTGGCCGCCGTCGCGATCTGGTGGATCGCGCGTCGACGTCAGGCGCGACCAGTCGTCCAGCGCTCGCTGACCGTGCTGTGCGTGCTGCTCGCGCTGCAGGGCGCCGTCGGCCTGGACCAGTACGAGACGCACCTGCCGACGGAGCTCGTGTGGGTGCACGTCGCGCTGGCCTGCGGCAGCTGGCTGGCGGCGCTGTGGGCGGCCTGCGCGGCGGGCGCGCCGGCCCGCAGGCGCGCGCCGAGCGCTCCCGAGCGCCTGCCAAGCGGGGCCCAGGGAGCGCCCGGCGGCCCCCTCGCTGCCGGGCATCGGTTGGACTTCCCCGGAAATTAGGGGCTTTGCGGAGGCGCTGTCCAGTGTTTTGGGGCCTCGTCGTCCTCACCAGCGGTTAGCCTGCTCGCAGTAACGACACCCGAGAAGGGAGTGGTATGACCAAGAACGAGCTGGCCGAGCAGGTTGCCAGTCGCAATGGATTGGCCGCCAGTCAGGCCCGACAGGTGGTGGAGAGCGTCATCGACGTGATCTCCGACGAGCTGGCCGCCGGTGGTGAGGTCGCGCTCGCCGGCTTCGGCAAGTTCAGCGTCAGCCACCGCGCTGCGCGGCAGGGACGCAACCCGTCGACGGGAGCGACGATCCAGATCGCCGCCAGCAAGGCGGGCAAGTTCTCGGCGGCGAGCGCACTGAAGAAGCGTCTGAACCCCTGATCGCTTGGCGCGACCCAGAGGTCACCGGCCCGGCTGCGGACCGGGGACCTCTGGGCGCCGAGAAGCCGCGCCTGGCCGCTCAGAGGCCGACAGCCAGGCGCCACCGGGACGGCCGAACGCTCGGCCCCTGCCGTGCGCCGCGACCCGCGAGCAACCGCGCTCGGCAAACTCTTCGCACGCGCTAAGCCAGCGTTAAGCCGTGGCGAGCAGGCTTGGTCACGCCAAGTCCTCCCTCTCGACCTTCGGTGGTGGCGCATGACCCAGAACGAGCGTGGCAAGCACAACGAGCGCAGCAAGCGACGCAGGACCCGGCCAAGCGTTACCGCACGCTGGCGGACTTCTACAACGCCGACCCACGCAGGGTCCGCTCACGCGAGCGCGACGTTGGCCTGTGGTGGCGCGAGGACGTGGGCGGAGCGCTGCACCGCGCGGCCTGGATCAGCGACACCGGCGAGCTGTACCTGGCTCGGCTCGGTCCCGTCGAGCAAGGAGGCGGCGAAGTCGAGGTGCTCGCGACCGTCGCCGAGCGCCAGCGGCTCGACCGTGCGCTCAGAGGCTGGCGCGAGCGCTGCGGAGAGCGGCGCTCACTGGCCTGGCTGCGTACCCGTGCCGCTCGTCTCGAGCGCCGCGCTCGTGGCGCACGAGCCGTCGAGCCGGGTGCTCCGGCGGCCCGAGCCGGCGCCGGAGCCGGCACGATGCTGGCGGCGATGAGCTCGATCGCCTCGGAGCTCGCCCGTCAGTCCAGGCCGAGTGCGCGAGCGACGGCCCGGTCGGCCAGGCTGCCCGCGAGCAGGCTCGCGCCCGGGATGTCGCTGCCGGCGAAGTAGGGCACGCCGATCACGAACATTCCCGCCGCCGCGGCCGCCGCGACGCCGATCGGGGAGTCCTCCAACGCCACGGCTTGGCTCGGCTCGACGCGCAGTCGCCTGCACGCCTGCAGATAGATGTCGGGCGCAGGCTTCGGGTGCGCGACGTCCGCGGCGGTCACCAGCACCGCAAACGGTCCGTCGGGCAGCAGTCCCGCGCCGGACAGCGTGCGCTCGACGAAGGCCGGCTCGGAGTTGGACGCCAGCGCCAATGGCACCCCGGCCTCGGTCAGTCGCTGCAGCAGGCCAAGCGCGCCGGGTCGTGGCGCCACGCCCTTCAGCGCCTCCTCCATGACCAGCTCGTGCAGCTCGTCCATCAGCGCCTCGCCTTCGCCGGGCCGCTGCAGGATCGTCTCCAGCTTGACCGCCGCCATCGAGCGCGAGGACCCGATCAAAAAGCGCTTGTGCTCACTCGTGAACTCGCGTCCTCGCCGCGCGAACAGCGTCCGCTCGGCGCGCGTCCAAGCCTCCTCGGTGTCCAGCAGCAGGCCGTCGTTGTCGAACACCACGGCGCTCGGCAGCGGCCGTGCAGAGACGTCCAGCTCTCGCGCCGGCCGGGCGACGCTCACGAGCCGGCGCCGAGAGATTGAAGATGCTGCTCGTAGCCGACCCCGTACGGCGTAGGCGTACCCGAGTAGTCGCTGATCAGAGAGGGCTCGCGCGCGCAGCTGCCGACGAACCACGCCCACGCCAGGTAGGAGATGCCGTGCCGGTCGGCGAAGTCGAGAAACGGCGGATACAGCGTGTCGCCGCAGTCCAGCTCACCCAGCTCGCCGACGACGATCGGCACCTTCGTGGACAGTGGTGCGAGAACGCCGCTCCAGCACGACGAGCTGTAGCAGGGCGAGTATTCCGGATGGGCCGGGTTCTTCCAGTAGATGTGGATGCTGGCGGCGAGCTGGCCAAGCGGATCGACCGGCTCGTACTGGAGCCAGTCGTCGAGGTCACCCGCGTATTGCGGCCCGCCGACCATCACGACGTTCGTCGCGCCCGTCGCCCGCACGGCGTCGAGCAGTTGCTGCATGCCGGCCGCCTGGTAGCCGAACCCCTTGCACGTGCCTCCGGCGCTTCCATCGAGGACGCACGTCCAGGCGGCTTGCGAGTCGGTGTTGCGGTTGGGGTAGGGCTCGTTGAACAGGTCGAAGATCACGCCAGGATCGTCCTTGAAGGCTTCGGCCACCGAGCTCCAGAAGGCAGGGGCGTATCGCTCGTCCGGCATCGGCAGCTGGCCTTTCGCCTTGGCGGCGCCCCCTCTGGAGGAGAAATGCATGTCGACGATCACGTACATGCCGGCTGCCTGCAGTTCGTCGACGTACTGCTCGATCGCTTGCTGGTAGGCCTTTCCCGAGTAGGCCGGCTTGACGCCCTGCACGCCGAGCCAACACGACTCGTTCAGCTCGACCCGCGCCGCGTTGACGCCCCACGAGCGCATCGCCGCGATCGAGCTCGGGCTTGCCTCTTGCGTCGCCGTCGAAGATGCTGTGCTCGCTGACGCACGCGTACTCGGTGCCGGAGGTGTTGAGCGCCGTGCAGGACGACTGTTTCGCCCGTCGCGTCGACGAGCCGATTGCCGCGCACGGCGATCGACGCCGCCGGTTGCGCCGCCGCACTCCCAGCCTGCGACGAGCAGGCCAGCGAGCACAGCCCGAGAGCCAACGCCAAGCACCGCTGCCGGCTCACTCTGGACACCTCGTCGCGGTGCCCCGATTGGACGCATCGATCGCCATCGCCATGACATCCTTGCGGACATTCGCGCGATTCGCCGCAAGCCCCCGCGAAGGCGCGTATGCGAGGGCGCCGGGCTCGGGCCTGTAACGTCTAGTGCCTCAAGGGGGCCGGTCGGGACGTCCCGAGCCGGTGGGAGTCGAGGGTCGGGGAGGCGGGATGTCAAGGAGAGTCGAGGGGGCGCGGTGCGCGACGGGGGGTCGCGGAGCCGAGCGCGGTGTCGCCTCCTGGCGCGAGATTCGCCGCAGATGCGGGCGGCTGGCCGCCGTGCTCACGATGCCTGCTGCCACTCGTGCTGATCGCCAGCGGCTCTGCCGGAGCGCGCACGCTGGGAGCCTTGAGGCGCGAGGATCGCCGCCGAAACCAGCAAAGCGCCGAAAGTGACCAAACAGCCGCTGAGCGTGACCGTCGAAGAAGGCCAGGCCGCGGCGTTCAGCTCGACCGCCTCGGGAGTCCCGACGCCGAGCGTCCAGTGGGAAGTCTCGAGCAACGGCGGCGGGTCGTGGACCCCGATCGAAGGCGCGAGCGCCGGCACGCTCACGATCGCCAGCGCGAAAACGTCGGAAACCGGCGACCAGCTTCGCGCCGTGTACAAGAACACCGCCGGCGAAGCGACGAGCAAAGCGGCCACGCTGACGGTGCAGAAGTCCCCGACGGTCACCGAGCAGCCGCACAGCGTCACGGTCGAAGAAGGCCAGAACGCGGTGTTCGAAGCCGCTGCGTCGGGTTCGCCCGCGCCCACGGTCAAATGGGAAACCTCCTCCAACGGTGGCAAAACCTGGACGAACGTCGCCGGCGCCACGTCGAGCTCGCTGACGATCGTCGCCGTGAAAGCGTCCCTCAGCGGCCACGAATACCGCGCGACCTTCAAGAACACGCTGGGCGAAGCGAGGAGCGAAGCGGCCACGCTGACCGTGCAGAACGCCCCGGCTGTGACCAAGCAGCCGCTCAGCGTCACCGTCGACGAAGGCCAGAGCGCGGTCTTCGAAGCCACGGCCTCGGGATTCCCGGCGCCGACCGTGCAGTGGCAGATCTCGACCGACGGCGGGGGCACCTGGAGCCCGGTCGAAGGGGCCACCTCGACTCAGCTGTCGGTGGCGAGCGCGTCTTTCTCCGAAGACGGCGACGAGTACCGCGCGGTGTTCGTCAATGCGGCCGGCAGCGTCACCAGCCACGCGGCCACGCTGACCGTTCAGGCGCCGCCCGTCGTGACCCAGCAGCCCGCGGGCGCGACGATCGAAGTGGGCGAAGGCGCGGTCTTCGAAGCGACGGCCTCGGGGTTCCCCGTGCCCACCGTGCAGTGGGAAATCTCCACGAACGGCGGCGGCAGCTGGAGCGCGGTCGCCGGAGCCACCACGCGATCAGCTGACGATCGAAAGCGCCACGGCTGCCGAAAGCGGGCACCAGTACCGCGCCGTCTTCACGAGCAGCTCCGGCAAAGCGACGAGCAGCGCAGCCACGTTGACCGTGGTGACGCAGCACTTCGGCGCGGTCGCCTGGGGCGACAACGTCTACCGGCAGCTCGGCGACGGTTTCAAAGAGACATCCAGCGATGTGCCGGTGCCGGTCACCGGGCTCAAATTCGTGACCGCGGTCGCGGCGGGCGGGCGCCACAGCCTGGCGCTGCTCGCCAACGGCACGGTGGTCGCCTGGGGCGCCAACGGCGTTGGCCAGCTCGGCGACGGCAACACGACCGAAAGCAGCGTGCCGGTCGCCGTACAAGGGCTGTCGGGCGTGACCGCGATCGCGGCCGGCGGCAGCCACAGCCTGGCGCTGCTCGCCAACGGCACGGTGATGGCGTGGGGCGACAACGAAGCTGGGCAGCTCGGGACAGGCAGCTCCGCCGAATACGCCGAAGCGCCCGTCGCCGTCAAAGGGCTCGCCGGCGTGAAGGCGATCTCGGCCGGCACCAGCTACAGCCTGGCGCTGCTCACCAACGGGACCGTGATGGCCTGGGGGGAGAACGAAAGCGGCCAGCTGGGCAACGGCAAAACCAAATCGAGCAACGTGCCCGTGCCGGTCAAAGCGCTGAAAGGCGTCTCGGCGATCTCCGCCGGCGCGGAATTCGCTCTCGCGCTGCTCACCAACGGAACCGTCGAGTCCTGGGGAAATGACGAACGCGCACAGCTCGGAAACGCGGATGTCGAAGAAGGCGACAGCAACGTGCCCGTGCCCGTGGAAACGCTGACGGGCGTGACTGCGGTCGCGGCCGGAGCCAACCACGGCCTGGCGCTGCTCGGCGGCGGCACGGTCATGTCCTGGGGCGATGACTCGTTCGGCGAGCTCGGAAACGGGACGATCAAGGCCGATCAGGTGACGCCCGCGGCCGTCAGCGGCCTGTCGGGGGTCACGATGATCTCCGCCGGCACCGATGACAGCGCCGCGCTGCTTGGCTCCGGGCTCGGTCAAGACATGGGGAACCAACGGGTCCGGCGTGCTCGGTGACGGGGCCAGCGGCGGCACGAGCGCCGTCCCGGTGACGGTCGTCGGCCTGACCAAGGCCGTGAGCGTGTCCGCCGGCCGCACGCAGATGCTCGCCTACGGCGAACCGATCCCCTCGGTCACGAGCGTGAGCCCGAACGTCGGTCCCAGCGCCGGCGCCACGACCGTGACGATCACCGGCAACACGTTCACCGGCGCGACCGCCGTCAAGTTCGGCGCCACTGAAGCGACGAGCTTCACGGTCAACTCCGCGACCTCGATCACCGCGACCGCCCCGCCCGGCACCGGCACGGTGAACGTCACCGTCACGACGCCCTCGGGCACCAGCCCGACCGGCGCCTCCGACCGGTTCACCTTTCAGATGCTCCCCACGGTCACCAAGCTCTCGCCCAAGACCGGCTCCGCCGCTGGGGAAACGAGCGTGACCATCACCGGCAGCGAATTCACGGCCGCGACGAACGTCAGCTTCGGGACCGCGAGCGCGCTCAGCTTCACGGTCAATTCGCCAACCTCGATCACCGCCGTGACGCCGGCCGCGATAGCGGGCAGCGTGGACGTTCGAGTGACCAACACCGCGGGCGAAAGCGCGCCCTCGAGCAAGGACCTCTTCAAGTACCTGCCCGTGCTCGAAAACCTCGCGCCCGCCGCCGGCTCGACGCTGGGCGGCGCGAGCGTCACCGTGACCGGCCGCGGGTTCGCGCTCGGCAGCACCGCGACCACGTTCAAGTTCGGCACCGCCAAGGCCAAATCGGTCAGCTGCACGAGCAGCACCACCTGCGTCGTGACCGCCCCGCCGCACGCGGCCGGAACCGTCGACGTGATCGCGACGGCCAACAAGGCAAAAGCCACCGTCAACGCCCCCGCCGATCAGTTCACCTACGGCTGAGCCGTCAAGCGCCCCGAGCTAACGCGCCGCCCCTGACGCGCGAGAGTCAAGCGGAAAAGACGGGAAGGAACTGTCGGGGCGTTGCGCCGCTGACGGCCGAAGGTCAAGCAGATCAAGGACGCAGCGAGCGTGGTGTGCGCTACGCCCTGACGCGCGAGAGTCAAGCGGGACAAGGACGCAGGAAGCGACGTGTGCTCTGCACACGAGCGACCGAGGACGCAGTCCCGCGCCGACTATCGCGCGTCAGCCGCAGCCGGTGTTGTTGCCGCAGGATGCAGCACGTGTAGCAAGACCCCGTGCGCTGCATCATCCCGCCGCATTGGCTGCACGCCGGACCGAGGTCGAGTCCCCGCAGGCGCGCCGGCACGACCGGCGGGGTGTCGGTGAACGCCGGGTCGGCGCGCTGGCGGACGCATTCGCGTGGCCGTTGCCGCTCGAGGCACGCGGCGTGCCGTCCTCGTCCTCGTCGGAGATCGTGCCGAGCGCGTCAGCCGCCGGGCCGGCGGTGTCCGAGGCGCTGACCGACTGCGCCGCCTCCTGGGCGGCCTGGCGCGCGCGCACGGCCGGGGTGAGGATGCCCAGCTCCTCCTGCGCGTCGGTGTCGAGGAAGCGCGAGGCCAGCCAGCGCATGATGTAGTCGGGCATCGACTTGGCGAACGGGATCTCCGTGTTCTGCGTGATCCCCTCGGGCTCGAAGCGCATGTAGCTGAACTTCTGCACGAGCGTCTCCAGCGGCACGCCGTACTGCAGCGCGATCGAGATCGCCGTCGCGAACGAGTTCATCATGCCCCGCAGCGTCGAGCCCTCCTTGCCGATGTCGGTGAGGAAGATCTCGCCGACCGAGCCGTCCTCGTACATGCCCGCCGTGATGTAGCCCTCGTGTCCGGCGATCGAGAACTTGTGCGTGATCGACTGGCGCTCGCGCGGCATCCGCTTGCGCCGCGGGCCGGCCTTCGCCAGCGCCTTGCTGACGGCCTGATCGACGATCGCGTCGACGTCGGCCGGCGCTCGACCATGCTCGTCTGGGCGTCGGTGCGTAGCGCCTGCGCGGTCTTCGAGCCGTCGCGGTAGATCGCGAGCGCCTTCACGCCCATCCTCCACGCCTGCGTGTAGGCGTCGGCGATGTCCTCCACGGTCGCCTCCTGGGGCAGGTTGACCGTCTTGGAGATCGCCCCCGACAGGAACGGCTGCACGGCGCCCATCATCTTGATGTGGCCCATGTGCGAGATCGCGCGCTCGCCGACGGCGACGTCGAACACCGGCAGGTGCTCGTCCGCCGAGCCCCGGAGCTCCGACGATCGTGCCGTGCTCGGCGAGGTGCGCCTCGATCTGCTCGACCTGCTGCTCGGAGTAGCCGAGCGTCTGCAGCGCGAGCGGCACCGTGCGGTTGACGATCGTCATCTGGCCGCCGCCGACGAGCTCCTTGAACTTGACGAGCGAGAAGTCGGGCTCGACGCCCGTCGTGTCGCAGTCCATCAGGAACGAGATCGTGCCGGTGGGCGCCAGCACGGTCGCCTGCGCGTTGCGGTAGCCGTGGCGCTCGCCGAGCTCGACCGCCTGCTCCCACGAGCGGCGCGCCGCCGCCAGCAGCTGCGGGTCGGCGCTGTCCTGCTCGGGGATCACGTAGGAGGCGTCGCGGTGCATGCGCATGACCTCGTTGTGGGCCTCGCGGTTCTCCGCGTAGCGCTCGTAGGGCCCGAGCGCCGCGGCGACCTCGGCCGAGCAGCGGTACGCGCGGCCGGTCATCAGCGCCGTGATCGCCGCCGCCGTCTCGCGACCGGAGTCGGAGTCGTAGGGCATCCCGTTGCTCATCAGGTAGGCGCCCAGGTTCGCGTAGCCGAGCCCGAGCTGGCGGAACGCGCGTGCGTTCGCGCCGATCTCCTCGGTCGGGTAGCTCGACGGACCCACGACGATCTCCTGCGCGAGCAGCATCACGTCGACGACGTGCTCGAAGGACTCCACGTCGAGCGTGCCGTCGGGACGGCGGAACTTCATCAGGTTGAGCGACGCCAGGTTGCAGGCCGAGTCGTCCACGTGCATGTACTCGCTGCACGGATTCGACGCGTTGATGCGCCCGCTGTTCGGCGAGGTGTGCCAGCGGTTGATCGTCGTGTCGTACTGCACGCCCGGGTCGGCGCAGCGATAGGCGGCCTCGGCGATCTCGCGCATCAGCTCGCGCGCCGGACACTCGTCTCGACCGGCTCGCCCGTCGCGCGAGCGGTCAGCTGCCACTCGCCGTCGTCCTCGACCGCCTGCATGAACTCGTCGCTGACGCGCACCGAGTTGTTCGCGTTCTGGTACTGGATCGAGTGAAGCCGTCGCCGTCGATCGACATGTCGAAGCCCGCTTCGCGCAGCGCCGCGGCCTTGTCCTCCTCCTTGGCCTTGCACCAGATGAACTCGCGGATGTCGGGGTGGTCGACGTCGAGCACGACCATCTTGGCCGCCCGGCGCGTCTTGCCCCCCGACTTGATCGTGCCGGCCCAGGAGTCGGCGCCGCGCATGAACGACACCGGTCCCGAGGCTGTGCCGCCCTTCGCCAGCGGCTCCATCGAGCCGCGGATGTTCGACAGGTTGATCCCGGAGCCCGAGCCGCCGCGGAAGATCATCCCCTCCTTGGTGTTCCAGTCGAGGATCGACTCCATCGTGTCGTCGACGCTGAGGATGAAGCAGTTGTGGACCGCCACGTTGTTCGAGAGGTACTCGCCCGATTCGGTCTGGATGTCGTAGACCTCCATCTCGCCGAGGTCTTCAATCGCGACGATCTCGAGCTCGATCGGATCCGTTGAGACTGTTATCTCGGGCTCTACCGACGTCTCCCCGACTCCGGCGGGCACGGTGATCGGCTGCGGACCTTGGCTCCGTGCGGATGCAGATGCATCCGCATACCCACCTGTAGCTGGTCCATCCGCAGCCAAGCGGGTTGCGCGACGCTCGTGGCGGCCTTGACGACATGGTCGGGAGTGGCTTCCACAAAGCTCCCGTTGCGCAGGCGGGCGCGAAGCACGCGCTTTCGTCCGTTCGCCTTCGTCGCCAGGATCGACGTCACGCCGTTGGCGTCATAGACATCCCTCCCGACCTGGTCCCCCTCGACCAACTCGCCGATCGGGATCATGCCCCGGGCGTGGAGACGAGCGCGTGGTATGGCTGGCACGCCCAGCACTGCGGGCTCTCCTCGAAGCCCACGTTGAACCACACGGGCGAGTTGAACGCCGCCATCTGGTGCAGCAGGATGTGCGTGAGCTCGTGCTCGAAGGCTGGGCGTCCTCGCCCGAGGCGAAGTAGCCGTGCTCGTCGCCCCACCCGCCGATCGTGCCCGCGACGCGGCCGATCATCTGCTTGACCGAATGCTCCCTCGCCGGGTGACCGATCTGCCCGCGGAAGTACTTCTGGGCGACGATGTTGGTGGCGTTCTGCGACCAGCTCTTGGGGAACTCGACGTCCTGCTGCTCGAACGCGACGCGGTCGCCGTGGCCGATGCGCGCGTCTCGCAGCTCCCACTCGACGCCTTCGAACGGATGCATGCCGGGCGTCGTGAAGAACCGCCTGATCGTCAGCGCCTTGCCGGTCGCTGTGCGGGCTCGGTGTTGGTGGGGTGCGGGGTGGAGTTCATCGGCCTTCCTCCTCTGCTGCGCCGGCGTCGCGGGCGGCCATTCGAAGCTGTGTTGGGGGTCAAGCATCCTCGCGCGCGGACCGGACAGAAGAGGGCGCGAATCGGACCGCGAAACAGGTTGAGAAGTACCTCTAT
>CAWJVB010000006.1:0-776245 GCA_963846205.1 uncultured Solirubrobacteraceae bacterium | reverse complement strand
GCTCGCGCCCGACGCCGGCGAGGTCTCGGTATTCGGTCGCCCGCCCGCCCAGGCGGTCGCCGCCGGCGCCGTCGGAGCGATGTTGCAGACGGGGTCGCTGATCCGGGATTTGAGCGTGCGTGAGCTGGTCACGATGATGGCGTCGCTGTACCCCGCGCCGCTGGGGGTCGAGGAGGTGCTCACGCTGACCGGCGCCAGCGAGTTCTCGGCCCAGCGAACGCAGAAGCTGTCCGGGGGCCAGACGCAGCGCGCGCGCTCCGCGGTCGCGCTAGTCAGCGACCCACAGCTGCTCGTGCTCGACGAGCCGACAGCGGCGATGGACGTCGAGGGCCGGCGCGCGTTCTGGCGCACGATGCGCGAGTTCGCCGCCCGTGGCAAGACGATCCTGTTCGCGACCCACTATCTGGAGGAGGCGGACCTGTACGCCGATCGCGCGGTGCTGATGGCGCACGGCAGGCTCGTCGCAGATGGCCCCACCACCGAGATCAAGGCGATGGTCGGGTCGCGCACGATCCGCGCGACGCTGCCCGGCGCCGATGTGCGCGCGCTCGAGCGCCTGCCAGGCGTGAGCAGCGCCGAGCTTCGTGGCGAGGCGGTCGTGCTCAACTGCTCTGATTCCGACCGCGCGATCCGCGCGCTGTTGGCGGCCTACGACGACGTGCGCGACGTCGAGATCGCTGCCGCCGGGCTCGAGGAGGCGTTCCTCGAGCTGACCGCCGACGGCGCGCCGTCGCACCCGCTCTCTGAGGCGGCGAGGGGATGACCGGCTTCGCGCGGATCCCGTTGACCTACCTGCGCTACGAGCTGCTGCGCACGTTTCGCAACCGTCGCTTCTTCCTGCTCTCGCTGCTGTTTCCGCTCGCGCTGTATCTGCTGATCGCTGGAGCCAGCCGCAACGTGCACAACCTCAACGGCACCGGCATCTCGGCGCCTCTGTACTTCATGGTCGGGTTGGCCTCGTGGGGGACGATGACCGCGATGCTCTCGTGCGGCGCGCGGATCTCCGCCGAGCGCGCCGTCGGCTGGAACCGCCAGCTGCGGATCACTCCGCTGTCGCCGCGCGCCTACTTCCGGGCCAAGGTGCTGACCGGCTACGCGATGGCTATCGTCAGCCTGGTGGCGCTGTACGTGGCCGGCGGCATTCTCGGCGTGCGCCTGTCGGCGAACTCGTGGCTCGCGATGACCGGGCTGATCCTGGTCGGGCTGATTCCCTTCGCGGCGCTCGGCATCGCGCTCGGGCACGTGCTCACGCCCGAATCCGTCGGGCCCGCGCTGGGCGGCGGCGTCGCGCTACTGGCGTTCCTCAGCGGGACTTGGTTTCCGATCACGAAGGGGTTCTTCTACGAAGTCGGGCAGTATCTGCCGTCGTGGTGGCTGGTGCAGGCAAGCCACGTCGCGCTCGGCGGCCATGCGTGGCCCGCCAAGGCGTGGATCGTGATCGCCGTCTGGACGGCGATCCTCAGCGGTCTGGCCGCGCGCGCCTACATGCGCGATACCGGACGCGTGTGACGCATCACTGTCGCTTTGTGATTAGGGTACCCGCGATGAATCGACCCCTGGTAGGCGGCTCGCGCGTCCTCCCACTGTTGCGCGCGGCCCTGCTGTCGCTGCTGCTGGCATCGATCGCCTGCGCACAGGCGGCGGCGGCCGAACCCAAGGAGAGCGCGGCCGAATTCCATCAGCAGCTGGCCCACGGCGAAATCCGCTCGGTCGCGATCAACAAGTTGCTGCGCAGGGCGCACCTCGTGCTCAGCGACGGCAGCCACGTGATCTACACCTACCCACCACATGGGCAGGAGCCGAAGCTAGTGTCCGAACTGCAGGCCAAGCACGTGCGCGTCACGATCGACACGCAAAGCCAGGCCAAGGGCGAGGCGAAAAAAGCGCTCCCCGCTCACAAAATCCGCTACATCGTGGGCGGCGTGCTGATCGCCGTGATCGTGATCGTCGGCGCGATCCTGATCGTCAACCGCCGCCGTCGGCGCGACTGACCCCGGACCGCCGAGCAGGACCCCTAGCCCGGTGATCGCGCAGCGCGCGAGGGGGACGGCCGGCCAGGTAGGTCGCGACGCAGCCGAGCGTGAACACGGCCACGACGAGCAGGACCGGTCCGGAGTCCTCGCTGAAGGCGCCGACGACGCCGGCGGCGAGCCCGCCGGCGAGCGCGGCGAGCCAGCCCGGGTCGCCGCCCACCGGAGCGAGCAGTCGACTTCGGCGGCGGACACCGAGGGTCGCGCACAACAGGGCAATCGCCGTGGCAGCGGGCATCGCGTGGTTCTTCAGCTCGCTCCAGGCGGCGCCGTAGCGGCGCACGATCACGTCGCGCAGGTCGCCAGCCGAGCGCGCGTGCAGGATGCTGCCCGTGTAGTGCCCCGTGCCGTGCGCGGTCGCCAGATCGAGCCCCGCCAGCGCGACCAGCGCGACCAGCGGACTGGCGACCACGACGAGCAGGCGCCCGCGCGAGAAGCCACCTGGCAGCAGCAGCACCGCCGCCACGGCAAAGCCGGCGCTCACGAGGATCGCTCCGCCGACGCCGGCGCCGATCCGCGCGGATCCCTCGATTGCCGCGAGCGCGATGCCGGCGAGCGCGATCGCGCTCGCCGAGCGAGGCGAGCGGCGAGCGGGAAATAGCGCCGCCGCCAGCGCGGCCAACACGATCACCGCCAGCCCCGACTTCAGCTCGTTGCCGAACCCGTAGAAGCGAGCGCCGAGCGCGGGATCGGGGCCGAGCACGGACCGCACGAGCAACTGCGTGCCGGCGAGCGCGTCCGCGACGAGCGCCAGCACGGCGACGACGGCGGGCAGCAGGGGCGCGCGCGGCCACGGCAGCAGTGCGTCGGTGATTGCCCCGAGCGCGAGCGAGGCGAGCGCGATCGTCGCGTACTCGACGCCGGCGCCGGGTTCGAGCGCCGCCGCGGTCAGTGCCGCGACCGGCGTCCACAGCACGGCAAGCCCACCGACGCGCATCGCCCACGCACGCGCGGCCCGCGCGCGCGTCGCGTCGGGCAGGGCCGCTCCCAGCAACAGCGTGGCGAGCAGCAGCAGCCCCCATGCGGCGAGCAGGAAGCCAAGCGCGGACAGGCGCCGCCCGCCCACGACGAGCAGCCGCGCTCTCAGCGAGCGCAGGCCGGCCGGGTCGAGCCGGCCCTCGGTCTCCAGCGGCTTGCCGCGCATGTCCGCAGGGATCGGCAGCAGGTTCAGGCGCGTGAGAATCGTCGGCGCGAGGTCCACTGCCGCGATCAAGGCGCGCTGGTTGGTCGTCTGCGAGGTCAGCTCGTGCCCGCCGCCGCCGCGCAGGCCCGCCGCTGCGGCCCACAGCAGTTCGTGGTGGCGCCCGTCGGAGGCGCGCTGGACCGCGAGCAACAGCTCGCGTGGGCTTCGCGCCCGGCTCAGCGCGCGCAGGTCGGCGACGCCGGCAGCGCCGCCCGGAAGGTCACAGACGACGAATCGATGGGTTGCGGCCAGAGCGGCGATGCGCGCGAGCAGGGTCGAAGCACCGCCGAGCGACAGCGCGTCGAGGAGACCCTGCCGGTCGGCGGCCGCCAGCCCGTCGAGCAGATCCGTGTCGGCGATCCCCGCGTACGCCGCGCCGCCTGGCACCTGCGCGGCGAGCAAGCCCGGACGCAGCAGTTGCGGCGCGCCTTCAGCGCGCTTGCGCGCGGCCGACCAGCCAGCGACAAAGCCACCGCCGCCAGCCGGGCGCAGCGACAATGCAGGCGGTCGTGGCGTTCGATACGCCGAGTTGGCCACGCGCGCCCCCTGCCCGATGTCGAGCAGCAGCTGGGCCCGGGTGTAGGCGCCCTGCGTGGCCGACATCAGGCCGACGGAGAGGCCGGCGACGTCGCTCAGCGCGCTTGCGCCGGCGGGCACGAACGCCAACACCACCGAGCCTCCCACCGCCGCCCGCCCGCTACGCCCGTGCTCGACGCCGGCGCTTCGCGCTGCAGACGATGGACTTGCGCTGCGGTCGCTTGGCTGGGCGGGCGACGATCCTGCGGGACCCATCGCCGCCGCCTGCCGGGGGGCGGCGGCGAGCACCGTCGCCAGGCACAGTAGGGGCAGGCAGGCGAGTGGCCTCGCCCGGCTGACTGGGCTCAGCCCTCGGCCCCCTCGGCGGCGACCCCGGGCCTGCCGCCGCGGCGCGCGCCGGCTTGCCCGCCCGCTGCGGCGCCCGCGTCGGCGGGCTGCCCCGTCGAGATCGTCCCCTCGATGTTCACCCGGGGGAGCACACGCGCGAGCCATTTCGGCAGCGCCCACGTGCGCTCGCCGACCAGATGCAGCACGGCGGGCAGCAGCAGGCAGCGGATCACGAGCGCATCGAGGAACACGGCGCTCGCGAGGCTCAGGCCGAACTCCTTGATCACGCGGTCTTCGCCGAGCATGAACGACAGGAACACGCACACCATGATCGCGGCGGCGGCGGTCACGACACGCCCGGTCAGCGCGACCCCTTCTGCGACGGCGCGCGAGTTCTCGCGCGTGTGGGTCCAGCGCTCGTGGATGCGCGACACCAGGAACACCTCGTAGTCCATCGACAGGCCGAACACGATCGCGAACAGCATCACCGGAATGAACGACTCGATCGGACCCTGCTGCACCCCGATCAAGCCGCCCAGCCAGCCCCATTGGAAGATCGCGACGATCACACCGAGCGCGGCGCCGATGCTGAGCAGGTTCATGATCGCGGCCTGCAGCGGGATCACCAGCGAGCGGAACACGATCATCAGCAGCAGCGCCGACAGCAGCACGACGACGCCGATGAACAGCGGCAGCTTGTGCCCGAGCGTGTTGGCGAAGTCGACCGATCCGGCCGTCACTCCGCCGACGTAGACCTTCGCTCCCGTGCGCCGCTCGATCGGCGGAATCACGCCGTCGCGCAGGCGCTGAACGAGCTGCGTCGTGGCGTATGCCTGCGGGGAGTAGTTCGGGTACACGGTGATCGTGGCCACGTCACCGGTTGGATTGAGCTTGGCCGGGGCCACCGACGCGACGCCGCGCGTGCGCGCGATTGCAGAGGCGAGCGCTCAACCGACGGCGCCCCCGGCGTCGCGGAGGCGCCGGCAGCCGCCCCGGCGCCCGCGGCCTGATGCGCTCGCGCTTGGGCGGCTTCGCCCTCGGGTACTCGCGCGGCGACCAGCAGCGGCCCGTTGAAGCCTTGGCCGAAGCCGCGCGCGAGCAGCTCGTACGCGCGGTGGGTGGTCTGGTTGGCTGGGTCGTTGGAGGCGTCGCTCGAGCCG
The DNA here is from genome assembly GCA_963846205.1 of uncultured Solirubrobacteraceae bacterium. Taxonomy (GTDB): domain Bacteria; phylum Actinomycetota; class Thermoleophilia; order Solirubrobacterales; family Solirubrobacteraceae; genus Palsa-744. The sequence continues at coordinate 771,008 of CAWJVB010000006.1, read as the reverse complement.
AGTCGCAGCGCCGTGGCGGGCGCGGCGATGGCGAGCATGACCAGCGTCGCGACGATCGCGATCGCGCGCGGGTGCCGCTCCACGAACAGACTCCAGCGCAGCCATGCGCCGCCGGCGGCGGGGTCCTCGGGCACGAACGCACCCTGCCCGGCTGCTGCGGCTGCTGCGTGCCGGCCGGCGGCGTCCTCGCCGGCGGCGGCCCTGGCCGCCCGCCCTTGCGCGCGCCGGCTCGGTCTGGCGAGCGCGCGAGCCCACGAGCGTCAGCAGGGCCGGCAGCAGCGTCAACGACGCGAGCATCACCAGCAGTACGCCGATCGAAGCCGAGATCGCCACGCCGTAGAGGAAGTCGACGCCGAGCAGCATCATGCCGAGCAGCGCGATCACGACGGTGCAGCCGGCGAACAGCACGGCACGTCCGGCCGTGTCCATCGACCGGATCACGGACTCGCGTACGTCGCCGAACGTCGGGCCGGGCGTGATGTACGCCTCGCGAAAGCGCGTGAGGATGAACAGCGCGTAGTCGATCCCGACTCCGAGACCGATCATCGCCGCGAGCTCGGAGGAGAAGTTCGGCGTGTCGACCACGTGAGTGAACAGGGCGATCGCGCCAAGGCCCGTGCCGAGCCCGAACAGGGCGGTCACGATCGGCAGCCCCATCGCCGTCAGCGATCCGAACGTCAGCAGCAGCACCACGATCGCCGCCAGCAGCCCAACTGCGGTCGAGACGCCGAAGCCGGCCTGCTCGGTAGCCTCGATCGCCTGGCCGCCGAGCTCGACCTGGAGGCCCGGCTGCGCCGCGGCGCGAGCTACGTCGACGACGCGTTGCGCGGCCGACTTGGGCAGATTGTTGGCTTTCTCGTCGAACACGACGGTCGCGAAGGCGATCCTGCCGTCCGCCGAGATCGACCTGCCCGACGCCGCGCCGCCGTACGGGCTGATCACGGCCGTCACGTGTGGAAGCCGCGACACTCGTGCGAACACGCCTTTCATGCGCGAGCGCACCGCCGTGGCCTGGACCGTGCCGGAATCGACCTTGTAGACGATCGTGTCGCGATCGCCGGCTTGCGCGGGGAAGTTCCGTTGCAAAAGGTCCGATGCTCGTTGCGCATCGGAGTTGGGCAGCGTGAAGTTGTTCGAGTAGGACGTCCCCGCCGACTGCGCGAGCGCGTTGACGACGAGCAGCAGGACGATCCAGCCGATCACCACGTACTTGCGGTGGCTTGTCGTCCAGCGAGCGAGCTTCAGCAAGGCGGGAGTCCTCCAGGGAGCCGGGGGTCGGAAAAGCCGAGGGACCTTGGGCAAGGGTAGCCGGCCAGTGGGCAGGGCCGGATCCTCCGACTGTAGCGCGATGCTCCGCGCGAGGATCGCGGTTCGACCCCTCGCCAGCCCGCCCGGTGAGCGGCGACTGCGGCTAGTTGACGCTCGGGTCCGGCGGCATCCGCGCGACGAGCGCGTAGCTGCCGCCCATGCGCGTCAGCACGCTGCTCCACAGCTGCTCGGGCAGGTCGGTGAAGACGTCCTCGGGCATCGCCGCGTGGGCGATCCAATCGCCCTGCTCGAGCTCCGCCTCGAGCTGCCCCTCTCCCCAGCCTGCGAAGCCGGCGAACACGCGCGCGCGCCGCGTCGCGCGCGACAGCTCCTCGATCTCGGTGTCGGGCGCCGGAAACCCGATGCGACCGAGCACGAGCAGCCCGGCCGGCCCCGGGTCGAGGAACTCGGCCAGGAACACGACGGAGCTCGGTTGCACCGGCCCGCCGACGAACACGCGATCGCTGTCTCCGACCGCCTCCTCGAGCTGTGGCGCCGCCTCCACGACGGTCACCTCCGATGGCCGGTTGAGCACCACGCCCATCGCGCCCTCGCTGCTGTGCACGCCGATCAGCACCACCGTGCGCTCGAAGTTGGGGTCATGTAGAGCTGGAGAGGCGAGCAACAGCTGACCGGCGAGCGAATCGTCCATGCTTGCTGAGGCTAGCGGCCACGGGCGGCCTGGCAGCGTCGTCGCGGGCGGCTTGGCGGCGTCGCGTCGGCGTTATGCTGGCCGCCCGCAAACGTGAACGACGGAGGGAGCTGGGAAAGATGGCCAAGACCCCGCAGGTGGGCGAAGCGGCGCCGGACTTCGAGCTGCCCGGCACCGACGGCCCGTTTCGGCTCTCCGAGCATCGTGGCGAGCGCGTCGTGCTGCTGTTCTATCCCGGCGACAACACGATGGTGTGCACGAAACAGTTCTGCTCGTATCGCGACCGCGGCGGCGACTTCGCCTCGCTCGGCGCGACGGTACTGGGGATCTCCTCGCAAGACCTCGCCTCCCACGAGGCATTCACCGCCAAGCACGGCCTCAACGTTCCGCTGCTGGCGGATGTCGACAAGGGCGTCGCGAGGTCCTACAGCGCGTTCTCGCCGCGCCTGGGCGTGAAGCGCGCCGTGATCGTGATCGACGAGCAGGGCGTCGTCCGCTACAGGCACGACCACCTGCTTGGTCTCGACTACCAGTCGGTCGACGACCTCAAAGAAGCGCTCGAGGCGCTCGGGTAGCTCGCGTGAACTGGCTCGGCGAACGCGCGAGGCGCCATACCTCGCCGGCGACCAAGCAGCGCGTCCGCAGCCTTCTCGGCTGGCTCTACTGGAGCCGCCGGCGCCTGCGGCGCCTGATCCCGGGGCGCCGCGTGTCGGGCGAAACGGGCTGGACGCCGGTCGACCCGCTCCCCGACGGCGCCCTCAGCTGCGTCGTCGCGAGCAACGAGCACGGTACCTACTGCGTGCCGCAGGCTTCGCGGCTTCGGCCGGTCGCGCAGCGGATCTTGCTGTCGCGCGTGTGGGAGGCCGACACGCTTAACCTGCTCCGCGAAGCCGACCCCGATGGCGACATCGTGCACGCCGGCACGTTCTTCGGCGACTTCCTTCCGGCGCTAGCGCGCTCACGTGCCGAGGGGGCCTGCGTGTGGGCGTTCGAGCCCGGCGGGGAGAACTATCGCTGCACCGAGATAACGGTGCTGCTCAACGCCCTCGAGAACGTCGTGCTCGCACACGCGGCGCTGGGGAGCGAGCCCGGGAGCGTGCTGCTGCAGACGACGAGCAATGACGGCGTGCCGCTGGGGGGCTCCAGTCGCGTCGTCCTGGACGCGCCCAGATACGGCGCGCCCGAGCGAGAACAGGTCGAGATCGTGAGGCTCGACGAAGCGATCGCAAGCGACCGACAGATCGCGGTGATCCACCTCGACGTCGAGGGTCACGAGCGGTATGCGCTGACCGGCGCCATGCGCACGATCGAGCGGTGCCGCCCGCTGATCGTGCTGGAGACGCTGCCTCGAGCGGAGTGGATCGCCCAGCAGCTCGCTCCGCTCGGCTACGAGCTCGACGGGGCGGTCGACATCAACTCCGTGCTGCGCTGCCGCCGGGTAGCGGCGCAGACGGCGGGCTAGAGGCGCGCGCGGACCGCCTCCCGCTCGCGCGCTACGTGCTGTTCGGCGGCGCGCCCACCGTAGCGCTCGGCCAGCTCGAGCTGCAGACTGCGCGCCGGCTCGCCAGGCGCCGGCGAGCGCCTGTCCCAGCGGCCTTCCTCGTCGAGCTCCCACGAGTTCTGGTTGTCGGCGAACGCGCGGTCGAGCGTGTCCAGCAGCTCGCCGCGTAGCTCTTCGGACTCGATCGGCACGGCGAGCTCGACCCGGTGGTCGAGGTTGCGCGGCATCAGATCGGCGGAGGAGATGAAGATCGTGTGCTCGCCACGGCGCTCGAACGCATACACGCGCGAGTGCTCGAGCAGGCGACCGACGATCGACACGACGCGGATGTTCTCGGAGACGCCGGCGACACCCGGGCGCAGGCAGCAGATGCCACGGACGTTCAGGTCCACCTGCACGCCCGCCTGTGAGGCGCGGTACAGCGCGCGGATGCAGCGCCCGTCCACGAGCGCATTCATCTTCATCGCGATGCGCCCCGGGGAATCCTCGCTGTGCGCTTCGATCGTCCGCTCGATCTGCGCGACGATGCCGTCGCGCAGGTGCTCGGGGGCCGTCAGCACGCGGCGGTAGTGCAGCGGCCGGCCGTAGCCGGTCAGGTAGTTGAACATGTCAGCGACGTCGGCGCCGATCTGCTCGTCGGTCGTGAACAGGCCGAAGTCCGTGTACAGCCTGGCCGTGGCGGAGTGATAGTTGCCGGTGCCGATGTGCACGTAGTTGCGCACGCCGTCGCCCTCGCGCCGCACGACGAGCACGCACTTCGCGTGCGTCTTCAGCGACGGCTGGCCGTAGACGACGTGCACGCCGGCCTCCTCCAGCGCCTTCGCCCAATGGATGTTCATCCCCTCGTCGAAGCGCGCCTTCAGCTCGACGAGCGCGACCGCCTGCTTGCCACGCTCGGTGGCGTCGATCAGCGCCGGCACGAGCGGGGAGTCGTCGCTCGTGCGATAGACCGTCTGCTTGATCGCGAGCACGTTCGGGTCGGCGACGGCCTGCTCCACGAAACGCTCGACGGAAGTCGCGAAGGAGATGTACGGGTGGTGCACGAGCAGGTCGCCTTCGCGCATCGCGCCGAGCACGTCCGGCCGCTCGTCCTCGTGGCGCAGCAGGCGCGGATGCGTGATGCCGACCAGCGGCTCCTGGCGCAGCTCGGCGTGCCCGGGTAGGCGCACGAGCTGCCACAGCGCCCCCATGTCGAGCAGCCCGTCGACCGCATAGACCTCCTCGTCCCGAACCCCGAGCAGGCCGGACAGCTCCTCCAGCAGCCGCTGCGAGATGTCGGCACCGACCTCGACGCGGACGATCTCTCCGAAGCGGCGCCGGCGCAGCTCGTCCTCGACCGCCTGGAGCAGGTCGGCGGCGTCGTCGGAGACCTCGAGGTCGGCGTCGCGCGTGACGCGGAAGACGTTGTAGTCGACGATCTCCATCCCCGGGAACAGCGCGTCGAGGTGGTGCGCGATCACGTCCTCGAGCGGCACCAGCAGCATCGGGCCGGCGTCGGGCTGCTTCAGCGCTACGAAGCGCGGGAGGATCTCGGTCGGCACCTTCACGCGCGCGAACACCGTCTGGTCGTTGGCGGGGTCGCGCACGAGCACGGCCAGGCTGAGTGACAGGTTGGAGATGTACGGGAAGGGCCTGCCCGGAGCGACGGCAAGCGGCGTCAGCGCCGGGAAGATTTTCTTCTGGAACAGCGCAGCCAACTCGGCGCGGAGCTCGTCGTCGAGCTCGCGCACGCCGACGAGTTGGATGTCGTGCTCGGCTAGCGCCGGACGCAGCTCGCCTTCGAAGCAGTCGGTCAGCCTGCGGCCAAGCGTCGACACCCGCTCGCGAATCAGCGCGATCGTCTGCGAGGGCGTGCGGCCGTCCTGACCGGGGTTCTCCACTCCGGCGTCGATCTGGTCCTGCAGCCCGGCCACGCGCACCATGTAGAACTCATCGAGGTTGGTCGTGTAGATCGCGCAGAACTTGACACGCTCGAGCAGCGGCAGCGGCTCGTCCTCGGCGAGCTGCAGCACGCGGTCGTTGAAGTCGAGCCACGACAGCTCGCGATTGAGGTACAGCGCCGGGTCGGTCAGGTCGCCGTCGTCGCCTAGCGCTCCGGGCGATCGCTCCTCGGGACCGTGATCGCGAATGCCGTCCATGTCCCCTCAAGCTACACCCTCGCGTGGGCCGTGCCGGCCGTGAAGCGCGACTTTCACATTCCCTTGACGCTGGCGCGGCGAGGATCGGACGCTGTAGTGTGGGCGCAAGGCAATGGCCCGCCAGCTATGGGTACTACGTCATGCTGAGGCCGAGCCCCACGGAACGCGCCCGGACGCCGAGCGCCGGCTGACGCCGCGAGGCGAACAGCAGGCCCGCGCTGCCGGAATCGCTCTGTCGCGACTCGGCGTGACGTTCGAGGCAGTGCTGTTCAGTCCCAAGACGCGCGCGCGAGAGACCGCTGAGCTGGCCTGCGAGGGGTGGTGCGAGCGTCAGCGCCAGCTGCTGCGCGCACACGAGCCGCTCGCCTCCGGCTTCGACGGGGGCCAGGCGCTCGAGGCGCTCTCGCAAGTGAGCGCCGACGGCCGTGTGCTCGTCGTCGGACACGAGCCCGACCTCTCAGGCGTCGTCGCCGACCTCACCGGGGGACGGATCGACCTCAAGAAGGGCGGCTTGGCGGTCGTGCGCCTAGAGGGCGTCGGAGGTGAGCTCGCGGTGCTCGTGCGCCCGCGGGAGCTCGCCCTGATCGCGGGCGTCCCAGCTGTCGGGGACTGACGCCGGCACATCGACCTCGACCGACCGAACATCGAGCGATTCGGCAGAGAACCGATAGCCGATGCCGAAATGAGTGTGTATGTAGCGCCAGCGCGGTGATGCCTTCTCGAGCTTCTGGCGCAGCTTTCGCACGAACACGTCCACCGACCGGTCGCCACGTACCATCGTGTAGCCCCACAGGCGGGAATAGATCTCCTCGCGCTCGAGCACGCGACCCTCGGCGGCCGCCAGCAGCTCGATCAGCTCGAACTCCCGACGCGTCAGGTCGAGGCTCGAGCCGGCCACGAACGCCTGGAAGCGGTCCGAGCGGATCTCGACCTCGCCCGCCACGCGCGGCTTGGCTTCCGTTCGACCGCTCGGCCGGCGCCGGCGTCGCACGACGCTCTGCACGCGGGCGATCACCTCCTCGGGGTGGCACGGCTTCGTGATCCAGTCGTCGGCGCCGAGCCGCAGCCCACGTACGCGCTGGGCCACCGTCGAGGGCCCCGTGCAGACGACGATGCCCAGGTCGGGCAGTGCACCGCACAGGCGCTCCAGCCACTCCCAAGCCTGCGGCCCGAGCACGGCCAGGTCGACCACGAGCGCGCTCAGGCGCATCGACACGACCGCGTCGGTGGGAACCGGGCTGGCGAGCACGCGGTGCTCCCAGCTGAGACGGTCCAAGCGCTTGCTGAGAACCTGGATGAAGCCGCTGTCGCGGTCCAGCACGGCGATGCGCAGGGCAGAACTGGCGCCCCCCTGGCCCGACGGCGCCGCCCCGTCCGCGGCGGTGGTGCTCTCCGTCATTGGCCTGCAGTGTAAGGGAGCGATCGCCCCCCGTCATGCCTGCAGGGCAAATGTCACAGGATGTTCACAAGCGCGTCGCCGCTTGCGCCGAGGCCGCCCGGTCGGACTCGCAAGCCGCCGGGACCGGCCTCAGAAGCTCTCGCGCCCGCCGTCCGGCGCGGCGTCGGGGGGTACCCCGGCCGGATGCGAGGAATCCGAGAACTCACGAAACAGCCCGGTGACCACGAACGCGACCTGCTCGCCGATGTCGACGGCGTTGTCGCCGATGCGCTCCAGCGCGCGTGCGACGAGGATCATGTGCATGGCCCACTCGCGCGTGTCGGGATCGTCGCCGATCTCGAGCGCCATGCGAAAGATCTCTCGATTGAGACGGTTGATCTCGCGATCCTGGCGCACCAGGTCCTCCGCCAGTTCGATGTCTCGTCCCGCGAACGCGGCTTTGCACTGCACGACCTCGGAGCGCGCGTGGGCGCCCATCTTCGCCAGCGCCTCGAGCACCTCGGGACGCACGGGCGGCTCGTACCCCGACAGCGGGATCAGCTTGGCGATGTTCACGCACTGGTCGCCCATGCGCTCGATGTGCTTGATCATGTGCAGCAGCGCCGCCACCAGCCGCAGGTCGCCGGCCACGGGCGCCTGCAGCGCGAGCAGCGAGAGGATGCCCTGGTGTACCTCCAGGTAGCGCCCGTCGACGCGATCGTCGTCGGCGATCACCATCTGCGCGAGCTCCACATCTTGGTGGCGCAGCGCCTCGAGCACTCGGTCGAGCTGCTCGACGATCAGGTCCAGGCCGCCCAGCGCGTTCGCTTCGAGCGCGTGTAGCTGCTCCTGGAAGTGGGCCCTGCCCTGCGCCGATGACGTGCCCTCGCGGGCGGCGTTGGTCGCGGCGGTCGCGCCTGTAGCCTCCGTCGCGGCTCCGCGTCGACTGCCGTCGCTAGCCGAACTTGCCGGTGACATATTCCTCCGTGCGCGAGTCGCCCGGGTTCGTGAAGATTTCCTCGGTCGGGCCGACCTCGACGAGCTCGCCGCTTAGCATGAAGGCGGTCCTGTCGGCCACACGCGCGGCCTGCTGCATGTTGTGCGTGACGATCACGATCGTGACGCGCTTCTTGAGTTCCTCGATCAGCTCCTCGATCTTCAGCGTCGCGATCGGGTCCAGCGCCGAGCACGGCTCGTCCATCAGGATCACCTCGGGTTCCACCGCCAGCGAGCGCGCGATGCACAGGCGCTGCTGCTGGCCGCCGGACAGGCCGGCCCCGGGCTCTGACAGTCGGTCGGATACCTCGTCCCACAGGCCCGCGCTGCGCAGGGCCGCCTCCACCTTCGCGTGCAGGTCGGCCTTGCCTTTGCCCGTGCGCGCGCTCGAGCTCAGGCGCAGGCCCGCCGCCACGTTCTCGAACACCGACATCGTCGGGAACGGATTGGGCTTCTGGAAGACCATCCCGATCGCGCGGCGCACCGCGACGACGTCGACGCGCCGGGCCGTACACGTCGGCGTCGTCAAGCAGCACGCGGCCCTCGGCATGCGCGCCGGGGATCTCCTCGTGCATGCGGTTGATGCAGCGCACCATCGTCGACTTGCCGCAGCCGGAAGGACCGATGATCGCCGTCACCTCGTTGGCGCGGAACTCGAGGTCGATGCCCTTGACCTGCTCGGCATCGCCGTAGAAGGCTCGCAATTGGTCGAGCGTGACGTTCAGTCCCGGCCGTGCCTCCGCGACCGTGGCGGTGGCCGCCGACCCCCCCATGCCCGCCTGCGCGAGGCCGTCGGCGGACGGCGCCTGCGGCGTCTGTGGGCTGATTCGCTCGCGCGCGCCCTCGGCTTGGCTGTCGGGCTCCACTTTGGCCGGCTCCAGATTAGCTAGCTGTGATGGCGTTCGGTCGGATGTCATGCGAGGCGGCTCCTTCGCGCGACGAGGCGAGCGATCAGATTGAGCAACAGAATCATGGCGACCAGGGTCAGCGCGGCGCCCCAGGCACGGTTTACCACGGCTGTGGTCGGCGATGTCACGTCCTTGTAGATCTGCACCGGCAACGAGTTCATGAACTGACCGAGGTTGAGGGTCGTCTTGTTCGTCGCGGCGGCCGTGAACAGGAGCGGCGCAGTCTCGCCGGCGGCGCGCGCGATCGCCAGCAGCACACCGGTGACCATGCCGGGCAGGGCGGTGGGGAGCACGATCTGGAAGATCACCTTCCAGCGGGGAGCGCCCAGCGCCAGCGCCGACTCGCGTAGGGCGCCCGGGACCAGCAGCAGGATCACCTCGGCCGAGCGGATCACGACCGGGAGCATCAGCAGCGACAGCGCGAACGAGCCCTTGTAGCCGGCATAGGAGCTGCCCGTGCCGACGATCAGCACGATGTATATGAACAGCCCGAAGACGATCGAAGGGACGCCCGTGAGGACATCCACGAAGAAACGCACGACGCTTGCGAACCAGCTGTCGCGCCCGTACTCGACGAGCCACACGGCGACGCCGATGCCGATCGGAATCGCGATCGCCGAGGCCAGCGCGACGATCTCGACGGTGCCCAGGATCGCGCTCTTGATGCCCCCGATGCTCGACGTTTTGAAGAAGGTGTTGCCGGTCGGATCGGTCGTGAAGAAGCTTCCGCTCCACGAGCCGAGTCCCTTTTTGAGCAGGTAGTAGACGATCAGCCCGAGCGGGATCAGCGCGAGCACGGTCGCAGCGGTGATCAGGCCGCGGGCGAGCTGGTCCTTGCGCCGGCGCGCCGGGCTGACCGCGAAGCGCGCGAGCTGGTCGCCCGCCGGGGGCTGGGCGCTCATGCCCCCGCCGCCGTCCCGACGATCTCCTGCGGACCCACGGACGCCTGCGTTCGGCCGCCGCCCTTCGCGCGCGCGGCCCTGCTCACGAGCACGCGCGCGAGGCCGTTGACGAGCAGCGTCAGCACGAACAGCACGAGCCCGGCCGCGAACAGCGCGGAGCGATGCAGGCCCTGCGCCTCGCCGAACTCGTTGGCGATCACCGCGGCCAGGCTGTAGCCCTGCCCGAGCAGGTGTTTGCCGAGCTGCGGCGCGTCGCCGATCAGGATCGTGACGGCGATCGTCTCGCCGATCGCGCGGCCGAGGCCGAGCATCGCGCCGCCCACGATGCCGGCGCGGCAGTACGGCAGCACGGCCGTCCGGATCATCTCCCAGCGCGTCGCGCCGAGGCCCAGCGCGGCCTCCTTCTGGTCGGACGGGACGGTGGCCATCACCTCCCTGCTGATCGCGCAGACGATCGGCAGGATCATGATCGCGAGGATCAGCCCGGCGACGAAGTAGTTGGGGATCGTGACGGTGCCGCCGCCGACGAACGGTATGAACGACAGACGGTTGGCGACCCACTGCTCGGCTGGCTGCAGCTTTGGTGCAAGGAAGAAGATTCCCCACAGCCCGTACACGACCGACGGCACCGCCGCGAGCAGCTCGACGAGCACCGTCAGCGCGGAGCGCAGGCGCAGCGGGCACAGCTCGTTGGCGTAGACGGCCGTGGCGACGGCGACGGGTACGCCGATCAGCAGCGCCAGACCGGAGGTGATCAGCGTCCCCACGACGAGCGGGAGCGCACCGAACTTTTCAGCGCTGACGTTCCAGTCGTTGCCGAAGATGAAGCCGAACACGCCTGCGTGCGAGAAGGCGGGACGGGCTTCGCCGACCAGGCGGATGAAGAAGTAGACAATCAGCGCCAGGATCAGCGCTGCCAGCGCCGTCAGTCCGTACTTCAGCGCTCGGTCGGGCAGGCGCGCAAGCGGTGACCGCGCGAGTATCGAGCGGTCACCGCTTGGCACAGCTGCCGTGCTCATGGCCTCTTGTCTATCCGATCCGAGGCCGCGATGCCCTGCTCACCCTCCGATCGGCGAGCCGTTGCACTGCAGAGCGGCCGCTGCTTCCTTGGACTTGGCGAGGATCGCCGCGGGCAGCGCGGCGTAGTCGGCCTGCGAGAGGATCGACTGGCCTTCGTTGAGCCCATAGGTGATGAACCTGACGACGCCCTTGGCGGCAGTTTCGCCGCCGGGGATGCCCGCTTTGCAGAGGTCCTTGTTGACGACGATGAACGTCTGCGAGGTGATCGGGTAGGCGCCGGCGCCGGACGGATTTGAGATTTTGATGCCGAGGTTGGCCGGGACTTTCACGCCCTGCGCCGCCGCCGTCGTCGAGGCGAGCGTCGGCGCCACGAATTCGCCGGCCGCGTTCTTGACCGAGGCGTACGTGAATTTGTGCTGCAGGGCGTAGGCCTGCTCGACGTAGCCGACGGCCCCGGCCGTCTGCTGGACGGCACCGGCGACGCCGGCGTTGCCCTTGGCGCCGGTCCCCGTGGGCCACTGGACGTCCTTGCCTTCGCCGACCTTGCTCTTGAATTCGGGGTCGGTTGTGGCCAGGAACCCGGTGAACCCGGCCGTCGTGCCGGAGGAGTCCGAGCGGTGGATCACCGTGATCGCCGTGCTCGGCAGCGAGACGCCGGGGTTCAGCGCCTTGATCTCGGGGTCGTCCCACGTCTTGACCTTGCCGAGGTAGATGTCGGAGATCGTCTTGGAGTCGAGCTTCAGGCCCGCCTGCACGCCGGGCAGGTTGTAGGAGACCGTGATCGCCCCGAGGAACATCGGGATCTGCACGGCCGGGCTGCCGTTCTTGGCGATCGCTTCTTCGTCGGCGGGCTTCAGCGGAGGGTCGCTGGCGCCGAAGTCGACGGTCTTGGCCTCCAGCGAGGTGATGCCCGCGCCCGAGCCGACGGCCTGGTAGTTGACGGTCAGGCCGGACTGTGACGACGCCCACTGTTCGTACACAGGGGCCGCGAACGTGGAACCCGCTCCCGAGATCGTCCCCGAGGCGCCGCTCGAGGATTTCGTGCTGCTGGAGCTCGAAGAGCTGGAACTGCTGCCGCACGCGGCGAGTCCGAGCGCGAGCAGAGCAGCGCCCGCGAGCGCGCCAATCTTGGTCTTGATCACTACGTCTCCTCTGGCTGGATTACGTGATGAGAGCGGACGGAGACCCACTCCGGGTCTGCGCCGGTTGGTGCTGCGAGCAGTCTGTTAACCGCCCGCGGTACCGATGTGAACATTTCGTGAAAGCAATCCTGGGTCGCTGTCGGCACCGTCCGCGCGCGCCAGCGCCGTAGCCTCTCGCCCTGACGGCTGTGGCTGGAAGCGGTACCCGAAGCCCGGGTGCGTGTGGATGAAGCGCCGGTCGGGCATAGCCTCTTCGAGCTTGCCGCGCAGCTTGCTGACATACACGTCGACGGAGCGATCCCCGGGACGCAGCTCGCCGCCCCAAACGGTGGCGTACAACTCCTCTCTGGTCGCGATCGCGCCGGTCCGCCGCGTCATCGCGACGAGCAGTTCGAACTCCCGCACCGACAGTCTCACGACGCGTCCGCTCGCGAGAACGAGGCCGTCGCTGGGCCTGATCTCGAGCTCGCCTGCATACAGCGTGTCCTCGCTTTCGGGAAGGCTCGCCACGGAAGCAGACTGTCATCATGCGCGCGTGAGAAGGTTGCAAACTCGTAATCGGACGGTAAAAAAATCGTGAATGCCGTGTGTATGCACGCGCACGTGAATATTCTCGCGCGATGAGCCTGTTGCGCCGCGGCGTCGATCCGCTGTTGGTGTCCCTCGTCGAGGAGGCGGGACGCAACGTGCAGCGCTCGGGACTGTTGCTCCACGATCTACTCGTCGACTACCCCGAGCACGCGACGCTCGCGCAGGATCTGAAGGTATGCGAGCAGGAAGGCGATCGCATCACCCACGACATCATCCACCGCCTGGCGGCCGGCCGCGTGCGCGCACCGTTCACGGCCAGCGACGGCTACGCGCTGGCCACCGCGCTGGACGACATCGTCGATCACTCCGAGCAGGCCGCCGCACAGCTCGGCCTGTACGGGGTCGAGGCGCCGATGGAGCAGGCGGTCGAGTTCGCCGACGTGCTGGTCGGCGCCGGCGAGCAGATCGCGCAGGCGTTGCGCAGCCTGCGCATGGGAACCGAGCTCGGGCCGCATCTGGTCGAGATTCACCGGCTGGAGAACGAGGGAGACCGTCTGCAGCGCGATGGCGTCGCCTCGTTGTTCGCCGGCGGTATCGATCCGATGGTCGTGATCCGGTGGAAGGACATCTTCGAGTCGCTCGAGGCGGCCGTCGACGCGTGCGAGACCGTCGCGCACGTGCTCGAGGGCATCACCCTCAAACAGCGGCGCGGCAGTCGCTGACGCGGCAGTCGCCGAAGGACATCGAGGTCCGGTGCGCCACGGGCGGGGCGCCGGCGGACATCGACCTCTGGCGCCGCTGCCCTACCCGAAGCTGGCGGCCGGCGCGGCGCTCTGCACCTGCGCGCCGCGCGCGTCGCCGACGAGCGAGACTTGGAAGGGGGCGCTGGAGCTTGGCGCGAGTTCGGTCACTATCGCCCGTCCGGCCGCCACCACCTTTCCTGCCCGGCGCCCGACGACGAACACCACCAAGCCGCTCTGCGCGACGTTCGAATGATTTCGCACCTGGCCGGTAGCGATCAGTCCGCTGGCCGGATCTTCACTGACCCGCGTGCCGCCGACGACCAGCTCCGGCAAGGGGCCCGCGACGCTGGCCGCCTCGCCCACCTTCGCGCTCGCAGTTGCCGGGGCGCCTGTGACGGGCACCTGATCGTCGACCCACGAAACGGTCCCGTGCCCCGGAATCGACGGCACCGACACGAGCGCGCCTTCCAGTCCAGCACCGTTGTTCTGGAAAACAGTCCGACCGCGCGCGCTCTTGACCGTTATCGCGATCGGCACGTCGCGCTGAGCGTGCGCGGAGCGATTCTCGAGGGTCACCACGACCGCGGCGCGTTCGGCGTCGCGCACCACCGCGGTGCCGAGGACCTTTACGTCGGTGCTCGGCTGCGTGATCGCCAGCCCCTTGTCGGTCAGCGTCACGCGCTTGGCGTGGCGTTCGAGCTGCGCGCTCTTTTCAGCCGTCGTCTCGCACCCCGTCAGCGCTAGGCAAGCGAGCGCGAGCGCGAACCACCACCCGAGCCTCACGTCATCGGTGTCGCGCTCATCCGAACGCGCCGCTGATGTAGTCGCGCGTGCGCTGTTGCGCGGGGCGATCGAAGACCTGTCCGCTCGAGCCGTACTCGACGAGCTCGCCAAGGTGCATGAACGCGACGTGGTCGGCCACGCGAAAGGCCTGCTGGAGGTTGTGCGTGACGATCACGATCGCGACGCTATCGCGCAGGCCGACGATCAGATCCTCGATCGTGGCCGTCGAGATCGGGTCGAGCGCCGAGCACGGCTCGTCGAGCAGCAGCACCTCAGGGTCCGCCGCGAGAGCGCGCGCTATGCACAGCCGTTGCTGCTGGCCGCCCGACAGTCGCAGCGCGGAGCGGTTGAGATCCCCGGCGACCTCGTCGTGCAATCCGGCCCGGCGCAGAGCGACGGCGGCCGCCTGCTCGAGGCGCGGCGTGCGCCTGCGCCGGCGACCTCGTGGGGGGCGCTGCTCGGCCAGGGCATAGGCGACGTTGTCGTAGATGCTCATTGGGAAAGGGTTGGGCTGCTGGAAGACCATCGAGACGCGGCGGCGCAGGTCGTTGACCTCGAGCTCGTGGATCTCGTTTCCGTCGAGCGTGATGCGTCCAGCGCGCGCCGCTCCGGCCGTCACCTCGGTCAAGCGGTTGAGCGAGCGCAGCAGCGTCGTCTTGCCGGACCCGGACGCGCCGATCAGAGCGAGCACCTCGCCCTGGCGTACGGGGAGTGTGACGTCGCGAACGACCCAGTTATCGCCGTAGGCGAGCCATACCGACTCCAGTCGCATGCGCTCGCGAATCGCATCGGCTTGCGGCCTGATAGCGCGCTGGCGGGAGTCGTCGACGTCCGCGGAGGCGCCGGCGCCGTTAGCAAGCGCGTCGGGCTCGACGATGCGCGGGTCGCGATCGACCACGATCCGTCGCACGGGCGGTGGCATCAGCGGGTCCATCGACTACCTCGACCCAGTATGGCTCGGGTCCGCGTGTAGCCCCACGCTCCGAGCATCGCGACGAGCGTCCACAGCGGTCCGCGTTCGCGACCTCTACTCAGCCTCGTCACAAGCGCGTTCAACCCAAGCACGACCATCAGCAGTACAAACGCTGCGGCGTAGGCCTTCTGCGGCGAATTGCCCTCACCGGCCGGCGAGTTGTAGTAGACGTAGCTGGTCAGCGTCGAGCCCGTGCCGCGCAGCGTGCCGATCAGCGGGACGCCGCCGACCCCCTGCGTGGTCAGCGTTACGCCGAGCAGGATCGTGATGATCGCCGTGTCGCCGATGATCCGCCCCATTCCCAGGGCGACGCCACCGGCGATCTCCGCGCGGATTGCCGGCAGCAGTACGTAGCGGATCGTGCTGGCGCGAGACTTGCCGAGGGCGTAGGAGGCCTCGCGCATGCGATCGGGGACCTGCGCGAGGGCCTCGCGAGTGGCGCCGACGATCAGCGGCAGCGCGAGGATCGCCATGACTATGCCGGCGGCGAAGAACGAGCGGCCGTACACTGAGCCGTCGGCGGCACGCTGCGACAGAAAGCCGAGAAACCCCTCCGAGAACAACAGCAGGCCGAAGATCGCGAGCACGACGCTCGGCACGCCGGCGATCACGTCGACGGCCGATTCGACCGCCCGTGCCAGTGACGTCGGGCGACCGTACTCGGATATCCACACCGCCAGCGCGACCCCGGTTGGAGCCGCGATAGGGTGCCCAGCGCAGTGATGATCAGTGTGCCGACGATCGGGTCGAGAAAACCGCCGGACGCGTTCTGGTGCAGGGATGCGGCCGGGTGCTCGAAGAACAGTGCCGGGCGCAGGTAGGCGATTCCCTTGACGAGCATGAACACGACGATCCCGGCGACGATCAGGCACAGGGCAACGCCCGCTGCCCAGCACAGCCAGTAGCCGAGACGATCGAGCAACGGCCACGCGGCGGTGCTCTGTCGCCGGGGGCGCACGATCGTGCCGGCCGGCGGCCGTGGCGTGAGCGTCGGCGCCTGGCTCACGCCCGGATCCCGTAGCGTCGCAGCGGTTGCTTGGCCGCCCACCCGGCGAACGACAGCAGCGCCGCCGACACGAGCAGCACGGCGGCCATGGCATAGAGCGTGTGCGCGAGCGGCCCGATCGTCAGCCCCTCGGACTCCTGCACGATCGTTGCAGCCAGCGGGCGCACCGGCTCGAACAGGAACGTGACCCCGTCGAGCGGGTTGGCGGCGAAGCCGCGGCCGCCCGAGACCATCGCCAGCATGATCGCCTCGCCGAGCGCGCGCGCCGTGGCCAGCACGGTCGCTGCGACGATCGCGGGCCTGGCCGTGCGCAACGAGACCCGCACGATCGTGCGCCAGCGATTGACCCCCAACGCCACCGATCCCTCGCGCCACGGCGCCGGCACGGCCGCGAGCGCGCCGGCGATCAGTGCGACCATGATCGGCGTGATCATCACCGCGAGGATCACCGTGGCGGTCGTCAGGTCAGCGCCGTTGAGCTGCACCACGTAGGCGACGGACTGCTTGCGGGCGTTCGAGATCAGGTGGTGATTGATCAACGGGGCGAGGGCGAGGATCCCGATCAGGCCGTACACGACCGAAGGCACGCCCGCGAGCAGGCGAATCACGGGCTCGAGCATGCGCCGCACGGGCGTCGGTGCGAACTCCGTGAGGAAGACCGCCGCGAAGATCGACACGACGAGCGCCAGCAGCACCGCCGCGACCGTCGTCAGGATCGTGCCCCAGAGCAGCGGCCAGGCACGGAAGTAGAGGATTTGGTGACCGGGCAGCGGCGTGGATTCCTGCATCGCGCGCAGCTGCGTGTCGACATCGCCGCCCGGGCCGAACCAGCTCAGGCCGTTGGCCGAGAAGGACGGCCACGCGTTGACGAAGACGGTGACGATCATGCCCGCGATCAGCACGAGCAGCGCTACGGCCAGCGCGCCGAGCGTTCGCTCGACGCGCTGGTCTTCGTTGCGGCCGTTGCGGCGCAGCAGGGGGATCACGGCGCCGCTGACACGCGTGTCAGTGAATCGCGATCCAGCTCGAGTTGACGATCGCGCGAACCGTCTTGTTGCCGGGCTTCGTCACCCAGCTGATGAACTTCGCGGCTTCGCCTTTGGGGGCGCCCTTGGTGACCATCCAGAAGTTGCGCACCCCGCCGTACTGACCGGACTTCGCGTTGGGGAGCGTGCAGGCGACCCCCTGGTAGCCGACGGCGTTCACGCCCGCGGTGAAGGCGAACGAGACGAAGCCGATCCCGGCCCCGCCGGGGTCGTTGCGCACCGCGTTCTGCTCGAGCCCGTTGGAGGCCTCTTCGGTGGCGCTCGGCGAGATCTTCAGCGATTCACCGAGGAAGATGTTCTGGAAGGCGTCCTGCGTTCCGGAGGCGCCGTCGCGGTCGAACAGGTCGATCGGGCCGGATACCTGTGAGCCGGGGACCTGACTCCAATCGCGAATCGCTCCCGTGAAGATGCCGACCACGGTCTGCTGGGAGATATTGCTCAGCATGTTCTGCGGGCTGGTGATGATGCAGATGCCGTCCTGCGCGATCTTCGTGAAGACGAGGCCTTTCGGGTCGACCCCCGGAATTGGGTTGCGCGAGGAGTCGCCGATGTCGAAGCGCCCGCTGGCGGCGCCGCTGATGCCGATGTCCGATTGTCCGCCCCCGACCTTCGGCGTGGGGATCTTGGGGTACGCCGCGTGATAGGCGGTCGCGAGTTTCTGGGCGAGCGGAAGCACAGAGGTCGAGCCCCCGATGATCAGCTGCTTGGCGAGGGCCGTCGCCGGGACTGCGAGCGCCAGCGTGGCAATCAGGCTGACGATGAGGGTTCGGTGCGCGCGCACGTAGTGCTCCTTTGAGTTAGGGCTGCTTGGTGAATGCTTGGCGGAGTCGCCGGAGGGCGGAAACAACTCGCTTTCGCGATCGATGCGGAATGCGCGAGAACCATCGCCGAGCGCAAGAGTCGCGGCCGCCGATTTGCGTGTTGTGTCGTTTTTGTGAACGCCATTCGTGTGTAGCTTTTGTGTCGGTTTTGTAAAAAGGCCCCAGCAGACTCACCCTCTTGTGTCGTTTTTGTGAACGACGTTGCATTTCGATTCGGCGCATGTGACGCTGCCCGCGGGGCTGGATGACGGTGCCGAGAGACGGCTGCATCGGGCCGCAACGAAGTTCGCTGCCACGACATGACAGACGACGACCAGACAACCCCAGCGCCCACCTCCGCCAACGGCCACTTGCCTGGGGGCGCTGCGAGCGTTCGCTCGGGCCTCGCGCACCGGCGCAACCCGGTGCTCCAGCGGCTGACCGAGTTCGCTCAGACGGCCAGGCGGATCGCCCTGCGCGACCCGCTCGCGCTGTTCCTGCTGATCGCGTCCATCGCGCTGGCGGTCGCCTTCGCGACGCTGCTCGGACAGATCAAGCCAGGCAGCGCCGGACAGCAGGTCGCGCTGAGCTCGGTGCAGAGGATGGCCAAGCAGAAGGAAATCGCGAGCGCGACGCTGCTCGACCACGACAGCCGCGTCGAGGTCAGGACGACCGGCACGCGAACGGTCATCAAGGCGAAGGGCAGCAAGAAGAACGGCGGCACCGAAGCCGTGACGACGCCGGTCGGCCCGCCGCAGCAACTGTGGGCCGCCTACCCGGCCTCCGGCGCGCAGACCGAGCAGCTCGCCAACGAACTGGGCACGAGCGGCGCCGAAGTGCGAATCGACCAGCAGGCGGGCAAGCCGACCAAGGCGATCATCGTTCAGTTCCTGATCCCGATCCTGCTGCTCGTGTGCCTGTTCTCGCTGTTCATGCGGCTCGGCGGCGACGGCGGCGCAGCCGGCGGGATCGCCGGCTTCTCCGAGTTCACTGGCAAAGGCCGCAAGAAGGGCAAGGGCAAAGCAGAAGCGATCACGTTCGCCGACGTCGCCGGCGCGGGAGAGGCGTTGGCCGAGCTGCGCGAGATCCGCGACTACCTGGCGGATCCCTCCAAGTACCTGGCCGTCGGCGCGGCAGCGCCCAAGGGCGTCCTGCTCGTCGGACCGCCCGGCACCGGCAAGACCCTGCTCGCCAAGGCGGTCGCGGGCGAAGCCGACGCCTCGTTCTTCTCGCTGTCGGGATCGGACTTCGTCGAGTCGCTCGTCGGCGTGGGCGCGGCGCGCGTGCGCGACCTGTTTCGCAAGGCGCGCAAAGCCGCCCCGGCGATCATCTTCATCGACGAGCTCGACGCCGCTGGGCGCAAGCGCGGCGCTGGCATCGGCCAGGGCAACGACGAGCGCGAGCAGACGCTCAACCAGATCCTCGTCGAGATGGACGGCTTCGCCGGGGATGGCGGCCTGGTCGTGATGGGCGCGACCAACCGTCCCGACATCCTCGATCCGGCGCTGCTGCGCCCGGGACGCTTCGACCGCCAGATCGTCGTCGACGTACCCGACGTACACGGGCGCATCGAGATCCTGCGCCTGCACGGCGGCAAGCGCCCGCTGGCGCCCGATGCATCGCTCGAGGAGGTCGCCCGTCAGACTCCCGGGTTCAGCGGCGCCGAGCTCGCCAACGTGATCAACGAGGCAGCCCTGCTCAGCGTTCGCGACGGCCGTGGACAGATCGACCAGGCCACCCTCGAGGAGGCAATCGATCGAGTAGTCGCCGGTCCGGCCAAACGACACATCCTGACCGAGGACGAGCGTTGGCTGATCGCAATTCACGAGTCCTCGCACGCGGTCGTGACCGACGCCCTCGGACACACTGCCTCGACTCGCAAGCTGTCGATCGTGGCGCGCGGCCGCCAGCTCGGCACGGCCGCGCACATGCTGTCCGACCGTGATCAGGTGATCATGAGCAAGGATGATCTGCAGCGCCAGCTGATCGTGATCGCGGCCGGACTGGCCGGAGAGCGCATCGCCTTCGGGCAGGTCTCGACGAGCGTCAACGACGACCTGCACGCGGCGACCGCGCTTGCTCGCAGCATGGTGACCTCGTTCGGCATGTCCGAGGCGCTCGGCCTGGTCACGATCGGCGAGAAGTCGGGAGAGGTGTTCCTCGGTGCCTCGTTGCAAGACCTCGGCTCGGTCGGCCCGGAGACGCTCAACCTGATCGACGGCGAGATCGAGCGACTGGTCGGTGACGCCGAGGCGCGAGCCGCGACGATCCTCGATCGTAACTGGAGCACGGTCGAGGAGGCGGCGGCCGCGCTGCTCGAGCACGAGACGCTCTCGGGAGTGGCGCTCGACGCCGTGCTCTCGACGGTGCACGAGATGACGCTCGAGGAGGTTCGCAACGTGCGTCGTGCCGCGCAGCCCCGCTTCACGGCCCGCGACAAGGACGCGACGTGAGCGGATTCGGTCAGTCCGGAGGCGCTCGCAGATCGATCAAACGACCCTCACCGGCGCTCATCGTCTCGTTGATCGCGCTCGTGTTCTCAACTACCGGGCTGGCCGATGCGGCACGTAAGGCGATTGTCAGCTCTGTCGCCGGCCACCCGATCAGCTCAAAGCCCCACGCCGGCGGCGTGCTGCTGCTGGGCAAGAACCGTAAGTTCCCCGCTGCCGCGATTCCGACGGTGCAGAACTCCAATCGGCTCGGCGGCAAAACAGCCGCTCAAGTGGTTGGGACATGCCCTCCCGCGACCGTGGATCTCGGCAGCTGGTGCCTCGACACGGCGCCGTACCCAGTCACCAACGCCGACGCGGGTAAGAACAACTACATCTTCGCGAGCAAGTCGTGCGTCGCCGAAGGAGGCTGGCTCCCGACCGCCGCTCAGTTGCTCGGAGCGGCCAGCCGCGTAAAGCTCGAGTCGACGATCCACGACTCCCAGCTGACCGCCACTATCCCACTCGATCCCAGCCGCGGGCTCAAAGACCAGCGCGAGATGAGCTCTACGTTGGTCACGACCGAAGCCGGCTCCGCAGCCGCCGGCTTCGAGGGCGTCAGTGAAGGATCCACTGGCAACCCCCGCCAGGGACAGGCCAATCCGACACCGTTGCCGGCCGATCCGCTGCCCGAATCGCTGCAGTACGTAACCGTCTACAGCAACGGCACCAAAGGCGGGTTCGCGGGCTCGGAGCCGGTCGCCGATCCCGAGAACTTCCGGTGCGCGTTCAACAAGACACCCGGCGCTCTCAACAAAAACGAATCGTGATCCGGCCCGAGCAGGCTGCGGTGCGGACCAGCTCCTCGGGTCGGCTGACACGCCTGCGAGCGGGCGCTGTGCGTGCCTGCCTATCGGCGGCGCTCGCGGTGAGCAGCGCTCGCCGTGGCGGCGGCTTGCGCCCACGCGGTGATCCTTCCGGCGGCCACCATCGATGGCCCGAGCGAGGAAATCGTCGGCTTCGGCGGGGTCGCGATGGCCGAAGACGGCACCGGTGGATTGGTCTACCTGAAGCGCGTCGACGGCGTCGCGCACGTATTCGTCTCGCGCTACCTGGAAGGACATTGGCGGCCGCCGATGAGAGTCGACACGGAACAGCCCTACGCTGCCAGCTGGCCGCGCATTGCGGCGGCCGACGGTGGAGAGCTCCTGGTCGTGTGGGCGACGCCGTTCGCGACCGAAGGCGAACTGCCCGTCGACGAGCTGCTCGGATCGGAGCTCGGGCCCGGCTCGGCTTCCTTCGGGCCGGCCATCCTGATCGATCCCAACATCGGCGATGGGACCGGCACGAGCCCCGACCTGGCCATGAGCTCCACCGGGCAGGCCGACGTGGTCTACCGCGTCGTCGACCGAGCGCTGCAGAACGTGATCCCGCTGCTGCGCCCTGGCGATGTGATCGAGGACGTGCGCGTCGCTCACTACGACGGCCAGCGCTGGTCGCGCCTGGGGGCGGTCAATCGCAACCCAGACGTATCGATGCGTCCTCCGACGCAGGCAAATGCCCCGCAGATCGCGATCGGTCCGACCGGCAACGGCGTGGTCGTGTGGCAGGAGCCTGAAGTCGAAGGCGTTGCTCGCATCTGGGCCCGCCGACTGTTCGGGAGCACGCTCGACTATGTGCTCCCTGTCAGCGCGTCGAGCTACAACGGCTCTCCGATCGACGATGACGCCGACGCGCCCAGCGTGGCGGTCTCGCGTCTGGGCCAGGCCGAGGTTGCCTATCGCCAGAACGCGGGGCCGGGCTCGCCGTTGCCCGGGCCGCGGATCTTCCTCAACGTGCTTCCTGACGGGGAATCCGCCAACGGGGGTCAGTTCGCCGGGGCGGCGGTCGTCGACACGGAAGTCTCCGGCGGCGCGGCGGCGCAGGTGGGACCGCCGAGCATCGACATCGACCAGAAGCAGGACATGCGCCTGCTGTACGACTCCAACGGCACGCCGCGCGTGATCGAGGGCAACGATCGCGGGTTGTCCGCGGCGCTCTCCCTGGGGCCGCCGTTCGCCGGCTCCGAACTCGGTGCCGCGAGCGTGATGAACCCTGCCGGAGGTGGGGTCTCGGCCTGGCCGAGCACGGATCCCGAAGGGCACCCGGAGGTGAGCGTGCTCGAGAGCTTCCCCACGGGGGCCGCGCAGACCGCGCTCGTGGGCGGGGGCGCAGGCGGCGAAGTCGCTGAACTCGCGGTCGGTCGCTCCGGGCTCGGGGACGGGCTCGTGGCGTTCCGTCAGGGCCCGCTCGGCAACGCCGCGATCGTCGCAACCGAGGTGACCAGTCCCCCGGAGCTATTCGACCTGGAAGCCGCCACCGGCTGGATCACGCCGGCGCACGCGGCGGTCAGCTGGGTGCCGGCCGTGAGCGCCGACGGCCCACTCAGCTACCGGCTCGTCGTGGACGGGCACGTGCAGGGCTCTGCCACCGGCGCGCTCACGATGCGCCTGCCCGCACGCGGCCTCGGCAGCGGCCTACACCTGGTACAGGTACTGGCCACCGACATCACCGGGCAGCAGATCCTGAGTGCGCCTGCGAGCCTGCGTATCGACGGGACGCCGCCGACTGTGCAGATCGTGCGCACGCATCACGGCAGCGGGGTCACCGTCCACATCCGAGACCCGGACTCCGGTGTCGAAAAGAGCGCCTTGAGCGTCAGCTTCGGCGATGGCCAGGGTGCGAGCAAGCGCGCCAACCTAACCCACCGCTACGCCCGACCGGGTCTCTACACGATCGTCGTGCATGTGCGCGACCGCGTCGGCAACACTGCCACGGTGCGGCGGCTGGTGAGCGTGCGATGAAGCACGTTCGCGTGCTTTCCCACCGCGGCGCCGCGCTGATCGGCTGCGGGATCGGGCTGATAGCTTGTCTTGCCTGCAACTCCGCCGCGAGCGCCGACGTGTTCGGGCCGATATCGCTTGCTTCGGCAGGGACCCTCGCAGGCAGCGACTACGCGCAGCAGGCAGAAAGCGCCGGCGATGCGGTCATCTCCGGCGACGGCCGGTATGTCGCGTTCGAAGGCTCGTTCGCGGGCAGGACGGGGATCTTCCGGCGCGACCTGAGCAGCGGCGAAGTGGCGATCGTCGCACTCGGGGACGCGCAGCAGCCGTCGATCAGCGAAGACGGGCGATACGTCAGCTTCACCACGACCGCCCGACTCGATGAACAGAACGACACCAACAGCGCGCCAGACGTGTACGTGCGAGACATGGACAAGACGGACTCTCAGCCGTGCCCAGTCGGCTGGGAAGAATCGAGCACGGCTGTAGAAGCGTGCGCGTTCACGTTGGCCTCGGCAGTCGACGGCGGCTCGCAGGGACTCGCCTACGCCTACGGCTCAAACCAGGCGTTCGAAGAAACGCACTACGGCTCGGTCGCCAGCGGGCGTTCGGCGCTGAGCAGCGATGGCCGCACGGTCGTGTTCCTGACGACGGCCACCTCCAACCTGGCGAACCCTGGGCGCTCGGCGCCGCCGCACTCGCTCGAAGCGCCGGAAACGCCACCGATGCAGGTGGCGGTGCGCAAGCTCGACGGACGCATCACCGAACTCGTCAGCGTGGTTCGCGATCCCGCCAGCGGCGGCGCGCGGCTCGAACGGATCGGGACAGCCGCTGCCGGTGCCCGTGAGCGAAGGCGGCGACGGCGCGGCGTATCCGGGTGGCTCCAGCAGCTCGCCGCCGGGGCTCCCGTTCCCGAGCCAATGGAACGGCGCGTCGATCAGCGCGGACGGCTCGACCGTCGCCTGGATGGGCCAGCAGGTCGGCGAGCAGGCGCCGGTGCTGTCCGCCTCCGACCCAGCCAGCCAGCCCGGCTACACTGAGCCGCTGTCGCGGCGTATCGACGAAGGGCAGGGGGCGGCGACGCGGCGCGTGACGGGCGGCTCGGATCCCACCAATCCGGCCGTGCGCGGCGACTGGCGAGTCGCAGCTGAGCTCGCCGCCGACGCTGAGCGACCCATGCCAAGGGCCGTTCGACACGGCCGGAGGCAAAGGGGGCGTACCCGGCTTGTGGACGCTCGGAACGAACGAGGACTTCGTGCCGCAGCTGAGCGCCGACGGCAGGACGGTCGCGTTCCTCGCGACGGCGCGGGAAGTCGCGAGCGGCGAAGAACTGAACATCGCGGAAGCCAGTGACGACCTATACGTGGCGAACATGCAGGACGGCCTCACGCGGGTGCAGTCGCTGCGCCGGCTGAGCGAGCTGGCGGGTGGGAGCTTCAGCGATCCGGCTCGCACCGCCCCGATCGTGGATCTGTCCGTCTCGCCGGACGGCACCCAGGTCGCGTTCACCACCGTGCGCACGGTGTTCCCGCTGGGGACCCCAAGCTATGTCAGCGCTCCCGCCGCGGTCGCCGGCATCACCGAGCTGTACGACGCCGACTTCTCCGATGACACGCTCACGCGCGTGACCAAGGGCTTTGAAGGCGAACCGAGCGAGGCCGCCAGCGGCACGGGTCTGACCTACTCGCCCTCCTTCTCCAGCGATGGCAACCTGCTCGCGTTCTCCTCGGAAGCCGACAACCTCGTATACGGCGACGGCAACCAGGCGGACGACGCATTCGTCGTGTCGAGAGTGCATGTTCCCCGCGATCTCCACTCCGCAGATCTTCTCGGGCGGCTATCCGAGCCCGTCGCTGGCTCCGGCGTGGTCACTCGGCGTCGACGCGTTCTCGCTCGCCGACGGCCGCGTGGTGTTCGAGGTCAACGTCCCCGGCGCCGGGACCCTGCGCGCCGCGGCTAGCAGCGCTGTGCGCGTTCGCGTCGGCGGCAAGCACAGCAAGGCGCGTGGACGCAAGCGCGGCACCCGCGCGCGCACGACGGTGCAGACGCGCGTGGTCGCGACGCGAGACTCGCATCCGGCAAATGAAGGCCTGAGCACGCTCACGCTTGCGCTGGCGCGTCGCTACAGCTCGCTCGCGAAGGCCCGCGGCGGGCTGTCCTCGACCGTCGCTCTCACGTTCCAGGCGGCCGGCCGCAAGACGCTCCGACAGAGCGTCCAGGTGACGTTCGCGCGCACGGTTCACGCGGCGGCCAAGAAGAAGCGGCCCGCGAAGAAGCGCCGACCGGCTCACGGGAGTCGGCGATGAGGGTGACCATCACGTCTCGCACCGGCTCACTCGGTGGACTTGCCGCCGTTCTGTCCGCGGTCGCTGTCCTGGTCGCGCTGGCCGCCGGTCCGCTCGCTGCCGCCGCGCACGGCGAAGCAGACGGCGCCAGCTGGCGGCTGGAACAGCCACTGCCGCCCGAACTGCCGAGCGGTCAAAAAGCGACGATCCCGATCGGGCTCGGCAAAGTCGGCGACATCGAGTTCTGGGCGCCCAACCGTGGGCTCCTGATCACGGCCGGCAACCCGCCGACGATCCCCGCGGGCGTGTGGGCCTACAACGGCGTCTCCTGGCACGAGCTCGCGGATGTCTGCGGAGCCACGGACGGACGCATCGCCTGGGCCGGGCCTGACGAGTTCTGGACGGTTTCCGACGGCCGGCCCGGGCAGGCCAACATCGAAGGCACACCGCCACGCGAAGACAACACGCTGTGCCATTTCTCGAATGGCGAAGTGGTTGGCTCGTATGCCTCGCTGGCGTTCCGGCCGACGTCTTACCAAGCGATGCACGGCGCTGCCTGCCTCGGCTCAGATGACTGCTGGTTCGGCGGCGAACCGCTCCCCGCCGATCAGGTGGGGACGTTCCACCTGCACTGGGACGGTCACAACCTGAACGCCGAACCGAATCCGCAAGGTCACGCCGTGGAGAGCATGGTCCGCTTCGGCAGCCTGCTCTACGAGGGTCTGCGCATCAAGAGCGAAGACCTGCTGGGCGAAGAAGAATCGGTCTCCGAACCTTCCGACATACACGTGATCGAGCCCAACGGGGTGCAGCCGAGCATCGTGTCGTTGTTCCCGGGCGTGCCCCTGTACTCCAGCGGAGAGTTCCCGGAGACGCTCGACTCCCCCCAGCTGAGCGCCGACGAAGACGCACTGTGGGGAGCGGCCAATCCGGTCGTCCCGACCCCCGGCGGCTCGGCGCCGGGCGAAGTCACCGTGCTGCGCGACGCTGGCGGCTCGTGGGGCCAGTTGCTCGGCGCCTCGACCGAGCCCGAAGGCACCAACCCGTTCACCAAAGTGCCCGGCGAAGAAAGCGGTCCTCACTCCGAGAACGAAACGATCAGCTCAATCGCTGCGCAACCGCCGGACGGGAGCGAAAGCGAAGCCGGCGAAGAAAGCGCTTGGCTCGCCCTGACCTCCGGCGAAAACGCGGCCAAGGGAACGGCGGCCCCGGCGCTGCTCGCGCGAATCGCCAGCAACGGCACCGTCATGGAACGGCAGACGCTGCCCACCGGCCAGGAACAGCTCGAAGGCGCCGGGCCGAAGGGGGCCGCTGAGAAGATCGCCTGCCCAGCACCACACGACTGCTGGCTGGCCACCAGCCAGGGATGGCTGTTCCACCTCGCCCCGGAAGGCGAACGTACCCTGCCGCAGGACACGGACCCCGCGTTCTCGAAGCTGATCACGTTCCGCCCGGTCGATGCCGGAATTCCGCCGATCGTCCCCGATGCTCCGCCGGCGGATGACTCGGGCCTCCCCGGAGAAGCGCCGCAGACACTCGGCACGCTTGTCGAATCCGCCTCCGGTCCCGCCGAATTGAAAGTTCCCGTGGCGCTGCTGTCGAACATCCACAGCAAGCTCGTCGACGGCACGACTCTGAAGCTGACCTTCCATCTCGCCGTGCGAGCGCGCCTACGCCTGATCGCCAAGCGCCGCAAGCAAGTCGTCGCGAGCACGCCGAACCGCACGCTCACGGCGGGCAACCGAGCGCTGATGCTGCGGCTGAATCGCCACCGCTGGCCGACCAAGCTCGACCTGCAGAGCCACGCGCTCGCCCCGCTCCCAACCGTCTCGACGCGGGGGGCCGGCACTGACACGGTCAGCACCGGATTCCTCGAGCTCCCGCGTACGCACTCCTTCGCCGCTCTGGGACCGCTCGGTTGAGGACCACGCTCGCCACCCGAGCTCGACGCCTGCGAGCTGGAGCGCTCCCGGTCGTGGGAGTGCTGCTGGTCGGCGTGGTCGTGTTCCTGCTGAGCGGCGCGGGACACAACCTCGACTCGACGTCGCCGGCACAGGCTCAGGGCCCCGGAGAACCGACCGCGCAGACCGACGACTCGATCCCGGCGAGGGACGTGATCATGATCGGCTCCTCGCCGCAGGAGGCCGAAGGCGAGACGTGGGGCATCGGGGAAGTGGGAACGATCTCCTCGGGCAACTGGGGCATCGTGCGCTATGCGACGGCGGAAGGCTGGACGCGACAGCCCACGCCGCTCGACGCCACGGGACAGGCCCTGAGCACGTTCAGCCCCGACCAGACGCCGCTGACCGGCGAGATTGCCGCAGGCGGGGAGGGCGCTCTGCTCGGCACCGCCGGAACCGGACAGAGGCAGCTCGTGCTGGTTCGCAACCCGGGCGGGACCTTCCAGGAAGCCGCGCTGCCCGAAAGCGGCGAAGCGGCGCTTGGGAGCGAAGAAAGCCTGTTCAGCACCAGCCGCTCACCGCTGCTTGCGGCACTCGACGAAGGCGGGCACGCCGGTGCGTTCGTCGTGCCCGTCTCGCGGGCTGCCGCCGGATCCGAGGACAGCGTGCTGCACTGGGACGGAAAAGCGTGGGCTCGCGAGCCGATCGAAATGCCCGGCGGCAGCGAAGTCCCGGCAGGGTTCCGTGTGCTCGCGATCGCCGCGAGCTCACCTGAAAACGCGTGGCTGCTGGCCCAGCTCTCCTCCGGCTCGCCGAGTGTCGGGTTGTTTCGCCGCAACGGAAAGCGCTGGCAGGAGGTCACGCCGGCACCGCTCGAAATCGCCCCGGGGGAGCCCTTCACCGTCGAGGGCGCCGGTCACGAGCCGCCTACGTCCACGGCGCAGATCCTGACGGTCACAGAACAGGGGGTGTGGCTCGACGGCGAGCGCTCGGACGCGTCCGTCCCCGTGACTCTGTTCTTCAAGCTCAGCGGCGAAAGCGGTGAAGGCGAAGCACCGCTGAAAGGCGAAGTAAAGGCGAGCTGGTGCAATGCGCCCAGCGGATTCTCGTTGTGCACGTACACACTGCCGGAAGAACTCCCAAATGCGCACCTGCGCAGCTTCGCCTGGGCCAACTCGTCGACGCCGTTCGGCGAACGTGTGATCACCGGCTTCCGAGAAGGCGTGAGCCTGCGCCTCGAAGGCGAATCGTTCACGCGCGTGCCCTCGCTCGGCGCCTCGGAAGCGCCGAACGACGTCGGAGGCTCGCTCGGCGCCGCTTTCTCGAACTCGCGCGAGGGGTGGCTCGGGAACGAGGCGCTGCCCGTGCACCTGACGCTGCACCCGGCGCCGAACCGGCTCAGCGACTACCCGGTGCCGTTCCGCCACGCGCTGACGGCGGTGGCGTCGCAACCGGGCGCGCCGGTCGGAGCGTTGACCAGCGAAGCGCTCGCGGTCGGTGACCAGGGCGAGGTGGCGCGTTACGAGCCGGGCGAGGGCTGGGAGCCGGAAAGCCTCTTCAGCCCGAGCGGCGCCGTTGCCACGCCGCGCCTGCGGGCGGTCGCGTGGCCGACGCAGGCGCGTGCGTTCGCCGTCGGCGAAGAAGGTGAGATGTGGCTGTGGCGGGCTGAGATCGGGCTGTGGGAACCGGACCCCGCTACGCCGCTCAACTTCCGCGGCGACCTGCTCGGAATCGCCTTCGACCCCAACAATCCCAGTCGCGGCTACGCGGTCGGCCAGCAGGGCGTGCTGCTGCGCTACGGCAAGACGTGGTCGCAAGAAGCGCTGCCGCCGGAAGTCGCCGGCGCCAGCTTCACCTCGATCGCGTTCGCCGGCTCGGAAGCGCTCGTCGCGTTTCGCCTGTTCCACCCTCAGACGGGCAGCGAAGCCGCGCACTACACCGGCGGGTTGCTCGTCAACGACGGGTCGGGCTGGTCGCTCGACCAGGAAGCCATGCAAGCGCTGGCCGGTGATGTGCCCTGGGCCGTGGCGGGCCTGCCCGACGGTGGCGCCGCCCTGTCTGCAACCCCGGGCGGCTTCAGTGAAAGTCCGCTGGTCCTGGAGCGCAATGCGCCTGGGGAAGGCTGGCAGCAGGCGCCGCCCTACCCCGGCCTGGAAGCGCCGGGCTCGCTGGCCCTGTTCCGCGAAGACGGCGCCCTGCGGGCGGTCGGCTCGGGCGGCGTCCCCGACACGCTGCAAATCGACGATGAACGCGCTCCCCCCGCGGGCTTCCCCCCGGCGCTGATCAAGCCCTACCCGCTAGCGACCGGCTACGTGCTGCGCCAGACGGGCAATGGCTGGGAAGACGAGGAGCACGAACGCAACCACGCCGAAGACCCGCCCGGCGAATACAAACTCTATGACCTTCCCTACCAGCCGGACCCAACCTCGGCGGTGTTGATCGGTCCCACCGGCTCGGAAGGCTGGGCGGTCGGCGGCGCCGTCGACGAATCGCCGAGCGGCGCGCTCGACACCGCGGACATCGCGCGCTATCCAGCCGATGGGGTCGCCCCACCCGGCCTCGGCAGCTCTCCGGTACAGGCGAGCTCGAGCGACGCCGCGTTCGCGATCGCCGGGGGCGCGACGTGCCTGGCGCCATGCGCCGATCGCGTCAACGCGCGCGTCGGCCCCAACGTGTGGCTGTCCTCGGCGCTCGAACAGGCGCGCCAGATCTCGGGCCTGCGTGCGTTCCTGTACACCGGGCCCGGGATCACGACCGGCGTCGGGCACGGCTCGGTGCCGGTCCCCTACCAGCGGGAGTTCGAGCGCTACGCCCAGCTCCTGTCGGGTCCGCTGCCGACCTATGCGGTGGCCTCGCCGAGCGATCGCGGCCCGGGCAACGAGTGCGAATTCCAGCAGGCATTCGCGGGCTACCCGTGGGCGGGCCCGCCCGGTGAACCGTGCCCAAGCTACTACGCGCTCGACTCTCCCGGGCCCGCGGGGACGGTGCGGGTGATCATGCTCGACGAGTCGGGCGAAGTGGATCACACCCAGCTGGAATGGCTGGCCGGACAGCTGAGCGAAGCGAGGAACCTGAGCGAGCCGGCGATAGCGGTCGGCAACGCGAATCTGAACGAACAGATCGCCGCTGGCCAGGGCGCCGCCGCCGAAGTGGCGAGCACGCTCGTAGACGGCGGCGCGTCCGCCTACTTCTACGACGCTCCCGAAGAAAACGTCGAGCTGCCGCTGCGCGTGGGCACGCGATCGATCCCCACGTTCGGCTCGGGCACGCTCGGCTACGTGACCGCCGTCAACGCCGAGAAACAGGACTTCACGGGCCACATGGGCTTCCTGCTCACCCAGGTGGCGGTGTCCGAACGAAACGCGGAAACCAACGTCGCGCCGGTCTCGGCCGAGCTGATCCCGAACGTCGGCGAACTCGCGATGGAAGCGGGGGACGGGGTGCTGCTGCACCGCAGCCAGGCGGCGCTGTTCGACGGTCTCGCCCGTCGCCCGCGCGCCGGAGGGAGGGCCGCACGCGGCTCGTCGCGCAACGAAGCCGCCCTCTACATCCCGATTCCGGCCAACTGCATCGGCAGCCAGTGCGCGAACGGGATCTTCCCCGAATACACGTTCAGCTCCTCGCGGCCGGACATCGGCAACTTCGTCAAGCCGAACCTCGCGGTGTCCGATCCGCGCGCGGTCCTGCTCGAACATGAAGAACCGGTGCCCGACGCCAAATCGGGGCTGTTCTGCGCGTACAACGCGGGTAAGACCGTCGTCACGATCAGCGCCGGCGGGCTCTCATCGTCGCTGACCGTCACCGTGCAGGCGGGCAGCGTCCGTCGCCCCTGCGGTACGCAACCGCTCAAAGAAATTCCTGCGCCCAACAGGAAGCGAGCGTGCCCCGCGCCGACCCCGGCACCGGCACCAGCGCCCACCGGCCGCCGCGCCGGCCTCGCTCGCCGCCCCCGCCGATTCCGGTGCCGCCTCCACCCGCGGTTGCGCCCTCCGCCGCCGCACATGCGAGCCCGCACCGGCCGACGCCGTTCTTCTTGCCGCCGGCCCTCGCCGGTCCGCTGCTCCCGTTCGTTCCGCCGCCCGTGCCCACGCCCGCCCGACCGACACCCCCGACCGGCACCTCGGCGGTGACCTCGCCCGTCGAGGCCGCTGAACGCGAAGAGGAGGAGGAGGAGGCGACGGAGTCGGTTGGCAACAATGCGGCGGCCTACCGCCCCGAAGAACACGAGCCCTCACCCGCCTACCTCCTGGGCGTCGTGCTGCTCGCCGCGTTCGCCGGCGCCTCGATCCGCAAGCGCACACGTGGAGGTCGCCGGGCCGTGCGCGTCGCGCCGGCGACGATCTCGACCGCGCGTTCGCAGCGGCGAATCGACCGCAAGCGGCTGCCGTGAAGATCCGGTTCACAGCTTCGCAACAGAATGCGGCACGCCATACGACAGCTTTCATGTGTCGATGCACCCCGGATGGGTGCAAGGCGAACGACGCGGAGGGCGCTTCGACCGGGGCTTTGACTCAGCCGACTGCTCGATGTAGCCAGCCAGGCAAGTGACTGTGATTGCGCAACGAGATCGGAGCCCGATGACCCACCTCGAAACCCTTCGCGCGAGAGCGTTGCTCCTGCTCGCGAGCTGTCTGGTCGCGATCACGGCTGTGAGCATCGTGGCGAGCGGCGCGCAGGCGGCCGAACCGGACGGCTACGGACAGCTGACGCGCTTCGGCGAAACCGGAGCGTTGGGCGAAGCGGGCAAGCTCGCCGAAAACCAAACTCGACTGCTTGGAGTGGATTCCAGTCAGAACTGCGCGGCCGAATCGGGCACCGTCAATTGCGTATATCTGCTCGACGAATATGCCGAACCAAAAGAAACCGAGCGCTTCCTGCGACTGCAGAAGTTCGTCGCCCCGCCCGGCACCTCCGCCTACGCCCTGAAAGCCTCGGTCGAGTTCACTGAGAAAACGCCAACACTGCTCAGCGCAGAACCAGTCGATGAGGGCCTCGCGATCGATCCCTCGGAAGGGCGCGTCTACCTCCTCGGAGTTGGCGCGCGCGAAAAAGGATTGAGCATCGACAAATCAGCGAAGGAAGCACCGCTGACCGTCGCTTCGGCCCTGTTCGCGTTCTCCACGAAAGAAAGCGGCTCCGCACTTGTCGGAGCGGGGACGAAAGGTCCACACGATGAAGTCCTCGACGAAGAAGCCGAACTGCTCTCGCAATCCACGAGCCCGGGCAAGGCGCTGCTGGAACCTCGCGGGATCGCGGTCGACCCGCTCAGACACGAAGTCATCGTGCTCGCTCACGTGGATAAAAAAGGGCAAAGCGAAGACAACATCGCGAACGACGAATACGTCCTGCAGCGCATCGAAGCAAGTGGCAAATTGGGCGAACAATACGTGGACAAAACGGGCTTCTTCAATAGGAAAGGCATCGGCTTCTTCAAGCCGCAATCACCGGTCGTCGACGTCGCAAAGAATGCGGAGGGCGAAAGTGAAGAGCATGTCGATGTCCTCCATGTGATCGAAGACGCGGAAGACATCGACGAAGTTCCCACGTCCCCCAAAACGGGCCAGTTCGAACTGAGCAGCCCGCCCCGGACTCTGGCCCCGGCCGTCGAAGAAGGCATCGACCTCGGCGCGTTCGGCTCGGTCTCGGGGGCCGGTGGCTCGTTGTCGGCCGGTCCCGAAGGCACCATCTACGGCCTCGGCGGGATCCGCAACGAAGCCGAAAACGGCGGCGGCGCTTCGAGCGTTGACATGCTGTCGCCGACCGGGGAAAAGCTTGGCTGGAGCGGCGGCCAACTGGCCAACGCGAAAACCGATGCTTGCGCCATCCACGAACCCGTCACCGAAGGGTTGCTGCCGAGGACAGTGTCGCCAAGCGTCGCAGCCGGGTCTGGGGGCAGGGTGTTCGTGCTGGCGCCCGAATTTCTCGAGCGCTACGAATATGAAGAAGAAGAATTCGAAAACCCAGAAACGGAAGAAGAAGAAGTCCGCTTGATTCCCGTCCCGCTGGAAGGACCGTTCTTCCCGGCCGTGATCGAGCTCGGGCCTGGCGGGAGCGGGTGCCCGCAGGCGATCGTGCCTGCGCCGGTCGCGAGCGTCAACGGCATCGCGGTGAAAGGCGAAGAACCGATCCGCCCCGGCACTGAAGTCGTGCTCTCCTCGCAGATCAAACAGGCCGACGCACTCGAAGTGGAATGGAACTTTGGCGATAAAACGCCCCCGGTGACGCTCAAAACGCACGAACTCGAGGAAAATCACGAGTATCAGACGACGACGATCAAGCACAAATACGAAGCGGTCGGCAAGTACAAAGTCACTGAGAAGGTGCGACTCGACGATCTCGCCGGTGCTGCGGGTGCCCCCGGACAGCCCATCTGGGAAGGCAGCTTCGCGGGCCCGACCGTCACCGAGACGCAGACCGTCAACATCAACTTCCCGCTGCCGACGGCGAAATTGAGCGGGCCAGCGAGTCTCAAACCGGGAGAATCAGCCACGTTCGACGGGAGCACCTCGACCGATCCGAGTCACTCTCCGATCAAGAAGTACGTGTGGAGCTTCGGCGACGGGACCACGACAGAAACGACGACGCCGACGGTGAGCCACGCCTTCGCATCGGCGGGCACCTACACGGTGTCACTGACCGTGACCGACGAACTAGGATTGACGAGTAGCCCGGCGGCGGTGACCGTCCAAGTCAGCTCGGGCTCCGCAGGCGGCGGTGGCGGCGGTGGCAGCTCCAGTGGCTCGAGCACGACGTCGACGGCTCCGGGCGGGGGATCTCCCGGCGCCGGCACCGGCGGCGGCGTCCTCTCCTACAAGGTCAGCCTGGCGAGCACGTCCATCACAGCCAGCGCCGCCGGCGTGCTCGTGCTCAAGGTGAGCTGTCTCGGGCGGAGCAGCTGCACCGGCACCGTGACGCTGAAGACGCTCAACGCGGTCAGCGCCGGCGCCGGCCACAAGAAGGCTGTGCTCACCCTGGCGAGCGGCACGTTCAGAGCCTCGGGCGGAACCGTCAAGGCGGTCACATTGCATCTTTCCGCGAAAGGCCGCGCGCTGCTCGCCCATTCGCACGTGCTGCGAACCCGCGCGACGATCGTCGCGCGGGACTCTGGGGGCGTGGCTCACACGACGCCGATTCTGGTGACGCTGCGACTAGCGAAGCCCAAACACCACTGAGCGATCGACGGACGGTGAGCGCAGGGCGGCGTTGCCCGGTCGGCGCCTGCCTGTCACTGCGCGGGCGGCCGAACAGCGTGGCACATGTGAAGTGGCTGTAAAGGCAACGTGTAGCTTCTGTGGATTGTTCGTGAAAGCCGACGTCGACTTCGCAGCTCGTGAAGAACCAGGATCGAACCAGGATCGTAACGTCCTGAGCCCGTCGCCCTGAGATCGTGCGTGAACGAGAGGCGAGCATGCCTCTCACCAATCACGGAACGAATCCTGCTACCAGGAGGTAGTCAAGACATGACGACTCGATCCGTGCGCCGCGTTTTCTCGGCGTGCGTACTATCGGCGGCCGCCGCGGCCGCCCTCGCGGCGCCGGGGGCCGCGAGCGCCTTCACGCTGAATCAGTGTGAAGGCTCGGAAATCCACGGCAAAGGGTCAAGCGCCCAGAAGCTGCTCCAGATCGAAATCTGGAACAAGCAGTTCAACACGTCCGCCAACGCGAAGGCCTGCAGCGGCTCGCAGGGATCCGGGGGCAAACCCAAAGTGTCGTACACGTCGACGGGCAGCGGCGCGGGCCTGGAATCGTGGGGCGTCGAAACGAAATCCGGTGGTGAAATCCGGTTCGGGAAAGAAAACGCCTTCGTCGGCACAGAGATCCCGCCGAACGCGACGCAAGCCGCGGACATCACGTCGCACGGCGAAGCTGGAACGCTCTTGACGATCCCCGTGGCGCAGCCGGCCATCGCGATTCTCATTCACCTGCCGGAAGGGTGCACGAGCGTCTCAGGCGGTCCCTCGGAAGGTCGCCTCGCGCTGAAAGACTCGGTCGTCGAGAAAATCTTCCAGGGCGTCGACACGACCTGGAGCAAGATCCTCAACAAAGCCAAACTCGTCGGTAACGAAACGTGCACCAAACTCGGCAAGAAAGCAGCGATAACACGCGTCGTGCGTGAAGACGGTTCCGGCACGACCGCGTCGTTCATGAAGTACCTCGGCGTGATCTACAAAAAAGACGTGCTGGGCACCAAAACGTGGGCGCAGCTCGGCGAACCGGCTAACAACACGACCTGGCCGAAAGAAGCCGAAGACCCCGTGAAGCGGGGCAACGGCGGCGGTGGGCTTGTGTCGAAGGTCGCTGAATCGACGTGCACCGGCTGCGTCGGCTTCGCGAACGTAGCCGACGCCCGCAACAACTCGGCTTTTGTTCCCCCGAGCGGAGGCGTAGGAAAGACGATTTTCTGGGCCGAAGTCGAAAACGCGCCGAAAAGCTACAGCGACCCGTCGACCAACAAGGAGACGACGTCGAAAGCAAACGCCAACTGTGAAGAAACGCTCTACACGAACGGCAAAAAGAAATTCCCGCCCCCAACGACGCAGGAACTGTGGAGCGAAGTCACGACGGCCAAGAAGCAGCTGCACTACGACATCTGCTACCTGACCTACGACCTGGCTCTGACGAAATACTCGGCGTTCACCAAAGGGACGTCGGTGTCAGAACCTCCCACTGAAGCCGAGGCGAGGAGCGTGTTCGACTACATCGGATACGAGCTCAGCACCGGCGCCGGTGGCGCTCAGGAGGCCGCTGAAGGCGAAGACTACCTCGGCGACCCAACCAGCGAAAACCCGTCCCTGAGCGTTCTCAAGATCGCTCAAGAAGGTGCCAAAAAAATCGGCTACTGAGGCGCCGATCCGGACCGTGAAGCGAACGGTCTAGGCAGGGATGAACGAGACAGGAAGCGCCGGCCGGGCCCTCGGGGCCCGGCCGGTCGTCGTTATGGCTCGGCGTCGCCTGAGCGTTGCCCGTCGCCGCGTTTGCTGGCGCTCGGACGGCGGAGCCCCAGGCTCGCGTCGCCTGAGCGTTGCCCATCGCCCGCCCTTGCTGGCGCTCGGACGGCAAAGCCCCGAGGGCGGCGCGCCCGGCCAGAGCTGCAACCAGGCATCGCCCAGCACCCCGCCGAGCACGACGCCGAAGGTCAGCGTAGGAGTGAACAAGCCCTCCGGGCGCGCCGCTTCCGAGACACGCTGCGGTCGCCAGCGGCTTGAGCACGATCAGGACGGCCATCACGCCAACGGCAAGCCGACCCACCAGCGCGAGTCTGCACCACACCCTTGCCGTTCCCGAGGACCTGCGGGTATGCGATGGCGAGCGCCCCAAGCGCGGTGAACACCGACGATCGGCGCTGCGACCCTGCGCCAGCCGCTCGGTCGTAGCGCGTGAGCACTCGAGATCAGGCGGATGTAGACCACCGACGCAAGCCCCGCGAGCGGACCAACGACGCAGCGCCCAGACGATCTGGGAGGTATGCGCGTCGTAGGTCGGGACGATGTAGGTGGGTCGCGAAGGCAGCGCCAGCCACGCGACCGCAGTCGCGATCAGGCTCGTCGCCAGCGCCGGAAGCACGAGCGGCAGGCTGAGCGTGCCGAGCAGCACCTCGAGAGCGAACAGGGCACCGCCCAGCGGGACGTTGTAGACCGCTGCCATCCCGGCTCCCGCCCCCGAGGCGACGAGCAGCCGGCGCTGCCAGACCGGTAGCCGCGCCCAGTCGCTCAGCGCAGCTCGCGACCGCCGCACCGACCTGCTGCGGCGCGGCCTCGCGGCCCAGCGAGGCGCCGAGCCCGACGATCACGATCGACTCCACCGCGCGCGCAAAGCTGCCCAGCAGCGGCACTCGCCCTGCGCGCAGCCACAGCGCCTCTGAGACCTCCCCTCCCCCTTTCCAGACGGGCAACCCCGACCGCGCCGACGCCCGCAGTCACGCCACCACAGGCCAGCACAAGCACCCTCCGCAGGTCCGAGCTGCGTTCGGCCCCTTCAAGGAAATGACCCGTGTCGTAAGCCCACGCCACGTGCTGGACGGCGCGCAGAAGCTCGATCAGCGCCGCACCGCCCAGACCGGCCGCCACACCGATTAACGCAACGAGCATCCAGAAGCGCGGGCTGTAGCTCGCGACGATCCCCCGGCCGGGGACGTTTGGTTGAGCAGATACCGACGCCATCTCCGCGCAGTGTGACGACGGAGCAAGCGTCGCGAGCCCGGGATACCCCGGCCACGCCTCGGAGATCGGCGCCGTAGATGACGCCCCCAGTGGCTACATCGGCCGTGCCAAGCGCCGCGCCGACTGCGAAAGCGAGGATGAGAGCGGCGCCTGTGATTCGGTTGAACGCGGCGGGCGAGCGCATATGCCTGATCCGGGCGCTTTGGACCCAGAGCAGCAGGCTGACCGCGGCGAAGTACACACCAACGAGCAGGTCGCCCAGATCCCAATGACCAGCTGCCGCGAGTACCGCTGCGCCGATCGCAAATAGCAGCGATGCACGCGCGGTCAGCTCCCACTCGCGCGCTCGAGGGCCACGGTCCGAAGAGGAGCTCGACGACGGGTTCTGCACTGTCGTCAAGATACGCCGGCCGACGACGTCTGGCGCGGTCGAGCTCCATTTGGCGCTCCTGTCGGATCGCTCACCCTACGTGGGGGCGCTCGGCCGGCGCGGTCGTGGGCAGTGGCGCATCGGCGCATCGGCGCCGCTGGACGTTGACGAACCATGCGGCCCCAGTTGCGGCCAGCACGCTTGCGACCCAGAAGTTCAGACGCTCACCGAGGATGTGGTGTGCTGGATCGACGCGAAGCAGCTCCTCGAAGATGCGAAAGGCTGAGTAGCCGGCAACGTAGAGCGCGAAGATGCCGGGGGCACGAATCCGGCGATGGTGCGTCAGCCAAACGAGCGCGGCGGCGAGCGCGAGGTCGAAGATCAGCTCGTAGAGGAACGTCGGCTGGAACGTCGCGTAGCCGAGGTAGGCGGAGGGACGGTGCGCCGGGCTGATTTGCAGCGCCCAGGGGAGATTCGTCGGGCCACCGAAGAGCTCCTGGTTGAAGTAGTTTCCGACGCGGCCGATCGCCTGTGCGACGAGCAGTCCTGGTGCGGTCGCGTCCATGAAGGCAGCGATGCTCACCCTTTTGCGGCTGAGCGGGATCAGCCCGCCGAGGAAGCCGCCCGCAATACCACCCCAGATGCCCAGGCCGCCCTGCCAGATCGCGAGCCAGCCCCACCAATTGTGCGGCACTTCGTTCCAGCTCGTCACGTCGTGGTAGAGCCGGCCGCCGAGGATCCCTGCCGGCACGCCCCAGAGCGCCACCTTGTAGACGAGTCGGGGATCGCCGCCTCGTACGGCGGGAGCTCGTCGGGCGGCGGCGATCGTGTCGATATGCGCAAGAATTCGCCCCCGCCGCGTCGCAGTCACGCCCGGGGGCGGCCAGTTCGCCGCCAGGCTTGACTTTAGGCCCGCGTTCAGTGCATGATGCGGGGCATTGAGGATAGATCACGGAATCTCGACAAACGTTCGAGGCGATGTGGCCATCATGCGGGGATGTCTGATGTAAGGCAAGGAGGCGAGTAGCGCTGATGAGCGTTGAGACGGGGACAGGGAGCGGATCGGACACTGGCCTGCAGTGGGCCGCCCTCGGTTGGCGCCGGAGCCGCCCGCAAAGGCACGTATGCGCATCGCCACGCCGCCGGCGCGCCGGCGGCGGAGATTCGTGGCCCCGACGTGTGCCTGCGCCGCGATGCGCTGTTTCGTCGCGCGCTGCTGGTCGCCGATGTCATCGCGATCCTCGGCCGCGCTCAGCATTACGTCGCGCTGTCCTCGCGGCGTGTGCCGCTGCATCTGACTTGGGAGAGCATCGTCGGCGTGCCGCTGCTGCTCGTCGTGGCCAAGCTGCTCGGCCTTTATGACCGCGACGAGACGCTGCTGCGCAAGACGACCCTCGACGAGGCGCCGAAGCTGTTCCAGCTGGCGACCCTGTCCACGCTCGTGGCGCTGCTTGCCGGGGAGGCTCGTCGTTGCCGGCAGCGCTCGACCGCAAGGAGGCGCTGCTGCTGTGGATTGCGCTTGCGGCGGGCTTGCTGCTGGCGCGCTCGGCGGCGCGTGCGATCGCCTTGTGGCTCGGACCGACCGAGCGATGCCTGTTCATCGGCGACGAGCGCTCTGCCGAGATGGTCAACGCGAAGCTGAACGGTCACGGCGGGATCAAGGCCAAGCTCATCGCCCACCTGGACCTCGACCAGGTCGCTCCATGGTCGACGCAGCGCGTTCTCCGCGCCCAGGCTCTCCGAGATCCGCGACCTCGCTCAGACGCTCGATGTGCACCGGGCGATCATCGCGCCGGGCTGGGGGGCCGACGCCGACGCGAACGAGACGCTCAACCTCGTGCGGACGCTGAAGGCGGTGGGCGTGCGCGTCAGCGTGCTGCCGCGGATGCTCGAGGTCGTCGGCTCGTCGGTCGAGTTCGACGAGCTGCACGGCGTGACGCTGATGGGCGTGCGCCGCTTCGACTTGACGCGCTCCTCGCAGACGATCAAGCGCGCGTTCGACCTGTCGGGCGCGTCGATCGGGCTGCTGGCGATCTCGCCGATGATGATCGCGATCGCGCTCGCGGTCAAGCTCGACAGCCGCGGTCCCGTGTTCTTCCGCCAGCTGCGCGTGGGCCGACACGGGCGGCGCTTCTACATGCTCAAGTTCCGCACGATGGTTCGCGACGCGGACGCCATGAAGGATGCCCTGCGCCATCGCAACGAGGCCCAGGAGGGCCTGTTCAAGATCGCGCGCGACCCGCGCGTGACGCGCGTCGGCAGGTTCCTGCGCGTTACGGCGCTCGACGAGCTGCCGCAGCTGTTCAACATCGTCAAAGGCGAGATGAGCCTGGTCGGACCCCGGCCGCTGGTGGTCGAGGAGGACGAGCGGATCGAGGGCTGGCACCGCCGGCGGCTGGAACTGATGCCCGGGATGACCGGTCCGTGGCAGATCCTCGGCCCCGCGCGCGTGCCGCTCAAGGAGATGGTCGCGCTCGACTACCTGTACGTCGCCAACTGGTCGCTGTGGACCGACGTGAAGATCCTGCTGCGCACCGTCCCGCACGTGTTCGGGGGCCGCGGGCTGTAGACGGCCCGCCGCGGCGCGCTCGCGGGCGCGCGCAGCGCTAACGCCGCGCCCGTGAGCTGCCGGCTGCGGCGCGA
This sequence comes from uncultured Solirubrobacteraceae bacterium, assembly GCA_963846205.1. Classification (GTDB taxonomy): domain Bacteria; phylum Actinomycetota; class Thermoleophilia; order Solirubrobacterales; family Solirubrobacteraceae; genus Palsa-744. The sequence continues at coordinate 730,571 of CAWJVB010000006.1, read as the reverse complement.
CCGACAGCCGCTGGCCGCGAAGGCGGCCGACGAGCTCAGGCCTCGCCCGACCGGCGTGTGCGGCCGCGGATGCGCGCAGGCGGGGCGCTCGCGATCGTGCTCTGGCGACAGCCGAGCGTGCTCGACCGTAGATCGCCGAGCGCGACTCCCGTCCCCGGACGCGGCCTGTCCGCCCGTGCGGCGACCCTGCAGGCCCTACGACCATCACGACGATGGTCACGGCCACGCTGGAAGGATGAGAAGGTAGAGCACGCGCGTCTAGTGCTTTCGAATCGACTTTCGTCTATTCCTCCTATCGGACGGGATCGCCGACGGTTGAATGTGGCGGCTGCGGTCGATCAGACGTCGAGCAGACCTCGGCGCGCCTCGGCTTCGCTGTCGGCGACCTGTCCCGGCGGCGCCGTTGCCGCGCTCGCGAGCCCTCGACCAGCCGTTCGAGCGCGTCCGAGATCTGCGCGCAGACGACGGTCGGGCGCGAACAGTCGCGCTGGCCTCGGCGCGCGCGGCTGCGCGCGTGTCTCAGCGAGGCCGGGCTCGCAACTGCGCTCGAGCAGCTCGGCGATCGCGCTCGCCATGCCGGCCACGTCGCCCGGCGCGACCTCGCGCACGACTGAGCGGTCGACACCCTCGATCGCGCCGACCTCGCTCGTCGCGACGACCGGCACGCCGGCTGCGAGCGCCTCTGCCACCGTCAGCCCGAACGGCTCGTACTTGCTCGCCTGTAGAGCACGTCGCTCTTTCGAGCAGGTCGGCTCGCGATCTCGCTGGCGGATGCCGAGCCCGGCGTATTCGGACGTTCTCGGCCGGGAGATCGTCGAGCAGCTGCGTGTAGTCCGACCACAGGCTCGGTCCGCCGACGATGCGCATGCCGCACGTCGACGCCGCGCTCGAGCAGCAGCCTGCGCCACGCCGACACATCCTCGATGCCCTTGCGCGCGAGATGCGGCCCAGCACGAGCACGTCCGGCGGGCTCGCCGACGGCCCGTTCGGCGCGTCGAGAAGCGCTCGGCTCGCACCGGGTTGGGGCACGACCGTCGTCGCCGCGCCGGGAAATCCGTAGTCGCGCACCATGTGATCGCGAAAGACGCTGCTGATGCACACCAGCAGGCTCGCGCGCCGATCGTGCGCCGCTGCACGAGCGTGCGCAAGACATCATCATCGCCACGATCGCGAGGACGTAGGCGGGCTGGCAACGCAGAGCGAGTCGTCGCTCGGCGATCAGCCATCTCAGCTCGCCCGCGATGTGCGTCTCGGGGTGAATGACCAGCGGCACGGCGCGCGCGCACGGCGGCTGGCACCGCGGGCGTCTCGATGCTCGAGAACTGATAGACCAGGTCGTAGGGTCGCTGTCGGTGCCTGCGGGCGATCTCCCGGCGCAGTCGAAGCGACGCGATCGACCGCGCAAGCATTCCGCTGGCGAAGGACGCCACCTTGCCTCGGCTGTACCATCGGTTCCACTGCCATCGACTCGTTCCCCAGATGAACGTGATGTTGTCCCCGAAGGCGAGGTTCCCCTCGCCGAATGTGATCTGCTCGTCGCCGGCGATCCGCACGTGACTTTGACCCTCGGCGGCGGGAAAGAAGCAATCGATGCGATGGCCGCGTCTGGCGAGCCCTCCGATCAGCTCGGCGGCGACTCCCCTGACACCCGAATATCCACCCGGGGCGGGTCCGAGCCAGGCTATACGAAGGGATTCTCCGCCATCGCGCCAAGGCTATCGAACGGCTGCTGAGTCGGTCGGATCGAAGACAGAAGCTGCGGGCCTTTGCGTCACGCTGCGGCCCTGATGGCGTGGTCGTCGACGTCCGAGCCGCCCGCCCAAACGGAGTTCGTCACTTCGCTGTCTGGGAAGGTCAATCCTGCTGCTGGGTGTCCACGTGTCATCTATGTGATGGGAGCTGGTCGCAGCGGTAGCACGACGCTCGGAATCACCCTGGGAAACTGCACCGACGTCTTCTACGCGGGCGAGCTCGACAATTGGCTTGTCCGATCGGGCCGCCCACAGGTCGAAGAGCCGGAGCGCTCGCGATTCTGGAACGAGTGCGCGACGCGCTCGACGATCCAAGCCGGCGCGGCCGCCCTGTTCGGCAACGTGTCACAGCGCACAATCGAGCGTTCGCTCGCACTCTTTCGCGTTCACTGTGGCCGGCGCGCCGTCGCTTCGGCCAGCGCTATCGTGCCGTGGCGGACGACCTCTTCCAAGCTTTGACCCGGGCGACGGCTGGAAGCTGCATAGTTGACACCTCGCACTACCCTCTGCGCGCACGTGAGCTGCAGCGGGCCGGGCATCTCGACCTGCGCCTGGTGTTCCTGTGCGCGACCCACAGGGGGTCGTGGCGTCCTTCAACCGCCAAGACGTCACGAGTTCACCAAGTCCACCATGCATACGAACGTCTACCTGTGGTGACGCACCTGCTTTCGCTGGTCGTCTTCCTTCGCCACCCGCGTGACCGACGACTGTTCGTTCGCTACGAGGACTTCGTCGCCGACCCCGGGGCGGTGGTGCGCCAAATCCTGGACACCGGCGGGTCCCGTTCGGCGACGCTGCCGGACTTCGCCTCCCTCGACGTCGGCGTTCCCCTGCAGGGCAATCGAGTGACGAGGTCGCAAACCCTGGTCCTCAGCCAGAGCACCGACCCCGTGCCGCGTTCCTCGCGAATCACGGCTCTGTTGCAGGCGCCGCTGATCGCCCTGTTGTCGAGGCTGCGGCCCAGGGCCAAGGTGTCCGCCAGGGCGCAGCCGTCCGGCGACGATCAGCCGGGCTGATCGTCGCCCTGATCCCGGCGTGCGCCCGTAGCGCGCGCCTGCGCGACGTGGGCGGAGATGCGCTCGCGGAAGGCCGCGACCGAGAAGCGCTCGGCGTTGGCGACGGCGCGGGCCGGCTCGAACGCGAGGCGATCGATCGTCTCGATCGCTTGCGCAAAGGAGTCGACGTCGTCGGGCGCGGCGAGGCGTCCGGTCTGACCGTCGAGCACCGTCTCCAGCGCACCGCCGGCTGCCGCGGCGATCACCGGGCGGCCCGGCGGCCTGCGCCTCGACGGCCGTGATGCCGAACTCCTCGATGCTCGGGACGATCACCGCGCGCGCGCTGCGCGTAGAGCTCGCGCGAGCTCCGCGATCGCCGACGCGCGCCCGAGGAACTCGCGCCTCGGGGAAGGCCTCGCTGAGCGCGGCGTGGTCGGGGCCCGAGCCGACGACGCGGATCGGCGCGCGGCGCGCCGCGCCGCCTCGAGCGCGACGTGCACGCGCTTGTGGCGCGACGATCTCGGACACGACGAGCAGCGAGTCGCCGGGCTCGCCGGGCGAGAAGCGATGCGTTTCGACGGGCGGATGGATGATCGTCGCGTCGCGCCCGTAGTAGCGCTTGATCCGCTCGCGTGTCAGCTGCGAGTTGGCGATGTAGGAGTCGACCCGTCGGCTCGCCGACGAGATCCCAGCGGCGCATCCGGCGCAGCTGCGCGCGCAGCAGCGGGCGCAGCGGCGCGGGCAGCCTCGGCGAGGGCTCGCGCTTCCTCGTACCAGGCGTAGCGAAACGGCGCGTGGCAGTAGCAGACGTGAACCGCGCCGGGAGGCACGTGCACGCCGTGTGCGAAGGCGCTGCTGCTGCTGAGCACCACCTCGCTCGGCGGCAGGTGAAGCCGCTCGATCGCAAACGGATAGAGCGGCAGCAGGCGCCTGAAGCTCGCCTGGCTCACGCCGAGGCGCTGCAGTGGCGAGGTCGTGATCGAGCGCCCGGCGAAGCGACCGTGCGTGCCGCGCTCGTCGTACAGGAGGGTGAAGATCGGCGCACGCGGGTAGAGGTCCGCCATCGCGGCGAATGTGCGCTCGGCGCCACGCATGACCAGCAGGTAGTCGTGCGCGAGCGTGACGCGTCTCGCCCGGCGCGGGGCGGCGGCTGTCGGCGGCTGCATCGGGCAAGCGTATCCGGCGCAGTGGCCGTGGGATATGTTTCGCCGATGTCGGACTCGATGCTGCGCGCATTCGGCTGGCGCTCGCTGCTGATCCACGGCGATCCGTGCGTGCTCGACCGCTGGCTGTGGCTGCGCAAGCATCTGCGCCGCCCCGCCGCCAGGACGTTCGACGCCGGCTGTGGCAATGGCGTGTTCAGTATCTACGCCGCGCTGGCCGGCAACGAGGTGCTCGCCGCCTCCTTCTCCCCGCGCGAGCAGGAGGATGCGCGGCGACGTGCGGACACGCTCGGCGGCACGGGGATCGACTTCCGCACGCTCGATCTGCGCGAGCATCGAGGAGCACCGCGCCGTCGCTGGGCATGTTCGATCAGATCATCTGCCTGGAGACGATCGAGCACGTGAACGACGACCAGGGACTCGTCGATTCACTCGCCGCGATGCTGCGTCCCGGGCGGACGCTGCTGCTGAGCACGCCGTTCGAGGGTCATCGGCCGCTGTACACAGAGGAGCGCGAACCCGAGCCCGGTCGAGGACGGATCGCACGTGCGCTACGGATACTCGCAGGAGCGGCTTCGCGAGATCGTGCGCGACGGCCGGCCTGTATGTCACCAGCGAGGGTTTCGTCAGCGGCGTCGTCTCGCAGAAGTTGACGAACCTGATGCGCCGGCTGACGCGTCGCGCTTCGGCCGTGCCGCGGCGTGGGCGCTGATGCTTCCGCTGCGGCCGCTGGTGCTGCTCGACAGGCCGCTCACCAGCGCTGCTCGCGCTTTCCCTATCTGAGCGTCTCGGTGTCCGCCGTCAAGCGAGCGTGGAGCATGCCGATGCGCATTCTCATAACCGTGCCGTGGGGCGAGCGCCTCGGCGGCGCCGAGGCGATGCTGCCAGGCTGCGCTCGACGGGGCGCGTGCGAGAGGACACGAGCTCGAGCTCGTCTTCTTCGAGCCCGGCGCCTGGCCGCAGGAGCTCGCCGAGCGCGGCTTTCGCGTCGACGTGATGCCGGCCGGTCGCCTGCGCCAGCTTCACCGCTGGTCGCGACCGTGCGTACGCCTGCGCGCGGCTGCTGCGCCGTCGCCAGCCCGACCTGATCCTCAACTGGTCGGCGAAAACGCAGCTGTACGGCTCGCCCGCGGCGGTCGCTGGCGGGCATGCGCGGAGCGCGTCGTCTGGTGGCAGCAGGCGATCCCGCCGCGCCGCTGGCTCGATCGTTGCGCGGCGACGCTGCCTGCCGGCGCGCGCGATCGGCTGCTACTCGCACGCGGCCGCGCGAGGCACAGGCGCGGCTGCGTCCGCCGCGGCCGACATTCGTCGTCGCGGCCGGGCGCGCCGCCCCGGCGCGCGGACGTCGCTGCGGCCACCGCTCGAGCTGCCGCGCGGCAGTGCCGGTCGTCGGCCTGGTCGGGCGCCTGCAGCCGTGGAAGGGCCAGGACCGCCTGCTGCGCAGCGCAGGCGCTCCTGCGCGAGCGCGGGCAGCGACATGCACCTGGTGATCGTCGGCGGCGACTCCTACGGCCTCTCGCCCGAGTACGCGGCGTCGCTGCCTCCGCTGGCCGAGCGACTCGGCCTCGCGGGCGCCGTCACGATGACCGGGCAGGTGCCGGATGCGGGTCCGTACATGCAGCGCATGGACATCCTCGTCAACGCCTCCGATCCGGAGCCGTTCGGGATCGTTCTGCTCGAGGGCATGGCGCAGCGGGCGTGGCGGTCGTCGCGGTCGACTCGGGCGGGCCCGGCGAGTTCATCGAGGACCGGCGCACGGGCGTGCTCGCGCGCTCGGGCGAGCCGGCGCGCTCTGGCCGACGCGCTGGAGCCGCTGCTCGCATCGCGCCAGCGCTGCGCGCGGAGCTCGGCCGAGGCCGGCCGCGAGCGCTTCCTGCGCGAGTTCACCGACGCGGCCATGCAGCGACCGCTTCTTCGCCACGCTCGAAGCGATCGTCTCGCGGCAGGGCCCGCTACCGGGCAGCGCGCAGCGCGCGGCGAGGCAGCAGCTGAGCCCTGCTCGCCGCGTGCGCCCGCTCACGCACCCCGCCGCCGCGGCCGCATGCCGCGTCGGCGCGAGGAGTCCGCGGCGGAGGCCGACCTGCCCGATGTGACGATCGTCGCCCACGACATCGGCGCCGTCGGCGGCATGGAGCGTCAGCTGGCCGAGCTGGTCGCTCGGGACTTCGCGCGGCTCGGCCACCGCGTCACGGTGATCGCCCGGACGTGCGAGCTGCCCCCGACGCCGGGGTCGTGTTTCATCGCGTGCGCGGGCCCGGGCGGCCGTTCCTGCTCGCCTATCCGTGGTTCATGCTCGCCGGCTCGCTCGCCGTGCGCAGACGGCGCCGCGGCATCGTGCAGGCGACCGGCGCGATCGTGCTCGAACCGCGTCGACGTGATCGCGGTTCACTACTGCCATCAGGTCGGCGCCGGCCACGCCGAGCCGCGCCAACGCCGCTGTTCCGCTTGAACACGCGGCTCGATGCGTGTGCTCAAGCGGCTTGGCGAGCGAGCTGTGCTTCCGGCCCAGCCGCGCGACGCGGTTCGTGTGCGTCTCCGACGGCGTCGCCGAGGAGATGCGCCAGTTACTTCCCGGCGCTCGCCGCGCGCGTGCTGACGATCCACAACGGCGTCGACACCGACACGCTTCAGCGCCCGGCGCGCGCAGCGGGAGGCGCGCGCGCTGCGCGCGCAGCTTGGCGATCGGCCGAGCAGCGCCTGATCGCGGCGTTCGTCGGCAGCGAGTGGGAGCGCAAGGGACTCGGATCCGCTGATCGAGGCGCTCGCGCTCGCGCCGGGCTGGGATCTGGTCGTCGCCGGCGGTGGCGATCGGGCCCGCTATCGCGAGCTCGCCGACTCGCTCGGCGTGGCCGAGCGCGGTGCACTGGCTCGGGCGTGATGCGCGACGTCCAGCTCGTCTACGAGCTGGCCGACGCGTTCGTGCTGCCGTCGAGCTACGAGACGTTCTCGCTCGTCACCTTCGAGGCTGCGGCGAGCGGCCTGCCGGTCCTCGCCACGCCGGTCAGCGGCGTGCGCGAGCTGATCGAGGACGGACGCAACGGCTTCCTGATCACGCGCGAGCCGAGCGTGATCGCGGACGCGCCTGCGCCAGCTGGCCGCCGACCCGGCGCTGCAGAGAGCGCCTGGGCCAGCGCCGCTCGCGAGTCCGCGCTGCGGTTCAGCTGGAGCGCATGGTCGCGCGCCATCACGAGCTGTACGTGCGCCTGGCGGCTGCCGCGCGACTGAGCGCCCGCGCATCGACGCGCTGAGTCCGCTCCGCCGTCGGGCCTGCCGCCGGCGGACGGCTCAGCGCGCTGCTACGGCGGCTCGCGTGAGCAGGCGCTCGAGCGGATCGGTCGCGGCCGGCACCGAGAACAGCCGCTCCACGGCGCCCTGCCCGCTCGCCGCCAGCGCCCGGCGCGAGCTCGGGGTCGGATCGCAGCTCGGCTCAGGCGCCGCGGCCAGCGCGTCGCGGTCGCCCTCCGCGAACACGAGCCCGCCGCCGGTCAGCCCGATCAGCCAGGGGATCTCGCCCGAGTCCGAGCCGACCACGGGCACCCCGCACCACAGCGCCTCGACGATCGACGCGGCCGAACTGCTCCTTCCAGGTCGGCGTCGTGCGCGAGGGCAGCACCAGCACGTCGAGCTGCGCATAGCCCGAGGCCATCTGCTCGTGGCCGATGCCGTCGAGCACGCGCACGTGCGATCCGGGGATCGGCTGGCCCTCGAGCTGCGCGCGCAGCTCGCCGTCGCCGATCAGCAGCAGCTCCACGGGCGCGTCCAGCTGCGCGCACCGCCGCGAGCAGGTCGCATCAGCCCCTTGCTCTCGACCAGCCGGCCGGCATAGCCGACCGTGAACGGTCGCTCGCCCGACGCCGGGACGCTCCTCCCACGCGGGAACGGCGGGCGGCAGCCAGCTCGACCTCGCCGCTCGCGCCCCACGCGCGCGCGAGCTCGCGCCGCGCTGTCGGAGCGGGCGGCCACGAACGCGGCGTCGCGCAGCACGCGCGAGCGCAGCCAGCGCACGGGAGCGGGAAGCGCGCGGTCGATGTTCTCGTAGCACTGCACCCCGAACGGCACGCCGAGCCGGCGCAGCGCGAAGCCCCACTGCGCCGCCGGCAGCGAGAACGGCTCGGCCTCGAGGAACGCCACGTCCGGACGCACGCTCGCTGCACACAGCGCGGGCACGCGTCAGGTAGAGGTGGCGCTGCGGGCGTCCGCGCAACGCGACAGGCGTGGGACGCAGCGCGCCCTCCATGCCGGCCAGCGCCTGCGGCGTCACGTCGCCTGCAGAGTACTCGTGACGCCAGCGGCTGGGCACGACGATCGGTGACCTCCCAGCCACGGCGCGCGAGCTCGCGGTAGACCTCCTGGTTGACGCTCACGACGGCCGGATGGCTGACCACCAGCAGGCGAGCCGGGCCACGCTCTCGCGCCGGCGCGGCCTGCGCTCGTGAGGGTAGGTCGGCGGGCTCAGCCGGAGCTGCGGACACCGCGACATCGTTGCACGCGGGCTTGCTCGACACGGTCGGACGGGCGCTAGTCTTTAGCCGCCAGTTACGATCAGCCCTATGATTGGCTGCCGCTAAGCCATGGACGGATTCGCAGTCGATGAACGAGCACTACCGACGCCACCACTATCTTTGCGCCGCTTTGGAGGCGTAAGTGGTTGATCCTCGCCGTTGGAGTAATCGTTGCGGCGGCCAGCTACCTGTACTACAAACGGCAGCACGCCTGAGTTTCAGGCGGCGACTCAAATATACCTCGGCGCCGGCAGCGAAGAACAGGCAGCCGGTGAAAAAGCGAACAAGCAAGACCAGGGCGGCGTCGATCACCAATCAGGCCGCGATCATCAATTCGATCGTCGCCGAAGGGGTGCGCAAGCGACTGCGCGCGGAGCACAAGAAAACGCTGATACGTGGCTCGACGGTTAAGGCCAAGGCGCTGTCGAAAAAAGTCGAGTTCATCACGATCACGACCGAAGCGCGCAGCGCCCGAGGAGCGGCGCTGCTGGCAAACCTTACGGCGCAGTCATACGTCAGTCGCCAGCGCGCCACGCACAAACGCGTGACCGAACGCCAGATCGAAATCACGCGACGCCAACTGCGTCGGATCGAAGCGGGGAGCGCCGCGAAGGCGTCGACGAAATCGGTCGGCAAGAGCACGACGAAAGGAAAGGAAGCCGAAGAAAAGGAAAAGGCCGCGCTGTCCAGCCCGCTGGACACGGGCAACGTCCTGCAGGCGGCGAACCTGAGCAGCAAGATCAACCAGCTCGAAGCGAGCCTCGCGGCAAACCGGGGCCCAGCAGATCAAACCGGCGCACGCGGCGACGGCCATGCAAGCTCTCGCCCAAGCCGCGCAAGAACGCGATCTTCGGGTTCGTGATCGGGCTGGTCCTCGCTGCGATCGCCGCGTATGTGCTGAGCAGGCTCGACCGCCGGCTGCGCGCGATCGGGGCCGTCGAGTCCGTAACCCAAGCGCAGATCATCGCCGCGCTGCCAAAGGTCAGGCAGCCGATCGTGCGTCGCGAGGGGCGTCCCACGCCGTCTCGGTTCCTGGTTGAGCCGCTGCGGCAGGCTGCACACCGCGATCCAGCTCGCGGGCTTCTCCGAGTCCGGCCACAACAACTCCGCCCACGCCGAGCCGCAGCGCAGCGCGGGCGCGTGATCCTGTTCACCAGTCCGGACCACGGCCGACGGCAAGTCGACGATCGTCGCGAATCTCGCGCTGGTCCAGCGCGAGGCGGGCGAGCGCGTCGCGATCGTGGAGGCGAACTTCCGCAGGCCGGTCCAGGCGAAGCTGCTCGGCATGACGGCTCGCACGGGCTCGCGGATGTGCTGGAGGGCGGGCTCAACGTCGAGGAGGCGATGCAGACGGGTGATGCCTCCGTAGATCCGGCCGGCGCCGGCTGCGGCGATGTCCGGGGCGGGCGGTGGCCACTGCGGTGCAGTCGCCGCCCGCCGGCTCGCTGTTCCTGCTCGCCGGCTGCGACACAGGTCGCCAACCCGCCCGCGCTGCTGGCGCGAGACGGCATGAGCCGAGCTGCTGCGCTCGCTTCGCCGAGGATTTCGACTACGTGCTGGTCGACGCGCCGTCGCCCTTGGAGGTGAGCGACGTGATGCCGCTGCTCGACGCCGTCGACGGCGTCGTCGTGATCGCCCGGCTGGGGCACACGCGCGAACTGTCCGCCGCAGCGGCTCGCCCAGCTGCTCGAGCATTCGCCCCGCGCGCCGGTGCTCGGAGCGATCGCCAACGCGTGTCGACGGGCGAGATCCGCGCGATACGGCTTCTCGTCGAGTCGCGGAGCCGTCGCCGGCGCGCCTGATCGGTCGATGAGCACGCCGGCTCGCGCGGCGGCCCGGAGTGCTCGGCTCGGCGCACCCGGCGTCGTGGACCGGCGGCTCGCGACCTGCTCGCGGTCGGCCTGACCGCGCTGATCCCGGCCGCGATCGCGCTGGCGATCATCGTCGCGGTGCCGGAAGCGACCACCGGACCTGCTGCTGGTGCTTGCCCTGATCGTCGGCGCGGTCGGTGTCGTGGCGCTGGTCGTGAGCACTCGCTACGAGGTGACCGTCGCGCTCGTCGGTCTCTACCTGCGGCTGCTCGACGGTCCCGTCAAGCTCGGGCCTGCCAACCGGCGAACTGCCGCACGTGGTGCGCGACATCCTGATCCTCGCGATCTGCGTGGGCGCGGTGATGCGCATCCTCGTACGCCGCGAACCGGTGCGCCTGCCGCCGCTGTGCGGTTGGGTGTTCGCGTTCGTCGCGATCGTCGTGCTGGAGGCGTTCAACCCGAACACCGAAGGCATCCTGAAGGTCCTCGGCGGCTTCCGACAGCAGCTCGAGTGGGTGCCGTTCTTCTTCTTCGGGTACCTGCTGATGCGCTCGAAGCTGCGCTTCCGTCAGTTTCCTGATCCTGGGCGTGATCGCGCTGGCCAACGGGGTTGTGGCGCCTACCAGACGCGGCTCTGCGCCCGGCGCAGCTCGCGACGTGGGGTCCCGGCTACAGGGAGCTGTTCCAGCCTGTCTCCGGGGGCGGCAAAGCCGCGTTCTCGGGGCGGACATACGCCAGTGAAGGTGAAGCGAGGGTACGGCCGCCCGGCGCTCGGCTCCGACAGCGGCTTCGGCGGTGGGGTCGGGCGTGATCGCGCTGCCCGGCATGCTTGGCGCTGCTCGCGACGTGGCGGTCTGCGGCGACGATGGCCGTGTGCCGCTGTGCTCGCGCTCGGCGCGATCCTCGGCGTCGCCACCGGGCTGGGCGTCTGCAGGTCGATCGGCGCGCGGCTCGCCGTGGTCGCGTTCGCCGCTGCTCGTCGCTCGGCGGAGGCTAGCGTCGTGATCACGCGGCCGCTGGTGGCGATCGTGATCGTGCGCCGTGCTCGTGATTCCGGTCGGCGCGCTGCTACGTCGCGGCTGACGGCAGCGGCACTTTCCGCGCTAGAAAACCCTGGTCGACGAACCGATCACGTCGACCGCGAGCCATAAGGATCAGAGCTCCTACACGGGATCCCGCACGTTCATCGAGCGCGCGCCGTTCGGCATCGGGCTCGGAACTGGCGGGCCCGTCGGCGGCTTCGGCGGCGACAAACGCTCGAACAGCAGGGCCAGGGCAGTACCGCGGAGTCCGCAGTACAACTTCATCGCCGACGAACTGGGCCGCCCGGCCTGCTGCTGTGGATCGCGCTGTCGCTGTACGTGACCTGGTGCTAGCGCGCGGCCTGCGCCGCGTGCCGGACCCCGAGCTGCGTGTTCCTGCTCGCCGGAGCGTGCGCTGCCGTTCATCGCGTTCATCGTTCGATGGGCTTCTCCGGGCCGCTGACGCCAGCGCCGCGCTCGGCGCCGTATCTGCTGGTTCGCCGCCGGGATCGTGGCCTATTGGTTCGGGCACCGGGCGCGCGGCGGCGCAGCCCGCGATCCCCGCGGTGGCGATGCGATGAGGCGAAACGGCTCAGCGGCTGACGGCGCAGGAGGCGGCGCCCGACGGCCGCGCGTCTCGATGGGCTCCCGGCTGAACCTGCTGATCGGCGAACGGCGCCGCTCGGTGGTGGCGCTGGCCTGTGCTCGATCCTCGTCCGGGTTCGCCGAAGCCGGTGACCCTCGCCGTGATCTCGCAGGTCGCCGCGTCGCTCGGTGACAAGGCTCGAAGCACGCATGGCACGTCAACATTGTCGCCGTCCATGTGCACTCCTCGCTCGGCACGCTCCTCGAGATCGCGTTCGGCGCTGACGCTCGTGCGCCTCGCGCTGCAGATCCCGCTGTCGATCCTGCCGGCGCGGATCGCCGCCGACGTGCAGGCGCAGATGCGGATCAGGCTCTTTCGACGCGTTTACGCAGCGCGTCCTGGGACGGTGCAGTCGCGCGACCGCGAGGGACAGCTGCAGGAGACGATGACCGGCCAGGTGATGCAGGCACGACGGGCGCCGCAGCAGGCGACGATGCTGATCAACTCGGCTTCACGTTTCTCGTGCTGATCGCGTCGGCGCTGCGTCTCAACGCTGATCGCGGCCGTGATCGTCGCCGTGCTGACGGTGCTGATGTTCGCGCTGCTGCGGCCGCTGAGGAAGCGCGGGATGGCCACGCTCGCGGCAGCTCTCCGCGGCACAGGTGCGATACGCGGGCGGCGTCGCCGAGGCGATCCGGCTCGCCGAAGAGACGCACGTGTTCGGCGTCGTCGAGCCGCAGCGCGAGCGGATCGGCGGCATCGGTGCAGACCTACAACGACTGTTCTCCGCACCCAGCTGCTCCGCGTCGGCCTCCGAAGCTCTACGAGTGCTTGATCTGCGTCCTGCTCGTGCTCGGCGTCGCGCGTCTCTACCTCGTCGGCGGCGCGCCACGCCGGCTCGCTCGGGGGGGTGATCCTGCTGCTGCGTGCGCGCGGGCAACGTCGGGTCAGAACGTGCAGGGCGCCTATCAGGGCCTGGTCCAGTCGCTGCCGTTCATCGAGCGTACGCAGGAGACGCTGCGCCGCTACGCCGACAGCAGCCCGAAGGACGGCGGGCAGCCGCTGCGGCGGGTGATCGGCTGGCGTTTGAGGACGTCTCGTTCGCGTACAACCCGGGCCAGCCGGTGCTCTCGGAAATCAGCTTCGAGGTCGACGCGGGCGAGGTGATCGGGATCATCGGACCATCGGGGGCGGGCAAGTCGACGCTCGTTCAGCTGCTGCTCCAGTCTGCGCGAACCCGAGCGCGGGCAGCTATCTCGTCAACGGCGATCCCGCCCAGGAGTTCGCGCGCTCGGACTGGCATCGCCAGGTCGCCTACGTGCCGCAGGAACCGCGCCTGCTGCACGCGTCGGTCGCCGAGAACATCCGCTTCTTCCGCGACATCGACGACGACGCGGTCGAACGCGCGGCGCGAGCTCGCGCGCATCCACGACGACATCATGGGCTGGCCGAAGGGCTATGACACGATCGTCGGGCCTCGCGCCGACGCGGTCTCCGGCGGCCAGCAGCAGCGGATCTGCCTCGCGCGCGCGCTCGCCGCGCGCCCGGAGGTGCTCGTGCTCGACGAGCCCACGAGCGCGCTCGACCCGCACTCGGAGGCGCTGATCCAGGAGTCGCTGACGGCGCTCAAGCACGAGCTCACGCTGTTCATCATCGCCCACCGCATGTCCACGCTGGACATCTGCGACCGCGTGATGGTCATCATCGACGGCCGGCTGGTCGCGTTCGACACCATCGAGCTGCTCGCAGCGAACAACCCCTACTATCGCACGGCCTCGACGATCGCCGCCTGGCGGCGGGCCGGCGGGAGCGTGACGCAGCGCCGCGGCGATCGCCGTCGAGCAGCCGCACATGAGAGACGGCAAGCGTCGCCAGGCGTGTCGCTCGACCAGCGCTAGAGGAGCGACTGCCCGACTTCTTCATCGTCGGCCACCCCAAGAGCGGCACGACGGCGCTGTACGAGATGCTCCGCAGCCATCCGCAGATCTACATGCCCGACAGCAAGGAGCCGTGGTTCTTCGCGGCTGAGCTGCACGTCCGCGCGCCGCCGCGGCCCGGAAGGCCTCGCCGCAGACGCTCGAGGAGTACCTCGCGCTGTTCGCCGGCGCCGCGCCCGGGCAGCGCGCCGGCGAGGCCTCCGCGTCTGTACCTGTGGTCGCACACCGCGGCGAGCGCGGATCGCCGAGGTCGCAGCCGGACGCACGCATCATCGCGATTCTGCGCGAGCCGGCGAGCTTCCTGCGCTCGCTGCACCTGCAGTTCGTGCAGACGCACGTCGAGACCGAGAGCGATCTGCGCACGGCGCTCGCGCTCGGAGGACGCGCGGCGGCAGGGCCGCGACGTCCCGCGCCACACTACTGGCCGCAGGCGCTGCTGTACTCCGACCACGTGCGCTACGTCGAGCAGCTGCGCCGCTACCACGCCGTGTTCCCGCCGCGAGCAGATGCTGGTGCTGATCTACGACGACTTCCGCGCCGACAACGAGGCGACGTGCGGCGTGTCCTGCGCTTCCTCGAGGTCGACGACGACGCTCGCCCGTGCAGACGCGCGCGACGCCAACCCACCGGTGCGCGTGCGCTCGCAGCGCCTGAACGAGCTGATGCACGCGCTGTCCACGGGTCGCGGGCCGGCATCTTCGGCGTGGTGAAGGCGGCGATCAAGGCGCTCACCCGCGAGCGGCTGCGCCGCGGCGCGCTGGGCAGGCCGCAGCAGCGTCGGGTGTTCTACACCACCGCGCCCGCCCGACGAGGAGCTGATGCTGATCGCTGCGCAGCCGCTTCAAGCCGGAGGTCGTGGCGCTCAGCGAGCTCCTCGGACGCGACCTCGTTAGCCTTGTGGGGCTATGACCGCGTCTCCGTCTGAGGCAGCTGCTCCGCTCCCGACGAGCAGCGGGCGAACGCCGGATTTCTTCATCGTCGGGCACCCGAAGTGCGGCACCACCGCCCTGTACGAGATGCTCCGCACGCCATCCGCAGATCTACATGCCGGAGCTCAAGGAGCCCGGTTCCTGCGGCGACATGCGCCCGCGCGCCGGCCGGCGCGCTCGCCAGAGCTCGTCCGCAGCACGCTCGAGGAGTACCTCGCGCCTGTTCGCCGGCGCGGGCCCGCAGCTGAGCGCGTGGGGGACATCCTCGCCGTACCTGTGGTCGCACGACGCCGCCGGCCGCGAACATCGCTGCGGCTGCAGCCGCAGCGCGCGCATCATCGCGATCCTGCGCGAGCCCGCGAGCTTCCTGCGCTCGCTGCATCTGCAGATGCTGCAGAGCACATCGAGACCGAGCAGGATCTGCGCAAGGCGCTCGACCTCGAGCCGCGCCAGGCGCGACGGGCAGGCAGATCCCGCGCCGTTGCGCTAGCCGCAGCGCTCGCTGTATTCCGAGCATGTGCGCTATGTCGAGCAGCTGCGCAGTATCACGAGGCCCTGTCCGCGCGGAGCAGGTGCTGGTGCTGATATACGACGACTTCCGCGACGACAACGAGGCCACGGTGCGCTCGGTGCTCCGCTTCCTCGGAGTCGACGAGCGCGAGCCGGTTCGTGTCGTGGACGCCAACCCGACGAACGCCAGGATGCGCTCGCAGCATCTCGACGAAATGCTCAATCGAGTGTCCGTCGGCAGAGGACCGGCCTCGCGCGCGGTCAAGCGCGCCGTCAAGAGCGTCACTTCGCACGGCCTGCGCCACGCCGCCGTGGGAGCCGTCCAGCGTCATATCGTCACCGGCAAGCCACAGCCGCCCGACGCCGCGCTGATGGTGGAGCTGCGTCGTCGCTTCAAAGCGGAGGTGGTGGCGTTGAGCGAGTATCTGGGACGCGACCTGGTCGCTCAATGGGGCTATGACGACATCGCCTGAGACGCGCACGCCGTCCGGTGCTGCGCAGACGCCGCTGAGCGACGCGTGGCGCGAGCGCACAGCCCGTGCGCAGGAGGCCGCGATGCCGTCGGGGCAGGTGTTCGTGTCCTGCTCGGCGCCACTCGGCACGGGCGGGCTGGGGCGCCACCTGCAGGAGCTCCTCGATGCGCTGCGGCGCGGCGGGCGGCCGACCACCAGCGTCAGCGGCGGCGATCGCGCGGCGGGCTCGAGGAGGCGCGCGCTGCTGCGCGAGCCGCGCATCCCCGATCCGGCCGAGTTGCTGTGCGCGCTGCCGGGCCGCGTGTCGCCGGGGGTGCGAATGCGCGCGTTCACCTCAGAGTTCGACGCCTACGCGGCGCATCGCCTACCGCATGCCGAGCACATCATCGCCTTCAACGGCCAGGCCACGCGCCAGCTGCGCGCCGCGAGCCGCGCCGGCTATCAGTCGCGCGGGCTCGTGTCCGCCAACTCGCACCTGCGACGCGTAGCTCGCCAGCACGCCTTGGCGCACAGGCAGTATCCGCTGGAGGGCTCGTGGACCACGCGCCTCCTCTCGCGCAACCTGCACGAGTACGCCCAGGTGGATCGCGTCTACGTCGCCTCTCGATACATCCGCGAGTCATTCCTCGACGAGGGGTTTCCCGACGAGTCGATGATCGACTTCGCGCTCACTCCGCATCCGCGCTACACGACGAACCCGGCGCGGCAGACAAGCGAGCACTTCAACATCGTGTACGTGGGCAGCCTGGCGGCGCACAAGGGGGTGCCGCTGCTGATCGATGCCTTTCGTCGCCTGCCCGGCGCGGACATGCGGCTCGTGCTGGTGGGCGGCTGGGCGTCGCGCGGCATGCGCCGTTTCGTGCAGAGCGCCTGCGCCGCCGACCCGCGCATCGGCGTCAGCCCCGGCGACCCGCTCCCGCACCTGCGCGCCGCGCGGCTGTGCGTGCACCCGGCATATGAGGACGGGTTCGGCTACGCGCCCGCGGAGGCACTGGCGTGCGGCGTACCCGTTCTCGTGAGCGAGGACACGGGGATGAAGGACCTGATCGAGCCGGGGCGCAGCGGGCTGATCCTGCCGACGGGCGACCTCGACGCCCTCACCGAGGCGATCGAGGCAGCCCATCGGCGCGAGGTGCTCGATGGATGAAGCGGCCGCCAGCTCGCTGATCGAGGCGACGGGCCAGGGGGCGGGCGCGCGAGCCCGCCCGAGCGAGCTGCTCGATATCGCCGCAGTAGGCGTGTCCACGAGCGTCACCTGTGGGGTGCGCGATCACGCGGTTCTGCTCGCCGATGCGCTGGGCGACCAGGATGTGCGCTGCGCGCTGCAGTGGCTGTGGCGAGAAGATCGCTCGCTGAGGGGCGGGCGCTCGGAGATCGCACAGTGGACAAGCGGCCTGTCCGCCGAGCTCGAGCGCGGCCCGCTCGACGCCGTGCTGATGCACTACTCGGTGTTCGCCTACTCCTATCGCGGAATCCCGCTGTTCGTCCCGCCGACGCTCGCGGCGCTACGCCGACTGCGCGTCCCGCTCGTCACGATCTTGCACGAGTACGCCTACCCGTGGCGCCTCGGCGGCGTCCGTGGAACCGCGTGGGCCGTCGCTCAGCGTGCCCTCCTGCTCGAGGTGATGCGAGCCTCGAGCGGCGTCGTCGTCACGGCGGACGCGCGGGCCGAGTGGCTGCGCTCGCGCCGCTGGCTGCCACGCAGGCCGATCGCCGTCGCGCCGGTGTTCTCCAACCTGCCGCAGTCGCTCGTGGCCGCGCCAGCCGTTGATGAACCAACGACCGTGGGCTTGTTCGGCTACGCCTACGAGGGGATCCCGATTGCGCTGGTGCTCGACGCCCTGCAGAGCTTGGCCGATCGAGTGGGTGAGGTGCGGCTCGTCCTGCTCGGCGCCCCCGGCGCCGACTCGCCCGCAGGTAGGGCGTGGCTCGATGCCGCTCGCACCCGGGACATGACACGCGCGCTCGTGTTCTCGGGCACGCTGCCCGCGCAGGATCTCTCGAATGCCCTGGCGCGCTGCGAGGTGCTCCTGTTCGCCGATCCGTCGGGGCCCACGTCTCGCAAGACGACGCTGGCTGCGGCGCTGGCCTCGGGTAGGCCCGTCGTCGCGCTCGACGGGCCTCGCACGTGGCGGGAGCTGGCCGACTCGGAAGCGGCCGTGGTGGCAGCGCCTACGGTCACGGGCCTTACCGGCGCGCTCGCTCGCCTGCTCGAGGACAGGCCGGCTCGCGAAGCCTTGGGAGAGCGCGGAAGGAGCTTTGCCGACCGGGCGATGAGTGCCGAGCGCAGCGCAGGGGTCGTGCGCGAGATGCTGGCAGCGCTCGTGAGCGACCGCGAGCGCTCCTAGACGCCGGCGAGCTGGCGCTGCGCTTGATCGCCGCCTCGATGACCGCTTCGAACTGCTCGGCGCGGCGCTCGTAGGAGAGCTCCTCGCGCAGGTGCGCGCGGTCGAAGCTGATCGGGTTGCCGGCGAACTTGGCTGCGACCAGCTCGCCGATCGCCGTGCGCATCGCCTCGCTGTCGTCTGGGTCGACCAGCCAGACCCCCGGCTTGTCCTCCAGGTAGTCCCAGTTCTCGCCATGCGGCACCGCCGCGAGGATTGGTCGGTCGGTCGCGAGGTACTCATACGTCTTCGCCGAGATCCGCCCCCCGCGCGAGCCGTCGGTCCGGCGGGGAAGCGTCAAGAACAGCAGATCGGCGCGCGCGAGCAGGCCCGGCGACCTCGTCGTGGGCCACGGGGGCGACGACCGATACGACCCGCTCGACGCCGGCGTTCGCCAGCGCGCGCGACACGAGCCCCGCGGGATACGGGTTGCCGTAGATCGCGAGCTTCACGCGTCCGGTCCAGTCGGGGTGCTCGACCGTCTCGGCGATGATCGCGCGCGCCAGGATACACCGGCGAGGACGTGCGCTGGTCGAGCACGACACGCTCGTACCGCCCGAGCCGGCTCCAAGCCCTGTACAGGCGCTCTCAGTCGCGTGCCACTCGCGCCCACGTAGCGACCACCAGCCCGTCATCGCGCCGACGTAGACGATCTCGAACTCACCCTCGCGCGCGCGCGGCCGAGCGCGAGTCGCCGTTCGGCCCACAGCGATCGATCCGACATCCGCTCCGTAGCGCACCAGGTTGAATCGCTCGCGATCGAGATCGCGGCAGTCTCGCTTCGATCGCTCGCAGGTTCGTCTCCGAGACGTAGACGATCGCCTCGGCGCGTCTGGCGTACAGGTCCTCCGAGGCCTGCGCCATCCGGTAGTGCAGGCGTGTTGGAAAATACGGATGCATGTCGGTGCAGGTCGGCGAGTCGTCCAGGTTGAGGATCAGCGGCATGCCGTCAGCCGCCTCAACAGGACGCCCGCCAACCCGGCCGAGTAGGGCATCATGAACACGACGATCGCGCTCGCGTCGAGCTCCCTGGCAAGGCGGCGCGAAGCGCGCAGGGCCGGCCACAGCCAGAAGATCGACTCGTCGGGCCACACGAACAGCTCCAGCAACTTGCCTTGGCGCAGCTTGCGCAGCGCGCGCAGCAGGCGGGTGGGGCGGCGGCTGGCGACGGGCTGTACCCGCAGGCGCCCGCCCGGCTGGGGGCGCCCCGTCTCCGTCACGACGGTGATCTCCCAGTTCTCGGCGAGCCGCTCGAGCAGCTTGCTCGCGCGGATCGCGGTGGGTGTCGTGTCTGGCGAGAAGGACTGGCAGATGCACACCAGCGAACGCCGCGCGCCGTCCGTCGCCTGCCGGCGCGCCACGGCGGGGGCGCTCGCCTGGCGGGTCGCGGTGGGTCTCACACCCGCGATGGCTGTGCCCGCGTGGCGCCGGGAATCGCCGCTGCGCCGTTGCCGCCGCGGCGACTCTCCCAGCCGGCGCGTGCGGCCTGTAGACGTCGACGAGAGCGGACACGTGGGCGTCCGCCGAGAAGCGACGCGCGACTGCCGCGCGTCCTGCCTGACCCATCGCGCTCTGCCAGGCGGGGTCGGCCAGCAGCTCGTTCAAGGCACGAGCCAGCGCGCTGGGGTCCCCCGGCTTGACGCACAGGCCGCTGACGCCGTCCTGCAGCCAGTCGCCGATGCCTCCCGTCGCGCTGGCGACCACCGGCCGGCCGGCGGCGAGCGCCTCGATCCCGACCAGTCCAAACGGCTCCGGCCACACCGATGGCAGCACGACGATCGACGCCTGCGCGAACTCGTGCGCCAGAGCCCCGGCGTCGAGCCAGCCCTTGAAGTGAACGCGCTCGGCGACTCCCAGTCGATCGGCCAGCTTGCGCATTGCGTCGAGCTGCGACCCGTCGCCGCACACGACGAATTCCGCGTCGACACTACGCGCGGCGCGCACCAACACGCCGACTCCCTTCGGAGCGATGACCCGGCCCGCGAACACGACGCGTCGACGATCGTCATGTCCGGATCCCGATTTCGGCACGGTCGTCGGGAAATATGGGCACGATCGCTGCGACGAACACGCCGTTCACCGACAGGTGCCGATCGATCGCGCTCGAGTAGGAGACCGCGACGTCGGCGCGACGCAGCACCGCCACGCCTTCGCTCGCGCGCCTGTACGACGACGGCAGCTGACGTACGTGTCGGGTGTGAGCGCAACCTCGAAACATCAGATTGGGGACACAGCCGGGTCCGTGCGCGCGCGGGCACTCCTGCCCAGGCCGGAAGTAGTGAACGCCGGAGGTGCAAGCCGTGTACCCGTGTGCACTTACGACGAGCGGAGCGCGCTCCTGAGCGTAGTCGGCGACCTCGAAGTCGTCGAACTGGTGAAGATGGACCACCGATGGGGCGCTCGACAGCGCCTCGCCGAGCCTCACCTCCGGTGACATGTCAGTGTTAAAGAGATCCGGGCAGGGGTGCACAGTTACACCGGCGATCTCGTCGGTGAGCTCGATCCGGGCGGCCGCCACCTCGACTTTCAAGCCGCGTTCTGACTAGCGCCGCGGCGCTTGAGATCACGTGCGCGGCGACCCCGCCGTCCCGCGTCCAGCGGGGCGTCACGAGAAGTGGGTTCATGATCGCGTGGCCGCGCAGTGACGATCGTCGGGAGGCACTGTCGAGTTCTCGCTACCCAGAAGCATCAGCGACAGATGGTAGCCGAGCCGAAGCGGCCGCGAGGCGCTGTCAGGCGCAGCTGTGGGTCGCGCGAGTTCGCGCAGCGTGCCATGCGCGAGCCTTGCAAACGGCGAAGAGGCAATGCCGATCGTAAGACGAGCACCCGGCTCGAGATCTAGGCGGACGGGGAAGCCCGAGCTGCTCGCGGCGGTCTACCCGATCGCTCGCCAGCAGCTGCACGAGGAGATCGGGATTCGGGCGGTGCTCGCGGCAACGCTGGCCGACGGTGAAACCTACATCGACGTCGGAACCAACCGCGGGCAGGTACTTGCAGATGCCTTGCGGGTAGCCCCGCACGGGCGCCACCTCGCGTTCGAGCCGATTCCCGGTCTCGCCGCCGAGGTGAGGCGCGCGTTTCCGGCGGTCGAATGTCGTCAGATCGCGCTCGGGGCGCGCCGTGAATCCGCTCAGTTCTGTCACGTCCGCAAGCTCGACGGGTGGAGCGGGCTGCGGCGGAGCCTCGAAATCAGCGACGAGCACGGCGAGCCCACGTACATCCGACGTGTCCACGCTCGACGAGGAGGCGGCGGAGCTCGTGCCGAGCGTGCTCAAGGTCGACGTCGAGGGCGCTGAGCTCGCCGTCATGGAAGGTGCTCGCTCGCTGCTTTCACGGACGAAACCAGTCGTGATATTCGAGCGTGTCGCGTCAGCGTCCGCACTGTACGGCGTGAAGTCGGAGTCGTTGTGGGATCTGCTGGCCGCGCTGGGCTACGCGATTTCTCGGTGTCGGGAGAGGGGCCGATCACGCGGACCCAGTTCGCAGAGAACCGTGCGATCGCCAACTGGCTGGCGAAGGCGAGCCGCTCCCGGTGAGGGCGGACCAGAGCCTGCGCGCCGCGCTGTGACCGGCGTCGTCAGCGCCGACTCAGGCCGCTCTCGGAGCCTGCAAGCCAAGGCGGAGTCGTCGCCAACAACGCTTCGAGCCGCTCGCCGTCTCCGGCATAGTGCTCGCGCAGTCGCTGCAGCGTCGCGGCGCTGGGGGGTGAGTTGGCCTTCACTTCGTTCGCGGGACGGCGGCGGTTCCAGCCAGCTGTGCGTACGGCGATTCGTTCGTAAGAGCGTTCGAGGTCGCGATTGACGAGTCCTCGGAAGCCTGCGCCACGCCGCGCGAGCTGGGCGGATTCGACTGAAACTGCGTCGCATTCCCTGCGGACTGATCGGCGAGGACGGGCTCACCCAGGTAGCCGGGTCGTTCCACAAGAAGCCCCGCACCGCCTTGGCGACGTTATATCGCTCGTCGAGATTGTCGGGCCTGAACTCGGTGCTGACACCTATGAACCCTTGAACGCGTCTCAACAGCAATTCGGGCGTGTGTTCGAGTTCGTCGGTAAAGACGACCAACAGTTGCTCGCGAGAGAAGACGTCGAAGTACCCGGATAGGATCCGCGCGTACTCGCCCCAGACGATGTAGCCGGTGTTCTCTTGCGGATCCCTGCGAGCGCCTTCGAGCGCGTCAGGCGCCAACAGCCGAGCGACGACCTCGTCGAACGTCCGTCGCTCAGCGGCGCGCCGAACGAGCATTCGGTGATGCGAAAGCGCTCGCTCGACCGGGTCGCGCAGGACGGCTATCAGCTTGACGTCGGGTAGCTGCTCGCGGATTCGCCGTGGAACCGTATGCTCGTCGTAGTCGCACTCGTCCGTCCTACCCGCGATCGTCGCCCACACGCCGCCGATCGCATACTGCGGGGTCACCGTTCCCCACTTCAGGCTTGGATCGGCAAAGATGCGTCCCTTGCCCCCCGGAACGCTGCGGGCGAACTTGTTCATATAGCTTGACCACTCGACCTTCAAGACGGCCGGATCATGGCTGAAATAAGGCAACTCCTTGGTGTTTGGCAGAAAGATCTCAGGGTGATGTCTGAGGTGTTGGAAGAGCGATGTCGTCCCGGACTTCTGCGCACCGATTACGATGAAGTCGAGCCAGTTCTTGGTTGTGTCCATGACGGTCCCAAGGGTAGCGTGTATCGCTGCGTGGCGGCCTTCAAGTCCGCCGTGGTACCCTCTGAGCCGCTCATGTGGGTGAACGCCACTCCGCAACGATCGTGAGGAGTGGGACTTGAGATGCCAGGAAAGTAACTTCTCGACAGATGCTTCACATCGCGACGGTACATTACGGCTCGCCGCGGTGGATAGAGATTCAGGCGCGACACTTGCTCGAGCACATCTCGATCCCGTACGAGACGTGGACGTCGTTGCAGGGGATCGATGCGTCGTGGGCGAGTCATTTCGATCACGTCATCGATCAGGCGGGCAATCATGCGGGCAAGCTCAACAACCTCGCGGCCGAGATCTCACACCAGGCGGACGACGACGATCTGATCATGTTCCTGGACGGCGACGCGTTCCCGATCGCCGACCCGATGCCACTGATTCGCGAGTCGCTTTCGAGAGTCCCCCTGGTGGCGGTCCGCAGGGCAGAGAACCTTGACGATCGACAGCCGCACCCGTCGTTCTGCGTGACCGCCGCGAAGACCTGGCGCGAGCTGCCGGGCGACTGGTCGACGGGTCACAGGTGGGAGGGCCCGGAGGGGCGACACCCGACGGACGTCGGTGCGAACCTGCTACGCGTCCTCGAGCTGACGCGCACGCCGTGGCAGGACGTGCTGCGGACCAACCCCGAACATCTCGATCCGCTCCTGTGCGCGATCTACGGTGGGGTGATCTACCACCACGGAGCGGGGTTTCGCAAGGGTGGGGCGTCGAAGGCTCACTACTACTCAGCGCCGAAACCGCTGTCGGTTCCCGACGTTTGGCTCGTGCGGGCGCTCACGCGGCCGATAGACTCCGCGCGCCTGGCGGCCTGGCGGATCAAAGAGCGCAGGCCGCAGATAGCCGAGTCGACCCGGATCTACGCGAAGATCCAGCGGGGCGACCCGGACTGGGTCGCGGAGATCAGCTGACCGAGGTGGGGGTCGTCGGTAGGAGTTCCGGCGCGACGGGGAGGGTGACGCGCTCGTACAGGACCGTCGAGTATGCGCTGGAATCGGTGACGCGGTAGTAGGTGTTTTCGGTCGGCGTCTGAGTGAACGTGTAGTCACCGGCTCCGTCGGTCGTCGCCGTGGTGAGGGGGCTGAGCCCACCACCCGGGGTCCCTGCCTGCAGCGTCACGGTCCGATGCGGCGCGCCGAGCGCGACGCCGGCAAGCGTCACCGCCTGGCCCGATGACACCGGGTCGGAGGAGGCATTGAGAGTCAGCTTCTGGTTCTGCGGCTGGGGAGCGTCGTATGACACGGGTTCCGAGACAGCGGCTGCTTTGCGTGCGCCGGCATATGCGATCGCGCGCACCATCGTCTCACCGGATGCTCTGAAGTTGTGGCTGATCGTGAAGCTGCCAGTGCCCGCGACGCGCCCGTAGGTGACTGTCCGCCACTGCCCAGGGCTCGCCGGCGAGGACACCTCCAGCCCGACCAATGCGCCGGCGGCGGCCGGGTCCACCGTCCCCGTGAAGGTGGCGCGGCGACGTCCGCCCTGCGGCGTGCCGGCGGCGAGAGTCGAGGACTGAGCGGTCGGAGCCGGGCCGCTCAGCGTGACGCGCGGCGCGACCTTCACCACGACGCGAGCGCCGCTGCGTCCGAGGCGAACACGAAAGACCGTGTTCGAGGCGAGGGGCGAGGAGGTGAAGGAGTAGGAGCCGTCGGCTTGCGCGACCGCAGGCGCAGGAGTTGCTGCGGACGGGTGCGACCTGGCCTGGCTCTCAGACACGCTCAGCAGTTGCTTCGCTGCGCTGACTCCGGTTGGGCACAGAACCGACCCTGACACGGTGACCGTTTCGCCGGCGAGGATCAGATCGGCGCTCGTGGCGATAGTGACCGAGCAGGCCGGAGCGGGTTCGTCGACCGCTGGCGCTTCGCTGGCGCTCGGGCTCGCTTCGGGAATTGCGTTGCCCTTTGTGCTCGATTCCTGCTGCGCACCTTCGGCGCCGCTGCGCGCCGTGCGACGCCCCGCCCGCAGCTGTTCGCGTTCGGCGCGGCGCTGTTCGCGAGCGGCCTGGCGTTCGGCTCGCTGCTGGGCGCGCGCGGCGCGACGTTGTTCGGCGAGTTCGGAGCGTGCGGCTCGTTCGGCAATACGGCCGGCGCGTTCCGCCGCGCGCTGCGGGCTGGCGGAGGCAGCCGCCGGAATGACCGCAAGCGCCACTGCCGCGGCGCAGAGAAGGGAGGCCGGGCACAGCGACCGGCGGCGGTGATTGGGCACGTTGCTCCTGTGGTCGGAAGGCTGAGGAGGCCACCCTGCGACCGCAGTGATGACCTCACGCGCCCTATCGGCGACGCCCGCGGCGTCCTTTAGGGCCTCGCTCGCCCGGTAGACGTCGCGTTGTGCCGGCGGGCGGCGGCGGGCAACCGGGCGAGGCGCCCAACGCGATCATCTATGTTTGCCCGAATGTGCGGAATTGCAGGCAGTACGGAGGACCCCGAGGGCCGCGCAGTGCGCGCGATGTGCGCCACGCTGCGTCACCGTGGACCCGACGACGAGGGGATTCACAGCGACGCGCAGGCCGGGGTCACGATCGGCGCCAGGCGGCTGGCGATCATGGACATCGACGGCGGCCATCAGCCACTGTGCAACGAGGACGGCTCGGTGTGGGCGGCGTTCAACGGCGAGATCTACAACCATCCGAAGCTGCGCGAGGACCTGCGCCGGCGCGGGCATGCCTTCTCCACGCACGGCGACACCGAGGTGCTCGTGCATCTCTACGAGGAGTACGGCGAGGCGATGGTGCACGCGCTCGAGGGCATGTTCACGTTCGCGATCTGGGATCAGCGCGAGCGGCGCCTGCTGCTCGCGCGAGATCGCTTCGGCGAGAAGCCGCTGTTCGTCCACGAGCACGGCGGCGAGTTGATGTTCGCTTCCGAGTTGACCTCGCTGCTCCACGTCAAGCCGCAGCTGCGCGAGCTCGACCCGTACGCGGTCGACGCGTTCTTCGTGTTCGCTTACGTGCCGGGCCCCGGCACGATCGTTCCGGGCGTGCGTCAGCTGGCGCCCGGCAAACTGCTGAGCTGGAACCGCTCGCGAGGCTGCGAGGAGCGCAGCTGGTGGTCTGCGCCTGAGCTCGCAGTGCGCAGGCGAGAGTCGTTTCGGTCGGTTGCAGCGGAGGCCGAGCTGCTGTTCGAGGAGTCGGTGCGCTCTCGCATGGTCGCCGACGTGCCGGTCGGGGTGTTCCTCAG
This sequence comes from uncultured Solirubrobacteraceae bacterium, assembly GCA_963846205.1. Taxonomy (GTDB): domain Bacteria; phylum Actinomycetota; class Thermoleophilia; order Solirubrobacterales; family Solirubrobacteraceae; genus Palsa-744. Next base: position 704,623 of record CAWJVB010000006.1, on the reverse strand, counting down.
CGGTGGAATCGACTCGACGCTGGTGGCCGTCGCCGCCGCGCGGGCGTCCTCACGGCGGCTGCAGACCTTCACGGTCGGTTACGACGTCGGCGCGGTCAACGAGACCGAGCGCGCGCGCGCCGTCGCAGAGCGCCTGGGTAGCGACCATCACGAGGTGACGCTGACGCGCGCCGATGTGGCCGAGCGTGCGCCGAAGGTGCTCTCGCACATGGATCAGCCGCTCGGCGATCGCGCGGCGGTGCCGCTGCACGCGCTGTCGGAGTTCGCTCGCCCGCGCGTGACCGTCGCGCTCGGCGGGGAGGGCGCCGACGAGCTGTTCGGGGGCTACCCCCGATATCGCTGGCTGGAACGCGCCCGGCGACTGCAGGCGGCGCTGCCAGGCCCGGCGCTGCGCTCGCTGCGCGGTGCGCTGCGCCAGTCGGCGCGCTGGGGACCGGCGGCGCGGCCGTCGCACCGGCTGGCGCCGACCTCCGTGCTCGAGCGCAACCTCGACTGGGTCACGAGCGAGCGCCGGCACCGTCGCGAGTCGTTGTACGGGCCCCGCCTGGCCGAGCTGGATCGCGGGCGCGTGCTCGCGAACCTCGGGCAGCGAGCGGGCGAGCTCGACGGGGGGACCGCCGCCCGCTGGCTGATGCATCTCGACCAGGTGCACTACCTGCCCGACGACGTGCTCGTGAAGACCGACCGGGCGAGCATGCTCGTGTCGCTGGAGATCAGGACGGTGTTCCTGCACGCCGGCCTGGCCGAGCTCGCCGGCTCGCTGGACACCTCGCTGCACCTGGGTGGGGCCGGCAAGGCGCTCGTGCACGAGCTGCTGCCCGACGACGTGCTCCCGCCGACGCGATCGAGGGGCTATCGCAAGACCGCGTTTCGGGTCCCGGCCGCCGAGTGGCTGCGAGGACCGCTCGCGCCCGTGCTGCGCGAGCAGCTCGAGCACGGAACGATCTACCGGGACGGGTATTTCGACCGGCACGCGGCCGAGCGACTCGTGCGAGAGCACGCGACGGCCGCCAGCGACCACAGCGATCTGCTGTGGCCGCTGCTCTCGTTCGGCCTGTGGGCGGATCGCTTCCATGGGCTCGATGTCGCCTAGCGCGCCGCACGCCGGCGCGCGACCTCGGTTGTTGCTGCTGACGCCCGACTTCCCGCCCGCGCCGGGAGGCATCCAACTCGTCGCCGAGCGGCTCGCCGGCGGCCTCGACCGGTTCGAGGTCGAGGTGGTCGCACCCGACTCTCCCGGCGCGGCGGGGTTCGACGCGGCCAGCGGCTTGCTGGTGCGACGGGTGCGCGGCGGCGCACACGTGCGCGGAGCCGGCAACGCGGTGCTGAACGCGGCCGCGCTCGCTCACGCCCTGCGATTCAGGCCCCAGCTGACGCTCAGCATCCACATCGTCACGAGCCCCGCGGCGGCCGCTATCCGGCGCACGCTGGGCGCGCGTACGGTGCAGTACTTCCACGCCGAAGAGATCGGCGCCAAGCCGCGCCTCGCGGCGTTCGCCGCGCGCCAGGCGCACGCGTCGATAGCGGTCAGCGCGTACACCGCGGGGCTGCTCGCCGCCGCGGGGGCGCAAGGCGAGCGCGTGCACGTGATCGCCAACGGCGCCGACATCCCCGAGGACGCCTCGCCACTGCCCGTCGATCGCCCCACGATCCTGACGGTGGCACGCATCGAGGAGCGCTACAAGGGTCACGACGTGATGGTGCGCGCGCTGGCGCTCGTGCTCGCCAAGGTGCCGGACGCGCAGTGGGTGGTGATCGGCGAGGGGACGCTGCGCCCGGGGCTCGAGCAGCTCGCGCGCTCGTACGGCGTCGCCGGCTCGATCCGCTTCCTCGGCGCGCTGCCCGACGATCAGCGCGACGAGTGGCTGCGGCGCGCGCACGTGCTGGCGATGCCCAGCCGCCTGCCCGCCGGCGGCTTCGCGGGGGAGGGGTTCGGGATCGTGTACCTGGAAGCGGGCGCGTACGGCAAGCCGGTGATCGCCGGCAATGTCGGCGGCGCGCTCGACGCCGTCGTCGACGGACAGACGGGGCTGCTCGTCGATCCGCTCGACCCGCTCGCCGTGGCCGATGCGATCACGGCGCTGCTGCGCGACGAGCAGCTCGCGCACAGGCTCGGCGCGGCCGGACGCGAGCGAGCCCGAGCGCAGGCCTGGCCAGGCGTGCTCTCGCGCGTGCAGACGCTGCTGCTGGACCAGCTCGCCGGACCAGGAGCGGACACGACGGCGCGGCCAGTCGCGGCGGCGCACGGCGCCGATCGTGGGGCCGGGGCGGTCGGGTCGGGCGCACTCAGGCGTGAGGGTCCTGTACGTCAGCCACACGGCCGTCGTCAGCGGCGGCGAGCGCTCGCTGCTGGACCTGCTGGCCGCGCTGCCGGACACCGTCGAGCCGTTGTTGGCGACGCCGCCAGGGTCGCTGCAGGCGCTGGCGGAGCAGCGCGGGATCGCGACGACGCCGATCACCGGCACCGCGGGCAGCCTGCGTCTGCATCCGGCGCACACGCCGCGCGCGCTCGCCGAGATGGCGCTGGCGGCCATCCAGGTGCGCCGCGCCGCGTCCAGGCACCGCGCCGAGCTGGTGCACGCGAACTCGATCAGGGGCGGCATCGTGCTGGCCCTCGCGCGCCTCGGCGCGACGCCGGCGATCGTGCACGTGCGCGACTGCCTGCCGGCGAGCCCGCTCAGCACGGCCACACTGCGCCTGATCGGCGCGACGGCGAGGACCGTCGTGGCGAACTCTCGCTACACGGCCGACTCGGTGCGAGCGGTGGCCCCGAAGGCGCGCCTGCGCGTCGTCTACAACGCCGTCGACCTGGAACGCTTCGATCCCGCTCGGATCACTCGCGCCAGCGCGCGCGCGAGGCTGGGCGACGCGGCGGCGAGCGGGCTGCTGCTCGGCGTGGTCGGCCAGCTCACGCCGTGGAAGGGCCAGGACACGGCCATCGAGGCGCTCGGCCTGGTGCGCGCGCGGGGGCTCGACGCGCGGCTGCTCCTCGTCGGCTCGGCCAAGTTCGTCGCCCGCTCGACGCGCTTCGACAACGAAGACTATGTCGCGGGGCTGCGCGCGCTGGCCGCTGCCACCGGGGTGCAGGACCGCATCGAGTGGCTGGGCGAGCGAGAGGACGTGCCGGAGATCCTGCGCGCCCTCGACGGGCTCTTGCTTCCGTCCTGGGAGGAGCCGTTCGGGCGCGCGCTGATCGAGGCGATGGCGCTGGGGGTGCCGGTGCTGGCCACCGACGTGGGTGGCCCGAGCGAGGTGATCGAGGACGGCCGCGAGGGCTATCTGCTGCCGCCGCGCGAGCCACAGCGCTGGGCGCAGGCGATCGAACGCGTCGCGCGCAGCGACGACGGCGGCGCCGCAGATGGGCCTGGCGGGGCGCCGCGCGGTTCACGAGCGGTTCACGATGGCGCACCATCTTCGCGCCATGCTCGACGTCTACGAAGAGGCGATCTCGGAGGCTCAGCGGGCGCCGTCGTGAGCGTTCGCGATAGGAGTGGGCGAGACTCTCCGAATCTTGCAAATAGCGAGCACGCACCCTAATGTTCGGTCGCCCCAAGCAAGCGTCGGCCGTCCGAGCGGCGGGGCCGAGACCGAAACGCCAACCACGCGCAGGCCACCTGCGAAGATGCCCCAGCACGGATGCCAGCCACTTACCACCTAACCCACCTGCGCACCCTCGAGTCCGAGGCGGTCCAGGTCATGCGCGAGGTGGCCGCCGAGTTCGAGCGCCCCGTGCTGCTGTTCAGCGGAGGCAAGGACTCGATCGTGCTGCTGCGGCTCGCCGAGAAGGCGTTCCGACCCGGTCCCTTCCCGTTCCCGGTGATGCACGTCGACACCGGCCACAACTTCCCCGAGGCGATCGAGTTCCGCGACCGGCGCATGAGCGAGATCGGCGAGCGGCTGATCGTCGCCTCCGTGCGAGGAGTCGATCGGCAGCGGCCGCGTGGTCGAGGAGACGGGGCCGCGCGCCTCGCGCAACGGGCTGCAGACGGTGACGCTGCTGGACGCGATCTCCGAGCACGGCTTCGACGCCGCGTTCGGCGGGGCGCGACGCGACGAGGAGCGCGCGCGGGCCAAGGAGCGGGTGCTCTCGTTCCGCGACGAGTTCGGCCAGTGGGAACCCCAGCGCCAACGCCCGGAGGTGTGGGCGCTCTACAATGCGCGCATACGCAAAGGGGAGCACGCGCGCGTCTTTCCGATCTCCAACTGGACGGAGCTCGACGTGTGGCAGTACATCGCCGAGGAGGATCTTGAGGTGCCATCGATCTACTTCGCGCACGAGCGCGAGGTGTTCGAGCGCGACGGGATGCTGTACGCGGTCAGCCCGTTCATGCAGATGATGGACGAGGAGCACCCCTTCTCGGCGGAAGTCCGCTACCGGACCGTCGGCGACATGAGCTGCACGGGCGCGGTCGAGTCCTCGGCCGCGACGCTCGAGCAGGTGGTCGCCGAGATCGCGGCGACGCAGATCACCGAGCGCGGTCAGACGCGCGGCGACGATCGCGTGTCGGAGGCGGCGATGGAGGATCGCAAGCGGCAGGGCTACTTCTGATGAGTCCCCCACGATCGACCGACGTGACCGCCGCCAACGGCAGCGGACCGGCCGCTGCAGTGACGCCGGAGGAGGGGGTCGCGCGCGCCGACGGGCACGAGGTGTTCCGACGCCTCACCGAGCGTCCGACCGACCTCCTGCGCTTCGCCACGGCGGGCTCCGTCGACGACGGCAAGAGCACGCTGATCGGCCGCCTGCTCTACGACTCAAAGCAGGTGCTGACCGACCAGCTCGAGCACGTCGAGAAGACCAGCGAGCGGATGGGCCACGACTTCCTCGACCTGTCGCTGCTGACCGACGGTCTGCGCGCGGAGCGCGAGCAGGGGATCACGATCGACGTCGCGTACCGCTACTTCGCCACGGCGCAGCGGCGCTTCATCATCGCCGACACGCCCGGCCACGAGCAGTACACGCGCAACATGGTCACGGGCGCCTCGACGGCCGACCTGGCGATCGTGCTCGTCGACGCGCGCAAGGGCGTGCTCGCGCAGTCCAAGCGCCACGCTTTCATCAGCTCGCTGCTGGCGATTCCGCACGTGGTCGTGTGCGTCAACAAGATGGACCTCGTCGACTTCGACCAGGGCGTATTCGATGCGATCGTCGAGGAGTTCGACGCCTTCGCGGCTCGCCTGGAGATGCCCGACCTGACCTACATCCCGATCTCCGCGCTGCTCGGCGACAACGTCGTCGACCGCTCCGAGCAGATGCCCTGGTACGAAGGACCGCCGCTGCTGTACCACCTCGAGCACGTGCACATCGCCTCCGATCGCAACCTGATCGACGTGCGCTTCCCCGTGCAGTGGGTGATCCGGCCGCCGTCGTCGAGCGTGGCCGACTACCGCGCCTACGCCGGGCAGGTGGCCGGCGGCGTGATGCGCCCGGGCGACGACGTGCTCGTGCTGCCCGGCGGCCAGCGCAGCACGATCGCGGCATCGACACCTTCGACGGGCCTATCGAGGAGGCCTTCCCGCCGATGTCCGTGGCGCTGCGCCTGGCGGACGACATCGACGTCGGGCGCGGCAGCACGATCGTGCGCACGCAGAACCAGCCAACGGTGTCCAACCGCTTCGAGGCGCTGCTGTGCTGGATGTCCGAGCGTCCGCTGGACCGGCGCCGGCGCTACGAGGTCAAGCACACCACGCGAACGGCGATGGTCGGCGGGCTCGATGTGCGCTACCGCATCGACGTGGAGACGCTGCACCGCGACGAGGCCGCGACGGAGCTCGAGCTCAACGACCTCGGACGCGTTCACATGGAGCTGAGCGCGCCGCTCGTGTTCGACTCCTACCGTCGCAATCGCACGACGGGCAGCCTGATCGTGATCGACCAGGCGACCAACGAAACCGTGGCCGCCGGCGTGATCCTCGACACCGAGGTCGATGTGCTCGACGGCGAGCCGAAGAGCGAGCGCAGTCCCAACGTTCGCTGGCAGGGGACGCGCATGACGCGCGAGCGACGCTGGCAGGAGCTCGGGCAGACGGGCGCGACGCTGTGGTTCACGGGGCTGCCCGGCGCCGGCAAGTCGACGATGGCCGCCGCCGTCGAGGAGCGCCTGATCGCCACCGGCCAGCCGGCGTTCCTGCTCGATGGCGACAACCTGCGCCACGGCCTCAACGGCGACCTCGGCTTCGACGAGCAAGCGCGGCGCGAGAACGTGCGGCGAACCGCCCACGTCGCACGCCTGCTCGCCGAGTCGGGCACGATCGCGCTGGTCAGCCTGGTCAGCCCGTACGCCGCCGACCGCGAGGTCGCGGCCACTCTGCACACCACGGAAGACCTTGCCTTCTTCGAGATCTTCATCGACGCGCCGCTGGAGCTGTGCGAGAAGCGCGACCCGAAGGGGCTGTACGCGCGAGCGCGCGCGGGCGAGCTGAGCGGTCTGACGGGCGTCGGCGCGCCGTACGAGCGCCCCCTCGAACCCGACCTCGTGCTGGGGACGCTCGAAGAATCCGTCGAGCGCGGCGTCGAGCGAGTGCTCGAGCTGCTCGCCGCGCGCGGCGTCGTCAGCCGCGAGCGCTAGCTCGGCTCGGGCAGCTGGCCCGCGGCAGCCGCCTCAGCGTTGGTTTTTGCCCTTGCTCGAGACTGGCGCCGAATGCAGCAGCAGCGCGCGACTCCAGCCGGACACCACCACACCCCTTTTGCTCAAGTCCACGTACGCGCGGTAGCTGCCGCCGCGGTGGATCGTCGCGATCATGCTGAAACGCGCTTCGCTCGCCGTGCCCTTGCGCGCGAGCGTGCTGAACTGCGTCGCGTACCTGGTCGTCCGTTCTTCGGCCTTCGGCGAGTCGCCCGGGCGCACCTGCTTGAAGAGCTGGAAATCGACGCGCGCTCCAGGCCTGGCGGGAGTCACGGTCCCGTACAGGCGAACCAGCCCCCTGGTCCCCGAGGAGCGCACTTTCAGCGTCACGCGCACGGCCACGTTCTGGGTCACGATGTGGCTGTAGACCGGTCGAGGGTCGAGCGTGCTCACGCGGAACTGAGTGCTCTCGACCATGTCCGGGACGCGGAAGGAGAAACGGCCTGCCGCGTCGGTATGGGAGGGGATGGCGACCGCCGCGAACGGTTCGAGGAACGGGAACGGGCTGGACTGCAGCTGAACGGAGCTGTTGGCGTTGCCTGCGCCCGTCAGCGTGCCGCTCAGCACGTACGTGCCGCCGTACACCGTCGGTTCGGTCGTCTTGACGAGCTTGAATGCGGTGGCGGTGCGTCTCTTGGTGGAGATCGTCCGGTCTTTGCCGAACGAAGCGCCGTCTGCGTTCGTGGCGACCAGCCGGTAGTGATAGCCGATCGACACGCCGGTCACGGGTTTGCCGACCTTGATCTTGTCGAAGCCCTCGGCAAGGCTCGCCGTGGGCGTCACTTTGCCGTATGCGATGGTCGGCCCGTACTGGAAGTAGTAGGTCGTGGCCACGCCGTTGGGGTCGACCACGCCGAGCAGCGTGGCCGAGGTGCCGCGCAGCGTGGTGGCCGCCCCCGTCAGCGCCTGTGGGGGACCGGCCTTGGGCGTCTTGGCGGCGTCGCCGGCGCCCGCCAGCGCGCCGCCGAGTGCCACGAGCAGCAGCGCGAGCAGCGCCAAGCGGCGGCTGGCACGCGCCGCGGTCACGCTCGATTCCGTTCTGCTGGTGTTGGCACGCGGGATGAACGCTCCTGGATCGCCCTCGGTAGCTGCTCAAACACGCCTGAGGCGCGTTCGATGCGCACTGCTGATGCACCTGAATCGTAGTGTCGGCGCGTGGCGATCGAGCAAGTGGTGGTTCAGATAAACTTGATGTGTATAGTGAGGAATATGTCGACCCCACAGGCGTTCCGATGGCTGTCGCGCTGATCGTCCTAGGGTGGGCGCTGCTGCTGGTGCTTGTGCTCGCGCTGTGCCGCGTCGCAGCGTGCTCCGAGGTCGATCTCGCGCAAGCGGCCCCGGACCACGCTGAGCAGCGGCGTGCCCAGGCACCGCAGGCCCGGCGCACAGCGGTCGACGGCGCGGAAGGCCTGCGAGCCGCCTCGGACGTTCCTCGCGCGCGACGTGATGGCCGTGCACGCGCAGGCGCCTTTCACCAAATCATTACGCCGTCGCGCCGGTCTGCGTCGAGCATGACTGCGGAGCGATAGCTGCACGGAGTCGCGGTGCCCGGCCTCGGTGGTCGCTGGCTGCGCGCGCCCGAGCAGCCGCGCGCGAGCAGTCACCGTGTCCAGCGAATCGATCGCCAGCCCACCGCCCCCGACGAGCGCCGGCGTGCCGTGCGCGACTTGCGGCGCGCCGCTCGCGCCCGATCAGCGCTACTGCCTGGAGTGCGGCGAGCGCAGCGCTCCGATGAGCAGCGTTCTGCTGGGGGGGCCGCCCCTGGCCTCGGCGACCGGCCCCAACGCAGCGCAGGTGGCGGGTCCCGGTCCGCCGTCGCTGGGCCCGCCTTCGCCCCCGGGGCAGGCGCCCTCGGGCGCCGCCGCCGGTGGCGCCGCGCGCGGCAACGCCGTGACGGTGATCGCGGGCGTTGGCGTGCTGCTGCTGGCGATGGGCGTGGGGGTGCTGATCGGGCGCTCGGGAGGCGGCTCCAAGGGCGCCGCGAGTCCGTCGGTGATCAGCGTCGCGACCGCGCCGAGCGCCGCGACGAGCACGAGCCCCACCGCTGAAGGCGCTTCGTTCAGCGACGACTGGCCGGCGGGGACGAGCGGCTACACGGTGCAGCTGCAGACGCTGCCCCAGGCGGGCACGCAGACGAGCGCCGTCGAAGCCGCCAAGGCAGCCGCCACCGCGAAGGGCGCCAAGCGGGTCGGCGCGCTCGAGTCCGAACACTTCAGCAGCCTGAAGGCGGGCGACTACGTCGTCTACTCGGGCGTCTATCACAAGAAGCCCGAAGCGCAGAGCGCGCTCGCCAAGCTCCGCAAGAGCTTCCCGGGTGCATCGGTGATCAGGGTGTCGAGCGGCGCCGGCGGCGCGTCCGCGGGCAGCTCGAGCGGGGGCGGCGCCGCGAGCGCGCCCGGCTCGAGTGAGAGTCACCCCGCGCCCGCCAAGGTCGTCGAAAAACTGCGCAAGCCGAAAAGCGGCAAGAGCTACGAGCAGGAATCGAAGAACCTGCCCGACGTGGTCGAAACGGGATGAGCTCGCTCGGCGACGCGATCGGCAGGCGGCGACACGCTGGCGGGCCAGCGCCGCGTCCGCTGCCCAGCGCTGGCGCCGGGCGCACAGGCGCCGCAGGCAGGGGCGGCGCAGGCAGGGGCGGTGGCTGAGGAGCGCACTCAGCTACGCAACAGGCGCGACGAGCTGGCCGAGCAGGTCACGGTGCTGCACTGGGATCTCGGCGGTCTCGCCTATGAGATGGCGATCCGCGACCACTTCCGTCTCGACGTGCTGGTGCGGCGTGCGGCGATCCTGCAGGAGCGCGACGCCGAGCTCGCCGAGGTCGAGCGCCTGCTCGCGCTCGAGGAGAGCGCCAGCGCAGGCAGCTGTCCGGGCTGCGCAGCCCCACACAGTCGTGGAGCTGTGTACTGCTGGCAGTGCGGCGCGACACTGATGGAGCGAGCCTCGAGCAACGCGATGCCCGCCCTCGGCCTGCCCGGCGTCGACGAGCGGCGCGAGGCGAGCACCGTGGCGATGGATGCCCTGCTGGCGGGCGAGGCGGGCTCGATCGCAGACGGCGCGGCGAACTCGGGCACGGACTCTGCAGGGTCGCGCGGCGAGCTGCCGCCGGAGGGTTAGTCGACCTTGCCGAGCGGCGAGGCAGCGGGTCGGTGCCCCGATTGCGGCGCCGGCCTGCATGGGCAGCAGCGCTACTGCTTGGGCTGCGGCGAGCGGGTCGTCTGCAAGGACGCCCGGCTGGAGGAGCTGCTGCGACGGGCTCGGCGGCGCACGGATTCCTCACCCCCCGCGGCGCCGCCGAGCGAGCCAGGAGCGCCCGGCGGCGGCGCTTCCGCCAAGCCCCGGGCGCGCCCCGCGTGGGCGCTGCTGGCGGGACTGTCCGAGCTGCGGCTGCCCTCGCCGCGCGTGTCGTCGCTGCTGGTGCTCGTGTTCGCGGGCTTCGGCGTGCTGCTCGGCAACGTCGCGAGCTCGCAGGTGGGATACAGCCTCGCCGCCTCGCAGCGGCCGAAGCTGAAGTTGGTGGTGCCCGCCACGCACGCCACGAGCGGCACGCCAGAAACGACGTCTCCGGCGAGCGAACCGCCGCCGGCGAGCGCCGAAGCCACGCCCGAATCGCCTGCCGCGCCGAGTACGGCAAGCCAGCCGAGCGCTCCCTCGCCGGCGAGCGCGCCGCCCTCCTCCGCGCCGGGAACGGGCGGTGGCGGGCAGGGCGGCAAGCGGGGGCAGCGCCGCCGGCCGGCGCCCCGGCCACGAAGCTGCCGCCGATCAGGCACGTGTTCGTGATCATGCTGTCCGACCAGCCGTACGCGGCCGTGTTCGGGCCATCGTCGGCGGCTGCCTACCTGTCGCGCACGCTCGAGCCGCGCGGAGCGCTGCTGGCGCGCTACTACGCCGTCGCGCACGAGCAGCTGGCCGACGGCATAGCGCTGCTCAGCGGCCAGGGGCCGACGCAGGCGACGGCGGCCAACTGCCCGCAGTACACGGCCCTCGCTCCGGCGACGGTCGGCGGCGAGGAGCAGCTGGCGGGCGAAGGCTGCGTGTACCCGCTGACGACGGCGACGCTGCCCGGCCAGCTGGAAGTCAAGCACCTGACGTGGCGCGCCTATGTGCAGGGCATCGACGAAGCCGGCAGCGCAGCGCCGGCCTGCGCGCACCCGGCGCTGGGGGCGCCCGATCCGAGCTCGAGCCAATCCTCGACGCAGCCGTACGCGACGTTTCGCAACCCGTTCGTGTACTTCCAGGGGCTGACCGAATCGCCGTCGTGCGCCGCCGACGACGTCGGCTTGAGCCAGCTGGACGCCGACCTGTCCGACGCCGAAGCGCACGCCGAACCTGTCCTACATCGTGCCGGACCGCTGCCACGACGGCAGCCCCGGCCCGTGTCCCGGAGGCGGCGCGGGTGGGCTGCCGGCCGCCGACGGGCTGCTTACGCAGATCGTCCCGAAGATCCTCGCCTCGCCGGCCTTCAAGAGCGACGGCCTGCTCGTGATCACAGTCGACGAGGCGCCGTCGAGCGGCGAATTCGCCGACTCGAGCTCGTGCTGCGGGCAGCCCCGCTTCCCCAACCTGCCGCCCCCGACGGGCGTCGCCGCGAGCCTGCCGCCCGAAGGAGGGGGCCAGGTCGGAGCGCTGCTGCTGTCGCCGTTCGTGAAAGCGCACACGACGAGCCAGGAACCGTACGACCACTTCTCGCTGCTGCGCACGATCGAGGACCTGTTCGGCCTCAAGCACCTGGGCTACGCGGGCGGGGCGCATGTCAGCTCGCTCGAACCGTCGCTGTTCCAGCGCAAAGCCGGCGGGCTAGGCCGCGAGCAGCTCGTCGTAGGTGATCGCCTGGCGCCGCCGCGCGGCTCGGCGCAGGAGGCGCTCGAGCGCGATCATGTGATGCGCGTGCTGCAGGTCGGCGGGGTGCAGGTCGATGCGCAGGGTTTCGCCCGCCAGCAGGCCGCCGGCGCGGATCAGCGTGGGCGACAGCGCTCGCTCGAGGCGGCCCGCGCGTGCCCATGCCCCAGGCCGGGGCGAGCAGGCGCGCGCCGTCCTCGCCGGGGTCTCGCGGGCGACGGTGGACGCCGAGCAGTCCGGCCCACCAGCGAAACCTGCCCGGCAGCACGCTGCGCAGCGCGGGGGTGTAGGCGTAGGCGGGCGCCACGAAGCCGTCCGGCTCGACGCCCGCCAGCTTGAGCACGCGCCAGCCGGCGTTGACGGCGCGCTGGGTCTCCTCGACGCCGAGCCCGACGAACTCGCCCGCGCGGCGGGCCGGCGCGCGCAACAGCGAGCGCGGCGAGAAGCCGCCGCTGCGGGTCCGCTCGTGCTGGAATCCATGCTGCGCGATCGAGTCTCCGCCGCGGCGCCGCTCGCTCAGCCAGCTCGATCATCTCCGGCGAGCGCTCGCCAAGCGGGTGCAGGTCGCGCGCCGGGATCACAAGCAGCGTGACGCGGTCGACACCGTGATCGTCGAGCCAGTCGCGGATCAGCGCGCAGCGCTCGAACGTCGCCGGCTCGATGTCGTGCAGCGCGACGGCGATCGTGCGACGGGAGCCCGGTTCACGCAGCACGCGCGACTCCTTCGCGTCCGTCGAGCGCGAGCGCGCGCCGGTAGCCGTCGCCGAGGCGTTGCAGTGAGCGCTCCCAGGTGCGCTCGCGCACCGACGCCAAGCCGGCGCGGGCGAGCTGGGCGCGCAGCGCGGGAGCCTGCGCGAGCTCGAGCACGGTATCCGCCAGCGCCCGTGCGTCGGGTGGGCACAGCCGGCCGCTGACGCGATCCTCGATCAGCGACAGCGGCCCGCCTTCGGCTACCGCCACGACCGGCAGACCGCTCGCCTGCGCCTCGAGCACCACCTGGCCGAAGGTGTCGGTGCGGCTCGCGAACAGAAACACGTCGGCGCTCGCGTACGCGCGCGCCAACGCGTCGCCCTCCAGCCAGCCGCGGAAGATCGCGCGCCTCGCCGACGCGCTCGCGCAGGAGCTGCTCCTCGGGACCGCCGCCAACGAGCACGAGGCGCAGGCGCGAGTCGCTGCGCGCGAGCTCGCAAGAACGCGTCGGCGAGCAGGTCGGCGCCCTTCTCGCGGGTGATGCGACCGGCGTACAGCACGTCGATCGCGCGCTCGGGCTTGGGCCGGCCAGCCGCCGCCTGCTCGCGCAGGGCGGCGTCGCGCAGGCGAGGATCGAAGCGCGCGGTGTCGACGCCGCGGTCCCAGCGCTCGACTCGCTCGCCGGGCGACGCCGATGCTCGCCAGCGTCGCGTCCGATGCGGCGCTCGGCGACAGCACCAGGTCGCAGGCGCCGTAGAAGGCGCGCACGCCGATCGCCATCGCCTCGGCGACGCGACGCTCGCCCGAGCGCACGCCCGCGTAGGCGGTCAGCTCGGTGTGATAGCTGCCCAGCAGCGGTACGCCGAGACCGCGACTGACGAGCGCGCCGGCGATGCCGACGGGGCCCGGCGAGCACACGTGCACGAGGTCGAAGCTGCCCTCGCGCGAGCGTCTCCACGGCGGCCGACAGGCTGGGGACGCCGATCCGCAGTCCCGGGTAGTAGGGCACCTCGAACTCGGCCACCGCCGACAGCCTGCGGTCGACCTCGGGGTCCGTGCCGAGCACCTCGATCTCGAATCCCTCGACGCCGCGCGAGCGGATCTCCTCGACCGCGCGAGTGACGCCGTGCGTCGAGCCGATGCCGTCGGCCAGCAGCGCCACGCGCGGCGTCTCGCCGTCCTCGCGGCGCGTGTCGAGCTTGGCGCGCTCGTTGGCCAGGAACGCCGTCGCCGGCGCGTACGGGATCGCCGCCGTGCAGCTCTCGAACAGGCCCGATCGCGGCGCCCGCCACGTCAGCCTCGCCACGCGCCGCGGCGAGAGCCCGCTCGATCGCCACGCGCAGCTTGCGCTCGTGCGCGCGGCAGGCGCGGCGATACAGGTCGGAGTGGCTGAACGAGTCCGCCTGCATGTAGGCGATCAGGCCGGCCTCGTCGAGGTGATCGAGCTCGACCGCGGCCATCCACGCGTGCAGCAGGCTCGCGCGTCGGTCGGGCGAGACGGCGCCACCCCCATCGCTCGCCCCGTGCCGTGCGTCCCCCTCGCTGAGCAGGCGGCGCGCCATGTTCAGGATCGCCGTCGGGTCGGGTCGCTCGGGCGGCACCGTCCGCGCGCGGGGCGCCGAGCGCCCGCGCCGCCAGCGCGATCGCCGCGTGCGCCCACTTGGCGGCGCTGCCCTGCTTGCCGCCCGCGGCGACGTTGCCGTGGCGCACGTGCGCGAGGAACTCCGCCGGCGTGCGCGCCGGCGGCGTCTGCGTCCACGTGCGGCCGATGTCGATGCCCGCGTGGTCGTCGGAGCCGCCGATACCGGCGCCGTCGAGCGTCGCGACGTACGTCGCTGCAGGGCGGTTGAGCTCGCGTGCGCGGGCTCCGTTGCGCACCTCCCACACGTCGAACAGCTGCGCCAGCCGGCGGCGGTGGCGGGCGCGTCAACGGCGCGCCGACGTGGTAGTAGGGATGCGCCAGCGCGCACGCGATGTCGCGCTCGTACATGTACGCGGCGCACAGCTCGACGTCGCCGCGGTTGGCCTGCAGCCACTCGTGATCCTCGGGCGTGATGCCGTAGCAGAGCACGTGCACCGCCTGTGGCTCGCCGCGGAACTGCGCGGTCAGCTCCTCGGACACGAACACGTCGGCACGGTCGGCGATCTCCAGCACGCCGGCGATCGTGTCGTGGTCGGTGATCGTGACGAGGTCCATGCCGCGCCGCTTGGCGAGCTCGTACACCTCCTCGGGAGGCGTCGCGCACTCGGGCAGGCCGGCCGACGCGCTGCACGCCGAGCTTGGATTCCTGCGAGGCCGTCGAGTGGCAATGCATGTCCACTCGAGTGCCGCACGGCGACGGCTGCGAGGTCAATCCTTGACGCTCCATAGCAGTAGATTTTCCCTGCAAAGGCTCGGCTTTTGTGACCAGAGGGAAACGATCGTGTGAAGCGGCTGTGAAGATTCTCATGCGCCGCGCGCCAGGCGCACGCTCTAAGCTCACGCCGCCATGCCCGTGCTCCCCCTCGCGCCGCTCGCCTCCGCGATCAGCTACTTCCAGGCGATCGTGCTCGGCGTCCTGCAGGGCGTCACCGAGCTGTTCCCGATCTCCAGCCTCGGTCACACCGTGCTGTTCCCGACGCTGTTCGGATGGAACGAGCTCGTCAAGGTGCAGTCGCAGTCCGAGTCCTTCTGGCTGGCGTTCGTCGTGCTGCTGCACGTCGGCAGCGCGATCGGCCTGCTGATCTACTACCGGCGCGACTGGGTCGAGATCGTCGGCGCGTTCTTCGCCACGCTGCGCAAGCGCCGCGCCGAGACGAGCACCGAGCGCCTCGCCTGGCTGATCATCGTGGCGAGCATTCCCGCGGGCGTGCTCGGCGCTCGTGTTCGAGCACCCGCTGCGCACGCTGACCGCCAAGCCCGAGGTCGCGGCGATCTTCCTGATGGTCAACGGTCTGTTGCTGTTCGCCGCCGAGCGCTTCCGCAAAAGCGCCGAGGTGCGCGAACTGGCGATCCGCGAGGGCGCCAAGCCCGACGGCGCGCGCCGCCTGGAGACGCTCGAGTACCGCGAGGCGCTCGTGATCGGCGCCGCCCAGTCGACCGCGCTCGTGGCCGGCATCAGTCGCGACGGCGTGACCATGGGCGCTGGCCTGGCGCGCGGGCTCGACCACAGCGACTCGGCGCGCTTCGCGTTCCTGCTGGCGACGCCGATCATCCTCGCCGCCGGCATCGTCAAGCTGCCAGACCTGCTCGGCCACCTCGGCGACGGGATCCGCGGTCAGGCCGTCGTGGCGATGATCGCCGCGGCGATCACGGCGGTGTTCACCGTCAGCTTCCTCGTCAAATACTTCAAGACGCGCACGCTGGTGCCGTTCGCGGTCTACTGCCTGCTGTTCGGCCTGGCGATGCTGATCTACACGCTCGACTAGACGGCGATGCCGATACCGCGGACCCCACAGAAGATGTTCGAGACGCGCAGCCAGGCCTGGCGCGACGTCGGCCTGCTCAGGCAGATCAGCCCGCGCGTGGTCAAGCGCGCGCGGCTGGAGGCGCTCGTGCTCGTGCCGCTGTTCGTCGGCGATCATCGTCTTCTACGACAACCGCGTGCGCGCTGCTCGGCGCCGCCGGCAAGCACGGGGCGGCTGCCAAAGAACTCGAACCCGCGCTGGAAACGCCGATCACCGTCGTGACCGTGATCGCGCTGATGATCCTCGGCTGGGCCGTCGCGCGCGACATCGGCCGCAGCCTCGGGCCGCCGCTGTTCCGGCGGCTCGACCCCGCGACAGCCGGCACGGTCGGCTTCCTGATCCGCCTGCTCGACGATCGTGCTGGCGCTGCTGGTCGCGCTGCGTGTCGCGGGTATCGAGCCGCGCACGCTGGCGCTGGGCGGCGCGTTCACCGCAGTGATCTTCGGTCTCGCCGCGCAGCAGACGCTCGGCAACGTGATCGCGGGCACCGTCCTGTTGAGCGCGCGACCGTTCCGCGTCGGCGACCACGTGCGCATGCAGGGCGGCCCGCTGGCGGGCCAGCTGGAGGGAACGGTCAGCTCGCTCGGTCTGCTGTACACGACATTCGCCCATGGAGAAGACTCGATCATGGTTCCCAACAGCGTCGTCCTGAACAGTCGCCGTGATCCCGCTGCGCGAGCCCGACGCGGTCAACCTGCGCGCGCGGCTGCGCGCCGGCATGACGCCCAGCGACCTGCAGGAGCTGCTCGAGAAGTCGCTGCACACGCCGCTGCGCGACCCGCCGCGCATCACGCTGGAGGAGCTCGACGGCGAGGAGGTGGTCGTGCGCATCGCCGCGACCCCGCGCGTCGCCGCCGAAGGGCGTCAGCTCGCCAGCGAGCTGCTCAGCATCGTCTCGCGCGAGACACGCGCCGCGGCTCAGGCTCGCTCGGACGAGGGCACGCGCTCCGGCGCCGAGGCGCCGACGGCGTAGCGCAGGAACAGGCTCGACCCGCTCTCGAGCACGCCCAGCAGCTCGAGCTGCAGCGGCTCGCGAAACTGCGCTCCGGCGACGATCCGAAGCGCCTCGCCGGTAGCGTCCTCGCCGCCGGCGAGCTTCGGCGAGAGCGACAGGAACAGCTCGTCGACCAGTCCCGCCTGCAGCAACTCGGCGTTGAGGTGCGGACCCCCCTCGCACAGCAGCGTGCGCACGTCGAAGCGCTCCGAGAGCTCGCTTGTCGCAGCCGGCAGGTCGAGCCTGCCGTCGCGCTCGGCGCGCACGTAATCGACTCGCGCGGCGGCGTTCGGCAGGCTCGCCGCAGACGCCGTCAGCACCACGACGTGGGCGGCGGGCTCGGCGAGCAGCGGAAGGTCTGCGGGCAGCGACAGTCGCCCCGAGACGATGCACGCCAGCGGTTCGGGGCCGAGCCCCCGCTCGCTGCGACGCCGCCTGGTCGCCTCGTCGGGGATGATCCTGCCGTAGCGCTCGACGCGCACCGTGCCCGCGCCCACCATCACCGCGTCGACGCTTGCGCGCAGCGCGTGAAACAGCTCGTGATCGGCGCGGTCTCCGATCGGACCGGAGCGGCCGCCGACGCTGGCGCGTCCGTCGACGGTGCTGATCATGTTGAGGATCAGGCACGGCCTGCGTCGGCTCTGCTCGAGTGCGCCCCTGCAGGTCGAGCCCGTCCGCGATCTCGGACGCATCGGCCGCCGCGGCCGGCGGCAGCAGTCGCGCGAATCGTCTGCGCCGACTCGCTCGACGCGCCCCGACCCTAGTCGTACTCGACGCGGTCGCTCAAATGGCCCTGCAAACGCTCGGGAAATCGATCAGCCGATCTAAAACATTTCGTACAACACGAGCCCGTGATGACCTGCTACGGTCGTGCTTGTCTGGCCGGCACATGAGACCGGCGAAAGCAGTGCAAGCGCTCGCAGGTCGAAGCTTCATGAAGCATCCTCCGCGGAGCAGCACGCACATACCGTGGAGGAGTCACCACATGCCAACCGGCACCGTAAAGTGGTTCAGCGACGACAAGGGGTTCGGTTTCATCACCCCGGATGACGGCGACAAGGACCTGTTCGTTCACCACACCGGCATCAACGGCGAGGGCTATCGCTCGTTGCAGGAGGGCGCCAAGGTGTCCTACGACCCGGAGCAGGGTGAGAAGGGACCCAAGGCCGTCAACGTCCAGGCGATCTAGCCGAGGCGACGGAGACGCCGCGACGCTGGTCGCGGCCACATAGGTCTAACCTTCGAGGGCCCGCTCCGGCGGGCCCTCAGGTTCTACGGAGGCGCTAGGCGAGCGGCCGGGTGCGTGCAATGGCCACGAGGAAGAAGCGACCGGTCGGCGGCTGGCCCTCGAGCTTCACGGGCCGCTGATCGTCCTCAAGGGCGATGTATCGCTCGAAGTCCGCGAAGCGATCGGCGATCCACTCGGGGCTGTCGCCAAACGACGTGATCGTGTCGTGTACCTCCACGGCAAAGGAGGTGCCACCATCGGCGAGCGTGGCGGCGGCGCCCCGCAGGACCTCTCCCTCGTAGCCCTCGACGTCAACCAGCACGAGCGCCGGCGTGCCGAAGCGGCTGGCGAGCTCGTCCACGGTGACCGCAGGGACGGTGATGTTGGCCGACGCCGGCCGCGTGTCGATCGCACCGTTGAGACCCTCGGCGAAGGCGGCCACGCCGCTGCTCGCCGCCGCGGCGGCATGGATCACGATGAGGTTCTCGGCGTTATTGAGCTCGCGGTTGATCGCTGCCACGTGAGCGTTGTGAGGCTCGGCCTCGACGGCGACCACGCGCCCGCCCTCGCCCACCGCTCGTGCTAGCTGGAGCGCGACGATCGCCTGGTGCGCGCCGAGGTCGAAAACAGTCCCGCCGGGCGAGAGCACGCGCTGCTCGCGCAGGAACTTGATCAGCTCCCACTCCTCCCAGTCGTGGTCGTACCAGCCCTCCGCGAGCGGGTCCGCGAGGTGCACGTGCAACTCGTGGCCCGCGTACGTGTGCGTCACCTCGTGCGCCTCGTAAGCCGAGATCAGCGACGCGATCCGGCGCTTGCGATACCTGCGGTACAGCGAGTGCGGCACCGCGCGTCGAACGACGTGGGCGAGACTCCGCTGCACCGGCGCGAGCCTATCATCGGAAGCTCGCGGCGGCCCGTTTGTCTACCCTGAGTGAGCTCGCTGCGGCGGGCGCAGACGAATGTCAAGCGACGCGAGCACACTCCCCCTGCGCGACGCGCCGGCCGGGAGCTCAGGCCTCGGCGGGCGCGCTGCAAACGGGGCGTGCAGGCGCGCTTGCATCCAGCGCAAGGCGAGCCGGCGTCGGAGCGCCTGCCTGGTCGCGATCGTCGCGTGCAGCCTGTTGGTCGTGCTGCTGGCGGCCAACCGGCCCAGCCTCCTCGCGGCGACCACGCACGCGGGTTACTTCCCGCGCTGGATGGCAGGTCCGCTCGGCGGCCTGCTGCCGGGCCTGACGCGCAACAGCACGACGCTCAAGTACCTGTTCAGCGGCGCGATCGTGCTGATGTACGTGAGCTACGCGCTCGGCCTCGCGCTACGTGCCGCGCCTGCGCGCACGCTGGGTGATCGCGGCCGTGATCGCCGTGCACGCGATCTTCTTCCTGTCGCCGCCGCTGGCGCTGACCGACATCTTCAACTACGTCAACTACGGACGCATGGAGGTCGTGCACAACCTCAACCCGTACACGACGATCCCGATCCTCGAGCCGCACAACGACCCCAGCTACGACCTCAGCAACTGGCACCAGCTGCTCAGCCCCTACGGACCGCTGTTCACGCTGCTGACGTTCGTCGTCGTGCCGCTCGGCGTGGCCGCCTCCTTCTGGGTGCTGAAGGGGCTGCTCGCGCTGGCCAGCCTCGCCACGATCGCGCTCGTGTGGAAATGCGCCCGACTGCTCGGCCGCGACCCCGTCGCCGCGATCGTGCTCGTCGGCCTCAACCCGATCGTGCTGGTGTGGGGCCTGGGCGGGGACCACAACGACTTCCTGATGGTGCTGTTGATCGTGCTCGGCTTCTACCTGCTGCTGCTCGCGCGCGAGCGTCGCGCGCGACGGCGCCGGCGCGGAGCGGCTCCTCGGCGCCGGCCGGCGCCCCAGGCAAGCGGCGATCGGAGCACGCGCCAGCGCGGGCGGGCCGATGCGGGCTCCGGCTTGCGCGCACGCGTGACGCACGGCGACTGGCGGGGGACGCTGCGCGGCTGGTTGCTGCCGCTGTCGCCGATCGAGCTCGCGGCCGGCGCCGCGTTCGTGACGGCGGCGGCGATCAAGGCGTCGGGCGGCGTGCTGATCCCGGTCGTGCTCGCCGCGCTTGCTGCGCACGCCGCGACGTCTCACGCAGGTCGCTCTGGGAATGGCCGTCGCGGTCGCGGTCACGGCGCTGGCGAGCCTGATCGCGTTCGGGCTGCACGTGCCCGATCTGAGCACGCAGAGCCGCCTGGTGACCAACGTCAGCGTGCCCAACCTGATCGGGCTGGCACTCGGCAAGGGCGGCGAGACCGAATCGCTGCACGTCGTGCTGAGCGGAGCGCTGCTCGTAGCGGTGGCGCTGTGCTGCCTGCAGGCTTGGCGTAGGCGAAGTCCGCTGACGGCGTCCGGGTGGGCGAGCGTCGCGCTGCTGGTGACGCTCTCGCTGGGTGCTGCCGTGGTACGTGCTGTGGGTGCTGCCGATGGCGGCGCTGTCGAGCTCGCGCCGCCTACGCGTGAGCGCGATCGTGCTCGGCGTGTACCTGATCATCGCGTGGGCGCCCGCCTCCGGCCTGCTGTGGAACGCGATCGGTTTTCATCCCGAGAAGACCACGCTCGGGTCGCCTGCACCAGCGCTACGTCAAGGAGCTGTTGAACTAGTCGGCCGCGCTCCGTCGGGCGACGGCGCTCGCGCTTTCGCTTGCGTGCCCGCGCGGCGCTTCGCTGCCAGGCGCCGCTCGCGCGAGGCCGCGGTCGGACGCGTCGCGCGGCGGCGCTCGGCACGGCCAGCGCCGCGCGCGAGCCGCTCGGCCAGGCGGCGCAGCGCCAGCTCGCGGTTGCGCGTCTGCGAGCGCTCGTCCTGCGCGACCGCCACCACGCGCGGGCCGGCGACGGGCCAGCAGGCGCTCGCGCTGGTCGTCGCTGAGCGACGCGCGAGGCGCGCACGTCGAAGCTCGCTTCCACGCGCGAGGCGGTGACGTTCGCGTGCTGGCCGCCGGGCCCCGAGGAGCGGCTCGCGCGCAGCTGATCTCGCCCAGCGGGATCGTCAGCTCGCTCGTTCACGCGCAGGCGCCCTGCCGCGGGCTCCGCGTCAGTCACTCGCACTCCAGCCGCTCTCGCCGGTTACTGGGTCTGCCCGTCTGAGTGCTCAGGCTCGTGCAGCGCCCGACGCGCTGCTCCTCGCCCTCGGGAACGCTGCCCGTCGCGTCCGACGTAGCCGTCCTTGCCGCCCGCGCAGACGTAGACCGCGTCGCCGTCGCCGACGTTGCGGATCTTGCGCACGGTGGCGGCGTCCACGCGAGCGAGCCCGCCCTCGCCGAGGCGCTGGACGGAGCCGTCGCCGAACTCCATCTCGATCGCGCCGCGGTGGACGAAGTACAGCTCCTCCTGGACTCGTGGTAGTGAAAGCCGGTCTCGATGCCCGGGGGCATGCACGATCGCGTTGACGCCGAAGGCGGTCACGCCGAGGCCCTTGCGGACCTTGCGAAAGCCCGGGCCGTCGCCGAGGTCGTCGAGATTGCCGACCGCGTAGCCCTCGCCCTCGGTCACGCCCGGATATCCGTCGAAGCCTCCATCTGCGCCTCCTCTGCTCGCCTGGTTTTGCTAGTGGTCGGCAACGTAGCCGTCCTGCGGTGACGAGCGGCCGGCCCTCGCGTGCCCAGCGCAGCAGTCCGCCGCGCATCGAGTACGCCTGAAGCCGCGACGCGCGCAGCGCCTGCGCGGCCATCGTCGAGCGCGCGCCCACCCGGCAGTAGAAGACCACCGGCCGCTCGCGCTCGATGCTCGGCGCCTGCGCGGACAGCTGGGCGAGCTCGATGTGGCGCGTGCCGGCGATGTGCCCGGCCTCGCGCTCGTAGCGCTCGCGCACGTCGATCACCTGCAGCGGGCGGGTCCTCGGCCAGCCAGCGCTGCGACCCGCTCCGGGTCGACGTCGATCTCGCGTGGTCTCGGCGCGCTCATGCCTGAGCGGTCAGCGACCATGCAGCGCAGCTCGCGGCCGCGACGTCATGCGCCGGCGCGCACCGCTTCGAGGCGCCGGCGCCGGACGGCACGCGCGCGGCGCTCATCACTAGGATCAGCGGCTCATGGAGGCGGTCAGCGACGTCTACACGATCCCGCAGGAGCACCTCGACTTCTGCGCCACGATCGGGCAGATCGCGCGGGAGCAGATCGCGCCGCGCTCGGCGGAGATCGACGAGCGCGCCGAATACCCCTGGGACGTCCGCAAGCTGCTCGCCGAGCAGGACATCCTCGGGCTGCCGTTCCCGACCGAGTACGGCGGCACCGGCACCGGCACGCTGATGCTCAACATGGCGGTCGAGGAGATCGCCAAGGTCGACGCGTCGTGCGCGCTGATCCTGATGGTCCAGGAGCTGGGCACGCTGCCGATCCAGCTGTTCGGCTCCGACGAGCTGAAGGAGCGCTTCCTGCCGCGCTGCGCCACCGGCGAGTGGTCGCCGGCGTTCGCGCTGTCCGAGCCGGAGGCCGGCTCGGATCCCGGCGGGCATGAAGACCACCGCCGTCCGCGACGGCGACGAGTGGGTCATCAACGGCACCAAGAACTGGATCACGCAACCTCGGCGTCGCCGACTTCTACATCTGCTTCGCCGTCACCGACCGCGAGACGCCGGCGCATGACGGCGTTCGTCGTCGAGGCCGACCGCCCGGGTTCAGCGTCGGCAAGCTCGAGCACAAGCTCGGGATCCGCGCCTCGCCGACCGGGCAGCCGATCTTCGACGAGGTGCGCGTGCCCGCACGAGAACGTGATCGGCGAGGTCGGCAAGGGCCTGTCGGTCGCGCTGGCCACGCTCGAGCGCACGCGGCTCGGGCGCGGCCGCGCAGGCCGTCGGGATCGCGCAGGGCGCGACCGACTACGCGGTCGGCTACGCGCGCGAGCGCCGCCAGTTCGGCAAGGCGATCAACGAGTTCCAGGGCGATCCAGTTCAAGCTCGCCGACATGGAAACACAGACCGCGGCCGCGCCGCGAGCTGCTCTACAAGGCGTGCGCGATGGCCGATCAGGGCCACCCGCAGCGCGGCAAGTACTCCTCGATGGCCAAGGTCTTCTGCTCGGACACGGCGATGGCCGTGACCGTCGAGGCGATCCAGGTGCTCGGCGGCTACGGTTACGTCAAGGAGTACCCGGTCGAGCGCATGATGCGAGACGCCAAGATCACCCAGATCTACGAGGGCACCAACGAGATCCAGCGTCTCGTGATCGCCCGCACGCTGAAATAGGGCCGGATGCGATGCGCGCGCCGCCAGCCGCCAGGCGCCTCCGGCCACCTCCGGCGCGTCGGCGTGGCCGCGCTCATCGCGCTGTCGCTCGGGCTGGTCGTGCTGGTCGTCGCGCAGGGCTTCAGCTCGTCGGGGCGGTGCGCGCGCTCGAGGACGTCGCGCTCGGCGTGATCGTCGCCGCGGTGCTGATGGGCAGCGTCGCGTTCGTCGCGGTGCGCCTGGCCGGCTGGCGCGATCCCGAGTCCGAGAGCGAGTTCGATGAGATCGTCCGGCACTCCGAGCGCTCGCGCGCGAAGGCCTGGCCGTCGAGCCCGAGGAAGGCGAGTTCCTGGAGCTCGATCCGCTCGACGACGAGCGACTTCGAGGAGCTCGTGCGCGACGCGCTCGACGATCTGCCCGACCTGCTGCGCAACGCGCTGGCCACGTCGCGGTGGTGATCTCCGACGGCGGGCGCCGCCGCGGCGCCTACGGCCTCTACCAGGGCGACGGCGCGACCCGCGACAACTTGCACGATCGGATCGTCATCTTCCGCGACACGCTGCGCCGCGACTTCGGCCACGACCCCGACCTGCTGCGCGACCAGGTCACGCGCACGGTCCGCCACGAGCTCGCCCACCACGTCGGCTTCGACGAGCTCGGCGTCAGCCGCCTGGACCTGTAGCGAGACGATGGCGGGTGCAGCGGGACCTGGCGCTGCAGGCGCGCCGAATGGGAGGGTGCCCGACTTCTTCATCGTCGGGCATCAGAAGTGCGGCACGACGGCGCTGCTACCTGATGCTCAAGAGCCATCCGCAGATCTTCATGCCGGAGGTCAAGGAGCCGCGGTTCTTCGCGCCCGACCAGCGCTCGCCAGATCGCACGCCAGGCGGCCGGCGCACCACACGCTCGAGGGCTATCTGTCGCTGTTCGCAGCCGCCGCTCCAGAGCAGCTCGTCGGCGAGGCCTCACCCCAGTACATCAGCTCCCAGGCTGCGCCAGGCGCGATCGCCGAGCTGCAGCCGGACGCGCGCATCATCGCGATCCTGCGCGAGCCGGCGAGCTTCCTGCGCTCGTTCCATCTGCAGATGGTGCTCGAGCAAAGTCGAGACCCAGAACGACTTCCGCAAGGCGATCGCGCTCGAGGATGCCAGCGCGCGCGCGGCAAGCGCATCCCGCGCGGCTGTCATCACCCCGAGGCGCTGCTCTACTCCGAGCACGTGCGCTACGTCGAGCAGCTGCGCCGCTTCCACGCGCTGTTTCCGCGCGAGCAGGTGCTGGTGCTGATCTACGACGACTTCCGCCCGACAACGAGGCGACGTCGTTCGCGAGGTGCTGCGCTTCCTCGCGTCGACGACACGGCTGCCGATCGAGACGCTCGATGACCAAGCCGCTGCGAGGCAGTGCGCTCGTGCGCCTGCACCGCCTGGCCGCGGCCGCGCGATCTGCCCGCGACGGCGCCCAACGGCCGCCGGTCGCGCGTCGCGAACGCTGAACGCTGCGATACCCGCAGCGCTGCGCAGCGACGCGTTCCGCGCTCGCTGGCGCCGTGCCGTCTACGCCGCCCCGCCGCCGCCCGACGAGGAGTTCATGCTCGAGCTGCGCGGCCGCTTCAAGCCCGAGGTCGCCGCGCTGAGCGACTACCTGGGTCGCGACCTGGTGACGAGTGGGGCTATGACGACCTGGACTGAGCTACGGCGATCGCGTAGGATTCCGCGCGCCTCGCGCCTCGCTGCCGGACCCGCCGGCGAGCATCAAACGACCAAGGAGAGAGCCCACATGCCCGAAGCAGTGATCGTCGACGCCATCCGCACGCCGATCGGGCGTGCCGGCAAGGGGTCGCTCAAGAGCGTTCGCGCGGACGACCTGGCGGCGATCCCGCTGCAGGCGCTGATCGAGCGCAACCCCGAGGCTCGATCCGGGCCGATCGTCGACATCATGATGGGCTGCGGCTTCTGCGAGGGCGAGCAGGGCTACAACGTCGGACGCGTCGCCGGCCTGCTCGCCGGCATCGACCACCACGTGCCGGCGACTGACCGTCAACCGCTTCTGCGCGTCGTCGCTGCAGACGGCGCGGATGGCCTTCCACGCGATCCAGGCGGGCGAGGGCGACACCTACATCGCCGCCGGCGTCGAGGCGGTCTCGCGCGCCGGCGGCGGCACGCCGTTCGAGTTCAACCACGCTGTCGACGGCTCGCAGGGCGCCGCCTACGACGTGTACATCCCGATGGGCATGACCGCGGAGAACGTCGCCGAGCGCTGCAACGTCAGCCGCGAGGCGCAGGATGAATGGGCGGTGATCTCGCAGACCCGCGCGGTCGACGCCGCCGACGAGCGGCCACTTCGACAGGGAGATCGTGCCCGTCACCGTGCCCGCGCACAAGGACGTCGACAAGGAGGGCAACGAGATCGACGTGCCCGAGACGGTCGTCAGCAAGGACGACGGGCCGCGCCCGGGGACGACGATCGAGAAGCTCGCCACGCTCCGCCCGTGTTCAAGGAGGGCGGCACCGTCACGGCCGGCAACGCATGTCCGCTCAACGACGGCGCCGCCGCGCTGCTGATCATGTCCGATCAGCGGGCCAAGGAGCTCGGCCTGAAGCCGCGGGCGCGGATCGTCGCCTCGACCGTCGCCGGCGATGCGCCCGGAGATCATGGGCCTCGGGCCGATCCCCGCGATCCAGAAGCTGCTCGAGCAGACGGGCATGACGATGGGCGACATCGACGTCGTCGAGATCAACGAGGCGTTCGCCGCGCAGATCGTGCCGTGCAAGGAAGACCTGAGGATCGACGACGACAAGCTCAACCCGTTCGGCGGCGCGATCGCGCTCGGCCACCCGTTCGGGATGACCGGCGCGCGGATCATGACGACGCTGCTCAACGACCTCGACACGCTCGACGGGACCTACGGCATCGAGTCGATGTGCGCCGCCGGCGGCATGGGCATGGCGATGCTCGTCGAGCGGCTGTCCTAGCCGCGAGTGGCGCGACGGCCCCACCTGCTGGGAGGAGCGGGCCGGCCCGCTCCCTCGTGCGATGCCTGAGCAGCCGGCGTCGAGTCTCGCGGCGGCTCCCGCGGGCATCCTCTATTCGTGCTCGGGCGAGCCCTACGTGGCGGAGGCCGTCCAGTCGGCGCGCTCGTCTCTGCGCCACCATTCGCTGCCCCACCTCCTGTTCAGCTCGGTCGAGGTCGACAGCGAGCCTGGGCTGTCGGTCGCGCGGTTCGAGCCATCCGGCAATCCCTACCTCGACAAGATCGCCAACATGCGCCGCTCGCCGTTCGAGCGCACGATCTACCTCGACACCGACACGTTCGTCGTCGAGGAGATCGCTCACGTGCTGGCGCTGCTCGACCACTACGAGCTGGCGGTCGCCTTCGCTCCCGGCCAGCGCGGCCTGCGCGACCCGGAGGTCCCGCGCGCGTTCTACGAATTCAACACGGGCGTGGTCGCGTGGCGCGCGAGCGAGCGGATCGCCTCGTTCATGCGCGACTGGGAACAGACCTACGCGGCATGGCTGCGCGAGGAGCCTTTCCCGGGCGCCGCGACGCCCAACCCGCGCCGCCTGTCGAGGGCTACCTCGCGAGGGGGCACTGCCGATCAGCCGGCGTTCAGGCGCTGCGCGTGGCAGAACGACGTGCGCCTGTTCGTGCTGGCGCCCGAGTACAACCTGCGGCTCGGGTTGCCGACGACGGTCGTCGAGACCGCGCGCGTGATCCACGGTCGCCATCGCAACCTCGAAGGTCTGGCGGCGCGCATCAACGACACCCGAGGTCCACGATCGTGGCCGCGCGCGGGCACCCTCAGCATGAGGATCCGACGCAGGTGGAAAGCGCGCCAGGCCCGACGCGCTGACGCGGCCAGCGCCAGGAGCGTCGAGCACGAGCGCGTATCCTGAAAGCGCGATGCGCGCGGACGAGGACATGGCGGCGCTCGACGAGCGCGTGCGTGCGCAGCGGGCGAGGCTTCCCGACTTCTTCATCGTCGGACATGCCAAGAGCGGCACCACGGCGATGTACGAGATGCTGCGCACCCATCCGCAGATCTACATGCCCGCGCTCAAGGAACCGCACATCTTCGCGCGCGAGCCTGGTCAGGACGCGGGTCAATCGAAGCGACACCCGCACACGCTGGAGCAGTACCTGTCGCTGTTCGAGGCCGCCGGGCCGCAGCAGCGAGTCGGCGAGGCCTCGGCGTCCTACCTGCGATCGCCGCACGCGGCCGAGCGGATCGCCGAGCTGCGCCCGGACGCGCGCATCGTCGCGATCTTCAGGGAGCCGGCGAGCTTTCTTCGCTCGCTGCATTTGCAGCTGCTGCAATCCGGCATCGAGTCCGAGGCCGACTTCGGCAGCCGCGCTCGCGCTCGAGCCGGAGAGGCGTCGCGACGCGCGCGGCGCGGACGATTCGCTGTGGGGGCGCACGCTGCTGTACTCGGAGCACGTTCGTTACGTCGAGCAGCTGCGCCCGTATCGCGAGCAATTCGGCCGCGAGCGCGTGCTCGAGCTGATCTACGACGACTTTCGTGACGACAACGAGCGAGAGCTGCGCAAGATCCTGCGCTTTCTCGAGGTCGACGACGCGGTCGAGATCGAGTCGACCGAAGCCAATCCAACCGTGCGGGTCCGCTCGCATCGCGCCCAGGGGCTCGTCGAGGCGGTCTCGGTGGGGCGCGGTCCGGTCTCGCCGCGCGGCCAAGCTCGCGCTGAAGACCGTCGCGCCCAGGCGGCTGCGGCGCGGAGCGCTGCAGAGCGTCAATCGCAAGATCCTCGACAGCGAGCCGCCGGCGCCGGACGAGCAGCTTGATGCGTGAGCTACGACGGCGCTGCAAGGGCGAGGTGCTCGCGATCAGCGAGTACCTCGAACGCGATCTCGTCAGCCTGTGGGGTTATGACGAGGTGTAGGGCGGCGGCGAGCAGGCCGCTAGCGCGGCGGCATCCGCAGCGCGCCGTCGAGTCGGATCGTCTCGCCGTTGAGCATGCGATTCTCGACCAGCTGGCAGGCGAGCTGCGCGTACTCGCTCGGCAGGCCGAGGCGCGGCGGGAAGGGAATGCCGGCGCCGAGCGCCTGCGCGCCTCCTCGGGAAGCGCGGCCAGCAGCGGCGTGTCGAACAGGCCGGGGGCGATCGTGTTGACGCGGATCCCGTACTGCGCGAGGTCGCGCGCCGCGGGCAGCGTCATGCCCACGACCCCGCCCTTGGAAGCGGAGTAGGCGATCTGGCCGACCTGGCCATCGAACGCGGCGATCGACGCCGTATTCACGCACACCCCGCGCTCGCCGTCGTCGAGCGGCTCGTTGGCGATCATCGCCGCAGCGGAGAAGCGCAGCGCGTTGAACGTGCCGATCAGGTTGATCGAGATGATCGTCTCGAACGGCAGCAGCGGATGCGGCCCCTTCGAGCCGGCCACCTTCTGGGCCCAGCCGGTTCCGGCGCAGCAGACGGCGATGCGGAGGCCGCCGTCGGCCTCGGCGGCCATCTGTACGGCCGCCTGAACCTGGTCCTCCTCGCGTACGTCGCAGGCGACGAACCCCACGCTCAGCTCGGCTGCGAGCGCCTCGCCCTTGTCGGCGTTGACGTCCGCCACCGTGACGCTCGCGCCCGCGATCGTGGAGCGCGCGGACGGTCGCCTCTCCGAGGCCGGAGGCTCCCCCCACTACCACTGCCGAGCGCCCGGCGAAGTCCACGTCGCGGACTTTATCCGACGGCGCGAGCGCCCGTCCCCCGACGGCGCGAGCAGCGGTCTCCTTTACACTCGTGCCGTATGAGCCTCGAAGGCCAGGACGGGGACTCGGCGGCCATGGACGCGCCCGCAGGGACCGCTCGTTCGCGCGCGACGCCGAGCTCTCGGGCTGCGGCCGAGCCTCGGCCGAGAGTGCCGGACTTCTTCGTGATCGGCCACCAGAAGTGCGGCACGACGGCGCTCTACTACATGCTGCGCGACCACCCGCAGGTGTTCCTGTCCGAGCACAAGGAGCCGCGCTTCTTCGCGCCCGAGCTGCGCCCCGCACTCGACCGCGAAACGCCCGACCGGCCGCAGACGCTCGAGCGCTACCTGGCGCTGTTCGCCGACGCGCGAGCGGGGCAGCGAATCGGCGACACCTCGCCCCAGTACATTCGCTCGCCGACCGCGGCCGCCGAGATCGCGGCGCTCGCGCCCGACGCGCGCATCATCGCGATCCTGCGCGAGCCCGCCAGCTATCTGCGCTCCTACCACCTGCAGATGGTCACCAGCCACGTGGAGCCGGAGAAGGACTTTCGCAAGGCGCTCGCGCTCGAGCAGCAGCGGCGCGCGCAGGCAGCCGACGGATCCTTTCTGGCTCCCCAGTTCCTGTACTCGGAGCACGTGCGGTACGTCGAGCAGCTGCGTCGCTTCGACGCCCATTTTCCCCGCGAGCGGATGATGCTGATCGTCTACGACGACTTTCGCCGCGACAACGAGGCCACGGTGCGGCGCCGTGCAGCGCTTCCTCGAGGTGGACGACAGCGTGCCGCTGCAAGCGGTCCAGACCGAGCCGCTCAAGGCGGTTCGCTCGGTGCGCCTACACCGCTTGCGCAATGCCGTGGGGCGTGCCGACGCAGATCCCGCTGCGGTCGGGGCGCTCACGCGCACGCTCACGGGGCTGACGCCGAAGCGGGTGCGCCGCGGCGTGCTCGGCGGCGCGGTCCGGCGTCTGGCCTACGCGGCGCCGCAGCCTCCGGATCAGGGCCTGATGCTGGAGCTGCGCCGGCGCTTCAAGCCCGAGGTGGTGGCGCTGAGCGACTACCTGGATCGCGATCTCGTGGCCCTGTGGGGCTACGACGCGCTCGACTGAGCCCAGCTGTCACAGCGGCCGCCGCGCCGGTGCGTTCGCGCCCGTCGGCGGCGACGTGCAGCGGCCGCCACGTGCGGCGGGCACCTCCACGGACCTCGCCTCAGGCGGCCTCGTCGTACCTCGCGTCGGAGCTCGCCGGACGCGACAGCGTCAGAGCGAACAGCTCGTCGGGGTCTGTGAACCAGCGCACGAGCTCGAGCCCGGCCGCGAGCAGGTCGGCCTCGAGACGCGCGCAGGTGAACTTCGCGCTGATCTCGGTGCGCATCTCCTCGCCCTTGTCGAAGTGGACCGGTAGATCGAGATCGCGCACCAGCGTGGTGTGCTCGCGGCGCGCCCGCAGTCGCATCTCGATCCACTCGTGCTCGGCGTCGAACAGCGCCACGTGGTCGAAGTCGTCGGGCTCGAAGTCGGCGTCGAGCTCGCGGTTGAGAACGCGCAGCACGTTACGGTTGAACTCCGCCGTAACGCCCTGAGCGTCGTCATATGCAGCTTCCAGCACCTGCGGGTCCTTGACGAGGTCGGTCCCGATCAGCAGGTGGTCGCTGGGACCGAGCAACCCGCACACGTCGCGCAGCATGCGGCGGCGGCTGCCCGGCGGGAAGTTGCCGATCGTGCCGCCGAGGAAGGCCACGACCCGTGGGCCGACGGCGGGCGGGATCTGGTCGAGATGGCGCTCGAAGTCGCCGATCACACCGTGCACGCGCAGCCCCGGATACTCCCGCGTGAGGGTCTCCGCGCATTCGCGCACGACGCTCTCGGTGACGTCGACGGGCACATAGCGCTCGAGCGTGCCGCCGGCGTGCAGCGCGTCGAGCAAGACGCGCGTCTTGCTGGCCGTGCCCGAGCCCAGCTCGACGAGCTCGGCGGCCCCGGTCACGGCGGCGAGCTCGTGGGCGTGGCGCTCTAGGATCGCGCGCTCGGCGCGCGTCGGGTAGTACTCGGGCAGCTCGCAGATGCGGTCGAACAGCTCAGCGCCGCGCGCGTCGTAGAAGTGCTTGGGCGGCAGTTCCTTGAACGGGCGCGTGAGGCCATCGAGCACGTCGTCGGCGAGCGAGCGCTCGTGCGCCCCGTCGAGATGGGAGTCGATGCGGATGGCCGTCTCCGTCTCGGCGACCGGCTCCGTTGGGGTATGCGCCTCCATCAGCTGTTCGCGGGCAGCGACGCTAGCGCAGCCGGCCCCGCCGAGCGAGCCTATCGTCTATCGGCTCGCTCGGCGCAGGCGCTGGCCGTGCGCCTTCAGCCCGCGTCCCTCGCGAGCCGCACGCCGGCGAAGATCTGGCGGCGCTGGGGCAGGTCCCAGTTGCGGAAGTAAGGGCTGCGCACGCGCGCGTCGGTGGCCCACGAGCCGCCACGCATGACCCGGTAGGCGTCGCCGAAGAACACCTCCGAGTACTCGCGGTAAGGGTGAGCCACGAACCCCGGGTAGCCGCCGAACGCGCTGCGCGTCCACTCCCACACGCGCCCGACCCCTTGCAGCGCCGCGCCGCGCGCGGCTCCGCCGCCCTCCCAGGTGGCGGCCTTCTCCCACTCGGCCTCGCTGGGCAGGCGGGCCGAGTTGGCGTTCGCGAACGCCTCCGCCTCGAACCACGAAACGTGGCACGCGGGCGCCTGCGGGTGGCCGCTGGCAATCGAGGGATGGTGGGTCTGTCCCTGCTCCAGCCGCCAAGCCCAGCCTTGCCGAGACCACCACTCGCGCCGCTCGTAGCCACGCTGCTCGATGCTGAAGCGCAGCCAGCTCGCGTTGCTGACCGGCCAGCGGGCGATCTGGAACGCCGCCGTTGCTCGCGGTGACGCGGGCGCTCGTTGTCATAGGAGAAGTCGTCCGCCGGCGCTCCCATCTCGAACGGGCCGGCGGGAATATCGGCCCACTCCCCGCCGGGCTCGCCGCTCGCGAGAGGGCTGCCCATCCGCTCGGCCTCACGCGCGGGCAGCAGACCGGCGATCGCTAGCGTCTGGCACATCGTCTCGCCGTGTTGCAGCTCGTGGCGAATGACCATCTCGCTGATCGCGCCGTCGCCCACGCCACGCTCGGCAATCGTCTCGATCGTGCGCGCGCGTACCGCCTCCTGATAAGCGCGCGCGGCGTCCGGGCTGAGCGCCTCGATCTTCCCGCGCACG
Source organism: uncultured Solirubrobacteraceae bacterium (assembly GCA_963846205.1). Classification (GTDB taxonomy): domain Bacteria; phylum Actinomycetota; class Thermoleophilia; order Solirubrobacterales; family Solirubrobacteraceae; genus Palsa-744. Next base: position 672,701 of record CAWJVB010000006.1, on the reverse strand, counting down.
GCGCGCGGAGTCTCGAACGCGTCGTACAGGTCAGCGAGCTCGGGGCGCAGCAGCGCGAGCTCGCCGTGACGGTGTGCGAGCCACAGGTCCTCGTAGGCGGCGATGTGGCCGAGGTCCCACACGAGCGGGCTCATGATCGGCGAGTGCACCCGCTGCAGCTGCTCGTCGTCCAGGTGCGACACCAACGCCAGCGTGCGCTCGCGCGCCGCCTCCAGACCGTTGAGCGCCTGCACCGCGGCGGGGGAGAGACCACTGCTCTTGAGGGCGTCGGTGGCCATCGCTGTCGCGCACCCACTCTACGAAGCCAGCGACCCGCTCTGGGGCTTTCTCTGCGAGCGCTCGCGCCGGGGCTCGCGCCCGGGGCTCGCGCCCGGATCGCTCAGCGCTGCAGCGGAGCGGGCGCGGCGGCGTCGTCGACGATCACGCTGAGGCGCTCGCGCCGGAGCAGGCTGGCGGGTACGTGGTGGCTCGGCTCCCCGAGCATCGCGTTGACCGCATCCGCCTTGCTGGCTCCGGTGGCCAGCAGCAGGCAGCGACGGGCGGCGTGCAGAACCGGCAGCGTCAAGGTGATCCGCTGCGGCGGCGGCTTGGGCGAGTCGTGCACGCCGAGGCACAGCTCTCCCGGGGTCCGCGTCCAGCGTCGGCGCTCCGGGAAACAGCGAGGCCACGTGACCGTCGGGTCCGATGCCCAGCACGATCACGTCGAGCTGCGGCGGGCCGCCCGCGGCGATTGGATCCGGCTTCGGCGCGTGCTCGCGCAGCTCGCCTTCGTAGCGCTCCGCGCCCAGCTCGGGGCCGAGCTCGCCCAGCATGCGGTGGACACCGTTCTCCGCCAGGCCCGCGGCGCTCGCCAGCAGCGTTTCCTTGGCGAGGCGGTAATTGCTTTCCTCATCGTCGGGAAGTAGGCAACGCTCGTCAGCGAACCACAGCTCGATCCCCTCCCAGCGCTCCAGCTCGGATGCCAGCAGCTCATAGGTGCGCGCTGGCGTGCTGCCGCCGCTGAGCGCCAGGTGGGCGCCGCCACGCTCGCGGCGCGCGCTCTGCAGGCGCCGGGCGATCTCCGCGGCAGCGCGGTTGGCGGCGGCCTCGGCGTCCACGCACGTGGTCAAGCTGGTCATGCGCTCAGCACCAGCGGCGCGTGGCTGGCGGGGTCATACGCGCGTCGCCTCGTGGAACATCTGCTGCGTGGCCGTCAGCGCGGAGCCATAGGTTGGGTCGCGCAGCAATGCTTGGCGGATGCCCTCGCCGAGAATACCTCCCTCTCCGCGCGAGGCTCCCAGCAGCGTCCACGTGCGCTCCCTGCCGCCCGGATCGTGCCTGTATGCGCGCAGCCCGCCGGGCTCGCGCTCCAGTCGCACGCGAAGACCGGTGGAGCTGCACAGCTCGACGCAGGCCAGACCCGGCACCTGCAGCTGTGGCGCCGGCTTCAAGCTGAGCAGCACCTCGCCGCGCTCCGCTTGCGCGGTCACGGCCATCGTCGTGCGCGAGCTCTCGCCGGACAGCTGCGAGTGGGCAAGTGACCAACCGAGCCGCGATGCCAGCCAGCCGACCAGCAGCAGAGCCGCGACCCGCGAGTCCGGGTGGTGGCTGACCGTCACGGCGCTGAGCCGCCGCAATTCCTCGCGCATCGAGTGGGGGTCGAAGACGGTCGCTACGCGCTCGCGCCAGGGAGTCGAGCGCAGCCAGGCGAGGTCGACGACGTAGACCTGCTGCGCGAGCTCGTAGGCACGGTCGATCGCGGCACGTTGGTCCGGCTCATCGATCGAGTCGAGCAGCGTCGCCTGGGCCAAGCCGAGCAACGCGTCGACCGTGTCGGGGTGTCCGTGCGGCGACCACAGCAGCGTCGGCAGGTCGGTGACGACGAGCGGGTCGGCGATCGTGAGCAGATCGTCGAGGTGGCGGTCGCCCAGCCGCACGACGACGGTCTCGCGCAGCGGCGCCACCTGTCCCGGCTTGGGGTCGGGGTCGCCAGCGATGCTCACACGCGCGTCGAGCCGCTCGCGGCCGGGCTCGTAGGAGAGGACGACAAGTCGCGACGCGGCGTAACGGCCCACGCCGCGCAGCCGGTTGGCGATCTCGCCGCTCCATTGGTCCTCGACGAACACGATCATGTTCAGAACCCGCGCCGGGAAATAGCTCGCGTTTTCGGCGTGACGCTCGGCGAGCAACACGCGCAGGGCCGCTTCGATGTCGTCGGGCGTCGTGCCCTGCGCGCTCCACACCGCGTCGCTGGTGGACATCAGATCGCGCGCCAGCGGTGGCCCTCGAGCAGCAGCTGCTCGGCCTCTGCGGGCCCCTGCGATCCGGCTTCGTATTTCGGAACCGGCGTTCGATCGCGTGCCCACTCGGCGACGATCGGGTCGCAGATCTCCCACTGGGCCTCGACCTCGTCGTTGCGAGTGAACAGCGTCGCGTCGCCGCGCATCGCGTCGGTGATCAGGCGCTCGTAGGCCTCGGGCGACTGCGACAGGAAGCTGGTGCCGTACAGGAACTCCATGTTCACGGGACGGATGATCATGCGCGTGCCCGGAATCTTGGCGCCGAGCCGCAGCGAGACGCCCTCGTTCGGCTGCACGGTGAGCACGAGCTGGTTGGGCTGCACGCCGAGCGAGCCATCCTGGCTGAATGCCAGATGCGGGACGGGCTTCAGCGTTACCGCGATCTCGGTCACCTTGCGAGCCAGACGCTTGCCCGTGCGAATGTAGAAGGGAACGCCGGCCCAGCGCCAGTTGTCCACATCGACGCGCATGGCCGCGTAGGTCTCGGTCGTGGAGTCCTTCGGCACGCCCTCCTCTTCGAGGTAGCCAGGAACGTCCTCGCCGCCCACGTGCCCCGCCGCATACTGCGCGCGCACCGCCATCTGCTGCACGTCTGACTCCGAGGGCGCGTGGATCGCGTGCAGCACCTTCACCTTCTCGTTGCGCACCTCTTCGGCGGTGAAGGTTCCCGGTGGCTCCATCGCGACGTGGCACAGCAGCTGCAGCATGTGGTTCTGGATCAGGTCCCGCAGGGCGCCCGCGTGGTCGTAGTAGCCGGCCCGGGTCCCGATGCCGAGATCCTCCGCCGCCGTAATCTGCACGCTGTCGATGTAGTTGCGGTTCCACAGCGGCTCGAACATGCCGTTGGCGAAGCGGAACGCCAGCAGGTTCTGCACGGTCTCCTTGCCGAGATAGTGGTCGATGCGGAAGACCTGGCTCTCGTCGAAGATCGCAAGCACGCGGCGGTTCAGCTCACGCGCCTCCCCGAGCGTCGTCCCGAACGGCTTCTCGATGATCACGCGCACCTGCGCGTGCTCGTGCTGCTCGAGCTTCGCGTGGCCGAGCTGCTCGACGATCACCGGAAAGAATTCGGGCGCCGTGGACAGGTAGAAGGCCCGGTTCAGCGGTTCTCCGGCGCGCTCGTCGAAGCCGTCGAGCACCTTCCCGAGCTCGCTGTAGACAGACTCGTCGTCGAACACGCCGGGCACGTAGCGCACGTGCTGGAGCAGCTTTTTCAGCACGTCCTCGTCGGGCGTGCGACGCGAATACGTGCGAATCGCCTCTTCGCACTCCGCGCGGTAGCGCTCGCGCGCCTTTTCTTTGCGCGACACGCCGACCAGCTGAAAGCGCTCGGGCAGCGCTCCGTCGGCCGCGAGGTTGTAAAGCGCCGGCAGCAGTTTGCGCTTGGCCAGGTCGCCCGTGGCGCCGAAGATCACGAGCGTGGTGGGCGCGACCGGAAGCCGCTCGAGCCCAGGAGTCAGCGGGTTCTCGGGCTCCGCCTCGGCAGTGGGCTGGCCGGGGAGCGCCACGCTCAGCGTCCGCCGCGCTCCGTGCCCGACGACTTCGCCCGCGCGCGCGGTTTGGAGACGTGCGGCTTGGACGTCGCCGGCTTGCCCACCGGGGCCGCTCCTGGCGCGTTCTTGACAGCGTGTCCGCCGAACTGGTTGCGCAGCGCGGCGAGCACACGGTCGGCGAAATCGCCATTGCCACGCGAGCGCAGGCGGGCGTACAGCGATGCGGTGATGACCGGAGTGGGAACATCGTGCGCGGTGGCGTCGGCGATCGTCCAGCGCCCCTCGCCGGAATCCTCGGTGTAGCCCTCGATCGCTTGCAGTTCGTTGCCGTCGGCTTCGAAGGCGCGCGCCGCGAGTTCGCAAAGCCACGATCGCACTACCGAGCCCTGGCCCCACAGGTGCGCGATCTTCGCGTTGTCGAGCTCGTACTCGCACTTGTCGAACACGTCGAAGCCCTCTGCGTAGGCCTGCATGAGCCCGTACTCGACGCCGTTGTGCACCATCTTCACGTAGTGCCCGGCGCCCGACGGCCCGAAGTGCATCCAACCTCGTGAGCCGATCGCCGCGATGCTCTGCTCGTTCGTCTCGGGGGCGAGCACGTCCAGGATCGGCTGCAGCCGCTTGACCGCTTTGGGGGGGCCGCCGACCATCATGCAGTAGCCGACTTCCAGGCCCCACACGCCGCCCGAGACGCCCACGTCGACGTAGTCGACACCGCTGCTCTTCAGTTCCTTGGCGCGGCGCTTGTCGTCGGTCCAGCGCGAGTTGCCGCCGTCGATGATCGTGTCCCCGCGGTCGAGCAGCTTGGCGAGCTTGTCGACGGTGTCCTGCGTGGGATCGCCGGCGGGCACCATGATCCACACCATGCGCGGCGCGTCCAGCTGTTTGACGAGCTCCTTCAGCGAGCCCGCCCCGCTCGCGCCATTCTTGACCGCCTGCTTGACGGCCTTGGCGTCGAAGTCGAACGCGACGACGTCGCTGTCGGAGTCGCGGCGGATGCGATGCACCATGTTGCCGCCCATCTTGCCGAGTCCAACAAAGCCAATCTGCGTCACGAGGCCTCCTCGATCTTCTTGGTCAATGTCCGCAGCGCCGCCGCCGCGTCGGCGCCGTGCAGACGCACGCGCTCGGCGGGCAGTCCCAGCTCGCGCAGGGTTTCGAAGTCCCCGATCGCCTCGGCGTTCTTGAGCGTCGTGAACGTGTACGGCGCGCCCGGGATCTCGACGTCCTGCGGGCCGTCGTGCAGCAGCTGCAGAAAACGTCCGATCTTCGGCCCGCCCTTGTGGTACTGCCCGGTCGAATGCAGGAATCGCGGGCCGTAGCCGAACGTCGTGGTCGCTTGCCCGCCCTCGCCGATACCGCCGCGGATGCTCGTGCGCAGTGCGGCGACCGCGGCGTCGAACTCGGCCGAGGGCTCGACATAGCCCATGATCGCGACGTAGGCGGGTGGCGAAGCGCTCAGCAGCGTGACCAGCGCTCGCTGGTCTGCGTCACTCGGCTCGGGGAGCTCATGCTCGGTCTCGTACGCGGTCAGCACGCGCTTGGTCGCGTCCTTGGCCTGCTGCACGTTGGGCTGGTCGAACGGGTTGATCTCGAGGCCCCACCCGGCGACCGCCACCGCGAGCTCGGACAGCATGAACACGCGACCCAGGTCGGCCGGGCCACGGGTGGGGATGCGCAGCAGCGGATGGCCCGCCTGCGCGAGCGCCTCGACGCGCGCCTCGAGCTCGGGGTCGTGCTCGCCCACGTCTGGCAGGTAGGCGAACACGCGATCCTCGCCGTAGTCAGGTGGTGTCCCCAGTGGCTCCTCGGCGACCGGCAGGATGCCAGTCGAGCGCTTGCCGGTGGACTCCGCGACGAGCTGCTCGAGCCACAGGCCGAGCCCGGGCAGCGACTGCGAGATCACGAATGTGAGCTTGTCCCGGCCTGCCTGCGCGAGCGCGCTGAGCGCGGCGCCCATCCAAACTCCGGCGACTGACTCCGGGGCGAGCGCGGCGCCGGCGGCAGGCTCGCCTCCCTGGCTCGCCGAGGCCTCGCCCGGCGCTGCCCCGTCGCTCAGCGCCGTCGTCCACGCATCGCCCGCGCCGGCGAGCAGGCTGCGGATGTCGATCCCGATCAGCGCCGCCGGCACCATGCCGAACGGAGACAGCGCGCTGTAGCGCCCGCCGATGTCGGGATCGCCCGGGAACACCGCGCGGAAGCCGTGCTCGTGCGCGAGCTTCTCGAGCCCCGAGCCGGGGTCGGTGATCGCCGCAAAGTTCCGGCCGTCGCCGACCAGCGCCCAGAAATGGGCGAACAACGACAGCGGCTCGATCGTGCCCCCGGACTTCGAGGACACAAGGAACAGCGTCCGCGCGGGATCGACGCTGTCCTGCACGGAGCGAACGGTGGCCGCGTCGGTCGAGTCGAGCACCTGCAGGCGCGGACGGCCGGGTCGCGACCCGAACGAGCGTCGCAGCACCTCCGGCGCGAGCGACGATCCACCCATGCCGAGCAGCACCACGTCGCTGATGCCGTCGTCGCGGACGCGATCGGCGAAGGTGCTCAGCGAGTCCATCTGTTCGAGCATCCGCTCGGCCGTCGTCAGCCAGCCGAGCCGGTCGGCGATCTCGGGCGTTCCCGGCGGGCCCCACAGCGTCGGGTCGGCCGCGCGCACGCGCTCGGCCACCTGCGCCTCGCCCGCGCGCTTGCACTTGGCGGCGACGGCGGCACTCAGCGAGGCGGGTATGCGGGCCTCGACGGTCAGGGCGGCGTCGCTCACCCGAGGATCGTACAGCGCGCTGGGCCGATCGCCCCGCCTCCACGGTCGGCTACGATCGAGGCGATCATGGTCACGCACGGTGGTGGGCAGGCGCCGGGCGTCGACGGCGGGCGGCGCCGACAGAAGCGGACGTTCGCATGAGCGCGGATCGGCTCGCGTCGCTGCGGCGTGGGCTGTCGAAGCTGTGGCTGATCAGCCCCGAAAAGCTGTGGCTACTGTCTATCTGGCTGCACGAGCGCGACCACTGGTTGCTCGCGTTCTCGGTGAAGCAGTTGAACACGATCCTGTACCACAACTCGCTGGCGCCGGGGGCCTCGGTCAGCTCCGACGTGCTGCTCGGTCACTACAGCCACGGCATCGTCGTCAACAGCAACGTGGTGATCGGGCGCAGGGTCAAAATCTGGCACAACGTGACGCTCACGGCCGGGCGTCAGGCCCGCGGGGCGGGAGGCAGGCTAGACGGCCCGCAGGCGCGAATCATCGTGGAGGACGGGGTCAAAATCGGAACCAACGCCGTCGTGATCGCGCCGCGCGGCGCTTGCCTGCGGATCGGCAGGGGCGCGCGCATCGGCGCGGGCGCGATCGTGACGGCCGACGTACCCGCCGGCGCGACCGTCGTCAGCCCGCCGGCGCGCGTGCTGCTGAGGGGAGACGGTGCGGCGAACGCGGCGCAGGCCGATGCCGAGACGACTGCGGTCGGACGCGCGGATGCGCAAGTCGGCCTCACCGATGCGTCAGACGGAGGAGCTGAGATAGGGTTGGGGCGCGCCCCCGAGCCTCCGCGCAGACGGGCGCCTGCGCCTGCGCAGCCCAGTGACCGCGACCCGCGCGCGGGCGACGACCAAGTTTCCTCCGGCCAGCCGTGAACCCAGACCCGACGCACCAGCGCCCCGATCGCAACCTCGCCCTCGAGCTCGTTCGCGTGACCGAGGCGGCCGCGCTCGCCGCGGCTCCGCTGGTCGGCCTAGGCGACAAGGAGGCGGCCGATCAAGCAGCGGTCGACGGCATGCGCTACATGCTGCAGTCCGTGCAGATGGACGGCGTCGTCGTGATCGGCGAGGGGGAGAAGGACGAGGCGCCGATGCTGTACAACGGCGAGCAGATCGGCGACGGCTCGCCGCCCGAGGTCGACATCGCGGTGGACCCGCTGGAGGGCACGACACTCGCCGCTCACGGGATGCCGAGCGCGCTCGCCGTGATCGCGCTGTCCAGCCGCGGGACGATGTTCGATCCGGGGCCGTGTGTGTACATGGAGAAGATGGCCGGGTCTCCGGAGATCGCCGACGTGCTCGACCTCGATCGCCCGCTGGCGCAGACGATCGAGCTGGTGGCGCAGCGCAAGGGCACGCCGGTTGGCGACGTGATCGTCGTGGTGCTCGACCGTCCGCGCCACGAGCAGGGCATCCGCGAGATCCGCGAGGCGGGCGCGCGAGTCCGCCTGATCGCGCACGGTGATGTGTCGGCCTCGCTGCTGGCGGTCACCGAGCGCTCGCCCGTCGATCTGCTGTGGGGGATCGGCGGCACGCCCGAGGGGGTGATCTCGGCGGCTGCCGTGAAGTGCCTCGGGGGCCAGCTGCTCGGCCGGCTGTGGCCACGCGACGACGCCGAGCGCGACGCGGCGCGCGCGGCCGGCTACGACCTCGATCGCGTGCTGACGCGCGACGACCTGGTCTCCGGCGATGACGTGTTCTTCTCAGCGACGGGGATCACCGACGGCGACGTGCTGCAGGGCGTTCGCTACCCGAGCGCGGGCGGCGCCACGACCGAGTCGTTGGTGATGCGAACCCGCTCGGGCACGATCAGGCGCATCAGGGCCACGCACGACCGCTCCAAGCTGCGCGCGGTCGGCGGCGAACGGTTCTGAGTGCCGTGCGGCAGTCGCCGACGACAGCGAGGCGCTCGGCTAGGGCCGGAAGCGGCCGACTCGCGACTCGGCGAAGTCGAGGCGCACGAGCGAGCGCAGGAAGCTGTTGGTGACGATCACGTGGATGCGCGACTGAGTCGCGTCATAGACGCGACGGCTCAGCCGTGAGGAGATCGACGGGTAGAAGTTCGCGACCTCGACCGTCACGTGGAGCCGCACTTGGCCCGCGCTCTGGTCCACATCGCTGTCCGATCGCTCGCGACGGACCTCGATCTGCAGGTAGCCGCCGCCGTCGCGCCCTCGCTTGGCCACGAGCAGGCCCCGGACGATTCGCCAGCGCACGAGCCCGTGCGACTGGTCCATCTCGTATTCCGGCGCAGCGAACGTGAGCAGCTTCAGCGGCCGCAGCAGGAGCACCAGGGAGCGCTCGTGCTCGCTGTAGCGCACCTGGATCAGCCCAAGCGTCACACGCGAGAGAAATCGCCAGTAGGTGCGCGCCAATCGCTCGAGATACTCGGCCGACCAGATCTGCTCGAGCGCCGCGGCTGGCAGCGTCACGATCGCGCTCTGCACCGAACGCACGGCACCGGTCGCGTCGTCGAGCGAGGTCAGGCTGTGCGAGCTTGGCGAGCTTGACGCCTGGCGGACCCGGCCGAACCGTACGTCGCAACGCAGCGAGCAGGGCGCCTGCAGCCACGATGACGCCGACGACGACGGCGCAGCTGACGGTCGTCATTGCTGCAGGCTAGCCAGCCGAGCCGTGCTCGCGCGAGCGCGCGTCTTCGATTACTGCTATTCACACAGTGTGAGGGGAGACCTCGCCAACGAGCGCTCCGCGGCTGCACCCCCCGTGGCCGACGCCCCAGTCGCCGCGCTGGTCGCGCGCGCCGACGAGCTTGCCAGGCGTTGGGCGGTCGCGCTGATCCTCACCCGTCCGCTGTCGGAGATGCCCGCGCTGGCGCTCGAGGATCTCGCGCGCGAGGCACCTGCGCTGTGTGCTCAAATCGCGCGCGCGCTCGATTCCGATCGCCAACTCGAGCAGATGCTCGCGCAGAGATCCGCCGACTGGCACGAGCCCGACACGGCTGCGCGCGCTGGTCGCCTCGAGCGAGTCCGGCAGCGAGGCCAGCTCGCTGGTCGATGCCGTCGAGGCCCTGCGCGGCGTCTGCTGGAACGCGGTGCTGTGCGAGCTGTACGAACCTTCTGCACGGCAGGTCGGCGACCTCGCCAACCGCCTCGCCTACGTCTGTGCGCGGCTGCTGGCCGCGGCGCTCGCCGGCGAACGGCCTGTCGTCTCCGCCGAGCCGGTCGGGGGACCGCTCGCGGCCGCGCGCGGGCGCGTGCTGTACAGCTCGCCGCGCAGCTCATCTGGCGGTCGCGCGGCGGTGCTGATCGACGAACGCGATGACCTCACGCCGGCACCAAGCCCGCCGGCCGTGGCGCCGCGAGCGCGCGAGACCGTCGGGACGCCGAGCTCCGTGGGCGCACCCGAGCGCACGACGCTCGCAGGCGAGCGCGCCGACGGGCGCCCCGAGCGCAGACGCTTCGCCGAGCGCGAGCGTACGACTGCCGCGCAGGGCGCTTCACGCCCCGAGGGCCGAGCGCGGCCGTGGGACACGCCGCTCGACGTCGGTCGGCCTGTGCCGCGAGGGCGCGAGGAGCGAGCCGCGCCACCGCGCGAGCCGCCCGATCGGCCGGACGCCGTCATGCGCGTGACGCGTGGACCGGTGTCGCCGCGCGAGCAGCGCGATTGACGGCGACGTCAGCCGGCGGCGGCGGCGCCGCCGGTCGCGACCAGCGTTGCTTCGCTCGTCGCTGCGCCGGCTGGTAGTCCCAGCGTCGGCGTGTTGGGAGCGCTGCCGACCACACTCGTGTGCAGCCGCGCCGTGTCGGTCATGCCGAGCGCGCGCGCCGCTTCGCTGGTCAGGTCCCACTGCGCTCCGTTGTGCGCGTAGGGGCCGCGGTCGATCACGGGAACGGTCGCGACGCGTCCCTTGTAGCTGAACTTGACGAGCGTGCCGCAGGGCAGCGTGCGGTTGGCGACACCGACGACGGCTGGCGTGAGCGTCTGCCCGCACGCGGTCGTCTGCCCGTAGAAGCCGGGACCGAACCAGGTCGCCAGGGCCACGGGCGCCACGGGCGTGACGGAGCTCGCTGGCGCGCTGGGGACGCCCCCGGTTTCCGCGCTTGCCGCGGTTGCGGTGGCGCCCGCGGCGCGGCGAGGTCGCAGCGAGCAGCACGAGAACGAATATCTTCGAAAACGGGTTCCGCATCAGCTTCTGCGCCTACGGGGTGAGCTGACGGGCTCGCGCCACCAGTGGCAGCGCTACGACCTGATCGGTCGATTCGCCCCAGCGGGCCTAACCTTCAGGCCCGCATTGGGTCCCCCGCCTCCCGTGACCTGGGTCATGGGAGCTCGGCGTGCCGGCGAGTATACAGAAGCCGCTGCGGAGTTCTGCGCAGGTCTGCCGAGCGGCCCATGCGCTCGCACAAACGGCTGCCCAAGGCGGCCGCGTCTCAGTTCAGCGGCAGTCGCGACAGCACGTCCTTGACCAGCCGCTCGCCGGTCGACAGGCTGGCCTTGGCGAGCTCGCCGACGATCTCGACGGCCGCCGAGACCAGCTCGGGGCCGCCGGGCGGCGCCACCGAGCCGCGCGACGTTTCGCTATCGCTCTCGAAGCCCTGGCGCGGGGCGGGCTCCTGAGTCGGTCGACGGGGGCGCTGGGAGCGAGCGCGGCGCGGGGCGGAGCTGCGCTTGGCAGACTGCGCCGGTCGTGGCGAGCCGTCGCGCTTGGTCTGCGCCCGGGGCGCAGTCTCCGCCGCCACCTTCGCGGCAGACGGGCGCGTCGCTTTGACGCGGCTACGCTTCGAGCGCACGGGCTTGCGCGTGTGGGAGGGCTCGAGCCTGATCCGGCCGCATCGCGTGCCGACCCGGCCGCGTCGCGTGCCGCCGTTCGGCGAGCGCTCGAGCGCTGCGGGCGCGTTCGCGGGAGGTTCGTGAGAACGCCGCCGTCGCCGTTGGCGCTGTGTGCGTCCTGTCCGCTCGTGTTCGCGTCGGCCACGTGCACATCATTGCTTAAGGGTCGCCTGGAAGGCACTCGCGGCGTCTGCGAGTTGCGCGACCGACCGTTGTGATCGCGTGCGGCGACGCGTTAGCATGGGTGCCTGGAAGGGAAGTACGAGCTGTAACGTTGGGCCGAGCTCCGCCGTATGTCCGAGCGGAGGAGCTGGCCTCAGCCAGAATCCGCCAGGGCGGCGGCGCAGCCGCCGGTTGTCGACCGTCGGAAGAAACGGGAACAGATGTCAGTAGTCGAGCTGCAGGAGTTGGATGAGGTCAAGGGCCTGCTCGCCAAGGGCCAGCAGGTAGGCGTGCTCTCCTACGCGGAGATCACCAAGGCGATGTCCGAGCTCGACCTCGACGAGTCCGACGTCGAAGAGCTGCACGGATTCCTCGAGAAGGCCGAGATCGAGCTCGTCGAGGACATCGATCCGGCCACGGCCGCCGCGTCGCAGGTCGAGCGCGCCCCGGACAAACGCGGCCGGCGCAAAGCCAAAGCCGCGCTGGACCTCAAGCCGGACATGACGACCGACTCGCTGCAGCTGTTCCTCAAGGACATCGGCAAGGTGCGGCTGCTGACCGCGCAGGAGGAGGTCGACCTCGCCAAGCGGATCGAGCGCGGCGATCTCGACGCCAAGCAGAAGATGGTCGAGTCGAACCTGCGCCTGGTCGTGTCGATCGCCAAGAACTATCGCAATCAGGGCCTGCCGTTCCTCGACCTGATCCAGGAGGGCACGCTCGGGCTCGTGCGCGCCGCCGAGAAGTTCGACTACCGCAAGGGCTTCAAGTTCTCCACCTACGCGACCTGGTGGATCCGCCAGGCGATCGCGCGCGCGCTGGCCGACAAGGCGCGCACGATCCGCATCCCCGTGCATGTCGTCGAGAAGCTCAACAAGATCGGCCGCGCCGAGCGCAAGCTCGTCACCGAGCTCGGCCGCGAGCCGACCGCCGACGAGATCGCCGAGGTGACCGGCATCGACCCCGAGGAGGTCGACTCGATCAAGCGCTCCGCGCAGGCGCCGGTATCGCTGGAGAAGCCGGTCGGCGACGAGGAGGAGTCCGAGTTCGGCCAGTTCATCGCCGACGAGCGCGCCGAGTCTCCGTACGAGCGCGCCGCCGAGATCCTCACCAAGGAGGCCCTGCGCGAGGCGCTCGAGAACCTGTCCTACCGCGAACGGCGCGTGCTCGAGCTGCGCTACGGACTCGGCGGCGAGCATCCGCGCACGCTCGACGAGGTGGGTCGCACGTTCAACGTCACGCGCGAGCGGATCCGCCAGATCGAGAACCAGTCACTGAAGAAGCTGCAGTCCCTCGCGGAGGCGCAGAAGCTCCGCGACGTCGCCTGACCTGACGGGCGCTCGCGCACGCTGAGGGCGTCCTCGGTCGCTCGTGTGCGAAGCACACTTCGCTCCCTGCGTCCTTCTCAGCGCACGCGATCGCCTCGTCAGGGACGTCCGGCGTGGCCCTGGCGGCGTCCTCGGTCGCTCGTCGTGACGCGACGTACACGCACACGCTCCCTGCGTCCTTCTCAGCGCACGCGATCGCCTCGTCAGGGACTGCTCCGGCGTGACCCTGGCGGCGTCTCGGTCGCTCGCGGGCTGGCCGCCGACGCGTGCGGCGGCGTCTGAGCCCTGGCGAGCCGGCCCGGCCTCGCCTTAGCCCGTCCAAGCGCCTGCGCCGGGACTCAAGCCGCCTGGCTCGGCTGCCGATCAGCTGTGCATGATCGACGTCAAGCAGACGCTGCGCGAGCTCGTTGACAGAAACGGCTCGGATCTGCACTTGAAGGTCGGCGCGGCGCCGCTGTTTCGCGTCAACGGGGAGCTCGTCGCGGCCGAGGGCATCGAGCCGCTGAGCGCCGCCGACACCGAAGGCGCGCTCAAACAGCTCCTCAGCGACGACTCCAAGCTCGACGAATTCGCCAACGAGCACGAGGTCGACTTCTCCTTCGAGCTGCCCGACGTCGCGCGCTACAGGATCAACGCCTTCCAGCAGCGCGGCTTGATCTCGCTGGCCTGCCGCGCGATCCCACACAAGATCAGCACGATCGAAGAGCTCGCGCTGCCCGACGTCGTCACGCGAACTCGCCGACGAGGAGCGCGGGATCGTGCTGCTGACCGGAACGACCGGCTCCGGCAAGTCGACGACGCTCGCGGCGATGATCGACCACATCAACTACACCACGAGCAAGCACATCGTCACGATCGAGGACCCGATCGAGTTCGTGCACTCCGACAAACGCTCGGCGATCAACCAGCGCGAGGTGGGCATGGACACGGCCTCGTTCAAGCGCGCGCTGCGACGCGTGCTGCGCCAGGACCCCGACGTGATCCTGATCGGAGAGATGCGCGACGAGGAGACGGTGCAGGCGGCTCTGTCGGCCGCCGAGACCGGGCACCTCGTGCTGTCGACGATTCACACCGTAGATGCGACCGAGTCGATCAACCGCATGCTCGACTTCTTCCCGCCGCACCAGCACGCGCAGGCTCGCAGCATGATCGCCGGCACCGTCAAGGGCGTCATCTCCCAGCGCCTCGTGCCTGGCGCCGAAGGCGGTCGCGTGGCGGTCTGCGAGATCCTGCGCATGACCGGACGCGTGCGCGACATGATCGTCGACCCCGCGCAGACCGGCAAGCTCGTCGAAGTGATCGCCTCGGGTGGCTACTACGGCATGCAGACCTTCGACCAGGCCCTGTTCGGCCACGTCAAGGCTGGCCGCGTGACGTTCGAGGACGCGATGCACGTTGCCTCCAGCCCGCACGACTTCAAGCTGCTGATGCAGGCCGAAGGCCGCCAGGGTACGACGATGGACGGACGTCGCAGCGGCCGAGACAGCGCGCCGACGCCATTCGCGAGCCGACGGCCCCGACGGTCACGCCGGCGTCCGGCGGCTCGCCGCCGATACCTGTAGCCACCGGTCGCCTAGTCGCACAGCGTCGCCGGGCGTTCACGCGCTGCTCGCCGGACCAGCCGCGCGGTCTCGCACGCGCTCGCGCAGCAAGATCACGAGCAGGACGAGCGCGGCGACGACTACGTATCCCGGGAATCGCCAATCCGCTGAGGGTCGCGCGCAGCTGCGGATCGCGCCTCGAGTGGTCGGCCTGCTGGGTAGTGCCTCACTTTGGATTCGACCACGACTTCCTCCGCGTGGTAGCCTCGGGAGCGTGCCTGACCGCTCACGCAGACCCGGGACCCGAACCAGCTCGGCAAGCTGATCGTGGACATCGCGACCGGCGACGTCGAGGACGGACATCGACGTCGAAGCCAGAACCGGCCGCCGTCGCGCTCGGCCGGAAAGGCGGCCTCAAGGGCGGCAAAGCTCGCGCCGAGAGCATGACGCCCGAGGAGCGGAGCGAGGCGGCCAAGCGTGCCGCACGCGCTCGTTGGGGGAAAAACCGGGCTTGACTGCGGCCCTGCAGCCGTGGCCCCGCGATCTCGTCCGGGGCGGCTCCGTCAATCTCCGCAAGCGCTCATGCCGTCTCTTCCGCTCGGTGGAAGGCTTGTGTCGAAGAGCCGCCCAACTGCTGCCGGTCCTCGCGGCCCTTGCGTCGTTGTGCCCGCCGCCGCGGCTGATAAAGATCCGGGCGTGATCTTCGACTAGGCCACCAGCCAGATTTTTCGGCCGCAAGGCCATGAACCGACTGCGTGAAGGCATCGAGCAACGCTTCACAGCAGACAGTCGAACTTGCATCGGCACCCGTGCGCCGGAGGGCTACGTCCAGTCTGCGCCGACGCTGCCAAGCGCCAGTCGCCTTACCGGCACCTAGCGTGTCGGGCACGACCACGAACCAGTGCCGCCTATGCGATGAGTCGTCACCGACCGAGGCGCCCCAGCTCGGAAAGCACGCGTGCTCCGGCCCGACTACCCCGAACCAGCATAGCGCAGAACGCAGTCCGCACCCGTCAGAATCGCCTGCTCTTCACCATCGCCCGCCATAGCTCAGGAGACCCCGGAGCCGCCCTCCTTCGCAGCCGCCTCGCCCAGCTTGCGCATCACAGGTCGGGGGCACTCTGCAGCGTATCCGATAAGATCCATTCGACTGACACCGGACCTGGTCCTTCTCGATGCATCGGCAGCGCTGCATGCCATGCCCTTGACATTGCAAGACCGCTCAGGCATAATAGTTCAGTATGAACCGGTTGACCACCGAGAAGCGCGCCCAAATGCTCTCGATGCTCGTCGAGGGCAACAGCGTCCGCGCCACCAGCCGCATGGCGGGCGTAGCGATCAACACCGTGCAGAAGCTGCTGCTCGACGTGGGCGAGGCTTGCGCCGCCTACCAGGACGAACACCTACGCGATCTGGACTGCAAGACGATCGAGGCGGACGAGATCTGGTCGTTCGTCTACTCGCAAGCAAAAGAACGTGCCCGAGGAGCATGCAGGGCCACGTTCGGCTACGGCGACGTTTGGACCTGGACCGCAATCGACGCCGACACGAAGCTGATCGCCTCCTGGTACGTCGGCGGTCGCACGACGCGAGGACGCCGCGGCGTTCCTGGCCGATCTCCGCAGCCGCTTGCGCAGCCGCATCCAGCTCACAACCGACGGCCACCGTGCCTACTCGAATCCTCGGTCGGGCCTCGCGTTCCAGGGCGATATCGACTGCGCGCAGCTCGAGAAGATCTACGCCACCGAGCGCGACGGCGAGGCGCGCTACAGCCCCGCCGTCTGCACTGGCGCGAAGCTGCGCCGTGCAGCAAGGGCAATCCCGACCCCGACCGGATCTCAACCAGCTACGTCGAGCGGCAGAACCTCACGATGCGGATGGGGATGCGCCGGTTTACGCGCCTGACCAACGGCTTCTCAAAGAAGCTCGACAACCACATGGCCGCGATTGCCCTCCACTTCATGCCACTACAACTTCGTCCGCCCGCACAGACGCTGGCGAACCCGTACCCGCGCACGCCAGCGATGGCCGCTGGCGTGACCGATCACGTCTGGACGCTGACCGAGATCGCGGCGCTACTCGACTGAGCGCCAGCGCGAGAACATTGGTTTGATCAGGCGCGGGACACGCCGCCAGGCGCGCAGCAGGCCATGCTGACGGTGCCTGTGCGTAGGAGGTACCGTGTCGGTGCTCGATATGCATCGGACGGCCCACGTATTCGCGCGAATTGGACTTCACAATCGTTTCCTTTCCATGGGAGGTATGACCAATGCCACTTGACGGAACCATCCTCGGCAACGTGGCCCAGGAACAGATGCAGGCGTTGGAGGACATCTACGGCGACGACGAGTCCGCCGAAGTGGGCGCCGTCCTCACGATCGTTCAGATCATCAAAAGGGAGGGAGACGCATACACCTCGGCCGTAAGGATGCGCCACAACGTCGCTGACCCATACACGGCCATCGGACTTGTTCGAGCCGCAGAGCAGACGATCATTCAGCAGATTCAGCCGGGCACTGGCCCTGCTTAGTCTCCCGGCGGCTCCGCATCGGAAGCCGCTTCGGTGGATGCAACCCCGACATGCGTGATTGTCGTCTCGCCCGTTGCGGTCTTTCCCACGACGTATGTGTGGCCGACGGGCAGGGGATGGTCGAGATGCACCTCGGTGCCGACGCGCTCTAGGTCGGCGATTCGCTTCCGACAAGCTCCCCGCGCTCGCGCTCGAATCCATGCTTCTCGCTCTCACGTTGTCCTTTCTCCACCACCCATCCGTGGCGAGCATCATTGCGCTGCGCGTAGAGCGTCATCAGTAGCCGCACCCCGCCGAGCGCGCTTAGCACAGCGAGAACGCCCAGGAGCGGCCCCACTATGAGCTCCAGAAAACCCGGAGCAGGCTTGCCGGAGGCGTGGTCTTTGCTGAACAAATACCCACCCAGCCCGATCGCGAACACGAGAAGGGGGAGCGCCCAGAGCGTGTTCTGACTCCACAACCGCGTGTCGCGCCGTGCTCGTGCCCAAACGCTCTCGCGATCAACACCAGCCGGGGGTGGAATCTCCGGCTCGCGTGCCCTACGAGCGGTGGACCATTCAGCAGACCAGCCACGGATGGCTTGCAGCTTGTTCCCCACCGCGCGGAGCCTACTCTCGCGCCTCTAGCGTTCTGATGACATCCCGGGCGCCTCATACGGGCGAGCGGTCGCAAGCGCCAGAAATCCAAACTGATACACCACCGCCTGCTGACGTTACTTCACTTGGTAAAGTAAAGCTTGAAATGGCTGTCGATGAGACATGTCCGGTGTGTCGGACCGCGGAGATCGTGTGCGGTAAGTGGACGTTGCTGCTGGTACGCGAGCTGTCCGAGGGCTGCTCGCGCTTCTGCGAGCTCGAACGATCGCTCGTCGGGATCAGCCCGCGTACCCTCTCGCTGCGCCTGCGCGCGCTCGAGGAGGAGGCGATCGTCGAGCGTCACACGTTCCCCGAGGTGCCGCCGCGAGTCGAGTACGCGCTGACCGACAAGGGCCGCGCGCTGCTGCCGATCATCGACGACATGCGCGAGTACGGCACAGAGTGGCTGTGTGCGAGCGACGGTGCCCGGTCGGCTCGCAGGTCGACTCCCCGGACGCGCTGGCCCTGGCCTAGCCTCGCCGCCCGTACGAATCGCCCCCGTCTGCGAGCCCTGCTCGAGCGCGCGCGCCTAGCCCGCCGGGGCGCGTGGGGCGCGTAGGCAGCTCCAGCCGTGCGCGCCGGCCAGCTCGTGTGCGCGTTGCGGCGCGCGACTGGCCAGGTATGTCGGCGCGTCCCATCCGCGTGGCACGCGACCGGAGCCGACCAGCAGCGGCGCGGCTGAAGCCCTCCTCGATGCCGGCGATCGCAAAGCCGGCCGACTCGAGCAGCCGCGAGACCGAGCGACGGCAATGGCCGGTGCTCCTCGAAGACGATGTCGCGGACGAGCCCAGCCGCGAGCGATTGCGCCGCTCCTTCGAGAGCGGCCAGCTCGTGGCCCTCGACGTCGATCTTCAGCACGCCGACCTGATGTCCGGCGATCAGCTCGTCCAGGCGCACCGTCTCGATCGCGTGCGTAACCGTCGAGCCGCTCGCCTGCAGGCTGGCCGTCCCGTAGTTGCGCTCGTAATCATGCGGAAGGTGCAGCGTGCCCGGAGCCCGTTGCGTTGGACGCCGCGCGATCGTCCAGCGTGATCCTGTCGCGCACGATCCAGCGATCGATGTTGCCGGCGATGAATCGGCGCAGCCGGGGGTTTGGCTCGAGCGCGACCACATGGCGGGCGCGGAGGGCGAGCAGTCCCGTGAAGTAGCCGATGTTCGCGCCGACGTCGAGCGCGAGATCGTCACCCGCGGCCAGACGCCACATCAGCTCCGATACGGCCAGCTCGTGCACGCCGGTCCGCGCGATGCCCGCGCCCAGCTTGTCGGCCAGTGCAACACGCATCGGCAGCCCCCATGGCGTCGGCACGATCGGCTCTGGGCCCGGCGCCGGACGTAGCCGGCGCACGACCTGGCTCGGGCGGAACACGTAGTGGGGCTTCCACACGCGGGCAAGCACGCTCATCCCGTGATCTGTAGCTGATAGCCGCGGCGATCGTCGTGACCGCTGTCGCGGCGGTGCGTCGGGTGATGCAACAAGCACTGCGCAGAGCAGGAGCGCGCCGGCTCAGCGCGAAGTCAGCCCGCGATGCGCTCGGTGGGTCTCGAATCTTCGCTTACCGACTTCTTCTCGGCCGTCTCCGCATACCTGCGCGGCGAGATCGCGGCCGGCGCCGAGGTGCCGTTCGAGCTGGGCGCGCAGACGCGGCGGCGGGGAGCGGCCGGCACCCCCTTCTACAGCTACCGCGCGCTCACCGGGCAGTTCATCAGCGAGCGCGACGACGGCGATCAAACGGCTCCCGGGCCACGCCGAGGTCGCCAAGATGCTCGAGCGGCTTCGAGGGCCTGGAGCGCTATCTGGGAGCGTCGGCGGCGAGCGCGCGCAGGCTCACGGGCCGCGCCCGCGTCGGCGCCGCGCTCAAAGCGCTGCTCGAAGAAGTGTTCGACGAGCAGACCGACTTCGAGTTGCGCCCCGAGCGCGTCTACGCGACGCTGCGACGCCTGCAGCAGGCGACCGTCGAGAACCCCGACGAGGTCAGCATCGTGGCGACCCTGCACGGCGTCACGATCGCCTCGCCCGAGCTGGCGCTGACCAAGGGCCTGAAGATCGCCCACTGCGACGCTCTGGACGGGCTCCCCGAGCAGGCGGCAGCGCCGCGTCGCCGCCGACGAGCTCGCCAGGCCACCTGATCGTGACGTTCAGCGCCGAGAGCGAGGACGCGGCGAGGCGCTGCGGGCCGGCAGCGCCGTCTTCAGGACCTGCTGTCGGCGCTGCGCCTGTTCGGCGACGGCCGCGTCACGCTCGGCGCGCTCGCCTGGGCGCGCGTCGGCCTGGCGGCGTGGACCCCGATCGCGCTCGGCAGCGGAGGTCGACCGCACGGGATGCTCGTCGTCACCGAGCAGCAGGAGGACGAGCTGCGCGCGTTCTGCAACCTCGTCTCGCGCCGAGCGCCGCACGACAACGATCTCGCCTGGGCGCTGCAGCCGCTTCGAGCTCGGCTGCGAGCGCGACAGCCCGTACGAGGCGCTGACCGACCACCTGCTCGCGCTGCGGGCGCTGCTCGAGCCCGAGGGCCCGGCCAGCGGGCAGCTCGCCGGACGACTCGCCGCGCTGTGCGCCACTCCCGAGCAGCGCCCCGAGCTGACCGAGCGGATGACCAGGGCGATCGCGCTCGAGCGCTCGCTGATCGCGGGCACGGCGAGCAAGGACGCCTCCACGAGGACGCTCGCCGAGGACGTCGTCGAACCATCTGCGCTCGCTGCTCCGCGACGTCATCTGCGGCCATCTCGACCCGGACCTGGCCGTGATCGCCGACGAGCTGCTCGAACCCGACGAGCTGCTGCACGCCGACGAGCTGCGATCGATCGCCGAGCTCGACGAGCTCGAGCAGCAGGCCTACGCGCTGGAGTCGCAGCTCGGCCCCGTGATCGCTCGCCAACAGCGCCAGCCGTCTGCAGCGCAGGCGCGCGACGTGCCGCCGCGCGCTGTCGAGCCGGACGCGGGCAGGACGCGCTGGATGCCGAGGAGCGCCAGGAGGCGTTGCCGATCGAGGGCGTCGGATCGACGCTCAGCTGACTCCGCGACGCGCGGAGCCGATCGGCCAGGCGCGTGGCGCGACGCCCGGCGCGCACGCCGCGCACGCCCTCGACGGCTCGCGCGTCCTAGTCGAACAGGTGATCGGCGAGGCGAGCGAGCCCGGCGATGTCCTGGACGTCTTCATCGAGATGGGGAACCAGCGTCGTGTCGGCTTCGCCGAGCTCACGCGACAGCCGCTCGACGGTCTCGCGGTCGCGGCGCGCGAGCACGTCGAAGTCCGCGAGGTTGCCCGCCACGCGGGCCGCGAGTCGCTCGCCGAGCTCGTCGGCCAGCAGCGAGGCGACCTGCTCGACGGAGCGCTGCCGAGGCCGTCGAAGTGAACCCGGTTGACGATCAGCCCGCCGCGCGCATGCCGTGGCTCGCTAGGCGCTCGGCCAGGAACTCGGCCTCACGCGCGGGCTCGGGCTCTGGCGAGGTGACGAGCAGGAACGTCGTCGTGCGGGTCGCGCAGCAGCTCGGCCACGCCATGCGTGCGCTCGCCGAAGCCGTCGAGCATGCCCGACAGCGACCGGAAGAACGTCGACAGGTCGCTGAGCATGTCCACCCCCGTGACGCGCGCGAAGATCGAGAACACGATGCGCCGTGCCGCGTCCGAACAGGCGCGCGGCGAGGCCGCCGGGGACGAGGAACACCTTCAGCGCGCGGCCTTCGAGGAAGCCGAGCAGCCGCTTCGGCGTCTCGAGGAAGTCGACCGCGTTGCGCGACGGCGGCGTGTCGAGCACGATCACGTCGAAGTCGTGTTCCTGGCGCAGCTCGTACAGCTTCGCCATCGCGCTCAGCTCCTGCGAGCCCGCGACGGCGGTCGACAGCTCGCGGTAGATCGGATTCGCCAGGATCTGATCGCGCTGGCGCTCGTCGGGGGCGAGCCGCGTGACTATCTCGTCGAAGGTGCGCTTGCTGTCGAGCATCATCGCCCACAGCTCGCCGTCGAGCGCGATGCCCTGCTCGGCGAGCAGGGCGGGCTCGATCCGCCGCGGCTCGCCAGACAGCTCGCTCGAGTCCCAGTGCCGAGGCCAGCCGCGTGGCGGGATCGATCGTGACAACTGCCACCTTCTGGCCGCGCGCCGCGAGCCCGAGCGCGAGCGCCGCCGAGGTCGTCGTCTTGCCGACGCCCCCTGCGCCGAGACAGATGCACACCCGCTTGCCCCGCAGGCGTCGCCCAGCCCTCGAGCGCGCCGGTCGCCGTCGCGCTGCGGCGTGCCGGCCCGTTGAGCTTGCCGCGCGCGTGGCCATCGCCCGATCGTAGTTGCCGTGCAGGAATCGCCCGGTCGCCATGCGAATACCCACCGGACGGAACCCTTCCACAATCGAGTATCGGAGCCCACCGTGGATGCAAAGGCCAAGGTCATCGCGTTCGCCAACCAGAAGGGCGGCGTAGCCAAGACGACGACCACGCTGAACCTCGCCGCGGCGTTCGCGGAGGAGGGTCACCGCGTGCTGTGCGTCGACATGGACCCGCAGGGCAACCTGACGATGTCCCAGGGGATCGACCCAGACACGCTCGACAAATCGATGTACGACGTGCTCGTCCACAAGGTCTCGATCCGCGAGGTGATCCGCAAGCGCGAGATCGACATCGCCTGCGCCTCGATCGACCTCGCCGGCGCCGAGATCGCGATGTCGACGATGATCGGCCGCGAGCGCTCGCTGCAGAAGGCGTTCGAGCCGATCCACGAGGACTACGACTTCATCTGCATCGACACGCCGCCGAGCTTGGGACTGCTGACGATCAACGCGCTGACGGCGGCCGACAAGGTGATCGTCCCCGTGCAGTGCGAGTATCTGTCGATGCGCGGGCTGATCCAGCTGCAGAACACTCTCGCGATGATCCGCGAGAACCTCAATCCAGGCGTTGACATCGAGGGTATCCTGCCGACGCTTGGTGGACTCGCGAACGATCCACGCCAAGGAGGCGATCGAGATCCTCGAGGAAAACTTCGGCGACCGGGTATTTGCCTCGCGCATCCGCAAGACCGTCCGCTTCGCCGAGGCTCCCGTGAAGGGCATGTCGGTCCTCAAGTACGAGCCAGACGGGGTTGCGGCCCAGTCCTACCGGCAACTCGCGCAGGAGGTTCTCGACCATGGCAAACGCTAAACGCGCGAGCATGCGCGAAGGGCCGCTGGCGGCCCTGTTTCGCAAGACCGAAGGCGCCGAGGACGGAGCCCTCCGAAGCCTCCGCCGAGCGAGCGCCGAGCGCCTCGCGCGGCGCGCGAGCCGACCACGCGGCGCACGCGCGCCGGCCGCCGACGCATCCGCGCGACAGCGCGCCTGCCGCACCCGGCGCTCAGCGCCCGCCGCAGGCTGCCGACGAGCAGGCGCACATCCCATCGCCGCAGGAGCGCCTGCGCCATGCCTTCTCGTCGGAGATCCCCGAGAACGTGATGGACCCGGCCGGTAGCGCACAGGACGCACCCGGTGATGGACGACTACTCGCGCGAGCACCGCGAGGCCGGCACGGCCCGGCGCCGAGCGGGCAGCCCGTGATCCGCGTCGTCGGCGTCGGCGGCGGCGGCGTCAACGCGGTCAACCGCATGGTCGAGGCCGAGGTCGAGGGCGTCGAGTTCCTCGCCGTCAACACCGACCTGCAGTCGCTGCAGCAGTCGACCGCGGACGTCACGCTGCACATCGGCGCCGCGCTCACGAGCGGCCTCGGCTCGGGCTCGGACGCGAACGTCGGCCGCCAGGCGGCGATGGAGGACTACGACCGCGTCAAGGCGCTGCTGAAGGGCTCGGACATGATCTTCATCACGGCGGGCGCCGGCGGCGGCACGGGCACCGGCGCCGCGCCCGATCGTCGCGCGCATCTCGCGCGAACTCGGCGCGCTCACCGTGGCGATCGTCACCAAGCCGTTCGGCTTCGAGGGCACGCGCCGCAGCGACCAGGCCGAGCAGGGCGATCAACGCCCTGGCCGACGAGGTCGACACGCTGATCGTCGTGCCCAACAACCGGCTGCTGTCGGTGCTCGACAAGCAGACGGCGATGGTCGAGGCGTTCCGCGTCGCCGACGACGTGCTGCGCCAGGGCGTGCAGGGCATCTCCGATCTGGTCACGCTGCCCGGGCTGATCAACCTCGACTTCGCCGACGTCCGCACGATCATGAGCGAGGCCGGCAACGCGCTGCTCGGGATCGGCATGGGCATCGGTGAGAACCGTGCGACGGAGGCCGCCATGCAGGCCGTCTCCTCGCCGCTGCTGGAAACGTCGATGAACGGCGCGCGCTCGATCCTGCTGTCGATCACCGGCGGCGAAAACCTGTCGCTGTGGGAGGTCAACGAGGCCGCCAAGTCTGTCTCCGAGGCCGCGCATCCCGACGCCAACATCATCTTCGGCGCGATGGTCGACGAGAAGCTCGACGACCAGGTATGGGTGACCGTCGTCGCGACCGGCTACGGCGACGAGGGCACGGCGCAAGAGCGTCAGCCGCCTGCAAGGAACCGGCCGGCGAGCCGAAGGTCCAGCGCGCCGCGCCCGCCAGCGCGCCGGCGCCGAGCGCGCGCGGCGGCCTCTCGGTGGACGAGCTGGACGTTCCCGAGTTCATCCCCAACCTCTGACCCTGACGCCGTCAGCGGTGCCCTCGTCAGCGCTTGGCGCCCCTGCGTCCTCGGTCGCTCGCGTGTTGGCCACACGCCACGCGAACTGCGCTGTGCCCGACGAGGGTGACGTCCTCACCGAACCGCTTCGCCCGCGTCGGTGCCGGCTCGCTGACGACGCTCAGCCGTCGGGCTGATCGTACCGCGGCCGCGCGCCATCCGCGAGTCCGCGGCGTGCTATCGCTCAGGCATGGCTGACGGACAGAAGGGGATCGTCGCCGCGGGGCATCCGCTGACGGCGCAGGCGGGCGCGCGGGTGCTGCGCGAAGGCGGCAATGCCGTCGACGCGGCGCTCGCGGCGATGCTGACCTCGTTCGCCGCCGAGCCGCTGCTCACCGGGCTGGGGGCCGGCGGATACATGCTGGTGGCCGGCGCGGGGCAGCAGCCGACGCTGCTCGACTTCTTCGTGCAGGCGCCGCGGGAGCGCCAGGGACGCCGCGGCGGCAGCCGACGACGGTCCGGCGCGCGCCGGTGGCGAGCTGCAGGCCGTCGACGTGTCGTTCGGCGACGCGGCTCAGGTCTTCTACATCGGCCCGGCCTCGTGCGGGGTGTACGGGGCGCCGGCCGGCGTGTGCGAGGCGGCCGCGCGCTGGGGCACGATCCCGCTGGAGCAGCTCGCGGCGCCGGCCGCGAAGCTCGCGCGTGACGGGGTCGCGCTCAACCACGGACAGGCCTACGTAGCGGAGATCCTCGCCGACCTGCTGACCGCGACGCCCGAGTGCGCGGCGCTGTGGGCGCCTTCGGGGAGCATCCTGCGCGAGGGCGAGGTGCTGCGCAATCCCGAGCTCGGCCGAGGCGCTGGATGCGGCTCGGCGCAGAGGGCGCCGAGCCGTTCTATCGCGGCGACCTCGCAGCGGCGGTGTGCGCCTGGCTGGGCGACAAGGGCGCCTCGCTATCGGCGGACGACCTGGCCGGCTATCGCGCCGTCGAGCGCGATCCCGTGCGCATCGGCTACCGCGATCGCGAGGTGCTGACGAACCCCCCGCCGTCAGCCGGCGGCACGCTGCTCGCGTACTCGCTTGCGCTGCTCGACCGCGGGCCCGCGCCGCCCACGCTCGGCGGCATCGTCGAGGCGATGCGCGCCGCGCAGGCCGAGCGAACGCCGCAGTTCCTCGACGACCTCAACGAGGATCGATTCCTCGAGCGCTTCCTGTCGCGAGCGCTCGGCGCGACCACGCACATCTCCGTGATCGACGCGAGCGGTCGGGCGTGCAGCGTCACGTGCACGAACGGCGAGGGCTCGGCGGTCGTCGTGCCGGGCACCGGCATCCACCTCAACAACGTGATGGGCGAGGAGGATCTGAATCCGTTCGGATTCCACCGACACCCGCCCGGACGGCGCATGCCGAGCATGATGGCCCCTTCGATCGTGATGCGCGACGGCGAGGTCGAGCTCGTGCTCGGAAGCGCCGGCTCGAACCGGATCCGCTCGGCGCTCCTGCAGACGATCGTCGGCGCCGTCGACCACGACCTGGACGTGCGCGAGGCCGTCGACGCCCCGCGCGTGCACTTCGAGGCGGGAGTCGTGTACGCCGAGCCTGGCGTCGTGCTCGACGAGCTCGAGGGCGCCGACACGCAGATCGTGCGCTTCTCCGCGCTCAACCTGTTCTTCGGCGGCGTCCAGGCCGTGTGCCGGCGAGGTCGGGGCGCTCAGCGGCGCCGGTGACCCCCGCCGCGGTGGCGTCGCCGTGTCCGCATGAGCGCGCCGCGCGCGCGCCGGTCGCGTCGCGCGCCGGCTCGCCCCGGCCGCGATCGTCCGGCTGCCGCGCTAGCCGGCTGCGGAGGTGTCACCGCGCCGGACCTGTTCCTCGTCGAACGCCACGGAAACGGTCCCCACGCGAAGCTGACGCTACTCGTCAACGAAGAAGGCGGCGTCACGTGCAACGGCGTGAGCGCTCGGGCCGGGCACGAGCTCAAGCTGAGCGATCCGCAGCTCGTAGAAGCGCGCGCGATCCAGGAAGACCTGCAGGAACCGGCCGCCAAGCACCTGGCGCTTGCGCCCGGACCGAAATCGGTGCTCAGCTACTACGTGCGCGACGAAAACGGGACCGTGCGCTTCAGCGACGACTCGGCCGAGCAACCGCAGGTGCTGCGGCGGCTGGCACTGCTCGTCCTGCAGACCGCCCAGGCGTGTGTCGCCTGCCCGAATAGCCCTCTAGGCGAACCGCACCTTGCCGTTGGACTGCGCTCGCGTGTGCGCGCGGTCGATCAGCTCGAGGCGCTTGATCGCGGCACGCAGGAGCATCGCCAGCAGTCGCATGCGGGCGCTCTCGGAGCGCAGCTCGAGCAGCTCCTGCTTGGCGTCCTTGTCGAACTCGACCGTGGCGGCGATCTGGTAGGCGTCCATCAACTCGAGCTCTTGCTCGCCGAGCTCGCGGTCCGTCGCCTGCTGGACCAGCTCGCGGTACAGCTGGCGCGCGCTCGCGGCCGCCACCGGGTCGAGCTCATCGTCGACCTCGTCGAGGAATTCGACGACTCCGGCCGGGAAGGGCAACTCGTCCTGGCGCTGGAGCAGACGAAAGGGACGGGTGCCACGAGCCAGGATGTTCAGCCGCCCGTCGCTCATGCGCTCGAGCACGCGCTCTACCTCGCACGCGCAACCGACGTCCTTGAGCTCCTCGTCGGACAGCCACACGATCCCGAACTCCCGTTGCGGGGAGTCCGGCTCCGCGCTCAGGCACTGCTCGATCATGCGCCGATAGCGATCCTCGAATACGTGTAGCGGAACGCTCTCGCTCGGGAGCGCGACGATTCCCAGCGGAAACAGCGGAAAGCCCCGGGACAGTCGCTCGGGCATGCCGTTGAGTCTAAGCGCCAGCCTGGCGCGCGCAGGCGCGCCAGCCGCGGTCGCTCGCTACACGCCGCGCGGCTTGCGCGCCGAGATCAGCAGGTTGTAGAAAACCGCCGGGGGCAGCCGTGACTCGAGCAGGCGGCGGTCGAGCTCCTGCAGCAGCAGGTAGCCGCGATAGGCGTACTGTCGCCAACCCCAGGGCACGTCGTCCGGCTCGGCCGTCGCCTCCAGCGCGCGGTTGGTCCAGCCGAACCAGTTGGCGAGCAGCTCCTCGCCCGTTACACGCACGTCGACGAGGCCGGCGGCGTTCGCCGTGCGCTCGAGCTCGCCGGGGACGAACGCGTGCACGTCGACGAAGCTCTCCAGGCGGGCGTCGGGCGCGTGCTGCCCGCTGGGGCGCGCGCGCCGCGCGCCGATCGCGCGTCGCCACAGCGGCGCGAGCGCCCCCGCCGTGCGCTTGGGCACGCGCGCGAGCAGGTCGCCGTAGCGCGAGGGCTCACCGGCGAACAGCACGGTGCCGCCTGGAGCGAGCACGCGCTCGAACTCGAGGAAGGCGCGCGTCAGATCGGGAATGTGGTGCAGGACGGCGTGGCCGAACACGAGGTCGAAGCTGTGATCGTCGAACGGGAGCCGCTCGGCATCGACCTGCTCGGTGTGCACCTGCAGGCCGAGCCTGCGTGCGTTTGAGCGCAACGTCGCGAGCATGCCGGGCGAGATGTCGGTGCACGTAGCGTCGCCGATCAGCCCGGCGCGAATCAGATTGAGCGTGAAGTAGCCGGTCCCGGCTCCGATCTCCAGCGAGCGCCCCCAGCCGTCGGGCCGGTGCCCGACCGCCTTGTCGATCTTGGCGAGCACCTGCTGGCAGCCGACGTCGCCGAAGTCGATGCCCCACTTGGTGTCGTAGTGGCCGGCCGCCACATCGTGGTAGCGCGTGTTGACGTCGCGAATCTGCTCGGCGCTGAGGGCTTGCGTCACGGTCGGGCACCATATACTCGCCCGCCGTGCCGCCGCCTCTCTGCCGGGCTTGAGCGAGCCGACCGAGTGCATCTCTTGACCTCAATCCGCTTCGAGCAGCGCAACCAGCCGGATGGCGTCCCGGCGCTCGCCCTGACCGGCGAGCGCACGCTCCCTGACGTGCCCGAGGAGAACTACTGGTTCCGCCGCCACCTCGTCGTCTACGAATGGATCGCCGCCCGCGTGGCTGGCATGAGCGTGATCGACATGGCCTGCGGCGAGGGTTACGGCTCGGACGTGCTGGCGGGCTCGGCCGCCAGCGTCGTCGGCGTCGACGCCAACCCGGAGGCTCACGAGCACGCACGTCTTCGCTACCGGCGCGCGAACCTGCGCTTCGAGCGCGACCTCGTCGACACGTTCTGCGCAGCCCGCCGACGCAGTCGTCTTCCTGCAGACGGTCGAGCACCTACAGGATCCAGCCGCGACGCTCGCGCACCTTCGCTCCCTCGTCGCCGGCGAGCAAGCGGACCGGCCAAGCCCGGGCCTCGTGTTCATATCGACTCCCAACGTGCTCACGCTTGGCGCCCGAGGGCGCCTCGCGCTCGGGCAACCCATGGCATGTGCGCGAGTACCGGATCGAGGAGTTCGAGCGACTGTGCGCCTCGTGCTTCTCCGCAGTCGACATGTATGGCCTGTTCCACGCTCGCAAGCTGCGTGCACACGAGCTGGCGTTGCGGCTCGGCTGGGATTCGTTGCACCGGCGGCTCGGCCTGACCGGGCGCTTCTACGACTGGTACACGCCCGCGATCGCGGTCACCGACTTCGCGGTCCGCGCGGCGCCGCAGGCGAGGCTGGATGCCGCGCTCGACTTCATCGCGGTGTGCCGGCCGTGAGCCGACGCCGCGATCGCGGCGTGCTGGCAATCGTCCTGCACACGCACATGCCCTACGTCGAGGGCTTCGGCACGTGGCCGTTTGGCGAGGAGTGGCTATGGGAGGCGATTGTCGGCAGCTACCTCCCGCTGCTTGATCTGCTCGACGAGGATGCGCCGCTGACGCTGTCCTTGACGCCTGTGCTGTGTGACCAGCTCGAGGCGGTGGGATGGCAGGAGCGCTTCACCCGGTTCGTCGATGAGGTTCGTCGCCACACGCACGAGGAGGACGCACGCGGCCTGCTCGACGCGGGCCACGACGAGCTCGCGCGTGAGCTCGATCGCGCGTGGGGCGACTACGAGAGCGCGCTGGCGGCGCTGCAGCGTCGCGGCGGCGACTTGATCGGGGCGTTTGCGCGCCACGCGCAGTGGACGTCCGCAGCGACTCACGCCGTGCTGCCGCTGCTGGCGACCGACGAGGGGATTGGCGCGCAGGTGCAGGCGGGCATCGACTCCCACCGCGCGCGCTTCGGCGCGGACTGGCGCGGTGGCTTCTGGCTTCCCGAGTGCGCGCACGAACGGCGACTGGAGCCGCCACTTGCAGACGCCGGGGCCCATGCGACGTGCGTCGAGTTGACCGGTCGCTTCGGACTCGGCGCGCGCGAGCACCTGCGCCCGCTGGCGGGCGACGCCGGCCTGGTGCTTGTGCCGATCGACCGCGTGAGCATCGATCTGGTGTGGGGAAGGCGCGGCTATCCGGCCGACGGCTCCTATCGGGACTACCACCACCACACCGTCCACCACCACACGCCCTGGAGCAACGACGGCGGCGCCTACGACCGCGCTCGCGCCGTAACGCAAGCGCGGGCCCACGCCGCCGACTTCGTGACGCGCACGATCGCGCGGCTGCGCGTCGCGGGGGCCGGCCTGCCGGGCGGCGGGATCGTCGTCTGTGCGCTCGACACCGAGCTGTTGGGTCACTGGTGGTACGAGGGCGTAGCGTGGCTGCGGGCCGTCGTCGAGGAGTGCGCCCGCCAGCAGCTCGAGCTCGTGCGCCTGGACGACGCGCTCGAGCGACTGGAGCCTGCGGCGCAAAGCGACTGGCGCACGACGGGCTCGCGGGCCGAGCGCTTGCGCGAGGAGCGCCTGGCGAGCTCGTGGGGAGCGCACGGCGACCTGTCCACGTGGTCCGGTCCCGCGGTTGCCGAGCTCGCCTTCATGCAACGCCGCGCCGAGCTCGACGTGATCGCCGCGGGCTCCTCAGCGCCGCGCACGGCCGTGCGCGAGCTATTGGCGCTGCAGGCCAGCGACTGGGCGTTCATGCTCGCACGCGGGCTCGCCGGTCCATACGCGCACGAGCGCGTCGCGCTGCACCGCACAGCGCTCGAACGCGCGCTCGCCGATGCCGACCGCGGCGATCGCGATGGCGAGGGCGACGCCGACGCGCTGCGCAACCTCGCTCGCTTCGCGCGCCTCTGAGCGCCGCGCGCGCCGCGCGGAGGACGCCGGCGCCTGCGTGACCGCTTCAGGTCCAGCGCATCGAGCGCGGCGCCTCGCGCATGCGTAGCACGCGCGCCGGCGCGCCGCCGACGACGGCGTTCTCGGCGACGTCGCGCGTGAGCACCGAGCTGGTGCCGACGATGCTGTTGTTGCCAACGGTGACCCCGCGCAGAACGCATGCTCCGTAGCCGATCCATACGTTGTGTCCGACGCGCACGTCTCGCTTGTAGATCCCCTGCAGCCTGATCGGGCGCTCGACCTCGGTGACCCCGTGGTCGAAGTCGATCAGCATCACGTGATCGGCGAGGATGCACTCACGACCGATCGAGACGTGCTGGAACGCCGAGATGGTGCACTCCTGCCCCATCACCGTCTTTGCACCGATCTCGACTTCCCCCTCGTGCACGCGAATCTTGGTGCCGTGTCCAACCCACGCCCAGCGACCGATGCGCAGCGTCGCGTCGCGCCCGATCTCGAGCTGCACGCGTGGGCAGATGAAGCACAGGCCGTCGGTCTGCAGTCGCCCCCGGTAGCGCAGCTTGAGCGCCATGAAGCGCACGATCAGGCGCACGTAGCGGAGGTCGAGCATGCGGTTGGCACGCATGAAGCGCAGCAGCGCGAGCGGTCCTCCGTGCAGCGGCTCGGGCGCGCTGCGCACGACCTCGGCGATTGCCTCGGGGGGCTCGGTCGGCGAGCTGATCGGCAAGCAACTCCATCGCGGTCAAATCGTATTGCCCTGCGATGATTGCCCACCCGATGGCCGACTCCACCCTAGCCGCGCGCCTCCTGGATGGCGACCGCCGCGCCCTCGCACGTGCTATCTCGCTGGTGGAGGACGACCGTCCCGAGGGCTGGGAGCTGGTCAAGCAGGTCTACCCGCACACCGGCAAAGCGGCGGTGGTCGGCTTCACCGGGCCACCGGGCGTTGGCAAGTCGACGCTGATCGGCGCGCTGACCAGATCGCGCCGCGAGGCGGGGCGCAGCGTGGGCGTGCTGTCGATCGACCCCTCCTCGCCATTCACGCAGGGTGCCCTGCTCGGCGACCGCATCCGCCTGTCCGAGCACTTCCTCGACCCGGGCGTGTTCATCCGCTCGATGGCCAACCGAGGCGCGCTCGGCGGCCTCTCCGAGGCAGCGCTGCAGGCCGCGTTGCTGCTCGACGCGGCCGGCCGCCAGGACGTGTTCGTGGAGACCGTCGGCGTCGGTCAGGCGGAGATCGACATCATCGACCATGCGGACACGATCGTGCTCGTGTTGATGCCCGGCTCGGGCGACTCGATCCAAGCGCTGAAGGCGGGAGTCATGGAGATCCCCGACGTGATCGTGATCAACAAGGCCGACCATCCGCTGACCGACACGATGGTGCGCGAGATCCGCGGCGTGCTGTCGCTGGCCAACCTCGACCGCACACCCGAGCAGGCGAAAGCAAGCTGGCGCGTGCCGATCGTGAAGACCGAGGCCAATCGCGGCGAGGGCGTCGGCGAGCTGGTGGAGCGCCTGGACGAGCATCGCGCGCACATCCTCGCCGAGGGCCAGCTGGCCGAGCGCCGGCGACGCAACCTGCGCAACGAGGTGCTCGCGATCGCCACCGCACGCATGCGCCGGCGCCTGGAGGATGAGCTGCGCGAGGACGCTGAGTTCAAGTCGCTGATCGAGCAGGTGATCGAGCGCCGGCTGGACCCGGCGAGCGCGGCGAGCGCGCTGCTGGACGCGAGACCGCTCGCGGCGCGAGCTAGCGTCGCCGCGGTTGCTGCTCGAGCGCGACATGCTCGAGCGCGACGCGCGCTAGCTCCGCAGCGACCGGTCGGCTAAGCGCCAAGCGCGCGGGCGATCACCATCTGCTGGATCTCGTCGGTGCCCTCGCCGATCGTGAGGATCTTGGCGTCCCGGTAGAAGCGGCACACGGGGTACTCCTCGATATAGCCGTAGCCGCCGTGAATCTGCACCGCCTCCTCGCTGCAGCGCACCGCCAAGCGGCCGGTCTTGAGCTTGGCCTGCGCCGCGGTCAGCGTGAAGTTGCGCCCGGCGTCCTTCTCCAGCGCCGCCTTGTATACGAGTAGCCGGGCGGCCTCGATCTCGGTCGCCATGTCGGCGAGCTTGGACTGGATCGCCTGGAACTTGGAGATCGGCTTGCCGAAGGCGCGGCGCTCCTTGGCGTAGCGCAGGGCCTCGTCGAGCGCTCCCTGAGCGAGGCCGACGCCCATCGCTGCGACGCCGATGCGGCCGACGTCGAGGATGTGCAGGAACTGCTTGAAGCCGGCGCCACGCGGTCCCAGCAGGTTCTCCTGCGGGACGCGACATTCGCTGAACGACAGCGGGCGTGTGTCGGACGCGTTCCAGCCCATCTTCCGATAGGGCTCGCCCGGCTCGTAGCCGGGCGTGCCGTTGGGGACGATGATGTTGGAGATCTCCTTCGCAGAGCCGTCGCCCGCGCCGTTGCCGTGCTCGCCGGTGACGGCAGTGATGCAGACCAGGCCAGAGATGTCGGTGCCGGCGTTGGTGATGAACTGCTTGGCGCCGTCGATCACCCATTCGCCATCCTGTCGGCGCGCGCGCGTTCGCGTGTTGCCGGCGTCCGAACCGGCCTCAGGCTCGGTCAGCCCGAACGCGCCGAGCAGCTCGCCCGAGCACAGCCGGGGCATCCACTCGCGCTTCTGCTCCTCGGAGCCGAACAGGTACAGCGGCTGCGTGCCCAGCGAGGTGTGCGCGCACAGCGTGATCGCCACCGAGGAGTCCACCCTCGTCAGCTCCTCGACGGCGAGCGCGTACGCGAGCGTATCGCCGCCGCCGCCGCCGTACTCCTCGGGGAACGGGATGCCCATCAGGTTGAGCGCGCCGAGCTTGGCGACGATCTCATAGGGAAACGACTTCGTGCGGTCGAGCTCCTCGGCCAGCGGGGCGACCTCGCCCTCGGCGAATTCGCGCACCGTTCGCCTGATCAGCTCGTGGTCGTCCGACAGCGTGAAATCCATCGCCGGCATTCTCACAGCTCGCGCCGCCTTACGATTGCGGGTTCATGCCGCACGGCCCGCCGCTCGCAAAACCTGCGCTGGATCGCGCACCTGCTGTTCACGCGCGGGCGCACCTACCGCTACGGCCCCGATCGCTCGCAGCGCGGCGATCTGCACATGCCCAGCGGCGAGGGCCCCCATCCCGTGATCGTGCTGATCCACGGCGGATCGTGGCGCAAGCGCTATGGCAGAGGCGTGATGCGCGCGGTCGCCGCCGAGCTCGTGCGGCGGGGCTTCGCCGTGTGGAACATCGAGTACCGGCGCGTCGGCAACGGCGGTGGCTGGCCAGCAGACGTTCGCCGACGTGGCGGCCGCGATCGACCGCCTGCAAGGGCTGCACCCGGCGCTCGACCTCGCGCGGGTCGATCTGCTCGGGCACTCGGCTGGAGGTCATCTGGCCCTGTGGGCGGCCGGTCGCGAGCGGCTCGCCGCGGGCGCGCCCGGGGCGATCGTCGGCCGCGGCCGGCGTGGCGGTCGCGCGCGCTGTGTCGCTGGCCGGGGTGTGCGACCTCGCCGGTGCTTACGAGGACTGGCACGGCGGCGCCGTGAGGGAGCTGATGGGCGGCTCGCCGCAGCGCCTGCCCGAGCGCTACGACGCCGCCGACCCGCTGCGCCAAGTGCCGCTGCCGGTGCCGGTCCTGCTCGTGCACGGCGTACTCGATGAGACCGTGTCGGTGCGCCTCAGCCGCAACTACGCCGCGGCCGCGCGCGCGGAGGGGGGCGCGTCGAGCTGGTCGAGATCGAGGGTGAGGCGGGTCGACACCGCGCGTTCGTCCATCCCGGCGGCGAGGCGTGGGCGCCAGTCCTGCGCTGGCTGGAGCGAGCCCGCGCGCAGTCGCGCGAGCGCGACGCCGTGGCTTAGGCGGCGAACGAGCGCGCCAGCTCGACGAGCAGGCGCACGCCATATCCCGAGGCGCCCTTGCGCGCGTAGGCGCGGCCCAGGTCCCATGCCGAGCCGGCAATGTCGAGATGCGCCCAGGGCACGTCGCCGACGAAGTTCGACAGGAAGCTGGCGCCGACGATCGTCCCGGCCTTGCGCGCCTCGGGCGCGTTGTCGAGGTCGGCGTAGGTGCCCTTGATCAGCTGGTCGTACTCGTCGTGCAGGGGCAGACGCCAGACGATCTCGCCGGTCTTCGCACCGGCCCCGATCACCTGCGCGGCGAGCTCGTCGTCGTTGCTCATCAGCCCCGCGTAGGTCGATCCCAGCGCGATGATCACGGCCCCGGTCAGCGTCGCGAGATCGACGATCCGCTCGGCTCCCTAGCTGACCGCATGACAGAGGCAGTCGGCCAGCACCAGGCGGCCCTCGGCGTCGGTGTTGTTGACCTCGATCGTCTTGCCGTTCGACGCCGTCACGATGTCACCCGGCTTGACCGCGTGCCCGCTCGGCAGGTTCTCCGTCGCGCCCACCACGGCCACCAGCTCGACCGGCAGGCGCAGGCGGGCGATCGCCGCGACCGCCTCGATCACCGCCGCGCCGCCGGACATGTCGAACTTCATCTCCGACATCTTCGGCCCCGGCTTCAGCGAGATGCCGCCGCTGTCGAACGTGACGGCCTTGCCGACGAAGCCGAGCACGGGAGCGGCCGCGTTCGCTCCTTTGTAGCGAAGCGTGATCAGAGCGGGCTCCTCGTCGGAGCCCCGGGCGACCGCGGCGAACGCGCCCATCCCACGGCCAACGATCCCCTCGCGTCCCTCGACCTCTACCGACAGGCCGTCGAGCTCGCGAGCAAGGCCCTGCGCGTAGCCGGCCAGCGCGGTCGGGGTGAGGTCGTTGCCGGGCCGGTTCTGCAGGTCGCGCGCTGCGTTGACGGCGTCGGCCAGCAGCGCCGCCTCGGCGACTGCGCTCGACAGGTCTGTCGGCGCCTGCACGACCAGGGCGTCGAGCGCTTGGGCGGCGCATCTACGTCCTCACCGCGCCGGCGCCGACTTGTGACGCTCGAAGCGGTAGTCCGCGAGCATCGTGCCCTCGACGAGCGCCGTGGCGATCATCCTCGCCGGAGTCGCCGGGGACCTCCCAGCAGAGCGTCCTGCTCCGAGCTCGCGCGCTCGCTCGCGCGCAACCGCAGCAACGACGCGCGCCCGCTCGGGCGTGAGATCCTCGACCTTGCCGAGCCCCACGAGCAGCCAGCGTTTGCCGCCCGCGTGCGTCGAGCGCGAGCGACTTGAACGTCCGCGCGCCTCGCCGCTGGACAGCAGCTCGACGACCTCGGCGCGGCGCGTCGGCGCTCGCAAGCGCTCGCCATCGAGTACGCCGACAATGATGGTGTCGGCGCTGCTGTCGCCGCCGTACCGCATTGTTGCCGAGACCTCCATCCGGCCGCGCACGATAGCCGGATCGCTAGCATTGCCGTCCTCCCACACCTTTTCCCCTAGACACTGGAGAGCCCTGTTCTGATGCCCAAGACCGTGATCCTCGGCAGCGCGCGCACCCCGATCGGCAAGATGGGCGGAGGGCTCTCAACGCTGGAAGCGACCGAGCTCGGGAGCCTCGCGATCGAGGCGGCGCTGGAGCGCGCCGACGTCGAGCCAGAGCAGGTCGAGCACGTGATCATGGGCCAGGTCCTGCAGGCCGGGCAGGGCCAGATCCCCTCGCGCCAGGCGCAGATCAAAGCTGGGATCCCCAAGGAGGTCTCCTCGGAGACGATCAACAAGGTGTGCGCCTCGGGCCTGCGCGCCTCGGTGCTGCTCGACCAGGCGATCCGCGCCGGCGACCTCGAGGTGGGCGTCGGCGGGGGCATGGAGTCGATGTCGCAGGCGCCCTACCTGCTGCCGCAGGCGCGCTTCGGCTACCGCATGGGCGACGCGAAGATGCTCGATTCGATGGTCCACGACGGGCTCACCAACCCGTTCTCGGGCAAGCAGATGTTCGCCGAGGCGACCGAGGTCTCCGACGAGCTCGAGATGACGCGCGCCGACCTCGATCGCTGGGCGCTGCGCTCGCACGAGCGCGCGCTTGCCGCGATCGACGAGGGTCGGCATGTCCGAGGAGACGGTCTCGGTGACCATCAAGGGCCGCAAGGGCGACACGCTCGTCGAGGTCGACGAGGGCCCGCGCCGCGACACCTCGCTCGAGGTGCTCGCCAAGCTGCCGGGCCTGCTCGGCAAGGAGGGCTCGCACACGGCCGGCAACTCCCCGGGCGTCAACGACGGGGGCGGCGCGCTGGTGCTGGCCTCGGAGGAGTGGGCGCAGGCGAACGGGAAGCAGGCGCTGGCGGAGATCGTCGCGCACGCGCAGAGCGCGAACGACTTCGCCTACCTCGCCACGACCCCTGCGAGCGCCGCCAAGAAGGCGCTCGAGAAGGCGGGCCTGCAGCCCGGCGACATCGACCTGTGGGAGATCAACGAGGCGTTCGCGTCGGTCACGCTCAACTCGATTCGCATGCTCGGCATCGAGGAGGAGCGCGTCAACGTCAACGGCGGCGCGGTTGCGCTCGGTCACCCGATCGGAGCTTCTGGCGCGCGCATCCTCGGCGCGCTCGTGCACGAGCTGCGCCGGCGCGGAGG
The DNA here is from genome assembly GCA_963846205.1 of uncultured Solirubrobacteraceae bacterium. Taxonomy (GTDB): domain Bacteria; phylum Actinomycetota; class Thermoleophilia; order Solirubrobacterales; family Solirubrobacteraceae; genus Palsa-744. The sequence goes on along the minus strand of CAWJVB010000006.1, from coordinate 635,934 downwards.
GGGCCTCGGCTGCGCGGCGATCTGCTCCGGTGGCGGCCAGGGCGACGCGGTCATCCTCAAGGTCTGAGATGACCGTGAGCAGCGGGGGATCGCCGGTGGCAAGCTCCGAAGCCGCTCGCACAGAGACGACCGAGAGCCAGCGGGGGGCCCGCCGACGGCCCGCGAGTCGCTCGTGGCTCAGCCCGCACAGCCCGCGCCCGAGCCAGATCAGCGCAGCGCGCGCGGGGTCGCCGCGGCTTTCTTCGACCTCGACAAGACGCTGATGGCGGGCTCGTCGGGGATCTTCTTCGCGCGCGCGGCGTACGAGACGGGCATGATCACGCGCACCCGCCTGGCGCGCGACGCCTACGAGAACCTACGCTTCCGCCTGCGCGGCTCGACCGACGATCGCGCCGACGACGTGCGCAAGCGCGTGGGCGAAATGATCGCCGGCGTTCGCGTGCGCGATCTGCAGCGACTGTCGCCGCGGGTGCTCGCCGGCGTGTTGCCGCGGCTGTACCCGCAGATGCTCGAACGCGCTTACGCGCATCAGGACGCCGGCGTGCCCGTCTACATCCTCACGGCCGCCTCGCAGGAGATGGCCGACCTGCTCGCGCACGTGCTCGCCTTCGACGGTGGCCTAGGGTCGCGCTCGGAGATCGTCGACGGCCGCTACACCGGCCGGCCGGCCGGTCCGTTCAACTACCGCGAGGGCAAGGTCTCCTCGATGCGCGAGCTGGCGGAGCGGGAGGGCATCGACCTGGGCGCCTCCTACGCCTACTCGGACTCCGAGTCCGACCTGCCGATGCTGCGCGCGGTCGGACAGCCGGTCGTCGTCAATCCCGATGCCGAGCTGCGGCGGATCGCCGCGCGCGAGGGATGGGAGGTGCTGCACCTCGACCGACTCGGCCAGCGACTGAAGGTGCTGGCGGCGCTCGGCGCTGTGGCCGCGCTCGGCAGTCTCGGCCGGGCGGCACGGGGAGCACGTGGCAGCGCGCGCCGCCCGGCGCGCATAGGCTGAGGAGGCAGATGTCCGGCCATGCCCAGGGAAAGATCCGCGTCGTCGTGGCCAAGCCCGGTCTCGACGGGCACGACCGCGGCGCCAAGATCATCGCGCGGGCATTGCGCGACGCGGGCATGGAGGTGATCTACACCGGGCTGCACCAGACGCCCGAACAGATCGTCGAGACGGTCATCCAGGAGGACGCCGACGCCGTCGGCCTGTCGATCCTGTCGGGCGCGCACATGACCCTCGTGCCCCGCGTCGTCGCCCTGCTTCGCGAGCAGGATGTCAACGACGTGATCGTCACCGTGGGCGGCACGATCCCCGCCGAGGACATTCCCGAGCTCAAGGAGCTGGGGGTGGCGGAGGTGTTCACGCCCGGCGCTCCCACTCAGGCGATCGTCGATTTCATCCGCGAGGCAACCGCCGAGCGCGCCTGATTGACTCGTCAATCAACCGCTGGACCGAGTACCATCGGTCTCAACAGACCCAAGGAGAAATTTAGAGCAAATGAAGATATGCGTCCTTGTGAAGGAGGTCCCGGACGCCGCCGTCGAGAAGAAATTGAACCCCTCGACGGGGCGCATGGACCGCAGCGGGGAGAAGAACCTCAACCCGTATGACACGCACGCCATCGAGGCTGCGATGCAGATCAAAGAGGGCGGGACGGTCCCGGTCGAGGAGATCGTCGCCGTGACGATGGGCCCCGACAGCGCTGTGCGTGCGTTGCACAAGGCCGTGTCGCTCGGCGCCGACCGTTCGGTCCATCTCTCCGACGAGGCCGTGGCCGGCTCGGACGTGGCCGCCACCGGTTACGCGCTGGCCAAGACGCTGCAGCGCGAGAGCCCCGACCTGGTGCTACTCGGACAGCAGTCCGACGACGGCGAGTGCTACACGATCGGCGCTGTCGTCGCCGAGCACCTGGGCATGCCCTCGCTGACGCAGGTGATCAAGATGGACGTCGAGGCGGATGCGTTGCGCTGCGAGCGCCAAGCCGAGTACGGCTACGACACCGTGCAGATCAAGCTCCCCGCCGTGATCTCCGTCGGCGACGCGATCAACGAGCCGCGCTATCCGTCGCTGAAGGCGATCATGGGCGCCAAGAAGAAGCCGCTCGACAGCGTCACCGTCGGCGACGTCGAGATCGACACCGGCAAAGTCGGCGGCGACAACTCCGCCGCCCACTGGGTCGCCGCCAAGGCGCCGCCGGCGAAGGCGGCCGGCGAGATCATCGAGGACGAGGACACCGACGAGACGGTCGAGAAGATCGTGGCCTGGCTTGACGAGCGCAAGCTCATCTAGTCGTGGATGAGCGAAAGGAACTGATTTAGAAATGGCCGACATCCTGGTTTACGCGCTCCACTACGAGGGTGCGATCAACAAGAACTCCTTGGGCGCCGTCTCCGAGGGCGCCAAGCTCGCCGGCGAACTCGGCGGCGAGGCGCACGCGATCCTGCTCGGCGAGAGCGTCCCGGAGGAGCTCGCCGCGTCGCTGGGAAAATACGGCGCCAAGAAGGTGCTCGTGGCCGAGGGTCCCGAGGGTCTCGCGCAGCCGCTTGTCGACGCGATGGCGGCGGCGATCTACGATGGCGGCTACTCCTACGCGCTGTTCGGCGGCGGCCTGCTCGGGTTCGAGATCGGCGCCGGATTGGCTGCGCGGCTCGGCGCGGGTGTCGTGATGGAGGTCACCAGCGTGCGCGCCGAGAACGGCGAGCTGATCGCCGAGCGTCCGATCCTCGGGGACTCGGCGATCTCCGAAATCAAATATCGCTCTGAGGTCGGCATCATCATCGGCCGGCTGAATGCCTTCGAGATGAAGGAGACCGGCGATGGCGACGCGGCTGTCGAGCGGCTCGACTTCGAGCTCAGCCCGCACGCGTCGCAGGCGACGATGCTCACCCGCGGCGAACAGCGCGGCGCCGACGTCGACATCGAGGGCGCCGACATCCTGGTGGCCGGCGGCCGCGGTCTCGGCAAGGCCGAGGGCTTCGAGCTGGCCGAGGAGCTGGCCAAGGCGTTCGGCGGCAACAGCGCCGTCGCAGCGACGCGCGCGGTCGTGGATGCGGGCTGGTATCCGTACGCGGCACAGATCGGGCAGACCGGCAAGACGGTCGCGCCGAAGCTGTACCTGGCGGCCGGCATTTCCGGCGCGATCCAGCACAAGGTGGGCATGCAGTCCTCCGAGAACATCGTCGCGATCAACAAGGATGCGAACGCGCCGATCTTCGAATTCTCCGACCTCGGGATCGTCGGCGATCTCAACAAGATCCTGCCGAAGCTGACCGCGGCGGTGAAGGCGAAGCGGGACAGCTGAGCGATCGTGCTCGCAAGCGGCTTCTGATCGGAGGTCTGGAGATGTCTTCTCACAACGGTTCAAGCAACGGCAGAGTCGCGCCGGCCGCATTCCCGCCTCCGGTGGACTCCCAGAAGGAGTTCATCAAGCGCAGGCTCGACGACGAGGACGAGCTGATCGAGGTCGGCGTCGCGATCGTCGGCGGCGGCACCGCAGGCCTGGCCTGCGCCAACCGTCTGCTGCAACTGTTGGCGGACGATCCGCAGACTATGGAGCGCCTCGGCGAAGTGCCGGTAGCGGTGATCGAGAAGGCCAAGACGTGTGGCGGGCACAACCTGTCCGGAGCGGTCATGCGGCCCGGCCCGCTACAGGAGCTGTTCCCGGAGCTGACGCGCGAGCAGTGGCGCGAGCAGGGCTTCGCGTTCGGCGAAGTGACCAAGGAGGCGGTCTATCTGACGCCCACCGCCAAGCGCGCCGTACGCATCCCGACGCCCCCGCCGTTCAAGAACCATGGCAACGAGGTCGTGTCGGTGTCTGCGCTCGCGCGCTACCAGCAGCAGCAGGCCGAGGAGGCAGGCGCCTACATCCTCACCGAGACCGCGGCGACCCAGCTGGTCGTGGAAGAAGGGCGCGTCGTCGGCGTGCGCTCCGGCGACAAGGGCCGCGGCAAGGACGGCGAGCCGCTCGGCAACTTCGAGCCCGGCACCGACATCAAGGCCAAGGCGACCGTGCTCGCCGAGGGCTGCTGGGGTCATTTGACGGGCGCCGCGATCCGCGAGTTCGACCTCGCCAAGGACCGCGAGCCGCAGGTGTGGGAGCTCGGGGTCAAGGAGGTGTGGAAGGTCCCCAAGCCGCTCGATCGCCTGATCCACACGATGGGCCCGTGGCCGCTGAAGATCTCTCCGAAGTACGGCCAGATCGGCGGCACCTGGATCTACCCGATGAAGAACTCCAAAGGCGAGGACCTGGTGTCGATCGGCTTCGTCGTCGAGCTGGAGTACGCCGATGCGACGACCTCCGCTCACGATCTGCTGCAGACCTTCAAGACGCACTCGCTCGTGCGCGAGATCCTGGAGGGCGGCGAGCGGATCGCATGGGGCGCCAAGGCGTTGCCCGGCGGCGGCTACTGGTCGATGCCGAAGCTCTCGATGCCCGGCGCCCTGCTCGTGGGCGACTCGGGCGGGATGGTCGACACGATGGCTCTGAAGGGCGTGCACCACTGCGTCAAGTCCGGCATGCTCGCTGCCGAGTCGATCCACGCGGCGCTGCAGCGTGGCGAATCGAGCTTCGAGCCCTACGAGCAGGCGATCGAGAACTCCTCCGTCGGGCGGGAGCTGTGGGAGGTCCGCAATGCCCGCCAACCGCTGCAGAAGGGCCTGCTGCTCGGCGGCCCGCTGAGCGGGCTGCAGCAGATCAGCAAAGGCAAGCTGCCCGGGCGCGCGGACTGGCACCGCAACGACGAGAAGCCGATGTTCGTCGGAGACACCAAGGACTCCTACGTCAAGCCCGACGGCAAATACACCTTCGACAAGCTGTCCTCGGTGTTCATCACGGGCAACGCGACACGCGACGACGCGCCGAACCACATACGCGTGCAGAAACACGTCCCGCGCGAGATCGCCGAGACGTGGCGCTGGATGTGTCCGGCGGGGGTCTACGAGATCCCCGACGACGCGCCCGAGCACGGCGAGGTCGACGTGATCGTCAACTACACCAACTGCGTGCAGTGCGGCGCGATCACCGCCAAGGGCGGTCGCCTTACGACGCCCGAGGGCGGCGACGGGCCGCTCTATCAGATCATGTAAGAGGCGTCGCCCGGCCGCTTGCCCTCGGCCGCGCGAAACATCGCCACCGGGCGGGTGTTAGGGAGGTGTCATGAGTCATCACACCACCGCTCCCGCGGCCAACCGCCAGGCGTGCCTTGGCGGCCTGCACGTGCGCGCTGGCGCTCGCCGGCGCGCTCTGCGCGGGCGCGCAGGGCGACGATTCCTCGACGACGGCGGCGCCGTCGCCGGCGCACCGTCTCGACCGCCGTCGAACAGTGCCTCACCTCTTCCGTGCAGGCGGAACGCTCGGCCACGTTCACGGGTGAAATGACCGCGATCCCGGGCTCGGCGAGGATGTCGATGCGGATCGACGTCGAAGAGCGCGCCCCCGGCGAAGCCGAATTCCACATCGTCAACGCCGGGCTCGGGTCGTGGCGCCCGTCGGACGCGAAGGTGAAGGTCTACAAGTACCTCAAGCAGGTCGGCAATCTGTCCGCTCCCGCGTCCTACCGGGGGCTCGTGCGGTTCCGCTGGATGAGCGCCAAGGGCCACGTGATCAAGCGCGCCGAACGACTGACGGCACACTGCGTCCAGCCCGCCCCGGTGCCGGAAGCGATGGCGCCCCCGACGAACCCGCCCGCCACGGGCGAGCAGGGCTCGACGCCGCCGGCGCCGAGCGCATGAGACAGGAACGCACGGTCAACGCGCCCGACGCGTACCGCTAGAATGGCGAGACGATGAAGGCCAAGATCCACCCCACCTACACCCGCGCGCGCGTGCATTGCACGTGCGGCAACGAGTTCATCACCCGCGCGACGCAGGACGAGCTGCGTGTCGAGGTGTGCTCCAACTGCCACCCGTTCTACACGGGTCGCCAGAAGCTCGTCGACAGCGGCGGGCGCGTGGAGCGATTCCAGCGCCGCGTGGCGAAGGGCCGCGCGCACTCGGCTCAAGCCCGGTCAGCGCAGTAGCGAGATGTCCTCGCGCGTGGCCGGTACGCCGATGACGCCGGTCACGACGAACAGCCCGACGGTCGATGCGCCGGCGCCAGACGCGCACGATCAGCTCGCCGAACTGGACCCGACGGCGCCGGTCGGGGCCGATGCCGGCGCCGACGGCCAGCTGAACGCGCGTCGCGACGCCCCGGTCGGCGGGCAGGCCGTCCTCGAGGGCGTGATGATGCGCGGCGTGTCCAACTGGGCGGTGGCCGTGCGCAAGCCGAGCCCCGAGCAGCTGGCCGAAGGCGAGCTCTCGCCCGAGCAAGCGGCGCTCGGCGAGATCGAGGTGACCGCCTTCCCGCTGAAGTCAGCGCTGAGGCGCCATCGTCTGCTGCGCCTGCCGATCGTGCGGGGCATCGTCGCGCTTGGAGGCTCGCTGGCGATCGGCTTCCGGGCACTCGAGGTGTCGGCCAACGCACAGCTTCCGCCGGCTGAGGGGGGCGGGGGGCGGACGGCGAGGACGTCGATTCGGAGGAGATCCCCAAGGGCGTGTGGGCAGGCACGGTGGTGGTGGCGCTGGCTCTCGCGATCGTCCTGTTCTTCCTGATCCCGGTCGGGATCACGAGCTTGATCAAGGGTCAGCTCGGCTCCTCGTTCCTGTTCTGGCTGATCGAGGGCTTGGTGCGCACCGGCATCTTCCTCGGCTACATGCTGCTGCTGTCGCGGCTGCGCGACCTGCGGCGAGTGTTCGAGTATCACGGCGCCGAGCACAAGACGATCTCCTGCTTCGAGGCCGGCCTGCCGCTCACGCCCGTCAACGCGCAGCGCTTCTCGCGGCTGCACCCGCGCTGTGGCACGAGCTTCCTGCTCGTCGTGATGATCGTGGCGATCTTCGTGTTCGCGCCGATCGGGCTGCCGGCGTGGTACTGGCTGGTCGCCACGCGCATCCTCGGCGTGCCGCTGATCGCCGGGATCTCCTTCGAGCTGATCAAGTTCGCCGGGCGCAACCGTAGCCGGCGCTGGGTGCGTGCAGTGATGTGGCCCGGGCTGAAGCTGCAGCTGCTGACCACGCGCGAGCCCGACCTCGACCAGCTCGCAGTGGCGATTGCCGCGCTGCGCGCCGTGCTCGATCGCGAGGCGCCCGGCGAGCTGTCGGCGGAGGATCTGGTGGGCGTCGAGGTCGTCGCCTAGCCAGACGGCCGATCGGCGGCGCGAGCCGGCGTCCTCAGTCGCTCGCGTACCGATCGTCGATCTAATGTGATCGACTGATCGGGGGCACCGCCGCCGCAGGCGGTGGTCACGCCACGCTCCCTGCGTCCTGGGCCGGCTTGCCTCTCGACCGTCTGGCATCTCTCCCTAGCCGAGCCCTGCGCCGGTCGAGCCGGCGCGACGCTCAGGCTGCCCCCAACGGCGGCTCATAGACTGGGTCGAGATGATCGAAGACCTGGTTGCGCAGATCGAGGCCCGCTTCGCCGAGCTCGGCGAGCAGATCACCGATCCCGAGGTGATTTCCGACCGCGAGCGCTACGCCGAGGTGGGCCGCGCCTACAGCCAGCTCGAGCCGGCCGCGAAGCTGGCCGGCGAATGGCGCGAGGCGCAGGGCACCGTCAGCGGCGCCGAGGAACTGATCGCGCAGGAGGGCGAGGACTCCGAGCTGCGCGACGAGCTGGAGCTCGCGCGCGAGCGGATCGAGCAGCTCGAGGAGCAGATTCGCATGGCGATGGTCGAGCGCGACCCCAACGACGAGAAGAGCGTGATCGTCGAAATCCAGGGCGGCGCGGGCGGTGATGAGGCCGGGCTGTGGGCGGGCGACCTGTACCGGATGCTGGTCAAGTACGCCGAGCGGCGCGGCTGGCAGTCCGAGTCGCTGGAGATCGGCGATGGCAAGTACACGTTCGCGGTGAAGGGAGACGGTGCCTATTCGGTGTTCAAGTTCGAGGGCGGCACGCATCGCGTGCAGCGCGTCCCGCAGACCGAGTCCCAGGGACGTATCCACACCTCGACGGCGACCGTGGCGGTGTTGCCCGAGGCCGAGGACGTCGACGTGCAGATCGACCCGAACGACCTGCAGATCGACGTCTATCGCTCCTCGGGACCCGGCGGGCAGTCGGTCAACACGACCGATTCGGCCGTGCGCATCACGCACAAGCCGAGCGGCATCGTGGTCTCCATGCAGGACGAGAAGTCGCAGCTGCAGAATCGTGAGAAGGCACTGCGCGTGCTGCGCGCGCGACTGTACGAGCGAGCGCTCGAGGAGCAGCAGGCCGAGCTCGCAGCCGATCGGCGCTCGCAGGTCGGCACGGGCGATCGCGCGGAGAAGATACGCACCTACAACTACGGCGAGCGACGCGTGACCGACCATCGCATCAAGCTGACCGTGCACAACCTCGACGACGTGCTCGAAGGGCAGCTCGAGGAGATCACGGCTGCGTTGCAGGCCGACGAGAAGCGCCGCCGCCTGGAGGCGCAGGCCGCGGCGTGAGGGCAGCGTCGGCCAGCCCGCCTGCGCGGGCCCGCGGTACGAGCGTGCGCGACGCGCTCGACGGGGCCGTCACGGCAATCGCCGCAGCCGGCTGCGAAACGCCGCGGCTCGACGCCGAAGTGCTGCTCGCGCACGTGCTCGCAGTGCCCCGCGAGCGCCTGCTGATCGATCGCGACCTGGTCGTCAGCGGCGACGCGGTGCGCGCCTTCCAGCACGCGGTGCGGCGGCGAGCGTTCGAGCGCGAGCCGGTCGCCTACATCGTCGGTCGGCGCGGCTTTCGCCGGCTCGAGCTCGCTGGTCGACCGACGCGCGCTCGTGCCTCGAGCCGAGAGCGAGCTGCTCGTCGAGTGCGCATTGGCGCTCGAGGACGGTTCCAGCGTGCTCGACGTGGGCACCGGCAGCGGCGCCGTAGCGCTCGCGCTGAAGGACGAGCGGCCGAATCTGGCCGTGTGGGGCAGCGACGACAGCGAGGAGGCGCTCGAGCTCGCCCGCGCGAACGGCCGGCGGCTCGGACTGTCGGTTCGCTGGCTGCGCGCCGACCTGCTCGATGGCGTGCCGGACACGTTCGACGCGGTGCTCGCCAATCTTCCCTACGTCGCCGAGGGCGAGCGCAGCGCGCTGGCGCCCGAGATCACCCGCCATGAGCCGGCGCGAGCCCTGTTCGCGGCCCGCACGGGCTCGACGCGATCACGGCGCTGCTCGCGCAGCTCGAGCATCGCCGGCGCGTGCGCCTGGTGGCGCTCGAGGTCGGCGCGCGACATGCGTCCGTCGGTCGCCGGCCTGGTTGGCTCGGCGGGCTTCCAACGCGTACAGTGCTTGCGTGACCTGGCAGGTTTGGATCGCGTGGTGACGGGGCACCGCGAAGGACGATGACGATGACGATCAGTGTTGGATGCGGCCGATGCTGAGCGACTGGGGGATTGCGTGGCGGGCGGAGGCGTCGCAGTGTTTCCCACCGACACCGTCTACGGGGTCTGCTGCGACCCCGCTGACGAGGCGGCCGCGAGACGCCTGTACGAGCTCAAGGGGCGCCCGTCCAAGCGCCCTGCTGCTGTCATGTTCTTCTCGCTCGAGGCGGCGCTGGCCGAGCTCGGCGAGCTCGCAGACTCCGAGCGCGGCGCGCTGCAGGCGCTGCTGCCGGGGCCGGTGACGCTGCTGCTGGAGAATCGCTCGGGCCTGTTTCGCGCCGCTTGCCGGAGCGATCCCTCGACGCTGGGGCTGCGCGTGCCGCACCTGCCGAACGGCCTGCAGGCGCTCGGCTCGCTCGACGCGCCGGTCATGCAGACGAGCGCCAACCTGTCCGGTCAGCCCGACGCACGCACGCTCGCCCACGTGCCACGTCGGTTTGCGCGACGGCGCCGATCTGGTGTTGGACGGTGGCGAGCTGCCGGGGACGCCGTCGACGGTCGTCGACCTGCGCGACTACGAGCAGAGCGGCAGCTGGTACGTCCTGCGCGAGGGCGCGCTCGCGGCCGGGGTCGTGCGCGAGCTCCTGCGCGACGCGCGCTGAGCTCTCCAGCGCGCGCTCCTGCTAGCCTCGTGACAGCTGCCGCGACTGGCGCCTGAGGTGGGACCGACCACCGGGGAGCGGACAGCTCGACCGCCGCGCGCCTGGGCACCACAGACTCGAAAACGCCTGCAAGGAGGGCGCCGTGTCCGAGCTAAGCCCCGATTACTTCAACCGTCCGCTCAGCGAGGTCGACCCAGAGATCGCCGAGGTGCTGCGTGGAGAGCTCGAGCGCGAGCAGCGCACGCTGGAGGCGATCGCCTCGGAGAACTTCGTGCCCCGTGCCGTGCTCGAATGCCAGGGCTCGGTGCTCACGAACAAGTACGCCGAGGGCTATCCAGGCCGTCGCTACTACGGCGGCTGCGAGTGGGTCGACGTGTCCGAGCAGCTCGCGATCGACCGCGCCAAGGAGCTGTTCGGAGCCGAGCACGCCAACGTGCAACCGCACTCGGGAGCGCAGGCCAACACGGCCGTGTACCACGCGCTGCTGCAGCCGGGCGACACGATCATGGGGCTGTCACTCGCGCATGGCGGGCACCTGACGCACGGCATGAAAATCAACGTGTCGGGCCTGCTGTACGACATCGCGGCGTACGAGGTGGACCGCGACAGCGGCCTGATCGACATGGACGAGGTCGCGCGCGTGGCGCGCGAGCGGCGCCCGAAGCTGCTGCTCGCAGGCTGGTCGGCATACCCGCGCCAGCTCGACTTCGAGCGCTTCAGGGAGATAGCCGACGAGGTGGGAGCGCTGCTGATGGTCGACATGGCTCACTTCGCCGGACTCGTCGCCGCCGACCTGCACCCGAACCCGGTCGAGCTCGCCGATGTGGTCACAACGACGACCCACAAGACGCTGGGCGGCCCCCGCGCCGGCGTCATCTTCTGCAAGCAGGAGCACGCCAAGAAGATCGACTCGGCCGTCTTCCCCGGCCAGCAGGGCGGGCCGCTCGAGCACGTGATCGCCGCCAAGGCGGTGGCCTTCAAGATCGCCGCCAGCGAGCTGTTCGCCGAGCGCCAGCGGCGTACGCTCGACGGCGCGCGCGCGTGGGCGGATGAGCTGCTGCGCGCGGGTCACGGCGTCAACGTGCTGACCGGCGGGACGGATGTGCACCTGGTGCTCGTCGACCTGCGCGACAGCGAGCCCGAGCTGACCGGCAGGCAGGCCGAGGACCGCTTGCACGCGATCGACATCACCGTCAACCGCAACGCGGTCCCGTTCGACCCGCGCCCGCCGATGGAGGCATCAGGCCTGCGCATCGGCACGCCGGCGCTGGCCACGCGCGGGCTGCAGCACGATGACTTCGTGGAGGTCGGGCGCATCATGGCGGCGGCGCTCACGCCCGAATACCAGTCCCGCGCGCACGAGCTCGCCGGGCGCGTCGGCGAGATCGTCGAGCGCTACCCGCTGTATCAAGAGCTCGCCGCGGGCACGCCCGCGTAAGCGCGGCACAGCGCGGCACGGGCTGGCCGCTCGATACGCGGCCGCGACGTCTCCCGGTGGTGTGCGACCCCCATGCCTGCGATGCTTGTCGCGCTACATGGGGCATCTGACCGAGCTCGACGCGCTGTACGCGTTCCTCGTGGCCGCCGCCGTGACGGCGCTGCTGACGCCGCTCACGATGCGCTTTGCGCGCGCGGTCGGCGCGATCGACGAACCGCGCGAGCGCGGGCTGTCGGACACTCCCACGCCGCTGCTCGGCGGCCTGGCGATCTTCGCGGGCGTGCTCGTGGCCGGCCTGATCTGGCTGCCGGCGGGCTTCGCCTCCGAACACGAGCTGTGGCACGGCGTGCTGCCGGCGGCGGCCGTGATCACGCTGGTCGGCGCGCTCGACGATCGCTTCGAGCTGCCGCCAGTCGTGAAGCTCGCGGGCCAGATCCTGGCGGCCGTGATCGTCGTGCATTTCGGCGTCGCCGTGAAGGCGATCACGCTGCCGTTCGTCGGCACGCTCGCGTTCCCCAACGCCGGCATCACGAACGCCGGTCCGGTGCTGACCGTGATCGGGCTGGTCGCGATGATGAACATCGTCAACTTCTCAGACGGCGTCGACGGGCTGGCGGCGGGCGTGTGCACGATCATCGCGGCCGCGATGACGGTGATCGCGTTCGACCTCGGCCGCCAGCAGCCGGCCGTGTTGGCGGCGCTGACGGCGGGCGCGGCGCTCGGATTCCTGCTGCACAACTTCCCGCCCGCGTCGAGCTTCATGGGCGACTGCGGAGCCAATCTGCTCGGGCTGATGATGGGCGTGATCGCCGTCGAGGCGGCGGTCAAGACGGCCGCCGTGGTGTCCTTCGTGCTGCCGCTGATCCTGCTGGCCGTGCCTTTCCTCGACACCACGTTCGTGGTGCTCAAGCGCGTCAAGTACAAGCAACCGATCTATCGACCCGACAGCGAGCACTTCCACCATCGCATGGCGCGGATCGGGTTCTCCAGTCGTCGCACGATCGCCTACCTGTACGCGTGGACGCTGATGCTGGCGGGGCTCGCGCTGGCCCTGCGCTTCGTTCCCTACAGCGATCACAAAGGCCACCTGCACACCGGCTGGACGCTCGTGATGATCGGGCTGGGGCTGATCGTCGCGGCCGCCAGCGTGTATCTCGTCTACGTGCTCGAGATCCTCAAGTTCAGACGCCTGGACACGATGCGCCTACGCCTGCTGCGACCGGACGCATCAGCGACCGAGATCGAGCAGGGGATCGTTCGTGACCTGGAAACGGGCGAGATCGACGCGGTGGCGGTGGACGGCGAGGATCGGCACGTGGACGCGGGGCTTGGCCGGGACGAGCAGCGGGTCGGCGAGCGGCAGGTGGATCAGGATCGCGTAGGCGCAGAACAGCAGCGTCGCGGCGCGCAGCCGCCGATTGCCGCTGACCGCGGCTAGCGGCAGCGCCCAGATCGCGTACCAGGGCAGCAGCCAAGCGGTCGACAGCAGCAGCGCGAGCGTCGTCCAGCCGGCCGCCACCCGCCAGTCGGCTCCGCGCGCCGTTCGCCACAGCGCGAACGCGAAGGCGAGCACGAACGCCGCCACGAACACCTCGCGCCACCAGTCGGGCGTCCCGCGCAGGCCGAGCAGGCGCGCGGTCTCGGCCGGGATGCTGTGCACCGCCACGAGCTGCTGCTGCTCGCCAACCGCGTTGAGGAAGCCGAGCGCGTGCGAGCCGAACCCAACCAGGCCGAGCACGCCGAGTACGGCGAGGCCGAGCAGCGCGGCAGCGGCGACTCGCCATCGCTCGCGCCAGCGCGCCGGCGCGAGCACGAGGAACGGAAGCATCAGGCCCGCCGTCACCTTGACTCCGACGCCCGTCGCGATCGCGACGGCTGCGGTGCGGAAGCGCGGGCTCGCTCCGGCCGTCAGCGCGAGCGCCGCGGCGAGCAGCATCACGATCAGCGTGTCGTTGTGAGCGCCGCCGACCGCTAGCACCAGCAGCACGGGATTCAGCCCGACGAACGCCACCGCCCAGCGTGAGGAACCTCCGAGCTTGGCGGCGGCCCGGGCCACGAGCGCGACGGTGGCGAGGCTCGAGAGCACCGCGATCCCCTTGAAGGCCCACAACGCGCCGGCTAGGCCGAGCGGCGCTGTCGCGTAGCTGACGAGCGTGAAGAGTGGTCCGTAGGGCGAGTGCTGATACGGCCAGCCGAGGAACCACAGGACTTCGTCCCCGGGCGCCTGAGCCGCGATGTGCGTGTACGGGTCGAGTCCGTGCAGCGCGCCCAACCGCGCGAAGCCGATGTAGCCGAATACGTCCTGGGAGATCAGCGGCGGTCCCAGCAACAGGATCAGATGCGCCGCCAGGATCGCCGCCGACGAGCGCGCCGATCGGCAGGGCGCGGGCGCTCAGCAGCACGACCAGGTAGCTCGCGCACATGATCAGCATCAGCGTCTGGAAGCTCCCCGAGCCGATCGTCATGCCGAGCCCCTCCAGCGGCCCCGCCATCCATCCGGCCACCCGCCACTGCGTCCCGGTACGTACTGAGACGGTTCGCCGGCTGCTCCCGCCACGATCAGGAACACGGTCACGACGATCCCCACCAGGCCCAGCAGCGCGGACGCGCGCGCAAGCGTGCTCGAGGGCCGCGCGGGGGACCGCCGACGCTCGTCGCTCACGCGAGCGCCGCGGCGCTGCGAGGCGTCGAACGGCGCGCTTGGCAGGGCCGGGGCCGTCGGCATCGACCCATTGTTGCGTCTAGGCGTCGGGCAGGCGTGTGATGCGGAATGTAGAATCCATCATTAGTCCGCTAGCCACGTTCCCCGGGGGGCCAATCGGTGTACGTGTGTGGTGGCTGTGCCAAGCGCCTGCGGCACGGGCGCCGCTGCCTCTCATATGCGATCTCGCCAGCGCAAATCACCTCTCCGCCGGGCTCCCGGGCCGCGACGCGTTCTGATTCTGTCCGCGGATGTGGGAGAGGGTCACGCCGCCGCCGCGCGGGCGCTGGCGGTCCAGCTCGAAGGCGCACCGCAGCCTACGCAGGTGACGGTAATCGACGGTCTGGCGGCAATGGGGCGCGTTCTCAAACCGGTCGTCGAGGACGGCTATCGCGTGCAGCTGCGCTTCATGCCGTGGACCTACACGATCGTGTACGGGCTGCTCAACCACGTGCGGCCGGTGCGCGCGCTGGCCACGCGTCTGCTGCGCCTGTTCGGCTCGCGACCGCTGGCGCGCACGATCGCCGAGCACGACCCCGACGTGGTCGTCTCGACGTACCCGGCTGTGACCGTCGTGCTGGCGCGACTGCGCCGCACCGGCGAGGTGCGCTGCCCGACCGTTGCCACGATCACCGACCTGACCGGCCTGTTCTTCTGGGCCCAGCCCGGCATCGACATGCATATGGTGATGTACGGGCAGTCGCTGCCCTCCGTCGAGCGCATCGCGGGGCGCGACAGCGCGCGCCTCGTGGCGCCCCTGATCTCCGAGGAGTTCCTGCGGGCGCGTTCTCCGCTGCAGGCGCGCCGTGCTCTGGAGCTTCCCGAGCAGGGCAAGATGGTCGTCGTGTCGGGCGGCGGCTGGGGAGTGGGCGACGTCGCAGGCGCCGTGCGCGAGTTCATCCGCGTGCCGGAGGCCAGCAGCATCGTCGTGCTCGCCGGCCGCAACGAGCAGCTCGCGCAGAAGCTTCGCCGCCGCTTCGCCGATCAGCCGCGCGTCCACGTATACGGCTTCACCGACAGGATGCCCGAGCTGCTGGCGGCGGCGGACGTGCTCGTGCACTCCACCGGCGGTGTCACCTGCCTGGAGGCGATGGCCGCGGGCACGCCGGTCGTCTCCTACGGCCTGCCCGTCGGGCACGCCCGTGTCAACACGCGCGCAATGGCTGCCCTCGACCTACTGCGGCTCGCCAACGACACCAACGAGCTGCGCGAGCACGTTTGCGCCAGCTTCGCGGCCGGGGCCGAGGAGCTGCCGCACTCGGTCTCCGGCGAAGCCGCGCGGGCCGGCGACCCCGCCGCGGCCGACGTCGTGCTGCAGGCGCCGCGGCGCGTTCGCCCGATTCCGCGCTGGCGGCTGCGCGCGGTGGCCCTGGCCACGCAGCTCGTGCTGCTCGTCGGCGTCGGGACGTGGGTGATGTCAACCGACGAGGTGACTGCGGTTGCGAGCAAGCTCCTGCACGTGCACCCGATCGCCGAGGTGAAGACCGATCAGCCCGACGTCGGCCTGATCGTGCACACGCCCGCACGGGACATCTCGCTGATCGCCGTCGAGCTCGCGCACCAGGGTATTCACGTCTCCTTCGCCGACGACGGGGGCGTGCCCTCGCCGGCCGTGGTCGGCGAGGTGCGCTCGCTCGGCGACGAGGTGGTGCCGGAAGTGGGCCCCGGATCGTCGCTATTCCGCTGGGTGCGCACGCGCGGCAAGCTGCACGCGCAGGCGCGCGCGCTCGGCCTGCACCACCGCTTCTACTACCTGCAGCCGCCCGGCGGCCTCACGGTCGGCCAGCTGGTGCTCGCTCGCAGCACCGGAGCGACACCGGTATGTGGCGCGCAACGCCTGAACGCCGAGGGGCCGCTGCCTCAGCGCCCGACGCGCGCCGGCGACGTGCTCGTCGTCGAGCTGGATGGCTCCCCGGCGTCCGTGCTCGGGCTCGAGCACATCATCACCTGGCTGGACGGCAAAGGGCTCGGCGCCGAGCCGCTCGCGTGGCTCACGCGTTCACCGGCCATCAGCGCGACCAGCAAGGGCGAGCGCGCGAGCAGCGCGGCTCCGGTGACGAGCAGCGCAAGTGAGGCGGACAGCGGCACGCCGCCCAGCGGAGTGTCGGCGAAGCTCTCTCCGAACAGCAGCGGCGCGACGACGATCGGCACGACCGTCTGAGTCACGAACACGACCGGCGCTACCTGGATCGCCGGCCGCTCCTGCAGGGCGCTCATCTCGCTGAGCACGCCGACCCCCGACGCGACGGCCGTCGACAGGGCCCAGGCCACGGCCAGTCCCAGATGCCCCTGCGCGAGATCGTCCGACGCGAGCTTCGTCGCGATGCCGCTCCAAGCGCCGGCCAGGCCGGCGCCCACCATCGTGATCGCTGCCGGCGGGCGCGACAGCAGCCGCAGGGCATACGGCAAGAGGCTCGCCACGCCCAGGCCGAGGAGCACGAGCGTGATCGCAAGATCCTCGGAGCCGTGGCCCGTCGTGCGTGGTGGCGCCGTCAGCCCGGCGCCCGCGACGCCGATCACGATCGCGGCCATCGCCAGGTACTCGACGCGACCCGCGTGCTCATGCAGCATGCGCTGGGCAAGGAACATCAGTACGAGCAGCCCCGCGGCGAGCGCCGGCTGCACGACCACGAGCGGCGCCAGCAGCAGCGCGACGAGCTGCAGCGGCCAGCCGAGGATCGACAGGCCCGTGCCGAGCAGCCAGCGCGCGCGGCGCAACAGGCGCCACGCGAGCGCGAGGCGCAGGTGCTCGCCGTGCGGCGCTTCCTTCGCGTCCAGCGCCTGCAGCGCGATCCCTAGGCTGTAGAGGGTCGAGGCGGCCACAGCCGCCCCTATGCCCAGCACCAGATCGACCATGTCTGCGCACGATCATCGCACCCCTGCCCCCCCGATCGGGGCGCACTGGCCGCAATCGCGATCGGCGGATACATGCTGCCGGGCCTCGCAGCCGCCGTGCCGGCGCTACGCGCGCCGCTCGGCGTCGAGGATGAAACGGCGAGCGGTCGCGGCTACGCGCTGACCTTCGACGACGGTCCCCACCCGCAGGGAACCCCCGCCGTGCTCGAGCTGCTGGCGGTGCGTGAGGTGCGGGCGACGTTCTTCCTGGTCGGCGAGCAGGTCGAGCGAAACCCCGCGCTGGCCGGCGAGATCGTCGCGGCCGGGCACCAGGTCGGCGTGCACTGCCAGCGTCATCGCAACTTGCTGCGACTGACGCCGCGCCAGGTGCGCGAGGACATCGAGCGTGCCGAGGCTGCGATCGAGGGCGCCACCGGGCTCGCCACGACGCTGTACCGCCCGCCTTATGGAGTGCTCAACGCAGCCGCGCTGCGCGTGGCTCGCGCGCGCGGCTGGCGCACATTGCTGTGGAGTCATTGGGGCCGAGACTGGGAGCAAGGCGCGACCGCCGAGTCGATCGCCGCGCTGCTCACGCGCGGCGCGGGCGACGGGGCAGTGCTGCTGTTGCACGACGCCGACCACTACTCGGCCGACGGCTCTTGGCGGCGCACGCTCGCGGCGCTGCCGCGCATCCTCGACACGCTCGCCGCTCGCGGCCTGCAATCGGTAGTCCCCTGACGGGCGCAGCAGTGGGGCACGGCGGCGCGAGTCTTCGCGTCACGCTTCGCGCTGGCACGGGGACGCGTCGCCGACCTCGGGTCGCGCTGGCGTGGCGGATAAAATCCCCCGCTTGTCCAGCGCAGTATCGATCGACCCGCGCGCCCCGCAGTCCGCCCTGCGCTCTCGCGCTGCATTCGCGCGCGCGCCCACTCGGTCGCGCTGGTGGGTCGAGCTGCTGGCGATCGGCTGGCTGCTGTTCCTGTACGACGCGATCACGAACCTCGCGCCGCTGCGACTGCCGATCGCGCTCGGCAATGCGCGTGGCATCCTGCACGTTGAGCGCGTCCTGCACATCGATCCAGAGCTGTCGCTCGATCGCTGGCTGGCCTCGCACCACACCTTGGCGGCGGTGCTCGCGAACTACTACGACAACGCCCACTTCGTCGTCACTCTCGGCGTGCTCGGATGGTTGTGGTGGCGGCGGCCGGACCTGTATCGCCCGTTGCGTAACTCGCTCGTGCTCGTCAACGTGATCGCGTTCGTCGTCTTCTGGCGCTTCCCCGTCGCGCCGCCCCGCATGCTCGACGGCTTCACCGATGTCGTCGCCTCAACGCATGCGTTCGGCTCGTGGCACACCGGGGCGCTCGCCTCGGCGGCCAACCAGCTCGCGGCGATGCCCTCGCTGCACATGGCATGGGCGGCCTGGTGCACATTGGCGCTGTGGCGGGCGAGCCGGCGGCGTCTCGTGCGCGTGCTCGCGGCGGTGTATCCGTTGATCACCGCGCTGGCCGTGTTGGCGACCGGCAATCACTTCGTGCTCGACATCGTGGGCGGCCTGATGGCGCTGGCGCTGTCGGTGTTCCTGGTCGGCTCGCCGAACCGTATGGCCGGGCGGTTGAGGCTTCCGTACGAGCGTCTGGCTCGGCGACGGCGATCGCGCAAAAAGCCCACGGTTGCGGCGTAGCGGATGTCACAAAGTTGTTACGAAGTCTGAGATCGGATAGAGTCGCGGCTGCCGCCCCAGACGTCTGAAGACGCCTCGGGAGAAGCTCGAGAGGTGCTTCGACAGGTCCGCCGCAGCCGTCGTGCGGACTTTTCGTCGGGTCTGTAGGGTGGCCCACGCATATGCCAGACTTCGATGCCAACGAGGATCAACTGCGTCTGAGCGCCGCCGGAGACGACGAGCCGCTCGAGCCGGCGGATAGCCGGCCGCCCTTCGTGGTGCGCGCCCGCGGGCTCGCCTATGAGCAGTGCTACGCGCGCCGTCGTTGGCCCGCGCGCCGGCTAGGCGTCAGGTCGATTCGGGGTCGCCGGCCGCGCGATGCGCCGCGCTTGCCGAGGCGGCGGTCGCATGGTGGCGCTGCGAGCTTCGCCGCGTCGTCGGCGTCTGTGGACGACATGCCATGGACGAGCACCCGGGCCTCCGCGCTGACGTGGCGCTCCTGCGCTATCTCGACATCGTGCTTGTCGCGGTCGCGGCAGCGCCTGCGCTGGCCCTCGGAGCGCCCGTGCTCGGCTACGTGATCGGGGCGGGGGCGTGGATCGTACAGCGCATCCTCGCGGAGGCCGACAGGCGCTGGATCGCCAACTCCGCCGCGGCGCGCAACCGGTTCGGCCTGCAACTGTTCGAGTCGTTCGGGCGGATCTGGCTGCTGGCCGGTGCGATCGTCGTCGCAGGGGTGGCTGGCGGGCGCGCCGACGGCCTGTGTGCCGCGATCGTGATCTTCGTCGCGTACTCGGTCGCGTTCGCTCTGCGCGTGATCAGCGGGCGACCGGAGGGAGCTGTGGGACAATGAACGCGGTCGCAGCAGCGCCCCACACCGCGCCGGCCATGGGCGGCTCGCCAGCCGGCGAGAAGCCGCCCATGAGCAAGGCCCGCAAGCTCGGCTACGCGATCGTCGGTGCGTGGCTCGGCGGGATCGTCGTGTTCGTGATCCTGTTCGGGCTGACCGCCCACAAGGCGCCCGCGGTGGCCAGCGAAGCCTTCTCGCCGACCAACGAGTTCAAACTCGACACCTGGTTCAAGGTCGGGCCGATCGCGTTCAACAAGGGCGTCCTCTACCTCCTACTGACGGTGGCGATCACCCTCGGGATCATGCTCTACGTCGCCAGACGGCTGCAGCGCCGCCCAGGCCGCCTGCAGGCGGCGGTCGAGTGGTTCTACGACTTCACGAAGCGCATGTCGAGTGAAAACCTCGACCCGGACCTCGAACGCAAGTACTTCCCTCTGATCGCGACGATCTTCGTGTTCATCCTCGTCACGAACCTGATCGGCTACATCCCGCTGCCGGTCGACTCGGGCGAGACGTTCAGGGTGTTCGGCGCCCACATACCGTCGTTGCAGATCTACGCGGCCGACACCAACCTAGCGTTCCCGCTGATCCTTGCGCTGGCCGTCTTCGTGATGTTCAACTACGAGGGGATCAAGCACCACGGCCCGATCGGCTACCTCAAAAGCCTGATGCCGGGCGGGGTCAAAGGCCCGATCGTGGGGCTCATCTTCCCGATCGAGATCCTGTCGAACTTCCTGCGCCTGATCTCGCTCACCGTCCGGCTCTGGGCGAACCTGCTCGCGGGCCACCTGCTGATCGCCTTCATGGGCGGCGAGCTCGGCGTGCTGGTCGGGCTGCCGCTCGTGTCGTGGTTCCTGCTGCCCGCCGGTGTCGCGATCTTCCTGTTCGAGGCCGTCCTGATCGCCGGCCTGCAAGCCTTCATCTTCTCCATCTTGACCGCCATCTATCTCGGTGGGGCGGTCTCCAGTCACTAACCACAAAGGGAGCGTTATCGAGCGATGCTTTTGCACTTTCTGAGCATTATCCACCCGCTGATCCCGCTGGCGGACGCCGGCGTCAAGGAGAGCCAGGACGCAGGCCGTTCGATCGCGCTCGGCGTCGGCGCCGGTGGCGGCGCCGCGGGCGCGGGCGTAGGCATCGGGGCGGTCTTCAACGCCTCGATCCAGGCGAAGACGCGCCAGCCCGAGCTGCGCGCCGAGGTCGAGCGCGACCAGTGGCTCGGCTTCGCGCTCACCGAGGCGACCTTCTTCTACGGCCTCGTCGGCGGCTTCATCGCGTTCTTCCTGTAGGCCGATGAGCGCGCCAGCCATCATCCCCGCACCGCCGCTCGCCTCGGGCTCGTTCCTGATCACCCCCAATGTGGGCCTGATGGTCTGGACGATCGTGGTGTTCCTGATCTCGCTGTACATCCTGCGCCGGGCCGTGTTCCCGCTGATCGGCAAGGCGCTAGACGAGCGCGCCGAGGAGATCTCCGAGTCGATCGACTCCGCCGTGCGCACGCGTAAGGAGGCGGACAAGGTGCTCGAGGAATACCGCGAGCGCCTCAAGGAGGCCAGGGCGCAGTCGGAGGAGATCGTGCAGCGGGCGCGTCAGACCGCCGACTCGCACGAGCAGGAGGCACGCCAGCGCGGCCAGGAGATCCTCGCCGAAGCTGCCAAGCGCGGCGAGCGTGACATCGACGCGGCGACCAAGCGCGCGCTCGACGACATTCGCAGGGAGGTCGCCGACCTCACGATCATGGCCACCGAGAAGGTCACGCGCAAGACGCTGGACGACGACGACCAGCGCCGCCTGGTCGAGCAGGCGCTCGGCGAACTGGACTTCTCGGCACTGGCGTCGGGGAGCCGCGAGGAGTGATGCGCTGATGGAGGAGCTCGCCCAGGTCTACAGCCGCTCGCTGTTCGCAGCGGCGCTCGAGCACGGGCGCCTGGACGAGCTGCGCGAGCAGTTGGGCCAGTTCGCCGACGCGCTCGACGAGCACCGCGAGCTCGCCGTGTTCTTCTTCTCGCCCAACTTCTCGACCGAAGAGAAGCAGGACGCGCTGGGCCGCGTGCTCGACGGCGCCGACGAGCTGTTCCTCAACTTCCTCAGCCTGCTGATCGAAAACCACCGCATGCCCGTGATCTTCCGCATCCGCCAGGAGTACGAGCGGCTGTGGGACGAGGAGAACCGAATTCTGCCGGTGGAGATCACCAGCGCGATCGCGCTCGACCAGGCGACCACCGAGGACCTCGGCAAGACGATCGGCGAGCGCACCGGGCGCAAGGTGGCGCTGGCCGCGCGCGTCGACCCGGAGATCCTCGGCGGCATCATCCTCAGGGTCGGAAACTCGATCCTCGACGCCTCTATCCGCAACCGACTGGAGCAGCTGCGCAGGCACGTTGCCCAAGGAGCCTCTTAGGAAACGAAATGCAGATCAATCCCGACGAGATCACAAGCATCCTCAAGAGCCGCATCGAAGGACTCGACAGTGGGACCTCCGAGCTGACCGAGGTGGGCACCGTGCTGTCGGTCGCCGACGGCATCGCGCGCCTGCACGGCCTGGAGAACTGCATGTCCTTCGAGATGCTCGAACTTCCCCACGGCGTCACCGGACTGGCTCTCAACCTGGAGTCCGACAACGTCGGCGCGGTGCTGTTCGGTGAGTGGGAAAAGATCTCCGAGGGAGACACCGTCAAGCGGACCGGCTCGCTGCTGGAGATCCCCGTCGGCGAGCAGATGCTGGGACGTATCGTCGACCCGCTGGGCCGCGCGCTCGACGGCAAGGGTGTCATCGAGGTCGACCAGACGCGACCGGCCGAGTTCAAGGCCCCCGGCGTCGTCCAGCGTCAGCCGGTCAAGGAACCGATGCAGATCGGCCTGAAGGCGATCGACGCGATGATCCCGATCGGCCGCGGGCAGCGCGAGCTAATCATCGGCGACCGCCAGACGGGCAAGACGGCGATCGCGATCGACGCGATCATCAACAACAAGGACACCGGTGTGGTGTCCGTGTACGTGGCCATCGGGCAGCGCATGTCGACGGTCGTGGCGCTCGCCCAGACGCTCGATGAATACGGCGCCCTGGACAACACGATCATCGTGGCCGCCCCCGCGGATGAGGCGGCGCCGATCAAGTTCATGGCCCCGTACGCCGGCTGCGCGATGGGCGAGCACTTCCTCTACAACGGCAAGCACGCTCTGTGCGTGTACGACGATCTGACCAAGCACGCATACGCCTACCGCCAGATGTCGCTGTTGTTGCGGCGTCCGCCCGGGCGCGAGGCCTACCCGGGCGACGTCTTCTACCTGCACTCGCGCCTGCTCGAGCGTGCGGTCAAGCTCAACGATGAGCTGGGCGGCGGCTCGCTGACCGCGCTGCCGGTGATCGAGACCCAGGCCGGCGATGTCTCGGCCTACATCCCGACCAACGTGATCTCGATCACCGACGGGCAAATCTTCCTCGAGTCCGCCCTGTTCAACTCGGGCGTGCGCCCGGCGATCAACGTCGGCATCTCGGTTTCCCGTGTCGGCGGAAATGCCCAGATCGGACCGATGAAGAAAGTGGCGGGGCGGATCAAGCTCGAGCTCTCGCAGTACCGCGACCTCGAGGCCTTCGCCCAGTTCGGCTCAGATCTCGACGCGGACACGCAGCGCACGCTCGCCCGCGGCGAGCGGCTCGTCGCGACACTCAACCAACACGAGCACGAGCCGTTGCCGGTCGAGGACCAGACGGTTCAGATCTATGCGGCGACGAATGGCTTCCTCGATCGTCTGAACGTGGAGCGCGTGGGTGAGTTCCTGGCCGAGCTGACCGAAGGGATGCACGCCCAGCATGACGATCTCCGCGCGAAAATCGCTGGCGGAGACTGGTCGGATGAGATCCAGAAACAGGTGAACGAGGCCGTCGCGACGTTCGCCGAGGACTTCGGCTACGACCTCGACGAGGAGGGCCAGCCGCTTGACGAGGACGGGCTTCCTCCGCAGGCCCGCCAGGAGCAGCCGGCAAGCGAGGAGCAGCCAGCGAGCGAGCAGGAGGCACCGGCGGCGGCCTAGCTCCCCGCTCGGTCAATCACCATGGCATCACAACGCGACGTCAAGAACAAGATCGCCTCGGTCAAGAACATCCAGAAGATCACGCGCGCGATGGAGATGGTCGCCGCGGCCCGGCTGCGGCGCGCGGAGCAGCGGATCTCCGCCCTGCGTCCCTACGCCGATGCGATCGGGCGCATGACGCGCCAGGCGGCGGAGGCCGCCGGCGCGGAGGCCGCGCGCGTCCCCCTGCTCCGCGAGCACGAGTCCGAGACGAACGTCGGGCTGCTGCTCGTGACCGGCGACCGCGGCCTCGCCGGCGGTTTCAACTCCCAGATAATTCGCGCTGGCGTGCGCCTGTCCGCCGAGCTGTCCGAGGCCGGCCAGCGCAGCAGCTGGTATGCCACCGGACGTCGCGGCGTCTCCTCGCTGGCCTTCCGCGGATACGACCTGAGCGGCGGCTACACGGGCTTTGCCGATCGCCCGGCGTATGCGGACGCGCGCACGATCGCCGACGACCTGATCGCGGCCTACCTCGACGGCCAGGTCGATCGCGTGGAGATGGTCTTCAACTCGTACGTCTCACCGCTCACCCAGCACGTCACGCGTCAGACGCTGCTGCCGCTCTCACACCGCGAGATCACCGGCGAGCCGGATGGTCCTGCCGCGCCCGCACAGGATGCGCCCGCGGCTCGAGCACGGACGCCCGTCGAGTACGAGCCCGAGCCGGAGAAGATCCTCAGGCGCCTCGTTCCGGACTACATCGAGATCTCGATCTACAGGGCGCTCGTGGAGTCAGCGGCCGGCTTCTTCGGGGCTCAGATGACGGCCATGCGAAGCGCGTCGGAGAACGCCGGCGAAATCATCACCGAATACACACTGCAGATGAACCGTGCCCGCCAGGCCGAGATCACCCAGGAGATCATGGAGGTCGTCGCCGGCGCAGAGGGGCTCCGCTAGCAGCGCGAGCCGACCACCAGCAACTCGACGATCTCAACACAGAGGAGAACCAACACAATGGACGCCATCACAGCAACCGAGTCGGCAAACGGCTCGCCCCAGCCCGCATCCGGGGATGCGTCCTCGCGCAACGTCGGCCGCATCGATGAGATCCAGGGCGTCGTGATCGAGGCCGTGTTCCCCGAGCGCCTGCCGGAAATCAACCACGCGATCACGATCGTGCGCCCGGCCGCCAACAAGGCGGAGGAGGCGCCCGGGATCAGCGCCGGAGCCGAGGAGGAGCTGCTCGTGTGCGAGGTTCAGCAGCACCTCGGCGACGACCGCGTGAGGGCCGTGGCGATGGACACGACCGACGGCCTCGCGCGCGGCCTCGAGGTGCTCGACACCGGCGGGCCGATCACCGTCCCCGTCGGCGAGGCCACGCTGGGGCGAATCTTCAACCTGCTCGGCGACCCGATCGACCTCGGCGACCCGTTGCCCGACGACGTGGAGCGCCGCGGCATTCACCAGGAGGCGCCGCGCGCCGACGACCTGACGCCCACCACCGAGATGTTCGAGACGGGTATCAAGGTGATCGACCTGCTCGCTCCCTACGCGAAGGGTGGCAAGACAGGACTGTTCGGCGGAGCGGGTGTCGGCAAGACGGTGCTGATTCAGGAGCTGATCCACAACCTCGCCAAGGAGCACGGCGGTCTGTCCGCGTTCTGCGGCGTCGGCGAGCGCTCGCGCGAGGGCAACGACCTGTGGCTGGAGATGAAGGAGTCGGGCGTCCTCGAGAAGACGATGCTCGTGTTCGGTCAGATGAACGAGCCGCCCGGAGCGCGCATGAGGGTGGCCCTGTCGGGTCTGACGATGGCCGAATACTTCCGTGACCAGGGCCAGGACGTGCTGTTGTTCATCGACAACATCTTCCGTTTCGTGCAGGCCGGCTCGGAGGTCTCGGCGTTGCTCGGGCGCATGCCCTCCCAGGTCGGCTATCAGCCCACGCTGGAGACCGAGATGGGCCAGCTGCAGGAGCGCATCACCTCGACGCGCGAGGGCTCGGTGACCTCGGTGCAGGCGATCTACGTCCCCGCTGACGATCTCACGGACCCGGCCCCGGCGTCGGTCTTCGCACACCTGAACGCGACCACGGTGCTCTCGCGGGCGATCTCCGAGAAAGGCATCTACCCGGCGGTCGACCCGCTGGACTCGACATCCACGATCCTCAAGGCGAACGTACTCGGCGAGGATCACTTCCGCGTGGCCAACCGCGTCAAGGAGATCCTCCAGCGCTACAAGGAGCTGCAGGACATCATCGCGATCCTCGGCATCGACGAGCTCTCCGACGAGGACAAGCTGACCGTTCAGCGCGCGCGCAGAATCGAGCGCTTCCTGTCGCAGCCGTTCTTCGTCGCCGAAGAGTTCACCGGAACCCCCGGCGCCTATGTGCCGATCGCCGAGACGATCAGAGGCTTCGAGGAGATCATCGACGGCAAGCACGACGAGGTCCCCGAGAGCGCGTTCTTCCTCAAGGGCACGATCGACGAGGTAGTCGAGGCCGCTCGATGACCTGCGCTGGCCGAAACGGGGATGCGAGCCGGAGGCGAGTGTCTCCCGGCTTCGGTCGGCGTCCTCGGTCGCTCGCGTGCTGGCCGATCGTAGATCCCGTCGATCTACGATCGGTACGCCACGCTCCCTGCGTCCTTGACCTGCTTGGTCATCGAGCGGCCTTCGGCACCTAATGGCGCACACGAAATTCCCAGCGGAAGTGCTCACGCCGGAGGGTGAGGTGTTCTCCGAGGAGGTGGAGATGCTCTCGACGTTCACGACCGTCGGCTCGATCGGCATCCTGGCCAACCACGAGCCGCTGCTGGCCAGGCTCGAGCCGACCGAGCTGCGGCTGTATCGCTCGGAGAGCGAGATCGTGCGCTTCGCGCAGGCCGAGGGCTACCTGCAGTTCGCCGAGAACCGGGTGCTCGTGCTGGTCGAGGAGGCGATTCGCCCCGACGAGCTGGACCGTGGCACGCTGGAGAGCAAGCTCTCCGACGCTCGCGCGGCCGCCGAGCGCACCGAGCAGGGCAGCGAGGAGCACAGTCGAGCGCTGCGCGACGCCAAGCGCTTCGAAGCCTTCCTGGCCGTCGGCCAGTAGGCTCGAGCAATGCACGCCGACAGTCCCGCGGCCGCTCAGTTCGAGCGCAAGCGTCCCGGCTGGTTCACCAAAAACGTGTTCAACCGAGCGGTGAACGCGCTGATGGCGTTGGGCATCAGCGTGCTCGGCTCGCGCGTGCTCGAGGTACGCGGGCGCAGCTCCGGCGTGCTGCGGCGCACCCCGGTCAACCTGCTGTCGTTCGAGGGCGAGCGCTATCTGGTCGCCCCGCGCGGGGAGACGCAGTGGGTGCGTAACCTGCGCGCGAGCGGCGAAGGACGGCTGCTGCTCGGCCGACACGGCGAGGCGTTCACCGCGATCGAGGTCGGCGACCACGACAAGCTGCCGATCCTGCGGGCCTACCTGAAGCGTTGGAAAGCCGAGGTCGGCGTGTTCTTCGAGGGCATCGGGCCCGACGCCGCCGAGGAGGAGATGCAGCGCGCCGCGCCGCGGCACCCGGTGTTCAGGATCGGGCCTGCCGCCTCCTGAGCCGGCGAGCATCGGACGCGAGCCCGCGTTCGCGCCGTATGCGCACGGGCTCCGCGACGGTCCGTGGCCACCGGCTAGCCTTCCCCGCCGATGAGTGACTCGCGCCAGCCAATTGGAGTGATCGGCACCGGCTACGTCGGCTTGGTCACCGCCGCCGGTTTCGCCGAGCTGGGCAGCGACGTGTGGTGCGTCGACATCGACGCCGCCAAGATCGAGCGCCTGCGGGCGGGCGAAGTGCCGATCTACGAGCCCGGGCTCGAGCAGCTGCTGCGCAGCAACGCCGAGCGGCTGCACTTCTCGACCGATCTGAGCGCCGCCCTGCAGCACGCGCGGCTGCTGTTCATCGCAGTCGGAACACCGCCGACCTACTCTGGCGACGCCGACCTGTCGGCCGTCAACACCGTCGTCAACGCGATCCCCGCCTCCGAAGACCACGCCCTGGTGATGAAGTCCACGGTGCCGTGTGGCACGGGTACGTCGGTCAAGCGCATGTTCGCCGAGCAGGGCAAGGGAGGGCTCGCCTACGTCTCGTGCCCCGAGTTCCTCAAGGAGGGCTCGGCCGTGAAGGACTTCCTGCACCCTGATCGCGTCGTCGTAGGCGACGTCGGCGACTGGGCCGGTGACGCCGTCGTCGAGCTGTACGCGCCGCTGCAGGCGCCGCTCGTGCGCACCGACATCGCCAGCGCCGAGATGGTCAAGCTCGCCTCCAACGCTTTCCTGGCGACGAAGATCTCGTTCATCAACGAGATCGCAAACGTCTGCGAGGAGACCGGCGCCGACGTCGTCGAGGTGGCACGCGGGATGGGTCTCGACGAGCGCATCGGTCCGAAGTTCCTGCAGGCCGGCATCGGCTTCGGCGGCAGCTGCTTCCCCAAGGACGTCGACGCGCTCAAGCAGCTGGCGGGCAACTCCGGCTACCACTTCCAGCTGCTGACGTCGGTGATCGAGGTCAACGAACTGCAGAAGCGTCGCGTGATCGGCAAGCTGCACAAGCATCTCGGCGGCCTCGTCGGCAAGCGCGTAGCGCTGTTCGGGCTGGCGTTCAAGCCGAACACCGACGACATGCGCGAGGCGTCCTCGCTCGTGCTCTCGGCGCGCCTGAACGCCGACGGCGCCGACGTGGTCGCCCACGACCCCGTCGCCGAGCAGCAGGCGCGCGAGCTCGTCAGCGGCATCTCGTTCGCCGATTCGGCTCTGCAGGCCGCTGAGGGCGCCGACGCGGTGGTGCTCGTCACCGAGTGGCCGCAGTTCCTCGAGCTCGACTGGGGCGAGGTCGCCGCTGCGATGCGTGGCGATCTCGTGATCGATGGGCGCAACGCGCTCGACCCGGACGCCGTGCGCGCCGCCGGGCTGGTCTACGAGGGCGTCGGGCGCGGAGGCGCGCTCTCGGCGCCCCGAGCGAGCTGATGCAGGCTGTGATCCTGGTCGGCGGCGAGGGGACGCGGCTGCGCCCGCTGACCTCGACCGTGCCCAAGCCCGTCGTGCCGCTCGTCGACCGTCCCTTCATCGCGTTCATGCTCGAGTGGCTGCGTCGACACGGCATCGACGACGTGATCATGTCGTGCGGCTTTCTCGCGACGAGCGTGCGCAACGTGCTCGGCGACGGCGCCGGCCTCGGTCTGCGCCTGCGCTTCGTCGAGGAGCCCGACCCGCGCGGCACCGCCGGTGCGCTGAAGTTCGCCTCCTCGATGCTCGACGAGCGCTTCTTGATGCTCAACGGCGACGTGCTCACCGACATCGACCTGACCGCTCAGATCGCCCAACACGAGCAGACCGGCGCCAAGGCGACGCTCGCGCTCGTGCCCGTTTCCGATCCGAGTGCGTACGGCCTGGTGCATCTCAACGAGGACCGCTCCGTGCGTGACTTCGTCGAGAAGCCCAACCCCGATGCGATCGACACCAACCTGATCAGCGCCGGCGCCTATGTGCTCGAGCGCGAGATCCTCGAGCTCGTTCCGCCCGATCGAAACGTTTCGATCGAGCGCGAGGTGTGGCCACTGCTGATCGGCGACGGCCTGTACGGGTTCGCGTCGGACAGCTACTGGCTCGACATCGGCACGCCCAGTCGCTACCTGCAGGGCACCTTCGACATCATCGAGGGCAACGTGCAGACCGCGATCGGCGAACGTCTCGGCAACGACTGGCTGGCGATCGACCCCGATGCCGAGCTGCACGGACGGGTGATCCCACCCGCCGTGATCGAGCGCGGAGTCCGCGTCGCGGAGGGTGCTCAGGTGGGCAGCCTCGTCGTCCTCGGAGAAAACGTGAGCGTCGGCGCCGGCGCGACGGTGGAGCGCGCGGTGGTGCTCAGCGGGGCCGAGATCGGCGAGGGCTGCAGGCTGCGCGACTGCATCGTCGCGGCCGGCTCTCGTGTCGGCGCACGCACCACGATCACGGGTGGCGCGGTGCTCGGCGAGGGCGTGACGGTGGGGGCTGACAACGTGATCGCCCGCGGGGCGCGTATCTTCCCGGGTGTAGCTTTGCCAGACGGCGCGATCAAGTTCTAGGCTTCAGCACCCCGGCCGATCAGTAGATCGCCACTGGCAGCCCGATTCCAGCCGTCTCGGGGGTTCCGAGGGGGAAATTCGACAACAGGAGAGCAGCAGATGAGCGAAGGCGCCGCCAGCGCCCCACCCACCGCCGAGGCGCTCTCGCGCGAGGCGATTGCACGCGTTGACCTCTCCGACCAGCTCGGCGACGTGCTCGCGCTGCCCGAGCACCTGCGCGACGCGCTGTGGCGTGTCGAGTCGGCGATCATGCAGGACTTCGACACCTCCGCGGGCCTGGTCGTCGCCGGCATGGGCGGCTCGGCGATCGGCGGCGCACTCGCGCGCGCGGCGCTCTCCGATCACGCGACGAGACCCATCTTCGTCACGCGCGCCTACGGCCTGCCGCCGTGGACGACGCCGGACACGATGGTGCTGTGCGCCAGCTACTCCGGCGACACGGAGGAGACGCTCGCCTGCTACGAGTCCGCCGGAGCGCTAGGCGCACGCCGTACCGTGGTCACGACCGGCGGCCGGCTGGCCGAGATGGCTCGAGCCGACGGAGTACCGGTGATCCCGCTGCCGGGCGGCTTTCAGCCGCGCGCGGCCGTCGCCTACATGACCGTCGCTGCCCTCGAGGTCGCCGCGCTGTGCGGCGCAGGTCCGCGCCTCACCTCGGAGATCGACGTGGCGGCCTCGCACACCGAGCAGCTCGTCGCCGAGTGGGGTCCCGACGCGCCCGAGGACTCGCTGGCCAAGGTGGTCGCTCGCGGCCTGCTGGGCACGACGCCCGTGATCGCCGGCGCCGGGCTGACCACGCCGATCGCCTATCGCTGGAAGACGCAGATCAACGAGAACGCCAAGCAGCCCGCCTTCTGGAACGAACTGCCCGAGCTCGACCACAACGAGATCGCCGGTTGGGAGGGCGCACAGGACGCTGGGCGCTTTGCCGCCATCTTCCTCGACGACTCCGACGCGCACCCACGCGTGAAGGAGCGCATGGACCTGACCGAGCAGACGATCGTCGCCAACGCAGTCGCTAGCTTCCGCCTGGAGACGCGCGGGGAAACGACGATCGAGCGGGTCATCTCGCTCGTGCTGCTCGGCGACCTGGTCTCGATCTACCTCGCCACCCTGCGCGGGGTCGACCCCGGCCCGGTGAAGGTGATCGACGACCTCAAGGCGGCCCTCGAGAAGCGCTAGCAGCGTCCGCGTCTGTGATACGGTCGGAGCGACGGCCGAGGAGCGCTGCGACGGGCTCCGGTCCCGCCACGCTCGGCCAGTTTCTTGCAGCAAGGGCGCTCACCTGACCGGACAGGAGGATTCGCCATGTCAGCAGTGACCTCAACCGCAGTAGCCGCGGACACCGATTTCAAGGTCGCCGACCTCTCGCTCGCAGAGTTCGGGCGCAAGGAGATCGTGCTCGCCGAGCACGAGATGCCCGGCCTGATGTCGATCCGCCGCGAGTATGCCGATGCACAGCCGCTGAAGGGCGCGCGCATCACCGGCTCGCTGCACATGACCATCCAGACTGCCGTGCTGATCGAGACGCTGACCGCGCTCGGCGCCGAGGTGCGCTGGTGCAGCTGCAACATCTTCTCCACGCAGGACCACGCCGCCGCCGCCGTCGCCGTCGGGCCGCAGGGCAGCACCGATGACCCGCGTGGTGTGCCCGTGTTCGCGTGGAAGGGCGAGACGCTCGAGGAGTACTGGTGGTGCACCGAACAGGTGCTGCGCTGGCCCGAGGACGGCGACGGCTCGACCGGGCCGAACATGATCCTCGACGATGGCGGCGACGCGACGCTGCTCGTGCACAAGGGCACCGAGTACGAGGCCGCGGGCGCCGTGCCGGACCCGGCCGGCGCCGACTCGCAGGAGCTGCAGGTGATCCTCGGTCTGCTCACGCGCTCGCTAGCCGACGACCCCCAGCGCTGGACGCGCGTGGGAGAAGGCATCAAAGGCGTCACCGAGGAGACGACGACCGGCGTGCACCGCCTATACGAGATGGTCGAGACAGGCGAGCTGCTGTTCCCGGCGATCAACGTCAACGACTCGGTCACGAAGTCCAAGTTCGACAACCTGTACGGCTGCCGCCACTCGCTGATCGACGGCATCAACCGTGCCACCGACGTGATGATCGGCGGCAAGGTCGCGGTCGTGTGCGGCTTCGGGGACGTCGGCAAGGGTTGCGCGGAATCGCTGCGCGGGCAGGGCGCGCGGGTGATCATCACCGAGATCGACCCGATCTGTGCGCTGCAGGCCGCGATGCAGGGCTACGAGGTCAAGACGCTCGCCGAACTGATCGACAGCGCCGACATCTTCATCACGACCACCGGCAACAAGGACATCATCACCGCTGACGACATGAGCCGCATGAAGCACCAGGCGATCGTCGGCAACATCGGGCACTTCGACAACGAGATCGACATCGCCGGGCTCGGCCGCATCGCGGGTATCGAGCGCGTGAACATCAAGCCGCAGGTCGACAAGTGGGTGTTCGCAGACGGGCACGCGATCATCCTGCTGTCCGAGGGACGCCTGTTGAACCTCGGCAACGCGACCGGACACCCGAGCTTCGTGATGAGCAATTCGTTCTCCAACCAGACGATCGCCCAGATCGAGCTGTTCACGAAGAACGACCAGTACGAGAAGAAGGTCTACGTGCTGCCCAAGCACCTCGACGAGAAGGTCGCGCGGCTGCACCTAGACGCGCTCGGCGTGAAGCTGACGAGGCTCTCGGACGAGCAGGCCGCGTACATCGGCGTGCCTGTCGATGGACCATACAAGCCGGATCACTACCGGTATTAGCCGAGCGAGTCGGACGCGGGCGGCGCTTGTCGATGAAGGCGATGGTTTTGGCAGCCGGGCTGGGGACCCGGCTGCGTCCGCTGACGTACGAGATCACCAAGCCGATGGTGCCGGTGCTCGACAGGCCCGTGATGGAGCACATCCTCGACTTGATCGACCGTCACTCCTTCGATGGCGTGATCGCCAACCTGCACTACTTCCCGGACACGATCCGCGAGTACTTCGGGGACCGCATCTCCTATCGCTACGAGGAGGAGCTGCTCGGCACCGCAGGTGGCGTGAGGGCCTGCGCGGAGTTCTTTGGCGACGAGACCTTCCTCGTGATCTCCGGCGACGCGCTCACGGACATCGACCTGACGGCGCTCGTCGCGCGCCATCGCGAGAGCGGCGGAATCGCGACGCTGTCGGTCAAGCAGGTCTCAGACACCAGGGAGTATGGCGTCGTCCTGCACGACCGCGAGGGACGCATCACGGGCTTTCAGGAGAAGCCCGAGCCCGAGGAGGCGCTGTCGGATCTCGGCAACTGCGGCATCTACGTGTTCGAGCCTGCGATCTTCGAGTACTTCCCAGATCGCCCGTTCGTCGATTGGGCCAAAGACGTGTTCCCTGCGCTGCTCGACAACGACGTCCCCTTCCACATCCACGAGGTGCACGAGTACTGGAACGACGTCGGCTCGCTCGCCGAGCTGCGCCAGGGTACGTTCGACGCGCTGCGCGGTGAGCTGCACCTGGAGATGGAGGGAGCGGAGGTTGCCTCCGGCGTGCGCGCCGTGGGCTCCTCGCCGCTGCGCGAGGACACCGACGTGGAGGGACCGGTGTGGATCGGTCGCGACGTCGAGCTCGGCGCGGGCGTTCGCCTGACGGGCCCGATCGTGCTGGGCGACGGCGCGAGCGTGGGCGACGGCGCGCAGCTACGCGAGAGCATCGTCTTCCCCGGCACCGAGGTGCTGCGCGACTCGATCCTGATCGGTGCGATCGCCGGACACGCAGGCATCCTCGAGAGCCTGCGCCGCCGCGGAGCCTGATCGCGCGACTCCCCCCGAGGCCGCGCACCCGGGAGGGTCCGCCCGCAGCGCCGGTGCGCGGCGGCGTCGCAGCCGGCCCTACACGACCGCTCCGCGGTCGTCTGCGCGGGCTCGCCGACGCTTAACGCGATCGGGCCCGCCGAAACGAGCCCGATACACGGAAAGTGAGTCTATGACAGTTGTCATCATAGCACACGCTCACGCGCCCTGGAAGCGCTCGCGGCGCTGCTGCTCGCGCTCTGACTCGGACAGCGCGCGCATGAACAGAACGACCAGCGCAACGCCCATCACCAGCGACTGCTCGACGGCCATGATGAACCCTGCGATCGACTGGTCGTCGTGCGCGGAGATGCCCCATACGCGCGCGTGGTGGACGTAGTAGGAGTACAGGGCGGTCGGGGCGAACGCCAGCCCCATCCCCAGAGCGCCGACGAACAGCTTCGTCGAGGCCATGTACACGACCGGGCCCATCCCGCCGAGCCGCAGCCGTGCGCGGATCGGCGACAGCAGGTGCCACCAGTACAGCGAGCCCGCGATCAGAAAGCTGACGTGCTCGAGCACGTGCACGAGCGGGTGGCGCAGCGCCAGGTCGTAGGCGGCGGGGATGTGCCAGGCCCAGATCACGCTGACGTACAGGACCACCGCGAAGGCCGGGCTGGCGAGCGCGCCGGCGCGCTGCTCGAGCTCCTGCACCGAGCGCGTGAGCGGCCGCAGGATCACCTTCGTGAGCCCCAGGATCGCGAGGATCGGGACGAGGTCGAGCAGCAGCATGTGCTGCACCATGTGCATGAAGAACAGCTGATCGGCGAGCGCGTCGATCGGCGAGACGAGTGCCACCAGTGACCCGAGCAGCGCTCCGAGGAAGCAGCACAGGCGCCACACCGGCGCGTCGGCGTGCGGCCGTGGCGTGCCGCCGGTCCTGACCCGCCACCAGCGCCGCACGTAGGCGCCGCCGACGATTGCCACGGCGATCAGCACGCCCGGCTGCAGCGACCACGACAGGTTCGGGCTCACGGCTCGGATTCTCCCACTGCGCCCGCGCCGCGCGCCGCGTGGACGAACGGTCGAAATCTGCTGGCTCGATGGACATCCGCCAGGCGCGGGCGTAGCATCTGTTGGAGCGCCAGCAAAACAGCCGACCAAAGGAGCCTGTGATGCAGATCGACATCAAGGGTCGCAATGTTCCGGTCACCGACGAGATCCGCGCGCACGCGGCACGTCGTCTGGACAAGGTCGCGCGGCAGGTCTCCGAGCTGGCGCGGGTGGAGATCGAGATCTTCAAGGAGCCCAACCCGCGGGTGGCGGACTGCCACGTCGCCGAGGCGACGCTGTATCTCAAGGGCGTCACGCTACGCGCGCGCGACCGCTCGCCCGACTTGCTGCACTCGCTGAACCTGATGGTCGACGAGCTTTCGCGACAGGTCAAGCGCCATCGCGACAAGCGGCGCCATCGGCGCGAGGCGCGAGCGGCGGCGGCGAGCCGCAAGATGGAAGCCGAGGCCGCGCGCGTGACCGGCCTGCCGGCCGCGCAGCCGACGATCTGAGCGCCGCCCGCGGCGCGCGCGCCGCCGCGAGCGTGTTTACCGCGCCCCCACGGCGGGTAGAGACAGCCCCGTTCGGTTGTCTCATTCGGAGGGGTGTCTTGGGGTCGATTGCGCGGGGATTCAGGGAGACGAGGGCGCTTGCGTGGACATGGGTGGCGGCGCTCGCGCTGGTGGGCAGCATGCTCGTCGCGGCAAGCGCGCAGGCAGCGCGGACGAACCCGTCGCTGCCCGCCAAAGAAGGGAGCGCGCCGCTGCCGGGCCCGGAAATCCTGTACGCGCCTCCCGCCCAGGCGCCTCAGCTGGAAAACGCGCCGGGCAGCGGCTGGAAAGCGAAGCCGATCCTGATCTCCGGGGCGAGCGCCTACAGCCACGGCGAGTTCCTCTATCAGGGCTACGTGTACGACGACCACGGCGCCAAAGAGGTTCTCGACCCGACCAACCCGATGATCTCGCCGGGCGGCGACGCCTCAGGCGGAGACACGTTCTCCGAACCAGACGGCACCTACACGTATCCGACCGGGGCCGGCTACGACGAGAACGCAGCCAACCTGATCGAACTGCGCGTACGCCCGAAGGCCAAGACGACGGCCTTCCGGATCACGCTCAACACGCTGGAAAACCCCGATCTCGTCGCTACGGCGATCGCGATCGGCGGCAGCGAAGGCGAAACGCACCCGTTCCCCTTCGGAGCGAACGTCAGCGCGCCGGCCCAGTACTTCCTGACGGTGCACGGGGAAACGGCGACGCTCACCGACGCCGCAAGCGGCGCCGAAGTCGCCGGCCCCGCGCCGACCGTCAGCGTCGACCTGGCGAGGCGCCAGATCACCGTGGAAGTCGCTCACAAGCGAGTGGAATCCGGGCACCTCGACCGTGCGACTCGCGGCCGGCGTGGGGCTGTGGAACGCGTCGACGGAGCAGCTATCTGCTGCCCGGAGCCACGGCCAGCGCGACGCAGCCGGGAGGCGCCGGAGCCGACACTACGCCGCCCGCGTTCTTCGACGTCGCGTTCCGCTTCAACGACCAGGAGCCGGTCCCGGGAACGCCCAGCCCGGGGAACGAGCTGAATCCGGCCTATTGGCGCGAATCTGCCCAGGCGCAGGCGTTGGCCAGCGGCAACATCAGCGAGTTCCACGCCGAAGTCGACTTCGCCAAGCTGAAGCAAAAAGTGAACGACGACATGCCCGGACAGCCGACCGGCGTGCCGCAGAGCGGGCGTGTTCGACCGCATTCTCGCCTCGCACTTCTCCGACGGGCAGGGCGCCGACTACGCCACCGGCGGCTGCGGCAGTTC
Organism: uncultured Solirubrobacteraceae bacterium; assembly: GCA_963846205.1. Lineage (GTDB taxonomy): Bacteria > Actinomycetota > Thermoleophilia > Solirubrobacterales > Solirubrobacteraceae > Palsa-744. The sequence continues at coordinate 599,734 of CAWJVB010000006.1, read as the reverse complement.
GAGCGAATGCATCGGAGAGATGCGCGGCCAGCTGCTGCCTTATGCGATCTACGTTCCGAGCGGAACCGAACCGAGCAGCGGCTGGGGGGCGACGCTGCTGCTGCACTCGCTGTCCGCCAACTACAACCAGTTCGCGGGCACCAAGAACCAGTCGGAGTTCGCCGCGCGCGGCTCGGGCTCGATCGTGTTCACGCCGTCCGGACGCGGCCCCGACGGCTGGTACTACGACCACGCCGGCGCGGACACGTTCGAAGTGTGGGCCGACGTGGCCGCGCACTACCACCTCAACCCTTCGTTCACGGACATCGCCGGCTACTCGATGGGCGGCTACGGCACGTACAAGTTCGCCAGCCAGTTCCCAGACCTGTTCGCACGCGCGCAGCCGACGGTCGGCCCGCCGGCGCTCGGCATCTGGGTGCCGCCCGCCGAACCGACCGGCGGCGAGCAGTCGCTAACCGCAGCGAATGCTCGCCTCGGTGCGCAACGTGCCGTTCCTGATCTGGGACGAGACGACCGACGAGCTGGTGCCGATCGCGGGCGTGCTCGAACAGGTCAAAGCGTTCGACGAACTTGGCTACCGCTACGAATTCGACCAGTTCCAGGCGGGCGAGCACCTGACGCTGGCGATCAACGACGAATACGCGCCGGCGGCCGCGTTCCTGGGGACGGAAACGGTCGACCGCGACCCGTCCCACGTAACCTACGTCTACAACCCGACGATGGACTTCGCGGCCGACGGCACGGCCGCAGGCCACGCCTACTGGGTCTACGGCGTGGCGCTGCGCGAATCGGGAGGCACGGACCCGCTCGGCAAGGTCGACGTGCGCTCGGAGGGGTTCGGCCTCGGCGACCCTGTGCCCGGCGAAACCCAGCACGGGACGGGCGCGCTGACCGGCGGGCACGATCCCGGCGATCCCGTACACGAGCCAGAGCAAGGCCTGGGGCCCCGCTCCGAAGCGAACCGGCGCGCGACGCGCTCGACATCGACGGCGACGAACGTCTCGCACGTGACGATCGACGCTACGCGCGCCAAGGTCGACTGCAAGGCGCAGCTGAATGTGACAACCGACGGCCCGCTGACGGTCACGCTGGCCGACTGCCGCGGCAAGAACAAGTCAGTGACGGCGCAGCTTCGGCTAGCGGCGCACAGCGGGTAGCCGGGGCGGCTGTCGGAAGCTATCCTTGGCCAATGCCCTCCCTGCTCGATCGCGCGCTGAACGTCGGCGAGGCGAAGAAGTACAAGGAACTACCAGAGACGCGTGGCGCTGATCAACGCGTTCGAGCCCGAGCTGGAACACGACAGCGACGCCGAGCTGCGCGAGCGGATGGATGAGCTGCGGGAGCGGGCCGCTGACGGGGAGTCGCTCGACGCCCTGCTGCCCGAGTGCTTTGCGATCGTGCGCGAGGTCGGCAAGCGCAAGATGGGCATGCGCCACTTCGACGTTCAGATGATAGGCGCGATGGCGCTTGCACGATGGCCAGATCGCCGAGATGAAGACCGGCGAGGGCAAGACCCTGACGGCGACGCTCGCGGTCGTGCTGAACTCGCTCGCCGTGCGCGAGGGGGCCTCGCAGGAGGGCGAGCCCCAGCGGAAGGGCGTGCACCTGGTGACCGTCAACGACTACCTGGCCAGGCGCGACGCGGAATGGATGAGCCCGATCTACGAGGCGCTCGGCGTGCGCGTCGGCGTGCTGCAGAACATGCAGCAGCCTCGAGGAGAAGCACCAGGCCTACGCGTGCGACATCGTGTACGGCACCAACTCGGAGTTCGGCTTCGACTACCTGCGCGACAACATGGCCACCGATCTCGCCGAAAAGGTCCAGCGCGGGCACGCCTTCGCGATCGTCGATGAGGTCGACAACATCCTGATCGACGAGGCGCGCACGCCGCTGATCATCTCCGGCGCTCCCGAACAGGCCGCCGACCTGTATGTCAAGTTCGCGCGCCTGGCGCCACAGATGGTCGCTCGGCAAGACGCCCGAAGGCATGGACCCGCGCAGCAAGAAGCAGTTCATGGCCGACTTCGACTTCGAGGTCGACGAGAAGCACAAGACGGTCTCGATCACCGAGCAGGGCGTCGCCAAGGCCGAGCGCTTCCTCGCGCATCGACCACCTGTACCGCGCCGAGAACGGACACCTCGTCAACCACCTGATCCAGGCGTTGCGCGCGGAGTCGCTGTACAAACGCGACGTCGACTACGCGGTGATCGACGGCGAGGTCAAGATCATCGACGAGTTCACCGGGCGCATCCTCGACGGGCGTCGCTGGTCGGAGGGGCTGCACCAGGCGGTCGAGGCCAAGGAGGGAGTCTCGATCCAGGAGGAGAACCAGACGCTCGCGACGATCACCTACCAGAACTTCTTCCGCCTGTACGACAAGCTAGCGGGCATGACCGGCACCGCGTTGACCGAGGCGACCGAGTTCATGAAGATCTACGAGCTGCCGGTAGTGCAGGTGCCCACAAACATGGAGATGGTGCGCGCCGACCGCAACGACCAGATCTACAAGACGAAGGAGGGCAAGTGGCAGGCGGTCGTCAAGGAAATCGCCACGCGCCACGAGAACGGCCAGCCGGTGCTTGTCGGCACGATCTCGGTCGAGGTCTCGGAGCTACTCGGTGATCGCCTGACCCAGAGCGGGATCCCGCACACGGTCCTGAACGCCAAGCCAGAGCACGCCGCGCGCGAGGCGGAGATCGTCGCCGAGGCGGGGCAGCCCGGCGCGGTCACGATCGCGACGAACATGGCCGGCCGCGGGGTCGATATCAAGCTCGGCGGCAACCCCGAGCATCTCGCCCGCCTGGAGCTCGCGCGCCAGGGCGTCGACGTCGACGTCGATGACTACGAGCGCCGCATGACCGAGGTACTGCCCGGTCTCGAGCAGGACGTCGCAGAGAACCGTGAGCACGTGATGGCAGCGGGTGGGCTGTTCATCTGCGGCACCGAGCGACACGAGTCGCGACGCATCGACAACCAGCTGCGTGGGCGTTCCGGTCGCCAGGGCGACCCGGGCGAGAGCCGCTTCTTTCTGTCCGCCGAGGACGACCTCGTGCGCCTGTTCGCCGGCGACCGCATCTACCGCATCCTCGACAAACTCGGTGGCGTCGACGAGGAGGGCAACGAGGAACCGATCGAGGCCGGGATGCTCTCCAAGCAGATCGAGAAAGCGCAGAAGAAGGTCGAGGAACAGAACTTCCTGATCCGCAAACGCGTGCTCGAGTACGACGACGTGATGAACGAGCAGCGCCGCGTGATCTATGCCTATCGCGACGAGGTACTGGAAGGAAAGAGCATCGGCGAGGAGGCCCGGCGCGAGGTCGCGAGCGTGATCGAGCGCACGATCGACCAGTACACGCCCGGCGACTTCATGGAGGACTGGGATCTCGACGGTCTGTTCACGGCGCTCGGCCAGTTCTTCCCGCTCGACCTCGACGACGACGACCTCGACGCCGAGACCGTCGATCGCACGGCGCTCACCGAACGCATCACGGCGATGGCAATGGAGCGCTACGAGGCGCGCCAGCAGTCGCTCGGCGAGGAGCTGATGGGTGCGCTGGAGCGCTTTCTGCTGCTGCAGATCATCGACGAACGCTGGCGCGAGCACCTGTTCGACATGGACTACCTGCGTGAGGGGATCCACCTGCGCGGGTTCGCCCAGATCGACCCGCTGGTCGCCTACAAGAACGAGGCGTTCACGCTGTTCGGCGATCTCATGAACAGCGTTTGGACCGACTACGCGCGCATGATCTTCAACGTGCAGGTGAACGTCGAGGGGGAGAACGGCGGCGGTGGCCCTCCCCAGCAGATGGCGCCGTTCGCGGCTGCCGGCAGCTCGACGCGCTCAGGGAAAGTGTCCTACTCGGGTGGCCAGAGCGCTGCCGGAGCGGGTGCGCTGGCCGCCGCTGCGGCAGCGGCCGGCGTTGGCCAGGGTGCCGCAGAGGGCTACGCCGGCGAGGACCTCGAAGGCGAAGCGATGCCCGTCGTCGAGCAGCGCGTGGTCGACGACGAGCACACGGTGGGGCGCAACGACCCCTGTTGGTGCGGGAGTGGTAAGAAGTTCAAGAAGTGCCACGGCGCCTAGCGGGCCGTAGGCGCGGCGCGCAGCTGTGTCCTCGGGCGCTCGTGTGCGAAGCACACTTCGCTTCCTGCGTCCTTGCTCCGCTTGGCCTACGGCCCGCTCGGCCAGTGGGTCAGGTGCGGCGCGGCGCGCAGCTGTGTCCTCGGGCGCTCGTGTGCGAAGCACACTTCGCTTCCTGCGTCCTTGCTCCGCTTGGCCTACGGCCCGCTCGGCCAGAGGGTCAGGTGCGGCGCGGCGCGCAGCTGTGTCCTCGGGCGCTGGTGTGCGAAGCACACCTTGCTACCTGCGTCCTTGCGACGCTTGATCCACGTCCGTCCTCCGCTAGGTCGCTTTGCCTGGCGGCTGATCGCGTCTTCGGTTGTGCGGCGCGTGCCCGCGAGGGCCGGTCAGCGCGTGTGAGGCGCCGGTAGGCCCCACGGCGCGTCGATGGCGATGCGCCAGCCGTCCTGCTGGCGGGTGTAGACGACGGCGGATTGGCTGCTTTGGGCAAACGCCTCGCCGTCGGCTCCGGTTCCGTTGAGGGTGAGCGTCCCGGCGGCGAGGGCGACGCCGTCGGTGGCGAACACGTTGGCGACCTCGATGTCGAGCGTCACGCCGTTGTCGATCAGCGCGTGCAGAGCACCGGCGACGGCTGCCTTGCCACGGATCGCCTGCCCGTCCGCCCGGACGATCGTGGCATCGTCGATCCACAGCTCGATCGCGCTCTCGATGTCGCGTGCGTTGATGGCCGCGGCGAATGCCCTCGAGAGGGCCTCGGGCGTGTCGGTGGGCATGGGCGGCACGATATGGGGTTGATAGCGTGAGGGCGTGGCCACCAGCGCCCCCAGCGAGTCGACGCCCGAGCGGCTCGCCTCGATCCGTGAGCAGATGAAGCTGCTCTCGGACTATCTTTGACCCGGCTTCGTTGGGCGAGCGCGTGGCGGCGCTCGAGGCGGAGATGGGAGCGCCCGGCTTCTGGGACGACTCGGAACGAGCAGCGGCGGTCTCGGGCGAGCACGCTCGTGCGAGCAGGCGCCTGGACACCTTCACGACCCTGCAGGGCGATGTCGAGGATCTCGACGCGCTCGTCCAGATGGCCGTCGAGGAAGAGTCTCTGCAGGCCGAGGTCGACGAGCAGATCGCATCCGTGGAGGCGCGCCTGGCCGAGCTGGAGGAGCAGCGGCTGTTCTCGGGCAAGTACGACTCCGGCGACGCGCTCGTGAGCGTGAACGCGGGTGCCGGTGGGACGGACGCGCAGGACTGGGCCGAGATGGTGCTGCGCATGGAGATGCGCTGGGGTGAGCGCAGGGGATTCGAGGTCGAGTTGCTGGAGCTGAGCCCGGGGGAGGAAGCAGGGATCAAGTCGGCGACGTTTCGCGCGTCGGGGGAGAACGCCTACGGGCTGTTCGGCGCCGAGCGCGGCGTGCACCGGCTGGTCCGCCTGTCGCCGTTCGACTCCGCACACCGCCGCCAGACGAGCTTTGCGGGAGTCGAGGTCGCGCCGGTCGTCAAAGACACGGGCGAGATCGAGATCAACGAGGACGACCTGCAGGTGGATACGTATCGAGCGTCGGGCGCTGGCGGTCAGCACGTCAACAAGACCGACTCGGCGGTGCGCATCACGCATCGTCCGAGCGGCATCGTGGTCCAGTGCCAGAACGAGCGCTCGCAGTCCTCGAATCGTGCAACCGCCCTGGCGATGCTGCGTGCGAAGCTGCTCGAGCGCCGTGAGCGCGAACGTCAACAGGAGATCGCGCGCGAGAAGGGCGAGGCGCAGGACGTCAATTTCGGCTCACAGATCCGCTCCTACGTACTGCATCCCTACACGATGGTCAAGGACCATCGCACGGGGCATGAGATGGGCGATGTCCAGCGCGTTCTCGACGGAGATCTCGACGGCTTCGTGCGCGCGTACATGCTGGCCGCGGCGTCGCCGGAGGACTAGGTGGGCTCGCTCGCCGAGCTCGTCGCTGCAGCACTCGCGGAGGACGTCGGCAGTGGCGACGTGACGACTACCGCGACCGTCTCCGCCGAGGCTTGCGCGCGCGCCGTGATCACGCAGAAGGCCCCTGGGACGATCTTCGGGCTCGACGCCGCCGAGCTGACGTTCACGCAGCTCGACGCGGACGCTCGCTTCGAGCGACTCGTGGGTGAGGGCGAGTGGCGCGAGCAGGGTGGGCCGGTGCTGTCGATCGAGGGGCGGGCGCGTGCGCTGCTGACTGGCGAGCGGACGGCGCTCAACTTCCTAGCTCATCTGTCCGGCGTCGCGACGATGGCCGCGCGCGCTGCGCGGACGGTCGAAGGGACCGACGCGCGTGTGCTCGACACGCGCAAGACGACTCCCGGCCTGCGCGCGCTCGAGAAGGCAGCGGTCGCGGCCGGTGGGGCGAGCAACCATCGCGCCGGCCTGTACGACGCGATCTTGATCAAGGAGAACCACATCGCGGCCGCCGGCGGCATTTCGCAAGCGGTCGCGCGCGCGCGGGAGTCGGTCCCGCAGCTGGCGGCGACGCTCGAGGTCGAGGTGCGTGACGAGGGCGAGATCGAGCAGGCGCTCGCTGCCGGCGCGCCATGGCTGCTGCTCGACAACATGGACGACGCGCGGCTGCGGGCGGCGGTCGCCCGAGTGGCGGGCCGCGCCGAGCTCGAGGCGAGCGGCGGCGTCACGTTGCAGACGCTGAGGGCGATCGCCAAGACGGGCGTGGACTGGGTCTCGATGGGTGCGTTGACGCACTCGGCGCCGGCGCTCGACCTCGCGCTGATCCTCGAGCTCGCCGGATAGTCGAGGCTAGAATGAGCGCCATGGAGCTGCCGATGGCGCCCACGCTGGATGCGGCCGAGAGGGTTCAGGACCACCTCGCGCCCGAGGAGATCGCTTCGCTGAAGGAAGAGGTGCGCGCGCTGGCCGAAGAGCGCCACGCGGTGATCCTCGCGCACAACTACCAGGTGCCGGAGATCCAGGACGTGGCCGACTACGTCGGCGACTCGCTCGGGCTCTCGCGACAAGCGGCGGCGGCGACCGCGGTTGAGGTGATCGCCTTCTGCGGCGTCCACTTCATGGCCGAGACGGCTTCGATCCTGTGCCCGGAGAAGACCGTGCTGATCCCCGACCTCGACGCCGGCTGCTCGCTGGCCGCCTCGATCGATGCCGAGCAGCTCGCCTCCTGGCGAGCGCAGTACCCGGAAGGCGTGGTCGTGATGTACGTCAACACGACGGCCGAGGTGAAGGCTCTGACCGACTACTGCTGCACCTCGGCGAACGCCGTCGACGTCGTGCGCCACATCTACGAGACGCATGGCCCGGACACGGAGATCCTGTTCGGCCCCGACATGTGGCTCGGCGCGTACGTGGAGAAGGAGCTCGGTAAGCCGATGCACGTGTGGGACGGCGAGTGCCACGTGCACGCCGGAATTCGCCCGGCAGACATCAACGCCACGCGAGCGGCTCATCCGGGCGCCGACTTCCTGATCCACCCCGAGTGCGGCTGCACGACGAGCGTGATGGAGTACGTCGCCGCCGGCGACATCTCGGGCGAGGGCGTGCACATGCTCTCGACCGGCGGCATGCTCCGCTATGCCGAGCAGGCCGAGTCGGCGGCAGCGCCGCCCCACGCAAGCGGTGAGTTGGCGGGCCAGGTGCACGAACCCGGATTCGAGCGCTCCACGCAGGCGGCCGAGGAGAACGGCGGGCCGGGCAAGGTCCGCGACGTGGTCGTGGCGACCGAGACGGGGATGCTCTACCCACTGCAGATGGCCGCGCCGGATGTGAACTTCGTTGCGGCCAACCCGCGCGCAGCGTGCGTTTACATGAAGATGATCACGCTGCACAAGCTGCGCGACGCGCTGCGCGATATGAAGTACGAGGTGCGCGTGCCCGAGGAGATCGCCGTGCGGGCGCGGGTGCCGATCGACCGGATGGTCGCGCTGGGCTAGGTAGCGTATCCGCTAAGGACATCAGCAATTACGTATCGGATGTGCTATGCTCATCCTATGACTGGCACCAACGAGCGGGTTGCCGGCGATCTAATCGCCCAGATCCGGCGCACTTCAGGCTTGAGTCAGGCCGAGCTTGCACGCCGTTCCGGCCTTCAGTCGTCGGTGCTGAGCGCGTACGAGCATGGCCGCCGCCAGCCTTCTGTCTTAGCGCTTGCGCGAATCTCGCGTGCCGCCGGATTGGAGCTGGCGGTCTCACCGCTGTCCGACGCCGACGCGCTCGAGCGCTCGGGCAAGATCCTGATCGACGTGCTCGAGCTGGCGGATCGAATGCCTTCGAAGCGGCGTGGCGAGCTGACGTATCCGCCGCTGATCCGACTGGCATCGTGATCGGTGTCGCCGATCGCATGCTCGCGGTGCACGACGCGCTGCGGGAGGCCGGCTTCCCGCACGCCATCGGCGGCGCCATCGCCCTCGGATACTGCACGCTCGAGGCGCGCGGTACTCAGGACGTGGACGTCAACGTGTTCGTCGCGCCGAGCCGAACTCGAGACGTCCTGGCCGCGCTGCCCGAGGGCGTGAGGGTGACGGGAAGGGACCTAGAACGTGGCGAACGCGATGGGCAGGTTCGCCTCAACTGGGACGCAACGCCCATCGACCTGTTCTTCAGCGTGCTGCCGTTCCACGACGAGGTCGAGCGCAACGTTCGTCACGTCTCCTTCGGCGATCGGACGATCCCAGTCCTGGACTGCACGGGCCTGGCTGTGTTCAAGGCCATGTTCGCTCGACCGCGCGACTGGGTCGATATCGAAGCCATGGTCGAGGCGCGTTCGCTCGACGTCGACGAGACGATTCGCTGGGTGCGCGAGATGGTAGGCGAGGATGAGCGTGTGGAGAAGCTGGCCGGGCTGCGGAGCCGTCGTCGCTCTCAGGCTGAGCCTCCGCCTCTGCGCCCGGCGGCCGATCAGGCAGAAGACGATGCCGGCTAGAACTCGTCGGCCGTATGCGGCCCGACGCAGGCGATCGCAAGCTTGTCAGCGACGCCCGCGGCGACCTCGCGCACCTCGTCGAAGGTGACCGCGTCGAGCGCTGAGATCGCCTCGTCGGGGTCGATCGACTCCTCGAACACGATCTGTCTGGTTCGCGGCGTAGCGCGCGACGGCGTTGGTGTTCTCGAAGGCCAGCACCAGCCGTCCGGCCGCGTATGCCCGCGCCCGCTGCACCTCCTCCTCGGTCGGACCGTCGTCGCGCAGCTCGTCGACGATCTCGCGCATGCGCGTGTAGGCCTCGATGCACTTGGCTGAGTCCAAGCCCGAGCCCAGCTGCAGGATCGGCACGTCGGCGAACGCGTGGTTGATCGCATATACCGAGTAGCAGAGCCCGCGTTTCTCGCGGATCTCGTCGAACAGGCGCGAGCCCATCGAGCCGCCCAGCAGCGTCGAGTAGATCGACAGCGCGGCGCGTTCGCGCACGTCGCTGACGGCGATCTCAGGACGGTAGATCATGCGCAGGTGCGACTGATTGGTGTCACGCTGCTCGACGAGCGTCTGCGGGGCGAAGTCGGGTGACGGCTCGTACGGGCCCGGGCTCGGGGAGCGCGGGAAAGCGCGCCGAAGCAGCTCCTGCAGCTCTCGCTCGTCGGGCAGGTGGTCGAGGTTGCCGACCAGGAACGCGCCGCCGTGCTGCGCCCGCCCAGCGGCGCTCGCGGAAGGCGACGATCCCCTCGCGCGTGAAGCTGCGCAGGTTCTCCTCCGGTCCGAGCACCGTGCGCCCGAGCGGGTGATCGCCGAATGCCGCCCGGTCGATCAGGTACTCGGCGACCATCGACGGCTGGTCGTACGCGCGGTTGATCTCCTGGATCACGACACCTCGCTCGCGGTCGAGCTCCTCGGCGTCGAGCTTGGGGCGCGCCGACGAAGTCGCGTCAGCAGGTCGATCGCCTCGGGCGCGCTCTCGGCGCGCACGGTGATGTGGAAGGCGACCAGGTCGTGGCTGGTGTACGCGTTGAGCACCCCGCCGAGCCGCTCGGCGGTCTCGTTGACATCCGTGTAGTTCGGGTACTTCTCGCCGCCCTTGAAGACGAGGTGCTCGAGGAAGTGCGCCATCCCGTTCTCCTCGGGGCGCTCGTTGCGCGCGCCGGCGTCGAACGCGACGAGCACGGTCAGCGCGCCGCGTGCCCGGCAGCGCGATGCGGTGAATCGGCAGCTCGTTGGACTGGACGCTCGTGGTCTGGATGCTCGCCATCGCGCCGCCCACGATATCCGTCAGACGGCGAGCTGCACAGGCGCCCGTTCGTGGCCTCGAGCAAACTCTGCGATGGGGCCGCCGCGGCGCATGGCGCCGGCATCGAGCTGCAAAACCCCTTGCATGCAGGGGTTTATGCTCGGCGCCGAGCCCGCCCACGGTACCCTCCCCGGCCGTGCCAGCCCAGCGATGTCGTCACTGCCCCGCAAGACGAGCGCCCGGTCGGCGAGCTCGCACCGCTCGCAGGATCGCGTCGACTCGTGCGCCAGCCCCACGCCGCGGACGCGACGCCTCGCACGAGCGCAGCTCCACGGCGAGAGCGGCGCGAGCGCGTCGTCGAGTTCCGCGGCGTCTCCAAGCTCTACGGCCCGCGGCGGCATCGGCCTCGAACGCGCCACCTTCGCCGTGCGCCGCCAGGAGTTGGTGTTCCTGGTCGGACCCACCGGATCGGGCAAGTCGACGATCATGCGGCTGCTGATCAAGGAGCTCGAGCCGACCGACGGGCGCATCCGCGTGGCCGGGTCGCGATCTCTCGGAGATCGAGCGCAAGAAGGTCCCTTACTACCGGCGCAACATCGGCGTCGTCTTCCAGGACTTCAAGCTCCTGCCCACGCGAACCGTGTACGACAACGTCGCCTACGCGCTGCAGGTGACCGGCGCCAGTCGCGCAAGCAGATCCGCGAGACGCCTGCCCGACATCCTGCGCCTCACCGGCCTGTCCACGAAGCTGCACAACTACCCCGCACCAGCTGTCCGGCGGCGAGCAGCAGCGCGTCGCCGTGGCGCGCGCGTTCGCAAGCCATCCTCCGCTGCTGCTGGCCGACGAGCCGACCGGCAACCTCGACCCCGAGACCTCGATCGGGATCATGCAGCTGCTGTACCGCATCAACCGCGCCGGCACGACGGTGCTCGTCGCCACGCACGACTACGAGATGGTCGACCGCATGCGCCGCCGCGTGATCGAGCTGAAGCGCGGGCGGATCGTGCGCGACGAGGCCGCCGGGCCTGTACGGGCCGCGCGAAGAGAACACCGCCGAGCTCGGCGAGCGGCTCAAACGCGGAAACCTCGTGAGGCCCGGCTTCTTCGTTCAAGAGGCTCTGCGCTCGATGCGCCGCAACGCCGTGCCGAGCTTCGCCGCGCTCGCCTCAGTGCTCGTCACGACGCTCGTCCTCGGCGTGTTCATCCCCGTTGTCGCAGGCCACCAACGGCGCCGCCAACGACGGTGCGCGGCCGCGTGCTCGTCGACGTCGACCTGACGCCGAGCGCGAGCGCGGCCGAAGTCGCGCGCGTGCGCGGCGAGCTGCAACGCGCGCCGCACGTCAAGAGCATCCAGTTCGTGTCCAAGCAGGCCGGCTACGAACAGGAGAAGAAGCTCAACCCGCAGGCCTTCGCGCTGATCGGCTACAACCCGCTGCCGGACACCTTCCGCGTCACGCCCGACCACCCGGAAGACTCGGCTGCTCGTGCGCGCCGAGCTCGACCAGTCGAGCCCGCTCGGCGAACGAGGCTCGTCACCGACCCGGCGATCGCCGCGGTGCAGAATCGCCAGGCGCAGACGAACACGATCCTCGTCCGCGACGCGCGTGATCAAGATCACGATGGCGCTGCTGGCGGCCCTGCTCGTGCTTGCCTCGATGCTGCTGATCTCGAACACGATCCGCCTGTCGCTGTTCTCGCGCCGGCGCGAGGTCGAGGTGATGAAGCTCGTCGGCGCGACCGACTGGTTCATCCGCTGGCCGTTCGTGCTCGAGGGCCTGTTCCTCGGCGCGCTCGGCGGCGCGGCGGCGATCGGCCTGCTGGCGCTCGCCAAGATCACGCTCGTCGACCCGCTCACCAACACCGTCAAGCTGATCTCCCAGCCGGACATGATCGCTTTCCCGTTGCTGATCGCGATCCTGATGGGCTGCGCGATCGCCGTTTCGGCGGCGGGCTCCGGCATTTCGCTGCGGCGCTTCCTGAGGGTCTGACCCGTAGTCTGCGGGGGCGCGATGCCGCCCAGACGCGACAGCCGCTACGCTGGCGGTGCTCGCCGTGGCACTGCCGATCCTGCTCGTGCTCGGCGTGTATCTCGGGGGGCACCCGAAGACCTGCCCGGCTTCGTGCGCAGCGCGTTCGTGGCCGATCACGAAACGCGCGTCGTCGACGAAGCGATCAATCGCATCGCCAGCGACTACTACCGCCCCGTCGCCAAGAGCGGCCTCACGAACGGCTCGATCGCGGGAGCGGTCGCCACGCTCAATGATCGCTTCTCGCACTACCTCTCACCGCGCGAATATCGCGAATTCAACTCGCCGCCGAGCTTCACCGGGATCGGCGTGTCGGTCGCGCCCGTCAGCCGCGGGCTGCGCATCGCGCGCGTGTTCGACGGCACGCCCGCCGCGCGCTGCGGGGCTGCGGATCGGCGACGTGATCGTGGCGTCAATGGGCGCCAGCTGGCCGGACTGTCCGCCGACGCGGCGATCGCGCCCGTCAAGGGGCCGCCGGGAACGGACGTCAAGCTCGGCGTCGAACTGCATCGTGCGCGGAGCACGCGGTCACCGAAGACGCTGACGCTGACGCGCGCGATCATCTCCGAGCCCGTCGTCGAAACGGCGACCAAGACGGCCGACGGCATCAAGCTCGGCGTGGTCGCATCTGGCCACGTTCAGCCTCAGGCGCTCATGGAGAAGTGCGCGAAGGCGTCGAACACGTGCTGCACGCCGGAGCGCGCGGCATCGTGCTCGACCTGCGAGCCAACGGCGGCGGGCTGGTCGAGGAGGCCAGGCTGATCGCGAGCATCTTCATCCAGAAGGGCACGATCGTGTCCACGCGCGGGCGCACGCAGCCCAGCGAGACGCTGACCGCAGCCGGCGACGCGATCTCGCCATCGATCCCGCTGGTGGTGCTCGTCGACCAGCAACACGGCGTCTGCCGCCGAGATCGTCACGGCGCCCTGCAGGATCACCATCGCGCGACAGTGGTCGGCACGCACACGTTCGGCAAGGGCGTGTTCCAGGAGGAGGAGCCGCTGGCCAACGGCGGCGCGCTCGACATCACGGTCGGGCGAGTACTTCACTCCGAACGGGCGCAACCTCGGTGGCGGCGGTGTCAAGCAGGGCGCGGGCATCACGCCGGAAGTGCTCGTGCCCCATGGCGTCGACTCCGATCACGGGCTCGACGTCGCTCTCAGCACGCTCGCCGCCAAGGTCAAGTGAGCCCGCGGCGACCGGCGCCGCAGGGCCGTTCGCGGCGTTCGGCGGGCAGCGACGCGCGGTCGTGTGGCCGCCGCACGAGCGCCAGTCCGCCCGCTCGGCGATCGCAGCGCTGCTGCGCGAGCGGGGATTCGCGCGCGGCTTCGAGCGCCACCTGCGACGCGCCGCCAAACAGGCCCGCGACCGCGGGCTGAACGTGCGCGGGGACCTCTCGACCCGGCGCGACCTGACGGGGCTGGCGACGTTCACGATCGACCCGGCCAGCGCGCAGGACTTCGACGACGCGATCTCGGCCGAGTCGCTGACGGGCGGCGGCGTGCGCGTATGGGTTCACATCGCCGATGTCAGCGCATACGTGCCCGAGGGCTCCGCGCTCGACGTCGAGGCGCGCAGGCGCGCGACCAGCGTGTACGTGCCCGGCGCGGTCGACCCGATGCTGCCGCAGGAGCTCTCCAACGACGCTTGCTCGCTGGTGCCCGGGCGAGAGCGCCTGGCGGTCACGGTCGAGCTCGAGCTGGTCGGCGCCGAGGTCGCGCAGCGCCGCCTTCTATCGCTCGCTGATCCGCTCCGACGAGCGGCTGGACTACGAGCGGGTCGATCGCATCTTCGCCGGCGACGAGCCGGCGCGGGAGCCCTGGGCGCAGCCGCTGGCGGCGGCCCGCGGCGCCGCGGCCGAGCTGCAGCGGGCGCGCGAGCAGCGCGGGGTGCGCTGGCGGTCGACTCGCAGGAGCCCGAGTTCGTGTTCGACGAGCAGGGCAACATCGCCGAGATCCTGGGCCGCGCGCAGACGGAGTCCCACCGCCTGGTCGAGCACCTGATGATCGCCGCCAACGAGGCGGTCGCCGGGCTGCTCGCGCGCCAGCGCGTCCCGTGCCTGTTTCGCGTGCACGAGCGCCCCGAGCCCGAACGGGTGCGAGCGACTGGTGGCGCAGCTGGCGACGCTCGAGGTGCCCACGCCACCGCTGCCGAAGAGCATGTCGAGCTCGCAGGCCGCCGAGCTGCTGGGCGAGATCTCCCGTCGCGTCGAGGCGCACGTGCTCCGCACCGGCCGGGGAGCTCGCGCGCTGAACGCACTGGTCCTGCGCTCGCTCAAGCAGGCTTACTACTCGCCCAAGAACCTCGGCCACGCCGGCCTGCACTCGTCCAGCTACTGCCACTTCACCTCGCCGATCCGTCGCTACCCGGACCTCGTCTGCCATCGCGCGCTGCTGTCCGCGGTCGGCGCAGGAGAGCGGGCGCCGCGCAGGGGGGAGCTGCCCGAGCTCGGCGCCTGGGCATCCGAACGCGAGCGCGAGGCGATGACGATCGAGCGCGACGCCGACGACGTCGCGAGCTGCTTCGATCTCGAGCGGCTGCTGTACGAGCGCGGCTTCGAGCAGGAGTTCTCCGGCGAAGTGGTGGGGCTGATCTCGGCCGGGGCGTTCGTCGCGTTCGCGCCGTCGCGGGCGGTCAAGCGAGTTGGTCTACGAAGGCATGCTGCCCGTGCGCCACATGCACGTGGCGATCGGGCCAGCGCGACTGGTGGGAGATCAACGAGCTGGGCACGATCCTGCACGGGGAGCGCACCGGCACGACGCTGCGACTGGGCGACGCGATCGTCGTGCGTGTAGCGCGCGTGGACACGGCGCGGGGTCGCGTCGACCTGCTGCCGGTAGCCGACGCGAGCGAGGGCGGCTAGGCTCGGAGGCGATGGCCAAGGGCAAGGGCAAGCGCAAGCTCGGAGCGGGCGACGTCGCGTCCAATCGCTACGCGTCGCACCGCTACGAGCTGCTCGAGCGGCTCGAGTGCGGCATCGCGCTCGAGGGCACCGAGGTGAAGGCGCTGCGCGAGTCGGGCGCGCAGTTGAAGGACGGCTACGCGGCGATCCGCGACGGCGAGCTGTGGCTTCACTCCGTCCACATCCCGCCATACGCGCCAGCCTCGCGCGAGAACCACGACCCCGAGCGACCGCGCAAGCTGCTGCTGCACAGGCGCGAGCTCGATCGGCTCGCTGCGCGCGCCGCCGAGCGCGGGCTCACGCTCGTGCCGACGCGCATCTACTTCTCGGGCGCGCACGCCAAGGCCGAGATCGCGCTCGCGCGCGGCAAGGACCTGTACGACAAGCGCCAGACGATCCGCGAGCGCGAGACCAAGCGCGACATGGAACGCGCCGTGCGCGAAGCGCAGCGCTAGGCGCCGCGCGATCGCAGCGCGCGGTGGCGCAGCGGTGATCTGCCGGGTGGTGGCGGCCTCTAGAAGTGCGGGTGCCCGAACACGTGGCCGCCCGAGGAGAGCACGTAGGAGTGCTCCATGCCCGCGGCCAGCAGCACGATCAAGTCCGATGTAGACGGCGCCCACGAGCAGACGGTTTCGCCGCGAGACGCGGTAGTAGGCGGCCTGCTCGCAGCGAGCGCGTGCTGCGCTGCTTCCAGCGCCGCCAGGTTTCCATTCCGCCGAACAGGATGAAGATCAACAGGAACGAGTTCCTCGTGATCAACAGCAGCGCGACCATCACGCCGAGGCCCAGGAACCACATCGCGGGCGCCATCGCGGCCATCGCGCGCCCGCCGTCGAACGGGACGACCGGCACCAGGTTGATCAGGTTCAGCAGGAAGGCCGACGTAGGCGAGGGCGCGCAGCAGGTCGCTGTTCGTCAGTTCGGCGATCGCGAGGCACACGCCGGCACCCGCGGTACCGAGGACCGGGCCCGCGAGCCCGACACGCGCCTCGGCCATCGCGTCCTCGGGCATCGACTTCATCATCACGACCGCGCCGAGCAAGGGGATGAACATCGGGGCGCTCGCCTTGACGCCTTCGCGGCGCAGCTGGATGACGTGTCCCATCTCGTGCACGAACAGCAGGAACACGAACCCGATCGCGAATGTCCAGCCGAAGAACAGGGAGTAGACGACTACCGAAACGAGCGCGGTGCCCGCAGTCGTCAGCAGCTTGGCTTTCGGGAGCAGCAGCAGCACGCCTTTGATCGCCGCGAAGAACTTCGCGATCACCGCCGCGATCGCCGCGATCGCGCTGCCGATCCGCTTGCGCAGGCTCTGTGCCGCGCCGTGTCGCCGCGGCCGCTCGCCGAACGGGTTCTCGCTCGGTCTTGCCGCCGGGAGCGCAGGCGGCCGCCGGGCTGGACTGCACCGCGGGCAGGGGCGGCCGCCGGGGACTGCATTGAGACGTCGCTTCCGTCCATGCCTCCATTGTGGCAGCCGCGATAAGCGCCTCCTAACGCCGGTCTCGAGGGCGCGAAGCCCTCCCCAGCGGAGCTCGGCGCGGGCTCGCAGGCGCGAAGCGGCGAGGGCGCGCCCGCGGCTCTGTCTTTTCTCTGGAAAGTGCGGAGTCGAGGCGCCGCGGCCTTGCAGTCGCGCAGCGGTCGAGCTACTTTGAATCCAGACGCGGAACCGAGCCGCAAAGAGCGAGGCCACTGAGGTGTGAGGCCGCGCCACCAACAAAGGAAGGCTTTCGGGCCGACCGGAGAAGGTTCCTCAAGCGGCCCGGGACCGCGTCGTTTTTTTTCTGCGAGAGACTCGAGCTGACGGCGGATGAGCCCTCGAGCGCGCCGGCGGAGTCCGCCGCCTCACGGGACCGCCGCATGATGGTCGCCGGCCTGTCTCAGCGGCTACGCAGAGCCCGCATCAGGACTCCCGGATGGCGGACCATCTTCGGCGCGAGCACCAGTGCGAACAGGGTGAGCGCGAGCCACGGACGCAGGTGCGGTCTGATCTGCTGTATGTGTCCGTCAGGCGCCAGCTCGAAGACCATCGCGTCGTCCAGCCCGACAGGTCCGAGCTTGGCGTGGCCGATCACGACGCGATCTCGCCCGTCGCCCACCTCGCTGTGCCAGTGCAGCTCGCTGAGGCTGCCGTACACGGCCGCCAGCAGTACACGCAGATCGGCCGTGCCGCGGAACAGCATGTGCCCGGATATCGGCGACGCGACCGCGGCGTCGGGCGCCAGCGTGGCGATCAGGGCATCGATGTCCTTTGCCTCAGATGCCGCGCGATAACGAGCGATGGCATCGTCCACGAGCGCATCGTCGCACAGCCATGCCGGCTGTGGCGAGCGGAGCTTGAAGGAGTCGCGATGCGCACAGCGGGCTAGACTTGGCAGAGCAACATCCTCGGGGACGACAGGCTTCGACGTGGTCGGTTCGTGAGGATGGTCGCGAGTCGAGGTCCCGGGCGGCCTCGTAAAACACCCGGGAAAACCATAAGTGCGGACTCTCACGAGTACGCCCTCGCTGCCTAGCTAACACTAGGTGAGTGAGGTTCCGGGCCCCGCTTGCCTGCGGCGGGGAAGGCCGGAATCAGAAAGCAGGCTCACCCGGTGCGGTCCGTCTCAGCCAATCCGGGAAAATTTCAGGAGGCTGGTCCCCAGCAACCCCGCCGGCGAGGCGAGCTGGGGATGAGATCAGAGCGCCGGATACGCTCGTAGAAGCCATTCTCACGCGATTGCGGACGTGGGTTCGATTCCCACCGTCTCCATTGACACCCCGGATTTGGCTTGGGCCCAAGCCATTTCCGGGGCCACGCTTGCGCAGGTTCATCCAGCGGGCGTTGAGACTCGCTGCGCGATCTCGTCACGCGTCGCGCGGATCTCGGCCAGAGGAATGGCCCGTCGGGACGCGCAACTCCCCAAACGAACGTGAGGTTGTAGCCTGTGGTGGTCCGAGCTGCGGGTCTTACGTGTCTGTTGGGTGCGGTGTGGTCGGCATTCGGGGCTTGGGCGTCGGCCGCTTCGGCGAACTGGTTGCCGGCGGAACCGGTGTCGCGTTCGATCGGGATCAGGGAATGCCCCGTTGACCGGACGAGGGGGCCTTTCTTGGCGAGGGACGCTGCCGGCGATGCGGTCGTTGCGTGGGTTCGAGCAGGCCGGGGGCCGATCGGCGAGAACTTCGTGATCGAAGCGGCGGCTCGCTCGGCGGGGGGAGTCTGGCGGCCGCCGTCCGTGATCGCCAGCGGCATGGTTCGGGTCCCGGTTGTTGCCATGACGTCCTCTGGCGAAGCGCTGATCGTGTGGCCGAGTACGAGGTATCCCCGTAGGAACGGATATTCGAAGGCTCGCGAGTCTGTGAATGTGCGGACGCTTGCTACGCATGGCTCCTCGGCGTGGAGCGCCAAGCATGTTCTCGCCGCGCACGTTGACCCGGGGGGGCTTTCAGGCGGCGGATCCGCAGATTGCCGTGAACGCTGGTGGCGAAGTCGCTATCGCGTTCCGCATCGCGGCAGCCGGCGTCCGGGACCGGTCGCGTCACGAAGAAGTGATGCTGTCCCGTCGTCCGGTGCACGCAGCATGGAAGCCGCCGAAGGGGATCGCCACGCTGAACAACGGCGGATATGAACTGCAGACGGACCTCGCCGCCAGCGGAAAAGCCAGGTGGTCGCGTGGAACACCGCCAGCCTCAGGGGCGAATTCGAAGGGAGCCCAGTCTGGGTAGAAGCCGTGACGGTAGCCGCTGACGGGAGGCTGGTGGGCCGACCCCAGGTGCTCTCATCGCGCAAGCAGCGGGCCATCGAAATGGGGCTCGCCAGCAACGCAAAGGGCGAATCAGTACTCGCATTCAGGATGGGCGACAAACCCGGACTCCTCGAAGCAGAAGGCGCGGTTGCGTGCGACGTGGAAGGCGACTCCGATGAAGGTAGCTACGCCCCTTTGCCCGATGGACACGGCTACGGGGTTGGGGAAGGTCCGGAGGGCATGACCAGGACCGACATCGACGGCCGGTTCGGCAAGCCCGTGACGCTCGCGGAACACAGCCTCGGGACCTCGGTCGCGATCTCACCAGGCGGCGAAGCTGCGGTTCTCTTCGAACACGAGGCGACCGCAAGGCAAACGGTCCTCGAAGCATCGTTCAGTCTCGCCGGGGGAGGCTGGAGCGCACCGACAGCCACGCCGGTCAACAGTCTCCTGGCGGGCCTCGGCTTTGACGAAGCTGGCGATCTCAAGACAGTGTTCTCCGTACGCGGCGGCTTCGAAGTCGCGACACGTACATCCGAGACATGGGGCAGCCCGGAAGCAGTATCGGCGCCCGAGAAGTCAAACCAACGCACCGCAGCGGTCACATCGACCGGCTCGACGACCCTCGCCTGGCTGGCCACGACCGGAAATCGTCAGATCGTTGGCGTGCGCTCAAGCGACTAGGCATTCAGCAGCAGGCCGCCGCAGCCAAACTGATCCGCGTGTTCGCGCGCGGTGCTATCACGCGTCATCTCGAGGTCATCGGCGCGCCGATCGTCGCCTCGCTCTAATTTCCGTGCTCGCTCACGCGGTCTACGAGCGCGCGCCGCAAGGTTTCGACCCGTTGACGAGGATTTGATCTTCGTTCCCTGGTCTCCATAGACAACGTCAGTAGCCCGATCGGCCGGGGGTTGCCGACAGCGGTGCAGCTATCGGTGGGCGACGCGCGAGGTGGGCTCGAAGTCGCCGTGCAGCACGAGGGGGTCGAGGTCGGCGCCATTGGGCCATACGACTGTCCCCAGCTCGTCGTCCACGCGAACCTGGGAGAAGTAGTCGGGGTCGGCGAGTGGCTCGAACACCGGCCCGTACAACTCCCCAGAGAGATCGACGTCGCGTGAGCTGTCGTCGCTGAAGCCCAGCCGAAGCCTGTAGTGACCGAGAACCTCTACCGAGGTGACGCGGACGACATCCATCGGGCCATCTTACGGCAAGGGATCGATGGGCTCAGGAATTCCACCTCCGCTTGCGCGCTCCCAATTTGACTGCCAGTTCGGCGCGATGCACGTTGGCCCACTCGCCAACGAGCTTGAGGGCGCGAGTCGGGAGACCGCCCACTAGCACGTTGCCGCTGTCGATCGCGATCACGGCGTGGTGCTCCGCGTATTGAGCATGGAAGTGCGGCGGTTCGTGATCGTAGAAGTACATCGTAATTGCGATCCCGTAGAACAAGCTGATTCTCGGCACAGAGCCATCATGCGCCGGCCCGTCCGTGAGCGCGCCTCGCGGGTGCGGCGGCCGGTGCTACCCTCCGCGGCGGATGTTGTTGCAGAACTCGCTTCTCTCGCTTCTCCTGCTCCCCCCTCGGGGGGAATAGCGCGTGGCGGCCGCGTAGCCGCATACCCAGCAGAGAGGAAACGGCAAAGCGAGAGAAGGAGCACGACATGATGGACGCTTCGGCGGGCAGCACCTCACGCGGGCGCAGCGAGTCCGACCGCATAATGATCTTCGACACGACGCTGCGCGACGGCGAGCAGTCGCCGGGGATTTCCCTCAACAAGACCGAGAAGCTGGAGATCGCCCACCAGCTCGCGCGCCTCGGCGTCGATGTGATCGAGGCTGGCTTTCCGATTACGTCGCCCGGCGATTTCGAGTCGGTGCAGGCGATCGCGCGGGAGGTCGAAGGGCCGGTGGTCTGCGGGCTGGCGCGCACTGTCAGTCAGGACATCGAGGCCGTGTGGAACGCCGTGCGCGACGCTCAGCGCCCGCGCATTCACATGGTTATCGCGACGAGCGACATCCACATCAAGCACAAGCTGCAAACCACGCGCGAGGACGTCAAGGGACAGGTGCGCGCGGCCGTGGCACAGGCCCGCGAATACACAGATGACGTCGAGTTCTCAACCGAGGACGGGTCGCGCTCGGAGGTGCAGTTCCTGGCTGAGGTGATTCAGATCGCGCTCGATGAGGGGGCCACGACAATCAACGTGGCCGACACCGTTGGCTACACGATGCCGCGCGAGTTCGCCACGATGTTCGAAGAGCTGATCCGGCTGGTGCCCGGTCTGCGCGATGTCGTCCTCTCGGTGCATTGCCACGACGATCTGGGCATGGCGGTCGCTAACTCGCTGGCCGGCCTGGAAGCCGGCTGCCGCCAGGTCGAGTGCGCGATCAACGGCATCGGCGAGCGCGCGGGCAACGCCTCGCTCGAGGAGATCGCGATGCTGCTGCACACGCGCGAGCCGAGCCTCGGACTGTGGACGGGCATCGAGACGACTGAGATCGCCCGCACGAGCCGCCTGGTCTCGCGGCTTACGGGCTACGCGGTGCAGCCGAACAAGGCGATCGTGGGGCGCAACGCTTTCGCGCACGAGGCCGGCATCCACCAGGACGGCGTGCTCAAGGAGCGCACCACTTACGAGATCATGGACGCGAGGACTGTCGGCCTGACCAGCAACTCGATCGTGCTCGGCAAGCACTCCGGCCGCCACGCGCTCAGCGAGGCGCTGAAGGAGATGGGCTTTCAGATCGACGGGCAGGCGCTGAACACGGCGTTCAAGCGCTTCAAGGAGATCGCCGACCGAAAGAAGGAGGTGACCGCGATGGACCTGGAGGCGCTCGTCACCGACGAGTTGCGCAGCGAGGACGTCGGCGGCTACACGCTGGATTGGTTCGAGGTCGAGGCCTCCTCGCTGCGTCCAGCGCACGCCAAGGTCTCGGTCACGCTGCCCGAGGGTGGCGTCGGCACGGGCTCGTTCATCGGGGACGGACCGATCGACGCCGTGTTCCAAGCGATCAACGCGGCGAGCGGCGTCGCGGCGAAGCTGAGCGAGTTCACGATCAGCGCCGTCACCGAGGGTCAAGATGCGCTCGGTGAGGTCTCTGTTGTGCTCGAGGTCGACGGTGTCGCTGGCGCTGGGCAGGGCGTTTCGACGGACATTATCGAC
The DNA here is from genome assembly GCA_963846205.1 of uncultured Solirubrobacteraceae bacterium. GTDB lineage: Bacteria > Actinomycetota > Thermoleophilia > Solirubrobacterales > Solirubrobacteraceae > Palsa-744. Next base: position 577,700 of record CAWJVB010000006.1, on the reverse strand, counting down.
GCCGCCGCGCGGGCCTACGTACGCGCGCTGTCGGTCGCCGTCGCCCGCTCGCGCGCCGACCAGGCGATCGGGCTGCTCGAGGGTTCGGCGGCACGAACCCCGATCTAGCCCTCTCTTTCGGGGAGCTAGAGCCAGCGCGCGCCGCGGCGGGGTACGCGCGGCATGCCCTGCGGGCCTCGCTCTAAACATGAGAGGAACCTCCGGTTTCGCGCGAAGCGATAGGCTGGCGATGTTGGATGTGCCCGCGCGAGCGTGGGTTTCGGAAGTGGGGCTCGCCGGGTAGCTATGCCGTGAGCGACTCAAGGAGCGCGAGTGCGACTGCCCGACGATCTCCAGGGTCGGCAGCTGACCCGGCGAGAGTTGATGAGCTACTTCGGCATGGCGGGCGCCGGGGCGGTGCTTGCGGCGCCGGCCGTGTCGTGGGCCGCCGCGGGGCGGGCGCGGACCGTCGCCAAGGCGGCGAGCACGGCGGCGGCCGGCTCGGATCTCGGGGCCGTCGAGCACATCGTCTTCCTGATGATGGAGAACCGCTCCTACGACCACTACTTCGGCGACTACCCGAAGGGTCGCGGCTTCAACGACCACCCGGCGACCTCGCTCGGCGTCTTCGCCCAGAGCTACCCGGGCGGCTCCTCGCTCGTGCCGCCGGACGTGCTGCTGCCCTTCCATCTCGACAGCACGGCGGGCCTGGAGTGCACCGACGATCTCACCCACGACTGGGGTCCGCAGCATCTCTGCTGGAACGACGGAGCGATGGACGCCTTCGTCACGACGCACACCTCCTCGCAGTACGAGGGTGCCAACGGCGCGATGACGATGGGCTACTACAAGCGCGAGGACCTTGCCTTCTACTACGCGCTGGCCGATGCACTTCACGCTCTGCGACGGCTACCACTGCTCGATCCTCGGCCCCACGCACCCCAACCGGCTGATGGCCAACAGCGGCACGATCGACCCGGCGGGCCTGCAGGGCGGGCCGGTGACCGACACCAACGAGACGCCCGACATCGCTGTGGGACTGCACGTGGACGACGATGCAGGAGGTGCTCCAGGACGCCGGCGTCTCCTGGAAGGTCTACAGCCCGAGCAACGTCGGGGTGAGCGGCAAGTACGCCTCGCTCGCCCAGTATCCGACCTGGAGCCCGGCGCTCTACAACCCGATCACCAACCCGGAGATCATGGTCGCCTCCGACCACGTGCTGCCGTACTTCACGGCGTTCCGCAACCCGCTCTCGCCGCTCTATCAGAACGCGTTCGAGCCGACGTTTCCCGAACGACTTCGTCTCCGACATCGCCTCCGGGTCGCTGCCGAGCGTCTCGTGGATCATCCCGCCGCTCGGCTTCGACGAGCATCCCTCGTCGGCGCCGGCCAACGGCATGTACTTCACCTCGCTCGTGCTCGACGCGCTGACCGCCAACACCGAGCTGTGGTCCAAGACGGCGCTGTTCCTCATGTACGACGAGAACGACGGCTGGTTCGACCACGTGCCGCCGCCGACCCCACCCGCGGGCACGCCCGGCGAGTACCTGACCGCGACGCCGAGTCAAGCTCTGCGAGCCGGGCGGCTCGTCGACAGACGCTCGGCATCACCGGGCCGCTCGGCCTCGGCGTGCGCGTGCCGATGCTCGTCATCTCACCGTTCAGCCGCGGCGGCCACATCGCGTCCGAGACGTTCGACCACACCTCCCAGCTGCAGCTCGTCGCGGCGCGCTTCGGGGTCGAAGTCCCCAACGTGTCGGCCTGGCGGCGCGCGACCGTCGGCGACCTCACTTCGACGATGTTCCAGTCGGCGCCCAACACGAGGGTGCCGACGCTGCCCGCCACCTCCGTCATCATGCCGCTCACCGGAGCATGCTCGGCAGTCCGACAGGACACCGAGTCTGGCGGCGCCTCCCCGAGCGTGCCGACCAAGCAGACGATGCCGCGTCCAGGGCGGCGGCTCTGAAGCCAGCGTCGAGGTACTACCGGACAACGGCCAAGCAGGACGCGATCCGCGACGACGATCGCACGTCACTGAACTTCCGCTCACCAGGATCCCAGACGACGAAGTCGCGCCACAATCGGCTCGCCGCCCGGCCGCTGAACCGCGTTTAGCATCGCGATCGCCGCGTAGCTCGGTCCCGCTCTCGACGATACCTCGGACTCGGACGCGGACGGGGTCAGATGTCGAGAACGTCGTGGACGAAGCGCACGACCAGCGTCCCGTCGCCGACTGCGCTCGGCCACGCGATTGGATGCGCCGGAGCGCACGTCACCGGCGACGAACACGCCCGGGCGAGTCGTCTCGAGCATGTGCGGCTCTCGGTCCGACACCGGCCAGCGCAGATGTCCGTCGTGCTTTGCGGCATCCGCTCCACACAGGATGTACCCGGCGGAGTCCACCGGCAGCATGCCCGTGGTCGCTTCGGTGCACGGATCCGCGCCGATCATCACAAACATGGCCGTCGCGGGCACTTCGCTCGTGCTGCCGTCGCGCCGGTCAACAAGCGTAACGGACTCCACCGTCGCCGAGCCATTGACGGCGACGACCTCGGTCTCGGTCATGACCTCGATCTGGGCGCGAGCGCTTGATGCGATCGAGGAGGTACTGGGACATCGTTGACTTCAGCGTGGGACCGCGGACGACGACACGGACGCTACGAGCCCTCCGTGCGAGGTACGCCGCGGCCTGGCCCGCCGAGTTGCCGCCGCCGACGACGATCACGTCCTCGCCTCGGCACCGCTCCGCATCGATGCCCATCGCCGCGTGATAGACGCCGGCGCCACGGAAGCGATCGACACCCTCCGCCTGGAGCTCCCGCCAACGAGCGCCTGTCGCCACGACGACCGAACGAGCGAGCACGTGCTGGCCGTCATCGAGATCCACCCTCAGCAGGCCGTCGGGTCCGTCGGCCAGCTCGACCGCTCGATGGAAGCTCGAGAGGACGGCGTCGAAGCGGCGAGCCTGCAGCGTCGCCGCGCGCGTGAGCTCCGTCCCGCTGATCCCCGTACGGAAACCGAGGTAGTTCTCGATACGCGTGCTGGTTCCCGCCTGGCCGCCGGGCGCCCACGCCTCGGCGACGAGCGTCCGCAACCCCTCGGAGCCGCCGTATACGGCCGTCGCCAGCCCCGCCGGCCCGGCACCCAGCACGACCAGATCGAATCGCTCCGCATCGACCTCAGCGCGCAATCGAAGCGCCCGGGCAACCTGTGCGGCCGATGGGTTGCGCATCACCTCGGTGGCGTGCACCAGCACCGGCGTCTCCGAGCGCGGGATACCGAGCCACTCGAGCAGCGCGGCACTGTCCGCGTCGGTGTCGACGTCATACCAACGCACCGGCAACAGATTGCGCTCGAGCAGGTCGCGCACTTCGAACGCTCGCCGAGAGCCGCGAGGCGCAATCAGTCGCATGACCCCCTGCCCCTCGGCCTCGTGCCACGCACGTCGCGCCAGCAACGTGGCAAACACCTGCTCGCCGAACTCCGGCCAGCGGGCGACCATTTCGCGCAGCCCAGAGCGGTCGAACGCGATCACGTCCGTCGTCTCGACCGCCACACAGGCGCTGATCGTTGGCTCCCCGGTGAATGCTGCGATATCGCCGATGTACGTGCGGCTGTCGGCGTTCGCGACGTAGACGTCCTTTCCGGGTCTTCGATCGACGAACTCGACGAGCCCACGTTCGATCACATAGAACGGCGCATCTCGCTGGGCATGCTCGTAGAGGACCTCCCCGGGCTCGAAGCTGCGCCTCTGCCCGCGCTTTGCCAGCCACTGAAGCTTGCCGTCCGAGAGCCGCGGGAACAGCACTGCATCGTTAGATCGGGAAACCGATCGCTCCGCACCACCTGGGTCGTTGCCACAGCTCCCGAGGCTAGCGCGTGCCCACGGCAGGGGACTCGCCGCCCCTCCCCGAAGAGGTCGACCCGCTTCGGCCGGCGCACGCAATCGAGGGCGTCCTGCCGCGACCAGTCCATGCGATACGGATCGGCGGTGCCCGCACGGCGCCTGCATCCGCGGCATGGTAGGCAGCGATTACTTGCGGACGCGAAACCGGAGGATGGTGACGCTGCGCGACCGAGTGGCGCTGACCGGTTCGAGGTCGATCCGGGGGAGGCTCGGCGGCGAGAAGCGGACGCCGTCGCCGAGCAGTACCGGCAGTACGTACACCAGGATCTCGTCGACGAGGCCCCGCTGCAGGCACTGGGCGGCCACGTCGGCGCCGAGGATCTCCACGTTCTTGCCGCCGGCGGCGCTGCGCGCCGTGGCGACCGCTTCCCCGATGTCACCGGTGAGGTACGTGATGCCCGGATTCGGTGGCTCCGGTGGCCGATGGGTGAGTACGAATACGGGTCCGGAAAAGGGGTAGTCGACGCTGCCCGGCTTCTCGGCCTCCATCCTTTCTCCGACGTCGGAGGTCCGCCGGCCGACGAGCATCGCGCCGGTGGCCGCCGCGATCTCGTGGAACTCGTCCGGGCCGACGAAATCGGCGAGCTGGCGACCAGCGCCCCAGTCCATCACGTGGCCGGCAGCGGCGATGAAGCCGTCAAGCGACATGCACCTGTTCACGACGACCTTGGCGTGTCCGGTGCTCGTATCGCTCACCCTGTTCCTCCGAAGGCGTTGGGATGGCCGATCTCCTCCGCCAACTCGACGATGATCCCCTCCGGGCCACGGACGTAGCAGAGCCGATAGCTGTCCTTGTAGCGCTCCACCTCGCCAACGAGCTCCGTGCCGCCGGCTCGCAAGCGAGCGACGACGTCGTCGATGTCCTCGACTGCGAATGTGACGTGGCGGATGCCCGGCGTGTTCGCCGGCGCGTGCCGGTCGCCGCGCGGGCTTGCCGGGGCGTGAAACTTCGCCAGCTCGAGGCGCGCGTGCCCGTCCGGGGTCTCCATCATCGCGATCTCAGCCCGGACGCCCTCGAGCCCCACCACGCGGTCCACCCAACCGCCCTCGACCGACCCCTCGCCCTGCAGCTCGAGTCCGAGCTCGATGAAGAACGCCGTCGCGGCCGCGAGGTCGTCGACGACGATGCCCACATGGTCCATGCGTCTGATCGTCATGCGCTCGACGATAGCCACACGACGGCCCAAGCGACACGTCTCGCGGCTGCCGCTCGACTGGCGGGAACGCGGCGCCATTCGTTCACCGGCGCCCGCCCGGCTACGCAGGCTGACGGAGCGGGGGATCGGCGTCGTCGTAGATGCGGGCCGCAGCGAGCCCCCCGTTCGGACCCCGCACGTAGACAGCGAACCCGGCCTCCGGCGTGAGCTCCGTCTCGCCCCAGCGCACCACGTTGTACTCCAGCCCGCAGGCGCGTTGATCGTCGATCATCCTGCAGTGCTCCAGCTGAATGCCTCCGCCGTTCGAGAACAACAGCTCGTAGAACGACACGAGGCCGTCGCGACCCCTGTGCACGTGCGGGTCTCCCGCCGGCTCTCGCGCGTAGCCGTCTGGTTCGAAGGTCTCCACGATCGCTTCGATCTCGCCGGCCGCGAGCGCATGCTGATAGTCGCCCACGACGTCTGACACGCGCAACTCGGGATCGGGCTGCAGGAGAGGTGGTCGGTGGGCGTGGCGGCCCTCGCGCGGCCAGTTGCTGAAGTAGACCCGCACCTCTTCGATCCGGCCGTCGGAGCGGAGGTCGGCCACGACTGCGACCGGAAGATCGACTCGCCCGTTCGGACCGTCGAAGTGGAGTATCACCTCCTCGAAGCCGTGTCGCTCGGTAATGACGTGTTCGACCTCCTCGACCGAGGCATCGTGTTGGCGCAGCCAGGAGCTCGCTTCCGAGGCAAACGCCTCGAAGGCCCGCGTGCCCCGCACGCGCCCGCGTACAGGGTCGTGCAGCTCTGGCGTGACGGCGAACGAGTCGACCAAAGCGTCGAGCTCCCTGGACATCAAACCGTCGAAGTAGGGGACGGCGACCAGCTTGCGCCGCCGCTTCTCTTCCACTCGCTGTAGAGACGACGCCGAGAACAGCTCGGGGGTAAACGGCATTTGCGAAGCGTCTCATATCGCCACAGACGTGTTTGAATACTTTTCGCGATCGGGGGGTATCTCGGCTTCTGGTGTCAGGGATCGCGGGGAAGGAGCTGGCGATGTGGGGCGCGAGGTTCGCGCTCCTCGTGACGCGACGACCGCGACCGCGTCGCGAGGTCGCGCTCCCCGACCGGCCTTCGGCGAGGATCGGCTTCGTTGAGCGAGGACGCCGACCGCGGCTTTACTCGGCGCACGCTGATCGGCACCGCCGCCGCCGGCGCGGCTGCGGCCGCGTTGCCCTCCTTCGCGCGCGCGGAAGGCGCGGAAGAAGCGGAAGAAGCCGCGAGCCCGGACGCGAGCTCGTCGGCGCCGAAAAAAGCCGACGTCGCCGTCGTCGGCGCCGGGCTCGCCGGGCTGTCAGCCGCCCGCACGATTGCCCGCGCAGGTCACTCGGTGGTCGTGTTGGAGGCTCGCGAACGCGTCGGAGGCCGTACGTGGAGCCGTCCGATCACGGGCGGTCCTACATCGACGCGGGCGCCGAGTTCGTCGGGCCCACGCAGGACCGCATCAAGGCGCTGGCGCAGGCCGTCGGGATCGAAACCTTCCCGACCTACAACACCGGCTCGAACGTCTACTGGAAGGACGGCAAACGAGAAACCTACGCTGCCACCGGGCCCACGGGCGTCGCGCCGCCGGACCCGACGTACCTGCCCGACCTGCTGCAGATCATCCCGCGGCTCAACACGATGGCGGAACAGATCAACGTCGAGGCCCCTGGGAAGCGAAAGAAGCCGAAGAATGGGACAGTCAGACGTTCTACACGTGGGTCAAGTCCAACGAGATCAACCCCGACTTCATGCGGCTGGTCGCAACCGCGGTGGAGGCGATCTTCGGGCAGGAGCCCCGTGACCTGTCACTGCTCTACGTCCTGTTCTATCTGGCCGCATCCGGGGATGAATCGCATCCGGGGACCTTCGAACGCAACTTCCAGACGGCCGAAGGCGCTCAAGAAGAACGTTTCGTCGGCGGCAGCCAGCAGATCTCTTGAAGATCGCGGCCGAACTCGGCAGCAACGTCGCCCTCAACGCGCACGTGCGCCAATCGTCCAGAACAGCAAGGCCGTGAAAGTGCTGCTCGACAAAGGACGCGTCACCGCCAAGCAGGTGATCGTGGCGATGCCGCCGACGCTGACTGCCCGAATCGACTACGAACCGCTCTTGCCGGTCCTCCGCGACCAGCTCACGCAGCGCGCGCCGATGGGCTCCTATGCGAAGGTGGACGTCGTCTACGACAAGCCGTTCTGGCGCGAAGAAGGCCTGACCGGCCAGACCGTCAGCCTCAACGGCCCGGTCACCGTGACGTTCGACAGCACTCCCAAGGAGGGCAGCCCCGGGGTGCTGCTCGGCTTCATCGGCGGCGCCGATGCTCGACGTGGTACGGCCTGTCGGCCGAACAGCGCCGCCAAGCGGTCCTCGAAAACTTTGCCGACTACTTCGGCGAACAGGCTCGTAGCCCGCTCGAATACGTCGAGAACGCCTGGGCGGAAGAACGATTCAGCCGCGGCGACCCCGTCGCCGGTCTCGGCCCCGGCACGCTGCTCGACTTCGGCGCCGCCCTGCGCGAGCCCGTCGGGCGTATCCACTGGGCCGGAACCGAGACCTCCGACTACTGGGTCGGCTACATGGATGGCGCTGTGCGCTCGGCGAACGGGCGGCCGCCGAGGTGCTCGCCGAACTCTCGTAGGCACGGCCCGTCGTCCCCGCTCACGCGGCGGCGCCGTACTCCAGATCGCTGACGTGCTCCCCCCAGGTGACGGCATTTCCCTGCTCGTCGACCTGATGCATCGCCAGGTGGGTCATGAACCGGTCGGGAGCAGCGCCGTGCCAGTGCTCCTCACCAGGATCGAAGAACACGCGGTCACCGGGCCGGATGACCTCGATCGGTCCGCCGCGGCGCTGGCACAGGCCCAGGCCCTCGGTGACGTAGATGGTCTGGCCGTTGGGGTGAGTGTGCCAAGCGGTGCGTGCGCCCGGGGTGAAGTGGACGCTACTGGCCGCCAGGCGGGATGGCTCCGAGGGGGCGGCGACGGGGTCGATGTACACCGCGCCGGTGAACCAGTCGCTGGGCCCGGCGTGCGGTCTCGATCGAGTTGTGGTGATCTGCAAGGTCGCTCCTTGGTCGTGGGTGAGCGGGGCCGGTGTGGGGCTGCCCGGCTAGGGCACGAACGGTATTAGCGCATGGACGCGGCGCCGCTACGCCGGGAAGGCGTCGCGAAGGCGATCCCGTGTGCTCCCGTCGCCCGCGCCGGCAATTGGCCTTGCAGCAGACCCGGTGTACAGTCGCCACTAGGTACGGGTAAACGACCGCGCGCACGCGCGGAAGGGGATGAGGCTCACATGGCGATCGGGATCTACTTCGCGAACAGCAAGTTTCCGGCAAGCAAGTACCAGGAGGCGCTCGGCAAGCTGGCGGCGGCCGGCGCTGGAGCGCCCGAGGGGCGCTCCTACCACGTGGCCCTCGAGACGGACGGCGAGATCAACGTCTTCGACGTGTGGGAGTCACAGGAGGCATTCGATGCGTTCGGGGCGACCCTGATGCCGATCTTGAACGATCTCGGCGTCGATCCGGGCACGCCGATGATCGCTTCGGTGCACAACGTGATCGAAGGCTGAAAGGTCGTTCCTCGGGTTGGCCGGGTCGGCCCAACGGTCGGCCGGGCCACGAGCGCCGGCAGGCGTAACGCTCCCCGGCAGCGGGGGCCGGGGCGAGCTGCTCGTCCCGCCCCCCCGCCGGCAGCTCAGCCCGCTGCTGGCGCCGGCTCCGGATCGGGTCGGATGACGACTGTGTCGACGATCTCGGAGATCTCGTCGGCGGGCATGTCGACCCGCGCGGCGTGCTTGCGCACGGCCTCGGGATCGCTCGCCTGGTAGATGCACACGGTGCCCAGCGTGCCGTCGGCTTCGGCGATCACGTAGCTGCGAATCCAGCGGATGTCGTCGGGGAAGTCGCTGTCGGCGATCTGTTTGGAGCGCGCGGCCGCCTGCTCGAGCTCCTCGGCCGACCCCCACGCGTTCCTGCGGCGAATTGAATACGTGTTCATGTGCTCGGTCCCTTCGTCGTTGGTCCCGTCGATGACTGATAATCAGACCATGCCTTACCGCGCTCTAGGCGAGTGTGAGAATGCACACCATGACCCCCGAAATGGAGGCTACCTACGCGGAGGCGACGTTCACGGCCGCCCATCGCGGCGGGTCTGGCCCACCGCTCGTGCTGCTGCACGGCTTCGTCGACACGTGGCGCACGTGGAGCTCGTGCTGCCCGCGCTCGAAGCTCGTCACGACGTGCTCGCGCCGACGCTCGCCGGGCACGCGGGTGGGCCGCAGATCGCGGGCGAGACGGCGGCTTCGGCGATCGTCGAAGCGGTCGAGCGGGCGATGGACAAGGCTGGCTTTGCCTCGGCGCACGTCGTGGGCAATTCACTCGGCGGCTACATCGCGCTGCAGCTGGCGATGCGCGGGCGTGCGAGGAGCGTCGTCGCGTTCGCGCCGGCTGGCGGCTGGGCCGCGCACGACCACTCCTTCCGCGACTCGCACGTCGCCGTACTTCTCGCGCATGCAGCGCCAGCTGAAGCTCGTCGCGCCGCACGCGGAGGCGGCGCTCGCCACGCCCGCGGGGCGGCGCCGCGCGAGCCAGATGATCGCGACGAACTACGAGCACATTCCCGCCGAGCTGCTCGCGCATCAGCTGCGCGGCGTCGTCGCCTGCTGGGGGCTGACACGCTGACCGAGCGCGCCGTCCGCGACGGCTGGCGCGTGGACCCCGAGCGGATCGAGTGTCCGGTACGGATCGTGTGGGGAACCCAGGACAAGCTGCTGCCATGGCCGTCGGCGGCGGCGCGCTTTCGCCGGGAATGGCTGGCGCACGCCGATTGGATCGAGCTCGACGGCGTCGGCCACTGCCCGCAGCTCGACGTGCCTGCCGAGGCGGCTCAGCTGATCCTCGGCTTCACCTCCTGACCGCTGGCGGCGGAGCTTCGATGCAGGGTGAAGCCTCGCGGACGAGTTGAACGGCGCTCGGCTCTAAGCCGCGTATGGCGCCGCGCGTTAGCCCGCGGGCCGCGGGCGCGACGCGCGTCGCCGCTCTGCGCGGCGCGCGCATGTGAGCGGCTGTCGCGCGAGGAGATCAGCACCAGCGTCAGCAAGGCGCCGACGAGCGCGAAGCCGGCGCCGACCAGAAACGCGCGCTCGAAGCCCTTCGTCAGCGCGATCGCCATGTCGTGTTGGCCGGCGTGCAGCACGTCCTTCGTGCGGCTGTTGGCGACCGTGGCGAGGATCGCCAGCCCGAGCGCGCCGCCCACCTGCTGCGCGGTGTTGACGAGCCCCGACGCGAGGCCCGCCTCCTGCGGGCGGGTGCCCGTCACCGCGGCGATCGTGACGGGCACGAACGACAAGCCCAGCCCGATCGCCGCGAGCACCGACGGCCCGAGGATGTTCGCGACGAACGTGCCGCCGGTCGCGGGCACGCGCGAGAACCAGTACAGCCCGGCGGCGACGAACAGCAGCCCGACGAACAGGATCGGCTTGAAGCCGAAGCGCGTCACGCCGGCCGACGCCGCGCCGGCGGACAGGATGATCGCGACGGCCAGTGGCAGATAGGACACGCCCGCGCGCAGCGCGGAGTAGTGCAGCACCTGCTGCATGTACAGGGAGATGAAGAAGAACATCGAGAACAGCGACATGCCGATCAGCAGCGCCACCGTGTTGGCCCCGCGCAGCGTGCGCAGGCGGAAGATCGAGAACGGCATCAGCGGAGCGCGCGAGCGCGCCTCGATCGCCAGGAATGCCGCCAGCAGCACGAGCGCGCCGGCGATCTCGACCAGCGTTTCCGTCGAGCCCCAGCCGGCGTTGACGGCGTCGACGAGCGCGTACACGAGCAGCGCCAGCCCAGCCGTGACGGCGATCGCGCCGGGTATGTCGAAGCTGCGCGTCTCGGCTTCGGCGCGGCTCTCGCGCAGGACGCGCGGCGCCAGCAGCGCGCAGATCACGCCGATCGGCACGTTCACGAACAGCACCCAGCGCCAGCTGAGGCCGCTCGTCAGCACGCCTCCGAGCAGCACCCCGGCGGCGCCGCCCGCGCCGGCCACCGCACCCCACACGCCGAGCGCGCGGTTGCGCTCGGAGCCTTCGGCGAACGTCGTCGTGATGATCGACAGGGCGGCCGGCGAGACGATCGCGGCGCCCATGCCCTGCACGGCGCGCGCCACGATCAGCCACGCCTCGGACTGGGCCAGGCCGCCCGCCAGCGAGGCCAGCGAGAACACGACCAGTCCCAGCATGAACATCTTGCGACGCCCCATCAGGTCGGCGAGGCGCCCGCCGAGCAGCAGAAAGCCGCCGAACGTCAGCGTGTAGGCGTTGACGACCCACGTCAGGTCGTCCTGGGAGAAGCGCAGCGCGCGGCCGATCGACGGCAGCGCGATGTTGACGATCGACGCGTCGATCACGACGACGAACTGCGTCATCGCGAGCAGCGCCAGGGCGAGGTTCTTGCTGTGGCTGCGGCTCGAGGACATCGGCTTGCTCCTGGGGGTGGGGGTGTTCGATGATATGAAGGGCCGTGCGTTGCCCGACCGCGTCGCTACGCGATCATCAGCCGCGCTGCTCCGGCCCTTCTCCTCCTAGACGAACGAGCCCGCCCGCGATGGACAGGCGCGAGGGGCCCTCAGCCGGGCGAGGCCTCGAACGCGCCTGCTCCTCAACCGTGCGCTCGGCCCACGGGATGCTCTGCAGCCGCCCGTCGGGGATCGGCTCGCCGCTGTCCACCGAGAGCCCGTAGGTGCCTTCAGCCGAGGCGTTGTTCGGCGCGCTCGACCGCCTCGAGCTCCTCGCGAAGCGGCTCGGCCAGCGCCTCCTCGATCTCCTCGTCGACGAGCTCCGGCGCGGTGTCGCCGGTCGAAGGAGTCGCCTTCCGAATCGGTGTCAGGCTCCGCCAGGTCGGCCAGCGCGCGCTCGATGCGCTCGCGCTCGCGTGCCAGCAGAGCTCGTGCTCGGTCTGCGTCCATGCCGCCAGTATGCACAACCGCCTGGATCGGTGGCGGCAGGGACCGCAACCGGGCTACAGCGGGAGGAGGAAGACCAATGTGCGCTGCGCGGGCAGCTCAGCCCGCGCCCGCTCGGATCGCCTCGGCGACTGCCGGCGGATCGTCGTAGAAGGGGACGTGCCCGGCCCCGAGCGTCACGTGCCGGGCCTGCGGCAGCATCGCGCGTGCGCGCGGGGCCTGCAGGCGATAAGGCAGCAGGCGGTCCTGCCTGCCCCACAGAACCGTCAGCGGCGTGCCGCTCGAGTTGCTCGCCCGCGGCGAACGCGTAATCGTCGAACGCCGCCAGCGCGGAGGCGAAGGCCGGCGCCGCCCACGCATCGCGCAGCGTCGCGACGGCCTCGTCCGCCGGTAGCAGCGTGGGGCGGCCGAACGTCTGCCACAGCAGCGCCGTGCGCCCGGCACGCGTTCCGATCAGAGCCTCGAGCGCCGGTCGCGCGGCGCGCGGGGTCCGCGCCAGCGAGACGAGCGACGCCTGGCAGAAGCGCCGCTGCGCCGGCGTCCAGAAGCCCGCCGGCGAGATCGCCGTGGCCGTCGCGACCGCCCCGCGGCGTGCCAGCTCGAGCGCGATCGCGCCGCCCATCGAGTTGCCGGCGACGTGTGGGCGCCCGAGTCCTTCGGCGGCGAAGAACCGCTCGAACGCCTCCGCGTACGCCGGGATCGTCGGCGAGACTCCAGCGGCCAGCGGCGGCGACTGGCCGAAGCCGGGCGAGTCGCACGCGATCACCTCGAAGTCGGCCGCCAGCCGGCCGATCACCGGCCGAAAGATCTGCCAGCGCAGCCCGATCCCGTGGATCAGCACCAGCGGAGGACCGGCGCCCTGGCGGTGGTGGTTGATCGCCACGGCGCGCCTCAGCCTGGCCTGGCGCGCGCATATCGACGCGCGGGCCGGCGGGCGGGCCGCCCGCGCGGGGGCGGCGCTCATGCAGCGACCGGCGCGGCCACGGGCGCGGCGGTCCGCCCGCGGATCAGGTCGGCGGCGCGCTCGGCGATCATGATCGTCGGCGCGTTGGTGTTGCCGCCCGGGATCAGCGGCATGATCGACGCGTCGACCACGCGCAGGCCGTGCAGGCCGTGCACGCGCAGCTGCGAGTCCACGACCGCTTGCTCGTGCGTGTCGCTCATGCGCGCGGTTCCCACGGGGTGGTAGATCAGCATCAGCCGCCGGCGCAGGTCGGCTTCGAGCTCGTCGCGGTCGCTCGTCGCAGCCCCCGGCTTGAGCTCCTCGAGCACCGTCTCGCGCAGCGGCGACTGCGCGGCTATCTCGCGCGCGAGCTTCACGCCGGCGAGCAGCGACTCGACGTCGTCGGGCTCGGACAGCGAGTTCGTGATGATCCGCGGCTTGGCCGTCGGGTCGGCCGAGCGCAGCCACACCTGGCCGCGCGCCTGCGGCGAGACGAGCGTTGGCGCGATCACCATGCAGTGGCCGTCGTATTCCTCCGCGCCGTGGTCTTCGTAGTAGGCCGCGCCCATGTGCAACTGGATGTCGGCGGCCGGCAGCCCGCCGCGGGTGCGCGTGAAGGCGACCACCTCGGCGACCGTCGAGCTGAGCTTGCCGCTGCGCCGCAGCAGCCACTCGGCGAGCGAGCGTCGGCTTGTCGGCGCCGTACAGCGTGGTCGGGTCGGACACCTCCCAGATCACCGTCACGAACGGGTGGTCCTGCAGGTTGCGCCCGACGCCCGGCAGGTCGTGGCGCGCCTGCACGCCGGCCGCGCGCAGCTCGTCGGCGGGACCGATGCCCGACAGCAGCAGCAGCTGCGGCGAGTTGATCGCGCCGGCCGACAGCAGCACCTCACGCTCGGCCCGCAACAGCTCCTCGCCGCTGCGGCCCTTGCGCACGCGCACGCCGACCGCGCGATCGCCGTCGCAGCTCGATCGCCGAGCACGGTCGCCTTCGTGCGCAGCTCGAGGTTCGGGCGCCGCAGCGCCGGGCGCAGGAAGGCGTCGGCGGCGCTGAAGCGCTGCCCGTTGCGCTGCGTGACCTGGAACATCGAGGCGCCGTCCTGCTCGGGCCCGTTGTAGTCGGCGATCTGCGGGATGCCCGCCGCCTGAGCCGCCTGCAGCAGGCGCCTGTCCATCGGTCGCGGCGAGCGCTGCTCGGACACGCGCAGCGGACCGCCGGCGCCGTGGAACTCGGACGCCCCGCGCGCGTTGTCCTCCGAGCGGATGAAGTACGGCAGCACGTCGCGGTAGCCCCAGCCGGGCGCGCCCTGCGCCTCCCATGCGTCGTAGTCGAGCGGGCGCCCGCGCACGTACAGCATCGCGTTCATCGAGCTCGAGCCGCCCACGCTCTTGCCGCGCGGGATGTACAGCGAGCGGCCGTCCACGTGCGGCTCGGGCTCGGTCGCGTAGTCCCAGTCGAGCTTGGAGTGGAACTGGTTGGCGAACGCCGCCGGGATCTTGATGTTCGGCGAGCGGTCGCGCCCGCCCGCCTCGAGCAGCAGCACACGCACGGACGGGTCCTCGGACAGGCGGTTGGCCAGCACGCAGCCGGCCGAGCCGGCCCCCACGATCACGTAGTCGTAGCTCGCGTCCACGCTCAGCTCGCCGGCGCGTTCGCCACTGTCGCCCGCCCGTCGCCCGCCGCGCCGTCCTGCGCCTCGCGCGTGCCATCCGCCGCGTGCGTCCATGTGCGCCTCGCCGGCGAGCCCGAGCCGGGCGCCGCCATCGCGAAGCGGAACTCGCGCGGGTCGAGCACGCGCGTCTGCTGCATGTACTCGCGCATGTAGCCCGGCCAGTTGGCGACGATCCGCCCGCTGCTCGTCGCGATACCACGAGTCGCAGCGCGTCCATGCGGTCCCGGCGAAGCGCGCCTGCAGCGCGCGGTCGCTCGCCGCCTCCACCTCCGCTCGCACCTCCACGGCGCGCGCGCCGCGCGCGCGCAGGTGCTCGAGCGCCTGGCGGATGTACGCTGCCTGCGCCTCCAGATAGAAGATGATCGAGCCCCCCGAGGTGTTCGTGTTCGGCCCGTACATGATGAACATGTTCGGGAAGCCCGGCACCGTGATGCCGAGATGGGCGCGAGCGCCGCCCGACCACGCCTCGCGCAGGTCCTCGCCGTCGCCACCGAGCACCTCGCATCGGGAACATGAAGTCGTTCGTCTTGAAGCCCGTGCCCCAGATGATGCAGTCGAGCTCGTGCACGCGGCCGTCGCGCGTGAGGATTCCCTCGGGCACCACGCGCTCGATCGGCTCGGTGACGAGCTCGACGTTGGCGCGCGCCAGCGCCGGCAGGTAGTGAGAGCTGAACAGCACGCGCTTGCAGCCGAACGTGTAGTCGGGCCACACCTTCCTGCGCAGCTCCGGATCGCGCAGCTGCGAGCGCATGAACGCGGCCGAGCGCAGGCCCGCGATGCGCCCGATCGTGCGCGGGTGGCGAATCGCCGCGGTGATCGACTCGCAGTACTGGAACATGAAGTTGCGCCGCAGCTCCTGCACGCCCGGCACGCGTTCGATCGCCGCCTTGACCCATCTCGGGTAGCGACGGTTGCGCCGCGGCAGCATCCAGTTTCCCGTGCGCTGGAAGACCGTCAGCCGCGCCGCCTGCGGGGCGATCTCGGGGATGAACTGCACCGCGCTCGCGCCGGTCCCGACGACCGCCACGCGCTTGCCCGCCAGCGGATAGTCGTGGTCCCAACGCGCCGAATGGAAGCTGTGCCCGGCGAACGAGTCGATCCCCTCGATCGCCGGCGTCGCCGGCTGGTGCAGTTGGCCCGTCGCAAGCACCAGCGCGTCGGCCGCGTAGCGCTGTCCCTCGTGCGTGTCGATCAGCCAGCGCGAAGCCTGCTCGTTCCACGCGCACGAGCTGACCGTCCTGTTCAGCTCGATGTGGCGCTCGACGTCGTGGGCGCGCGCCGTGTCGAGCAGGTACTCGTGGATCTCCGCCTGCGGCGAGCACAGCCGCGACCAGTCGCGGCGCTGCGCGAACGAGAACGAGTACAGGTGGCTGGGCACGTCGCAGGCCGCGCCCGGGTAGCTGTTGTAGTGCCACGTCCCGCCCGGCGACTGCGCGCGCTCGAGGATCGTCACGTCGTCGATCCCGTGGCGCTTGCACTCGATCGCCGCGGCGATGCCGCCGAAGCCGGCGCCGACGATCACGACCGCCAGCGCTCTGGCCCGGCTCTGCTGTGCACGCACGGCGGATACGGCTGACATCGTTCCTCCCTGGCTCCCCGCTCATTGTCCATCTTTGCGCGCCGTCGCGCCACCGCGCCGGTCGGCACGCGCCGTCGCGACGCGGCGGTCCTGCGTCGGGCGCCAGGGCGGCGCTGCTAGTCGGGCGGCGCCCCGACGAGCAGCCGCGCGGCCACGCCCGAGATCGTTTCTTCGCCGTAGCCCATCGACGGATCGCCGGTCGTGAACACGGCGACCGTGAACGTCAGGGCCGGCCGCTGCAGGCGCGCGACCTCGTTGAACAGCCCCTCCGAGGGAAGCGCGCCGGTCTTGAAGAACACCTGCCAGCTCGGTCGCGCAACGGGCGGAATCCCCCAGCTCTGCGAAGGCTCGATCCCGGCCAGCAAGCCACGGGCATATGCGTGGAACTGGCTCGGTATCAGACGTTCCAGGTCCATCATCAGGATCGCTTGGTCGGCCGCCGAGGTCTGCGTGTAGGCCCACCAGCCGACCCCGGGCTGGTAGTCCTGCATGCCCGCTTCGCGCGCCACGCGCGCGACCGCTCCGTCGCCGACGCGGGCCAGCACCGCGGAGGCTGCTTCGTTGTCGGAGATGTGGATCATCGGGTACAGCAGCCCGTTGTCGAGCGCGCTGACCGGACGATGGTCGGCGTTCAGTCGCTGCAGGAACGCGATCAGGAACATCACCTTGACCACGCTGGCGCTTTGGAAGCGCTCGCGCAGGCGAACGCCGCTGAGCCGGCCGCGGCTGTTCGACCACCGCCAACGACGTGCGCCCGGCGCGAGCGTCGAGGTAGCGCACCGCCGCGTCGACCGCCGCGGGCGAGGGGTACGCGGCAGGGGAGGGTGCCGGCCGCGACACGCGAGGGGTGCGCGGCGCTGCGCGAGCGGTGCGCGACGACGCGCGTGCGATTGGCGGCGTTCCCGGCGGTGGTCGCCAACGCCCAGGCGCCGGCGCCAAGGGCGGCCACGAGCATCGCGCCGAGCAGGTATGGGCGTGTGGAGCGCGCCACCGGCCGGGAGGCTAGCGGGGGATGCCGGCGTCTCCTCGCGCAGCGCGCGCGAGTCGCCCGATCAACCGCGTCGCGTCAGCGCTTGTGCTTGCGGCCCGCCGACTTGTGCGGGAAGCCGACGCTCGCGAACGCGACCGAGATCGATTCGGCCTTCGACTTGGGCAGGAAGCCGACGCGCGCCTTGAACTTCAGCTTGCGCGCCGCCTGCGCCTTGGCGCCCGTGCGCGAGAGCGGCGCCTTGATCGTGAACTTGCCGGGCTTGGCGAAACGCTTGTAGGTCGTGCGCAGGAAGCGGTTTTTGACGCTCACGCGGCCCGCGGCGAACGTCTGAACGCGCAGCACGAGCTTGTGGTGCGCGATCTTCTCGCTGAGGATCTTGATGCGCGCCTTGCCCTTGCCGCCGGTGCAGCCCGCGACGGCGATCGGGGTGTTCTGCTTGACCTGCGCGCCGCTCTGCGCGGTGATCACGGTCGGCATCGTCAGCGTCTGGGCGCAGAACGACCCGCCGACCGCGGTCAGCGCCGAGTTGGGGCCCTGCGGCAGATCGAGCACGAAGCTCGACACCGGCACGTCTGGGATCGACGCGAACGTCGACGTCGTGATCCCCGACTTGATCTGCGTGTTGCCCACGAGGAACACGCGCACGCCGTCGCCTTCCAGCAGCAGGTCGAGGTCGGGGAAGGCGGCGCCGCCATGTGAGACGAGGTAGGCCGGCCCCGTCAGCTTCCCGGGCAGCACCGGCGTGGTGACCGTCGCCGTGCCGACCTTCGAGGTGGGCGCGCACGCGAACGGGCTTTGCGCGTAGGTCGCTTCTGGGCACGCTTTCTGGAGCGTCGTCAGGCGCGAGGGCAGCTGCTTGGGAAGCGAGGCCACGACCGAGTGGATGTTCGACCTCGTGCGCGCCCTGCAGCAGGTTCACGGTGAGGCTGGCGCCGTTCGCTTTCAAGGTCGTCGGGTTCGTCGACGCGCTCGTCGCCGCCTCGAACGTGGGTTTGAAGGGCAGCGCGCTGCAGTTGCCGACCGAGAACGGACTCGACACGCCCTGCGTCGTGCCGGACGTCGAGGTCAGCGACGAGTCCGTCGCGAGCGGCCCGCAGTAGGTCGGGTTGAGCAGGAAGTTGGGGTGGTTGACGGTCACGCTGAGCGTGCGCAGCCGCAGCGGCACGCCCTTCCAGATCGTCGGCAGCGTGGTCGCCGCGATCACGCGCGCGCTGTGCGGGTCGACGCCGATCGCCACGCGCGTTGAGATCGTGCCGAGGTCGAACGGGCCGGCTGCTGCGTGTATGGGTACGAACAGGCCGTAGGGGGCGCCGTTGGTCGGGCCGGTGAGGAACACCGGACCGCTGAAGGAATACGCTTCGCCGGAGCCCGCGCCGGCCGTCGCAGTGCCGATCTGGCTCGTCGCGGGGCAGCTGTTCGATTGGATCTGCGTTTCCGCGCACAGCGGCACGGTGGGGATCGTGCCGACGAGCCCGGCCGGCAACGTCGTAGTCAGCCGTTCCAGGTACTGCTGCCCCTGGCCGCGCGTGAGGTTGAACGTGTAGCTCGTGTATGCGCCGGCGTTGGGCGAGCTGTCGGTCGTGCCCTGCCCGATCGAGAACGGCAGCGGCGAGGGGCAGCCGGTCGTCTGGAACGGGCTGGAGCCGCCCGCCGTGGCGCCCGTGTAGGCGGTGAACGCGAATTCGGTCAGCGCCCCGCCGCAGGAGAGCGGGTTGGCGAGCGGCGCGTGTTCGCCGCCGTTCAGCGCCAGGCGCAGTTCGCTGAACGGCAGCGGGGGGTTGTTCGCGAAGCTGACTTCGAGGCGCCCGCTGCTGCTGTTCGGCGTGACCGTGCCCTGCAGTCGCACCGACACGCCTCAGCCTGTTCGACTCGGCGTCGAGGTAGATCGTGTACGGCGGGTTTTCGATCGGTTTGCCCGCTGGCCCGCCGAGGAACACGCTGACCGCTCAGCGAGCCCGGCGGCAGGTCGGTTTCGATGGTCACGGTCCCGATGCGAGAGCCGGCTGGGCAGACGACACCGGCGGTGCTGCCGATGCGGATCTGTTCGGGCGTGCACGCCTCCAGTCCGTGCGCCGCCGCGGGGTTCAGGGTCAGCCCTTCGGGCAGCGTCACGCGCGCGTCGTTGATGTCCGCCGTGTTGATCTGGTTGGCGGCGGCGTTCTGCGGCACGGTCGACGACCGTCGTCGCGCCGTCGGGCTGGTCGGAGCCCGAGTTCCCGGGCGAGACCGTCACCGTCGGTTTGAAGGGGACGGCGGCGCAGCCTTCAACGCCCACTGGGGTGTGGGTTTCGGTCTGCGAGCGTTCGCCGCTCCACGATTCCAGTTCCAGATGCGAGGTCGTCGTGCTCGAGCAGACGCTCGGCAGCGTCAGGAAGTTGCCCGGCCCGGCGTTGCCGTTGAAGTTCAGTTTCGACATCAGCACCTTCAGCGGCGCCTGCACGGGAAGGCCGAGGACCTTCACTTTGGCCGCTATTGGGGACGTTGTTGATTTCGAAGTACTCGTGGTAGTCGCCGCTCCAGGCGACGTGCCCTTCCAGGAACAGGCGGATCGGCGACACGAGTTCACCAGCGGGTTCGACAGCGATGCCGAAATCGAGCGGCAGGCCGGCAGGGCGCTTCGAGGTTGTAGACGGTGCCCGCCAGCGCGGAAGCGTGATCGCGGCCAGCCCCAGCGGTTCGGCGACGGCTTCCATGTTGGTCGTCCCAACTTCGCTGCCCGCGGGGCAGCCTTTCGGGTTGCGATGGAACTGCGCGACGGGGCACTTCGTCGTCGTCGCCTGGGGGTTGGCGGCAAGCCCGGGCGGGACGTCGACGCGAATTCGCTTGACCGAGGCTCCTTCGATCGAGCTGCCGCTGTGTTTCATCACGAACTTGGTGATGCCCCAAGGCGGGTGACCAGCCGCCTGCGTGAACGCTTCTTTGGGGTTCGCTTCGACGCTGTGGTACGTGCATTCGATGTTGACGCACGTTCCAGCTTCGAAGCTTTCGGGGCCGAACGCGGCCTGCGCCGGGGGAGCGAGCAGGCCCGGCAGGATGACCACCAGCGCGAGCACCACCGTCCCTGCAAGCGCGCTACGTGCGCGTCCGTTCGTGTCGATGCGAAGCTTGATCTCTCTACCTCCCGTAGAAGCGGGGCGTCCGTGCCCGCGGCGCATCGGCGCAGCTGGGGCCATCGAAGGCTTACCCAGTTTGCCCGGCTCTACTCACAGATGCGCGACTGTTCGAAAGCGAGCGCAGGGCGCGCGATCGCGCTAGCCAGCCGCGCCGGCCCGCGCGCACTCGCCTCACGGCAGCGCAGTCGCGAGCAGCGGCGCGCGGAGCGCGCCGCGCCAGCGCGCGGGGCGCGCCTACTGCTCGCGCGGCACGTAGGGGGCCAGCTCGCGCCGGGCGATCGACAGCTTGTGGACCTCGTCGGGCCCGTCGGCCAGGCGCAGCGTGCGCAGGTGCGCGTAGGCGGATGCGAGCCCGAAGTCTTCGCAGACGCCGCCCCCGCCGTGCACCTGGATCGCCCGGTCGACCACCTTCAGCGCCACGTTCGGCGCGGCCACCTTGATCGCGGCGATCTCAGTGCGCGCGTGGCGGTTACCGACCGTGTCCATCAGCCAGGCGGCCTTCAGCGTGAGCAGGCGCGCCATCTCGATCTCGATGCGCGACTCGGCGATCCAGTCCTGCACGTTGCCGCGCATGGCGACCGGCTGACCAAAGGTCACGCGGGAGACCGCCCGCCTGCACATCGCCTCGAGCGCGCGCTCGGCGGCCCCGATCGCGCGCATGCAGTGGTGGATGCGACCCGGGCCGAGGCGCGCCTGCGCGATCATGAAGCCATCGCCCTCCCCGGCGATCAGGTTCGAGGCCGGCACGCGCACGTCGGCGAAGTCGACTTCGCCGTGGCCGTCCTGGTCCTGATAGCCGAATACCGAGAGGCCGCGCATGACCGTGACGCCGGGCGTGTCGATCGGAACCAGGATCTGACTCTGCTGTTTGTGGGTCGGGGCGTCCGGTTGCGTCTTGCCCATCACGATCATGATCCGGCAGTGCGGATGCAGCGCGTTCGTGGTCCACCACTTGCGTCCGTTGAGCACGTACTCGTCGCCGTCGCGCTCGATCCTCATGGCGATGTTCGTCGCGTCCGAGCTGGCGACGTCGGGCTCGGTCATCGCGAACGCAGATCGAATCTCGCCGTCGAGCAGCGGGCGCAGCCAGCGCTCGTTCTGGGCGGCGGTTCCGAACTGGTGCAGGACCTCCATGTTGCCCGTGTCGGGCGCCGAGCAGTTGCATGCCTCGGAGGCGATCGGCGAGCGCCCGAGGATCTCCGCCAGCGGCGCGTAGTCGCTGTTGGACAGCCCCGCGCCATGCTCGTCGTCGGGCAGGAACATGTTCCACAGGCCCGCCTCGCGCGCCTTCACCTTGAGCTCCTCCATCACGGCCGGCTGATGGTGCGGATCGCCGGAGTCCCGCAGCTGGCCCTCGTAGACCTCCTCCGCCGGATAGACGTGCTCGTCCATGAACGCGTTCAGGCGCTCCTTGAACTCGGAACAGCGCTCGCTCGGCTCGAAGTCCATCGTCGTCCTCTCTCGTTTGCTGCGGCGGGAAGCACCGGGGTGTATATCGCCTCTCCGCAGCGTGTGGCGGGTACATGCCGCGCCCGGCGCTAGCTTGTGGCGCCGATGCCCGGGCGCACTGCTCACAATCGGGCCCGGCCCGCGCGCGGCGCCGGCCGTGTGGCGGCCGGCCTGCTCGCTGTCGCTCTGCTGGCGCTGGCTGGATGCGGAGGCGGCGCGCGCTCGGCGTCGAGCGGAACCGCGGCCGGCCGATCGGGCGCGGCTTCCGGGCGCACCTCCGGACCGGGCGCTCGGCGCTACGCGATCGGAGGCGCCGGCGGCGGGCGTCCCAACATCGTGTTCGTGTTGACCGACGATCTCGCTTGGAACCTCGTGCGCTACATGCCGCACGTGTTGCAGATGGAGCACCACGGGGAGAGTTTCACCAACTACTTCGTCACCGACTCGCTGTGCTGCCCTTCGCGCGCGTCGATCCTCACCGGGCGCTTTCCCCACGACACGCGCGTATACGACAACAGCCCACCCGAAGGCGGCTTCAGCGTGTTCCACGAGCGCGGCGAGGAGGCGCAGACGTTCGCGGTCGCATTGCAGCGCACGGGCTACCGCACGGCGCTGATGGGCAAGTACCTGAACGGCTACGAACCGAGCGCGCGCGAAGGCACCGGCAAGCCCTACGTGCCTCCCGGCTGGAGCGAGTGGGACGTCGCCGGCGACGGCTATCCCGAGTACGGCTACCAGATGAACAGCGACGGTCGGGTCCGCTCCTACGGGTACAAGCCGGCCGACTACCTGACGGACGTGCTCGCGCGCAAGGGGCTGCGCTTCATCGACCGCTCGGCCGCCGCGCGGCGGCCGTTCCTGCTCGAGCTCGCGACCTTCGCGCCACACGCCCCCTACACGCCCGCGCCGCGCGATGCTCGCGCGTTCCCCGGGTTGCAAGTGCCGCGCAGCCCCGCGTTCAACGTGGTCGGCACCGACGAGCCCGCCTGGCTGCGCTCGTTCGCGCCGCTGCGTGCTGACGAGATCGCCTCGATCGACGCCAAGTTCCGCAAGCGCGCACAGGCGGTGCAGGCCGTCGATCGCATGATCGGACAGATCGAGGCGACGCTCCGGGCCGACGGTGTCGCACGCGACACCTACATCGTGTTCAGCTCCGACAACGGGCTGCACATGGGCGAGCACCGACTTCTCCCGGGCAAGCTGACGGCCTTCGACACCGACATCAAGGTGCCGCTGATCGTCACCGGACCCGGCGTCCCAGCGGGGCGGACCGTCAAGCAGATGACCGAGAACATCGACCTCTGCCCGAGCTTCGAGGAACTCGCCGGCGCGCGCGTGCCGGCCAGCGTCGACGGCCACAGCCTGCTGGCGCTGTGGCACGGACGCCCAGTCGGGCCCTGGCGCCGGCAGGTGCTGATCGAGCACCACGGGCGCGTGCTCGACAGCGGCGACCCCGACCTGCCGGTGAGCGGCTCGGGCAACCCGCCCAGCTACGAGGCGATGCGCACCTCGCACAGCCTGTACGTCGAGTACGTGACGGGCGAACGCGAGTACTACGACCTGCGCCGCGATCCGTTCGAGCTGCACAACATCGTCGCCCAGCTCGCGCCGGCACGTGTGAGGGGCCTGCACCGCGTCCTGCTCGGGCTCGAGCGCTGCCACGGGGCGCGCGAGTGCTGGCGCGCCGAGACGGCGAGGACGTAGGCTGGCCGTGATGAGCGACGACCGCGCGAGCGCCAGCTACCGGGACGCCGGCGTCGACTACGGCGCGCTCGACGCCGGCAAGCGTCTCGCGATCGCCAAGGCGCTGTCGACCTCGGGCCTGCTCGCGGCGCGTGGAGGGCGCGCGCTGGACGCCTCTCGCGGCGAGCCGGCGTTCGTGTTCGAGCTCGACGGCAGGGCGTTCGCGTTCGTCGTCGAGGGCCTCGGCACGAAGTCGATCATCGCTCGCGACGTGCTGGAGCGCCAGGGCGTCAACCGCTTCGCCGACGTCGCCTTCGACACCGTCGCGGCGATCGTCAACGACCTTTGCTGCGTCGGCGCGCTGCCGCTGGTCGTGAACGCCTACTTCGCCACGGGCGCCTCCGACTGGTACCGCGACGGCGCGCGCTCGGGGGCGCTGCTCGAGGGTTGGCGCAGCGCCTGCGAGGCCGCGGGTTGCGTGTGGGGGGGCGGGGAGTCCCCGTCGCTGCCCGGGCTGCTCGACGAGCGCGACATCGAGCTGGCCGGCGCCGCGGTCGGCGCGCTGTCGCCCGGCCGCGCGCCGATCCTCGGCGAGCGGCTGCGAGCAGGCGACGAGATCGTGCTCGTCGCCTCCAGCGGCCTGCACGCCAACGGCGCCTCGCTGGCGCGTCTGCTGGCGGGGCGCTTGCCCGAGGGTTACGCGACGCCGCTGGCCAGCGGCGTGACGTTCGGCGAGGCGCTGCTCGAGCCCTCGTTGCTGTACACGCCGCTGGTGGCGGCGCTGCTGGATCGTGAGATCGAGCCGACCTACATCAGCCACGTGACGGGGCACGGGTTGCTCAAGCTGATGCGACCGCCGCGTCCGTTCACCTACCGGATCGAGCGCCTGCCGCACGTGCCCGAGGTCCTCGCGTTCCTGGTCGAGCACACCGGACTCGATGCCCACGCCGCGTACTCGACGTTCAACATGGGCTGCGGCTACGCGCTGTACTGCCCCCCCGGCAGCGGCGAGGAGATCTTGCGCATCGCCGCCGAGCTCGGTCTTGCGGCGCTGCTCGCCGGGCACGTCGAGCAGGGTCCGCGCGAAGTCGTGCTCGAGCCGGTCGGCGTGCGCTTCGACGGCGCCGAGCTCGACCTGTCGAGCGGCTGAGCGGCCGAGCGGGCTGGGCGGCTGAGCGGGCTGGGCGGCTGAGCGGGCGAGGGGGTTGAGCGCGGGCTGAGACTCGACCTCGACTGCAGGTCGAGACTCAGGGGAGTCCGTTCGGGTGGTTGACGGGAGCGCCGACGGGTAAGTGGACGCCCTGCTGTGCAACAACGCCTCCAAACCCCGCCCGGGCGGAGCCTTGCCACTTGCGGCGATCTGCGGCGATGGATAATCTTGATCCAGAAGTCGCCACTGTTCTCCGGGCACTTGCCGGAGATCTCGATATCGCCGGACCGGCATAGGCTCCGGAGCTACCCGGATCGAGGCGGACCTGTCCATCAACAGAGGAGAGAAAACTGATGCGCAGAGCATCCACCTGTCTGGCCTTGCTCGGCTCCCTTGCCGTCCTTGGCCTTCCGGCCGCCGCGTCGGCAGCGGAACCCACGGCCAAGATCAAGACGTTCAAGGCCAAAGCCGTCCCGATCCCGAAGAACCCGTCCAGCCCCGGCTCAGGTAACTACCCGGGCACCGGCAACATCCTCGGCGCCGGCGCCGCGGTGGAAGCCGAATACGAATTCGAAGGGTCCGGCTACGGGGCGACCGCGCAGAACCCCAACGGGGGTATCCCGCCGATCTCGGGGGTCAATTTCTACCTCCCCGGTGGCGCGAAGCTGCACCCGGCTGGGTTCGGCACCTGCACTGAAGCCGTCTTGAAAAACACCGGCCCGACCGGCTGCCCGAAAAGCTCGGTGGCGAGCCCGGTCGGCAGCGCGCTCGGGGAAGTCACGTTCGGCAGCGAACGTGTCCCGGAGAGCACCACGCTGCAGGGGTTCTTCGCGCCCGGTGGCGGGCTGCTGTTCTACACGCAGGGCTCCAGCCCGGTGTCGCTGGAAATCGTCTCCTCAGGTCACTACGTCAACTCCAAAGCCCCGTACGGCCCCGAGTTGATCACGCTGGTGCCGCCGGTCGCCAGCGTCCCCGGCGCTCCGCTGGCCTCGGTGAAAACGATCAAGGTGAAGGCGGGTGCCGCGATCAAGAAAGGCAGCAAGCTGATCTCGTATGGCACGATGCCGACCAAGTGCCCGAAGGGCGGCTTCCCCGTGAAGACGGAAGTCACGTTCGGCGGGACGTTCGGCGGCGAACGCGAATTCGGCCTTCCCGCGAAAACGGTCGAAGCGACCTACAAGTCGCCGTGCCCGAAGAAGTAGGAACTGCAGTAGTCGAGCTCCGCGGAGCCTAGACTCACAGGCAGCTAGATGGGACGGGCGGCTCCATCGAATCAGGTGGGGCCGCCCGGCTCGTTTGAACGCAGGGGAAGGAAAGGGTGAGGACGCAGACCGTGGGTAGCAGGAGAGTGGTGGCCGCGGTCGCGGCGTTCCTCGCCGTGGCCGCTGCGGCCGTGCTCGTGCTGCTGTCGACGTCCGCGGGCGGCTCCAACGGCGGCTACACCGTGCGCGCGATCTTCGACGACGCCGGCAACATCATTTCCGGGGAGAACGTGAAGATCGGCGGCGTCAAGGTCGGGACGGTCGGCTCGGTGACGCCGACACCGCAGGAGAAGGCCGCAGTCGTCCTGCACATCTCCAACCCGGGCTTCAAGGACTTCCGCGCGGACGCGAGTTGCACGATTCGCCCGCAGGCGCTGATCGGCGAGAAGTTCGTCGACTGCCTGCCCACGCAGCCGCGCGTGGACGGCACGCCGCTTGCCGCCGCCGCTGCACAAGATCGCCAACGGCCAGGAAGGCGCCGGCGAGTACCTGCTGCCCGTGCAGAACACGCACAGCCCGGTCGACGTCGACCTGCTCGGGGACATCTCGCGGCTGCCCGAGCGCCAACGCTTCACGATCATCCTCAACGAGCTCGGCGCCGGACTGGCCGGGCGCGGTAGCGACCTGAAGGAGGTGATCCAGCGCGCCAACCCTGCGCTGCAGGAACTCGACCGCGTGCTGGCGATCCTCGCCGGCGAGAACAAGGTGCTGGCGAAACTCGCCGTCGACTCCGATCAGGCGCTGAAACCGTTCGCTGCCGTGCGCGAAAAGGTGGCCGACTACATCGTGCAGAGCAACACGGTCGCCCAGGCCAGCGCCGCGCCATCGCGGCGCGCTCGCGCGCAACCTCGCCCTGTTCCCGCCGTTCTTGAGACAGCTCGGCCCGTCGATGGAACACCTCGCGCGCTTCGCCGAACAGACGACGCCGGTGTTCAACGACCTGAAAGTCGCGGCGCCGGGGATCGACAAGGCGTTCACGAGCCTGCCCGCCTTCTCCACGAGCTCGACGGCGTTCTTCAAGAGCCTCGGCTCGACCGCCAAGATCTCTGGCCCGGCGCTCACCTCGCTGCAGCCGCTGCTGGCGAGGCTGGGCGTGCTCGGCAAGGAAGCCCGGCCGTTCTCGTTCAACGCCGCCGAACTGCTGTCGAGCCTGCGCTCCACGGGCGGCCTCGAGCGGATCCTCGACTTCATCTTCCTCGGCGCCGGCGCCGCCAACGGCTACGACTCGCTCGGGCACTTCCTGCGCTCGGAAGCGGTCGGCACGGCGTGTCTGACCTATGCGGTCGTGACCGCCGCCGCCTGTGCGAACGCGAAACTGTTCAGCACCTCCTCGTCCAGCTCGGGCACGGCGGCGACGTCGGCCAGGGCGCGCGCCGCGAGCACGACGAGCGTCGTCGAGGCCCGTACGCTCGCCGTGCTGAAGGGCGCGACGCCCGCTGAAGCGGTCGCGAAATATCCGGGTCCGACCGACACCACCGCTGGGACAGGCGCGGGCGCCGGGTCCTCGGCGACGCCGGCGGCGGCCGCCGCCCCGGTCGGAGGCGCGAGCGCCGGAACGACGTACTACACCCCGTCCGACGAAAGCTCGGGCGCCGACGGCATGCTCCTCAAATACCTGCTTGGGAACTGAGCGACGCGATGATCCAGCCATCGACTCTCGTTCGCGCGTTGCTGGCGTGCGTCGCCGCCGCCGCGCTGCTCGCCCCGGCCATCGCCGTCGCCGACGAAGCGCCGCTGTCGAGCGCCGGCGAAACGACGACGGCGACGACCCCGCCGGCGACGACCCCGACGTCCACCTCTGAAGCCGCGCCGACGCAAGCCGCTCCGACGGCACCGCCGACGACGAGCTCGGGCAGCTGAAACGACGCCCGCGTCGACTTCCGCGCCGACGCCCACGCCGCAGGCGAAGACGGCGCCGCGGGTCAGCGGGCAGAGCGCGCAGGGCTCCAGCGGTTCGGGCACGAGCGGCGCCGAACGCTCCCGCGCGAAGGCGAAGCGGGGCGAAGCGAGCGGCGGCGCCAAGGCGAACGGCGGCGGCTCGGCCAAGGTCAAGCGCGGCAAGCCCGCCCCCAAGCCCTCCGCGCTGACCCCGCCGTTGCCGCTGTCGCTGTCCTCCTCGATCGCCGGCGTCCCGGCCTTCTTCATCGAAAGCTTTCGCATCCCACCGTTCCTGCTGCCGATCTACCAGGCCGCGGGAACGGCCTACGGCGTCCCCTGGCAGGTGCTGGCCGCGATCAATGAGGTCGAGACCGACTACGGTCGCGACCTGAGCGTGTCGAGCGCGGGCGCCGAGGGCTGGATGCAGTTCCTGCCTTCCTCGTGGGTGACCTACGGCGTCGACGCCAACGGCGACGGCTTCAAGGACCCCTACAACCCGGCCGACGCGATCTTCGCCGCCGCGCGCTACCTGCGTGCGGCGGGCGCGATGACCAACCTGCGCGGGCCGTGTTCTCCTACAACCACTCGCAGGCATACGTCGAATCGGTGATGCTGCGAGCGAAGCTGCTCGGCGGCACGCCATCGGGACTGCTGGGCGCGATCACCGGACTGACCGAGGCGCGCTTTCCGGTACACGCGCAAGCCCACTTCAGCGACGGCTTCCCGACGCTGTCGCCCGGCGCCGCGTCGGCGTCGCGCACCGTCGCGGGCACGACGATCTACTCCGAAGCCGGCGCTCCCGTGATCGCCGTGCAAGACGGGCAGGTCGTGCAGATCGGCGACTCACCGGCGCTCGGACACTTCATCGCGCTTCGTGACGCCTACGGCAACACCTACACCTACGCCAAACTGGGCAGCGTCGCGCAGCTGTATCCGGTGCTACGACCGCACGACGCAAAGCCGTCCCCGGCGGCCACGCGCAAGTCACAGGAACCCGCCGAACCGCGCCCCAGCGGCCCGGCCAGTGCCGGCACGCAGGCGGCCAGCGGCCAGGTGGCCGAAGGCGCTTCCACATCCGCGCTCGCGCTCGGCGCCGGCAGCGCGCTCGAAGCCGCCGCCCCGGGCTCGCAGGCGACGCCGCAGCCCGGCGCCGACTCGGCGCCGGTGCAGGCCGCGGCGCCTGCCCCGAGCAGCCCCGCGGGAGCCTCCGCCGGAGCCGAACAGGGCGCCGTCGCAGAACAGAAGGCGGGGGACGCCCACGGCCGCCGAACCGGCCTCCGGCGCGCCGAGCACATCCTCCGCCGGCACTCCACGCGTGTTTCGCGCGGGACCCGACGACGTGTACCTGCACGACCTGCGCGCAGGCGCTCGCGTGATCGCCGGCACCGTGCTCGGGCACGTCGGCGACTCCGGCGAGCAGGGCGGCGAAGCCGGCGAGCCGCACATGTTCTTCCAGATCCGCCCGGCCGGCGTGGGCGCGCCGCTGATCGACCCCAAGCCGATCCTCGACGGCTGGGTGCAACTTGAAAACAGCTCGGTGTTCAGGGCCAAGGGACACAACCCGTTCCTGGCCAGCGGACCGAGCGCCGGCCAGGTGCTGCTCGAGTCCAAGGAACAACTAGAGCAGCAGGTGCTCGCCAACCCCGACATCGACATCTACGCCTGCGGCCGCCAGGACATCCAGACCGGCCAGATCGACAGGCGCGTGCTGGCGACGCTCGAGTTCCTGGCCGTGTCCGATTTGAAGCCGACCGTGTCGGCGCTGAAGTGCGGCCACTCCGAGGACACCAGCGAAGGCAACGTCTCAGAGCACTCGACCGGCGACGCGGTCGACATCTCGGCGATCAACGGCATCCCGATCGAAGGCCATCAAGGCCCCGGCTCGATCACCGACACGACGATCCGCAAGCTGCTCACGCTGCAGGGCACGATGAAGCCGCACCAGATCATCAGCCTGATGAGCTACCCGGGCACCGACAACACGCTGGCGATGGCCGACCACTACAACCACATCCACGTCGGCTTCCGCCCGCTGGGCGTCGAACAGGGAGCCCAGAGCGCGAGCCTGAGCGGCTCGCTGACCTCGTCGATCACGCCCGAGCCAGTGGATCAAGCTGATCTCCCGGCTCGGCGAAATCCCCGACCCGACCGTCGCCAACGGGCCTTCGGCCGCGGCGATCCCCGATCACGCGGTCGGCTCCGCGGAGGGCGGCAGGTAGCGATGGCGACGACCACACCCCCCAAGCCGCCGAGCGCTCCGGCCCCGCGCGACCGGCCGCCGCGCGCCCCGTGGCGCCCTGGGCCCGGCCGCTTCGTTCGACCGATCGCCGTCGGCGCGCTGGCGCTCGTCGTGCTGGTCGTCGTCTACATCGTGTTCGCGGGAGGAGGCGGGTCCACGTACAAGCTCGAATTCGCCGAAGGCGACCAGCTCGTCCGCGGCGACCAGGTGCAGGTCGGCGGCGTACCGGTCGGCAGCGTGACCGGTCTGCAGCTGACCCACGACTTCAAAGCGCTCGTCACGATCCACGTCAACTCCTCGCTGGCGCCGCTGCACGCCGGCACCGTCGCGCAGGTCCGCGTGCCCTCGCTGTCGAGCGTCGCGAACCGCTACGTCGCGCTCAGCCCCGGTCCCAACAACGCCCCGGCGCTGCCGTCGGGCTCGCGGCTGCCGGCCAGCGCGACGCGTAACGTGACCGATCTCGACCAGCTGTTCAACGTGTTCAACCCGAAGACGCTCAAGGGCCTGCAGCAGTTCATCCAGGGCACGGCCGAACAGTACGTCGGAGCCGGCAAGGCGCTCGGCGGAGCGACGGAATACTTCGCTCCCTCGTTGGCGGCGACCGATCACTTCTTCGCCGAGCTAGTGCGCGACCAGTCGACGTTCACCAACTTCCTCGTCGAAACCGCCAAGGCCGTCACCACGATCGGCGCGCGCGGGGAACAGCTCAGCGACCTGATCGAAAACGCGAACACGACGTTCACGGCGGTCGGCTCGCAACAGACGAACCTCGCCAAGGGGCTCAAAGAACTGCCCAATAGCGTTGCGCCAGGGCAACCGAACGTTCGCCGAACTGCCGGCGACGTTCAGCGATCTGAAAAGGCTCGTCGACGCCTCCAAGCCGACGGTCAAGCCGCTCGACGCGCTGTTCACGAAGCTGCATCCGCTGCTCACGACGGCGACGCCCGTGGTGACCAACTTCGCGCTCGCGTTCAACCGCCCGGGGCCGAACAACGACCTGACCGACTACGTGCGCGCCCTGCCGCAGCTGGCGGCCGCGCTCGAGTCGAGCACGCCGCCGACCGTCACCGCCCTGCAGGAATCGGTCCCGATCACCGCCTTCTTCGGCCCCTACTCACCCGACTTCGAGGGAACGCTGCGCGAGTTCGGGCAGACGACCGCCTACTACGACGCCAACGGTCACTACGCGCGCATCAGCCCGGTGTTCCCCGACTTCGCGCTGGGCTCCAAAAACACGCTCAAACCGGCCACTGCGTCGGAAGCGCTCGCTCCGCTGAAGACCGGCCAGCTGCGTCGCTGCCCGGGCGGCGCGACCCAGCCGGCGGGCGACGGCTCATCTCCGTTCACCGACGCCGAACAGCTCAGCTGCGACCCATCGGAGACGCCGTGAACCGCCGTCGCAGCACATCGCTTGCGGGCAGCCCGCTGCTGATCGGGGCGGTCACGACGCTGATCGTCGTGGTCGCGGTGTTCCTGTCCTACAACGCCAACAACGGCCTGCCGTTCGTGCCGACGTACAACATCAAAGTGGTGCTGCCCGAGGGCTCGGGCCTGCAGCCCTCCAACCAGGTCCGCATCGCCGGCTCGCGTGTCGGGCTGATCGGCTCGCTGACGCCCCGCCAGAACCCGCATACCGGCGTGATCACGGCGGTCGCGAACCTGAAGCTCGAAAAGAAAGTGCAGCCTCTGCCCGTCGACACGAAAGCGATCGTGCTGTCGGTCTCGGCGATCGGGCTGAAGTACCTCGAACTGGAAAAGGGCAGCTCCAGCAAGACGATCAAACCCGGCGGGTCGATTCCGCTGAGCCAGAGCAAGGAACCGGTCGACATCGACCAGCTGTTCAACATGTTCGACCAGAAAACGAGAACGGCGATCCAGCAGAACACGAACAACTTCGGTGACGGCCTCGCCGGTCGCGGCCTCGAAATCAACGAAGCGATCGCCACGCTGAAGCCGCTCGTCACCAACGCGATTCCGGTCCTACGCAACCTCGCCGCGCCCGCGACCAACCTGCGCGGCCTGTTCAAAGCGCTCGACCGCGTGTCCTCGCAAGCCGCGCCGGTGGCGCAGACGCAGGCCAACTTCTTCACCGAGCAGGACACGTTCTTCAAGGCCTTCGCGAGCGTCTCCAAATCGCTCGAAGAAGCGACCGAGGGCGGGCCGCCGTCGCTCGAACAGGCGATCTACTCGCTGCCCTTCGAGACGCCGCTGATCGAAAAAAGCACCGAGTTCATGCGCCTGCTGCGCCCGAGCGCGAAAGCGCTGAGGACGGTCGCCGCGCCGCTCGGCGACGCGTTCGCCGAAGGCGCCGTCAACCTCAAGGCAGCGACCACACTGAACACGCGTCTGGCCGAATCCTCGCAAGCGCTACAGAAGTTCGCTCAGAACCCGGTCGTCACGGCCGGCCTCGAAGACTTCACGCAGACGCTGCAGTACGGCAACCCCGTGCTCGCCGGGCTCGCGCCCGTGCAGGCCTACTGCAACTACATCACCCTGACGTTCCGCAACGTCGCCAGCCTCGCGTCCGAGAACATCGGCGTCGGCACCGTCACGCGCGCGGGCATCGTGCTCGCGCCGAGCGGTCCCAACAACGAGGGCTTCCCGTCCTCGGCTCCCGCCAACGGCCCCTCGATCGAAAAAGCGTTCGTCGGCTCGAGCCAGATCGTCGACAACAACCACGTGCACGCCAACCCCTATCCCAACGTCGCCGGCCCGGGGCAGCCGCGGGTCTGCGAAGCGGCCAACGAGACCTACGAAAAAGGCAAGGCCGTGCTTGGCAACCTGCCCGCCGCGAGCGTCGCCAACAACCGCGAACTCACGAGTCGCGAACAGAACCTGTTCGGCAGCAAGTACCCCGAAGCGCAGCTCAAGAACCTCGGCGTCGGCAGTGCGCCGGCCAAACCCAAGGCGACGAGCAAGAAGAAGTCCTCGTCAAAGGGGAAGAGCAAGTGAGCCGTCTGCGCTGGTGGCGCAAACACGACGAGATTCCGGTCGTCGAACTGAACCGAACGAACCCGGTCCGCTTCGCGATCGTATTCCTGCTGGTGATCGCGATCGGCGTGTACTTCGGCTTCACCAAGCACCTGCCGTTCAAACACGGCTACCGCCTCAACGCCCAGTTCGCCAGCGCGCTGAACATCAAACCGAAGTCGCCGGTGCGGATCGCCGGCGTCAACGTGGGCAAGGTGACCGGCATCGAGCGCGACGGCTCGACCGCGCTGGTGAAGATGGAAATCGAAGGCCGGGGCCTGCCGATCCACTC
Organism: uncultured Solirubrobacteraceae bacterium; assembly: GCA_963846205.1. Taxonomy (GTDB): domain Bacteria; phylum Actinomycetota; class Thermoleophilia; order Solirubrobacterales; family Solirubrobacteraceae; genus Palsa-744. Next base: position 544,457 of record CAWJVB010000006.1, on the reverse strand, counting down.
CGACGCGACCGTAAAGATCCGCCCACGCATCTTCCTGGAAGGGAACTGGTTCGTCGAACTGCAACCCGGCAGCCCGTCGGCCAAGACGCTGTCCTCGGGCGCCACCCTGCCGAGCACGCAGTCCTCCGATCCCGTTCAGCTCGACCAGGTGCTCGATGCGCTGAACACCGACACCCGCCAGAATCTGCAGAACTTCCTGATCGGCTACGGCAACGGATTGACGCGCAAGCCATCGAAGGCCGACAACGCCGAACAGGACCCCGAAGTCCGCGGCGTCAACGCCGCCGAAGCGCTCAACAAAACCTACCATCGGGCGGAATCGGCCGAGCGCGGCGGGGCGATCATCAACCAGTCGATCGGCGGCACCGAAGTCCACGATCTCTCGAAACTGGTCGCGAGCATCGGCAAAGTGACGGCCGCGCTGAACGTGCACGAACAGCAGCTCGGGGAACTGTTCGTGAACTTCAACATCTTCTTCCGCTCGCTCGCCCGCCAGGCCTCCAGCCTGCGCGCCGCGGTCGCGGTGCTGCCGAGCGCGCTGCACAACGTCGACACCGGGCTGCGCGAACTGGACGCCAGCTTCCCGCCGACCAGGACCTTCGCGACCGACATCCTGCCCGGCGTCAAAAACACGCCACAGACGGTTGCCGCCACGCTGCCGTGGATCGAACAGGTCGAAGCCTCGCTGGCGCCCAACGAGCTCGGCGGCGTCGCCAAGGGCCTCGAGGCGGCGACGCCGCAGCTGGCGCTGCTGACCTCCGAACAGGTCCCCTTCCAGAAGCAGGCCGAACTGTTCAACAAGTGCCTGACCAACGTCCTGTACCCGGCCGGCAACACGCGCCTGCAGGACGGCTCGGCGACGTCAGCGGCGTCGAGAACTACAAGGAATTCTGGTACGGCTTGACCGGCCTCGCCGGGGTCGGCCAGAGCTTCGACGGCAACGGCACGATGACGCACTTCCTGCTCGGCAGCGGCGGCCCGACGATCCGCTCCGGTGAATCGTCGATCGAGGGCACGAGCATCAAAGGCCTGCGCCTGCTCGCGCATGCCTCGCAGCAGCCACAGGGCACGCGTCCGGCGTTTCCCAAGAGCGAGCCCGAATACAAGCCGTTGGTGCCGTGCTACACGCAGGCGGTGCCGGAATTCAACGGCCCGCTCTCACAAGGACCGGCGGACGGATCGGAATGATGGAGCCGACCGGGCACAAACACGAGGGCGGGCTCAGCGTCCGCGACCAGATCGAGCGCTACCGCACGGCGTTCATCTCGGTGATCACGATGGTCGTGATCGCTGCGGCCGTCGGCGGCTACATCCTCGCTCACGAGAACCTCAAGCTTCCAGGCTGGGTGCCGGTGCTGGGACGCAACTACTACACGCTCAAGGCGGAGATCCAGACCGCCCAGGCGGTCACGCCCGGACAGGGCCAGGCCGTCACGATCGCCGGCGCCAAGGCCGGCGAAGTCGCCAGCGTCGACCTGCACAACGGCGTCGCCACGATCACGATGAAAGTGACGCCGAAATATGCGCGCTTCTATCGAGACGCCACGTTGCTGTTGCGACCGAAGACGCAGCTGCAGGACATCACCGTCGAGGTCGATCCCGGCACTCCCTCGACCGGCAAGCTGCCGAGCGGCTCGACGCTGCCGCTGTCGCAGACCGCGCCGAACGTCAACTTCGACGAATTCCTGTCCTCGCTGGATGCCGAAACGCGCGCCTACCTGCAGGAGCTGCTGGCGGGCGCCGGTGAAGGGCTCAAGAACAACGGCAAGGCGTTCTCGGCGACGCTCAAGCGCTTCGCCCCGACCACGCGACTGGTGCAGGAAATCGCCTCGCAGCTGGCACAGCGTCACGCCAACACGGCGCGCTCGATCCACAACTTCCGCCTCCTGATGGAAGCGCTGGGCGGCAAGGACAAGCAACTCGCCCAGCTCGTCGACGCCTCCAACGCCGTGTTCGCGACGTTCGCCAAAGAGGACCGCAGCGTCGAACAGACGATCGAGCTGCTGCCGGGCGCGCTCACGAAGACACGCAGGGGGCTCGGCAAGCTGGCGACGGCGGCGCACGTGCTCGGCCCGACCCTGCACAAACTGCAGCCGTTCGCGAGCGCCCTCGGCCCCGCCAACGACGCCACGCGCAAGCTCGCGCTGGCGACGACGCCGATCATCAAGAACGAGGTGCGTCCGTTCGCCCGCGAAATCCTGCCCACGATCAACCTGATCGCGCCGGACACCAAGGCGCTCGCGGAATCGTTCCCGAAGCTCGCCACGAGCTTCGCCGTGTTCAACGAATTCTTCAACGAGCTCGCCAACAACCCCGGCAAGAGCCAGGGCGGCTTCCTGTTCTTCCTGGACTGGGCCAACCACAACCTCAACAGCGTGCTCAGCTCATCCGACGGGAACGGCGTGCTCGGTCGCAGCCTCGTGTACCTCAACTGCGAAGTGGCGCCGCTGCTGAAAGGCGTGGCCGAAGTCAACCCGAACGTGAACCTGCTGGTCGGGCTGCTGAACCCGCCAACCCGCGCCCAGTGCCAGAGCACGGGCATCCTCAAAGGCGCGAGCGTCCACGAGGTGAAGCCGCCCAAGGCTCCGGCGGGGGGCGTGCTGTCGGGGCTCTCGCCCGCCTTCGGCAAGGCCGCGAGCAAGCAGCGGGGGGGTGCACGCTAGATGCAAAAGCGCGCTCCCACGCTGGGCAACATGATCGTGATCATCCTGTTCGTACTGAGCTGCTTCGGGCTGCTGCTGTTCCTGTGGGAGTCGTTCGGCGGCCCGGTGCCGCTGAAGCCGAAGGGCTACCGCATGACCGTCTCCTTCACGAAAGCGCTGGCGCTTGCCGAACAGTCCGAAGTGCGCGTCAGCGGCGTCGACGTCGGGCGCGTCGTGTCGGTCAAGCTCGGCCACGGCGGACGCACGCGCGCGGAACTCGAAATCGCGGAGAAATACGCGCCGGTGCGCGCCGACATGCACGCGATCCTGCGCCAGAAGACGCTGCTCGGCGAGACATACGTGCAGCTGATTCCGCAGAACGGCGGCCACAGCGGCCCGTTCCTGAAGGACGGCGGCCAGCTCGCCGACAGCCAGGTCGAACCGTCGGTCACGCTCGACGGCATCCTGTCGGCGTTCGATCCGAAGACGCGCCGCGACTTCCAGATCTGGCAGGAATCCGTCGCCGAAGGGATCAACGGGCGTGGCGAACAGCTCAACGCGGGGTTCTCGGAGATCAATCCGTTCGTGCAGCACGCGAACACGCTGGTCGGCATCCTCAACTCCCAGGAAGGAGCCGTGAAAGCGCTCGTTCGCAACACCGGCGTCGTGTTCAACGCGCTCGCCAGTCGCGACCACCAGCTCGAAGGGCTGATCGTCAACGGCGAGCGCACCTTCCACGCGGCCGCTGAAGCCAGCCAGTCGTTCGCCGACGCGTTCCGCGTGCTGCCGACATTCGAGCGGCGCTCGCGCGTCGCGCTCAAAGAACTCGATCGCTTCGCCGTCGACGCGACCCCATTCCTGAAGGAATTCCAGCCGGTCGAGCGCAAGCTGTCGACGCTGCTGGGCTCGGCCAAGCCGTTCGCGCCGCAGTTCGACAACTTCCTGAAGTCGCTGGGTCCGCTGACGAGCGCCGCCAAGAAGGGCCTGCCCGATGTCGGCAAGACGCTCGACCTGACGACCACGCAGCTCGAAAGCTTCCGACCGGTGCTGCACAACTTCGATCCGTTCCTGCAGTACCTCAGCGAATACGTCCCGGAGCTGCAGGCGTTCTTCGCCAACTTCACCGCGGCGACACAGGCGCACGGCCTCAACACGAACACGCCCGGCGGCCCGCAGCAGCACTACCTGCGCATCATGAACGTGCTCAACCCGGAGAGCCTCGCCGTGTACCCGCAGCGACCCGGCAGCGACCGCGCGAACCCGTACTTCAAGCCCGGCGCGTTCCGCGCGCTCGGCAATGGCGGCCTGCAGGTGTTCAGCAACAGCAGCTGCTCGAATCCTGTCCCGTCGGTCAGCGGACCGTCCAACGAAACGATCTCGGAAAGCCTGATCGAACAGATCATCCAGTTCAAGGTCGCCAACGCGCCGGAAAAGCCCAACGAAGTGGCGGCGCCCGGCTGCAACCAGCAGTCGCCGTTCACGTTCAACGGGCAGACGGGCCAGTTCCCACACGTCGTCTACGGTGGTAAATGATGAGTGACGACTACCAGTACCACTCGACCGACCTCGACCTCGTCGGCGACCCCGACGCGGGCGAATGGTCGATTCGCTGCACGGACGTGCACAAGCGTCTCGGTGGCGTGTCCGTGCTCAACGGGCTCACCGTGGCGATCCCCGACAACACGATCACGGTCGTGCTCGGCCCGTCGGGCACCGGCAAGAGCGTGCTGATCAAGCACCTGATCGGGCTGATGTTCCCCGACTCCGGCGACGTCGTGGTGCACGGCGAATCGGTGCCCCACCTGACCATGCCCAAGCTGCTCGCCCTGCGTCAGCGGATCGGCGTGCTGTTCCAGGACGGCGCGCTGTTCGGGTCGATGTCGGTGTTCGACAACGTCGCCTTCCCGCTGCGCCAGCACACCGACGCCAGCGAGGCGCACATCGCCAAAGTCGTCACCGAGCGCCTCACCGACGTCGGTCTCGCGGAGGCGATGGACGACGCGCCCTCGCAGCTGTCCGGCGGCATGCGCAAGCGCGCCGGGTTCGCGCGCGCGCTCGTGATGGAACCGGACGTCGTGATCTTCGACGAGCCCGACTCCGGCCTGGACCCGGTGCGCACGGCGCTGCTGTGCGACCTGATCCAGGAGATGCACTCGATCCACGGGGGCACCTACATAGTCGTCACCCACAACATCGCCTCGGCGCGGCAGATCGGCGAGTACATCGCGGTGCTGTGGAAGGGGCGGATCGTGGAGGCGGGCGACGCCGAGCACATGTTCTCCTCGGAGAACGCGTTCGTCCGCCAGTTCCTCAGCGGCTCCGCCGAGGGGCCGTTGACGATGGACTGACGGCGCCGGACGCCGGGCTCGCGCCCGACGCGTCCGTCCGCAGGCTATGCGAACATGTGTTCGTATGGTCGCGTGCGTCTATCTGCCCCGCTTCGAGCTGGTGCTTGCCGCCGGGGGGGCGCGGGCGCTCGTCGGACGCGCGCTCGCGATAGCCCCGCCGGTGGGGTCCGACCAGCGCTTGGGAGAAGTCTCCGGCGCCGCCGAGGCGCATGGCGTGCGCAGGGGAATGGCGCTCGGCGAGGCGCTCGCGCGCTGTCCCGAGCTGGCGCTCGTGCCCGCCGATCCGGTGGTCGTCGAGGAGGCGTGGGAGTCGCTGCTGCGCTCGCTGGAAGCGATCGGGGCCGGCGTCGAGCCGGCGGTGCGACCCGGCCTAGCCTACGTCGAGACCGGGCCCCTGCGCGCGCTGCACGGCACGGACGCCGCCGTGATCGCCGCGGTGCAGCGCGCGGTCGGCCCGCCACCCGCTGCGCCGGGCGCACGTGGCCGCCAGCCGGCTGCGGGCGATCGGCACGCGCGCATCGGAGCCGGGCCGACCCGCTTCTGCGCGCTGGCGGCTGCCCTGGCGGTGCGCTCGCGTCGCCCGCTCGTGCTCGAGGGGGGAGAGGCCTTGCGCTGGCTGGCGGGACGCCCGATCGAGCTGCTCGACCACCGCGCGGAGACCGAACAGCTGCTCGAGCCGCTGACGCGCCTCGGCGTGCGCACGCTGGGCGAGCTGGCGCGTCTCGGACGCACCGAGCTCGCCGACCGCTTCGGGGCCGCCGGGGTGCGTGCGCATCGACTCGCCTGTGGCGAGGACGCTCCGCTGCGCGCGCGTCTGCTCGAGGACGGCATGGAGGAGACGATGAACGTCGGCGACGCCAGCTCCGGCGAGGCGATCGAGCGGGTGCTCGGCGTGCTGGTCGACCGGCTGCTGGCGCGCCGTGAGCGCCGTGGGCGCACGCTGCGCGCGGTGACGCTGTCCGCACGCCTGCTGGCCGGAGGCGGCTGGCGCGAGCGCGTGGTCTTCCGCCAGCCGCTCGCCGACCGAGATCGCATCTCCCTGGCGCTGTCGCTGCGCTTGCTGTTGCTCCCGGCGCCGGCGGCGACGCTGGGACTCGCCGTCGAGCGCTTCGGCCCTCCGGCCGGCGAGCAGCGGGCGTTGCTGGACGAGGGCCATGCCGCGCGCCTCGCGCGCATGCGTGAGGCCGTCGCGCAGGTGCGCGCCGTGGCCGGCGAGGACGCCGCGCTGCGGGCCGTCTGCGTGGACCCCGACTCGCGCGTGCCCGAGCGGCGGGTCGTGCTCACGCCGCTGCCGGGTTGATGCCGGGCGCGGTCGATGCGGGGGCTCCGCGGTGGCGTCATACGCCAACCACGATGCGCGACGTGCTGGCCGATTGCAGACGATCGATAGCCCGCCCGTGCTCGTGTGCGGCGTTTGCTGGCCGATCTTCGATCGGCCACGGCGCGACCACCTCAACCTGCCATCCATCGTGACGCGGGCCCTCAACCTGCCCCACCCGGCGCGCGTGCTCACGGGAGCGGGCGGCGTCCCTGTGCAGGTGGACGGGCGGGCGGTGGAGCTGGTGCGGGAGTCGTGGCTGGTGGAGGACCGCTGGTGGACCGCCCAGCCGCTGCGGCGGCGCTACTGGGAGGTGGTGACCACGAGCGGGCGCAACGTGGTCGTCTTCCACGACCTGGCCGCGGAACGGCGCGAGCCCGGCAGCGGCTGGTTCGCCCAAGGATCGTGAGCCGGGCATGCGCTTGCGCGAAGGACTGGGATGACGTCGACCCCGCCGTACGTGGAGCTTCACTGCCACTCCGCCTACTCGTTCCTGGACGGGGTGTCGCTGCCGCACGAGCTGGCGCACAGGGCGCGCGAGCTCGGCCACGTGGCGCTGGCGCTGACCGACCACAACTCGGTGTCGGGCTCGATGGAGCTGGCCCAGGCCGCGCCCGACCACGGCGTGCGAGCGATTCACGGCGCCGAGGTCGACCTGACCCCGCCCTCCGGCCGCGGTGCCCCGGCGTCCGGTCGCGGTGCCCCAGCCTCCGGCCGCGATGCCGGCGGCCGTCATCTCACGCTGCTCGTACGCGACGAGCGCGGCTGGCGCAATCTCTGCCGGATCCTCACGCACGCGCACGAGCACACGCGCGACGGGACCAATCGACGCGAGCTCGGCGAGCCGTCGGTGGACCTGGGGACGGTGCTCGACCACGCCGAGGGGCTCGTCTGCCTGACGGGCTGCGCCGAGCGATCGGCGATCGGCGGCGGCGTCCACGACGAGCCGGTGGCGCGGCGGCTGCTGGACGCGTTCGGCCCAGATGGCCTGCGCGTGGAGCTGCAACGTCCCTACGCTCGTCACGACCGTGCCCGCAACCGGACGCTCGCGGCGTTTGCGCGGCGGCTGGGAGTGGCGTGCGTGGCGAGCGGCGACGTGCACGCGCACGCGCGCTCGCGGGCCGAGCTGCAGGACGCGTTTGTCGCCCTGCGCAATCACACCACGCTCGACGCCTCCGAGCCGCTGCGACGCGGCAACGCCAGTCACGTGATGAGCACGCCGCAGGCGATGGCCAGCCGCTTCGCCGATCATCCGCAGGCGGTGCGCGAGACGCTGCTGCTGGCCGAGCGGCTGACGTTCGATCTCGACACGGACCTCGGCTACCGCTATCCCGGCGCCGAGGACGTGGACGCCGGGCGGCGCCTGGCCGAGCTGTGCGGCGCGAGCCTGCGGGAGCGCTACTGCGCGTCCGCGATCAGCGCCGAGGCGCAGTCGCGCCTCACGCAGGAGCTGAACGTGATCGGCAAGCTGGGACTGGCTGGCTTCTTCCTGCTCCACCACGAGATGCTCGAGCTCGCGCGGGGAATCGCCGCGGAGGTCAGGGGACCCGATTCCGTGCGCGCGCTGCTGGCGCCCGGGCGCGGCCGGGGGTCGTCGGTCTCCTCGCTGGTCTGCTACCTGATCGGGCTCTCGCACATCGATCCGCTCGCCAGCGGGCTGACGATGGGGCGCTTCCTGCACGAGGACCTGCGCGGACTGCCCGACATCGATCTGGATTTCCCGCGCGACATCCGCGCGCAGCTGATACCGCGCGTGCACGAGCACTTCGGGCGCGACCACGCGGCCTTGGTAGCGGCCTTCCCCACCTTCCGCGCGCGAGGGGCGATCCGCGAGCTCGGCAAGGTGCTCGGACTGCCTCCCGGCGAGATCGAGCGCGCGGCCCGCGGCGCCGAGCGCTTCGGATCGGACGTCGAACACGACATCGCGGTCGGCGCGCAGGAGGCGGGAGCGCGCGGGGGGGACCAGATGTCGGCGTGACGCCGCCGCCGGCCCATGCCGCCGGTCCCTCCGGGCGCTGGCGCTGGCTGGCGCGGCTCGTCGAGGAGGCGTATGGGCTGCCGCGCCACCTCTCCCAGCATTCAGGCGGGATGATCGTCGCCACCCGACCGCTGATCGACTGCTGCCCGGTCGTGCCGGCGGCGATGGAGGGCAGGCAGATGGTGCAATGGGACAAGGACTCCTGTGCCGACGCGGGCTTTCTGAAGATCGACCTGCTCGGCCTGGGCATGCTGTCGGCGGTCGAGCGCTGTGTGGAGACGATCGCGCGCACGCGCGGCGAGCGGATCGACTTGTCGCGCATCCCGTTCGACGACCAGGAGACCTTCGGGGCGATCAGCGAGGCGGACACCGTCGGTGTCTTTCAGATCGAGAGCCGCGCGCAGATGCAGTCGCTGCTGCGCACGCGCCCCGACAGCCTCGACGACCTCACCGTTCAGGTGGCGATCATCCGGCCCGGCCCGATCCAGGGCGGCGCGATCAACCCCTACATCGAGCGCCGGCGGCGGTTGCGCGAGGACCCCGCCTACCAGATCCCCTACGAGCATCCGGCGCTCGAGGCCGTCCTGCGGGACACGCTCGGGACGATCATCTTCCAGGATCAGGTGATGGAAGTGGCCGAAGCGTTCGCCGGCTTCACGCCGGGCGAGGCCGACGGGCTGCGGCGGGCGATGAGCCGCAAGCGCTCGCGCGAGCTGCTGGCAAGCCATCGCGAGCGCTTCGTCGAGGGCGCCGTGCGCCACGGCGGCGCAGACCTGCAGACGGCGGAGCGCGTGTGGCAGATGGTCGAGGGCTTCGCCGGCTTCGGCTTCCCCAAGGCGCACAGCGCGGCCTTCGGCCTGCTCGCCTACCAGTCGACCTGGCTGCGCGTGCACTACGGCGCGGAGTTCCTGTGCGCGTTGCTCAACGAGCAGCCGATGGGCTTCTACGCCCCGGACAGCCTCGTACACGAGGCCGGACACCGCAGGATCGCGGTGCGGCGCGTCGACGTGAACGCCTCCCAGGTGGAGTGCACCGTGGAGGACGGCGGCGTGCGCCTCGGGCTCGGCTACGTGAAGGACGCCGCGAGCGCAGAGATGCGTGAGCTGGTCGCCGAGCGCGAGCAAAACGGCCCGTTCCGCAGCCTCGGTGAGCTGGCCGGTCGCGTCGGCGCCACTCGCCGGACGCTCGAGCAGCTCGCCTGGTCAGGCGCTTGCGATCGGATCGCGACCGCCTCGGCGCCACTCGACCTGCGATCGGCCGGCGAGACGGGCAGGCGATCGGCGCTGTGGCAGCTGGGGATCGCCGCGCCTGGCCTGGGCGCCGGCGATCAGACGCAGCTGGCGTTGCCGCTCGAGCTGCCGGCGGCCCCGCGCTTGCGCTCGCTCGGGCGCTGGCAGCAGCTGATCGCCGACTACGCGACGAGCGGCGTGACCGTCGACGACCACGCGATGGCGATCCTGCGTGAGCGGTTGCTCGTGCCGATGCTCGTGACCAGCGCCCAGCTCGCGCGCCTGCCGAGCGGCAGCGCGGTGACGATGGCCGGCCTCGTGATCGCCAGACAGCGACCGGGCACGGCCAAGGGAACGATGTTCCTGCTGTTCGAGGACGAGTGGGGGACGGTCAACCTGGTCGTGCCCGGGCCGGTATACGAGCGTCATCGCTACCTCGCGCGGGCCGAGCCGCTGCTGCTCGCACGGGGTCGCGTGGAGTGCGCCGAAGGGGTCGTCAACCTGATCGTGCGTGAGCTCGCGGCGCTCGAGCGCTTCGTCTCGGGAGGCGTCGATGGCGAGCAACCGCCCGCGCCCGCGCGTGTGCACCGCCTGCCCGCACCCGCGACGGCGGCGGCGTCCGAGCAGGAAGACGAGGCCGCCGAGGTGGGCTCGAGCATGCGGGCCGTGGCGCCGCCGATCCAGAGCTTCGCCGACGGGCCGACGACGCTAGACGACGCTTGCCGGCGCCTGCGCAGGGCCGGACGCGCGGCGCGGGCGCCTAGAGGGCGGGTGTGTGGTTGGGGTGTTCAGGCGGGCAGCAAGCGCCGCTGGGTGTCCTCGGCGTCGCTGACCGCCCAGGCGAGACGCTCGATCAGCTGCTCGGCGGCGTGGTCGTCGCACAGGTGCAGCGAGTAGACGCGCTCGTCGAGCAGCACAGGCGGCTCCTCGCGTTGGTCGATCGGGTCAGTCGTGACGATGATTCTGGGCATAACTCCCTCCTCAGGGATCGGGGTCATGTCCTCCCACCGACAGTGTTGCGCGTCGTGCCTGAAGGCAGGCTTAAATCTTGTGTCCTGGAGCGAATCGGACGCGGCTTTGGACGGATGGACGGCTACTGCTGAGCGCATCGCGCGCCTCGGCAACACCGACCTGGACGTCTTCGGGCTCTGCCTCGGCGGCAACGTGTTCGGCTGGACGATCGACGAGCAGCGCTCGTTCGAGGTGCTCGACGCGTATCTGGCGGCGGGCGGCAACTTCATCGACACGTCCAACAGCTACGGGCGGCGCGGCCCGGGCGGGGCGGGCGAGTCCGAGCGCATCATCGGCCGCTGGATTGCCGCGCGCGGCAACCGCGAGCAGCTCGTGATCGCAACGAAGGTGGGGATGCGCCGACCGGGGCTGGCGCGGGCGACCGTGCAGCGAGGGCGCCGAAGCCTCGCTGCGGCGGCTGGGCATCGATCGCATCGACCTCTACTACGCGCACAAGGACGACGCGCAGACGCCGCTGGAGGAGACGCTGGCGGCGTTCGCGAGCTGATCGACGATGGGCTGATCGCGTACGCGGCGGCCTCCAACTACAGCGCCGAGCGCTTCGAGCAGGCGCTGCGCATCGGCGAACGCGACGGAATGGCCTCGTACGTGGCGCTGCAGCCGCAATACAACCTGATGGAGCGCGACCACTACGAGCGCGAGCTGGCGCCGGTGTGCGAGCGCCACGGCATCGCCTGCCTGCCCTACTTCGCGCTCGCGCAGGGCTTCCTGACGGGGAAGTACCGGCGCGATGGCGCCGCGGTCGGCAGCGAGCGCGCGTCCGGGGTGCGCCGAGCGCTATCTGCAACGAGCGCGGCTTCGCGGTGCTCGACGCGCTCGACGCGATTGCCGCCGAGCACGGCGCGCCGCTCGCCGCGGTGGCGCTCGCCTGGCTGCGCGAACAGCCGACCGTGCTCGCGCCGATCGCCAGCGCGACTTCGACCGAGCAGCTCGAGCGAGCTGCTGGCGTCCGTCGAGCTGAAGCTGTCAGCACGAGCGAGCGCGAGCGCCTCAGCGAAGCGTCAGCCTGACAGCGCGGCGAAGCGCGAGCACGTTGCCGTCGGGGTCTTCGACCGACAGCGCATCGAGCTCGCCGCCCGCCGGCGCAGTGCCGGCGAGCGCGTCCGGCGCGGCCCCGCTGAGCCGTCGTCGCAGCGCGTCGAGCGCGTCGGCGTCGGCGAGCTCGAAGTCGATCGCGCGCAGCCGCGGCGCGTCCTGCGGCGGCGGCGGTGGAGCCGGCGCTCTGCCACGAGTTGAGGCCGATGTGGTGGTGGTAGCCGCCGGCCGAGACGAACGCGGCGGAGGGCAGCTGCGCCTGCTCCTCGAAACCGAGCGCGTCGCGGTAGAAGGCATCCGCGCGGGGGACGTCGGCCACCTTCAGGTGCACGTGCCCGATCGAGGTCCCCGGCGCGATCGCGTCGCCGGGCTCGGCGGGCGCCTGCTGCCAGCAGGTCGTCGAGATCGAGCGGCAAGCGTGAACATGCTCACGCCGCGCCCGTCCTCGGGGCGCGGCCAGCGCTCGCGCGGACGGTCGGCGTAGATCTCGATGCCGAGCCCGTCGGGGTCGCTCAGGTACAGCGCCTCGGAGACGCCGTGATCGGAGGCGCCGTCGATCGGCCAGCGCGCCCGCGCGATCCGCCTGACGGTGTCCGCGAGCGCGGCGCGCGATGGGTGCAGCCAGGCGACGTGGAACAGGCCCGTGCTGCGGGGCGATAGCGGCGTGGGCTCCGCGATCGCGCTCAAGCGCAGCGCGGGCCGCGCCGTGTCCGCGCCCAGCAGCGCGCTGTCCTGCTCGCGCGAGATCAGCGGCAGGCCGAGCACGCGCTCGTAGAAGTCGGCGCTGCGCGCGAGATCGCCGACGGCGAGGTGCACGGAGCCGATGCGAAGCGACGGGTCGATCGGACCGTTCGGCTGCATGCTGGGAAGGCTATCGCCGCGCCGCGCACGAGCGAGCTCGACGTCGCGCAGCCCGGGGTGGCCGATCGATAAGCTCGCGGACATGAACCTGCGCCGGCTCGGCTGGAGCGACCTGGAGGTCTCGGAGATCAGCCTCGGCTCGTGGCTGACCTACTCCGGCGGCGTCGAGCGCGAGCAGGCGCGCGCATGCGTCGACGCCGCGTTCGAGGCCGGCATCAACTTCATCGACACGGCCAACGTGTACGGGCGCGGCGCCGCCGAGGAGGTGCTCGGCGAAGTGCTCGCGGGGCGCGAGCGCTCCTCCTACGTGCTTGCGACGAAGCTCTACTTCCCGATGTCGACCACGACCGCGGCCTGTCCGCGGAGCAGATCCACAAGCAGATCGACGCTTCGCTGAAGCGGCTGCGCACCGACTACGTCGATCTCTACCAGTGCCACCGCTACGACGAGCAGCACGCCGCTGGAGGAGACGATGGGCGCGCTGAGCGAGGTCGTGCGCGCGGGCAAGGCGCGCTACATCGGCTTCAGCGAGTGGCCGGTGAGCAGGATCGAGCAGTCGCTGGCGCTTGCGGACGTCGAGCGCTGGGCCTCCAGCCAGCCGCAGTACTCGATGCTGTGGCGCAAGCCCGAGGCCGAGCTGATCCCGCTGTGCGAACGCGAGCAGATCTCGCAGATCGTGTGGTCGCCGCTGGCCCAGGGCGTGCTGACGGGCAAGTACGCGCCCGGGCAGCCGCCGCCGGCGGACTCGCGCGCGGCCAGCGAGAGCATGGGCGGATTCATCGACCGGCTGATGGCCGAGCCGGTGCTCGAGGCCGTCCAGCGGCTGCGCCCGATCGCCGAGCAGGCTGGCCTGACGATGCCCCAGCTGGCGCTCGCGTGGGTGCTGCGCCAGCCCAACGTCGCCTCGGCGATCGTCGGCGCGAGCGTCCCGAGCAGGTGCGCGCCAACGCGTCTGCGTCGGGCATCGAGCTCGACGCGGACACGCTCGCGGCGATCGACGCCGCGCTCGGCGAGGCGATCGTTCGCTGAGCGCCGGGCGATCGGCGATCGCCCGCAGGACCGCCCGCCCGGCCAGGCGGGCCGGACGCCGTGGGGCAGCGCGCCGCGTCAGCGCGCCTGCACGACGAGCGTCTGAAAAGCGCGCGCGACGGGCCCGTGCTCGTCGTGCAGCACGCTTTCGGCGAGCGCCGCGCCGCCCTCGTGCAGGAGCGTGCGCGCGTCGAGACCGATCCATTCGCCGCGCGGCGGGCGCTGCAGGTGGATCGCCAGGTCGGCGTTGATGAACAGGAAGCGATCGAACGGCAGCGCCGCGCTGACGCCGTTGCCGAAGTCGGCGCTTGCAGCGAGACGCGCGAGCGGGGTCGAGCTGCTCGCCGGGCAGCAGCGGATGGCGCAGGCGCTCCACACGCGCCCGGGGCCGAGCTGCCATGGGTCGTTCAGCCAGCGCATCTCCATCGCCGTGCCGGCGAAGCTCGTTTCGCTGGAGTCGTTGAGCGTGAACGGCAACGGCTTGCCGCTGCTCGGTGGCGGCATCGGCTCGGCGTCCGCTCGGGCGCGCGCCTCGGCGCCGTCGCCCGCCGCCTGCCCGGCGACCTCGCCGGACACGGCCTGCACGCGCAGCGCGCTCGCGCGCACGATCGTCTGCTCGCCCGCCGTCAGCTCGGCGGCGAGCTCCTGTACGCGCCGTCCGGGGCGCACGACGCGCGTGGAGAGCGTCAGCGGCGCACATCGGGATCGGGCGCAGGAACTCGAAGTAGAGGCGCGCGATGCGCAGCTCCTGGCCAGGCTGCATGCGCTCGAAGGCGGTCGTGATCAGCGCCGCCGGCGCGCCGCCGTGAAGCGCGCTCGGATCCCACGGCCCGCGCGCCTGCTCGCTCGGCACGAAGCGATCGCCGTCGGCGATGAAAATGCTGTCGGCCGTCTCGGCCGCCGCGGTCGTCTCGGCCACGTCGGTCAGTCGGGCAGGCGTTCGGCGAACTCGGCTGAGGGCGCGCGGGTCGCGCAGCGGCGGCCCGTGGCCGAAGCAGACGAGCTCGGGCTCGAGCGCGGCGAGCCTGCGCGCCGACTGGCGGTTGCGAGCGGGGTCGGGCGTGAAGATCCGCGGCGGCTCCTGCAGGCCGCGTTTGCCGGTGATCAGGTTCATGCCGTTGAGCACGTCGCCGAGGATCAGCACGCGGTCGGACTCGCGCCAGTAGGCGACGTGCCCGCGCGAGTGGCCGGGCACCTCGAGCACGGTGAAGCCGGCGACCTCGTCGCCCTCCTTCAGCGCGCGCGCGACCGGGTGCGGCGGCCCCGTCCAGAAGCGCTGCCTGGAAGCGGTTGAGCCAGCCGGGCGCCTGGCTGTTGGAGATCGCGCCCGGGCGTCTCCATCGCCGGCACGTCGCCGTGTCCGCACCACAGTGGGATCTCGAGCCGATCGCAGATCGCGTGGCTCGAGCCCTGGTGGTCGGGGTGCGCGTGGGTGAGAGCGTGCGCGTTCACCGTGCGCCCGCGGATCTGGCGGACGATCCGCCCCTCCGCCTGACGCGTGCCCGCGTCGATCAGCACGTCCTCGAGCAGGTACACGTTGATCGCGTTCGGCGGGAAGCCGCGCAGCAGGTAGAGGTCCGTCGGCGAGCTGCTTCATTGCGCTCCTCTGGTCGTCTGTGATCATGTGCGCGACTGCTCCCACGAGAAGCCGCGCACGGCGAGGAACAGCCCGAATACGCCCCACAGGGCGATCACGGCGAGCGCGTCGAGATGGTCGCCGAGTCCAGATCCGGTGACGATCGCGCCGTACAGCCCGTCGATCAGGGGCTTCAGCGGCAGCGCTTCGGCGATCTGGCGCAGGAAGCCGGGGGCGCTGGTCGAGTCGAACACGTAGAAGGAGATGAACACGACGGGCAGGAACACGGCGTTGACGTAGGCGGCGGTCGACTCGAAGTTGGGGATCGCGTGGGCGAAGGCGACGCCGAGCGCGGCGAGGCAGACGACGCCGACGAGCACGAACACGACCAGCTCGGCCCAGTCGCGCGGCCAGCCGATTCCGAAGATGAGCTTGCCGGCGAGGATCACGATCGCGATCTGCAGCGCGGCGTTGGTGACGGCGTTGGCGGCGACGCCGCCGAAGTAGGAGCCCGTCGGCAGCGGCGTCCCGCGGATGCGCTTGAGCACGCCGCGCTCGCGCAGGAACACGATGTTGTAGGCCAGCGCGGTGAAGGTCGTCGACATCACGCTCATGCCCGGCGATCGCGGGTATCAGCCGGTTGAGCTGATGCTGGTTGCCGGCTGAGGATCGCGCCGCCGCCCGCGAGGAACAGCAGCGGCAGCAGGAAGTTGAAGAACGCGGCGCTCGGGATTGCGCCAGAACATGCGCCGCTCCAGGCGGTACTGGCGCCAGCCGAGCGTCAGCGCGTCAGCCATCGGCGGTCAGCTCCAGGTAGACGTCCTCGAGCGTCGGGCGCCCGACGCTCAGCTCCTCGAGCTTCTCGCCGCGCGCGAGCGCCTCGGCCGTCAGCTCGGCAGCAGCGCCGTCGGGTCGTCGGTCTGGCGTTCGACGAAGCTCGCCGTCGCGGTCGCGGTAGGCGACGCGGTAGTGCGACGCGCCGACGCCGAGCTCGCGAGGCGGGCCGACCGCGAGGATGCGCCCGTCCTTGACGATCGCGACGCGGTCGGCGAGCTCCTGCGCCTCGTCGAGGTAGTGCGTGGTCAGCAGGATCGTCTTGCCGAGGTCGCGCAGCTTGCGCACGGTCTCCCAGGCGCTGCGCCGGGCCTCGGGGTCGAAGCCGGTGGTCGGCTCGTCGAGGAAGATCAGCTCGGGGTCGCCGACCAGCGCCAGCGCGAAGTCCAGGCGCCGCAGCTGCCCGCCGGACAGCCGGCGGCTGCGCGCGTCGGCCTTGTCCTGCAGGCCCGCCAGCGCGAGCACCTCCTCGACGTCGCGCGGGTGCGGGTAGAAGCCGGCCCAGTGACGCAGCGCCTCGCGCGGCGTGATGTGACCGTAGATGCCGCCCGACTGCAGCACGATGCCGATCCGCTGGCGCAGTGCGCGGCTGCGCCTGCCGGGGTCGTGGCCGAGCACCGACACCTCGCCGCCGCTGCGCGCGCGGTAGCCCTCGAGGATCTCGACGGTCGTCGTCTTGCCGGCGCCGTTGGGCCCGAGCAGGCCGAACACCTCGCCGCGGCGCACGCTGATATCGATGCCGCGCACCGCCTCGAAGTCGCCGTAGCGCTTGCTCAGGGCGTGCACTTCGATGGCCGGGGTCGCCTCGCTCACGAGCAGCAAATCATCTCAGCCGGGCGCCGGCGGGGCGCGCGCGACCGCCAGTGCCCGCGCGCCGGCTGATCGCCGGCGCCCGCGCGAGCCGCTACCAGTGCACGCCGCGCGTCAGCGTCGCCATCGCGATCTGCTCGAAGGAGGCGCGCTCGTCGGTGTCCACGCTGCCCTGGCCCTTGGAGGCGGCCGAGTCGGGGAACACGCGGTAGGCCAGGTGCAGGATCCGGTCGACGGCCTTGGGCGACAGCGCGTAGGCGATCTCGCCGACGGTGCCGAGGCGGGTGCCCATGTGCTTGGGGCGCGCGCGCAGCGCCTCGCAGATCATGTCGGCGGCCTCGTCCGGGCGTGAGCGTGGGGAACGCGTCGTACATTTTCGTGGGCGCGATCATCGGAGTGCGCACGAGCGGCATGTGGATCGTCGTGAACGTGACGCCGTCGCCGATCACCTCGGAGGCGACCACGCGGGTGAACGCGTCGAGCGCCGCCTTCGAGGCGACGTAGGCGGAGAAGCGCGGCGGGTTGGCCTGCACGCCGATCGAGGAGATGTTGACGATGTGCCCGGACCCGCGCTCGCGCATGTGCGGCAGCAGCCCGATGATCAGCTTGACGGCGCCGAAGTAGTTGAGCTGCATCGTTCGTTCGAAGTCGTGGAAGCGGTCGTAGCTGAGCGCGATCGAGCGGCGGATCGAGCGCCCGGCGTTGTTGACGAGCATGTCCACATTGCGATGGTCGGCGAGCACCCGCTCGACGAGCCGTTCGACCGACTCCATGTCGGCGATGTCGGCCGCGTACACATACGCGGTGCCGCCCGCGGCGACGATCTCCGCGCGCGCCTCCTCGAGCTTCTCGACGTTGCGCGCGACCAGCAGCGGCACGCCGCCGGCCTCGGCGACCTTCAGCGCGGTCGAGCGCCCGATCCCGGACGACGCGCCCGTGATCATCACGTGCTTGCCGTCGAGCGCCTCCTTGAGCGTGCGTCCGGCGGACATGCTCGGCTCCATGTCGCGCTCCCAGTAGTCCCACAGGCGCCCGGCGTAGTCGTGCAGCGCCGGCGGACGCTCGAGCGGCGTGCCGGCCAGCACTCGTCCGGCCAGGCGCGTGTCGAAGCGGGGCACGAGCTCCATGTGCGCGAGCACCTCCTCGGGGATGCCGAGCTCGCGCAGGGCGAGTTTGCGCAGCTGGCGCCAGGGCGGCAGGTCGAGCGCCAGCGCGAGCGGCCACTTGGGGATCGGGCCGGTCAGGCGTTTGTCGATGCTCACGGCGACGCGCGGGGCGTGCGCGGCGACGGCGAACTCGTTGAGCAGCTCGTCGACGCGCTGGCGGCGCGGGTCGGTCAGGTGGAAGGCCTTGCCGTCGAGGTCGGGCTCGTGCGCGATGTGCTCGAGCGCGTCGACGACCCAGTCGACCGGGACGACGTTGGTGTTGCCGAGGTCGGGGCCGACCAGCGGCGTCCACTCGGGCAGCAGCTGGCGAGCGCGCTGGATCGCCTTGAAGAAGTAGTACGGGCCGTCGATCTTGTCCATCTCGCCCGTGCGCGAGTCGCCGACGACGATGCCCGGCCGGTACACGCGCCAGGGCACGTAGGGCTGCTCGCGCACGATCCGCTCGGACTCGAACTTGGTGCGGTGGTAGGGAGATGGCAGCTTCTGGCCCTCGTCGAACATCTCCTCTTCGAAGGTCCCCTTGTACTCGCCGGCGACGGCGATCGAGGACACGTGGTGCAGGCGCTCGGCGTTGATCGCGCGCGCCAGTTCGACGGCGTGTGTGGTGCCACCCACGTTGACGGCCGTGTTCAGCTCGGCCGGGGCGGTCATGTCGTACACGGCGGCCAGGTGGAAGAAGTGAACGATCTTGCCGCGCAGCTCCGTGACCTGCTCCTGCTCGACGCCGAGCAGCGGCCGGCGCAGGTCTCCGACGATCGGCTGCACGCGTTTGGCGGTGGTCGATCCGCCGACGACGCTCCAGCGCTCGATCAGGTCGCCGAGCCGCTCGAGCGAGCTCTCGCGTACGAGCACGTACACCTTGCCCTGGCGTTTGTCGAGCAGCTGCTCGACCAGGCGACGCCCGATGAAGCCGGTCGCTCCTGTGACGAAGTAGGCCATCGCGAGGCAGAGCCTACTTGAAAGCTGGGCCGGTCCGGGCGCCCTAGGCCCCGGCCCCGGCCCCGCCGCGGCCCTCGCCGGCGGCGAAGCGAGCGGCGCCGCGCGCGCCGTCCTCGAACACCTCGGGGCCGGCTTCGGCCTCGAGCGCGAGCGCGTCGGCGAGCGGCAACCCGAAGCCCTCGATCGCGCTGCGGCGGTCGGCGAGCATCGTGCGCTGCGGGAATCGCGCCAGCCCCTCGGCGAGCTCGAGCGCGCGCTGCTATGTGCGAGCCCGCCGCGACGACCTCGGTGAGCAGGCCGATCGCGTGAGCCTCCTGAGCGTCGATCATGCGCCCGGTCAGGATCAGGTCGAGCGCGCGGCCGAGCCCGACGATGCGCGGCAGGCGCTGCGTGCCGCCGTCGATCAGCGGGACGCCCCAGCGACGCTCGGGGTAGCCGAGCGTCGGAGCCCTCGGTGGCGATGCGCAGGTCGCACCACAGGGCCAGCTCGAGCCCGCCCGCCAGCGCGAAGCCGGAGATCGCCGCGATCGTCGGCTTGGACGGCGTCAGCCGCGTGAACCCCATCGGCCCCTCCGCGCTCATCAGCCGGTCCGACGAACGTGTCCGTCGCCTTCAGGTCGGCGCCCGCGCAGAACGCGACCCCTCCGGCGCCCGTCAGCACCATCACGCGAGCGTCGTCATCGGCCTCGAAGCGTCGATAAGCGTCGTGCAGCGCGACAGCCGTCGGGCCGTCGACGGCGTTGCGACGGTGTTGGCGGTCGATCGTGACGATCGCCGCCGCCCCGCGTCGCTCGTAGTGGACGGCCTCGGCGTCCTTCGGTGGCTGCTCGCTCATCGGCGGCCCACCGCTCGGCGCGCCGTCCGCGCGCTACCAGCCGCCGCGCCACTGAGCGTTGCTCAGGTGCGCCTTCTGTGCGGCCTTGCGTGCTTCCTTGCGTTTGTCCAGAGCGCGCTGCAGCATGCTCATCGTGAACACGAACAGTGGGAAGAACACGATCAGGATGAAGCCGGCGTCTGTGACCACTTTGTCGTTGGTCGCGCCCCAGAAGCCGCGCCCGTCGTTGGCCGCGTCGGCGACCGGGGCCAGGACTAGCGAGGCCAGCACGGCCCACGCGAAGAGGCATGTCGACAGGCGTCGCACTTCGCGGCGGATGCTAGCGAAGGGCGTGGCGCCGAGTGCGCCTGTGGCCGGGTCGATCATGGGGGTTGGCTGTCCTTGCGCGCCGCAGGACCTTGTAAACGGCATCCGGCCTCTTGGGCAGCCGGCCTCCGCGTCGGCGCGCCGAGCGCGTGGCTGAGCGCGTTGCAGGACCTTTGTAAACGGCATCCGGGTTCCTGGGCCGGTCCGGCCTTTGCTACCTGGATTACAACTTGTGACCGTTCAGGCCGCCCCGGCAGTTACAGGGCCGGCCTTCCGGGCCGGCTGTGGGGATCCCCTGGTATCACGGGCCGTGGCTTTGCTGACTGCATCGGACCTGCACAAGGACATTGGCGGACGGCCGCTGCTGCGTGGCGTGTCGTTCAAGCTGGAGCGACGCGAACGGATCACGATTGCGGGGCGCAATGGCGCGGGCAAGACGACGCTGCTGCGGATGCTGGCGGGGGAGACGTCGATCGATCGCGGCGAGCTGAGCGTGGCCAAGGGCGTGCGCATCGCGCTGCACGACCAGCGACCGCCGCTGGACGCGGCTACGGGCGGCGGCCACGGGCTGGCGTTGCGCGACTACGTGCTGTCGGGCTGCGCCGAGGAGCTGCAGATCGAGGCCGAGCTGGCCGAGCTGGAGGCGCGGATGGCGGCTGGAGCGAACGACGAGGCGCTGCTGTCGCGCTACGCGCGCGCCCAGGCGCGCCTGGAGGCGCGCGGGGGCTACCTGTGGCGCGATCGCGCGACGGTGATGGCGCGCGGGCTCGGCTTCGGCGAGCAGGATCTCGAGCGCTCGCTCGACACGTTCTCCGGCGGCCAGCTGACGCGCGCGTCGCTGGCGCGCGCGCTGGCGACCGACGCGGAGGTGCTGCTGCTCGACGAGCCCACCAACCACCTCGATATCGAGTCGCTGGAATGGCTCGAGCAGACGCTCGTCGACCTCGACGCGGCGGTCGTGCTGGTCGCCCACGACCGCTGGTTCCTGGAGGCGGTAGGTACGGCTGTGCTGGAGCTCGAGGCCGGTCGCTCGCGCTTCTTCGCGGGCTCGTGGGCGCAGTGGCGCAAGGAGCAGGCGGCGCGCGAGATCGCTCAGGGTCGAGCGATCGACGCCCAGCAGGCGGAGATCGCGCGCATGGAACGGTTCATCGAGCGCTTCCGCTACAAGGCCACGAAGGCGCGCCAGGCGCAGTCGCGCGTGAAGAAGCTGGCGAAGATCGAGCGGATCGAGCGTGACCCGCGGGACGGCCGCAGCCTCGATTTCCAGTTCGCGGCGCCGGAGCGCTCGGGACGCGTGATCTTCGAGCTGAGCGACGCGCGCATCGAGGTCGGCGCGCAACCGGCGGTGGTGCTGCTCGACGAAGCCGAGCTGTGGCTCGAGCGCGGCGAGCACGTGTCGCTGGTCGGCCCCAACGGATCCGGCAAGACGACCTTGATCGACACGCTCGCGGGCCGCCGCGCGCTGGCTGCGGGCAAGCTGTCCAAGGGGCACAACGTGAAGGTTGGCTACCTGTCCCAGCACGCCGACGAGCTGGGCGCGGGCGGCGACTCGGGCCAGAGCGTGCTCGACGCCGCGCAACGCGCGACCGGCCTGACGCAGGGCAAAGCGCGCGCGCTGCTCGGGCGCTTCCTGTTCTCGGGCGAGGACGCGGAGAAGCCGCTCGAGGGGCTGTCGGGCGGCGAGCGCCGCCGTCTGTCGCTGGCGATCCTCGTGCACTCCGGCGCCAACGTGCTGATCCTCGACGAGCCCACCAACCACCTCGACATCGAGAGCCGCGAGGCGCTCGAGGACGCGCTGCGCTCGTTCACCGGCGCCGTGCTGCTCGTCTCGCACGACCGAGCGCTGCTCGACGCGGTCGGCACGCGCACGGTCGCGGTCGAGGACGGCGCGCTGCACAGCTACACGGGCGGCTGGCCCGAGTACGTGCGCGTGCGCGAAGAGGCGAAGTCGGCGCGTCCGCATGCGCGGACGGCCTGCCCGGGGCCGCGCATGCGCGGTCCCACGGAGGGGCGCATGCGCCCCTCCGCCAGCCGGCACATGCGCCGGCTGGAACGGCGAATGGACCGAGCGCGAACGGTCCAGCGGCGCCGCCGGCAAGCCGAAGCGCAAACCGAAGCCCGAAGGGGCCGTCCAAGAACCGCCTCAGCGCGCAGCAACAGGCCGAGCGCGCGGTCGAGGACGCCGAGGCGGCGATGCGCGCGCTCGAGCAGGAGCTGTCGGACCCGGCGGCGTGGGCCAGCAAGTACGAGTCGGCCAAGTCCGAGGCCCGCCACACGGCCGCGCGCCGCGCCGTCGAGGATGCGTACGCGCGGCTGGAGACGCTGGTCGACTAGTTGAGCTCCAGGTTGCGGGCCGCACCGTCACGAGCTGGCGGCTGCTAGCGCTGAGAACCGCGCGACATGGTGCTGCGAGGATCGGCGTAGCGTTCGCTGGAGTCGGCCGGGATCTCCTGGTCGGAAAAGGGGAACGGGGTTGAGCATGCGCATTAGGCTCGTCGGACTTTGTCTCGTCGCGTCGCTCGCAGCCGGCGCGTCGTCGGCGTCGGCCGCGCTACCGGAATTTTTCAGGAACAACGCTTCCCCCACACCGGCAACACGGGCTTCACCGGTAGCGGCGGGCCGATCAAGCTCGACGGTGGTCTGTTGCTCGAATGCGGCAACTCCACGAGCAGGCGGCAAAGTCGCCGGCAACAAGGACGTCAGGAACCTGAAACTGATCTTCACCGAATGTCTGGCGCCAAGCATCACGGCGAGCTGTCAGACCGCGATGAGCATGGCGGGCAGAGTCAAAACGAAACCCCTGGCGGGCGAACTCGTATACAGCTCCGAAGAAGCAGGTAGCTCCCCGGCGGCGACCCTGCTGCTGGAATCCCAGGTCGCAGGCCAACCGCTCGCCCAATTCGCCTGCGGTCCTCACAGGGAACTCAAAGAGACGCTGACGGGCTCTGTGCTGCGCCGAGCTGGCCCCGCTGAACGTCCAGCAGCACACGACCGAAGTCGTGCTCGCCGAAAAAGATCGTGGAACCCGTGACCGGCTGTACCAAACAGCAGTTCCTGTACGTCGCGGCGACGGGATCCTGCGAGCACTTGAACTCGGGCAGCGGTCCCGTTTGGGCTGTACTCACGAGCGCTCTCACGTACGCCGGCGCCACCAACCTCGAAGTCAGGGGCTAGGGGTTCGGCGCAGCCAGGCAGCGCGGCGAAGCGGATGCCAGGACTTACACTGCAGTCGATGAACCGCTGCGGACGGCTGCGCAACATCGCGATCGTCGCGCTGATCGCCGCGGCGGTGTTCCTGCTGCCGGGTGGCGGTCGCGCCGCCAACACGTTCGAAAGCGTGCTGATCGTCGGCTTCGCAGCCGGCTTCGGGTATCTGGGGCTGCGCCTCTATCGCGAACACCGCGTCACCGTGCACGGACTCGGCGATCGCCACCGCGCAAGGCTGTACGGCGCGCTGGCGCTGATCGCATTCCTGATCGTCGGCTACGACCGCATGGTGCATCACTCGAGGACGATCTTCGGCGTGCTGTGGTTCGCGCTCGTGCTGTTGGCGTTGTACGGGCTGATGGACGTATACCGCCGCTGGCGCAGCTACTGACGCTCGCGCTCTGCTCGCCGCATCTTTGATCTGAGGGCTGGACTGCCCTCGTATCCTCGGATGCGATGGCGACGGAGCTGATCACGGATGCGCAGGGAGAGGCGAGGGCGAGCCTGGCCGCGCAGCGGCGCGCGCTGCCCGACCAGCCCGGCGTGTACCTGTTTCGCGACGGCAAAGGCCGCGTCGTGTACGTGGGCAAGGCCAAGTCGGTGCGCAAGCGCGTCGCGTCGCACTTCGCCAAGGCGCAGGTGCCGAGCAGTCCCGGGCATGCCGAGATGGTCGCCAGCGTGGAGAGCGTCGAGTGCGTCGTCGTGGCCTCGGAGGCCGAGGCGCTGCTGGCCGAGCAGAGCTTCATCAAGCAGTACCGGCCGCGCTTCAACATCCGCCTGCGCGACGACAAGTCCTATCCGTTCATCGCGATCTCGCTCGACGAGGACTACCCGCGCGTGTACTTCACGCGCGAGCGCCACCGCCCGCGTCGCGCGTACTTCGGCCCGTACTCCAATGCCAAGCGCGTGCGCGGCACGCTCGAGGTGCTCGCCAAGGTGTTCATGTTCCGCTCGTGCACCGGCGCCGAGCCGGGGCGGCGCAGCGGCAGCCCGTGCCTGGACTACTACATCAAGCGCTGCGAGGCCCCGTGCGTGGGCTACGTCTCCAAGGAGCAGTACCGCGCCGGCATCGACGGCGTGATCGACTTCCTGTCGGGGCGCTTCAAGGACATCGAGCGCGAGCTCGAGCAGCGCATGCTCGCCGCATCCGCCGCCGAAGAGTTCGAGCAGGCGACCGTCGAGCGCAACCGCCTGCGCGCGGTGCACTCGCTGCTCGAGCGCCGCCGTGTCGCCAACGAGTCGGTCGGCACCTTCGACGCGGTCGCCGTCGCGCTCGACGGGCGCGAGGCCAACGCGCAGGTGTTCCAGGTGCGCGACGGCGTGCTGTCCGACCGGCAGTCGTTCTACCTGGCCAACGAGACCGAGCGCAGCCTCGCGGAGGTCGCCGAGGAGTTCATGCTGCAGTACTACGCGGGGCACATGTCGATCCCGGCGCTGCTCGTCGTCCAGCGCGAGCTGGATGAGCTCGACGCGCTCGTCGAGGCGCTCGCCAGCCGGCGCGGCGGGCCGGTCGAGATGCGCGCGGCGGAGCGCGGCGAGAAGCGTCGCATCCTCGAGCTGGCCGAGCGCAACGCGCGCCTGGCGCTCGACCAGGAGCGGCTCAAATCCGAGCGCCGGCGCCAGAGCCGCGTGGAGGCGCTCGACGGCCTGCAGCAGGCGCTCGGGCTGGACGTGCCGCCGATCCGCATCGAGTGCTTCGACATCTCCAACCTCGGCGGCACGCACACGGTCGCCTCGATGGTCGTGTTCGAGGGCGGCGCTCCGAAGAAGTCCGACTACCGGCGCTTCAAGATCCGCACGCTGGCCGAGGGCGAGTCAGACGACTTCGCGGCGATGGCCGAGGTGCTCAGCAGGCGCTTCTCACAGTGGCAGCGCCAGTCCGATTTCTCTCCCCACGACCCCGCCTACGACGCCAGCTTCGCCGCGCTCCCGAACGTCGTCGTGATCGATGGCGGCAAGGGCCAGCTGGCCGCCGGGCTCGCCTCTCTGAGCGGCTTTCGCGATCGCGGCGTCGCGGTCGTGTCGTTGGCCAAGCGCATCGAGGAGCTGTTCATCCCGGGTCGCCGCGCGCCGCTCGTGCTCGACCACTCCACGCCCGAGCTGCAGCTGCTGCAGCGCGTGCGCGACGAGGCGCACCGCTTCGCGATCACCCACCATCGCGCGCGGCGCGACCGCGCGATGACGACGTCGCTGCTCGACGGGCTGCCCGGCATCGGCCCTGCGCGCAAGCGCGCGCTGCTCGCCCACTTCGGCTCGCCCGACGCGGTCGCGTCCGCCTCGCGCGAAGAACTGCAGGCCGTGCCCGGGCTGCCCGCCAAGGTCGGGCGCGAGTTGCACGCCTATCTGCACCGCGCCGGCTGACCGAGCGAGGCTCAGGAGCCGGAGTCTGGAAGTTTCCCTGCAGTTCTCGGGAATTTGACACTCTCGCCGTCTTGTGACGCACAATAGGACGATGGCCGTGATCAGACCGCTGCGTCCGCTGCGCGCGGGCTCGGAGCGCAAGGCCGGCAAGACGCCGCAGCCGGTCGTGCAGACGCGCCTGCAGGACCTCGTCGTGATCACGGGTTTCTCGGGCGCGGGCAAGTCGACGGCGATGAACGTGTTCGAGGACGCGGGCTACTTCTGCGTGGACAACCTGCCGCCGGAGATGATTCGCTCGCTGGTCGAGCTGTTCGTCCACCAGGGCTCGAAGGTGGAGCGCGCCGCCGTCGTCTCCGACGTGCGCGGCGGCGTCTACTTCGAGGCGCTGCGCGCGGTCGTCGACGACCTCGACGCGCTCGGCCTGAGCCATCACGTGCTGTTCCTCGAGGCGGCCGAGCAGACGCTCGTGACCCGCTACAAGGAGACGCGCCGGCGTCACCCGCTGGCGCCCGACGGCAGCGTCGCGGCTGGGGTCGCCGACGAGCGCGCGCTGCTGGCGCCGCTGCGCGAACAGGCGGACATGGTGATCGACACGACCGGGATGTCGGCGGCGATGCTGCGAGGCAAGATCGCCGACGAGCTGCTGCCGCACAAGGCCTCGGGCCGGCTCGCGCTGACGATCATGAGCTTCGGCTTCAAGCACGGGCCACCGCGCGAGGAGGACCTCGCGTTCGACGTGCGCTTCCTCGCCAACCCGCACTACGAGCCGGACCTGCGCGAGCTGACCGGCGAGGACCCGCGCGTCGTCGAGTTCATCGCGCGCGACGGGCGCCTGCAGGACTTCTACGAGCGCCTGCACGGTCTGCTCGACTTCCTGCTGCCGCAGTACGTGGCCGAGGGCAAGGCTCACCTGGTGATCGCGATCGGCTGCACGGGCGGCCGCCACCGCTCCGTGGCGATCGCCGAGCACCTCGCCGAGCGCTACCGCGACGACGACGACATCGACGTGGCCGTCGCGCATCGCGACGTCGACAAGCGCCCGCGCGGCTCCTGAGCGAGCCGCGCCGGGTCGAGCGCTCGCACCCGCCGGCAGCGTTGCCCGCACGCTCGAGGAGCGCCCCAGGCCGCCGCCAAGGCGCGCTGATAGCCTGCCGCTCACCACGCCGGGCAACGGAGCCAGTGCTCCCGAGGCCCGGCATCGTTCATTTTCGCTTCAGGAGGATCGAATGCCAGTTCGCGTTGGGATCAACGGATTCGGCCGCATCGGCCGGAACGTGTTCCGCGCGGCCAAGGCCAGGGGGGAGGAGGCCGATGCGGCGATCGAGTGGGTCGCGGTCAACGACCTGACCGACGAGGCGACGCTCGCGCACCTGCTCCACTACGACTCGATCCTCGGTCCCTACCCGGGCACGGTGCAGGCGCGCGACGGCGCGCTCGAGGTCGACGGCGAGGAGATCAAGGTGCTCGCCGAGCGCGACCCGGCGGCGCTGCCCTGGGGCGAGTTGGGCGTCGACGTCGTGATCGAGTCGACGGGGCTGTTCACCGACCGCGACAGCGCCGCCAAGCACCTCGCCCACGGCGCCAAGAAGGTCGTCATCTCGGCGCCCGCGACGAATCCCGACGCGACGGTGGTGCTCGGCGTCAACTTCGAGGAGGCGTACGACCGCGACAAGCACCACGTGATCTCCAACGCGTCGTGCACCACCAACTGCCTGGCGCCGGTCGCCAAGGTGCTCAACGACACGGTCGGCATCAAGCACGGGCTGATGACGACGATCCACGCCTACACAGCCGACCAGCGCCTGCAGGACCTGCCGCACAAAGACCTGCGCCGCGCGCGCGCCGCGGCGATCAACCTGATCCCCGCCTCGACCGGCGCCGCCAAGGCGATCGGCCTGGTGATACCCGAGCTGCAGGGCAAGCTGCATGGCTTCGCCGTGCGCGCGCCGGTACCGACCGGATCGGTCGTCGACCTGACCGTCGAGTGCGCAGCGCGAGACGAGCGCCGAGGAGGTCAACGCCGCGCTGCAGGCGGCCGGCGAGAGCGGCCCGCTGGCAGGGATCCTGCAGTACACCGAGGACCCGATCGTGTCCACGCGACATCGTCAAGTCGCCGTACTCCTCGATCGTCGACTCGCTGCTCACGTCGGTCGTCGACGGGACGATGCTGAAGGTCGTCGCCTGGTACGACAACGAGTGGGGCTACTCCAACCGGCTGGTGGACCTGGTGCAGAGAGTTCTGTAGGCGCGGCAGGGAAGCCGTGGCTCGAGCGTTGTAGAGGGCTATCGTGAAGGAGCGCAAGTGGACCGACAGGGAGCGCCGATGAGGACGCTGGAGCACCTCGACGTTGAGGGCAGGCGTGTGCTGGTGCGGGTGGACTTCAACGTGCCGCTCGGCAAGGACGCCGAGGGCCGCACGACCGTGGCCGATGACACGCGCATCGTCGCGGCGCTGGCGACGATCGAGGAGCTGCGATCGCGCGGCGCCAGTCTCGTGCTCGTCTCGCACCTGGGCAGGCCGGAGGGGCGGCGCGAGGAGGATCTGTCGCTGGCACCCGTCGTCGCACGCCTGGCCGAGCTGACCGACGCCCCCGTCGCGCTCGCGCCGACGGTCGTCGGCGAGCAGGCCAAGGCGCTCGCGGAGCAGCTCGGCGCGGGTGAGCTGCTCGTGCTCGAGAACGTTCGCTTCGAGCCAGGCGAGACGAGCAACGACCCTGCGCTCGCTCGCGCGCTGGCCGAGCTCGCCGATGTGTACGTAAACGACGCGTTCGGCGCCGCGCACCGCGCGCACGCGAGCACCGAGGGAGTCGCGCACCTGCTGCCCAGCGCCGCGGGGCGCCTGCTGGAGCGCGAAGTCGCCACGCTCGCGCAGATCCTGGAGAAGCCGGCGCGTCCGCTGGTGGCCGTGATCGGCGGCGCCAAGGTGGCCGACAAGATTGGCGTGATCGACCGCTTCCTGGAGCTTGCCGACGTCGTCATCATCGGCGGCGCCATGTGCTTCCCGTTCCTGTGCGCGCAGGGCCACTCGGTCGGCGAGTCGCTGTGCGACGACGAGGACGTCGAGCACGCACGCCGCGCGCTCGCCAAGGCGACCGATCCCTCACGCGCGAGCGTCGAGCTGCCGAGCGACCTCGTGATCGGCGATCGGTTGGCTCCTGACGCCGAGCATCGGGTGCTCGACGGCGTCGAGGTTCCACCCGGCTGGATGGGCCTCGACATCGGCCCGCGCAGCGCCGAGCGCTACGCGCAGGAGATCGAGCGGGCAGGCATCGGTGTTCTGGAACGGGCCGATGGGCGCGTTCGAGTTGGAGCCGTTCGCCGCCGGCACGCGCCGCGTGGCCGAAGCCGTCGCACAGGCGCGCGGCGTGACCGTCGTCGGCGGCGGCGACTCCGCCGCGGCGCTCGCGCAGTTCGGGCTGGAGGGCGCCGTCGACCACCTCTCGACCGGCGGCGGCGCGACGCTCGAGCTCGTCGAGGGGCGCAAGCTGCCGGGCGTGCAGGCGCTCGAAGGCGCGGGCGTAGTCTCGTGAGCGCGGGGCGCACGCCGCTGATCGCGGGCAACTGGAAGATGCACAAGACCGAGCGCGAAGCCGAGGACTACATCCAGGCGCTGCTGCCGCGCGTGTCCGCGATCGACGGCGTCGATGTCGCGATCTGCGTGCCGTTCACCGACCTGCGCGCGATGGTCGACAGCGCGCGGGGCTCGCGCGTGGAGGTGTACGCGCAGAACATGCACCACGAGCCCGAGGGCGCGTTCACGGGCGAGGTCTCGCCGCCGATGCTGCAAGACGTCGGCGCGCAGGGCGTCGTGCTCGGGCACTCCGAGCGGCGCGAGCTGTTCGGCGAGAGCGACCGTGCGCTGGCCCTGAAGGTGCCTGCCGCGCTCGACGCCGGGCTGCTGCCGATCCTGTGCGTGGGCGAGACCGAGTCGGAGCGCGAGAACGAGGAGACCGACCGCAAGCTGCGCCAGCAGGTCAAGGAGGATCTGGGGGGCGTGCCGTCCGAGCGGCTGGCGGACGTCACGATCGCGTACGAGCCGATCTGGGCGATCGGCACGGGCAAGGTGGCCAGCCCCGATCAGGCGCAGGAGGCGATCGCGTTCATCCGCGCGCTTGTCGGCGATCGCGACGCGCAGGCGGCCGAGCGCGTGCGCATCCTGTACGGCGGCTCGGTCAAGCCCGACAATGCCGCACAGCTGATGGCGCTGCCGGACGTCGACGGCGCGCTCGTCGGCGGCGCGTCGCTGCAGGCGGATTCGTTCGCCGAGATCGTGGGCGCGGCCGCAGCGCAATGAGCGAGCGCGCGGCGGCGGATCTGCCCGTCGCGTCCGTGTGCCTGGTCGTGCTCGACGGATGGGGCCTGGCCGAGCCGGGGCCCGGCAACGCCGTGTCGCTCGCGCGCACGCCCGTGTTCGACGAGCTGTGGCGCACGTTCCCGCATACGACGCTGACCACGTTCGGTCGCGCCGTCGGCCTGCCCGACGGGCAGATGGGCAACTCCGAGGTTGGCCACCTGAACCTCGGCGCCGGGGCGGTCGTGCGCCAGGATCTGGTGCGAATCGACGACGCGATCGCCGACGGCTCGCTCGCCGAGAACGAGGTGCTGCGCTCCGCGCTCGACGCCGAGCGCGTGCACCTGATCGGCCTCGTCTCGGACGGGGGCGTGCACTCCTCGCTCGAGCACCTGCGCGCGCTGATCGCGCTCGCTCGCCGCCGCGGCGTCGAGGACGTCGTCGTGCACGCCTTCACCGACGGGCGCGACACGCTACCCCACGCCGGCGCCGGCTACCTGGCCGAGCTCGACCGCGACCCGGGCGCGCGCGTCGGCTCGGTGATCGGCCGCTACTGGGCGATGGACCGCGACAGCCGCTGGGAGCGCACGCAGCGCGCCTACGACCTGCTCGTGCACGGGCGCGCGGCGCACCACGCGGACAGCGGCGAGCAGGCCGTGCGCGACGCCTACGAGCGTGGCGAGACCGACGAGTTCGTCGAGCCAACGCTGGTCGGCGAGCCAGCTGCGATCGGTCCGCAGGACAGCGTGATCGCGTTCAACTTCCGCCCCGATCGAATGCGCCAGCTGACGCGCGCGCTGGCCGAGCGCGACTTCGGCGAGCAAGCGCAGACGGGCGCAGGAGGACGCCGGTCGGGGCAGGCGGGCGACGAGCAGCCTGGCCCAGGGGCGGTTCCGGGGCCGCGCTGCCCGGGTGGGGCGGGCGCGGCGGCGCAGGGCCGGTGGCGCGCTACACCACGCTGACCGAGTACGAGCAGGGCTGGCCGTATCCGGTCGTGTTCGCCCCGCAGCGCCCGGCCACGACGCTCGGCGCGGTGCTCGCGCGGGCCGGCTTCCCAGCTGCACGTCGCCGAGACCGAGAAGTACCCGCACGTCACGTACTTCTTCAACGGCGGCGAGGAGGCGCGCGCTGCAGGGCGAGCGGCGCGAGCTGGTCGCATCGCCGCGCGACGTGCCGACGTACGACCACAAGCCGCAGATGAGCGCGCGCGAGGCGGCGCAGGCATTCGCGCGGGCGTGGCGCGAGGACCGCCCCGCCTTCGCGATCGTCAACTTCGCGAACGCCGACATGGTTGGGCACACGGGCGTGATCGAGGCGGCCGTCAGCGCAGTCGAGACGGTCGACGAGTGCCTGGGCGAGGTCGTCGACGGCGGTGCGCGAGCTGGGCGGTGCGTGCGTCGTCACGGCCGACCACGGCAACGCCGACCACATGCTCGAGCCGGACGGCAGCCCCAACACGGCCCACTCGCTGAATCCGGTGCCGCTGATCGTGACCGTGCCCGGCGTGACGCTGCGCGCGCAAGGCGGCATACTCGCGGACGTGGCGCCCACCGTGCTCGACCTGCTCGGCATCGCGCAGCCGGCCGAGATGACCGGCCGCACGCTGCTGGCGGACGGTCGGGACAGCTGGTGGCGCGGCCAGGCGACCGCGGCCCG
This sequence comes from uncultured Solirubrobacteraceae bacterium, assembly GCA_963846205.1. Classification (GTDB taxonomy): domain Bacteria; phylum Actinomycetota; class Thermoleophilia; order Solirubrobacterales; family Solirubrobacteraceae; genus Palsa-744. The sequence goes on along the minus strand of CAWJVB010000006.1, from coordinate 513,004 downwards.
ATCGCGGCGAGCCCGATCACGAGCGGGCGGGGCGATGAGCGTCTCGCGCGCGCTGCTCGGCGCGTTCTTCCTCGCCTCGGGCGCGAACCACTTCCGCGCGCCCCGTTTCTATCGCGCGATCGTGCCGCCGCCGCTGCAGCAGGACGCCAAGCGTGTCGTCGAGGTGAGCGGCGTGGCGGAGGTGCTCGGCGGCGTCGGCGTGCTGCTGCCGCGCACACGGCGCCTGTCCGGCGTGGGCCTGATCGCGCTGCTCGCCGCGGTGTTCCCGGCGAACCTGTACATGGCACGCGAGCCCGAGCGCTTCAAGCGCTTCCCGCGCTGGGCGCTGTACGCGCGGCTGCCGCTGCAGCCGCTGATGATGTGGTGGGCCTGGCGGGCCACGCGCGATTGAGGCTGCAGGCCCGCGCGGCGGCGCGCGACGCTGCTATGTTCGGTTCAGGAAGGAGTTGGGCAGAGAAAGTCATGTCGACCGTTACCGCCGTCAAGATCGCCACCGGGGAGCCAGAGCCCTCGCCGACGACGCCGAGCGCGAGAAGACCGCTTCGAGCCCGGGCAGCAAGCGTGGCGCGGATTGCTGCGGGCGCACGCGTGCCTGGCCAAGCGGCTCGACGCCGCGCTCGATCAGGCGCACGGCCTGCCGCTCAGCTCGTTCGAGGTGCTCGACCGCCTCGAGGACGCCGACAGCGGGCGAATGCGCATGTGCGACCTCGCCGAGCAGGCGCAGCTGTCGCGCAGCGGACTGACGCGGCTCGTCGACCGGCTCGAGCGCGAGCATCTGCTCGAGCGCTGCTCCTGCGATCACGATGCGCGTGGCTCGTTCGCGTGCCTCACCGACGCGGGCCGCGAGCGCGTCGCCGAAGCCCGCGTGACCCATTTGGCCGTCGTGCGCGAGCAGTTCTTCTCGCGCTTCTCAGAGAGCGAGCTGAGCGTGCTGGCGGACATGTGCCAGCGCGTCGCGCCGTGCAACGGCGCCGACACGGTCGCCGCCGAGCGCCTCGGCTGCGAGCCTCGCCGAGGCCGCGGCGCACGCTCGCGCTCTGCGGCTGCGGGCGCTCGCCGCGCGCCGCGGCGAGGGCGTCTGCTCCTCGCGGTCGCCGGCGCGGCGGTGCTCGTCGACGGGGCGCGCATGGCGGCGCGCGGCGGTGCAGGATACGGCGCTGACGATCGCGAGCAGGCCGCGACGAGACCGTAGATGCCGAACGTTTCGATTGCGTTGCCGGCGGAGCTGCCGAGGAAGTAGGCGAGCAGGCCGATCGCCGTCGCCCAGGAGATGCCGCCGAGCGCGTTCCACACGACGAACGAGCGCCAGTGCATGCGCGTGGCGCCGGCCAGCCACGAGGCCCACACGCGCAGCCCGAGCACGAAGCGCCCGAAGTACACGGCCTTTGGCCCGTGACGTTCGAAGAACGGCTCGCCCGTGCGCAGCACCTCCAGGCGCTGGCGGTGAAAGCGGCCCGGGCGCTCGAGCAGCCAGCGCCCGCCCTTGCGTCCGATCAAGTAGCCGATGTTGTCGCCGACGATCGCGCCGGCGGCGGCCAGCACGATCACCAGCTCGATGCTGAGCTTGCCGCGGCTGGCGAGCACCGCTGCGGCGATCAGCGCCGTCTCGCCCGGGATCGGCACGCCGCTGGACTCGCCCATCACGAGCAGGAACAGCAGCGGGTAGCCGGCGACCTGCACGAGATGATCGACATTGAGCAAGGATGCGAGCATCGGGCTGGCGTCAAGCATGGCGCAGTCGGCGAGCGGCCGGCGACGGCGACGCTCGCGCGGCGCGAGGAGTGCTATTGGTGTTTTCGGAGACGAGCTGCTTGAGCGCCGAGGCGGCCTGCTGGACGTCGGAGTAGACGACGTTGCGCAGCGTCACCTTGGTCGGCGCGGGGCGGTCGACGACGACGATCACAGCGACCGCGACGGCGACACCAGCAGCGCCACCAGCAACGGCAGCAGCCGCCCGCGCCTGCGCCGCGCTGCGCGGCGCGGGGCGGCCTGCGGCGGTGGCGCGGCCGCGCCTGGCGGCGCGGCGCGCCCGGCGCGGGCGTCGCGGCGTCACCGCGCCGGCGGCGAGCGTGCGCTCGCTGTCGTGCGCGCCGGCCCGGCCCCCGCCGGCTGAGCACGCTCGTCGCCTCCGTCGCGGCGTCGCGCGCGCCGCCCGCGCCGGCGCGCTCGTGGGCGATTCCGTTGGCGCCGTCGCTCAGCGCGCGGCCCATCTCGCGCGCCGTCTGATAGCGCTCGCGAGGGTCCAGCGCGAGCGCGATCGCGACCGCATCGGCGAGCTCCGGGCCGACGGCCGCGACGAGCGTGTCGAGCATCGGCGGCGCCTCCTGCTGCTGCTTGAGCGCGAGCTCGGTCAGCGAGCTCGCCTCGTAGGGCAGGCGCCCGGAGATCAGCTGGTAGGTGACGACGCCGAGCGCGTACAGGTCGGCGCGCGGGCCCGCCTCTTCGCCACGAGCCTGCTCGGGCGCCAGGTAGGCGGCGGTGCCGAGCACCGAGCCGACCTGCGTGATGCTCGACTGCTCGGTCGCCTTGGCGATGCCGAAGTCGGCGAGCTTGACCTCGCCTTCGCGCGCGCGCAGCAGGTTGCCGGGCTTGACGTCGCGGTGCACGACGCCGTGGCGGTGGGCGTAGTGCAGGCCCTCGCACGCCTGGTCGATGATCGCGATCGCCTCGTCGACCTCGACCCAGCCGTCGTCGCGCAGGATCTCCGCGCACGACTGGCCCTCGATGTACTCCATCACGATGTAGTACTGGCCCGTGCTCTCGTCCTGGCCGGAGTCGAACACCTGCACGATGTTCGGGTGCACCAGGCGCGCGGCGGCCTGCGCCTCGCGCTGGAAGCGCGAGACGAACGTCGGGTCCTCGGCGAGGTGCTCGGCGAGCAGCTTCACGGCGACCTGGCGCTCCAGGCGCAGGTCGAGCGCGAGGTGCACCGTGGACATGCCACCGAAGCCGAGCCGCCCCTCCAGGCGATAGCGCCCGCCGATCTCCGCGGCGCTCATTTGCCGGCTTCCTGACCGCCGCCGCGCCTCCGGCGCCGCCGTTGCCTTCGCCCGGCGCCTTCGCTCGCCGCCGCCCGGCGTCGCTTCGCCGGGCGCGGGCGTGCCGCCGCCCGGACCCGACGGGCTCGGCGGCGTGGTCGTGCGTCGGCGTGCGTCTGCGTGGTCGTCGTCTGCGTTACGGTCGGCGTCGTCGTGCGTCGTGGTCGTGCTGGTCGTCGTCTTCGGCGGTCGTCGTCGGGTCGCCTGCGGCAGCGGCTGTGCGCACACCGCCAGCGCGCGCGTACGCAGGTTTTCGATGCCCTGGCGCAGCGTGTTGCGCAGGCCCGCGTCGACGCTCGCGGGCAGCGCCGCGAAGTCCTGTTCGGTCTTGAGCAAGCGCGGCTTCGGTCGCCGTGCAGCTCCCGTCGCCAGTTTCGGCCGCCTGCGCGACCGCTTCGAAGTCGCTCTGCAGCGGGCCCGCGTTGCCGGTCGGGATCAGTCCCTTGCCGAGCTCGAGCAGGCGACGAGCAGCGCGGCGAGCACGCCGAGCAGGGCCGCGAGGCGCCGCGCAGCGTCGCTGCGCCACGCTGCGCGTCGCGCGCTGGACGATCGGCGATCGTTCGGCCGGGAGGCGCGGTGCATGCTCACTGACCGTACTCCAGGCGCTCGGCGAGCGAGTCGGGCAGGCGCGCCGCGCGAATCGCGGCGGCGGCGCCGGTGACGTCGTAGTCGGTGCGCCTGAACGAGGCCGTCAGGCCGTCGAGGTCGAGCAGCAGCCAGGAGGCGCGCGGATCGCCGTCGCGTGGCTGGCCGACGCTGCCGGGGTTCAGCAGCCACTCGCCGGCGCCGATGTCGAGCTCGGTACCCTCGCGGCGGGGTTCTCCCGTGGCCAGCTCGCCCTCCTGGCGCGCGAACGACAGCGCCACGTGGGAGTGGCCGACGAGACACACGCGGTGGTCCTGGCGATCCAGGCACAGCTCGGCCAGCAGCGTCGAGAGCACGTACTCCCAGACCGGGTCGCGCGGGCTGGCGTGGTAGAGCCCGACTGCTCCCTCGGCTGCCTGCGGGCGCAGCTCCTTCAGGAACTCGAGGTTGTCCGGCGGCGATCACCTCGCGCGTCCACTGCGCGGCGAGGCTCGCGCCGCGCGAGAACTCGTCGAGGTCGATCTCGCCGGTGACGGCCATGTCGTGGTTGCCCGCCAGGCACACGGCGGCGTGCTCGCGCGCCAGCTCGACGCAGGCGTCGGGATCGGCGCCGTAGCCGACGAGGTCGCCGAGGCACCACAGCTCCGCGGCCTCGCTCGCGGCGATCGCCTCGAGGGTAGCCTCGAACGCCTGCCGGTTGGCGTGGATGTCGGAGATGACCGCGACCTTCATCGCGCCGCTGTCCGCGCCCGTGCGGTTCTACTCCTCCTCAGATCCGGCCTCCGTGCCGCCGTACTCCGGCAGGTTCTTGATCCCCTCGCGCGTGCGCCACTTGGAGTAGTTGTCCTCCATTGCGTCGATCAGCTCGCGCATGAAGCGCGGGGAGAGGTTTACGCGGGAGACCACGACGCCCGGCACCTCCTCAGCCTCGACCTCGTGGTCGACGCGCGCGAAGGTGACCGTGAACTCGTAGTCGGAGTGGCTGACGTTCGCGAAGTTCGCGTAGACGCCTCCCATGATCTCGGGAGACAGATGGATATTGATGTGGCGCTCGGCGCCTGAGTCTTGGTCGGTCACGCAGCTAGTATCGCAACCCGCCGAGCGGGAATCGATGACTGAGCCTCCATCCAGCGATCAGCCGCCCTCCATCCGCGTCCGCCGACTCGAGCGAGCCGGCCTCGCTGGACGGGCTGCGCGAGGCGGTGCTGGAGGCTGCTCGGGCGCTGCTGGGGGACGTCGGCGGCGACGGTGCGGTGTCGGCGGGCGGACGTGGCGGCGTCACGCTGGAGCGTCCGCCGCGCGCGGAGCTCGGCGACTACTCCACGAACGCCGCGCTGCTGCTGGCGCCGCGTCTGGAAGGCTCGCCGCGCGAGGTGGCCGAGCGTCTTGGCACGCAGCTGCGCGAGGCGCTCGGCGCACGGCTCGATCGCTACGAGGTCGCCGGGCCCGGTTTTCTGAACCTGTTCGTCAGCGACTCCTGGCTGCTCGGCGGGCTGGGCGCGTGATCGCCGCGTGGCGAGGCGTTCGGCGCGAGCCGCGCCGCCGGCGCCGAGCAGGCGCCTGAGCGCGTGCTGGTCGAATTCGTGTCGGCCAACCCGACCGGGCCGCTGCACGTCGGCCATGCGCGCAATGCCGCCTACGGCGACGCGCTCGCGCGCATGCTCGAGTTCGCGGCGAGCGAGTCGAGCGCGAGTTCTACGTCAACGATGCCGGCTCGCAGGTACGCACGTTCGGCGAGTCGATCCAGGCGCTCGCGCGTGGCCAGCGGCCGCCCGAGGATGGCTACCAGGGCGACTACGTCGCCGAGCTCGCGGTGCGCCTGCCGCAGGCCGCGACGGGCGAGCCGGGCGAGGTCGGGCGCGCCGCGGTGGCGCTGATGGTCGGCGAGATCCAGGCGTCGCTGGTCGCCTTCGGCGTCGGCGAGTTCGATCGCTGGGCGTACGAGAGCGCGCTGCATGAGGGCGCCCCGAGCCTCGTCGACCGCGCGCTCGCGCGGCTGCAGGAGCTGGGGCACACCTACACCTCCGACGGCGCGCTGTGGCTGCGCAGCACGGCACTTCGGCGACGACAAGGATCGCGTGCTCGTGCGCTCCAACGGCGAGTTCACGTACTTCGCCTCGGACATCGCCTACCACGAGGACAAGCGCGAGCGCGGCTATCGAGCGCCTGATCGACGTGTGGGGCGCCGACCATCACGGCTACGTGCTGCGCATGAAGGCCGCCTTCGAGGCGCTCGGCGGCGATCCGGACGCGCTCGAGCTGCTGATCATGCAGCTCGTGCACCTCGTGCGCTCGGGGGAGCGCGCGCAGATGTCCAAGCGCGCCGGAGAGTTCGTCACGCTCGACGACCTCGTCAGCGAGATCGGCGTCGACGCGGCGCGCTGGTACCTGCTCGCGCGCTCGCACGACACGACCGTCGACCTCGACCTCGACCTGGCGCGCAGTCAGTCCAACGAGAACCCCGTGTACTACGTGCAGTACGCGCACGCGCGGATCGCCTCGGTGCTCGCCAAGGCGCGGAGCCACGGGCACGGAGGACCTCGCCGCGTCGTGACCGGGCGCGGCGGGGCGCCGCTGCACCCCTCCGAGCGGGCGCTGATCAAGCAGCTGCTCGACTTTCCCGGCGAGCTCGCGTCGGCGACCGCTCGCCGCGCCCCGCATCGCGTCGCCGCCTACGCGCTCGAGCTCGCGCAGGGCTTCACCGCCTTCTACCGCGACTGCCGCGTGGTCGGCGCCGGGGACGCGGCGGTCGAGTCCCGGCGGATCGCGCTGTGCGTCGCGAGCAAGCGCACGATCGCCCGCTGCCTGCACCTGCTCGGCGTCAGCGCGCCCGAGCACATGTAGCGCGCGAGCCGGCGTCAGTCGAAGCGCTCGAGGTCGGCGTCCAGGCGCTGGGCTCGGCGGCGCTGAGCGTCGGCGCCGGCTGCCGGGCGCGCGCCTGCGCGCGGGCGCGCGCGGCGCCAGCGCGGCAGCAGCACGAGCAGCGCCCGAGCAGCGCGAGGCACGGCGGCGAGCGGAACGATGTAGGCGGTCGCGTCGAAGCCGTTGTCGCTCGGCAGCGCCAGCACGGTCGAGCCGTACTGCCCGACGAGCGCGTGCTTGATCGCCGCTTCGTCGGCGCCCTGGTCGATCAGTTCGCGGATGAACGCTCGCTCGCGGTCGGCCTGCGGCGACTCGGCGACGTTCAGCGGGATCTTGCATGTCACGCACATCACCTGACGTTCGATCACCGGCAACGAGGCGCGCGGCGGCGTCGGCGATCGTGCCCACGCAGGCGCTCAGCGCCAGCGTCGCGCAGCACGCAGACGAGCAGGCGACCGGCGATCAGGCGCGCCTGCCGGGCGCCCGGCGAGCGCCGGCGAGCGCGATCGCGACGCGCGCTCACGAGCTCTGCGCGAGCGCGATCGCGCGGTCGAGGAACGACTCGTCGATCTCACCACGCGAGATCGCCGCGATGTGCCCGTCGCGGTCGATCACGAAGCTCTCGGGCAGCTGGTCGGTGCCGTAGGAGTGGGCGAACGAGCCGTTGTTGTCGCGCAGGTTGGGGTAGGTGAGGTGGTAGCGGCGCACGAAGATCGCGAGTCGGGCGAGGCGTCGAGATAGGTGACGCCGAGCACGGTCGCGCCGCTGCGCGCGAGGGCCGCCTGGGCGCGCTCGAGCAGCGGCGCCTCGACCTCACACGGTTCGCACCAAGACGCCCAGAAGTTGAGCACGACGACCTTGCCTCGATAGGCGGCCAGCGAGCCGCGTGCCGCGACCGTCGAGCAGCGGCAGCGAACGGGTGGCGTCAGGCGCGCTCGGGCGTTCCCCGCGCGCCACGCGCTCGTCGAGCGTGCGGCTCGCCGACTGCGCCGTGACGCCGTACACAGCAGCGCGATCACGCCGGCGCCGGCCAGCGTGGCGACGATCGGCAGCAGGCGGCGTCTCACGTCCTGACAGCGTAGAGGCGAGGCGCGCCGCCGTCGCGCCCGGCGGCGGTCGCGTACCATCTGCGCAGTGCGGCGGTAGCTCAGTTGGTAGAGCGCAAGCTTCCCAAGCTCGAGGTCGCGGGTTCGAGACCCGTTCGCCGCTTGCGCCGGCTCAGGTGCCGTTGTAAGAGGCCGGCGCCGGCGGATCGTCGCGGATGCGCGGCGATCAGCGACAGCAGCTGCCTGCGGCGCGGTTCCGCCGAGCACGCGCAGGCGGTGCAGTCGGTAGGGATCTTCGCCGGGATGCGCCCAGCCGGAACGACGGTCGTCGAGCCCTTGTAGCCGGCCGCCTTCGACGGCGGCGATCACGGTCGCGTCGTAGTGGCCGGACGGGTAGCAGAACCAGTTGACGGGCACGTGGTAGCGCCGCTGCAGGATCGCTGCGCGCTCCCGCGACCTGTTCGTGCAGCGCTGCGGCGTCGAGCGTGATCAGGTCGGCGTGGCTTGTGCCCTGCGTGTCGAGCTCCCAGCCGGCGGCGATCAGCCCGCGCACCTCGCGCTGCGCGAGCCCGCCCTGCGAGGGGGCAGGCCGGTCAGCTGGATGTTCTCGTCGCCGACCCAGCCGAGCCGCCGCAGCACCGGCAGCGCTTGCGTGTACTGCGAGTGGTAGCCGTTGTCGAAGCTCAGCACGATCGGTTTGCCGCGCGCAGCGACACGCCTTCGCGCCAGTAGGCGTGCAGCTGGTCGAGCGTCACGGCGCTCCAGCCGGCGCTCTTCAGCGCCTGCATCTGTTCGGCGAACTCGCCGGCGTGACGTACAGGCCCGGGAACGGCGCGCCGGCGGGCGGCGCGGCGATCACGTGGTACATGAGAATCGGCACGGCCTCGCTGCCCGGGTGGCCCGCTGCGCACGCCGCCGCGCTCGAGCCTGCGTGGTGCGCGCGTGCGTGCCCGGCGCGGGCCGTGCGCCGGCGCGCGCGGCGCGGCGCTGCGCGGCGGCCCGCGCGCCGAGCCGCCGAGGAGCACGACCGCGACGGCGACGATCGCCACCACGAACGCCAGCAGCAGCGCGCCGCGCGTCGCCGTCGGCGACGAAGCTCGCGCCGCTGCTTCGCGACTGGTGTGCAGGGTCTCCATGTCCATCACGCCGCGCCGTCGACCTCGGCATGCCGGAGCATAATAGCCCGCGACACGATGAGACAGGGTCTTTTATAAGATTGAATCTTATTGATGCTAGGATCGCGCGCCATGACCGCGCCAGGTCGGACTCGCTGCGCAGGCTTGTCCGTCGCGCGCTCGCGCGGTCGCCGCGGCGTTGGCGCTGGCGCTCGGCGGCTGCGGCCGCCGGGACGCGCCCGCCGGCGCGGCGCGCGGCGCGGCTTCGAGGTCGTTGCTGCGGAGAACTTCTGGGGCAGCATCGCCTCGCAGCTGGCCGGCGACCGAGGCGAGCGTAGCAGCATCATCGTCAACCCCGAACACCGATCCGCACAGCTACGAACCGACGGCGCAGGACGCACGCACGATGCGGGGGCGCGGACTGGCGATCGTGAACGGCATCGGCTACGACAACTGGGCGCCGCAGCTGTTGCAGGCCAGCCCGGCCGCCGGCGCGTGTCGTGCTCGACGTCGGCGACGCGCTCGGCCTGAGCGAGGGCGCGAACCCGCATCAGTGGTACTCGCCGGCAAACGTGCACCGGATCGTCGAGCGGATCGTCGCCGACTACGAGCGCTCGATCCCGCGCGACCGCGCCTACTTCGCGCAGCGCGAGCAGCCCTTCGAGCAGCGCGACCTGGCGCGCTACGACGCGCTGCGCGCGCGAGATCCGCGTGCGCTACGCGGGCGTCCCGGTCGGCTACAGCGAGAGCATCTTCCAGCCGCTCGGCGAAGACCTCGGCCTGAAGCTGCTGACCCCGCCACAGCTTCGCCAAGGCGATCGCCGAGGGCACGGACGTGACCGCCGCAGGAGAAGCAGACCGTCGACGCCCAGGTGCGGGAGCGCCCGATCAAGGTGTGGGTCTTCAACAGCCAGAACGTGACGCCGGACGTGCAGCGCGTCAACGAGCTCGTGCGCGAACGGCACATCCCGATCGCTACGGTCACCGAGACGCTCTCGCCGGCGTCGGCCAGCTTCCAGCAGTGGCAGGTCGCCGAGCTCGAAGGGCCTGTGCGCGCGCTGCACGAGGCGACGGGGCGATGAGGCGCGCGGACGGCGCGCCCCTACACTGGAGCGTGACCTCGCGCGCCCGGCAGCGTCACCACGCTGGGCCGCGCGAGCGGCGCGCGCGCTCAGCGAGGCCGGCTATCGCCGCGGGGGGGCGCGCCGCGCGATTCTCGACCTGCTCGACGAGCAGGCGTGCGCGCTGTCGGCGGTCGAGATCGAGCAGGCGCTCCGCGCGCGCCGGCGCGAGGTCTCGCGCGCGAGCGTCTACCGCGTGATGGACGAGCTCGAGGAGATCGGCTCGTGCAGCGCGTGGAGATCGGGCAGGGGCATCGTCCGCTACGAGCCCGTCGGCACGGGGCGCGGCCACCACCACCATCTCGTGTGCGACAGCTGCGGGCGCCTGCAGCCGTTCAGCGACGAGGGCCTCGAGCGGGCGATCAGCCGCGTCAGCGAGCGGCTCGCCGCTGCGCGTCTCAGAGCACGAGATCGTCCTGCACGGCGCCTGCGAGACTGCGCGGCCGCGAGGCGCGCCCTGCAGGCGCTCGGGCAGTCGCCGCTGAGGTTCGTGCGGCAGCGGCTGGCCGGGCGGCGGCGGGTCGTCGGCATCAGTTGCGGGACCGTGACCAGGCGCTAGCCGCGCGCGCGTATCGCGTGGATGATCGCGGGCAGCGCGGCGATCGTCTGCGAGCGGTCGCCGCCGGCGTCGTGCATGAGGATGATCGCCCCGGGCTTGGCGCCTTCGAGCGCGCGGTGGACGATCACTTCCACGCCGGGCTGCAGGTAGTCGCCGGTGTCGACCGACCACAGCACCATCAGCATCTGCATCTCGTGCAACACGCGGAACGTCGTCGCGTTGAACGATCCGTACGGCGGGCGAAACAGGCTCGGCCGCGGCCCGCCGAGCAGTTCGATGCGCGCGATCTGTTCGAACAGCTCTTCGCGCTGGTCGTGCGGTGAGAGCGTGGCCATCATCGGATGCGTCTCGGTGTGATCGCCGATCACGAACCCGTCGCGGATCTCGCGAGTCGGTCGAGGCGCTGAAGTAGCGCAGCTCCTCGCCGATCACGAAGAAGGTCGCCGGCACGTGTTCGCGCTCGAGCACGCTCAGCACGCCGCGGCGTGTACGGGCCGGGGCCGTCGTCGAAGGTGAGCGCGACGTCGTGACCCTGCGTGCCCGCCGGCTCTCACGAACGGGGTGTAGGCGAGCACCGAGTCGATCGCTTTGTCGCCTTTGTCCTGCACGTCCGCGCTCGACGGCGCGGGCGTGGTCGCCGACAGCCGGGCGTGTGTGCGCGTGCTCGCCGAGGACGAAGCGTCGCGATGATGCGACCCGCTCAGCACGACCACGAGCACGATCACGAGCAGCACGAACGCCAGCGCCGCTCCCAGACGGCGACGGCGAAAACGAGCGCGCGGCCGAGGAGGCTGTAGGGGTTGCGACGGCGTCGCGGGCGGCTTGCGTTGGGCTCGATGCTCGTCTTCGAAGTCCCAATTCCAGCGCGGGCTCATGCGCGGATGCTAGACCTCACCTCTGGCGATCATGCCGTCCGCCGCCAATTCCGGGAGAATCATCACATGCACGTCACAGCAAAGGCCGACTACGCCGTCCGCGCCGTGGTCGAGCTCGCCGACAGCGCCCAGGACTCGCCGCGCAAGGTCGACGACCTCGCGCAGGCGCAGGGGATACCCGTCTCGTTCCTGGAGAACATCCTCACGCAGCTGCGCTCGACGGGAATCGTGCGCAGCCAGCGCGGGCCCGAAGGTGGCTACTGGCTGGCACAGCCGCCGGAGGAGGTCAACCTCGCTCAGATCATTCGCGCCGTCGAGGGACCGCTGGTCGGCGTGCGCGGCCAACGTCCCGAGGAGATCGAGTACGTCGGCTCTGCCGAGTCGCTGCAGCAGGTGTGGATCGCACTGCGCTGGAACCTGCGCAAAGTGCTCGAGCACGTGACCGTCGCGGACGTGTCATCGGGCAAGCTGCCGCGGGATGTGCTCGCGCTGACTCGGCACGAGGAAGCCTGGGAAACCCGCTAGCGGCTCGAGGGCGGGCGCGCTACTGCGTCCTCGCTCGCTCGCGTGCTGGCCGATCGACGATCGCATCTGATCGGCGATCGGTACGCAGCGCTTGCTGCGTCCTCGTATCGCTTCCCCCTCGCGCCGCTAGGCGCGTTGTTGCGGCGCGCTGCGGCGTCAGTCTGGCTCGAAAATGAGAGACAGCACTTGCGCGTACGGGCGCTGCTCACTTCACTGAAGCTGCCGGAGTTAGGAGCCTCGGGGCAGGTGGCAGCCCGTTTGGGAGACCGCCCGCCCGGGTAACTTGGTTGAGTCTGAGGGCTTCGCTTTCCCCGAGCGTTCCAGCTCTCCGGTCCCATCACTCTGATCCAGCCAGGAGAACTCGCCGATGCCAGCATCAGCCCCGCCCGTCCCTGCCACCGAAGCCGGCACCGAGGCCGCCGCGTCCGCCGCCGAGGCGATCGCCTCCTCGGCCGGTCAGGACGTCAGCTTCTCGCTGGCGCTGAGCGACGACCAGAAGGACATCCGCGACTGGGTGCACGGCTTCGCCGCCGACGTCGTTCGCCCGGCCGCGCACGAGTGGGACGAGCGCGAGGAGACGCCGTGGCCGATCATCCAGGAGGCCGCCAAGATCGGCCTGTACGGCTTTGAAGGGATGGCGCAGTTCTTCGCCGACCCCTCAGGACTGGGCCTGCCGCTCGTCAACGAGGAGCTGTTCTGGGGAGACGCCGGGATCGGCATGTCGATCATGGGCACGGCGCTGGCCGTGGCGGCGATCTTCGGCCAGGGCTCGCCCGAGCAGATCGGCGAGTGGATCCCGCGCTGCTTCGGCACGGTCGACGACGTCAAGGTGGCGGCCTTCTGCGCCTCCGAGCCCAACGCCGGCTCGGACGTCTCGAGCCTGCGCACCTCGGCCAAGTACGACGAGGCCAAGGACGAGTGGGTCCTCAACGGCCAGAAGGCGTGGGCCACCAACGGCGGCATCTCCGACGTGCACGTGGTGATCGCCTCGGTCGACCGCGAGCTTCACTCCAAAGGCCACGCCGCCTTCATCGTGCCGATGTCCGAGGCCAGCGGCATCTCCCAGGGCGCCAAGGTCTCAAAGCACGGGCTGCGTGCCTCGCACACCGCCGACGTGTATCTCGATGACTGCCGCATCCCCGCTGGCTACGTGCTGGGCGGCAAGGACAAGCTCGACGAGCGCCTGGCGCGCGTGCGCGAGGGCAAGAAATCGCAACTCGCAGGCGGCCATGCAGACGTTTGAGTCCTCGCGTCCGACGGTCGGCGCGCAGGCGCTGGGGATCGCCCGAGCGGCCTACGAGTACGCGCTGGAGTACGCCAAGGAGCGCGAGCAGTTCGGACGCAAGATCATCGAGAACCAGGCGATCGCCTTCACGCTGGCGCGCATGAAGCTGGAGATCGACGCCGCCCGCCTGCTGGTGTGGCGAGCATCGTGGATGGGGCGCAACGGCGTGGCCTTCGAGAACGCCGAGGGCTCGATGTCCAAGCTGAAGTCCGGCGAGGTCGCCGTATGGGTGACCGAGCGCGCGATGCAGATCCTCGGCGGGAACGGCTACACGCGCGAGTTCCCCGTCGAGCGCTGGCACCGCGACGCCAAGATCTACGACATCTTCGAGGGCACCGCCGAGATCCAGCAGCTGGTGATCTCGCGCGCGATCTCGGGGATGCACATCCGCTGAGCTGCGCGTGCGGCCAGCGCCGCGCCGGCGTTTCAGACCTGCTCGATCTCCGGCGCCTCGGTCCTCAGCAGGGCCGGCTCCTCCTCAGGCGCTGCGCCGGGAGCTGCGCCTGAGGTCTCGCCGGCGCCGAGCCGCCGCCAGGGTCGCTTGATCACGAGCCAGCTCGCGGCGGCGGCCAGCAGCATCGCGCACAGGAGCCAGCCGAGCGTGGTCGTGTCGATTCCGACGTACTTCAGGCCGGAGGCGGCGATCACGAACGTGATCACGGGCCTGACGTAGTGATCGGGCGCGCTCGAGGAGAACAGCGAGCCTACGAACACGGCGGGCACGCTGCCGATCGCCAGCGAGGCGGTCACCCCGAACTCCACGTGGCCGAACGCCAGGGCGCCGAGCGCGGCGGCGAGCGTCAACGGCACCGCCTGCGTGAGGTCGGTGCCGACCAGCTGGTTGGCACCCAGCATCGGATACAGGAACAGCAGCATGATGATCATCAGCGAGCCCGATCCGACCGAGGTCATGCCGACGACGATTCCCCCGATCATGCCGATCGCGATCGTGGGCAGGGGCTTCGGCTGGATCTGGCTGCACGACCCCGCGTCCGATCTTGGCCCGAGCGGCGGTCGAGCACATAGCGCAGGACCATCGCGCTCGAGCCCACCAGCAGAGCGATGCCGAGCGCGAGCTCGATGTTGCTCTGGGCGCTCTTGGCGTTCCCCAGCAGATGCAGCAGGTAGGCGCCCAGAAACGCCATCGGCACCGAGCCGAGCACCATCCAGCCGACCAGCCGCAGGTTGACGGTGCGCTGGCGCAGGTGCACGGCGGCGCCGATCGGGCGCATCAGCACCGCGGCGACGAGATCGCTGGAGATCGCCGCCGACGGCGTCACGCCGAACAGCAGGATCAGCATCGGCGTCATCAACGCGCCGCCGCCCGCTCCCGTCATCCCGACGAGAAAGCCGATCACGGCGCTGCCCAGCACGATGTACGGATCGATGTGCATCCTGCCCCTCCGGCGGTGGACAGTAGCTGCTCCGTGCCCTTCTGGCGAGTCATGACCGCGTCGACCGCCACGCGCGGCGGCGGTCGACGGATCGCGCTCTGCTCAAGCGGCGCGCCGCGCCCTGCCGTCTGGCGTCCAGCTCAGGCGGCCTGCCCGCCTCGCCGTGTGACGTCGCTTCGCTCAGCCGAGCCGGGGGGCGCCGTGCAGCTGCTCGAGCTCCTCGGCGTCTCTGAGCGCCCAGCCAAGCCGCTCGATCAGCTGCCCGGCCGCATGCCCGGTGCTGAGGTGGACCGAGTAGACGCTCTCCTCGAGCAGGACCGGAGGCGGTCCCTGCGGCGTGTCGTCTGCCATCACGATGATCTTCGCCATGACTGCTCCATTCTCGAAGGGGGTTGAAAAACGATCGGGCCGGGCCGCCTGGCCCGGCCCGATTGCGAGGGGTTCCCGGAGGTGGATCGGACTTCCGGGGAGGGGAACGAGGAACCTTCAGGCGCCTCGACATCGTCCGCCCACGCCGGCCGGCGCCGCTGGAACGGCTACGGCCGGACCACCCGCACGAATGCGCTCGTGCGCGATGGGAGGGAACGTGAGAACGGACATTGTTCAGTAAGTATATCGACAATATCTACATAACGTCAAACGGTCAAGTCGCCTGGCATAGCGCAGCCACGCCGGGCTGCTCACCGGGCACCGGCCCGTGCCGGGCTCTGGAGGGAGGCCGCTACCAGGCCTGCGAGGCGTGGCAGTGCGGACAGGCGACCGTCGTGGAGACCGGAGCACGGAACACGAATCCACAGGCACACGCGTAGGAGGCCTCGTCGAGCGGGCCTCCGGCGTGCGCACGCGCTGCACTGCGAGATCGGCGGCTCGCGCGGCGGGCGGCGCGGCGTGTGCCGCCTCGCGCCTGCTCTGCTTGCGTGCGTGAGCGCCGTCGCTCGCGCAGCGTGTGGGGGAGGTTCGCTCTCATGCTCTCTACCGATAAAGACTCTTCCGACAGGCAAAGGTTTCGCCTTGCAAGAAGGATTTCCTGGCCGCCGGCCCTACGCGGACGTCGATCGGGCCTGCGACCAGCACGGCAGGCACGGGCGTTTTGAGATAATGCCCCCGATGAATCCCGCGCGTAAGCGAACGATTCGCTTGATCGTGGCGTTGAGCGCGGCCGTCGTGCTCGCCAGCGCGCTGATCTACACGAGCTTCAGCGCCGCCAGCCCTGCGCTCAGCCCGAGTCAGCTCGTTCGCCAAGCGCAGCCGGGGCGCTCGTATCAGCTGACCGGCACGGTCGTCAACGGCTCGGTACGCCACGACGGGGACGATCTCGATTTCAGCGTCGCGGACCGCGTCGGCGGCACGACGATCCCGCTGAGCTACACGGGGACGGTTCCCGACCCGTTTCGCGAAGGGCGCGAGGTGATCGTGACGGTAGAGAAGCAGGGCGGCCGCTTCGTCGGCGAACGCAACTCGCTGATCACGAAGTGCCCCTCCAAGTACAAGACCGCTCCAGCCGGCGAGAAGCAGAACTACTGAGTGGCGGATCTCGGGCGCATCTGCCTGCTGCTGGCGCTCGTCGTATGCGTGTACGGGATCGTTGCGTCGCTGTACGGGGTGCGCAGCGGTCGGACCGAGTACTCGGAGTCGGGACGGCGTGCCGTGTACGCGCTCGCGATCGTCCTGACGGTCGCCTTCGCGGTGCTCGAGATCGCCTTCCTGCGCAACGACTTCAGCTTCAACACGGTGGCCGATACCTCCAGCCGCACGACGCCGACCTTCTACCGTGCGGCTGCCGTGTGGTCCTCGCAGGAAGGCTCGCTGCTGCTGTGGGCGTGGCTGCTGTCGCTGTGGTCGAGCCTGGCGCTGTTCCTCGTGCGCAGGCGCATGCGCGATGTCGCCGCCTACGCGACCGCGGTACTACTCGGCTTCGGCGGCTTCTTCATCTCGCTGATGATCTTCTACGCGACGCCGTTTGCCACGACCACGCCGGCGCCGGCCGAAGGCGTCGGGCTGGATCCGCTGCTGCGCTTCCCGACGATGATGATCCACCCGCCGATGCTGTATTCCGGCTACACGCTGTGCACGATCCCGCTCGCGTTTGGGATCGGCGCACTGCTCGCCCGCCGCGTCGACGCCGATTGGATTCGCGCCATCCGCCGCTTCGCGTTCGCCGCGTGGCTGTTCCTGGGCGTCGGCATCCTGCTCGGCGCGCGCTGGTCCTACTCGGAGCTCGGCTGGGGTGGCTACTGGGGCTGGGACGCCGTCGAGAACGCGTCCCTGATGCCCTGGCTGACGGGCACGGCGTTCCTGCACTCGCTGATGATCCAGGAGAAGCGCGGCATGTTGAAGATGTGGAACGTGTCGCTCGTGCTCGCCACGGGCACGCTTGCGATCATGGGCACGTTCCTGGTGCGCAGCGGGATCCTCAACTCGATCCACGCGTTCGGCGGCGCCACCCTGGGTGTGCCGTTCGTGGTGCTGATCGCGGTGCTGATCGCCGGTTCGATCTATCTGGTCGTATCGCGGCGCGACATGCTCCGCTCCGAGCACCGGCTGGACTCCCTGCTGTCGCGAGAATCGATCTTCGTCGCCAACAACCTGGTGCTGGTCGGGCTGTGCTTCGTGATCTTCTGGGGTACCTACTTCCCACTCATCTCAGAGGCGGTGACCGGACATGAAGCTTCGGTCGGCCCGCCCTGGTTCGATCGCTACACGGTGCCCCTGGCGCTGCTGCTGGTGCTGCTGAGCGGCATCGGGCCCGTGATCGCGTGGCGGCGCGCGACGCTGGCGAACGCCCGGCGAAACTTCCTCGTGCCCGTGCTGACGGGGCTCGCGACGCTGCTGATCCTGCTCGCGGCGGGCGTCACGCAGAAGCCGTTCGCGATCGCGATGTTCTGCTGCGCGGCCTTCGTCGTCGGCGCGGTCGGCCAGGAGTTCTGGCGCGGCGTGCGCGCCCGGCGCGCGATCGCCGGCGAGGCCGCGCCCCTTGCCTTGTTCGCGCTCGTGCGCCGCAACCGCCGACGCTACGGCGGCTACATCGTGCACATCGGCATCGCGGTGCTGTTCGTCGGCGTCGCCGCCTCCTCGTCCTTCCAGCACGCTGACGAGCCCACCCTGACGCCGGGATCCTCCTCGCGCGTAGGCGCCTACACGATGCGCTACGTGCGTCCGACGGCGACGATCACGCCGAAGAACGACGCGGCGCACACCGGATCGACCCTGAGCCTCGGCGCCGTGGTCGACGTCAGCAAGGGCGGCCACCACGTCGCGACGCTGCGGCCAAGCGAGGGCTTCTACGACTCCGGGGAACCCGCGCAGGGCTCCGTCGGTCACCTGATCGGGGGTCAGCCGGTCAGCCACATCAGCATGAGCGGCGGCATCACGCGCGACGTGTGGACGGCGATCGCGCCGGACATCTCCGCACCGCCGCTGCAGCGAATCGTGACCGTCGGCAACCGCACGCTGCCGGCCGACGAGGCCGAGGTCGCGATCGGACTGCTCGCGCGCACCTACTTGAAAAACCCGCCTCCGGCGCAGTTCCACTTCATCGTCTCACCGCTCGTGATGTGGATCTGGATCGGTGGGCTGATCGTGCTCGGCGGCGGGCTGGTCGCGATCTGGCCTGCCCCGAGCGTCGTTCGCCGCCGGGTCGGCGCGCGCGTCCGCGCTCGCGCCGAACACGGGCTGGCACGAGCCTGAGCGCGCCGATGCGGCGACCGGCGGCTCACGGCGCCGCCCCGAGGTGCTGAGTGCAGATCTTGATCGTGATCCTCGCGTTCGCGCTGCTGGCGGTCGTGCTCGCGCTCGTCAGCGCGCCGCTGCGAGCCGACAGGAGCGGTGAGGCCCCGGGGACCGACGCAGGCGAGTTGGCGCAGCGGCCGGCACAGATCGCCGAGCTCGAGGCCGCGCGCGAGGCCAAGTACCGCGAGATCCGCGACGCGGAGCTCGACCTTCACACCGGCAAGCTCTCGCACGCGGACTACGAAGCCGTCGCAGGGGCTCTGCGCGCGGAGGCGCTGGCGATCCTAGATCGCCTGCAGGAGCTCGAACGCGTGGGCCCGGCCGGAGGCGGCGCGCCCTCAGGCGAGCAGGGCGGTAGCTAGGCCCAGGGCCGCTTGAGCAGCACGACCGCGTTCACGATGAACAGGACCGCGAAGAAGATCGTCCAGCGGTTGAGGTTGCGCTCGACCAGCGAGCCGCCGCCGAGCGGACCGGTGCCGCTGCCGACGCCGAACGCACCCGACAGGCCCGAGTCCTTGCCAGAGTGCATCAGCACGAGGAACACGACGATCACCGAGATGATCACCTGCAGCACGGAGAGGATGGTTTCCACGGATTCAGCGTATCGCGTCGGACTAAGGGCAGGGCAGTCGTGCGCTGGCGCCGGCGGTGCTGAGATCGGCGAAGCTGAAGCTCGCCGCGAACGGGAAGCCGCCGGCCGGACAGCTGCGCGGTAGCTCGACGCGCGCCGGCGCCGCCTGCGTTGCCGATCGTCAGCGACAGCGAGCTGAACGACGCGTTCGGCTCGTAGGTCAGCGTCGGGATCGGCGGGACGCTGACGAGGAGCTTGGAGCCATACGGCGCCGAGTCGGGCTGCAGCACGCCGATGCTGACCGTGCTCTCGTCGAGTGGAGTCAGACCTTGGCCGAACACCTCGAAGCTCGGGTCCGAGCCGCGGTTGGGCCCGCGGAACACCGAGATCGTCGCTTCCTCGGGCAGCGTCTGTGAGCCGGCGTGGACGACCATCAGGGCGTGCCCGCGACCGACCAGCGACGCGCGCGAGCATCCGCTGGCTCCCCTGCTGCGCAGGCGCGAGGCTTGGCAGATGCCGACGCCGCCGAGCTTGATGCGCAGGCCGGCGGGCAGGCGCAGGGTCATCGCGCTGAGCGGGGCGGGCACGTGTTCGATGCCGCCGCTGAATCGCACCGAGATCGTGCCGGCAGCGCTCGCGCCGAGCGTGTAGGGCTGAAATGAAGGCTGGATGCTCGCCGAGCTGGCCGCCCGCGCCACGGTCGCCGCCGCGCTGGGCGCCGCGGCCCAGGCGATTAGGGCAATCGCCGCGATCGAGCGCCTGGCCGTCACTTGTTCGGGCAGGGGATCTTGCTCGTGCTCGTCACGGTCGAGCCATCCTCGAAGGTGAAGCGCGAGGCAACCGGCCAGCCGCCTGTGGGACAGCTCTTCGGGGTGATGATGCCCCTCACGTGGAACAGCTTGCGCTTGCCGCCCACGATGCGGTAGTAGGCGACGTTTTTCGCGCCCAGCGTCAGGAACGAGCTCTTGGCCGAGGCGTCGGAGGCTTCGGGCAGCACTTTGATGATCGGCACGTTGAGGCTGAAGCCGAGGCCGTACGGCTTCGGCGAGTTGATCACGGGGGCCGTGAACACGAGCTGGATCGAGACGGGCGTGGAGCCGTTTAGGTAGATCAGCAAGACCACGTGACCTGGGCTGTTGTCGGCCAGGAAGAAGTCGAGCGTGAACTTCTCGTTGATGATTTCGTGCGCGAGTTCGTAGACGCCTTCGCCGCCGCCAAAGCCCGCCCTGGAGTCCGCCGGACAAGCTTCCGGACCGATGTTCTCGAGCGTGGCTTCGCCGCATGTGCCGGTGCCGCGCAGGTCGAGCGTGACGCCCGGTGGCCCGTACACTTCGACGTGGGTGATCGGCGACGGAACCGGCGTGTTGGTCGAGCCGATTTCCGCGCTGCCGAACACGTTCGTCGGCACGCCTAGCTTGTCCGGGCTGAACCCGGCGGAGGTGATCTTCACGGTCTCCTCGGCGCTCGCGCCGGCCACCAGCAGCAGGGACGCGCACGACACCGCCGCCGCCACCCAGACCTGCGCGCTGCGCATCATCCCCGTCATTCTGCTCCCCTCGAGCGTCTGGCGCACCACCGGCCTCGCTGCCAACGTTGGCCCCGCGGCGACGAGAATAGAGCGGCCGGGGGGCTCGGGGAAAAGCTCGTCTGCCGACCGAGGTCGAGGAGCGGGGAGCCCACGAGACGAATCGAATTGGCTGCAGGAAGCCGTTCACGGGGCCGGTTTCGCGCGTCTCCGCGGCGGGTATCGATAGGGTCTCGCGGTGCAAGGATGAGCAATCCGCTCGAGAGTCATCGTCTGGACCCCGATTACGATTCCTTTACCTGCCGGTGGTTGCCTGCCGATATGAATTGCGGTGGGCGTACCCCGCGTTTGTGGGCTTGCTGCGCCGACCACGACCATGGGACGACCTCAAGATGATCCGGATCGGCGCCTGATGCATCGCGCCGCGGCACGCCGATGGGCGTGGCGTGCGCTGGTTTCGGCCCTGGCCGGGGGCGGCATCACCGTCGCCGGCCTGGGCCCGCTCGTCGGCGCCGCCGCGGCGGAAAGCAGCGCCGGCGAAGAAACGACCAGTACGACCACGCCGTCGGAATCGACCAAACCGGAACAGACGAAGACCGAAACGACGGCGACCACGTCGACACCGACGACGAGCACGCCGGCGCCGTCGAGCACCGCGACCACGGCCCCGCAGCCGACTGCGACGGCCAGCGAACCATCCGCTCCGAGCGACGCGGGCTCCGGCACGAGCGCGGCCCCGGCGCCGGCCAAGCCGACAGCGAAAAGCCCCGCAGTCGTGCTTCAGCGCAAGCAGAAGACGACCGAATCGAAGAACACGACGAGCACCGCCACGACGACCACGCAGCCGGGCGCCGCCGCGACGCCCGGTCAAGCCGCGGCGGGCGCCAACAACGTCGCTGCGGCTCCGCAGCTCGTCGCCGCCCAGGCCGAAGCGCTGGCCGCGGAGCTCGCCGGGTCGGCGGCCTCGACGCAGGCGCTGTCCTTCTACCGGATTCCGCTGTTCCTGCTGCCGATCTACCAGGCCGCCGCCGTCCAATACGGGGTGCCGTGGCAGATCCTCGCGGCGATCAACGAAATCGAGACCGACTACGGGACCGACCTGTCGGTGTCGACGGCCGGTGCGGTGGGCTGGATGCAGTTCATGCCCGCGACCTGGCTGCAGTACGGGGTGGACGCGCTCAATGCCGGCTATGCGGACCCGTACAACCCGGTCGACGCGATCTTCGCGGCCGCGCGCTACCTGCGCGCCGCAGGCGCCGCGACGAACCTGCACGCGGCGATCCTCGCCTACAACCACTCCGAAGAATACGTGCAGTCGGTGCTGCTGCGAGCCAAGCTGATCTCGAGCTATCCAAAGAACGTGATCGCGACGCTCACCGGGCTCACCGACGGCCGGCTGCCGGTCACCGGCAAGCAGGTCGCATGGGGGTCGCTGTCCGCGCTGGGAACGTCCAGCGCCACGGCGAGCGCCGCGGCAGCTCCGCCACAAGCGGCGCCGAGCGCTGCCGCCCAGCCGGGCGCGCCCGCTACGACGTCAGCCGCCGCGAGCGCGCCGAGCCCGGCCGCCGCGGCGTCGAGCGCGCACGGAGCGGCCAAGGCCCCCGCGCCCGTACAGCTGGTCGACCTGATGAGCGCTCCCAACGCCGAGGTCGTCGCGGCGCAGGACGGACGCATCGTCAGGCTCGGCCATTCCAAGCAGCTCGGCAACTACGTGATCCTGCGCGACGTCTACGGTGACGTGTTCACCTACGCGGGACTCGGCAGCATCGCCTCGCACTACCCGAAGCCGAAGGCGCCGAGCGCCGCCGCTTCGACCGCGCTGCCGTCGCTGCCGACCGCGTCCAAGGGCGAAGCGAAGCCGAAGCTCGCGGCGACGGCGGGAAGCCACCCGCCTGTCACGCTGAAGGTCAAGACGCATTCGCCCAAGAGCGCCCAGGCGTCGTCCGTCCCCGGTTACGAAAGCGCGTCGAGCGCGGGCGAATCGGGAGCGGCGGGAACGGGCAAGCTGCGCCTGTTCGCGCATCCGGGCAATCCGGACGCGCTGGCCTCCGCCGCGAGCGCGCGCAAGCGGGCCAAGCGCACGAGTCGAGCCGGGCGCCTGTTGCCTTTGCGCGCCGGCTCGATCGTCAGCAAGGGCACGATGCTCGGACGCGTGCGCACTCCGCCGGGCGCGCGCGACGGGCACATTCGCTTCGCGATCCGCCCCGGTGGCGATCGCAACACGATCGACCCACGACCGATCCTCGAGAACTGGGCGCAGCTCAGCGCGGCGCTGCACCCGCAGGGGGCCAGCGGGGACACCGATCTGCTGGGCGCGACCGCGAGCGGCGTGTTCCTGATGTCCAAGGAAGAACTTCAGCGCACGGTCCTGTCGGACCCCGGCATCGACGTCTACGCGTGCGGTCGACAGGACATCGCCGCCGGCAAGATCGACAAGCGCGTGCTGGCCGTGCTCGAGTACCTGTCGCGGATCGGCCTGAAGCCGACCGTCAGCGCCTTGGAGTGCGGGCACAGCGAGATGACGGTGTCGGGCTATGTGTCCGAGCACTACACGGGCGACGCCGTCGACATCTCCGCTATCAACGGCACCCCGATCGCGGGACATCAGGGCGCCGGCACGATCACCGACCTGACGATCCGCGCGCTGCTCACGCTGCAGGGCGAATTCGTGCCCCACCAGATCATCAGTCTGATGCAGTACCCGGGCGCGCCGAACACGCTCGCCATGCCCGAACACTGGAATCACATTCACATCGGCTTCCGCCCGACGGCCGGGGAGGTTCCGCTCGCGCCGGCAGACGCCGCCAAGGCAGCGCACTCCGCGAGCGCGGGGAAGACCGCGCCCGTGCCGACCGTCGAAGCCGACGAGCTGAGCGGCACTCAGTGGGAGCAGCTGGACACGCGCATCGGCTCGCTGCCCGCGCCGAAGGTCGCCACCAAGCGAAGCTCAGCAGCGATCACCGATCCCAAGCGCCAGCCGAAAGGCTGAGCCGACAGCGCGCGACCCGGCACCTAGCGAGCCAAGCCGGCTTCAGGGAGTCGCGGCCGCTAGCGCACGCCGGGCGCCGCCCCACCAGGCGCCGCCCCACCGGGCGCCGTCCCGCCGGGCGCGCGCCCGGGGCCGGGGCCGCCGACGCCGCCCCCGGCGAGCTCTTCGCGGGCGCATTTGACCTGCGCGGCTTTGAACTTGGCGGTGCTCGTGTCGACGCCCTTCGTGTTGAAGATCGGGCCTTTACCCGACGTGTTCGGCGCCGGCAGGTTGATGCCGTTGCTCTTCATGCATGCGGCGAACGCAGTGAAGCGTTGACGGCTGGCGGCGGCGTTGAAGCCCTGTCCGGGCCGGCGAGCCAGGCCGCACTTCTTGAACGCGGCCTGCAGCTGTGCGCGCGAAACGCCGCTGGGCAGTCCGCCGGCGCCGGCGCCGAACCCGCCGCGCTGGCCGGGTTTGCGTTCGGGCAGTTTGATCCCGTTCTTCTGCAGGCAGGTGCGCAGCTTGGCGGCGCGTGCCGCGAAGTTCCCCTGTTTGCCTTTCGAGGAAGTCGAAGTGCCCGTCCCGGCGGCCGAGGCCGAGGTCGAGGTCGAGGAGCTTTTCGAGGATCCTCCGCAGCCGGCCAGCAGAGCGACGACGAGCACGATGCCGAAAGCGGCGCTCGCCGTGGGCTTGCGAGGGATACGGTCGAAATGAGTCATGGGGCTCCTTTGTCGATGATCGTCGAATGAAGTCTGCGGGGGTTTGCGCGGCCACGCGCCGGCAGGCATCGCTAGCCGCCCTTGCCGAACAAGGCCTGTTCGCCGCCGCTCGAGCCCGCAGGTGAGCCGGCCCCGGAAGCGGCGCCTGTGCCGCCGGCGCCGCCCGAGCTCGAGCCGGCGCCCGCCGAGCCGGCGCCCGAGGCTCCGAACAGCCCGCCACCGCCGCCGAGCAGCCCGCCCGTCGCGGCACCGACGCGAATCGACTGCGCGGCGATCGCGCCGTTGGCGCCGGCGCTGCCGGTGACAAGCACGGTTTCCCCGGGGTGAATCGCGTGGGCGCTCGATTTGACCGTCTTGGTGACGCTCGAGGACGGGGACGTCGTGACCTTGACCGTGTTGCCTTCAGCGGTCGTCACGTACAGGGTGCCTCCAGACACGTACGCGACCTGGCCGACCGTCGCTCCGCCAGCTGCGCCCGACCCAGAGCTCGCGCCGGCGCCCGAGGAAGCGCCGAGGCCGCCGCCTGCGCGGGCGCTGGCCCCCGTCGCTCCCGTCCCGCCGCCAGCTGCGCCGCTCCCGCGCAGGGCCGCAAACCTCGACGCGACGCCGCTTGCCGAACCGCTCGAGGAGCCCGAGCCCGACTGACCCTTCTCGACAAGCACGCCGCCGATGAAGCCGCAAGCGATCGCCAGGATGGCGAGCAGCGCCAGCGGGAGCGGGGTCAGCAGGTGACGGCGCGGTCGGCGCGGCAGCTCCTCGGGGTCGTCCGCCCAGTCGTCGTCCTCGAGCGGCCGCTGCGAGAGGTCGTCGATCTGCGGCGGTGAGGCGGGTGGCTCGACGCCGCTCGTGCGATCGTCGAGCGTCGGCTGCTCGCTCGTGTCATCTCGGGCTCCTCGATGGGGGAAGGTACGTCACTCAAAGCGCAGCGCCTCGATTGGCCGCAGGGCGGCGGCGCGCGCGGCCGGATAGGTGCCGAAGAACAGCCCCGACAGGGCCGCCGCGCCGAACGCCAGGAAGATCGAATAGGTCGCGATCTGGGGCTGCACGCCGGCGATGCGGAACTGGCTGCCGACGACGCCGACGAGCACCCCGCTTGCCCCGCCGATCAGCGAGACGAGCACCGCCTCGGTCAGGAACTGCGTGAGAATGTCGCTTCGCCTGGCGCCGATCGCCTTGCGAATACCGATCTCGCGCGTGCGCTCGGTGACGCTCACCAGCATGATGTTCATCACGCCGATGCCGCCGACCAGCAGCGAGATCGCGGCCACCTCGCCAAGCAGCGTCGTGAACACATTGCTCGTCGAGCTGGACGTTTCCAGCAGCGAGCCCTGGTTGAGCACCTCGAAGCCGGGTTCGGCGGTGTTCGTGATCTTGTGTCGTTCCTCGAGGGTCTGGGTGACCTCGGCTTCGGCGGCGTTGAGCGCGGACTCGGACTTCGCCTGAACCGTGATCGAGTCGATCGGGCCGTAGCCCGTCAGCGAGTCCTCGACGGTCGAGATCGGAGCCATCACGACGTCGTCCTGGTTGGTCGCTCCGTTGGAGCCCTTCGGCGCAAGCACGCCGATCACTTCGAAGTTGCTGCCGTTCACCTTGACGGTCTGACCGACGGCGCTCTGCCCGGCGAACAGTTCTTCCACGACGGTCTGCCCGATCACGGCGACGCGCTTGTGCGAGCTCACGTCGGCGCTCGTGAACGAGGCTCCTTCGCGCAGCTTGTAGCTATGCGCGGGCAGGTATGCGGGTGTCGTGCCGATCACCGAGGACGGTTCGTAGCTGGAGCTGCCGTATACGAGTTTGACGCTGCTCGCGTTGACGACCGGCGCGGCGCTCGCAACGTCGGGGGCAAGCTGGCGATCCTGCAGGGCTTCGGCGTCCTGCTTGGTGAGTGAAACGCTGCCGGCGCTGCTCGCGCGGGCGCCGCCGCGGATGCCGCCGCCCATCACGATCAGCACATTGGTGCCAAGGCTCTGAATCCGTGATTGCACGGCCTTCGAGGAGCCGTTGCCCACGGCGATCAAGACGATCACCGACGCCACGCCGATCGTCATTCCCAAGATCGTCAACCCCGAGCGCAGCTTGTTCGCGACGATCCCTCCCCAGGCGATGCGCAGCGTCTCGCGCCCGATCATCGCGGCGGCTCCGTCGCGAGCTGCCCGCCGCTCGGCGACAGCGAGCGCGGCGGCCGAGCGCAGGTGGCGCGTCGTGGACGCCGAGCAGCCGGCGGTCCTCGATCACCTCGCCGTCGCTCAAGCGGACGATTCGCTTGGCCTGGCCGGCGACGTCCGCCTCGTGCGTGATCAGCACGACGGTCCGGCCTTCGCCATTGAGGCGCGCGAAGATTCGCAAAACGTCGTGCGTCGACCGCGAGTCGAGGTTGCCGGTCGGCTCGTCGGCGAGGATCAGCGACGGGTTGGTGACGATCGCGCGAGCTACGGCGACGCGCTGCTGCTGACCGCCGGACAGCTCGGAGGGCAGGTGCGCGAGCCGGTCTGCCATGCCGACCGAGCCGAGCGCGCGCGCTGCCCGCGCACGCCGCTCGCCGGCCTTCAATCCGGCGTAGGCGAGCGGCAGTTCCACGTTAGCGAGCGCGCTCGTGCGCGCAACGAGGTTGAAGCTCTGGAAGATGAACCCGATCTTGCGGTTGCGCAGGTCGGAGAGATCGTCCTCGTCCATGCTCGCCACGTCCACGCCGTCGATCTCGTAACGCCCGCGCGAGGGCACGTCGAGGCAGCCGAGGATGTTCATGAGCGTGCTCTTGCCGCTGCCCGAGCTGCCCATGATCGCGACCAGGTCGCCCCGCTCGATCTTCAGCGAGACCTCGCGCAGGGCGCGCACCTTGACCTGTCCGAGCTCATACGTCTTGCTCGCGCCCTGCAGGCGAGATCACCGACGCTCGTCGACGCCCGCGCGCCGGGATGTTCGCGGCCAGCGTGTCGCGCGTGACGAGCGGGCGGGAACGAGCCGTGCGGCGGAGCGATCGGCGAGATTCGCGCGTCACGTCACCCTCCCGGCCCCGCCGCGCCGCCGCGGCCGGCGCGCGCGCCGCCGCCGGCGAAGCCCCCACCGGCGAAGCCGCCGCCGCCGCCCAGCGCGCCGCCGCCCAACGTACCCGAGCCGCGCGCCCGGCCAGCCGCGACAGCAGGCTGCTGGTGCCGCTCGTGCTGGCCAGCGGCAGCGAGACCTGTTCACCTGCCTTCAGCCCGCTGAGCACGATCGTCGAGCTGTTGCCGGCCAGGCCGGTCGTCACCGCGCGCCGTTCCTGCTTGCCGCCGTGCACGACGGTGACGCTGCCGTCGGAGATCGCGCTCGTCGGGACGTTCACGCCTTCGGCCTGAGCGACTACGACTTCGGCGGTCGCGCTCATGCCCGGTTTCAGGCCCGATTCCAGCTGGTCCAGCACGAACGTGACGTCGTAGCTGACCACTCCGCTGTTGCTGGTCGACAGAGCTCGCCACTTCGCTGACGTGCGCCGCCAGTTTGGCGCCTTTCAACGCTTCGACGCTCACGGTAGCCGTCTGGCCCGCCTTCACGCTGCCGACTTCGGACTCGCTCAGTGGGACGACGAGCTTCATCGAGCTGAGATCGCTGAGCACGGCGAACGACGAGCCGGTCGAGCCGGTCGACGATCGCGAGCTCGAGGAGGAGGAGGTGGCAGCAGCGCCGCCTGACGCTCGCCCCGCAGAGCCGGTAGCGCTCGCAGATTCTTCGCTTGCCGCGCTGGATGCCCTGCTCGTGCCGCCGCCGGACACCGTTTCCCCGACTTCACCGGACAGCGACACGATCGTGCCGGCCTCGCGGGGCCACGAGCCGGGTGTCGGCTACGGCCTGTTCGTCGCTGCGCACCGTCAGCCGATCGCTCTTGACGGCCGCGCGCGCGGAGGCGATGTTGGCGGCACGCGTCGCCGCGCTGATGCTGGTGCCCGAAGACGACGATTCGCCCGTCGATTGCTGCTTGGCGCCCGAGGAGCTGCCCGACGAGCTCGCCGGCGAGCCACCGCCATCGGCGCCCGAGCGCTTGGAGGTGTTGGTGCTCGAGGTCGGCGTGGTGCTCTTCGACGGCGTGGTCTTCGCGCCCGGTGCCCCGCTGCTCGCCGGCGTGGTGGTCGTCGTGGGCGCGGTGCTCGTGGGGGCGCTTGCCGGTGCCGGGCTGCTGCCGGTCGTCGGCACCGTGCCAGCCGCGGGCGTCGTGCCGGTCTGGCCCGGGCTGCTCGTCGTCGGCGCCGTGGCGGGGGCGCTCGCCGCCGTGGCGAGCACGCGGGCGGCGGTGGCGCTCGCCGCGCTCGAGTCGGCCGCGCTGGCGCTCGCTCCGCTGGAGCCCTGGGCGCTCGCGGATTCACCGTCCGTTTCTTCCTCGCGCGCGAGGTTCGCTTCGGCCGACTGCAGGCTCGCCTTGGCCTGTTCGAGCGTGACCTGCGCGTTCTGTGGGTCGAGCGTCGCGAGCAGTTGGCCGGCGGTCACGTGCTGGCCCTGTGTCACGTAGATCTGCGCGACGGTGCCGCTCGTCTTGAAGCCAAGGTCGAGCTGGCTGGCGGCCTCGACGTTGCCGCTTCCGGACACGGTCGACTGCACGACGCCGCGCCGCGCCACGATCGTGCGAGAGGTGGCCGACTGCTGTCCCGACGCCGGTCCGACGACGAGCACCGCGGCCACGATCGCACCGGCGCTGAGGGCGCCGAGTGCGTAGACGATCCGAGATCCGCCGGCGCGCGTTTTCATCGCACTCCGATCGTCCGTCGGGCCCCTAAGAGGGGACGAAGAAACGCTGCAAGCGCGGATAAATTCCTCGTTGGAGAAATACGGGCTTGCTGCTCGTACGCGCGCGCCCGCTTACGGCGGGTGCGTCTGCGATCATCGCAGCGATGGCGCGCCACGGCGGGATCGATCTCGGCGGCACGAAGATCCAGACGGTGCTCGTCGACGACGAGCATCGGGTACTTGGCTCGGCTCGTCACGCGACGCCGACGAGCGGAGGCCCGGCGACGTCGCCGAGGCGATGGCGGCGGCCCTGCGCGAGGCGGCCGAGCAGGCCGATCTGCAACCGGCGGCGCTCGCCGGGGTAGGCGTGGGCTCGCCGGGCACGATCGACGACGGCAGCGTCACGAGCGCGCGCAATTTGCCGGGCTGGGCGGGCACCTTCCCGCTGGCGAGCGACGCTCGAGGAGATGCTCGGCTGCGAGGTCAGGCTCGGCAACGACGTGCAGGTCGCGACCGACGCCGAGTTCAGCCTGGGCGCGGGCAAGCCGTACGACTCGCTGCTCGGCGTGTTCTGGGGCACAGGCGTCGGCGGCGGGATCGTGCTCGACGGCAAGCCGTGGGAGGGCCGCGGCGCCGCCGGCGAGATCGGTCATGTAGTGGTCGAGATCGACGGCGCGCGCTGTACGTGCGGGCGGCGTGGCTGCATGGAGGCCTACGCCGGGCGCTCGGCGATGGAAGCACATGCAGCCAAGTTGGTCGAGAAAGGGCGCAAGACCGACCTGTTCGAGATCATGAAGGAGCGCAAGCGAACGCGGCTGACCAGCGGCATCTGGTCGCGCGCGCTCGAACAGGAGGACGAGCTCGCGATCCACATGATCGAGCGCGCGCTGCGCGCGCTCGGCGCGGGCGTCGCATCGGTGCTGAACGTGCTCGACGTCGAGTGCGTGATCATCGGCGGCGGGCTCGGCTTGCGACTCGGCGAGCCCTACGCGAAGCGCATCGACGAGGCGATGCAGCCACACCTGTTCGCGGACTTCAACCCGCCCGACGTGCGCGTCGCCGCGCTGGGGGATCTCGGCGGGGCGATCGGCGCCGCGCTGCTGGTCGAGCGGGTGCATGCCGCGGCGGTCGGCTAGATGAGATCTCCGCGCCCGCTGGCTAGGGAGCCGGCTCGGGTCGGGCTCACAGGGTGCCGACGGTCACGACCACGAGCACGACCGACAGCAGCGACAGCACCCCCACGGTCAGTGCCCGTGGCGCCGTCGAGCAGACCTCGCGAGCGGTGCTCGCCCATCAGGTGCTCGGCGCGCGCCAGCCGCCAGATGAAGAACAGGTTGATCGGCAGCAGCAGGCCGTTGACGACCTGGACGCCGACCAGCAGTGAGATCACGGGCACCCCGGGGATCACCGCGACGATCGCGCTGATCGCGATCATCGCCGTGATGATCCCCACGAACACGGGCGCCTCCTCGCGGCGACGGCCGATGCCCTTCTCGTAGCCGAGCGACTCCGAGACCACGTAGGCCGTGGCGATCGGAAGGATCGCCGCGGCGAGCAGGCTGGCGCCGAGCAGGCCGACCCCGAACAGCAGCTCGGCGAACTTGCCGGCAAACGGGTTCAGCGCGCGCGCGGCCTCGGCCGCCGAGGAGATTTCGTGGATTCCGTGCGTGAACAGCGTCGCGCCGGTCGCGATCACGATGAACGCGGAGATCACGCACGCGAACACGGCGCCCGACACCGCCTCGACTTCCTCGCGGCGCAGGTCCTCCACGCGCACGCCGCGCTCGACGACGGCCGACTGCAGGTACAGCTGCATGTAGGGGGTGATCGTGGTGCCGATCGTGGCGATCAGCAGGAACAGGTAGGTCGAGCCGTTGTGCAGGTGCGGGACCACGAACGCCCGTGCCGACCGCGCCCCAGTTCGGATGGCCGAGGATCGCCGCGATCGGGTAGGCGAAGAACGGGATCGTGAACCAGATGAACACTCGCTCGGCCGAGCGGTAGGAGCCACGCACGATCACCAGCCAGATGCCCACGGCCAGCACCGGCACGGACGCCTGCGGGGGGATGCCGGCGAGGTCGAGCGCCGCGCCGGCGCCGACGAAGTCCGAGATGCAGATGCCGAGGTTCGCGACGAGCACGGCGCTGGTCGCCAGCACCGACCAGCGGATCCCGTACTCCTCGCGGACCAGCTCGGCCAGGCCCTTGCCGGTGACGACGCCCATGCGGGCCGCGAGCTTCTGCACGATCGCCAGTGAGATCGTGATCAGCAGGATCGTCCACAGCAGCTCGTACCCGTATTTGGCGCCGACCGAGGAATACGTGGCGATGCCGCCGGCGTCGTTGCCGGCGTTGGCGGCGATCAGGCCCGGTCCGAGCAGGCCCAGCAGGGCGAATAGGCGGGCGCGTCTAGAGCTGAGACGTGCAGGCAGACGCGGTCGGCCACGTGTGGCCGACCGGATGCGTCGCATGAAGGGCGGTACTCGGACCGCCATCGAACTGTCCGCCTGGCGTGCTCACGCCAGCAGTCTATTCAGTCCTCGCCGAGCAGGCCGAAACGTCTACGCCAGCTGCGCGGGATCATCGCCTCGAGCAGGTCGTCGACGGTCACCACGCCGACCATGCGCTGCCCGTCGGCGACGGGAATCGAGGTGAGGTTGTAGTCGGCCATCTGCCGGGCGACCTCCTCGAAGGGCGCGTCCGGGGATAGGCAGGGGGTCTCGCGCTTGACGAACGACTCCAGCCGGGCGCCCGGGTCGGCGCGCACGAGCGCGGTTACCGGCACGCTGCCTTCGAGCGAGCCGTCGGCCGAGCTGACGAACACGCTGGTCAAGCAGCTCCGGCGCGATCTCGCTGCGGCGCACCGCCTCGAGCGCATCGCCCGCCGCGGTGGAGCCGCGCAGCAGGACGAAGTCCGGACTCATCAGGCCTCCGGCCTCGGCGGGGTCGTAGCCGAGCAACGCGCGCACCTTCACGCGATGGCTGACGGGCAGCAGCGCCAGCACCGGCTCGCGCCGCTGCTCGTCGAGCTCGCCGACGATGTCGGCGGCATCGTCGGGGGCCATGCGCGAGACGATCTCGGCCACCTGCTCGTCGGGGCGGTCCTCGAGGAACTCCTGCTGGTGGTGGTCGTCGAGCTCCTCGAAGACGTCGGCCTCCAGCTCGCGGTCGTCGTCGCCGACCGCCTGGATGATCTCCTCGCCCTCGCGTCGCGACGCCGCCTCGACGAGATCGGCGATCTGGGCGGGGTGGAGCTTGGCGAGCTTCGGGTGGGGCACACGCAGACGCACGGTCGGCACGTGCCCGACGAACGGCTCGACCTCGGCCCAGTCGAGGAACTCGCCCGTCGCGATGTGCGTGCCGAGTCCCTTGGGCAGCAGCCGGCGCAGCCCGCCGCGCGGTCCCGTGTCGACGCCCACGACCCGCCACGAGCCCGCGACCAGCGCGAGCTCGATCTCGTTCGCGCGCACCAGCCGTGCGCCCTCGACGTTGATCAGCTGGCGGTCGAGCAGGTCGCGCTTGAGCAGCACCTCCTCCGCCCGCCGCTCGAAATGACGCAGGTCGAGCTTGGCCTTGCGCAGGACGACGCCGTCGGCGCCGATGTCCGACACGCGGTCGACGCCGAGATAGGACGTGCGCCCGGCGACGCTCACGAGAAAGCCCGTGATCGGCGGGTAGCCGACGCCGCCGAGACGGACGATCAGATCCTCGACCTTGCCCAGTCGCTCGCCGTCCGCATCCCTGAGCGGGCTGCCAACCACCGCTGAGAGGTGGAGGATCGGCGGCGCCTGCGTTGCGGGCGCGTTCACGAGACTCATCGTATCTTGAGCTGATGCTGCCGTTCTGGATCTCGATCGGCCTACTGTCACTGGCGCAGGGCGCGATCGTCGCGCTGCCGAGCGTGCCACGGCTACCGGCCTTGTTCGGAGGCAGGCTGGCGAGGCTGCGCGGACGGCGCTGGGCGATCGTCCCGCCGCTGTCGATCGTCGCCTTCGTGCTCGTGGCCGGAGCCGCCGAACGCGCCAGCGCGCAGGGCCTGACGTACCTGGCCCTGGGCGCGGTCCCGCTGATGGCGGCGGTCGCGCTCGGCTGGCTCACACGCGGCGCGCGCCCGCTCGCGGCGTTGAGCGTGCTCGCGCTGTTCGCGCTCGCGTGGGCCGATCGCAGCGGCCTGGCGGGGCAGGCCGCTGCGCTCGTCCTGTCGGCGCTCAGCTGCGTCGCGCTCGGTGTGCTGCTGGCGATCGTCACGCCGCCGCGCTGGCTCGGCAGCGGGCGTAATCGTGATGGCGGCCGTCGACGCCGCGTCGGTGATCTCCGACCTGCTGCAGCGCCCCAACGACGCGCTGAACGCCGCGCACCCCGCCGCCGGGCTGCCACGCCTGCAGAGCGCGCAGCTCGGCTCCGCCGTGATCGGATACGGCGACCTGTTCGTCGCCGGCGTGCTCGGGGCGCTGCTGGCCGTGGCCTACGGCCGCTCCGTGCAAACGCGTGGCGCTCTGCTGTGCGCGGCGCTGGCCTGCTGCTTCGACCTGCTGTTCTTTCTCGTCGACGAGCTGCCGGCCACCGTGCCGGTCGCGCTCACGCTGATCGTCGTGGCGCTCGCGCGCCGGCGGAGATCCGCGCCGTCGGCGCCAGCTCCAGCGCCTGCAGCGTCTGCGGTCCCTCGCCCGCCAGCTCCGCGACCGCCTCCTGGTCGTGCTCGGCGGACGCCAGCCGCGCCGTGACTGCCCGCGCCGTCGTCTCGACGGCGGCAGGCGCCTGCACCTCGCGGTCCGAGGAGGCGCCGGCCTGCTCGATTTTGCGCACCTGCGGTACCACGCGCGCGTCGAATGATCCGACCGCCTCGTTGTAGGCCGCGACCGCCGAGTCGAGCTGGCGACCGACCTTGGCCAGCGGCGCGACGAAACGCCCCAGCCGGCGGTGCAGCTCGCGTGCGGACTCTGCGATCTCGCGTGCGGACTCGGCGATCCGCTCTTCGCGCCAGCCGTGGTGCGTGGCCCACAGCAGGCCGATCAGCGTGGTCGGCGTGGCGATCAGGATCTGCTGCTGTACGCCGAACTCGATCAGCGTCGGGTCGGCGGCCAGCGCGGCTTGGTAGATGCCGTCGGAGGGGATGAACATGACGACGAACTCGGGAGTGGTGTCGAGCTGGCCGTGATAGCCCTTCGCCGCGAGCTTGACGATGTGCTCGCGAGTCTGCTTGGCGTGACGGGCGACGTGCAGCTCGCGCTCGTCCTCGCCGGTGGCCTCGAGCGCAGATAGGTACGCGTCGAGGGGAACCTTCGAGTCCACCACGATCTGCCTTCCCGCCGGCAGGCGCACGAGCATGTCCGGGCGCAGACTCGCGCCGTCGCCGCGGATCGTCGCCTGCTCGAGAAAATCGCAGTGAGCGACCATGCCCGCCATCTCGACCACGTTGCGCAGCTGGATCTCGCCCCACGAGCCGCGCGTCGCCGGGCGCCTCAGCGCGGCCACCAGGTTGCCCGTCTCCGCTCGCAGCGTGCCGACGCCGTCGCCGAGCATGCGCACCATCTGCGCGAGCTCGCCGTGCGCCTGCCTGCGCTCGCGCTCGAGCCGGCCGATCTCGCCCTCCATGCGACCGAGCTTCTCCTGCACGGGTCCGACCAGGCCCTTGATCTCCTCGGCCCGCCTGGCCATCTCGCCGCTGGCGCGCTCCTGCTCGGCGCGACGCCCGTCCTCGAGGCGCTGCGCGAGCGAGTCGCTCGTCTGCGCCAGCACGTCCACCGAGATCGCCTTCAGCTGCTCGCGCATACGCGAACGGCTGGCGCGTGCCCACGCGCCAGCGCAGACGGCCGCGCCGACTGCGATGCCGAGGATCAACAGGACGAAGCTCATCGAACCGATAAAAATCGCATCCCCGTCGGACGGCTCGGACGGGTCGAGCGCCGGTCCGGCGGTGGCTGCGCGCGCAGCCACGCCGAGGGCCTCTCGCGCAACCGAGTCGCGCCCTCTCGGGGCGCCCGTCCAGGCGCCACGCCAGTCGCCGAAAACTTCCATGTTTTCGGGCGATAAACCAGGCTTGACACATGGGACGGGCGTGGATATGCTTGCACGCGCCCAGGTTTTGCCTGGGCACTTCATAGAGGGAACAATTCCATGAGGGGCTGCGCCGAGGCGGTATCCAGCTGCGGGCAGACTCCGCTCGTAGACAGAGGAGGATGAGAGATGCAAGCCATGCATGGCTCGGCTCGCCCTAAGCGCGGCCGCCTGATTGGTTGCGTGCTCGCGTTGGTTGCGGTCACGGCACTGATCGCCCCGACGATGGCATCGGCGAGAGTGAACCCGCCGACGACATCGACATACCTGGCGATGGGGGACTCGCTCGCGTTCGGCTACTCACAGCAGCTCTTCAACGAATGCGAACATCTCGGAGAGCCGCCCACGTGCTTCGAAAACGGCTACGTGCAGGACTACTACAAAACCACCAAAGGCCTGCAGAACGGCGAGCAGCTGACCAACGACGGCTGCCCGGGTGAGACGACCGAGTCGATGATCGGTGAACACCTGTCGGCATACGCGAACTTCGCGCTGGCTGAAAGCAAAAAACAAGAAGAAGCAGCTACCGGCCAGCCGACTGAAGTACGGGCGAAGCGCCCGTGCGCGTATCAGGAAGTCGACCACCTGGCGCTGCATCACCCGTACCCGGGCGAATCGCAGCTAGAAAACACGCTGAAAACGATCGCGACCGACGAAGCGCTCGTGAAGCCGGTTAGGCTCATCACGCTGAACATCGGCGCGAACGACGAGCTCCACTTCCTCAAAGCATGTGAAAAGAAAGCCGAAGAAGAAGTCGACCAAAGCGCTTCTGAAGGCAAGTACAACCAGCAGGTCGGCGAAGAAATCGCCAAAGGCGAATTCACCGCAGGAGAAGGCGCCGGGACCGAACCGGCCGACAAAGAACGCGGCGAAAAAGACGCCAAGACAGACGGCGAACACAAAGCCAAGGAATGCATCTCCAAAGGCGCTAACGGCCTGTTCTCCCAGATCGCCAAAAACACCCAGGGGATCCTGGTCCTGATCCGCCACGCCGGCGAACTCGGGATCGGCGTCAACTACAACGGCCCGATCGACTACCAGGGCGGCTACAACCCGTACGGCGAAGTGTTCGCCGGCCACGGCGAACTGCTGCCCGGCACGAACGAACTGGCCGGGGTCGAGAACCTGATCCAGCACAAAGTGGTCAACGCTTTCGCTGCCTGCTTCAGCGACCCGCAGCTGACGTTCAACCCACGCAACAGCCAAGAACCGGTGCGCTTGGACAAATGGACCAACATGGCCAACTTCACCGAATACATGGGCAAAAAAAATGGGCCGGACATTCACCCGACCCCGAGCGGCTACAAAAAGCTGTCGGCGCCTGCTGAAAAGCGAAACGAAAAAAGAAGAAGCAGCCGCCGGCATGCGTCCCGGGCGGTACGGAAGTTCCGTAGCAGCCTGCTAGACGCATAGAACCATAGAACCACGGGGCGCCTGGCCTACTCGGCCAGGCGCCCCGTTTGCGTTAGCTCATCCGCAGCGCGACCGAGCACCGACAGCATCGCCGGCGCCGCTGGCACCAGCCGCGCGCCCTCGGGGGTCGCGGCGATCACCTGGCGCACGGGCGGGGCCGGGGACAGGGCGCGGATCGCGATGTCCTCGCGAACGACCGACAGCGCCAGCTCGGGGATCAGAGCCACGCCGACGCCGGCGGCGACGAGGCCCTGGACCGTCTGGTAGTCGTCGCTCTCGAAGGAGACCGTCGGCTCGAACCCGGCGGCGTGGCAGCTGCGCACCACGTGTCGCGCGCACAGGGGCTCGCGCTCGAGGTCTGCACCCACGCCTCCGCGCGCAGCTCGGACAGGCGCAGCCTCGCTTTGCCGGCGAGGCGGTGCTCGTGCGGCAGCGCCAGGTACATCGGATCGGCGAGCAGCGGCGTGCGCGTCATCCCCTCCAGCAGCGGCGAGTCCTCGTCGAACTCGAACACGAGCGCGAGGTCGAGCTCGCCGGCGCGCAGGCGCGGCGACGATCTGCTCGGGCTCGCCCTCGGACAGCGTCAGCTCGACGCCCGGGTAGGAGGCGCGAAAGCGCGCGATCGCAACGGGCATCAGCGTCGAGCCGGCGGTCGGGAACGAGGCCATGCGCAGGCGCCCGCCGCGCAGCCCCGCGATCGCCGACAGCGCCGCCTCGGCGGTGTCCAGCCGCGCCAGGATGCCCTCGGCGTGCCCGACCAGCGTCTGTCCGGCCGCCGTCAGGCTGACGCCGCGCGGGTGGCGCTCCAGCAGCGTCATGCCCGTTTCCGCCTCGAGCGCCGCGATCTGCTGGGAGATCGCCGACTGCGTATACGAGAGCGCCTCGGCCGCGCTAGACAACGAGCCGCGGTAGGCGACCTCCTTCAGAACCTTTAGACGGGCAACGTTGAGCATTAGTACATCTTATAATAGAAATAAAAAAGATCACTGGAGCTGATGGCAGGACCGTGCCATCATGATCGAGAAGAAGCCAAACGACAAACGAACTTCAGCCCGCAACCAGACCGGGCCAAGACGAAGGAGAACACCATGTCCACCAAGATCATCGTTTCCTACGACGGCACCGCCAACGAGGACGACGCGCTCGCCCTCGGCCGCGTGTTCGCCAAGGCCGGCGCCGAGGTGGCGCTCGCCTACGTGCGCCACTCCCAGGAGCCCGACCTCGACCGCGAGAAGCTCGCCCAGAGCGAGGCCGAGGAGCTGCTCCAGCGCGGCGCCGCCCTGTTCGGCAACGCCGACGTCGCCCGCCACGTCGTGACCGACCGCTCCACGCCGGAGGGTCTGCGCGCGCTCGCCGAGCGCGAGGGCGCCAGCGTCGTCGTGTTCTGCTCGGACTCGCACACCGCCAGCGGTCACGTGGCCGTCGGCAACTCCGCGCAGCAGCTGCTCGAGGGAGGCCCGGTCGCCGTCGCGATCGCGCCCGTCGGGCTCGCCGACAGCACCCCCGAGATCGGTTCGATCGTCGCGATCGGCGACGCCGACGGTGGCGCGCGCGCGACGGCGGAGAGCCTTGCGGCGGCGCTCGGTGCGACCGTCGCGCCGGTCGCCAACGACGAGGCCGGTCTGCTGGTCGCTCGACTCGCGCCCCGAGGCCGAGCAGGGTCGCGTCTCGATCAGCGCCTCGGCGGCGCACCTCGTCGACATCGCCACCTGCTCGGTGCTGGTGCTGCCGCGCGGCAGCGCAGTGCCGTTCGGTCAGGCGCGCACGGCGGCGCTCAGCGCCTAGCGCGCATCGCGGCGGACGGGCCCTCGCCGGCGTCAGCGCCGGCCGCTGCCCGTCCGCACCCGGCGAGCATGCGCTCGCCGCGCTCGGCGATAGGTCGCGAGCGCCTGCAGCAGGTCCAGCGAGCCGCCCACGAGGTGGCCCAGCGGCCCCGTCCACAGCCACGTCTCCACGCGCCTGTATGCGGGAACGCGGTGGCGGGACTGCACGATCGCGCACGGTATCGTGGCGTCGGTGAGCGCCGCGCTTGAGACGACCGTCACCGAGCTGCCCGACTCGCGCGTACGCGTGCAGGTCGAGGTAGAGCCGGCAGAGGTCGCGCGCCACCTGGAGCGCAAGGCCAAGCAGCTCGGTCGCGAGCTGAAGCTGCCCGGTTTTCGTCGCGGCAAGGTGCCGGCCGCGCTCGTGATCCAGCGCCTCGGCCGCGACGCTGTGCTCGACCAGGCCGTTCGCGAGTCGCTCGGCGGCTGGTACTCCGACGCCATCCAAGTGTCGGGGATCGCGCCGGTCGGGGACCCTCAGCTCGACCTCGCCGAGCTGCCGTCGGACGGGGCGCCGCTCGAATTCTCGATCGAGATCGGCGTGCTCCCGCAAGCGCAGTTGGGCGAGTACCGCGGTCTCGAGGTCGCGCGGCGCGAGGCGCACGTCGAGGACGAGCAGATCGAGCGCGAGCTGGACGCCGCGCGCGAGCGCCTGGCCAAGCTCGAGACCGTCGAGCGCGCGGCCGCGACGCGCGACTTCGTCGTGATCGACTATGTCGGCTCGCTGCCCGAGGAGGATTCCGGCGCAGAGGTGGAAGCGACGGCGCCAAGGGGGGGCCTCGGATGGTCCCGTTCGCGGGCGGCGAGGGCCGCGACCAGCTGATCGAGCTGGGCGGCGGCAACCTGATCCCCGGCTTCGAGGAGGCGCTCGTGGGCGCCCGCGCCGGCGAGCAGAGGGAGATCGTGCTGACTTTCCCGGTCGACTACCCGCAACGAGGCGCTCGCCGGCCGCGAGGCGACGTTCGCGGTCACCGTCAAGGAGGTCAAGCAGAAGCTGCTTCCCGACGTCGACGAGGATCTCGCGATCGATGTCGGCTTCGACACCGTGGCAGGAGCTGCGTGAGGACATCCGCGCCCGGCTGCTCGAGGCCGACGAGGCGCGCGTTCAGGCCGAGTTCCGCGAGGCCGCCCTGGACGCCGCCGTCGCCCAGGCGCAGGTGCCCGTCACGGACGAGCTGATCAAGGCGCGCGCGCGGGAGATGTGGGAGCGCATGCTCCATTCGCTCTCGCATCGAGGCATCTCGCGAGAGGCCTACCTGCAGATCAGCGGTCGCGAGGAGGCCGAGCTGCTCGCGGACCTGCAGGAGGACGCCGAGCAGGCGCTGCGCCGCGAGGCCGTGCTCACGGCCGTCGTCGCGGTCGAGGCGATCAGCCCGTCTCATGAGCAGCTGCTCGAGGCCGTGCAGCCGATCGCCGAGCGCGAGGGGGTCGAGCCGGGCAAGCTGATCGACGACCTGCGCGAGGGCGGACGCCTGGACGAGCTGCGCGAGGACCTCGCCGCGCGCATGGCCGTCGAGCTGCTCGCCGAACAGGCCAAACCGATCTCGGTCGCGCAGGCGCAGGCGCGCGAGCAACTGTGGACCCCCGGCGACGAGAGCCCGCCACCGGAGGCCGGCGCGGAGGAGGCGAGCGCTCCCGGCAAGCTGTGGACACCGACCGGGCAGCGGTCGGCAAGCTAGCCTCTAGAGGAATCCGGGCGGCGAAGCGAAACCAAAGCGAGGACTATGAGCCCACTTGTTCCAATGGTCGTAGAGCAGACCTCGCGAGGTGAGCGAGCGTTCGACATCTACAGCAGGCTGCTCAACGAGCGGATCATCTTCCTCGGCACGCCCATCGACGACCAGATCGCCAACCTGATCGTCGCCCAGCTCCTGCACCTGGAGTCCGAGGATCCCGAGAAGGACATCTCGATCTACATCAACTCGCCAGGCGGCTCCGTCTACGCGGGGCTGGCGATCTACGACACGATGCAGTTCGTCAAGCCCGACGTGCAGACGATCTGCGTCGGCATCGCGATGTCGATGGGAGCGCTGCTGCTGGCCGGCGGAGCGGAGGGCAAGCGCATGGCGCTTCCCAACGCGAAGATCTTGATCCACCAGGTCTCCTCCAGCTTCGAAGGCCAGGCCACCGACATCGAGATCCACGCCAAAGAGATCATCGACGTGCGCAAACGACTCGACGAGATCATCGCCAAGCACACGCACAAGGAGCTCGAGGCGGTCAGCAAGGACACCGAGCGCGACTACTTCATGTCCTCTGAGGAGGCCAAGGAGTACGGGATCATCGATCGCGTGATCTCCGAGCACTGAGTCAGATCTGACCGATGGCGCGACCGACAGACTCCAACGAGCAGCTCCTGTGCAGCTTCTGCGGCAAGTCCCAGCGCCAGGTCAAGAAGCTGATCGCAGGGCCGGGCGTGTACATCTGCGACGAGTGCATCGACCTGTGCAACGAGATCATCGACGAGGAGCTGTCGGCGCCGCCGACGTTCGACCTCGAGAACCTGCCCAAGCCGCGCGAGATATACGAGGTGCTCGACGAGTACGTGGTCGGTCAGGACCCGTCCAAGCGAACGCTCTCGGTAGCCGTCTACAACCACTACAAGCGCGTGCAGATGATGATGTCGGGCGAGACCGACATCGAGCTGCAGAAGTCCAACATCCTGTTGCTGGGCCCGACCGGCTGCGGCAAGACGCTGCTCGCGCAGACCCTCGCTCGCATCCTCAACGTGCCGTTCGCGATCGCCGATGCGACCGCGCTGACCGAGGCCGGCTACGTCGGCGAGGACGTCGAGAACATCCTGCTCAAGCTGATCCAGGCGGCCGACTACGACGTCAAGAAGGCCGAGACGGGCATCATCTACATCGACGAGGTCGACAAGATCGCGCGCAAGGCCGACAACCCGTCGATCACGCGCGACGTCTCCGGCGAGGGCGTGCAGCAGGCGCTATTGAAGATCCTCGAGGGCACGCAGGCCTCGGTGCCGCCGCAAGGCGGACGCAAGCACCCCCACCAGGAGTTCCTGACGATCGACACCACCAACGTGCTGTTCATCTGCGGCGGCGCGTTCGCCAACCTCGACAAGGTGATCGAGCGGCGCATCGGCCACAAGGGAGTCGGCTTCGCAGCAGCGATCGAGGCCAAGGCCGATCGCGACACCGGCGAAGTCTTCGAGCACTGCCTGCCCGAGGACCTGATCGAGTACGGGCTGATCCCCGAGTTCATCGG
Organism: uncultured Solirubrobacteraceae bacterium; assembly: GCA_963846205.1. Taxonomy (GTDB): domain Bacteria; phylum Actinomycetota; class Thermoleophilia; order Solirubrobacterales; family Solirubrobacteraceae; genus Palsa-744. Next base: position 471,868 of record CAWJVB010000006.1, on the reverse strand, counting down.
TCGCCTGCCCGTCGTCTCCGCCGTTCACCAGCTCACGCGCGAGGATCTCGTGTCGATCCTCGTCGAGCCCCGCAACGCGCTCGTCAAGCAGTTCCAGCGCTTCTTCTCCTTCGACGGGATCGAGCTCGTGTTCTCCGAGGACTCGCTGACGGCCGTCGCCGAGCGGGGCCTCGCACGCGAGACCGGCGCGCGCGGCCTGCGCTCGATCATCGAGGAGATCCTGCTCGAGGTGCAGTTCGAGCTGCCCTCGCGACGCGACGTCAAGAAGTGCGTCGTCACCAAGGAGACCGTCGAGAAGGGCCTGACGCCGACGCTCGTCACCGAAGCGGCGCCCGAAGAGGCCCAGGACTCCGACCTGCGCGAGGAGTCGGCCTGAGCGCAGCGCTCGCTCCGGCTCGCGCTCGCTCGCAGCACGCTCGCTAGTATCGGGCTGTGTCCAAGCGCAGTGACTCGAAGTCGCGCCTGAAGAGCACCGTCGGCGCCGTCCCCTGGCTCGCGCTCGTGCGCGTCGTGATGATCGTCAGCAGGCGCTGGACCGCGCTGTCGGCGAACGAGCGCGCGCGCTTGACACAGCTCGTACGCGAGTCGCGTGGGCGTGTCGGCAATCTCAGCGCCAGAAGCAGCGCCTGGAGCTGCGCAAACTGGCGCGCAAGCTCGACCTCAAGGCCATGGGCCGCGAACTGGCGCCGCTGCTGCGCGGCGGCGGTCGCAAGCGTCGCGGCCGCAAGCGCGGCTAGTCGACGCGACGATCGCTGGCTGAGCCGGACGCGACCTGAGCGAGCGAGATGACAGAGGACGACCTCGACAGCCTGTCCACGCGCGAGCTGCACGACCGTGCCGTGCGCCACGCCGAGCGGCATCTGAACGTGAGGTTCTTCTGGAACCTGTTGAAGCTGATACCCGCCGCTGAGACGGTCAGCGGCGACGAGGGCGAGGGCGACTACGACATCCAATCCTCGAAAGGGCTGATCTACGACGCCCTACACAGCGGCGATGGCCGGCTCGGCGAGGCGCTGCGGCCGGTGTTCGTCGAATACCTACGTGACCATCCCGACGCCTAGTCCGCGGATCGCGCCGCTGCGGCGCAGCCGCCCGTGAGCAGCGACGGCGCCGGCCAACGACGCGCAGCCGCCGCGCCGTCTGGAGCGGAGCGGCGCTCCCGTTGCCCGATCGGGCGCCTGGAGCGAGGCGCAGGCGGAAGCGCACCTGCGTTCGCTGGAGCTGTTCGGGATGCGCTTCGGACTCGACCGAATGCGGCGCATGATGACCGTGCTCGGCGCGCCACAGGATCGCTACGACTGCATCCACGTCGTCGGCACGAACGGCAAGACATCGACGACGCGCATGCTGGCGGCGATTCTCGAGCGCCACGGCCTGCGCACCGCCGCATACACCTCGCCGCACCTGATCTCCTACCGCGAGCGCCTGCAGATCGCCGAGCACGACCTCGAGCCGAACGCGTTCGCCGCATCGATCGAGCGGGCGGCCTGGGCAGCGCGGCGCGTCAATCGCACGCTGGCGGGCGATGATCACGTCACCCAGTTCGAACTGCTGACCGCCGCCGCACTGTGGCAGGCGGCCGAGCGCGGGGTCCAGGTCGCCGTCGTCGAGGCCGGTCTGGGCGGGCGCTACGACGCGACCGCCGTGATCGACTCGCGCGTGACCGTGCTCACCAACGTGGGTCTCGAGCACACGCGCTGGTTGGGGCCGACGGTACGTGACATCGCCGGCGAGAAGCTCGCGGTCGTGCGTCCGGCGAGGACGCTCGTGCTCGGCAGCGACCTTGCTCCCGACGCGCTGACGCTCGCAGCGCAGGTGGCACGCGAGCGGCGCGCACGCGTGCTGACCGTCGACACGTGCTCGCGCGAATCGGCGCTGGCCGCCAGAGGCGAGTTCCAGCAGCGTAACTTCGCCCTCGCGCGCGCCGCCGCCGAGACCTATCTGCGCGAACTCGCGATCGAGCCGCGAGCAGGAGCCACGCGCGCTGCCGCGCGCGCGATCGAGGTGCGCGGGCGCCTGCAGGTGATCGGCAGCGAGCCGCTGACCCTGCTCGACGGCGCGCACAACCCCGACGCGGTCCGGGCGCTCGTCCGCTCGCTGCCGCGAGATCGTCGGCGAGCGCCCGCTCGCGCTCGTGCTGGGCGTGCTCGAGGACAAGGACGCCGTCGGCATGCTCGAGTCGCTGCTGGCGGTCAGCGAGCGTGCCTGGTTCACTGCGCCGCCGAGCAGCCGGGCGCTGTCGCCGGCGGCGCTGCAATCGCTCGCCCGCCAGCTCGGCTTCGAGCGCGTCGCCTGCGAGCCGAAGCCCGAGCGGGCGTTGCTGCAGGCGCGGCAATGGGCTAGCGCCCACGGCGGCGCCGTGCTCGCCACGGGCTCGGTGTACCTGGTTGGCGAGTTGCTCGCGGTCGATCCCAGCGGCGCGCCGCAGGAGTCGGGCGCGCGTCGGCGAAGGGCGGCGTCATGAACGACCAGGGCCCGTCGGTGCTGACGATGATCGGCGCCGTCGCGTTGATCGTGGCGCTCGTGATCCTCGTGTTCTTCGGCGCCGGCTATGCGGTCGGTCGCCTGATCTTCGCGGCCGGTTACGGATTTAGCCGCCTGTTTCTCTAAACTCGGCCCGCCGATGCCGACCCTCGCATACTTCGGAATCGAAAGCAGCGGCTTGAACCTGGTCGTCGACCTGCTGATCCTGTTCATCGTCGTCCTGTACATCTCGCTGATCTACTGGACATACGCCGACGCGCGCCGCAGGATCCTCGACCCGATGCTCGTCGGCTGCGCGACCGCGGCGTCGCTGTTTCCGTTCGTCGGAACGATCGTGTACATGATCCTGCGCCCGCCCGAGTATCTCGAGGACGTGCGTGAGCGCGAACTGGAGGTGCAGGCGGCGGAGGCGCGCCTGCACGAGTTCGACCACTCGCTGTGCCCGCACTGCGACTACCGCGTCGAGCGCGACTTCATCCGCTGCCCGAGCTGCCTGCGCAAACTCAAGGAGCGTTGCGTGAGCTGCCAGCGCCCGCTCGACCAGGCGTGGACCATCTGCCCGTACTGCGAGACCGAGGTGGTCGCCTCGACGCCGCCGCGGCGCACGCGGCGTCGGCGCACGCAGGCGCAGATCGACGCCGAGCAGGCCGACCTGGCAGCGGGCAGGCCCGAAACCGCGCGCGCCAAAGCAGCGCGCGAACAGCGGGAGCGCGAGGGCGCCGAGACCACCAGCCTCGAGGACCTAGGCGACGAGCAGGACCCGACCGCAACCCCGTTTGCCGCCTCCGAGCCGTCGCCCAGCGCGCACGGCGGGCGCTCCAGCTCGAGCCGCCCGCGTCCGAGCACCTAGATGGCCATGGACCGAACGCTGATCCTTGTCAAGCCCGACGCATTCGCGCGAGGACTATCTGGCGAGATCATCGCGCGCTTCGAGCGTAAGGGCCTGAAAATCGCGGCGCTGCGCAGCATGACGGTGAGCAGGGAGCTGGCCGAGCGCCACTACGCCGAGCACTCCGAGCGACCGTTCTTCGGCGAGCTTGTCGACTTCATCACCTCGGGGACGATCGTGGCGATGGTGCTCGAGGGCGTCGACGCGGTCAAAGCCGCGCGGCAGCTGATCGGAGCGACCAATCCGCTCGAGGCGAGCCCGGGCTCGATCCGCGGCGACTTCGCGATCGAGACCGGCAAGAACATGGTGCACGGCTCCGACTCGCCCGAGTCGGCGGCGCGCGAGTCGGCGCTGTTCTTCGGAGAGCTGTAGCTCGCGAGGAGTGCTCGTAGGTGCTGCGGGGCGTGGGCGAGCGGCTCCACCACAGTGCAGACCGCGCTCGTGCTCGCCTCGGGCTCGCCCCAGCGGCGCGAGCTGCTTGCGCGCCTGGACATGCCCTTCACGGTCAGGGTGTCGGGTGCGAGCGAGCTGGAGCAGGGCGAGGACCCCGCCGCGCTCGCCGTCGAGAACGCACTGCGCAAGGCCCGCGCGGCGCTACGCCCGGGCGCTCGCGAGGCGGTGATCGGCTGCGACACGATCGTCGTGCTCGACGGCGTGATCCACGGCAAGCCGCCCGACGCCGCGGCCGCACGCGACACGCTGGCCGCGCTGGGCGGGCGCACGCACGAGGTGATCAGTGGGCTGGCGCTGCTGCTCGCCGGCGAGCGCCAGGTCGCCGAGCGCACCGCCGTGGCTCGCACGCGGGTCACGTTTCGCCCGATCGACGCGCAGCTGCTCGACTGGTACGTGAGCACTGAGGAGTGGCGCGGGCGCTCCGGCGGCTACGCGATCCAGGGGGCCGGCGCGAAGCTCGTGCTGGCCGTCGACGGCGAGGAGGAGAACGTCGTCGGGCTGCCGCTGACGAGCTTGCTGGAGCTGTACCCGGAGCTGCTCCGCTCGTGATTTTCGGGCGTCCGTCGCGCCGCGATCGCGATGCCCTCCGGGCGTGAGCAGCGCGCCAGCGATTCGGCGCGTTTTCCCTGCAAAAGCGCTGGCGAGCCTATCGGCCGCCGACACGCGTTCGCTACACTGCCCCACCGGGCGCGCCCGGGACCCCGCCGGCGGCGAGCGCTTTGCGATTGGCCGGCACGAGACACGGTCCGAGCGCAGCCCTCTTCTCATAAATGGGCATCTTCAGCTATCTGACAGGTTTTGGCGGCCGCGACATGGCCGTCGACCTGGGCACCGCGAACACGCTCGTGTACGTGCGCGGGCGTGGCATCGTGCTGTCTGAGCCGAGCGTCGTCGCGATCGACTCGCGCACCGGCGAAGTGCACGCGGTCGGCATCGAGGCCAAGCGCATGCTCGGTCGCACGCCCGGCACGATCCAGGCGATCCGGCCGCTGAAGGACGGCGTGATCGCCGACTTCGACGTGACCGAGGAGATGTTGCGGCACTTCATCCAGAAGGTCCATCAGAACCGCTGGGCGCACCCCCGCGTGGTCGTGTGCGTGCCGTCGGGGGTGACCGGCGTGGAGAAGCGCGCCGTCGAGGAGGCGTGCCTGTCCGCGGGCGCACGCACCGCCTACCTGATCGAGGAGCCGATGGCCGCGGCGATCGGCGCCGGCCTGCCGGTCGGCGAGCCGACGGGCTCGATGGTCGTAGACATCGGCGGCGGCACCTCCGAGGTGGCCGTCATCTCGCTCGGCGGGATCGTCGTGTCGCAGTCGATCCGCGTGGGCGGCGACGAGATGGACGAGGCGATCATCAACTACGCCAAGCGCGAGTACAAGCTGCTGATCGGGCAGCAGACGGCGGAGGAGCTGAAGCTCGAGATCGGCTCCGCGTGCCCGATGCCCGAGGAGCTGCAGGCCGAGATCCGCGGGCGCGACATGGTCGCGGGGCTGCCCAAGACGGTCGTGCTGACGAGCGAGGAGATTCGCCAGGCGCTGGAAGAACCGCTCAACCAGATCCTCGACGCGGTCAAGGAGACGCTCGACCGCACCCCGCCGGAGCTGGCCTCGGACATCATGGACCGCGGCATCATGCTGGCCGGGGGAGGGGCGCTGCTGCAGGGGTTGGACGAGCGGCTGCGCGAAGAGACGCAGATGCCCGCCCACCTCGCCGAGTCGCCGCTGACCTGCGTGGCCGTCGGCTCGGGTCGGTCGCTGGAGGAGTTCGAGGCGATCCATCGCTCGAACCGCAGTTCGCGCAACCGCCAGCGACGCCGGTGAGTCGGCGTGCCTGTGACGGGCACGCGCACCCGGGGGTACTCTTTCCCGTGAACGCTTCGGAAGGTCGCTATTCGTGTATGACAAGACGGTCCGGCGTCGACGTGCGGTGCTCGCACTGCTCGTCGTGCTCTCCCTGATACTCCTGACCGCCTACTTCGGCGAGGCCTCCAGCGGCGGCCTGCATTCCGTCCAGCGCGGATTCCTGACCGTCGTCTCGCCGATCCAGAACGGCGCCAACAAGGCGCTGAAGCCGGTGCGCGAACTGGTCGGCTGGTTCGGCGACACGCTGCACGCCAAAGGGCAGCGTGACGAACTGCGCAAGCAGGTCGAGAAACTGCGCGCGCGAAGTGATCGCCGACCAAGCCGAAAAACACTCCTATCGAGAACTCCTGACGATGTATCGCCTGGACAACCAGCTGAGCGTCAACGACTACCATCCCGTCGCGGCGACGGTCGTGGCCAAGTCCCCCAACATCTGGTACTCGACCGTCACGATCGACAAGGGCGAATCGGCCGGCGTGCGCGTCAACGACCCGGTGATCAACGGCGAAGGCCTCGTCGGCAAGGTCGCGCAGGTCGCCTCCGACGGGGCGCAGGTGACGCCTGATCACCGACAGCTCGGTGGGGGTCTCGGCGCGGGTCGGCACGTCGGGCGCGACTGGCATCGTGCAGCCGAAGGTGGGCGACCCCAACGATCTGCTGCTGCAATACCTGCCGGCCAACACGCAGGCCAACCGCGGCGAATACGTGGTCACCTCGGGCACCGTCTCGAGCCCCGACGACTCGCTGTACCCACCGGGAATCCCGATCGGCCAGGTGACCTCCGTCAACGAAGAAAGCGCGTACCGGTCGGTCAACGTGCACCCGCTCGCCGACCTGCACAACCTCGACGTGGTGCAGGTGCTGACCGCCGCGCAGGGCACGCTGCCGGCGAACCTCAGCCGCCTGACCGTCGATCTTCCACCGGGGCAGCACCGCGAGCTCCTCGTCCGGCGAAGCGCTCGCCTCCACCGGGGGCCGGGGAATGAGCGGCGGCGTCTCCGCGGGGCTGATCGGTCCGCATCGCCGTGCTCGCCGTCGTCGTCGTGTTCTTTCAGATCGGCGTCGTCTCCGAGGTCCCGGTGTTCGGCGTGAGTGCCGACCTGTCGCCGCTGCTCGTGGCGTTCGTCGGCCTGCTGTGCGGCTCCACGGTCGGCGCCGTCACCGGCTTCTGCGTCGGCCTGCTCGTCGACCTGGCGCTCGTGCAGACGCTCGGCGTCACCTCGCTGACGCTCACGATCGTCGGCTACTGGGCCGGGCGGCTGCGCGAGGTGCGCGACCCGCAGGCTGCGCTCACGCCGCTGCTGGTCGGCGCCGCCGCGTCGGCGGCGGCGATGATCGGCTACTCGATCGTGCAGTTCCTGCTCGGAGTCGACGCACCCGTCAGCCTCGAGCTCGTACGCCAGATCGTGCTCGGCGTCGTGGTCGACACGATCATCGCGATGCCCGTATGGGCGCTCGTGCGGCGCAGCCTCGTCGGCGGCCTACCCGACGACCCGCGCCGCCGCCGCCGCCGCGCCTACACGACCGGCGGTCTGTCACCGCTGTCCCGCTCGTGAGTGCCACGAGAACGCATGGCTGCGCCGGACCGCGTCCTCGGTCGCTCGCGTACGAAGCCGACACGCCACGCTCCCTGCGTCCTTGTCCGGCTTGCCCTGCGTCCTCGTGGAGGGACTGTTCACGAATGAGTGCGATCGAACCGGGCACTGGGGGGCGGGACCCGCGCATGCCCGTCTCGCCGCAGCTTGCGCTGCGCGTCGCGATCCTGGGCGGACTGGCGATGGCGATGTTCGCGATCATCTTCTTCCGCCTGTGGTTCCTGCAGGTGCTGTCCGGCGAACAGTACGTCCAGCAGGCCAACGCCAATCGCGCCCGCGATCTGCCGATCGCCGCGCCGCGCGGGGAAATCCTCGACCGTGAAGGCCAACCGCTGGTCACAGCCGCACGACCAACGCCGTGCAGATCGTGCCCTCGGCGCTGCCGCCCGCGGGCTCGCCGCGCGTGCACCTGTATCGCAAGCTCGGCAAGCTGCTGGGCATGAGCGGCTCGCATGTCGAGGCGCTCGTCGTGAAGGGGCGCACGGCCGTGCCATATGCGCCCGTGACGATCAAGACCGACGCCGGGCGTGGCGTGCTGACCGTGCTCGCCGAGCGCCAGAGCGAATACCCCGGCGTGACGCAACAGCCGGTCTCGATCCGCGCATACCCCTACGGCGCGATGGCGGCCCAGGTGCTCGGCTACGTTGGCCAGGTCTCCGAACGCGAGCTGAAGATGCGCGCCTTCTCCGGCGTCAAACAGGGCACGGTGGTCGGTCAGGAAGGGCTCGAGTACTACTACGACCGCTACCTGCGCGGACAGGCGGGCATCGAACGCGTGGAGGTCAACGCGGCCGGCTACCCGGTGCCCGCGAATCTCGCGCCGACCCTGCCCAAGGCCGGCTACAGCCTCAAGGTCACGCTCGACCTGGGCTTGCAGAGGGAGGGCGAAAAGGCGCTGCTGGAGGGGATCGAAAACGCCCGCGCGGGCGGCAAACCCGCGACTGCCGGCGCGTTCGTCGCGATCGACCCGCGCAACGGACAGGTACTGGCGATGGGCTCTCGCCGACATTCAACCCGAACAAGTTCGCCAAACCGCTGACCAAGAGCGAATACTCGGCGCTCGAGGGCAAGTCGGCTCCTCCGGCGAAGAAGCGCCCGCGCCGCTCACCAACCGCGCGGTCAACGGCACGTATCCGACGGGATCGACGTTCAAGCCGATCACCGCGATGGGCGCGCTGGAAGCGGGCGTGATCAACCCGACCGAGGGCCTCGGCGCGGGGCAGTGCATCTCCGTTTCGACCGAGCAGTTCTGCAACGCGGGCAAGGCCGACTACGGCGCCGTCGGCTTGGTGGAAGCGCTGAAGGTCTCCTCGGACACCTACTTCTTCGAAACGGGCGAGCTCGCCAACAGCCACGGCAACGTGATCCAGGACATGGCGCACAAGCTCGGCGTCGGCGAGCAGACGGGCATCGACCTGCCGAGCGAGATCACCGGGCTCGTGCCCGACCCTGCGTGGCGCGCGAAAGTGGCCAAGGAAGAGCTGCAGTGCGAGCGTCGCCGGCACGTCAGCAGCTGTGGGATCTCCGACGGGCGCCCGTGGAGCGTCGGCGACAACATGCACCTCGCCGTCGGGCAAGGCGACCTGCTGACCTCGCCGCTGCAGATGGCCGTCGCGTACTCGACGCTCGTCAACTCCTTCGACAACGGCGGCGACGGCTGGGTTGTGCGTCCTCACCTGGGCATGGAGATCGACGGCACGCAAGGCAGCCTGGTGCAGACGCTCAGCTTCCCTGCAACGCGCCACGTGCACCTCAACGACACGTACGTGAACCTCGTGATGGAGGGGATCCACGAGGCCGCGAGCCAACCCGGGGGTACCTCGGCCGACGTGTGGGCGGGCTGGAACCAGTCGGCGCACCCCGTCTACGGCAAGACCGGCACAGCCGAACACGCGGGCAAGGAAGACCAGTCCTGGTACATGTGCTACATCGGCGACCCGAAGCGGCCGATCGTGCTCGCGGTAACCGTCGAACAGGGCGGCTTCGGCGCTGAAACCGCCGCGCCGATCGCGCGCCTGTTGGCCTCGCAGTGGTTCGGCCGGCCGGAGAAGTTCGTGGCCGGGAGCTCGAAGACGTTTTGAGCCCGCTCAGCCCGATCACCGCACCGGAGGGTGCTCCGGCGGCCGCAGACCGCGCGAAAGCCGGCCCACGCACCATGCGCCTGCCGATCGATCCGCTGCTGACCCTGTCGGTGATCGGGCTGGCGGTCTGCTCGATCGTGACGCTCGGGGACGCCACGAGCGAATTGATCCCCGGCCAGCCCGACTACTACGTCGATCGCCAGCTCACCTACCTGATCGTCGGCGGCCTGCTGATGCTCGCTCTCTCACGGCTCGACTACGCGCGCCTGCGCCCGCTCAAAAACGCGATCTACGGCCTGTTGATCTTCAGCATCCTGGCCGTCCTCGCGATCGGTCACACCGCGCGCGGCTCGCAGCGGGCGATCAACCTGCCGTTCTTCTCCTTCCAAGCCTCCGAGCTCGGCAAGGTGCTGCTCACGCTGGCGCTGTCCGCGTTCATCGTCGACCGCGCCAGGCGCTTGCGCGAACGCGACACAACCACGCTGGTGATGCTGGCGGCGCTGGTGCCGGCGATTTTCGTGATCGCCCAGCCCGACCTTGGCTCGGGAATGGTGTACGTGGTGATCGCGCTGACGCTGCTGTTCGTCGCCGGCACGTCGTGGAAGCAGTTGGCGGCGCTGCTGGCGCTCGGGCTGGTGTCACTGACGACCGTGCTCGTAGCGGCCCCCGCCGTCGGCGTGCACGTCCTCAAGCCCTACCAGGTGCAGCGCCTGACCGCCTTCCTGCACCCCTCCACGAACCCCCAGAAGGAAGGCTACCAACAGCAGGAGTCCAAGATCGCGATCGGCTCTGGGCAAAAGTTCGGGCGTGGGCCGAACGCGACCCAGACGCGCCTGAACTACGTGCCCGAGGACCACACCGACTTCGTGTTCGCGGCCGTCGGCGAGGAGTACGGCTTCGCCGGCGCGGCGCTCGTGCTGCTGCTGTACGGGCTGATGATCTGGCGAACTTTGCGCATCCTGGTGATGTCCAAGGACTTGTTCGGGTCGCTCGTCGCGGCCGGCGTAGCGGCTATGCTGATGTTTCAGGTCTTCGTCAACGTTGGTATGACGATCGGGATCATGCCGATCACCGGCGTGCCGTTGCCGCTCATGAGCTACGGCGGATCGTCGGTCATCACCACGTTGTTGGCGGTGGGCCTGTTGCAATCGATTTACATCCAGGCACGCGCCTCGCAAGCTTTGAAGGGGCGCGTCCTGCGCTAGCAGACACCAGTGAACGCCCCGCACCTCCCGCCAGACCATCAGCGCATCGGGCGCTGGTCTGCAGCCGCCCGCTCGGGCCGCGACGATATCGCGCAGGCACGGCCGGCCACTGGCGTCCCCATGAACCCACGGGCAACGAGCCCCGCGCCGCGGCGCTCGCACGGCGAGCTCCCTTCCGCGTGGCGTTCGCCTCTGTCCAATACCGAAAGACTGGCTCAAATTGAAAAAGCAAGTTCTCGTCAGCGTCGATCGCGCGGAGACGCGTGTCGCGCTTCTGGAGGCGAGCGAGACTCCCGCCTCACGCCCCGCGGCCGCCCGCAAACAGGGCGCCGGCGCGGCGAAACCAGCCGCATCTAAAGCCACCTCACGCAAACGCAGCGGTAAGGGCCCGGAGGCCGGCTATCGCATCGCCGAGCTGTACATAGAGCGTCGCGGCGGGCGCTCGATCGTCGGCAACATCTACAAGGGCAAGGTAGACAACGTCCTTCCCGGGCTGGAGGCCGCATTCGTCGACATCGGCCTGGAGAAGAACGGCTTCCTGCACGTCGACGAGATCGTGCTGCCGGGCGTCGAGGCGCCGCGTCGGGGTCGCGGCAGTGGCAGTGGGCGCAAGATCGCCGACCTGCTCAAGCCGGGGCAGGAGATAGTCGTTCAGGTCGTCAAGGACCCGCTCAAGACGAAGGGGGCGCGCCTGTCGATGGAGCTGACGATCGCCGGGCGCTACATGGTCTACGCGCCGACCGGCGAGGGGATCGGCGTCTCGCGACGCTTGGAGGACAAGGAGCGCGAACGCCTGCGCCGCCAAACGGCCAAGCTCGAGATCGGCGGTGGCGGCGTGATCGTCCGTACCGCTGCGCACGGCGCCAAGCGCGAGGACTTCGAGCGCGAGCTCAAGTATCTGCACAAGCTGCACGAGGTGCTCGAGAAACGGGTCGCCGAGACGGTCGCCCCGGACCTCGTCTTCCAGGAGGCCGACCTGTCCGTGCGAGTCGTGCGCGACATCTTCTCCGCCCACTTCGAGCGCGCGATCGTCGACGACGAGAAGCAGTACCACCGGCTCATCTCGTTCTTCACGCGCACGGCGCCGGAGCTCGTCGAGCGCGTCGAGCTGTGGCAGCAGAAGCAGCCACTGTTCGAGGCCTACGGCGTCGACAAGGCGATCGAAGGGCTGCTCTCGCGCCGAGTCGACCTGCCCAGCGGTGGATACCTGATCATCGACTACGCCGAGGCGCTGACGGTGATCGACGTCAACTCCGGCTCGTTCATCGGGCGCGGCAAGGGCGCCGGGCTGGAGGACACGATCACGAAGACCAACCTCGAGGCCGCCGAGGAGGTCGTCAACCAGCTGCGCCTACGCGACATCGGCGGGATCATCGTGATCGACTTCATCGACATGGCTCGCGCACGCAATCGCGACGCCGTCATGAAGACGCTGCGCAGGACGCTCGACGAGGATCGCACGAAGACGTTCACTGCGGAGATCTCCAAGCTCGGGCTCGTCGAGATGACGCGCCAGAACGTGACCGAGGGCGTGCGCGAGATCATGAGCAGGCCGTGTCCGACGTGCGACGGCGAGGGCGTGATCCGCTCCGAGGAGACGATCGCGATCGAATTCGAGCGCCGCCTGCGCGACGTCGCCGCCGAGCACCCTGACATCGAAGCGTTCCTCGTGCAGATCAACCCCCGCGTGACCGCCGAGTTCACCGGCCACGGCTCGCGCGTGCTGCACGCGCTCGAGGCGCAGACGGGCAAGTCGTTTTTGTTCGAGGGCTCCGAAGGCCTAGCGCTCGACCACTTCGCGATCACCTTCGAGGGCACCCGCGAGCAGGTCGAGGAGCGTGCGCTGCCGTTCCGTCAGGGTGATGAGGTGCTGGTCGAGATCGTCGAGCCGCACATGTACGACGACGACGACGCGGTCGCCAAAATCGACGGGTACATCATCTCGATCGCCGGCGCCGCCGCGCGAGGTCGGCACCAAGCGGATGGTGCGTATCGACCAGGTCGGGCGTACCGCAGCCAGCGCGCTGCTGCTCGACGAGTCCGGCGAGGTCGTGCGCCCGCCTGCTCGCTCGACCACGCGCAACGGTCGCGCCGCCCGCCGCTCGGGCGCCTCGAGCGAGGGTGGGCGCGCCGGTGAACGCGAACGCTCGCGCGCGCGCGGGCGTCGTGCCCCCGCCGACACCGAGGACGCGGCCGCGCGCCGTGAAGCTGGCCTGCACGAGTCTCCGACCGGCACAGACTCCGAGCCCGAGGAGGAGCTCGCGGGCGATGCGTCCAAGCCGCCGGCCGTCGATGTCCAGGCCGACAGCCCTCGGCCCGGTAGCCAGGGCTCCAGCGGCGATGCGCGACGGCGATGGCCTACAATCCAAGCCTCGGCGTCGTGGCCGCAGGGGCGGGCGACGCCGTTCCGCTGCCAAGGCCCCCGCGACTCCCGAGTAGGCGGTTCGCGCGCCTTCCTGGCGGCGCGCGCCCTGAGCAAGAGAATCGAGACGACACAGACATGTACGCGATCGTGAAGACAGGCGGCAAGCAGTACCGGGTCGAGCCGGGCCAGCGCCTGCTCGTGGAGCGACTGGCCGCCGAGGAGGGCGCCAGCGTGGCGCTCGAGCCGATCCTGTATCGCTCGGAGGAGTCCGTGTTCGACAGGGACGGGCTGCAGACCGTGCAGGTCACCGCCAAGGTGCTCGCGCACGTGCGCGGCGAGAAGCTGCGCGTGTTCAAGTTCAAGCCCAAGCGCGGCTACAAGCGGCGTAACGGCCACCGCCAATCGCTGTCCGAGATCGAGGTCACCGACATCACCCGCGGGAAAGCGAAAGCGCCCGCGGGAAAACCGGCGGCGGAGAAGGCCGCCGCCGAGAAGCCGGCCGCCGGCAAACCCGCCGCCGGCAAAGCACCCGCCGGCAAAGCCGCCTCGGGCAAAGCTTCCGCCGGCAAAGCCGGGGCGGCAAAGCTTCCAGCCCAAAAGCCGCGAAACCGGGCGCCGGTAAAGCGCCCGCCGATAAAGCGAAAGCCGGCAAAGTGGATACCGGCAAAGCGCCTGCCACGGCGCCGGCGCGCAAAGCCAAACCGAAAGCGCAGGCTTCGAAAGCGAAGGAGGAGTCGCCAGATGGCTCATAAGAAGGGGCTTGGCTCGAGTCGCAACGGCCGCGACTCCAACGCCCAGCGGCTCGGTGTGAAGACGTTCGCGGGGCAGACCGTGACGGGCGGCGAGATCATCGTGCGCCAGCGCGGCACCCGCTTCCGGCCGGGAACGGGCGTCGGCATCGGCAAGGACGACACGTTGTACGCGCGCGCCGCCGGCACCGTGCAGTTCACGACCGGTCGCCGCGGGCGTACGGTCAGCGTGCTGCCCGACGCCGGAGCTTAGGGCCGCCGGCGTGAGCCCGCGACGGGCAGCGGGACTGCTCGGCGCCGCACGCGCGGCGCTCGGGGTGGCCGTGCTCGCCGCGCCCGAAACCGTGACGTCTCACTGGCTGGGCGAGGACAATGCGTCGCATCCGGCCGTGCGCTACCTGGCGCGTTCGCTCGGCGTGCGCGACCTGGTGCTCGGCCTGCTGGTCCTGCGCACGCTCGACAATGCGCGCGTGGCCTCGCAGCTGCAGGCCGCGTGCGCGCGTCGCCGACTCCGTTGACGCGCTGGCGACCGTAGCCGTGCGCTCGCAGCTGCCGCTGGTCGGCGCCGTCGGCACGGTCGCGGTTGCCGGTGCGGCCGCGGCCGCCGGCGGGTATCTGTCTGGCGCGCTCGCCGACGCCTGAGCGAGGGGCCCGCTAACCCTGCTGGGCGGTCGGTCGCACGAGGATCTCGTTGACGTCGACGTGCGGCGGCTGGGAGATTGCGTAGATGACGGCACGGGCGATGTCGTCCGGGTCCAGCGCCTCGGTCGGGCGGTTCTCGAAGAACGGCGTGTCGACCATGCCCGGCTCGATCACCGTCACTCGGACGCCCGTGCCGTGCAGGTCCTGGCGCGCGGCCTCGCCCATCGCCGTGACCGCGTGCTTCGTGCACGAGTACATCGAGCCCGGCAGCACGCGGCGCCCGGCGACGCTCGACGTCAGCAGCAGATGACCTCGCGCCTGCTTCAGCGCGGGGATCGTCGCGCGCAGCGTCAGCGCCGCCCCGTATACGTTGGTCAGCACCATCTCGCGCCAGTGCTCGGGCGTGTCCTCGAGGAACCCGCGCGGTCCCCCGAAGCCGGCGTTGGCGAACGCGGCGTCGAGTTGGCCGAACGCGCTCGAGCCCGTCCGCGACGAGCTTCTGCTGCGCCTCCCAGTCGGTCACGTCGCAACGTACGGCGATCGCCCGCGCGCGCCGCCGAGCTCGTCGGCGAGATCCTGCAGGCGCTCCTGCGAGCGCGCCGCCAGCACGAGGCGCCATCCCGCCGCCGAGGCGTGACGCGCGGTCGCGGCGCCGATGCCCGAGGAGGCGCCGGTGATCAACAGGACGCGGTCGGACGAGGTTGCTGCGTCGGCGCTCATCTTCTCGTCTGCTCCTTGCTCGAGACCGTGTGGAAGTGCCTCATATAGCCACATCCCGGCGCTCGGCCGGGCGAGCACTGCTGTCACGATGAGCGCGATGCTCCACGATCGCGCGAGGATTCACGTCCAGGCCGGCGCCGGCGGCGACGGCTGCACGAGCTTCCGCCGCGAAGCGCACGTGCCGCGCGGCGGACCCGACGGCGGCGACGGTGGCCGCGGCGGCGCGGTCGTGCTCGTCTGCGACGAGTCGCTGCGCGACCTGCAGTCCTTCAGGCGCAAGTCTCTCTACCGCGCGGCCGCGGTGGCCACGGCGAGGGCGCCCAGCGCCACGGCGCAGACGGGAAAGACCTCGTGATCGCCGTCCCTCCCGGAACCCAGATCGCGGCGGGCGAGCACGACGGGGAGGATCTCGCGGGGCGACGCTGGGAGCTGCTCGCCGGCGGGCAGCGCGCGACCGTCGCGCGCGGCGGGAGTGGTGGCAAGGGCAACAAGCGCTTCGCCACCGCGACGCGCCAGGCGCCGCGCTTCGCCGAGCGTGGGCTGCCCGGACAGCAGGGCTGGCTCGAGCTGCGCCTGAAGCTGCTGGCCGACGTCGGGCTCGTCGGCCTGCCCAACGCGGGCAAGTCCTCGCTGCTCGCGCGCCTCACTCGGGCGGCGCCGAAGGTGGCCGACTATCCCTTCACGACGCTCGCGCCTGTGCTCGGCGTGCTCGAAGCGCGAAGAGCGTCAGCTGGTGCTCGCCGACATCCCCGGGCTGATCGAGGGCGCCAGCGCCGGCGCTGGGCTCGGTCACGACTTCCTCGCACACGTCGAGCGCACGCGACTGCTCGTGCACGTTCTCGACGTCGCCCCCGAGCTGGCGGGGCGGCGCCGACGCGGTCGCGAACTACGCGACGATCGAGCACGAGCTGGCCGCGCACGACGAGCGCCTGGCCAGGCTGCCGCGCGTGCTCGCGCTGTCGAAGTGCGATCTGCTCAGCGCGGAGCGCGTGCTGGAGGAGGTCGCGCAGTGGCAGCGGCGGCTGGGCGAGGAGGTGCCCGTGATCGCCACATCCAGCGCGACCGGCGCCGGCCTTCAGGAGTTGGCTGCGCAGCTGCTGGCGCGCGTCGCGCCGCGCGCCAGCGCAGAAACCGGGAGCCCGTGGCCGACGGGCGCCGCGAGGCGCGTGCGCGGCGGGGGTGAGGAGCTGGCCGAGCACATCGTCTTGCGCCCCGCGGCCGCGAGCGGGTTCAGCGTCGAGCGCCTCGGGCCGCGGTCTTTCGCCGTTCGCGGACGCGGCATCGAGCGCCTGCTCGAGCGCTACGACGTCGACAACGAGGACGCGATGGCCTACCTCGAGGAGCGGCTGCGCAGGATCGGCGTGCTCAAGGCGCTGCAGGCCGAGGGCTTCGCGCCCGGTGACGAGATCGAGATCTCCGGCGTGACCTTCGAGCTCGACCCGAGCGCTCCGGCATAAGCTCAGGGCATGAGACGGTTGGTCGTGAAGCTCGGCTCGAGCGTCGTCGCGGACGGCGACGGCGAGCCGCGCATGGACGTGCTCGCGCAACGTCTGCGAGGCGCTCGCGCAAGCGCATCGCGAGCAGGCCGAGGTGATCGTCGTCACCAGCGGGGCGATCGCGCGGGGAATGCGCGTGATGGACATCCCGCGGCGGCCCAAGTCGATCGGAGAGCTGCAGGCCGCGAGCGCGGTCGGGCAGGGGAAGCTCTACCGCGATCTACGACGAGCTGCTGCGCGAGCGCGGCGTGACGAGCGCGCAGGTGCTGCTGACGTTCTTCGACATGAGCGCGCGCACGCACTACCTGAACGCACGCCAGACGCTCACGACGCTGCTGGAGTGGCGCGTGGTCCCGGTGATCAACGAGAACGACACGACGGCGACCGACGAGATCTCCTTCGGCGACAACGACTTCCTCGCCGCGCAGGTGGCCGTGCTGACCGGCGCCGACGAGCTGATCCTGCTGACCGACATCGACGGGCTGTACACGGCCGACCCGCGTCTGTATCCGGACGCCAAGATCGTTCGCGAGGTCGACGACTTCGCCGGCCTGCAGGAGCTCGAGATCGGCCACACCACCTCTCCGCTCGGCTCGGGGGGGATGCGCTCGAAGGTCGTCGCCGCCGACATGGCCACGGCCGCCGGCATCCCGACCACGATCTGCAGCGGCGTGCGCGCGGAGGCGCTGCCGGCGGTCCTGCGCGGCGAGCGCGAGGGCACCCGCTTCGCCGCGCGCGAGGCGCGCTACAGCTCGTTCAAGCTGTGGCTGAAGTACGCCAAGCCCTCGCGTGGCACGCTCGCTGATCGACGCCGGCGCGGCGCGCGCGGTGCGCGAGGGGAGCGCCAGCCTGCTGCCCGTGGGCGTCGTCGAGGTGCTCGGCGAGTTCGACGCCGGCGATGCGGTCGAGATCGCCCAGGCGGTCGACGAGGACGGAGCGGCCGCCACGCGCTGGGCAAGGGCATCTGCAACTACTCCGCGCAGGAGTTGCGTCAGGTGCAGGGGATGAAGTCGGCATCCGCGCGCGAGGTGCTGCCTCGCGCCAGCGAGGAGGCCGTGCATCGCGACTACCTCGTGCTCGATTGAGTGCGCTCGCCCGACGGCGCGCCGCCGTCGTACCCTTTAGTGGCCATGGCCACAGTCGCCACACCGGTCGCCGACGTCTGCCGCGCCGCCAAGCGCGCCGCGCGCGCGCTCGCGAGCCTCGACACCGTCGTCAAGGACGCCGCGCTCGAGTCGATCGCCGACGCGCTGGAAAGCCGCGCGCGAGGAGATCCTCGAGGCGAACGCGCGCGACATGCAGGCCGCCCGCGACAACGACATCGGCGACGCGCTGCTGGATCGATTGCGCCTGGACGAGCAGCGGATCGCCCAGATCGCGCAGGCGGTCAGGCAGATCGTCGCGCTCCCCGACCCCGTCGGCGAGGTTATCGAGGGGCGGCGCCTGCCGAACGGGCTCGACGTGCGCAAGGTGCGCGTCCCGCTCGGTGTCGTCGCGGTGATCTACGAGGCGCGCCCGAACGTGACGATCGACGCCGCTGCGCTGTGCCTGAAGTCGGGCAACGCGATCGTCCTGCGCGGCTCCTCATCGGCCCAGCACTCCAACGCCGCGCTCGCGCAGATCGCCGCGGAGGCCGCCGTCGCCCGCGGGCTCCCGCCCGGCTGCGTCAGCCTCGCTGGCCGGAGGCGGGCGCGAGGAGCTGGCCGAGCTGGCCAGGCAGGAGGACAGCGTCGACCTGATCATCCCCCGTGGCGGCGAGGGCCTGAAGGCGGCGCTGCAAGAGGTCGCGACCGTGCCGGTGATCTATGCGGCCTCGGGCAACTGCCACGTGTTCGTAGACGCGTCGGCGCGGCTCGAGCAGGCCGAGGCGATCGTGCTCAACGCAAAGGTGCAGCGGCCGGGCGTGTGCAACGCGGCCGAGACGCTGCTCGTGCACGCCGACGTGGCCGGCGAGTTCGTTCCGCGCATCCTCGCTCTGCTGCACGCGGCCGACGTGCTCGTGCGGGCCGACGAGCGCACGCTCGCGCTCGCGCGCGCGCTGTCCGCGCCTGGCGAGGCCGCGCCGGGCGCGGCAGGGGCTTGTCATTGCTGGAGCCGGCGGACGAGGAGGACTGGGCCAGCGAGTACCTCGCGCTGACGCTCGCCGTGCGCGTGGTCGACTCGATCGAGGAGGCGATCGAGCACGTCCGCCGCTACGGCAGCGGGCACTCGGAGGCGATCGTCACGCGCGACACGGCCGCCGCCCGTGCCTTCCAGCTCGGCGTAGACGCCGCCTGCGTGTACGTGAACGCCTCGACGCGCTTCACCGACGGGGGTGAGTTCGGGATGGGCGCGGAGATCGGCAACTCGACACAGAAGCTGCACGCGCGCGGTCCGATCGGGCTGCGCGAGCTGTGCACGTTCAAGTACCTGGTGGAGGGCGACGGACACGTCCGCGCCTGACTCTCGCCGTGCGCCGCGGGAGCTGCACTCGCTCGGCATCCTCGGGGGCACGTTCAACCCGCCTCACCTCGGTCACCTGGCGCTCGCGCGCCACGCCCTGGCCGAGCTCGACCTGCAGCACGTGGCCCTGACGCCGGCGCGCGCGGCGCCGCACAAGCAGCTCGCGGAGGATCCCGGCTGCGAGCACCGACTGGCGATGTGCCGGCTGCTGATCGAGGACGCCGCGGCGCTTTCGGTGTGCACGCTCGAGCTGGAGCGCGAGGGACCGTCATATACGGTGGATACGTTGACAGCGATACATGCCAGCCATCCGCACGCCGAGCTGACGCTGATCCTCGGAGCTGACATCGCGCCACGCTGCCGCGCTGGCGCGAGCCGGTCAGGCTGCTGGGGCTCGCCTCGCTGGCGGTCGCGGCGCGCTCGGGGGCCGACCGTCAGGCGCTGCTGGCGCCGCTCGCCGAACTGGGCGATCCGGCCCGCGTGCATTTCCTGGATGCGCCCGTGATCGACGTCTCCTCGTCGCTCGTGCGTGAGCGCGCGGCCGCCGGTGAGCCGATCGAGGAGCTCGTCGGCGACGGCGGTCGCGGGGTATGTCGCCGAGCACGGCCTGTACGGCGCGCGCGCCCGGGCGGCGAGCTGATGCAGGCTCCCGAGCTCGCGCGCGAGATCGCGCGCCTCGCCGCCGACAAGAAGGCGATCGACGTCGTCGAGCTCGACCTGCGCGACGTGCTCGGCTACACCGACTACTTCGTGATCTGCTCGGGAAACACCGACGCGCCAGACCAAGGCGATCCACGACGGCATCCTCGAGGGGCTCAAGCACGAGCACGCACGCGTTCCCTCGCCGCGTCGAGGGCGCAACGCGCGCCGACTGGATCCTGATGGACTACCTCGACGTCGTCGTGCACATCTTCACCCCCGAGGCGCGCGACTACTACCGTCTCGAGCAGCTGTGGGGCGAGGCGCCCTCGCGCGTGGCCGACAGCGCCTAGCGGCCGGTCGACGGTGAGCTCGCTCCCGGTCGAGCGATTCGCCTCGCGTCAGCGCGGTGCTGCGCGACGACGAGCGGGTAACGCCGCTGGAGCTGTTCTTCGACCTCGTGTTCGTGCTCGCGCTGACGCAATGCACGACGCTGATCGTGCACACGCCGACCTGGGGCGGCATGCTCAAGGGCCTTCTGGCGCTCGGGATGCTGTGGTGGTCGTGGGTCGGCTACGCCTGGCTGACGAGCGTCGTCGACCCCGAGGAGGGAGCCGTGCGGCTCGTGATCTTCGTCGCGATGGCCGCGTTCCTGGTCGCCGCGATCTGCGTCCCGGGCGCGTTCGGCCACGAGGCGCTGCTGTTCGCGTGCGCCTACGCGGTCGTGCGCGCGGCGCACATCGTGCTGTTCATGCTGGCCAGCCGCGACGACGAGCCGCTGCGCAAATCGGTGATCGGGCTCGCCGGCAGCACCGCCATCGGCGCCGGGCTGCTGTTCGTCGCCGCGGCCACATCCGGCAGCCTGCAGGTCGGCTATCTGGGGCCTTGCATTGCTGCTCGACGCCGGCGGTCCGTTCCTGTTCGGCCAGGACGGCTGGAAGCTCGTGCCGGGCCACTTCGCCGAGCGCCATGGCGCGATCGTGATCATCGCGCTGGGCGAGTCCGTCGTCGCGATCGGCGTCGGCGCGAAGGCGTCGATCGAAACCGGCGTGGTCGTCGCCTCGGTGCTCGGCATCGATCGTCGCCGCGGCGCTGTGGTGGACGTACTTCGACGTCACCGCGATCATCGCCGGGCGTCGGCTTGCGAAAGCCAAGGAGGGGCGCGAGCGCAACGGAATCGCGCGCGACTCCTACTCCTACCTGCACTTCCCGATGATCGCCGGCATCGCGCTGCTGGCCGTCGGGGTGAAGCTGACGCTGCGCGCCGTCGATGCCGAGCTGAGGCATCGTCGCGGCCGTCGCCCTGCTAGGCGGGCCCGCCGTGTACCTGCTCGCCCACGTCGCCTTTCGACTGCGCAACATGCACACGCTCAGCGGCCGCCGCCTCGCCTGTGCGTTGCTGTTGCTCGCGCTGCTGCCCGTGGGCGTGTCGCTGCCCGCGCTGGCGACGCTCGGCGATCCTGGCCGGCGTGCTCGTTGCGTTGATCCTGTACGAGGCTCTGCGCTACGCAGACGTGCGCGAGCACGTGCGCCACGAGCTCGCGCACGAGCCGGTCACGGAGTAGCCGCCGCGCCGCGCGCGCCCGGCGCTTCCCGACGCGCCCGCCGGCCCTGACCTGACTGGCGTGGCCGGGCAGTGCCGCTCGTTTGCGCGCCGATCGAGCGCTCGCGGTGTTGTAGAGAGCACAGAACCGTGACGCCCGGCGCCAACCGGCCCGCGCTACCGATGGCTCGCTTGAACCGACGCTCACGTCTTTGCAAATCGAGCTGGAGGAGCGTTCACATGTCACGCAGGGCAGTCGCCTTCGCAGTGCTTCTTGCTGTCTGTCTGTCGTTGCCGCCCGCTGCCGCCAAGGCGGCGCCGACCGTCACGTTCAAGGCGCGCGCGGTGCCGATCCCGGGCTTTCGCGGCACCGGCAACATGCTCGGCGCGGGCGCCGCGCTGCAGGTGCAGTACACGATCAAGGGCAGCGAATACGGCGGCTTCCCGCCGCCGCTCGTCGGGATCAACTTCTACACGCCGGCCGGCACGAGGCTGCACCCAGGCGGGTTCGCGGCGTGCGCAGCGGGCGCGCTGCAGAACCTGGGGCCGAGCGCGTGCCCGCGACACTCTCGACTGACGTTCTCCGGGACGGCGCTCGGCGTCGTCAGCTTCGGGCAGGAACGCGTGCAGGAGCGTGCCTCGATCCAGGCATTCTTCGCCCCCGGCGGCGCGCTCCAGTTCTACACGCAGGGAAGCTCGCCGGTGTCGCTCGAATTCCTCTCCTCCAGCCACGTGACCCGCGCCAGGGCGCCGTACGCGCAGAAGTTCGTCACCTCGGTGCCACTGATCGAAACCGTGCCGGGCGCGCCCGACGCCTCGGCGCTGTCGATCAGCGTCAAGATCGGCGCGGCGGTCAGGAGGGGAGGGAAGGTCGTGTACTACGGCCGCCTGCCCGAGCGCTGCCCAAAGCGCGGCTTCCCGCTCAAGTCGGAACTGCTGTTCGCAGGCCTCGGCGGCCTGGCCCCGCAGACCGTTTCGGTGACCGATCGGGCGCCGTGCCCGCGACGCAGTCAGCGCCGCCGCTGAGCGGCTCCCGTCGCTCAGGCCAACGCCGGCGCGCCCGCGGCACTCGCCCGCGGGCGCGCCGGCCGGGCCGTCCTGTCGAGCAGCGTGACGCGGCTGCCGCGCGAGGGGCTGAACGTGATCCCGCGGCGCCTGGTCGTCTCGGGGGATCGCCGCCGGCGCGCAGCTCGCAGGCCGACAGCACCGCCCGCAGCACGAGCTTCATCTCGAGCAGCGCAAAGCTCGCCCCCAGGCAGCGACGCCTGCCGCCGCCGAACGGGATCCACGTGTACGTGCCGGGAGGCTCCTCGAGGAAGCGCTCCGGGCGGAACGCGTAGGGATCCGGGTAGATCGCTGGGTCGTGATGCAGCAGGTAGGCGCTCGCGAACAGCACCACCCCCGGCGCGTACTCGACGCCGCCGATCTCGACCGGCTGCTTGACCAGTCGCGGCTCGGCGTTCGGCACGACCGGCCGGTGGCGCAGGATCTCGTTGATCGTGGCCGTCAGGTACGCCTCGTCGGAGTCCTCGTCGAGCTCTTCGTGCAGGCGGCGCTGCACGTGTGGCGTCGCGCGCGATCCGCTCGATCGCCCACGCGAGCTGCGAAGCCGTCGTCTCGTGCCCGGCGACGAGCGCCGTAACGAGCTCGTCGCGCATTTCGACAGGCGTCATCGACTCGCCGTCCTCGTCGCGCGCGCCGAGCAGCAGCGACAGCACATCCTCGCCGTCGCCGTCGCCCTCGCGGCGCTCCTCGATCAGCGCGTAGATCAGCTCGTCGCTGCGTGAGCGAGCGCGCTCCATGTCGCGCCATCGGGCCGCGGCCCGACAGCAGACGCTGGACGGGGGGAGCAGCGACAGCGGGCTCTCGCCGAAGGCCAGCAGCTCGGTCAGCAGCTCGCGCAGCTCGTCGAGCTGGGCGCCGCGGCGCACGCCGAACACGGCACGCAGGATCACCTCCAGCGTGAGCCGCTGCAGGCGCGGGTGCAGCGAGACCTCCTGCTCGCGCGGCCACGCGGCGAGCTCGCGCTCGGCGATCTCGCTCATCAGCCCGGACAGGTCCTGCATCTTCTCCCCGTGGAAGGCAGGCAGCAGCAGCTTGCGCTGGCGCAGGTGCGCGCCCTCGTCGAGCAAGATCACCGAGTTGGCGCCGAGCACGGGTTCGAGGATGCGCGCGCCCTCTCCCGGGTGCAGCACCTCGGGCGCCGCCGTGAAGATCTGCTTGACCTCGTCCGGGTCAGAGACGATCACGAACGGCGACTGCCCGGTCAGCCGGACCGTGAAGCGCCTGCCGTAGCGCGCGCGGCAGCGCTCGAGGTACGCCGTCGGACGGCTCCACCAGGCGAGCGTCTGCAGCGGGCTCGGTAGGCGCGGTCCTGGAGGCAGTTGGGCGTTCACGGCGGCTCCTCCTGACGGGCGGGTTCCAGCCAGTCTACGCCCGCCCCAGCCCGCGCAAGCGTGCTGTTGAGCACAGATCGCGACCCTGGCGCGGGACTCTTCAGCGTGCTCGGCGTCGCGCGGTCGGCCGCCGCGCCCGCTCGACTGGGGCAGCTCGACGGAGCCCGGCTCGACGACCGGCGCGGAGGGCGGCGGCACGACCGGCCCGATGTCTCCGTCCGGGGCCTCGTCGAGATCGACGATCACGGGGGCGTGATCGCTCGGTCCGCGCCCCTTGCGCGCCTGCCGGTCGACCCAAGCCGCGCGGACCCGGTCGGCGATGGTGTCGCTGGCCAGCACCAGGTCGATCCGCATCCCGAGGTCTTGGTGGAACATGCCCGCGCGGTAGTCCCAGTAGGTGAACACGCGCTCGCCCGGCCAGCGATCGCGCACGACGTCATGCAGGCCGAGCTGCCTCCAGCTCCGCCAACGCGGCGCGCTCGGCCGGCGTCACGTGCGTGTGGCCCGCGTAGGCTCGTGGGTCGAACACGTCGATATCGGCCGGCGCGATGTTCATGTCGCCGCACACGATCGCCGCCCGCGGGCCTGTGCGGACCACGTCTCTCAGAGCGCGCAGCCAGGCGAGCTTGTAGCGGTAGTGCTCGGAGCCCGGCTCCCTGCCATTCGGAACGTATACGCAGTACACGCGAATCCCGGCGCAGGTCGCTGCCGCCGCGCGGGCCTCCGGATGCGGGAAGCCGGGCGCGCCGGCGATCCCGGTCACGACATCGTCGAGCCCCACCCGGGAGAGGATCGCCACGCCGTTCCATTGCACCTCGCCGCACAGAGCCGACGCGTAACCGCGGCCGGCGAGCTCGTCGCCGAGCAACTGCTCGAAGGCGTCGTCGGACAGCTTCGTCTCCTGCAGGCAGACACGTCTGGCTGGCGCTCGTCGAGCCACGGGAGCAGGCGCGGCAGGCGCTGCTTGACCGAGTTGACGTTCCACGTGGCCAAGCGCACGGGCGTACCGTAGCGTCGCGCGCCGCTCGCCGCGGAAGGCGCTCGCGCGGCTCACCGGCCTTCGGCCGCGAGCAGCAGGTACCCTTGGATCGGCGTGCGAGCACTTCCAATGCTGCTGTTGGTCCTCGCTCTGGGGGCACCCGCCTCGGCGCTTGGCGCGCCGCGGGATGTCGCCGCCACGCATGCCTTCATCGAGGCCAACTACGCTCTCGCCAAGGCGAGCGTGGCTCGAATCGGCGTAGGTCAGGCGAAGATCGAGCGGTTCAACGCCAAGCTGGCGCGGGAATGCCCGCAGGTCGGTGCCGGATCTCCCGAGGACGAAGCGTCGCAGCCCGTCGCCCATGAGGTGGCCGAGGCCTTGTGGTCGCTCGCCTACGGAACCGGCGTCGGGCCGGTCAGCGCCTTCTGCGTCAGACCAGCCAACTGCGCTGGAGCAGTTCCACGATCAACCGCATCGCCAGTGCCTACTCGAGGAGCACGCGCGAACTCGCGAGCCTGCCATTGCCCGACCTCTGTCGAGACGTGCGCTCCTGGAGCGCGACCGGCTTTCAGGTCGTCCCCGCCACCACGCTGAGCCTCGTTCGACACGAGGAAGCGATCGAACCCAAACCGATACCGCCGCGGCTACTGGCTCCCTACGAGCGTGGCAACGACGCCACTCTGCTGGCGCGCACGATCCGTCTGGAACAGACGGCTCGAGGAACAGGAATTTCTCGTCGGGCAGCGAGACTGGGTGCAGGTGCTCGAAACGCTCGGGCTGAACCAGTAGGCCCGAAGCGCCGCCCGCTCTCAGCAAGCTATACGGCAGTCAGATCGCGCCGGCGACGTGCGTCGCTCAGTGGGTCGAGCCACGGCAGCAGTACCCGTCTTTGCGGCCGGTCGGCTGCCCGCGGCCAGATGCAACTTCAGCCCAGAGATCTTGCAATTGCAACGTCCGATGACCCTTGATACATTCCCGCCATCGGGTCGCCTGCGGCCATCGCGTGGCGTCGTATCGGGCTCCTCGCGCGGAGTCAGGGAACCGGATCGCTTCGGTAAGGGACAACAGAGGGGATGGGGTCATGCATCGCAGGGGCGCGTGGGCGTTGCTCGCGCTTTCGATTCTCGTGGTCCTGCTCGCGCCGTCCGGCGCGTCAGCAACGCCCGCTGAAGGGCCGTCGGGGTCGGCGTTCTACACGCCTCCGTCCCCGACCCCGACAGGGACGGCAGGCGGTCTGGTCTGGTATCGGCCGGCGACCGTCAACCTCAACGTAACGCTGCCGAGCTTCAAAGCCTGGACCGTGCTCTACCAGTCCACCGACCAGCACGGCCGTCCGGACTGGGTAACCGGCACGGTGATCGTGCCCACGGCCAAATGGAGCGGCCAGGGAGAACGGCCGGTCGTGACCTACGCCGAGGGCACGCAGGGGCTCGCCCAGTCGTGCGCTCCGTCGCTGCAGATGGCCGCTGGCACCGAGTACGACGGGGGCGCGATCATCGAATCCCTGAAAAAGGGCTACGCGGTCACCGTCACCGACTACCAGGGCTACACCAACGGGGCGGTCCCGACTTACGCTGCCGGCAAGGCCGAGGGCCAGGCCGTGCTGGACGTCGTGCGCGCGGGCAGGCAAGTCCCGGGCTCGGGTATCGGAGCAAGCGCGCCGGTAATCGTGTGGGGCTACTCCCAGGGCGGTCAGGCCGCCGGCTGGGCGGCCGAGCTCCAGCCGAGCTATGCGCCCGACGTGAAGATGGTCGGGCTGGCGGCCGGGGGCGTTCCCGCCAACCTGCAGGCGATCGGGGAATTCGACAACGCCTCGGTCGGTACGGCCTTCGGGCTCGACGGGCTGATCGGTCTCAGCGCCGCATATCCCGAAGAATTCAACTTGGCCTCGATCTCCAACGCGGCCGGGCTGGAAGCGGCCGGAAAGCTGCTGCACGAGTGCGCGATCCAGTCGCTGGCGCGAATTCCGCGACGTCAACAGCGACGAATACACGACCGGGCACAAGACGCTCGCCGCAACTCGAGGCCGAACACCCGGCGATCGAAAAAATCATCAACGAACAGCAGCTCGGCACGAAATCGGTGCCCGTGCCCGTCTACCACTACCACGGTCTCGAGGACGAGTTCGTGCCCGTGGCTCAGGACGTGGCGCTGCATCAGGCGTGGTGCTCGCTGGGAGTCAGCCGACGACTTCCAGCTCTATCCGGGGGATCATCTGCTGACCGATCCGACCGCGATCTGGACCGTGATCAAGTGGATCGAAGAACGGCTGGCGGGCAAGAAGGCCCCGAGCACGTGCGGGCAGCATTCCGCGAGCGCCACGCTGCCGCCCTCCGGCGCGCCTGACGCCAGAGACGGGCGATCTGATCGTGCCGCTGCCCGGATGGGAACTGAGCGGCAAGGTGACCGAGGCCAAGAGCGGCATCTCGGTCGAAGTGCCCAAGGGCTCCACGCTGAGCGCCGAAGGCGACGTCACGACCGGTCGCTGACGGCCAACCTGTCGATCCCGCCGATCAACCAAACGATCTGGGTCGGGCTGATGCCGGTCACCGTCAGGGGCGCGCTCACGCCGACCGGAACGATTCACGGCACCGTCGGGCTGACCAACGGCGGCGTGTTCAGCGAGAGCGCGAGCGGGTCGGCGAACGAGCTCGTGGGCTCGGTGGGCGTGGGCATCTTCACGGTGCCGATCGGCTGTAAGACGGTCGAACCGATCCAGCTGCCGTTGAGCATCTCCGAGCAGGTCAACGCGCTCGTCGTCGGCGGCTTCTCGTTCAGCACGAAGGTCACGGTTCCGGAATTCGGCGGCTGTGGCCTGTTCGGGCCGCTCCTGTCGGCGACAATGTCGGGGCCCGGCAACACCATCGAAATGACCGCGAAACCGCCACCACCGATCAACTGGTGAGCGCAGCCTGCCCGCAGACCGGCCCTCGGTCGGCCTACGGGAGCTGGGGCGGCCGGCCTCGAGGGCGGTCGCCCCAACGGTGTCCGAACGGCTGCGCGAGCGACGCCGCGGAGGGGATCGACGGCGGCGCGAGGGCCGCGAGCCTACGCCTCGACACGCAACAGCATTCGCAAGATCGGTTCGGCCCGCCGCGCGTCAGGCTGCTCCCCGGTGATCAGGTCCAGGTACGTGTAGGACTCGATCAGGCGCACGATCACGTAGGCCAGCTCGTGCAGGTCGACGGGCAGCTCGAGCCTCGACGCGTCGGCCTCGGCCTGAAGCATCTCCTGGATCACGTCGATCACCCGCTGTTGAAAGTCTGTCCTGCGGCCGGTCAACAGGCGCATCGCGTGCTCGCCGTCTTCGCCCAGCCAGCGTCGCATCCCCGGGTTGCTGATGATCGTGTCGAGGAAGCCGGTGACCGTCGCGACGATCCGCTCGCCCCCCTCAGCGCTCACTTTCGTTTCGACGTAGTCGAACGTGCGCAGCGCGAGTGACCACACGACCTCGACGATGAAGTCGTCGCGCGAGCCGAACCATCGATAGAGAGTCACTCGATTGACGCCCAGCTCGTCGGCGAGGACGCCCATGTCGATGCGCTCGGGCGCGAGAAACCTGCGTCGCCCCAGTCGCAGGGCATCAGCGGCTCGGGGCCTGGCCACCACGTTCATGACTGAAGGATCGCAGGCGAGCGGGCACGAGCAGCGCGCAACTGGTCGAAGTTGCCACCGGCACCCCGCAAAGGCCTGTCACGTTTAGAACGCGCGCGCGTGGGTAGATGATCGCGTGCGTTCCAGCTGGTGCCGGGGACCGGACAGCGAGGGACACGCAACGGGACTGAGCTAGTGCGCGTGCGCGCGGGACGGGGTGAGACATGCTGTTTGCCAGTCGAGTGAGCGGAGATCGTCGGGTCGTGAGCGGTGCGGGAGAGGGTCGGCGCGGGGTGGCCGGACCTGCGCCTGGACGTCACGCGCGCAGAGGCGTCGTCTGCACGCTTTTGGCGTTCGCTGTCAGCTTGGTGGCGGTTGCAAGCGCGTCCGCCTTCACCGCGCAGGGGAGCGTGGACCAGGTGTATGCGACTGGCCTGGCCCCGAATGCTCAGGCGTCGCTGCTGAAGGGCCGCAACGTTGTGGACACCGAGAACGCGGACTCCGAAGGCGGCCTGCTGTTCCGGAACGTGAAACCGGGAAGCGGCTACCGGGTTCAGCTGGCCTCCAGCGGCGAAGAGTCGGGCAAGCTGCAGGTTCATAGCTACAACACCAAGAAAGCGGCGCCATGGGATCCCGAAACCTACAACCAGGAAATCACCGACAGCGGATACCAGTACCTGACGACGCGGGACGGCATCAAGCTGTCGATCGACGTCCACCCGCCGACCGAACCCGCAGGTGAGCCGGGCACGGGCGGGCTGCTCAAACTTCCGACATTCCCGACGTCGGTGAGCCATGTACCGCCGTATCCGACGCTGATCGAGTACTCCGGCTACGGATATGCCAACCCTGCCGGCCCCGAAAACGGCATCGCGGTGCTCGCCAACCTGATGGGCTTCGCCGTCGTCGACGTGAACATGCGAGGAACCGGCTGCTCGGGCGGCGCCTACGACTTCTTCGAACCGCTGCAGAACACCGATGGCTATGACGTGATCGAAACGATCGCTAAACAGTCCTGGGTCCTCGGTCACAAAGTCGGGATGCTCGGCATCTCCTACGGAGCGATCAGCCAGCTGTTCACGGCGCAGCTGGACCCGGCCGGCCTCGCGGCGATCGCGCCGATGTCGACGATCGACGCGACGGCGACGACGCTTTACCCCGGCGGCATCCTCAACGACGGCTTCGCCGTCGCGTGGTCCGAACAGCGCCAGCAGAACGCCGAACCGGCCCCCGGTGGCCAGGCGTGGGCGCAGAAGCGGATCGAAGAAGGCGACGAAACGTGCAAGGCCAACCAGGCCCTCCACGGCGAGGCGAATGACCTGCACAAGAAGATCGAAGAAAACTCGACCTACAACAAGCCGGTGGCCGACCCGCTCGACCCGGTCACGTTCGTGAGGAAAATCAACGTGCCGACGTACATGGCCTGCCAGTTCGAGGACGAGCAGACCGGGGGCCACTGCCTCGATCTGGCTCAGCACTTCACGGGCACGACACAGAAGTGGTTCACGTTCACCAACGGTGCCCACGTCGACTCGCTGGATCCGTACACGTATACCCGAATGTATCGACTTCCTCGAGCTTTACGTCGCGCACAAAGCGCCGATCGAAGAATCGGCGATCGTGAAAGCGACGGCTCCGGTGGTCTACAAGGAAGCCATGGGGCTGCCCGAAACCGATCTGATCACGCTACCGTCCGACCCGATCCAGGAACAGCCGACGTACGAAAAAGCGCTCGAAGCATTCGAAAAACTGCCCGGAGATCAGGATCCTGTTCGACAACGGCGCAGGTGAAGCGCCGTCGGCGGCACGACGGCGGCCGGCAATCCATACCCGGGCTACGAACACACGTTCTCCGCGTTCCCGATCCCCGGCACGAAGTCGCCCAGTCGTGGTACTTCGGGCCGGGCGGGACGCTCAATGAACGCAAGCCGACCGCCGAAGGGGTCGACTCCTACACCTCGAACGCGAACGCCACACCGCTGAGTGATTACCCGGGCAACACCGGCAGCGGCGGCCTGTGGAGCGACGCTGAAAAGTGGACATATGACTGGGCCCAGAACCCGGCGGGCACCGCGGTGTCCTATGTGACGGCGCCGCTCGCGCGAACACCACCGCCATCGGCGGAGGCGCCGTGCAACTGTGGGTCAAGTCATCGACTCCGGACGTCGATTTCCAGGCGACGGTCAGCGAGGTGCGTCCCGACGGCAACGAGACGTTCGTCCAGAACGGCTGGCTGCGCGCGAGCGAGCGCAAGCTCGCCACCACATCGAACAACATGTTCAAGCAACGCCCCACGCTGCTACAGCCGATCCCGACCTTCCTCGCATCCGACGTGGAACCGATGCCCGCGAACGAATTCGTTCCGGTCACGATCCCGCTGTACTTCGAGGGGCATGCCTACCGCGCGGGCTCGCGGATCAGGGTCACGATTGCCGCGCCCAACGGAACGCAGCCGATCTGGTCGTTCAGTCACACGGAGCCGGAAGGCGGCACTGCAGCGGAGGAAATCGCGTTCTCGCCGAGCATGCCGTCGAGCCTGACGCTCCCGATCGTGCCGGGTCTGACGGTCCCGACGGCGTTGCCCGCGTGCCCGAGCCTGCGCAACGAGCCCTGCCGCTCCTACCAGGCGTTCGCCAACGACGGTTCCTGAGAGTTCGCGACGTGGCGCCCGGCCACCGGCCGGGGACGCGCCGAGAGCTCGTCTCGCGTGCCCCCGGGAGCCGATGGCGAGCCGATCGCCGCCGCCGAACGTCACCCGCGCCGACTTCGCCATTCGGCGCGTCTGGATCCGCGAGGACGAGGGTCGGATCGGTCCACGCGCACACCGCCTTCGTCACCGCGATGCACCTCGCGCTCCTCACTGGCGCGGGCGCCGCGCTGATCGCGGCGCTCGCGACGATCGTTCTGCTCAGTCGGCGATCGCAGCAGGCACCCGCAGGTGGACGCGCCCTCGCTCGCGCCGCGTCGGGCCATTCGACGGACTCCGTCCGAGCGATCCGCGCACCGAGCCGCGAACCCGCTTGAACGCGCCCCGCCCGTCTCGCCGCGCCAGCGGCACCGGTAGCAACCCTTCTGGCGACTCCCACGTAAAACACCGGGGCACGCCCATCGGCTAGGGATTGGCCGCCTGCTAAAACGCCGATGGTCCGGTCAGGGCTGCCCGAACCCGACCGGACCCGATTCGTCACACGCCATGACAAGCAGGTCGCTTTCCTCCCTCCTCAGCAGCCGGCAGCGGCTGCGCGTCCGCTTCGATGCGTTCGCCGCGACCGTCGCGCCGATCTCGCCACGCTGGATGGTGGTCGCTGATGCGCCAGGGCCCACTCGCCGGCCGCTATCCCGCGGTCGCGGCGATGGTGATGTTCGCGCTGATCCCCTACCTGGCGCTGTCTGCCGCGCTCAGCCGCTGACGCCGATCATCGCCAAGCAGCTGCACACGAGCCTGCAGACGATGAGCCTCAGCTCCGGCCTCGGCAATGCCGCCTACGCGGTCGGCACGGTGCTGGCGGTCCAGTTCGCCCAGCACCTGCCGCAGCGGAGGATGCTGGTCGTCTACGCCGCGCTGCTCGTGATCGGGTCGGTGCTGGCGGCGGCGGCGCAGGATCCGGGCATGTACATCGCCGGCCACGTGCTTCAGGGCCTCTGCACGAGCCTGCTGCTGATCGCCGCCGTGCCGCCGCTGGCGATCGGCTATCCGGCCAGCAAGCTGCGCACCACCGCGATGATCATGAACATGTGCATCTTCGGGGCGGTCGCGCTCGGCCCGACGATCGGCGGCCTGCAGGCGGAGTCGCACGCCTGGCGGCCGCTGTTCTGGATCGTCGCCGCGATCGCGGCCAGCGCGCTCGTCCTGGCCGTGCTGACCTTCGACGACGCGCCGCCCGCCAATCCCGACTCGCCGCGCGACCTGCCGGCGATCGGGCTGGCGGCCGTCGGCTGCGTGGCCGCGTTCTTCGGCGCCTCCGAGCTGCTGACCCACCCCTTCCTCGACGGCGAGACGATCGTGCCGCTGCTCGGCGGCCTGGCGACGATCGTCGTCCTGATCGTCTACCAGTTCCGCGCGAAGCGGCCGCTGCTGACGATCCGCACGATGCTCACCAGCACGATGCCGGTCGCGGGGATCGTGGTGGCGCTGTTCGCGGCGGCCGCCTCGGTGTCGGCGACCGCGCTCACCGCGGGCGTGCTGGCCGGACGCTACAGCCCGCTTCACCTGGGCCTGCTCTACCTGCCGGAGGTCGCCGGCGCGGTGATCACCGCGATCCTGCTCGGCGTGGTCATCAACAGGCGTGCGATCCACTACCTCCCGCTGGCCGGCATGGTGTTCCTCGCGGCCGGGATCGCGGTCTTCCGCATCGAGGTGCCGTCGAGCCAGGCGCTCACGCTGGTCGGCTCGGGGCTGACCGGCATCGGGCTCGGCGCGACGGTCGCGCCCGCGCTGTTCGTCGCCGGCTTCTCGCTGCCCTCCGCCAACCTCCAGCGCGTGTTCGCGATCGTCGAGCTCATGCGGGCGGTGGCGGCGTTCATGATCGCGCCGATCTTCGCCCACTTCGCCGCGACCGTCGGCGGCAGCCTCGATGCCGGCACCGGCATCGCGCTGTGGATCGGCCTCGGGCTCGCGCTCGGCGGCGCCGCGATCGGCGTCGCGATCTACGCGCTCGGCGGCGCGCGCCCGCAGACGCCCGATCTCGACCGCTTCCTGGCGGGGACGGCGCCTGCGTGGTACTCGCCGCCGCTGCTGGCGAGGCTTCGCCCGGGCTTGACCGCCGCACGCCCCGCGACCGAGAGCGCCGACTGACATGGCGTCGACGCGACGCAGACGCCGCAGCGCCCGCCGCGCCCACCGGCCCGGTGCTCTTCGCCTACGACGGCTCCGAGCTCGCGAAGCTCGCGATCGAGCAGGCCGGCCGCCAGCTCGCGCCCGGGCGCGACGCGCTGGTCGTCTGCGTCTGGCAGCCGGCCGATGTCGGATTCGTGCCGATCGGCGAGCGGCACTTCGACGCCGCCGACGCCGCCGAGGTACGCAAGGCCGCGGAGGAGACCGCCGCGCACGGAGCATCGCTGGCAGAGAAGGCCGGCTTCCGGCCGCAGAGCATCGCGATCGAGGCCGCGCCGACCTGGAAGGGAATCGTCGAGGTCGCCGAGGAGCGCGACGCGAGCCTCATCGTGCTCGGCTCCCACCGCCGCAGCGGGCTGGGACATCTGCTCGGCAGCGTCGCCGCCGCCGTCGTCGCGCACTCGGCGTCCTCCGTGCTGATCGTGCGTTCCTGACGCTCGTCCTCGCCAACACCCGGAAGTGGAGCTAGTCGGGCTCGAACCGACGACCTCCCGGCTGCCAGCCGGACGCTCTCCCAACTGAGCTATAGCCCCAGGCAGTCAGATCCTAGCGCCCGGGCGGGCGCTCGATCGGCGGAGTCTCACTCCGGCGGGATGAACTCGGGCACGTCGAGATCGTCGCCCGGGTCCTCGCCGCGGCGCGAGCGACTCGAGCCGCTCGCGGCCCCTGACGCGGCGCCAGCCCCAGCTCCCGGTCCGGCCTGATCGAGACGCGCGACCAGCCCTCCGTGGGCGAGCCTGACGTCGCGTAGAAGCCGCTCGGCGTTGTTGCGCAGCGAGGCAGACAGCTCGCGCAGGTTGCGCGACAGCTCGCTACCGTCGCGCAGCACCTCGCGCGCGACCTCGTGCGAGTCCCCGACGATCTCGCGCGCATCCTCGCGCGCCTTGTTGCGGGTTCGCAGCGCGTAGTCGGCCGCTTCGGTACGCAGGCGCTCGAGATCCTCGCCACCCGCGGCGATCGTGCGCTCCGCTTGGGCCTGCGCGTCCGCGAGCAGGGCGTTCGCCTGCTCGCGCGCCGCGGAAACCATGCGCTCGCGTTCCTGCTCGGCCTGATCCTGAGCGCCTGCACGCAGCTGCTCCGCCTGCGCCTGCCCCTCGGCGCGGGCGTGCTCGGCCTCGGCGTGGATCGCGCCGACGGACGCGACGGCGTCGTTGCGGGCGGCCTCGGCCTGCGCGCGCGCCTCGCGCAACAGCTCCTGCGCCTCGGCTTCGGCGGCCTCCACCCGAAGGGCGGCGGCGCGGTCGGCCTCGGCGATCCGCTCGCGCGCACGCGCCTCGGCCTGTTCGCGCAGCTCGGCGCCGGTTCGTTCGGCGGCCTCGACGATCTCGGTCACACGGGCGGGGGCCGCCTCGAGCGCGCCACTGTCGAGATCGTCCCGTGCGCCGGACGCGTGCGATCGAGGCTCCATGCCCGGATGGTAAACCGCACCGCCGCCCGGTGGGCGCTCGCTGCCTGCTCCTACCTCGCTGGCAGGAATTGTTGGATATTCGTCCTTGCGGACAGCGGCCGAGTTCGCGATCATCGAGCCATGTCCGAACACTCTTCCCCCGGCAGGTCGTGATCGTGCTGTTCCCAGGCGTGCAGAGCCTCGATGTGACCGGTCCGCTGGAGGTGTTCTCGGGCGCCCAGTCTGTGCTCGACGCCACGCGGCGCGACGAGCGCGGATACGAGGTGCGTACCCTCAGCGACGACGGCGCTCCCGTGCGTACGTCGAGCGGTTTGACGATCGTGCCGGACGGACGCCTGCTCGACGCTCCACAGGAGCTCGACACGCTGATCGTGCCGGGCGGCCGCGGCACGCGCGAGGTGCGCGACGACGATGACCTGCTCGCCTGGGTCGCGGCGGCCTCACGTCGTTCGCGGCGAACGGCGTCGGTCTGCACGGGGGCCTTTCTGCTCGCCGCGGCCGGCTTGCTCGACGGCCGCCGCGCGACCACGCACTGGGCCTCGGCGGCAGAGCTGGCTCGACGCCACCCGCGCGTGCGTGTCGACGCCGATCCGATCTTCGTGCGCGACGGTCGTATCTGGACCTCGGCGGGGGTGAGCGCCGGCATGGATCTGGCGCTGGCGCTGGTCGAGGAGGATCTCGATCGCGAGGCGGCGCTGACGATCGCGCGCCATCTCGTCCTGTTCCTGCGCCGTCCCGGCAACCAATCGCAGTTCAGCGCGACGCTCGCCGCGCAGCAGCCCGAACACGAGCCGCTGCGCGAGGTGCAGCGCTCGGTCGTCGAGTCCGTCGCCGCCGATCACTGCGTGGAGGCGATGGCCGCCCGCGCGAACATGAGCCCACGACACTTCGCACGAGCGTTCCGTGCGCAGACTGGTGTCACACCCGCGCGCTACGTCGAGCGCGTGCGCCTGGAGGCGGCGCGAGCTCGGCTCGAGGACAGCTCTGAGCCGGTCGCCTCGATCGCCGCCGCGTGCGGCTTCGGCACGGCCGAGACGATGCGGCGCGTGTTCCTGCGCACGCTCGAGGTCGGGCCGGCCGAGTACCGCCGGCGTTTCCAGTCGCTCGCTCCCGAGCCCGCACCTGCTCAGCAGTCAACCATCCAGCAACCGACGAGGAGACAACGACATGAACACGGCGATCCTTCTGTACGACGGATTCACGGCGCTCGACGCGGTCGGCCCGTATGAGGTGCTGAGTCGCCTGCCCGGCGCAAGTGCCACGTTCGTCGCGGCGCAGCCGGGCCCGTACCGCACCGACAACGACATGCTGTCGCTCCTCGCCGACCGCTCGCTCGAGGAGATGCCGTCGCCCGACATCGTGCTCGTGCCGGGGGGCCCGGGCGAGGTCGCCGCTGCGCGCTGGCGGTCCCGCGCTCGAGTGGCTGCGCGGCGCGCACGAGACCAGCGCGTGGACGACGTCGGTGTGCACCGGCTCGCTGATCCTCGCCGCCGCCGGCCTGCTCGACGGCCGGCGCGCGACCAGTCATTGGCTCGCGATGGACGAGCTGGGCGGGCTGGGCGCGGTGGCGGTCCGCGAGCGGGTCGTGTTCGACGGCAAGCTCGTCACGGCCGCGGGTGTCTCGGCCGGCATCGACATGGCGCTGGCGCTCGCCGCGAGGTCGCCGGCGAGCAGGTCGCGCAGGCGATCCAGCTCGGCATCGAGTACGACCCGCAGCCGCCGTTCGACGCCGGCTCGCCCGGACAAGGCGCCGGCCGGATCGTGGCGCTGCTGCGCTGCCAACAGCCGCTTCGTGACGGGCGAGCCGGAGCCGGCCGCCACGCCGAAGGCGGCGCCGGGCAAGCACGGCGGGCGGCCACGGAGACGCGCCGAGGCCGCCCGCTAATCTGCGATCTCCGATGGCCGAGCACGTTACGACCCACACGAGATCGAGTCGCGCTGGCAGGAGGTGTGGGCGTCCGAGCACACGTGGGAGGTGTCCAACGAGCACGACGCCGGAGGCCGTTCGCGCAACTCCTACGTGCTGGAGATGCTGCCGTACCCGAGCGGCGAGCCGCACATCGGGCACCTCAAGTGCTATGCGGTAGGCGACGGGATCGCGCACTTCCACCGCCGTCTCGGCAGGCGCGTGCTGCACCCGATGGGCTACGACTCGTTCGGGCTGCCGGCCGAGAACCACGCGATCAAGACGGGCGTGCATCCGCGCGTGTCGATAGCCGAATCGATCGCCTCCTTCCAACGCCAGTTCCGCTCGTGGGGGATCTCGATCGACTGGTCGCGCGAGCTGGCGACGTCGGAACCGAGCTACTACCGCTGGACGCAGTGGATCTTCCTGGAGCTGTTCCGGGCCGGGCTCGCCTACCGCAGGGACGCCGCCGTCAAGTGGTGCCCGCACGACCAGACGGTGCTCGCCAACGAGCAGGTCGACGCCGACGGGCGCTGCGAGCGCTGCGGCCATCTCGTCGAGGTGCGCCAGCTCGAGCAGTGGTTCCTGCGCATCACCGACTATGCCGAGCGACTGCTGAGCGACCTCGATCAGATCGACTGGCCCGCAAACGTGAAGACGATGCAGCGCAATTGGATCGGGCGCTCGGAGGGCGCCGAGGTGACGTTCCGCTGCGAGGAGCTCGATATCGACTATCCGGTGTTCACGACCCGCCCGGACACGCTGTTCGGGGCGACCTTCTTCGTGATGGCGCCGGAGCATCCCGACGTGATCAGGCTGGTGCGGGGAACCGAGCACGAGCACGAAGTGAGTGAGTACGTGAACGTCGCGCTGAACGAGACCAACGAGGAGCGCGGCAACGCGGAGCGGCCGAAGACCGGGGTGGCGCTGGGCCGCACCGTGACCAACCCGGTCAACGGCGAGCAGATACCCATGTATGTGGCCGACTACGTGCTGATGGAGTACGGCACGGGCGCGATCATGGCGGTGCCCGCTCACGACGAGCGCGACCATGCGTTCGCCCGTGCCTTCGAGCTGCCGATCAGGCGTGTGATCGAGCCGGCGGGCGGCAGCGACGCGGCCGACGAAGACGCGTTGCCGTTCACCGGAGACGGCGTGCTGGTCAACTCGGGAGTCGAGTTCGACGGGACGCCCAACCGCGAGGCGTTGAGCGCGATCGTGCGTTGGCTGGATGTCGAGGGCAAGGGCCACGCATCGGTCAACTACAAGCTGCGCGACTGGCTGGTGTCCCGTCAGCGCTACTGGGGCACGCCGATCCCGATCCTGTACTGCGAGCAGTGCGGGCTCGTTCCAGTTCCCGACGAGCAGTTGCCGGTCGAGCTTCCCGACGTCGAGGACTACACGCCCAAGGGTCGCTCGCCGCTGGCGGCGGCGGAGGACTGGGTCAACACCACCTGCCCGTCGTGCGGCGGGCAGGCGCGCAGGGAGACCGACACGATGGACACGTTCGTGGATTCCTCGTGGTACTTCCTGCGCTACTGCGACCCGCGCAACGACCTCGCCGCTTGGGACCCGGAGGCGCTGCGCGAGTGGATGCCCGTCGACCAGTACATCGGCGGCGTCGAGCACGCGATCCTGCACCTCATGTACGCGCGCTTCACATGCAAGGCGCTGGCCGACCTCGGTCACCTCGACTTCCAGGAGCCCTTCCAAGCGCTGTTCACGCAGGGCATGGTCACGAAGGACGGCGCCAAGATGAGCAAGTCGCGCGGCAACGTCGTCTCGCCCGCGTCGATCGTCGAGCGGGTCGGCGCCGACACCGCGCGCTGCTACATCCTGTTCGTCGGGCCTCCCGATCAGGACGCCGACTGGTCGGACGCGGGCGTGGAGGGCGTGCACCGCTTTCTCGCGCGGCTGTGGCGGCTGTCGGCGGACACGGCCGAACGCGCCGGGCGCCCGAGCGGAGCGCTCGACAGCCCGCTTGCCGCCGACGGCGACGACCTCGTCCTGCTGCGCAAGACGCACTGGGCGATCGAGAAGGTCAGCGGCGACCTGCGTCGCTTCGCGTTCAACACGGCGATCGCCGCCGTCATGGAGCTGGTCAACGACTGCTCGCGCCTGCGCGACTCCGCCAGCCTGCAGACGCTGCGCTTCGCGCTGGCGACCGGGGCCTCGCTGCTGTTCCCGTTCGCGCCGCACGTCTGCTCGGATGTATACGAGCGCCTGACCGGCGAGCGCGTGTGGGAGACGCCCTGGCCGCGCGCCGAGGAGGAGTTCCTCGAGCGCGACGAGTACGAGCTCGTCTGCCAGGTCAACGGCAAGCTCCGCGACCGCGTCCAGGCCGCCTCGACGGCGAGCGCCGAGGAGCTCAAGGAGCTGTGCAAGCTCGCCCCCAACGTGCGCATTCACCTCGACGGCAAGGAGATCGTCAAGGAGATCGTCGTGCCAGGCAAGCTGGTTAATCTGGTCGTGCGCTAGTGGCAGAGCTGAAGCCCGCGTATCTGATCCACGGCGACGATCACGGCGCGATCGCCGAGCGGCGCGCGGGGCTGCGTGCGCTCGCTGAGGCGACGAGCGCGACGAGCGTCGAGGTGCTCGAGGGAGACGACGCCACGCCCGCACGCGTCGCCGAGGCGCTGGCCACGATGACACTCGCGGTCGGCCGCCGCGTGATCGTCGTCGAAGGCGTCGAGCGCTGGCGCCAGGCGGACGTAGAGCAGAAGCTCGCGCCGGCGATGACCCAGATGCCGCCCGATACGACGCTCGCGCTGTTCGCGCGCGAGGAGGGTCGAGCCAAGGCCCCCGATGCGCTGCACGGCGCCGTCGCGCAGGCCGGGGGGCAGGTGGTCGCGCAGGCGACGGTCAAGCCCTGGGAGCTGCCAAAGTGGGCGCGCTCACAGGCAGCACGTCTCGGCCTGTCCCTGGACGCCGCAGCTGCCAAGGCGCTCGTCGCGCAGGTGGGCGAGCGCCAGCAACGCCTGCTTCGCGAGCTCGAGAAGCTCGCGCTGGACGTTGGCGAGGAGCGAGACGCGCCGGTGGTCGTCGACGTGCAGCTGATCGAGGATCGGGCGGCGCACTCGTCGGAGTGGCGCGCCTACACGCTCGCCGATGCCCTCGTCGGCGGCGACGCACGCGAGGCGTGCCTCGCCTATCTGCGCGTGCACGAGCAGGGCGAGCGGCTGTCCGGCCTGATCTACCTGATGGCACAGCGCCTGCGCGACGCGCTCGCGGTCGCCCTGCGACTGCAGGCGGGCGAGTCCGAAGCGTCGGTCAAGCGAGGCTTGCGGATGCCGGCACGCGCCGCCGAGCGCTTCGTGGCGGATGTCGCGCGTAGCGACGCGAACAGGCTGCGCGCCGGGCTGGGCACGCTCGCCGACCTCGAGCTCGACTCACGCGGTGGAGCGGTGATCGGCTCCGAGCGAGCGCAGTTGGCCGCGCTCGGCGAGGACACCCTGGCGCTGCACGCGATTCGCGAGATCGTCGCTGGGACTTGAGCCGGCGCGGCCGCCCGAGCCTCCGCCCGAGCCGTGCGACTCGCTGACTAGGACGAGGCGCCGCTGCGGACGCGGGCAGCGCGGGACTTCTTGTGCGCGCCGTTGTTGCGGTGCAGGGCGCCGCGCTTGACGGCCTTGTCGATCGTCGAGACGAGCTCGCGGTGGGTGGCGTCGGCGCCGGTGTCGTCGCCATCGTGGACGAGCGACTGCAGGCGACGGAAGTGGGTCTTGATCGCCGACGTGTATTGGCGATTCTCCAGACGCTCTCGCTCGGAGCGCAGGATGCGCTTCTTCTGGGAGTGGATGTTGGCCATGAAAAACCCCACGTAGCCCCGGATCGAACGACCCGGCCGCGCCGCGGAGCGCCGTACTATAGCGGCCTTGTCTGTGTCCGTAGACACCGCTGCGGAGGAGCCGGCGCCTCCTCCGCCGCCGGGTGGCGGTGGCGTAGCGCGCAACACGGCGATCTTCTCGATCGCAACGGGCGTCTCGCGAGTCGTCGGACTCGTGCGCGAAATCGT
Organism: uncultured Solirubrobacteraceae bacterium; assembly: GCA_963846205.1. Taxonomy (GTDB): domain Bacteria; phylum Actinomycetota; class Thermoleophilia; order Solirubrobacterales; family Solirubrobacteraceae; genus Palsa-744. Next base: position 431,571 of record CAWJVB010000006.1, on the reverse strand, counting down.
GGTCGCCAGCTTCTTTGGCACCAGCGCGCGGTTCTCGGCATACACGATCGCCTCGCAGGTGCCGTACCTGTTCAGCAACCTGTTCGCCAACGCGGCGCTGTCCGCGGCGTTCGTGCCGGTGTTCACCGAACTGCTCCAGCAGGGCCGCAAGAAAGAGGCATTTCGCCTGGCTTCGACGCTGTTCTGGGTGATGCTGATCGTGCTCGGAGCCGCGACGGCGGTGTTCGTCCTGCTGGCGGGGGAGATCATGCCGCTGTTCACCGGCGGCACGTTCAACGGGATGCTCGACTCGCTCACGGCAGGGCTCTCGCAAGTGTTGTTCCCGGTCGTGCTGCTGCTCGGGCTGACGGGGCTGCTCGTGGGGGTGCTGCAGTCCTACGACCACTTCTCGATCCCCGCGATCGCGCCCGCGGTGTGGAACGTGGTCATCCTGGTCGTGCTCGTAGCGCTGCGCCCGCACTTCCACAGCGAAGAACAGCAGCTGTACCTGTACGCGGCGGCCGTGCTCGCAGCGACGTTCGTGCAGCTGCTGATGGCGGCTGGCGCGCTTAGCAGGATCGACTTCCGCCTGCAGTTTCACGCCGACTGGCGCGACCCGCGCATCCGGCAGGTGTTCACTTTGATGCTGCCGGTCACGATCGGCCTCGGGATCGTCAACCTGGACCAGCTGATCAACTCCGTGTTCGGGACGCTCGTCTCCGACGAAGCGCCGCGCGCGATCGACAACGCGTTCCGCGTGTACATGCTGCCGCAGGGGCTGTTCAGCGTCGCGGTCGCCACGGTCCTGTTCCCGACGCTCAGCCGCATGGCGGCCAACGGTGACGCGTCGGCGATGCGCAGGGCGGTGGGAACCGGCATGCGCCAGATCAACCTGTTGCTGATCCCGGCGGCGGCATTCATGATCGTGCTGCCGAACCCGATCGTGCGGCTGCTGTTCCAGCGCGGGCACTTCGGCGCGCATTCGACGCACATCGTCTCGGTGGCGCTGTTCTGGTTCGCCTTCAGCCTGCCGTTTGGCGGGCTGAACCTGCTCCTGACCAGGACGTTCTTCGCCGTGCAACGGCCGTGGATCCCGACGCGGCTGGCGGCGATGAACATCGTGGTCGACATCATCGTCAGCATCGGCCTGTACAAACCGTTCGGGATCGCCGGGCTGATCATCGGGACGGTGGCGGCGAACGCGGTGATGACTGTCCTGCAGCTGCAGCGACTGCGCGTCGGCTTCGACGGCCGGCTGGAGGGCGCACAGACGACGATGATCACGGCGCGCATCTTCGTAGCCTCGGTGCTGCTCGCGGGCGTGTCGTGGCTGGTGTGGCGGTTGCTCGACCAGCTGCTCGGAGCATCGTTGCCGGCGCAGATCGTCAGCGTTGGCGGCGCGGGCGCGACGGGTCTGTTCGTGTACGTGCGCGCCGTGCTTGCGATGCGCATTCCCGAGGCGCATCAGGTGAGGCGCCTGATCCGCGCCCAACTGGGGAGGGCCTAGCGCCGCAAGCGACTGGCCGCGCGGGTCACGTGGCAGATGAGCGCGGCCCGAGCAGAGGCCGGGTGGGCCGAAGCCCACCCGACGTACTCCCGAGCATGGATCGCCGCTTACTTCATACGTCCCAGGACTCGTGTGTCTTGCCTGGGCGGCGTGACACTCCCGACACCTGGACAGGCCGCCGACCCGAAAGCCGGCGCGTAGCCGCGGTTGGACCTCGAAGGCCCGTAGTCGAGTTGGCGATCCGCCGGTCCCACAAGGCTAGCGCGCCGGCGCCGGCGCCATCGCGATGCGCTCGCCCTTCTAGGCTGTAGCCGCCCGCCCATGGACCAATCGCACATACGCAACTTCTCGATCATCGCGCATATCGACCACGGCAAGTCGACGCTGGCCGACCGCATCCTCGAGCTGACGCACACGGTGCAGGCGCGCGACATGCGCGCGCAGGTGCTCGACTCGATGGACCTCGAGCGAGAGCGCGGGATCACGATCAAGGCGCAGGCGGTGCGCGTGTTCTACACGGCGCGCGATGGCGAGACCTATCAACTGCACCTGATCGACACGCCCGGACACGTCGACTTCACCTACGAGGTGTCGCGCTCGCTGGCCGCATGCGAGGGGGCGCTGCTCGTCGTCGACGCCTCGCAGGGAGTCGAGGCGCAGACGGTCGCGAACACCTACCTGGCGGTCGAGTCGGGGCTCGAGCTGATCCCGTGCCTGAACAAGATCGACCTTCCCGGCGCCGAGCCCGAGCGCGTGGCGGGCGAAGTCAGCGAGCTGATCGGCGAGCCGCCGGACTCGATCCTGAAGATCAGCGGCAAGACGGGCGAGGGCGTGGCCGAGGTGCTCGAGGAGCTGATCGCGCGCGTGCCGCCGCCCCATGGCCGAGCTGACGGGCCGCCGCGCGCGCTGATCTTCGACTCGGAGTTCGACCAGTACCGCGGCGTGATCGCCTATATCCGCGTCGTCGACGGCGTCTTCCAGAAGGGCGCTGCGATTCGCGCGATGGCGACGGGCACGGAGGCGGACATCGATGACATCGGCGTATTCTCGCCGCAGATGATGCCGACCGACCAGCTGGCGGCGGGCGAGGTCGGCTACCTGATCACGGGGCTCAAGGACGTCACGCAGATGCGCGTCGGCGACACGCTGACGACGCGTGCGCGGGCGTCGGGCGGCGCGGTCGTGCGCAGCGCCACGGAGGCGCTGCCGGGCTACAGGGAGGTGAAGCCGATGGTCTTCTGCGGGCTGTTCCCAATCGACTCCGACGACTATCCCGACCTGCGTGACGCGCTGGAGAAGCTGGTGCTCAACGACGCCGCGCTGTCGTGGGAGCCGGAGACCTCGGACGCGCTTGGGTTCGGCTTTCGCTGTGGCTTTCTCGGCCTGCTGCACATGGACATCGTGCGCGAGCGTCTAGAGCGCGAGTACGACCTCGAGCTGTTGGCGACGATGCCCTCGGTCGAGTTCGACGTGACGCTGACCAATGGCGAGGAGCTCGAGGTGCACAACCCCTCCGACATGCCCGACCCGGCCACGATTGCGGAGATTCGCGAGCCGTTCATCAGGGCCTCGATCATCGCGCCGAAAGAGTTCGTGGGCGCGGTGATGGAGCTGTGCCAGGAACGACGCGGCGAGCATACGGGGATGCTGTACCTGTCTCCCGAGCGCGTGCAGATGACCTACGAGCTGCCGCTGGCGGAAATCGTGCTGGACTTCTTTGACCAGCTGAAGTCGCGCACGCGCGGCTATGCCTCGCTGGACTACGAGCTGAGCGGCATGAAGCCCTCCGACCTGGTCAAGCTCGACGTGCTGCTGGCGGGCGACCCGGTCGATGCGCTGTCGATGGTCGTACACCGCGAGAAGGCGTATGAGATCGGTCGCTCGCTGACGGAGAAGCTGCGCAAGCGCATCCCGCGCCAGCAGTACGACGTGCCGATCCAGGCGGCGATCGGCTCGCACATCATTGCCCGCGAGACGGTCAAGGCGTTCCGCAAGGACGTGATCGCGGGCTGCTACGGCGGCGACATCACGCGCAAGAAAAAGCTGCTCGCCAAACAGAAAGAGGGCAAGAAGCGCATGAAGCAGGTGGGCCGCGTCGAGGTCCCGCAGGAGGCGTTCCTGGCGGTGCTCGAGCTCGGTGAGGACTAGGGCGCAGCGTGGCGCGATCGACACGGGCCGGTGCGCCTGCCTGTGCCCTTCAGTGCTGTTCGTGTGCCTCGGCAACATCTGCCGTTCGCCGACCGCCGAGGGCACGATGCGCTCGCTCGTGCGCGAGGCGGGGCTCGAGCAGGAGATCGAGCTCGACTCGGCCGGAACGGGTGCCTGGCACGTCGGCAGCGAGCCGGACGAGCGCGCCAGCGAGCGCGGCGGCGGCGCGCGGAATCGCGCTGGCTGGCCAGGCGCGGCGCGTGCGGGCCGAGGACTTCGATTATTTTGATTTGTTGATCGCGATGGATCGGTCCAACCTGGCCGAGCTGCGACGGATCGCGCCGGGCGCCGAGCAGCGGGCCAAGGTTCGGCTGCTGCGCGAGTTCGACCCCGCGAGCGAGGGCGCCGCCGACCTCGACGTTCCCGATCCCTACTACGGCCCAGGGGACGGATTCGAGCGAGTGCTCGACCACGTGCAGGCGGCGTGCGTGGGCCTGCTTGCACAGATTCGCGCCGGCCAGCTGCCGTGAGCCTGCCGCCGGGGCGCGGGACGCGCGCGCGGTCGCCGGCGGAGACATCAACGAGGCGTTTCGCGTCGACGCTGGCGGACGGACGCACGGCGTTCGTGAAGACGCGCGCGGACGCCGCCGCCGGGTGAGTACGCGGCCGAGGCCGCGGGCCTGCGTTGGCTGGCCGAGCCCGGCGCGCTGCGCACGCCGCGGGTGCTCGAAATCAAGCGAGGACTACCTCGCGCTGGAGTGGATCGAGCAGGGACGCCTCAGCTGCGAGGGCGAGGAGCAGCTCGGCCGCGGACTGGCCTCACGCACTCGGCCCAGGCGCCATCGCTTCGGGGGGTCGCCGGGAGGTGGCGCCGCTGGCGTGGCTGGGGCTCGCTGCAGCTTTCCAACGAGCCGGCGGAGGACTGGCCGACGTTCTACGGCGAGAGGCGACTGCGGCCGCTGGGTCGGCTCGCACGCGAGCGCGAAGCGCTCGCGACGGCCGGCCTGCGCTCGCTGGAGCGGGTGTGCGGGCGGCTGCAACTGCTCACCGGACCGCCCGAGCCGCCGGCGCGGCTGCACGGCGATCTGTGGCAGGGCAACATCCTCGCCGATACGCAGGGGAGCCCGTGGCTGATCGATCCATCGGCGTATGGGGGGCACCGCGAGGTGGACCTGGCGATGCTCGCGCTGTTCGGATCGCCGTCCCGGCGGATGCTCGACAGCTATCAGGAGGTCGCTCCGCTGGCGGCGGGCTGGCAGGAGCGAGTCGGCCTGTACCAGCTGCTGCCGCTGCTCGTTCACGCGCTGCTGTTCGGTGGCTCGTATCGCGATTTGTTCGAACGAATCGCGCGGCGCTACGCCTAGGCTCGCGGCGAGACGACGGCCTCGCCCGCGTGCCAGCAAGCGTCCAGCTCGCGCGAGCGCGGTCGGAGGGGGAGGAGTGCGCACGGAGACGCTCGCGAGCAGACGTCGGCTGTATCTGCTCGCGCGCGTGGTCGTAGCGCGTCACTACCGTCGCAGCGCTGACGCTCGCGGCGGTGGCCGGCGCCGTGTCGAGCTCGCCGCGCCAGGTGCAGCGCGCGTATGCGCAGTTCGGCGACTCGACCTTCCACGAGGACCTGCTCGCGCGGCGCATGTCGGCGGCGGCGCAGCTGCTTGCCGAGCAGCCGGCGATCGCGGTGCGCGACGTGGCGCGGCTGGTCGGCTACCGCCAGGCTCCGCACTTCGCCCGCGCGTTTCGCCGCCGCTACGGGCTCGGGCCGGCGGTGTTTCGCGAGCGCGCTCGCGCCTATCGGGCTCAGACGGGCGAGCGCTCGCGACCGGCGAGCTCGGGCGGGTCCGGCGCGGCTGCCGGCTCGCGCCCGGAGAGGGCGTCGGGCTCGATCGGCTCGGCGCCGGGCAGTCGCAACCGCATCAACGTGCCTCCGCCCGCCGCCGGCTCGGCCGACACGCTGCCGCCGTGTTGGCCTGCGACCTGACGCACGATCGCCAGGCCGAGCCCCGATCCGGGCCGCCCGCGCGCCAGGGCGCCACGATAGAAGCGGTCGAACACGTGCGGAGCATCCTCCGCGGAGATGCCGGGCCCGTGGTCGCGGACGGTCAGCTGTCCGCCGCGCAGCGCGATCTCGACGGGTTCGTCGGGCGGGCTGTACTTGGCGGCGTTGTCGATCAGGTTCGTCACGGCACGCTCCAGCCGCGCCGGGACGCCCGCGAGGACGGTCGGTTCGAGCTCCAGCTGGAAGGTCGTGGCGGGCGCGTGCCGTCGCGCCCGCTCGACGACCTCGCTGACGAGCAGGTCGACGCGCAGATCCTCGGCCGAGGTGTCGCGCTCTTCGCCGCGCGCCAGTTCGATCAGGTCGTTCATCAGCCGCGTGAGCTCCTCGATCTGCTCGACGACGTCGCAAAGCAGCCGGTCGCGCTCGGCGCGGCTCCATGTCTGGGGCTTGCTGCGAGGATCTCGATGTTGGTGCGCAGGCTGGTGACGGGGGTGCGCAGCTCGTGCGAGGCGTCGGCGACGAGCTGGCGCTGAGCGTGCACGGAGTCGTCGAGCGCGCTCATCGAGCGCTCGAGGGCGTCGAGCATGGCGTTGAAGCTGCGCGCCAGCCGGCCGATCTCGTCTTCGCCGACCGAGGTGATCCGCCCGCTCAGATCTTGCGTGAGCGCGACGTGCTCGGTGGCGCTCGTGAGCCGCTTGAGCGGCAGCACCGCGGCTCCGGCGACGAGTCGGCCGAGCAGCGCCGCCAGCGCGATGCCGCCGAGATCTAGCAGCGCGAGGATCAGGCGCAGGCGACTGAGCAGGCTGTCGACTTCGGTCAGGGGCTGCGCCAGCTGGATCGCGCGGCCCGGCCCGAACGGCTCGGCGAGGACGCGCAGGTGGATGCCGTTGGCGCGCCCGTCGCGGAAGAAGGAACGTCCGCCGCTGCGCGCGAGGCCGAGCGTGGCGGCGTCCACGGGCAGGGAGATGTCGCTTGCCGACCGCGCGACGATCGTGCCGGCCGAGTTGACGACCTGCTGGTAGCCGCGCACCTGGTCGGGTCCGGCGGCAGCCTGCCAAACAGGTTCCTGGCGAGCGGACCGTAGCGTGGCAACGCCTGTTCCTGGCTGCTGGCGCCGGTGGCGTCTTCATCGGCGTCTTTGCCGGAGCCGTCGAGCCGTTTGAGTTCGATCCCGAGCCGTTCGGTGTCTCGCTTGACGACCGCCGCCGGTGTGCCGCCCGGTTTCAGGAAACGCTGCAGGCGCCCGGCAGTGCGGGCCCGGTTGCGCAGCTGCTCGTCGACTTGGCTGTGCAGCTGGTTGGACGTGAGTAGGTAGGTGAGCATCGACGCGAGCACGACCGCGATCGCGACGGCGGCGGCCGAGGCGATGGCGATGCGCCGTTGAAAGCTCATGAGGCGCCTCGCAGCACGTAGCCGACGCCGCGCACGGTGTGCAGCAGGCGCGGCTCCTCGCCCACCTCGGTCTTGCGGCGCAGGTAGCCCATGTACACGCCCAGCGAGTTGGACGTGGAGCCGAAGTCATATCCCCACACGTGCTCGAAGATGGCCGAGCGCGTGAGCACCTGGCGTGGGTGTCGCATGAACATCTCCAGCAGCAGGAACTCGGTGCGCGTCAGCTGCAGCATGCGCTCGCCGCGCCAGGCCTCGTGGGCGAGGCGGTCCAGGCGCAGGTCCTCGAAGGCCAGCGCGCGCTCCTGCTCGTCCTCCTCGCTGGCGCGGCGCAGCAGCGCTCGCACGCGAGCTAGCAACTCGCGCAGCGCGAACGGCTTGACCAAGTAGTCGTCGGCGCCGGCGTCGAGGCCGGCGACGCGATCGTCGACCTGCTCGCGCGCGGTGAGCATCAGCACGGGTGTGCGGTCGCCGCCGTCGCGCAGGCGCCGGCACACCTCCAGGCCGTCGACGTAGCGGCATCGAGATGTCCAGGATCACGACCTCGTAGGCGGCGCCGGCGAGCCGCTCGAGCGCCTCGCGCCCGTCGGTCGCCTGGGCGACGGTGTAACGCTCCAGCGTGAGCGCTCGCGCCAGAGCGGTCTGCACGGCGGGCTCGTCGTCGACGACCAGTATGCGTGCTTGCTCGGGCATTGGTTCGTGGCCATCCTCGCCGCGTTGCTCGCATCCACTGGGTGGATGGCGGATATCGCTGCCAATGAGGCTACCGTGGCGTGAGCGGCGAGTCAGCGAGTAACGGGAAATCGAGGGGAATGCGAAGAATCGCCATGAGAGCCGGTCATCGCTAGCGAGCGGGATGTGCCGTGCCGCCACAGGATCCGCGAGCGGAAGGGCGCGCCCGCGGACGGCAGCGCGCACGGCGATGCGCCGGCGGGCATCGAGGAGCTGGAGGGCACGCCGCAGGAGGGCGGCGGCGGCGATCAGCATGCAATCGCGCGCGCTGCGCAACAGTGTCATCAGCCTGCTCGTGTTCTTCGGGATCCAGGCCGCGCTGCTGCTCGGCGGTGCCCGACCTGCGCTCGGCGCTGGACCGCATCGGGCACGCCGATCCCACGTGGCTGGGCGGTGCCGTGTGCTTCGAGCTGCTCTCCTGCGCGGGCTACACGGTGCTGTTCGGGCTCGTGTTCGGGATGCTCGGCCGGCGCCTGACCTCGCGCCTGTCGCTGTCGGAGCTGGCGGTCAACTCGGTCGTGTCGGTCAGCGGGCTGGCGGGGATCGCACTCGGCGCGTGGGTGCTGCGCAGCAAGGGCGTCTCGGCGGATCGCATCGCCACGCCGCTCGGTCCTGATCTTCGTGCTGACCAGCGCCGTCAACGTCGGCGCGGTGGTCGTGATCGGGGTGCCGATGTGGCTCGGCCTGTTGCCGGGCTCACGCAGGGCACTGCTCACCCTGCTGCCGGCCGCGGCTCGCGCTGGCGACGATCCTCGGCACGCTTGCGCTGGCCGCGTGGGCTCGGCGCGCTGCCGGCACTCGGCGTGCCGCAGGGGTCTCGTCGCGCGGTCGCCCTGAAGGCGCTCGCCGATGGCGTCGCCGATGCGCTGAGGATGATTCGCGAGCACGACTGGCGCCTGCTCGGCGCAGTCGGCTACTGGCTGTTCGACAATCTCGCTCTGTACGCGTGCCTGGCGGCGTTCGGCGGCGCGCCGTCGGTATGGGTCGTGGCGATGGCCTATCTCGTCGGGATGCTCGCCAACTCGATCCCGATTCCGGCCGGCATGATCGCGGTCGAAGGCGGGCTCGTGGGCATGCTGCTGCTGTTCGACGTGCGCCCGGCCTCGCACGTGGTGGTCGCGGTCGTGATCTACCGTGCGATCTCGCTATGGCTACCGGCGGTGATCGGCTCGCTCGCCTTCCTCAGTCTCCGCCGCGAAATCGGCAAGCCGCTGACGTCGGGCGCGCCGGGCTAGCAGCCAGCCGGGCTAGCGGTTAGCCCGAGGAGAGGGTCCCCGCGAATGCGAGCGCCGCGCTGGCGCGCTGGCAGGCGCGGCCAGGCAGGTGCGCCATCGTGCTCCTGACCTGCGCGCTCTGGGCGCCGGACAGTCCAGGGCAGAAGATCGGGGCGGGCAGGTTGCCGGTCGCCGTTCCCGGTGCGTTGACCGGAAGCAGCGCGAGCGCGGCCGCGTAGGCGTGCGCGTAGTCGTCGGAGAACACGTCGATCGCGACGCGCCCGCTGTACAGCTCGATCGAACGCCCTTCGTCGTAGACGGTGGCTGGGACGCCGCGCACGACGATGTTCCGTTGGCGCCCGAGCGCTGGCGTTCGAGTGCAGGCGGTAGATCACGGTGGTGACCTGCAGCGGCAGCAGGCAGCTGCCGCCTCCGAAGATGCCTTTGCCGTGCACGCAGTCGCCGTAGTAGACGCTGTCGCCGAGCGAGCTGATGTAGCCCTTCTGGCCGTCGACGGCGGCGAGCGGATGGCCGAGGAAGCGTGGTCCAGCCCAGTAGACCCGGAAGTAGGGGAAGGTCTGGGCTTCGGCCAGGTCGCCGGCGCCGATCGCGCGCGGATGGCCGGTGCCGCAGCCGCTCGCGAACGCGGCCAGCGCCAGCGTCAGCGAGCAACTCACGGCGAGCGCCAGGCGGCGAGTCGCGCTCCGGCGTGCCGGCGCCCGCGCGCGGCGGGCGGCGGGCGCTGCGGTTCGCTGGGCGCATGACCGTCATTATCCTGGCGTGCGGTTGGGGTGCACAGCTACTTCGGGCCCGCTCGGCGGTTCACACGAGTACAGATCCGTCGTAGAGCCGACGGGTATGCCGGGGTCCGGTGGGGTAGCACACCGGACCCCGGTCGATCTTCCCACCAAGCGCCTGCGGGCGACGCCGCTCGGCCTGACGCTGGCGGGCGCGCTGTTGCTGGTGTGGCTGCTGGTCGCGCCACGCACGCCCGACCTCGCCGCCGCGGCGTATCGGCTCGATCTGTTCAAGCACGTCGGCCTGGCCGTGTACGACGAGCACTGGTACGCCGGGCACGACCTGCCGGGCTACAGCGTGCTGTTCCCGCCGCTGGCCTGGGCGCTGGGGCTGCGTGCGGTAGGCGCGCTGTCGGTGCTCGCGTCGGTCGCCTGCTTCGAAGCGCTCGCCGTGCGGGGTTACGGCGACGGCGCGCGCTGGACGGCCGGGCTGTTCGCGCTGGCCGCCGTCGGGGACGTGTGGATCGGGCGCCTGGCGTTTGCGCTCGGCGTGTCCTTCGCGCTCGCCTCGCGTGCTGGCGCTCGCGCGCGGGCGCCCGGCGCTGGCCGCGGGCTGGCCGCGGCGTGCGCCGCGGCCAGCCCGGTCGCGGGCGCGCTGCTCGGCTTGGCCGGGCTGACCGACGCGCTGTGGCGGCGCTCGCCGCGGTCGCTGCTCGTGCTCGCGGCGCCGGCGGCGCGTGGTCGTGCTGGCGCTCGCGCTGCTGTTTCCCGAGGGCGGCTACGAGCCCTACCCGACCGTGTCGTTCCTCGCGACCGTGCTCGTCGTGCTCGCGTTCGCGTTGGCGCTGCCTCGCGAGCGAGGGCAACTGCGTCTGGGCGCGGCCCTGTACCTGCTGGCGTGCGTGGCGTGCCTGCTCGTGCACACGCCGATCGGCAGCAACGTCGAGCGCTACGGGGTGCTGCTCGCCGGGCCGCTGCTCGCCTGCGCGCTCGTGGGTGGGCGCGGGACGTCGCGGACCGGCGGCGCGTGGCCCCGCGCGCCGTGGCTGGCGCTGTGCACTGTGGGCGCTGTGGGCCGGCTGGGGACCGGTGCGCGAGACGCTCGCAGTGGCCGGCAGCGATTCGACGAGCGCGGCCTACTACGCGCCGGTCGAGCGCTTCCTCGCCGAGCACGCGCGCGAGCCCGTGCGCCTGGAGGTGCCGCTCACGCGCTACGCACTGGGAGACCGCTGAGCTCGCGCCACGCGTGTCGCTGGCGCGCGGCTGGGAGAAGCAGCTGGACACGCGCTATGACTCGGCGCTGCTGTCGCCGCGGCTGACCGCGGCCGGCTACGCGCGCTGGCTGCGCGAGCAGGCGGTCACCTACGTGGCGCTGCCGGACGCCAAGCTCGATCCGTCGAGCGCCCGCGAGGGCGAGCTGATCCGCGCCGGCCTGCCCTACCTGCGCGAGGTGTTCGCGAGTCGTCACTGGCGGATCTACGCCGTGCGCTCGCCGCAGCCGCTGGCGAGCGGCCCGGGCGCGCTGACCTCGCTGGGACACGACTCGTTCGCGCTGCGGGCGAGCTCGCCCGGGCGGCTTCCTCGTGCGCGTCCACTACACGCGCTACTGGACGCTCACGCGCGGGCGCGGCTGTGTGGGGCCGGCGCCCGGGGGGTGGACGGAGGTCGTCGCGCACGCTCCCGGAGCGCTGCTCGTGCGGGCCAGCTTCTCGCTGTCGCGCGCGCTCGGCTCGGCGCCCGACTGGGCTCTTCCTAGCGAGCACGGCGCCGCCGCGGCGCGTCGAGCGGGCCGGGCGTGCGCGGCGTCGCGTCAGCGCGGCGCGAACGCGTACAGGCCTCCAGCCCGTGATGAACAGGTCCTTGCCGTCGCTGATCACGGGATCGAACGAGCCCGTGTGCAGCTCGAACGTCACCCGGCCGGTGGAGATGCCGAGCCCGTAGGTGCGGTGCGTGCCGAGGTCGGCGAAGTACACGGTGCGTCCGATGATCGTCGCCGAGCCGGAGATCTTGCCGTGCGCGGCGAACGTCCAGGCGATCCGGCCCGAGCGGGCGTTGAGCGCATAGAAGGTGCCGTCGTAGGAGCCCAGGTAGATCGTCGGGCCGAGGCCGGGAGCGTTGGTGACCGCCGGCGAGGCGTACACGTAGGCGCCCGTCTGCACGGCCCAGTCGAGCTTGCCGCGTGGCCGCGTCGTAGGCGTACACGCGCCCGTCGGTGTTGCCGAGGAAGATGCGGCCGTAGAACGCGGCGGGGGTCGAGTAGAAGGTGCCGCTGCCGAGCAGCGCGCCTTCCGAGCCGCTGATCCACAGGCGCCGGCCGGTGCGCTCGCTGACCGCCTGGACGTGTCCGGAGTAGTCGCCGAAATACAGCGCGCCGCCGGACAGCGTCGGGCTCGCCTTGACGGCGCCGCCCGCGTGATAGGTCCAGACCACGCTGCCGTTGCCGGCGTTGAGCGCGTACACCGTTCCGTTCTGCGAGCCGAAGAACACCATGCCGTGGTCGACCAGCGGAGAGGACTCGCTCGGGCTGGGCAGGTCGCGCGACCAGATCGTCGACCCGGTCGCGTAGTTGAGCGCGAAACGCGCCCGCCTTCGCCGCCGTCGCGCGAGAGCACGCTCGCGTACACGACCTTGCCGACGACGGCAGGCGAGGAGGCCGACAGCCGTCCCGAGGCTGCGCTGCCAGAAGGTGTGGCCGGTGAGCTTGTTGATCGCGCGCAGGACCCCGTCGTCGCCGAGCTGGAAGATGTGATCGCCGCTGAGCACGGGCGGGAACTCCAGCAGCGTGTGGCGCGTTGTTGACCCACACGCGCTTGAACGGCGGATGCAGGGCGGCGGGCGCGGGAAAGAAGCGCGTGTGGTCGGGCGTGTACCCGTAGAACGGCCAGGCGAAGTCGTCGACTTCGCGGGGCGGCAGTTTGGGCGTCGGCTCGGGCACGAAGCGTGCGTGCGGGTGGTAGATGCTGCCCGTGCGGTGGCGCTCGTAGAGATAGGCGCCGAGCGCGAGCGCCGCCAGCAGCACGAGCGATCCCGCGAGGATCGCGCGGGCACGTCTGGAGCGCGGGAACAGGCGCGTGATGCGTTCGCTCACGCGAGTCGGTGCGCCTCAGGCGGCGATCTTGCGGGAGGAGCTGCGGAGGAGGAGGGAGCTGGGGAGCCGTCACCGGCGAGCGCCCGAGCGCCGCCCGCGGCGTACGCCGCGGCGGTTCGCCCTGTGCTCGCGCCGGCGCCCGCCTCCGTGGCGGGCCTCGGCAGCGAGCGCCGGCGCGCCGCGCCGCGGGTCGTGCGCGCCAGCAGCCGCGCGACGGTCACCGCAATCAGCCACACGCAGGCGATCGCGAGTGGCGGCAGCGTCAGCCCCGAGACGAGCGCGAGCACGTCGTGATTTGCGTTCAGCGACCAATTCCACAGAAGATAGTCGCCGATCGTGAGCCCGGAGACGATGGCCAACGGCCTGTGGGACACGGGCACACTGTAAAGGGATAGGTAGACGGATTGCCTGGAAATCGACGGAAATTGCGCGCTGCCGGGCTGCGCGGCGCCCGTCGGTCGACGCGCGATCGGGCGGCTGGCGGCGCCGCCAGCCGCCGGCGCAGTGGAATCATGGAGCGCGATGGCCGTACTGCGCGATGGGAGCGAGGTCGAGATCCGCGAGCTGACGCCCCAGGACGGGCCGGTGCTCGCGGAGGCCTTCAAGCGCCTCAGCCCCGAATCGCGTGACCTGCGCTTCCTGGGCGCCAAGCCGTCGCTGTCGATGCGCGACATCAAGTACCTGACCGACGTCGACGGCCACTTCCACGAGGCGCTGGGTGCGGTGGACGTGGCGAGCGGACGAGGCGTCGGGGTGGCGCGTTTCGTGCGGCTGGCCCCTGACGCCAGCGTCGCGGAGGTGGCGGTCACGGTCGTCGACGCTTGGCAGCGTCGTGGCCTGGGCACGCTGCTGCTCGAGGAGCTGACCGACCGCGCTCGCGAGGAGGGCATCGATCGCTACACCGCGTTGGTGTCCGGCGAGAACAAGGCGATCGTCGCGATGCTCGACAACATTGGCGCACGGGTGCTCGACGAGGATGCTTCGGCGGGAACGGTCGAATACGAGGTCGAGATCTCCGAGACGGGGCTCGGGCACACCTGCGCTCCGCGCTGCGCGAAGCTGCGAGCGGGCGCATGACGCTTCCGCGTCGCGCGGCGGAGGCGATGCGGGCCCTGCTCGCCCGTTACGCGCCGCTGGCCGACGCACACTCCGACGGCGCGGCGCCCGCAGCCTCGGACGACGCGGGCGAGGCTCCAGCGCGGCGCCGCGACTAGCCGCCGTCGCGGCGGACTGCTCGAGCGCGGCAGCGTGGCTAGTCCGGTCGCGCCGGCCAAGCCGTCGCGAGCCGCCATCGCCGAGCTCAGGCGCGCATGCGCACGGCCGAGACGTTGAGGCGCACGTAGTCGAGCGGCAGGCGTACCCCCGCGACGACCGCCGCGGCGAACGGCTCGCGGCGATCTGTGGGCAGGCGCTCGAGGTGGGCGGCGAGGATCGAGGTCGTCACGAATGCCGCTACGTCCGTCGGGTAGGTGGGGCGCTGCTCGAGCCAGCAACGCTTGACAGTGAAGCCCGCGTCGTTAAGACGCCGCTCGGTCTCGGCTGGCCCAGCGAACGTCCACGGCGACCAGCCGACTAGCTCGGGGCGGCTCGCGGGCGACCGTGTCGATCACCTCCCGCACGCCGTCGATGTTGCCCGCGCCCCCGCACTGGATCTCAAGCACGCCGCCCGGTCGCAACGCGCGGGCGAGGCGGGGCCAGAGCCGGTCGTGGTCGCTGACCCAATGCAGCGTCGCGGTCGAGACCAGCGCATCGACTGGTTCGTCGAGATCGAGATCGAGCGCGTCTGTGCACCAAAGCTGGACGCGGTCGCCGAGGCGCTCGCGGGCGAACTCGATCATCTCCGCCGAAGCGTCGATCGCGAGCACGCGGCCGCGCGGGACGAGCTCGAGCAGCGCCTCGGTGACGCGGCCGGTGCCACAACCGACGTCGAGGATCGTCGCGTCAGCGGCGACGCCGTCGAGGCGAGCCACTACCTCCGTAGGCCCATGCCTCTGCGGCTGGCTGGATTCGTCGTAGGTGCGTGCGTCCCAGGGGGTCCCCATCGTCGTTCAGGCTAGTGCCCGGGGCACAGTCCGGCCCGCATCCGGAGCCGAGCCCGGCACCGCGCGCGTTCGGCAGATGAGCAGGCCGGCGGGGCCGGGCATCAGGCCAGGGGGTTGACCCGCACCGTCGAGGGCCTCGCGCTCGCGGTTGGCGTGGTCGAGAAGCAGCACGCGAGCATCTTCGCGAAGCTGCAGCTCATGCACTTCGGCAGCAGCCATCGCCGTGCACTCTCCGCGCAATCTGCCTGCCGGGTCGATGGGGCGCGCGGTGAGTGACCTGCGCGCGATTCGCGCGGTTGTCAAGGGCTCCGTGCAGGGCGTCGGCTTCCGCGACGCCGCTCGCCGCAAGGCACGCGAGCTCGGCGTGCTCGGCTGGGTGCGCAACACCGACGACGGCACGCGTCGAGGTCCACGCCGAGGGATCGCCGGGGCGATCGAGGCGTTGGTCGCGTTCCTGGCGAGGGGCCGCGCGGGGCGCGCGGTCGGCGAGCGTCGACGTCGAGCGGGCGAAGGTCGAGGGACACGAGCAGTTCGCGATCCGTGGTGTCAGCGCCGGCGTCTTCGTCGTGCAGGAGCACGCCGCGACCGCGCACCACTTCGACCTGCGCCTCGAGGTCGCCGGCGTGATGCGCTCGTGGGCGGTGCCGAAGGGCCCGTCGATGGACCCGTCCGTCGAAGCGCCTCGCGGTCCAGGTCGAGGATCACGGGATGCGCCCACAACGACTTCGAGGGCCCGACCGGCACGGCGGCGTGATCGTGTGGGATCGCGGCGACTACGAGCAGGGCGGCCGGGTGCCGTGGCCGCAGGCGCTCGAGCGCGGGCACGCCGTGTTCGTGCTGCACGGCCACAAGCTCCGCGGCGGCTTCGCGCTGCAGCGCACGCGGGCGGGGGACAAGCCGCAGTGGCTACTGATCAAGCGGCGCGACGATGCGGCGCAGGCCGGGTCCGACGTCGTCTCGGAGCAGACGGCCTCGGTGCTCAGCGGGAAGACGCTCGACGAGGTGGTGGCGAGCAAAGGTTGAGTGCTCGCAAGCGGTGGCCGTAGCTCAACCGTGTGGTGGGGCCGGCGCAGACTGGGACGCCTGCGTATGGCGGTCCAGGTCACTCAGCGTCAGAGGGTGAGCCGGTGGGTCGGGAAACGCGATCTCAGACTCGACCCCGAGGTCGCGATCGACATGGATCAGTTCGCCCGAGTCCAGCGCGCGCCATCCCCGGTCCTCGTCCATCGGCTCGCTCGCGAGCACGACGACGGGTTGTCGTGCCGCCTGCTCGGATCTCACTCGTGTGCCGAGGCTGCTGCGGTGCTCGAGGGGCTGGTCTCCCTGCTCGCCGCCGGCGCCGCGCTCGAGGATGTACAGAGTGTTGGCCTCCGGGTAGCGCAGGGCGAAGAGCTCGGAGTCGAGCGACGATCAGGTTCAACGAGTAGACGGGCAGTGTTCCGCTACCCAGCCTGACGGCCGAGGTGACACCGGCGCGAACTCGCCATCGTGTCGACGGATCTCGCGCGTGATCAGCGCAAACAGCCGCTCGGAGTCCGTCTCGCCATGCACCAGCTCCAGCGCTTCGCCCAACTCTGCCTCGAGGTCGGGCAGGCCGGACAGCACGCCGTTGTGTGCAAATAGGCGCCCGTCCTGCTCGAACGGGTGTGTGTTGGCGAGCGTGCGCCCCCCGGTCGAGGCGAAGCGGACGTGACCCAGGAACGTGCGCGAGCGCTCATGACGCGCCTCGCAAGCGAAGCTTGCGTCGCTGAACGCTGCGATCGGCTGCTTGTGGACGATCGCGCCGCCCGTCGAGGTCGAAGGTTCCCAGTCCGGTGCCGTCGGGATTGCGATGGCTCTGGACGACCAGGCTGTCCGGAGCGTCGAGCAGCCAGATTTCGGCGCTCACCGGCTCGCGACCGCCGGTCAGGGCGAACAGTCGGCACATGGCCACAGTTTGCACGCCGGCGACAGGTCGCGGGTCGAAGTCGATTCTCCGGGAGCCGGCCCCGTACTCTTTCGCGTGTGAGGCGATCGAGTCGTCGGCGGGCGTCGGTCGCCGATTGGCCGCCAAGCGAGAGCGCGCGGTGAGCGAGCGCCCAGAGCAGTTGCGGGCCGGCCAGTTGGGAACGGCGGACGTGACCGCCTCGACGGTCGCCAACATCGGGCCGGGGATCGACTTCTACTTCGCGTTCGGGGTGATCGCGGTCACCGCCGGCGTCGCCGCCCGCTGACGATCCTCGCCGCAGGCGTGGCCGCCGTCTTCCTCGCTTTCACGGTGGCCGAGTTCACCAGGGTCGGAGCCCTCGGCGGGAAGCTTCATCACCTACGTCGAGACATGCGCTCGGGGCCGATGGCCGGCGTCGTCGACGGCCCTGCTCGTCGCGGTCGGGTACACGGTCGCGATCGCGGGCGTGTTCACGATGTCCGGTGGAATGCTGACGATGACCCTCGCGCACTACACCTCGTGGCATCCGCCGTGGGAGCCGCTGACCCTCGTCCTGACCGTTGGCGCGATCTGGCTGACCGCGCGCGGCGTCAAGCTGTCGACCACGGCGGTGGGCCTGGCCGTGCTCGCCCAGGTGCGGTCATGGTCGCGGTCTGCGTGATCGTGCTCGTCGATCGCCGCGCCCATCTCTCGGGCGTACCGTTCTCCTGGTCGCATCTGTCCGGCGGCCTCGCGGGCCTGTCGGCAGGGTTCCCGCTCGCGCTCTACATGTTCATCGGCTGGGAAAACGGCCCGGCGCTCGCCGAGGAGTGCCGGGACCCGAAACGGACCGTCCCGAGGGCGCTCTATCATCTCGGTCGCGATCGGCGCCGCGCTGTTCGTCCTCTTTGCGTACTGCGACCGTGACCGGCTTCCACTACGACGTCTCGTCGATCGGCCGCTCGTCGGTCCCGTTCCTGACCGTGGCCGACCGATATCTCGGCGGGCGGCGATCTTGGCGTGGGTCGCCGGGATCGTCTCCGTGCTCGCCACCCTGGTCGCCGGCGCGAACTCGCAGGCGCGGATGCTCTTCGACGGCGGACGCTCGGGCCTGCTGCCGGCGTGGCTCGGCCGCCTCGCGCCACAGGTCGACACCCCGGTCAACGCGCTGCTTGACGATGGCGGTCGTCGGACTCGGGATCATCGGCATCTGGTGGGTCGTCCACGCTGATCGGCGCCCACACCGGCTCGACGAACCCCGTCGGCCTGTACGCCGAGTGCTCGACGATGGGCACGATCGTGATCCTGTTCGTCTATCTGCTGACGACGCTCTCGCTGCCGGTCTTCATGTGGCGCCGCCACCGCGACTCGTTCTCGGCGCTCCGCCACGTCGCGATCCCGCTCCTGGGCGCGCTGACCCTGATCGTCCCGTTCGTCGAGCTGTTCAAGCCTGGCCAGCCCGCGCCCTACAGCCAGTTCCCCTACGTCGCGCTCGCGATTCTCGCGGCGGCCGCGGTGATCGCCTGGCTCACCGTGCGCCGCCACCCGTCCACCGGCTCGGGCGAGGGGACGGCGCTCTCGAGGTCGTGAGCCGGCTCAAAAGGTATGGGCGGGATACTGGACGGGCGATGCCGGCGAGCGGAGCCATTGAAACGTAGGGCTCGAGGAGTAGGCGATGTCACACGAGAACGTCGAGATCGTGCGTCGCGCTGTGACTGCGCGCAGGAGCGAGTTCCCAGGGCTGCTCGATCCGGCCGTGCGTCTCGACCTGTCCGTGCGGGTTTTCAATCCGGCCGTCTATGAGGGATATGACGGCATCATGCAATGGAAAGGCGAGGTGCGGGACGTTTGGGAGTCTTACGTGACCGAGCCGGAGGAGCTCTTCGACTGCGGTCAGGCCGTCGTGGTGTTCACGCGCGAGCGTGGGCGCGGCAGGGGGAGCGGCGTCGAGGTGGATCGCCTGACGGCTTTGCTGTACACGCTTCGCGAGGGTCGCGTGATCGAGATCAGGCTCTACCACGATCGTGAACTGGCTATGCGCGACGCCCAGGCGATCGCGGGCGAGCCCGGCCCGCCCCAGCCGCCCGCCGAGCGCCCGACGCAGGAGCAGCCATGAAGCTCCTCAGTGTCAACGCGGACACAGGACCGGCCGCGGCGGTGCTGCTGGGCGAGGATGTAGTGCTCGCCGAGAGCGTGGGCGCGCCGGGCAACATGCGCGAGCTTCTCACGACGCTCGACCGGGACGGCCTACGAACGCTGGTCGCTCGCGCCGAGGGTTCGGCGGCGCGGCGGCTGGCCCTCGCCGAATGCTCGCTCGCCGCGCCCGTGCCCGACGCCGAGAAGATCATCTGCATCGGCCTGAACTACCGCGATCACGCCGAGGAGACCGGGCAGGACATCCCGCAGGCACCGATGTGGTTCGCCAAGTTCCAGAACTCGCTGTGCGGCAGCGGCGCGGACATCGTCCTGCCGGCAGCGCACGCCGAGCACGTCGACTACGAGGCGGAGCTCGCCCTCGTGATCGGCCGCGTGGCCCGAAACGTCGCGTCGCGTGATGCGCTTGCGCACATCGCGGGCGTGATGCCGTTCAACGACGTCAGCGCACGCGATCTGCAGATGCAGAATCCGCTGTGGACCAGCGGCAAGGCGATCGACACCTTCGCCCCATGCGGGCCGGCGCTCGTGACGCTCGATGAGATCGGCGACCTCGGAGACCTCAAGCTCCGCACACGCATCGACGGGGGCATCGTTCAGGAAGGCACCACTGCGAACCTGATCTTCAGCCCGGCCGAGCTCGTCGCCTGGCTGTCGCGCACGATCACGCTAGTTCCGGGTGACATCATCGCCACGGGTACACCCGCCGGCGTCGGTGCTCCCCAGGGCAAGTTCCTGCGCGACGGGAACGTGGTCGACGTCGAGATCGACGGCGTCGGAACGCTCAGCAACCCGGTTCGCGCCGAATCGGCAGCGAACTAGGATCAGCGTGCCCCCACGAACCGATAGGAGATTTCATGCCCGGCCCAGTCCTGTTCTGCTACGACGGCTCGGAGGGGTCGCGCGGCGCGATGGCCGCTGCATCCGAGCTCGTCGCACATCCCGTCCCGGCAGTAGTGCTGACGATCTGGCAGCCTGCAGCGGTGCTGATCGCGCGCGGCGGAGGCTTTGCCGCCAGCTACGTGAGCAACGAGGATGAAGTCGATCGCCAGGAGGAAAGTCTGGCCGCAGACGCGTCGCGGGAGGGAGTGAGTCGCGCGCAGGCGCATGGCTATGAAGCCAGCGCGCGCGTGGAGGAGGCAACAGAAGGCGCCGGACGGCGGATCATCGAGATCGCCGACGAGCTCGACGCGCGCCTGATCGTGTGCGGGCGCAGAGGACTCGGCAAAGTCGCCGCGGCTTTGATTGGCAGTGTTTCGCAAGCCGTGCTCAACGGCGCCGGCCGGCCGGTTCTGATTGCCCCCGAGAGGAAGTAGGGCATGGTCGAGAGCTCATTGAGCGGCCGGCGGCCGACCAGCCACGAGCGACGAAGCGGTCAGCCCTGGGACGCGTCATACCGCGACGGCCCCGCTCCTTGGGACGTTGGCCAGCCACAGCCGGCAATCGTGCGCCTTGCGTCTACAGGCGCGTTCGTCGGCGCGGTTCTCGACGCGGGCTGCGGGACCGGCGAGAACGCTCTTCACGTCGCCTCACTGGGGTTACGCTTGTGGGTGTTGACGTGGCTGAGACCGCACTGGCGATCGCCGGGGTAAAGGCCGAAGACCGTGGAATCCAGGCTGAGTTCGCGGTGGCTGACGCGTTCGAGCTGGGGCGTCTGGGTCGCATGTTCGAGACGGTGCTGGACTGCGGGTTGTTTCACACCTTCGACGATGACGAGCGCGGGCGTACGTGGCGAGTCTTGCGTCCGTCACCGAGCGCGGGGGACCTTGTACGTGCTGTGCTTCAGCGACGTCGCGCCCGATATCGACGGCGGCCCGCGTCGCATCAGTCAGGAGGAGTTGACAGCCGCGTTCAATCCCAGCAACGGCTGGAATCTCACCGCCGTCGAGCCGAGCCGAATTCAGACGAGGTACCACGACGATGGCGCGCCGGCCTGGCTCGCGACGATAAGACGGGCGATCGCCGAGGACAAATCCGACAGCTGATCCGGCCCATCCGTTCACCGCCGGCGGCGAGGTCCCTCGAGGTGGCCGCGCGTTGTCTCGAAGGGCGGCTTGGTTCGCTAGGCAGCGCCAACATGCTCGGCGAGCCACAGCTCGAGCAGCGCGACCTGCCAGAGCTTGTTGCCCTCGAGTGGCGTCAGGTGGTCGTTCGGCGCCGCAAGCAGCGTCGCGACGTAGTTGCTGTCGAACACGCGGCGCGCGGCGATCGTCTCGGGGCTCAGCGTGTCGCGCACGAGCGTGAGAACGTCGCCTTCCAGGTGCGAGAGCGCCGGCACCGGGAAGTAGCCCTTCGGCCGGTCGACGATCTGTCGCGGCAGCAGCCCGCGCGCGACTCGCTTGAGGATCCCCTTTCCGTCTTCCGCGAGCTTCAGCTCAGGCGGACAGCTCGCGACCAGCTCGACGAGCTCGTGGTCGAGGAACGGCGTGCGCGCCTCGATGCCCCAGCTCATCGTCATGTTGTCGACGCGCTTGACCGGATCGTCGACGAGCATGACCTCACAGTCCAGGCGCAGCGCCCGATCGACCGGCGTCCAAGCGCCGGGCGCGGCGAAGTCCGCTCGACGAAGCTCGCGCGAGGGGTCACGGGGGAGCCGCAGCCGCGCATCGACTGCGTCGCTCGACTCGGCGTCGGAGCGGTCGACGAACTCTGCGATGTACTCGACGGCGCCCGTGCCGGACGCGTTGGCAGCGGCTGATACCAGTAGTACCCGGCGAACACCTCGTCGGCTCCCTGGCCCGACTGCACGACCTTGATGTGACGCGAGACCTCCTGGCTGAGCAGGTGAAACGCGACGCAGTCGTGAGAGACCATTGGCTCGCTCATCGCCGCGACCGCCGCGTCGATCGCCGGTACGACCTGCGGCGCTTGACCTCGATGCGTGTGTGTTCGGTTCCGAACGCGGGCGACCAGTCCGAGTACTCGAACTCGTCGCCGCTGACGCCGTTCGCCGCCGTCAAAGCCGATTGAGAAAGTGGCAAGGTCGCGCTGGCCGCGGCCG
This sequence comes from uncultured Solirubrobacteraceae bacterium, assembly GCA_963846205.1. Lineage (GTDB taxonomy): Bacteria > Actinomycetota > Thermoleophilia > Solirubrobacterales > Solirubrobacteraceae > Palsa-744. Next base: position 409,678 of record CAWJVB010000006.1, on the reverse strand, counting down.
CCAGCAGCGCGACAATCAAGCTCGAGTCGAGCCCTCCTGAGAGCAGCACGCCGACGGGCACATCGGCGACCATCCGCCGCTGGACGGCGGTCTCGAGCGCCGAGAGCGTCGCTTCTTCCCAGTCGGACTCACTCGCGCGCTCATCGGTGAAGCGTGCCGACCAGTAGCGCCGCTCGCTGCGCGTGCCGTCGGGCTCGATCGCCATCAAGGTCGCCGGGGCGAGCTTTTGCACGCCGGGAAGAATCGTCATCGGCGCAGGCACGACAGAGTGAAAGCTCAGGTAGTGGTGGAGCGCGACGGCATCGATCTCGGTGTCGACGCCTCCAGCTGCGAGCAAGGCTGGCAGGGTCGACGCGAAGCGCAGTGCGCCGTCGACCTCGGCGAGGTACAGCGGCTTGATTCCGAGTCGGTCGCGGCACAGAACGACGCGGCCGGTCCGCGTGTCGACGATCGCGAACGCGAACATCCCGATCAGGTGCTCGACGCAGTGCTCACGCCAGTGATGAAATGCCTTGACGATCACCTCGGTGTCCGACGGGAGTGAAACGTGTAGCCGCCGCCTTCAGCTCGACGCGCAGCTCGTTGTGGTTGTAGATGCAGCCGTTGAACACGATCACGAGCCCGAGCTCGCGATCGACAAACGGTTGGTCGCCCGCGGCGCTGAGGTCGATCACCTTCAACCGGCGATGCGTCAGCGCGACCGTCGGAGAGCGCCACTCGCCCGATCCGTCCGGTCCGCGCGGAGCCAGTACGTCTCCGATCCGACGCACCGCTTCAAAATCGGGCGCGCGCGCCAGCGCGATCTCGCCGCCTATGCCGCACATCGATCTGATGCAGCTTAGTTCGACGCGGTTGCTGCACGCATTCCCAGTCACAATGCAACCTCGCCGTGGAGACTCTGAACCTCGACACCGCGCTGCTCGAAACGCTGCTCGGCGACGTGCTCGAGGAGCAGGAAGGCCGCGCATTTCGTGATCGTGTCTATTGGCTGCGCGAGACCGCAGCCCAGCTGCGCGACGGGGATGCCGACGCGGGCGAGCGTCTCGTCGGCTTCATCTCGCGCTCGAGCTCCGCTGCGCTCGAGCCTTACGCGAGAGCCTGTTCGATGCAGTTGCAACTCGCGAACATCGCCGAGGAGCTCGAGCGGCTCCGTCGTCGGCGACAGTACGACTCCGACACGAGCGCGCCGCAGCGCGAGTCGCTCGCCGCCACGCGCGCTGCCGCGGCCTCTGCAGCCAGCTGCGCAGGTCCGCGACGCGCTCGGTCGACTCGACGTGCGGCTCGTCATGACCGCGCATCCCACGGACGCGACGAGACGCTCGGTGTTCGACCATCAGCAGGCCGTCTGGGCGGCGATGGAGCGACTCGACGACGAGCGCGTGGGACCACCGAGCGGCGGCTGATCGAAGACGAGCTCCGCGAGACGCTGACGCTCTGGTGGCAGACCGGAGCGGTGCGCCGGCTGCGACCGGCCCTCGAGGACGAGGTCCGCCGGATCCTGTTCTTCTTCGAGGCCGTGCTGTTCGACGCCGCCCCGCGCCTCGAGGCGGAGATCGCTCGTTGCTTTGGCACGCGCTGGCCGCCCGAACGCCCGGCGGTGCGGTTCGGCAGCTGGGCCGGCGGCGACATGGACGGCAACCCACTCGTCACGCCGGAGGCCGTGCGCTCGACACTGCGGCTGCACCGCCTCGCCGCGCTGCGCCTGCTACGTCGTCGCGTCGAGGCGCTCGCGGCGCAGTTCTCCCAGGCGGAGGAGCGGCTGCTCGTCGCGCCCGCGCTGCAGGTCTCGCTCGCGCTTGAGGAGAAGGAGATGCCCGACGTAGCGCGTCGGCGCAGCAACGAGGACGAGCCATTTCGGCGCAAGCTCTCCTATATCTCGACGCGGCTTGACGGCGCATTGCGCGAACTGCCGCACGGCTATCGCTCGCCGCGGCAGCTCGACGAAGACCTTGAGCTGATCCGCACGTCGACCAGCTCGCGGCGCGTCGCCGACGGCGCGCTCGGTCGACTGCTGACGCAGGTGCGCGTGTTCGGCTTTCACCTTGCCGCGCTCGACGTCCGCCTCTCCGCGCGCGACCTGCGTGACTCGGCGGCGGCGCTGATCGCCGGCTTCGACGGGCTCGACGAGCGGGAGCGCTGTGCTGCGTTGGGGCAGCTCGTCGATGGCCCAGCCGAGCAGTCCGTGCCAGAGGTTTTCGCCGCGATCGCCGCCGGCCTGGACGAGCACGGCGCTCGCGCGCTTGGCAGTGTCGTCATCTCGATGGTCGAGCGCGCCTCCGACGTGCTCGCGGCGCTCGCGCTGATGCGACTCGCGGGCATCGGCGCTGGTGGCCTCGAGACGCTGCCGCTCGTGCCCTTGTTCGAGACGGTCGAGGATCTTGCGCACGCGCACTCGACGATGGCGGCGCTCTACGAAGATCCGTTCTACGCAGGGCATCTCGGCGAGCTCGACGCCCGGCAGGAGATCATGCTCGGCTACTCCGACTCGGCCAAGGACGGCGGATTCCTGGCAAGCCAGTGGGCGCTGTTCGAGGCGCAGGAGCGTCTGCTCACGGACGCTGATCAGCGTGGCATCGAGCTGCGCTTCTTTCACGGCCGCGGCGGCTCGACCTCGCGCGGCGGCGCTCCCTCATACCGGGCGATCCTCGCCCAGCCTCCGGGCTCGATTCGCGGACGGATCCGGATCACCGAGCAGGGCGAGGTGATCTCGCAGCGCTACTCGCACCCGGAGCTCGCGCTGCGTTCGCTCGAGCAGACGACGTCGGCGGTAATCCTCGCGACGCTTGCCGGCGAGCAGGGCGTGCCGCAGCGCTACCGCACGGAGGCCGAGCGCTTTGCCACGCGCTCACGCGAGGTCTATCGCGCGCTGATCTACGATGACAGCCGTTTCGACGCCCTGCTCAACGGCATCTCACCGCTCGATGCGCTGATGCGTCTGAACATCGGCTCGCGACCGTCCTCGCGCTCGGCATCGAGGACCGTCGGCGAGCTGCGCGCGATCCCGTGGGTGTTCGCGTGGATGCAGAACCGGATGCTGCTGCCCGCCTGGTATGGCGCCGGCGCGGCGCTCGCGGAGGGCGACCGCGAGCTGCAACGGGAGATGCTCGAGCGCTGGCCGTTTTTCCGGATGCTCTGCTCGACGCTCGAGATGTCGCTGTTCAAGACCGACCTCGGCGTCGCCGAGCGCTACCTGGCGTTGCTCGGGGAGAATCCGGGAGGCGAGCTGTGGGAGACGATCTGCACTGAGCACGAGCGCGTCGTCAGGACGATGCTGGAGATCGCGGGCACCGAGAGATTGCTGGCCAACGCGCCGAACCTGCTCGCCCGCCTGTCGCACCGCAACCCGTGGATCGATCCGCTCTCGCACATGCAGATCGACCTACTGCGCCGTACCCGCAGCGGTGACGAGCTCGCTGAAGCGCCGCTGCTGCTGACGGTTAATGGGATCGCCGCGGGCATGCGCAATACAGGCTGAGCTCGTTGCCCCGCGGCGGGCCGCACGGTCCGCGGCGCCGCCGCCGGCGCGAGCCGCTCGGTGTGCACGACCGACGCACCTCGGGTGGCGAGCGCCTCGACCCTCCGGGCTCCGGGTCGATGAGCCGAATCGACGACCGCGCGATTAGCACTTGACATAGAGCGTCGTTGGCGTCCGCGCGTGGATTGCCGCCGGGAACGCGCACTTGATCGTCCCGGTCAGCCGTGACGCGCGTCCTGCTGGTTCACCAGCCGATCGACGGGGGGACGGCCCCCATGTGGCGGACCTCTTTACCGGGCTGCGCGCCTCTGGTCATGAGGCGGTGCTGTCGGCCCGCAGCCGCCGATTACGCTGCGCGGGCAGCTGGAGCCCGGCGACCATCAGCCGTTGGCGATGCAGCGAGCGATCGCACCCAGGCCCGACGCGTCGACGATCGGCGAGCTGGCGAGCATCATCGATCAGGTACGTCCCGACGTCGTCCACTCTCACAGCTCCAAGGCGGATTTGGTCGCGCGTCTCGCGCGGCTGATCCGTCCGCGCACCCCCGCTCTCTACACCCCGCACGGCTACGCCATGGCCGGCTTCTTTCACCGCGTCGAGCGCGTCGTCTATCGCGAGGCCGAGCGCGGGCTCGGCCTGCTGACAAGCCGCGTCCTGGCCGTGTGCGAGGCCGAGGCCCGCCTCGCCCGCACCGTCACGGCGGCGCGCCGTGTCCGCGTGGTCCACAACGGCGTCGACGTCCCCGCGGTCGCCGGCGGTGAGCTCGACGAGCGCGTCGCCGCGCTGCGCTCGCGCGGTCCGGTCGTCTGCACGGTCTGCCAGCTGCGGCCGGGCAAGGGTGTCGAGACGCTGCTAGACGCGTGGCCGGCGGTGGCCGCTGCGCAGCCGGGGGCGCAGCTGGCGATCGCCGGCGACGGCAGCCTGCGCGGCACCCTCGAACAGCGCGTGCAAGCGCTCGGCGTGGCCAGCTCGGTACATTTTCTCGGCGAACACGCGGACCCAATCGCCGTCGTGCGCGGCGCCGACGTGTTCGTGTTGGCGTCCTGGTTCGAGGCCTTCCCCTACGTGATCCTCGAGGCGATGGCGCTGCGCCTACCGATCGTCGCCAGCGATGTCGGTGGAGTCGCCGAGGCAATCGAGTCTGGCCGAAGCGGTTTGCTGGTGCCCGCACGCCGGCCCGCCGCGCTGAGCTCCGCGCTGAGCGAGCTGCTCGGCGACGGCGAGCTTCGCGAGCGCCTCGCAGCCGCCGCGCTGCAGACGGTCGAGCGCCGCTTCAGCACAGAGTCGATGGTGAGCGGCGCGATCGGCGTCTACGAAGACGCACTGGGCTCTTCATTCCACGCGGGCATCGCGCGCGTGCCCGTCTGTTGAGCGTCAGACTTGCGGGCGACCACGGTCAGCATCCGCGGAGCCCTGTCGCCGAACGGGAATCGCCCGACGCTCACCTGCATCGCGTAGTAGAGGAGGTCGAGCGCCTGGCGCGCGAGGCGCCCGCTTCTGGAATGCGCGCCCGACGGATCGGGACGCCCCGGCTGCGGCGCTGCGCCCGGTCGGCGCAGCTCGTCGCCGCGCGCCGGACAGCTGGCCACGCGCCCGATCGATGCACTGGCGCAGTCGCCGCTCGGGCAGCAGCGACCAGCGGTGGGTGTGCACGTGTGCATAGCCGGTCTGGTCGAGCAACTTGCCCAGGCTGCGCTCGCCATAGAAGAAGAGGTGGTCCGGGTACTGGAAGGACGCGATCAGCTTCAGGTAGCGGTGGTCGACGTCGGCCAGATTTCCCGTCTCGAAGATGTGCAACCCGCCCGGCTTGAGCAACGCTCGCAGGCGCTCCATCTCCTCGTGCGGGTCGTAGAAGTGGCTCAGCACGTCACGGTGATAGATGACGTCGAACTGCCCTCCCGCCAGCTCCTGCGCCGCCCCCAGCGACTCCGCGCAGGGGATGCCCAGCTCGCTGCGGATAAACGATGCCTCGGTCAGGTTGAGCTCGACGCCGGACATCGAAGCCGCGACGGCGTGCCGCGCGCAGGAACGTCCGCGCCCGGGACCGATCTCCAGCAGCGCGCCGCCCGCGGCGTGGCTGTACACGAGCCCCGCGTCCGGCGCGCGCGCAAGCGGGAGGCGATCGCCTCGCGGCCATGCACGAACCACGCCGGCGACAGGTGCGCGTTACCGCGGCGGTAGACCTCGTCGATCTCCGCCTGCTGGGGCGCGGGGAGATGAAGGTGATTCCGCAGTTGGCGCATTGGCGCCCGGTGAAGCCGCTGTCAGAGATGACCGGCGTGCTGCTGGCGCCCTCGCACAGAACACAACCGGTCTCCTGCACCGAGGCGATCAGTAGGCGTCGTCCGGCGCGGGCCCGGGCGCCGGCGTCGGCGATCGCGCGCGTACAGCGTGACGTCGCCGCGTGCGGCCCAGACGCTTGTGAGAAAGCGGCGGTAGCCGTGCAGATCGGCCCGCGTGGGTATCGCGAGCTCGCGCACGGGGATCGCGCTCACGCGGTGCAGCACGACGACCGACACGATTCCGAGCGTGGAGTACCCAACAGTGACGCGAGGGCAGCGCCGTTGGTTCCCAGCGGAGGGATCAGCGCGAAGTCCAGCGCCGTGGTCACCGCCGCGGAAGCTCCGGCCAGGGTCGTTGCGAGACCGGCCGCCCCTTCCCGACAACGCCCTGGATGACGATGCCGATCCGAGCATCCAGACCCCCGGCAGCAGGATCAACATCGGAGCGATCGCCGCATGGAAGCGCGAGCCGTAACCGAGCACGATCAACGCCGAGCCGAATAGCACGTTGGCGATGGCCGCCGCGCCCCCCAGCAGCGTGAAGTGGCGCACCGCGTCGGCCGACGTGCTCGCCCGCTGCTGCGTCGGACTTCGCGACCAGCACCATGCCCGTCCAACGGAACTCGTTGGCGAGCGTGACGACCAGCTCGGCGACCGTCTGCGCGACGACGTAGTAGCCAACCTGCGCAAGCGGCGGTAGATCTGCAGCACGAGCACGTCGAGCCGGCCGTTGGCGAGTTGCAGGATCGAGCCCATCTGGGCCCTCGCCCCGTAGCCGTAGAGCCGTCTCGCGAGCCTCCAATCGAACCGCGGGCGACCGGCTCGCAGGATCGGTGGAAGCGACGGAGGATCATCGCCAGCGAGCCGACGCCGGTCACGATGACGCCGCCCGTGACGCCCGACGAGAGGACTCCAAGCACGGCGCGGTCGCGGTCGCGGCGAACAGGCGCGAGACGGCCACCACGACGTTGGCGCGCGCGAAGCGCAGCGCGCCCTGGAGCTGGCTGTTGGTCGTCCAATCCAGCAGCGACAGCGGAACCAGGGTGGCGACGAGCACCCAAGTCAGGCCGCCGGCTCCGCGACCCAGGCCTTCGGCGATCGCGCCGTGCAGGAGCCAGCTGGCGGGGATCAGAACCACAGCCAGGACGAGCGCGTGAACCAGGCAGTTGCCGAGGATCGCCGCGGGCTCGGCGTCGGCACGACTGGAGAAGTACGTGACCGCTGTGGGCAGACCGATCGACGTCAGCACCACGACGAGCAGGTTCGCCGACAGCATCAGGCCGAGCAGGCCGCGGCCCGCAGGTCCCAGCAGCCGAGCCAGTGCGATCGACGTGGCGAAGCCGATCAGCAGGCTGCCCCCTGGCCGAGCACGTTCAGCGTGACGAAGCGAGCCAGCTGACTGTCGGCGGGCAGCGCAACGGCGCTGCGCGCGGATGCGAGCCGGCCTGGGCGCGGCGCGGCCTGCGGATCGCGACTCATCGTGTCCTCATCGGCTGTAGTAAACCCCGCGTTGAGATGGCGGGTCCGGCCCGGCCGGCTCAGGAGCGCTGCGCGACCAGGCGCTCGATCGCACGCGCGGCGCGAGGCCCGGCGTGGCCGTCCCACAGCGGGATCTGGTCCTGGCGCCCCCTGGCGGGGCGCCCGACAGCTCCTCGGAGCACGCGCGCCGCAACTGCTCCGGGGCTGACGCCGACGAGCCGGTTGGTGCCGAGCTCGCAGGTGACCGGCCGCTCGGTGTTGTCGCGGTAGGTGAGGCAGGGAACGCCCGAGTGCGGAGGTCTCCTCCTGCACGCCGCCGGAATCGGTGACGCACCATGCGCGCCGAGGCCCTCGAGCGCGATGAAGTCGAAGTACTCGAGCGGTTCGGCGGCCGGATGCCATCGAGCATGTGGGGGCCGGCGGCCTCCGAGCTTGCGCCCGGCGTGCGCGGGTGCACGCGGGAACACGACGGGCAGCGACTTCGGCGAATCCGCGCAGCACCGCGAGCACCGCGGACAGGCGCTCGGGGTCGTCGACGACCGCGGGGCGATGCAGGGTCACCAGCACGTAGCCGGCGCAGCTCCAGCTCGAGCCGGTTCAGCGGCCGCCGCGACGCTGGGCGTGCGGGAGCAAGCCGCATGAGGCTCTCTCGATCATGGTGTTGCCGACCAGGGCCGACGCGCTCGCGAGGGGATGCCCTCGTCGGCCAGGTTGTCGACGGCCTCGCGGCGAGTGGCATGAGCAGGAGGTCCGCGAGCTTGTCGGTCACGACCCGGTTGATCTCCTCGGGCATCGTCCAGTCGCCCGATCGAAGCCCTGACTCCAGATGAACGATCGGAACGCCGAGCTTGGCCGCCGCCGAGCGCCGGCGCCGACCGTGGAGTTGACGTCGCCCGACCACGATCAAGAGCGTCCGGCCGCGAGTTGATGAGCTCCTTCTCGAGCCGCTCCACAAGCACGGCCGCGGTCTGCTCGCGCGTGTGAGCCCGAGCCCACGCCCAGGCAGATCGTCCGGACGCGGCATGCCGAGCTGCTCGATGAAGCTGTCCGAGAGGGCACGATCGTAGTGCTGGCCGGTGTGCAGCAGCGACACGCGCGACCTCCCCGCGCGCGCACAGCGCGTGCGAGCAGCGGCGCCGCTCTTTACGAAGTTGGGGCGTGCGCCGACGACAGCAGGTGACCGTCGGCTGCCCGGCGCCGGGGGTGGAAGGCGTCATGGCGCGAACGCCGGATCGTCGATCTGCATCGTCTCGAGCAGCAGCGCGTCGAGGTAGAACTTCGCCGCCCAGTTCGGCAGCGCGAAGCGCATGTAGGAGCCCCACAGCGGAAATGAGCCGGGGACCCCGCCGGCGCTCGGGCGCCGGCGCCCGAGCGAATCCTGCACGGGGGAGAGGCCGGCGAGTAGCTGCTGGGCGCTGGCCCCGTAGCCGCGGTCGTCGTGCAGTCGCTGCAGCCGCTGCAGGACGACCGCGATCTGCGCCTCGCCGGTCGGACAGCGCCACGCGACGGTCGACTGCCAGCGCTCGTCGAGCCGGCCGCCGAGCGCGTGATCCCGGGCGAGCGCGCAGATCGGGGCGAGCCCGCGCTCGGTCGCGTCCAGGAAGCGCCGCTCGCCGGTGAACGCGTACAGGCCGAGCAACCCCTCGAGCGCGTAGGAGATCGTGTGCAGCAGCGGCACCTCGCCGAGCGCGAAGGCGTTGTTGGCGAACCACCCGGCTTCGTTCTGCTGCGCGCACGCCCACTCGCCGGCGCGCCGGGCGGCGTCGCCGAAGGCGGGCTGGTCGAGCGTCGCGGCGGCGTACGCTCGAGCGCCCAGGCGCAGCGCACGTTGTAGGTCAGCACGGGGGCGGTCGTCATCGCCGACAGGTTGCGCCGCCACGCCCCGTCGGGATCCTGGTTGGCGAGCAGCCACCGCGCCGCTCGGTCGGCCGAGCGGGCGTAGCGCGGACTCGCCGCTGACCTCGTAGGCGGCCAGCCAGCCGAAGAGTGCCTGGCCGGTGTTGAACACCGCCGGCGCGGGACGGGCGCCGAGCAGGCCGCTCAGCACCGCCCCGTCGGGCATCTGCACCTCGCATGACCAATCGGCCATCCGCAGCGCCCGCTCGCGCAGCGGGTCGCTGGCCCGAGCCCGGGCGAGCGCCAGGAAGCTCGGGATGATGTAGCCCGTCGTCTCCGGATAGGACTCAGACCAGCGCCCGCGCCGGAGGTCGTAATGCCCGCGACACCGCCGTCGTCGGTCGCGGTCCTGGGCCGCGCACAGCCAGCGCATGGTCAGCTCGAGGTGGCGCTCGAGGTCGGGCGCTCGATCACGGCGCCGGTCCCGGTCCCCACCGCCGTTGGCGCTCCTGCGGAGCACGCTCGCGGACCCCGCCGCCGGCGCGTGAGGGCGTGGAAACGGTGGGCGCCGGCGTTCGCGCGATCGCTGATCGACGGCCGAACAGCGCGATCGTCTCGCTCGATCGTCGAGGTCCAGGAGTAGCGCTCGACCGCGACCGCGCCGCCCGCCGCGCCGAGCTCGTCCGCACGCCCCGGCTCGAGCAGCTCCGATCGCGCCGGCCATCGCCCCGGGGTCGCCGGGGACGACGATCCCCGCCCCGGTGTCGGCGATCATCTCCCGCAAGCGGGCGACTCCTTGGCGAGCACCGCGCGTCCGGACGCGAGGTACTCGGCCATCTTGGTCGCGTTCATCCCGATCCGGTCGAGGTGCTCACCGCGGTGGGAGGCGAGCGCGATCGTCGCCGCGCCGAGCAGATCCCGGACTCGGTCGCGCTCATGTGATGAAGCCGGTCAGCCTGACGCGATCCTCGATCCCGAGCGCCCGGATCCGGGCCTCGACCCCGGTCCGCTGCTCGCCGTCGCCGACCAGCAGCAGCCGCAGCGTCGGGCCGCTCGCGGGCGACCGGCGCAAAGCCGTCCAGGAGCGTCGCGAAATCGACCCAGGACGCGAACTGGCCGATGAACAGCGCGTACCGGCACGTGGGTCGAGGCCGGCGCGGGCCAGCGCGGCGCCACGCTCGAGCGGATGGGAAGTAGTCGACGTCGACCCCGATCGGGATCACGCCGATCCGCCCGACGCGGAACCCGGAACCCGCTCGTCGAGCAGATCGCTCATCTCGACCGTGCCGGCGACGACGCCATGCGACAAGCGGCCCATCAGCATCGTCATCGCCCACCTTGACGTCGTTGAAGCCAGCGGCCGATCTCGCCCTGGTAGCCGCGTCCGTAGGGCACGTCGTCGACCTCGGTGACGACGCGGTAGCCGAGCGCTCGCGCGACCACGCGTCGCCGGCATCGTCGTCCACTTGTGGCGCACGTAGAAGCGCCCGCAGCCCTTCCGCGCTCCCGCCACAGCGCACCGATCGCCCGCAGGCGATGCTCGCTCCGCGGCGGGCTCGCTGGGTTTCCGTTCCGCCCGCTCGGCGTGAACTCGACGTCCGCCATCCCGGATCCGGACCGCGCGCGATCAGCACCAGCCGCAAGCCGGCGCGGGCGAATCCGCGGGCAATCTCGACCGTGTGCGTCCGCGCTCCGTCGGGGTGCCGAGGTCGATGTCGCACGTCATCACGATCCCGCCCTCGCGCGGCGAGCTCCGTCCCGATCCGCCGACGGCCGCGGGCTCCGGGCTCGCGCCGGCCGGCGGCCTCCGCCCCGCGGCGCACCGAGACGCCCAGCGCCAGCCGCCCCACAGCCAGATGTCGGCGTTGTCCTGGATCGGGCTCGAGAACAGCGCGTTGACGAACGCCGACAGAAGAACAGCGCGCACAGCAGGGCGACCGCGAGGCGCTCGCCCCGGGGTGTGATCGCGCCACAGGCGTCCGAGGCGCCGGCGAGCGCCGATCAAGGTGACGACCGCGAGCAGACCGAAGATCCCGATCCCGGAGGCCCATCTCGAGCAGAATGTTGTGGGGATAGTAGCTCGGGGTCGATCGCCCCGAAGCCACCCGTGCCGACGCCGAACAGCGCGGTGGAGTCTTGAAGGCCTGGGAGGCCCTCCGACCAGAGCGACGCGCGGCCGTTGGTCGACAGGCCGCTGGCGCTGCCGACGACCGCCGACAGCGAGCGGCCGATCGAGGAGCTCGGCACGACGAAGGGGACCACGATCGCGGCGGCGAGCAGGATCGCGCCGAGCTGGCCGCGAGTCGACGACGCGCCCGGCCGGTGGCGGCGGTCAGCGCGATCAGCGTCGCCGAGGCCGGCGACGAACGCGATCGTCGTGCCGCGCGAGCCGGCGGCGACCAGCGAGATCAGCAGCAACGGCAGGGCCACGCTCGCGCCAGAAGCGCAGCCACGGCCTGCCCGCGGCCAGTCCATCACGTAGATGCAGATCGGACGCCGGTGGCGCTGTCACGGCCGAGATTGATCGACCCCTGCTGGGCGCTGATCGTGAAGCGGCTCGCGTATTGCAGCTCCGCGGTGTGAGTGACCAGCTCTCCCCCACCAACAGCAGCGCGCCCGGCGGTCGTCACCGCCAGCATCAGGACGAAGAAGCGGTCTCGAGGTCAGCCTGGCGGGTGCCCACGAACGCGCCGCCGATCAGGAACACGAGGTTGTCAGCGATGAACAGCTGCACCTTCTGGGAGCCGTAGGACTGATCGGCCGAGCCGCCCGAGGCGCAGGACCATCAGGCCGAGCAGCAGCAGCGACATCGCGCCCGGTGACCGACAGCAGCGCGCGGGCGGCGCTCGTACCCGCCCCCGCATGACCGCGAAGGCCACCGCGAGCATGATCCACGCGCCCGACCAGGAACGTGGCCCCCTCCCTTCGGCAGGCCGCCGTCGGCGCCGTCGATCGCGGTGACCAGCGTCGGAATCCCGGCGAGGGCGAGCGGGTAGGTCCACCGAGCGCCACGCGAGCATCGTCGCGACGACGGCGCCGATCAGGGCGAGGGCGATCGCCGGCTTGGTCAGCAGCTCGGCGCGAGCACCAGCACGCCGAGCAGCCAAATCGCGGCAGAACGGATTTGCGGGGTGACGCCCGAATCAGGGTGCGACCCGTCGTCGAGGGAGCGCTTCGGGCTCTTCTCGCTGGCGCGTAATAGGTCTCGACCGGCCACGTCCTCGAACACGACCACGCCAGCGATCGGGGTCATGTGTTGGAACAGCGTGGTGGTCGCTGCCGCGGCTGGTCGCCCGGCTTCGTCACCCCGGCGCGGACGACCAGCACGACGCCGCCTCGGACTGCGAGGCGAGGATCAGCCCGTCGGCGAGCCCGGACAGCGGCGGCGAATCGATCAACACCAACTCGAAGCGCTCGCGGAGCTCGGCGATCAGGGCATAGTGTACGGCTGCCGCGACAGCAACGTCGCCGGGTTGACCGTCGACGGGCGCGGCCGGCAGCAGCCACAGGCCGGGTTCGACCTGCACCAGCGCGTCGATCGAGCCGGCACGTTGCTCTGCGAGCGCGTCGACGAGACCCGGGTGGTGGCGGTGTCCGAGCGACGGCCGAAAGCGCCCGGCCGCGCGCATGTCGCCGTCGACGAGCAGGACCCTCGCGGCCGCCCGCGGGCCATCACCCGGCCGAGGCCCTCGACCGGTGCTCGGATTTGCCGACCTGGGCGTTGAAGCCCACGAACGTGACCACGTGCATCCTCGCCCGTGCGCAGCGCGAACGGCAGGTTCGCGTTCAGCACCCGCAGGCCTTGCCGAGCGCCGGATCGTCGAGCCCGCGACTTCAACGGGATCGACGCCAGCACGGGCAGTCGACGAGGCCCGTCACGTCGCCCGCGGAGTGGATCGCCGGCCGCAACGCCGTCCCGCGCAGCCAGGCGAGCGCCACCCCGAGCATAGCAGGCCGAGCAGCGCGCCGGCGATCAGGTTCAGGGTCTTGCTTGGGGCTGATCGGCGTCGAGGAGGCGACGGGGGCGCCGCGCGTCGCGCTCGTGCCCTGCGCGAGCCGTTCGCCAGCAGCGACGCGTTCTGGTTGATCAGCGCCTGTCGCGATGCCTCGAGCGAGCGGATCTGGCCGCCTCGGCGGGTTCCCGGGGCGGCCTTCAGCGCGGCGAGCCTGGCCGTTAGTGCTCTATCTGTCGCTGGAGCTCGGTCTGGAGCTTCGTGCGCTCGTGGCGGCGCTCTGCAACGGGCTCAGGAAGCCGCGCGACCCCCGCGGCGATCATCTCGGCCTGGTGCGGGGAGGAGCCGTTGTGTGCAGGGTGACCAGCGCGCTTTTCGTCGAGCTCGCGCCGACACGGTCTTGCAGCTCGCGACGCTCAGCCTGCCGCCGTCGACGGCTACGGATCTTGCGGAGGAACACCGCCGAGGCGAGCAGCGTCGCATCGTCCTGGGCCAGCGCCTGGTCCGCGTTGGTCGGTGAGCTGCCGGGCGTCGGGTCACCAGGTTGATCTCGATGATCGCGGTCGCCTGGTAGATCTTGGAGGCGGTCAGCGTATAGGCGAGTGCCAGCGCCGAGCAGCAGCACGACCGAGGCCAGGATGAGGTACTTCTCGCGCCACAGGATCGGCCCGATGCGCCGCTGGTTGATGGGCTCTGGCTCGTTCACGGGTTGACGATTCTGGGGATCGGGTTCGCGGGTCTCTAGATCGACCCGGGCACAGGCGATCTGGAGCCTGGCGATCTGGAGCCTTGCAGACCTCAGGTCCGCCGCGCAGCCCGGCCGTGTTCCGCCAGCAGCTCGTCGTAGAGCAGCTCGATTCGCCGCACCAGAGCGTCGAGGTCGAACTCGGCGGCGCAGCGGGCACGCGCAGCGGCGCCCAGCCGCCCTGCCAGCGAACGGTCGTCGAGCAGCTTGGCGATCCCGTCGCGCAGCGCCCGTGGGTCGGCGGGAGCGACGAGGACGCCGTGGACGCCGTCCGTACGAGCTCGGGCACGCCGCCCACGGCGCCGGCCACGATCGGCGCGCCGGCGGCCATGTACTCGAGCATCGCCAGCGGACTCCCCTCACGGGTCGAGCACAGCACCGCGACGTCCAGCTCGCGGACGATCTGCTCGACGTCGTCCCGGCGCCCGAGCAGCTGCACCTGCTCGCCGACGCCGGTCCGCTCGATCAGCTCGCGCAGCTCACCCGCCTGTGGCCCGTCGCCGAGGATCACGCAGCGCACGCTGTACCCGCTGTCGCGCAGCATGGCGACGGCTTCGATCAGGTACACGTACCCCTTCTCCGGGTACAAGCGGCCGACGGCGCCGATCAGGTGGGTGCCGGCGGCCAGCGCGAGGGTCGGCGCGCCGGGCGCCGCCACGTCGGCTGGCGCGATGCCGTTGGCGAGCACGCGGATCAGATCGGCGGGGATCCGCTCCTGCTCGATCAGATTGCGCCGATCCCACTCGGACACCGCGACCATCACGGTGCTCAACCTCGCCACGACCTCGCGGTCCAGAAACGTGCGCAGGCGCTTGCCCTCGAGCGCGGACCCGTGCTCGTGGCTGACCACCACCGGAACGCGCGCCAGGCGAGCGAGCAGCGAACCCGGCACGCTCGCCCGCGGCATGTGGGCATGCACGATGTCGATCGACTCTTTCACGAGCATCGCGTACAGACGTCCCCATCCGCGCGGCGTCAGCAGCACGGGACCCGGCTGGCCCAGGGACAGGACGTGCACGCCGGCGCTCGCGAGCTCTGCGACGTCGCGAGCCTCCGCTTGGCGCTGTCGCGGCTCGGCGGCGCGGATCGTGCACAGGTAGCTGGCAAAGCGCGCCGGATCGAGCCGCATCGCGAACTCGTAGGCGAGCTTCTCCGCCCCGCCGTAGCCCGAGCCGGCCGACAGCGACAGCGTCAGCACGCGCGGCCGCGAGCCGCGGGGCGGCGCCGCTGCCGCCGCGGAGCCGCCGACGCGTTTCACGGCGGCGATTCTAAGGGCCCCTCGACCTTCGTCCAAGTCGGCGCCGATCGGTTGCCGGACGGCCGCTCCGTGCCGACATCTCGGGCATGCGCCTGCGCAACCCGCTCGGCTGCCTGGCGAGCGCAGCGATCGTCCTGTGCCTGCCGGCGGCCGCACACGCCCGCACATCCGCCAAGCCGATGGCCAAGCATGGCCATCGAGCCATGCACGCCTGCACGAGGACTCGCAGTGGACGTCGCGCGTCGACCCGTCACGCACACTCAACGCGTGGCAAGGGGCGCGGCGTCGGATGTGGCTCCCGCGCCGATCTCGATCCCACCGCCCAGCGGGACGATCTACTACGTCTCGCCGGAAGGCTCCGATGCCGCCTCCGGGACCAGCCCCGCCGAAGCCTGGCAGACCGTGACCCAGGTCAACCGCGCGCAGCTCGAGCCCGGCGACGAGGTGCTGTTCCAGGGCGGCGCGACGTTCGCCGACGCCGCGCTGATGCCGGGCTGGGGAGAAGGCGCCTCGGGACCAGCGCCGCCCCGATCGAGTTCGGCTCCTACGGGCAGGGCCAGGCGAGGATCGTCCAGGGCGTGTGGTTCAGCGAGGGCCATGATCTCGCCTTTCAGAACCTGACCCTCGGCTCCGAAAGCGGTATCGCAGGTGCCGGCTTTCAGGGCGACGGCGACGGCATCACGATCCTGCACACGACGATCGAACACTCCGCCCTGGGGATCAACGCCGAGGGCGAAGACTGGACGATCGCCGACAGCACGATCAACGAAACCGGCGACTCCGGCATGCTGCTCGGCTACACGGCGAGCGCGCCGGGCGATCCGGCCGGCGGCAACGACTTCCTGGTGACGGGCAACACGATCTCCAACACGGTCTGGACCCAGCGGACACGTACGGCACCCACGGCATCTACGACAAGGTCGCCGACTCGACGATCACGGACAACACGATCACGCACTTCAACGACGACGGGATCTCCGCCCGCTATCGCGACAACACGATCTCCAACAACACCATCTCCTACGGAGCCGTCGGCCTGGCCTGGTTTCAGTACGACACGACCGCGGGCACGAGCACGTGGACCGACAACTCGATCTCCCACGTGACCGCGGCCGGGATCTTCGTGTGCGGTGTCAGCGAAGGCTGCCTGCAGCCGCTGGAGAGCTTTCAGATCTCGGGCGACTCGATCACCGACGACGGTGGCATGAAGCTGAACCTCCGGCCCACCAGCGGCACTTACTCGGTCGCGCCGTCGCTGCTTCCCGGCGCGACCTCCGCAGGATCGCGGCCGGCCTCGGTCGACTCCCGGAAAACGGATGTCTCCCACCACCCGTCGCGGGCCCCGCGTTACACCCGCCGGGCCCGGCGACGCACGGGGTGTCGAGCCTGAGCTTTTTGGAGTCGCCGCGGTCATCGGCGGCTCTGGATTGCCTAGCATCGCGCGCGCTGGCGAAGTTCGCCGTGCCGGGGCGCTGCTGGCAGGGCTACTTCCTCGACACCGAGGGAAACACGTTCGGCGTCTTCGAGGTCGACCCAGACGCACGCTGACACGTTGCGTTCCAGCTCGGCGACCCTGTCAGGGCGAGCTCGCGCCGGACACGGGCAGGCGCAGGGAGGTGCCGTCCGCCCCTCCGAAGCGCACGGTGTTGGTGGCTGGCAGCAGCGGCGTGAAGCTCGACGCGGCGGGCGCCTGGCCGTCGAAGTCGATCGTCCCCGGCAGCGCGTTGGGCATGTTGTAGGAGGTGAGGCGCAGCTGCAGCTGGTGGCCGGCAGCGAGCTGGTAGGCCGTCGGCGCGAGCGCGATTTCGTAGTCGTAGAAGCCCCCCGGAATGA
Source organism: uncultured Solirubrobacteraceae bacterium (assembly GCA_963846205.1). Taxonomy (GTDB): domain Bacteria; phylum Actinomycetota; class Thermoleophilia; order Solirubrobacterales; family Solirubrobacteraceae; genus Palsa-744. Next base: position 392,817 of record CAWJVB010000006.1, on the reverse strand, counting down.
TCGCTTCGGGGCTCGCCAGCGACTCCAACGGTTCCGTCGGCGTGCTCTTGCGCGCAAGCGCGCGCAGCGAGGCGCGCAGCTGCCCCTCGCTGACGATGCTCTGGCTGCCGTCGGGAGCGACGTCGGAGATCTTGGCGAACCAGTCGGTGTCGGGCGCGGTCGAGGACGCGACCAGATGCAGCGCGATCGGGCCCGCGAGCGTGAGCGGAGCCGACAGGGTCGGGCGTGCGCCAGGTGAGCCCCTGCTCTTCTTCCAGGCGCTGATCGAGCGGTATGTACGGGCTGGCCGCGACGGTCCCCTGCTGGTCGAAGCTCATCGACAGGCCGGCCGCCGGGTCGGTGATGTAGCCGGCGCTCGATTCCGCGGGACGCCGGGAGGAGATGCCCTGCGGACCGACGTAGTAGCGGCGTTTTGCTGATTCCTTCGGCGGCCACGCCGTCGTGTCCATGTACGCGTCGGCCTGCTGCACGTACAGCCGCACGCGCGGGAGGCTGGGCACTTCCATGCCCATCAGCTGGCGCTGGAAGAACTGCAGCTGCTGCGCCTCGATGTTGTCGACGCCCGGGGGTTCTTCGGTGGGGTCGAACGGGACCCCGCAGCCTTTGTGTGTGCACGGTCCCACGTTGAGCAGCGTTTCGACGCCCTTGCGACGCTCGAGCGCACGGTACATCCTGATGTCGCCGGCCTCGAACGCGTCGCGCCAGCCGTCGAGCACGAACACCGGAACGTGGATCTTCGACACCCGCGTGATCGGCGAGCGTTCCTGGTAGAAGGCGTCGTCGAAGGGGTTTTCCAGGTAGTCGAAGGCGACCGACCTTCCCGTCGCCTGTTCGTACTTGGCCGTGAGCGTGCCCGGAATCATGCTCGGTTCGCTGTTCGGGGTGAGGAGCCCGGGCGCGCCCTGCACGGCGAGATACTGCGCGTCGAAGGACAGCGACAGGATGCCTCCGGGGTAGGCGGCGTCGTTGTAGACGTCGGCGAGCGCCTCGTCGGGCGCGATCGCCGCGAGGTGCGGCGGGTCCTGCTCGGCCGTGAGGTACTGCATGATCCCCAGGTAGGAGCCGCCGGACATGCCGACCTTGCCATTCGACCACGGCTGCGTCCCCAGGAACTCGACGAGGTCATAGCCGTCGCGCGCCTCGCGCGGCGAGAAGTAGTTTTCGTCGAGGTTCCCCTGGCTGCCGCCGGTGCCGCGGACGTCGACGACGGCCAGCACGAAGCCACGCGTCGCGTAGTCGCTGGCCGATTCACACGAGCAGTCGCCGTCGCGCCCGTACGGCGTCATGTTGAGCACGACCGGGAACCGCCCAGGAGCGGGTGCGCTGCCGTCCGCGGACGGATAGGTGATCGTCGCGCCAAGTTCGATGCCGTCGTCCATACGGATGAAGCGCTGTTCGCTGAATGTCGAGGGGTAGGTGGCGGGCGGCAAGCGCCGCCGGCGGCGAGCTTTCGGCGTGGGCGGCGGAGGCGCCGAGGAGCGCGAGCAGCATGGCGATCGTCGCGAGCACCGCCGTGGCGGCTCGCGCGTGACCTGGCGCGCCGGCAAGCCCCGGCGCACCGGCGTGCACCGGCTCGCACGCTGATGAGAACGGTCCGCTCGCACGCCGAACGATGGCGCTCGTCTTCACCCCGACACCTCCAGCTCGAAATTTGCGTCGTCGCGCTTGCTCGACGACTGACCCCACTCCTCGCCGGCACCCACGCATCTGCCGACGAGTTTGCGCGGGACTAATACCCCTGGCCCGTGAGCGCTAAACGGTGGCCAGGTTTGCGTGCTCCAGGCGGCGGGTATACAGGAGCCTGTAGGCGCTCGCGGGCACCTGCGCGGGGACCGCACGTGGTCCGTAACCACGAGAGCAGGGGACACATGATCGTCACGAGGGAAATGGGATCGTTGGCGCGCGTCGCTGGACGTCGCCGGAATCGGTACGTCGGATTGCTTGCACTGCTCTTGCTGGTCGTCTGGGCCGCGCTCGCTCGCGCCCGGCGCACGAGCCGCGCTTACGCCCGAACAGGACCCGTTCTACAAATACGAAGGCAAGCCGCGGCTGAGCCGGATCGCGCCCGGAACGGTCTTGAAGACGCGCTCAGTTTCGCTCCACCTGGCGGGCATCGAAGTGCCGATCACGGCCGTCCAGCTTCTGTACCGCTCGACGTCGGAGCTGAACAAGCCGACCGTCAACGTCACCTCGGTGCTGCTGCCGCCGGTGAAACTCAGCACGTCGGTGCTGTCCTATCAATCCTTCTACGACAGCCTCAGCACCGCGGATGACCCGTCCTACGCGATCTCCACCGGTGGCTTCCCGGGAGCCGAAATCGCACAAGCCGAGTCGGTGCTGATCGCGCCGGCGCTGCTCGCGGGTGAGACCGTAGTGGTCCCCGACACCGAGGGCGAGGAAGCGGACTTCTCCGCCGGCCCCGTGTACGGCTACAACACGATCGACTCGCTGCGCGCGGCGCTCAGCTCGCCGGCGACGGGCCTTGAAAGCAACGCCAAGATCGGTCTGGCCGGCTACTCCGGCGGCGCGATCGCGACGGAGTGGGCCGCGCAGGAGGCGCCCACCTACGCCCCCGAAATCAACTCGGACATCGTCGGTGCGGCGATGGGCGGGGTGCTCGTCGAGCCCGCGCACAACCTGAAATACGTCGAAGGCAGCAGCAAATGGGCATCGATCATCCCGATGTCCCTCGTCGGGCTCTCCCGCGCATTCCACCTCGACCTGACGCCCTACCTCACCGAATACGGGAAGGAACTCCTCAAAGAGGACGAACACGACTCGATCACCAACGAGGAGGAAGTCCCCGGCCTGACCTGGTCGCAGCTGGCCAAGCCCGAATACCCGTCGCCGGAATCGATCCCGGTGTTCGTACGTACCGCGAACAAGCTGATCGTCGGCCGCAAGGGGACTCCGACGGTCCCGTTCCTGATCGGGCAGGGCAACGGCGGCGAAGAATTCGAAGGGACGCCGGGTAACAAGCCGGGGATCGGACCCGGCGACGGCGTCATGATCGCCGGCGACGTGCGGAGCCTCGCTCGCCAGTGGTGCAGTCAGGGCGTCTCCGTGCAGTACACCGAATACCAGCACCTCGGGCACATCGAGGGCGCGGGTCCGTGGCTGCCCGAGGCTGCGACCTGGCTGGCCGGGCGCTTCGCGGGTCTCGCCGCGCCGCAGAACTGCTCGGAAATCGCGCCGGGCAATTCGCTGGCGCCGATCAAAAAAGCTAAGAAATAGATCGGTCGCGTGGGGAGGCGTCCCGTTGCCTTCCCACGCCCCGTCGCGCCCAGGCGGTCGAGCCGCGATCGCCTGATTGCTGCTGGCGTGTGTGATCGGGATGGCGCTACCGGCGTTGGCCACGGCGAGCTCGGGCGCTCTCACGTACGCGACCGTAGGCCAGGATCAGAAGCACGGGGTCATCACCGGCTCCGTAACGTGGGACCAGTGCACCAAGGCGTCGGTGTGCTGGTGGGCGCCATTTGTGATCGTCAAGCCCGCTGCTGAACCCTGCAGCGTCGACGACATTCCCCAAGCGAGAGGAGTCGGGGCGAGCGCCGGGGAGTCGCTAGTCAGGCGGGCGTCGATACTGCTGTCGCTTGCTTACCGCGATCACGGCCAGCACTAGCCCAACGATTAGCACCGGCAAGGTCGCGACGGGAGCGCCGACAAGCTGCAAGACGAGTGCTACGAGCACGCACCCTGCGGCGGCGCGCTGGTACGGAGTTGGAGTGACTCGGAGCACAGGATCTTATCGGCGCGGCTCGCGAAGCGCTGAAGATGGGTGAGCGATCGAGCGGCGGCCGACCACGCCCGGAGGACAGCACGGCCAAGGTCGCCAAACACCTCGGCAGCCACTTGCAGGCAGTTGTCACTTGATGCACATCGCTACGTCCCGTTGCGTCGGTGGCACTCTACGTTGTGCGCGAATGCTCGGGGAGCGATGGCGCCGAGGGCAGCAGCGCGAGAAGGTGGGATTATCGTTTGACGCCCAGAAGGGCTGCCTCCACCTTGATGAGACGTTCGACGTCTCCACGCATGCCTGCCGCCGCGTCGTTGAAGAGAAATGCCTCTGCCAGGCGGACTATCGCGTAGGCGAGCGTGTCGGGATCGGTGGGCGGGTCGTAGGTGCCGGAGTCGGCCTCTCGGCTTATGAGCGCGGCGATCATCTCAACGATCCGGGGTTGGACCCGTCCGGCGCCGGAGACGATCACGCGCAGGGCGGCGTCGTGCTCGCGTTCCACGAACTCTCGGAGGGCGGTGCTGTCCGCTAGCGCTCTGTTGAAGCGGTCGAACGTTTCAAGCAGCGCTTGGCCGCCGATGCCGCGTGCGCTCGCGCGTGCTTCGGAAAGCAGCGGTTCTGCTGCTTTCGCGATCACCTCGCCGAGAAGCTGGTCGCGTGAGCCAAACCACCGGTAGATCGTGACGCGACCGACGCCGAGATCGGCGGCGAGCGCCTGCACGTCGACGCGAGCCCCGCGCAGGTAGAGGAACATCGCTCGCTCGAGAACCTGCTCGCGTGTCGCTCCCGGGGGCCGACCGCGACGCTCTTTCGTCGTCTGCCCCATCGGCCAACCCTAGTACCTGACCGGCGTGGAACAAGATCATGTTTTGTTTCGAAACCTTCGGGTAAAGACGGCCAACGGCTGCGAGTGCAGCGTGTGTGAAGGGTACAAAGAGCCGGGCGGGAGAGCGCGAAGTATCTGAGGGCCTAGCCGCGTGGCGACGGAGTCGGTCACGGCAGCCGGAAGCCGAGTGCCCGACCGACCGCGCCGCCGAGTCGGGAGCAGGGCTCGGATGGAGCGACCGCCCGGCATCGGAACTGAAGGGGAGTCATGCAAGAAAACATTGGGCTATCCAGTCGCTTTCATCGCATTGGACGCCTGTCGCGTGCGTGCGCATTCATGCTGGTGATCAGCTCGCTTCTGCTTGGGGAGCGACTGCCGCGAACGCGACCAAGCTGAGGCACCCGAAGCTGGGGGTGCTGTTCGTGCACGGCTTCGAGAGCGCGGGGTCGAACTGGGCTTCACAGGCGATGCGCTTCGAAAGCAACGGCTACAAGCACACCTGGCTGGAAGCGATCGACTACGACTCGCCGGTCGCGAGCGGAAGCATGACAGAAGTCGAAAAACAGATCGAAGAAGCGATTGCCCGCTTGGAGCAGCAGACCGGTCGCTCGCAGGTCGACGTGGTCGCGCACTCCGAGGGTACCTCGGTGATGTACCACTACCTCGTCGAAAGCGCGAAAGCTGCCGAACACAAAGCGAGCGTCGCCTTTTACACGAACGTCGACGGCCAGGAAAAAAACCCTGGAGTACCAACGCTCGCCCTGTGGGCGGGACGCTGCGGCGACACCACTTGCAAAACGGGCGAAACGGCGCAGCACATGGAAGACGCGGAAAACGTCTCTATCCCAGACGCCACGCACGTGCAGACCTCGACCTCTGCGGAATCGTTCCAGCGCATGTTCGACTTCTTCCGCGGCAGGATGCCGAGACAGGACATAAAAGCGCAGAAGGGTAAGATCACGCTTGCCGGCAAGGCGCTGGAATTCCCCCAGAACACCGGGGAGGCTGGCGACACGGTTGAAATCTGGCCGCTGGACACACAGGGTCAGCGCACCAGCTCCACACCGCTTGCGACGTACGCGATCACGAACGCCGCAGTCGGTGGCGGCGAATGGGGACCCTTCACCGCGAAGGCGGGGCAGCGCTACGAATTCGTGCTCGCCAAACCGGGCGGCAAAGCACTGCACGTGTACTACGAGCCGTTCGTTCGCAGCGACTACGAGGTCCGACTGCTTGGCTCAGCCGCGCTTGAGACAGACACCGGGAAGTTTCCAGACAGCTCCGGGGCGGTGATCATCCGCTACAAGGAGTTCTGGGGCAACGAACCGGGGCAGAACGACGAACTGCTCGTCAACGGACTGAACATCTGCACAGCGAAATTGTGTCCATGGGAAAAGGAGATCAACGCCTACTTCGCTTTTGACTGGGAAGGCAAGATGGAATCGACCCTCAATGAAGAACCAGTACTGAGCCAGCTTCCGTTCATTCAGGCGGCGCAGGTCTACGTGCCCGGGAGCACGCCTCCCGACGCCACCGTCTCCTACCAGCTGCGTTCGCGCGGCGGCGGCGGCCTCAGAACGCTGGATGTTCCCAACTGGGCGACCACCGACGAGTCACAGATCTTCTGGAACGACTTCGACAGCCTCAGCTACTAGCTAGTCAGCGGCTGGGACCCCGGCGGGAAGGCCGGGGTCCCGGTTGGGACTAGGGAATTTGGGTCCTGCTGCGGCCCTTTTCGTTCGCCGCTCCGGTCCATTTGCGGCCCTGCGTGCCGGAACGGGGGGAATGGCGTTCCGCGAGCCCCAGTGTTTTCCCGGGTTTTCCCGCTTGTTCGCGGCTGAACGTATCGGGGCGCCGCGAGCCGTTCGAAGTGACGGCGTGTGTCGGCGAACATGCGGTTGATGATCGGTGTGGTGAGCGGCGAGTTGAGCTTGCCGAGCAGCGTCAACTCGAACGCGAGTGTCCACGTGAAACGGCATCGATCCGGGCCCAGCGCCTCGACGAGGTAGTCCTCCGCCGAGCGCCGGTACGCCGGAGGTCGCACCGCCGTCACGAAGAACGCCATGCGGTGCCCCTCCTCCCAGATGAAGTACTCCTCTTGGACTCGCAGCATGCCGAGCAGTTTCGCCTGGCGCTTCGTGCCGACTCCGAAGGGCCGCGGGGACAGCCATGTGATCTTCAGTCCACGGCACCAGTCCAACGTCCCGTCGCGCGTGAGCGCAGCCCAGACCGCGCCGGCAGGTAGCGCAACCTCGATCGTCTCGACGAAGCGCGAAGGTGCCGAGGACAAGAACGCGTCATCCGCCGCGGGCAGCATCACCACAGGATCTCAGACCCGGCACTGCGATTCGCTCTCCAGCGCTCCGTCCAGTTCGTTTGCAGGTTTCCACGGTCGCGGCGCCATACGAACCTTGTTCGCATCGCCCCAGGTAGAGACGACTTAACCCGCTTGGTGCATGGGTCGGCGACGGCGAACTTTCAAGAGCGGTTGAAAAGTGGGCCACCTCCAACGGTTGAAAAGTGGGCCACCTCGTCCGAGCGGCAGCGCCGGTTGAAAATTGGGCCCCCCTGCTCGATTCCTCTCCCTCTCGTCGGCTCGGTCTCGGTCGGCAGAGAGGCCCTGAGCGTGCTTGAGCCCGGATTCCGGCCGTTCTGGCGAGCTGAGCTCGAAAACGAGGCCTTCTAAGCCCGCTCTGCGGCCCTCGGCGAGGGTCCCGCAAGGTGATCGCTCAGGCGATTTCGGCTGCCTCAGCGCTCGCGCGGGCGCCGAGGTCCTTGTCGCGCAGGCGGTAGCAGTCGCCCTTCAGCGAGAGGATCTCGGCGTGGTGCACGAGGCGGTCGATCATCGCCGCGGCGACGACCTCATCGCCGAAGATCTCTCCCCAGGCCGAGAACGGCTTGTTCGAGGTCACGATCAGCGAGGCGCGCTCATAGCGCGCGGAGACGAGGCTGAACATCAGGTTGGCGGCCTCGGGGTCAAACGGGATATAGCCGACCTCGTCGACGACGATCAGCGGGATGAAGGCGAGGCGGCGCAGCTCGGCATCGAGGTTGCCCTGGCGCTTTGCCTCGCCGAGCCGCGCCACCCATTCGGTCGCGGTGGCGAAGGCGACGCGCTGGCCGGCCAGGCAGGCCCTGATCGAGATGGCGATCGCCAGATGGCGTCTTGCCGGTTCCCGGCGGGCCGAGCAGCACGACGTTCTCCTTGCCGTGCAGGAAGTCGAGCTGGCCGAGGTGCTCGATCACCTGCTTCTTGACCGAGCGCTGGAAGGTGAAGTCGAACTCCTCGAGGGTCTTTCGGGCCGGGAAGCGTGCCGCCTTGATGCGGCTCTCCCCGCCGTGGGACTCGCGCGAGGCGACCTCGGTGGAGAGCACCGCCTCCAGGAAGCGCTCGTGTGACCAGGACTCCTCGCGGGCGCGCTCTGCGAGCTTCGGCAGCGCTCGGGCCGCGGCCGGCGCCTTCAGCGCCCGGAAGAGGTGGCGAGCTCTGAGGTCTTGCTCATGCCGGGATCAGCGGCGTCATAGCGGGCGAGCGGGCGCAGCTCGACCTCGGCCTCGGGACCGCGGCGGCGGTTGCCGCGCAGCTCGATCGAGCTCCTGCCTGGTGGGCGGGGTCGGTGAAGGTGAGGCCGCCGGCGAAGGAGCGGCGCGTGGCGGCGGACGAGCTCGCCGGTGTCCAGCGCGATCGCGCTGATCTCGCGCTGGCCGATCGCGGACCTCGACGCGGCGACCGACGAGGCGCGGATCCAGCGAGTAGTCGTTGCGTGTCAAAGCGCAAGTAGGGCTGGGCGGGACGCGCAGTCACGAAGCGGCAGCTCGGTGTCGGGCATCGGTCGGGCAGCGCTCGCATGCGCTGGCGCTCTTCGGCGAGGCGCTCGGCGAGGACCGCGCGCGGATGCGAGCGGTGCAAGCGCGCGTTGGCGCGCTCTGCACCAGCGGTCGAGCTGGTCCTGGAAGTCCAGGGGGTTGGCGAAGCGCCGCGCCGGCCTCGAAGTTGCCGTGCATGAAGCGGTGGGTGCGCTCCGAGCGCTCCCTTGGCTCTGGAGTCGCGTGCCTCGAGGATCACCCAGCCGAGCGACAGCGCGCCGCAGAAGGCGAGCGAACTCCTCGCTGGGTTGCCCGTGGCCGGCGTGATCGCGCCCTCGCGGTCCCAGACGAGCTTCGTCCGGCAGCGCGCCGAGGAGCGAGAGGCAGCGGCTCATGCCGAAGGCGATGTCCTCGAACTGCTTGGAGAAGACGAGCGCGCCGGCGAGCGGCGCGCGAATAGCCGAGCTCGCAGGTGACGATATAGCCGCGGCGGGTCTGGCCATAGCCGACCGGGATCTCTCGCCGCGGCTCGCAGAGGTCGAACTGCGCGAGCTCTCCGGGGCGATAGCGCGTGCGCTGGAAGGCTGCGCGTCGGCGGCAGAAGCCGGGCGCAGCTCGCGCAGGTAGTCGTCGAGGATCGTCTTTGAGCCCTGCATAGCCGGCTTCTCGATCTCCTCGCGGATGCGCACGGCCGAGAGCGTGGGCTCGTCGACGAGCAGCTCGCTCGATCGCTGCCAGGAATGGCTCGAGCTTGGAGGGCCGCTTCGGGCGCGGGCCATAGCGCGGCGGCTCGTCCGAGCCAAGCGCGCGGCGGATCGTGTCGCGGTGCAGGCCGGTGCGGCGGTGGATCTCTCGCTGCGAGAGGCCCTCGACGTGCTTCATGCGCCTGATCTCGCGCCCACTGCTCCACGTCAAGCAACGCCTTCCTCCGGTCTCGATTCTCAGATCGAGCCAGGTTCAGCGGTCCGGCCGGAGGCCTCCGGCCCCTGCGCCGGGTGGACCACTTTTAGACCGTCGCAGGTGGCCCAGTATTCCGGGAGCAGCCTGCTCCCGAACTGCTCCCGAGGACAAATCAGCGGCGATTTTGGCGACTCCGCACGAGCACCAAATCTCGCATCATTTGACGGAGGGGCGCGCGATCGTATGAGGGCGTACACCGCGCGCTTCACGAACTCGCTTTTTCTCGCGGAAAACGGTAGGGGTGTACCCCGCGAGCAGAGCCAGTGATTGCGGGCGCCCCCTGTGCCTGGCGACCTAGCAGGCGCTGCGGGATACTCCCCGCACGATGTCTGAGGAGCCGACCGCCCCTTATGACTTGGTTCAACTCTCGCGCGACTGGCTTGAGGCCGGCACCAGTGGCGAACTTGAGCGGACGTTGAGCTTCTTGGGTCCCGATCCCGTGTGGGACATGTCGCCGATGGGGATGGGCGAGTTTGAGGGTCTGGCAGCGATACGCGGCTTCTATGAGGACTGGATGGGTGCGTATGAGGACTACCGGATCAAGCCAGAGGAGATCCACGACCTCGGCAACGGAGTGACCTTCTGTGTTGTCCTTCAGCAGGGCCGTCCGATGGGGAGCGATGGGACGGTCCAGTTGCGTTACGGAACCTGTGCGGTCTGGGTGGACGGCAAGGCCATACGCGTCTGGAACTACCCCGACATCCAAGAGGCCCGGGCGGCCGCGGAACGCCTCGCCGAGGAACGGGGGTAGGCGATGTCGCAGGAGAACGTGAGGTTGGTCGAGCGCGCGATCGCGGCGATCAACGCGAGGGACATTGAGGGCTATCTCGCCTGCTGCACCGAGGACGTCAATTTCCAGACGCCAGTGGCCGCCGTCGGAGGGGTGTTCGAAGGAATCGACGGCATCGGGCGTTTCTTTACGGAGATCGAGGAAGCCGGACCCGGCGATCTCGCTGAGCTCGATTGAGACGAGCACTACGATTGCGGCTGACCGGGGGAGCGGTAACTGAGGCGCCAGGGCTCCGGGCAGGCGCGCAACCGTCTCAGTGGAATACTTGCGCGGTGTGCTGACTGCGGAGTGGACACGAGTTCTCGTCTCGATGGTGCAGACGCATGCGGGCTAGCCGGTCTGGCGCCACGCTCGCATCGGGACTCGTCTCGCTGTTGTGTGGGTTGCCCGCTCATGCCCTTGGGGCGCCACTCCGGAACGAGGACCTGGCTGTTCTGGGCAGCGGGGTCGTTTGGATCGATCCTCAGAAGCAAGTTCTGTTTCGAGGCTTCAGGTCGGGCACTGAGAGCCTGGGCGCCCTAAGGAGCACCACGGAACCAGCTATGTCCTCCTCGAGCGACGCCGTCGCCGTGCTGGGCGACCAGGAAGGGGAAGTATTCGCCGGTGGCGTTCCGCCCGGTCGCCTCGCGTCGATCCAGGAACCCTCAAGAACAGTGCTCGGAGGCGAATGCCCCGACTGGTTGCCAGCGACCGAGGACTTCATCGTTGCAGGCGACGAGCTCATCGACGCTGGTGCCTGTCAGGGTGATGACAGCTTCGGCGAAGCCGAGGAAACGACTAGCCAGCCGCTTTTTGTCCGAAACGTGCGTGGGGGCGACTGGCATGTGCTGCGCTGGCTGAGAGGCCACTACGAGCCGATCCTGGCTGCCGAAGGGAACCGTTTGGCCATCGGAGTCCAGGCGACTAGGGGGATGCGTGTCACGATCCTCGATCTCGGTACCGGGCATGTGGTCGCGCGGTTCGACACGCCGGACGGGGACCTGAGCTTCGCATCGAATCGCCGGCTCGTGCTCTCCGTGCAGGAGCGCCGGCGACGGATCGAGCGGAAGACAACTCGATCTGCTGCGGAGCCTAGGCCGAGGCGGGCACGCCCAGTACTTACCGAGGCGCAGCCGGGGCCCGCGGCGCATGAACCGCCGTACCGGATCGAGCTTTACTCGCTCACAGGGCGCCGCCTCGCGGCTCTTGGCACGGCCCCCGAGCCACCGCTCGTTTCGCACATGCACGTCCTCGAAGAACGATCCGTCGAAGGCGGTTCAGTGGTCGCGGTGCGCGGACTACTGGGCGGGCCGTCGCGCCGATTGATCGGCTTCAATGAATCACCCGTTCGCAAACTTGAAGCCTTCGCAATTCGATGGCCCGCCGTGGCAGTCCTCGAGACGACGAGCGCCCCCCTGTCGCCGCGCGAAGTGACTTGTCACAGCGGCCGGTACCACGATCCAGGTGAACCCTTCGTCTCGATCTTCGACCTCGCCCGCCGCGAGCCGTTCGTGCCACCGCCAGCGCCTGAGCCTCTACCTCCGCTGCCCGACAACTGCCCCGTTGTCGTCTTTCCGGCGTCCTGAGGAGAGAAGGTTCAGGCGAGGCGAGTCGGCTGGGTCGCACGACGACTACCCCAGAAGAGCCGTGATGCCTGCGGTCCTTTGACCTCGCCTCTGCGGTCCTCTTGCGGTCCCGCGTGCCGGGAACAGCAGGGAACAAGCGAGAACGGCCGACCACGAGCCCCAGCGTTTTCGCGGCTTTTCCCGCGTGTTCCCGGCTGTTCCCGGACTACGAAGTATCGGGGAGTAAGGTTCGGTTTGGCTTTCCGATGCGGATTTCGGGGGATCTGCGGTCTTCTTGCGGTCCCCATTCCGCGTGTATGCCATCACGGACGCGCGTTGCCCCGGACAGCTTCCGAGTCCGCTTTTACTAGAGAAAGGTCACTTGACTGGTGTCCAGGGTACGTCTGAGCGTCGCGGGTTCGTAACGGGGACGGGATTGATACCCAATCCTGCGACCGTAGAAGAACCGAGAACAAAGGCGATCGTCCACAGAATCGAGGAGTCGTGCTTGCTGGGCGAAGCGCTGCCAATGTAGGAAGGTGTCGCCGAAGCCCGTCGCGGGACCGTCGACCGGCCTTCTGAAACGTAGTCGGCGGGTGGGTCGGCTTGGCCGGAGTCTGAGCGATGGCCTATACTGAACCATATGGTTCAGCGACAAATCGATCTCGACCGTACGTTTTCGGCACTTGCAGATCCCACGCGGAGGGCAATCCTCGAGCGGCTTTCGCATTCGAGCAGTGCGGCGGTGAGCGATCTCGCGGAGCCGTTTGACATCACGCTGACCGGCCTCAGGAAGCACCTTCTCGTTCTTGAGGCGGTCGAGCTGGTCGAGACGGAGAAGATCGGCCGCCGGCGACAGTGCCGCCTCGGTCCGCGCACGCTTGATGACGCGGGGCAGTGGATCGCTGGCTATCAGCGGATGGTCGAGGCGCGATTTGACCGCCTCAGCCACTTTCTCCAACGAGAAAGGTCGGAGCTATGAGCGAACCGACCGAGCGAGGACGGGGGCCGAACGTCGCCACGCCGGGCGACCGCGAGGTGGTCGTCGAGCGTGTATTCAATGTGCCGCGCCGAGTCGTGTGGCAAGCCTTCACGGATCCCGAGCTGGTCGCGCAGTGGTGGGGACGCGGGAACAAGCTGATCATCGAGGCGTTGGATCTTCGGCCTGGGGGACGCTGGCGCTTCGTTGAGCACGCTGATGACGGTAAATATGGATTCGAGGGGATCTACCGCGAGGTGACGCCGCCCGAACGGCTCTCTTGGACCTTCGCATGGGACGGGATGGCCGGGCATGCCGTGCTCGACACGACAACCTTCGAGGACCTCGGCGACGGCCGCACCAAGGTCATCAGCCGATCTCTTTTCGAGACGGTCGAGGAGCGCGAGGCGATGCTTGGCCTCGGTATGGAAAAAGGACGCGACCAGAGCTATGCCGCCCTTGATCGGCTGCTTGCAGAGGCCGCGGGCGCTGCAGGCGGTCAGATCGGATCGGCACAACACGGAGGCGAGGATGTCTGAATCAGTGCTCGACATGTCGATGTCCCTCGACGGGTACATCGCGGGTCCGAACGACGGACCGGGTAATCCCGGTGGCGACGTGTTCATGCGGCTGCATGATTGGTTCGGGTTCGCTCCCGACGGGCCCGAGGGGCAATCCGTGCCCGTGCCGAAATCAGATCTGGGCGGGCACTTTCTGGACGAGATCAACGCGACCGGCGCGGTCCTCGCGGGTCGCCGCACGGTGGAACAGGTCGATCACTGGAGAGGTGATCATCACGGTGTCCCGATCTTCGTACCGAGTCACCATCCACCCGATCCTTCCGTCGCGAAGTATCCGTTGGTGACGTATGTGACCGATGGGATCGCCAGCGCGATGGCGCAGGCGAAGGCCGCCGCAGACGGCAAGAACGTGTTGGTGCATGGCGCCTACACGGCCCAAGCGGCGCTCAAAGCCGAAGTGCTAGACGAGCTGCAGATACACCAGATTCCCGTGCTGTTCGGTAGCGGCCGCAGGCTGTTCGATGTGCTGCCGTCTCGTATCGAGCTGGAGATTGTTCGAGTGATCGACACGCCCGAAGCCACCCACCTCCGCTACCGCGTCCTGCGCTGATCAGGACGCCTGACTAGCGTCGCAGGTGCAACTGCGAGGCGGGATTGATACCCAATCCTGCGACCGTTGATGGCCCGCAAACAGGGGCTATAGCCCACAGAGTCGAAGAGTCGTGCCTACTCGGATAGCCGGTGTCGTCCGAGAAAGGCGCGCAAGTCGGTGCTTACGGGACACCGGCCTTCCGCAGATTGGCCTTGCGGTCAGCGCCAGACACTGGTCGAGAGTGGCGAGATATCGCCGTGACGCCCGCTTCGCGGCTTCCTGCGTGCTAGATGCGGCAGGATCGGCTGCTTCACGGTCGTCCTGAGTTGCATGACTCGCGGCGACTCTCGCGCGGGTTGGCGCGTCCAGGCAGTATTCGACGCGGCTCTCGTGGACGCAAGGACGCCGCGTGGCGCTGCTGCTACCGGAAGCTCACAACCGCCGGCGCCCAGCCGTCGTGCATAGGCGTTTAGTTACGCTTCAGCGCGTGGAGCTGCAGCGGCGCATTGCCGAGGGGACGGGTGAGTTCTTGCTCTTCGCGCTGACCCCCCCGCGCCTGACGACCGAACCGGAGCAAGCCAGTCAGATCGCCGCGAAAACGCTCGAGCGCCTGCGCCCTGTGGGCATCGACGGCCTCGTGCTCTACGACATTGATGACGAGAGCGACCGCAATCCCGAGGAACGCCCCTTTCCGTTCCTACCCACGATGGACCCAGCCGACTACCTCGCTCGCGATCTCGTCGGCTTGGAAGTGCCGGCCATCGTGTACCGCGCTGTCAGCAAGTATCCAGAGCAAGGTCTTCGCTCGTGGCTCAGCGAACAAGCCCCAACCCAAGCGCTGTCGGTGTTCGTCGGTGCGTCCTCTCGTGAGAAGGCGGTAGCAACCTCTCTGTTGCGGGCCTACGAACTCAGGACCGAGGTGCGCCCGGATCTCCTTCTCGGAGGTGTCGCGATCCCAGAGCGGCACGCGCGCGGGCGCGGGGAGCACGTCCGTCTGCTGGCGAAGCAGGCGGCAGGTTGCTCGTTCTTTGTCACCCAGATCATCTATGACGTCAATGCCGCGAAGAACTTGGTCTCCGATTATCACTACGAGTGTGCCGCTCGTGACGTCAAGCCAGCGCCGATCGTCTTCACGTTCTCGGTCTGCGGCTCGGTGAAGACACTGGAGTTCGTTCAGTGGCTCGGTGTCGATGTGCCGCATTGGATCGAGAACGAGCTGCGCCACGCGGACGACACCCTCGACGCGTCCTACGATCAAGCCGTCGCCACGGCCGTCGAGCTCATCGCATTCTGCCGGCGCGTCGGAGTTCCATTTGGGCTCAGCGTCGAGAGCGTCTCGATCCGCCAAGTCGAGATCGAGGCCTCCGTCCGCCTCGCCACCCGGCTACAAGCAGAGCTACGTCGCTAGTCCCTACGACCTGGTCGTAAGCAGCTGCTGGCGGGCGATCCTCGATCCAGAAGCAACCCACCGACTGCCGGGGAGATAGGCGCGGAAGCCCGTGGTCACGGTGGCCTATGGCCCGCGTGGGCGGTTTCGTGGGCGGTCTGGCCGAACGGATGAGCGGGATGCGACCAGCACCGACGCGCCGGCATATGCGTGCGCCGGCGAGTCCTTGACGGCCTTGCCGACGAGCTTGGGCTCCTGGCCCAGGGGTGCGACGTCGATCGCGAACTCAAGGCCGGTTGCTGCAGAGATCTTCACGAGCGTCTCGATCTGGGGGTTCTTCTCGCCCGACTCAAGCTCGACGACGCGCGGTTGGCTCACGCCCAGGCGCTCTGCCAGCGCCCGCTGCGAGAGCCCGTGGTCGTAGCGATAGCCGACCAGGCGTGCGGCGAGCATCCGGGCCAAGGAAAGGCGCTCCCACTCGGCGGCGAAGTCAGGGTCCGCGGCGAGCTCGGCGGACAGCAGCTCCTCATGGGTCTTCGTGCCCTTGGGCAGTCTCTTTGAGGTCGTCGTACCTGACGATGACACGCTCACCGGGAGTGCCGTAGGCGTCGATGATCTCGACGCAGCCACTGGCGACGACGATCAGGTCGAAGTCGAGGTCGCCCGGGGAGAAGAGGATCTGCCCGGCGCTCACCTGCTCGCGCCGCCCGGCTGCTTCAATCGTCGCCATCTGCGCCTCGGTCAGGCGCGGGAAGGTGACGTCGCTCTCGCCGGCGACAGGGGGCGGGCCGGCGCGGCGCCGGTCGGGTCGGTCTCGCTCATCGAGGCCGCAACGTTAGAGGTTCGGCTCGCTCTTTCCCAGGGTCTGCCCATCCGACGCCGACCTGTCCATATTCGGACAGATCAACGCGGGATCGGGGAAGAGTTCGCGCGACAACTCGCCGCAGCCGAATGCGCCCGGCCGGCCGTCAGGTCCGTATTCCAACAAACTAATCGCCTGTTCAACAAACCAGAAGGGATCCCGCGGCGCTTGCTGGTTTAGCTGCTCGGGTGGGGAACGCGAGAGGCTATGACCGGAACCGATCAGCCCCAGTAGCATCCGCGCCGATGGGAGGGAGCGAGCAGATCGGCGTCCGCTGCGGCGAGCGCTTCACCACCTATCCCGAGCTGTTCGACCGCGCGCTGCGCGCGACCCGCGGGCTCGCCGAGCTCGGCGTCGGCGCAGGCGACCGGGTCGCGCTGCTGCTGCGCAACTCGATCGAGTTCCTCGAGGCTTCGATCGCGACCGTGCCGCTGGGCGCGAGCGCCGTGCCGATCAACTGGCACTGGCGTGGCGAGGAGATCGCGCACGTGCTGCGCGACAGCGCCGCGAAGGCGCTCGTCGTGCACGCCGACCTCTGGCCGGTGATCGCCGCCGAGCGTCCCGACGGGGTCGCGATGATCGTCGTCGCGCTCGCCGAGCGACAGTCGCCGAGCGGACGACCGCTCGCCACGGCTCCCGCCGACGGCGCGCTGCGCTGGGACGACTGGCTTGCCGGCAGCGAGCCGTGGGCAGCAGCCGCCCGAGGCCGCGCCGATCAGCATCATCTACACCTCGGGCACGACCGGGCGGCCGAAGGGCGTCGTGCGCAGCCCGGCCGACCGACGCGCAAGCGCGAGGCGGCGCAGGCGATGCTCGGCGAGATCTTCCAGCTCGGCGCCCGGCGAGCGCACGGTGATCCCGGCGCCGATGTACCACACGGCGCCCAACGTCTACGCGCTCGCGCGGCGATCCGCGGCATGGACATGACGATCATGACCGAGCTTCGACGCCGAGGAGTTCCTGCGCATCGTCGCAGAGCATCGTGTCACGCGTCGTGCAGATGGTGCCGACGATGTTCGTGCGGCTGCTCGCGCTGCCCGAGGAGGTGCGCGCCCGCTATGACCTCTCCTCGCTGCGCTGGGTCGTGCACGCCGCCGCGCCGTGCCCGCCGGAGGTCAAGCGCGCGATGATCGAGTGGCTGGGGCCGATCGTCGACGAGTACTACGGCGGCACCGAGACCGGGCCGGTCGTGTTCTGCACCAGCGAGGAGTGGCTCGCGCATCCCGGGCACGGTCGGCCGGCCGATCGAGCAGCGCGCGTGGTGAAGATCCTCGACGACGACGGGCGCGAGCTCCCGGCCGGGCGAGTCGGGCGAGGTCTACATGTGGCTCGACGTGTGGCCCGACTTCACCTACGCCGGCGACGACGGACAAGCGCCGCGCGGTCGAGCGCGACGGCCTCGTCAGCTGCGGCGACATCGGCTATCTCGACGACGACGGCTACCTCTACCTCAACGACCGCCGCAGCGACATGGTCATCAGCGGCGGCGTGAACATCTACCCGGCCGAGATCGAGGCCTGCCTGCTGTCGCTGCCGGGCGTGCGCGACTGCGCGGTGTTCGGCATTCCCGACGAGGAGTTCGGCGAGGCGCTGGCGCGCGCACGTCGAACCTCGACGCCGGCGCGCAGCTGAGCGCCGAGGACGTGCGCGAGCACGTGCGCGCGCGGCTCGCCGCCTACAAGACCCCGCGCGTGGTCGAGTTCAGCGACGTCGCTGCCGCGCGAGGACTCGGGCAAGATCTTCAAGCGCCGCCTGCGCGAGCCCTACTGGGAGGGGCGCGAGCGCGCGATCAGTCGACAACCGCTGTCGCCCGGACCTCGAGATCGTCCGACAGGCCGGTTGGGCCAGCTTGACCCGAGGACTCGACGGAGGCTACGATCGGACCGGCGCGAGACACCGTGTCCCGGTTCGCAAAAGCCCTGCAAACCGATATCGGGGAGACAGGATTTGAACCTGCGACCGCCCGGCCCCCAGCCGGGTGCGCTACCAGACTGCGCCACTCCCCGTGGAGCACGTCGATTCTACGGACATTGCCACCATCACCCTGTTGGCGTCGTCCGGTCAGGATGGGAACATACGTTCGTGCAGACGCCGATCGACAAGGACCGGAGCTGCGGACGTTGCGGCCAGATCAAAGCTGCTTCGGACTTCTCCTGGCGTCGGAAAGCGCGGGGTCAGCGCGACAACTACTGCCGGCTTGCCGAGCCGCCTATAAACAGGAGCACTACAGGCGCATCGGGAGCGCTACGTCGCGAACGCGGTGCAACGCAAACGCGCGCTCATGGCGGAACGGATGGACTACCTCGTGGAGTTCTTTCGCTCGCGGCCGTGCATTGACTGCGGCGAATCCGATCCGCTCGTCTTGGAGTTCGACCATCTCGGCCCGAAGAACGTCAATATCGGCACGAACATCGCCAACCGGAAATGGCAGGCGATTCTCGATGAGATCGCCACATGCGAGGTCGTTTGTGCGAACTGCCATCGTCGGCGAACTGCCCTCCGCGCAGGCTTCGCGCGTGTGACGGCGACGCGACGCATGAGCGTGGTTGCTTCAGGACCTTGAAGCGGCCTGGATCATCTGTGGGACCCACCGCGCGAACCAAGCGGGCGACCGGAATTGAACCGGCTCTAAGAGCGTGGAAGGCTCCTGTGCAACCAAAACACTTCGCCCGCGCGCAGCGCTCTGAGTCTACCGGCCTTCGCCGCCGTCCTTCGACCGCCGCTCCTCCACAGGCACCGCCCCGTCCTCGTCGGTCAGCCCCGGCGGCGGCCATGGCCCGAACCAGTTGTCGCGGGCGCCGTCGAGCGTGACCGTCGACCCGCTGAACGCCCTGCCCAGCGGCGAGGCGAGCAGCGCGACGAGCCAGGCGTGCTCGGCGACGGTGCCGGTCCGCTGCAGCGGCACCGAGCGCGACATGCCGGCGCGCACGGTTGCCGGGTACTCGACCATCACCTCCGTCTTGAACGTTCCCACCGCGATCGCGCTGACCGCGACGGCGTCCTGCGCGTACCTCCGCGCCAGCTCGCTCGTCAGCGCCTCGACCGTCGCGCGTGCCGCGCCCGAGTGCGCCATGCCCGGCATGCCGTGGTGCGGCGACAGCGTCACGTTGACGATCGCGCTGCCGAGGGCAGGCGCGTCTCCGGGCTGGGACTGCGACTGCTCGCGCGCGCGAGGTCCGAACGCGAGCTCGTGCGCGGCCTCGGACATGTTCAGCATGCCTTCCACGTTCAACCGCCACACTGCGCGCCAGCCCTTCGGCGCGATCTGCTCCGCCGCGCTGAAGAACTGGCCGCCGGCGTTGTTGACCAGCACGTCGAGCCCGCCAGCGCCCTCGATCGTCGCCTGCACCGTGGCGCGAGCGTCGTCCGGCGAGCGCACGTCGCCGACCGCTGTCTGGACACGGCGCCCCGTCGCCGCTCTCGATCTCCTCAGCCGCCTCGGCGAGCACGTCCTCGCGGCGACCCGCGATCGCGACCGCAGCGCCGCAGCGCACGAGCTCGAGCGCCGTCGCCTTGCCCAGACCCGTGCCCCCGCCCGTCACCAGCGCCGACCGCCCCTCCAGCACGCCGGGCGCGAAGATCTCCGACTCGCCGCTCATCGGCAGAGCCTAATCAGAGCGACGGTGGCGTCGCGTCAGGCGACGGTGTCGAGCAGGAACTCGCCGTCGCGATAGATCACGCGCTCGGCGCCGCTGCGCAGCTTCGCCGTGACGATGCGGTCGCTCGTGGAGACGATGTCGGTGTGCACGGTCGAGTCGTTGAAGCCGAGCTCCGCCCAGCGCTCCGCGGGCACCTCGCTCGGGTCGCCCGCGTATGCGTCCTGGTATGAGCGGCCGACGGCGATGTGCGTGTTGCCGAACTTCCCGCCGACGTTCTCGTCGTACAGCGTGTGCGCCATGAAGCGCGTGATCCGCGACAGGCGCCGGTCGGTCAGCGAGAACTCGCCCACGCGGTCGGCGCCCTCGGTCGCGATCATCTCGGTGAGCACGGCCTCGTTCTCCTGTGCGCTCGCTTCGGTCACGCGGCCGTCGCTGAAGCCGAGCCTGATGCCGCGCACCAGATTGCCGTAGCGATACAGGGGCTGGTTGCAGTAGATCCAGCCCTCCGTGCCGCGCCAGTCCGGGCTCGTGAACGTCTCGAAGCTCGGGATGTTGCGCCCGCGCCCGCCGAGCCAGCGCCGCTGCTCGCCGACCGTGATGCGCAGGTCGACGTCCTCGCCCTCCACGTGCAAGCGCTCGATTTCGAGGCCGTCGAGCCAGTGGCGCGTCTCCGATACCTGTTCGGCGACCTCGCGCCAGCGCCCGATCGGGTCCTCGGCGTCGAGGAAGCAGGCGTGCACGATCTGCTCCCAGTAGTCCTCGAGCGTCATGCCGGCCTCCGCCGCCATCGCCTCAGTCCCGTACAGGCCGAGCGTCCACGTGAAGTTCCCCGCGTTCTCCTTCTCGCCGCGCCAGTCCAGCAGCGGGCGCATCGCCGCCCCGCGACGCATGATCTTCGCCGGATCGACCGAGTCCAGCGCGCGCGGGTCGCTGTCGGCCAGGACCGCCACCTGATGATCCATCTCGTCGACCAGCCCGCGGTAGTAGTGGGCGTTGAAGTGGTCCAGCTGCTCGTCGCTGGCGATCTCGAAGAAGTCGCGCGAGATGTTGGCGCGCTCGTCATCGTCCGGTTCGTAGGCCGGGATCACGTGCCCGCCCGCGCGCCACACGGCCTTCGACAGCTCCGCGTACAGCGGCTTGGCGCTCTCGTTCGCGACGATCCGGACGACCTCGCCCGGGCGTATCCCGCGGCCTCCGCCGAGCGCGAACTCGACCAGCACCGACGCGTAGCGCTCGAGGATCTTCTGCGGCGGGACGTAGCTCACGCGCCACCGAGCCGAGCAGCCGCTGCGTGTGCGAGGGACGGCGTTTGCATGCGCGGCTTCGGCTTTCGCATGCGCGGATTATTACCAGCGCGCGGACGGCATCCCCGTCGGCGCTTGACGCGCTGGACGGAAAAGCCGTCCTCGGCGCCCGTACCCTTCTGCGCGTGAGCGCCCTCGAACAGCTGCGCGAGCGCGTGGCCGAGTTGGCCGACCTGTCCTCGCTGGGCATGCTGTCCGCCTGGGACCAGCTCGTGATGATGCCCGGCGAGGGCGCGCCGGCGCGCGCGCAGCAGCTGGGGACGCTCGCGCGACTGACCCACGAACGGGCGACCGCCGAGGAGCTCGGCGCGTGGCTGGAGGAGCTCGACGGGCAGGCGCTCGAGCAGCTCGACCGCGACGTCGTGCGCATCGCGCGGCGTGACTGGCAGCGCGCCCGGCGGGTGCCCAAGGAGCTCGCCGCCGAACTCGCGCAGGCCGGCGCGCAGGGCCAGGAGAGCTGGCGCTTGGCACGCGAGAGCGATGACTTCGCCGCGTTCGCTCCCGCGCTGCAGCGCAACGTCGAGCTGGCCCGCGAGTACGGGGAATGCATCGCCGAGGATGGCCAGGGCGTCTACGACGCGCTGCTCGGCGACTATGACTTCGGGCTCAGCTCCGCCGAGCTGCGCCGTCTGTTCGGCGCGCTCGCCGAGCGAGCTGCCGGCGCTCGTCGCCGACGCGCAGGCGCACTCGCCGCGGCGCACGCTCGAGGTCCCCGTCGCCGCGCAGGAAGCCGCCGTCGCGGGGACGCTGCGCCGCATCGGGGTCGAGCCCGCGAGCTGGCGCGTGGACGTGTCCGCCCATCCGTTCACCGCCTGGGTGGGTCAGCGCGACAGCCGTCTGACGACGCGCTACGGCGACGGCGAGGTGGAGTCGCTGCTCAGCTCGCTGCACGAGTACGGGCACGCCCTGTACGAGCGCCAGATCGACGCCACGCTGTACCGCACGAACCTCGGCAGCGGCACCTCGATGTCGATCCACGAGTCGCAGTCGAAGCTGTGGGAGAACCACGTCGCTCGCAATGCCGCGTTCGCCGAGGTGCTCGCCGCCGAGCTGGCAGCCGGCGGCTTCGACGTCGCGCCCGCCGACCTGCACGCGACGCTCGTCGGCGTCGAGCCTTCGCTGATCCGCGTGTCCGCCGATCCGCTCACCTACCCGCTGCACATCATCCTGCGCTTCGAGCTCGAGCTGGCGCTCGTGGAAGGCCAGCTGGCGGTGCTCGACCTGCCCGGCGCGTGGCGTGAGGGGATGCGCCGCCTGCTCGGCGTGCAGGTCCCCTCGGACGCTCTCGGCTGCCTGCAGGACGTGCACTGGGGCGCCGGCAACTTCGGCTACTTCCCCAGCTACGCGCTCGGCTGCCTGATCGCCGCGCAGATGTGGGAGGCGACTCGAGCGCGAGCTCGGTCCGCGCGACGAGGACCTGCGCCGCGGCGAGGTCACAGCGATCCAAAGCTGGCTCGCGACCAACGTGCACCGCTATGGCCGGCGCCTGGACACGCTGCCGCTCATCGAGCGCGCTACCGGCCACGCCCTCTCAGTCGACCCGTTCCTGCGCTACGTCGCGCCGCTCGCCGGCCGCTAGGCCGGCCGGGCCCGCTGCGACCCGCACCTCCGGGCGCTTGCAGCTCGTGGCGACCCGCAGCCCGAGGCGACCCGCCCCCGCGCGCCCTCCGCTCAGCCGCTCGTCGTCGCCACGATTTCCCGCATCAGCTCGCGCAGGTCGTGGTTGGCTTCATAGACCATCTGCTGGCGCAGCGCTCCGTTGCCCGACTGCAGCAGGTCGCGCACCCCGTCGAGCTGCTCTGCGCAGTCGAGCTCACGCGCGTGTCCGGCGAGCCGCTGCAGCATGCGCTCGGTCAGCTCGCGCACGCCGACGCGCTCGCCCGTGGAGTGCTCGAGCAGCTCCGCCTCCAGGCCGTGTCGCGCCGCCAGCCAGCGGTTCTCGTCGAGGATCTCCCACGGTGGCTCGATCTGGTCGGCGCCCTGCTGGAACTGCTCGACGAGCAGCTTCACGAGCGAGATCACGAGCGCGCTGAGCGCGACCGTGTGCTCGACACGCGTCTGCGAGTCCATCGCGCGAATCTCCACGGTCCCCAGCCGCGGGTGCGGGCGCACGTCGTACCACAGGTAGGTGTAGTCCTCGATCAGGCCGCCGTCGCTCATCCGCTCGACGCGCCGCACGAAGTCCTCCCAATCGGCGAAGTGCGGTGGCAGCCCGACGCGCGGAAACGCTCGGAAGATCGGCACTCGACTCGACATCAGGCCCGTCGGCGCGCCGCGCCACAGCGGTGAGTTGGCCGACAGCGCGATCAGCAGCGGCACGTGTTCGCGCAGGCCGTTGGCGACGAAGATCGCCTCCTCCGGATCGGCCATGCCGACGTGCACGTGCATCCCGAACACGAGCTCCTGGCGCGCGACGAACCCGAGCGAGCGAATCGAGCCCGCGGTAGCGGTCGTCGCTGACCACGCGCTGATCCTCCCAGCGCGCGAACGGGTGCGTTCCCGACGAGCCGATCTCGAGTCCCTGGGCGCGAGCGCTGTCGCGCGCATAGGCGCGCAGCGCGCTCACCTCGTCGGCCGCCGCGGCCACGTCCGCGCACACCGACGTGGCGATCTCCAGCACCGACTCCAACAGCTCCGGCTTGATCTCGCCCGACGGCGGCTGCTCGCCGATCACCGAGTCGATCGCGTTGACCAGGTCGAGCGTGGAGGAGTCGAGGATCATCAGCTCCTCCTCGATCCCCACCGTGTAGCGAGGACCGTCAAAGCGATGCTCCATGCGCGCACACTACCCGCCGTGCCAGGCGTAGACGCGGCGCCGCGGCGTCGCTCCTAGCGTTCCTGCAACACCGCCAGCACGTTTCCGGCGGGGTCCTTGAACCAGGCGATGTACGGGCCGCCGCCGCGGAAGATGGCGCGCTCGTCCTGCTCGAACCCGTCGTAGCGCTCGAGCTCCACGCCGCGCGCCACCAGCTCGTCGACAGCTCGCTCGATCCGATCGACGCGGAAGTTGAGGATCGTGTATCCCGCCGGCGTGTGGTCCGGCTTGGGGTACACGATCGTGTCGCGCTGGCCCGCCAGGTGCAACGTCAGGATCCCGTTCTCCGTCGACGTGCGGATTCCCAGCGTCTCACCGTAGAAGTCCTGCGCCTTCTCGACGTCGTCGACCGCAAAGCCGCTGAACGCCTCCGTGTTGCCGAACATCCGACCACCCCTCTCGTTGGCTTTGAGTGCTAAGACGATCGCTCGCGCCACATCTCATCGGGCCACCACCGATGAATTGCGCACGAGAACCTCGTCACTACCGGCGAACTGGCCGCGCGCGCCGCACCGACGGGCTCGAGCGACACGTGCGAAGCAATCAATAAGAACAAGAACGCGAATCGACCGACGCAGGCGATCAAGGAGACCGGGTGATGACGAGCACGAACGACGACCGTAGGCGCTGGCTGGCGCTGTACGTGCTGTGCACCGGCGTCCTGATGATCGTGCTCGACGTGACCGTCGTGAACGTCGCGCTGCCCTCGATCCAGACCGACCTCGGCTTTTCCGGGTCGGCTCTGGCGTGGGTCATCAACGCCTACCTGATCGCGTTCGGCGGGCTGCTGCTGCTCGCCGGGCGGATCGGCGACCTGATCGGGCACAAGCGCGTGTTTCTCGCCGGCCTGGCCATCTTCACGATCGCCTCGCTCGTATGCGGGCTCGCGCAGAGCCAGGCCATGCTGGTCGGTCGCGCGATTCGTGCAGGGGGCGGGCGGCGCGATGACCTCGGCGGTCGTGCTGGGCATGATCGTGAGGATGTTCCCGCAGCCGGCCGAACAGGCCAAGGCGATCGGCGTGTACGGCTTCGTCGCCTCCGCCGGAGGCTCCGTGGGCCTGCTCGCCGGCGGCGTGCTCACGCAGGCGATCAACTGGCACTGGATCTTCTTCATCAACGTTCCGATCGGCCTGGTCACGGCCTTCGCTGCGCTGCGCCTGCTCGACGACGGACGCGCGCTCGGGCACGGGCGAGGGCGCCGACCTGCCGGGCGCGGCGCTGATCGTCGGCTCGCTGATGCTCGGCGTCTACACGATCGTCTCGCCGGCGGCCAAGCACGGCTGGGGCTCTGCGACGACGCTCGGCTTCGCCGCCGGCTCGCTGGTCCTGCTCGTGCTGTTCGTGTGGCGCGAGGCGACCGCACGCCAGCCGCTGATGCCGCTGCGCGTGTTCCGCTCGCGCGACGTGGTCGGCGCGAACACGATCCAGGCGCTGCTCGTCGCCGGCATGTTCGGCACGTTCTTCCTCGGCTCGCTGTACCTGCAGCGCGTGCTGCACTACGACCCGCTGAAGATCGGCTTCGCGTTCCTGCCAACGACGCTCGTCATGGGCACGCTCTCGCTGCGCTACTCAGAACGGCTGATCATGCGCTTCGGCGCGCGGCGCACGCTGCTGCCCGGCATGGTGCTGGTGGCCGCCGGCCTGCTGCTGTTCGCGCGCATCCCGGTGCACGGCAGCTACGTCACCGACGTGCTGCCCGTGATGCTGCTGCTGGGCGCCGGCGTCGGCTCGAGCTTCCCCGCGCTGATGACGCTGGCGATGGCAGATGCGGCGCCCGAGGACGCGGGCCTGGCGTCGGGCCTCGTCAACACCTCCGCGCAGGTCGGCGGGGCGCTGGGGCTGGCAGTACTCGCGACCGCCGCGGCGACGCACAGCAAGCACCTCAACGACGCGGGCAAGCCGGTCGCGGTGGCGCTCACCAGTGGCTATCACCTGGCGTTCCTGATCGGCGCGGCGTTCGTTGGTGTCGCGATCGTGATCTGCCTCGCGCTGTCCGCGCCCGGGCGCGCCGTGTCGGCGAGTGAGCTCGAGCTCGCAGAGGTGACGGAGGAGGGCGGGGGTTTGGCACCGGCGCCGCAAGGCGCACACGGCCCGCCGCGCGGCTCGATGGAGACCGGCTAGCGAGCGGCGCTCCGACACCCTCATGGCCGCCTCGGCCCAGCGCAGCGCCAGCATCGCGATCCAGGGTCCGCTCCTGCCCGAGGACCTGCCAGGCCTGTTCGAGCGCGCGTGCACGCTGCTCGCGCGCGACTCCTGGGAGGTGCTTCGCTGCGAGCTCGCCGGGGTCGCCGCCGACGCCGTCGCGCTCGATGCGCTCGCGCGGCTGGCGCTGCGGGCACGCAGGCAGGGCTGCGGGGTGCTGCTGTGCGGCGCCTCGCGCGAGCTGCGCGCACTGGTCTCCTTCGCCGGCCTCGACGAAGTGCTGCGCGCCGAGGCGCCGACTCGATGCGACCGTGCGCTGCCTTCGCCGCCCGGGCCATCGGCGGCGCCGTGAGCTGCGGGGCTCAGCCCTCGTACTGCAGCGGCACGCCAAATAGCGGGAACAGCGTGTCCGTGGCGAGGAAGAACGTGAACTCGACGATCCGCCCGTCCGCGATCTCGAGCACCTGCAGCGCCCACGGTTCATAGCCCTCTGCGCCGTCCTCGCGCGGCTTGTACTGGGCGAATGCGGGCGAGCCGTTGGCCGTCTGCGTCGCGATCACGCGCGAGCCGCGGCAGCCCGCGCCCTGGCCGACCCACCAGCCGAGAACGTCCTCGCGCCCGCGTAGCCACAGCTCGTACGGAGGCATCGACTGCGTCGCGTCCTCGTGGATCAGCGAGGTCAGCGCGTCCATGTCATAGCGCTGGAACGCGTCCACGTAGCGCGCCGAGCAGCGCGCGGTCGTGCTCGCTGAGCCTGCCCTTGCCCGCATCGAGCGTGTCGGTGCGCTCGAGCGTCGCGCGCGCCCGCTGCAGCGAGCTGTTGACCGCTGCCGTGCTCGTGTCCAGCAGCTCGGCGACCTCCGCGGCCTTCCACTGCAGCACCTCGCACAGGATCAGCGCTGCACGCTGGCGCGGAGGCAGGTGCTGCAGCGCCGCGACGAACGCCAGGCGGATCGACTCGCGCGACTCCGCAACGGCCGCCGGGTCCTCGCCGTCGGAGCGCACGAGGCTGTCGGGCAGCGGCTCGATCCACGTCGCCTCCGGCAGGATCTCGCCGATCGGGCCGTCCGGCGAGCGCGCCTCGCCGAGGTCCATCGGACGCGCGCGGCGCTGCTTGGAGTCGAGCATGTCCAGGCACACGTTGGTGGCGATCGTGTACAGCCACGAGCGCAGCGACGAGCGGCCCTCGAAGCGCTCGAGCGATCGCCACGCGCGCAGCAGCGTTTCCTGCACGGCGTCCTCGGCCTCGAACGGCGAGCCGAGCATCCTGTAGCAGTGCGCCGTCAGCTCGCGACGATGGAGCTCGAGCTCACCGAACTCCTGCGTGACCGTTGTGGCCGAGGTCTCCACGAGCCCATCCTACGAACTCGGCGCAGGCCTCCTTTTATTTGATGATCATTCGTGCGTTCGCGTCGCCGGGACGCGGCCGAGCGCCCGGATCGCGAGGGCGGGCGTGTTCTAATCGGCGCATGAGCCAGACGCTGCGCGAGGGCCAGCCGGAGCTGATCGACGTTCTGCACCTCGGCCGCCCGCGCGTGATCGGCGCCTGGAGGGCCGGCGACGTGCTGATCGATCCGGGCCCGGGCAGCGCCCTCGGTGCGCTGCTGCCGCGGCTCGAGGCAGACCCGCCGCGCGTGATCGCGCTCACGCACATTCACCTCGACCACGCGGGCGCGGCCGGCGCGCTCGCGCGTCGCTTTCCCGACGCGGAGGTGTGGGTGCACGAGCGCGGCGCGCCGCATCTGATCGACCCGAGCAGGTTGCTCGACAGCGCCGCACGTCTGTACGGCGATGACATGCAGCGACTGTGGGGAGAGGTGCTGCCGGTGCCGTCCGAGCGCCTGCGCGTGCTGCGCGGCGGCGAGCGCATCGGGCCCTTCAGCGTCGCCTACACCCCGGGCCACGCCTCGCATCACGTGTCCTACCTGCACACGCCGAGCGGGCGCGCGTTCACCGGCGACGTCGCGGGCGTGCGCATCGGCGACGGGCCGGTGCTCGCGCCGACGCCCCCTCCCGACATCGACCTCGAGGCGTGGCGCGCTTCGCTGCGCACGATCGAAGCGTGGCAGCCGAGCAGCATCGCGGTAACGCACTTCGGCGCCTTCGAGGACGTGCCCGAGCAGCTCGCTGCCTTGCGCCTCCACCTCGACGAGGTCGAGGCGTGGGCCAGCGAGGGCGACGAGGCCGACTTCGTCGAGCGCGTGCACGCGCGCGTGGACGGGGACAGCTCTTACGGACAGGCGCTGCCGCCGGAGCAGAGCTACCAGGGGCTCGCTCGCTATCTGCGCAAGCGCGCCGAGGCTTGAACGCGGCGGCCCACGACGCCTGGCCGGAACGGCATGGGCTGCGGCGGCGTCGTGCTCGTGCGCGGCAACTGTCTAGGGTGCGCGCCTATGCAGGCGATCGACGAGCTGCTCGCCAACAACCGCGAGTTCGCGGGCTCGCAGCCCGCCGCGCACCTGGACGTCAGGCCGCGCCGGCGGCTGGCGATCGTGACGTGCATGGACTCGCGGCTCGACGTGTTCGCGGCGCTCGGGCTGCGCGACGGCGAGGCGCACATCCTGCGCAACGCGGGCGGCGTGGTGACCGATGACGTGATCCGCTCGCTGGCCGTCTCCCAGCGGCGGCTGGGGACGCGCGAGGTGATGCTGATCCACCACACCGACTGCGGCATGCAGTCGCTCACCGACGACGGCTTTCGCGCCGAGCTGCAAGAGGCCACCGGCGTCGCGCCGGCGTTTGCGATCGAGTCGTTCAGCGACATCGACGCCGACGTGCGCCAGTCGATCCTGCGCGTGCGCGGCTCCGCGTTCCTGCCGCACCGCGAGCTCGTGCGCGGCTTCGTCTACGACGTCGATTCGCATCGCCTGCGCGAGGTCGAGGTCGAGACCGGCCTCGCGGCCGATCGCTAGGGTCGCTGCAGATGGCCGGCACCGATTCACCGCCACAGCTGCCCGACGAGCTCGCCGCCGACTACGCGAGCTTCCAGTACGAGATCTACGCCGGCGGCCTGATCGACCAGACGCCCGTCGCTGCCGATCTCCGCGCGCGAGCTGCAGGAGCGCGCGCGCGAGAAGCTCAGCGCGCAGGCCTACGGCTACGTCGCCGGCGGCGCGGGCTCCGAGCGCACGCTGCAGGCCAACCTCGACGCGTTCGAGCGCTGGCGGATCGTGCCGCGGATGCTGCGCGACGTCTCCGTGCGCGACCTGTCGAGCTACCGTGCTCGGCACGCGAGATGCCGGCGCCGCTGATGCTCGCCCCGGTCGGCGTGCAGTCGATCGTCCACCCCGACGCCGAGCTCGCCTCGGCGCGCGCGGCCGCGGCGCACGGCGTGCCGTTCATCCTCAGCACGGCCGCCTCGCACTCGATCGAGCAGGTCGCGGAGGCGATGGGCGAGGCGCAGCCGCTGGTATCAGCTGTACTGGCCGCGCGAGCGTGAGCTCGCGGCGAGCTTCGTCGAGCCGCGCCGAGCGCGCCGGCTACGCGGCGATCGTGCTGACGCTCGACACGTGGTTCCTCGGCTGGCGCCCGCGCGACCTGACCAACGCGTACCTGCCGTTCCTGAAAGGCGAGGGCGTCGCCAACTACTTCAGCGACCCCGTCTTCCGCGCGGCGCTGGAGAAGACGCCCGAGGAGGACCCGGGGCCGGCGATCGGGCACTGGGCCTACCAGTTCTCCAACCCGACCGTCACCTGGGAGGACCTGGCATGGCTGCGCGAGCAGACGAGCCTGCCGATCGTGCTGAAGGGCATCGTGCACGCCGAGGACGCGCGGCGCGCGATCGACGCCGGCGTCGACGGGCTGGTCGTCTCCAACCACGGCGGGCGCCAGGTCGACGGCGCGCTCGGCGCGCTCGACGCGCTGCCCGGCGATCCGCGAGGCGGTCGGCGAGGGGCCGGCGCTGCTGTTCGACAGCGGAGTGCGCACGGGCGCCGACGCCTTCAAGGCGCTGGCGCTCGGCGCCAACGCGGTGTGCATCGGGCGCCCCTACGTATGGGGGCTGGCGCTGGACGGGCAGGCGGGAGTCGAGCACGTGCTGCGCTGCCTGCTCGGCGAGCTCGACCTGACGCTGGCGCTGAGCGGCTACACGAGCGTCGCCCAGGTCGGCCCGCGACGCGCTCGCGCACAACGGCTGACACCGCTCGCGCAGCAGAGCGATCCGGGGCTCGCCGTATCGGACCCGCGCCAGCAGAGCGATCCGGGGCTCGCCGTATCGTCCGCGCGGTGACGGCGATCGTCTCGATCTGGCTCGCGCTCGTGCTCGCTGCTGGCGGCGGCCTTGAAGGCGCGCCGCGCCGGTCCGAGCGCGGCCGCGCTGGCGACCTACGGCATCACCGGCGCGGCGCTGCAGCGCGTGACGCTCGCGCTGCTGCTCGCCAGCGAGGCCGCTGCTCGCGATTGCCCTGGCGGCGGGAGCGGCGTGGGCACGGGTCGCCGCCGCGGTCCTGCTGGCGGCTTTCGCGGTGGCCGGCGGCGCGGCGCTGCTCGCCGGGCGCGGCGGGCGGCCGTGCGCATGCTTCGGCAGCTCCTCGCGCCTGAGCGCGCTGTCGCTCGCGCGCAGCGCGGCGCTCGCGCTGGTGGCGGGCGTCGCTGCGCTCGGCTGGCTGCCGCAGGACCCGGCCGGGTATGACCGCTGGCTGACGCTCGGGCTGTCGCTCAGCCTGGCCGCGGTCGCGGCGCTCGGCGTGGCCGTGTTCGCGCTGGCCCGCGAGGTCGGCGTGCTGCGACTGTCGGCCGGCGCGCGCGGCGCGCTGGAGATCCCCGGCGAGGGGCCCGAGCTGGGCTCCAGCCAGGCGTGGGGCGGGCTCGTCCAGAGCGAGCGCCGCGCGCCGCTGGGGCTCGCGGTCTTCACCTCCGACGGCTGCCCGCTGTGCGCCCAGGTGGCTCCGGCGGTCGCGCACGTCGCGGGCGATCCGCTGCTGGCGGTGAGGATCTTCGACGAGCACGGCGACGCCGCCGTGTGGCGCGAGGCGGAGGTGCCCGGGAGCCCGTATGCGGTCGCGCTCAGCGACGACGGGGACCGTCTGGCGAAGGGCACGTTCAACAGCCTCGCCCAGCTCGAGAGCGTGCTCGCGACGGCCCGCTTTCGCGAGCAGGGGCTGTCGCTTGCGGCCTGAGCCCCCGGCGAGCGGCGACGGTGACGCCGGCGGCGAGCGGCGCCGGCCCGTCGAGCGCCGCGAGCCCGAGCACTTCGCCGACGCCGTGCTGCGGCACTCCAGCCGCCGCGGCTTCCTCGAGTGGGCCGGCGCGGCGATCATCGCCCTGGCGGGAGCGCGCACGCTCACGCAGGCGGTGCTGCCCGACGACGCCGACGCCTACACCAACTTCTGCGGGCACACGTACACGACGGGCAACTGCCCGCATCCGACCGGGCTGCCGCGCGTCGACCGCCACGACTACCCGCTGCGGGCCTCCGACGGGCACCCCGTCGACGACCTCGGCCGGCCCGTCAACGCGCAGGGCTACCCCGTCGACGCGCAGGGACAGGTCCTGCGCGACCCGGACGGCCAGCCGCTGGCGCCGGCGCCGCGCTCGAAGGTGTGCCCCGCGGCCGGCAAGGCGTACGGCCTGAACCTGCATACCGATGGCTCGTGGTATCGCTGCTGCGGCGGGCGCGTGCGCCGGCTGATGGACTGCTGCGGTCACACGAGCAAGCGGATCAACGGCGACGAAGCGCTCGTCGGCTACTGCTACCCGGGCCGCCACGTGTTCTGCGTGCAGTACTACGAAACGATGGTCCCGTGCTGAGCGGGCTGGCGGCCTGCGCGGCGATCACCGCGGCGGTCGCCGGGCGTCACGGGCGCGTGGTCGCCGTGCGGCTTCTCGATGGTCGAGACGATCGGCAGCGCGCTCGGCGACGCGCGCCGAGGCGCGACGCTCGTGGCCAGCGCGACGTTCGCGCTGGGCACGCTGATCGGCGGCGTGGTGACCTTCGCCGGGCTCGCGCTGCGCCGGCGCGCTGATCGGCGGCGGCGTCGACGGGCTGCGCGCCGGGCTCGGCGCCGCGATCGCGCTGGCGGCGGCCGTGGCCGACTGGCGCGGCGTGCGTATCGCGCCGCAGATCCGCCGCCAGGTCCCCGAGCGGTGGCGCTGGACGATGCCGCTGCCGCTGGCCTGCGCGCTGTACGGCGTGCTGCTCGGGCTCGGCTTCACGACGTTCGTGCTGGCGTTCGCCGTGTGGGCGCTGGCCGGCATCAGCTTCGCGGCCGGCGACCCGCTGCTGGGGGCGATCATCGGCGCTCGCGTTCGGCGCCGGGCGCGCGCTGCCCGTGCTGTGGATGGCGCCGGGCTTGCGCGGCGGGCGCGGCGCGCGGCGCCTCGACGAGATGGCCGGCGAGCCGCGGCTGTGGCTGGGACTTCGCCGCCTCGACGCGCTCGGGCTGCTCCTGTGCGCGCTCGTGCTCGGCGCCGCCGGCGCGAAGCGCGGCGACGCTGCCGGCCGCCACCGACCCTTCCGCGGCGGCGGGAGAGCTGGCCTGGCAGGCAACCCGGCGGGCCCGGCATGCTGCTCGCGCTCGCGGGCAGCGGCGGCGCAGGCGCGTTGAGCGCGCGCGCGAGCAGCCTGCCGGGAGAACACCCCGCGATCGGCGGCTCGCTCGTCGCCTGGACGGGCGCCGGCGAGATCGTCGTCGCCGATCGCGCGACGTTGACGCCGAGGCTGACGCTGGCGGCGCCGGGCGTGAACGCGCTCGCGGTCTCCAACAGCTGGCTCGTGTTTCGCGACCTCGACGCCGCCGGCGCGCGAACAACTGATCGCCGTGTCGCTGCCGGCGCCGCCGCTGCGCCGCTACGTGTACGGATGCGCGGCTCGCGGGGGAGGTCGGCAGGCCGTCGCTCGACGAAGCGCAGGTCGTGTTCGCGGTCGGCACGCCGGCGCACAGCGCGATCGAGCTGGTCGACCTGGCGAGCGCTCGCGTGCGCACGCTGCGCGCCGTGGGATATGGCGCGGCGCTGTCGAACCCGTCGCTGCTCGGCGGGCGGCTGCTGTTCGATCGCGTCACGCGCTGCGCTCAGCAGCTGCGGCTCGGGCCGGCGCTCGCGCACGTCTCCAGGCGCGCGCGCCGCGGCCCGGCGCGAATCCGCGAACGCACGCTGCTGAGCCTGCCCTCGACCGTGCGCGCGCGACCCCGGCTACGAACGCGGCTACACGCACGCCTACAACGGCGCGAGCCGCTGCCGCCAACCGCCCGGCGGGACCCGGCGGCACCGTTCAGCTCGGCTCGACCGCGCTCAGCGCGAGCACGGCGTATGTGAGCGAGTTCGGCACGACTGCGGCAAATGCGAGCATCGTCAGCGTCGGCCTCTGAGCTGCGGCGCTTGCGCATCGCGCGCGCGCCGCGTCGTGACGCGCTCGTGACCCTGCTGGCCGGCAGCGCGCTGTGCGCAGGCGCCGCCGCGTCCGCGCCCGCTCGCTCCAGCGTCGCCGGCAGCGGGCGCAGGCCAGCCGCCGGCGTCGAGGCTCGACGCGCGCCGGCGCTCGGTCGCGCTCTCCCGTGGCAGCCGCATGTGCGAGCGGCGATCGCGTACGCGCGCACGCGCGCCGGCACCGTGAGCTTCGCGGTGCGCACCGAGCGCCGCCAGTGGGGCTGGCGCGTCACGCGCACGGTGCCCTCGGCGAGCGTGCTGAAGGCGATGCTGCTGGTCGCCTACCTGGACGACCGGCGCGTGCGGGGCCGTCCGCTGCGCGCATCGGACCGTCGTCTGATCGACCCGATGATCGAGCGCTCGGACAACACAGCCGCGACGCAGGTGCTCGCGTTCGTCGGGCCGGCGGAGGTCAACGCCGTGGCGCGCGACGCGGGCATGCGGCGGTTCACGCTCGATCCGGTCGTGTGGGGCCTCAGCCGGATCGACGCCGCCGACCAGGCGCGCTTCTTCCTGCACATCGACAGCTACGTCGTGGCGCGCCATCGGGCGGCCGCGATGCATCTGCTGGCGAGCGTCGTCGCGAGCCAGCGGTGGGGGATCGGGAGGCTGCGCGCTGCCCGGCTGGCAGGTCTACTTCAAGGGAGGCTGGGGCTCGGGCACGGGCGAAGTCGAGCATCAGGTCGTGCTGCTGCGCCATGGCTCCGTGCGCGTGTCTGCGGCCGTGCTGATCACGGCCAGCCCGAGTCACGCCTACGCCAAGCGCACGCTGCAGGGCGTGTTCGCGGCTCTGCTACGCGGCGTCGGCCGTCTGATCGCGGCGCCTGCGCCGGCGGCCAGCGTGGCCGGCGCTTCAGCAGTGGCCAGCAGCGGGCTAGCGCCCCAGCGTGCGCATGAACTCGCCGTGCGCGCCGATCGAGCTCGCCGAGCAGCTCGCGCACCTCGCGCAGGCCGTCACGTAGCTCGGCGTCGCCGACCTCGACCGGCAGCATCGAGTCCTGCAGCTCGGCGAGGTCGGCGTCGGCGGCCGCAGCCGCTTGCGTCGCCTCGTCGATGAAACCGCGCACGCCCGTCGAGGGCGCGCCGGCCGGCGCCGGCGCGAAGCTGCGGGCGTCCAGCCGATGGCGCTCGGCGAACGACGCGTAGGTGCGCTGCGCGCGTCCGTAGGCGAGCTGCACGGGGCGGAACAGCTGCTCTTCCAGGCGCTCGGCGCTGCGTTCGTCGAGCTGCTCGTAGGCCTCGCCCAGCGCCGACAGCGCGACGCCGAGCTGCTCGATCGCCGCCGCTACCGTGTCGAGCAGTCCCTGGCGAGCGTCGGCGGTCGTGTAGGCCATCGGCCCCAGACTAGTGACGCAGACCGCCTACGCATACCCGATGCCCGGAAGGTCCGAACGCTTGCCCTCACAAAACGTCAACCGCCGTCGTTCTACCGACATGAGGAAGCTCGCCCGCAAGCCGGCCTTCTGGCTGCTGGCGGCGACGCTCACGCTGCTGCTGTTCGCCTCCAGCGCGCCATCGCCGCTGTACATCGTCTACCAGGCGAAATGGGGCTTCTCCTCGATCACGCTGACGGCGGTGTTCGCCGTCTACGCGCTCGGGCTGCTGGGCGCGCTCGTGGTGGCCGGCTCGCTGTCCGATCATCTCGGCAGGCGCCCGACACTGCTGCTCGCGCTGACGATCCAGATCGTCGCGATGCTGCTGTTCGCCGAGGCGCAAGGCGTCTCGTGGCTGTTCGCGGCGCGCATCCTGCAGGGCGTCGCGACGGGCATCGCCACGGCCGCGATCAGCGCCGCGCTGATCGACCTGCAACCGCCGTCCAACCAGCGTCTCGGCGCGCTGCTGGCGGCCGCCGCGCCGATGTTCGGGCTCGCCCTCGGAGCGCTCGGCAGCGGGCTGCTCGTGCAGTTCGGGCCCGACCCCACGCGCCTTGTCTACTGGCTGATGTTGGGCGCTTTCGCGCTCGCGCTGCTGCTCGCAGCGGCGATCCCCGAGACGGTCGAGCGCCATCCCGCGTGGCGGCGCTCGTTGCGCCCGCAGGTCGCCGTGCCGGCCTCGCTGCGCGGCGCGTTCCTCGCGACGATCCCATGCCTGACGGCCACCTGGGCGCTGGGCGGGCTGATCCTGTCGCTGGGCCCCTCGTTGACGGCCAAGGTGCTGCACGACAGCAGCCACGTCGCCGGCGGGCTGCCGATCTTCATCATGGCCGGGACCAGCTCGGTGGCGTCGATCTGGCTGCGCGACACGCACGCGCGCGCGGCGGCGCGTGGGGGGCTGGTCGCGCTGATCGTCGGCGTCGGGCTCGCGTTGCTGGCGCTCGGCGACGGCTCGACGGCGCTGTTCCTGATCGCCACGGGGGTCGCCGGGCTCGGCTTCGGCCCGGCCTTCGCGGGCGCCTTTCGAGCGATCAGCAACCGCGCTCCGCTCGATCAGCGCGCGGCGCTGGTCGCCGCGGTGTACGTCGCCTCCTACCTGGCCTACAGCCTGCCGGCGCTCGCCGCGGGTATCGCGGTGACGCAGTTCGGCCTGCACGACACGGCGAACGTGTACGGCGTCGTGCTGATCGGGCTGGCGATGCTCGCGCTGGCGCTCTCGCACCGGCTCGAGGACCCCGACGCGGTCGCGGCCGGCGAACGGCGTGAGCAGGCGGCGACCGCTGAGGCGACGCTCGGCCCGGCCCCGCTGAGGCCGGCCGACGCGCGCTGCGTGGCCGAGCAAATCCAATAGGCTCTCGCGCCGACGCAATGACTGCGAGCCTCAAGCTAGGACTGAACACCGGCTACTGGGCCGGCGGCCCGCCGCCCGGCGCGGCTGAGGCGATCGCCGAGGCCGAGCGCCTCGGTGTCGACTCGATCTGGACGGCGGAGGCCTACGGATCTGACTGCCTGACGCCGCTCGCGTGGTGGGGCGCGTCGACGACGCGCCTGAAGCTGGGCACGGCGATCGTGCAGATGTCCGCGCGCCAGCCGGCGGCCACGGCGATGGCGGCGATGACGATGGATCATCTGTCCAACGGGCGCTTCATCCTCGGCCTCGGGGTATCTGGCCCGCAGGTGGTCGAGGGCTGGTACGGAATGCCATTCGCCAAGCCGCTCGCGCGAACGCGCGAGTACATCGGCATCCTGCGCGACATCTGGGCGCGCGAGGGGCCGGTGAGGGCGGACGGCGAGCACTACAAGCTCCCGCTGCCGGGCGGCACGGGCCTGGCCAAGCCGCTGAAGTCCTCGATCCACCCGCTGCGCTCGGACATCCCCATCTACCTGGGCGCGGAGGGGCCGAAGAACATCGCGCTGTGCGCGGAGCTGTGCGACGGCTGGCTGGCGATGCTGTTCTCGCCGACCCATCAGGACGCCTACCGCGCTTCCCTGCAGGAGGGCTTCGCGCGTCCCGGCGCGCGGCGCACGGCGGAGGAGTTCGAGGTCGCCGCGACGGTGCCGTTGATCGTGTCCGACGACGTCGATGCGGCGATCGACGGGCTGCGGCCGTTCTACGCGCTGTACTTCGGGGGGATGGGCGCGAAAGGCAATAACTTCCACGCCAACGTGGCGATCCGCATGGGCTACGAGCGCGAGGTCGAGGAGATCCAGGAGCTGTACCTGAGCGGGCGCAAGGACGAGGCCGGCGGCGAAGATCCCGCGCGAGCTGATCGAGGAGCTGTCGCTCGTCGGCCCGCCGGAGAAGATTCGCGACGACCTGGCCAAGTGGCGCGAGTCGATCGTCACGACGCTGCTGGTGTCGGCCGACGCCGCGAGCCTGCGCACGATCGCCGAGTTGGTTCTGCGGCTGAGGCGCCGTGTCGCTGCTTCGTTCGGCGCTCTCGACGGGGGCCCGGCGGTGGGCCGCACGGTTGTCCTCGATCCCGCCGGCGCACGCGCGCACGGCACGCCAGGTCGCAGCGCTGATCGCGACGGCGGGGTCGATCGCCGTGCTCGCGGCGCTGCTGTCGGACTGCGGCAGCGCCGCTCCCGGAGCGCTCGGCTCGCCGCGCCTGGTCGATGGCGGGCGCGCGCTGGCCGGCCCGGTGCTCGGCTCGGCGCCGAGCGCGGGCTCCGAGCTGTATCGCGTCGTCGGCTGCGTCAGCTACGGCACCGCCGCGCACCGGCAGGGGCCAGCGCGACGGGAGGTGGCGATCGGCTTCGACGACGGGCCGTACCCCGACACGCCGGCGTTCGTGCGCATGCTCGCGCGCAACCACGCGCAGGCGACGTTCTTCATGATCGGCCGGCAGGTCACCTCGGAGTACCGCGACACGATCCTGCACGAGCTGCGCGAAGGCGACGTGCCGGGCGACCACACGTTCACGCATCCCGACCTGACGACCCTGCGCCCCAACGAAGTGCGCGCGCAGCTGCAGCGCACGATCGACGCGATCCGCACGTTGAGCGGCTACACGCCGTGCGTGTTCCGCCCTCCCTACGGCGACGTCGACGCGTCGATCCAGCGCACGGCGCGCTCGCTCGGGCTGGCGACGATCCTGTGGAACGTCGATCCGAGCGACTACGAGCAGCCGGGCGTGGGCGCGATCGAGCGGCGCGTGCTCGCCCAGGTGAAACCCGGGCTCGATCATCATCTCCCACGACGGCGGCGGCCCGCGAGGGCAGACGCTGGCGGCCTATCCGCACATCATCGCCGCGCTGCGCAGGCGCGGCTACAGGATCGTGACGGTGCTCGCGCTGCTCGGCTTCCACCCGGTGTACGAGCCGTGCATCCGCCTGTGCGACGGCATCGGCGTGCCGCGCTCGGCGGTGCCGCGCGAGGCGATCATCCGATCGCGCGGCATAGCGCGCGCGCCTCGGAGCGCCTACTCGAACGCGGGCTCGCTGCCGCCCGGGAACATGTCGGGCAGCCCGTCGCTGACGCGGTCGGGAAAGCGGGCGGGGCGCTTCTCCAGGAACGAGGTGACGCCCTCGACGGCGTCGGCCGACTGGCCGCGCGCGAGCATGCCGCGCGAGTCGGCGCGATGGGCGAGCATCGGGTGCTCGGCGCCCAGCATCGTCCACATCATCTGGCGCGCCAGCGCGACCGACACCGGCGCCGTGTTCTCGGCGATCTCCTGCGCGAGCGCGCGCGCCGCGGGCAGTAGCTCCTCGGCGCTGTGCAGGCTGCGCAGCAGCCCGGCGTCGAGTCCCTCCTGTGCGGAGAAGACGCGGCCGGTGGCGACCCACTCCATCGCCCTGCTGATGCCGACGACGCGCGGCAAGAACCAGCTCGAGCACGCCTCGGGCACGATCCCGCGGCGCGTGAAGACGAAGCCCATGCGGGCGTCGTCGGCGGCCAGGCGCACGTCCATCGGCAGCGTCATCGTCGCGCCCACGCCCACCGCCGGTCCGTTGATCGCGCCGATCACGGGCTTCTTGGAGGCGAACATGCGCAGCGTGAACTCGCCGCCGTTGTCACGGGGGACGCCGGCGTCGCTGTGCGACAGCAACGAGCCCTCGCGCGGCGCGCGCTGTAGTCGAAGGTCTCGCCGCCGGAGGCGAGATCCGCGCCGGCGCAGTAGCCGCGCCCGGCGCCGGTCATGATGATCGCGCGGACGTCGTCGTCCGCGTCGGCCTGGTCGAACGCCTCGAGCAGCTCGCGGCCCATCGTCGCGGTCCACGCGTTCAGGCGGTCGGGCCGGTTGAGCGTGATCGTGAGGACGCCGTCCTGCGCCTCGGTGATGATCTGCTCGAAGGCCACTGGCGGGGCGGGCTAGGCGAGTGCGCCGAGGGACGGGCGGCGCTCGGCCCACGGGATCGCCTGCTCGAGCTGCGCGGACAGGCGCAGCAGCGTGGCCTCGTCCCATGGCCCGCATGTGAGCTGCACGCCGACGGGCAGGCCCTCGGCCGTGCTGTGCAGCGGCAGGCTGACGGCGGGCAGGCCGGTGATGTTGCCGAAGGCGGTGAACGAGACGCTGGCCACGACCTCGGGGACGGGAGCGTCGGGGGTCGCGTGCTGCGCTTTCATGATCGAGCCCGCGGGCGGCGGCAGGATCGCCGAGGTGGGCGTCAGGAGCACGTCGAAGTCGCGTCCCCAGCGGGCCACCTCCTGGCGGCTGAGCAGCTCGAGCGCGCGCGCGGCGAGCGCGAAGTCGTAGGCGCCGGTCTCGCCGGCGAGCTTGCGCTGATGGGCAATGTGCGGCTCGACCGCGGACCAGTCGACGCCCTCGTAGTCGGCGAGGCCGGCTTGCGTGAGCGCGATGAACGGCGCGATCATCGCTTCGGAGACCGTCGGCACCTCGACCTCCTCGACGAGGTGGCCGAGCCCTTCGAGCGCGGTCGCGGTTGCGCGCGCGCCCGCGATGCACGCCTCGTCGGTGGGGATCCCGAGCGGCGCCTCGGCCATCAGCCCGATGCGCAGTGCGTCGGGCGCGGCGTGCAGCTCCTCGGCGAAAGCGCGCGCCGGGACGGGCGCGTTGTACCAGGCCAGCGGATCGAAGCTGGCGATCGCGTCGAGCACGGCGGCGGAGTCGGCGACGGTGCGCGCGACGACGCCCTCGACGATCGCGCCGAGCCATCCCTGTGCGAGGCGCGGAACGCGGCCACGGCTGGGCTTGACGCCGACCAGGCCGCAGT
Source organism: uncultured Solirubrobacteraceae bacterium (assembly GCA_963846205.1). Classification (GTDB taxonomy): domain Bacteria; phylum Actinomycetota; class Thermoleophilia; order Solirubrobacterales; family Solirubrobacteraceae; genus Palsa-744. The sequence continues at coordinate 353,037 of CAWJVB010000006.1, read as the reverse complement.
AGGAGGCGGGGATGCGGATCGAGCCGCCGCCGTCGTTGGCGTGGGCGATCGGGAACATGCCGCCGGCGACGGCCGACGCGGCGCCGCCGCTCGAGCCGCCCGGCGTGCGATCCAGGTCCCACGGGTTGCGGCTGATGCCGAAGCGGCTGTTCTCGGTGGCCGTGATCACGCCGAACTCGGGCGCGTTGGTGCGCGCTGTGAGCACGAAGCCGGCGCGTGCGAGCGCGTCGACGACGAGCTCGCTGCGGTCGCTGACCCCCGCGGGCGCTCCGTGCGAGCCGAAGGTGACGGGCCAGCCGGCGACGGGCGTCAGATCCTTGATCGGCAGCGGCACGCCGAGGAACGGCGCCGCCTCGCCCGCGGCCAGTCGCGTGTCGGCCTCGGCGGCGGCGGCCCGGGCCTGCTCGTCGTTTCGCCAGGTGATCGCGTTCAGCTCGGGGTTGCGCTCGTCGACGGCCGCGAGGCAGGCATCGAGCAGCTCGACGGCGGACAGCTCGCGTGCGCGCAGCGCTTCGGCGAGCTCGAGCGCCGGAGAGGACGGTCCGAGTTGCGCCATGCGGCGAGCCTATCCGAACTCGAGCACCGAGCGGATGCCGTCCTGGGCCTCCATCAGCTCGAACGCACGGTTGACATGCTCGAGCGGCATGCGGTGCGAGATGAACGGGTCGACGTCGATCTTGCCCCGCAGGTAGAGCTCGACGAGCTGCGGAACCTGGTCGCGTCCCTTGACGCCGCCGAACGAGGAGCCGCACACGCGCCGCCCGGTGATCAGCAGCCGCGGCACGACGTCGAGCGTCTCGCCCTTGCCGGCGACGCCGGCGACCGTGCACAGCCCCCAGCCCATGCGCGCCGCTTCGACGGCCTGGCGCATGACGGCGACGAGGCCGGTCGCCTCGAACGTGTAGTCGGCGCCGAACCCGCCGGTCTCCTCGAGCACGCGCTCGACGACGTCGCCGTCGGCGTGCCAGCAGTCGGTCGCGCCCTGTCCGCGCGCGAGCTCCAGGCGCTGCTCCGAGAGGTCGACGCAGACGATCCGCTCGGCGCCCTGCAGGCGGCAGCCGGCGACGGCGCCGAGCCCGACCATGCCCGCGCCGAACACCACGCAGGTGGAGCCGGGCTGCACGGCCGCCGTGTTGATCGCGGCGCCGAGGCCGGTCGAGAGCCCGCACGCGAACAGGCAGGCGCGGTCGAGCGGCGCCTCGCGGTTGACCTTGGCGAGCGCGATCTCGGGGATCACCGCGTACTCGGCGAACGTGGAGGTGCCCATGAAGTGGCGGATCGGCTCTCCGCTCACGCGACAGGCGAGTCGTGCCGTCGGGCAGGTGGCCGAGGTTTTGCTGCTCGCGGATCGCCAGGCACAGGTTCGTGCGCGGGTCCAGGCAGTGCACGCACTCGCGGCACTGCGGCGAGAACAGAGTGACGACGTGGTCGCCCGGGGCGACGTCGCGCACGTCCTCGCCGACGGCCTCGACGACGCCGGCGCCCTCGTGCCCGAGCACGGTCGGCGCGTAGCCGGACGGGTCGACACCCGAGGCGCTGTACATGTCGGTGTGGCATACGCCGCATGCGACCAGCCTGACCAGCGCCTCACCCGCCCGCGGCTCGGCGAGCTCGAGCTCCTGCACGACGAGCGGGCTCGCGAACTGCTCGAGCAGCGCAGCGCGAATCTTCATCGTGCGCCAACTGCTCGTGCACCGCTTGCGGCGCTCATGGCACCCATGTCTCCGCGAGCGGCGTGACCTGCAGCTCGTGCGTGGCAGCGCGAGGGCCCTGCTCGGCGAGATACAGCACAGCCTCGGCGAGGCTGGGCGGGTCGGCGAGCGAGTCGCGCGAGGCGCCCGGGCCTGCTGGCGCCGCTGAGCGGCTCGATGCCGGCGTCGATGATCAGCAGCGCGACATGGATGCCCCGCGGGCGTAGCTCCTGCGCGGCCGCCTGCGTGATCGCGCGTACGCCGAACGCGCCGGCTGCCCACAGCCCGCGTCCGGGCAGCGCCCGGCGCGAGGATCCGCCGGTCACCTGGATCAGCGTGGCTTTGGCGTCGTGCTCGAGCAGATAGCCGCCGGCGCCGGACAGAAAGGCGAAGGCCGAGCGAGCGGGCGCGGCCGCCCACGAGTCGAACGCGTCGGCGCTCGCCTCGGCGATCGGCCCGCCGCCGAACGGCCCGCTGCGTGTTCCGCCGTAGGCCGAGGCGGCGTTCACGACCAGGTCGACGCGCCCGTGCGCGGCGACCGTCTGCACGACCGCGTCGCGAACGCTGGCCTGGTCGGTGATGTCGGCGCGCAGCGCGAGCGCGCCGGCCGCGGTGATGCCCTGCAGCGTCTGCTCGGAGCGCGCGACGCCGCACACCGACCAGCCGTTGGCGACGAGCAGCTCGATGATCGCTTTGCCGAGGTTGCGCGCACCGAAGATCAGTGCGCTGCGCGGGGGCGGGTCAGGGCCTGCGTGCTGCACCGCGGTGATCGTATGTCGTTTGATGATCGATGGGTCGCGCAGCGACGCGGACGCGGCGTCGCGCTCAGGTGCCGAGCGCGAACAACGGCCAGCGCCCGGGAACGCCTTTGAGCTCGTGAAAGCCTCGATCGGCGAAAGTGAACGGCCCGCCGACGACGGTTCCGAAGACGGTGCCGGATACGAGCACCTCGCCCGCGCCCGCGAGGCCGTTGACACGCGAGGCGATGTGCACGGCCATGCCGCCGACGTCATCTCCGATCAGCTCGCACTCGCCGGTGTGCATGCCGACGCGCACCTCGATGCCGAGCTCGCGAGCGGCCTCGGTGACTGCCAGCGCGCAGCGCAGCCCGCGCGAGGGCGGGCCGTCGAACGTCGCCAGGAAGCCGTCGCCGACGGTCTTGACCTCGTTGCCGCCGAAGCGGCGCAGCTCCTTGCGCACGAGCTCGTCGTGACGCGCGAGCAGGTCGCGCCAGCGCCCGTCGCCGAGCTCGGCGGCACGCGCGGTCGCGTCCACGATGTCGGTGAACATGACCGTCAGCAGCGCTCGCGCCTGCTCGCCGCCGGCGCGTCCGCCCGTGAGGAACTCCTCGACCTCTTCGATGATCGCATCGCTGTCGCCGAGGAATGGCAGCGAGTCCGATCCCTCGAGCTCGACGTAGCGCGCTCCGGGGATGTGCTCGGCCAGGTAGCGCGAATGGCGCGGGTCCCAGGCGCTGTCCTGCGCGCGGTGCATCACGAGCGTCGGCACGCGGATCTCCCCAAGCAGGTGGCGCACGTCGAGGTCGGCCGCGGCATCGAGCAGCTGGCGCGCCTCGGTGGGGCTCGCCGCGAGACGCTGCAGCCGTGCGAACCAACTCGCGAGCTCCGGGGTCGTCGGCCATCGACGGCGCCATCACGGGGATCCCCGGCGCCGCCACCTCGCCCCAAGCGGCGACGGTGCGCTCGGTCCACGCGGCGCGGTCCTCGACCGTCATCGCCCACGCGTAGTCGGGCGCCCAGGTGGTGCGAGCGATCGACGCGTACATGATCAGGGCGCCGATGCGCTCCGGGCTCCCGGCCGCGAGCATCGCCGCGACTGGTCCGCCGAGGCCGTAGGTGAACAGCGCCGCGCGCTCAGAGCCGACGGCGTCGAGCACGGCAACCGCGTCGCGCGCCTCCTGCTCGAGCGTGTACCGCTCGCCGACGCTGTCCGACAGCCCGGTACCGCGCCGGTCGAACAGGATCAGCCGGCTGAACACGGACAGGCGCTCCATCATCCGACGCAGCCCGGGCGACTCCCAGAGCTGCTCGACCTGCGAGATCCAGCCGGTCATGAACAGCATGTCCAGCGGCCCGTTGCCGGCCACCTGATAGGCGATGCTCGCTTCGCCGCTGCTGGCATAGCGCGTGACGGGCGCCATCAGGGCGCCTCGATTCGCGTGCGGAACGAGTCGGCCGGCTCGACGGTGGCACCGGCGGCGTGCACGCGATCGACGAGCCACAGGTCGGAGGTGACGACTCGGATCGCGCCGGGCTCGCCGTCGGCCGACAGGCGGCGCATGATCTCGTCGTCGGCGGAGTCCCGGCGCGGTCGCGGCGCGTGGGCGACCTCGATCACGGTGGAGCGGATCGGCGGCCGCGGCGGCTGCTCGAACACGACGATCACGTCCTCGCCGGTCGCGGCGACCCACTTCTCGAGCAGGTGCACGAGCCGGACCATCGCCGAGTGACGGTCCTTCCACCACGCGTCCGGGCGCGTACCGATCACGTTCATCCCGTCGACGAACCAGCGCATGGCGATCAGCCTACGTGCTCGGCGTGCGCCGCCTGCACGTAGGCGGCGGCGCAGGCGGGCGAGCAGAAGTAGTGGGTGTCGCCGTCGCTGCGCAGCGCCACGGCGCTGGCGCGATCGACGCGCATCCCGCAGCTGGGGTCGGTCGCCCCGCGGCGATTCGTGAGCGCGAACAGCGCGAGGAACACGAGCGTGCCGAGAATGTTCGCGAACAGCTTGTAGTCGACCTGCACGCTCCCGAAGATGTCGGCTCGCGTGGGGCGGACGTGGGGGACCAGGCCGGCGGCGCTGAACAGGCCGTCGATGGCGAGCGCAGCGAGCACGATCGTGACGAACATCAGCGCCACGATTCGCAGCGTGAACGGGGTGCCGTAGTACTTGCGGTAGATCGCCACGATCGGCAGCACGAGCAGGTCGGCGAAGATGAACGCGATCACGCCGGCGAAGCCGATCCCGCCCGACCACAGCACGGCGGCCAGCGGGATGTTGCCGACCGAGCAGACGAAGCTGAGGATCGCGATCAGCGGGCCGACGAGCACGTTCTCGAGCAGGCGCAACGGCGCTGGGGCGTGGACGACGAACAGCGCGTTGAAGAAGCTCGTGCCGAGCAGCGCGACGAACCCGGCGAGCAGGAAGCCGATCAAGATCTCCCGATACACCATCGCCCAGTCGTTGCGGAAGTTGTGCGCGACGTCCGACCAAGCGGAGGCCGAGCGCAGGCGTCGGCGCAGCGACATGCTCGTCGACGCCGAGTGGTGCTGATGGCCTGGTTCGGCGGCTCGCGCGTGCTCGCGTGCCTGCGCTTCCTCGCGCGGGGACACGAACGCGCGCAGCAGCAGCGTCATGATCGCGATCAGCAGCAGGCCGCCGAGCAGCTCGGCGAGCGCGAAGCGCCAGCCGAGCAGCAGCCAGATCACGGCGCCCAACTCGACGACGAGGTTCGTCGAGGCGAACTGGAAGGCGAGCGCGCTCGCCGCCGAGGCGCCCTTCGCAAGCAGCGAGCGCGCGATCGCCACGGCCGCGTACGAGCACGAGGAGGACGCGGCGCCGAGCCCGGTCGCCAGCGCGATCGGCCGTGCACCGCCTGCACCGAGCGCGCGCTCGATCCGCTCGCGCGGCACCCATGCCTGCACGATTGCCGAGATCGTGAATCCGAACACCAGCGCCCACCACACGGTCCAGGCCATCAGCAGCGCGTTGGAGAGCCCTTCCCACAGCGTGCTAAGGACGCTCATCGCCGGAGCGCGTAGAGAGCGCCGCTTGCGGAGTTGGGGAGGATCGGCGGAGCCGTCGGCCTCGACCACGATGCCAATATACCCCGCGGGGGTACTGGCGCAGCGACCCGCCGGGCGCTCTCGCGCAGAGCAGCCGCTCGGCGTGCTGAAACGTTCCAAGCTGTGTGTACTCTCCAGACCATCGGAAGATCATCGGAGATCGGGCGATTTGGGACGCGGCGGCGACGCGGCCGTCGCGGGCACCGAAAGGAAGGGCTTCCATGCACACAGACGCGAGTGAGCCGCACGCCGCCAGGGCACGATTGGAACGGGCGGTCGTGCTCGAGCTTCTGAGCGACCAGCGCGCGCGCAGCTGCACGCTGGTCGACCTCGCCGAGATCCTCGGTGCGCGCCGGGACGAGCTCGACGTCGCCGTGAACGCCCTGGACCGGGCGGGCGTGCTGTCCATCGCGGGCGGGAGCGCGTCGGCCTCGCTCGCAACGCGTCGTCTGGACGAGCTCGAGCTGATTGCGATCTGAGGGTCGCCGCCGCGGCGAGCGCGCGGGAGGCGCCCCACGCGAGCGCGCGCGAGGCGCCCCCCCGGCGAGCGCCTGGGAGGCGACCGCCCGGAGCGCGCGCCGCGGCCTCGGGCACCCGGCCGAGATAGGGTCTTGCAGATGAGCGAACACGCGCTGCTTCTCTCATGGGAGTACCCGCCGGTCATCGAGGGTGGCCTGGCTCGCCACGTACGCAAGCTCGCCGAGGCGCTGGTCCGCCAGGGCGTGTCGGTCGACGTGCTCACGCGAGGCGTCGGCGAGCAGGCGCAGGAGGGATCTCCGCTCGTGGAGGAGCTCGCCGGCGTGTCGGTGCACAGGGTGCGGGAGCCCGGCTGGCCGCGCGACCTGGACCGCTTCGTCGCGTGGGTCGAGCAGATGAACGGGGACATGCTCGCGGCGGGGGAAGCGCTCGCCGAGGACACGCGCTACGACCTGGTGCACGGGCACGACTGGCTCGTCGCGCAGGCGGCGGCGACGCTCGCCGACCGAATCGGCGCGCCGTACGTGACGACGATTCACGCGACCGAGCACGGGCGCCACCAGGGCTGGGTGCAAGACCCGCCGCAGTCGCACATCCACGCAGTGGAGCGCTGGATGGCACACCGGGCGGACACGGTGATCGTGTGCTCGTACTACATGCGCGGCCATGTCGCTGACATCTTCGACATCGACGAGCGCCGCATCGCGGTGATCCCGAACGGGATCGACCCGAGCGAACTGCGTCCGGCGGGCGACCTGCGGGCGTTGCGCGGGCAGTTCGCGCAGCCGCACGAGAAGCTGGTGCTGCTGGTCGGGCGGCTTGTCTACGAGAAGGGCTTTCAGCTCGCGCTCGACGCGCTGCCCGGCGTGCTCGACGCGGTCGAGGACGTTCGCTTCCTGGTCGCCGGCAGCGGCACGCACGAGCACGAGTTGAGGGCGCAGGCCCAGCGACTGGGGCTGTCCGAGCACGGCAGCTTCCTCGGCTGGATCGGCGACGACGTGCTGCATTCGCTGTACCGGATCGCCGACCTGTGCGTGGTGCCCTCGATCTACGAGCCGTTCGGGCTGGTCGCGCTGGAGGCGATGGCGTCGGGCTGTCCGTGCATCGTCGCCGACACGGGAGGTCTGCGCGAGGTGGTGCCGGTCGGCGAGCGGGTCGGCCTGCGCTTCAACGGCGGCGACGCCGAGCACCTCGGCGTGATGATCGAGCGGCTGCTGGTCGACGAGCGGCTGCGCGAGCGGTTGGTGACCGAGGCCTCGGAGCACGTGTTGCGCTTCGACTGGGACGACATCGCGCAGCGCACGCGAGCGATCTATGGCGAGCTGCGCGCGCTGGCGCCGCGCGAGGAGGGAGTGCACAGGGCATGAGCGGAAGCCTGGAGGAGACGAGCAGGAGCGCGCCCAGGACGAGCGTGGAGGGAGCGAGCGCAGGCTCGGCGGGGTCGGCGAGGCACTGCAGGGCTTGATGCAGGATGACTTTCCGCTGACGCTGCATCACCTGCGCCGGCGCATGGTCGCCTGCAGTCCCGACGCGAGGGTGGTGACGCTGGAGGAGCCTGGCCGGGTGGACAGCGCGACCTTTGCGGAAGTCTCAGAACGCGTCGACCGGCTGGCGCGGGTGCTGGAGCGCCTCGGCGTCGAACAGGGCCAGCGGGTGGCGACGTTCGCGTGGAACAACCAGCGGCATTTCGAGCTGTACTTCGCGGTTCCGTGCGTTGGCGCAGTGCTGCACACGCTGAACATCCGCCTGTTTGCGGAGCAGCTCTCCTACATCGTCAATCACGCCGAGGATCGCGTGATCTTCGTGGACGCCTCGTTGGTCGGAGTGCTGGAGAAGCTGGCGCCGACGTTCGAGACCGTCGAGCATTACGTGGTGATGGGCGACGGCGACTGCGGCAGCCTGCCGAACGCGTTGAGCTACGAGGAGCTGATCGACGAGGCGGGCGCGGGCGGCTTCGACTATCCGGAGCTGGACGAGCGTCAGGCCGCCGCGCTCTGCTACACGAGCGGCACGACGGGCAACCCGAAGGGGGTGCTGTACTCGCACCGATCGATCAGCCTGCACTCGACGGCGACGCTCGTGAAGGACGGTCTCGGGCTGTCGCGCGCCGACCGCGTGCTGGCGGTCGTGCCGATGTTCCACGTCAACGCCTGGGGGCTCCCGTACGGCGTGGCGCTGGCGGGAGCGGACCTGTTGCTGCCGCACCAGTATCTCCAGGCCGAACCGCTCGCCTGGCTGATCGAGGCGGAGCGCCCCACGCTGATGGGCTGCGTGCCGACGATCTTCGGAGACCTGCTCCGCTATGCCGACGACCACCCCGGCGTCGACCTGTCGTCGCTGACGAACGCGACGTGTGGCGGCTCGGCGGTGCCGCGAGCGCTGATGCAGGACTTCGAAGAGCGCCACCGCGTGAACATCTTCCAGGCGTGGGGCATGACCGAGACGAGCCCCGTGGCGACCTTCTCGCGCCCGCTCGAGCGAGCGCACGACGACGAGTATTGGGGGCTGCGCGCCAAGCAGGGACGTCCGCTGCCCTGGGTGGAGCTGCGCCTGATCGACGACGACGGGGACGAGGTCGCCTGGGACGGCGAGGCGACGGGCGAGATCGAGGTGCGCGGACCGTGGATCGCGGCCCGCTACTTCGACGACGACAGCGAAGGCGAGAAGTTCGACCGCGGCTGGCTGCGCACCGGCGACATCGCCTCGGTTGACGCGGAGGGCTACGTGCAGATCACCGACCGCGCCAAGGACGTGATCAAGTCCGGCGGCGAGTGGATCTCGTCGGTGGAGTTGGAGAACGAGATGATGTCGCACCCCGACGTGGTCGAGGCGGCCGTGATCGCCAAGCCCGACGAGCGCTGGGCCGAGCGGCCGCTGTGCTGCGTTGTCCTACGAGAGGGCGCGAACACGACGGCGTCGGAGCTGGTCGAGCACCTGCGCGGGCGAGTCGCGAAGTGGTGGCTGCCCGACGAGTTCGCGTTCCTGCCAGAGATTCCGAAGACGAGCGTCGGCAAGTTCGACAAGAAGGTCCTGCGTGGCGAGCTGAGCCAGGGGGCCCTGGCTGGACGCGTGCGCCTCGACTGATCCAGCGCGGCCCCCCGGGCGCCTCGGCGGGGGCCTCTCTAAGGTGTCGTCCGGCCGGATCCTGCCGCGCGGCACGGTCGCTCGGGCGCGAGGCTGGGCCATTCGGGTGCGAGGCCGAGCCGCTCCGCGCGGGATGCCCGCAAGCCCACGCCAAAGCCGTGATTGCTGGGCTGGAGCGCCGGAAAGGTCGATAAAAAGTCGCAAACAGCGGCTATCGGAGTGTGGCGACCGGTTGCGATGGTAGACCTTCTTGTCAGTCGTGCAGGCGATCGCCTGTCAGCGGCGAAAGAAATGATCCACGTAGGACTAGAATCGCCCGACAAACAGGGCAAGAGGCCCGAACAGGGCTGGAGCGTTCACCCCACCATCAACGGGAGGTTGGCATGACTCGGACCGATGTCGTGGCCTCGAGTAGGCCGCGGAAGGCAGACGCAGCACCGATCAGGAAATCGTCCAGCGCGGTGCGCAGGCTGCTTGTTCTGCCCGTCGCCTTGGCGCTAATGGTGGCGTTCGTACTGCCGACGACTGCGCTCGCCGCGGATACCACGTCGACGTCGACGACCGAAGGCTACACGCCGAAAACGACCACGACGACGACGACGGTCACGACGACCACGCCGGCAACCACGCCGACGACCACGCCTACATCCACGCCGACGACCACGCCGACGACCGCCCCGACGCCGAGCTCCGGAACCTCGCCCGAAAAACAGAGCAGCACTCCCGAAAAAAGCACCGCTCCGGAAAAAGCTGCAGAACCGACGACCTCCACGTCACCGACCGCCAAAAAAGCGTCGACGCTGCCGTTCACAGGCCTCGACCTTCGCTGGCTGATCGCCGGAGGCGTACTGCTGATGGCCATGGGCCTTTCGATCGTCGCGATGCAGCGTCGCCACCGCGGCGGCAGTCGCTGAGCTGACCTGCATACAGCACGTCAACGGCCGCCGGTGTCCCCGGCGGCCGTTTTTCGTTCTCCGCCGTATCGCCTCCCGGCTTTGGCCTGCCTGATGTCCCGGCCAAGCAGGCGCCGCCAGCTGCGGCGGCGCTGTTGTCGATTCGACCCACGTTCACGCCGCCGGCGGGTAGACGGTGAGGCGCGCGACAGGAGGCGCTCCGTCGCAGTGCGGATGAGAGGACTCGAACCTCCACCTGGTTGCCCAGACACGGACCTGAACCGTGCGCGTCTACCAATTCCGCCACATCCGCGCGGGTAGCAGGCGAAGATATCGTACGACCTGGGGGCGAGAGCACTCGGGGCCAGCGCCGGGCGAAGGGAGCCGCACCCACCGGCCCGATCGACGTGCGGCTGGGCCGTGGCGGCTCCGAGCGCTTTGCTAGCCTCGACGCTGGATTTACGCGCCGCTATCGTCCAGGGGACTAGGACGCCGCCCTCTCATGGCGGAAACCCGGGTTCGAATCCCGGTAGCGGTACTACGTTTCGCCCCGCGTTTACGGGGCGTTTTGCGTTTTCAGGGCCGGTGCGCGCCAGAAATTGCGCCAGTGCGCCGAATTAGACGCGCTCGCAGCTCACTCGTCCGGAGTCGCCCGGAGACGAGCGAGCACCGCGTCACGGATCACCATCAGGTCCAGGCGCTCGTCGGTCCTCTCCGGCTTGTCGACATACACGACTGGGAAGGACTCGCCGTTTGCGATGCTCGACGGAGGTGGGGCGTGATGAATCCACTACGAGGACCGTTCGCGTATCCGTCCGCGCGCACGTGGCAGGAGAAGGCGATCCTCGGCTGGGTCCTCGCCTAGGCGCCGTCCGGTATCATCGCCGTCTAACCAGCGGGATAGCGGGAAGCAGGGCCTTGACCGCTGACGAGCGTTGGAGGAGGGGCCGATGACAAGGTTTTTGGGAGCTGTCAGATCGATCCCAGTCGCTGGTTCCGTCGCAGTCGCGGCTCTACTGGTCATCGCAGGAGTCGTGCTAGCGAGCGGCACGTCATCGCCGATCACGGTTTGTGTCCCAGTGAAGGAAGGAAAACCCATCATTACGCCTAAAGGCGGGGTCTGCAGAAAGGGGTTCACCCTTACTGAAGTCGGCAAGGAAGGCCCAGAAGGCAAAGAAGGTCCGGCCGGCGCCGAAGGACCTCCCAGCACTGCCGTGATCGTACGAGCGCACAATCCCGCTCCAGTAGCGTCTGGAACAGCAGTGGGCTTTACGACGATTCCCATAGAAGGACAGACGTGGAACCAGACGTCAGAAGAACTCGACTCGTTTGCCGGTGAAGCGACGGTGACTATACCTTCCGAATCGGAATGCACCGATGGCTTCGACGGCGATGGGGCGATTCAGGTGCTGTTGGACGGCACCGAAATCGGTTCCATCGGCCTCGTCACCCACGCGAGCGAAGAAACCGTCACCAAACAGTTTCGCTGGGAAGGGCCAACGTGGCTGACAGTCGGTAAACTCACGACCCAGACCCTTTCCGCGCGAGTTTGGAACCGTTGCGGCGAAGTTGGGAGCGGCGATCATACGGGCGGTCACTTCACCTTGAATTCGATCAAGATCGATGTGGTGGGTGCCCACTAGATTCATGGGCGCTCGGCGACCAGCGCTTCCGGGTCGTCTCATCGGGCGTCAAGCAAGAGTTCGAGGGACTGCAGTACGCGAGTGAGCTGGCACCCCAGCTCGCTCGCGTCTGAGCGCCTGCGGGATACTGGGCGGGCGATGACCGAGGAGTCCACCACCCCCGACCTGGTTGAGCTTGTGGGCAGGGCGTTTGAGGCTGCGAATCGCCGTGATCTCGACGCGGTGGCCAGCAGCTTCGCCGAGGATGCGACCTTCGACGGGAGGGGGGTGCCGGACCACTACGAGGGGCGGGCGGCCATTAGCAGCATGCTTGAGGAGTGGTTTGGCACGTACGAGGAGTTGGAGTTCGGGCTTGAGGAAGCCCGCGACCTTGGCAATGGGGTTGTGTTCGCCGTCGTCATTCAGAACGGTCGTCTGGTTGGCAGCGCCGGGCACCTTCGACAGCGCGAGGGTTGGGTCTTCGTCTGGGTACGAGGCTTGATCGCACGCCTTAGGACCTCCGACATAGCCGAGGCCCGCACCGCCGCCGAACGTCTCGCCGAGGAACGGGGGTAGGCGCTGTCGGAGAACGTGGACCTCGTGCGCTCGATCTACGCCAACTGGGAACGTGGCGACTTCGGGTCGATTGAGTGGACGGACGCCGAGTTCGAGATCGTGGCCGCTGATGGCGCCGAAACCGGCAGCGCGGGATTGGCCGGAACAGTGGAAGGAATCCGCGAGTTCCTTAGTGCCTGGGAGGACTTCCGCATCACGGCCGAGGAGTACAGGGAACTGGACGACGGGCGCATCCTCGTGCTCGACCGCCGCAGCGGTCGCAGCAAGACGACCGGCCTGGACCTCGCGACGATGCGCACGCAGGGAGCGCGCGTGTTCCAGATCCGAGAGGGCAAGGTGACGAGGCTCGTTCTCTACCTGGACCGCGACCGTGCCCTCGCCGACCTCGGCCTGGCGGAGTAGGCGATCGCAGGAGAACGTCCGCGGGTAGAGTGCCGCGCCGACCTTCGATGCGTTGGGAGAAGACATGGACAAGCCAGCTGGTCGCATACTGAACCGCGTTCTCGGCGCGATACGGCGGAACCTCGTTTCCTGGCTCGCACTGTTCGTCGCGCTTGGAGGTACGAGCCTCGCCGCGACGCACTACCTGATCACGTCGACCAAGCAGATCAAGCCGAGCGTGCTTCGCCAGCTTCGCGGTGCAGGTGGAGCTCCCGGCCCACGCGGTGCCGCCGGCCTCACCGGGTCTCCAGGGCAGGGAGGCCCCTCCGGTCCGCAAGGGACTTCTGGCGCTACCGGATCGAAGGGCGCTACTGGTGATGAAGGTCCCGGTGGAGAAGAAGGGCCCCCTGGTGAACCAGGCGCAGATGGAACGAGCGTCGTCGCCCGCATTCGCAGCGTTGCGCCCGTCGCAACAAACTCGACGACTCCAGAAACGAGCCCCGCATTCACGCCCGACCCATTGTCCGGGGGGCAATGGACTCAGCAAGCCGACGAACTCGACCAGAGGCTGGCCAGCGTCGTGGTGACGACGCCGGCGGAAACTACCTGTGAAAACGGCAATCATGCTGGGCGTGCCCAAGGCGTCGTTTACATCTTGGTGAACGGGGCCGTTGACGGTGTCTTGGAGGTCAGCAGTGAAGGTAGCTCGCGGACAGAAGCTCATCGAATTGAATGGCGGAGTGGTGCTCTTAGTGGCGCGGGCGGTGCGTTTTTTGCGATTCCGCCAACAGCGGAAGAAGGAGCAATCTTTGAGCCAGGGGCACCCACTGCGCAAACGATCACCGCCGAGGTCGCCGACAGCTGCGGCGTCAACGGCGGAGTCAGCGGAGGTCACTTCACCATCGACTCCATCAAGATCGACGTATTGGGCGCACGGTGAGGGATAGGAGGAGCGTGGCATTCGGGACTCACCCCCGCGATCAAAGAGTCGCGGGGGTGCTAGGCAACCCTCGTACCATGCTGGGGAGTTTCACCATTACGCGTGGTCGCGGCAGACCTGCCATGTGGGCGCGTGTTGCGTTGCGCGATGTGGCGTGTGTCAGCCTTCAATTGGCTTGCGAGGTGGCAGGCAACCGGAGTCTGCCTCGAACAAACGGGTAAGAGTGTGGAAATCGAGAGAGTCGTTCCCATGCGCCCGATTGACTTCCCGCTGACGGGCGAGCAGGTTCGCCCGATTTCGCTCAAGATTGCTCAGCACAGAACGCAGGACAGAACGGGCGGGGGTGGAGAGTTGACGGCGCCAACTTCTACGATCGTCGCGCTAACGAGCGGCGGACCGTTGTGCGCTACTAGCTCTAGCCCGTGCTTGAGGCGAGCATCGGTTAGCTTGCCGGTGCCGTGAGGCTCGAAGCGGGCGACGTTCGTCCGTAGCTTGTTACAAATCGAAGCGATTTGTCCGAGTCCCGGGTCGCGGTAGGTGAAAGGGGGTCGAGGCTTGCTGCTGCCGCCGCAGCCGTCTAGCGCAAGCACAGCTCCTATCAACGCGAACGCAGCGAGCCTCATGGGTCAGCCGCCGACAGTTATGGTGGAGGTCGATTCGGAGCCGTTTGCCGGGATTGGCAAGCTGGTCACGGGCGCCGCGCTCAAGATACGCCGGCGATCGGCAGACAGGACAACCTTGACGATCTTGCCGCCGTGCGATGGGCCGGCGGCGAAGTAAATGACGCAATAGCGAACGGTCGGCGTACCGCTTTTCGGGCAGACGACAAGCTTTAACGCGTTCGCGCCGTTCCAGGATAGAGGCCGGCGAGGGAACGGCTGAGCTACAGCACCCGATGACGGTAGCGGCCGCAAAGCCGATGAACGCTAAAGCGGCGAGCTTGCCGAGCACGGCCCAACGATACTAAGATTCCGACATGACGAACGATGATGGTAAGCCGTGGGACGTCCGGCTTGTCGAGCGGATGCAGCGGGGGAACGGCACGGCCAGCAGCAGCACCTACGGCCCACGCACGCGCTTGGGTTTGGCGGTCGCTTATGTCGGGCTAGCCATTTGGTCGCAAAGCCTGTTTTGGATAGTGCTCGCCGTTTTTGTGATCGGGAACGCGGTTCTCCTGACTGTCCGGGAACGTAAAGGCCCTAGGCGGTCAGGATCGAACCACGCTTCTCCTGGGGAGTGAGCCGCGCGAAAGGCCGTCAGTAGTGTTGCTTGTTCGGGTAGCCGTGCCCGTTCCCGGTTGTCGTATGGGCCGCTTTACCACCACACCCGCCGAAAAGTACGGCGACCGCCAACAGGATTAGACAGCGCTTCCGCATATCGGCTCTCTACCCGCCTGGGGCTAAGACAGCCGTAAGTTTTCCTGCCGGCCGAGCGCGCGGTCGAAGAGTTGTGCTGCTACAAGGCCCATCAGCTCACGGGCTCCATCACAGCAACGCCTACGAGCCAGCCGCTGGAAGTGAAGTTCGAACATAAGCTGACGCTCGACAAAGCGGAAGAAAACTCCGCGGGGTGTCCAAAATCCGTCGAAATGAGATTCACAACGGCAAGGTGACCAGGCTCGTCATCTACTTCGACCGCGCGCACGCGCTCGCCGATCTCGGCCTGACGGAGTAGGCGATGTCGGGGAGAACGTGGAGATCGTGCGGCAGGCCAATGCTCTGCTGAACGCTGGCGATTGGGAGAGCATGTTCGCGCTGTACCACCCCGAGGCCGAGCTGCGCGGCATTCAACACGCACCTGATGTGCCCGAAATGATGTATGGGCAAGAGGGCGCTCGCGCCCTGATCGGGCAGTGGATCGAGGCGCTCGATGAACTCGGCGCGGAGGTCTACACGCACTTGGATGTTGAGCCGTGGGTGGTTTGCGACACGCGCTGGTATGGCAAGGGGAAGGGCAGCGACGTTCCGATCGAGCTGCGCGCTGTTGACGCATATGTCGTCAAGGACGGTCAGGTCGTGCGGGCTGTGCTCGGCTATGCGGATGTGGCTACAGCGCTCGCTGACTTGGGCCTGGCGGAGTAGGCGATGTCTTAGGAGAACGTGCCGGGCGGCGGGCAGGAGGGCCGCCGCGAGGCGTATAGTCCCGCCCGCATTGGGGGGTAGGCGAACAACGGCAACGATTGGGGTTGCGCTCGCGGCATCGACAGCGCTGCTGGCGACGCTGAGCATGGCCGGTTCGGCCAGTGCAGCTACGTCCTGCTCTGAGGTCCCGACCGTCTACGGGATTCCACCGTGGGGCTTTCACACGGGCCGTACACGGGGGCGAGCAGCTTCGCCAAGGGCCACGGAAACATCAACCTCGAAGCCAACACGGTCTCGGGGATCATCTGCCAGCAGGATGGGGCCGGCGTGATCATCATGTCGGTGGAGCACCACCTCGTGTACCACTCGCACTACGCGATGATGTGGGGCTACCCGGGGAACATAATCAAGATCAAACTCCACGTCACGAGCAGCACCGACGAAAGCTGCGCCATCGGCACCGTCGGTCGCGCGACCCTCTACGCCAGCTACAACGGCGTGCGCAGCGACAGCGTCCAGTTCTTCTTCCCGCCTGCTTGCAGGGACCAGGACCACCTCTATCACGGCACCCAAGTCAATAACCAGGTCCCGCCGCTCTAGCTGGGCTGCGAGCGCCGACCGGGCCGCGGCCACGGACGCCCGAGAGGGATGAAAGCCACTTGAAATCCAGTCGGCGCCGTCTGGAGGGATCAATGGTTGTGGCCGCGAACGGTGCGCCACGATTGCCAGGTGATCCTCAGTATCAAGGCTGTGATCAGCAGGCCGATGATCGGGTCGGCGCTCGGCGCTCCAAGCGCTACGACGGTGGCCGAGGCGACCACCGCCAGGCTCACGTAGGCGTCCGCGCTCGCGTGGTTGCCGTCTGCGATCAGCGCATGACTGTCGAGCCGCCGGCCGGCGGCGAGACGGACCCGTGCGGCGATGAAGTTGCCGGCGAAGCCGGTCGCGCCCGCCAGTGCGAGCAGAGCGAGATGGGTCGGTGCGCTCGGATGGATCAGCCGGCTGATCGCCTCGACTCCTGCCACGCAGGCGCTCAGGAAGATCGCGGCCACGACGAACAGACCGGCGCGCCGCTCGGCTGTGCCGGAGCGCAGGGCGAACGCGACTCCGAGTGGAACAGCGGTCAACGCGTCACCGCCGTTGTGGATCAGGTCGGCCAGCAGCGCGATGCTGCCGCTGGCCAGGAAGATCGACGCTTGCACGGCCGTCGCCGCGCCGAGGACCGCGAGAGAAAGCGATACCGCCCGGACGCCCTCGCGCGAGCGCTTGATGCTGTCGTCGATCAGGCCGTGAGAATGGCCGTGAGGGTGCTCCCCGGCGGCGATCGGCGCAGACAGGCGCGGCGCGGTCAAGTGCCGGTGACGTCGAGCGTATGGATGAGCGTGCACGCGTCCGCCGTGGCGATGCGCGGTCGTTTCCATTGCACTGCAAACTAGCGGAGCTCGGCGAGGATGCCGCGGCTTCGTTCGCTCGACGCGGGGCCTGCGCCGGCGGGGCGGTGGGCCCGGCGAAGCGCTGCTCGAGAGTGTTCAACCCCGCGACAGAGGGTCCGGCACATATCGTAGAGCACAGGCCCTCAACAGCAGCCCGTCAATACGGTATGTCGAAACGCCTGGACCTGGACATATGCGGCATGGCATGTTTCCTAGGTGACACGCTCCTCGACCCCGGACCCGGCGCTCGCGGCCGCCCTGCGCCAGCTGCGCGAGGCGCATGGCGTCACGCGCGAAGCGCTGGCTTTCCACGCGGGGATCACGACGGGCTCGCTGGCGCGCATCGAGCTGGTGCAGGCGACGCCGGGGTGGGACACGGTGCGCAGCGTCGCCGATGCGCTGGGCATCTCGCTCGCCGAGCTCGCGGCGGCCGTTGAAGCTGCAGAGTGATGCCGGCACGGCCTGCTCTCGGGATGCTAGTCGGCGTACACGCGAACGAGCACTGGGCTGCCCGCGGCTGATCCCGCGACTGTGCCCGAGCAGTAGGACGGGTGCCGGATCCAGTTCGGGCGGACCTGCTTGACCCAGTGTCCGCTGCTGACGGTCGCTTCGCCGCTGGCGCCGCCGCTCTCGCGCCGGTTGGAGCTGAAGCAGTGCAGCGCCCAGCTGAAGCGAAGCGGCGACTTGGTCGGCTCGGTTACGACGAGCAGGAACGAGCGTGCTGCGGGCACGTGCGCGAACTGCGTCGCGAGCGCCGAAGTCGGCGGGGCGCTGTGGCGCACGATCAGGTCACCGTACGAGCTCGCGGCGGCGCTCGCCGGGCCCAGCACGGCTGTCGTCGACGCCACGACGAGCGCGAGAACGACGACGAACGAGGAGCGAACACGCGCTCGAATCGGCAATGTCACCGGGCTTAGGCTAGTCGAAACGGCTGCTGAGGAGAGGCGTCCAGGCCCGCCACGGGCGGGCGCGTCGAGGGCGGGCGACGGCGATGGCGCGCAAATGTTTGAATAGTCGGGAAAATAGTCGGAAACGCGGCTCGACTTAACGAGATCGATCCTTGAGTCTGCGCAGCTAGCCTTACGGATCGCGGAGCTTCTCGGGGATCAGATCTGTTTCGCGTCGCGCGGATACGTGGGCAAAACACCTTTCTTTACGGTAAAAGCAAGAACGCGAGGAAGAAATGGCCTTTGTCCGGCAGACACGTAGCGCGTCGGGGCGACTGCGTAGCAACGCAAACGTGCTGTCGCGTGGACGGGTCACGGAGATTCAGCGCAGTCGAATGCTCGCGGCCGCTCTGGAGGCGGTCGAGGAAGTTGGCTACGCGCGCATGACGGTCGCCCGCGTGATCGGTCGGGCGAAAGTGTCGCGAAAGACCTTCTACGACCTGTTCAGCGACCGTGAAGATTGCTTCCTGGCCGCGCTCGAGCAGGCCGTCGGGCAGATGGGAACCGTGGTCTGCGAGGCGTACGGGCAGCAGGCCGGCTGGCGCGAGGGCGTTCGCGCGGGGCTCGGCGAGCTGCTGGTGTTCCTCGACGAAGAACCCGCCTTGGCCAGGCTGTGCTTGGTCGAGGCGCTGGGGGCCGGTCCGCGCGTGCTGGAGCGCCGTGCGCGGCTGCTCGAGGATCTCGCGCGCGTCGTGGACCGCGGGCGCTTCGTGAAGACGACCGGCAGCGAACCACCTGAGGTCGTCGCGGAAGGTGTGGTCGGGGCCGTGTTCGCCGTCCTGCACACACGCGCGCTCGTCGACGACGGCGAGGAAAGGTTCGCACGCTTGCTCGGCTCGCTGATGAACATCGTGGTGCTTCCCTATCTCGGAGCACGCGCCGCTCGCTGTGAACTGACTCGCCCAGCGCCGCAGGTCTCGCGAGAGCGCTCGGTCGCGGAGGGGCGGGGCCAAAGCCGCGACCCGATGGCCGGCTTGAACATGCGCCTCACGTACCGAACGGTTCGCGTTCTAGCGGTGATCGGTGAGCGGCCAGGCGCAAGCAATCGTGAGATCGCGGAGCGTTCGGGCGTCGCCGACCAGGGCCAGATCTCGAAGCTGCTCGCGCGCCTCGCCCGGTTGGAGCTCGTCGAGAACACCGGCGAGGGGCAGGAGAAGGGCGGCTCCAACGCATGGCATCTGTCGGCGCGCGGTCAGCGCGTCGAGCAGGCGACGCGCCCACGCTGATCGCCTGAGCAGTCCCGCCGGCATCCGGCGGTCGGATCGGGTCGCAGGTGCTCCGCATGCTGCTATGGCGACTCCTCGGCCTGCTCGCCGTGCTCGCCGCCGTCAGCGTGATCGTGTGGCTGCTCGGTGGCGGGCTGGGCCGTGCTATGCGCGGCGAGTCGCCCGTTGTCCACCAGCCCCTGCGGGCGCTTTCGGCTCCGCCGCGCGCCGCGATGCACGCGCTTGCGGGACACGCGGCGATCGACGGACTCGCATCCGTCGGAATCGTCTGTACGAGCCTTCTTGCCGTTCTCGCCGTCTCGCTCGTGACGCGATCGATTGCACGACGTCGCCGCCGCTACGTCCGCATGCGCGTTGAGCCCTATCGGACCGACGCGGCCAGTGCAGAGGCGCTCGTCAAGACGTACGAGGCCCTGCACAAGCTTCTGCTGCGCAGATGGTGGAGACGTCTCGTGATCGGCCAGCCGGGCGTGGCGCTCGAGATCCACCATCGCGTACAGCGCGATGGCGAGGGAGGCGCAGTCAACCACGCCTGGATGGCGCTTACCTGCCCCGTCGGTCGCGAGTCGATCTTCGAGGCGGCCCTGCGGACTGCCTATCCGAACTGCCGCCTGGCACCGTTCGAGGGTGGCGTGCGTGCACCGGATTGCCTGCTTCGCTTGAAGAAGGACGGCGAGTTCATCAAACGCGTCAAGTCGCTCGATCACTTCGAGCACGAGCGTGAGCCGGCGGCCAACAGGCTGCTCACGGTGATCGGTGCCTGCGGCAGGGACGTGCTCGTGCAGATTGCGATCACGCCGGCCCCGGTCGTGTTCGAGCGTGTCGCGCGTCGGCTGTTCAAGATGCGCGAGCACCAGCTCTCGCGCGAGCGACGAGCGCACGTCGTGCTGCGCGATCGCTCGATGCTCGAGGACGCCGAGTTGCGTGGCGGACTCGACGTCCAGCACCGGCCGCTGTTCTTCGCGGACATCCGCATTGCCGCTGCTGAGCGGTCGACGTGCGAGCTCGTCGCGTCCGAGCTGCGCGCGGACAGCGCCGAGAACCGGCTGGTCGAGCGAGGCACGGCCTTTCGCCACGGAATCCTCACCGGGTACCGCCGGCGTATCGAGCGCGGCGAGAGCAACCCGCTCGCGCCGCTGCGCCGGGGCGCGTTCGCAACGACCGAGCTCGCCTCTCTGTGGCACCTGCCCTCGATCGACTATGCAACCGTGCCGTTCGCACGAGGCGCACTTCCGGTCGCGCCCGCGCCACCGGCGATCCTGCGCCCGCCGGCCGGGGAGGGAACACTGCGAGATTCGCTCGGACCCGTTTCGATACCCACTGCGCTTCGCAAGCAGAACACGGCAGTCGCCGGAGCCGTCGAGCAGGGTAAGACCAGTTACCTGATCGCGACCGTGGCGGAGGACCTCAGACGTAGCTCCTGTGCGGTGATCGTCCTGGATCCGAAGGGCGACGCGGCGGATGCTGCGGTGAGTCTCGTGTCCCCAGAGCGAACGTGCACGCTGCTCGACTTCGCCCACCCTACGTGCGGATTCAATCCGCTCGCCGTCGACGCCCACGCCGACGTGATCGCCGACTATGTGGTCGCGGCGCTCAAGCACCTGTTCACCGACGCCGACATCCGGGCTTCGTCCGACCGGTACTTGCGCAACGCGATCATCGCTGTGCTCGCATATGACCGCGCCTCGACGCTTTGGGACGCCGCGCGTCTGTTGTCGGTCGGCGAGGAGGGCTACGCCTATCGGCGCGCCGTCGGGGCGCGCGTGCGGACCTTGCCCGAGTTCAAGGAGATCTCGGAGTTCTTCACAGCCGAGCTCACCGCGCAGCTGGCCGACGCGCGGAGCATGACGACGGCCAAGCTCGATGCCCCGGTGAACAAGCTCGCGCGCCTGCTCAACTCGGCCTCGATCAAGCGAGTGCTCCTGAACCGGTCGCTGAGCGTCGACTTCGATCGAGTCGTCTCACGGGGGGAGGTGCTCGTCGTGAAGGGAGCGCTCGGCGCGATGGGTGCCGGGAACACCTCTGTGTTGATGCAGCTGCTCGTCGGCATGCTCGACGCTGCGCTCGCCCGCCAACAGGACATGGTGGCCACCGAGCAACGCATGACCGTCGCCTTGAAGGTCGACGAGGCTCCACTCGTCCTGAACAGCGGCTTCGCCGAGACCATGGCGCTGAAGCGTTCCGCGGGACTGGAGACGGTCGCGTGCTGGCAATCGGATGCGCAATGGACCGATCGCGAGATACGCGATCAGCTCGACGCGCTGTTCGCACATCGCGTGTACTTCGCAACCGCCTCGGCGCGCGAGGCGCGAGCGGCCGTTGCGCTGACGATGCCTGAGTTTTCCGACACCGTGCGCCCTGGCCTGGAGCATCTCTCCAAGCTCGGGCGACCCGACGCACGCCTGCACCTGCCCAAGCACTATGCGATCGCGAGCTGGACGACTGTCGTTGGCCGTCAAGCGCCATTCGTCGCGAGCACCATCCCGCTGCACGTCGATCGCCCGAGGATCGCGCTGCACGCGCGGCGCCAGCGCGAACGCGGCGGTCGCCACCTTGGCGATCTGCGCCAGCCGCATTGGCAGCGCGGTTCTGCTGGCGAACCTCCCGCGACGAGCGTTGCAGACGTGCCTGGCACAGAATCGGGCGAGCGCCGGCTCGGCGTCGAGCGACGACCCGCTCTGCTCCCGGCGAGCGACCCAGCTGCACGCGAGGCCACACCCGCTCCGCAGGTATCCGCCGACAGCTATCGCGAGCTCGTCGAGCTTGATCTGGCGCAAAGCGTTCGTTGGGCGAAGCGCTCCGCCGTAGCGCGCTCGCTCGCTCCGGATCCCGTGGATCTTGCGATCCTGCAGCTCGTCGCGCATCTCCGCCATGTGCTCAGTAGCCAGCTCCATCGACGCTTCAACGAAGGCCGCTCGATCACGACTACGCAACGGCGGTTGAAGCGTCTGTCCGACGCCCAGCTCGTGGAGCGATTTCAGTTTCATCGTCGCGATGGAGGCGGCGTTCCGATGTGCTACGTGATCAGCGAGCGAGGCTTGCTCGCGCTCGAGACAGCCGGTCGCATCGATGCGCAGACCCGCGCACTGATCGGCGGGGAGTCGGCTGGCATCGCGCCCCGCGCCGATTCCGCTCGGCGCCTGCGCCAGGCGCGCCACGACGTACACGTGGCCGGCTGGACGCTCTCGTTGGTTCGGGTGAACGGCGACCTGGCCGCTACGCCGCGCGGTCCGCAACTCGCCGTCCTGACGCCGCCCACGCGAGCCTCCCCGACCGGTCGGTCAACGATCGGTCCGGCCGATCTGCGCCTCCCCGGCGGACGCGTGCCACACGACTTCGTGCATAGCGCCGCGGACGATTCCGTCGAGGTGGAGCGATTCGAGACGATTCGCCCAGACGCGATAGTCGAACTGACGGCTGCCGCGCATGCGCACTCCTCGGCGCCGGTCGATCGTGGCCATCCGGACCACGCCGAGTCGGGCACGAGGCGCGCCGCATCAGGTCGCGCACTCGACGTGCTCGTAGAGCTCGATGATCGTCTCGCGACGCGCCCCGGCGTCGCCAAGCTCGAGCGTTACGATCACTTTCTCGCAGGCTGGTCGGTGCACACGCGGCGGTACGGACAGCGTCGCGAGGCGGAACCGCTGGTCGTATTCGTGTGCCGTGACCGGCGTCGCGCGCGGGCCTGCGCGCAGACGGCCGACTCGACCCTGACGGCGTGTCGCGCCTACGCCGGCGAGTACCCATTCGACTGGGAGTACCCGGGTCGCGAGCGGACGCTGTTCGTCGCTGAGCGCGACATGCACGAGGGCGTCGCGCACGCATATGGCGTTCCGCGCCTGCCACCAGCCGTTCGTGTGCTTGCCGCGCGCGGCGCGCCTCACGCGGCGGAGGCCGCGGTGGAGCAGCGCGAGCTACGCCGCGACCCCGCCTAGGTGTAGTTACTAAGCAGGTTCGTCCGTCCTAGCCATCCGGGGCCCCTTGGAGGCTGGAGGTGTCTAACGCCAACAGTCCCAAGGAGAACCGGATGAAGTTGCACGCTAACGCTCGGACCCGTCCGAAGAGCAGGCAGTTGCTGGTCGATCGAATCGAGAGTGGTTGGTCGGTGATGGAGGCGGCTGAGGCCGCCGGAATCACCGCTCGCACGGCACGTCGTTGGTTGGCCCGGTGGCGCGCCGAGGGTGCGCCGGGGGTGAACGACCGCTCTTCGGCACCGAAGCGCATCCCACACAAGACGCCGCCGGCAGGCTGAAGAACGAATGGGCGCTCGCGCCGCCGCGCGTTCGCGGGATCGAGCGCGTCCGGCTACACGCCGACCCGACGATCCTCGCCAAGCTCTCCTGTGCCCTCGCCCGAGCGCGAGCCGTGCCGCTCGCGGCTTAGCGCGCTGCGGGATACTACGTAGGCGATGTCGCAGGAGAACGTTGAGATCGTGCTCCGTGGCGTCGCTGCGATGAATCGGGGAGACCCAGACGCCTTCAATGCGCTGTGTGATGCTCGATTCGAGATGCGCCTCGTGGGTGCAGTTGGCGAGCCTGTGAGATACGTGGGAGCAGACGGCGTGTTCCAGTTCTTCCGCGACATGGGCGAGAGTTGGGCAGATTGGGGATTTGAGGTCGAACGGGCGCGTGATCTTGACCAACACGTGCTGATCACGGGCAGGCAGCGCGGACGCGGGCGTGTCAGCGGCATCGAGGTCGACTCTCCGCGTGCCTGTGTTCTTGCGGTCCGCAACGGGGCGGTGACCGAGCTCCGCTATTTCACTGAGCCTGCCGAAGCCCTCAAAGCCGTGGGGCTGGAGGAGTAGGCGTGGCGAGTTTCGCTAGTCGTTTCGCCAGACCCTCCTAGCTCGGCGCGCAAACGCCCGTGCGTTTGCCCCGAGCGCATTGAAGTCGCCCGTCAGCCCGGTGCAGCCGCCCTTTCGGCCCGGCAGCTTCGCCTGCAGTCGCCTCACGCGCCGAACGGCGCGCAACTGTGAGCGCCTGCGGGTTCTCGCGCTGCTGCGACGGGCGAAACGCGCGCCGTGCATGTCGTGTGAACTGCAGTCTGGCTGCGCTGCAGCGCACTGTTCTTGACCCACCTCCGGTCACGGGCTACCGTCGCGCGCTCCGACATTCGCCTCCCACCGCCGCTGCGCGCCGCCGCGCGCACATAGCCAGACCAGACGAGCCCCACGCGACGACTCTCGCAGCGCGACCCGCGAGGCTTGGATCGGCCCGTGCGGCAAGAGCGTTCCGGCGCCAACAACTGTTCGGAAATGAGGTGCCCTGACACATCCCGAGACCCCTTAAGGGGTTCTCGGAGCCTCGCGCTGGGTCGCCCGCTGACAGCACGACGTCTTGACGCTGAGTGCGCTCGCCCCTACAAGCAGCGCGATCCAAGCCGCCGCGGGCCGTGGCCCAGCGGAGCCCCACACACCGCTTAGGAGACAGCGATGACATCACGCGACCCTGGAGCCGCCAATCTCGTACCACGATCGAGCGTCCGAGCCGGCCGCGCTCGGCGAAGTAAACGCTCGCGCCGACAGGGCGCAGTTGGTCGGCGCACGACGACGAACTCCTCTCGGCGAGTGCTCGCCCGCTATTGCGATTGGCAAGGACGGTCGCGGGAGATCGTCACGCGAGCCGGCTGCAGCGGCAGCGTGCTCGTAGTCGACCGCGACGCAGCCACGCGCGGCGACAGGCGTCTGATCGCGCACCTGGCGGCCGACGAGCCGCCCGAGAACGCCGTCATCGCCTGCCGGTGCTTCGTGACGCAGGCAAGCCGCGGGCGCTGTCGCTGCAGATTGGTAGTCGCCGAAGACCTGCGGATGGTTCCGTTCGCCGAGGAGCGATGCCCTCAGCCGACCGCAGCGGCGGCCGGGAACGCGACCGATCGACTCGGCCGTCGCTATCGACTCGAGCAGCTGCCAACCGGGATGTCGATACCGGAACTGCGCTGGTGTCGAGGCAGCGACGAGCGTCTCAGCTCACAGTCACAGACCGTGAGCGTGAGGGAGGCGATCGCGTGCTTGGAGAACTACGAACCGATTCGCGGCGTGACGCGCGCCGCACTCGCTCGACACGACCGCGATGGCAGCGTCTCGACGGCAGTGCTGCGCGCCGAGCTGGAGCGCGTCCAACGGAGTCCGATCGTGCTCAATCGGGGCTTGCGGCACGCAGTCCTGGGCGCGGTCGAGCAGCAGGGATTGAGCATGAGCGAGATCGCCGCTCGGTGCGGGCGAGTCAAGCGCGATTCAGCGGGCAACGAGAGCGGTGAGACGAGTTGGCTAGCCCGCCGTCTCGGGCTGCTGCCGGAGGGCGGCAAGGCTGCGCCGACCCCCTGGATTCACAGCGACGTGCTCGCATTGATCGCCCGCGAGGGCCTCGGCATGAGCCCGCGCGAGGTCGAAATCGAGTGACCGTTCCATAGCTCGCGCGCGGCGCGGTCGTTAGCGGCGAGCGCAGCCACAACCGTCGGGCCTGACAGGTCCTGGCGTACAGCAGACACCGCGATGGCGGGCCTTGGGCCCGCCATCGCTCGTTAACGAGCGCTGGCCCTGCCGGCTCTATCCAGACCGTCCTGACGCGGCGCTCGAGAAAGGAGCATCAGGAGATGTCCATAGCAATCACGTTCCATCACACCGCGGGGTCGCTGGGGGCGATCGGATCCCTCGTCGGCGGCGTCGGCCGCACCGCGTCGGGCGTCGCGCTCGGCGTGCTCGCTGGAGCGGTTTCTGTGAGCGCTCTGCGCCGCAGAGACCTGCACTGGAGTTGGGCGGCCGTCGCCCTGCTCGCTGCCGTCTCGCTGCGATCGATACTCGCGGACCTCGCCAGCGTGTGTGTGACAGCGGCCCTGTACGCGACGATGCGCGGCCGGCGACTGCACATGGAAGACCTCGACGCCGGCGCGGACCTCGCCGACCGAGCTCGCCGGCGACGAACTCCAGCCGATCTGGCGCGCCAGGTTGTGGGGGGCGCCGCGCTCCGCCGCTGCCGATCGCGCGGCCCTCGCGGTTGGTATCGCAGCGAGGAGCTGATTCTCGGCCAGGGTCGACGCGGCGAGCTCGTGTCGATCCCATTCGGCGGCTCTCGCGGGGGCACGCACACCCTGCTCGTCGGTGCGACCGGCTCGGGAAAGACCGTCACGCAGACGTGCATGGCGGTGCGCTCGATCGAATCTGGGACAGGCGCGATCGTGCTCGACCCAAAGGGCGATCGAGACATGCGCGCCGCCGTCGCCCGCGCCGCCCGCTCCGCCGGCCGAAACTTCATCGAATGGACGCCCCGCGGCCCGTGCGCCTACAACCCGTTCTCGCGCGGAAGCGACAGCGAGATCGCCGACAAGGTGCTCGCTGCGGAGCGCTTCACCGAGCCGCACTATCAGCGTCAGGCCCAGCGCATGCTCGGACACGTCGTCCGGTCGCTGCGCGCCGCCGGGTCGGCGATCGATCTCGGCACGATCGCGCAAAGCCTCGATCCCGCGGAGCTCGAGTCGCTCGCGCGGAGCGCGGCCGGGCAGGATGGTCGCGCGACGGAGGCATATCTGGACTCGCTTACCGCGCGCCAGGTCAGCGACCTCAGTGGCGTGCGCGATCGATTGGCGATACTCGTCGAGTCTGACGTAGGAGGGTGGCTCGACGCGCACGGCGGCACTACCCGCTGCTTGGACCTGCTCGACGCGATCCGCTCGCGTGACGTCGTCTATTTCGACCTCGACGCGGACAGCCGGCCCTTGCTCACGCAGATGCTCGGAGCGGCGATCGTGCAGGACCTGCAGACGGCAGTCGCCGCCCTGCAAGGACGGCCGGTTCCCACCGTCGTCGTGATCGACGAGTTTTCCGCGCTGGCGGCGGAGAGTGTGGTCGGGCTGTTCGCTCGCGCGCGTTCGGCCGGGCTCAGCCTCGTGCTGAGCACGCAGGAGCTCAGCGATCTGCGGCTCAGTGGACGCGAGGCGCTGCTCGAGCGCGTGCTCGGCAACTTGACGGTGGTCCTTTCACACCGCCAGGTCGTGCCCAGCTCAGCCGAGCTGATCGCGGGCCTCGCCGGGAGCGTGGGCGCCTGGAGGACCTCCAGGCATGGTGATGGCCGCGTCAGCCGCACGCGCGTTAGCGAGCACGCGCTTGGCGCGGAAACCCTGATGACGCTCGCTGTCGGTTGGGTTGCGGCGATCGTGCTCAGCGACAGCCGCGACGCGCGACTCGCGCGCGTCCTTCCGCTGGAGCGAGCGAAGTGAGTCGTTCACGAAATCTCGATCACAAAGGAGAAACGATGATCATGCCCCCGGCGGGCTCCCTCCCGCGATCTCGATCGCCTGAAGGGGAGCTCCTGAAGCTCGTGCAGTGGACGGCGAGGATCGGCGCGGTGACGGCCGAGGCGCTCGCGCATTTGGAGGGCACGACCCTCGCCTCGGCCCGCGGTCGGCTGCGCTCCGCGACGCGACGAGAATTGCTCGAGCGCCAAAGATTGGTCACCGATCGTCCGTCGCTGTACACGGTCACGCGCTCCGGCCTGCGGGCGCGCGGGGTTGGCCGGGGTCGATCCGGCCGACCTCAGCGCGGCGAACTTCGCGCACACGCTCGTCTGTGCGAATGTTGCGGCGGCGTTGCAGCGGACCTACCCGGACCACACCGTGGTCGGCGAGTGCGAGCTGCGCCGCGAAGAGCGCCAGCTCGGCCGCCCAGTGGCGAGCGCAGAGCTCGACCCGGATCGGCGCCTCGGGCCCAGTCCTGCACCGACCCGATCTGGTGGTGTGGGCGGGCTCCTTCCCGAACGATGCTCGGGTCGCGATCGAGGTCGAGTTGACCGTCAAGTCGCCGCAGAGGCTGGTGCGGATCTGTCGCGCGTGGGCCCGCTCACGTGCGGTGGCGGGAGTCGTCTACCTGGCGACGCCGGCCGTCGAGCGCGCACTCGGGCGGGCCATCGAGATCGCCCAGGCCGGCGAGCAAATCGTGGTTCTGCCGCTGGAGGCGTTGCCCCTGACGGCAGACGCGAGCAGGCCGCGCGCGAGAAGCGTCCCAAGCTCTGCGTAGCTTCGCAGTCGGGGTCCACCATCTAGCAACGGAGATCGAGAACATGTCCTACTCGACGATCAATCGCGTCATCCTCGTGGGTCGCCTGACCCGCGATCCCGAGCTGCGCTCACTCCCGTCCGGCACCGACGTCTGCGACCTGCGCATTGCCTGCAATTCGAGCAGACTGGACGCGGAGGGCGCCAGACGCGAGTACCCGAACTACTTCGACGTCAATGTCTATGGAGCCTCGGCGGAGAGCGTGGCTCGCTATACGCGACGCGGGAGCCGTGTCGGCGTCGACGGTCGCCTTGAGTGGCGCGAGTGGCAGACAGACGAGCAGCAGCGGCGGCAGTCGGTCAGTGTCGTTGCCGACCGGGTTCAATTCCTCGATGGGCCGAGCGAGGGCAGGACGGACGAGCCCTCCAGCGGGCGCCAAGGGGACGGCGACGAGGACGGTGAGCTGCTCGGCGCCGAGGAGCTCGAGGTCAGCTTCTAGGTCTCGGCCCCCGGCCAGCCGCGGCGGATTGGCCCTCGCGGCGCCGACTCGCGGCGTCGCGACAGGGTCACCGGCGCAACAGGCATTGCGCGCCAGCAGGCAGCGATCCCGGCCCGGTGTCAGGTGCCCGCCGCGGACGGTCCGCGTAAACTGGCGCGGCTGTCGCCGGAGAGCAGAGATCCGACCCGCGAGGAGTCAGGTGCCGGTCAACACGAAAGCGGTAGGCAAGACCTACGACCCGGTCCTCTATGCAGTCGGCCGGGAGAAGATCAGGGAGTACGCCCGTGCGGTCGGAGAGACCAACCCACTCCACCTCGACCTCGATGCCGCGCGCGGGGCTGGCTACGCGGATCTCGTCGCGCCGCCGATGTTCGCGGTCGTCTACAGCGCGCCTGCGGTCGGGCCGCCGATCTTCGATCCCGAGATCGAGCTGAACTTCGCGATGATGGTTCACGGTGGCCAGGAGTTCGAGTGGGGTCCGCTCGTCGTGGCCGGCGACGAGGTTGCGACGACAGCGAGCGTGAAGGACATACACGAAGCCGACGGCCGCGGCTACTACGTGTTTGAGTCGGTGTCGACGAACCAGCGCGGTGAGCAAGTCTGTCTCGGAACATGGACCAACATCGTTCGAGGAGTGTGAGGCGATGGGCGAGCTGATTGCCGGACAGAAGATCCCTCAGCTGAGCGTCACCGCGGACAAGTACTTGACGAATTCGCTACGCGGGCGCGTCGGGTGATTTCAACCCGATCCACATCGACGAGGAGTTTGCGCGGGCAGTCGGCCTGCCGGGGCGCATACTGCACGGCCTGTGGACGATGGCGCAGGTTGCGCGCGCACAGACGGAGGCTGCTGGAGGACCGGGGCACCTGAAGCGCCTAGCGGTGCAGTTCCGCGGCATGGGCATACCCGAGCAGGAGATAGTCGTGAGCGGCGAGGTGCGCCAGGTCGAGGATGGGCGGGCGTCGTCGACACCGTCGCCGAGCAGGGCGGCAGCCAGATCATCCGCAACGCCGAGGCCGAGCTCGAGATCTGAGCTCGCGGGTCCATTTGGGCGAAACCCGTGGGCCTACAATCAAACGATGCTCACCTCGCGCCAGGAGAGAATCCTGTGCAAGGTCGTCGATGACTATCTGCGCACCGGCCAGCCGGTCGCCTCGAAGTCGATTGCCGCCGACCCCGAGTTCGACTGCGGACCCTCGACGATCCGCAATGAACTCGCGCTCCTCGAGGAGCAGGGACTGCTGGCACACCCCCATGTCTCGGCGGGACGCGTGCCCACCGATGCCGGCCATCGCTACGTCGTCGATCTCATGCTCAGCTCGGGTGAGGGCCTGGCGGTGCAACGGCGCATCGAGCTGTCGCTGATCCGCCGAGAGGTCGAGGAGGCGATGCGCACGACCTCCGAGACGCTCTCGCAGATGACCAATCTGCTCGCGGTCGTCTCGGCTCCCTCGCTGAACACCGCCACGATCCGACACATCGAGGTGTTGGCGCTCCAGCCCGAGGTAGCGATGGTCGTCGTCATCACCTCGACGGGAGGCGTGTCGAAGTTGTTCGCCACCTTCGATCGAGCCGTCGATCCGGGACTGCTGGCATGGGCCGGCGAGTACCTGCGCGAGCGTCTCGTCGGGTTGGGGCTCGGCGCGAGGATGCTGCAGCAGCGGCTGACCGACCAGAGCCTCTCGCACGCTGAGCTCTCGTTTCTCAAGCGCCTGGTACCCGCCTTCGGGGACCTCGCCGCCGACAGCGAAGATGAGCTCTACGTCGACGGCACTGCCCGTCTGTTCTCCGCCGGGCACATCGAGGATGCGACGCAGTTGCAGGGCCTGGTGGGTTTGCTGGAGCGGCGTGTGTCGCTGTTGCGCGTTCTTCGTGCCGCACTCGGCGAGACCGGCGTCTACGTGCGGATCGGCCGCGAGAACGAGATCCCGGCGATGCGTTCGCTTGCACTCGTTGCGACCGGCTACGGCATGGCGCAGCGCAAGCTCGGCGCAGTCTCGGTGATCGGGCCGGTGCGCATGGACTATGCCGGCGCGATCGTGACCGTGCGCGAGGCCGCCCAACAACTCTCGCGCTACGTCGAAAGCGCGTATGCCCAGAGCTGACACGACGGGCGTGCCACGCGACCCTTATCAGGTGCTTGGCGTGGGGCGCGACGCGTCCGGGCAGCAGATAAAGAAAGCCTTTCGCCAGCTCGCACGCGAGTTGCACCCGGACGTCAACGCGCACGACCCCGACGCGGAGGAGAAGTTCAAGGAGGCCGCGGAGGCCTACGAGATCCTCTCCGACGAAGACAGACGGGCGACCTACGACCGCTACGGTCACGAGGGGTTGCGCTCGGGCGGCTACACGCCCAATTTCGACGGATTCGGCTCGATCGGCGACCTGTTCGAGGCCTTCTTTGGAGGTGGCGCGGCGTTCGGCCGGCGCTCCGGGCCGACGCCCGGAGGCGACGTGGCGGTCGCGGTCGAGATCGATCTCCCGAAGGCGGCGCATGGCGCCGAGGTCGAGATCGCCTACGAGGTCGTCGAGCGCTGTGAGCGTTGTCACGGCAATGGCGCCGAGCCGGGGACGCCGATCACGACTTGCGAGCGCTGCGGCGGGGCCGGACAGCTGCAGGCGGCGACGCGAACTCCGTTCGGACAGATGGTGCGCACGGTTGTCTGCGACGTCTGTGGCGGTGATGGACGATTCGCGGAGCAGCCCTGCCACGACTGCCGTGGACGTGGTCGTCGCGCCGCCAAGCGCACGCTCGACGTCGAGGTTCCCGCCGGCATCGCGGATGGCCAGCGCATCAAGCTGTCGGGACAGGGGCACGCGGGCGAGCCCGGCGCACAGCCGGGCGATCTGTACGTGCTCGTTCGCGTTCGCGAGGACAAGCGCTTCGTTCGCGAAGGCGACGACTTGATCACGGCGCTCGACGTGCCCGCTCCGATGGCCGCGCTGGGCGGCACGCTGCAGGTCCCGACGCTCGAGCAGGAGACGGCGATCGAGCTGCCGCCGGGAACGCAGCCCGGAGACGTGATCTCGCTGCGTGGGGAGGGCATGCCGGCGCTTGGACGCAATCGGCGCGGAAGCCTGCGCGTCGTCGTGAATGTCGTGATTCCGCGCCGGCTGAGCAATGAGCAGCGGGAGCTGTTGCAGCGGCTAAACGAGACGCTGACCGCCGAGAACATCCGCTCGGATGAGTCGATGTTCGCGAAGCTCCGTCGCGCGCTCGGTAGCCAGGCTGCGTGATTCGGCTTGCCGTGCGCGTGCAGCGCGCGCAGGCCGAGCTGGTCCTGCCCGACCTGCTCGAGCTATCGCCCGCAGGGGTGGAGGAGGCGGAGATCGGTGAGGACATGGTCGAGTACGCCGTCTATGGGGCCCCCGGCGAGCTGCCGAGCCTGCCCGATCTGAAGGCAGCTGTTGGCGACGCGCTCGTAGAAATCTCAACGAGCGAGACCGCCGACGATTGGCCCGAGCGCTGGAGGCAATTTCACCGCCCGGTTCTGATCGAGCCCGCCGGGCACTGGTCCCACGCCGGCCACACGCCCGCCTTGCGGGTGCGGCCGCCGTGGCGGTGCACGAGCCCCGAGAGCCCCGCTTCCGTCCAGGAAATCGTGATCGATCCCGGTCGGGCGTTCGGCACCGGCGCTCACGCAACCACCCGCCTGTGCCTACAGATGCTGCTCGAGCTCGCGGACACGCAGGCTGTGCGCGGCCCTGTGATCGATCTCGGGACGGGCTCGGGCGTGCTCGCGATCGCCGCCGCCCGACTCGGCTTCGGACCCGTGCTCGCGCTCGACTACGATCGCGCGAGCGTCGAGGCTGCGCGCACCAACGCCCGAGTCAACGCCGCGTCGGTGGACGTGCGCGAGTTCGACCTCCGCCGCGAGGAGCTGCCCTGGTCCGGCGCCGAGCGAGCGCCGAGCGGCGAACTTGTCGTGCTTGCCAACCTGCTGCGCCCACTGTTGCTGGATCTCTCTCGTGCGCTCGTCGAGCCGCCGGCGCAGCTGATCGCCAGCGGACTGCTGCGCGAGCAGGTCGACGAGATCGTGCAGGCGTTCGCGGAGGGCCATGGCCTACTCGAGCGAAAGCGTCTCGAGGACGGGGACTGGGCGGCCGTTTGGCTCCTGGGGGGTGAGGGCTGAGAACTCAGGCGCCGTTGGACGTCGAGTCGGGTATCTCGGTTGCCGCGCGCACGATCGCCCGGTAAACGAGGTCGATGGCCGCGCGACGGCCATCCTCGTCGTCCACGAATGTCTTGGCCGCATCCAGAGCGGTGCCGATCGTCTCGAGCGCTTCGCCGTCCGCTCCCGGCTGCGGGTCGCGGCACGCGGCGAGCGCCATGTCGAGCATCGCCTGCGCCTGCTCAGCAGCTCCCGTGAACAGGGCAGGGCCGACGAGGCTCGCATACCCGTACACACGCGCCAGCCGGCCGGAGAGCGTGATCGAGCTGCCGCGCCGAGGCGCGCTGATCGCGGGTAGGCGCTTGCCATCGAGCAGCGCCGCCATCGTTCCGCCGAGCACCGCCCTCGTCGCCAGTTCGTCGAGCTGCGCCTGGCGGGCGACGCGCAGCGCCAGGTACAGCGTCGTTGCCGGCATTCCGTAGGGAGGGTCCGAGGCGAACACGATCCGCTCGGCGGGCACGCGCGCGAACAGCTCGATCACGTCGAGCGGGAAGAAGCAGGAGATGTCGTACAGCACGCCCGGATGCCCGGCCAAGCGCGTGGTCAGGATGCCCTGGTCGCAGATCGCGCCGTGCGCGAGGATCAGAACCGCACCGGGATGGCGCAGCGCGAGCTCGGCGAGACCGTCGGCGAGCGGTGGCAATCCTCGACCGGCGTGGATCAGGATCGGCACTCCGGCCTGTTCGGCCAGCTCGAACACGCCCTCCATCTCCTCGCCATCGAACACGAAGCCCTGTGCGCGCGGGTGCAACTTGATGCCACGCGCACCAGCGTTCAGACAGCGCTCCGCCTCATCGACCGGATCTTCAGCTGGGTCCAGGCGGCAGAACGGCACGAGCCGTCCGCCGCTGTCGTTCGCCCACGCGAGCACCCGGTCGTTGGGCAGGCGATAGGAGGGATGACGCTCGGGATCGTGCAGCGGGAACACGCACGCCCGCTGCGCTTCGGCGGCGTCGAGTTGCGCGATCAGTTGTGCGAGCGTGAGCGAGCGTCCGTCCTCGTCAAGGCCGAGATGTGTGTGCGCGTCGATCACTTCGGTAGCCGCCGGGCGCAGCTCGGCGACCTCGGCGAGAAACGGGGCGAGCGCGTCGGCGTACAGAGAGTCGTTCACGCCGCGGGACCATATTCTGTCGTGACCGCTCGGCACCACGCGGCGCCCGCGGCCACGGGCTCTTACCTCGAAACATCGACGCACCGGCGTATCCTGAGTCGCGGATGGCGATTGCTGATCAGATCAAGCTCGACCTGCAAGGGGCGATGCGGGCCGGCGAGAAGCAGCGCGTCGGCGCGCTTCGCCTGGTCCTCTCCGAGCTGCAAAAGGCCGCCAAGGAGGGTCCGGACGACGAGCTGGCGGTCCTCCGCCGCGAGCGCAAGCGGCGCCTCGAGGCGGCGAAGGCCTATCGCGAGGGCGGCCGCGAGGATCTGGCCAGCGGAGAGGAGGCCGAGGGCGAGTTGATCGGTGGCTATCTTCCGGCCGAGCTGTCCGGTCCCGAGCTCGAGGCGATCGTCGCGCAGGCGATCCGCGACAGTGGCGCGCTCAGCGTCAAGGACATGGGTCAGGCGATGAAGCGCGCGATGGAGACAGTCGATGGGCGCGCGGACGGCAAGCGGGTGTCGGAGCTCGTGCGAGCGTCGCTGCAGGGATGAGGACACAGGTCGAGCTTCCGGGCGAAGTCGCCGTCGAGCTGGCAGGCAGCCAGGACACCGTGCTGCGCGCGCTCGAGTCGCATCTCGATTGCAAGGTCTACCTGCGCGGCAACGTGTTGACGTTCGACGGCGAGGAGAGCGAGACCAACGCCGGCGAGCGCGTCGTGCGTGAGCTATCCGACCTGATCGCCCGGGGCCATCAGATCGGGCCCGGCACGATCGCCGCGGTGACCGGTGCGCTCGACGCCCACGAGTCCCCCGCGCGCGTGCTCGAGGATGTCGTGTGGAGACATCGCGGCTTGCGCATCGCCCCGAAGACCGTCAACCAGAAGCGCTACGTGGACGCGGTTCGCTCGAGCACCGTGACCTTCGGCGTGGGGCCGGCGGGTACCGGCAAGACGTTCCTGGCCGTTGCGATGGCGGCGGCCGCGCTGTCTCGCCACGAGGTCAACCGCATCATCCTCACGCGCCCCGCCGTCGAGGCGGGCGAGCGTCTCGGTTTCCTGCCCGGCGATCTGATGGCCAAGGTGGATCCCTACCTGCGTCCACTGTTCGATGCCCTGCACGACATGCTCGACCCCGAGAAGGTCTCCGAATACATCGACAGAGGCGTCATCGAGATCGCGCCTCTTGCCTTCATGCGTGGACGCACGCTCAACGACTCGTTCGTGATCCTCGACGAGGCGCAGAACACCACGCCCGAGCAGATGAAGATGTTCCTGACGCGGCTCGGCTTCGGATCGCGCATGGTCGTCACCGGCGACATCACGCAGGTCGACCTCCCGCGTGACCAGCGCTCCGGGCTGATCGTCGTCGGCGAGGTGCTCGACGCGATCGAGGACATTCAGTTCGTGCGCTTCGGCGCTGAGGACGTCGTGCGGCACAAGCTCGTGCAGCGCATCGTCGAGGCGTACGACGTGCACGCTCAGCGCGAGGCGCCGGGGTTGAGATCGGCCGATCGCAGCGCCTGAGCGGCGATGCTCGAAGTCGAGGTCTTCGACAAAGGGACGCGATGGGAGCGCGTCAAGGTTGCGGAGCGCGACGCGCGCCGCGACGGCGCACGCGGCGACGGCGCGCGCTCCGCGAGCACAGAAGGCGAGGCCCTGCCGGCACCGGAGGAGGTACGTCGCCTGTGCATCGCCGCCGCCGACGCCGTCGGCATTCGCGATGGCCATCTCGCGATCGAGTTCGTCGATGAGCGCCGCATCCGCGAGCTGAACTCGACATACAGAGCGCGCAGTGAACCGACCGACGTGCTGTCGTTCCCGGTCGACGGGGCCGAGCGCGCCCACAGCGCGCGCGAGCTCGGTGACGTCGTGATCTGCCTACAGCACACGACAGACGTGCGCGAGGCGATCGTGCATGGTGTTCTGCACCTGGCCGGCATGGACCACGAGACCGACCACGGCGAGATGCTGGCATTGCAGGAGCGCGTGCTCGTCGACGCGAGCGACAGTTGACGCGCAGCGGCTTCGTGGCCTTGGCAGGGAGGCCGAACGTCGGCAAGTCGACGCTCGTGAACATGATCGTCGGAGACAAGGTCGCGATCGTCTCCGATCGCCCCCAGACCACGCGTCGAGCGATTCGCGGCATCCGCTCACGCGGGGACTGCCAGCTGGTGTTGGTAGACCTTCCCGGCGTGCAGCGCCCCCGCGACGCGCTGACGGCGCGCATGGCCGGCCGCGTGCAACAGGAGCTGGTCGACTCCGACGCTGCGCTGCTCGTGCTCAACGGCGAGCAAGGGGTCGGCCCCGGCGATCGCTTCATCGCCGCGAATCTCGCGCAGGCTGGACTTCCCGTGACGGTGACGGTCAACAAGGTCGACCGCCTCTCGCGCGCGGCAACGCTGGCCGCGCTCTCGCAAGCCGCCGCGCTACCCGTCGACGGCGATGTGTTTCCGATTTCCGCGCGCACCGGGTCAGGAGTCGAAGCCTTGGTCGAGCACCTGGCGGCGAGCATGCCCGTTGGCCCATTCCTGTTCGCGGAGCAGGCGAGCACCGACCAGGCCCTCGATGTCCTGCTCGCCGAGCTCGTGCGCGAGGCCGTGATCAGGCGCACTTTCCAGGAGGTTCCGCACGCGATCGAGGTGATGGTCGAGGAGATCGAGCAGGCCCGCGCTGGCCTCGCACGCGTGCGCGCGCTGATCTGGGTCGAAACCTCCTCTCAGAAGGGCATTCTGATCGGCGCCGGCGGCCGTATGATCAAGTCGATCGGAACGGCGGCGCGTCGCGAGATCGAGCGCGAGCTCGGCTGCCAGCGTGCATCTCGACCTGTCCGTTCGCGTGCGCGGCGACTGGCGCAGTGACGACGCGCTGCTCGACCGCCTCGGGATAACCTAGGACTCCACGCGTCCCGATAGGCACACCCACTCGTCTGGGCGAAAGTTCCAGTTCATCTGATTCATAGCACCATTGGAATGCACCCGGTCGCGAATTGGAGTACTGTTGGCGCCCTAGCCAGTTGACCAGGAAGGGCGGGAATGTCGGCCAAGCATGCGGTGCTGGGACTCGTGATCGAGCGTCCCGGCTACGGATATCAGCTGGCTCAGCGCCTCGATGAGCGCTTCGGCGCCTCGGGCTTCGCTCCCTCGGGCGTGTATTCCGCGCTGGATCAGCTCAGCCGCGACGACTTGGTCCGCAGCGCCGGCGAGATGGGGGCCGGTCCAGCCCGCCGCGCCGCTCCTCGGACGATTTACGAGGCCACCGAGGAGGGCGTCGACCACTTCGAAGCGTGGATGCTCGACCCCTCGCCCGCTCCGCCGCTCCGCGACGAGCTGCACATGAAGATCGCCCTATGCCGTCCGCGCAACGTACCGAGACGATCGAGATGGTGGGCAGCCAGGAAATCGTCTGTCTCGGACGCCTGCAAGACCTCAAGCAGTTGACCGAGGATGCCTCGACATCCTCGCGCGACTGGTCGGGGTTGATGCGGATGCTGGCCGCCGAAGCGGAGGTGGCGTTCTGGAATGCGAGAATCGAGTGGCTGCAGAACGCCCGCGAGCTGCTCGAGCAGCTGCGCGACGAGCACGAGCCATCGAGACGCGAGTGGGCGTGGCCGACGCTGTCGCGGGCTCGGATGCCGAGGCTTCGAGGCCTGTAGATGACAGGCATTCTGCTCTCGCTCGACGAGGTCAGCAAGAGCTACTGGCGGGGGCCCTCAGAGGTGCGCGTCCTTTCGGGCGCTTGCCTCGAGCTGAGAGCCGGCGAGTTCATCGGCGTGTGGGGCAAGCGCGGCACCGGAAAGACCACCCTGCTGCGGATCGCCGCAGGATTGGAGACGCCGGATCGCGGCTCGGTGCGCTTCGGCGGACAGGATCTCTCGATGCTCTCCGAACGAGGGCACGCCCGCCTGAGGCGCGATCAGGTGGCCTTGGTGCGGCGCGCCGGCCCGCGCAGCGAACTGCGCATGCGCGATTACGTCGCGCTGCCGCTGCTTGTGGAGCATGGCCGCAAGCAGTCCGCCCAGTTGGCGGACCGCGCCCTGCGTCGCGTGGGCATGGCCGAGTGCGCCGGTCAGCACTGGGACAGCCTGTCCGACGGAGAGCGAGCCTTGATCGCGATCGCTCACGGCATCGCGCGAGCGCCGCGGCTGCTGCTCGTCGACGATCCCACCGCGAACCTCGATGTCCGCGAGCGTGAGGAGATACTGGTGCTCCTGCGGTCGCTGGTCGAGGAGACGGAGCTCGGCATTCTGATGACGGTGCCCGACATGCCGACGGCGCTTGGCTCGCATCAGCTGCGAGCCCTCAGCGGTGGCCGCTTGCTCAGAGCTCCGGCGTCGTCTAGCGACCAGGGCCCGACCGACGACGGCAACGTGATCGACTTTCCCGGCTACCAGCGCTCGGCGTAGGTGCTTGGCGCAGCGTACACAGCAGCCTCCACCATCTCGATCCAAGGACCGCTCGCAGATGCTCGAGCTACGTGAGCTCGTCAAGCACTTCCCTGTCGCCTCGGGCGCTCCCGTGCGGGCCGTCGACGGCGTCTCGATGTCGGTCTCCGGCGGTGAGTTCGTTGCTTTGTACGGCCCGAGCGGCTCGGGCAAGACGACGTTGCTGATGCTGATTGCCGCGCTGCTGGACCCCGACGCGGGCTCGATCGTGCTGAACGGGCGCGACGTCTGCCGCTCTGAGCGACACCGAGGCCGCCCACTACCGGCTACACGACCTCGGCTTCGTGCGCCAGTCGCTGAACCTGATCCCCGGGGCGACGGCGCTCGACAACGCGGCGCTCAAGCTGATGGGTACCGACATCGGCGCGCGCGAGGCCCGACGGCGGATCGTGCCACTGCTCGATCGGATGGGGCTCGCCGAGCGCAGCCGACACCGCGCGGAGCAGCTCTCGATGGGCGAGCGCCAGCGCGTGATGATCGCACGGGCGCTGTCGACGCAACCGAAGCTCGTGTTGGCCGACGAGCCCACCGGCAGCCTCGATACCGAACGTGGCCGCCAGGTGCTGGCGCTGCTGGCGGAGACCTGCCGGGAGCGCGAGGTAGCGGTGATGCTCGTCACCCACGATCCACAGGCCGCCGCGTTCGCGGACCGCGTGTACGCGCTCCGCGATGGTCGGCTCACCGACCATCGGCCCAGCGAGCAGCGCGCTCGGGCCAGCGCCGGCTGACGCCGTCCGCCGCGTCCAGCGATGAAGCTGTCGAGCATCCTGCGCCTGTACCGTGTCCGCCTACGGGCGCGCGTGATGCAGGAACTGTTCGCGGTGCTGGGCATCGCGATCGGCGTCGCGCTGCTGTTCGCCTCGCAGGTCGCGAACACGAGCCTCGATCGGTCAGTGCAGCGGCTGACGGACGGCATCGTCGGGACGATGCGCTTTCAGCTGGCCGCTCGCGACAGCGCGGGCTTCGACGAGCGGCTACTGGGGCAGGTATCGAGGCTGCCCGGCGTCCAGGCCGCCGTTCCCCGTGATCGAGCAGAGCGCCGAACGTGGTCGGTCCAGCCGGCCAACAGTCCGTCGATCTCGTCGGCACCGATCCGCGCCTGGCCAACCTGGGAGGGAAGATCGCCCGCCAGGTCAGCGCCGTCTCGCTCGGCGGCGCCCGCGTGATCACGCTCTCGGCTCCAGTCGCTCGGAAGCTCGGGGTTTCCTCGATCCGACCGGTCAAGCTCGAGATCGGCGCTCGGGCGAGCACGGCCCTGCTCGGTACCGCAGCTGCTGGAACGAGGAGACCGAGAGCCTCGGCGAAAGCCCGATCGCGCTTGCGCCGCTGCGCACCGTTCAGGGTCTCGCCGGTCTTCCCGGGCCGGCTGACCAGCATCTACGTGCGCTCTGCACCGCGGTCCGACGCGATCGTGCGTGCCGGCCTTGCGCGACTGGCGGGCGGCGCTCTCAACGTCCGCCCCGCAGATATCACGAGCGCGCCTGTTTCGCCGCGCGGCCGGCCCGGTGGATCAGTCGACCGGGCTGTTCTCGGCGCTGAGCGCGCTCGTCGGGTTCCTGTTCGCCTTCAACGCGCTTGATGCTCACGGTCCCTCAGCGCAGGAGCCTGATCGAGGACCTGCGCCTGGACGGGTACACGAGGCGCATGATCGTCGAGGTGCTGCTGCTCGACGCGCTCGTGCTTGGAGTCCTCGCCTCGGCTCTCGGTCTACTGCTCGGCGAGGTTCTGTCGGTCGCGCTGTTCAGCTCCAGTCCCGGCTATCTGTCGTTCGCGTTTCCGATCGGAAGCGAACGGATCGTGACGCTGTCGAGCGTCCTGCTGGCGCTCGGCGGGGGAATGGTCGCTGCCGTGGCAGGAGTTCTCGCGCCGCTGCGAGCGGCGCTCGCCGAGCGGCCCTCGCTGAGCGCGCGTGCCTCTCGACCGGTGCACGGAGGTCCGTGGTGGCTGTTGGTCCCCGCCGCGGCCTGCCTGGCGGGGACCACCGCGATCCTGTTCGCAGCGACGCAGGCCGCGATCGTCGGCGTCGTGAGCCTCACGGCGGCCCTGCTGCTGTGCCTGCCTGCGCTGCTGGACCTGGCCGTGAAGGCGAGCTGCGCGCGTGCAGCGCGTGCTCAGCGGAGCGGCCTCTTATCTGGCGCTGATCGAGCTGCGCTCGCGCTCGAATCGCGCCCGCTCGCTTGCGATCGCCGCGACCGGTGCGATCGCCGTGTTCGGCAGCGTCTCGATCCAAGGCGCCAGGAGCAACCTGCAGCGTGGCCTGGATGCCTCGGCGCGCGGAATCGACTCCGGTGCGGACATCTGGGTGACGCCGCGGGGGTCGGCCAACTCGCTTTGCGACGACGTCGTTCCGCGACCTCGATGTCGGCGCGCTCGGGCGTCTCCCGGGCGTGCGCGCAGTAGAGCTGTATCGCGGGAGCTTCTTGGACTGGGGCGACCGCCGCATGTGGGTGCTCGGGCCGCCGCGCAGCGATCCGCGTCCGATCGCGGCGAGTCAGATCGTGCGCGGTGATGACGCCGAGGCGAACGCACGGCTGCGCGGTGGCGGCTGGGCCGTGATCTCCCAAGCGATCGCCGACGAACACCACCTGAGCATCGGCGAGTCCTTTCAGCTGCCCAGCGCGCGGCCGCTGACGCTGCGCGTCGCCGCGCTGAGCACCAACCTCGGCTGGCCCCCCGGAGCGCTGATCATCAACGCCGACGACTACGCCCGTGGATGGGCTAGCAGTTACCCAAGCGCTTACCAGGTCCAGCTCATGCCAGGCGCCTCGCCGGCAGTGGTCAGCGGCGAGGTGCGCAGCGCACTTGGGCCACGCTCCGGCTTGCAGGTGCAGACCAGCGCCCAGCGCGAGCGGCTCCACTTCGCCGCAAGCCGCGCAGGGTCTGTCGCGCCTGACCCAGATCAGGACGCTCGTCCTGATCGCGGCGGTGCTGGCGATGGCCGCCGCGATGGGAGCGATGATCTGGCAGCGCCGAGCGCGGCTTGCGGACATGAAGGTCGACGGGTTCAGCCGAGTAGTGCTGTGGCGCGCGCTGTTGTGGGAGAGCGCGATCCTGCTCGGGGCGGGATGCTCGCTGGGGGCGGTATTCGGCATCTACGGTCAGCTCCTGTTGAGCCGAGCGCTGTCCCATGTCAACGGGTTCCCGCTGATCGAAAGCACGCCCGTGCCCGCCGCGATCGGCAACTTTGCGCTGATCACCGCGGTCGCCGTCGCGATCGTCGCGGTGCCGGGCTATGCGGCTGCTCGAGTGCACGCTATCGGTCGGTTTGCAGGAGTAGTTCACTGACAGAAGAGACGACCGACGCTTCACCTACTATCCGGGAGAATTCCGTTCCCTGGATAGATGCCCGACCCGCTACCTCTCTCTCCGCGGCAGGTATGGGCCCTTTTGACAGCCACCGCAAGGCAGCTGCTCTGGGGGCTGAGGGTCGGCGTCGCGCGAGATGCAGGTCTGGCGGCAACGCGCGGAACGGATTCCCGACGGCCCGATTCGTGAGGATGCGCTCAGCGCGATCACTCGCAAGCGCGGCCACACCGACGGGGCGGCGCTGTTCTGGATACTGCCTCGACGACGAGACGTGAACCTGCTGCGTCTGCTCGTCGCCTACGAGATCATCTGGGACTTCCTCGACTGCCTCAACGAGCGCGCCGCCGGCGAGGGCACGGTCAACGGACGCCAGCTACACCTCGCGCTGATCGAGGCGCTCGATCCGGCGATGCCGATGTCCGACTACTACTGCCACCACCCGTGGCGGGAGGACGGTGGCTACCTGCAGGCGCTCGTGGAGACGTGTCGCCGTAGCTGCGCGGCGCTTCCCTCCTACGGACGCGTGCGCCCGCTGGTCGTGCGCGAAGCGCAGGCGCGCACAGGTGCTGGCGCTCAACCACGACGTCGACCCGCGAGGCTCGCGACGCTGCGCTCGAGGCCTGGGCGAGGCGCGAATTCTCGGGCGAGCGCAGCGTGGCCTGGTACGAGCTGAGCGGAGCCGCCAGCGCGTCCCTGACGGTCCACGCGTTCCTCGCGCTCGCCGCGCAGCCCGCTTGCAGCGAGGCAGACGTGCGACGCACTTGCGCGGCGTATTTTCCGTGGCTCTCGGCGGCCACGACGATGCTCGACAGCTACGTCGACCAGGTCGAAGACGAGCGCAACGGCGACCATCGCTACATCGCCCACTACCCGAGCCAGATGCTCGCGTGCCAGCGGGTGCAGGAGCTGGTCACGCGTTCTGCGCTCGAGGCGCGGCGCCTGAGCAACGGACACCGCCACGCCGTGATCGCAGCGTGCATGGTGGCGATGTATCTCTCCAAGGACAGCGCCCGCACTCCGGAGATGCGTGCAGGCACCGCGAGCATCGTGCGCGCCGGAGGGTCGCTAACTCGGCTGTTGCTGCCGGTTTTGCGCCTGTGGCGGATCGCCTTTGCCCAGCAAGGCGCTTGAAAGAGCGCCGACGCAGTTGCGAGGAATAGTCAGAACTGAATATTCAGAACAGCCTTTGCGCAGCTTGGGTCCGCTCGGCATGATGCTTGCAACGCGATGACGGATGACAACGGGACCGGGGTCTTGCCAGCGAGGAGAGAGAAGCAGCGTCGTTCGCGGCGCGCTAAGGCTGGCGCCCCGCCTGCCGCATCCAAAGCCGCGTCGTCTCGCCAGTGGCAGCGAGCCGGACGCCCCTCGCGGCGTTCGGCTCGCACCGAAAGCGACTCCGACGGCCAGGCGGTGCTGATCGAGCTGTCCAAGGCGCAGGTCGACCAGGTCGTTCGCAGTGCCGGGCAGGGTGGAACGTTGTCCGTGCTGCTTTCGGCGGTCAAGGACCCCCAGTGGCCGCTGGCGCTCGACTCCGAGGAGTGGTCCTACCCG
The DNA here is from genome assembly GCA_963846205.1 of uncultured Solirubrobacteraceae bacterium. Lineage (GTDB taxonomy): Bacteria > Actinomycetota > Thermoleophilia > Solirubrobacterales > Solirubrobacteraceae > Palsa-744. The sequence continues at coordinate 309,827 of CAWJVB010000006.1, read as the reverse complement.
GCGCAGATGGAGGATCGCCGCCTGTCCCGCTCGCTCTTGTCCGGGCTGCTCGTGCTGTCCTGCTTCCCTACCGACGGCGGATATCTGGGCATCGCCGAACTCGCGCGCATGCTCGACATGAACACGAGCACGACTCATCGCTACGTGACCACGTTGCTCGCGGTCGGACTGCTCGAACGCAATCCCGGCACGCGCAAGTACCGGCTAATCCCCTCCTAGCGGGCCGATGAGGCGGGGTGCTTGCCAGATGCCGGGGCCGAGCGAGCCGCTGCCGCGGGCGCGTCCTGCCGGGTCCTCTCACAGCTTGCGACGCAGGTGCTCGGCGATGCCGCCGATCGCCTCCAGATCGAGCTCGGCGGCGAACCGGAACGGGACGTTGATCGCCTCGAAGCTTCCGCCGCCGCAGGCGCGCGAGCTGATTGTGCTGAAATCGCGCGCGGTCTGACACCGCGCGCGCGGCCCGCGCGGCGGTGCGCGCCACCGTAGCCTCGCTTCGGCTCCCGCCGTCCGCCGCTGCTGCCGGCTGGATGCTCTCAGCGGCGAGATGCGCTTGAGCTCAGCTGCGCTGAAGCGCCGAGGCAGCACCCCGTTGACGATCACCGCGCTGAGATCACGCGCGAGTTGCTCGCGCAGGCTCGCCTGCAGGTCCAGCGTCTCCGTGATCGCCATCTCGGTCGGCGTGGGTGACCGCGAGGTAGCTCGAGCGGTCCTCGTCCTCGAGCAGCTTGCTCAAGCGCTCGGTCTGCCTGGCGATCGGGCCGACCCGCGCGACCGATCCGAACGTGCGCGGCGAGCCGAGCAGGCCGAGCGCGTGCCCGGTCGCCGGCGCGTCGAGCACGACTAGGTCGTAGCGGCGCCCGCGTCTGCGCCGCTCGCGCGTCAGCTCCCAGATCTTGACCATGCTGACGAGCTCCTTCGCGCCAGGCGCGGCGGCGGCGAAGTACTGGAACGTGCTGCTGGACGCGAGCACGCTCCCGGACACGCGCCCGCCGAGCGCCTGCAGCCATTCCAACAGGGCTCGGTCCGGGTCGACCGAGATGCTCCACAGGCGATCACTCAACTCGAGCTCGGCGCCGGGCGTGGCTTCGCGCGAGCCCGAACAGTGCGCGGGATGCGCGCTTGCTCGCCGACCTCGACGATGATCGTTCGCAGCCCGCGCTCGCAAGCGAGCAGGCCGAGCGCCGTCGCGATCGTGGTCTTGCCGACGCCCCCCTTGCCGGTCACCACGAGCAGTTCGCGTTGCAGTGGCGAGGGCATCGTGGCCGAGTCTTGCTCAAACGCGCTCGCGCCGCCGGCCTCGCGCCCAGCGCGCTCGCGCCCCTACAGGCGCCACCTACAATCGTGCGGATGAGCACGCCGCTCGACAGACGATCGCATCGATGCGCTGCTCGCCTACGACGAGCGTGGACTCGTGCCGTGCGTGGTGCAGGACTGGAACAGCGGCGAGGTGCTCACGCTCGCCTACATGAACGCCCAGGCGCTTGCGCACACGCGTGAGACGGGCGAGCTGCACCTGTACAGCCGCTCGCGCGAAGAGCTGTGGCACAAGGGCGCGACCAGCGGGAACGTGCAGGTCGTCAGGGCGTTGCGGGTGGACTGCGACGGCGACGCGCTGCTCGCGCTCGTCGAACCTGCCGGCCCGGCCTGCCACACCGGCGAGCGCACCTGCTTTCACCGCGGCGAGCTGACCGAGACGGCGCCGCAGCGCACGTCTTGCCGGGCCTCGAGCGCACGATCAGCGAGCGAGCGAGCGAGCGGCCGGAGGGCTCCTACACGGGCGGCTGCTCGACGATCCGCGGCTGATCGGCGAGAAGGTGATGGAGGAGGCCGAGGAGGTCGCGCGAGCCGCGCGCGAGGAGTCCGACGAGCGCGTCGACGAAGAGGCGGCCGACGTGATCTACCACCTGCTCGTGCTGCTGCGCAGCCGGGGCCGCTCGCTGGCCGACGCCGAGCGGGTGCTCGATGACCGTCGCGGCTGAAGCCGCTGACCGGCGCGCCGCGGCTCGAGCCGACTCTCGAGCAGGCGCGCGCGCTGGCCGCGCAGCACAACCTGATCCCGCTGCGGCATCACTTCATCGAGGACTGCGAGACGCCGGTCTCGGCCTTCCTCAAGCTGCGCGAGCTGGCGCCTGGCGAGCCGGCGTTCCTGCTCGAGTCGGCCGAGCAGGGCCAGCGAGTCGGGCGCTATTCGTTCATCGGCTTTCGGCCGCGAGCGGTGCTGCGCTGGTCGCTGGCAGACGGCGGCGATCCGTACGCGCTCGCCGCCGCTGCGCTCGCGCGCTTCAACCAGGCGCCGATCGCCGACGCGCCGCCGTTCACCGGCGGCGCGGTCGGCTTCTTCGGCTATGACCTCGTCCGCACCGTCGAGCCGCTCGGCGACCCGCGAATCCCGACACGCTTGGGCTGCCCGACATGGCGCTGATGCTGACCGACCTGCTCGTGATGTTCGACCACCTCAAGCACACCGTGACGATCCTGGCCAACGTCGATCTCGACGCCGAGCCGGACGTCGAGCAGGCGTATGCCCTGCCGCGCAGACGATCGCGCGAGGTGCGCGCGCAGCTCGCCGGTCCCGTCCCGCGGCCGGAGCCGCGCGCACGAGGCCGCGACGCTTCCGCGCGTTCGAGTCGAACATGCCGCGCGAGCGATTCGAGGGGATGGTGCGCGCGGATCGTCGAGTACATCTATCGCCGGCGACGCGTTCCAGGTCGTTCCCTCCCAGCGCTGGTCGGCCGCGGTCCCGGTCGAGGCGTTCTCGATCTATCGCGGCCTGCGCACGGTCAACCCGAGCCCGTACATGTACTACCTGGACTTCGGCGACTTCCAGGTGGCCGGCGCCAGCCCCGAGCCGCTGCTGACGGTCACCGGGCGTCACGTGAGCACGCGCCCGATCGCCGGCACGCGTCACGCGCGGCGCGACGCCCGGAGGAGGACCGGCGCATCGCGGGCGAGCTGCTGGCCGACGAGAAGGAGCGCGCCGAGCACGTGATGCTGGTCGACCTCGGCCGCAACGACCTGGGGCGGGTGTGCGAGTACGGCTCGGTCGTCGTCGACGAGCTGATGGAGATCGAGTCCTACAGCCACGTGATGCACATCGTCTCGTCGGTGTCGGGGACGCTGCGCGCGGACGTCGGCGCGATGGACGCGCTGCGCTCGGTGCTTCCGGCGGGCACGCTGTCGGGCGCGCCGAAGGTGCGCGCGATGCAGATCATCGACGAGCTCGAGCCGGTCAAGCGCGGCGGCTACGGCGGCGCGATCGGCTACCTCAGCTACGCGGGAGATCTCGATACGGCGATCCACATCCGCACGGTCGTGGTCAAGGACGGCGTCGCGCACGTGCAGGCCGGCGGCGGCACGGTAGCCGACGCGAAGCCCGACTACGAGTACGAGGAGTCGGTGGCCAAGTCGAGCGCCGCGATGCGCGCGGTAGAGCTCGCCTGCGAGCAGCCGGATTGGCCATGAGAGTCCTCGTGCTCGACAACTACGACTCGTTCACGTACAACCTCGTCCAGTACCTCGGCGAGCTGGGAGCCGAGGTGGAGACGGTCCGCAACGACCGCGCGAGCGTCGATGAGCTGCTCGAGCGATCCTACGATCGCTGCGTCGTCTCGCCCGGCCCGTGCACGCCCGACAAGGCGGGGATCACGCTCGAGCTGGTGCGGCGCATGCCCGAAGTCGGGCGTGCCGACGCTCGGCGTGTGCCTCGGCCACCAGGCGCTTGCGCAGGCCTTCGGCGGGCGCGTGCGCCTGAACCCGCCGGTGCACGGCAAGGCGACGACGATCGAGCACGACGGACGCACGATGTTCGCGGGCCTCCGTCGCCGTTGACGGTCGGGCGCTACCACTCGCTCGTCGTCGATCCCGAGCTGCCCGACTGCCTGGAGGAGTCCGCGCGCGGCGGCGGCGTGGTGATGGGCGTTCGCCATCGCGAGCTTCCGGCCGAGGGCGTGCAGTTCCATCCGGAGTCCGTGCTGACCGACGAAGGCAAGCGGATGCTCGCCAACTTCCTCGGTGAGCGCTGATGCCGAACCCGGTCCTCACCGCGCGATCGACGCGCTCGCCTCGCGCAGGGACCTGAGCGCGGACGAGACCGCCGAGGTGCTCGCCGAGATCATGCACGGCGAGGTCTCCGAGACGCAGATCGCCGGCTTTCTGATCGCGCTGCGCACGAAGGGCGAGACCGTCGACGAGCTGGCCGGCCTGGCCCGGACGATGCGCGCGCTCGCGGCGCGCGTGCCAAGCGCGCGCGAGGACCTGCTCGACACCGCCGGGCACCGGCGGCGGGCGACGCACGTTCAACGTGTCGACGACGGCCGCGCTGATCGCGGCGGGCGCTGGCTGCGCGGTCGCCAAGCACGGCAATCGCTCGGCCACCAGCGCGTCGGGCTCGGCCGACCTGCTGGAGGCGCTCGGAGCGCGAATCGATCTCGACCCGGTTGGAGTGGCGCGATGCATCGAGGAGGCCGGGTTCGGATTCATGTTCGCGCCGGCGCACCATCAGGCGACGCGGTTCGTGATCCCGGTCCGGCGCGAGCTGGCGGTACGCACGATCTTCAACCTGCTCGGTCCGCTCACCAACCCGGCCGGGGCCCGTCGCCAGCTGATCGGCGTCTCCGACGCCGGCTTCCTGGAGACGATCGCCGGGGCGCTTGCGCGGCTCGGCGTCGATCGCGCGCTCGTCGTCGCGGCGCGAGGACGGCCTCGACGAGATCTCGATCGCGGCCGCCACCAAAGTGGTCGAGGTCAACGGCGAGGAGCTCACGCGCTACACGCTCGCGCCGGCGGACGTCGGAGTCGAGCAGGTCGCACCGCGAGCTATTCGAGCGCGAGTGCGCGGGCGGCACGCCCGAGCAGAACGCCGGCGTGACGCGCGCGATCTTGAGCGGCGAGGGCGAGGGGCGCTGGAGCGTCAGCCGCCACCGAGCTGGCCGTGATCAACGCCGGCGCCGCGATCTACGCCGCCGGCGCGGCGGACTCGATCGCCGAGGGCGTGCAGGCGGCGCGGGCGGCGCTGGCGGATGGCGCCGCCGCCGAGGCGCTAGAGCGCTTCGTGCGCGCCAGCCATAGCCTACGCGCCGTCGGAGGTCGCATCGTGAGCGCGGACACGCCGAACGTGCTGGCGGCGATCCTACGGAGCACGCGTGCGGAGCTCGCGCAGCGCAAGCGCGAGCTCCCGAGCGCCGCGCTCGAACGCCGTCTCGCCGCTGGCGAGCAGACGCTGCACGGCGTCGCCGAGGAAGCTCCCGACTCGGCTCCGCGGCTTTCGCGCCGCGCTCGGCGGCCCGGGCGTCGCTGTGATCGCGGAGTTCAAGCGCCGCTCGCCATCGGCCGGGATCCTGCGCGAGCAGGCCGACGTGGCGGAGATCGTCGGCGCATATGAGCGTGGTGGGGCGAGCGCGTTGTCGGTCCTCACGGAGGGGCCGAACTTCGGCGGGTCGCTAGCCGATCTGCGCGCCGCGCGCGCAAGCTGCGCGCTGCCGGTGCTTCGCAAGGACTTCGTCGTCGACGAGTACCAGCTGCTCGAGGCGCGCGCTGCCGGGGCCGATGCGGTGCTGCTGATCGTGGCGGCGCTCGAGGACCGAGCGCTCGCGCGACTGCACGACGCAGCGCGCGCGCTCGACCTCGACGTGCTCGTCGAGGTTCACGACCGTGACGAGCTGGATCGCGCGCTCGCCGCGGAGGCGCGGTTGATCGGGATCAACAACCGCGACCTGCGTGACTTCAGCGTCGACGTCGCGCGCACGACGCTGTTGCGCGAGGCGATCCCGCCAGGGATCACGGTCGTCTCGGAGTCGGGCATCGCCGACGCTCGGCAGCTGCGCGAGCTGGCGGCGCAGGGTGTCGACGCTGTGCTCGTCGGCGAGTCGCTGATGCGCGCTCCCGACCCGGCGCAGGCGCTGCGCCAGCTGCTCGGAAGCGAGCTGCCGGCGCGCGCGCCGCAACACGCCGAGCCGCACGACGACGCCGAGTCGGAAACGGCCGGCCTGCGAACCGTGCCGTGAAATCGAGGACGCACGGGCTTTAACGCGTCGCGACCGTAGTTTTTACTTCGCCTTCATCGACCCTGCTCATTCTGCATCGAGATGAAACGAGCTTTCGCAATTCCATTCCTCGCGGCGCTGCTCGGCGGCGGCGTCGCCGTCGCGATCGTCGCGGCGTTCGGGGTCTGGGTGAAACGCAGAAGACGGTCACGACCGTGCAGGCGGCGCCGATCGCCCCGTCCAACGCCTCGCAGCAGAGCGGCGGGCTGACCCCGCACGACATCTACGTCAAAGACGCGCCCGGCGTCGTGTTCGTGACCTCGACGATCGTGCAGAAAACGGAATCGCCGTTCAACCTGTTCGGCGGCGGGGAAACACAGCGACAGGGGCAGGCGACGGGCTCGGGCATCGTGATCGACGGCAACGGCACGATCCTGACGAACTATCACGTCGTCGAGAACGCGATCAAGGTCACGGTCAGCATCGAAAAAGGCAAGACCGTCGACGCGCAGGTCGTGGGCAAGGACCCGTCGAACGACCTCGCCGTGCTGCGCATCCACCCCGACGGGCTCGCGCTGCACCCGCTTACGCTCGGCGAATCGAACGGCGTGCAGGTGGGAGACCCGGTGCTCGCGATCGGCAACCCGTTCGACCTCGAACGCACCCTGACGACCGGCGTCATCTCGGCGCTGCAGCGTCAGATCACAGCTCCGAACGGCTTCACGATCGACAACGTGCTGCAGACCGATGCCCCGATCAACCCTGGCAACTCGGGCGGCCCGCTGCTCGACGCATCCGGTCGCGTGATCGGCATCAACTCGCAGATCGAGACAGGCGGCTCGGGTGGAGGCAGCGTCGGCATCGGCTTCGCCGTTCCGATCGATACGGCCAAGTCGGAGATCGCCGAGCTCGAGAAGGGTGGCACCGTGCGCGGCGCCTACATCGGCCTGACCTCGCTTACGATCGACGGATCGCTGTCGGCGCTCAACCTGCCCGTGAAAAGCGGCGCGCTGGTACAGAGCGTGCAGAAGGGAACGCCCGCCGAAAAAGCGGGCATCCGTGGCGGCACGGTGACCGGGAACACCGAAGGCGGTCAGGTGGCCGTCGGCGGCGACATCATCGTCGCGATTGACGGCAAAGCCGTTACCAGCTCGGAAGACCTCGCCAACGACATCTCCGCGAAGAAGCCAGGTGACACGATCACCGTTGGGTTGCTGCGCGCCAACGGCAAGGGCGGCTACGAACACAAGACCGTCAGCGTGAAGCTCGCGAGTCGACCCAACTCGGTGCCCAACCCGAGCACACCGGAAGGCTAGGACCCCGCTACCGTTGGAGGCGTGCCCGACGCGCCTCCACGAGTGAAGATCTGCGGGATCACCAACCTGCCCGACGCCGAACTCGCCGTGCAGCTCGGGGCGTGGGCGCTCGGCATGATCTTCTACGAGGACAGTCCGCGCCGCTGCGGCGAGGCCGAGGCCGAGGCGATCGTCTCGGCGCTGCGGCGCAGGGTCGAGATGTGCGGTGTGTTCGTGAACGAGTCGCTCGAGCGGGTCGTCGAGCAGAGCGAGCGTGTCGGCTTGACCATGCTGCAGTTCAACGGCGACGAGGGGCCGGCCTTCTGCGCGGCTGCTGCGCGTGCGAGCGGCGCACGGGTGATCAAGGCCGCGCAGGTCTCGACCGCCGGCGATGTCCGCGACCTGGAGCGCTTTCACGTCGACTTCCACCTGCTCGACGCGCGTGCCAAGGCGCCCGCCCGGCAGGCTCTGCGCGGGGGCACCGGCGACACGTTCGACTGGACGCTGGTGCGCGCGCACGGTTCGAAGGTGCCGCTGATCGTGAGCGGCGGGCTGAATGCAGACAACGTCGCGGAAGCGGTCGCGCGAACGCACCCGTACGCCGTCGACACCGCGAGCGGCACCGAGGCTGCCCCTGGGCGCAAGGACCCGGAGCGGCTGGGCGCGTTCTTCCGGGCGATCGAGCAGGCGCCGGCGCGTGCAGATGCAGCGGCCGGGTCGCCCGCGACGACCGCCGCCGTCGGCGGAGATCGATCCTGAACATGAGCTGCGAGATGCTGGCATGAGCCCGGACGCTTCCGGCGCGGCCATCGAGCAGACGGCAGTCGAGCACCACTTCGGCGAGTACGGCGGACAGTTCGTGCCGGAGACGTTGATGCCGGCGCTGGCCGAGCTGGAGGTTGCTTGGACGGAGGCTCGCAGCGACCCCGCCTACCGCGCGGAGCTGAGCTCTCTGCTGCGCGACTTTGGTGGGCGACCGACGCCGCTGTATCGAGCACGTCGCCTGTCCGAGCTGCTCGGCCGCCCCCTATACCTGAAGCGGGAGGATCTCAACCACACGGGCTCGCACAAGCTCAACAACGCGCTCGGACAGGCGCTGCTGGCCAGGCGAATGGGCAAGCGCAGGATCATCGCCGAGACGGGCGCGGGACAGCACGGCGTCGCAACGGCGACCGTGTGCGCGCTGCTCGACCTCGAGTGCGTGGTGTACATGGGCGTGCAGGACACCCGCCGCCAACACCCGAACGTGCAGCGAATGGAACTGCTGGGAGCGACTGTGCGTCCGGTCGATGCCGGCGCGAAGACGCTCAAGGAGGCGACTTCGGCGGCGATCCGCGACTGGGTGACGAACGTGCAGAGCACGCACTACGTGATCGGCTCTGCCGTCGGGCCGGCGCCGTACCCCTCGCTGGTGCGCGACTTGCAGCGCGTGATCGGCGACGAGGCGCGCGCGCAGCTGCTCGAAACGGAGGGGCGGCTGCCGTCGCGCGTGGTGGCCTGCGTGGGCGGCGGCTCCAACGCGATCGGTACATTCACGGCGTTCCTCGCCGACGAGCAGGTCGAGCTGATCGGCGTCGAGGCCGGCGGCGAGGGCATCGACACGCCGCGGCATGGAGCGCCGCTGACCGTTGGCGGGCGCGCGGGCATCCTGCACGGCTCGCGTTCGGCTGTGATGCAGGACGAGGAGGGCCAGATCGTAGAGGCGCACTCGATCTCCGCAGGTCTCGACTATCCGGGGACCGGGCCGCAGCACGCCTTCCTGCGTGACAGCGGTCGCGCGCGGTATGTGGCGGTGCCCGACGAGCAGGCGTTGCGGGCATTCAAGACGGTCGCTCGCCTGGAGGGCATCATCCCCGCGCTCGAGACGGCGCATGCGCTCGCGTGGGTGCTCGCTCAGGGCTCGGGCGAGCTCGACCTCGTGTGCCTGTCCGGCCGCGGTGACAAGGACCTGGCCGAGGTGCTCGGCAGCGGCGACGCTTCGTGAACGCTTCGGTGACGACGGGGGTGGCGCGACTCGCGGACGCCTTCGCCGGCTCGCACAAGCGCGCGGCGCTGATGCCGTACCTGATGGCGGGCTTTCCCACGCTCGACCAGTCGCTTCAGATTGGGCGCGCATGCGCGCAGGGGGGGCGGACGTCGTCGAGCTGGGCGTGCCCTACAGCGACCCGCTGGCCGACGGTCCAGTCATTCACGAGGCCGGCACACGAGCGCTCGCCGCAGGGGCGAGCTTGGCAGGCGTGCTCGAGGTGGCGCGCGAGCTGGCGGCGAGCGTGCCCGTGGTGCTGATGTGCTACGCCAACATCGTGCTCGCGCCCGGAGCGGGCGAGTTCGTCGAGCGCCTCGCCAGGAGCGGAGCGAGCGGGCTGATCGTGCCCGACCTGCCTCTCGAGGAGTCCGCACAGCTGCGCGCCGCGTGCGACGAGCGTGACATCGCCCTCGTTCCGCTGGTTGCGCCGACCACGCCGCCCGATCGGCTGGCGGCGATCGGCGCGAGCGCTCGCGGCTTCCTGTACACGGTCTCGGTGGTCGGCACCACGGGCGAGCGTGAGGCGCTGCAGGCGCGCTTCGCCGAGGTCATCGCGCGCGCCAAGGCGAGCACCGATGTCCCGGTCGCCCTTGGCTTCGGCATCAGCACGCCCGAGCAGGCTCGCCAGGCCGCCGACGCCGGTGCCGACGGGGTGATCGTGGGTACGCGCCTCGTTCGCGCGGCCGCCGAGGCGGAGGACCCGGCCGGCGCGGTGGGAGCGCTCGTCGGCGAACTCGCCGCGGGCCTGGCGTCCGCTCGGTAGGATGCCAACCGCATGGGTCTAGTCCTCACAGCGACGGCGGGGCTCGTTGTATGGGTCGTGCTGTGGGCACTGGGAGCCAAGGGCTTCGACGCGTTCCTGCTCGCCGCCGCGATCATCCTCGTCGGCGCCGCCCTGAAGATCCTTTCCGGCTACCTTCCGGGCCGCCGCAGCTGACCAGGCCGGTGCGCGCGCGCTGGCTGAGTGTGGCCGCTCTCGCCGCGGTGTTGCCGGCCCTGGCTGGCTGCGGCGGCGTTGGCGTGTCCGGCGCATCTGAACCGATCGGCAACCTGCTCGCGATCTACTCGAGCCTGCCCCTGCAGGGGCCCTCAGCGCCGATCTCTCAGGAAATCGTCAACGGCGAGCGGCTCGCGCTGGCCGACGCCGGAGGACACGTCGGGCCCTTGAAAATCGGTTACGTCTCGCTCGACGACGCCAACCCGAAGACGGGCGAACCGGATCCTGGGGCGACCTCGACGGACGCCAAGATGGCGGCGCAGGACACGAGCACGATCGCCTATCTCGGCGAGTACGGCTCGGAAGCGACAGCCGTGTCGCTACCGCTGATCAACGCGGCCGGGATCCTGCAGGTCAGCCCGGGAAGCCCCTATGTGGGGCTGACCTCCTCGCTCGACGCGGGGCAGGACGAGCCCGAGCGCTTCTATCCGAGCGGCAAACGCACCTTCGGGCGCCTGCAGCTCGGCGACCCGGCCCAGGCGGTCGCGCAGGCCAAGCTGATGCGGATGCTCGGCGTGCACAAGCTGTTCGTACTCGACGACCAGAACCCGTTCGAGATGCCGCTCGCGCAGCTCGTCGCCAGCGAAGCCGAACGCGCGGGCATCACCGTGGCCGCTCACGACAGCATCGTGACCTCGCCCGGAAGCGTGTTCACCGGCGAGGTCGAAAAGATCGCGCACACCGGCGCGCAGGCGGTGTTCTTCGCCGGAGGCGGCGGCGCTGGCACGGTCGCGTTGTGGCGCGCGCTGCACACAGCCGATCCACAGCTGCTGCTGCTCGGCTCGAGCGCCCTGACCGGTCCGGCGTTCGCGTCCGCGATCGGCCCGGCTGCCGACAGCACATATCTGACCACGCCCCTGCTGGCATTGAGCGAATATCCGCCGCCGGCTGCGCGCGTGCTCGCCGACTACCGTCGCCATTTCGGCGGCGAACCGGGCCCGTATGCTCTGTACGGCTTCGAGGCCATGAACGTCGTGCTCGACGCGATCCGCCGGGCGGGCGCACAGGGCGATGACCGCCAGTCCGTGATCAACCGCTTCTTCGAGACGACGGATCGCGACTCGGTGCTCGGGCGCTACTCGGTGCGCTCGGACGGCGAAACGACGCTGTCACGCTACGGCGTGGACCGCGTCGCGAACGGTCGCACGGAGTTCTACCGCGCGATCGAAGTCGGCTGAGCGCCGGCGCGGCGCGGCTGACCCCCGGCGCAGCAGAGCGCCGGGGCCGCGCGGCGCGCCACCACGCGGCGGGCCACCGCACGGCGCGGCGCGCTCATTCGGAATGCTGCAGCCCGAGCACAAGCCGAAAGCGCTCGATCCCGTTGCTCAGGTCGCTGCCGCCGCCCGACAGGCTGCTCAGCGATCGCAGGTAGGGCACGAATGGCGCGATCGTCGGGTCTTCGCTGAGGCCGACTCCTTCGAGCAGCGCGAGCAGCGTCGGGAAGTCGACGATTACGCTGGGGCGAGCGCCGCCGATCGTCGCCGAGGCGGTTCCGTAGGCCGCCGCTCCCGACAGCGTGCTAGCCGGCTTCAGCGACGCTTGGACGGAGGCCTGGCCGATGCCGACCACGAACTTGCTGTGACCGCCCGCGTCTTGGCCATCGGCGATGTCGAGCGCGACCGGCAATCCGCTCAACCGTGCTTCGATGGCGGCGTCGGTGCCCGGGATCGTGGCGCTCTGGACCGAGCCGCCGGCCTTGCGCAGGAGCGCGCCGAGCCTGGCGACGGCTGCGCGCGAGAGCGCCGGGTCCTTCGATTCGATCACGATGCCGCCTCGCAGTTCGAGCAATCCCGTGCCGGACGCGAACAGTCCGGCCGGCCCCATCCAGCCGGTCAGCTCGTGCTGTGACTGCGCGTCGCCGCCGGCGAGCGCGCGCAGCGGGGCGAGCAGCCCGTCGAGCAGGCTCTTGACGTTGATCCCCGCCGCCTGTCCTTCCGCGCCCGAGCCGGTCAGCAGGCTGCCGAGCGAGGCGATCCCCTGCAATCCGCCGGACCCCGAGCCGAGCTCAACGCCGAGGTCACCGAGACCGACCGCCAGCCAGGATTCGCCCGGCAGTTCTCCGAGAGCGCGCGCGGCGTCGGGGCTCGAGGAGAGCAGAGCGCTGGCCGCGCCCGAGTGGACCGTATCCGCGTCGATCTCGATCGAGCTGTGCGACGGGATCAGCGAGACGTTGACGGCGCGTCCACCGGCCAGCACTGACAGGGCGGACGCCGACCCCTGCGGCAGCGCGCTGGCGGCGGCGGGGTTGGCGTACAGGTGGGCGAGCGAGCCGGATGGGGCTGCGGCCAGGAGCTTCGCGTAATCGGGGGCGCTCGCTAGAGCGGGTCCACCGCCTGTCGTGTCGATCACGGCACGAACTCCCTGCTCGCTGCCGATCACGGCCAGACGGTCGACGAGACCGAACGCGACGCCAGCTGCGGTCGCCCGGTAGGAGGTCCCGCGGTAGGAGACCGTGTGCGCACCCGCGCGCCCCGCCAGCTCGTTCAGGAAGGAGCGCGCCTTCGCGGTGTCTCGTGTGTCCAGCACGATCGCTCCCTGTAGCGATCCGGCCGCGAACGGGAAGGCGTCGCCCGAGGAGCGCCCGAGCAGCCCTTGCTCGACGAGCGTGATCAGCGTTTCGATCGCTGCCGCTTGACGGCCGGCGGGCGCGGCGGTCACGAACACACCGGCCTGCGGTCCCAGCCATGGCGCGACGTCGCGCTTGAAGTCGAGCGCGCCAGATCCTGGCGTCTGCAGCGCCGCGAGCAGGTGCAGGTAGGGATCGGCCTGGTGGCTGAGCGTGCGACCGGCATCGCGTGCGTCGGCCTGCAGCGACCCCTGCGGGCGAACCACGGCCCCGGCGTACAGCGCGGCGGAGGCGGGCACGGCCTTGGCGGGGTCGATCGACGATCCGCTCGACCCGGAGGATCCGCAGCCGCAGGCGAGCAGCGCGCTCGCCACGAGCGCAGGAACCGCGCAGCCGCGCAGCGTGCGTGGGACCGTCATCGCGGGCGATCGTAGCGGCTGGGCTGGCGTCTGCGCCGCGCTTCTCGGCCGCGGTCGACGTGTGCCGACGCCTGCAACATCGTATTCAACGGCTCGTTTTGCACGCTCGGTTGCAGTTGGCGCACGCTCCGGAGCCGTTCGCCGCGGGCCCTGAAAACCCTCGCTGAGCAGGCGATTCTCGCGACGAGGGGGCACCTCGCGGGGCAAGTGGGAGAAAATGTGCAATTAGGGTTGCGTTGTGGGAGGAAGTGGGGTATGTTCGCGACAGCGAGCCGGGGTGGAGGGGCTCCTCCCACTCCTCCACCTCGGCTCGGTATTCGACTTGGAGCATTTTCTTGGTCCCTTTCCGTGGCACGTTCGACCATACGCTCGACCAGAAGAGCCGGCTCACCGTGCCGGCGCGCTATCGCGCAGCGCTTGCCGAGGGAGTGGTGCTGGCGATGCCGCTAGACCTGAAGCCGTGCGTCGGCGTGTGGCACCCCGAGGAGTACGAGCGCTACAGTCGCCGGGCGCTCGCCGAGCTGCCGCCGCTGTCGCCACGTCTGAGCGAGCTCGAGCGCTTCTTCTACGGCAGTTCGCAGGACACCGACCTGGACGCCGCCGGACGGATCATGGTCCCCGGGTTCCTCAGCGAGCACGCGAGCCTGCACAAGGAGGTCGTCGTCGTCGGCGCCGGCGACCGGTTGGAGCTGTGGAGCAAGGACAGCTGGAACGAGCACCGGCCCGCGCTGCTGAGCGGCGTCGCCGAGATCACCGCGCATGTCGACGACACTGATTGACATGAAACGATCCCAGCGACGCCCCTCGCGCGGGCGCGCGCCCGGCGCTGCTACGCGCCCGCCGGCGCCGGCGGGCGCGCGAGAGCGGGTCGACGATCGGCGCGAGCGTTCGCGGATCGGCGCGCGCGGACACACGCCCGTGCTCGCGACCGAGCTGCTCGAGCTGCTCCACCTCGAAGCCGGCCAGACGGCGATCGACTGCACGTTCGGTGACGGAGGCCACGCGCGCCTGGTGGCCGATCGGCTCGGCTCCGCAGGAACGCTGATCGCGATCGATCGGGACCCGCTCGCCGAGGAGCGCTTCGCGCAGCTCGCGGCGCAGGTCGCCTGTTCGGTGCGCTTCATCCGCGCGGGCTACGCCGAGGCGCTCGAACAGCTCGGGGAGGAAGGCCTGCGCGCCGACGCAGCGTACTTCGACCTGGGTATGTCCTCGATGCAAGTCGACACGCGCGAGCGAGGCTTCTCCTACTCCTATGAGGCGCCGCTCGACATGCGCATGGATCCCGCCCAGGAGCTCAGCGCACGCGAGATCGTCGCTGAGTGGGACGAGCGACGCCTCGCCCGCGTCTTCCGCGATTTCGGCGAGGAGCGACACGCCGGCGCGATCGCGCGGGCCATCGTGCGGCGTCGCACGAAGTCCCCGATCGACACCACGCTGGAGCTCGTAGAGACGATCAGCGGGGCGATTCCCGCTCCCGCGCGATTCGCCGGAGGCCACCCGGCCAAGCGCGTCTTTCAGGCGCTGCGCATCGCCGTCAACGATGAGCTCGAGCAGCTCGACCGCGCGCTGCCCCGCGCGTGGGAGTTGCTGCGCGAGGGCGGCGTGCTCGCCGGCATCTCCTTTCACTCGCTCGAGGATCGCCGGCTCAAGCGCTTCCTCGGCGAGCGCGCTCGCGGCTGCATCTGCCCGCCCGACCTGCCGGTCTGCGCGTGCGGCCGAGAGCCCGAAGGGGCGCTGCTCAGGCGCCGCTCGATCGTCCCCTCGCCCGACGAGCTCGCGGCCAACCCGCGTGCCTCCTCCGCACGCCTGCGCGCGGCGCGCAAGCTGATCGACGGTCGCGAGGGCCTCGCGTGAGCCCTCCCGCCGCCGCCGCGGCTCCCGCCGTCAGACCGCGCCGCCCGCCGGCTCCGCGCGGCCCGCGACGCGTGTCCGGTCCGGCGCGTCGCGCACGTCCGTCGGATGGTCGATCCCGGCGCGCCGATCGGCGTGAGACCGGACTCCTATACGGCGCTTTCGCGGCGCTCGAGGGCCTCGCCCGGCACCGGCTGCTCGACCGCTTGATCCGGGGGCGCATGTGGATCGGGCTCGTCGCGTTCGCGCTGATCGGCATCGTCACTCTGCAGCTCGGCCTGTTGAAGCTGAACGGCGGTATCGGGCGGGCGCTCGAGCACGAGGCGCTGCTGCAACGCGAAAACGCCACGCTCAGCATCGAAAACTCGGAACTCGCCGAGGGGACCCATGTCGAGGCGCGAGCCACGCAGCTGGGAATGGCGTTCGTACCGTCGACCGCCCTCAGCTTCCTCACGGCCTCGTCGCACGCCGACCTCGCCAAAGCCGCGAGCGCGCTGAGCAGCGCCACCCACACGGGCAGCTCCGCAGCGGGCAGCTCGAACGCGTCCGATCAAGCCGAACGCAGCGTCGAGCGAAGCCGGCGCAGCCGGCGAAGGCCAGGAATCGGAAGCACAGTCGGGTTCGGTCGAGCCGAGCGGTGAAGCTGGCGTGCCGGAATCCTCGACGAGCCCGAGCACCGGCACGGGCTCACAAGGCTCCGCGGCCGGTGAAGCGAGCGCGAGCGCAGGGTCGAGCGTCACGCCGGCGCCCTCGTCGATCGGGCGAATCGGAAGCCGCGAGCGCGACGCCGGCCGAAAGCAGCCAGGCGGGCGGCGAAGCGGCGGGCGCCACGGGTGGATGACCCGGTGAGCGGAAGGCGCGGGCGGTGACGGTCGTCCAGCGCCGGATCGGCGCGATCTTCGCCCTGTTCTTCGGCCTGCTCGTCCTCGCCGGCGGGCGCACGCTGTACCTTGGCGCGCTCAAGGGTGGAAGCCTTCGCAAAGCGGCGGCGACGCAGCAGCTGACCTACGAACCCGTGCCCGCGCAGCGCGGCACGATCAGCGATCGCAATGGGATCGACCTGGCGGTGTCGGAGCCCGCGCAGGACATCTCGGCCACCCCTTACCTCGTCAAGAACCCGCTGGAAGCGGCGGGCAAGCTCGCCTCGCTGCTCGGCCAGCCGCAGTCGAAGGTGCTGCACGAGCTGTCCGAGCGCAGCGGCTTCGTGTACCTGGCGCGCGCGCTGCCGGCCAAGCAGGCGCGTGCCGTGATGGCGCTGAAGATCGCGGGCGTCGCCGGCGCGCCGGTGATGAGACGCGTGTACCCGCGCGGGGCGCTCGCCGCGCAGGTGCTTGGCGTGGTCGGCACCGAAGGCAACGGATTGTCGGGCCTCGAGTATTCGAGCAACGCACTGCTGCACGGCCGCACCGGCGAGCGGCGCGTCGTCAGCGACGCGCTCGGGCAGCCCGTGTCGATCGACGAAGCGCATGCCGAGCAGCCCGGGACCTCGGTCTCGCTGACGCTCGACGCGAACATCCAGCAGCACACCGAAGATGTCCTGGCGGCGATCGGTCGCGTGTTCAGCCCGAAAGACGCAACGGCGATCGTGATGGACCCGAACAGCGGCGCGATCCTGGCGATGGCCAATTGGCCGCAGGTCAACGCGAACGATCCTGGCGCCTCCTCGCCGGAAGCGCTCGAGAACCGCGCGGTCGGTCTCGACTACGAACCGGGCTCGACGTTCAAGGCCGTGACCGTGGCCGGGGCGCTGCAGCAGGGGCTGGTGACGCCGACGAGCAGCTTCTTCATCCCCGACCAGATCCAGGTGGCGGACCGCACGATCCATGACGACACCGAACATGCCGACGAGTCGCTGACGACGGCGCAGATCCTCGCGCAGTCGAGCAATGTCGGCGCGATCAAGATCGGCATGCTCGAGGGCAAGAACGACTTCTCCGAATGGGTACGCAAGTTCGGCTTCGGCAAGCGCACCGGAGTCGAATTGCCCGGAGAGGAAATCGGCCAGGTGCTGCCGGCCAGCCGCTACTCGGGCTCCTCGATGGGCAACCTCCCGATCGGGCAGGGCCAGCTCGTGACGCCGCTGCAGATGGCCAGCGTCTACGCGGCGATCGCCAACGGCGGCATCCTGCGCCAGCCGCACATCATCGGCTCGATCGGCTCGAAACCGCAGCCGGACCCG
Organism: uncultured Solirubrobacteraceae bacterium; assembly: GCA_963846205.1. GTDB lineage: Bacteria > Actinomycetota > Thermoleophilia > Solirubrobacterales > Solirubrobacteraceae > Palsa-744. The sequence continues at coordinate 292,513 of CAWJVB010000006.1, read as the reverse complement.
TCTGGCCAGCGCGTGATCTCGAGCGCGACCGCGGCTTCGCTGCGCCAGATGCTCGAGGGCGTGCTGGCACCGGGCGGCACGGCCAGCGAGGTGTCGATCCCCGGCTATCAGCTGGCGGGCAAGACGGGCACGGCCAGCAAGGTCGACCCCGCCACGGGCGAATACTCGAAAACGGCGTACGTGGCCTCGTTCATGGGCTTCGCGCCGGCGTCGGATCCGAAGCTGCTGTGTGCGGTGATCGTCGACGAACCGCAGGCCGGCTCGATCTTCGGCGGAACCGTCGCCGCGCCCGCGTTCGGGCAGATCATGAGCTTCGCGCTGCCCTACCTGCGCATCCCGCCGGGGTAGCATCCGCCCATGAGGCTCGACGAGTTGACCGCCGGCCTGGCAGCAGCCACCGGTGACCTCGGCGCGCACACGGACGTGGAGATCGCCGGCCTGGCGTATGACAGTCGCACGGTGCAGGGCGGCGAGCTGTTCTTCTGTGTGCGCGGCTTTCGCAGCGACGGGCACGACCATGCTGCGCAGGCCGTCGCGGCCGGCGCCGCGGCGCTGCTGGTCGAGCGTCCGCTCGGCCTCGGCGTGCCCGAAGTGCTCGTGCCGTCCGTGCGTCACGCGATGGGACCGATCTCCGCGCGCTTCTTCGGGGACCCGACAGCGCGGCTGCAGGTCGTCGGCGTGACGGGCACGAACGGCAAGACAACGACCGCGTATCTCGTGCAGGCGCTGCTGGAGGCGACGGGCCAGCAGTGCGCGCTGCTGGGAACGGTCAAGTCGCTCGTCGGCGGGCGCGAGCGCCCCGTCACTCGCACGACCCCGGAGGCGCTCGACCTGCAGCGCGACTTCCGCGAGATGCTCGACAGCGGCGACGCCGCTTGCGCGATGGAGGTCTCCTCGCACGCGCTCGAGCTCGGCCGCGCCGAGGCGATCCACTTCGCCGCCGCGGTGTTCACCAACCTGACCCAGGACCATCTCGACTTCCACGACACGATGGAGGACTACTTCCAGGCCAAGCGCCGCCTGTTCGTGGCGCACGCGCCAGAGGTCAGCGTGATCAACGTCGGCGACGTCTACGGTCGTCGACTCGCCGAGGAGGTGAGCGGAGCGCGGACGTTCGCGGTCGAAGCGCCGGCCGACTACAGCGCGATGCGAGTGCGCTGCGACTTCGCAGGGTGCGCGTTCACGCTGCGCACGGAGGCGGGCGAGCGCGCGGTCAGCTTGCCGATGCCGGGCCGCTTCAACGTCGCCAACGCGCTCGGCGCGCTGGCGGCGGCGCACTCCTTGGGCGGCGATCTCGAGCGCGCTGCTGGCGGCGCTCGAGCGCGGCGTACACGTGCCGGGGCGCTTCGAGCCCGTCGACGAGGGGCAAGACTTCGCGGTGCTCGTCGACTACGCACACACGCCCGACTCGCTGCAGAACGTGCTCGCCGCCGCGCGCGAGCTGATCGACGCGAGCGGGCGCGACGGAGCACGCGTGCTGTGCGTGATCGGCGCCGGCGGCGACCGCGACCGTGGCAAGCGCCCGCTGATGGGGGAAATCGCGACCCGCCTCGCCGACAGCGTCGTCGTCACCTCCGACAACCCGCGCTCGGAGGACCCCGAGCAGATCATCGCGGAGATCATGGCCGGCGTCGCACGGGTCGAGGCGGGCCGCAGCGCTGTGCCCGCCGGCGGGGACGGTAACCGGCAAGCTAACCCCGCGGCGCGGGCCAATGGCGTGTCGAAGGCGAGCGCCACCTCAGCCGCCGAGGCCACCTCCGCGACGACGACGACGCCGCCCGCGGACGCCGTTGCGGTGCGCTCGGTGGCGGACAGAGCGATCGCGATCGATCGGGCGATCGCGCAGGCGCGTCCGGGGGACGTGCTCGTGATCGCCGGCAAGGGGCACGAGCAGGGCCAGGAGTTCGCCGGCGGCCGCAAGCTACCGTTCGACGACGTGGACGTCGCGCGCAAGTCGCTGCGCGTGCGCGGTGGACGAGCATGACCGCCATCACGAGGTCGTGGCGAGCCGCGCGCGCGGGCGAATCGGAGCCGCACCCGGCATGAACTCGTGGCACGCCGCGCGGATCGCATCCGCAGCCGGCGCGAAACTGATCGTCGACGACGCCGTACGCTCGAGCACCGCCGGCGAGGACGTCGCCGGCGTGACCGGCGCGGGCTCGGGGCCGGGACCGCTCGGCGCCGCGATCGACTCGCGCGGGCTCGCGCGCGGCCAGCTGTTCGTGGGTCTGCGCGGCGAGCGCGTCGACGGCGGAGCGCACGCGGTCGAGGCTCTGCGCGCGGGCGCTTGGGGCGTGTTGGTGGCCCCGCAGCATGCCGAGGCGGCCGTCGCAGCGGCATCCGCGGGAGGGCGCGGCGCGGCCGTGCTCGTCCATGCCGACCCACTTGCGGGCTTGCAGGCGCTCGCCGGAGCGTGGCGTCGCGAGCTCGGGGCGCGGGGCGCCAAGGTGGTCGCCATCACCGGCTCGACCGGCAAGACCTCGACCAAGGACATCCTCGCGGCGCTGGCTGGCACGCAACGGCGCGTGGCGGCAAGCCCCGAGAACCTCAACACCGGAGATCGGCCTGCCGCTGGCGGTGCTCGCGGCGCCGCTCGACACCGAGGTGCTGGTGCTCGAGATGGCGATGCGAGGCTCCGGCCAGATCGCCGAGCTGACGGCGATCGCCGAGCCGAATGTGGGCGTGATCGTCAACGTCGGGCCGGTACACCTGGGGCTGCTCGGCACGCTCGAGGCGATCGCCGCCGCCAAGGCCGAGCTGATCGCGGGCCTGGCAGCGGGAAGCACGGTCGTGCTGCCTGCGCGTGAGCCGCTGCTCGCGCCGCACCTGCGTGCCGACCTCGAGACGATCACCTTCGGCGAGGATGGCGACGTCGCGCTGGAGCGGCTGCATGGCGACGGCGAGGTCTCGATCGAGGCCGGCGAGCGCACGATCGTCCTGCGCCCGTCGTTCGCGCAGGCGCACAACCTGCGCAACCTGCTCGCTGCCGTCGCCGCGTCGCTTGCCCTTGGCCTTGAGCCGCGGGGACGCCTGGACGTTCGCTTCTCGGCGCTGCGCGGAGAGCGCCGCGAGCTGGGCGGCGGAGTTGCCGTGATCGACGACTGCTACAACGCCAACCCGATGTCCATGCGCGCCGCCATCGACGACCTCGCAGAGACCGCGCCGGCGCGACGCGTGGCGGTGCTCGGGGACATGCTCGAGCTCGGGCCTGAGACGCCGCGGCTACACCGCGAGATCGGGCTGTATGCCGGCGAGCGCGGTGTCGACCTGCTCGTGACCGTCGGCCCGCTGGCGGCGGAGATGCGGGTCGAGTTCGCCGGTGAGTCCTATGCGGTGGCGGACGCCGAGGCGGCGGCGGAGCTGCTCGCGCCGCTGCTGGGCGGGGGCGACACGGTGCTCGTGAAGGGCTCGCGGGGAGTCGGGCTGGAGCGGGTCGCGCAGCTGCTGGGCGCATCGAGCGAGCACGTCCTCGGCGGCGCTGGCGCCGCCTGCCGGCGCCTCACGGCGGCGCTGATGGGGAGGATCCTGTTCGGCGGCACGGCGGCGCTGCTCATCTGCCTGTTCCTCAGCCCCCGCTTCATCGAGTTCCTGCGCGAGCGTGAGTTCGGCCAGCACATCCGCGAGGACGGGCCGGAGGGCCACCACCAGAAGGCCGGCACCCCGACGATGGGCGGCGTGATCATCTTCCTGGCGATCTCCGTCCCGTTCCTGATCCTGACCGACTACGACTGGCGCTCGCTCGGCGTGTTCGGGGCGATGATCGCGTGCGCGCTGCTGGGGTTCGCCGACGACTACACGAAGCTCGTCAAGCGCCGCTCGCTCGGCCTGCGCGCGCCGCACCAAGCTCGTGGTCACGATCGGCATCTCGCTGGGGCTGTGGTGGATCGCTCAGCACGAGGCGCATCTGGCCCCGACGTTGCGGCTGCGCTTCGTCGACTACCAGATCGATCTCGGGCCTGCCTACCCGGTGCTCATCTATCTGGTCGTCGCGGGCACGACCAGCGCGGTCAACCTGACCGATGGCCTCGACGGCCTGGCGGCGGGCTGCGCGGCGATCGTCCTGCTCGCCTACATCGGCATCACGTTCATCACGGGCGAGGACGATCTGGCGATGCTCGCGGGCTGCCTCGTGGGCGGCTGCATCGGCTTCCTGTGGTTCAACGCCTTTCCGGCGACGATCTTCATGGGGGACACGGGCTCGCTCGGGCTGGGAGGCGCGATCGCGGGGCTCGCCGTGATGACCAAGACCGAGCTGCTGCTCGTGCTGCTCGGCGGCATCTTCGTGATCGAGGCGCTGTCGGTTGTGATTCAGGTGATCTCCTTTCAGACCACCCGCAAACGAATCTTCCTGATGGCTCCGATCCACCACCACTTCGAGCTGCGCGCCTGGTCTGAGACGAAGATCATCCTGCGCTTCTGGATCGTCGCCGCGATCTGCTGCGCGATCGGCTTCACGATCTACCGGCAGAGCATCGGCTGACGAGCGGCCGGTCCGTCACGGCTCGAGGGCTCGCGGCGCGCCGCGCGGCCGCGCAGTGGGCCTGCCAGCTACGCTAGCGCCATGCGGTGGATGATCAGAGCGTTGGGCGCAGGGATCGCGCCGCTGTGCGTGCTCGTCGCCCTGTCGGGGTGCGGCGGCGGAAGCAAGTCGAGCTCTTCCACGTCCACGACGACGACCAAGCCGACGTCGAGCGCGCCAGCGTCGATCAGGGACGTGACCTGCCAGGAAGTCAAGGCGAACGTGCGCACCGAGCACGCGCTCGCCCACCAGATCAGGGACGACATCAAGAACGTCACCAACGGGACGGTGATCGCCAGCTTCGAATTCGCCGACCGCCACGTCAAAGAAGCGTGCGCGGAAGCAAAGCCGCAGGAAAAGCCCTACCTGACCGCGGTCGCCGGCGTGGGCGTCTCGCAGCCGATCATCGAAGCGCTGGCCAAGTACGCGGAATGATCAGCGCGGGCGCCGGGCGGGGCTCGGGCGCAGCCTGAGCTCGCGTTCTCGGGGCGGGACGCTGATTCGGCGCCGCATAGCATTGATCGCCATGGATCGCGACGAACGGTGAAGCCGCGCCCGGAGATTCCCGATGGCCCATACCTGGTGCTCGGGCTGGCCCGCTCCGGCGTGGCGGCGGCGCTCGCGCTGCGCGCTCGCGGCTGCGAGGTGATCGGCCTCGACGCCGGCTCGCCGCCCGGCGCCGAGACGTTGAGCGGCGCCGGGGTGGAGCTTCATCTGGAGGAGCCCGACGGACGCGAGCTGCTCGATCGTGTGCGCGCGGTCGTCAAGAGCCCGGGCGTACCCGGGCAGGTCCCCGCGGTGGCCGCCGCTCGCGAGCGTGGGCTATCCGTGCTCGGCGAGCTGGAGCTCGCGTGGCGGCTGCTGGCCAACGAGTTCGTCGCGGTGACGGGCACCAACGGAAAGACGACGACGGTCGAGCTGATCGGTCACATCCACCGCCAGGCCGGCTTGCCCGTCGCGGTCGCCGGCAACGTCGGCACCGCGCTCAGCTCGCTGGTGGGCACGCTTCAGCCGCGCGTCACGGTCGTCTGCGAGACGTCCTCGTTCCAGCTCGAGGACAGCGTCGACTTTGCTCCGGAGGCGGCCGTGCTGCTCAACATCACCCCCGACCACCTCGATCGGCATGGCACGCTCGAGCGCTACACGGCCGCGAAGCTGCAGATCTTCGCTCGCCAGGAGGAGCGCGACCTCGCCGTGCTTCCACAATCGCTGGCGGGATCGCTCGCGACGGGGCTTGCGCGCACGATCGAGTTCGGCCACGACGCCGGCGCGGCGCTGCGCGAGCGCGACGGCGAGCTGTGGTGGCAGGGCGAGCGACTGCTGGCGCTCGATGAGCTGCGCCTGCGCGGGGCGCACAACGTGGAGAACGCGATGGCGGCGGCGTGCGTGTGCCTCGGCCGCGGCATCGAGCGGGCAGCGGTGCGCGCCGGGCTCGCGACGTTCAAAGGAGTCGCTCATCGGCTCGAGGAGGTGGCGAGCGTCGACGGCGTGCTGTTCGTGAACGACTCGAAGGCGACCAACGTCGCCAGCACGCTCGTCGCGCTCGACGCGTTCGCGGGGCGCCCCGTCCACCTGATCCTCGGCGGGCAGGGCAAGGGGCAGGGGTTCGCTGCGCTGCGAGAGGCCGTGGAGCGGGACTGCGCGGCGGTGTACCTGATCGGCGAAGACGCCCACGCGATCGCGGACGCGCTGGCCGGCGTCGCGGTGGAGCTCAGCGAGTGCGGCGACCTCGAGCGCGCCCTCGCGCGGGCGCGCGCGGCGGCGCGCGAGGGCGAGGTCGTGCTGCTGTCGCCGGCCTGCGCGAGCTTCGACCAGTTCGCCGACTTCGAAGCGCGCGGCGAGCGCTTTCGCGAGCTCGTCGAGGAAATGCAGGCTTAGGCCCGCGCACGTCGAAGTCAGCCGGGATGCCAGCTGCCGCATCACGGCGCGCCGGCCCTGCCGGGGCACCGACGTCCGCGCGCGCGCCGACGCGTGGGCGGCGCAAGGCGCCTCAGCGCCGGCAGTCAGCCGCTCGAGCAGCGCATCCTGATCACGGCCACGCTGTGCCTGCTCGCGTTCGGCGCGGTGATGGTCTACAGCGCCTCGTCCGCCACGTCGCTGCTGCAGGGGCAGGGCAACGGCAGCGGCTACCTGGTCAAGTATCTGATCTACGGGGCGGTCGGGCTCGTGCTGATGCGCGTGCTGGCCCGCGACGGCGTGCAAAAAGTGCAAGCGATCACGGCGCCGCTGCTGGTCAGCTCGTTCGTGCTGGTGCTCGCCGTGCACATCCCGCACGTCGGCGTGAGCGTCAACGGAGCCCGTCGCTGGATCGGCCCGGGCCCGTTCCAGTTCCAGCCCTCCGAGCTGATGAAGCTGGCGCTCGTGCTGTATGCCGCGACGCTGCTCGCCAAGCGCCCGCAGCGCGTGCACGACCTGCGCGAGCTGGTCAACCCGCTGCTCGTCGTCGTCGGCGGCGCGTGCCTGCTCGTCGTCACGCAGCCTGATCTCGGCACGGCGATGGTGATCGCGTTCACGATCGCAGCGCTGCTGATCGCGGCGGGCATCGAGCTGCGCAAACTCGCGATCGTTGCCGGCGCGGTGTTCGGCCTGGTCGTGCTGTACGCGCTCGTCAAGCCGTACGCGCGCGCCCGCCTGACCTCGTTCCTGGACCCCTGGGCGCACGCTTCGGGCAGCGGCTTCCAGGCCGTGCAGGGGCAGATCGCGATCGGCTCCGGCGGCCTGTTCGGCGTCGGCCCCGGGCAGTCGGTGCAGAAGATCTTCTACCTGCCGGAGGCGCCGACCGACTTCATCCTCGCGGTGATCGCCGAGGAGCTGGGCGCGGCCGGCGTCTGCGCGCTGCTGTTCCTGTACGGGCTGATCGCCTACGGAGGCCTGCGCGCGGCCAAGAGCGCGCGCAGCCTGCACAGCGCGCTGATCGCCGTCGGCATCACCTCGCTGATCGTCTCGCAGGCGCTGCTCAACGTATTTGCCGTGCTCGGGCTCGCGCCGCTCACGGGAGTCCCGCTGCCGTTCGTCTCATACGGCTCCAGCAGCCTGATCGTGATGCTCGCGGGCATGGGCCTGCTGCTGAACGTGGCCTCGGGCGGGACGGCGCACGTTCGCGCCGTCCCCTCCACGCGCAGGGGTTCTGACGACGCCCGCGCGCGCGAAACGGCACGATGGGGCCGTGAGCGCAGAACCGAGCAAGATCGTGATCGCGGCCGGCGGGACGGCGGGGCACGTGGTGCCCGCGCTCGCGGTCGCCGACGCGCTGCGGGCTGAGGGCGCCGAGGTCGCCTTCGTCGGCGCGGCGCGCGCCGAGGCGAGCCTGATTCCCGCGGCCGGATATCCGCTCTACTCGATCTCGGTCGAAGGGCTCAGCCGCTCCAACCCGCTGCGCGCGGCGCTCGCGCTGGCGCGCGCGGCGCTCGCCGTGCGGCGAGCCCGTGCGCTGCTGCGGCACCTGCGCCCGGACGCGGTGATGGGCGGCGGCGGCTACGTCGCGGGTCCGGTCGCGCTGGCGGCGCTGACGCTGCGCATCCCGGTCGTGCTGACCGAGGCCGACAGCCATCTCGGCCTCACCAACCGGCTGCTCGCGCCGTTCGCGCGGCGCGTGTGCCTGGCCTTCCCGCTCACCCGGCGTCGTCGTGGTCGATACCTGGTCACTGGCAGGCCCGTGCCGGCCACCTCGCGCGAGCCCGCGGGAGCGCGCGAGCGGCTCGGGATCGCGGCCGACGAGACGTGCGTGCTCGTGTTCGGCGGCTCGCTGGGCGCGCGCTCGATCAACGAGGCGGCGGCGGAGGCGTTCACGAGCGGGCCGTCGCCGACGGGCAGCGCGTTGCGGGTGCTGCACATCGCCGGGCGCCGCGAATACGCCGAGCTGGCGGCGCGGGCGCTGCCGCGCGGCTACGACCTTCGCGAGTATCTCGATGAGCCCGACTTCGCCGACGCGCTGAGCGCCGCCGACCTGGCGGTCGCCCGCGCCGGCGGCTCGGTGTTCGAGATCGCCGCGCACGGCGTGCCGGCGATCCTGGTTCCCTATCCGCACGCGACGGGCGATCACCAGACGTCCAACGCGCGCTGGATGGCCGATGCTGGCGCGGCCGTGGTGATCGCCGACGACGAGCTCGACGGCAGGCGTCTCGCCCACGAGGTCGCCGGGCTGCTCTCCGACCGTTCGGCGCTGGCGGCGATGGCAGCGGCCTCGCGCTCCCTCGCCCGTCCCGACGCGGCCGCCGCCGTCGCCCACGAGCTGCTGCAGGCGGCGCGCGCATGAGCGCGTCCGCGCGAACGCCCTCGGCGCGCCCGTGGGCGGGTCGACGCATGCACTTCGTCGGCGTCGGCGGCGCCGGCCTCAGCGCCTACGCTCGCGCCGCGCACGCGCTCGGCGCGAGCGTCAGCGGCTCGGACAGCGCTGAGGGCCCGTATCTGCAACGTCTCGCCGCCGACGGAGTGCTGCAGGCGCAGATCGGCCACGTGGCGGACAACGTGCCCGACGGCGAGGACGTCGAGCTCGTGTACTCCTCGGCCGTGTCCGACGACAACGCCGAGCGCCGTGTGGCGCGCGAGCGGGGACTGCGCGAGCGCCCGCGCGCGGACCTGCTCGCGCGAGCTGACCGCGCTGCGGCGCACGATCGCCGTGGCGGGCACGCACGGCAAGACGACGACCGCGGCGATGGCCGTGCACGCGCTGCGCGCCGCCGGACTGGACCCGGGCTGGCTGGTCGGCGGCACGATCGGCGGCGAGCTGGCGAACTCGCACTGGAGCGACGGCGACTGGCTGGTGGTGGAGGCCGACGAGTCGGACCGCTCGATGCTCAGTATCGACGTCGAGATCGCGGTGATCACGAACGTCGAGCTCGACCATCACGCGACGTTCGCCTCGCTGCGCGAGCTGCGCGAGGCGTTCGCGCAGTTCGCCGCCCGCGCGCGGCGTGCGCTGGTCGTGTGGGACCGGCCCGAGCTGCTGGCGCTGGCGCCCAGCGGCGCGGGCGCCGCCGAGGTCGTCCCCTTCGACGTCGCCGCGCCGACGCTCGAGCGGGGCGGCTCGCGCTTTGAGCTGGCGCGGCCACGAGGTGCGCCTGGCGGTCCCGGGCGCGCACAACGCGCTCGACGCCGCCGCGGCGCTCGAGGCGGCGCGCCTGGCGGGGGCCGACGCGTCGCGCGCGATCGCGGGTCTGGCCGCGTTCGGCGGGGCGGGACGGCGCTTTCAAGCGCTCGGACGCAGCTCACGCGGCGCGCAGGTGTACGACGACTACGCGCATCACCCGACCGAGGTCGCGGCGACGCTCGACGCCGCGCGAACGCTCGAGCCCGAGCGCCTGGTGGCGGTGTTCCAGCCGCACCTGTACACGCGCACGCAGCTGCTCGCCGCCGAGTTCGGCCGCGCGCTGGCGCGCGCCGACGTGGTGGTCGTGCTCGAGGTGTACGCGGCGCGCGAGCGCGCCGAGGAGCATCCGGGCGTAAGCGGCCTGCTGATCGCCGAGGCGGCCGCGGACGCGGCGCACGGTCGACCGGTCTACTGGCTGGCGGACTTCGCATCCGCCACGGCCGTGCTCGACGACCTGCTCGGTCCCGGCGACCTGTGCGTGGTGATGGGCGCCGGCGACGTCGACGCGCTCGGGCGAGCGCTGGCCGGCGCCGGCGATGCGCCGAGCCCGGCCACGGCCTCCGCATGAGCCAGCGCGGCGGGCAGCCCGCGCGGTCCGCGCCGCCCGACGCCGTTCAGCGCGATGTTCCGATCGCGCGGCTGTCGACGGTGAGGACCGGAGGCAGCGCCGAGTACTTCGCGCGCGCGGGCAGCGAGCACGAGCTCGCGACGTTGCTGGGCTGGGCCGCCGACGCGAAGGTGCAGATCAGCGTGGTCGGATCCGGCTCGAACCTGCTGATCGCCGATACGGGCGTGGCGGGGCTCGTGCTGAAGCTGGACCGTGAGTTGGCGAGCATCTCGGTCGAGGACACCCGTGTCGTGTGCGGCGGCGGCGCACGGCTGCCGGCGGTCGCCGCGCGGGCCGCCCGCGCAGGTCTATCGGGGATCGAGTTCGGCGTGAACATCCCCGGCACCGTGGGCGGCGCCGTGCGGATGAACGCAAACGCCTACGGCGGCGAGCTCGCGCGCGTGCTCGAGTGGGTGCAGATCGTCACCGCCTCGGGGGCGCAGCGCCGGACGCCGACGCAGCTCGGGTTCGCCTACCGCCACTCGAACCTCGCCGCCGGTCAGATCGTCACGCAGGCGAGCTTCGCGCTCGAGCGCAGCGACCCGCAGACGGTCACCGAGACGCTCGCGCAGATGCGAGAGCTGCGACACGAGGCGCAGCCGCAGGGGATCAAGACGTTCGGGTCGACGTTCAAGAACCCGGACGACGAGCGCGCCGGGGGGCGCAGCGCCGGCCTGCTGCTGTCCGAGGCCGGTTGCAACGGTCTCGCCGTCGGCGGCGCGCGCTTCTCGCCCAAGCACGCCAACTTCATCGAGAACACCGGCGGCGCCAGCACGGCGGATGTGCTGGCGTTGATGGCAGAGGGCCGCCGGCGCGTGCGCGAGCGCTTCGGCGTCGAGCTCGAGCCGGAGGTGCAGACGCTGGGCGATGTGCGCATGCAGTGGTTGTAGGGGTCGTAGGTGGTTGTAGGGGTTCGCTCGCGGAGGTCGAACACAGAGGCCGATGGATCGCTCACTAGCCGGCCGAATCGGATTCGGCGGCCTGCTCGGCCGGCCCGCTCGCGCTCGTCCCGTCACGCGGGCGCCGCGCCGGCGCGCGCGCGGCCGCGCCGCCTCCACTGGCCAGGCGAGCGCGCTCGATCGCGCGCTGGCGCTGATCGCGAACGCGCTGTCCGGGCTCGCGCGACTGCTCCGCCGATGTGGCTCGCTGGCGTGGCGCCGCCGGCGCCTGCGCGCGGCGTTGATCGCGCTGGCGATCGCGGCGCCGCTGCTCGGTGGCGGCTGGCTGTGGCTGCGCGGCTCCTCGCTCGTGGCCGTGCGCCACGTGCGCGTCCTCGGAGCGCACGGATCCGAAGCGCACTCGATCGACGCGGCGCTGAGCGTTGCCGCGCGCCGCATGACGACGCTCGACGTGCACACGGACGCGCTGCGCGCGGCCGTCGCCGGCTATCCGGTCGTGCGCGACGTGCGCGTCACAACGAGCTTTCCGCATGGCATCAACATCCACGTGGTCGAGCAGCCGGCCGTCGCGACGCTGTCGATCGCCGGCGCCAAGACCGCCGTCGCGGCCGACGGTGTCGTGCTCGGGCCGGGGCTCGCGTCCGGCGCCCTGCCCGCGCTGTCCGGCGCCGGGACGGTCGCCCCGCCGACCCCAGGTAGACGGCTGCACGACGCCGCGCTGCTCGGCGAGCTGACCGTGCTCGGCGCGGCGCCGCAATCGCTCGCGAAACTCGTCACGCGCGCTTACGCCACAACCAAGGGCCTCACGCTGGCGATGCGCAGCGGCCTGCTCGTCTACTTCGGCGACGCGACGCGGCCGCATGCCAAGTGGCTGTCGCTGGAGAGCGTGCTCGCCAGCTCGGGCTCGGCCGGGGCGTCATATGTCGACGTGCGCCTACCCGAACGACCGGCCGCCGGCTTCCCCGGCGGCGCCGTTCCGCCCAGCTCCAGCTCGGAAGGCGAAGCCGGCTCGGAAGCTTCCTCGACGACGTCGCCAGACAGCGAATCGAGCGAAGCGCTCGCGGCGGGGCTGTCGGCGGCGGTCGGCGGCGGCAGCTCGAGCCCGAGCCAGCCGAGCAGCTCGGCCTCGTCGAGCGGCGAATCGGAATCGCAAGGGAGCGGCGAAGCAGATTCGCAGGCGAGCGGCGAATCGGAAGCGCATGCCGAACCCGAAAACGAACACTAAACCTCGACCTGAGATTTATCCACGCTCCTGAGCAATGCTCAGGCAGTGGTCGAGAATTGGCCGATCTGCAACGATTGTTGCGAGATTGCACGTTGTCGTTGACAGGGCGAAGTTGCCTGCATAACGTGCACATCCCGGCGGTTCGCAGGACTGTATGCTGCGAACCCTAATTTTCTAGTGAAGGGTTCGGACAGAACCATCATGGAGAGCAGCGGCAGTTACCTCGCGGTGATCAAGGTCGTGGGCGTCGGCGGCGGCGGCACCAACGCGGTCAGCCGCATGGTCGATGCCGGGCTGCGCGGCGTCGAGTTCATCGCCGCCAACACAGACGCCCAGGCGCTCGCCATGTGCGACGCCGACATCAAGCTGAACATCGGCCACGAGTCGACCAAGGGACTCGGCGCCGGAGCCGACCCGAACGTAGGACTGGCCGCGGCCTCCGAGTCGCGCGACGACATCAAGGAGGCGCTGAAGGGCGCGGACATGGTGTTCGTGACCGCGGGCGAGGGCGGCGGCACCGGCACTGGGGCGGCTCCCGTGATCGCGGAGATCGCGAAGAACGAGATCGGCGCGCTGACAGTCGGCGTGGTCACGCGTCCATTCGAATTCGAGGGCTCGCAGCGCGGCCGCCAGGCGGCGGAGGGGATCGAGCGCCTGCGCGAGGTCGTCGACACGCTGATCGTGATCCCCAACGAGAAGCTGCTGACGGTCGTTGAGCGGCGCACCTCGATGCTCGACGCGTTCCGCGAGGCCGACAATGTGCTGCGCCAGGGTGTGCAGGGGATCACCGACCTGATCACGATTCCCGGCCTGATCAACCTCGACTTCGCGGATGTGCGCACGATCATGCAGGACGCCGGCTCGGCGCTGATGGGCATCGGCGTGGCGGGCGGCGAGGCGCGCAGCTCCGAAGCGGCCAAGGCGGCGATCTCCTCGCCGCTGCTGGAAGAGTCGGTGGACGGCGCCACGGGCATCCTCCTGAACATCACCGGCGGCAAGGACCTGGGTCTGTTCGAGGTCAACGACGCCGCCGAGACGATCCAGAACGCGGCCGACCCCAACGCCAACATCATCTTCGGCGCGGTGATCGACGAGAGCATGTCCGACGAGGTGCGAGTCACCGTGATCGGCACCGGCTTCGACCACCGCCCTGGCCGCACCGCGCGCCGCGACAGTCGCCAGCGCGGTCGCGACCGCAAACCGTCGATCGACGACCGCCAGCGCTCAACGCTGGAGATCTCCGACGACGACATCGACGTGCCGCCGTTCCTGCGCTGAGCGCTCGTCTGTAGTTCCGATGGCGCATGCTGGCCGATCTTTGATCGGAGGCGGAGCAGTACATGTACTGCTCCGAGGACGGGCCGCATGCGGCCCGTCGCAGCCGGCGCATGCGCCGGCTGAACAGCGTCCATCGCCGGATGTCACACCCCCGGCGCGAGGCGCTGCATCTAACGATCGCCGCTTGAAGAGACGGGCTCGCTAGCCTGCGGGCGGTGTCCACGACCCTGCGCCGCACGCCCCTGTACGAGCAGCACGTGGCAGCGGGGGCGAAGATGGTGGAGTTCGCGGGCTGGGAGATGCCGGTGCAGTACGAGGGCGTCGGCGCCGAGCATCGCGCGGTGCGCGAGGCGTGCGGGATCTTCGACGTCTCGCACATGGGCGAGATCGAAACCTCGGGGCCGCAGGCGCTCGAGCTGCTGCAGCGGCTGCTGTCCAACGATGTCGCGCAGATCGAGCTGGACCGCGACGGCGGCGGCGCGCAGTACAGCGTGCTGTGTCGCGAGGACGGCGGCGTGCTCGACGACCTGTTCACGTACCGACTCGACACCGACCGCTACCTGACGGTCACCAATGCCGCCAACCACGACCGCGACCTCGAGTGGTTTGAGCTGCACGCGCGCGATTTCCCCGAAGCCAAGGTGTCGGATCGCATCGACGAGTACGCGATGCTCGCCGTGCAGGGTCCGCTCGCGCGCGGGATCGTGCAGTCGATCTCAGACGCGCCGCTGCCGGTTCGCATGACCGCCGCCGCGCGACGCCTCGCCGGCGAGGAGATGCTGGTGTGCGGCACCGGATACACCGGAGAGGAAGGCGTCGAGCTGCTGTGCAGCCCCCAGGCAGCGGGCGCGCTGTGGGATGAGCTGGTGCGCCGCGGCGCCGTTCCCGCTGGCCTGGCCGCGCGCGACACGCTGCGCCTGGAGGTGTGCTTTCACCTGTACGGCAACGACCTGATGGTCGAGCGCGGCCCGATCGAAGCGGGCCTCGGCTGGTGCGCTCGCGAGGACACCGGCTTCGTCGGCGCCGACGCCGTGCGCGCCGTGCGCGAAGCCGGGCCGCGCGAGAAGCTCGTCGCGTTTGCGATCGACGGGCCCGGCATCGCCCGTCAGGGCAACGCGATCGAGGGCGGCGGCGAGGTGACAAGCGGCACCATGTCGCCGAGCCTCGGCATCGGCATCGGCATGGCCTACGTGCCCGCCGAGCGCGCCGCCCCCGGCACGAACCTCGAGATCGACGTTCGTGGCAAGATGCGCCGCGCCGTCGTCAAGCAGAAGCCGCTCTACCGAAAGGGCTCGTGAATGGCGCAGGACAGCTACCCGGAGGATCTGCTGTACCACCCCGAGCACGACTGGGCGCGCATCGACGCCGACGACCCGCAGCTCGCCACGCTCGGCATCACCTGGTACGCGCAGGACTCGCTCGGCGAGGTCGTGTTCTTCGACCTGCCGTCCGTCGGCGCGAGCGTCGCCAAGGACTCTGCATACGCCGAGGTCGAGTCCGTCAAGGCCGTCTCAGACGTGATCGCGCCGCTGTCCGGCGAGATCGTCGAGGTCAACTCCGCGCTCGAGCAGGACCCGCAGGCGATCAACGAGGACCCCTACGGCGAGGGCTGGCTCGTGAAGCTGCGCCTCGCCGATCCCGGCCGAGCGCGAGCAGCTGCTCGACGCCGCAGCCTATGTCGCCACGTTGGCCGGCTGAGCCGGGGCCGTAACCCCGCAGACGGCCGATGACCAAGCCTCGCAAGGACGCAGGGAGTGAAATGTGCTGGCCGATCAGTCGATGCGCATCTGATTGACGATCGGTACATGAACGACCGAGGACGCCGCGAGGCGACGGTCAGCGGTCGTCTAGGCTGACTCGAGCACTTTGAGTCGCTACACAGCCATCACCCCCGCCGACCTCGACGCGATGCTCGGGGTCATCGGCGTGTCCTCGGTGCAGGAGATCTTCGACCGCCAGATCCCTGCAGGCCTGCGGCTGGACCGCGAGCTGGCGTTGCCGCAGGGACAGCCTGAGCAGGACGTGTTCGCGCATCTGTCCGAGCTGGCCGCGCGCAACGTCAGCGTCGAGGACGAGCTGAGCTTCCTCGGCGCCGGCATGTACGACCACTACGTGCCTGCGCTGATCGACATGCTGACGGAGCGCTCGGAGTTCCTCACGCCGTATACGCCCTATCAGCCAGAGATATCCCAGGGCGGCCTGCAGGTCATGTTCGAGTACCAGACGGCGATCAGCGAGCTGACGGCGCTGCCCGTGTCCAACGCCTCGACCTACGAGGGGCCCTCGGCCGTCGCGTCAGCGGCCTACCTGGCCAAGCTTCACAACGGCAGACGCCGCATCCTCGCCAGCGCGGGGCTGCACCCGCACACGCTTGAGACGCTGCGCACCTATGCGCGCGGCTACGGCATGGACGTCGTCGAGATCCCGCTCAACAGTCACGGCGTCACCGACGCGCCGGCGTGGGCGGCCGCGATCGACGCCGACACGAGCGCCGCGATCTTCGCCCAGCCCAACTTCTACGGCGCCGTCGAGGACGCCGCTGCGCTCAGCTCCGCCGCCAAGGCGGGCGCAGCCGGCGAGGGCGCCGACGCGCCGGTCGTGATCGCGCAGGTCGATCCGATCACGCTCGGCGTGCTGCGCTCGCCCGGCGAATCGGGCGTCGACGTTGCAGTCGGCGAGGGCCAGTCGCTCGGCAACAGGCTCGACTTCGGGGGCCCTCGTTCGGCCTGTTCGCCGCGCGCGAGCAGTACCTGCGACGGATGCCCGGGCGCATCGCCGGCGAGACCGTCGACGTCGACGGACGGCGCGGCTTTGTGCTCACGCTGCAGACGCGCGAGCAGCACATCCGCCGCGAGAAGGCGACCTCCAACATCTGCACGGCGCAGGCGCTGAACGCGCTCGCGGGCGTCGTCTACCTGGCCTGGCTGGGGCGCGCCGGCATCGTCGAGCTCGGCGAGCTGTTGCTCGCGCGCACCCACTACGCGCGCGAGACGCTGGCGGCGCTACCCGGTGTGCACAAGCTGCACGAGCAGCCCGTCGTTCGCGAGTTCGCGCTGCGCCTCGACGCCGACGTGGCCGCGGTCCGCCGCCGCTGCCTTGCGCAGGGCGTCAACCCCGGCGTCGACGTGCACGCGCTCAGCGCGCGCGAGGAGGACCGCGGCGTGCTGCTCGTGGCGATCACCGAGCGCCGCTCGCGCGTCGACAT
This sequence comes from uncultured Solirubrobacteraceae bacterium, assembly GCA_963846205.1. Classification (GTDB taxonomy): domain Bacteria; phylum Actinomycetota; class Thermoleophilia; order Solirubrobacterales; family Solirubrobacteraceae; genus Palsa-744. The sequence goes on along the minus strand of CAWJVB010000006.1, from coordinate 275,691 downwards.
CGACCGGCTGGCGGAGGTGCTGGGCGCGGCAGTCGCAGCCGAGCGTCAGGCGGTTCCCGCGTGAGCGCGATCGACGAAAACCACCTGCACGCCGATCCTGGGATCGAAGGCCATCACCCACATCATGGACGCGCCGATCACGGCGGCCGCCGCCGGGCCGCTGCAGCGCGAGCGCGCCACGACGATCTTCGAGAAGGGCGCGCCCGGGCGTCGAGCCTTCGTCTGCCCGCCACTCGACGTGCCGACTGCCGACGCCGAGGAGTTGCTGCCCGCAGCGCTTTCGCCGCGCGCAGCCGGCTCGCTTGCCGGAGCTCTCCGAGCCCGAGATCGTGCGCCACTACGTCGGCATCTCCAAGCGCAACTTCGACCTGGACTCGGGCTTCTACCCGCTCGGCTCGTGCACGATGAAGCACAACCCGCGCCTGCACGAGCGCGCCGCCGCGCTGCCCGGCCACGCCCGCCTGCATCCGCTGCAGGACGCCGAGCGCGCGCAGGGGGCGCTCGAGCTGATGTTCAACCTGCAGGGTGCGCTCGCCGAGATCTCCGGCCTGCCGCACGTCTCGCTGCAGCCCTCCGCCGGCTCGCACGGCGAGCTCGCCGGCGTGCTGCTGACGCGCGCCTACCACGAGGATCGCGGCGAGACGCGCCACAAGGTGCTCACTCCGGACACCGCGCACGGGACCAACCCGGCGACGGTGACGATGGCCGGTCTGGAGGTCGTCAAGCTCGCGACCAACGCCGACGGCGGCATCGACCTCGACGACCTGCGCGCCAAGGCCGACGCCGACGTCGCGTGCCTGATGCTGACCAACCCGAACACGCTCGGACTGTTCGATCCGAACATCGAGGAGATCGCATCGATCGTGCACGGCGTCGGCGCGACGCTGTACTACGACGGCGCCAACCTCAACGCCGTGATGGGCCTTTCGCGCCCCGGCGACATGGGCTTCGACATCGTGCACTTCAACCTGCACAAGTCGTTCACGCAGCCGCACGGCGGCGGCGGTCCCGGCTCGGGGCCGATCGCCGTGTCCGACCGCATCGCTCCGTTCCTGCCGCGCCCGCTCGTCGTGCGCGGCGAGGACGGCAGCTTCGCGCTGGAGCACGCGGGCGAGAACGGCGGCGTCAAGTCGATCGGCCGTCTGCGCGGCTTTCACGGCAACTACGGCTGCTTCGTGCGCTCCTACGCCTACATCTGCTCGCTCGGCGCCGACGGCCTCAAGGACGCCTCCGAGGTCGCCGTGCTGAACGCCAACTACCTGCTCGCGCGCCTGCGCGAGAAGCGGCGTCGCCGAGCACCTGCCGCTGGCCTACGGCGAGCTGTGCATGCACGAGTTCGTGCTCTCCGGCGGCCCGATGAAGAGGCAGCTGAAGATCAAGACGCTCGACCTCGCCAAGCGGCTGCTCGACTTCGGCTTCCACCCGCCGACCGTCTACTTCCCGCTGCTCGTCGACGAGGCGCTGATGGTCGAGCCGACCGAGACCGAGACCAAGGAGACGCTCGACGCGTTCGCCGAAGCGATCGCGCAGATCCTCGCCGAGGCCGCCGAGGACCCCGAGATCGCGCTTGACGCGCCCTACTCGACGCCCGTGCGTCGTCTCGACGAGGTCGCCGCGGCGAAGCGGCCGGTGATCCGCCAGGCGCTCGACTAGGCTGCGCGCGGATGGCGATCGAGTACCGCAGACCTCGGCAGCACCGGCGTCAAGGTCAGCCCGCTGTGCCTCGGGCGCGATGATGTTCGGCGCGTGGGGCAACACCGACCACGACGACTCGTGCGCATCATCCACCGCGCGCTCGACGCCGGCATCAACTTCATCGACACCGCCGACGTCTACTCGCGCGGCGAGTCCGAGCAGATCGTCGGCAAGGCGCTCGCCGGCGGCAAGCGCGACTCGGTCGTGCTCGCCACCAAGGTGCACGGCAAGATGCACGACGACGACCCCAACCAGTTCGGCAACACCCGCCGCTGGATCGTGCAGGAGGTCGAGAACAGCCTGCGTCGCCTGGGCACCGACTGGATCGACCTTTACCAGATCCACCGCCCCGAGATCGACACCGACATCGACGAGACGCTCGGCGCGCTGACGCGACCTCGTGCGCGCCGGCAAGGTTCGCTACATCGGCAGCTCGACGTTCCCGCCGAGCCAGATCGTCGAGGCGCAGTGGGTCGCCGCAGCGGCGCGGGCGCGAGCGCTTCGTCTGCGAGCAGCCGCCTTACTCGCTGCTGCACCGCGCGGTCGAGGCAGAGCGTGCTGCCGGTGTGCGAGAAGTACCGCATCGGCGTGATTCCCTGGAGCCCGCTCGCCGGTGGCTGGCTGTCGGGCAAGTACGGCAAGGGCGGCGAGTCGCCGGCCTCCAGCCGACGCGCGCAGATGATCCCCGCGCGCTATGACATGTCCGTTCCCGCCAACCAGCGCAAGCTGGAGGCGGCGCAGGCGCTCGGCGAGCTCGCCGACGGCGCCGGGATCTCGCTGATCGAGATGGCGCTCGCGTTCGTCATGCTTCACCCGGCGGTCACCGCGCCGATCATCGGCCCGCGCACGATGGAGCAGCTCGACAGCCAGCTGCCGGCGCTCGACACAACTGCTCAGCGACGACGCTGCTCGACCGCGATCGACGAGATCGTCCCGCCCGGCCTGAGCGTCAACCCCGACGAACGCGGCTGGGATCCGCCGTGGCTGACCGACAGCGCGCTGCGGCGCCGCTGAGCGAACCGCGGAGCGACGTGCGCATCTTCTCCGGCATCCAGCCCACCGGGCGCAAGCACCTGGGCAACTACATCGGCGCGATCGCGCAGTACGTCGCCGGCCAGGATCGCGGCGAGGCGCTCTACTGCATCGTCGACCTGCACGCGATCACCGTCGCCTACGACCCCGCCGAGCTGCGCGAGCGCATCTACGACACGACCGCGATCCTGCTCGCCGCCGGGCTCGATCCCGGGCGCTGCACCCTGTTTCGCCAATCCGACGTGCCCGAGCACACCGAGCTGACATGGCTGCTGTCGAGCGTCACCGAGCTCGGACGCCTGCAGCGCATGCACCAGTTCCGCGACAAGTCGCTCGCCCAGCGCGAGCTCGTCTCGGCGGCGCTGCTCCTGTACCCGGTGCTGCAGGCCGCCGACGTGCTCGCCTACCGCGCCAACGAGGTGCCCGTAGGCGAGGATCAGCGCGAGCACCTCGAGCTGATGCGCGACGTCGCGCGGCGCTTCAACGCGCGCTTCGGCGACGGCGAGGAGGTGCTCGTCGTGCCCGAGCACCGCATTCCCGAGGTCGGCGCGCGGATCATGGACCTGCAGGACCCGACGCGCAAGATGTCGACGACCGGCGGCTCGCGAGCAGGGCACCGTCTACGTGCTCGACGAGCCCAAGGCGATCGAGAAGAAGCTGAAGAGCGCCGTCACCGACTCCGGCTCGGAGGTGCGCCGCGCGCCGGACAAGCCCGGCGTCAGCAACCTGATCGAAATCCTCGCGGCGGTGCGCGGCGTCGGACCCGACGGCGATCGAAGCCGAGTTCGCGCGAGGCGCGCTACGGCGAACTGAAGGCGGCCGTCGCCGAGGCCGTCGTCGACTACCTCGCGCCTGTACGCGAGCGCTACGAGCAGCTGCGCGCGCGACGAGGCGCGCTCGAGCGCATCCTCTGCGACGGCGCGGAGCGCGCCGAGGCGATCGCCGCCGCGACGCTCGCCGACGTGCGCGAGCGGATGGGCGTCGGCGCCCCACGTCGGGAGCGGACAGTACGGTGAGCACGATGAGCGTCGCCAAGCTCGAGCTCGATCTCGACGTCTTCACGGGCCCGTTCGACCTGTTGCTGACGCTCGTGCTGCGCGAAGAGGTCGACCTGCTCGAGCTGCAGCTCGCCGAGGTCGTGCTCGCCTACCTCGACCACCTCGAGGCGCGCGGCGAGCTCGAGCTCGAGACGGCCACCGAGTTCATCGTGCTGATCGCCGCGCTGCTGGAGCTGAAGTCGCGGCTGATGCTGCTCGGCGACGAGCAGCAGGAGCTCGACATCGAGCCCGAGGCAGCCGCCGAGGAGCTGCTTGCGCGGATGCTCGACGCGCGCCGCTACCGCTCTGCCGCCGGGCACCTCGGCGGGCTGCTCGAGCGCGAGCACGGAGTGCGCTTTCGCGAGGCGCCGCTGCCGCCGGCCTGCGCCGCACCGTCTCGAGCCGGCCGACGGCTCCCAGGACCCCGAGCGTGCTCGGCGAGGCGATCGGCCGGCTGCTGGCTGATGCCGCCGCAGATCAGACCTGCGTCACATCGCACGTCCGCGCGTCGCCGTCGCCGAGCGCCTGGCGCTGCTGCGCGGCCTGCTGCGCCGCGGCGCCTTCAGCTTCGAGGAGGCGGTGCGCGGCGCCGATCGCATGACCGTCGCCGTGACGCTGTTCGCGCTGCTCGAGCTGTACAAGCGCGGCGAGGCCGACTGGGAGCAGGGCGAGAGCTTCGGCGAGATCGACGTGCGGCGCGCTCGGCCGACGCCGGTCGGCGGGCTGTCGCTCGCCGGCGGCGCCGTGCAGCGGCCGGCGCGGGCGTGGCCGGCGCCGGACTCGGTGCCGCCGCGCGGGGCTGGCAGGGTGAGCGAGCCGCACGCGGACGCCCCACGCCTCGCACGAACGATCGAGGCGCTGCTGTTCCTCTCGACCGATCCGCTCAGCGTCGGCGAGCTCGCCGACGCCATGCGAGGTCGACGAGGGCGCGATCGCGGCGGCGCTCGCGCTGCTGGCCGAAGCGCACGCGCCGGGCCGCTCGGGCATCGTGCTGCGCGAGCTCGGCGGCGGCTGGACGTTCGCCAGCGACCCCGTCCGAGGAGGATGCCGCGCGCCGCCTGTTCAGCCGCCCGCGCGCTGGCCACGCTGACGCCGGCGCAGGCCGAGACGCTGGCGATCGTCGCCTATCTGCAGCCCGTCTCGCGTCCCGAGATCGCCCGCATCCGCGGCGTCAGCGCCGACTCGGCCGTCGCGACGCTGCTCGACCGCGGCCTGATCGAGGAGGCCGGGCACTCGCAGTTCGGCGCGATCGTGTATCGCACGACGACGCAGTTCCTGAAGCTGTTCGGGCTGCGCTCGCTCGAGGAGCTGCCCGACGTCGCGCGCTGGGACCCGACGCCCGAGGAGCAGGCCGAGCTGCGCGAGCGGCTGTTGCGCGCCGGCGAGGCGCGCGCGAGCTGACCGTCGGCGGCCAGGGCAACGTCCTCGATCAGCTCGCGTCCGACCCGGGAGCACTCGCTCCGCTCGGCATCCGTCTTCGCCAGCGCCACGCTCATCCTGCGTCCTCTGCCCTGCTTCGCCGCAGGCCCCTAGCGGACTGTGACCCGTCGGCCGCACGTCGGCCACCGCCTTGCGATCAGTCCGGCCTCGCTTCGAGGATCAGGTTGAAGGGCGTCTCGGTCGCGCGCCGCACCGAGCCGAAGCCGCCCTGTTCGATCACCTCGCTCAGCTGCGCCTGTCCGGCCTGGGCGCCGAGCGCGAGCCCGACCTCCTGGTCGAGCGAGGCCGGCGTGCAGATCACCGTCGAGGCGCCGTAGAAGACGCGTCCGACCGGGTTGAGGTTCTCCTGCACCGTGTCGCCGGCGAACGGCTCGACGATCATCCACGTGCCGTCGTCGGCGAGCGTCTCGCGGATGTGCGCCGAGGCGCCGACCGGGTCGCCCATGTCGTGCAGGCAGTCGAAAACGCAGACGAGGTCATAGCCGCTTCCGGGGTAGTCCTTCGCCGAGGCGACGGCGAAGGTGATCCGCTCGGCGACGCCGGCCTGCTCTGCCGCTTCTCGCGCCCGGGCGATCGAGGCCTCGTGGTAGTCGAAACCGAAGAACTCGCTGTTCGGAAAGGCTTCGGCCATCAGGATCGTCGAGGCGCCGTGCCCGCAGCCGATGTCGGCGACCTTCGCGCCCTCGTTCGAGCTTCGCCTGGACGCCGTCGAGCGCCGGTATCCACTCGGCCACCAGATGCGCACGGTAGCCCGGGCGGAAGAACCGCTCGGTGCCGCGAAACAGGCGCTGGTCGTGCTCGTGCCAGCCCATGCCCTCGCCGCTGCGGAACACGTCGAGGATGCTGGTCTTCGTCGGCGTAGAGCGAGGCGATCAGGTCGATACACGCCGAGGATGTAGAAGGGGCTGTCTTCGTCGGCCAGCGCCAGCGCCTGCTCGTCGGGCAGCGTGTAGCGATCGGCTTGCGGCGTCGTAGACGACGTAGCCGCCGGCGGCCTGGTTGCGCAGCCACTCGCGCACGTAGCGCTCGGCTGCGCCCGATCGCTCGGCGACCTCCTCGGAGCTCAGCGGGCCGGCGCCCGCCATCGCCTTATACAGCCCGAGCTTCTCGCCGATCAGCATCAGCGGCGCGCTGATGATCGCGCCCATGTCGGTCACGGCCTGTCCCATGAATGCTTCGAGCTTCGCTTCGTCGATGCCGGTCGTGCTCATGACTCGCCTCCGCGCGTGAAGAAGTTGAAGATGGCGCGAGACGAGGCTGCCGCGAGCCTCCATGCGTGCGGCACCCTCGTGCCGCACAGGCACAAGCTACCACCGCAGCGCAGGCGCGTGACACTCGCTCGCGCGAGCGCAGTCAGCTGCGCGGTCGGCGCGCTAGGCCGCGCTCGCGGCGAGCTGGCCGCAGGCCGCGTCGATGTCGCGGCCGCGCGTGAGGCGGATCGTCGCGGGCACGTCGTGCGCGATCAGCGCGTCGCGGAAGGCGGCGATCGATGCGCGCGTCGAGCCTTCGTAGGGCGACTCGGTCGGGTTGTAGGGGATCAGGTTGACCTTGAAGATCGAGCGCTGCTCGCCGCGCGCGCGGGCGCCAGCAGCGCGCGCCAGCGCGAGCGCCTGCTCGTAGCGGTCGTTGACGCCTGCGAGCATCACGTACTCGACGAACACGCGCCGGCGCTTGCGCGCATAGAACGCGCGGCAGGCCTCGATCACGTCGCGAGCGGGTAGCGCTCGTTGACCGGCATCAGCTCGCGAGCGCAGCGCTTCGTCGGCGGCGTGCAGCGAGAGCGCCAGGCGCAGCGGCATGCTCCTGCTCGGCGAGCCGTTCGATGCCGGGGATCCAGCCGACCGTCGAGATCGCCGTGTGGCGGTGGCCGATGCCGAGGTCGGGCAGGCGCTCGCACGCGGCGAGCACGTTCTCGAGGTTCAGCATCGGCTCGCCCATGCCCATGAACACGCAGTTGGTGACGAGGCGCCGTCGAGGCGCCGGAAGTGCAGCGCCTGGTCGACGATCTCCGAGGCGCGTGAGGTTGCGCGCGAACTTCATCTGCCCGGTCGCGCAGAACGTGCAGGTCAGCGGGCAGCCCGACTGCGAGGAGACGCAGATCGTGCGACGCCGCCGGTCCCGTCGCCGGGGTCGCGATAGCGCATCAGCACCGCCTCCAGCGGGCGCCCGTCGGCGGTCGCGAACAGCGCCTTGACCGTGCCGTCGCTCGCGTGCGCCTCGTCTCGCAGCTCGAGGCTCGAGAACGGCAGCTCGCGCGCGAGCGCCTCGCGCAGCGGGCCGGCAGGTCGGTCATCTCCTCGTAGCTGCGCGCGCCGCGGGCCGCCCACGCCCACACCTGGCGCGCGCGAAAGCGCGGCTCGCCGCGGTCGGTGAGCGTCTTCTCGAGTAGCGCGAAGTCCATGATCTGATCGCCTCGGCGCTCGGCGGCGTCGATCGCGTGCCGATCTATGGTTGCAGCAGATGAGCCACGTCGCCGGAGCGGCGCTGATGCGCCTGGTCAAGTACCTGGCGCACGCCGGCGTCGCCTCGCGGCGCGCGGCCGAGGCGGATCGTCGCCGCCGGGCGCGTCAGCGTCGACGGCGAGATCGTCACCGACCCGGCGCGCGACGTCGCCGATGCGCGCGCGCGTCGAGCGTCGACGGGCGGCCGCTCGGCGGGCCCGAGCCGCGCGTCACCTACGCGCTGCACAAGCCGCTCGGCGTGCTCTCGACCGCGCGCGACACGCACGGGCGCCCGACCGTGCTCGAGCTCTGCCGCGCCGGCGGCGCGCGCTGTATCCGGTCGGCCGGCTCGACGCCGACAGCAGCGGCCTGATCCTGCTGAGCAACGACGGCGAGCTCGCCAACCGCCTGACGCATCCGCGCTTCGAGGTCGCCGAAGACGCTACCGCGCGAAGCTCGCCGGCCGGCCGATCTCGACGAGCCGGCGCTGAAGCGCCTGCGCGAGGGCGTGGAGCTCGAGGACGGGCCGACGGCGCCGGCGCGGGTGCGCCGGCTCGGCGCGCACGAGCTCGAGCTGACGATCCACGAGGGACGCAACCGCCAGGTGCGGCGGATGTGCGCGGCCGTCGGGCATCCCGTGCTCGAGCTGCGTCGCGTGCGCTTCGGTCCGCTGCGCTCGACGGGCTGAAGCCGGCGAGTACCGGCGGCTCGACGGCCGAGCTCGAGCGCTGCACGCGATCTGAGGAGTGCGCCGTTTCGCCTCGGCGTGGGCGCCGCAGCGCCTGCCCGCTCGCGCGCTCGCTCTGACACAATCGCCGCGGCATGCGACTGTTCGCCCTACGCGGCGCGATCGAGCGTCGAGCGCAACGACGCCCAGCGACATCCTCGACGCGACGACCGAGCTGATGCGCGAGATCATGGAGCGCAACGAGCTCGCGCCCGAGAAAGTCGTCAGCTGCATCTTCACGGCGACGAACGATCTCAACGCCGAGTTCCCGGCCGTCGCCGCGCGCGCGCTCGGCTTCGAGTCGGTGCCGCTGCTGTGCGCGCGCGAGATCGCCGTGCCGCGCTCGCTGCCGCGCGTGATCCGGGTGCTGATCCACTACTACGCCGACGACGAGCACGTCGCCCAGCACGTCTACCTCGGCGAGGCAAGCGCGCTGCGCGCCGACCTGCAGGCGGCACAGTAGGCGCGTGGCCACTCGAGTTCTCAGAGCGCGTCGCGCGGCTGCCGAGCTATCCGGTCGCCGGCGGCTACGCCGAGCACGGCGCCGCTCGTGCGCCTCGCCAGCAACGAGTCGCCCTACCCGCCGCTGCCGGCAGGTGCGCGAGGCGATCGAGCGCGAGCTCGGCACGCTCAACCGCTATCCCGACCCGTCGAACTCGCTGCTGCGGCGCGCGCCTCAGCGATCGCTACGGCGTGCCGCCGTCGCGCATCGCGATCGGCAACGGCTCCTGCGACATCCTGCTCGCGGCCGGCGAGGCGCTGCTCGAGCCGGGCGCCGAGCTCGTCTACGCGTGGCCGTCGTTCTCGGTCTACCCGCACCTGCGGCGCGGCTTCCGGCGCGCGCGCGTCACCGTCGCCGCTCGACGCGCGGACGCGCCACGACCTGCCGGCGATGCTGCGCGAGATCACCGTCGCCACGCGGCTGGTGATCGTGTGCAACCCGAACAACCCGACCAGCACGGCGCTGCCGCTCGCGCGAGATCGCCGAGTTCGTCGCCGAGGTGCCGCCGCACGTGTGCGTGATCGTCGACGAGGCCTACTGCGAGTTCAACCTGCTCGAGGACCCGGACGCGTCGATCGAGCTGCTCGAGCAGCCACCCGAACCTGGTGCTGCTGCGCACCTTCTCCAAGGTCCACGGCCTGTGCGGGCTGCGCGTCGGCTTCGCGCTGTGCGGCTCGGAGCGGCTGCCGCGCGCGCTCGACCAGGTGCGCCAGCCGTTCTTCTGCAACGCGCTCGCGCAGGCCGCCGCGGTCGAGGCGCTGGCGCACCAGGACGCGGTGATCGACCGCGTCGCGCGCACCGTCGCCGAGCGCATCTCCGTCGACGAGCGCCTGCGCGCGCTCGGGCTCGAGCCGGCCGACTCGCAGGCCAACTTCTGCTGGTTCGCGCTCGGCGAGGAGCGCGACGAGCAGGAGGTCATGCGCGGCCTGCGCGAGCGCGGCGTGCTCGTGCGCGGCGGCGCGCGCGCTCGGCGGCGCCGGCGCGCTGCGCGTCACCTACGGCACGCCCGAGGAGAACGCGCGCTTCCTGGACGCGCTTGCCGAGGTGCTGTGACAGCGTGCTAGCAACGCTCACGCAGCGACGCATGCTTCGCTCGCAAACCGCATCAGACAGTCACAGCCGCTCCGCAGCGCGCCTCGCAGCCTGCTCGCGGCGCATGGTCGTCCTATCGCCTACGCCTGGCGATTTAGCTAGGCGCTTCGGCCTGGGCCCGTCCGTGAGCGGGCTCGCCGATGGCCGCACCGGGTCCCGCGCCGGGGATCGAGCGCCTTCCCAGCCGGGGCCAGCGCGCCCGCTCGCGAGCCCGGTCGCGCGCGCAGCGCGATCCTCACGAGTCGGCCGGCGCGAGCTCTCACGACGCCGGTAAGCAGTTCCAACAGGCGTCGGGTGTTGAAAGGATGAATCGATGATGATCGTGATGAAGGAGACCGCGACCGAGGAGGAGGTCGAGGCGGTCGTCGAGAAGATCGAGCGCGCCGGCGCGCTCGCCCACCGCAGCCGCGGCGCGCGCGTGACCGTGATCGGCGCGATCGGCGACGTCGAGCAGGACGTCACCGTCGAGAGCCTCGGCCTCGAGGGCCAGCCAGGCGTCGACCGCGTCGTGCCGATCCTCAAGCCGTACAAGCTCGCCTCGGCGCAGATCACGCCACGGCGAGCGCACGGTGCTCGACATCGACGGGCGCAAGGTCGGCGGCGATCACTTCGCGATGATCGCCGGCCCCTGCACGGTCGAGTCGCGCGAGCAGACGCTGCAGACGGCGCGCGTCGTGCAGCGACGCCGGCGCGACGCTGCTGCGCGGCGGCGCCTACAAGCCCCGCACCTCCCCCTACGCCTTCCAGGGGCTCGGCCAGGAGGGCCTGCGCCTGCTCGCCGAGGCGAAGGCCGAGACGGGCCTGCCGATCGTCACCGAGCTGATGGACATGCGCGACCTCGACGCCGTGCTGGAGGTCGCCGACGTGATCCAGATCGGCGCGCGCAACATGCAGAACTACCCGCTGCTCGCCGAGATCGGCCGCTCCGGGCGGCCCGGCGCTGCTCAAGCGCGGGCTGTCCGCGACGCTCGACGAGCTGCTGATGGCCGCCGAGTACATCCTCAAGGAAGGCAATCCGAACGTGATGCTGTGCGAGCGCGGTATCCGCACGTTCGAGACCGCCTACCGCTTCACGCTCGACCTGATGGCCGTGCCGGTGCTCAAGGAGCTCTCGCACCTGCCCGTGATCGTCGACCCCAGCCACGCCGCCGGCCGGCGCGAGCTCGTCATGCCGCTGTCGCTGGCGGCGGCCGCGGCGGGCGCCGACGGGATCATCGTCGAGGTGCACCCCAACCCCGAGGAGGCGATCTGCGACGGGCCGCAGGCGCTGCGCGCGGACGACTTCGCCGAGTACGCCGCGCGCGGTCGAGCGGGCCGCGGCGCTCGCCGGCAAGGCGCTCAGCGCCGTCTGAATGGCCGAGGCCGGCTCGTTGAAGGTCGCGGTCCTCGGGGTCGGGCTGATCGGCGGCTCGATCGGCCTGGCCGCGCGGCGCCGCGCCGGCGCGCGAGGTGTGCGGCTATGACCCCGACCGGCGCGTGCGCGCGCGGGCGCTGGCGCTCGGCGCGATCGACGCGCAGGCCGCCGACGTCGCCGAGCGCCGTCGCGCGGCGCCGACGTCGTGTTCGTCGCGACGCCCGGTCGGCGCGCTCGCCGAGACCGTCCGCCGAGCGCTCGCCGGCGCCGGCCCGGACTGCGTGGTCAGCGACGTCGGCTCGACCAAGCGCGTCGCTCGCCGGCGCGGCGCCGACGAGCGCTTCGATCGGCGGCCATCCGCTGGCGGGCGCCGAGACCGCCGGCGTGCAGCACGCGCGCGAGGACCTGTTCGACGGCGCCACCTGGTACCTGACGCCGGCCGCGGCACACCGCCGGCGTGCTCTACGAGCGCCTGCACCGCCTGCTGAGCGCGCTTCGGCGCGCAGCCGACGGCGATCGACGCCGACACGCACGATCGCCTGATGGCCTGCCGTCTCGCACCTGCCGCACGTGCTCGCCAACCTGCTCGTCGCGCAGGCCGCCAGCGTGCTCGGCGGCGAGCAAGCGGAGGTCGGCCAGCGAGCGCCTGCCGGCGGTCGGCCCGAGCTTCCGCGACGCCACGCGCGTGGCGGGCGCCAACAGCGCGATCTGGACCGACATCTACATGTCCAACCGCGACGCGCTGATCGCGGCGATCGACGAGTTCGCCGGCGCCTGTCGGACGTCCGCGCAGCTGCTCGCAGGCGGCGACGCGGCCGCGGTGACGCGCCTGGAACGAGCGCGCCCGCGCCGACCGCGACGCGCTGCTCGGGGCCGGGCTCGACCGGGGGCGACCGTCGCGCGAGCTGCGGGTCGTCGGTGCCCAATCGCCCCGGCGTGATCGCCGAGATCGCGCTCGCGCTCGGCGGCGCGGGCGTGAACATCGTCGACATGGCCCTTCGCCCTCCGAGGACAACCGCCAGGGCGTCGTCGCGCTGTGGATCGGCGGCGAGCAGCAGCCGCACGCGCGCGAGCGAGCTGATCGCCGAGCTCGGCTTCCCGGTGGCGCGGGCGCTGAGGAGCATGCGCTTCGAGCCCGCTCGCGGGCTCTCGGGCGAGCTGCGCGCGCCGGCCGACAAGTCGATCTCCCACCGCGCCGCGCTGCTCGGCGCGATGGCCTCCGAGCCGGTGCGCGATCGAGCGCTACCTGCACGCCGCCGACACCGACTCGACGCTCGACGCCGTGCGCGCGCTCGGGGCGCTCGTCGAGGTGCGCGACGGCGAGGTCGTCGTGCGCGGCACCGGCCTGCGCGAGGCGCGCGAGCCGGACGGACCGATCGACGTCGGCAACGCCGGCACGCTGCTGCGCCTGCTGCCCGGCTGGCTGGCGGCGCAGGAGGGCCGCTCGTTCACGCTCGACGGCGACGAGTCGATCCGCCGCCGGCCGGTCGACCGCATCGCCGAGCCGCTGCGCCAGATGGGCGCCGAGCTGAGGCGCGCGACGGGCGCTTCCCGCCGCTGTCAGTCCGCGGCGCGCGCCTGCGCGCGATCTCCTACGAGCTGCCGGTGGCGAGCGCCCAGGTCAAGTCGTGCGTGCTGCTCGCGGCGCTCGCGGCCGACGGCGCGACGACGCGTGGGCGAGCCGGCGCGCAGCCGCGACCACACCGAGCGGATGCTGCTGCGCGCCGGCGTCGGCATCCACCGCAACGGCCGCCACGTGACCGTCGTCAACGCCGACGAGCTGCTGCTCGACGGCGTCACGCGTCCCCGGCGACGCGAGCTCGGCCGCGTTCCTGATCACGGCCGGCGTGCTCGTGCCGCGGCTCGCGCCTGCTGATCGGCGACGTCGGCGTCAACTGGACGCGCACCGGCTTCCTGCGCATCGTGCGGCGCATGCGGGGGATCGTGCTCGGCGACCTCGAGGACGAGTCGGGCGAGCTGTCGCGCGAGCGAGCCGGTCAGCGACCTCGACGTCGCGCACGGGGCGCTCGAGGGCACGGTCGTCGAGCCCGACGAGGTGCCGCTGGCGATCGACGAGCTGCCGCTGGTCGCGCTGCTCGGCTGCTTCGCCGAGGGCGAGACGCGTCGTGCGCGGCGCGCAGGAGCTGCGCGTCAAGGAGTCCGACCGGATCGCCGGCGTCGTCGAGGGGCTGCGCGGCCTCGGCGCCGACATCGAGGCCACCGAGGACGGCTTCGTCGTGCGCGGCACGGGCGGCCTGCGCGGCGGCACGATCGACGCGCGCGGCGACCACCGCCTGGCGATGATGGGCGCGGTCGCCGGGCTCGCCTCGCGCGAGGGCGTCGAGGTCGTGGGCATCGAGGCCGCAGCCGTCTCCTACCCGGGCTTCGTCGAGGACCTGGCGACGCTTTGCTCGTAGCGATCGACGGACCCGCCGGCGCGGGCAAGTCGACCGTCGCCCGCGCGCTCGCCCGCGAGCTCGGCTTCAGCTATCTCGACAGTGGCGCCATGTACCGCTGCGTAGCGCTGCTCGCGCTCGCCGACCGGCAGCTGGCGCCGGCCGCGCTCGCACGCGACGCGCAGATCGAGCTCGCGCCGCCCGGCGCGGGCAAGCGGCGAGCGTCGCGGAGCAGCGACGCGCGTGCTCGCTCAACGGGCGCGACGTGACCACCGAGATCCGCAGCGCCGGGGTCTCGGAGGCCGCATCGACGGTGGCGCGCGACCCCGGCGTGCGCGAGGCGCTGGTGAGCAAGCAGCGGGAGCTGATCGCCTGACGGCGACTGGGTCGTCGAGGGTCGCGACATCGGCACCGTCGTAGCGCCCGACGCCGCGCTGAAGGTGTTCCTGACGGCGACCCCGCAGGAGCGCGCGCGCCGGCGCGCGCACGAGCTCGGCGCCGACGCCGAGGCGGTGCTCGCCGAGCAGGCCGAGCGCGACGAGCGCGACTCCGAGCGCGAGCACAGCCCGCTGCGCGCGGCGTCCGACGCGCTGACGATCGACACGACCGGCCTCGGCGCGGACGAGGTCGCGCAGCGCATCGCCGCGCTCGCGCGCGCGGCGCGAGCGGGCGCGCCCCAGCGGCCGGTCGAGCTCTAGCCTGCGCGGGGCGCCGATGCGGCCAGGTCATACTGGCCGCATGAAGGTCGCCGTCGTCGGCTATCCGAACGTGGGCAAGTCCTCGCTGATCAACCGCCTCACGGGCACGCGCGAGGCGGTCGTGCACGAGCGCCCCGGGATCACGCGCGACCGCAAGGAGCTCGACTGCGAGTGGAACGGGCGCCAGTTCAAGCTGATCGACACCGGCGGCGTCGACTTCGCAGGACGAGGACCCGCTGGCCGGCTCGATCCGCGACCAGGCGCGCGCGGGTCTGGCCGACGCGCAGGTGGCGGTGCTGGTCGTCGATGCGCGCGCCGGCGTGCGCCCGGGCGACGAGGAGATGGCCGACCTGCTGCGCCGCTCGCCGCTGCCGACGATCGTCGCCGCGAACAAGTGCGACGGCGTCGCCGAGCTGCCGCTCGCGGCGGAGTTCCACCGGCTCGGGCTCGGCGAGCCGCTGGCGGTGTCAGCCGCGCAGGGCCTCGGCTCGGGCGACCTGCTCGACCGGATCGTCGAGCTGCTCCCGGCGGGCGACGCGGACGACCGAAGGCGACGCGATCCGCCTGGCGGTGATCGGCCGGCCGAACGTCGGCAAGTCCTCGCTTGTCAACCGCTTCCTCGGCGAGGAGCGGGTGATCGTCTCGGAGGTCGCCGGCACGACGCGCGACGCGATCGACATGCCGCTGCTCGTCGGCGAGCGCAAGCTGACGCTCGTCGACACGGCCGGCATGCGCCGCCAGTCGAAGGTCGCCGACTCGGTCGAGTACTACACGGCGCTGCGCTCGCAGCGCGCTGCCGAGCGCGCCGACGTCGCGCTGGTCGTGTGCGACGCCTCGGACGGCGTCACGGCGCAGGACCTGCGGGTCGCCGAGCTGGCGATGAAGGCGGGCTGCGCGACGGCGATCGTGCTGAACAAGTGGGACATCCGCGAGGGCAGCGAGGACGACCTCGACCACGAGCGAGCGCGCGTCGCCGAGAAGCTGCGCCTGCGCCCGCGCGTGCTGACGGCGAGCGCGAAGACCGGCCGCCACGTCGCGCGCCTGCTGACCGAGGTGATCGCGCTGGGCGACCGCATGACCGGGCGCATCCCCACCCCCGAGCTCAACCGCTTCCTGGCCGAGGCCGTGCAGGCGCGCCAGCCGCCGGTCGGCACGCGCCGGGGCTCCAGCCAGCATCGGCTGAAGCTGATCTACATGGCTCAGATCGGCGAGCGCCCGCCGCGCTTTGCGATCCAGGTCAACTCGCGCACGCGCGTGACGCGCGACTACGCCTACTTCCTCGAGAACCGCCTGCGTGCCCGCTACGGGATGGAGGGGGTGCCGCTGATCATCGACTTCGTCGAGCGCGGCCAGCGTCGGGGCGCGCGCAAGGACGCTGCGGTCCCGTTCGCCTAGACTTTCCCGGCTTTCGCCGCCCCTGCCCCGAGCCAACGACCTGGAGTCAACCGCTGCCGCCATGAACGAGCTTTCCGACAACGAATTCCTGTTCACGTCCGAGTCCGTCACCGAGGGACACCCGGACAAGATCGCCGACCAGATCTCCGACGGCGTGCTCGACGCCGTCCTGCGCGACGACCCCTACGGCCGCGTCGCCTGCGAGACGCTCGTCAACACCGGCCTGATCGTCGTGTCCGGCGAGATCTCGACCGACACCTATGTCGACATCCAGGAAATCGCGCGCGAGACGGTGCGCAAGATCGGCTACGACGACGCCGCGCTACGGCTTCGACTGCGACACGTGCGCGGTGATCAACGCGATCGACAAGCAGTCACCGGACATCGCCCAGGGCGTCGACGCCGCCTACGAGACGCGCCACGATCCCGCCGACGACGACGAGCTCGACGTAGCCGGCGCCGGCGACCAGGGGATGATGTTCGGCTACGCGAGCAACGAGACCGACGAGCTGATGCCGCTGCCGATCTCGCTCGCGCACAAGCTCGCCAAGCGCCTGTCGGAGGTGCGCAAGGGCGAGGTTGTGCCGTACCTGCGGCCCGACGGCAAGACGCAGGTGACCGTTCGCTACGAGGACGGCAGGCCGGTCGAGATCGAGAAGATCCTGATCTCCACGCAGCACGCCGAGGGCATCGACAGCGAGAGCCTGATCAAGCCGGACCTGCTCGAGCACGTGCTCAGGCCCGTCCTGCCGAGCGACCTCTACGACGAGAAGAAGCTCGCGAAGAACTTCCTCGTCAACCCCACCGGCAGATTCGTGATCGGCGGGCCGATGGGCGACTGCGGGCTGACGGGCCGCAAGATC
This sequence comes from uncultured Solirubrobacteraceae bacterium, assembly GCA_963846205.1. Lineage (GTDB taxonomy): Bacteria > Actinomycetota > Thermoleophilia > Solirubrobacterales > Solirubrobacteraceae > Palsa-744. The sequence continues at coordinate 259,019 of CAWJVB010000006.1, read as the reverse complement.
ATCGTCGACACCTACGGCGGCATGGCCCGCCACGGCGGCGGCGCGTTCTCCGGCAAGGACCCCTCCAAGGTCGACCGCTCGGCCGCCTACGCGGCGCGCTGGGTCGCCAAGAACATCGTCGCCGCCGGCCTCGCCGACCGCGCCGAGGTGCAGGTCGCCTACGCGATCGGCGTCGCGCACCCGGTCTCGGTGATGGTCGAGACGTTCGGCACCGAGCAGGGTCGGCGCGCGGCCAGATCGCACGGGCTGTCGACCAGGTCTTCGACCTGCGCCCGGGCGCGTTCCGCGAGGAGCTCAAACTGCACCGCCCGATCTACCAGAAGACCGCCGCCTACGGCCACTTCGGCCGCGACGACCACGACTTCACCTGGGAGAAGACCGACAAGGCCGAGGCGCTGCGCGCCGCCTGCCGGCCTCTGGCCGGCCTGAGCCGTCAGGCCCGAGCGGTCACAACCGTAGCGCCCGGCTCGGCAGGGCCGATGCCGTCTTCGGGTCGCGGCGATGTCGAGCCGCCGATCGCCCAGGTAGAGCCGATGACGACGGCCCGCGCGCTGCGCGGGCCGTTCGACTACCGCCTGCCGGAGGAGCTGCGCGACGGCGCCGTGGACGTCGGCTCGATGCTCGTCGTGCCGTTCGGCCGCCGCGAGGTCCTCGGCGTCGTCGTCGGGCTCGCCGACTCGCAGCGAGGTCGCGGACGAGAAGCTGCTCGCGCCGCTGCGCGCGCTCGAGCTGGGCGTGCCCGCCGAGACTGGTCGCGCTCGCCGAATGGATCGCCGCCGAGTACTGCTCGACGATCGCGCGCGCGCTCGGCCTCGTGCTGCCGCCCGGCGCGACGCGCCGGCTGAGCGGGCGCAAGCGCCGCGCGGTCGACGCGCGCCGCGCCACCTGCCCGGTCGGCGCGCGCAGCCCGCGCCCCCCGCGCTGACCGCCGAGCAGCAGCGGTGCTGGCGTCGCTCGGCGACGCGCTGCGATCGCGGCGCGTCGCGCACGAGCGCGCTGCTGCACGGGGTGACCGGCTCGGGCAAGACCGAGATCTACCTGCGCGCCGCCGAGCTCGCGCTCGCGCAGGGTCGCGGCGCGATCGTGCTCGTGCCCGAGATCGCGCTGACGCCGCAGATCGTCGGGCGCTTCATCGAACGCTTCGGCGAGACCGTCGCGGTGCTGCACTCGCGCCTGCGCCCGGCGAGCGCTACGCCGAGTGGCGGCGGCTGCGCGAGGGCGAGGCGCGCATCTGCGTCGGGCCGCGCTCGGCCGTGTTCGCGCCGATCGAGCGATCTCGGGCTGATCGTCGTCGACGAGGAGCACGACGCCTCCTACAAGCACGAGGGCGATCCCGCGCTACGACGCGCGCGACGTCGCCGCCGAGCGCGCGCGGCGCAGCGGCGCGCGTGCTGCTGCTCGGCAGCGCGACGCCGCGCGCCGGAGAGCGTGCAGCGCCTGCCCACGCGTCGCGCTGCCGCGCCGCGTCGACGGCCGCCCGCTGCCGCGCGGTGCAGGTGCTCGACATGCGCGGCGAGCAGCCTCACACGGCCTGCACCCGCAGACCGCGCAGGCGCTCGCGCGAGGTGCGCGCGCGCGCGCGGCAAGGCGATCGTGCTGCTCAACCGCCGCGGCTGGTCGAACTTCCTCTCCTGCCGCTCGTGCGGGCGCGTGTGGAGCTGCCCGCACTGCGACGTCGCGCTCGTGCTGCACCGCGCCGGCGGCTTCCTCGCCTGCCACCACTGCGGCCACCGCGAGCCGGTGCCGGAGCGCTGCGGCGACTGCGCCTCGACCGTCCGTCGCGCGCCACGGCGCCGGCACCGAGCGCCTGCAGCACGAGCTGGCGCGCGTCGCTCGACGACGGCGCGCTTCCCGGTCTTCCGCCTCGACGCCGACGTCGCTGGCGCGGCGGCCGGCGCACGGCCGGCGACGGCTGGGGCCCGGTCGACGCGCCACGACAGCGGCGTCGGCGCGCTGCTGCGCCGCTTCGAGGCGGCCGACTGCGGCGTGCTGATCGGCACGCAGATGGTCGCCAAGGGCCACGACTTCCCCGACGTCGACGCTCGGCGTCGTGCTCGACGCCGACGCGACGCTGCGCTTCCCCGACTTCCGCGCCGAGGAGCGCACGTTCGCGCTGATCGCCCAGCTCGCCGGGCGCGTCGGTCGCGGCGCGCGAGGGGCGCGTGCTCGTGCAGACGATCGCCCCGCGAGGCGCGCGCGATCGTGCACGCCGCCCGCCACGACAGCGACGGCTTCCTCGCCGGCGAGCTCGAGCGCCGCGCGCGCGCTCGCTACCCGCCGTTCTCGCACCTGATCCGGATCGTCTGCTCGGCCGACGAGTCGCGCGCCGCGCGCAGGCCGCGGCGACCGCCGTGCGCGCGTCTCTAGCCGGCGCTCGGCGACCGCTCGACCCGCGGCTCGGCGACGGCGCGTCGTGCTCGGCCCGGCCGCTCTGTTTCGCCTGCGCGGACGCGAGCGCCAGGTGCTCGTCGTCAAGGCGCCGCAGCGCGCGCGCGGCTGTGCGCGCGGTCGGCGAGGCCGTCCAGCGCGCCGCCGGCGCAGCGCGAGCACCAGGGCGTCAACTTCAGCGTCGACGTCGACCCGCAGTAGCGCCGCGACGTACGAGCGAGGCGCGGACCGCTCTGCTTGGCGCACGACGTCCGGCGCGGGCGGGATTGGGCTGCAGCGTTCAGGTGATCGCCGTGATCCCGAGCGGTGGTACGTTTCCGCGTAATCGGAAGCTTCCCGGGGGTGTGCAGGTGAGGTTTGAGAGCAGCGTGGGCGCCGGTCATGCGAGCTGGACAGGGCTCGAGACGTAGGGGTCGCGTGGTTGCGGTTGGCGCCGCGCTTGCGCTGAGCGGGGCGCTGGCCGGAGCGACGGCCGGCGCTCGTGGCGTGCCCGCTCGGGCCGATGCGGGCTCCTCGCCGGCGGCTGGTCGCGTCTCGACGCACCAGCGCAGCCGTCGCTCGCTTGGCGCTCGCGAGGCAATCGTCGGCGGCAATGCGATCTCGATCGAACAGGCTCCATGGCAGGTCGACATCGAGGAGCCGCTGCAGGGTCAGCGTTGCAGCGGTGCCCGATCGGGCAATCTGAAGTCTTGACGGCGGCTCACTGTCTGTTCTCCGAGGGCTCGAGCGAACGCGTCCCAGCCGAAGACATCGTCGTTATCGCCGGCACCTCGAACTTTCTGCTGGGCGAACCGAGCGAGCAGGTGGAGGGCGTCGTCTCAACGCGCGCGCATCCGTACTACGACCCCGACTCCAACAGCGGCCCGGACACAGACGACGTCGGCCTGTTGCGCCTGGAACAGCCGATGTCCTTCGACAACGCCGTCGGCTCGATCTTGCCGGCGGGGCTCAACTCGTTCGTCTCGGAAGGCGCTGAAGCCCGCCTGACGGGCTTCGGCGCGCAGAGGCGCCCGAACAGGAAGCCGACGGTGGTCTTTATGCGCTCGACATGAGCGCGGCGCCGAGCGAATCATGCGGAGGGGAAGCGAACGCGCTGCTCGTGTGCGCGTTCTCGCCGACCGGCTCGCTGTGCTTCGGGGACAGCGGTAGCGCGCTGACGCCCGCCGGCACTCCGACGACGAGCGCGATCGGTGTAACGGACGTCTTCTATCTCGTCGAAGGCAAGTCCTGCAAGGCGGGCGCGCTGGGCGGCTTCGCCAACCTCGCGGCCGGCGAGATCCGCGACTTCGTCGAGGGAGCGAAGCGCCGCCGCGTGCGCCACGGGGCGGAGCGGGGATCATCCTCGGCGGCGTGCCCGTGGCCGGGCGCCTCCTGACATGCGAACCAGGGCCTTGGACGAACAGCCCCAGCTTCACCTTCGCGTTCATCGACGCGTCATCGGGACGAGTGGTGCAGTCAGGTGCGTCGAACAGCTACCCGCTGACGTCCGCTGATGTAGGACGCACGATCTATTGCGAAGTGCAGGCGAGCAACGCCGGGGGCACCGGGTTCGCTCACACCGGTGCGCTACGGGCCGTCGCGAGCGCGAGCGTCGAAGGCACGGGCACGAACGCGACCAGTCCGGGCGCGAGCGAACTGGTCTACGTCAACCCGCAGGTCATGGCTGAATTCTGGGCTCATCCCCCGTGGGACAATCCGACGCCGACGCCAACGCCGATGCCGATGCCGCGCGCGATCACGAGCAGCGTGGCGCTGCTGATGAGCAGTCGAATCAGGATCGGCGCGAACGAGACGGCCCTAGTGCGCTTGCGCTGCACTGGCCAGAGCAGTTGCCGGGGCAGCGTGACGTTGGCGATAACCCGCCCCGCGGCGTCGACTCGTCATCGGGGTGCCGTGACGACGCTCGGCACGGCCGGCTTTTCGATCGGGGCCGGCGCGAGCGCCACGTCGAGGATCAGGTTGACAAGCGCCGGCCGCCGGCTTCTCAACGGGCGCGACGGCTTGACGGCGGCACATCTGGCTCTGGTGCAGATCTTTCCCGCCCCGACGAAGCGTCAAGTCAAGCCAGTGCAGCTCGTGCGGCCCCAGCGCTCGAACACGGGGTAGCTCGCCTGTGACGCCCCGATCTCGGCGCCGCCGGAGCCCTCCGAGCTCTTGGCGTGGGGCGCCCTCGGCCGTAGACTGAGGCCGATGGCCGAAGCCGAAGACAAAGGGGAGGAGCGGGCGTTCGAGGAGCTCCCGCCCCCGCAGTCCGAGGACGCCGACGTCGAGGTCGAGCGCGAGGGGGACGCGCCGGAGCCCGAGGAGCTCGATGCGGAGACGCGGGCGCGCCGCGACGCGGCGCTGAGCCACGTGCGCAAGCTCGGCGATCCGGTGCTGCGGGCGAGCGCTCTGCGGGTGGAGCGCTTCGACGATGCGCTCGACCACGAGATCGAGCGGATGGGGCGGTTGATGCACGACGCGCTCGGCGTCGGGCTGGCGGCCACGCAGCTCGGGGTGCTGCACCGCGTACTCGTGTACCGCGCATTTCCCGAAGACGAGCTCACCGCGCTCGTCAATCCTGTGCTCGAGTGGACCAGCGAGGAGCGCGAGGCGGCCGAAGAGGGCTGTCTGAGCCTGCCGGGAGTGCACCTCGAGGTCGAGCGCCCGGCGAGCGTGCGCGTGGTCGCACAGGATCGTCGCGGAGATCGCATCGAGATCGAGGCCGAGGGCCTGCGCGCCCGTGTGATCCAGCACGAGATCGACCACCTCGAGGGCGTGCTGATTCTCGATCGCGTCTCGCGCGAGGCACGCAAGGAGGCGATGCGCGCGATGCGCGAGGCGCAGGAGTCGGCGAGCGCGGTCTAGCGCGCGCCCGGCACCCGCAGTGAGGACCGTCTACCTCGGCACCAGCGAGTTCGCGGCGGCGATTCTCGAGCGACTCGCCTCCAGCGCGCATCGTCCGGCGCTCGTGCTGACCCGACCGGACCGCCCTCGCGGGCGCGGTCGTCAGCTCGGCGCGCCGCCGGTCGCCGAGCGCGCTCGCTCGCTCGGACTCGCGCTCGAGCAGCCCGACAACGCAAACGACGCGAGCACGCTCGCCAGCATCGCGGCAGTCGCCCCCGACGTGATCGTCGTGTGCGCGTTCGGCGCGCTGATCAAGGAGCCGTTGCTGTCCTCCTACGAGCTGCTCAACGTCCATCCATCGCTGCTGCCGCGCTGGCGTGGCGCGGCGCCGATCGAGCGGGCGATCATGGCCGGCGACGCCGAGCCGGGCGTCTCGATCATGCGTCTCGACGGCCGGCTTGACAGCGGACCGGTGTGCCTGGCCGGCGCCGAGCCGATTCGCTCCGCGGACACCTACGGCTCGCTCGCCGCGCGCCTGCAGGAGCTCGGCGCGGGGCTGCTGCTGGAGGCGCTCGACCGCAAGGCGCAAGCGGCGCCGCTTGCCTTCGTCGAGCAGGACGACACGCGCGCCACGTATGCCGAGAAGATCAGCTCCGAGGATCGACTGCTCGACCCTTCGCGCCCGGCCGTGGAGCTCGAGCGAGTCGTGCGCGCCCTGCATCCGCACATCGGCGCACGCGTCCAGCTCGACGACGGGAGCTTCCTGGGCGTGTGCGCGGCCGCGCTGGTGGACCGGGAGCCCGGGATCGACCTCGCCGACACCGGCCTCGGCGTCAGCGAGCAGTCAGGACGGCTGTTGCTCGTGTGCAGCGACGGCGCGCTCGAGCTGCGCAGCGTGCAGCCGCCCGGCGGGCGACCGATGGACGCGGGCGCCTACCTGCGCGGTCACGGACTGCCCGGCAGGCGATAACGGCGCGCCGACGGCGCCACCGGCAGGTCGCCGCGCACCCGCGCGTCGGGCACGGGCGCGCCAGCCTCGCTCGCGATCGGAATCACTCCCGCCCAGATCGCAAGCTCATAGTCCTGCTCGTCGTCGATCGGCGGTCCCGTGCGGATCTTCGCCGAGGCCTCGTCGATCGGCAGCGCGAGCACCGAGGTGGCCTCGCAGCTCGTTGTCGGTCGGCTTGCGCGCCTCGGCCCAGCGTCCCGGAACGATGTGCTCGACGATCGCCTCCATCGCTGCGAGCTTCTCCGGCTCCGACGCGACCGCTCGCGCGCGGCCGAGCAGCATTGCCGAGCGATAGTTGGCCGAGTGGTGCATGACCGCACGAGCCAGCACGAGCCCGTCGATCAGCGACACGGTGAGGCAGGCGGGTGCGCCTCGCGCGAGCGCGCCCAAGGTGCGGCTGGCGGCCGACCCGTGCAAGTAGACGACGTCGCCGCGGCGCGCGTGCAGCGTCGGGATCACGAACGGTTGCCCGTGCTCGTCGGCGATGCCCAGGTGTGCGATCAAGGCCTCGTCGAGGATCGCGTCGATCGCCTCGCGGTCGTGGCTTCCGCGCTCGCGCTTGCGGCGCAGCCGCACGCGCTCGGACGGCGAGGCGCTGTCGGGGCGCGTGGAGGGGTCAGAGGACAAATCCGTAGTCTGTCATAGTACAGATCAATGACTGAGCTGAGACAGTATCGCATGACGGCGCGGAGCGCGTCTGAGCTGGTGGCGAGCATCGAGTCCGCGCTCGCTCGCGGCTTGCTCGCGCCCGGGCGAGCGGCTGCCGTCCGTGCGGCGAATGGCGCTCGAGGTCGGGCTCAGTCCTGTGACGGTCGCCACGGCGATCTCCGAGCTACGCCGTCGTGGAGTGGTCGTGACCGAGCCCAGGCGCGGCATCCGCGTCGGCGAAAGGCCGCCGATCGGGGCGGCGCGCGCGCCGTTGCCGGTCCCGCAAGGCGCGCGCGATCTCTCGCAGGGCAATCCCGACCCTACGCTGCTGCCAGACCTCAAGCGCGCCCTGGCCGGGACCAATCTGCCCTCGCGTCTGTACGGGGAGCCGGCCGTGCTGCCGGAGCTTGCGCAGCTGGCCGGCGAGCAGATGGCCGCCGACGGGATCGCGGGCGGCTCGCTGTGCATCGTCAGCGGCGCGCTTGACGGTATCGACGGGTGCTCGAGGCGCACCTACACCCCGGCGATCGCGTCGCCGTCGAGAACCCGGGCTACGCGGCCCTGTTCGACCTGCTGCGCGCTCGCGGCCTCGCGCTCGAGCCGGTCCCGGTCGACGACTCGGGCATGCGTCCGGGAGACCTGCGTGTCGCGCTCGAGCGGGGCGCGAGCGCGGTCGTGATCACGCCACGCGGGCAGAACCCGACAGGAGCTGCTCTCGACGAGGTCCGTGCTGCCGAGTTGCGCGCAGTGCTGGCCGATGCCCCGCGGGCGCTCGTGATCGAGGATGACCACCTCGGCCCCGTGGCAGGCTGTGCCGCTGCACAGCACCGTGCCGGTCGCGAGCGCTGGGCGGCGACGCGCTCGGTTGCCAAGGCACTCGGGCCGGACCTTCGCCTGGCGGCATTGACGGGCGACCCGCAGACGCTCGCGCGGGTTCAGGGGCGCCAGCAATGCGGACCTGGATGGGTGAGCCACATCCTGCAACGACTCGTGCTGGGACTGTGGCTGGACCCGCACGTGGTGGCTCTGGTCGAGCGTGCCAGCGTGACCTACGCGACTCGCCGCGAGCAGCTGCTGTGCGCTCTCGCAGAGCAATGGGATTCGCCGCCGTGGGCAGCATCCGGACTCAACGTGTGGGTTGCAGTCGACGAGGAGACCGGGGTCATGGATCCCTGTCCGAGCGAGGCTGGGTCGTCGCGCCGGGCGCCCCCTTCCGGCTCGCGGCAAGCCCGCCGGCGATCCGCGTCACGATCGCCACGCTCACCGAGCACGAGTCGGGGCGGTTCGCGGCGGACCTCGCGGAGGTGCTCGCGCCGGCCCGAGCCAGTCGCGCGGGTTAGCCATGATTGGCGTCGTGCAGGCCACGCCGAACGTCGCGATCGCGCCCGCGCGCCGCTGCGCCTTCGCCGTGCTGCGACGCGTGTTCGAGCGCGGCGCATACGCCGATCTCGCTCTCCAGTCTGAGGCCAGCGGGCTCGATCGCCGCGATCGGGCGCTGGCGATGCGCCTCGCCTACGGCGCGGTGCAGCGCAGGGCCACGCTCGACCACCTGCTCGAGCAGCTCGTCGAGCGTCCGCTGCGTCGGCTCGACCCACCTGTCATGGCCGCGCTGCGCCTCGGGCTGTATGAGCTGCTGTACCTGGCCGGATCGCCCGATCGCGCGGTCGTCGCCGATGCGGTCGAGCTCGCCAAGAGCCAAGGGCGTGCAGGGCACGGGCTGGTCAACGCGGTCCTGCGCCGCGCCGCGCGCGAGCCCCAGGGCAAGCTGCTCGCGTCGCTCAGTGACGCAACGCCGGCGCAGGCGGCGATCAAGCACTCGCACCCGGAGTGGGTTGCGCGGATGTGGTGGGAGCAGCTGGGCCCCGAGCACGCGCGGGCGCTGATGGCCTACGACAACGAGCCCAGCGAGATGGCCGTGCGGGCCAACACGCTCGTGACCGACACGCCCACGCTGGCGCTCGCGCTGCGCGCCGCCGGAGTGGCAACTCACTACGACCCGACGCTGGCCGAGGCACTGGTGCTCGACACGCCGTTCGACCTGCGCTCCTCGCCTCTGTGGCGTGAAGGCGCGCTGCTTGCGCAATCGCGCGCGGCGATGCTGGCCTCGCGCGCCCTCGCTCCGCTCGGCGGTGAGCGCGTGCTCGACCTGTGCGCGGCGCCGGGCGGCAAGGCGACTCATCTGGCGGCGCTGATGGATGGCCGCGGCGAGCTTGTCGCGGTCGAGCGCGACGCGCGTCGCGCTGAGCAGCTGCGGCGCGTGGTCGAGCGATTGCGCGCCCGCAACGTTCGCGTCGAGGTGGGCGACGCGGGCGCTGCCAGGCGCGATGACGGCGCCTTCGATCGGGTGCTCGTCGACCCCCCCTGCTCGGGCCTCGGCACGCTCCAGGCGCACCCTGACCTGCGCTGGCGGGTCACGCCCGAGGCCGTCGCCGAAATGGCGCGCCGCGCAGCGGAGGATCCTCGCGGCCGGCGCGCGTGCCCTACGTCCGGGTGGCGTGCTTGTCTACTCTACGTGCACGATCTCTGAAGCTGAGAACGAGCATGTAATCACGAGCTTCCTGGATTCACACGCCGACTTTCAACTCGATGACCTGGCCGCAGAGCTGCCCGCGTTCGCCCCGGGCGGCTCGCGGCGCGCGGATCCGCGCCGGGCAGGAGCACGGGACGGCTCGAGCGGTGCAGACTGGACGCGCACGGTGCTGACCTTGCCGCACCGCGATCGCACCGCGGGCTTCTTCCTCGCTCGCCTGCGCCGGAGCTGACCGGTGGAGGGCGAGCCAAACGCCCAGGCGAAGGCGGCCGTCGATCTCGGGCCGCTATGCCCCCACTGCGGCGAGCCGTGGCTGCGACCGACCAACCTGCCCGGCCGCTATCGCTGCGTGTATTGCCTGCACCGCTTCGAGCTGACCTCGGTGTGTCCCAACTGCGGTGAGCACTCCACGATCGTGCGCATGTCCTCGACGGCGATCATGAAGTGCAATCACTGCGGGGATTCGATGTTGCAGCCGATATGAGCGCGCTGGCGCGCGAGCTGCTGGGCGGCGTGCGCGTGGCGCCGTCGATCCTGTCGGCGGACTTCGGGCGGTTGCGCGAGCAGGTGGGGGAGGTGCTCGATGCGGGCGCGCGGGTGATCCACGTGGACGTGATGGACGGGCACTTCGTGCCGCCGATCACCGTCGGTCCGCTGGTCGTGGAGGGGATCGCCGACCAGGTGCACGAGGCCGGCGCGATGCTCGACGTGCACATGATGGTCGAGCGTCCCGAGCGTCACGCGGCCGACTTCGTGAGGGCGGGCGCCGACTCGGTTACCGTTCACGTGGAGGCGACGCCACATGTCGCGTATGCAGCTCAGGTGGTGCGCGAGCTCGGAGCGTGCGTCGGGGTGGCGATCAATCCCGGCACGCCGGTCGGCGAGCTGTCGGAGCTCGGCGACTCGATCGACATGGCGCTGTGCATGACGGTCAACCCGGGTTGGGGCGGGCAGACGTTCATTGAGCATTCGCTCGACAAGCTCCCACGCGTGCGGGCGATCCTGCCCGATCGGGTGCCGGTCGAGGTGGACGGGGGCATCTCCACAGAGACCGCCCCCGGCGCCCTGCGGGCGGGCGCCAGCGTGTTCGTGGCGGGCTCCGCGATCTTCGCCGCCGAGGATCCCGGCGAGGCCTACCTGCAGATTGCTCGCGCCGTGCAGGCGAGCTGACGGCCGCGGAGACCTAACAACCTAAAGGGCCGCGCGCGCCTCGATCTGGCGCGTGCCTCGGCGGTAGAGCAGCGTCAGCGCGATCGCCAGCAGGGCGGTCGCGCTTGCATAGCCGGTCTCGGCTCGCAGTAGCTGGTCTGAGATGGCCGGGATCAGCATCCAGCCGACGAACAGCACGGCCGCCAGTAGCCAGCAGCCGGCCGCTGCGCGCGCGCGGTCGCGCGCCAGGGCCGCCTGGTTGAGTGCGCCGGAGGTCAGATGCAGACCCATGCCGACGCCGATCAGCGCCAGCCCCAACCCTTTGTAGTCGTAGTGCTGGCCGAAGAACACGTGGCGCAGCATGAACGGCCCGATGACGAGCAGGGCTACGGAGACGACCGTCGCGAAGGCCAGGATCGCGAGCACGGTGATGCGAATCGCGCGCGCGAAGGCCTCGTGCCCGGCGGTCGCCTCGAGCCCCGTCAGGTGGGGGAGCAGGGATGTCTGGATCGCCTGGAAGAGCTGCAGCGGAGCGCGCGCGATCAGCAGCACGTTGAACACGATCCCCGCGAGCGCGCGGTTGCGCGAGGTCGCATCGACGGTCAGCACGGCCGCGTTCAGGAGCGTCTGCTCGGACAGCATGATGCCCGACACCCACACGGCGAAGCCGCCTCCGCGCCTCAGCGAGAGATCGTCGTGTGCGGCGGTCTCCTGCACGCCCTCGGTGCCCGGGCCGGCGAGCGCCGCGTCGGCCTCGTCGGCGGTGATCGGTGCCGAGAACGAGGCCTCCTCTGGCGTCCGCGGTCCGTCGGATGTCGGCGGTCCGCCCGCTGTACGCTCGGCGCGCGTACGGGCAAAGGCGGCCGGCACGACGACCAGCGAGACGAACGGCGCCGCGGCGATGCCCAGCGCGACGGCCGTCTGTCCGCTGGCGATGCCGATCGCGACGGCGAGCGCGAAGCTGATGCGCGAGACCGACTCCATCAGCACGAGACCGCCGAACAGCCCGAAGCGCTGGTGCCCCGCCAGCCAGCCGCGCGCGAAGTAGCTCGCCGCGTAGGCCATCGTGCCGACGACCAGCACCACGTACAGATCGCTCTGGTGTTCGAACACGTCGTTGACGAGCTGGTCGTGAAGCGCGAGCGCGAGGATCAGGAAGATCAGCGCGAACGTCGCCTGGATCAGCATCGGCACGCGGAGCGTGCCGTGGTTGTCTCCGCGCGCGCGGCGTTCGGCGATCGTGCGCGAGAGCAGCTGTTCGATCGGCCGGTAGATCACCGAGATGATCACGAACATGACCGACCACAGAAGGTCGATTCGCTTGGCCGACTGTTCCCCGAGCACGTGGCTTGCGACCGAGAAATAGGCGAACGTGAGCAGGCCCGTCGAGGCGATCCCAATCGACAGAATGCGCGCGCCGCTGCCGTAGCCAGAGCGGCGCCTGCCGGTCGATCCGCGATCGCTCGGCGCTCTCGGTCGCCCCTGCGCCGGCCGCTCGTCGGCCCCGTCGATCGACGAGCGGGCCACCACGCTCGCTGCGTTCTTGTCTCGCTTGTCCATCGCCCCTCTGGTGGGCCTGGTCAAAGCCGGACGAGCAGCATCGTCCAGGGGAACGGCGAGCGCGCCTCGACGACCTCGCCATGCTTGGCGAGCAGGCGCGTGAACGATCGCTTGGACCAGTGGTTGAGGTGTCCGGGGGTGTTGCCGAGCTGCGCGATGTAGGCGCCTCGCGCCATGTTGAGCAGCCTCCACAGTGGTTCGCGCGGCACCGACACGAGCAGGTGAGAGCTGGCGCAGCGCGCCATCTCGTCGAGCGTGTGCTCCGGGTCGGGGACGTGCTCGAGCACCTCGATGGCTGTCGCCAGGTCGAACTCGTCGTCGACGAAGGGCAGGTTCTCGGCGGGCATCGTGCGGTACTCGAGGTTGGGCGCCTGGCGCTCTGACCAGCCCGCCTGGATCGACTCCTCCTCGAGGTCGATCCCGACCACGCGGCTGGAGGGCAGGCTCTGTGCCCAGCGCTGCACGAGCACGCCCTCGCCGCAGCCGACGTCGAGCAACGAGCCGGGCTCGGCGCGCTTCATCAGATCGTCGAGCGAGCGCTCGAAGGAGGCCATCAGGCGACGCACGACGGGGTTGCCCGAGCCGTACTTGTCGTAGGTGTTGCCGGTGACGATCCCGTCGTCCGAGACGGTCACGCCGCTCACAGCCTGACCGCCTCCTGGTGCTCGCGCGGCGGCTGCTCGCCGGCCCGGGGCTCGCCCGCCGGCTGTTTGCCCGCCGGGGTCTCGCCCGCCGGCGTGCCTGCGCCCGGTTCATAGTGTGAGGGCTCGACGCCCAGCGTCAGCTCGATCCTGCGCACGCGCTCGAACGTCTTCTGCGTCATCACGCGCTGAGCGGCGAGCAGGTCGCCGATCACGCCGAGCGCCCACAGCACCACGGCGGCGATGAACAGGACCGCGCCGAGAATCAGCGACTGCACGTGGCCCTTGCCGTTGCCTTCTGCGTAGGCGACGGCGAAGCGCGCCCACACGGCGATCGCGGCGAGGCCCATCACCAGCGCGAGGCTCCAGAACACCCGCAGCGGCTCGTACTGGGCGTAGATGCGGAAGATCGACACTGCGTTGCGCCGCACGTAGGCTCCCATCGAGGGGAACAGACGAGACTCGCGCGTCTTCGGGTTGGTTCGAACCGGGACGTGATCGATCGCGACGAGCAGCTTGCCGGCCTGGATGATCGTCTCCAGCGTGTATGTGAACTTGGACACCACGAGCATCTGGATCGCGGCCTCGCGGTTGTAGGCGCGAAAGCCCGAGGTGGTGTCTGGCACGGACGTCGACGAGGCTCGTCGCACGACCCAGGATCCGAGCCGCTGCAGCAGCTTCTTGAGCGGTGAGAAGTGCTCGATGCCCGTCACCTCGCGATCGCCCACGACCATGTCGGCGCGGCCGTCCAGGATCGGGCGGACCAGCCGCGCGATGTCCGGCCCGTAGTACTGATTGTCGGCGTCGGTGTTCACGATCACGTCGGCGCCGAGCTTCAGCGCGGTGTCGATGCCGGCCTGAAAGGCCGTCGCGAGACCCTTGTTGCTGGTCAGGCGCACGAGGTGCTCGACGCCATGCGCGCGTGCCACCGCGACCGTTTCGTCGGTCGAGCCGTCATCGATCACGAGCCGCTCGACGACGTCGAAGCCCTCGACCTGCCGCGGCAGGGCGGCGAGCGTCTGGGGAAGCTGCTCCGCCTCGTTGAAGCAGGGGATCTGGATGATCAGCTTCATGCGCCGGCCCTCACGAACGTCGCGGTTGCAAGTGGGGGGTGCTCAGGAGGGGGGCCTGCCCCCCTTCTGAGCAAGCAGGGGATCTGGATGTTGAGCTTCATCGCCGAGGATTTGCCTAGACTTGGCTCCCGGCAGTATCCCAAAGCGCGGGGCGCCGACCGGGCGCTTGTGCGCGCGGACGGCGCCGGAGCGCGGCCGGAGCCGGCCGAGTCTCGATGGAAAGCGCGACGCTCACCCGGTCTGGGCCGGGCTCGATCCGGCCGGGACCGCGGCGCGTGCTGCGCGGGGCAAGCTGGGCCAAGATCGCCTTCGCGGTGATGTGCGTCGGCGCGCTCGTCGGCTACCTCGCGTACCCCACCTACCCGACCTACGACTCGTTCTACGCGCTGCTGTGGGGCCGCGACCTGTTGCACCTGCACCTGCCCGACTTCCGCGTCTATCGCGGGCCCACCGAGCATCCGCTGGCGATCGCCTTCGGCATGTTCTGCTCGATCTTCGGCGACGGCGGAGCGCGCCTGATGGTGCTCGGCTCGATCGGCTCGTTCGTCGCCGTCGTCGCGGGCATGTACCGCCTCGGCCGCCTGTGCTTCGGTCCGGTCGTCGGGCTGGTCGCCGGTCTGCTCGTGCTCAGTCGCTTCTTCATCGAGAACCTGGCCGCGCAGGGCTACCTGGACATCTCCTACGTGGCGCTGATCGTGTGGGCGGTGATACTCGAGGTCGAACGTCCCCGCCGCGGTACGGTCGTGTTCGTTCTCCTGGCCGCGGCCGGACTGCTGCGCCCGGATGCGTGGTTTCTGGCGGGCGCCTACTGGTTGTGGTGCTCCTGGCGAGCTGAGAATCGGCGTCGGCTCTCATACCTCGCGCTGGCGGCGATCGGCCCGGTCGTGTGGGTGCTCGTCGACCTGATCGTCACGGGCAAGCCCTTCTACTCGCTGAACTCGACCGCGGGGCTGGCGCAGGAACTCGGGCGCACACAGGGCATCTCCAGCGTGATCGGCTCGGTGTGGACGTTCGCGGTGCGGATCGACAAGCTGCCGGTGCTGCTGGGGGCGTTGGCAGGCATACCGCTCGCGATCTGGCTGACGCCGCGTCGGGTGCTGGTGCCGCTCGCGGCGCTCGTCTTGCTGCTCGGCGTGTTCGTGCTCGAGGGGGCCGCCGGAGCCTCGGTGATCGACCGCTACCTGATGGCCGCGGCGGTCATGCTGCTGTTGTTCTGCGCGGTCGCGGTGGGCGGCTGGGCGATGCTCGAGCCGGGGACCGTCCTGCGGCGCGTGTGGATGGCCGGCGCCGCCGTGCTCGTCGCGTACGGCGCGATCTCGGCTGCTACGACGCTGAGCCTGTCCAGCCTGAGCACCACGCTCGCCTACCACGAGGACTTCCACAAGGGTCTCGCCGTCGCGCTGCGCGCGCCGGCGGTCAAGCGGGAACTGCGCCGCTGTCCACTGCTGACGCTCCCCAACAACAAGCTGATCCCAGACGCCCGCTGGATCCTCGACACCGTCGGACAGCGCGACATCGTGGCGCGCAGTCAGGCGCGAGCCGACGTCGACAAGGGATCGCACGCGCTCGAGGACCGCATCCGCCGAGGTAGCGTCGCGGTGTTCCCGCTCGGCAGCGCGGTCTTCTTCGAGGCGATCGTGGACGTCGGCGACGACCCGCGCGACCAGATCCCGCAGTCCGGCTACAGGCGCATCTTCACGAGTCGCTACTACGCGATCTATGCCAACTGCTGAGCTCTCGCGCCGAGCGGCGTCCGAGCTCCCGCGCCGGTGGGCCTGGTCGGGGTTGGCGGTCGTGCTGCTCGGCGGCCTCGGCCTGCGCCTGTGGGGAATCCAACAGGGCCTGCCGTACGCCTACAACGCCGACGAGGCCGACCACTTCGTGCCGCGTGCGGTGGGCATGTTCGGCCACGACCTGAACCCCCACTACTTCGCCAATCCTCCAGCCTTCACCTACGTGCTGCACTACCTGTTCGCGCTCGCCTACGGCGGCACGGACGGCGTTCGCCGCGCGTTCGCCCTGCACCCCACAGAGGTCTACTCGCTCGCCCGCGTGGCCGCGGCCGCGCTGGGCGTGATCGCGTTGTGGCTGCTGTATGTGACCGGCGCTCGCCTGTTCTCGCGTGCGGTCGGGCTGCTGGCCGCCGCGATCGAGGCGGTCGCTTTCCTGCCGGTGTTCTATTCGCATCTGGCGCTCAACGACGTGCCGACCCTGGCGCCGCTGACGCTGTCGCTGCTCGGCGCCGCAGGCGTGCTGCGCAAGGGCAGGATGCGCGACTTCCTGCTCGCGGGCGTCGGGCTCGGCCTGGCGTGCGCGACCAAGTACACGGCCGGAATAGCGATCGTGCCGCTGCTGGCCGCGGCCGTCGTGCGCTGCGTAGAGGGCGGGCCGGGCGAGCGCCAGCGGCTCCTCTTGCGCGCCGCGATCGGGCTCGCGCTGGCCGCTGTCGTGGCGTTCGCGGCCTTCTTCCTCGCCAACCCGTTCTCGCTGCTCGACTACAGCGCTTTTCACTCGGAACTCGTGCACCAGTCGACGCTGTCGGCCGAAGCGCAGGGCAAGCTCGGTGCCCCGCGCCACGGTGGGCTCGCGTACTACCTGTGGTCGCTGACATGGGGTCTCGGGTGGATCCCGGCGATCGCCGCGCTGGGCGGCGCGATCGCGATCTGGTGGCGCGCCGCACGCGTGGGCTGGCTGCTGGTGCCGGCGTCGCTGCTGTTCCTCGCGTTCATGGGGCTGCAGGGCCGCTACTTCGGGCGCTGGTTGTTGCCGATCTTCCCGATCGTGTGCCTGCTCGCGGCGTTCGCCGGGGTCAGCGCGTTCACCGCCCTGACGCGACCCGACCGGTCGATGACGCGCCGCTGGTGGCTGGGCATGCGGGCGGGCGGTGCTCGCCGGCGCCGGGTTCCGCCGATCGCGATCGCCACGCTGCTCGCGCTGGCGCTGCTCGCGCAGGGGCTCGTGTACAGCGTCCATTCGGGGCTGGTGCTGTCGCGCGCGGACACGCGCAACATCACGCGGCAGTGGCTGCTCGACAACGTCCCGGCAGGCACGAAGCTCGTCGTCGAGCCCGTCTCGCCGGACGTCTGGGCGCGTCAGCGCCCCGGAACCTTCGCCCCGGGGCGCAATCCCTACGTGTGGAACAAGTACCCGTCGCTGGTGTCGCGCATCGCGCCGACGGGCGCGCTGCTGGAAAGCGGCCTGCAAGTGATCGGGATCGAGAACTACGAGCGCACGCTGAGCCCGGCGCTGATCGGCTACTACGAGGCGCACGGCTACTGCATCGTGGTCAGCGGCTCCACGCAGTCCGGGCGGGTGGTCGCGGACCCGAGCGAGGCGCCGCTGGCGGTGGCGTACTACCGTGCGCTCGAGCGCCAGGCGGAAGTCCTGTTTCGCGCCTCGCCGTACGGGCGCGGCGAAGGCCCGGTCGGCTTCGGGTTCGATTGGAGCTTCGACTACTACCCGCTGGCCTACCACCGGCCCGGGCCGACCATCACCGTGTACCGATTGCTCGGAGGCCGGTGCGCGCGTCGAGCAGGGTTATCCTGACTGGGCACATGCCGATCAGCATCGATACCGACAAAGCGCATCTGGCACGGGCGATCGAGCTGGCGAACAACGGGACGGCGGCGGTCAAGCCCAATCCAGTGGTGGGTGCAGTGGTCGCGCGCGGCGCGGAGGTGCTGGGAGAGGGCTGGCACGAGCGCTTCGGCGGGGCACACGCGGAGGTCAACGCGATCGAGGCCTGCGGCGTCGAGGATCTCGCCGACGCGACGCTGTATGTGTCGTTGGAGCCGTGCTGCCACGAGGGCAAGACGCCGCCCTGCACCGATGCGATCCTGCAGGCTGGCATCAGGCGCGTCGTGGTCGCCTCCGATGACCCGACCGAGAAGGCGTCCGGTCGTGGCCTGGGCATCCTGCGCGACGAAGGCGTCGAGGTGGTGCTCGCCGACGGTGAGCTCGCCGCCCGCGCGCGGCTGCTCAACCAGGCGTTCCGCAAGCACGCACGCGTCGGGCGACCATGGGTGCTGTTCAAGTCGGCGATGACGCTCGACGGGAAGGTGGCGACGCGGACGGGCGACTCCAAGTGGATCAGCGGCGAGGACAGCCGCGCGCTCGCCCACGAGTGGCGAGCGTCCGTCGACGCCGTGGTGGTAGGGATCGGCACGGCGCTGGCCGACGATCCGCAGCTCACCGCCCGCCCGGACGGGGAGCCGGCGCAGGCTTCGCACCAGCCACGTCGCGTGGTGTTCGACACGCTGGGACGGCTGCCACTCGGCTCGCGGCTGGTGACCGCAGCCGAGGAGATACCGCTGACGGTGGTCGTGTCGCGCGCTGCCGCGCGCGCCGACACCGACGCGCTCGAAGCGGCGGGCGTGCAGGTGCTCGTCGCGACGGGCGAAAACGAGCCGGCGCGCGTGCGCTCGGCGCTCGAGCAGCTCGGTGCGCTGGGCGTGGCCTCGGTCCTGCTGGAGGGCGGCCCGCACCTCGCCGGCGCCTTTCTGGACGCGGGCGAGATCGACGAGATCAGGTTGTTCCTGGCGCCGCTGCTGCTCGGCGGCAGCGCCGCCCGCGACCCGCTCGAGGGAACCGGCGTGGAGCGGATCTCCGAGGCGCTGCGCGCGCTCACCTGCGACTGCGAGCGGATCGGCGAGGATCTGCTGATCTCCGCACGCCTGCGCGAGTGGTGACTTTTTATGACGAATATGTCGAGGATCGGTAGCTGATGTTCACGGGGCTCATCGCGGATCTCGGCAGGGTCGTCTCGATCGAGCGCGACGGCCACGGCGCCCGGCTGCGCATCGACACGCCGCTCGCCGCCGAGCTCGGCGAGGGCGACTCGATCGCCGTCAACGGGGTCTGCGTGACGGCCACCGAGGTGCGCGACGGCGGCTTCAGCGCCGACGCGATCGCCGAGACGCTGGCGCGCTCCTCGCTGGGCGAGCTGCAGAGTGGCGCGACGGTCAACCTCGAGTTGCCGCTGCGCGCCGGCGACCGGCTCGGCGGCCACATCGTGCAGGGCCACGTGGACGGCACGGGAACGGTGGCCGTGGCGCGCGAGCAGGGTGGCTCGCGTGTGCTGGAGATCGACGTCGAGCCGTCGCTGCGGCGCTACCTGGTCGAGAAGGGCTCGGTCGCGCTGGATGGCGTCAGCCTGACCGTCAGCGCTCTGCACGACGGCGGAATCGCCGTTTCCTTGATCCCCGAGACGCTGCGCAGCACGACGCTCGGCGCGCTCCAGCCGGGCGCCCTCGTGAACGTCGAGGTGGACGTCCTCGCCAAGCACGTCGAGCGTCTGATCGCCGCGCAGGGCGAGCTCGTGACAGTGGAGCGGACCTGATGAGCACGCAGCGCACGAAGACGCCGTTCGCGACGATCGAGGAGGCGATCGACGAGATCCGGCGCGGGCGCATGGTCGTGGTATGCGACGACGAGGACCGCGAGAACGAGGGCGATCTGGTGATGGCGGCTCAGTTCGTGACGCCCGAGGCGATCAACTTCATGGCCAAGGAGGCGCGTGGCTGGATCTGCCTGGCGCTGACGCCCGAGCGCTGCGACGAGCTGGGGCTGGAGCTGATGACCGCCAAGAACGAGTCGGCGCTGCAGACGCCGTTCACGATCACGATCGAGGCCCGCGACGGCGTCACGACGGGCGTCTCGGCTCACGACCGAGCGCACACGATGCAGGTCGCAATCGATCAGGCGACGCGGCCCGACGACCTCGTGCAGCCGGGTCACGTCAACCCGCTAAAGGCGAAGCCGGGCGGCGTGCTCGAGCGCACCGGCCACACCGAGGCGAGCGTCGATTTGGCGCGTCTGGCGGGGCTCACGCCCGCCGGTGTGATCTGCGAGGTGATGAACGAGGACGGCTCGATGGCGCGCGTCGACGACCTCGCCGACTACTGCGCCAGGCACGAGCTGAAGATGGTGACGATCGCCGACCTGATCGCCTACCGCAGGCGCAACGATCGCCTGATCGAGCGCGTCGTATCGACGAGGCTCCCGACGGTGTTCGGCGAGTTCGAGGCGGTCGGCTACCGCTCGCTCGTAGACGACAAGCACCATGTGGCGCTCGTCAAGGGCCACGTCGCCGGCGAGGCGGACGTGCTCGTGCGCGTGCACTCTGAGTGCCTGACCGGCGACGTGTTCCACTCGCTGCGCTGCGACTGCGGCGAGCAGCTCGACTCGGCCCTGTCGATGATCGAGCGCGAGGGGCAGGGCGTGCTGCTGTACCTGTCCCAGGAGGGTCGCGGGATCGGCTTGCTCAACAAGCTGCGTGCCTACCGCCTGCAGGAGGAGGGCCTCGACACGATCGAGGCGAACGAGCGTCTGGGCTTGCCGGCCGACCTGCGCGACTACGGCATCGGCGCGCAGATCCTGGCCGACCTCGGGCTCAGCTCGATCCGCATCCTCACGAACAATCCGAAGAAGATCAGGGGCCTCGAGGGCTACGGCCTGTCGGTCAGCGCGCAGATACCGATCGAGCACGCGCCGAACGCCCACAACGAAGCGTATCTGCGCACGAAGGCGCAGCGGATGGGCCACATCCTGCACCACCAGGGGCTGAACCTCGACGAGGAGCTGCTGCACGCCGAGCGCGAGCAGGACCGCACCGCCGCGGCCGAGCGGCGCACGGCTGAGCGGCGCGGCGGCGAGCGGCGCTCGAGCGGGCGCCGTGGCGGTCCGACCGACCAGGAGGGCGAGCCGGAATCGCGCGACGCGACGTGAGCGGCGCCTACGCGATCGTGCTCGGGCGCTTCTACGAGGAGTTGGCCCAGCGACTGCTGGCAGGCGCGCGCGCCGCCTTCGCCGAGCACGGAGACCACGCGGTCGAGGTGTTCGACGTTCCGGGCGCGTTCGAGCTGCCACTGGCGGCCAGCTATGCGGCGAGCAGCGGGCGCTTCGACGGCGTTGCCTGCCTCGGCGCGGTGATCCGCGGCGAGACCGACCACTACGACTTCGTGTGCGCGGAGACCGCGCGTGGCGTGATGCGCGTGCAGCTCGACACAGGTGTTCCGTGCTCGTTCGGCGTGCTCACGTGCGAGACGATGGAGCAGGCGCTAGCGCGCACTGGCGGCGGCAAGCGCGATCAGGGTCGTAAGGCCGCCGAGGCCGTGCTGCGGCTGGCGGCGCTCCGCGAGGAGCTGTGCGAGCGCGAGACCTCCGATCGCTAGACTGCGCGCGATGGCAAAGGTGTGTCACAGCTGCGGAAAGGGTCCCGCGTTCGGCCAGAGCCGCAGCCACTCGATGGTCGCGACCAAGCGTCGCTTCGATCCGAACCTGCAGAAGGTGCGGATCATGGTCGGCAAGTCTCCGCGCCGTGTCTACGTGTGCACGCGCTGTCTTAAAGCCGGCAAGGTCCTGAAGGCCGTCTAGGACGCCGCTGGCGCTGCGCGAGCCGGCGTCCTCCCTCGCTCGCGTGCTATTGCACGCCACGCTCGGTGCGTCCTTGGCTCGCTTGGCCAGCGGCGCCCCAGACCGCATCGTCATCAAGACGGCGACTGTCACGCGCAGGGCAAGCCACCGCCTCAAGTGATAGACGTGTCCGTGTGACCGATACGAACTTGGTGCGCTTCCGCGCAGCGGTGGCGGGCGCGCTCGCGCATCTGGAATCGCGTCGCGACGAGGTCAACGACCTCAACGTGTTTCCGGTCGCCGACGGCGATACCGGCGACAACATGGTGCTCACGCTGCGCGCCGTGCTCGACGAGCTCGAACGCCTCCAGGGCGCGGACGGCGGTCGCACGATCGACGAGATCGGGCGCGAGGAGATCGTGCAGTCGGTGGCGCGCGCCGCGCTGCTGGGCGCGCGCGGCAACTCTGGCGTGATCCTCTCGCAGCTGATTCGCGGCGCTGCCGAGGAGCTGGTCTCGCGCCCAGGCCAGCTGATCGACGCGACGCTGATCGGCGCCGCGCTAGTCAACGCGGCGGACCGCGCCTACGCCTCGGTGCGCAACCCCGCCGAGGGAACGATGCTGACCGTGGCGCGGGAGATGGCGCATCAGATCGTCACGGACGTGGCCCACACCGCCGGCGACCCGCGCCTCGAGCCGGCAACCGTGCGCAGCGTTCAGGACGAGTCGATCGCGGCGGCGCTGGAGCGCGCGGTGATCGCCGGGCAGGAGTCGGTCAAGCGCGGCCCCGAGCTGCTCGCGGCACTGCGCGACGCGGGCGTGGTCGACGCCGGCGGGTACGGGCTGACGATCATGTTCGCGGGCGTCGTCGCGGCGCTGCGCAACGATGAGCCGCCCGAGCTCGATCATCACGCGCCGGCGCGTCGCGAGGAGCTGCGCATCACCCACCCCGAGCACAGCTCGAGCACCTATCGCTTCTGCGCCAACTTTGCCGTCACGGGCAGTGGTCTGAAGCCTGGGAGCTTCATCGCGCCGCTGGAGCGAGTGGGGGACTCGGTGCTCGTCGTCGGCGATGCAAACACGCTCAAGGTCCATCTGCACACCGACGACCCCGAGCAGGCGATGGCGCTGTTCACTGACGCCGGCGAGGTGTCGCGCGTGGATATCGCGGACATGCGTCTGCAGGTGGGCCAGCGCGACGCTCGTCTCGCCGGGCGCGACGAGGCCGGCGCGAACAGCGGCCCGGCGCCGAACGGGGCCGAGCGGGCCGGCCGGCAGAACGGGCGCCACCCGCACGCGGTTCGCAGCGAGTCGCCCGCGGTTCGCTGCGGCGCGCTCGCGGTGGTCAGCGGTGACGGGCTCGCCGAGCTGTTCGGCGAGCTCGGGGTGCGCACGCTCGACGGCGGCGCGACGCTGAACCCGTCGACCAACGATCTGCTCGCGGCGATCCACGAGGTGCCGGCGGAGGAGGTGATCGTCCTGCCCAACAGCGCCAACGTCGTGATGGCCGCCGAGCACGCCGCCCAGCTGTCGGACAAGGAGGTGGCGGTCGTGCGCAGCACCAGCCAGCAGGGTGGGCTCGCGGCAGCGGTCGCGCTCGCGGCGGATCGCTCGCTCGAGGAGAACCAGCGAGCGCTGACGGCGGCGCTCGCACGCGTGCGCACCGGAGCCGTCGCGCCGGCGGCGCGCGATGACGCGCAAGGCCGGTTCAGCCGAGGCGAAGCGGTCGGCTTCGTGCAGGACGAGGTGCTCGCGTGGGGCGATCCGAGTGACACGCTGCGATCGATCCTGCAGGCGCTCGCCTCGGGCGACGGCGAGCTCGGCGAGCCGGAGTTGATCAGCGTGCTCGCGGGGGAGAATGCCCCGCTCGGGCTCGGGGAGGTCGAAGGCATGGTGAACGGCGGCGTCGAGCTCGAGCTGCGCCAGGGCGGCCAGCCTTCCTACTGGTGGCTGCTCGCAGCCGAGTAGCGAACGGGTTACGACCGCCGTCGTGATCATCATGCGCGCGGAATGCCCGCGACGAGCAGCAAGACGGCGACCACGAAGCGCGCCGCGCGGTCGCTCGCGCGACCAGCCTCGAGCGTGCTGGCGTTTGCAGCCGCCCGCCGCCTGAGCCGAGCCGAGCTGCTCGGCGCGCCGGTCCGCTGGCCGCGGCCGCAGCGGTTGCGCGAGCCGTTGGCGCTGAGCGTGGGCAAGCTCGCCGACGGCATGCGCACGCTCGGCCTGAGCACGATCGGCGAGCTGCTCGAGCACCTGCCCCGTGACAGCCGCGAGGCGCGCACTGTCGCGCAGCTTGCGCCGGGCGAGCAGGCCACGGTCGCCGTGCAGGTGCGCGCGATCGCGACGCGGCCCGTGCGCCGGCGCGGGATGCGTCCGCTCGTGCAGGCGACCGTGCACGATGCCACGGGCAGCATGCGCGCGACCTTCTTCAACCAGCCGTGGCTGCTCGAGCGCTACCCACCGGGCACCCGCCTCGTGCTGTACGGCAAGGCCGATGGGCGGGGCGGATTCCGCGTCTCCCATCACGCGGTCGGAGCTCGACTCGCGGCGGGCGACGACGTCGCTCACTACCCCGCCAGCGAGGGCGTCAGCTCGACCCAGATCCTGACGCTCGTGCAGAGCGTCAGCGACCGGCTCGCCGACGTTCCCGAGCCGCTCCCGGCGGCGCTGCGACTCGACGCGCGGCTCGGCGACCGCGCGGGCGCGCTCGCGGCGATGCACTTCGCGCGCGACGCCCGTGACACCGAGGAAGGTCGCGGTCGGCTGGCCTTCGAGGAGCTGCTGCTGACGCAACTGGTGTTCCTGCGCCGCCGCGCACGCCGCCGCGCACAGGCGGGAGCGCGAGCGCTGCGGGACACGGCCGGCTTGAGCTCGCGGTGGCTGGCCGGGGGGCTGCCGTTTGCTCCGACCGCCGACCAGCTGCGCGCGATCACGGAGATCGACGAGGACCTCAGCGGCCCCCACGCGATGCAGCGGCTGCTGATGGGTGAGGTGGGCAGCGGTAAGACCGTGGTCGCTCTGTACGCGATGCTGCGCGCGGTCGAGCATGGCTACCAGGCCGCGCTGATGGCGCCCACGGAGACGCTCGCCGAACAGCACTTCGCCACGCTCCAGCAACTGATCGGCTCCGAGCCGGTCAGCTGTGCGCTGCTGACGGGCTCGACCGCGGCTCGTCGGCGCGAGGACGTGCGCGGCAAGCTCGCCAGCGGCGAGCTGTCGCTGGTTGTCGGCACGCACGCGCTGATCGAGCCGGACGTCGCGTTTCGCTCGCTCGCCGTCGCGGTCATCGACGAGCAGCATCGCTTCGGGGTGCGCCAACGCGCGGCGCTGCACGCCAAGGGGGAGCCGCACACGCTGCACATGACGGCCACCCCGATCCCCCGCACGCTCGCGCTGGCCGGATATGGGGATCTCGACACGAGCACGCTGCGCGAGCTGCCGCGTGGCAGGTTGCCGATCGATACGCGCGTCGTCGCCGGCGAGCGCCCGCGAGCTCGTGCCTACGACGAGCTGCGCGAGCATCTGCGGGCGGGGCGCCAAGCGTTCGTCGTGTGTCCGCTGATCGACGAGGAGGCACCCGCCGGCGGGGCGAGCACGTCGGCGTCGCCCGATGGGGTCGGCGAGCGACCGGAGGTCGGCCAACGCGCGGCGACGGCGGAGCTGGAGCGCCTGCGCAAGGGCGAGCTGCGCGGCTACCGGCTCGTGCTGCTGCATGGCGCTATGCGACCGCGCGAGAAGCAGCAGGCGATGGCTGCGTTCGCTGCCGGCGAGGCCGACGTGCTGGTCGCCACGACGGTCATCGAGGTCGGCATTGACGTTGCCAACGCCTCCGTGATGATCGTGGAGAACGCCGAGCGCTTCGGAATCTCACAACTGCACCAACTGCGCGGGCGCATCGGCCGTGGCGAGCACCGCTCGTCCTGCCTGCTGATGGGCCCGCCCGGCTCGGCGCGGCTGCGCGCGCTCGCGGAGCACTCCGACGGGTTCCGTCTGGCCGAAATCGATCTCGAGCTGCGCAGCGAGGGCGAGCTGGTCGGCACGCGCCAGTCGGGACTGCGCCAGTTCAGGATCGCTCAGCTGCCCCAAGACGCGGCGCTGCTGGAGCGCGCTCGCTCGCTCGCCGAGGCCTTGCTCGCCCGCGATCCAGAGCTGCGAGCGCCCGAGAACGTGCTGCTCGGCGACGCCCTGCGCGACGGCTTTGGCGCCGAGGCGCTCGAGCCGATCCCGGCGTAGCGGCTCGGCGCGATGCCCTCGGGCCTCGCGCGGCGCCTGCACCGCGCTTTTCGCCGGCGGTAGGTTGCGTGCATGCGCGTGATCGCCGGACAGCTGGGCGGCCGGCGCCTGCGCGCGCCGGCGGGCCGCGCCACGCGCCCCAGCTCGGATCGCGTGCGCGAGGCGCTGTTTGCGATGCTCGCCGACGTCGCCGGCGCAAACGTGCTGGACCTGTTCGCCGGCAGCGGCAGCCTCGGTATCGAGGCGCTCTCGCGAGGCGCGGCGCAAGCCGTATTCGTCGAGTACGACGAGCGCGCGGTGGGATCCCTGCGCGCGAACCTCGACGCGCTCGCGCTGAGCAGGCCGAGGGCGCAGGTGCGCCGCTGCGACGCGCGAGCCGCGCTGCGGAGAGCACGCCGACGCAAAGAGACATACGATCTGATCTTCATCGACCCCCCGTACGCGCAGTCGCGCGATTGGGGGCCCGAGCTGTCGGCGAGCCTGCCGCCGCTGCTTTCGCCAGCGGCTCGCGTGGTCGTCGAGAGCGACAGGCGGGCGCCGCTGGAGCTCGAGCTGGATCTCGAGCGTGAGCGGCGCTACGGCGACACCACGATCAGAATCCACCGGCTCCATGACCCCATCTGAGAAGTCCATAGCCGTGTGCCCGGGCTCGTATGACCCGATCACGAACGGCCATCTCGACGTGATCAGGCGCGCCGCGCGCCTGTACGACGAGGTCGTGGTGGCGGTCGTCAACCGCTCGGTGCGCAAGAGCACGGCGCTGTTCGGGATCGACGAGCGGATGGGCTTCATCGAACGGGCGATCACCGACCTCGACGGCGTTCGCGCCGAGCCCTTCTCGACGCTCGTCGTCGAGTTCGCCAGGCACGTCGGCGCCAAGGCGATCGTCAAGGGCCTGCGCGCGATCTCCGACTTCGAGTACGAGCTCGAGATGAATCAGCTAAACCGTCGCCAGGACCCCGATATAGAGTCCGTGTACCTGATGGCCAGCCCGCAGTACAGTTTTCTGTCATCGAGCGGCGTCAAGGAGCTTGCGACGTTCGGGGGCAGGATCGACGATCTCGTTCCCGACGAGGTGGCCAGGCGCTTGCAGGAAGAGCTGAAGCGCTGACGAAATGGGACGTGACTCGTGATCTGGAACTTTGTTGCAGGCCCTGCTGGGCCGCAGAGGACGCATCGCTAGAGCGCACACATGGACGTTCTCGTACTCATAGACAAGCTCGACGACTTGGTGCACAACGCCAAGCCGGTCCCGCTGACCGATCAGGTGAGGGTCGACAAGGAGGAGATCTACGACATCCTCGACCAGATGCGCGCGACGATCCCTGAGGAGATCAAGCAGGCTCGCTGGATCGTCAAGGAGCGCCAGGAGATGCTCGCGGAGGCCAAGAAAGAGGCCGAGCGCATCATCAAGGACGCGCGCGAGCGCCAGGATCGCCTGGTCGGCGAGGAGGAGGTCACCAAGCAGGCCGAGCGCGCGGCCGAGGACATCGTCGAGGACGCGCGCGCCCGGGAGCGGGAGATCAGGCTCGGCGCCGAGGACTACGCGGACGAGATCCTCAACACCCTCGAGGTCAACCTGTCGAAGTTCATCGCCGCCGTCCAGCGCGGACGCGAGCGGTTGCAGGGCAAGGACGAACCCGCCGAAGTCTCCTAGACGCCGTCGGGCGGCGCCTAGGAGGGCTCCGAGCCATGAAACGGGCCCCGCGCGTCCTGGCGCTTGGCTGTGCCCCCGTTGGGGTAGGGTCCGCGCGATGGACGCGCAGGACGTGCGATACAAGCTGCAGGTGGCTCGGGCGCTGCTCGGGACGGGCATCGCGCATCCCGAGCGACCGGACAAGACGCTACGGTCGCTCGCCGCGCTGCGCCGTTGGGGGCCGAGCTCCCCGGCCGCCTACTCCGGCGGCGCCGCCCGCTTTCCCGACCGCCCGGCGATCGTCGATGACCGCGGCACGCTCACGTTCGCCGAGGTCCAGCGCCGCACGAACGCGCTCGCGCACGCGCTGCAGGACGCCGGGGTCGGCGAACAGGACAGCGTCGCGATCATGTGCCGCAACCACCGTGGCTTCGTCGAGTCGACGGTGGCGTGCGCCAAGCTGGGCGCGGGAGCGTTGTACTTGAACACGGCGTTCGCCGGGCCGCAGATCGCCGACGTGCTGCGCCGCGAAGCGCCTGTCGCGGTGATCTACGACCAAGAGTTCACCGGGCTCGTCGCAGAGGGCGGGGCCGAGCGCCAGCGAATCGTGGCCTGGAGCGAGCCGGGCGACCACGCCTCGGCGCCGACGATCGACGAGCTGATCGAGGGCGCCGACAGCGGCGACCTGCGCCCGCCCGCCGAGAAAGGGCGTGTCGTGATCCTGACCTCGGGAACGACCGGATCGCCCAAGGGCGCCTCGCGCAAACAGCCCGACACGCTCGAGCCGGCTGCGGCGCTATTCTCGATGATCCCGCTGAAGGCTCGCCAGACCACGGTTATCGCGGCGCCTCTGTTCCACTCCTGGGGCTACGCGCACTTCACCCTGGGGCTCGCGCTGTCCTCGACGCTCGTGCTGCGTCGCAAGTTCGACCCCGAGGAGACGCTCAGGGCGATCTCGCAACACCGTGCGAGCACACTCGCGGTCGTGCCCGTGATGTTGCAGCGCATGCTCGACCTCGGTCCGGAGGTGCTCGCGCGCTATGACACGAGCTGCCTGAGGATCATCGCGGCGAGCGGCTCGGTGCTTCCCGGCGAGCTGGCGACGCGCACGATGGACGCGTTCGGCGACGTGCTCTACAACCTGTACGGATCGACCGAGGTTGCTTGGGCGACGATCGCCACGCCCGCGGATCTGCGCGCCGCGCCCGGCACGGCTGGGCGAGCTCCGATGGGAACGATCGTGAAGCTGCTGGACGCCGACGGCAAGGAGGTGCCCGAGGGGTCGCCCGGACGAATCTTCGTGGCCAACGAGATGATGTTCGAGGGCTACACGGGCGGCGGCGGCAAGGAGATCCTGCACGGCCTGATGAGCACCGGCGACGTGGGCCACTTCGACGCGCAGGGTCGTCTGTTCGTCGACGGCCGCGACGACGAGATGATCGTCAGCGGCGGCGAGAACGTTTTCCCGCGCGAGGTCGAGGACCTGCTCGCGGCGCACGAGGCGATCGAGGAGGTGGCCGTCGTGGGGGTGCCGGACGACGAGTTCGGCCAGCGCTTGAAGGCGTTCGTCGTCGTCCGCGCCGGTGCGCGACTCAGCGAGCAGGCGGTGCAGAGCTACGTCAAGGAGAACCTCGCCCGCTACAAGGTGCCGCGCGAGGTCGTATTCCTGGACGAGCTGCCGCGCAACGCCACCGGCAAGGTGCTCAAGCGCGAACTGCAGGCCGCGTAGGTGTAGTTCACGCCGCCGCCGGCTCGGCCACGCCTGCGCGCGCCAGCCGACTGCCTCGTGGGCCGCTCGGGCTGGCTGCTCGCTCGGGACGGCACGGCCGCCGGTCGAGCAGAGCGCAGGAGCGTCGCTAGCCTTGACGAAGTGCCCGCGCAGACTCACGATTTCGACCTCGCGGCGTTGCGCCTCAGCTCCGGCGAGGGCCGCCGCCTGGAGCTCGCCGTGCCGGTCGATCCGCTCGTGCTCGGCGGCGAGCGCTACGCGGCCGAGCCGGCGCAGGTGCCCGTCGTGCTCGACGTGTCGCGCATGATGGGCGGGGGGTATGCGCTGCGCCTGCGCTTCACAGCCGCGCTGGGCGGCCCCTGCATGCGCTGCCTGCAACGCGCCCGACCGCTCTTGGAAGTCGACGCTCGCGAGGTCGACCGCCCGGGTGAAGGCGAGGAGCTGGAAAGTCCATACGTCGATCAGGAGACGCTCGACCTGCAAGCGTGGGCGCGCGACGCGCTCGCGTTGGCGGCCCCCGCCAAGGTGCTGTGCCGGGAGGAGTGCGCCGGGCTGTGTCCGATCTGCGCCGCCGATCTCAACGAGGCGGGAGCGGAACATGGCCACGAGCGCGCTCCCGATCCGCGCTGGGCCAAGCTGCGCGAGCTCGAGCTCGAGTAGCGCGCGCGGGGGCTGGTAGCCTTCCTGCCCGCGATGGCCGTCCCCAAGAAAAAGCAATCCCACAGTCGCACGGCCAAGCGGCGTGCCCAACACAAGATCGGCGCTCCGACCGTGAATGCGTGCCCGCAGTGCCACAGTCCGCGCAGACCGCACCGCGTGTGCCCGGTGTGTGGCACCTATGCCGGCCGCCAGGTCGTGGTCGCGACGGCGGACGAGCACGAGCACGAGCACGACGAGTAGCGACGCGGTGGCGTCGCGGGTGCCGTCCCACGCCGCGCGGGCGGACGCGCGCAAAGGCCTGCCCGCGGTGGTCGCGGTGGACTGCAATGGGGCCGATCTCGGCCCGGGCGAGGTCGCCGCGGGAGCGAGGATCGCCGCCGAGCGCGGTGCTCGCGTGATCCTGTTCGGCCCCGCCGGCGAACTGGGCGATACGACGGCGGATGTGGAGATCGTCGACGCGGCGACCTCGATCGCCAAGAGCGCCGACCCGGTCAGCGCCGTGCGCGCGAATCCGCACGCCTCGATCGTGCAGGCGGCGCGAGCGGTGGCCGCCGGGCGAGCGCAGGCACTCGTGTGTGCGGGCGGCACGGGAGCGGCGCTCGCGGCGGGCCTGTTCAACATCAAGCGCACGCGCGGCATCTATCGTCCGGCGCTGGCCCTGCCACTGCCGTTTCCCGGCAGGACCGTGACGCTGCTCGACGTTGGAGCGAACGCGGCGGCCCGGCGGGAGCATCTCGTGCAGTTCGCGTTCATGGGGGCGGCGCTCGTGAGCGCGGTGCTCGGCGTCGAGCACCCGCGGGTGGGGCTGCTTTCCAATGGCGAGGAGGCCGCACGGGGCAGCGAGTTGATCCTGGAAGCGCACGCCGAGCTGAGCGAGCGCACGCGCGCGAGCAACGCTGCCTTCGAGTTTGCCGGCAACGTCGAGGGTGACGACGTGCTGGCCGGGGCCGTCGACGTCGTCGTCACCGACGGATTCACGGGCAACGTCTCGCTGAAGCTGATCGAGGCGACCTCACAGACGATCCTGCGCGCGATCAGGCAGGCTGCACTGAGCTCGCCACGGGCGAAGCTCGGTGGCGCCCTGCTGCGTCCCGCGCTCGGCAGTTTCCGCGCCGAGATCGATCCCGAGCTGCAGGGTGGCGCGTACCTGTTGGGGCTGCGCCGCCTAGGCGTCGTCCCGCACGGCCGCTTCTCGCGCACGGGCTTCGCCGCGGCGATCTTGCGCGCCGAGCGCGGTGCGCGCGAAGACATCGTGGGGAGGACCGAGCGCGCGCTGGCAGGCGCGGGCGCCCTCAAACGGACGCCCCTGTCCGCGGCTGACGTTAGCCTGACGCCGACCGAATGACCCGAGCCGAACGACTCCGAGTCCGATGACGCGCGCGCGGCTGAACGCCACGACGAGGCGCGTGACTGCGCCGCGAGTCTCTCTAGCTGGCTGCGCGGGCGGGCCGCGATGACAACGCTCACGCGCGAGCAGGTGTTCGCGCTGATTCAGGAGCACCTGGTCGACGAACTCGACGTCGAGGCAGGCGCGATCGGCGAGCAGACGCGTTTCAAGGAGGACCTGGAGGCGGACTCGCTGGACCTCTACACGCTCGTGCAGGAGCTCGAGGACAGCTACGGGGTGAACATGTCCGACGAGCAGGCCGCGCAGATCCTGACCGTCGGCCAGGCGGTCGAGTTCGTGCTTGCCAATCAGAAAAACGGGGCATCCGATGGGCGCTCATGAAACTGCTCGCCGAGCTGATGGAAGAGCTGCCGCAGGACCTCGAGCGACAGGTCTTCACGCACGCGTCCTGGAGCGAGCGGCGCGCGGACTCCTACGCGCGGCTTGCCTTCCTCGGCGACAGCGTGCTGGCGCTGGCGGTGACCACGCACCTGTATCCGCGCCTGGAGGCCGAGCGCTTCGGCGCCGGCCGCCTCACGAAGATCCGCGCGCAGGCGGTCTCGGGGGTGTCCTGCCGGGCGGTCGCCGAGCGGCTCGGCTTGCCACAGCGGCTGCGCGCGGCGGCGCCGCTCGGCGTGCAGGGCAGTGCGGCTGCGCTGGTCGAGACCGAGCGCGTGCTCGCATCCGTGATCGAGGCGGTGATCGGCGCGTGCTATCTGCACGCCGGATACGAGCGGACGGCGCGGGCCGTGGTCGAGGCGTTCACGCCGGAGATCGAGGAGGCGCTCGAGCATCCGGTCGACTTCAAGTCGGCCCTGCAGGAGCTCCTGGCGCGACGCGGCGAGGAGGTCAGCTACGCCGTCACCGGCGAGGAGGGCCCGCCGCACGAGCGCACGTACACGGTCGTCGCCCGCGTGGGCGTGCGCCAGCTTGGGTCTGGACGCGGCCGCAGCAAGAAGCACGCCGAGCAGGAGGCCGCCCGCGAGGCGGTCGAGGATCTCGAGGCGTAGAGTCGCGATGCGCCTGAAGTCGCTGACGCTAAAGGGATTCAAGTCCTTTCCCGACCGCACGATGCTCGACTTCGGCCCCGGCGTGAGCGTGGTCGTAGGGCCCAATGGCTCGGGGAAGTCGAACGTCACCGACGCGGTTCTGTGGGCGATGGGCGAGCAGTCGCCGCTCGCCGTGCGCGGCCAGTCGATGCAGGACGTGATCTTTGGCGGCGGCCACGGCGTCCAGGCGCGCAACGCCGCCGAGGTCGAGATCGTGCTGGACAACTCCGACGGGACGGTCGAGCTGCCGCTCAGCGAGATCTCGATCGTGCGACGGCTCGATCGGACCGGCGAGGGCGGCTACCGCCTGAACGGCGCGCGTTGCAGGCTCACTGACGTGATCGAGGTCCTGTCCGACACTGGGCTCGGCAAGGAGACGCACTCGGTGATCTCGCAAGGGCGGGTCGAGGCGATCGTGACCTCCAAGGCGCGCGACCGCCGCATGCTGATCGAGGAGGCCGCGGGCCTCGGCAAGCACCGCAAGCGCCGGCGTCGCGCCCAGCTGAAGCTCGAGCGCACGCAGGAGAACCTCGATCGGGCACTCGACGTCGAGCGCGAGGCGCGCACGCGACTGCGCCCGCTCAAGCGCCAGTCCGAGGCGGCCGAGCTGCACGAGCGCCTCGAGCGCCAGACCCTGCAGGCGCGCCTCGAGCTCGCCCGCGACTGCGAGCGCGCGCGGGCGGTCGAGCTGGCCGCCTCCGAGCAGGAGGCCGCCGCGGCGCGCGGGGCGCGCCAGACGATCGAGGAGGGCCTACAGGCGGTGATCGACCGCCGTGGTCTCGCTGAGACTGCGCTGGCCGAGCGCGCCGAGCGCCACGACGCGCTGTCGCGGCGGGTGTACGACGCTCGCTCCGTGCGTGAGCGCGTGGACCTGCGCGCGGAGCAGGCAAGCGCGAGCGCAGGCCTTTTGCAGGCGCGCATCGCGCGCAGTGAGGGAGAGCTATCGCGCTTGCAGGAGTCCGAGGAGGGAGGCCGCGGCGACGTCGAGCTGGCCAGCGCCCAGCCGCGAGTGTCCGAGCTCGAGCAGGAGCTCGCGGAGCTCGAGGCGACCGGCGCCGCCGAGCTGGAGCGCGAGCTGGGTGGCCTGGTCGGCGACGGCGAGCGCCAAGCGCAGCACGTGGCAGAGCTCGAACAACAGTTGCGCGCAGCCGAGCAGGCGCGTGCGCGAGGCGACGAGCTCGTCGAGCAGGCGCGCGAGGGGAGCGTGTGGTCGGCGACGTGGCAGGAGGTGCGCCGGGTGATCGAGGAGGGCGTCAGGCGCGTGCTGGCGCAGCCCGGCGAGCGCGAGCGGCTCGAGGCCGCGGGCGAGGTGGCCGCGCGCGCCGAGCACGTGGCACGCGGGGTGGTCGAGTATGCGCTGAAGGGCGTGCGCGCCGCCGAGGACGTACGCGAACAGGCCGAGGCGGACCTGCGCGAGGCCGAACGACGGTGCGCGCAGGCGCGCGAGCAGCACGGGCGCACGCAGTGGCTGATCGAACAGCGTCGCGCCGCTCCGTTGGAGGGGCCGCTGGCGGTGCGACGCGCGCAGCTGGGAGCCGAGCTCGAGTCGCAACGCCGCCTCGTCGAGCAGTTCTCGCGCGAGCGCCGCGAGCGCGACGCGCGCGTCGAGGCGTTGCGTGCCCAGCGTGCCGCCGATGTCGACCTGCTGCCACGCGCGCAGCGCCTGGTGGCGGCGCTACACGGCCTCGCAACATCAGTCGCGGAGTCGGCGGGCGCCGTCGAGGCCGAGCTGGAAGGCGATCGCGCCGCCGGCGAGCGGATGGCCACCGAGTTGCGCGAGTGCGCGCGCGAGGAGGCCGAGTTGCAGGCGCAGTTGCGAGGCGCGGGCGAGCTGGTGACGAGCGCCGAGGTGGCGGCGCAGCGGCTGCGCGACCAGCTTGCCGAGGCTGCGAGCGAGCTTGTCGACATCGCCCGCGGCCTCGGCTTGGAGCTCGAGCGGATACGCGCCGAGCAGACCGAGCCGCTCGATGCCGAGCAGGCACAGGCGCTGGATGCCCGCGTCGAGCGCCTGGAGCGCCGGCGAGCCCAGCTCGGCCCGGTCAACCCGCTGGCCCAGCAGGAGTATTCGGAGGCGGTCGAGCACGTCGAGGAGATGGAGGGCCGGCGGGCGGACCTCGAGACCGCCCTGCGCGAGCTGCGCTCGGTGATCAGGGACACCGACCGCCAGATCCAGGAGACCTTCCAGGAGACCTTCGACGCTGCAGCGCGCAACTTCGAGGAGCTGGTCGGCGATGTGTTCCCGGGGGGCTCGGGTCGCCTGCGTCTGGTCAGCGAAGAGCAGGCTGCCCGCGCGGTGCTCGGCGGCCAATCCCTGCAGGCGCGCTCTGCCACGGCCGGCGTCGGGCTGGGCGAGGGCATCGCCGCGAGCGAGCAGGTCGATGCCGGCGCGGGCGAGGCGGCGAATGAGGAGGCCGCCGAGCACGAGTCGGAGCTCGAGCAGCGCGAGCATGAGGATCTACTCGGCGTCGAGATCGAAGTCACGCCCGCCGGCAAGGCGACCAAGCGCCTGTCGCTGCTGTCGGGCGGCGAGAAGTCGATGACGGCGCTCGCCTTCCTGTTCGCGGTGTTTCTGGCGCGGCCGTGTCCTTTCTACATTCTCGACGAGGTCGAGGCTGCGCTCGACGACCTCAACCTCGACCGCTTCCTGGCGTTGCTGCGCCGCTACGCCGATCGCGCGCAGTTCATCGTGATCACGCATCAGAAGCGCACGATGGAGGCCGCCGACTGGCTGTTCGGCGTGTCGATGGGCGGCGACGGTGTCTCGAAGGTGCTCTCTCGCCGACTGCCCGCCGAACAGGACCAGCAGGCACAGGTCGCCGAAGTCGCCGAAGTCGCCTGAGCCGACGCCTGCAGGCAGCGCTGCTATCTTCGCGCGCCAGTGCCGCGTGAGTGGAGTGAACTGTTCATCGTCGACGACGACGCGGCGGTGAACGGCGCGGGGACGACGCCCGCGCAAGCTGACGGAGACGCGCAACAGGGCTCGAGCGCACGACGTCGTGGTCTGTTCAGACGTCTGCGGGAGAGCATGACCAAGACGCGTCAGGCGCTCGGCTCGGAGATCCAGGCGACGCTGTTCGGCGTGGTCGACGAGCACACCTGGGAACGCCTCGAGGAGGCGCTGATCATGGCGGACGTGGGTGCGAGCGCGACCGCGTCGATCGTGACGACGCTCGAGCAGGAGGCGACTGCGGGTGGCCTGGAGGGCGGTGAGGCGCTGAGCGAGCGCCTGATCGAGCTGCTCGCGCAGACGACGAGCGTTGGCGAGGGCCGCATCGACATCCGCAGCCGACCGACGGTGATCCTTGCGGTCGGCGTCAACGGCACGGGCAAGACGACTACGATCGGCAAGCTGGCGTGGCACCTGCGCAATGAGCTGGGGCGCAGCGTCCTGCTCGGCGCGGCCGACACCTTTCGCGCGGCGGCGAGCGAGCAGCTCGTGGGTTGGGCCGAGCGCGCCGGCTGCGAGATCGTGACCGGGCCGTCGGGAGCGGACCCGGGCTCGATCGCGTTCGAGGCGATCGCGCGGGCGCAGGCCGACGGCATCGACGTCGTGATCATCGACACCGCCGGTCGCCTGCACACCCAGGACGATCTGATGGGCGAGCTGTCCAAGGTGCGCAGAGTGATCGCGCGCCAGCAGGACGGCGCGCCGCACGAGACGCTGCTCACGATCGACGCGACGACCGGGCAGAACGGCCTGCGCCAGGCGAAGCTGTTCGCCGAGGCGGCGCAGGTCAGTGGCATCGTCCTGACGAAGCTCGATGGGACCGCCCGCGGCGGAATCGCCTTGGCGATCGCGCGCGAGCTCGAGTTGCCTGTCAAGCTGATCGGCGTCGGCGAGTCCGTCGAGGATCTGCGCCCGTTCGACTCCGAGGACTTCGCGCGCTCCCTGATCGCGCCCTGATCGCGCCTCAAGGCGCACCGCGCGCCGCCGTTGAGGGATAACCTGGAGTCATGGACGGTTGGGTCATCTGGCTGGTTGCGGCTTGCGTCCTCGGTGTCGGCGAGATGCACCAGGGCGGGTTTTATCTGGCGCCGTTCGCCGCCGGGGCCGGGCTGGCCGCCGCGGTCAGCCTGTTCGGTGTCGGAGCTCCTGCTTGCGGCGATCGTGTTTCTGGCGTCATCAGCAGTCGTGTTTGCGACGCTGCGTCCGGTCGCGCAACGCCACCGCCGTTTGCCGCCCTCGATCCGGACGGGCGCCGCGGCGCTGATCGGACGGCCGGCGACCGTGCTCGAGCGAATCGCCAATGACGAGGGGGTCGGCTGTGTGAAGATCGACGGCGGCGAGGTATGGACGGCGCGCAGCTATGACGAACACGAGGTGATCGACGCCGGCGAGCGAGTCGAGGTGGTCGAGATAAGGGGCGCCACGGCGCTCGTGATGCACTGAGGCGCGACCTCGCGCGCGCGTCCTCGACTCGCTTGATCGCCACTGACGCATCTGACCCAGAACATTTCGAGAAAGGAAGCCGCCTCATGGTTGCTCTCATCGTCATCATCGTCGTGGTCGTGTTCGCGCTCGTCGTCGCAGCGCGCACGATTCGCGTGATCCCCCAGGCGCGCGCCGGCGTGGTCGAGCGGCTCGGCCGCTACAGCCGCACGCTCGAGCCGGGCCTGACGATCGTGACGCCGTTCATCGACCGCGTGAAGCCGCTCGTCGACCTGCGCGAGCAGGTGGTGAACTTCTCACCGCAGTCGGTGATCACCGAAGACAACGTCGTGGTCGGCATCGAGACGGTCCTGTACTTCACGATCACCGACCCGCGCTCGGCGACCTATGAAATCGCCAACCCGCTGCAGGCGATCGAGCAGTTGACCGTCACCACGCTGCGCAACGTGATCGGCGGGCTGACGCTGGAGGACACGCTCACCGCCAGAGAGAACGTGAACACCGAGCTACGTGTCGTGCTCGACGAGGCGACGGGCAAGTGGGGCATCAGGATCAACCGCGTGGAGATCAAGTCGGTCGACCCGCCGCCGGACATCCGCAGCGCGATGGAGAAGCAGATGCGCGCCGAGCGTGATCGCCGCGCCGCGATCCTCACTGCCGAAGGCGAGAAGCAGTCGCAGATCCTCACCGCCGAGGGCGCCAAGCAGGCCGCCGTGCTGACCGCCGAAGGCGCCCAGCAGGCGGCGGTGCTCGACGCCGAGGGCGAGCGCCAGGCGGCGATCCTGCGCGCCGAGGGCGAAGCGAAGGCGATCGACACGGTGTTCACGGCGATCCATGAGGGCAAACCCGAACCGCGAGCTGCTCAGCTACGAATATCTGCAGATGCTCCCCAGCTGGCCGAAGGCGACTCCAACAAGGTGTTCGTGGTTCCGTCCGAGTTCGCCCAGGCCTTCGCGGGCATCGGCGAGGCGCTCGCAGGCCGCCGTGCGCCGCACGAGCCGGATGGCAAGCCGGCGCGCCCGCGTCAGGTGCCGCCTCCCGGCGACGCCTGAGCGCGACCCATGTTCGACTCGCTCGCCGAGAGGCTCCAGGAGACGCTCGCCGACGTCCGCAATCGCGGCACGCTGACCGAGCAGGACATCGACGCGGCGATGCGCGAGATCCGTCTCGCGCTGCTCGAGGCGGACGTCAACTTCAAGGTCGTTCGTCAGTTCACCGCCGAGCTGAAAGAGCGCTGTCTCGGCGCCGACGTGGTCGGTGGGCTGAACCCCGGCCAGCAGGTGATCAAGATCGTTGGCGAGCAGCTGACCGAGCTGATGGGCGGCGCCTCGGCTGGGCTGAGCTTCTCGCCGCGCCCGCCCACCGTGATCCTGATGGCCGGGCTGCAGGGCTCGGGCAAGACCACGGCCACGGCCAAGCTCGCCCGCTACCTGCACGAGCAGCACTCCTCGACCGTTGCGGTCGCCGCCTGTGACGTGTACCGCCCGGCGGCCGTCGAGCAGCTCGTCAAGGTCGCCAAGCAGGCGGGCGCGGAGGCATACGAGCAGGGGACCGACCGCGACCCGGTCGAGATCGCCAGCTGGGCGCTCGAGCGCGCACGCGAAGACGGAAAGGACGTGCTGATCGTCGACACCAGCGGTCGCCTGCACGTGGACAAGGAGCTGATGGACGAGCTCGTGCGCATCCGAGCGGCCGTCAAACCGCACAGCGTGCTGCTCGTGATCGACGCGATGACCGGCCAGGACGCCGTCAACGTCGCCGAGCAGTTCGCCGAGGCCGTCAAGTTCGACGGCGTGTTGATGAGCAAGCTCGACGGAGACGCGCGCGGTGGCGCGGCGCTGTCGGTGAAGGCGGTGACCGGCAAGCCGATCCTGTTCGCGTCGACGGGCGAGAAGCTCGAGCAGTTCGAGCGCTTCCATCCGGACCGCATGGCGCAGCGAATCCTCGGCATGGGCGATGTGATGAGCCTGATCGAGCGCGCCGAGCGACAGTTCGACGAGGACGACGCGCGCGCGCTGGAGCGCAAGCTGCGGCGCAACGAGTTCGACCTCAACGACTTCCTCGATCAGATGAGGGCGGTCCGCAAGATGGGCCCGCTGACGAACGTGCTCGGCATGATCCCCGGCCTCGGCGCGCAGCTTCGCAACATGAAGGTCGACGAGCGCGAGCTCGATCGCATCCAGGCGATCATCCTCTCGATGACGCCCGAGGAGCGCCACCGCCCGGAGCTGATCAAGGGGTCGCGACGCCTGCGCATCGCGCGCGGCTCGGGAACGACCGTGCAGCACGTCAGCCGCCTCGTCAAGCAGTTCGGCCAGACGCGCAAGATCATGCGCCAGGTCGGTCGCGGCAAGATGCCCGACATCGGCGCGCTGATGCGTGGCGCGCGCTGAGCGCCGGGCCGCTGAGACGTCGCTGCGCGATTTCCCGGCTGCGCTACTCCAGCAGAAGCTCCACTGCCGGCCCTGCATGCGCCACACCGTCTAAGCTCTCTGCGCAAGATCCGGAAACCGGCAGAGAGGAAAACGTGGCGGTAAGGCTGAGGCTCACGCGTGTGGGCGGCAAGAAGGACCCGATCTGGCGCGTCGTCGTAGCCGACCAGCGCTCGCCGCGCGACGGGCGCGTGATCGAGACGATCGGCCACTACAACGCGCAGACCGACCCCTCCACGATCGTCCTCGACGAGGAGCGCGCGCGCAGCTGGCTGGCGCGCGGCGCCCAGCCTTCGGACACGGTGCGCAAGCTGCTGCGCATTCAGGGGATAGAGGCCCGCAGCAGCTAGCGCCCCGCGCCTGCGCGGGGCCGCCGGCCAGCCCGAGCATGAGCGATCGCGGGACATCCAGCGCAGAGCCGCCCAGCGAAGTACCCAGGCGTCTGCTCGAGTACCTGGCCGAAGGGCTCGTGGAGGAGCCCGAGGAGGTGTCGGTCGAGCAGTTCGACGGCGACAACGGCACGATCGTGCTCGAGCTGTGCGTCGCCCCCGACGACTACGGCAGGGTGATCGGCCGCGGTGGCCGCACCGCGCACGCCCTGCGAACGGTCGTCAAAGCCGCCGCCACCGGCGAGGGCTGCCATGTGCTCGTCGACATCGTCGACTGAGCTCGCCCGCTCGAGCGCTCGAGCACGCGCGGCGAGTGGTGCGCGCGATGAGCGACGACGCCGCTGAGCTCGCGGCCGGGCGCGTCGGGCGTGCGCACGGGCTGGACGGGAGCTTCTACGTGACCGGCGCGAAGGCGCGCCTGCTCACGCTCGGCGCGAGCGTGCGCGTCGCCGGGCGCAGCGCCGAGATCGTGCGCCGCGCCGGCACCGACGCTCGCCCGATCATTCGCCTCGCGGGCGTCAGCGACCGCCCCGCCGCCGAAGCGTTGCGCGGCAGCGAGTTGTTGATCACGGCCGCGAGCGCGCCGCGGCTGGGGGAGGGTGAGTGGTGGGCTCACGAACTCGAGGGCTGTGAGGTGTTCGCACGGCGAGCGCCGGCTCGGAGCCGTCACGCGGCTGATCGAGCTGCCCTCGTGCGAGACGCTCGAGGTACGCCAGCCGGTGGCGGAGAGCTGCTGGTGCCGCTCGTCAGAGACGCGATCCGTCGCGTCGACACGAGCGCCGGTCGGATCGACGTCGACGGCGACTTTCTCGACCTGCCGAGCGGCGAGCGCTCGCCGGAGGGCCGCGATGGAGATTGACGTGTTCACGCTGTTCCCCGAGTGGTTCCAGTGGTTCGGCTCGCAGCGGCACGTCGCCAACGTGCTCGCGCGGGGGTCGCGCCTCTCCTTCCTCCACCTGCGCGCCCACTCCCAGCTCAGCGGAGCCCAGGTCGACGATGTCCCGTTCGGTGGCGGCGCGGGGATGGTGCTGCGCGTGGACGTCGTTGAAAGTGCGCTGCGCGCGCGCTACAGATCGATCCGGTCGAGCTGCGCGAGCAGCGCCGCGTGGTCGCGCTGTCGCCCGGTGGCCGCCTGCTCGACGACGAGCTGGCTGCAACGCTCGCGGGCGAGCCGGCGTTGACGCTGTTGTGCGGACGTTACGAGGGCATCGACGAGCGCGTCATCGAGCATTTCTGTAGCGACGTCGTCTCGATCGGACGCTATGTGCTGTCGGGCGGCGAGCTGGCGGCGATGGTCGTGTGCGACGCCGTGCTGCGCAAGCTGCCGGGCGCGCTCGGCGACGATCGCTCGGTCGTCGAGGAGTCGTTCAGCCCCGCGCTGGAAGGAAACCCCGAGTACCCGCACTACACGCGCCCAGCGGTGCATCGCGGCTGGCAGGTGCCCGACGTGCTGCTGTCCGGTCATCACGCGCGCATCGAGGATTGGCGGCGCGAGCGCAGCCGCGAACGCGGCAGGGGCGCGGCGGCCGAGCACGGCGCGAGCGGTGCCGAGCACTGACGCGGCGCCCGCTGGCCGTTCGCTACCATTGCTAGCCGCGTCGGCCGGCCAGCCCCAAGCTTCCTCGCCCGGTCTTCAGGCGCCACCTCCTTCACACGTCATGAGCAGCGTCATCGAAACCATCGAGCGCGCGCAGCTGCGCCGCGTTCCCAGCTTCGCTCCAGGCGATCGCGTGAAGGTGCACTTCCAGGTGATCGAGGGGCCGCGTCGGCGCGTGCAGGTGTTCGAGGGCGTCGTGATCAAGCGCCAGGGGCATGGCACGCGCGAGACCTTCACGGTGCGCAAGCAGTCCTTCGGCGTCGGCGTCGAGCGCATGTTTCCCGTGCATTCCCCGAAGATCGAGCGCATCGAGCTGGCCGCGCGTGGCGACGTGCGTCGCGCAAAGCTGTACTACCTGCGCGACCGCGTCGGCAAGCGCGCCCGCGTCCGCGAGCGCCGTTACTCCGGTCCCGAGGAGACCGTCGAGCCGGGGCTCGTGGCAGACATAGGCTCCGATGCGCCCGAGCAGGCGACAGACGCCGACGGGCTGACCGCCGAGCAGACGGTGCTCGAGCAGGAGGCCGTCGCGCAGCCGGCCGAGGACGGCGCCGAGCAGGGCGAGCGCCCTGCCGGGCGGCGAGCGACGAGGCCGAGGAGCGCGCCGAGCCGCCCCGCGGTAGAGGCCGACGCGCCGGCTCGCAAGCGTCGGCCGAGCGGACGCCGAGGCCGAGACTGGCCACGCCGAAGCCGAGTCGGACGCTGAGCTCGAACCCGGCCACGCCGACGCCGAGGCCGGCGACGCCGGAGGCGACCGGGAGGACGTCGCCGGCGCCGAGCAGGCGTGAAACGCGCCGCAAAGCGGTCGAAATCGACCGTCGGCTCGGCAGTCGAGCTGGTCTTGATCATCCTGGTCGCGGTCGGCCTGGCCTTCGGAATCCAGGCATGGGTCGTCAAGCCCTACCGCATCCCGAGCGGCTCGATGGAGCCGACGCTGGCGATCGGCCAGCGCGTGCTCGTCAACCGGATCGGCATGCACTTCGGCAAACCGCACGTCGGCGAGATCGCCGTGTTCCATCCGCCCGAAGGCGCCGAGCAGGAGGAGTGCGGCGGTGGCACGCGCATCGTCCCGGGCGGCGCCGCGTGCGCGGCTCCGGTCGAGAAGGAGGACACGGGCACCAACTTCATCAAGCGGATCGTGGCGGGCCCCGGCGACACGATCAAGATCGTCGAAGGCCACGTGTACCGCAACGGCAAACGCGAGGCCGACTCCTACATTCGCCCGTGTCCCGGCGTGTCCGAGTGCAACTTTCCCGTGCCGATCAAGGTTCCCGCCGGGCACTGGTTCATGATGGGCGACAATCGTGGCGAATCCGACGACAGCCGCTTCTGGGGCCCCGTCCCCACCGGATGGATCATCGGGGGAGCCTTCGCCACCTACTGGCCGCCGGACCGCATCGGCATCCTCTGAGCTGGTGATGGCGAGGCCGTGAGCGCGCCCGCCCGCGGCTCGGCGGCGCACGTCGGGCGACCGCGCCGCGGGCTCGCGCCCGTCGCCGAGCGCGGCGCAAGAGCAGCGGACGGCGACTGTTCGCCTTCGACAGACGACTCGGGGTGCCGCTCGTGGCGGGGGCCGACGAGGCGGGGCGCGGCTGCCTGGCGGGTCCGCTGGTCGCCGCCGGCGTGCTGTTCGACTACGACGCGCTGACCACGCGCGAGCTGCGCTCGCTGGGCGCGCTGAACGACTCCAAGCAGCACACCGCCGAGGCGCGCGAGCAGCTGTTCCCGCTGGTGCTGCGCAGCGCGGCCCGCGTGGTCGTCGTCTCGCGCTGCGTGCGCGGCATCGACGCGAGGGGCCTGCACAGGACGAACATCGCGGCGCTGCGCGACGCGATGACGGCTGTCACGCGCGACGTCACGGGCGAGGTGCTGTGCCTGCTTCGACGGCTTCTCCGTCCCCGAGTTCGGTCGACCGCAGCGGGCGATCGTCGACGGCGACGCGACGAGCGCGGCGATCGCCGCGGCGTCGATCATCGCCAAGGTGACGCGCGACCGCTACATGCACCACGCCGACACGCAGCACCCGGGCTGGAGCTTTGCCGAGCACGTCGGATACTCGACGCCCGAGCATCGCGAGGCGATCCTGCGCCAGGGCGTCTCGCCGCTGCACAGGATGTCGTTCCAGTCGCTGGCCTACCAGCAGCTGGCGCTATAGGCTTTTTCAGCTAGCGCGCGGGAGTGCGTTCTCAGCCGTACTCGGCGAGGCCGCCGTCGAGTCGCGCTCACCAGGCGCCCTCGACGTGCTGGAGGCGCGCCAGCGTCCCGTTCGCGTCGACGACGACGCCGATCGCGTCGAAGCGAATCGTCGTGCGCCCGGCCCGTCGCCCGTCGCTCGGCCAGCCACGCGACGGCGAGCCGGCGCAGGCGAACGCGCTGACGTGCGCTCAGGCCCCGCAATGGCTCCGGCTCCGCGCCGATCGTGCGCTGCCGGCGACTCGCGCGACGCGTCTTGACCTCGACGAACACGAGCGCGTCGCCGTCGCGCGCGATCAGGTCGATCTCCCCGTGGCGCGTGCGCTCGTTGCGGGCGAGCACGAGCAGCCGCGGCGGCGCATGTGCTCGGCGGCCAGATCCTCGCCCAGGCGGCCGAGCGCGCGGCGTGCGGCGTCGCGGGTACGTGCTCGAGCAGCCAGCGGAGGGCTGGCCCTGAGCATCGAGCGGGGCGGCCTGGCCAGGGCGCGGAGAGCGTGTTCGTTCGGCACGCCTGCAGAGGCTAAGGCGGGCTTGTGACGTTCGTCCGCTGTCGCGGCGCGTTCCGGGGAGCCGAACGGATGTGGAGCAGGGTGGTTGGGTCTAAGGCCCGACCGCGGCGGTCGAAAGGCAGAGCGAGGTATCGCGGCCGCGCGCCGCACACCGATATGAGCACCGAATTCTTTTCCTGGGCGCCGAAAGCCTCACGCGCCACGGCGGTGGACTGGCGCTCGCCGCGGGCGGGTGGCGCGCAGCTCCACGCGTCGCACATCGCTACTCAGCACCAGGGCAGTCGCGCTGCTGGCGGACGAGTGCGCGCTGTTCGTGCCGCTGTCATCGCCGTCGCCTCGCTCGTCGCCGGCGTTCCCCACCGCGGTTTCTCTTCTCCTCGACGCCAATGGTTCCGCCTA
Organism: uncultured Solirubrobacteraceae bacterium; assembly: GCA_963846205.1. Taxonomy (GTDB): domain Bacteria; phylum Actinomycetota; class Thermoleophilia; order Solirubrobacterales; family Solirubrobacteraceae; genus Palsa-744. The sequence goes on along the minus strand of CAWJVB010000006.1, from coordinate 215,243 downwards.
TTTCGGCCTCGGCTTCTCGGGCCTGCTGGTCGTCACAGCGCTGTCGCTCTCCTACTTTCCTGCGCGAGGCGCTGCGTGGGCAGACGGTCGGCAAGCGTTCGATGTCGCTGCACGTCGAAGCCGCCAGGCGGCGGCGCGCCTGGGCTTCAAGCCAGCTGTCGGCGAGCGTGTTGCGGCTGATCGACGCGTTGCCGTTCCTCTACCTGATGGGCACATTGGTCGCGCTTGTCACCGGTGCACTCGGCGACGCCTGGGCGATTGGGTCGGCGGCACAGGGGTGTGCGGACGAGCGCCCCGATTCCCGCGCGACCGCTGTGGCAGGTGCTGGCCTACCCGCTGAGCTGGACCGCGGCGGCGTTCGTGGTGATCTTCGCGCTGGGCGTCGGCACGGCGGTCGGCTCGACGAACAGGTCGTTCCGCTCGTCCATGACGAGCAGGCGCGCCAGCAAGGGAACGGGGCGCTGGCCTACTGAGGCTCTCGCGCGAACAGGAGCGCGAGCTCGTAGCCGCGCAGACGGGCGAATCGCGCTCCGACCTCGCCAGCTGCGCACGTCTCTGAGTCAGATCCACGCTCGCACCTGCTCAACCCGTCGCTCACGTGTTCGTGGAAGGACCGATGACCGCTCGATACAACTCCCGGGATGGCGGTCGTCTCGGGCCTCGCCCGGGCTCGCGCCCGTCGTCCTGTTCGAACGCGGCCAGGCCAAGCTGGACGTCCGCGGCGTGCAGAAGCTCGAATTCGCCAAGGGTTGCCAGCTGGCGGGCGCCAGCCGGGCTACTGCGGCTGCATGTGGCGGACGCTTCGCGCCGAAGGCCGTCGACGGGCTCGCCGCGCACGAAGGCGGCCAGGCTATGGTGGCCGACGCGCGACGCTGTCGCCTGGGCTGAGGCCGGCCGCGTCCGTCGCGCAGACCGGGTCACGGCGTCGGGCTCGTTAGCCTGCGTGGCTGTGCAAGACGACTCCGCAGCGCCGGGCAGCACCGCGCACGGCGCAGCCGTCGCCCTCGCGTCTCGGCTGGCGATGATGCTGCGCAGCGCCGTCGCGGCCGAGGCCCAGGCGCGATCGACGGGGTCACGCAGTTCATGGGCATGCGCTGGGAGGACCCGCAGACGGTTCGCCTGACGATCCGCCCCGAGCTGATCAACGCGGGCGGGCTGCTGTCGGGCGTGGTCACCTACGCGCTCGTCGACTACTGCATGGGCTCGACGCTGTGGGTGCAGACGACCGCCCGAGGAGCGCATCGCCACGATCAGCATCTCGGTCAACTACATCCAGACGGCGACCGAGGGCGAGATCGTCTGCCGCACGACGCTCGACCGACGCAACCGCCGCACGGCGGTGATGCGCAGCGAGGTCAGTCACGAGGACGGCCGGCTGCTGGTGACGGCGATCGGCAGCTACACGATCTTCCCGCGCGCGCAAGGCGCCCTCGCCCCGGACGCCCCCGCCTCCTGAGCGATGGTGCGCACGGCGCTCGCGATCGCCGGCTCCGACTCGGGCGGCGGCGCGGGCATCCAGGCCGACCTCAAGGCGTTCGCGCGCTGCGGCGTGCACGGAACCACGGCGATCACGGCCGTCACCGCGCAGAACACGCTCGGCGTCAGGCGATCCACCAGATCCCGCCCGAGACGATTCTCGCGCAGGTTCGCGCCGTGCTCGCGGACATCCGCGTGGACGCCGTCAAGGTGGGCATGCTCGGCAGCGCCGAGGCTGCGCTCGCGGTGGCGCAGGCGCTCGACGAGCTGCCCGCGGACACGCCGGTGGTGGTCGACCCGGTGATGGTCGCCGAGTCCGGCGCACGGCTGCTCGACCCCGACGCCCAGCGTGCGCTGCTCGCCGAGATAGTGCCGCGCGCGAGCGTGATCACCCCGAACGTGCCAGAGGCTCGCGTGCTGACGCGGGCTGACGGCGGCCGCCGAGGACGATGCCGGGGAGGCGAGGTCCGGGACGGCGCGGAGGACGCGGAGAGGACGAGGCGCTCGCGCGCGCGCTGCTCGAGCTCGGCGCGCGCGCCGTCGTGCTGACCGGCGGACACCGCTCGCGCGCGGTCGACCTGTTCGTCGACGCCCGGCGTGGACGCCTCGTCGAGATCGCGGGCGAGCGCCATCCCGACGGCGCCGCTCACGGCTCCGGTTGCACGCACTCCTCGGTGCTCGCGGCGCAGCTCGCGTTGGGACGCACGGCGCTGCAGGCGGCGCGGACCGCGCGCGCCCTGGCGGGCGAGGCTGTGCGACGAGGGTTGCGTGACGTGGGCTCGGGGGCCGGCCCCGTCGACGTGCTCGGACTGCAGCGCGTGGCGGGCGGCTGAGCTCGCGCACAACCGCCGTCATGCGCCGCTGTTTGCCATAATCCGCTGACGATGGATTCGTCCGTTTGCAGGCAGCCCGCCGATGAAGCTGCTTCGCCTCAAGCCCGGTCACGGCGAGATCCTGTTGGCGGAGGGCGACGTCGAGGCGCCCGAGCAGGAGCAGGCCTTGATCGAGGCGTTTCGCCGCGAGCTCGACGCGGGCATGTGGGCGGCGGTGCCGAGCGAGACGCACGACGGACGCAGGCAGGCGGAGCTGGTCAAGAGCTTCAGTGACGTTCCCCGTGACGCCGAGCGTGTGATCTTCTTCCCGCGCGCTGCCGGCGGAGCGCCGCCGGACGGCTCGGCTGAGCCGGTGCGGCTCGCGCTGGGCACCGCGGCGCTCGTGCTCGTGGTGCTGTTGTGGGAGCTGGCACGACCGCATCTGCTCCCTCGTGTGACGCGCGCGCTGGAAAGCGCGCGGGATGAGCTGCGGCGGGTCCGTGCGCGCTCGCGCGCTGGCGAGCTAGCCGGCTATGACCCCGGGCGCGAACGCCGTGCCGAGCAGCGCGCGCGCGAGCTGCTGCGCTCGTGCGTCGAGGAGCGCGACTGGGCGATGTATCGCGACCTCGGCTTCTTGCGCGTGTGGGGTGGGCTCGCCGGGCGCCCGCCCGGCGTCGGGCCGTCGTACGCCTACCTGATCTATCCGCACCGTCCGATCGTCGCCTACGTGCCGCAGACGGGAGCTCTGCTGAGCGAGTACTGCGTGGCGTTCCCCGACGAGTCGCGTCCGTATGGAAGCGTGCGGCTACCCGACTCCGACGACGTGCTTGCCAAGTGGATGGCGCTGACGGCGGACGAGCGGCGTCTGATCGAGGAGGCCAACATGCACCTGCCCGGACGCCAGATCGATCCCGAGCAGGTCCGACGCGACCTCGTTCGGCTGGCGCGCTGGGAGCGCGAGAGCGGCGAGGACGCAGCGGATATCGTGCGGGCCGCGTGAGCGCGAACGGAGCCTTCGACGTAAAGCACCGCAGCAGAGCCCTCACCCAGGGGCCCGAGCGCGCGGCCGCGCGCGCCTACCTGCACGGCATCGGCTACTCGGCAGAGGACCTCGCCAAGCCGATCGTGGGCGTGGCGCACTCGTGGATCGAGACGATGCCGTGCAACTTCAACAACCGCGTGCTGGCGGCCAAGGTGAAGGAGGGCATTCGCGCCGCCGGCGGCACGCCGATGGAGCTGAACACGATCGCGATCTCGGACGGGATCACGATGGGCACGGCCGGCATGCGCGCGTCGCTGGTCTCGCGCGAGATGATCGCGGACTCGATCGAGTTGGTGGCGAGCGCGCACCGCTTCGACGCGCTGGTGACGATCTCGGGCTGCGACAAGACGATCCCGGGGACCGTGATGGCGCTCGCGCGCCTCAACATCCCCGGCCTGATGCTGTACGGCGGCTCGATCAAGCCGGGCCACTACCGCGGCGCCGAGGTGACGATCCAGCAGGTGTTCGAGGCGGTCGGCGAGTTCGCCTCGGGCAAGATCTCAGAGCAGGAGCTGCACGAGCTGGAGGAGGCCGCCTCGCCCGGCGCGGGGGCCTGCGGGGGTCAGTTCACGGCGAACACGATGGCAATGGCGTTCGAGGCGCTCGGCATCTCCCCGGCGGGCTCGGCGATGGTGCCCGCCGAGGACGGCCGCAAGCTGGAGGTGGCCCGCGAATGCGGCGAGCTGGTGATGGACGTGCTGGCGCGAGGTCAGCGGCCGAGCGAGGTGATCGTCAAGCCGGCGCTGGAGAACGCGATCGCGGCCGTGGCGACTAGCGGCGGCTCTACGAATGCCGTGCTGCACCTGCTCGCCGTGGCGCGCGAAATGGGGGTTCCGCTGCAGCTGGACGAGTTCGAGGCGATCTCCGAGCGCACGCCGCTCTTGTGCGATTTGCAGCCCGGCGGGCAGTACGTGGCGACCGAGCTGTACGAAGCGGGCGGCGTGCCGCTCGTGCTCGCGCGGCTGGCCGAGGCCGGCATCCTCAACTCGGACGCCCAGACGGTCACGGGCAGGACGATCGGCGAACACGCCGCGGAGGCGCGCGAGAGCGACGGCCAGCAGGTCGTGCGACCACTCTCGAACCCGATCAAACCGACGGGTGGCTTCGCGATCCTGCGCGGAAACGTCGCACCCGACGGCTGCGTGGTGAAGCTGTCCGGGCACGAGCGGCGCAAACATGTCGGCCCGGCGCGCGTGTACGACGGCGAGGAGGCGGCGATGGCAGCCGTGCTCGCGCACGAGATCCGCGCCGGCGACGTGGTCGTGGTCCGCGCCGAGGGTCCGGCCGGCGGACCGGGCATGCGCGAGATGCTGGCCGTTACGGCGGCGATCGTCGGCGAGGGCCTCGGCGAGGAGGTCGCGCTGATCACCGACGGGCGCTTCTCCGGCGCGACGCACGGATTCATGGTCGCGCACGTCGCCCCGGAGGCGGTCAGGGGCGGTCCGATCGCAGCGCTGCGCGACGGCGACGAGCTGACGATCGACGCGGATGCGGGGCGCCTGGATGTGGCCTTGGCCGACGCCGTGATCGCCGAGCGCGTAGCGGCCTACGAGCAGCCCCCACGCGCCGACGAGCACGTCGACGTGGCGATCCGCAAGTACGCAAAGCTCGTCGGCAGCGCCTCCGAGGGCGCCGTAGCGCTCTAGGGAGTCGCTGGCACGGCGCATGCCTGCGTCCTCAGCTGCGTGACCGATCGTCGATCAGATGCGTCGCTGATCGGCCAGCACGCCGCGCTCCCTGCGTCCTTGGCCTGCTTGGCCAGCGACTCCCTAGGGCAGGCTTTACTCGGCGAGGAAGTCGGCGAGCAGCGCGTTGAACTCGTCGGGGCGCTCGAGCATCGCCACGTGGCCCGTGTGCTCGAACACGACCTTGCGCGAGTTCGGTATCAGTTCGGCGAACAGGTCGGCGTCGTGCACGCTGATCAGCCGATCGTCGGCGCCCCACACGATCAGCGTCGGGCAGGCGATCTCGCCCAGGCGCTCGCGGACTTCGTAGTCGAGGACGGCTTCAGGCCCTGCAGGAAGCCGGGCTTGCCAGCTCCGCGCACCTGCTCGGCGGCGAGCGCCGGCGAGATGCGGCTGGGCTCGCGGGCGACGACTGCGAGCGCAGCGTCGCGCAGGCGCCGACGACGCGCTACGGCGTCGGACTTCGAGGCGGCCCATGCGCCGGACGCCATCACGATGCGCTCGAGCCGGCGCAGCACCGGCACGGCGCGCATCGATCCGGGGTGCGCGTGCGTGGACAGACCGGCGGCGGATACGAGCACGAGCCGCTCCACGCGGCGCGGGAAGGCGATCGCGAGCTCGGCCGCGATGAAGCCGCCCATCGAGTTGCCGACGACGGCGGCGGCGTCGATCCCCAGCTGTTCGAGCAACCCGTCGAGCAGGCGCGCGTATGCGGAGATGGAGAGCTTCCAGGGGGGCATCGGCGAGTGGCCGAAGCCCGGCAGGTCGAGCGTCAGGACGCGATGCTCGCGGGCGAACACGGGCAGCTGCTCGAGCCAGTTTGGCCACGAGCCAGACAGCCCGTGCACGAACACCAGCGGCTGGCCGGCATTCGCCTGCTCGGGACCGAGCTCGATCGTGTTGATGCTCGCGCCGTCGACGCTCACCCAGCGTTGGTACGCGCGCCAGTCGAGCTGCAGCCACGGAGCGTCCGAGCTCGAGCGGCTCGCCGACTCGACCTGGCCGCGTGCGTCATTTGAGCTGGCGATTGGCTGTGTCGCGCCCACGCTGCGACTGTAGCGACGCCTGACGGCTCGTGGGCCAGGCAGGGCGCGCAGGCGTTTGCGCGAAGTAGAACCCGGCAATGAACGGTGAGAGATGGTGACGAGCAGCGCCAGCAAGACGGCCAAGCGGCCCAGCGGCCGAGCGGCACGCGCGCGTGCAGGCGGCCTGGCGTGAGGCGATCGGGCTGCTGATGGACGACCTGGTGCGTCGCGACGCGGCCGAGCGGACGCGCCGCGCCTACGGGGTCGACCTCGAGCAGTTCGCGCAGTGGGCGGGCGACGCACGGGCTGGGCCCGAGCGCTGTTGACGCGAAGTGCGTGCGGCGCTACATCGCACACTTGTCCAGGCGGGAGCTGGCCGCGAGCACGAGCGCGCGCAAGCTGGCGGCGCTGCGCGCGCTGTTCGTCAGCCAGCGCGAGCACGGCGAGATCGCCGAGAACCCCGCGGATCTGGTCTCCACGCCGCGCCGCTCGTCGGCGCTGCCGCGCGTGTTGAGCGCCCGCGAGGTGTCGGCGCTGCTCGACGGCATCCCCGCGGACGGGCCGCTGGCGCTGCGCGATCGCGCGATGTTCGAGCTCGCGTACGCGTGCGGGCTGCGCGCCGAGGAGCTCGTGTCGCTACGCGAGATCGACGTGGATTGGGACGGCGAGCAGCTGCGGGTCGAAGGAAAGGGGCGAAAGACGCGCTTCGTGCCCGTCGGCGAGCCTGCGATGGCGGCTGTGCGCCTGTATCTCGAGCGCGGGCGACGCGAGTTGGCGGCATCCGAGCGACAGCGCGGATGCGAGGCTCTGTTCCTGTCCAAGAGCGGCAGGGCGCTCGGCACGAGCGACGTCAGGCGGCGCTTGCGCACGTGGACGCGGCGCGTAGCGGCGATCGGGGAACGCGTCGGCGAGGTCTCGCCACATGCGCTCAGGCACAGCTTCGCCACGCATCTGCTCGACGGCGGCGCGGATTTGCGCACAATTCAGGAGCTGCTCGGCCACGCCAGCGTGTCGAGCACCCAGATTTACACTCGGGTAGAGTCCGCCAGACTCAGAAGCGCCTACGCGCGCAGCCACCCTCGGGCCTGATACAAGGGGAAACGACCCTGGAGACCAATGTCAAACCGATCGAGCTGCGGGAACTGTGGCGGCGATATAAGACCGATGGCGACACGCGCGTGCGCGAGCGGCTGGTCGTCGCCTACTCGCCGCTGGTCAAGTACGTAGCCGGCCGCACCGCGGCTGGGCTTCCCCCGCACGTGGAGGAGGCCGACCTGATCTCCTACGGTCTCGTCGGGCTGATCTCGGCAATCGAGCGTTTTGACCTGTCCCGAGACATCAAGTTCGAGACGTACGCGATCATGCGCATCAAGGGCGCGATCATCGACGAGTTGCGCTCGATGGACTGGGTGCCGCGCAGCGTGCGCGCGCGTGCACGCGAAGTCGAGCGCGCCAACGCGAAGCTGGAGAACCGCCTGCAGCGCGCGCCGACCGACCAGGAGATCGCCGACGAGATCGGCATCACGGTGGAGGAACTCAACGAGTCGCTGCTGGCGATCTCGCACTCCTCGATGGTCGCGCTGGACGAGCTGTGGAGCGTGTCGGACTCCAGCGGCGACCAGGTCTCGCTGATGGACACGATCGAGGACCCCAACGCGCCCGACCCGTCCCGCTCGCTCGACGTCGGCGACCTGAAGGACCGGATCGCCGACTCGATCGCCAACCTGCCCGAGCGCGAGAAGCTCGTGATCGCGCTCTACTACTACGAGAACCTGACCCTGCGAGAGATCGGCGAGGTGCTCGGCGTGACCGAGTCGCGCGTCTCGCAAATGCACACCAAGGCCGTCCTGCGCCTGCGCTCGCGAATGCAGGAGGAGTCGTTTGACGACTAGGCCGGCTGGATGCCGGCCGTGCTGACGGCCATGGCAGGGCGGAGCGGTCGCAGGGGTCGCCTCCGCGGGACGTCCGCTCCCCGATATCGCAACGGCGACCTCGTGCCGCCGTCTTGAGCGCTGGCCGCTTTGGCTTGGAGGCCGGACGCCGTGATGACGACCGCCGCGCATGCGCGGCGGTCCGACCCGGCGCATGCGCCGGGTCGCACGGGCGGGCGCATGCGCCCGCCCGCCGCGCCCGCATGCGGGCGCGGGAGGGGTCCGCACATGTGCGGACCCACGGCCAGCACGCGGCACACGAACCACATACCGCGATCTAGACTGCTCGTCGGCAGATGGAATCACCGATCCTGATCGACGTCTGGACGCTCGACTCATCGCGAAAGGACGAGGTGCTCCGGCGGGTCTCCGACGCGACGCGTAAGTTGGCGCGCGAGCAGCCCGGGTTCGTATCGGGCCAGGTCTACGACAGCGTCGATGGCGACGTCGTGATGGTGATCGTGCGCATGCGGACTGTCGAGGAGCGTCAGCGTCTGACCGACTCCCCCGAGGTTCACGAGTTGGTTCGCGGGCTGAGGTCGATCGCACACTCGCACGCTCGCCTGTACAGGCTCGCTGAGACGTTCGGCGAAGATGGCTCGCACGAGTAGGCGCGCTGGAGCGTGCCGTGCGGGCCGAAGCACGCTCGGCGGCCGTGTGAACGGCATCCGGCGGGTTGTGTGAACGGCATCCGGCGGGCCGTGTGGACGGCATCCGGCGGGTCGTGTGAACAGCTTCCGGCTCTCCTCGCCGATCCGGCCTCCGCTTCTCGTCTCAATTTGTGGCCGCTCCGGCCGCCCCGGCAGTTACATTGCCGGCCGTCCTGGCCGGCTGTGTCTGGTACGGGGCTGGTCGCGTAGGATCGCGGCATGAGAGTGCTCGTGCTGGGGGCCGGGTTCGGGGGGCTGGAGCTGTCGACGATGCTGTCGGAGGCGCTCGGCGACGAGGTCGAGGTGACGCTGATCGACCGAGAGCGACGCGTTCGTGTTCGGGTTCTCCAAGCTCGACGTGATGTTCGGGCGCACGAGCGCCGAGGCGGTGCGGCTGCCGTATGCGGAGATCGCCAAGCCGGGCGTGCGCTTCGTGCGTGAGACGGTCACCAAGATCGATCCCGAGGCACGAGCGGTCACGACCGACGCCGCCACCCACGAGGCCGACGCGCTGGTGATCGCGCTGGGGGCCGACTATGACTACGAGGCCACGCCGGGTCTGCCGGAGGCCGGCAACGAGTTCTATTCGACGGCCGGCGCCGAGCGGCTTGCGCAGGTGCTGCCCGACCTCTCCGAAGGGCACGTCGTGGTCGGCGTGTGTGGAGCGCCGTTCAAGTGCCCTCCGGCGCCGAGCGAGGCGGCGCTGTTGCTGCACGACCACCTCGAGCGGCGCGGAGTGCGCGATCGCTGCCAGATCACGTTCACGATCCCGCTCGACAGCCCGGTGCCGCCCTCGCCCGAGACCTCGCGCGCGCTCGTGGAGGCATTCGCGGAGCGCGACATCGAGTTCGTGCCGGGGCGTCGCGTCGCCTCGCTCGACGGCGCCCGCGGCGTGGTCGTGCTCGACGACGGCAGCGAGCTGCCCTACGACCTGTTCCTAGGAGTGCCCAAGCACCGAGGCCGCGGCGGTCGTGCGCGAGAGCGGCATGAGCGAGGGCGAGGTGTACGTGCCCGTCGACCCGCACACGCTGCAGACGCGCTTTGCGGGCGTCTACGCGATCGGCGACTGCGCGCAGGTCGGCGTGCCGAAAGCCGGCGTGTTCGCCGAGGGCGCCGCAAAAGTCGTCGCGCAGCAGCTGATCGCGCAGACACGGCGCGGCGAGCAGCCCGGCGGCTACGAGGGTCGCGGCTCGTGCTACATCGAGTTCGGCTCCGGGCGCGTCGGCCGAGTAGACGTCGACTTCATGTCCGGGCCCAAGCCGACCGGCACCTACCAAGAGCCCTCGACGGCACTCGTCGCCGAGAAGCAGCAGTTCGGCTCGAGCCGCCGCGCGCGCTGGTTCGGCCGCTGACGCGGCGCAGATGAGGATCGCCGCCCGCCCTCGTCTCAAGTCGCAGAGGCGCAGCGACAGACCAAACGAGGAGAAAGCATGCAGATCGATCAAGCCGCCCGCAGGGCCGCCCTCGAGCCACTCGACGCGCTGGTCGGCGACTGGAGCATGCAGGCATCCTTCCCGTCGAACGCGCCCGTCGCGCTGACGGGCGACGTCCCCGTCGGCCGCGCGCTGTTCGAGTGGACGCTTGACGGCCAGTTCCTCGTGCAGCGCACGGAGATCCCGCATCCGGACGCGCCGGACAGCACGTCGATCGTCGGCTATGACCCAGTCTCCGGCGCCTACACGCAGCACTACTTCGACTCGCGCGGCGTCGCGCGCGTGTACGCGATGACGTTCGCGGACGGCGTGTGGACGCTGTTGCGCGAGACGCCCGACTTCACCCCTCTCGACTTCACGCAGCGCTTCACTGGGACCTTGAGCGCCGACGGCTCCAAGATCGCCGGTCGCTGGGAGTCCGGCGACGGCAGCGGCTGGGAGCACGACTTCGACCTCACCTACACGAGGGCGCTGTAGCTGCGGCGCACGCAGGCCGGGTCAACGCCGTCCAGCCTTCCGGGCCGGTCCGGGCCTGCTCTGCTCGTCTCGACCTGTGACCGTTCAGGCCGCCCCGGCTCTTGGATGCTCGGCCGTACCGGCCGACTTTGTCGCGACTTCGCTCGGTCTGGACGCCCTTGGCAGAGGATTGACCGCGGCGGTATGGTCAGTCCTCACAGCTCAGAGAGGAGATCGCATGCGTCCAGGTACAGACCGCCTGCCGGCGGACCGGATTCGCAACGTCGCCCTTGTCGGCCATCGCGGCGCGGGCAAGACCTCGCTGCACGAGGCGCTGCTGTTCGAGGCTGGCGCCAGCAGTCGGCTGGGGACGGTTCCCGACGCGAGCACCGTGTCGGACTCCGATGCCGACGAGCAGTCGCGGCAGATGTCGATTTCGGCTTCGCTCAGCTCGTTTCAGTGGCGCGGGCGCAAGATCAACCTGCTCGACACGCCCGGTGAGCCGAGCTTCGTCGCCGACGCGCTGGGAGCGCTGCGGGTGTGCGAGTCGGCGGTGTTCGTCGTCAACGCGGTGATGGGCGTCGAGGTCTCTACCAGCCGCCTGTGGGCGCGCGCCGCCGAGCTCGACATCGCGCGCATGCTGTTCGTGAACATGCTCGACCGGGAGCGCGCCGACTTCTTTCGCGCGCTGGAGCAGATCAAGCGCGCGTTCGGGCCACACGCCGTCGCCACCGAGATCCCGATCGGCTCCGAGCAGGACGTCGAAGGCGTGATCGACCTCGTCGACATGAAGGCCTTCCGCCAGGACTCCGCCGAGCGAGGCGGCTGGAGCGAGGTGCCGATCCCCGACGCGCTCGCCGAGCGTGCGCGGGAGTATCGCGAGAAGCTGATGGACGAGGTCTGCGAAGTGTCGGACACGTTGATGGAGCGCTACCTGGAGGGCGAGGAGATATCGCACGAGGAGATCGTCGACGCGCTCAAGGAGGGCACCAACCACGGCAAGATCTTCCCGGTCGTGTGCGGCGTCGCGACGCGCAACCTCGGCACCACGCGCCTGCTCGACGCGATCGTCGAGGACCTGCCCTCGCCGGTCAAGCACGGCTCCCTGACCGTGGGCGAGGTCGAGCTGACGCCGAGCGAGGACGCCGAGCTGTTCGCGTACGTGTTCAAGACGCGGGCGGACCCCTTTGCCGGGCGCATCAACCTGCTGCGCATCTACCAGGGCGTGCTGCCCGCCGATAGCCACGTGCTGAACACGCGCGCGCACGCCAAGGAGCGGATCGGCCAGCTGCTCGTGTTCGAGGGCAAGGAGGTCGGGCACGTCCAGGAGTTCGGCCCCGGCGACATCGGCGCCGTGGCCAAGCTCAAACAGACTCGCGCGGGCGACTGGCTGGCGGCGCGCGACGAGCCGATCGAGATGCCGCGCCTGAAGCTGCCCGCGCCGGTGATGGCGTTCGCGATCGAGCCCAAGAGTCGCGGCGACGAGGAGAAGGTGTTCACGTCGCTGCGCCGCCTGCAAGAGGAGGACCCCACGATCGACCTGCACCGCGACCAGCAGACCGGCGAGCAGATCGTCGCCGGCCTCTCGCAAGTGCACGTCGAAGTCGTCGTCGACCGTCTGCACGACCGGTTCGGCGTGGACGTCACGCTGCAGCCGCCGCGCGTGCCCTACCAGGAGACGATCCGCAGCTCGGCCACCGCGCACGGCCGCCACAAGAAGCAGTCGGGCGGGCGCGGGCAGTTCGGCGACTGCCACATCGAGATCGAGCCGCTGCCGCTCGGCGAGGACTTCGAGTTCGTCGACAAGATCAAGGGCGGCGTGATCCCGGGCTCGTTCATCCCCGCCGTCGAGAAAGGCGTGCGCGAAGCGATGAGAACGGGCGTGCTCGCCGGCTACCCCGTCAAGGGCGTGCGCGTGCGCCTGTTCGACGGACAGCACCACTCGGTCGACTCGTCGGAGATCGCCTTCAAGCTGGCCGGAGTGCAGGCCATGAAACAGGCGCTCGAGCAGGCCGACCCCGTGCTGCTCGAGCCGATCATGCTCGTCACGCTGTCGGTGCCAGAGGCCTACGTGGGCGACGTGATCGGCGACCTCAACAGCCGCCGTGGGCGCCCGCAGGGCATGGAGCCCGACGGCGCGATGACGGAGATCAAGGCCGAGGTGCCGATGGCCGAGATGCTCAGCTACGCGCCCGACCTGCGCTCGATCACGGGTGGCCAGGGCGACTACACGCTCGAGTTCCTGCGCTATGAGGAGGTGCCCGGACACCTCGCCCAGAAGGTCGTCTCGCAGGCCTCGCAGGAGCGCGCCGCCGCGCACGCCTGAGCGCGACCCATCGCCTCCCCAGCCTCGCGCGGCCGGCGCGAGCGATGCGTGCAACGCGCGATCCGGCGTGGCGCGCGACCGCTCCTCCAGCTAGGCTCACCCTCTGATGGCAACCAGATCGATCGTCACCTCGCAGCCCGACGTCGCCTGCGACGTATGCGAACGCCGCTTGCTGCGCGGCGAGCAGCCCGACCTGTTTCTGCAGGCCGGCGAGCGGCGCATGGTCTGCGAGCTGTGCGCGCCGCGCGCCGCGCACCAGGGCTGGAAGCGCGACTCGGCCGAGCATGCCTCGAGCGCCGCGCCGGCGCGGACGCGTCGCGGGCGAGGGCTGTTCGAGCGCCTGCGCGGAACGCGCCGCGCCGAGCTCGAGGCGGGGGGCATAGCTGCCGAGCGCGTCGCCTACGGCGAGGAAGCCGGCGCCGAGTCGTACGCCGCAGCCGAGCCGTACGCCGGCGGCGAGCTGTATGCAGGCGCCCAGCCGCATCCCGACGCTCAGCCGCATCCCGACGCCGAGCCGCATCCCGGCGCCGAGCCGCATCTCGAGCAGCAGCCGTATGACTTTCTCACCGTGGATGCGATAGCGGCCGGGGGCGGCGGTCAGTTGGCTGCGCCAGATCAGCTTGCTCACGCAGGCGACGTTGGCGATAGCACGGCGCAAGCCTCGAGCGCGGGCGCGCGTCAGCTGCAGCAGGCGATCGACGCGTTCAACGCCGGCGGGTACACGCGCCGCGTGGCGAGCCTCGCCCGCTCGCTCGGCGCTCCCGAGGTCACGGTCCGGCCCGGCGAGGCCGTCGCATCCTCCGTGGCGATCGTGATCGCCTGGGAGCTGTGCTGGTATGCCTACGAGGTCGACCTCGACGACATGCAGGGGACGGATGCTCAGGCGATCGCGCAGGGCACAGAGCTCTCCGAGCTCGGGCCACAGGACCGCCTCGGCAATGCGCGCGCCGACGAGCGCGGCATGCTCGCGCTGCTGTGAGCGGCGCGCGGCTTGCAGTGTCACGTTGCACGCGTTGCGCAGCATGGATCGCGCCGAGTAGAATCGTCTGACGATGATCTACTGCGTCGTTCCCAGGCCACTCGCCGACGAGCTGTACCCGAAGCTCCTCAAGCATTACGAGAACGAGGACAACGTGACCGTGATCGTCGATCGCCGAGAGTTCGACCGGCGCGCCCGACGCGCGCGCACCGAGGCGACGTCCGCCGACGAGCGCGAGCGCCCGCAGCGGCGTGTCGTGCGCGACCGTCGCCGCGCCCGTGTGCCGGGCGACCTGCCGCCGTTGGCGCGCGCAACCGCCTGAGCGGACTGCATACTGCTTGATCGATGAAGGTCGTGGTGCACGTCGACGGCGGCGCCCGCGGCAACCCCGGTCCGGCGGCTGCCGCATGCGTGATCGCATCTGCCGACGGCGAGCCGCTCGGCGAGCGCGCGCAGCTGCTCGGCAGCACGACCAACAACGTCGCCGAGTACCGCGCGCTGCTGCTCGGTTTGCACAGCGCGCGCGAGCTCGGAGCGAGCGAGGTGGAGGTGGTCGGCGACTCCGAGTTGATCGCCAAGCAGGTGCTGGGGGAGTACAAGGTCAAGAACGAAGCACTGCGCGGCCTGCACCGCGAGGCCACGAGCGCGCTGCGCGGCTTCGAGCGCTGGTCGATACGCACCGTCCCACGCGCGCAGAACGCGGACGCCGACGCGCTTGTCAACGCGACCTTGGATCAAGCTCGCGACGCCAGCCGCACGTAGCCCAGCGCGCCGGCCAGCGTCCGTCTAGTGCAGAGGCTTCGCTGAGCGGGCGATCGCCAGCATCTGCGTGTTGGACAGGTCCTCGAGCAGCGTGTTCGTGAGCCAGTACAGCATCCCGCCGCGTTTCCACGCGATCACGTGGATGTGGCTGCCGTCGGAGAAGATCATGTACTTCGTGTGGCCGACCGTGCGTTCTTCGCTGGGGTGGTCGATCAGCGGCGGGTTGGGCCAGTCGGTGCCCTCGAAGTCGTAGTAGCCGCCGAGCGTGTTCTCGCGCCATACCGCCACGTAGGCGTGGCGCAGCACGCCCCCCTTGTCGCGCAGGTCGTAGGCGCGTGCCGGCTGCTCGACGCTCTCGGCCGTCTGCAGCGTGGGGTACAGGACATGCAGAGGCATCGTCACGGTGCCCTTCGCCAGTTCTTCGTCTCCGGCCGACGGTGAGGATGCGAGGCCGAGCGCGGCGGCCGAGGGCGCGCTGGCGTGGTGGTGTGATGGTGCCTGTGGCTCGAGTGCGAGCTGGTCGAAGCTGCAGGCGGCTTTTCGCTCGTGACTTTTTCGTCACCGTTGAGGAAGTCGTTGAGCGTCGCCTGCTCGAGCGCGGGCGTGCTCGTCACGTAGGAGCCACCCTTCAGCGGGAAGTTCGTGCTCGTCGTGCGGAACTTGACCTGGCGCAGGGGCTTGCTCTGCGAGAAGCCGATCAGCTTGGCGAGTTCGATCACCTGTTCTGCGGAAGGGCTAAAGCCGGCCGTCACGATCGCCTTGCCGACGACGTTGGCGACGTGCTTGAGCTGGCCGATCAGATCTTCGGAGGACACCTGCTCGCGCAGGTCGCGCAGGAAGTCCTGCTGGCGCGCCACGCGGACGAAGTCGGAGTCTCCGTGGCGGTAGCGAACGTAGCTTAGGGCGTTGTTGTAACAGAGCTTCTGATAGCCCGGCTGGAGGTTGATTTCGGAATAGTCTTCGGCGCCTTCGCCGTTGACGTGCAGGTAGCGGTGATCGACGTTCACGTACACGCAGCCGAGCGTGTCGACGACCTTGATGAAGCCGGAGAAGTTCACGTCGATGATCCCGTTGATCTGCAGCCCCGGGAACACTTCGTGCTCGATCGTTTCGGCTGCCAGCACCATCGACCCCTTGGCGCCGCCCAGTTTCGCCCCGTAGGTATACGCGGCGTTGATCTTTTCCTGCGGGTAGTATTCGCCCTTCGAGCTTTTGATGTTCACGAGCAGGTCGCGCGGGATCGACAGGACGGACGTCTGTTTCTGATTGGGGTCGAAGCGCACGAGCAGGATCGTGTCGCTGTGAGGCGGGTCGGAGCGGTCGTACACATCCGCCGACTTGGCCCGGCGGTCGGATCCCAACACGAGGTACGTGACAGGACCGCCGGTGTACGGAATGACCACGTTCTTCGGAGCCGCGACCGTGTGTTTGAAGATCCCGTGGGCGAGGTCGCTGGCCGTGTTCAGCGCCACGGTCGCCGTCGCGCCGCCGGCGAGCCCGGCGATCAGGACGGCGGCGATCGCAAAGCGCTTCCACATCCCCGCAGACAGGGACGGCAGACGGTCATCCATGGCGTATCAGCAGGAGTCTGCGCATCGGATGGCTGGGCGTACGTCGGCCCCCCGACGGGACGCACGTCGGCCCTAGCGTAGCGAGCCGCTCGGCGTGCGCGCGCCGCATAGCGAGGTACGCTCGCACGCGTGCTGAGCGCCAGAAACCGCGAGCTCGTCGGCCTCGTGCCGTCGGCGCTGCTCGTGATCGCGGGCTTCACGGCGATCTTCATTCAGGACGAAGACAGCGCGCCGGGCGCGTCCACCAATCTGACCCTCAACCACGCCTCGAGCGTGTCGCTGACCTACGGGGCGATCTTCCTCGGGCTGTGCCTGGCCGCGCACCTGGTGATCCGCTTCGCGCTGCCGGACGCCGACCCCTACCTGTTCCCGCTCGGCGCCGTGCTCGCGAGCGTGGGGATCGTGATGGTGTACCGCATCGAACCCGTGCTGGCCCGCCAGCAGGCGCAGTGGCTGGTGCTCGGGCTCGTGCTGTTCGCCGCGACGATCCTCGCCTTTCGCCGGCGAGGCGTCGCCGTGCTCGAGCGCTACCGCTACACGATCGCCGCCGTCGGCATCGGCCTGACGGTGCTGCCGCGCCTGCCGGGGATCGGCGCCCAGGTCAACGGCGCCTACCTGGACATCCACATCGGCAGCATCTCCTTCCAGCCCTCGGAGCTCGGCAAGATCGCGATCGTCATCTTTCTCGCGAGCTACCTGCACGACAACCGGCAGCTGCTGGTCACGGCCGGCCGGCGGGTGCTCGGGCTGACGATCCCGCCGATGAAGCAGTTCGGCCCGATGCTGATCGTATGGGGCGCGGCGATCGGCACGCTGCTGCTGACGCGAGAGCTCGGCACCTCGTTGATGTACTACGGCGCCTTCCTGGCGCTCCTGTACGTCGCCACCGGACGCCTCTCGTTTCCGTTGATCGGCCTCGTCCTGTTCGCCGTCGGCGCCTGGTTCGTGGCGACGCACGTCAGCCACGTGCACTCGCGCGTGCTCGCCTGGGAACACCCGTTTGACCCGGCTCTCTACAACCGTCCCGCCGGCGGCAGCTACCAGCTCGCCCAATCGCTGTTCGCGCAGGCCGACGGCGGCCTGCTCGGGACCGGCTTCGACCAGTCGCTGCTGCGCCTGCCCCACGGCGGCGGACCGATCCTGCCGGTGCCCGAAAGCGACACGATCTACGCGGTCATCACCAACGAGCTCGGGCTCGCCGGCGCGGCCGCGCTGCTGCTCGTGTACCTGCTGTTCGTCGCGCGCGGGCTGAAGATCGCCGCGCTGGCGCGCGACTCGTTCTCCAAGCTGCTCGCCACCGGCCTCGCGTTCGTCGTCGCGATGCAGGTGTTCGTGATCGTGGGCGGCGTCACGCGCGTGATCCCGCTGACGGGCGTGACGCTGCCGTTCGTCGCCTACGGCGGCTCCTCGGTGGTGATGAACTTCGTGCTGCTCGCGCTGCTGCTGGTCGTGTCCGATCGCGCCCGCAGGCCGTACAAGCGCTCGCGCCGCTCCTGAGGCCGCGCAGCAACCAGCACCTGCGGGCGCCGCGCAGAGGAGAGGCGCGCCCGCGCGAGGGGCGCGAGCGGCGCAGCGGATGTGCCCGCGCAGGGGACGCGCCCGCCCCGTCGAACTCCGTCGCCGAGATGCACAGCTCGACCAACGCCGCCGCCAGCTCGCGACTGCTGCTGCGCGCGCCGCGCGCGCGCGCCGCACCAGCGCTACCGCGGCGTGCGCATCCCCGACGCGCGCGCCGAGCTGATCTGCTCGCCGGCCGGGCTGCAGCGGCGGCCCTGGCTGGCGCGGCTTCGGCGTGCGCTCGCCGGCGAGAAGTTCGTGCTGCACTTCCAGCCGATCGTGTCGCTCGCCGACGGGTGCGTAGCTCATCACGAGGCGCTCGTGCGCCTCGCCGACGAAGGCGACGGCAGCGCGATCGCTCCGGCCCGCTTCCTGCCCGCCGCCGAGCGCTACGGGCTCGTTCGCGAGATCGACAGGATGGTCCTGGGCAAGGTCGCCGCCTTGCTTGGCGACGATCCCGAGCACGAGCACGGCAACACCTGCGTCGCGATCAACCTGTCCGCACTGTCGCTGATCGACCGCGACATGCTGGGACACGTCGAGCGAGCGCTCGCGCGTCATCGCGTCGATCCCGGCCGGCTGATCCTCGAGGTCACCGAGACCGCGTCGATCTCCGACATGGATCGCGCGCGAGCCTTCTGCGTGGGCGTGCAGGAGCTCGGCTGCGCCGTCGCGCTCGACGACTTCGGAGCCGGCTTCGGCTCTTTTCACTACTTGAAGCACCTTCCCTTCCGCTACCTGAAGATAGACGGCGCGTTCATCCGTGGGCTGACCCGCTCGGCTCATGACCAGCTCGTCGTGAAGGCTCTGGCCGGTCTCGTTCGCAGCATGGGCCAGCGAACCATCGCGGAGTTCGTCGGCGACGCAGCCACCGTGCGAATGCTGCGCGAGCTCGGCGTCGACTACGCCCAGGGATTCGCGCTGGGCCGACCGCACGCCGGCTTGGCCGCCGCCTAGCAGCGCCGGCAGGGGCGCGTAGGTCCGTGCGCCGATATCGTCGCGCTATGAGCGCACCGCCCCAGGTCGTGTGGATGCCCGGAGGCGTACGCACCGAGCTGCACCTCGACAGCGCCGCCACGGCGGGAGCGTTCTGCCTGCTGGCGGACGAGCCGCCCGCCGGCTGGGCGTTGCCGGCCCACCTGCACCGCGACCACGCCGAGACGATCCACATCGTCGCCGGAGACTTCGAGGTCGACGTCGACGGCATCACCTCCCAGCTCGGCGCCGGCGAGACCGTGCACGTGCCGCGCGGCGTCGTGCACGCCAGCCGCAACGTCGGCGCCCGTCCGGGCCGCCGCGTGCTCGTGTTCAGCCCCGGCGGGATGGAGCGCTTCTTCCTGGAGGCCGGCGCCGAGCGCCCGGAGTCCGCGATCGCGCCCGGCGAGCTGGTGGCGACGGCGGCGCGCCACGGCTGGGAGTTCATGTCCCGGTGAGCGCCTCGCGCCCGCGCGGCGCGCGGCCGCGCCGTGGCGCTCCCGGCTCGCGCTGCGGGCGCGCCCGAGGCCGCTCACGCGCGCGCGTCCCGGCCGCCTCGGTGGGACGGGCGAATCGTCAGCGGGGCTGGGGAAACTGGGCGTGCATGGCTGCGTCCCACGCCCGGTCGGGCAGCAGGCGACGCAGCGCGATCGTGACCTTGGCCGACGGCGTGATCGTCACGCGCGCCGGCGGGCGGCGGCGTCTCAGCGCGCGCTCGACCGCCTTGGCGACGCGATCGGGCCCGCCGCCCAGCAGGCGCATCGGTCCCTCGTAGGCGCCTCTGGTGACGGCGCCCACTGTGGCGTTGAACGTCGCATAGGGGTCCTCGCCCGAGAGCTCGCCGTGCGCCAGGCTCGCCGAGGCGGTCTCGCCGAACTCCGTCGTGATCAGCCCCGGCTCGAGCAGGATCACGTCGATGCCAAAGCCGCGCAGCTCGTAGCGCATCGCGTCGGAGATCGCCTCGAGCGCGTGCTTGGTGGCGTGGTAGTGGCCGGCGCCCGGAAACGACAGCCGCCCGCCCATCGAGCCGATGTTGACGATCTTGCCCCAGCGCTGTGCGCGCATCCCCGGCAGGACCAGTTGCGTTAGACGTACGAGCCCGAACACGTTCGTCTCGAACTGGCGGCGAACGGCATCCAGTGGAACGGTCTCGATCGCGCCGCTCTGGCTGTAGCCGGCGTTGTTGACGAGCACGCCGATCGCGCCCTCGGCGCGCTCGACCTGCGCCACCGCGGCGACCATCGAGGCCTCGTCGGTGACGTCCAGCTCGAGCGTCTGGCAGCCCGCCTCGGCCAGCTCCGCAAGCGTCTCTGCTCGTCGTGCCGAGCCGTACACCTTCCAGCCCGAGCGCGCGAGCCGCAGCGCCGTGGCGCGGCCGATGCCCGACGAGCAGCCGGTGATCAGCACGGCCTTCGACGGATCGGGCATGGGCGCAGCATATGCGCTAGCGCAGGCAGCGAGGGCGCGCCTGCCGCCGCCGCCAGCGCCGGTCCTCTAGGCTGGGCGCCGATGCGCGCGGTCACCTTCCAAGCCCCCGGCGAGGTGCGCGTCGAAGACGTTCCCGAGCCCGAGCTGCTCGACGCCGGTGACGCAGTCGTGCGCATCGAGGCCAGCTGGCGTGTGCGGCTCGGACCTGCACATCTACCACGGCCGTGTGAAGATCGACCCGGGCTTCACGATCGGCCACGAGTACGTGGGGACCGTCACCGCGGTCGGCGAGGACGTCCGCGAGGTGGCCGTCGGCGACCGCGTGCTCGGCTGCTTTCAGACGGCGTGCGGTCGCTGCTTCTTCTGCCGGCGGGGCTGGTTTCACAAGTGCGACGCATCGCGCACGTTCGGCCATGGCGCGGCGCTCGGCTCGCTACAGGGCACGCAGGCCGAGCAGGCGCTCGTGCCCAGCGCCGATCTGGTGCTGCGCAAGGTGCCCGAGGGGATGAGCGAGGACGTCGCGCTGTTTGCGGGCGACGTGATGGGCACCGGCTACCACGCGGCCGCCGAAAGCGGCCTGCAGCCCGGCGACGTCGCGGCCGTGCTCGGACTCGGGCCGGTCGGGCTGTGCGCCGTGCAGGCCGCCTTCGCCGTCGGCGCCGCGCAGGTGATCGCGATCGACACCGTGCCCGACCGCCTGCAGATGGCCGAGTCCTTCGGCGCGCAGGCCGTGCACCTCACCGAGGACGACCCGCGCGCCGCGGTCAAAGCAGCCACCGAGGGGCGCGGCGCCGACGCGTGCATCGACGCGGTCGGCGATCCCGCGCGCGCTTGAGCTGGCGATACGCCTGACGCGCAAGTGCGGCACCGTGCAGGCGATCGGGGTGTACGCCGAGCGCTGCGAGGTGCACATGGGGCTGTTCTGGATCAAGGCGCTGAACATGCGCTCCGGGCACGCGAACGTGATCGGGCATGTCGACCAGGTGCTCGAGCTGATGTCCAGCGGACGGCTCGATCCGAGCCCGCTGGTCACGCACCACATGAGCCTCGACGATGCCGCCGAGGCGTACGCTCTGTACGACCGCCGCGAGGCGCTTAAGATCGTGCTGAAACCGTAGAGACGCCGAACAGGAGACCGCCATGCCAGCTGCCGCCGACACAGCCACCGCACTCCCCGACGCGCTTGGCGCGGCGGCGCTGGAGTTCCTGTCGCGCCCACAGCAGATGCTGATCGGCGGGGAGCGGCTGGATGCGGCCGACGGCGCGACGTTCGTGACGCTCGACCCCTCCACCGGGAAGGAGATCGCGACGGTCGCGCAGGGCGGCGCCGAGGACGTCGAGCGCGCGGTCGGCGCGGCGCGCGCGGCGCTCGAGGATGGCCCCTGGGCGACGCTCCCGGCGAGCGGGCGCGAGCAGCTGATCAACGCGCTCGCGCAAGCGATCGAAGACCACGACCAGGAGCTCGCCGAGCTGGAGTCGCTCGACAACGGCAAGCCGGTCGGCCTGGCCAAGTACGTCGACGTGCGCGGCGCCGCCGCGCACCTGCGCTACTTCGCCGGCTGGCCGACGAAGATCGAGGGTGGCGTGCTGCCGGTGACCGCGCCCAACATGCTGTGCTACACGCGGCGCGAACCCGTCGGCGTGTGCGGTCAGATCGTGCCGTGGAACTTTCCGCTGCTGATGGCCTCGTGGAAGCTCGGCCCGGCGCTGGCCGCAGGCTGCACGACCGTCCTGAAGCCCGCCGAGCAGACGCCGCTGACGGCGCTGCGCGTCGGCGAGCTGGCGTTGGAGGTCGGCTTCCCGCCGGGTGTGATCAACGTGCTCACGGGAGACGGCGCCACCGGTGCCGCGCTCGTCGACAGTCCCGGCGTCGACAAGATCGCCTTCACTGGCTCGACCGCCGTCGGGCGCGAGATCGGCGCCAAGGCGGGCCGGGCGCTGAAGCGTGTGACGCTCGAGCTGGGCGGCAAGTCGCCCAACGTGATCCTCCCCGACGCCGACATCGAGGCCGCCGTCAAGGGCTCCTTCCAGGGCATTTACTTCAACTCCGGTCAGGCCTGCAACGCGGGCTCGCGGCTGTTCGTGCCGTCCGAGCGCTTCGATCAGGTGATGGGCGCCCTCGCCGAGGCCGCCAACTCGGCCAAGCTCGGTCCAGGGCTCGATCCGGACACGCAGCTCGGCCCGCTCGTATCGGCCGAGCAGCGCGATCGTGTGATGAGCTACATCGAGTCGGGACGCGACCAGGGCGCGGAGCTGCTCGCCGGCGGCGAGACGGCGCTGGCCGACAGCGGCGGCTATTACGTCGCCCCGACGCTGTTCAGCACGAGCTCCGACGAGCTGAAGATCGCGCGCGAGGAGATCTTCGGCCCGGTGCTCGTGGCCTCGCCGTACGACACTCTCGAGGAGGTCGCGCAGCGCGCCAACGAGGGCGACTACGGGCTCGCGGCGGGCGTGTGGACGCGCGACGTCTCGAGCGCACACAAGCTGGCCGCGATGCTGCGCGCCGGCTCGGTTTATGTGAACACGTGGGGGAACGTCGAGCCGCCCGCGCCGTTCGGCGGGTTCAAGGCCTCTGGCCTCGGGCGCGAGCATGGTCACGACGGGCTCGACGCCTACCTGGAGACGAAGACCGTCTGGACTGCCTTGTGAGCCGCGCGGCGTCGTGAACGTCGCCGCGCAGAGCGAACTCGGCCCAGCACGCACGCGCAGCACCCAGTGGGCGCCGGCGCTGGCCGCGGCATGCGCGCTGGTGCTGGTCGCGGCGCTCGCCGAGATCGTGCTCGACGGCGCGCTCGGCCACTCGCTGCTGATCCCCAAGTCGCCGCAGCTCGCCGGCTGGCTGACCACCCCCTTCGGGGGCGGTGCCCGCATCGGCGAGCGGCTCGGCTTCCGCGTGTTCCTGATCGCGTTGCTCGCCTTCACGGCGGGCTACGCGGGCCTCGTCGCGCTGTCGCGCGGCATCTCCAAACGCTGGGCGATCGCCCTGATCGCGGCGCTGCACGCGATCGTGTTCGTCGGCCCGATCCTGCTCTCGACGGACGTGTTCAGCTACATCGCCTACGCGCGCATGGGCGTCGAGCACGGTCTCAACCCCTACACGCACGGGCCGATCGCGATCGCGCACGATCCCGTCTACCACTATGTCGGTCAGGACTGGAAGAAGGTCGAGACGGCGTACGGCCCGCTGTACACGCTGATCTCCTATCCGTTCGCCCTGCTCGGAGTGACCGGCGCCCTGTGGGGGATGAAGCTGCTGGCGATGCTGGCCAGCGCGGGAACGCTCGCCCTGACCTGGCGCTGCGCGCGACTACGCGGCTTCGAACCGGTCGCGGCGATCCTGCTCGTAGGCGCCAACCCGCTGTACGTGATCTACGCGCTCGGCGGCGCCCACAACGACCTGATCATGATGCTGTTGATGATGGCCGCGGTCGCGTTGACGTTTGCGCGACGCGACGCCTCGGCCGCGGCCACGGTCGTCGCCGGCGCGCTGGTCAAGGCGACCGTCGCTGCGCTGCTGCCGTTCATGATCCTGGCGCGGCGCAGCCGTGGGCAGATCCTCGGAGCCCTGGCTGCGCTCGCGCTCGGCGCCGTCGTCGCCTACGCCGTGTTCGGCGTCGACGGAGTCAACATCGTCGCCGCGCTCAATCGCGACGCGGCGTTCGTCTCCAGCGACAGCTTCGCGACCGAGATCGCGCACCTGTTCGGCAAGCCCGGTGTATTCCCGATCGATCACGACCTGCTCAAGGCGATGCTCGTGATCGTCATGCTGCACCTGCTGTGGCGAACCTGGCGCGGCTATGACTGGGTCGCAGCGGCCGGCTGGGCGCTGCTGGCGATCGCCGTCACGAGCACCTGGCTGCTGGCCTGGTACATCCTGTGGCCGCTGCCGCTCGCCGCGATCGCGCGTGACCGCCGCCTGCTCGTGGCGACGCTGGCCGTGCAGGCGCTGTTCATCGTCCATCAGCTGACCCCTCTGTTCGCTCCCGTCTCGTGAGCACGCGGGAGACACCGGCGCGGCACGAGTGGGAGTGGCTGCCGCAGCGGCTGCGCCCGCGCGAGACAGAGGCGCCTGGCCGCGGGCGGGTATGGCGAGTGGAGACGCTGGTGCTGCTCCTCGTCGGACTGCTGCTCGCGATCGCGACCGTCAATGACGTCGTCCTCAACACGCATGTCAACCACCGCCTGGTAGCCGACCTGCGCAGCTGGCGCGCGTACAGCGGCCACCACTACAAGAACGTGTCCGTCGAACAGGACCTGCTCCACCACACGACGACCGACGTCGCCTGCGGCAACACGGCACCGGGCCCGCCAAAAGAACGGATCCAGCTATGCCTGCAGCTGACCGGGCCAGTCGTGCACGGCTACCGGGCCGCGCGCGGGGGCTGGTACCTGCCGGCCAAGTCCGAAGACCTGCGCGGCTACCGCTACGGCTGCTTCGGCCCGCCCAAGCGGCAGGGCGTGTGCCGGCGATGAGCGCAGTCGCCGCGGCGCCGCCGGCGGGCATCGAGAGCGAGCGTCGCCTGCCTGCGTGGTGGCCGCTGGCGGCGCTGATCGTGCTCGCCGCGGCGCTGCGCCTGAGCACGCTCGACGAGCAGAGCTTCTGGTACGACGAGGCGTTCACGCCGGTGCACGTGCTGCACGGCGGCCTCGGCGCGACGCTGCGGGCCGTCTCCCGCCACGAGAACACGCCGCCGCTGTGGTACCTGCTGGCGTGGGTCGACGAGCGCCTGTTCGGCGACGGCGCGCTCGCGTTGCGTCTGCCGTCGGCGCTCGCGGGCATCCTCACCGTGCCGGTCGTGTGGGCGATCGGCCGGCGGCTCGGCGGCTTCCGAGCGGCGCTGATCGCGGCGGCGATCGTGGCCGTCAACCCGCTGTTCGTGTGGTACTCGCAAGAGGCGCGCGCGTACGGCCTGTTCGTGCTGCTGTCGGCGGTCGCGATGCTGTGCTTCGTGCGCGCCCTGCAGGCGCCGACGCGGGGGCGCTTGGCCGCCTTCGCGCTGGCCGGTGCGCTCGCGCTGCTGACGCACTATTTCGCCGTCTTCCTGCTCGTCCCGATGGCCCTGTGGCTGCTCGCCGACCGCGGCCGCCGGCGCGCGGCGCTGCCGGCGCTCGGCGCGCTGGCGCTCGTCGGCCTCGCCCTGATTCCGCTGATCTCCGCGCAGGGCGGACACGGCACCCAATGGATCGGGCGGTGGGCGCTGTCGAGCCGCCTGCAGGCGATCCCGCAGTACTACCTGACCGGTTATTCCGGAGCGCCGCTCGGGCACGGCGTCGAGGCGCTGATCGTGCTGCCGATCCTGCTCGGCGCCGGTCTCGGGGCGTGGCGGCTGTGGCCCCGCGCTCACGCGAGCGACGGCGCGCCCAGCTCCCACCCGCCGCGCGCCTGGAGCCTGGCCGGGCCGCGGCGCGGGGCGTGGGTGGCGCTGTCGATCGCCGGCTTCGGCGTGCTCGCCCCGATCGTGCTCGTCGTCTTCGGCGCCGACTACCTCGCCCCGCGCAATCTCGTCGGCGCGATGATCCCGCTGAGCGTCCTGCTCGCGATCCTGCTCGCGGCAATCGACACACCCGATGCGCAGGGCGCCGCCCCCGACGGCGCTCCCGCGGGCTCGCGGCCGCACGCCGCCCGGGCCTGGTCGCGTCCCGGGGCTCTACTCGCCGCCACGATCGTCGCCGCGTTCACGATCGTGACGGTCGACGTCGACCTCAGCCCGCGTCTGCAACGCGGCAACTGGCGCGACGTCGCGCACGCGCTCGGGCCCGAAACGCGTCCGCGCGCGATCACCACTGTCGAGCTCGGCGCCGCGCCGCTGGAGTACTACCTGCCGCCGCTGCACAACCTGGCCCGTCACACGAGCGTGAGCGTCAGCGAAATCGACGAGACCGGCTACGCGCCGCTGCGCCACGGAGCCGGACGGGCGCCCGCGCCCGGCTTCCGTCTGCTCGCCCGAAACGACGTAGACGGGCTGATCGTGTATCGCTTCGTATCCTCGGTGCCGCGCCTCGTGTCGGAGGCCGAGTTGCGGCGCCACGTGATCACGCTCGCCCATCCCGAGGTGCTCGTGCCCGCCCGCGATCGCGGCTCCGTCTCCGCCGCTGGCGCTCGCTTCGCCGCCCCTCAAACCTCGTCGTCCGATGAAAACATTTAAGTTCCCGCAATGGCATCGACAGTAGAGGCCCGCGACGAGGCTGCGAATCGCGCTGGAGCTCGCCTGCGAGCACCTGCTCTCGCTGCAGGACGAGGCCGGCTGGTGGCAGGGCGAGCTGCAGACGAATGTGACGATGGACGCGGAGGACATGCTGCTGCGCGAGTTCCTGGGCATCCGCCGCGCCGAGGAGACCGAGCACTCGGCGGCGTGGATCCGCTCCCAGCAGCGCGCCGACGGCACCTGGGCGAACTTCTACGGTGGGCCCGGCGACCTGTCGACGACGATCGAGGCCTACTGGGCGCTACGGCTGGCCGGCGATTCGCCCGAGGCCGAGCACATGCTGATCGCCGCCGAGTTCGTCCGCGCGAAGGGCGGCCTGGCCGGTGCGCGCGTGTTCACGCACCTGTGGCTGGCTCTGTTCGGGCTGTGGTCGTGGGAGCAGGTTCCGGCGCTGCCGCCCGAGATCGTGCTGCTGCCCTCGTGGTTCCCGCTCAACATCTACGACTTCGCGTGCTGGGCACGCCAGACGATCGTCGCGCTGTCGCTCGTGAAAACGCACCGTCCGGCGCGCGAGCTGCCATTCGCGCTGCAGGAGCTCGAGTGCGAGCAAGGCCTCGCGACGGCCGAGGCTCACGCGCGACCGCGGGCGCGCTGGCTGGCGCGGGCCGATCGCCTGCTGCGCGGCTACGAACGCCATCCCGTACGCCTGCTACGGCGGATCGCGCTAGCGCGCGCCGAGCGCTGGATCGTGCGGCGCCAGGAGGCCGACGGCTCGTGGGGTGGCATCCAGCCGCCGTGGGTGTACTCGCTGATCGCCCTCAGCCTGTCCGGCTACGCGCTCGATCATCCCGTCATGCGACGTGGCATCGAGGGGCTCGACGGCTTCATGATCGAGGATCGCGACGACTCACGCGGGGTCGGCGCCCCTGCGGGGCCCAGTCGTCGCCTGGAAGCGTGCCAGTCGCCAGTGTGGGACACGGCGCTGTCGATGATCGCCCTCAGCGACGCCGGGCTGGGGCCGGATCACCCGGCGCTCACGCGCGCCGCCGATTGGTTGCTGGGGGAGGAGGTGGACGCGCGCGGAGACTGGTCGGTCGCCAGGCCGCAGGTGCCGCCCGGCGGGTGGGCGTTCGAGTTCGCGAACGTCAACTACCCCGACGTCGACGACACGGTGGAGGTGGTGCTCGCGCTACGGCGGGTGCGCCCCGGCCCGCGCCTGGACGGGGCCGTCGAGCGCGCCACTCGTTGGGTGCAGGGCATGCAGAGCTCGGGCGGAGGCTGGGGCGCGTTCGACGCCGAGAACACCCGCACGATGGTGCGTGAGCTGCCGTTCCTGGACTTCGGCGAGGTGATCGACGAGCCGAGCGCCGACGTCAGCGCGCACGCGCTGGAGATGCTCGCCGCACTCGGAATGCTCGACACCCCCGCCGCCCGCCGCGGGCTGCGCTGGCTGATCGATCAGCAGGAGCCCGACGGATCGTGGTTCGGGCGCTGGGGCATCAACCACGTGTACGGCACCGGCGCCGCCGTTCCCGCCCTCGTCGCGGTCGGAGTCGAGCCGTCCGAGCCGTCCATCAGGCGTGCCGTGCAGTGGCTGCTCGAGCACCAGAACGAGGACGGCGGCTGGGGCGAGGACCCGCGCTCCTACGACGAGGCGGAGTGGATCGGACGCGGCCCCAGCACAGCCTCGCAGACGGCCTGGGCGCTGCTCGCCCTGCATGCCGCCGGCGAGCTCGCCGAGCCGCTGCAACGAGGCGTCGACTGGCTCGTCTGCACCCAGCGTGCCGATGGCGGCTGGGACGAGCCGCAGTACACGGGAACGGGCTTTCCCTCCGACTACTACATCAACTACCACCTGTATCGGCTGGCGTTCCCGATCATGGCGCTTGGACGCTGCCGGCGATGACGCTGCTCGCCGAGGCCGCGCCGAGGGCGCCGAGCGCTCGGGAGGTGATGGCGCGGGCGCAGAGCGAGAACTTCCCGGTCGCCAGCAGGTTCCTGCCGCGGCGCACTCGTACGCACCTGCTCGCCGTGTATGGCTTCGCGCGTCTGGTCGACGAGCTGGGCGACTCCGCGCCCGGAGACCGGTTGGCGGCGCTCGACTGGCTCGAAGCGGAGCTCGAGCAGGTCTACGAGGGACCCGCGGACGAGGGCGCTCCCGAGCACCTGTTGCTGCGGCGGTTGGCGGTCACCGTACGCGAGTGCTCACTGCCGCGCGAGCCGTTCCTGCGCCTGATCGCGGCCAATCGGGCCGACCAGCGAAACACGCGGTACGAAAGCTGGGAGCAGTTGCGCGCCTACTGCGCGCTGTCCGCCGACCCCGTCGGCGAGCTCGTGCTCGGCGTCTTCGGGCGGGCCACCCCGGCGCGGGTCGCGCTGTCGGACTCGATCTGCACGGCACTGCAGGTGGCTGAGCACTGCCAGGACGTCGCCGAGGACTACGCAGCCGGCCGCGTATACCTGCCGGCCGAGGACATGACGCGCTTCGGCTGCACACTCGCCGAACTCGATCCCAGCGGACGTGCGCGCGGCGCACGAGCGGGCGAGGCGCTGCGCGCGGTGCTCGCTTTCGAGGTCGCGCGAGCGCGAGCGCTGCTCGACGACGGGGCCCCGCTCGTGCGCGAGCTGCACGGTCGCGAGCGCCTGGCCGTCGCCGCCTTCCTCGCCGGCGGGCGCGCGGCGCTCGATGCGATCGAGCGCGCGGGCTACGAAGTTCTCGCCGGGGCGCCTCGTGCCGGGCGCTGGCGCCGACTGCGCTCGCTGGTCGCGGTCTTGTGGGAGCAGCGTCCGCGCGCGCACGGCGCTCGGCGCGATCCCGAGCAGCTCGTGAGCGGCGCCGCGGCGCCGCTCGAGCAGCGCTCGGAGGGCGCCGGCATCTCCACCAGCGAGGCCTATCGTCGCTGCGAGGCGATCACGCGCGCGCAGGCGGCCAACTTCTACTATGGGATCCGCCTGCTGTCGGGCGAGCGCCGGCGTGCGATGTGCGCGGCGTACGCCTTCGCGCGGCGAGTCGACGACATCGGCGACGGCGAGCTCGAGCCCGATCGCAAGCTGCGGCTGCTCGACGAGGCCGACGTGCAGCTGCGCGCGCTCGAAGCCGAGCGCTCCGCCGCGCACGGGGCTCGCCGACCCGGTGCTGGTGGCGCTAGCCGACGCGCAACGGCGTTTTGCGTTGCCCGCCGGAGCGCTCGGCGAGCTGATCGAGGGAGTGCGCATGGACGTCAACGGCACCAGCTACGAGCGCTTCGACGAGCTCGTGCCCTACTGCCGGCGCGTCGCCGGAGCGATCGGGCGCGTGTGCCTGGCGATCTTCGGAACGCGCGAGCGAGCGCGCGGCGAGCAGCCAGATCGCGGCGAGGCCGAACGCCTCGCCGACGACCTCGGCGTCGCGCTGCAGCTGACCAACATCCTGCGCGACGTGCGTGAGGACGCGCGGATCGGACGCGTGTACCTGCCGGGCGAGGATCTACGGCGCTTCGGCCTGCTCGCCGACGGGCACGACGCGCGCGAGGCGGCGCCGATGCTGGCGAGCGAGCTCGGCGACTCGCTCGCGCCGCTCAGCGCGCTCGTTCGCTTCGAGGCCGAGCGCGCGCAGCAGTGGTTCGAACGCGGCCTGCGATTGGCGCCGCTGCTCGACCGACGCAGCGCCGCGTGCGTGCTCGCGATGAGCGGCATCTACCATCGGCTGCTGGCTCGCATCGAGGCCGATCCGCAGCGCGCGCTGCGCGAGCGGGCGTCGCTGCCCGCCCCCGAGAAGCTGTGGGTCGCGCTGCGCAGCGTCGCCGGACGGGCCGCGTGAGCGACGGGCGCCGCGTGCTCGTCGTCGGCGGCGGTGTGGCCGGCATCGCCGCTGCGCTGGACTGCGCCGCGGCGGGCGCGCGCGTGACGCTCGTAGAGGTCAGGCGCCGGCTGGGCGGCGCCGCCTACTCGTTCGAGCGCGACGGCATGCGCTTCGATAACGGCCAGCACGTGTTCCTGCGCTGCTGCTCGGCCTACCGCGCGCTGCTCGCGCGCCTGGGCTCGGAGCGCCACGTGTCGGTTCAGGAGCGCCTGGAGATCCCCGTGCTGAGCCCGCGCGCCGACACCGTCGTGCTCCGTCGTGGCACGCTGCCGCCCCCCTTTCACCTGGCCGGAGCACTCGCGCGCTACCCGCACCTGACTGCCTCCGAACGCCTCAGCGCCGCGCTCGCGGCGCGCGCGCTGATCGGGCTGGACCCCACGGACCCGGCGCTCGACGCGCGTACGTTCGGCGAGTGGCTGGCCGAGCGCGGCCAGGGCGAGCACGCGGTCGGCGTGCTGTGGGACCTGATCGCCCTGCCCACGCTGAACCTGCGCGCGGCGCAAGCGTCGCTGGCGCTCGGCGCGTTCGTGTTCCGCACGGGGCTGCTGACGAGCGCTGACTCCGGCGACATCGGCTTCCACACCGGCACGCTCGCCGAGACGATCGGCGAACCGGCCGAACGGGCGCTGGCCGACGCAGGCGTCGAGTTTCGTCTCGGCTGGCGCGCCGAGCGGCTGCGACGCGCGGGCGGCGGCTTCGAGCTCGAAGGCTCCGACGGCGGCTTCGGCGCTGACGCGGTCGTCGTGGCGCTCCCGCACGCCCGGGCGGCCGGCCTGCTCGAGCCGTTGCTGCCACAGCTCGCCGACTCGATCCGCGGGCTCGGCAGCTCGCCGATCGTCAACCTGCACGTCGTCTACGACCGCGTCGTCTGCGAGCAGCCGTTCGCGGCGGGCGTCGACACCCCGGTGCAGTACCTGTTCGATCGCAGCGCCGCCGCAGGAGCGCCGCGCGGCTGCCAGTACCTGGCCGTGTCGCTGTCCGGCGCCGAGCAGGAGATGGGGATGGGCGACGACGCGCTGCGCGAGCGCTACCTGCCCGCGCTCGAGGAGCTGCTGCCCGCCGCGCGAGGCGCCACGGTCGAGCGCTTCATCGCCACGCGCGAGCACGCGGCGACGTTTCGCGCCGCTCCCGGCAGCGGCGCGCTGCGCTCGGGCCCGCGCACGCAGGTCCCAGGCCTGGTGCTCGCCGGCAGCTGGACGGACACCGGCTGGCCGGCGACGCTCGAGGGAGCCGTGATCAGCGGACATGCGGCGGCCGGCGAGGCGCTGGCCGCGCTGGAGCTGCACGCGGCGCAGGCGGCATGAGGGCGATCCTGGTGGCCGCGCCACTGGCGGTGGAGCAGGCGTTGATCCGCTCTGCGTCGCGCGGCGCGCACGTGCGCAAGACGGGCATGGGCCCTGAGAAGTCGCTGCGCGCCGCCGAGGCGCTCGCGCGCGAACCAGGCGACGCGCTGCTCGTGCTCGGCTTCTGCGGCGGGCTCGACGCCCACGCTCGCGGCCCGGCGAGGTGATCGTTGCCGACGAAGTGCTCGCGAGCGGCGATGAAGGACACGCTCCGGTCAGCGCGCGCTGCGACGGCGCTCAGCCAGCTCGCCGGCGCGCTCGGCCAGGCCGGCCTGGCGGTACGCAGCGGCCCGATCGTCGGCGTCGGCGCGGATCGCCACGGGCGAGCGGCGAGAGCAGCTCCGCGCGGCGGGCGCGCTGGCCGTCGACATGGAGTCGGCGTGGCTTGCCGCCGGCGCCGCCGGGCGCCCCTTCGCCGTCGTGCGGGTCGTGCTCGACAGCCCCAGCCACGAGCTGTTTCGCCCGCAGGCACTGGGCGGGGCGCTCGCGGCGGCACGCGCCCTGCGCCGCGCCGCCGCTGTTGCGCTTGGAGACTGGGACACGGCGGGCTAAGGTACGCGCATGGTCCGGGTCAGGCAGAGCACGCGCATGGGCTGGTACCTGATGCGCCAGCGCCTGGCCAAACGCGACAAGTTCCCACTGATCGTCGAGCTCGAGCCGCTGTTCCAGTGCAACCTCGCCTGCTCGGGCTGCGGCAAGATCCAGCACCCCGAGCACGAGCTGCGCAGGCGCATGCCCGTCGAGCAGGCGATCGGAGCGATCGAGGAGAGCGGCGCGCCGATGGTCTCGATCGCCGGCGGCGAGCCGCTGATCCACCCCGAGATCCACGTGATCGCCGACGAGCTGATCAAACGCAAGAAGTTCGTCTACCTGTGCACGAACGCGCTGCTGCTCGAGAAGAAGCTGAGCAACTTCAAGCCGAGCCCGTACTTCTCCTGGGCGGTGCACATGGACGGCCTGCAGGAGCGCCACGACGCCTCCGTCGAGCGCGAGGGCGTGTTCGACAAGGCCGTCGCCGCGATCAAGGCCGCCAAGGCCGCGGGCTTTCGCGTCACCACCAACACGACCTTCTTCACGCAGGACTCGCCGAAGACCGTGCGCGAGGTGCTCGACTTCCTCAACGACGACCTCGAAGTCGACGAAATGATGATCTCGCCCGCCTACGCCTATGAGAAAGCGCCCGACCAGGAGCACTTCCTCGGCGTGACCGAGACGCGCAAGCTGTTCAAGGAGGCGTTCAGCCGACGGCCGGCGCAAGAAGTGGCGTCTGAACCACAGCCCGCTGTTCCTCGACTTCCTCGAGGGCAAGGCCGAATTCGACTGCACCGCGTGGGGGATTCCCAGCTACTCGCTGTTCGGGTGGCAGCGCCCCTGCTACCTGATGGCCGACGGCTACACCGAGACCTACAAAGAGCTGCTCGAGACGACCGACTGGAGCAAGTACGGGCGCGGCCGCGACCCGCGCTGCGAAAACTGCATGGCGCACTGCGGCTACGAGCCGACCGCCGTGCTGCAGACGACTCGCTCGCTGCGCCAGTCACTCCGCGCGCTGGCCGGCTGACGCCCGCGGCTCGCCGGCGGCCCCGTCTCTCCCCTGCGGGGTCGGTCGAGCTCGACCGAGTCGGTGCCCTGCTCGCGCTCGCGCTCGCGCTTGGCCTCCGACTCGACTCCGCGCGGATGTCGCGCCAGGTCAGGCCCTCGCCGAGCAGCGCGGGGATCCCTAGTCCCAGCGCCGTCAGCACCTCGACCGCCTGCAGGATGATCCCGTAGGCGAGTCCCGGTCCGCCTCCCACGCCGTAGGCCGCCAGCACGACCAGGCAGGCCGCCTGGAACACGCCGACGTTCGACGGGGTCGCCGGCAGCACGGCGCTGAGGTTGACCGCCAGCAGGACCGCGGCTGCCGCCGCCAGGCCGGCCTTGTGCTGCAGCCCGAGGGCGAGCAGCACCGCGTAGCAGGCGAGCCACTGCAGCGCCCAGGCCGCGAGCTGCGCGGCGATCGCGGTGCCGCCGTAGCGCGGGCGCGCGAACACGATCAGCCCGCGTCGCGCGAGCGCGAACACGCCTGCCAGCGCGTCCGCCCAGCGCGCGATCCGTCGCGAACGCGCCCGCTGGGCGAGCGCGAGCAGGCGCGGCCCCGCGACGACCAGCGCGCAGATCAGCAGCGGGACCGCCACGGCCGTCGCGATGCCCGCCGGGTGTCCGCTGAGCAGCGGCACGCTGGTGAACGTGATCCCCGCCAGGATCGCCAGCGCGAGCAGGTTGATCAGCGTCTGCGAGAACACGGTGCCCGCCACGACCGGCAGCTGGCGCCGGTTGGAGCCTTCGAGCCGGCGTGTGATCACGACGACGCGCGCCGCCTCTCCGACGCGGCCAGGCACCACCGCAGAGCCCATCACCCCGATCATCGTCGCGCGCGTGACGGCCAGCCAGGGGATGCGCTTGTCGGGCAGGGCGGCGCGCAGCACCTCGTGCCAGGAGATCGAGCGCAGCACGAGCGAGCTCCCCATCAGCACGAACGCCAGCGCGACCCATCCGGGACTCGCCGTGACGAGCGCGTGGCCGATCCGGTGCAGGCCCAGCCGCGACAGCGCGAACGCGAGCAGCCCCGCCAACAGCAGCGCGGCCACGGCCAAGCCCGTGCGCCGGCGCACGAGACCGCGGCGAGGCGGCCGCTGCTTCTGTGGGGCGCCCATCGTGCGGGGTCTATCAGACGCGCCAGCAGGTCCCGAGCCCAGCCGGGTGCGGCCAGCGGCCACGCTCGCGCGAGCGATATCTTCTACGAAGGTGGGAGCACGGATGGGGCATCGTCGGCAGGCTCGCGTGCGCGCTGGGCGCGGCGGCTGCGCTGCTCGGCGGCGGCCTCGCCGCCCAGGCGGCGCCGGCGGCGGGCGAACAGCCGGTCGAGCTCGCCGCTCCCTACGAGTACCTGGGCTGGGGCGACCCGCAGCCGCCGGCCACGGTGATCGCTGAAACAGGTCTCAAGGATCTGACGCTGGCGTTCGTGCTCTCGCACGGCAAGTGCGATCCCGCCTGGGACGGCAAGCGCCCGCTGAGGGGCGGCGTCGATCAGTCCGCTATCGAAGCGATCCGCGCGGCAGGCGGCGAAGTCGACGTCTCGTTCGGCGGCTGGAGTGGCAGCAAGCTCGGCAGCTCGTGCAAGACGCCCGAAGCGCTCGCCGCCGCCTATCAGGAGGTGATCGACGCCTACTCGCTGCGCGCCATCGACATCGACATCGAGCACGGCGAGTTCACCAACAATAAGACCCGGCAGCGCGTCGTCGCGGCGCTCGCCGCAGTCCAGCGAGCCAACCCGAGCATCGAGATCTCGATCACGTTCGCCAGCGCCGAGAGCGGTCCCGAACGCGACGGGCAGAGCCTGATCGCCGATGCCGCCGCGATCGGCTTTCAGCCGACCGTGTGGACGATCATGCCGTTCGACTTCGGCGCGCCGGTGTCGAACATGGGCGAGGCCTCGATCCGCGCTGCCGAAGGCCTCGAGAGCGAACTCGCCACGCGTTACGGACTGTCGGCCGCGCTCGCCTATCAGCACGTCGGCATCTCCTCGATGAACGGCCGCACCGACGAGGCCGACGAGACCGTCAGCGCGTCGGACTTCGAAGCGATGCTCGCCTTCGCGCGGCTGCACCACCTAGGCCGGCTCAGCTTCTGGTCGGTCAACCGCGACCGCTCGTGCGGACGCGGCAACAGCGAAGAAGACTCCTGCAGCGGGATCGAGCAGCAGCCGTTCCAGTTCAGCGATCTGCTCGCCTCCTACCACGGCTAGCGCGATGGCGCAGCGAACGTGAGCGGACGCACGCGCCTCGCCGCCGCGACGGTCGGCCTCGCGCTGAGCCTGTGCGTGGTCGCCGCTGCCCGCGCAGACCCGGCCCCGACGCTGCGCGTCGGCACGCAGACCCTCACCTACTGCGCGAGCTCGCCGCTTGCCTACTGCGGCAGCCTGCCGGTGCCGCTGGACTACTCGCAGCCGTCCGGACCGCATATCTCGATTGCGTTCCGCTGGTATCCGGCGTCGGCGCCGAGCCGGAAACGGGCAGGCGAGGACGGTGGTACCCGTCGAGGGCGGGCCGGGCTACCCCTCGATCGAATCCGTCTCCTACCGCTCGCTCGGCGCGAACTCCGGCTACAGCGCGATGTACGGCCCGCTTCTGGAACGCTGGAACATGCTCGCGATCGACAACCGCGGCACCGGCGAATCGACGCCGCTGAAGTGCCGCGCGCTGCAGCGCTTCTCCGGCCCGACCGGCGGCGAAGCCTTCCAGCAGGCCGCCGCGGGCTGCGCGCGCAAGCTCGACCACCGCTGGCGCTATCCCGACGGCAGCTGGGTGCACGCCTCGGACCTGTTCAGCTCGGCTCCCGCCGCCGAGGACATGGCCGCCGTGATCGAGGCGCTCGAACTGCCGAAGGTCGACCTGTACGGCGACTCCTACGGGTCCTTCTTCGCGCAGGTGTTCGCCGCACGCTTTCCCCAGCTCGTGCGCAGTGTGATCCTCGACTCGACCTACGAGACCTCCGATCTCGATCCCTGGTACCGCAGCACCGTGCAGTCGATGCCGGCGGATTTCGACGCCGCCTGCAGCCGCTCGCCGGCCTGCGCGAGCGCCGCGCCCGGCTCCTCGTGGGCGCGCATCGGCGAACTCGCCGAACGCCTTCGAGCCGATCCGATCGCCGGTCGCGTGCCGGGTCCGAGCGGCGCGCTGCAAGCGGTCGAGATGAACGTCGTCGGGCTCGTCGACCTGGTCAGCGACGCCGCCGAGGACACGCGCATCTACCGAGAGCTCGACGCCGCCGCGCGGGCTCTGCTCGGCGCCGGCGATCCCGACCCGCTGCTGCGCCTGTACGCCCAGCGCGAATACGAAGACGAGGGCTATTTCAGCTTGCCCGTACGCGAATACTCGGTCGAGCTGTATGTGGCCGACGCGTGCATCGACTATCCGCAGCTGTTCGACATGGGCGCCAGCGGCGCGACCCGCGCGAGCGAACTGGCGGCGGCCGAGTCGGCCCTTGCGCCCGCCACGTTCGCTCCCTTCAGCACCGCCGAGTGGATCGCTCAGAACGAGAACACCGAGGCCTTCTCGGTGTGCATCGGCTGGCCCAGCCCGACCGTCGCCCAGTCGCCCACGAGCGGCGTCGAGCGGCACGCCTGCCCACCGCCGCTTGAGCTGCCCGACTGCCTGTTCCCCGCCTCGCTGCCGGTGCTCGTGCTCGGCGGCGAACTCGACACGTGGACGCCGCCGGTGGACGTGCCCAAGGTGCTCGCGCAGATCGGCGGCCACGCACGCTTCGTCGAGCTGGCCAACTCGACGCACGTCGTCGGCGAGGGCGACACGGAGTGCGGCTCGTCGCTCGTGCAGCGCTTCGTCGAACGCCCGCAGGCGCTGGACTCGCTCGACGCGTCCTGCGCAGCGGCCGTGCCGGCCGATCCACACCGTCGGCGTGTACCCGCAGCAACTCTCCGAACAGCCGCCCCTGCAGGCCGCCCCAGGCAGCGGGGCCTCGCAGTCCGAGCTGCAGGCCGCGGCCGCAGCGGTCGACACGGCCGGGGACGCCGTCTCGCGCTATCAGGCGATCGAAGCCAAGCGCGACCACGGGCTGGCCGGCGGGACCGTGACGGCCACGCACGAAGGCGCGCTGCTCCCGCTCGCTGCACGACCAGCTCGTGCCCCGCGTGCGCGTCGACGGGACCGTCGCGCTCGCGCCCAGCCCGATCGCGGCCGACGGCGAGCAGGCCGTCGCGACGCTGACCGTCACCGCGCCGGGTGTGCGCAAGGAGTCGCTGACCGCCACCTGGACGACCTCCGGCAGCGGCGCGCAAGCGCAGGTCGAGGGCTCCGTCGGCAGGGTCGCGCTGGCCGGGAGCACGCCCGCGCCGTGAGCGGCGCTAGGCGGCGCCCTCGGTCTGGCTCGAGTCCTCGCGCGCGCCCGGGCTGGCGCTCAGCGTCGCCGGTGTGCGCGGCAGCTGCGCGACGCTGCCGGCCGGCGGCGACACGCGCACGCTGAGTATCGCGATGTCGTCGCGCACGTGCTCGTCGAGCTCGACCAGGCCGAGCAGCGCGTCGATCGCCTCCTGGGCGCCAGCCGGAGGGCGCCGCTCGAGCTGCTCGACCATCTGCTCGGGCATCAGCGTGCGCAGCGGCGCGTGCGCCTCGAGCAGGCCGTCGGTGTACAGGGCCAGCGAATCGCCCGGCTCGAGCACCGTCGAGACCTCCTCGATCACGGGGTCGGCGAACACGCCCAGCAGCGAGCCGCGCTCGCCGAACTGCCTCGCCTCGCCGCCGGCGCGCGCCAGCAGCGCCGCCGGGTGGCCGGCCGAGGCCGCGATCACCGCCACCTGGTCCTCCGCAGAGCCGCAGGTTGACGAGGATCACCGTCGCGAAACGCCCGTCGAAGTCCTGGTCGAGCATCACCCGGTTGACCTGCCTGAGCACGGCCGCAGGGCTGCTCGCGTCGCGTGCGTAGGCGACCGTCGTGTGGCGCAGAAAGCCCGTCAGCGCGGCCGCCTCGGCGCCCTTGCCGCAGACGTCGCCGACCACCAGCCAGCAACTCTGCTCGTCGCCGAACGCGTCGTAGAAGTCGCCGCCGACTTCGCTGCCGGCGCCCAGCGGGCGAAAGAAGCTGGCCAGCTCGAGTCCGGGGATGCTCGGTAGCACCGAGGGCATCAGGCTACGGCGTAGCGTCTGCGCCACGCGCGTGCGCTCGGCATACAGCCGCGCGTTGTCGAACGCCAACGCCGCGCGCCCGCTGAGATCCTCGAGCACGTCGAGCACGCCGCGCCCGTAGCGCCCGCCGCTGCGCAGGTGCAGGAACGAGATCGCCCCGTGCGTGCGCCCCCGCGCGATCATCGGGAACACGGCCGCCGAGCGATAGCCCGCCTCGCGCATGAAGCGCTGGTGCTCGTCGCTCTGCGCGGCCTGCGCCAGCTCGAGCTCGTCGGTCAGATCCTCGACCACGCACGGCCTGCCGCTCGCCAGCACGCGCGCCACCGGGTGGTTGCCCGCGGGGTCCAGCGGAGCCTGCTGGCGCAGTCGCTCCACGCCCCTGGCAACGTCGCGGTCGGTCGCCGCGGCGACCGTTTGGATGATCGCGCCGTGGCGGTCGACCAGGTCGATCACGCACAGCTCCGCGAGGTCCGGCACGGCGGCGCGCGCGAGGTTGCGCAGCGACTCCGCCGGGTCCAGCGAGGTGTCGAACGTAGCCGTAGCGTCGATCAGGAATTTCAGGCGCCGGCGATGCTCGCGAACGCCGTTCAGCGCCAGGTGGATGACGACGTCGGTGAGCAGCGCCAGCACGATGCCGACGCACGCGACCGCTCCGAAGATCTCGGGCACGGATTCGTAGGTGAGCGGCAGCAGGAAGGCCACCAGCGAGGCGAGCAACACGAGGATGAAGCGTCCACGCGGCTGAAAGCCGGCGGCGTGACCGGTCGCGAACAGGTAGATCAAGGCGAACGGGCTGCTCGCTCCTCCCGCCGACGCGCACAGGATCGCGATCAGCACGACGCCCCACAGATCGCCGGCGAACGCCAGCGTGAGACCGCCCCATTCGTGTTTCGCCGCGATCGTGAGCCCGACGGCGACCATCTGCGCGCTCACGCCAACCGCGGCGATCGCCACGGGCGCCCGTACGTCCGGGATCAGCAGTGCCGTCGCGCACAGCAGCCCCCCAACCACGTACAGGCCCGCCTCCGCCAAGATCGCCGCACGGACTTCCCGTCCGCTCAGGGGCGGCTGCCCTGCAAACTCGATGCCAGGTCCGCTCCTGGAAATCACGCTGGTCTCAGTCATCCCGTTCTCCCAAACGAGCCGATCACTCGCGCACCGTCCCCCCAGCGCAGGGCGATCGTCTATTGCTCGCCTCTTATCGTAGGCGGCCGACAGCCTGTTCGTGGCGAGTGCACAGGCGCCTGCGCAATTGTCAAGCGCCGGTCCCGGGCGCCCGCACAGGCGCGCGACCGGCCCGCGGGCCGGTTCGGCATCGTGCGCCCTGCGGGATGCTCGGCGGGCGATGCGCAAGCAGCGCCCGACGCCCGATTTGCCGCGGAGGTGGGAGATGTCGGCTCGGTAGGGCCGTGTCGCGGTCAGGCCGTGTAGGTCTGTAGACCCTGCCGAATCTCCGCCGGCCACGGGGTCTTTGAGGGTTTGTGCCCAACACCAGCCGTCGCCGACACGCACACGTGGCGCAGCGTGCCCTCGACGAGCACGCGCTGCTCGCGCGTCACGTCGATGCGGGTCGTGATCGAGGTCTCGCCCAGCCGTGTCACCTGCGCCAGCAGCTCGAGCTCGTCATCGAAGCGCGCCGGCGCTCTGAAGCTGATGCTCGCGTCGGCGACGACCGCGTCGACGCCGCGCTGCACCATCTCCTGCCACGGCCCCACCGCCGCCCGCCACAGCTCCGTGAAGACCACGTCGAAATACAGCAGGTAGTTTGCGTTGAACACGATTCCCTGCGGATCGCACTCGCCGTAGCGCACGCGCAGCCTGTGGACGAAAGCCTCTCGCATCGAGCCGAAAGCTACCGCTCGGCGACGGGCTCCCGGGGACGGCGACGCTCGCCCGAGCGCTTGGCGTCGCCGAAGTCCGTGTCAGCCGGGCCGTCCGTCCGTGGGCTGCGATCGGGCTCGGCCGCGTCCCGGGTCGATCCGGCGCGGTGGCGAAAGCCCCACAACTCCCGCTGCTGCTCGAGACCGAGCAGTCGCCAGCGTCCGGCCTGCGCAGACCACACCGAGACGCGCGCGTCGAGCGCGCTGCGCATGCCCTCGAGCGCGCGTACGGCCTCGCGTGCGCCGACGTCCTCGGCGAGCACGCGACCGCTCATCACGTCGACGACCCTGAAGCGCAGGGGAGGCGGCGGCTCGGGCGGGCGAGCCGGCCGCGCTGGGCGCTTCAGCGTGACCAGCGACAGCTCGCGCTGTGCGTCGCCGTCGCCGCGCGCGGAGCGCAGCGGGGCCACGTGCGCTCCGGTGCCCTTCGTCTCGGTATCGAGAACCCATCTTTTCGCCACAACCTCAATCTAGCCGCCAAGCACGAGGAGATCTGGGCAAGGCGCTCGCGATCACCAGGAGATCTCGGCCAGGCGCTCGGCCACGATGATCCTGCCCGCGGCCTCGATCAGCGCCAGGTGCGAGAACGCCTGTGGGAAGTTGCCCAGATGGCGTCCGGTGCTCGTGTCGAACTCCTCCGCGTACAGGCCGAGCGGCGAGGACACGCTGAGCAGCTTTTCCATCAGGTCCGTCGCTCGCTGGTGCTCGCCCACGATCGCGAGCCCCGAGACCAGCCAGAACGAGCAGATCAAGAAGCTACCCTCCTTGCCGCTCAGGCCATCGTCGGTCTCTTCGGTGCGGTAGCGCAGGACGAAGCCGTTCTCGGTCAGCTCGTCGGCGATCGCCAGCACGCTCGCGCGCATGCGCTCGTCCTCGCCCGGAAGGAATCCGACGATCGCCGCGAGCAGGTTGGAGGCGTCCAGGGCCGAGCTGTCGTAGTGCTGGCGCAGCACGCCCGCGTCGGTGAAGCCGTGCTCGAGGATGTCGGCGCGGATATCGCGGCCGTTTGCTGCCAGCGCTCGCGGTTGTGCTCGTCGCCGCGCATCGCCCCGAGCTTGGCGGCGCGGTCGAGCGCGACCCAGCACATCAGCTTCGAGGAGACGTAGTGGCGCGGCTCGCCGCGCGCCTCCCAGATCCCCTGGTCGGGCTCGCGCCACACGCTCGTCGCGCACTCGGCCTGCGCCTGCACCAGCGGCCACAGGCGGCGCGGCAGGCGCTGGCTGCGGTTGGTGTGCAGCAGGATCGCGTCCAGCGCCGCGCCGTACACGTCGTTCTGGCGCTGGTCGAAAGCGCCGTTGCCGATGCGCACCGGGCTCGCGCCGGCGTAGCCCGACAGATCGTCGCGGGTCGTCTCGGTGAGCTCGCGCTCGCCGGCGATCCCGTACATGATCTGCAGCGCGCCGTCCTGATTGGTGCTCGAGGTCGGCCACGAACTGCATGAACTCCTCGGCCTCCCAGTCGAGGTTGAGGTAGTGCAGCGCCTTCAGCGTGAACGTGGAGTCGCGCAGCCACGTGAAGCGATAGTCCCAGTTGCGCTCTCCGCCCGGCGTCTCCGGAAGCGATGTCGTCAGCGCCGCCACGGTCGCCCCGGTGGGCATGTAGGTCAGGCCCTTGATCGTGAGCGCCGAGCGCTGGATCGGCGCCCGCCAGCGGTGATCGGGGATGCGCGCACGATCGAGCCAGCCGCGCCAGAACTGCGCCGTCGCCGCGATGCGCTCGTTGGCTTCGTCGAGGGCGTGCGGGCCGGCGAGCTGCTCTGCCCAGGAGAGCGAGCAGTAGACCTGCTCGCCCTGCGCGAGCACGTGCCTTCCGCGCACGCGTTCGCCCTCGACGCCGACGGCCAGGTCGCTCTCCAGCCTGATCGTCGAGGCCGTCCGCGCTGGCGTCCGCGACGTGCCCGTCCTCGGCCACCGACCAGTGCGCGGGTGTGCGCCCGTAATCGAACACCGGCGCACACGTCAGCTCCATCTCCACCTCGCCGTCCAGGCACATCGCGATGCGGACCAGCAGGTGCTCGGCGTCTTCGTCGGTCGGCGGCCGGGTATGTGGCGTGATCAGGTCCTCGCCGCGACGCGGGCCGAGGATCAGGGCGTCGCGCACGATCGCCCA
The DNA here is from genome assembly GCA_963846205.1 of uncultured Solirubrobacteraceae bacterium. Classification (GTDB taxonomy): domain Bacteria; phylum Actinomycetota; class Thermoleophilia; order Solirubrobacterales; family Solirubrobacteraceae; genus Palsa-744. Next base: position 173,139 of record CAWJVB010000006.1, on the reverse strand, counting down.
ACCGGACTGTGTCTTCCAGGTCGTGAGCAGGATGTTCGTGCCCGGCTCGTAGATGCGCGCGGAGGGCACGTTGACGCCGAATGGCGCGAAGCGGAAGTCACCCGCCTGGCGGTCGAGCAATGCTCCGAACACGCTCGGCGAGTCGAAGCGCGGCACGCACAGCCAGTCGATGCTCCCGTCCGGAGCGACGAGCGCCCCGGTGTGGCAGTCCGACAGGAAGCCGTATTCGGCGATCGGCGGAAACGGCGAGGGCATCGCCGCGCTCTGTGGGCGCGGAACGTCCTCTACGCTGCCTGCGTCGCTCACGCCCAGGCCCGAGGGTCGGCACGGGAGGGGAGGGGGTGAGTGTCGTCGGCCGCCGGATCCACGTGTGCCAGTGCCCCCACTGGGGTCGAGGGTGGCGCCAGCTTATAGGCGTCCGCGCGAGACGTCCGTGCGCATCGACCCCGCCCGCCGAAACGTCCAGCGGATGGCGTGCCGCCTCAGCTTGGACGGGCAGGAGCCGATCACTGCTCCAGTGCGCCCGGACCACAGCACGGACCGAGACGCCTCCCAAGCGCCTCCGGCAAGCGAGAGCGACACCTCAACGCCGCCGGGCGCGGACGTGTTCGACCCCGGCCGCGAGGATCGACTCGACGCGGACCGGCTGGAACGGGCCTTGCAGGCCCTCCTCAGCGCCTATCCGGACGCGCCCGTGGCCGCGCTGTCCTCCGCCGGGATCTTCGTCGACATGCCGCAGTCGCTGAACCTCAAGCAGAACCCCACCCTGACGGGACGCTCCGGCCTTGACGGGGTCGAGGGCACCGAGCGCGAGCGACTGGTCGCGAACTGGGACCGGATCCTCACGAGCGGCGCCGGGCGCTGCGTATTCCAGCCGAACCGGCTACCCGACTCAGGTGACGCTGTTCGGCCTCGACCTGCGCGAGCGTCACGGCGTGATCCTGACCCTGCTCGTCGGTCGCGACGCGAGCCCGCGCCGGACGCAGGAGAGCGAGACGCCGATCGGCTCGACCCCGCGCTTCGCGAGCGTGCGCAAGAGCGCGCTCAGCGTGATCACGCACATCGACGAGGCGACCAGCCAGATCCTCGGCTGGAGCGCCGAGGAGATGGAGGGCCGCCGCTCGCTGGAGTTCGTCCATCCCGACGACCACGTCGCTGGCCGTCGACAACTGGATGCAGATGCTCGCGCACCCGGGCCCGGCCAGGCGGGTACGCCAGCGCCTGCGCAACAAGGACGGACGCTGGGCCTGGTTCGAGGTGACCAACCACAACCTGCTCGACGACCCCGACGCAGGACTGCGTCGTCTGCGAGATGGTCGACATCTCCGACGAGATGGCCACGCACGAGGAGCTGCGCGCACGCGAGCAGCTGCTCGATCGCCTCGCCGAGGCGGTGCCGGTCGGGCTGTTCCAGATCGACACCGAGCGCCGCATCGTCTACGCCAACGACCGCCTGCGCGAGATCTTCGGGACCGAGCCGTGCCGGACACGATCGCGGCTCAGTTGACTTCGGTCGTCGCCGCCGATCGGCAGGCGCTCGACGCGGCGATCGACGGCGTGCTCGGCACGGCACGCCCGTCCGACATCGAGGTCGCGCTGCGCATGCCCGACGAGCGACGAGCCCGGGCTACTGCACGATCAGCCTGCGCGCGCTCACGCACGAGGACGGCTCGATCAGCGGCGCGATCGCGTGCGTCGCCGACGTGACCGACAGCACGCGCATGCGCGAGGAGCTCAGGCACCGCGCGACGATCGACGAACTCACCGGCTGCCAGAACCGCGCCGCGATCATGCTCGCGCTCGAGGCGAACATCGCGAGCGGGCAGCGGCGCGCCGAGCGCGCGGTGCTGTTCATCGACCTCGACGGCTTCAAGCAGGTCAACGACGAGCACGGGCACGCGGCCGGCGACGAGCTGCTGCGTCGTCGTCGCCGAGCGTCTGCGCGCCGCGGTGCGAGACCAGGACCTGGTCGGACGCATCGGCGGCGACGAGTTCCTGATCGTGTGCCCCGAGATCGGCGGCCACGAGCCGGCGATCGGCGCTCGCGCAGCGGATCGCCGATCTGCTGCGCAGGGACGTCGCGCTCGCCGCGGGCGGTCGCCAGGCCAGCATCGGCGTCGCCTGGTCCAGCGGCGAAGCAGGTCGGCGCCGAGGCGCTCGTCGCGCGAGCCGACCGCGCGATGTACGAGTCCAAGCGCGAGCGCGCGGGCAAGCCGACGCTGGCGCGCGCGTCCGGGCTGGCGGCCTGAGTTCGGCGCCGGACCCGCGCGCGGCGTCAGCGAGCTCGCGAACCGCCCCACTCGACGAGTCGTCTTGGGCGACGGTCGGCCAGCCGCACGCGGCCGCGGGATCTGCCACTGCGACTGCGATAGTTGGCACACGGATATCGGGTGGCAGATGCCGAACACGATCGACGACCGGACGATCCTGCTGTACGACCGCGACTGTCGCTTCTGTCGCTGGGCGGTGCAGCAGATCCTGCGCTGGGATCGGCGCGGGCGGCTGCGGCCGGTCGCCCTGCAGGAGGCCGAGGCCCCCAGGCTGCTCGCGCACATGGATGAAGAGCGGCGGATGGCCTCCTGGCACCTGGTCACTCCGGACGGGGAAATCAGCTCGGCCGGGCGGGCGATCGCACCCCTGCTGCGCGTGCTGCCCGGCGGCCGGGCGCTCGCCTCGCTGGCCGACGCGCTGCCGCGGCTGACGGACGCGGGCTACGCGCTGCTCGCGCGCATCGCTCGTCGCTCGGTCGCATCTTGGCCATTCGAGCCGGCCGTCGGCGGTAGCGCCCGAGTCGCGCTGTGCAGGTGAGGCGAAGCTGCGAGCGCTCGCGCGGGCAGCCGATCGCCGCTGCGGGGCGAGCCTGCTAGGCGTGCGCGAGATAGTCTGTCTTCAGCCACTCGAGCGTGGCCTGCAGGCCGGCCGAGTAGTCGACGCGCGGCTCCCAGCCGAGCAGCTCCCGTGCTTTGCGATTGCTGAAGTCCTGGTCGTTGCCGAGCACGTGCACGGCCTGACGTGAGAGCAAGGGCGGCGAAGTCAGGCCGGTCGTCCTGCGCAGCAAGCGGTAGCCGTGCTCGAGCGAGAAGCCGATGCCGCTGGCCATCCAGTAGGGCAGGCTCCACCGGACCCTGGAGCAGCCGAGGCCTTCGGCCAGGCCATCGGTGAACTCCCTCCACGTGACGCCGAGCCCGTCGCTGACGTTGAACGCGTTGCCGGGCGCCGCCTCGTGGCGGAGCGCGAGGACCGTGGCGTCCATCAGGTTGTCGACGTAGCAGAGACCGGCCACCGCGCGACCGCCGTCGACGAGGAGCATGTTGCGGGAGCGGATCGCGCGCGCGATCTCGCCGACGACGTCGCGGGAGCCCGGTCCGTAGACGGTCGCCGGTCGCAGGATCACGGCGTCGAGGGCGTGCTCCGCTCCTGCGCGACGGACCTCTGCCTCGGCATCGAGCTTGGTCTGCGCATACCAGTTGCGAAATCGCGTGGCGGAGTAGGTCTCGTCGATCGCCGCGCCCCTGGGATAGCCGTACACGTCGGTGCTGCTGAAGTGGATGAATCGCCGCACCGACGCGTCGACGCAGGCATCGAGCAGGCCCCGCGTGCCGTGCACGTTGGTGTGCACGATCTCCTCTTTGGTGGCCCAGTCGGAGACCAGCGCGCCGCAGTGGAAGACGTAGTGGCAGTCCTCGACCGCGCGAGTGAGCGAGTTGGCGCTGGTCAGGTCGCCGACGGCGACCTGAACGTCGAGCTCCTCGAGCGACGAGGTGTCGCTGCTCTCGCGCACGAGGCAGCGCACCTGATGACCCTCGCTGCACCAGACGTCGAGCCAGGCGCCCGCCGATGAAGCCGGTCGCGCCCGTGACCAGGCAGACGTCCTCGCGCGATCGGTCGAAGGGCCTTCCGCGAAACGGCGTGCTCGCGCCGGCGGTAGCGCCGTGCGTGGCACGGCGCCGAAGCGTCGCCTTGGCGATGTCGCGCACGACGCCCCAGTTCTTGCCTGCGGCTGCGTGGCAGTCGGCGAGCACCGCGTCGAGCGCGTCGAGGAAGCTGTGCGCCTCGGCGTCGGACAGCGTCAGCGGTGGCAGCAGCTTGATCACGTCGTTCTTGCCGGCGGCCATCGTGATCACGCCGTGGTCGCGATGCAGCGGGATCACGATCAGCTGCGGAAACAGGCCCTCGCTGGCCATGTGGATCAGGCGCCAGTTCAGCCGCGCGACACGGGAGCTCGGGGCGCCCAGCTCGATCCCGATCATCAGCCCGCTGGCGCGAACCTCCTTGATCATCTCGTAGCGTCGCTCGAGCTCGCCGAGCCCCTCGCTCAGGATCGCGCCCATGCGCGCGGCGTTCTCGACCAGCCCGTCGCGCTCGATGATGCGCATCGTCGCCAGCCCGGCGGCCGCCGACAGACGGTTGCGCCCGAACGTCGACTGATGCACGTAGCTGCGCTCGAGCGTGCCCACGGCCTGCTGGTAGATCTTCCGGCTCGTGACCATCGCGGCGACCGGCATGTAGCCCCCGCTGAGCGCCTTGCCGACCAGCACGAAGTCCGGGTCGAGCCCCCAATGCTCGAGCGCGAACCACTTGCCCGTGCGCCCCAGACCGGTCTGTATCTCGTCGGCGACGAACATCGTGCCGTAGCGCCGGCACAGCTCCTGGGCGCCCTGCAGGTAGCCCGCGGGCGGGGGCGTCACCATGCGGCCCTGGATCGGCTCGACGATGAAGGCGGCCACGTCGCCCGCGCTGAGCTCCGCCTCGAGGCGCTCCAGGTCGCCGAACGGGACGCGCGCGCAGCCTGGCAGCAGCGGGCCGAAGCCCTCCTTGAAGAACTCGTCGCCGACCAGCGAGAGCGGCCCGAGCGTGACCCCGTGGAAGCTGTTCTCGCACGAGATCAAGCGAGGCCGACCCGTCGCGGCGCGTGCGAACTTCATCGCCGAGTCCACCGCCTCGGCGCCCGTGCTGGCGAAGAACACCGCGTCCAGACCGCGCGGGAGGCGCTGCGTGAGCGCCTCCGCGAGCATGCCTGCGAGCGCCGAGTAGTGGATCTGCACGCCGTCGACGAGGTTCGCGTCGAGCGCGGCATGCAGCGCCTCGCGAACGTCGGGGTGGTTGTGGCCGAGGCTCGCAAATCCCTCGCCGGTGTGGAAGTCGAGGTGGGCGCGACCTGCGGCGTCGTACAGGTAGGACCCTCGCGCGGAGCTGTACTGCTTGTCGAAGCCGAGGATCCTCAGCACGTCGACGAGCGACGGATCGAGGTGGCGCGCGGCCAGGTCCAGGGTCTCGTCCGAGCGTGCCACGGCGTCGGCGACGACGCCGAGCGAGTCGACGCCAGACGCTGGTCGAGAGTTCGCGTTCACGGTGCGGGAGGTCCCCAGTTCGTCGGCGAGAGGGCCATTGCTGCGTCGCGAGCGTAGCCGAGCGCGCGCGGGGCGCGAGGCTACAGGATCGCCTCGGGCGGCATTCGCGCCTGCGCCATCACGACGCGCCGGCCGCGCAGTGGGACGCCCTCCGCGAGCAGGCGGGCGCGTTGCTCGGCTCCCTTCGGCCAGGTGCCGTCGCTACGCACCACGCGCCACCACGGGACGCCGGATCGCGTTCGCGATAGCACCCGCCCGGCGTGGCGCGGCGCTCGGGGTGACAGGTCGCCGTACGTCGTCACGTAGCCAGGCGGGACGCGGCGTACCCGGGCGAGGATCGTCTGGGCGCTGGGGGCCATGGCGGTCATCTTGCCTGCTCGCGCGGCCTCGTGCGGATGCCGGAGGAGGGACTCGAACCCCCGACACGCGGATTATGATTCCGCTGCTCTAACCAGCTGAGCTACTCCGGCGGGCTGGCGCAGTTTAGCCTCGTGGGAATGACGCCACCGATCCTGCTCGCCGTGCCGAACGTCTCCGAGGGGCGCGACGCGGGGGTGATCGCCGAGCTGACGGCGGCGCTTGCGCCGGGCGATGCCGAGACGCGTCTGCTCGACGTCCACTCGGATAGCGCCCACCATCGCACCGTGCTCACGCTCGCTGGGCGCCAAGGCGCGCTGGCCGACGCGCTCGTGCGGGTCGCTCGCGTGGCGGTCGGCCGGATCGACGTGGTGTCGCGCTCGGGGGGCGATCCGGCCCGGGCGGGCGCGCACCCGCACGTCGGCGCGATCGACGTGGTGCCGCTCGTCTATCTGGACGCGGCAGCACGCGGGGCGGCGTGCGCCGCGGCGCTCGTCGTCGGCGATCGCATCGGCAGCGAGCTCGGCGTTCCCGTGTTCCTGTATGGCGAGCTGGCGGGTGATCGACCGGACCGCACGCGCGCGCAGCTGCGGCGGGGCGGCGTCGCGGGGCTCGGCGAGCGCATGGCCGCAGCCGCGAGCTCGCCCGGCGCCGCCGGCGCGTCTGGACCGGACTTCGGACCGCCGGCCCTGCACCCCACGCGCCGGCGCCACGCTGGTGGCGGCGCGCGAGCCGCTCGTCGCGTTCAACGTCCAGCTCGCCGCCCCCGCGACGGTCGCGGACGCGCGGCGTGTTGCAGCGCTGATCCGCGAGGGCGGCGAGCAGGGGCTGCCGGGACTGCGCGCGATCGGCGTCGAGCTGGACGGCGGCGTCGCCCAGGTGTCGATCAACGTCGAGCGTCCGCTGGCGCTGCCGCTCGTGGAGATCGTGCAGGCGGTCGCGAGGCATGCTCCGCCGGCGAGCGCCGAGCTCGTCGGACTCGCGCCGCGGGCGGCGCTGGAGGGCTTCCCCGAGAATCTGCCGATGCCGGGCTTCGATCCGGCGCGCCACGTGATCGAGAACGCACTAGGCTCGCTAGCCATGGCTCAGACCAGGCGCAAGCGCCAGACCAAGCACCGCGGCAACGCCGCGGCGTGGTCGAGTCGCGCGGGCGCACCGGGCGCAAGCCGACGGCCGCGGAGAAGAGCGGCGACGCGACGCAAGGCGACGCGCGCGAAGCAGAAGCGGACGGACCCGCGCGATCGTCCGCCGACCTGGCGGGGGCTTCTACCGCGGCGCTGCTCGCCGCGGGCGTGCTGCGCTGCTGTCGGGCCTGATACTCAAAGCCAGGCGCGGCCAGACGGTGGCGTACTTCGCGGTCGGCCTGATCGCGTACACGCCGATCAGCTTCTACAGCGACAGCTGGATCTACAACCGCCGCCAGCGCAACAAGGCGAAGAAGAGCGGGCGAGCGGCGTCGCGATGAGCGACGCCGGCGGAGATCGTCGACGATGAGCGCGCTCGACGTCCGCTCGTTCACGGTCGGCCCGGTGCAGGAGAACTGCTACATCGTCAGCGCGGCCGACACGCGGAGCGCCTGCGACGGCGCGCGCCCTGCCGTGATCGTCGACCCGGGCGACGAGCCCGAGCGCCTGCTCGCGGCGATCGACGCGCTCGGCGTGCGAATCGAGGCGATCCTGTCACGCACTGCCACTTCGACCACATCGGCGCGGTCGCGCCGCTCGCGCGGGCGACCGGCGCGCCGGTGTACTGCCCGGAGATCGAGCGGCCGGTGCTCGCTGACGTGATGAGCTGGGTGCCACCGGGTTCGGCCCGTTCGAGAGCTACGAGGCCGACCACACGGTCACCGGCGGCGAGCGCCTGAGCCTCGCCGGGCTCGACATCGAGGTGATGTTCACGCCGGGCCACAGCCCCGGCCACGTCACCTACGCGATCGCGCCCGCGGACGGATCGGCGCACGGGGCACAGCAGGCGCGAGGGCAGGTCCCAGAGCCCTCGGAGCGCGCGCTGCTGTCGGGCGACGTGCTGTTCCAGGGCTCGGTGGGACGGGTCGACCTGCCCGGCGGCGACTGGGCCGACGCTCGAGCGCTCGATCGCAGGCCTGCTGCGCGCCTACCCGCCGGAGACGGTCGTGTATCCCGGGCACATGGGCGTGACGACGCTCGGCCGCGAGCGCGACACGAACCCGTTCCTGAGCGAGCTGCGCGAGCGGGTCCCGCGCGTGACGGCGGCGCCGGACGCGACGGCCGCCGAAAGTTGAGCGCGCGCGAAGCTCAAAGCGCCGCGCGGCACCTATGACGTGCTCGGCGAGCAGGCCGAGGCGCGCGCATTGCTCGAGGCGCGCGCGCGCTCGATGCTCGAGGGCGCAGGCTATGAGCGGATCGAGACGCCCGCGTTCGAGGCCACCGAGCTGTTCGCGCGCGGCGTCGGGCGAGTCGACGGACATCGTGCGCAAGGAGATGTTCACGTTCGAGGACGGCGGCGGACGCTCGCTGACGCTGCGCCCGGAGGGCACGGCGCCGGTCTGTCGCGCGTACGTCGAGCACGGCATGCACAAGCGCCGCCAGCCGGTGAAGCTGTGGTACCTGTCGAGCTTCTTCCGCCACGAGCGCGCGCAGGCCGGGCGCTACCGCCAGTTCTGGCAGGTTGGCGCGGAGGCGCTCGGCTCCGAGGACCCGGCGGTCGACGCCGAGTCGATCGCGCTGCTCGCAGCGCTGCTGGCGGAGATGGGCGTGCGCGAGGTGCGGCTGCGGCTGTCGAGCCTCGGGAGCCCCGAGAGCCGCGCGCGAGTATCGCGAGCGGCTGCAGGCATATCTGCGCGCGAACGAAGCGAGCCTGTCCGAGGACGTGCGCGAGCGGATCGAGCTGAACCCGCTGCGCGCGTTCGACTCCGACCACGAGGGCACGCGCCGCGTGATGGCAGGGCGCGCCGCGCCTGCTCGACCAGCTCGAGCGTCGCAGGACGCCGAGCACTTCGCGCAGGTGCGCGAGCTGCTGGACGAGGCCGAGCGTCGCGCTACGAGGTCGACTCGACGCTCGTGCGCGGCCTGGACTACTACACGCGCACCGTGTTCGAGTTCACCTCCGACGCGCTCGGCGCGCAGAGCGGCGTCGGCGGCGGCGGACGCTACGACGGCCTCGTCGAGCGGCTCGGCGGGCGCCCGACGCCGGGAATGGGCTGGGCGGCGGGCGTCGAGCGGATGCTGCTCGCCGGCGAGCCGCCAGCCGACCGGCGCAGGCGCCGGTGGAGCTGTTCGTCGCGCTCGACGGCGAGAGCGCCGCGCCGCGCCGGCGTTCGGCCTGCTGGAGGCGGCCCGCTCGGCGGGGCTGCGCGCGCAGATGGATCTGGCGGGCGCTCGCTGAAAGGTCAGCTCGGCCACGCGGACGCGCTCGGTGCGCGCTATGTGGCGATCGTCGAGGACGGCGCGACGGTGCTCAAGGACATGCAGGACGGGCGGACAGGAGCGGATCGCGACGGACACGGTCGTGCACGCGGTCTTGCGCGGGCAGCGCACGCTGTGAGCGCGCCCGGTCGGCGTCGAGCGACTCGCGTGACAGCGCGCTTGCAGACGTGGCCAACGCCGTCCAAGCGGTTTTGCGCCGTTCAACTCTGGCCGGCGAAATGCCGAAGTAGGGGCCAATGACGCAGCATCTCGCGCCCGCTTCAGATCGTGCTTGTCGCGTTCGTCCTGCTCGTCGCGCGTGTGGTTCTTCGCGCTGCGAGGCCACTCCTCCAGCAGCGCGAGCTCGGCGCTCCTCGGCGTCCACCGAGCGCGCATCGCAGACCTCGTCGCATGCGCTCCGGCTCGCGGCTCGGCGCCGGCGCATCGGGCGGCGAGCCGGCGCGAACGCACGGCTACCCGGCGTCGCGGGCCTGACACGCGCGATCGACAAAGCGCGGCGGAGCGGTCGCGCAGTCCCAGCAGAACGCGCAGCCAGCTGCAGCAGAGCGCAAGCGCCGCATCGAGCACCGGCATCTGCGCAGTCGGGCAGCTCGACGTCAACGGCGTCGAGGCTCCGCACGTCTCACGCAGCGTCGCCGCCGGGCGCGTCATCCGGCCCCAAGCAGCCGGCGGACGCCGCTCAAGGCGGCCGCGCCAAACGCGCCCGCGACGACGGCCACCGGCGCGCCCGCCGCGGCAGGCGCTCGTGGAAGGCGAGCTCGCCAAGGGCCAGACCGTGATCGTGCTGTTCTGGAACCCGGCCGGCACCGAGCGACGTCGCCGTGCGCAAGCAGGTGCAACTGTTGAACGCCGCCCACAAGGGTCATGGGCGCGCGCCGAGCCAGCACATCGCCGTGCACGTGCGCGCAGGCCGGCGAAGTCGGCACGTTCGGGACGATCACCCACGGCGTGCAGGTCTACCAGACGCCGACGATCCTGGTCATCAGCGCCGTCGGGGTCAGACGAAGACGCTGACCGGCCTCGAGGACGCCTACTCGATCCAGCAGGCGATCAAGCGAAGCGCGGCACCCGTAGCACGCCCTACACTCGCTCGCGTGGAGGCGACCGAGGAGCATCTTCGCCAGCACCTGGAACGCCCGCTGCGAGCGCGGGCACATGCCCCGCGGGCGCGTCCACGGGCGCCGCCGGCGGCGCGGCGTGCGGCGATCTGATCCGCATCTCGCTCTCGATCGACGCCTGACAGCCCCGACGGGCGGATCGCAGACGCCGGCTTCGACGCGAGCGGCTGCGGCGCGACGATCGCGGCCGGCAGCGCGACGGTGGACCTCGCTGCGCGGCGCGCCGCTGCTCGACGCGGCGCGCATCGGCGCGCGAGCGGATCGCGGGCGAGCTCGGCGGGCTGAGCCCGCCAAGCGCCACGCCGCGGAGCTGGCCGCCGACGCGCTGCACCGCGCGCTCGGCGCAGGCGGCGCGCGAGCGCGCGCAGCTGGCGCCGGCAGGTCGCGCACGCTGGTGGCGATGAGCGGCGGCGTCGACAGCGCGGTCGCCGCGCTGCTGGTCGCGCGCGAAGGGCGCGAGGCCGTCGGCGTCACGCTCGAGCTGTGGTCGGACCCGGAGAACGACGGCGAGCTCAGCTGCTGCTCGGCGCAGGCGGTTCGCGCGGCGCGCGCGAGCTCGCGCACGCTCTCGGCATGGCGCACCTCTCGATCGACCTGCGCGCGGAGTTCCGCGCGGGCGTCGTCGACGGCTGGCTGGCGGACCACGCGCCGGTCTCACGCCGAACCCGTGCGTGCGCTGCAACGGCAACGTCCGCCTCGACGCGATGCTCGAGCTCGCCGAGCGGCTGGGCGCGCGCACGCTCGCCACCGGCCACTACGCGCGCGTGGAGGATGGGCGCGCTGCTGCGGATGGCGCGGACGTCGGCAAGGATCAGAGCTACGTGCTCTCGGCGCTCGCGCCCGCGTCGCTCGCGCGCCTGCGCTTCCCGCTCGGCGCGATGCACAAGCAGCGGGTGCGCGAGCTGGCCGCGAGGCCGGGCCTGGCGGTCGCGCGCAAGCCGCGACTCGCAGGACCTGTGCTTCCTCGCGGGGACGCGCCACGGCGCGTTCCTCGAGCGCCACGGCGCGCTCGGCGCACGGCCCGGGCCGATCGTCGACGCGCGCGGCGCGCGTGCTCGGCGAGCATCGCGGCGCGCACTCCTACACCGTCGGCCAGCGCCACGGCCTGGGCATCGGCGGCGCTCGAGCCGCTGTACGTGCTCGAGACCGACGCGCAGCGCCAACACCGTCACGGTCGGCCCGCGCGAGGCGCTGCTCGCGGGCAGCGTGCCGGTGCGCGAGGCTGACGCTCCACCGCGACGGCGCGTGCGTCGACGGGGTGCGCGTGCGCTCGCACGGGCGCCGCTTTCGCCTGCCGCCTGCCACAGCGACCTCGCGGCGGGCCGGCACGACGCGTGCGCGCATCGAGCTCGAGCAGCCGGCCGAGCGCACCGCGCCGGGGCAGCTCGCCTGCCTGTACGCCGGCGACGTGGTCGTCGGCCACGGCACCGATCGCGGCGCGCTAGTCGCGCGGCCCTAAGATCCTTCGACGATGACCTCGGACGAGATCCGCGAGCGCTACCTGGCTTCTTCGAGGAGCGCGGGCACCGCCGCATTCCCTCGGCGTCGCTGGTGCCCTCCGCGCACGACCCCTCGGCGCTGCTGACGGTCGCCGGAATGCATCCGCTGAAGCCCTACTTCCTCGGCCAGGAGACGCCGCCCGCGCCGCGCCTGACCGAGCTGCCAGAAGGTCTTTCGCACGGTCGACATCGACAACGTCGGCAACACCGCGCGCCACCTGACGTTCTTCGAGATGCTCGGCAACTTCTCGTTCGGCGACTACTTCAAGCGCGAGGCGATCGAGTTCGCCTGGGAGCTCTCGACGCGAGGTGTTCGGGTTCGCCGCGCAGGACATCTGGGTGACGGTGTTCGAAGGCGACGAGGCCTCGGGCTCGGCCCCGACGAGGAGGCGATCGCGCTGCTGGCGGCGCTGGGCGTGCCGCGCGAGCGGATCGTGCTGTGCCCGCGCTCTGAGAACTTCTGGCAGGCCGGGCCGACGGGCCCGTGCGGGCCGTGCTCGGAGCTGTACCTCGACCGCGGCGTCGAGCACGGCTCCGCCGAGGACCTGCCGGGCGGCGAGAACGAGCGCTTCCTGGAGTACTGGAACCTCGTGTTCATGCAGTACGACCAGAAGCCGCGCGAGAGCGGCCGCTGCTGAGCCGCTGCCGGCGAACAACATCGACACGGGCCTGGGCCTGAACCGCATGGCGGCGATCCTGCAGGACAAGCCGTCGGTGTTCGAGACCGACCAGTTCCAGCCGCTGATCGAGCTCGGCGAGGAGCTGTCGGGCCGGCGCTACGGCGATGACTTCGCGACGACCGCGCGCTGCGGATCCTCGCCGACCACTCGCGCGCGATGACCTTCCTGGTCGCCGACGGCGTCGTGCCCTCCAACGAGGATCGCGGCTACGTGCTGCGCCGCGTGATGCGCCGGGCGATCCAGCAGGGCCGCGCGCTGGAGCTCGCGCCCGGCTTCCTCACGCGCTACGCCGCGCGGGTGCGCGAGGTCATGGGCGGCGCCTACCCGGAGCTCGTCGAGCACGCGGAGGCGATCGACATGTGGCTGTCCGCCGAGGAGGAGGGCTTCGGGCGCACGCTCGCCCAGGGCATGGAGATGCTGCGCGGCGAGATCGAGCGAGCACGCGAGCCGGGGCGCTCGACGGTGCCGGCGGACGACGGTCTTCCGGCTGCACGACACGTACGGCTTTCCGCACGAGATGACCAGCGAGCTGCTCGCCGAGGAGGGGCTGTCGATCGAGGGCGACTTCGAGGAGCTGATGGACGAGCAGCGCGCGCGCGGTCGCGCGCCATGCGGGCGGCTCAGGCGGCAGCGCGCACGACGACGCGCTGCTCGGCGGCTCGGCCGAGCTCGTCGAGGCGCCGGCGCGAGACGCGCTTCACCGGCTATGAGACCGAGGAGCAGCGCACGACGGTCGGCGCCGTGCGCAGCATCGGCGGCGACCGCGCGGCCGGCGGCGGAGACGGCGACGGCGAGGGCGGCGGCGGGCTGCGCTATCTGGTCAAGCTCGCCGAGTCGCCGTTCTACGCTGCCGGCGGCGGGCAGATCGCCGACGTCGGCACGATCGAGTGCGAGCGACGGCGACTGCCGCGCGCGCGTGCGAGGACGTGCTGCGGCTCGGCGAGGACCAGGCGCTCGGAGGTGGTCTCGAGGCAGGGGACGCTGCGACGCGGGCGAGCCGGTGCTCGCGCGCGTCGACCACCTCGCGCGGCACGCGACCGAGTCCAACCACACGGCCACGCACCTGCTGCAGGCGGCGCTGCGCGAGCGCGCTCGGCAGCCACGTGCGCCAGGCCGGCTCCTACGTCGGCCCGGACAAGCTGCGCTTCGACTTCAGCCACGGCCAGGCGCTCAGCGCGGAGGAGCTGCGCGACGTGGAGGATCGCGTCAACGAGTGGATCGCGCGCAACGATCCCGTGCGCCCGATCACGACCACGCTCGACGAGGCCAAGCGCCTCGGCGCGATGGCGCTGTTCGGCGAGAAGTACGGCGAGGTCGTGCGCATGGTCGAGGTCGGCGACGGCGAGTACTCGCGCGAGCTGTGCGGCGGCACGCACGTGCGCTCGACCGCCGAGATCGGCGCGTTTCGCATCCTCGCCGAGACCTCGAGCGCCGCCAACGTGCAGGCGCATCGAGGCGCTCACCGGGCCCGAGCGCGGTCGAGCTGCTGCGCGAGCACGACCGCGCTGCTCGGGAGATCGCGCGCGACGCTGCGCACCCGCCCGCAGGACGCCGCCGAGCTGGTGCGCGACGCGCGAGCGCGAGCGCAGAGCGCTGCGAGAAGGCGCTGAAGGACGCGGCCGCGCGCGGGCGGCGGCGCCGGCGCGATCGACATCGATGAGCTGCTGGCGTCGCGTGGCTGGAGATCGCGGCGCGCAGGTCCTGTCGGCGACCGGTGGATGGTGCCCGACGCCAAGGCGCTGCTCGACGTCGCCGACCAGCTCAAGGGCGGCTCGGCGACGCGGCGATCGTGCTCGGCAGCGGCCGTCGACGGGCGCGTGCACCTCGTCGCGAGCGTCGCGCCCGCGCTCGTCGAGCGGGGCGTCAAGGCCGGCGCGGTCGTCAAGCTGGCCGCCGCGGTCGTGGGCGGCGGCGGCGGCGGGCGCGACACGCTGGCGCAGGCCGGCGGGCGCGAGCCGCGAGAAGCTCGAGGAGCGATCGAGCGCCGCCGCGCGCGGCGATCGCCGCGGCGCTCGAGGGCTGATGCGCGTGCTCGCGCTGGACTACGGCAGCGCGCGCTGCGGCTGCGCGCGTCAGCGACCCGACCGGCACGATCGTCACGCCGATCGAGGCCGTCGAGCGCCCGGCGCACGCAAGCGCGGGCATGCGGCGCTCTGGCGCAGCTCGTGCGCGAGCGCGAGGTCGAGCCGCGTGGTCGTCGGGCTGCCGCTGTCGCTGCGCGGCGGCGACACCGAGCAGACGCGCGAGACGCGCGCGTTCGCCGAGCGGCTCGCGCGGCGCCTCGGCGACGAGGTCCCGGTGGAGATGCACGACGAGCGCTTCACCACGCGCATGGCCCAGCGCGCTGGACGGCGCCGGCCACGCGCGAGCGAGGACTCGCGCGCCGCCGCGCACCTGCTGGAGAGCTGGCTGGCGGCGCAGGTCGCATTAGGGTCTCTGTCCTTGTCTCGCGGCAACCGATCACAGCCCGGCGCACGAACGCACCGCGGAGGAGCGCGAGCGCGACCGCCAGGAGCGCGAACGCGCCGCGCGGGCGCGCAGCCGCACGAGCGCCCGCCCGGCGCCGCCGCGCCGCCGCCACGGACCGCAGCCGCCGCGCCGGACGAGCCGCGACCGCAGCCCGCCGGCATCGACGGCGCACCGCCGCGGCCGAGCGCGGTCAGCCGAGCCGAGCGCTCGAGCCGCGAGCCGCCGAGCCGGTCGAGCCGCGCGCCGGCCGCCGAGTCCGAGCGCCAGCGCGTCCGCCAGCCGAGGCGCAGCCGACGCGCCGGCCAGCCGCCGCGAGCCGTCGGCCGACGCCGGCCGCAGGCGAGCCCGCCGCCCGCCGAGCAGCGCGCCGAGCGCACGCGACGCCGGCGCCGGCGAGGACTCGCGCCGCGGGCGCGATCCCCCCGACGACGAGCCCGGAGGCCGACCGGACCGCGAGCGCGGCGAGCGGCCCGTCGGGAGGTGCGCGGCGCGCTCGACGAGCCCGCTCAGGCGAGCCTGGCCGCGGCGCGCCCGCCGGTCCGCGGCACGCGCGCGCGCCGCCGCCGAGCTGCCGCCGCTCGAGCGGGCTTGCGCAGCGGGGATGGGCGCGCGGGGCCGTCCTACGCGCGCTCGCGTGGCCGCGCTGCTCGCGCTGCTGCGGCGGCGCTCTCGTGTGGTTCCTGTGTCGCTGTTTCAGCCGTTCGCGGGGTCGGCAGCGGCAGCGTGATCGTGCGGATCCCGAAGGGCTCGAGCGCGAGCAAGATCGGCTCGATCCTCGCGCGCGACGGCGTCGTCTCCTCGGGCTTCTTCTTCGACGTGCGCGCGCTGCTCGAGGGCAAGCGCGGCTCGCTTCACTCCGGGCGCTTTCAGCTGCGCGCGACATGAGCTACTCGGCGGCGATCGACGCGCTCAGCAAGCCGCCGCCGCGCGCGATCGCGGTGAAGGTGGTGATCCCGGAGGGCTAGACGCGCCTGCAGATCGCCGAGCTCGCCAGCGAAGACGCGCTGACGGGCAGCTACCTGGCGGCGACCAAGCGCTCGCCGCTGCTGAACCCGGCGCGCTACGGAGCGCCGGCGAGCACGCCCGACCTCGAAGGCTTCCTGTTCCCGGCGACCTACGACATGAACGCGGGTGCGCCGCGTCACGCGCGCTGGTCGACGAGCAGCTGATCGCGTTTCGGCGAGCGCTTCGGCGCCGGCCGACAGCGCGCCGTGCGCGCGCGCTGCACGTGACGCCCTACCAGCTGCTGACGGTCGCCTCGATGGTCGAGCGCGAGGCGCAGACCGCGCACGACCGGCCGCTGATCGCGGCGGTCATCTACAACCGCCTGCGCGCAGGGCATGCCGCTGGGGATCGACGCGACGATCTACTACGCGGTCGAGCTGCAGAAGGGGATCGCGACCTACACGGGCGAACTGACCGAAGCGCAGCTGAAGATCGACTCGCCGTACAACACGCGCACCCACAAAGGCCTGCCGCCGACGCCCGATCTCCAACCCGGGCGAAGCCTCGATCGAAGCCGCCGCGCATCCCGCGCACGTGCACTACCTGTACTACGTCGCCGGCCGCGGACGGCTGCGGCGAGCAGGTGTTCTCGAACACCTACGCGCAGTTCCAACGCAACGTCGCGCCTACCAGGCGGCGGTCAAGAAGAACGGCGGCCATCCTCCGACCTGCAAGAAGAAGTGATCGACAGCGACGCGGCTGGGCGTGCTCGGCTGGCCGGTCGCGCACAGCCGCTCGCCGGCGATCCACAACGCCGCGCTGGCGGCGCTCGGGATGAGCGACTGGCGCTATCAGCGGCTGCCGGTGCCCCCGGCGCTGTTCGCCGAGACGGTGCGCGCGCTCGGGCGCCTCGGGCTTCGTCGGGGCGAACGTCACGATCCCGCACAAGCAGGCGGCGCTGGAGCTGGCGGACCGCGCGAGCGACGCGGCGCGGCGCGATCGGCGCGGCGAACACGCTGTCGTTCGCCGCCGACGGGACGATCGCCGCCGAGAACACCGACGCCCCGGGCCTGATCGCGGCGCTCGGCGAGTCGCCGACGCGGGATGCGCGCGCTCGTGCTGGGCGCCGGCGGCAGCGCGCGGGCGGCCGTGTGGGCGCTGCGCGAAGCGGGCGCGCGCGAGGTGTCGGTCTGGAACCGCACGCCCGAGCGCGCCGCGCGAGCTCGCGCGCGAGCCTCGGCGCGCGCGCGGTCGCGCGCCCGGAGCCGCGCCGACGTGCTCGTCAACTGCACCTCGGTCGGGCTTGCAGCCCGCGCGCTGAGGAGCTGCGCGTCGCTGGCGCTTGACGCCGCGATGCGCTCGGCGACGTACGGCCTGGTCGTCGACCTCGTCTACCGCGCGCCGGTACCACGGCGCTGCTGCGCGTCGCGCGCGAGCGGGGCGCGCGGACGCTCGACGGGCTGGAGATCCTGGTCGCCCAGGGCGCGCTCAGCTTCGAGCTGTGGACCGGGCGCGCGGCGCCGCTGCGAGGCGATGCGCCGCGCGGCGCGCGAGGCATCAGCGCCGGAGTCCTCAGCCGGTCTCAACTTTCGTCCACTCGACGGCCGCTGCAGACGCGATTGCCGCTCTGCCCGACGGTCGATGGGGCGGGCCATGGACATCGATTTCGCAGATCTGCTGATGGAGGTCGTCTCACGCCGGGCGTCCGACCTGCACCTGAGCGCCGGCGCGCATCCCACCGTGCGCGTGCGCGGACGCCTGACGCCGCTGGAGGACTATCCCGAAGCTGTCCTCGACGGACACTCGCGAGATCGTCTACTCGATCCTCTCGGGCGACCAGCGCCAGCGCCTGGAGACCGACTGGCAGATCGACTTCGCCTACTCGATCCCCGGCCATGCGCGCTTTCGTGTCAACGCGTACTTCCAGCGCGGCGCGATCGGCGCGGCCTTCCGCCTGATCCCCTTCAACTTGAGCTCGATCGACGAGCTCGGCCTGCCGGCGGCGGTGCACGAGTTCACGCGCAAGCCGCGCGGCTTCGTGCTGGTCACCGGGCCGACCGGCTCGGGCAAGTCCACCTCGCTGGCGGCGATGATCGACGAGATCAACGGCACGCGCGAGGAGCACATCATGACGATCGAGGATCCGATCGAGTTCCTGCACGGCCACAAGAAGTGCCTGGTCAACCAGCGCGAGCTGGGCTCCGACGCGCAGAGCTTCTCGCGAGGCGCTGAAGGCCGCGCTGCGCCAGGACCCCGACGTGATCCTCGTCGGCGAGATGCGCGACCTCGACACGATCTCGACGGCGCTGACCGCGGCCGAGACCGGCCACCTCGTGTTCGCGACGCTGCATACCCAGGACACCGCGCAGACGATCGACCGCATCATCGACGTGTTCCCGGCCCATCAGCAGGGCCAGGTCCGCGTGCAGCTGTCGGTCGCGCTGCAGGGCATCATGACCCAGCAGCTGCTGCCCAACGCCGACGGCTCGGGCCGCGTGGTGGCGACGGAGGTGCTGTGCCGAACCCGGCCGTGCGCAACCTGATCCGCGAGGGCAAGACACACCAGATCTACTCGGTGCTGCAGACCAGCTCGGCGTCGGGCATGCAGACGATGGACGCCTCGCTGGCGACGCTCGTGCGCCAGGGCCAGATCACGCCGCAAGCTCGCCGAAGCGCGCTCCTCGACGCCCGAGGAGCTCGGGCGTCTGCTCGGCGCCGAGACGCTCGATCTCGGCCAGCGGCCGCCGCGTAGGAGTCGCTCGAGATGAGCACGTACGTCTTCAAGGCAATGGACCTCGCCGGCGTCAAGGCGCGCGGCGAGGTGGAGGCCGACTCCAAGCAGGCGGTCTCCGACCAGCTCAAGCAGCGCGGGCTGATCGTCCTCGACATCGCCGACAAGCACGCCTCGCGGGAGATCGAGCTGTCGTTCATGAAGACGGTCGCCGCCTCCGAGCTCGCCGTCTTCTCGCGTCAGCTCTCGACGATGATCAGCTCGGGCATGAGCATCCTGCGCGCGCTGTACGTGCTCGAGTGGCAGACCGAGAGCAAGTTCCTGAAGGAAACGATCGTGGCGGTCCGCAAGGACGTCGAGGCGGGCCTCTCGCTGAGCGACGCGATGGCGCGCCACCCGAAGGTGTTCAGCCCGCTGTTCGTCGCGATGACGCAGGCGGGGGAGGCGGGCGGTGTGCTCGAGGACGCGCTGCTGCGCGTCGCCGACCAGCTCGAGAAGGACGCCTCGCTGCGCAAACAGATCCGCTCGGCGATGGTCTATCCCGCGCTCGTCGTCACCTTCGCGGTCGGCGTGATGATGGCGCTCGTCGCCTTCCTGGTGCCGGTGTTCGAGAACGTCTTCAAGGAGTTCGGCGGAGAACTCCCGAAGATCACGCAGGTCTCGGTGTTCCTGTCGCACGCCGTGACCGGCTACTGGTGGCTGATCTTCCTGCTCGCCGGCGTTTCGGCCTTCGCGTTCATCAAGTGGAAGAGCTCCTCATGGGGGCGGCCGCAGTGGGACCACTTCCGCCTGCGCATCCCTATGAAGATCGGCGCGATCGTGCAGGAGGTCGCCGTCGCTCGCTGGGCGCGAACGCTGGCCTCGCTGACGAGCGCCGGCGTGCCGCTGCTGCTCGCCCTGGACATCGTCGGTCGAACCGGCGGCAACGTCGCGGTCGAGGAGGCGATGGACGGCGTGATCGCCTCGGTCAAGCGCGGCGGAACGATCGCCGCGCCGCTGGCGCAGGCGCCGATCTTCCCGGTGATGGTCACGCACATGGTCGGAGTCGGCGAGGAAACCGGTGCGCTCGATGCGATGCTCGACAAGGTGGCCGAGTTCTACGAGGACCAGGTCGAGGCGTCGGTGAAGGCGCTCACCTCGATCCTCGAGCCGGTCATGATCATCGTGATCGGCGGCATCGTCGGCTTCATCGTGATCTCCATGTACCTGCCGCTGTTCTCGGTCTACAACAGCATCAAATAGGCACACGAGAACGCCCGCGGGGCTCAGCCGGGTCCGGTCGGGCTGCGCGCTCGGAGCGTTCTCGAGCGAGTCTCGGACGAAAGGACAGCCTGCCCTTCACACCAGTCGACTGATCGAACATCCGCTCCACGGGCCTCTGGGCAGGGGTCAGCGAATAGGCGCACTGATGCTTCTGGCAGAGCGCTTTGCCGTGCAAGATCGCGCCCAGGCCGCTGGAGTCGATGAACTCGACATCGCACAGGTCGAGCACGATCTCCTTGGCCCCGCCGGCATCGTTCTGGCGTTCTGCGGCGTCGCGCGGTCCAGGAGCCTCGGTGGTATCGCCGCACTGCTGGCTGCGCCTTCCCGCGGCTGGCAGTCGCGGCTTGCGCGCGACCTGGCCGCGGCCGTCAGCTGCGCGGCTAGCTCGCCGACGCCAGGCGCCCCTCGGCGACCGACAGCGACAACTCGCCGTCGAGCAGCTCCAGCAGCTCGGCGCCGACCAGCTCGCGCCGCCAGCCGCGCAGCGTGCGCACGTCGGCCTCCTGCGCGCGCCGGCGCGCCAGGCCGCGACGATCGCCTGCAGGTCGGCGCGCGCCGCGAGCAGCTCGTAGGCGAGTCCGGCCTCGCGTGCGCGAGCCCGCAGCAGCGCCTCGGCCGAGCGCGATCAGCGGCGCGTCCTCGGGCTTGGGCGGCGGCGGGCGCGTCCTCGCGCGGGACGGCCTCGGGCGTCGAGCTCGCGGGCGTGTCGCACGACCGCCAGCAGCTCCTCGCCGCGCCGGCGCAGGTTGGCGGCGCCCGACGCCGCGGATCTGTTCGAGCTCGCTCGCGCGAGGCGGGCTTGCGCTTGGCGATCTCCATCAGCGCGGCATCGCTGAGCACGCTCTGCACCGGGCGATCCTGACGCTGCGGCGGTCTGCTCGCGCCAGCGCACGAGCTCGCGCGCGATCGGCCGCGCCGATGGCGCTCAGGCGTGCGCACGCGCGGCAGCCGCGCGAAGATCGCCTCCAGGTCGCGCTCGTCGCTGGAGCGCTCCAGCGGCTCGCACTCCTCGCGCGCCCACTGCAGTCGCCCGAGCTCGCGCAGGCGCCGCTCGAGCTCGTCGGCGAGCTCGAGCAGGTGCACGACGTCCTCGCGCGCGTAGGCGAGCTGCTCGCTCGACAGGGGCCGCGCGTCCCAGCGCGTGAAGCTCGCGCTCTTGGCGACGCGCACGCGAGCACGTCGGACAGCAGCGAGTCGTAGGACGCCTGCGCGCCGAGCCCGGCGAAGCCCGCGGCGACCTGGGTGTCGAACACGTTCGTCACCTCCGTCGCGAGCATCCGGCGCACGAGCGCGATGTCCTGGCGACCGGCGTGCACGACCATCTCGACCGCCGGGTCGGCGAGCAGCGCGGCCAGCGGCGCGCCGTCGAAGTCGGCCGCGAGCGGGTCGAGCACGCGCGACGTCGCTGCCCTGCTCGGCGCCGACCGGGGACCGCGAGCTGGATCAGGCACAGCAGCGTGCGATAGCGGCCCTCGCCCATGAACTCCGTGTCGAGCGCCAGCCTGCCGGCCGCGCGCGCGCCGTCGGCGAGCGCCGTCACGCGATCGGCGCGCGCGGCGTCGGTGCTCGAGTCGCCGCTCACGGCTTGGCTCCCGGCAGCAGCCACAGAACCTTGCCGCGCTTCAGCCCGGCCGCGCGCGAGACGTCGGTGGCGTGTGCGCGAACCCACTGCGCAGGCGCCGAGCAGGCCGCGTTCTTCGGACGCGCACGTGGTGGGGGCAGGGGGAGTTCAGGAACGCGTAGCGCACTTCGCCTGCGGCGATCAGGTGCTTCGAGCTTGCGCACCGAGGTGAACACGCGCGCCCCGTAGCTCGTGAGGATCACGATCGGGCGCGCGTCCTGCACGATCAGCGAGCCGATCTGCGTCGCCGACTGGGCCGCGACCTCGTAGCGCGCGCTGCCCTGGTGGGCGCGCAGGTAGGCGCTGACGCAGGCGCTGCTCTTCGACCGGCAGCGCGCCGACGTAGCCGGCGTCGGTGACGTGGTTGTCGATCGCCGTGATGTCGCGTGCCGACGGGATCGCGAGCACGCGCGCACAGCGTCAGCACGAGCACGCCCGCCGGCGCCAGCGCCGCGCGCAGCCGGCGCGGCGCGCAGCGCAGCCGCGCCAGCAGCCGCGAGCGCGAGCGCGCCGAGCGCGCCGACGCAGCGAGATCCACCACTCCGCGGCGTGCCGTACAGCAGGCGCTCGCCGTACTACGACGACGACCGACGAGCGCGACCGCGAGCACGACCGGGCGCAGCCGCCCGCGCGGCTCGCGGCCCACGCCACGCCGATCCCCAGCATCGCGGCGACCGCCGGCACGAGTCCCTCGACGTAGCGCGGATGCAGGCGGCCATGTGGCTGAACAGCACGATGCCCGTCAGCAGCCACAGACCGCGAGGCCGGCCGCGACGGCGATCGCGCAGCCGCTGCGCGTTCGCGCGTCGACCTCGTCCGCGTCGTCGTCGTCGCTCGCGACCGCCGGCCTCGGCGCGCACGCAGCCAGACCCCACAGCAGCGCCGGGATCCCGAGCAGCAGCGCGACGAGCAGCTCCATGCCGAGGCGCTCGCCCGATAGCGGGCCGATGCGCGCGAGCAGGCGCGTGGCGGAAGGCGGCACGATCGGGATGTGGTCGCGCTCGGACTGCGTGGCCACCGGGTATTTGTGGCCCGGTTCGTACACGGTGAACTGCGGTTCGGGCGATTTGCCGCCGAGCCGTTCGGTGCCGTTGAACACGAACACCGCGTTCCACGCGCTGCCGTTGGTCGAGCCGATCGCCCACGGCCGGTCGTGGCTGGCGCGAGCAAGCGTCGCCGTCAGCCACGCGAGCGCGACGACCACGTACACGGCGCCGGCCGCCGCGAGCGCGGCCAGCCGGCGTCCGCGCGAGGCGGGAAAGCCGAGGAAGGCGAGCACCGCGAGCGCCGGGCAGCGCGACGAGCGACTCGAGGATCTTCACGTCGAAGGCGACGCCCATCACCGCGGCGCCGGCGAGCAGCCAGCGAGCGCGGCCGCTGTCGCACGCGCGCAGGATCAGCAGCAGCGCGCAGCACGATCAGCATCATCATCACCCCGTCCATCGTGTCGCTGCGCGAGGTGATCACCTCGACCGGCAGCACGGCCAGCGCGCTCGCCGCCGCGAGCCCGGCGGTCGCGCTCCACATGCGCCGAC
This sequence comes from uncultured Solirubrobacteraceae bacterium, assembly GCA_963846205.1. Taxonomy (GTDB): domain Bacteria; phylum Actinomycetota; class Thermoleophilia; order Solirubrobacterales; family Solirubrobacteraceae; genus Palsa-744. The sequence continues at coordinate 150,166 of CAWJVB010000006.1, read as the reverse complement.
GGCCAGGAACAGCAGTGGCACGGAGGCGATCCCGGCCAGCGCCTCGGGCAGCTTCAAGCGTCGTCGAGTGAAGCCGAACAGCTTCACGCTGAGCACCTGCAGCCACAGGTCGACCGGCGGCTTGTCGATCGAGACGCTCGCCGCTCGGGCTCGAACGCGCCGAAGAAGAAGTTGTGCCAGGAAAGCCCCATGCTGCGCACGGCTGCGTCGTAGAACGGGTCGGGCAGCACCTTGCCGATCGGCGACCAGGCGCAGCACGGCCGCGGCCCGCGCGTGATCGCGGCGAGCGCGCGCCCACTCGCAGTGCGCACCGTGCGCCTCGTCATCAGCGGAACGCTAGTGCTCATCGGCTCGTGGCGAGCGAGCAGCAGCGACAGCGAGGATCGAGACGAGCAGTCCCACGGGCCGCGGGAGTGTATGCCCTGTCGCGGCACGGGCAAGCTGATCTCAAATCTCGGCGGCACCCCCAGCACCGTCACCTGCCCGTGGTGCGAGGGCGGCGGCGTGCGCATCGCCGGCGTCGACGCGCAGGCCCGTTGGGCGACAGGGCGAGCCGGCGTCGATCCGACGCCGAGTAATGCATGCGTCCAAGAGCAGTGCAGGGCTAAAGCTGCACATTATCAGGCAGTCGATGCAGCCGGCTGACAATGCCAGTGTCGAGGTGCCAAGGCAGAGCATCCTGACGGGTGCGTAGCAAAGCCGGCGGCTCTCACAAGCCGATCAACACAGGTCGACCGACGGGGGACGCATCGCCATTTGAGGGCGGTGGGCCAAGAGCTGGCGCTCTAAACACGGATCCTAGGAGGATTCACATGCTGTATCGACTGCGCCAGCGCTTGAGCAATGAGGGTGGTTTCACCCTTATCGAGCTTCTGGTCGTCATCCTGATCATCGGCATTCTCGCCGCGATCGCCATTCCGTCGTTCCTGAACCAGAAGAGCAAGGCCAACGACGCGTCGGCGAAGGAGCTGGCGCGCACCGCTCAGACGACCGCTGAGACGATCGCCACCGAAAACAGCGGTAGCTACGCGGAAGTCTCCATCGAAAAGCTGGGAGAAGTTGAAAAAACGATCCCGGTTTCGGAAACTGGTGCGGCACGGGAACCAACGCGTGCATCAGGGTGCGACGCCGGGCGCCGAAAGCTACAGCGTCGTCGCAGAATCACCGGTCACGAAAGACAAGTACACGATCTCGGTCAGCAAAGGTGTCGTAACCCGTACGTGTGCGCCCGTGTCCTCGGGCGGTTGTAACTCCGGCGGAACCTGGTAATCGCTGATTCGGCTGGCGTCGCTGTCGCGGCGCCTGACCGACGTTTCACAAAGAGGGGCGGCCAACGGGCCGCCCCTCTTGCGTGTGGGCGGCCTCAAGTCCGGCACTCCTGACACCGATGCATCTCGTATGGAGGTCGCACTTTGCGGGAGTTTTCGGAGCGATCTTCGGCTCGTTCCTGAACGTCGTCGCCTACCGCCTGCCGCGCCACGAGTCACTGATCGCCCCTGCGTCGCACTGCACGGCGCTGCGGAACGCCTGTCCGGCCCTACGACAACGTCCCGATTCTCTCGTTCCTGCTGCTGCGCGGTCACTGCCGCAGCTGCGGCGCGACGATCTCGCCGCGCTATCCGCTCGTCGAGGCGCTGACCGCCGCGCTGTGCGCGGGCGCGGTGCTCGCGCACGACTCGGCGACGGGCGTGACGCTCAGCGTCGTGCTGATCTTGGTCGTCGTGCCGGCGGCGCTGATCGACCTCGAGCACCGCATCATCCCCAACAAGCTGACCGCGCTCGGCGCAGTGCTCGCGCTCGTGCTCGGGCTCGCGCTGGACCCCGCGGGCGAGCCGGCGCGACTGATCGCGGGCGCGGCGGCGGCGGCGTTCCTGCTGCTGGCGGCGCTCGCCTATCCGGGCGGCATGGGCATGGGCGACGTCAAGCTCGCGGGCATGATGGGGCTGTTCCTGGGGCGCGCGGTCGCTCCCGCGATCTTGATCGCGCTGCTCGCCGGCGTGCTCGTCGGGGCGCTGGTGATCGCGCGCAGGGGAGTGCGTGAGGGACGCAAGACGGCGCTTCCGTTCGGTCCGTTCCTGGCGCTCGGCGCCGTGGTCGGGAGCTTCGTCGGCGCAGAAATCGTCGATCTCTACGTTCATCACTTTCTGTGAGCGCGCAACGCGAGCGCTAAAGCGCCGGGGGGCTCGCGCCGATATCGCCAGTGCGGCCCCCGCGCCGCGCCTCCCCTGATCGATCGCATGCTCCGACTCCCATCTCTTTCACTCAACCTCGGACGTCGCGGCTCCGGCGCCGATGTCGTCGGACTCGACGTCCAGCCCGGCCTCGTCGCGGCCGTGAAGGCGCGCGTCAACGGCCACATCCTCGCCGAACGAGCCGCCGCGCAGCCGCTCGACGCGGACACGGTTCGCGAGGGTGAGGTCGTCGACGTGGAGGCGCTCAGCCACGCGCTGCGCGAGCTGTTCGCCGACGGCACGCTCGGCAAGCGCGTGCGGGTCGGGATCGCCAACCAGCGCACGGTGATGCGCACGCTCGACCTGCCGCCGGTCAGCGACCGCAAGGAGCTCGCCGCGGCCGTCCGCTTCCAGGCGCAGGACCAGGTGCCGATGCCGCTCTCCAACGCGGTCCTCGACTTTCATCCGTTGGGCCTGATCGACACGCCGGCCGGGTCGCGTCAGCGCGTCGTCCTCGTCGCCGCCCAGCGCGACATGGTCGAACGTCTGCTCGCCGCGGTACGCGGTGCGGGGCTGATCGCAGAGGGGGTGGACCTCTCCGCATTCGCGCTGATCCGCTCCCTGTACGACCCCTCCGAGGCGCTCCAACGCCGACCGCGTCCTGTACTTGAACGTCGACGGCCTCGCCAACCTGGCGATCGCCGACGGAACCACCTGCCGCTTCACGCGAGTGATCGGCGGCGGCGTCGAGGCGATGGCGGGCGAGCTCGCGACCCGCCGCAGCATCTCGCTGGAGTCGGCGCGCGCGCTGCTCGCGAGCGTCGACTTGAGCGCGCCGGCTGCGCCCGACCTCAGTCCGGGCTCGTCGAGGAGCCCGCGCCCGCCCCCGACGGCCTCGCCGGGAAACCCGCGCCTGACTCCGGACCTCAACTGGCGCCACAGCCTCTGCCGAGCCCGAGCCTGCCGCGCAGGAGTCGCCGCTCACGCTTGAGGAGCACGAGGCGCGGGAGGCTTCGATGGGCTACGCCGAGACGATCGCCGCGGTTCGCACGAGCGAACAGCCCGCCAACGTGGAGGAGCCCGCCTCCGACGCCGACATTCGCGCCGCTGCTGGAGAGGGGCGTCCGCGAGATCTCGGGCGAGATTCGCAACTCGCTGGACTTCCATCGCACGCAAGACCAGGGCGGCGAGATCGCGCACGTGTCGTTGAGCGGAGCAGCGCTCGACCTGCCGGGCTTCTCCGCAGCGCTGCAGACGTCGCTGGGCATCGAGGTGCGCAGGGAAAGCGTCGGCCTCGCCGACGCCGAGCTGGAAGGACGGGTCTCGACCCACCGGCTCGCCGTCGCCGCTGGCCTGGCGACCGCTGAGGCTCCGCGATGAGAGCCGTCAACCTGATCCCCAGCGACGGCAGCCGCGGCGGCGCGGTCGGTGCCGGGCGCTCGCAGGGTGCCGCCTACGCCGTGCTGGGCCTGCTCGCCGGCTTGGCCGCTGCTCGCGCTGGTCTACGGAATCGCCCATCACCAGATCTCCAGCCGCCGGGCGCAGGTCGCAACCCTGACTGCGCGCGCGCAGCGCGCGCAGCAGACCGCCGCGCAGCTGAATCCGTACACGAGCTTCCTGGCGTTGCGCGAACAGCGCATGCAAGCGGTCTCGCAACTGGTCGACTCGCGCTTCGACTGGGCGCACGTGATGCACGAGCTCGGAAGGGTGCTCCCCGAAGACGCCTCGATCAGCTCGCTGAATGGAACGGTCGGCTCGACCGCAGGGTCGTCGACGAGCACCTCGTCCACCAGTACGTCCTCGTCTGCCTCCTCCACGGCAAAATCCGCGAGCCAGGCTGTCAGCTCGGCAACGCCTCCCGGCAGCGTCCCGGTGATCACGCTCAGCGGCTGCGCGACGAGCCAGTCCGAGGTCGCGTTGACATTGCAACGTCTGCGCCTGATGGACGGCGTCGCCAGCGTCAACTTGCAGAGTTCCGCCAGCGCAGGCAGCGCCACGGGCGCCGCCGCCGCCGGCGGCGCAGGCACTGAACAGTGTGGACGGAACAAGCCGACGTTCACCGTGCAGGTCACCTTCGATCCGCTGCCCGCGGCCAGCTCGAGCGCGAGCTCCGCAACGAAGATCACGACCTCGAACGGAGGCGGGCAATGACCGGGCGTGACCGCATAGTCCTGATCGCGATCGTGACGCTGGCGGTGCTTGCGGCCGCATGGTTCGCGCTCGTCTCGCCCGAGCGCAAGCAGGCGTCGAGCCTTGGCACCCAGGTGAGCGCGGCCAAGAAGCAGCTCGCGAGCGCGGAAGAAGAAGCTTCCAACGCCCGCGCGGCGCAGCAGCGCTACAGCGCGGCGTACACGTCCGTCGTGAGCCTGGGCAAAGCCGTTCCGCCGAGCGAAGAAGTGCCGTCGCTGATCTTCCAGCTCGCGCAGGCCTCCAATCAGAAGCACGTCGAATTCAGCTCGATCACCTCCGGCTCCAGCGCGTCGAGCACATCGAGCGGTTCCTCCTCGTCCGCCTCCGCAACGCCCGCTGCGGCCGTAGCCGGGTTCACCAAGATGCCGTTCACGTTCATCTTCAACGGCAGCTTCGCCGACCTCTACCACCTGTTCAAGACGCTCAACGGCGCGACCGTGCGCACGTACTTCCGGGGGCCTGCAGGTGAGTGGCCGCCTGCTGACCTTGCAGGGCATCGACCTCCAGCAGAAGTCGGCCGAAAAGGGTTCGGCTTCGACGCTGACGGGCACGGTCACCGCGACCGCCTACGTGCTGCCCAGCAGCCAGGGCCTGACGGGCGGGTCGACGTCGGCCTCGCCGTCGTCGAGCGCCGCCACGACCGCCTCCAGCTCCTCGTCGGGCTCGAGCGCGCCGGCCGCGCCCGTCGCCACGATCGGAGGCGCGCGATGAACGAGTTGCTGGAGTCCGTCAAGGCGGACCTGCTCGATCGCAGGCTGCGACCGGCGCTGGCGCTGGTCGTCCTCGCGCTGGTCGGCGCGCTCGCTTACGCCGCGCTGGGTGGCGGCTCGAGCGAATCGTCGCCGAATGCGAGCAATCCTCTCCCAGCGGCAAAGACGCCGGGCATCAGCGTCAGCGAGGCGAACACGAGCGCCGAGCAGCCCATCGCCGAGACTGCGAACGGCTCGAGCGAGCAGACGGGCGGCCGTACGCGTAACCCGTTCGCGTCCGTGCCCGGCGCGGGCGCGAAGGCCGCCAGTGCATCGAGCAGCACGAGCGGCTCGACCGGCAGCGCTTCCGCCTCAGGGTCCTCCGAATCGGGCGCCGGCTCGTCCGCGAGCGGCTCCCCCGCGGCTTCCCCGGAAGCCTCGTCGGGCAGCGGGTCGCAGCCGCAAGGCGAATCGAAGCCGTCGTCGCCGACCGGCGGGAGCTCGCCCTCGGGCAAGAACAAGAGCGAAGGAAAATCATCACCGCAGACTGCCTACGACGTGTCGGTGCTGTTCGGCACCGCCGCGCCGGGCACGCCGGTGCTGAGCGCGCAGCTGACCCCGTACAACGGGCTCAAGCGCCAGCAGCCGCTGCCATCGTCGGCGCAGCCGGTGCTCGTCTTCCGCGGCGTCGTCGCCGGCGGCAAGAGCGCCACTTTCACGATCGTCGGCGAAGCGATCCCGCGCGGCAGTGGTGCATGTCTGCCGAGCTCTTCCCAGTGTCAGGCGATCGACCTGCACGCCGGCGAGACGGAGGAACTCGAATTCCTCCCGCCCGAAGGCGCGGCCGTCAACTACCTGCTGCAGGTCGTCAGCATCAAGCCCGTCAAGGCCAGCAAGGCCGACGCTCACAGCGCGTTCCAGGGCGAATCGAAGGCAGGGGTCGAGCTGTTGCGCGGCTTTGGCCTGTCCGCCGTGCCCGACCTGCGCTACTCGCGCACCAAGGGAGTGCTCGTGTTCGCCGGCCACCCCGCGTTCGTCGCCCGCGCGCACCTGGCGGCGTGGGGCGCGGCGCTCAAGGGCTGAGCGACGCAGCGCATAAGCTAGGAGCAGTGGCGCTCCGTCTGATAACCGCCGGCGAGTCGCACGGCCCCGGCCTCACCTGCCTCGTCGAGGGGCTGCCCGCAGGACTCGCCGTCGACCGCGACGATCTCAACCGCGACATGGCCCGCCGCCAGCTCGGACACGGTCGCGGCGGCCGCATGAAGATCGAGCGCGATACCGCCGAGGTCACCGGAGGCATCCGTCACGGCCGTACGCTCGGAGGTCCGATCGCCCTGCAGGTCGCCAACCGCGACTACGCCAACTGGGAGGAGCGCATGAGCCCGTGGCCGATCTCCGAGGAGGTCGCCGAGGTACACCTCCCGCGCCCGGGGCACGCCGATCTGGTGGGCACCCAGAAGTACAAGCAGAGCGACGTGCGAAACATTCTCGAGCGCGCGTCGGCGCGCGAGACGGCCGCGCGCGTGGCCGGGGGTGCTCTGTGCAAGACGCTGCTGCGCGCGTTCGGGGTCGAGGTGCGCTCGCATGTCGTGCAGATCGCCTCCGTGCGCGCGCCGGAGCCGGCGCGAACGCTCGCGCTCGAGGACTTCGCGACGGTCGACGACTCGCCCGTGCGCTGCCTCGACGCGGAGGCGACGCGGGCGATGGTGCGCGAGATCGACGACCTGCGCAAGGCGAACGAGTCACTAGGCGGCGTGTTCGAGGTGCAGGCGTTCGGGCTCGTGCCAGGGCTGGGCTCGCACATCTCCTGGGAGGAGCGCATGGACGGGCGCCTGGCGATGGCGATCTGCTCGATCCAGGCGGTCAAGGGCGCCGCGATCGGCGACGCCTTCTCGGTCGCAGGCTTGCCGGGCTCGCAGGCGCACGATGAGATCTTCTATTCGACCGAGCGCGGCTACTACCGGGAGACCAACCGCGCCGGCGGCCTCGAGGGGGGCATGACCACGGGGCTGCCGCTGATCGTGCGTGGCGCGATGAAGCCGCTGCCCACGCTGACCAAGCCGCTGCGCTCGGTTGACACCGAGACGCACGAGCCCGCACAGGCGCTGCGCGAGCGCACCGACTCCTGCACGGTCCCCGCCGCCGGCGTCGTCGGGGAGGCGATGGTCGCGCTGGTGCTGGCCGACGCATATCGCAGGAAGTTCGGCGGCGATCACATCGACGACGCGCTCGAAGCGCTGCAGTCCTACGAGCGACGGATCGGATGGCCGACCTAGCACGCGCCCCGCGGCGCGCGCTCGTGCTGATCGGCTTCATGGGCGCCGGCAAGTCGACGCTCGCCGCCGAGTTGGCGCGGGAGCTCGGCACGAGCGCCAGCGATAGCGACGAGCTGCTCACGGCGCGGCTCGGCCACTCGCCCGCCCAGGAGTTCGAGCTGCACGGCGAGGCCGCCTTTCGCGACGCCGAGGAGCAGCTCGTCTGCGAGCTGCTCGACGCCGCCGAGCCCGGTGCGGTGATCGCGCTGGGCGGTGGCAGCATCCTCTCCGAGCGCGTTCGCGCGGCGCTCGAGCCGCACGTGGTCGCGCTGCTGGACATCGAGGCCGAGCAGGCGTGGCAGCGAGTGGGAATCGCCGCCGAGGCTCCCGACCGGGGCGCTCGGCCGGCCGTTGGCCCGCGACCGAGAGGCGTTCCTGGCGCTGCATGCCGAGCGCCGCCCGCTGTACGAGCGCCATGCGCAGGCGTTCCTGCCTGCGCTCGAACGCGGCGCAGCGCGGCCGGTGCTCGACGCGCTGCGAGCCCTCGCTGCGGCCCCCGCAGGCACGCGGCTGCTGTGGGCGCAAAGCTCCTCCGGCCAGTATCCCGTGCTCGTCGGCAGGGGTCTGCTGCGCGCGGCGAGCGAGCGCGGTGAGGAGATCTGGCCGCTCGATCGCGTCGCCTCGCGCGCGTTCTGCGTGACCGATGAAACGGTCGGGCGCCTGTACGTCGACGAGCTGGGCGAGCTCGGCGGGATGATCGCGATCGAGCCCGGCGAGCAACACAAGACGCTCGCTGCGGCCGAATCGGTGTGGCGCGCGCTGCTCGCCGCCGAGATCGACCGCGGCGATCACGTGGTCGCGCTCGGCGGCGGCGTGGTCGGCGATCTGGCCGGCTTCTGCGCGGCGACCTACCAGCGCGGCGTGTCGGTCGTGCAGGTCCCGACCACGCTGCTCGCGCAGGTCGACTCCGCCTACGGCGGCAAGACCGGCGTCGACCTGCCGGAGGCGAAGAACTACGTCGGCGCCTATCACCAGCCCGCCGGCGTGTTGGTCGACCCGGACACGCTCGACAGCCTGCCCGCGGCGGAGCTCGCCTCCGGTTGGGTGGAGGTTCTGAAGACGGCGCTGATCGCGGGCGGGTCACTGTGGGAGCGGGTGGCGGCGGGCGAGGATCTGGACGAGCAGACGATCATCGCCTGCGCGCGCACCAAGCTCGCGGTCGTCGCGGCCGACGAGCGCGACGGCGGGCGCAGGCAGGTACTGAACCTCGGTCACACGGTGGGTCACGCGATCGAGGCCGCGACCGGCTACACGCGCTATCGCCACGGCGAGGCGGTCGGGCTGGGGCTGCTCGCGGCGCTGCGGCTGGCCGACGCCGCGAGCCTGCGCGAGCAGGTCCGCGAGCTGTTGTGCGAACGCGGGCTGCCGGTCACGCTCGAGGGGGCCGACGTCGAGCAGGTCGTGCTGGCGACTTCGCGTGACAAGAAGCGGATCGGCCAGGCGCTGCCGTTCGTGCTCGTGCGCGAGCCCGGCGAGGCGCAAATCGGGTGCGAGGTTCAGCCGGGCGAGCTGCGGGCTGCCGTCGCGGAGCTCGCACAGCGATGATGCACTCGGCACGATGACCGGCGCAGGCAATCGCATCGAGGTGATGCACGGTGTCAACCTCGACCAGCTCGGGCGGCGCGACAGGGCGCTGTACGGCACGCTGACCCTGCCACAGCTCGAGCGTCGGATCGAGACCGAGGCGCGCGAGCTGGGGCTCAGCACGAGCTTCTTCCAGACCAACTACGAGGGCGCGTTCGTGGAGCGACTGCACGCGTTGCGCGACGAGGCCGACGCGATCCTCTTGAACCCGGGGGCGTGGACCCACTACGCGTGGGCGATCCGTGACGCGCTCGAGATCGCGGCGCTGCCCGCGCTCGAGATCCATCTCTCGGAGGTGCAGGGACGCGAGCCGTGGCGACGGACCTCGGTGATCGGCGAGCTGTGCTTCGCGACCGTGTCCGGGCGCGGGCCCGACGGCTACGGCGAAGCGCTGAAGATGCTGCGCGACGAGCTCGATCGGGGCGCCGCGTGAGCCGCAGCGCCGGGGCGCCGGGGCGCGTCGCGCGCGACGGGGTCGCCCGGCCCGCACGCGCGGGTGGGTCGGTCGCGAGCGAGCACGAGCAGGCGCGCGCCGCTCTAGTCGCGGCCGAGCTCGCCGAGCGCGAGGTCGACGCGCTGCTCGTCAACACGCCCGTCAACATCCGCTACCTGACGGCGTTCACCGGCAGCCACGGGCTGGCGCTGTTGTCGGCTGCGGGCGAGCCTCAGCATCGCTTCTTCACCGACTTCCGTTACACGACGCAGTCGGCCGCGCAGGTGCCCGACTCGTTCGCGCGCGAGATCGTGGCCGGGAACCTGCTCGACGCCGCCGCGCGCTCGCTCGCCGGCCCCGTCGGCGTGCTCGGCTTCGACGAGGCCAGCATCACCGTGGCCCAGCACGATCGCTTGCGCGCGGAGCTCGCGCCAGGCTGGGAGCTGCGCGCCGTGCGCGGGCCTGGTCGAGCGGCTGCGAGCCGTCAAGGATGCGGACGAGGTGGAGAGGATGCGCGCAGCGGCGCAACTGGCCGACGACGCCTTGCGCGGCCTGCTCGAAGGCGGCCTCGTCGGGCGCAGCGAGCGTGAGGTCGCGGTCGATCTGGAGCTGCGCATGCGCCGCCTGGGGGCCGAGGCCGCGAGCTTTCCCTCGATCGTCGCGGCGGGCGCGCACGGCGCCCTGCCGCACGCCGAGCCGCGCGAGCAGGAGATCCCGCGCCGACGTGCTCGTGACGATCGATTGGGGCGCGCTGCTGGACGGTTACTGCTCGGACTGCACCCGCACGTACGCGACCGGCGAGGGCGTGTCCGCGCAGGCGCGTGAGGTCTACGCGCTCGTGCTCGACGCCCAGCAGCAGGGCGCAGCGGCGGTCAGGGAGGGCCCGACCGGACGCGAGATCGACGGCGTGGCGCGCGGGCTGATCGAACGCGCGGGCTACGGCGAGCAGTTCGGCCATGGTCTCGGCCACGGCGTCGGCATGGAGATCCACGAGGCCCCGCGCCTGTCGCGCACCGAAGGCGAGGGCGCGCTGCAGTCGGGGAACGTGGTCACCGTCGAGCCGGGCGTATATCTGCCGGGTCGCCTGGGCGTTCGCATCGAGGACCTGTTGGTCGTCCGCGAGGACGGTCAGGAAGCGCTCAACGGCCTCGACAAGCAGCTCACGGTGATCTCGTGAGCGCGCGAGAGTGCGACCGAGCGGCCGCCGCTGCGCTGCGCGCGCTGCGCGCAGCTGCACGGCACGCGCCCGTCTGCACGCACGCGCCGGTCAAGTAGCGCTCACCATGTCCTTTGTCCGGGCGGCGAGACGACGGCGCTCGAGCACCGGGCATGACAGGAGCCGCGCCACGCGTACACGACTTGCGCGTCAGCCGGTATCGTCGCGGACAGCGCACGCGTGCCACGAGCGCGAAACCTAACGGGAGGACTGATCCATGCCTTCGTTGTTGGAGCTCACCAGTCAAGGTGACGTCGGCACCATCGCCGACGAGTCGCAGCTGTCATCCGTCAAGCTGATGGCCCCGCAGGAGCTCTACGAGCTGTGGGAGCGCCAGAACTGGCAGGCGCACGCGATCGATCTCGAGCGCGATCGCAGCGATTGGCTCGCGCTGGAGGACGATCTGCGCGAGAACCTCTCTTGGAACCTGTCGTCCTTCTTCGTCGGCGAGGAGCGCGTGACGACGCAGTTCTCGGGTCTCGTGATGGCGTACGAGAGCCAGGGCGAGGAGGCGTTCCTGACGACCCAGCAGGTCGACGAGGCGCGCCACGCGCAGCACTTCAACCGCTTCTACGAGCAAGTGCTCGGCCTCGACGGCAGCTTCGAGGACCGCCTCGCCCGGGCGCGCAAGGATCTCAACCCGGCGTTCATCGAGATGTTCGACGGAGTACTCGTCGATTGGGGGCGGCGACTGGTCGAAGATCCGCGCGACATGGAGGCGAAGGTCGACTTCGTCGTGCTCTACCACATGATCATCGAGGGCACGTTGGCGCTCACCGGGCAGTGGTTCTTGACCGATTACATGGAGCGCAAGCAGATCCTCCCTGGCTGGACCGAGGGTTTCAAACTGATCTCCCAGGACGAGCACCGGCACGTCGCCTACGGCACCTGGTTCCTGCGCGAGAAGGCCTCCGACCCGCAGCTCAAGCGGCGCATCACCGAGCGCCTCGCCGAGCTGATCCCGCTCGCGACCGCGGTGCTCGTGCCGCCGGGCGCCGACCCCACCGACTACGCGATCCTCGACTACACGATGGAGGAAACGAACGCTTTCGCCTTCAACGCGCTGTCGCGACGGCTGAAGGTGATCGGAATCGACATCGCGACGCTCGCGACGACGGCCGCTTGAGCGAGCCGATCACCGGCGATGGGCTCGTCGACTGCAGAGCTGGCGCGCACGGTCGCCGGATCGGCTGCTCAGTGAGTCTGGGTTAGGCCGGCGGCGGCTTCGACCTGCGGCCGCGCCGCGCGACAGATCGCGGGGACGTCGGATTCGTCGGTGAACACCGGCGCCATCACGCTTCCCGGAGTCAGCGAGTGTGGATGGCCGAGCAGGTGCCCCATCTCGTGGGTGACGGTCAGGCAGAACATGTTCCAGTCGGCCGCGATTTCCAGGCGCGTCGGCCACTGCCAGGCTGCGAGCGAGATCGTGCACTGCGTATATGTGCTCGCCGGCGCTTCCAGGTCGTTCGCTCCGAGCGAGGAGTCGAAGGTCGCCCAGCCGTCGGTCGTCGAGTCGACCCCGACGGCCGCCGGCTGCTCGGCGCGGACCGCGATCTGTCCGGCGCAGGGCGACCGCGCCCCAGTAGCGCTCGGCGAGCGAGGTGGCGAGCGCGACGGGTTCGCGGGCGGCGAGCGTGGCGAGCGCCGCCCGGCGTGCCGCGGCCGGCCCGGGCCGGCTCCTCGCCACCGTGGAGCGAGGCTTGCGCAGTCCGGCCGCCTCGGGCGTCGGCTACCGAGGGCAGCAGCAGGGCCGCCGCGAGCGTGAAGCTGAGAAGTACGCGAGCCATGCACCAGATACTGAGAGCAGCCCGGACTCGATTCTTCCTCCCGGCGGGGTGATCTTCGTGACGGCCACAGGGGGAGGCGCGGGTGACGCGAAGCTCACTCGATCGGCTCCACGCTGTCGATGTGGATGTATGCGCTCTCACGCGCCCGGCTCACCGAGCCCGGCGCAGATTCCGAGCACCGTCGTGCTCGCTCGCTTCGACGATCTGCTCGCCGGTGGACTGCGCGAGCTGATCGACGGCGATCCGAGCCTCGAGATCGTGGCCGAGGACGTCGAGCAGGCACGGCTCTCGGTGGTCCTGCGCGCGCACCGACCCGGACGTCGCGATCCTCGACGTCGGCGCGCTCGTCAAGCTCGCCGACGTCCGCGAGATCAGCGCCAAGCACCCCGACACGCGGCTGGTCCTGCTCGCGAACGAGCTCTCGGCGGTCGAGTCCGCACAGCTGCTCGCGTTCGGCGCGAGCGCCTGCCTGTCGCGCGACACGCAATCACGCGACGTGCTCAACGCGATCCATCTCGCCTCGCGCGGGTTGCAGGTGATTCCGCGCGAGTCAGCTCGCCGGTGGCGGATCGATCGCGGGCGGATTCCTGCTGACGCAGCGCGAGGCCGAAGTCCTGCCGCTGCTCCAGCAGGGTCGCTCCAATCCCCAGATCGCCCTCGCTCTGCAGGTCGGTGTCGAGACGGTCCGTACCCACGCGCGCAACATCTACCGCAAGCTCGGAGTCTCCTCGCGTCGCGAGCTGGTCGCGCCAGCTGCTCTCGACCCAGAGCCGAGGCCCGGAACGGACACTCAGCCGCTCCGGCGGCCGGCGAGCATCGCCTTGCGCGCTCGGCGCGGGCATGGCCTGCGACACGTTGAGCGACTCGGCGAGCACCACCTCGCGATCGTGCGGCCGCTCGCCGAGGCGTCGTGTAGACGTCTGCTCGAGCCTGATCCGACATCCGACTAGTCGCCGTCGCATTGCTAATCCCCGAGCTCGGCCAGGTCGTTTACATAAACAGGTCGACGAGACCGGGGATCGATTCCCCTTCTATTGCGGCATCAGCTCCGCAGTCAGGAGACGCCCATGACCAGTGGCGTCCCATCGAAGTACCAGTCGCTCGCGAGCGACTCCCTCGCAGCAGCTCGACGTTCAGCCCCGCTGACCGCGGCAAGCCGAAGGCGTCGGGAGCCGGGCTCCTCCTGCTCGGACTGCTCTCGACGATGCTCTTCGCGAGCAGCGCCTTCGGCGCGCCCGCGACGGTCGGCCTGGGGACGGCAGCCAGCTTCTCGGTGCTGGCCGGCTCGACGGTCACCAACACCGGACCGACGACGATGTTCGGCGACCTGGGTCTCAGCCCCGGCTCATCCGTGACCGGCGCACCGCATGTGCTCGGCCAGACGCATGTCGATGACGCGGTCGCGATCGAAGCCAAGAACGCCCTGACCACGGCCTACAACGACGCGGCCTCCCGTCCGACCGAAGGCTCGGCAGGCACCGACCTGGCCGGCCAGACCTTCACGGCGGGCGTTCGTACGCCAGCAGCTCGCTGCTGCTGTCGTCGGGGAGCGTGACGCTCGACGCCCAGGGCGACCCGAACGCGGTGTTCATCTTCCAGATCGGCTCCACGCTGATCACCGGCTCGAACACGAGCGTGTCAGCTCGATCAACGGCGCTCAGGCCTGCAACGTGTTCTGGCAGGTCGGCTCCTCGGCGACGCTCGGCACCGGCACGCGCTTCGTCGGCACGATCATGGCCGCGGAAACGATCACGGCGAACACGGCGGCCACGATCCACGGCCGGCTGCTCGCGCAGACCGCCGCGGTGAACCTGGACACGAACACGATCACCACGTCCAACTGCGCCTCGAGCGAAACCGGTACAGGCGGTGGCACCGAAACGACGCACGCCCGAAGAAACGGTCGCGCTCGAATCCGCGCCCACGGGAGCCGGAACGAGCACCGGCGGAGGAACGACCACAGGCTCGCCGGCCTCGCCCGTCTCCGAAGCGACGCCTGTCGTCGTCGCGGTGACGACGACGCCAATTTCGCCGCTCGCGTCGCACTCGACCGTAACGAGGACGCGCGCAGCCGCGCGTCTCGCTGCGGCCCGTCGAGCCGCCGCACGGCGCCGGGCTCGCGCGGAGGGCGTCGAGGCGACACACGCAGGCACGGCCGCCGAGGCCGCACCACCGAGGCTCGTTCACGGGTTGAGCGAGGCTCGACGCCCGGGCGACCCGCGAGTCGCCCGGCGTCCGGCATCGAGCTCTCGATGGTCGATCCACGAACCCACCGCTGCCGCCGCGCGACGCGTGCGCGGGTCGCAACCGTGTCCCGCTGCGGTTCCTGCTCGCAGCTGCTGGTCGCCGCGGGAGCGCTCGCGCTTGCGCCGGGCTCGGCGCTCGCCGGCCCGTTCCGCGCGCGCGCTTCCTCGAGCCAGCTGCTTGCGGTGCTGCTCACCGCGCTCACGGCGTCCACCGCCGGCCCAACGCCGCGCTCGCGGATCCTCACTGCCGTCGCCGACACGAGGCCGATCACCGGCGAGCGCACGACGCTGCCCGTGATCGGAGCCGCGACGGGTGCCGCGAGGCATTCGCTGGCTGGATGTGATGCTGCCCGGACGCCCCAACGGAGCGAGCGGTTGGATCGCGCAGCAGGGGACGCGCAGGCTCGTGACGGCTTGGCGCCTGGTCGTCAGCCTGGCGGCTCGCCGCGTGCGCGTGTACCGCAGCGGGCGCGTCGCTGAGAACCTTTCGCGCGGTCGTGGGCAAGCCCTCGACGCCGACGCCCAGCGGGAGCTTCTTCGTCGAGGAGACGGTGCAGATGAGCGCGGGCGATCCCGGAGGCCCGTTCGCGCTGGCGCTCAGCGCGCGCTCGAACGTGCTGCAGGAATTCGAAGGTGGCCCCGGCCAGATCGGCATCCACGGCCGCGACGGCCTCGGGGGAACGCTGGGCGCCGCCGAATCGCACGGCTGCATTCGCCTCGACACCGCGAGCATCAGCTGGCTGGCCGAGCGCATCGGCCCCGGGACGCCGGTGAGCATCGATGGCGGCTGACGTCCGAAGCCGACGCGACCTCGCCGCTGCGAGCGCGCGCTCGCCGGACTGAGGAAGCGCGCGGCCGTGCTCCTATGATGCTGGGCCGTGGCGATCAGCACCAACCAGTTCAAGAACGGCAACCACATCGAGGTCGACGGGACGATCTTCAAGATCCTCGACTTCCAGCACGTCAAGCCCGGCAAGGGCGGCGCGTTCGTGCGCACGAAGCTGCGGCGCGCGGCCGACGGGAACGTGATCGACCGCACTTTCCGGGCGGGCGAGAAGTTCCGCGCCGTGCGCACCGAGGCGCGCAAGATGCAGTTCCTGTACGCCGACGGCAGCGACGCGCACTTCATGGACACGCGCGTCCTTCGAGCAGATCGCGGTACCCGAGGCGACCGTCGCCGACATGCTGCGCTGGACCAAGCCGAGCAGCGAGGTCGAGGTGCTGTTCATCGACGACGAGCCCTCGGACATCCAGTTGCCGAGCGCCGTCGATCTCGAGGTCGACCGAGACCGACCCCGGCCTGCGCGGCGACACGGTCTCCGGCGGCGGCACCAAGCCGGCGACGCTCGAGACGGGCGCCGTCATCCAGGTTCCGCTGTTCGTCGAGCGGGGGCAGCGCATACGCGTCGACACGCGCTCGGGCGAGTACGTGGCGCGCGCCTAACGTGTCCGAGGACGCTGATGCGCCGCTCCGAGCAGCGGAGGGCCGCCGTGTTGCGCTGTATCAGCACGACCTCACCGGCCGTCCGCTCGCCGACACGCTGGCTGCGCGACGACTCGCTGTTCGTGCGCGCGCTGGCGCACGCGGCGGCCGACCGCGCGCCGGAGCTCGACGCGGTCATCGACCGTCACTCGCACGGCTGGTCGGTCGGACGCATCCAGCCGCTCGAGCGCAGCATCCTGCGCGTCGCGCTGATCGAGATGCTGCATCCGGACGCCGTCCCGGGTGAGCAGCCGATCCCGCCCGAGGGGGCGATCGAGGAGGCGGTCGAGAGCGCGAAGACGTTCTGCGGCAGGAGGCGCCTGGCTTCGTCAACGGCGTGCTCGGCCGCAGTCCTCCGCGACGTGCGCGAGAATGCGCGCATCCCGATGACGCAGCACGGACCACCTCGACGACCTGATCGCGCGCCTGGAGCGCGCCGCCGAGCAGCTGCGCTCGGGCGAGCTCTCCCCCGACGCCGCGGCGACGATGGTCGAGGACTGCGCGGCGCTCGCGACGCAGGCAGCCGCCGAGCTCGAGCAGCTGAGCCGCGCCGAGGTCTCCGCGCCGGCGCCGGGCCAGGACACCCTGCTGTAGGGCCCCGCGGGCTGCTCGTGAGCGCTAGCGCCAGCTACCCGGAGCATCCTTCGCGAGGAGGTCGAGCGCTACCTGCAGGAGATGCGCTTCTCCGAAGAGGCGCTGACGGCCGGGCTCGAGGAGGCGATGCGCTACTCGCTGCTCGCCGGCGGCAAGCGCATCCGGCCGGTGCTCGCGCTCGCGACCGCGCGTGCTATAGGCCTCGAGCCGAGCGAGGTGCTGCCGCTCGCCGCGGCGATCGAGCTGATCCACACCTACTCGCTGATCCACGACGACCTGCCGGCGATGGACGACGACGACCTGCGCCGCGGGACGCCCGACCTGTCACGTCAAGTTCGGCGAGGACGTCGCGATCCTGGCGGGCGACGGCCTCTACGCCGAGGCGTTCCGGCACCTGCTCGCGTACCAGCGCTCGCCGCCCGAGCGTGTCCTGCAGGCCGCCGCAGAGCTGGCCGCGGCGACCGGCGTCAACGGCATGGTGGGCGGCCAGTACGCCGACGTCAGCGCCCGCACGCCGCCCGGGCCCGGCGGCGCTTGCGCCGGCTGCACGAGCTGAAGACCGGACGCCTGATCGGCGCGTCGATGCTGTGCGTACTGCTGTTGGGAGGGGTCGCGGATGAACCCGCGACAATTCCCTTTCGCCGTTTTGCGACAGAGTTGGGCGTGCTGTTCCAGATCGTCGACGACATCCTCGACGTGACCGGCACGGACGACGCCTTGGGAAAGCCGCGTGGCAGCGATGAGCGTCATGGCAAGCGGACATACGTGAGCGAGTTCGGCATCGATCGGGCGAAGAGCTGGCGGCGGAGTCCCACGAGACGGCGCGCGCGCGCTGGACGAGGCGGCGCGCCGCGCCCCGGTCGCTGTGAGCGCGACGGGCATGGCATCCGGACGCTCCGATACGGCCGAGCTCGAGCAGATCACCGACTTCATCTACACGCGGACCTCATGACATGAGTCGCAAGCCAAAGGCCAAGCAGGACGCTCCTTGCGAGAGCGACCCCGACGAGCGCGAGCCCGGGCTGCTCGGCTCGATCGACGGACCCGAGGATCTGCGCGATCTTCCGAGCAGCAGCTGGCGCAGCTCGCGCAGGAGGTGCGCAAGCACATCATCGACACCGTCGGTGAGATCGGCGGGCACTTCGGCGCGAACCTCGGCACCTGCGAGCTCGCCGTCGCCCTGCATTCGCTGCTCGACTCGCCGCAGGACAAGATCCTGTGGGACGTCGGCCACCAGGCCTATCCGCACAAGATCCTCACCGGCCGGCGCGATCGGCTGCGGAACGATCCGCCAGTACGGCGGACTCGCGCCGTTCTGCTCGATCGCCGAGTCCCAGCACGACATCATGGGCGCCGGCCATGCCTCGACCTCGATCGGCTACGCGGTCGGCATCAAGGAGGGCATGCGCCACCTGGGCGGCGAGGCCAGGACGGGAAGGTCGTCGCGGTCATCGGCGACGGCGCGATGACCGGCGGCGTCGCCTTCGAGGCGATCGGCCAGGCCGGCGGCCTGGGCACGCCGATGGTCGTCGTGCTCAACGACAACGGCATGTCGATCGCGCCCGAACGTGGGCGCGCTGTCGCGCTACTTCAACCGCGTGCGCCTCAACCCGAAGCTGTGGCACGCCCGAGAGGGCGTCGAGGGCGGGCTCACCCGCCTGCCGGGCGGGATCGGCTCGGCGTTCGAGCGCCTCGGCCCGCAGCTGAAGGAGTCGATCAAGGCGTTCTGGGCGCCCGGGCTGTGGTGGGAGGAGCTCGACTGGGCCTACATGGGCGTCATCGACGGCCACGACGTGCGCGCCCTGCGCGTGGCGCTGCGCGAGGCGCTCGCCGCCGAACGCCCGGTCGTCGTGCACATCGCGACCGTCAAGGGCAAGGGCTTCGCGCCGGCCGAGGAGGGCGGACTCGAGGGCATGGAGGAGTGGCACGCGGCCAAGCCCAAGTCGATCGTCAACGGCTGCCGCCGAGCCGCGCCCGCGCGAGCGACCGCTGCCGCAAGCCGGCGAAGGCGCCGCCGCCGCAGTACACGCAGGTGTTCGGCGAGGCGCTCGTGCGCGAGTGCGAGCGCGACGAGCGCGTCGTCGGGATCACGGCGGCGATGAACTCGGGCACCGGCCTGAGCATCCTGCAGAAGGCGATGCCCGAGCGCTACTTCGACGTCGGCATCGCCGAGCAGCAGGCGATCCTGTTCGCCGCCGGCCTCGCGCTCGAGGGCGTCAAGCCGGTCGCGGCGATCTACTCGACGTTCCTGCAGCGCGCCTATGACCAGATCGTGCACGACGTGTGCCTGCAGAAGCTCAACGTCGTCTTCGCGATGGACCGCGCCGGGCTGGTCGGCGACGACGGGCCGACCCACCACGGCGCGTTCGACATCGCCTACCTGCGCTGCCTGCCCAACATCGTGCTGATGGCGCCGCGCGACGAGGCGATGCTCGTGCACATGCTGCGCACCGCGCTCGTCTACGACGACGGCCCGATCGCGCTGCGCTACCCGCGCGGCGAAGGCGTCGGGCGTCGCGCTGCCGGCGCGAGCCGCACGCGATCGCGATCGGCACGGGCGAGATCCTGCGCGAGGGCGGCGCCGGAGCCGCGGCCGGCCGGCGGGTCGCGCTGATCGGCTACGGCACCGGCGTCGGCAAGGCGCTCGCGCCGCCGACGAGCTGGCCGAGCGAGACATCGCCGTCACGGTCGCCGACGCACGCTTCGCAAAGCCGATCGACGCCGGGCTGATGGCCGCAGCTGGCCGCCGAGCACGACCTGCTCGTCACGGTCGAGGAGGGCGTGCTCGCCGGGCGGCTTCGGATCGGCCGTGTGGGAGACGCTGAACGAGGCCGGG
The DNA here is from genome assembly GCA_963846205.1 of uncultured Solirubrobacteraceae bacterium. GTDB lineage: Bacteria > Actinomycetota > Thermoleophilia > Solirubrobacterales > Solirubrobacteraceae > Palsa-744. The sequence goes on along the minus strand of CAWJVB010000006.1, from coordinate 130,622 downwards.
CGCGACGCCGCGCGGATCCTGCGCGTCGGGCTGCCGGACCGCTACGTCACCCACGGCAAGCCCGGCGCTGCTGCACGAGGAGGTCGGCTTCACGCCCGAGCGCATCGCCGAGCGCGTCGCGGCGGCGATCTCCGACCGGGCCTCGCGCGATCATCGAGGCTTAACATGAAACGACCCGCCGGGGAAGCGGGCCGTTTCGAGGGAGGAGGGATGATGCAGTGCTGCGGGTACGACGAATCATGATGCTCGGGTCCGTGCTTGCGTCTGTGTGATCTTGCTCACAGTTGGGCGATCGTCTGTACAAGTGCCGTCTTGCACAAGCCGTCCTCGCTGACTGCGGGATACGTCACGGAGCTGATGTCTGAGGAGAGCGTCGCAGCGAGTGCGCCGAGAGCTACGAGTTCGTTGATCGCAGAGCACGCGCTGGATTTCGATCTGCTCGAGCCCGACACTCCGACTGGCAGCACCCGTGCGGATCTGCCGGACACCGCCACGCACCGCGGACACGATGGTGCCGCGACGCTCATGGCCGAGTGGTCTTGGAGCGTTCGACGACCTACGTGTGGGGCGTCGAGGTCAGTTGATCGACGCGGCAGACCGTGTGGTCGTGGTGTCTGCGACTGCGCGGGCGCGCTGAGGGGCGGTGCCCACGAAGTGGACATGGCCGAGGCACACGTCTTGACGATGCGCGACGAGTAAGGTGACGAGATCCACGACTCGCACGGGCACGGTCGTGGGGCTGCGGTAGAGATGTCGAGTTTCGCAATCGGAAGCCCCAGCGAGCGATGCCTCGGAGTTTGGCTCGAAAGCGATGACGCAGCTGTTGGCTGGCGTGGTGCGCGATCCTGTGTGGCGTTGCTCCGCGGCCTCGCCGCATCGACCCGGCGGCCGACAGGCGGGCGAGCGCCCGGTCGCCGAGTCGAGCGGCCGACGCGGCTGGAGCCGCGAGGCGTCCGGATGTAACGCTGGTGCTCGCGGTAGGGACGGAGCCGCGGCGCTCCGCCTTTGCGATGCGCCGCGGCCGGGCGCATTTGTGTGTAAGGGTTCGCCGCGATGGCAAAGCGACGTCTCGACGCGCTGCTCGCCGAGCGCGGCCTGTTCGCCTCGCGCAGCCGTGCGGCCGCGTCGGTGATGGCCGGCGAGGTGCGCGTCGGGCGCCGGCGAGCGCCGCGCCGCGCAAGCCGGGCGAACTGGTCGACGCGGAGGAGCGGCGTGAGCGTCGAGGCGCGCGCCGCGGTTCGTCTCGCGCGGCGGCATCAAGCTCGCCAACGCGCTCGACGCCTGCGGGCTCGCCGTCGAGGGCCGGCGCGCGCTCGACGTCGGCGCCTCGACGGGCGGCTTCACCGACTGCCTGCTGCAGCGCGGCGCGCAGCGGGTGATCGCCGTGGACGTCGGCTACGGCTCGCTCGACTGGAGCCTGCGCAGCGACCCGCGCGTGACGGTGCTGGAGCGACGAACGCGCGCTCGCTCGACCGCGGAGATGCTTCCGTTACGCGCCCGACCTGGCCGTCGATCGACGTCTCGTTCATCTCGCTCGCGAAGGTGCTCGGCGCCGGTGCTCGGCTGCCTGCGCCGCGGCTACGACGTGCTCGCGCTCGTCAAGCCGCAGTTCGAGGTCGGTCGTGGGCGCGTGGGCAAGGGCGGCGTCGTGCGCGACGCGGGCGAGCGCCGCGAGGCGCTGATCGGCGTCGGCGAGGCGGCGCTCGCGCTCGGGGCGGCCGTGCTCGGCTACCGCTCCTCGGGCCTGCCCGGCCCGAAGGGCAACCGCGAGACGTTCATCTGGCTGGCCGATCCGAGCCGCGCGCGAGCGCGCCGGCGTCGCGAGGCGATCGCCTCGACACGGCGGGCGAGCCGTGGAGCTCGAGCGCTCGCGCGCGAGGTCGAGCCGTGAGGGAGTTCACGGTCCTCACGCACCGCCGTCCCGACGAGACCACGCGCCGCGCTCGAGCGCTCGCCGAGCAGGCCGCCGCGGCGGGCGTGACGCTGCGCCTGGACGAGGAGGAGACGCGCAAGCACGGCCTGTCCGGCGAGCCCGGGCCTCGAGCTCGACGCGCCGATCAAGGACGACGTCGAGCTGTGCGTGGTGCTCGGCGGCGACGGCACGATCCTGCGCGCGCTGCAGCGCTACGCCGGCACCGGCGTGCCGGTGTTCGCGATCAACTTCGGCGAGATCGGCTTCCTCGCGACGGTCGAGCCGGAGGAGATCGAGGACGGCATGCGCCGCGCCCTCGACGGCGACTTCGAGCTGCTGCGCCTGCCCGGCGATCGTGCTCGACGCACGGCGGTCGCGCGGGCCGAGGCGGCGGCCGACGGCGCGAGGCGACGGCGGCATCAACGACGTCGCGATCCATCGCAAGGTCGGCGAGCGCGTCGCCGAGATCGCCTACGCGCTCGAGGGCGAGGAGGTCGGCAGCGTGCGCTGCGACGGGCTGGTCGTCGCCACGCCGGCCGGGCTCCACCGGCTACAACCTCGCCAACGGCGGGCCGGTGATGGCATGGGGTGTGGAGGGCTTCGTCGTGTCGTTCATCGCGCCGCACTCGCTCACCGCGCGCGCGCTCGTGGTCGCGCCCGGCGACCGGCTGACGATCCACAACCGCTCGCGCGAGCCGCTCGACGTCGCCGTCGACGGGCGCCCGGCCGGCGAGATCGCCGCCGGGCGCCAGACGATCGACGCGCAGCTTCGTCACGGACATCGGGACGATCGCCCAGCTGCCCGGCTCGTCCTTCTACCGCCGCCTGCGCGAGAAGTTCGGCCGCCTGGCGAGCTGACGGCGGCCCGGCTCGCGCCGTTGGCGTTGCCGGTCCGCTGGCTGCGCCGCCGCGGTCGTGCCGCATCGAGGTGATGAACTCGTCGAGCTGCTCGCGCGCAGAAGCGCCGCTGACCGCCGGGAGTGCGGTAGCAGCTGACGTGCCCCGCGTCGGTCCAGCGGCGGACGGTCGCCAGCGAGACGCCGAGATAGCGCGCGGCCTGCGAGCTCGTGAACACGAGCTGGCGGTCGTTGCGTGGGAGGATGGCGCTTACGGTCATTGGTCGGCCTTGTCGATCGGGTGCTCTGGCTAGGCGCCCGTGACAGGGGCGGCTTCACCTCGTTTCGGCAAACGGGCCACCGAAGTTGAGTGACGCGCAGGTTTGTGGACCGTTTGCGGCCCCATCGTGCGGACGATGCCGACGCCGCGAAGCGGTTCCTGTCCGACGTGGCACGCACGCCAGGCGCGCATGGGCGGCGATCGCCGATCGCGGCGCAGTCGCCGACTCGCGACGAGAGCCTTCGTCTGCAAGCGATCGTGCAGAAACCTACGCAAACTGGACTTTTCGCCACACTCTCGCGCTATTGCTGGGCAAACCTACTCAAAGGTGGCGGCTGTCCTGTGGATGGAGACAGACGGGTGCCGCCTCGCAAATGGCCTCCGGCCCTGGCGAAGGAGATCAATCATGCGTTGGAACCACTAAAGCCTCGACAGCGGATCGCATAGCGATCAGGCTTGAGGGCGTCGCGGATCCGCGCGGCGTAGCCGGTGTCGGCGCCCTCGCTCTTCTGGGCCGCGCCGCCCGCGCCTGCAGACGTTCGGCGACGCGGGCTGTTAGCTCAGCGGCGGCTGAGCGAATTTCTCGGGCTCGCGCCGAACGCGAGCTCGGCCTCGAAGCTCGGCATCGTCGCCCTCGGCCGCCGTCACGGGCCCTTCCTTTTCGAGCAGGTCGATGAAGCTTTGACAGCTCGCCGTCGAGCTGGCGGCCGGCGACCCGACGCATCTCGGTGATGGCGTCCTCGCGGCGTCATCGGCGAGCGGTAGGTGTCACGCGCGGTCAGCGTGTCGTAGGTCGAGCAGATCGCCACGATGCGCGAGACCAGCGGGATCTCGTTCCCGATCAACCCCGCCGGATAGCCGCTCCCGTCGACGTGCTCGTGGTGGTAGAGGATCGCGTCGGCGACCGGCCCGTACCCGTCGAGCCTGCCGACCAGCGTCGCGCCGTCCTGTGGGTGGCGACGGACCACCGCCCAGTCCTCGTCGGACAGCACCTCGGCATGCAGTATGCGATCGGGGAGCGCGAACTTGCCGATGTCGTGCAGCAGCCCGGCGGTATGCGCGAGATCCTGTTCGGTTTCGTCGCAGCCAACCTCCACTGCCAGCTCGCGCGCGTAGCGGGCCACCGCGGCGGCGTGGCGCGCGGTCGATTTGTCGCGCAGCGCAAGCGTCTCGACGAGCGTGGAGAGCACGCCCAGCTGCAACGACGCCAGGTGGATCGAGCGCGCTTCGAGCTGATCGGCGCGATCCTCCGAGCGCAGCAGGGCGACCATCAGGTATTGGAAGATCAGCATCACGAGCACTGCGCCAAGCAGCGCTGGACAGCCGAGCTTGGTGTAGGCGACCGCGAGCACCGCGGCGAGGGCGCCCGCGGCGACCTGCCCGGGCAGCATCGGCACGAACAGTTCGCGGACCTGCCGAAGCAGTCGACGGCCTTCGATGATGCGGTTGTCCAGCGCGATCACGGCGAAGTTGAGGCCGTTGGTCAGGAGGAACACCCCGAACACGATCAAGCCGAAGGTGATGCCCTTCGGCAGCGTGTTGGCGGGATCGTGCACGTTCCCGGCCAGCGCTCGCACGACCAACCCGCCGACGAGCGGGCACACGGCGAAGCTCGACAGGTTGCCCAGCCAGTGCGCAGGCGACAGGCGGCGCCTCGCGGAGATGAAGATCGCCGCGAGCAGCGCGATCGCGACCGCCGGGGCGGGGCCGAGCAGGCTCATCGCCAGCACCTGAGCGACGAACCCCGCGGACAGGTTTTGACCGCGGATCGTGAACTGGAGCCCTTGACCGCCGAGCGAGAGTGCGCCGAGCAGCAGCACCAGCCACAGTGGGCCCCATTCGCTCGGGCGCGAGATCAGCGCGGCACAGACGAGTGACGCCGCGAGCACAAGCGCCTCTCCAACGAAGAAGCTGCGGATTGCCTTGGTCGATGACATCTTTTTCGCCCTGTCGTCCTTAACGGCGTTGGAGCCGTCGTCCTTAAGGGCGGTTTGATCTGTGGACGCCCCTCGCCGGCGCGGGCCGCCTCGGCTAGCCGCGCGTCATCGCCCCGCTCGAGTGCTCGCGCTCACGCGGATTGGCGTCGATCGCGTCGACCGGGGGCTCGGCCTGCTGCTCGGAAACAGCATGCGTGCCGCCCTGCGAGGATGACTCGGCAGCCCTCGCCGCCGCGCCGATGTGCAGCCTGAGGAAGGCGGCAGTGCTCAGAGTCGCGCCCAAACCCGCCACGAGGAAGGCGCCGCGGGGCGAGCTCAGCACGGTGATCACCCCGCCGAGCGAGAAGCCGATCGCCGGCGCGATCGCGCCGACCGATTCGACCGCGCCCATCATCCGGCCCTGAAGTCCCTGTGGGGTGAGCTTCTGCACCGCGCTGATCAGCGAGGCCCACTGAACGCCGTTGCCGACTCCGCCGATCAGCCCGATCACGCAGGCGATGGCCAAGCCGGGCGCCAGCGCCCACCCCAGGTATGCGAGGCCGACTGCGAGCGTGGCCGCGCTCAGCAGCATCCGCAGCGAGCGATCGATCGATCTCGCGAACAAGATGCTGCCGATCGTGACGCCGAGTCCCCACACGCCGACCAACGCCCCGTAGCCCGTGTCACCCGCGTGCAGGCTGACCTTGGCGTAGGCGACCTCGACCGGGCCGGAGAACGTGAAGAACGTGAGCGCGACGGCTTGTGTGATCAGCAACCGGCGAAGGGTGGGCACCTCGTTGATGTGCTCGAGCGCTGCGCGTAGGCGCTCGCGGACCGAGGCGGTCTCGGCGTCGTCGGCGTGGGGACGGAAGTCGAGCACGATCGCGGCGCAGATCAGGAACGACGCGACGTCGATCAGCAGCGCCGTGGACGCGCCGAAGGCGGGTACCGTGAGGCCGGCGAGCGTCGGCCCAAGCGTGAAGGTGATCGCGAAGCCGATGTTCATGGCGGCGTTGGCGGCCCGCTCGGCCTCCTGCGCGGCGGCCTCGCGTGCCTGCTCATCGGCCTGCTCGCCCTCCACGGATTCCCGCGCGCAGCGCGCGGCGGCCGCCCGCAGAAGCGCGCTGGCGGCAAGCGCCGCCGTCCCGTCGACGGCGACGAGCACCAGCACCAGGGGCAGCGAGAAGTGAGCGGAGACGACCAGCGCCAATCCGGCCGTCAGCGCAGCCTCGAGCAGATACAACGCGCTCAACCGCGAGGGGGCGGACGACGCCTCGACGCGAGCCACGAGCGCGGGCACGAGAAACGCCGACAGCACCTGACCGCCGACGAGCAGCGCCGCCACCGCGATCGCGCTGTGCGTGTGGTCGAAGACGACGATCGACAGCGCGACGTAGCCGAACCACGTTCCCAGGCGGTTGATCGTGTAAGCGAAGACGATCCTCCGCAGCCGGGAGGAGCGCGGAAGCCAGCGCATGGCGCAAACCTAACGGCTGCCGACGGCTACTTCGAGCTGTGCAACGCGCGCCCCACGCGGCCCGCTATGGCGTAGTTCGTGGCGTCTTCGAAGCGGCTCGCGAGCTATCGGACGGAGGGCGCGAGCGAGCAGTGGCGGCAGAAGCTACGCCGCCGCCCCGTCCAGGCACACGACCGGGACTTCGGGGTGGCGGTGCGTGATCATTTCCATCACCGAGCCCGCCGCGATCTCCTCGAGCTCCCCGCTGAGGATCACCATGCTGCTGCGTGGAGCGCGGACGAGCACCTCCCAGACCGCGCCGGCCTGCTCGAAGGTGGTGTCGGCCGGCATCGTCTTCGCCAGGTCGCTTTGCACGGCGGCGCGCGCCGCCGCGTCCCCGCCCGCAAGCAGCACCGGCCGCTCGCCGCCGTCGCCGCCCGCGCCCTTGCGCAACAGCCGCAGCGTCGGACGCTCACACGAATTGCGTCGCTCTGTGCGACGCGTGTTACTGCTCGCTTGGGGTAGCAACTGCAGCCTGGGTGCCTCGAGAAGCGCTGTGGTTGTTGTCGCGACGTTCGCCATAGACGACATGATGAGCCCTCAAGGCGCCTTTGTCTGCCGTCCCAATGGTGCCGATCGTGTCGTCCCAAAAGGGCAGATCTGTGTCGTCCCTTGCGCCCCTCAAGGTCACCCGCGTACGGTCGATATCGTCTGCAATGGAGGCAAGCACCCTGCAACCGGAGCTCCCCACACCTCAGCGCGACGGGCCGATCAACGTGATCATCGCCGACGATCACACGGTCGTGCGAGACGGCATCCGGGCTGTGCTCGAGCGCGAGAAGGATGAGTTTCGCGTCGTCGCCGAAGCAGCCGACGTACCCTCAACGATCCGTGAGGTCAAGGAGCACAAGCCCGATCTACTCACGCTCGACCTGACGATGCCTGGAGGCTCGAGCCTGGCGGCGTTGCCGGCGTGCTTCATCGCGCACCCGACGCTGGCGGTGGCGATCCTGACGATGCGCGAGGATCCCGAGTACGCGCGTCAGGCGCTGCGAGCGGGCGCCCGCAGCTATGTGCTCAAGGAGGCAGAGCCCTCCGAGCTCCTGCAGGCCTTCCGCCTCGCGGTGTCGGGCGGCAACTACCTGCACCCTCGGCTGGGGGCGCTGATGGCGACCGGCGAGGAGACCCCAGCCGACGGTGTCGTGCTCAGCGAGCGCGAGCGCGAGGTCGTGAGGCTGATCGCCAACGGCTACACCAATCCACAGATCGCCGAACAACTGCACGTTGCCGAGCGGACCGTGAAGACCTATCGGGCACGCGCGATCGAGAAGCTCGGTTTCTCCTCACGCGCCGAGATAACCGCCTACGTGCGGCGCATCGGGCTGGTCGAGTAGTCCTCGGCCGGTAGCGCCCGCGCCGCTCTCAACGACCGACTGCGTCTAGCTCACCGGCTCCCGCGGCCCGCTCGGCAGCACGCACGTGCTCGGCGGAGGGGCGGCCGGCGAGTGGCACCAGCAGGCGCACGCGGGTACCCCGCTCCGGGGCGGGACCGAACTCGAGCTCTCCGCCGACCAGCTCGGCGCGCTCGCGCATTCCGCCCATGCCGAATCCGCCCTCGAGGCCGTCTCCGCGCGGTCCCAGCCTGTCGGCATTTGGCAGACCCTTGCCGTCGTCGGTCACCGAGGCGCTGACCACGCCCCCCCGCTCGGCGATGTTGACCACCGCGCTGGATGCCTCCGCGTGGCGGCTCACGTTCGTGAGCGCCTCCTGGACGACGCGATAGATCGTGCTCTCGAGCTCCGGGTCCAGCCGCCTGGCGCCGTCCTCTTCAGCCAGCTCGACCTCGATCTGCACGTCCAGGCCGTCGACCGCCTGCGCGCGTCGCGCGAGCGCCTCGAGCGCGGCCGCCAAGCCGAGCTCGTCGAGCGCCGCGGGGCGAAGCTCGGTGATCAGGTGGCGAAGCCCGTCGATCTCGTTGCCGAGCCCGTCGAGCACCATGTCGACGGCAGTCCGCAGCGCCTCGGGGTCATCGACGTCGCGCGCATTGGCCAACCGCAGGCGCAGCGCACCCATGCCCTGAATGCTCTCGTCGTGGATCTCGCGAGCCCAGCGCGTGCGCTCGCGCTCACGCGCCTCCATGCCGTAGCGCAGGCGTTCGATCTCCACCGAGCGCTCGGCTTTGAGCCGTTGTGAGACGCTCGTGGCAAACGCCTTCAGCGCGTCGCGGTCGGGCCCGCGAAAGCCCCCACCGGTTCGCAATGCGATCACCAACCCGCCGCCCTGGCCCTCCATGCTGAGCGGCTCGACCAGGGCTGCGCGCACCTCGACGCCGAGCTCGTGTAGCCACGCGGCGTCCTTGCCGCGCGGCCTGTCGAGTGCCTGGGACTGGCCCGACAGGAATAGCTCGCCGAGCGCGCTGCCCTCCACGGGCATGATCCGAACGCGCACGGTCGAGGATCCCGCGGCGGCGGCCACGCGCAGCTCGCCGCGCTCCTCGATGACCACCAGCAGCGTGTCGGCGTCGAGTAGCGCGAGGCCGCGGTCGGCCATCAAACGCAGCAGCCACAGCTCTGATCCCGAGAGCATCGCCTGATTATGCCGGTCGGTTCGGCCGTCCAAGCGCTGGTGGCGAGGAGCTGGCGAGCTGCGAGGTGGGCTCACCTGCATTACCGCGACGGGCCGCGGCTCGCGCACGCTCGAGCAGGTCCTCGCCGCTGAGGTCGTCCTCCCACGCCGCCAGGCCGACGGAGATCAGCAGCGGACGGCGCACACCGTCCGATTCGACCTTGATCGTTCGTAGTCGCTCGAGCACCCGACGGGCCACGATCTCCCCTCGGGGGCCGTCGGCGCCCGGGAGAACGAGCAGCAGCTCGCCTTTGCTGGGTCGGCCGATGCGGTCGAATCCGCGCACCTGACTGGCGAGCGCGCTCGCCGCGTAGGCGAGCGTCTGCTCTGACAGCTCGCTGCCGTGCTCGCGCGCCAGCTCCTCGAGATTGCCAATCGTGACGAGCAGGCAGCTGAGCGCGGTCCCGAGACGGCCCGCCCGGTTGATCTCCTCGGACAGGCGCTCGCGCAACGCGGGCGCGGACAGACACGTGACGCTCCCCGGCGCGGGTTTGTCGGAGCTTGGATTTCGGTCGCTGGCAGCCATGCCGTGAGGACGCATGTGGGCAGGGACGCGTCGCCGCTCGTGGCTCCGCCACCCCGTCGCCACAGGTTACGTCCCTTATCGTCAGGCAGAGGCGAGGTCTGGAGTGCTCGCCTCAATGCGGCGGGTGTCCTTCGACGAGGTCCTCGGGGCGCCGGCACGCGTCGAGGCGCGAGCGGCCCAGGCCGCGCAACGGTGCGGAGGGGCGCGGATCGTCCGCGCGATCCGTCGGCAGGCCTTGCTAGACCTGCGCAATGCTGTCTGAGCTGCGCGTCGAGAACCTGCTGTTGATCGAGCAGGCACAACTGCGCCTGGCGCCTGGTCTCAACGTATTGACCGGCGAGACCGGCGCGGGCAAGACGGTGCTCGCGCACGCGCTCGATTTGCTGCTCGGCGGTCGCGCGCGTCCGGCGATCGTTCGTCCCGGCGCACAGGAGGCATACGTCGAGGGCGTGTTCGAGCTTCCGCGGCCATGCCCCGAGGAGTTGCGCGAGCGACTCCCACCCGACGCCGAGGAGATCGTGCTCGCGCGCCGCGTCGGCGCCGATGGCCGGACCCGCGCGTACCTGAACGGGCGCGCCTGCACGGTTGCCGATCTGCGCGACGTGGGCGCCAGGCTGATGTCCTTCTACGGACAGCACGAGCACCGCTCGCTGACGATCGCCGCCAAGCAGCTCGCTCTCTTGGACGAGCGCTGTGGCCCCGAGCAAGAGCGGCGGCTGCTCGCATGCGCGGGCACGTTCGCCGACACCCAGAGGTTGCGCTCGCGCGCGCAGGAGCTTCGCGAGCTGGCCGGGGCACGCGAGCGCGAGCTCGACCTGCTCGAGTTCGAGCTCGGCGAGATCGAATCGGCGGCCCCCGATCAGCGTGAATACGACGAGCTGCTCGAGGCGCGCCGGCGGATGCGACACGTGGACGCGCTGCGCTCGGCCGCTGCGCTCGGCGCCGGCGCGTTGGCCCCTGAGGACGATGAGCGCGCCGGCGTGGCGGCTGTGCTGGCGGGCGCCACGGCTGAGCTCGAGTCGCTGGAAGCCGTCGACCCGCGGCTCGCCTCGTTCGCGGAGCGTCTTCGTGCGCTGTCGATCGAATCCGGCGAGCTGGCCGGCGAGCTGCGCGCATACGGCGAAGATCCGCTGCTCGCCGCCGGTGAGGCCGGGGGCGCGCTGACCCTCGACGGCATCGAGGAACGTCTTGTCGGCCTGGAGCGACTGATGCGCAAGCACGGAGGCACGGTCGCCGACGTGCTCGCCTATGCGGAGCGCGCGCGGGAGCGCCGGGACGAGTTGGCGGGGGCGGAGGTGGCGCTCGAATCGAACGCCGCGAGCCTACGCGAGGCCGAGCAGCGGCTCCAGCAGCACACCGACGCGCTGCGGGCCGCGCGCGAAACCGCCGGGCCGACCCTCGCTCGCAGCGTCCGCGAGCAGCTCGCCTCGCTGGCGATGCCCGACGCTACCTTCGAGGTCACGCTAGCCGCGCGCGAGGCTGGTGGCGCCGGTGGCGACACGGTCGAGTTCCTGCTCGCCGCCAACCCGGGCGTGGCGCCGGGACCGCTTCGCGAGATCGCTTCCGGCGGCGAGCTCTCGCGCGTGATGCTGGCGCTGGTCACCGCGTGTCGCGACGGCGCGGAGGCAGGCGCGCGCGGCACGGCCGGCTCGACACGCGGCCCGAGCCGGCGTGCCGCCGCCGAGCGGTCCAACAGCGAGACGCTGGTGTTCGACGAGATCGATGCGGGCATCGGCGGCCACGCGGCGCGCGCGGTAGGGGCGCGCCTGCGCGAGCTGGGCGAATCGACGCAGGTGCTGTGCATCACACATCTTGCGCAGATTGCCTCGCTCGCGGATCGGCACTTCTCGATCGCCAAGCAGACGGCGGATTCGCTCGCGCGGACGACCGTAGTGCAGCTCGCCGAGCGCGAGGTCGTCTCCGAGCTGGTGCGCATGCTTGGAGCGGACGACGAGGACGCTGGTGCGCGCCGGCACGCGCGCGAGCTCAGACGCGCCGCCTAAAGGCGTCTGCTCGCGCTATCCACTCGCGCCCGGCAAGCGCCTTGTCGCGCCGAACAGGTGCGCATGACGGCCGCGGGCGTTACTCTCGATCCAATGGCCGCGACCCGACCGAGCCGCTCGGCGCCCAGTCGACCGGAGCCGGCGCCCGCGCCGTCGCCTCCCCGGATCGTTCCGCTCGAGCGGCGCGTGATCACGCGAACGGTGAGCGGCCCGGTCCGCGCGGGCCGACGGACCAAGCTGCTCGTCAGGCATCTCGTACGCGGTGACATCGCGCTGATCGACCATCGGGACCTGGATCGCGTGTCGGCCGAGGAGCTGATCGCGGCGGGAGTGAGCGCCGTGCTGAACTGCGCCCAGTCATCCTCGGGCTCGTACCCGAACCTCGGGCCCCAGCTGCTCGTCGAAGCTGGCGTGCTGCTGGTCGACCTGCCCGACGACTCGCTGTTCGCCCTGTTGGCAGACGGCGACCCGGTCGTGGTGGCCGCGGAGGGCCCGGCCGATGAGATGGTGGCTGAGGTGCGCCGCAAGGGCGAGCCGCTGGCGCGCGGGGACGTGCTCAGCCTCGAGCGCGTATGCGCGGAAACCGACGCCCGGCGCAAGGAGATCGGCGAGGCGCTCGAGCGCTTCGCGCACAACACGATCGAGCACATGCGCGAGGAGCGCGAGCTGCTGGCGGGTCGCATCGAGCTGCCGCGCTTCAACACCGATTTTCGTGACCGCTCGACGTTGGTCGTCGTGCGCGGCGTGGGGCACCAGAAGGACCTGCGCGCGTTGCGACCGTTCATACGCGACATGCGACCCGTGATCGTCGCCGTCGACGGCGGGGCCGACGCGCTTCTGGAAGAGGGATTGAAGCCGGACATGATCGTCGGCGACATGGACTCGGCGGGCGAGTCGGCGCTCGGCTGCGGCGCCGAGCTCGTCGTGCACAGTTACCCGGATGGCCGCGCCCCCGGGCGCAGGCGCGTCGAACAGATGGGCCATGGCTTCAAGCTGGTCCCGGCCCCCGGCACGAGCCAGGACGTCGCGATGCTGATCGCCGCCGAGAAGGGCGCGCGCTTGATCGTCTCGGTCGGCTCGCAGTTCAACCTCGTCGAGTTCCTCGATCGCAACCGCAAAGGTATGTCCTCGACGTTCCTCACGCGGTTGCGGATCGGCGAGATCCTCGTCGACGCCAAGGGTGTCAGCCGTCTGTACCGCCCGCAACCCGGCCTCACGCCGCTACTCGTCGTGATCGCAGCCGGGCTCGTCGCGATGATCGCCGTGGTGTGGATGACGCCGGCGCTGCGCGACGTCGTCAACCTGCTCTGGCTGAAGCTGCAGCTGCTGCTCGGCGGTTGACCGCCAAAAGCAGCTAACCGGCCGTGTTCGACTTCCGCTACCACGCGCTCTCGCTGGCCGCCGTGCTGCTCGCGCTCGCTGTCGGGGTCGTGATCGGCGTGGCGATCGGGGACTCCGATCTCGTCTCGTCTGCGAAGAGCGGAATCGTCCACGACCTCAAAGAAGAAGTCAGCGGCGCCCAGCAGCACTCCAGCCAGCTGAACGCCGAATTGAGCGGTGAACGCGCCTTCGTGGGCGATCTGTATCCGATCGCCGTCCATGACCTGCTCAGCGGGCGCAGCGTCGGCTTGGTGTTTCTCGGGGGAGCCTCCAACCGGCTCAACGACCTCGTGCGCGACGCCGTCACGCAGGCCGGCGGCAACCTGACGACGGTCGTGGCGATTCGCGAGCCGCTCGAATTGACGGGGATCGCACACGCCGCCGAAGGGACCCGCTACGCGGCGCTCGCCGCTGCTACGGGCGCTGCTGCGGGCGGCGCAGGAACGACAAGCGTGGAATCGGAAGCGGGCGCGCTGCCGATCGAATTGACCGAACAGTTCGGTGGGATCATCGGCAAGCAGCTCGTGAGCGGGGGCGCGAACGTCGACCGCGAGCTGATCAGCCGGGTGCGCGGGCGCCTGCTGACGGCGTTCGACGGTCAGCTTTCCAGGCTCGACGGGCTGGTGCTCGTGCGCGATGACCCAAGCTCCCCCTCGTCCGCCCAGACAAAGGTCGACGCGGCCTTCGAGGCGGGCTTGGTCAGCAGCCTGGTAGCGGTCGGCATCCCGCTCGTCGGGGTCGAGCTGACGAGCACCGAACCGTCGCAGGTCCCGTGGTACCAGGGCAAGGACGTCTCGAGCGTCGACGATCTCGACGCGACGGCCGGCCAGGCGGCGCTGGTGTACGCCCTCGACGGCTCGCGCGGGGCATTCGGCACGAAGGCGACGGCCGACTCGCTGCTGCCCAACGTCGTGGGCGCCTCCGCGCAGCCCTAGCGTGGTGGCGCCCAATCCCTGTCGCGCGCTGGCGTTAGGCGACCTCGTCGGCCGACCCGTTCGATCGTGAATCCCATCCGCCTTCGCCGCTAGCTTCAAGCAATGCACGCTCTACCCTTCGTGATCGCGCTCGCCAGCGCGGCGATGCTGGCTCCGGCCTTGCTCAGGATGCTGGCCGAGGGCGGGCACACGAAGGCCAATTTCCGCGCGCGCGAGCTCCCGTTTCCGTTCGGCGTGCTGGCCCTGGCGGCGGCGCTGCTGGCGCTGGTCCCGCTGATGCTGCTGCAGGAGCTGGCCTCCGCCGAAGTGTTTCATCCGGAGATCGTGCCGATCGCCGTCTACGCGCTCGGCGTGCTCGCGCTGGGGCTGATCGATGACACGCTCGGCGAGCGGCCCGCGGGCGGCGGTGCCAAGGACGCGCGCTGCCGCGTGGATGGCGGGGGCACGGAGCCGCGCTGCTGCGCGGCGAGCTCTCGACGGGCGCCCTGAAGGCGGCCGGGTCGCTCGGCCTGGCGCTTTTGGCGATGAGCTGGCTGAGCCTCTCCAACGGACGCTGGCTGCTGGCGGCCGCGGTGCTGGTGCTCGCCACCAACGCCTTCAACCTGCTCGACCTGCGCCCGGGCCGCTCGACGAAGGCGTTCGTGCTGCTCGGTCTCGGGCTTGCGCTGGGCTCGGGCGAAGTCCGACCGCTGTGGGGGCTCGGGCTATTCACCGCGCCGGCGCTCGTCGCAGGCTTCTTCGACCTGCGCGAGCGCGCGATGCTCGGCGACACCGGCGCCAACCTGCTCGGCGCGCTCGCGGGACTATGGCTCGTGCTGACGCTGTCGGGAACGGGTCAGATCGTGGCGCTCGCGCTGCTCGCCCTGTTTACGGTCTATGGGGAGCTGCGCTCGATTTCGACACTTGTCGAACGGACTCCGGTGCTGCGCGAACTAGACTCCTGGGGCAGGCCCTCATGACCTCGCACTACTCCGAGCGACACGCCCAAGTACCGCGCGACACGCGCTTCATCTTCGTGACCGGCGGCGTCGTCTCCTCGCTGGGCAAGGGCATCGCGGCGGCCTCGATCGGGCGCCTGTTGGTCGCGCGCGGGCTGACGGTGGGGCTGCAGAAGTTCGATCCCTACATCAACGTCGATCCCGGCACGATGTCGCCCTACCAGCATGGCGAGGTGTTCGTGACCGAGGACGGCGCCGAGACCGACCTCGACCTGGGCCACTACGAGCGCTTCACCGATGCCAACACGAGCCGCGCCTCGAATGTGACGGCCGGCGGCATCTACGACACGGTGATCCGCCGCGAGCGCCGCGGCGACTACCTCGGAGGGACGGTGCAGGTCGTTCCTCACATCACCGACGAGATCAAGCAGCGGATCGCGCTGATCGCCGAGTCCAGCGACGTCGACTTCGTGATCACCGAGATCGGCGGCACCGTCGGCGACATCGAGTCGCTGCCGTTCCTGGAGGCGATCCGCCAGTTTCCGGTCGACGTCGGTCGCCGGCGCTGCCTGTTCATCCATCTGACGCTCGTCCCATACATCGGACACGCCGGCGAGCTGAAGACGAAGCCGACGCAGCACTCCGTCAACGAGCTGCGTCGCATCGGGATCGCACCGGACATGCTGATGTGCCGCTCGGAGGGGTCGCTGTCGCCAGAGATCCGCAGGAAGATCGCCCTGTTCGCGAGCCTGCCGATGGAGGCGATCGTCTCGGCGCGCGACGTCGACGACATCTACAAGGTGCCGCTCACCTTCCACGAGCAGGGGGTGGACGACTTCATACTCGAGCACTTCGCGCTCGAGGCGCCCGCGCCCAACCTGACCAGCTGGACCGAATCGATCGAGCGCTCTGAGCGCGCCTCGCGCACTGTTCGCGTATGCGCTGGTCGGCAAGTACGTGCAGCTGGAGGATGCCTACCTGTCCGTGTCCGAGGCGCTGCGGCACGCCGCCTCGCTGAAGGGCGCGACGGTCGAGATCGATTGGATCGACTCGGAGACGATCGAGAGTCACGACGGCGGCGAGGTGCGCGAGCGCTTGGAGCGCGCCGACGGGATCCTGATTCCCGGTGGCTTTGGCGGGCGAGGTATCGAGGGAAAGATCGCCGCTGCGCGCGTCGCTCGCGAGCAGCTGATCCCGTATCTGGGCATCTGCCTGGGAATGCATGTGGCAGTGGCGGAGTTCGCGCGCCACGTGGCTGGGATGGACGGAGCGAACTCGACCGAGATGGACGTCGAGACCCCGTTCCCGGTGATCGATCTGCTGCCAGAGCAGAAGGAAGTCGCGAACCTGGGCGGCACGATGCGCCTGGGAGCGGACCCGATCAAGCTGCACGACGGCTCCAGGGCGCGCGAGATCTACGGGGAAGCCGTCGTGTACGAGCGCCACCGCCACCGCTACGAGGTCAACAACCTGCTGCGCAAGCGCCTGGAGGCGGCCGGCCTGCGGGCTTCGGGGACCTCTCCGGACGAGCGACTGGTCGAGCTGGTCGAGCTCGACGAGCACCCGTTCTTCGTGGCCTCGCAGTTCCACCCGGAGTTCAAGTCGCGCCCGGAGCGCCCTGCGCCGCTGTTCCGCGACTTCATCGCCGCCGCGCTCGAGCGCGCGGGCGAAGTCGAGGACGCGCACGACGAGCCCGACGATCACGAGCGATCGCTCCGAGCTCGGCGAGCGCGCCGACGTGCTGTGACGCTGATCGACGCCTCCTCGCGCGTTGCCGAGCTCGAGCGCCGCTACCTGAATGGAACCTTCGCCGAGCTGTGCAGGATCGAGAGCCCGTCCGGGCGCGAGCGGGCGTGCGCCGATCGCGTGATCGCCGAGCTGCGGGGGCTGGGCATCGAGGCCCATGAGGACGAAGCCGGGCCGCGGGCCGGCTCCGACAGCGGCAACCTGCTCGCTCGCATTCGCGCGCGCGAACGCGAGGCTGCCGACAGCGGCGCGCTGTCCGCCGGCGCCGTCGAGCCGACGCAGCCGACGCCGTGCGTGCTGCTGTGCGCGCATCTGGACACAGTCCCGCTGCTGGCTCCGGTCGAGCCGGTGCTCGTCGACGGCTACTGGGAGAACGCCAACGAAGGCGTGCTGGGCGCCGACAACAAGGCCGCCGTGGCGGTGATGCTGGCGCTCGCTCGATACCTCAGCAGGGAGCGCGCGCCGGTCGATGTCGAGCTTCTGTTCACCGTCTGCGAGGAGACGGCGCTCGCCGGCGCGCGCGCGTTCGACGCGAGCGAGCTGAAGGAGCGACTTCGGCTATGTGTTCGACCACGCCTCGCCGATCGGCGAGGTGGTGCTCGACTCGCCCACGCATTTCCGCATCGAGGCGGACTTCAGGGGCGCAGCCGCGCACGCAGGCATTCGTCCCGAGCAGGGACGCAGCGCGATCCTGGCCGCCGCCAGGGCGATCTCGTCGATGCGCGTCGGGCGACTCGACGAGCAGACGACGGTGAACGTCGGCACGATCGCCGGTGGGAGCGCGATGAACGTCGTTCCCGAGCGCTGCTCGGTGCTCGCCGAGGTGCGCAGCCTGGACGCGGCGCAAGCGGAGATCGTCGTCGGCGAGGTGGTCGAGCGGATGCACGAGGCGGCGAACCTGCCCGAGTGCGAGTGCGACCTGGACATCGCGGTGCAGAGGATGTTCTCGGGCTTCCACATCGAGCCGAGGCGTATGGCGGTTCGCGTCGCCGAGGCGGCGCTCGCGGCGTGCGGCTACGAGCCCGTTCGGATCGTCAGCGGCGGCGCCTCAGATGCCAACGCGCTGCTCGTCGAGGGGGTCGAGGTCGATCAACCTCGCCAATGGCACGGAGCGAAACCACGAGCCGGACGAGCGCGTGAGCGTCGCCGCGCTCGAGGCGATGCTGGATGTCGCGATCACGCTGCTCGACGTCGCGGCCGAGTCGACGGCTGGACCCGCGCGCTAGGTTGCCGAGCCGATGCTGAAGCTTCGCCGCGCGAAAGTCGTGAGCGTCGGGGAGGCGTCTGCTCCCGAGCAGAGCCTGCTCGTCGAGCTCGCGCAGGCGCCCGGCGAGCACCGCGAAGCGATCGCCGACGTAGGACTCGTCGGTCCTGCGCAGGTCGGCGATGAGCTGATCGTCAACGTCGAGGCGCTCGACCTCGGCCTCGGCTCGGGCGGCTTCGACGTCGTGCACGTCAACCTCTCACGCGGACTGACCGGCGAGGGCGGCGGCGGGCACGCACGTGATGAAGCTCAACTACACGAGCCTGCAGCACGCCGTGGCGCCGGTCGAGGACGAGGACGTCTCGCTGCCGCTCGAGCGTCCCGTCGCGGTGCTCGCGCTGCATGGTCAGCTCGCGGCGCTCGCGTGGGCGTTCGCGCAAAGCGCGCCGGGCGCCAGGCTCGGTTACGTGCAGACCGCCGGCGGCGCGTTGCCGGGGGGCCATTCGCGCACGGTGCGCGAGCTCCGCGCGCGCGGCCTGCTCGTCGACCACTTGACGGCGGGGCCATCGTTCGGCGGCGAGCACGAGGCGATCACGAGCGCGGGAGCGCTGCATCACGGCCTGCGCACGCTGGGCTGGGACGCGGCTGTGTGCGGACCCGGGCCGGGCATCGTCGGCTCCGGCTCGGCGCTCGGCCACGGCGGCATGGCGGCGCTCGATTCGGCGCACTCGGCGCTCGCGCTGGGCGCGCCGACGCTGCTCGTCGCGCGCATGTCCTCGGGCGACGAGCGCGCCACGCCATCGCGGCATCTCACACCACACGCTGACGGTGCTCGAACTGCTGCTCGAGCCGGTCACGGTGGCGCTGCCGGCAGGCATGCGCTCGCCCGTCGGCAGCGAGCTGCGCGCGGGACTCGGCGCGGTATTCGCGAGCGCGCCCGACGGCTCTCGTGGGAAGGATCGACCGGCGCTGGCGCTCGACGTCGAGCGCCCGGCGCGGATCACGCGGCACGACTGGCGACGGGCGCTCGTCGACCTCCCGGCGTTTGCCGGCTGCGGGTTGCCGGCGCGCTCGATGGGGCGCACGATCGCCGATGACCCGCTGTTCTTCGGCGCCGCGCTGGCCGGCGGCGGGGTGCTCGCCGAGATGGCGGGCGAGCGGACGACCGCGCACGGCGCCCCGACGACCTCGCACGGCGCCCCGAGCACCGCGCACGCCGCCCCGACGACCGCTCACGCCGCCCGGCGCCCGCGCGCGGTGGCGGCGACGAGGCGGCATGAGCGACGACGCAGGCGAGCGCGACCGCGCCAGCGGCGCGAGCGATGCGAGCAGCGGGTTTGAGGCGCTCGGGGGCGAGACCGTCTACAGCGGCAGGATCGTCGACGTGCGCGTCGAGCGATTTCGCCACTCCGACGGCGAGCAGGTGACGCGCGAGATCGTCCGGCACAAGGGCGCCGTGGCGATCGTCGCGCACGACGATCGCGAGGTGTGGCTGGTGCGCCAGCCGCGCGAGGCGGTCGACGAGCCCGCGCTGCTGGAGATCCCGGCCGGGCGTCTGGACGTGGCCGGCGAGCAGCCGCTGCAGGCTGCGCAACGCGAGCTCGCCGAGGAGATCGGTCGTGGCAGCGCGAAGCTGGCAGCCGATCGTCACCTACTACACCGGCGCCGGGTTCACCGACGAGCGCGTGCACCTGTTCCTGGCGAGGGACCTGTACGAGCAGCACGCAGACAGTGGGGAGAACGAGCGCATCGAGCTGGTGCCGTGGCCGCTGGCACGCCTGGACGAAGCGATCGCCGAGTGCCGCGACGCGAAGACGTTGATCGGGCTGCTGTGGCTCGCGCGGCGCCTGAACGTGTGATTGCACCGCCAAGGAGCCTTGCCCGCGGAGGCGAAAGCCTGAGGCCGTGGGTACTGCCGAGATCGTCATCTCGCCCGAGCAGGGCGCAATCGAGCCGCTGCTGCTCGACTTTCTCGCCTATCTGGAGCTCGAGCGCGGTCTGTCGCGCAACACGCTCGAGGCATATCGCTCCGACCTGCTGCAGTTCGGCAGAGTTCATGCGCCGGCGCGGCGTGAGCGTCCTTGCCGCGCAGCACGGCGACCTGGCCGCGTTCCTGTCCGAGCTCGCCGGAGCAGGGCCCGAGCGCGGCGCGAACGGAGCGGATGGGCGCGGGCCGCCGACGAGGCGCAGGCGACGGGCGCGGCCGCCGGCGGCCGCTGCCACGCTGGGCGCAAGGTCGCGTGCCTGCGCTCGTTCTATCGCCACCTGCGCCGCGAGGGATTGATCGAACACGACCCCGCGAGCGAGTTGCACGGTCCGCGCAAGACGCAGCGACTGCCGCGCGTGCTCACTCGCGAGGAGGTCGCGCGGCTGTTGCGCGAGCCGAAGGGCACGGAGCCGCTTGCGCTGCGCGACCGCGCGCTGCTCGAGGTGATGTACGCGTGCGGCCTGCGCGTCTCCGAGGTGACGGGCTTGCAGCTCGGCGACGTCGATCTCGACGAGGGCATGCTGCGCGCGCGCGGCAAGGGCTCGAAGGAACGCCTGGTGCCGGTCGGCCGGCACGCCTCGACGGCGCTGTGCGCGTACCTCGCGCGCGGGCGCCCGCGCGCTGCTCGGCGCGCGCGCCGAGCCGACGCTGTTTCTGAACAGGCGCGGCGGCGGCCTGACCCGCCAGGGGCTGTACAAGATCGTGCAAGGCCACGCGCGCGGCGCCGGCCTGCAGGCGCGCATGAGCCCGCACACGCTGCGCCACTCGTTCGCCACTCATCTGCTCGCCGGCGGCTGTGACCTGCGCTCGCTGCAGGAGATGCTCGGGCACGCGGATTTGGCAACCACCCAGGTGTACACACACCTATCTGCAGAGCGGCTCAAGGACGCGTACTTCAGCGCGCACCCGCGGGCCTCGTCGCGCCCGCCGCCGTGACGGCAGCGCCGGGCGCTCGTGTGTCGTGATGGACGCGTGCGGCGTGGGCGCGCTACCGGACGCGGCGAGCTACGGCGACGAGGGGACGAACACGCTCGCGCACGTCGCCAGCGCCGTCGGCGGGCTCGAGCTTCCGCGCTGAGGCGGCTCGGGCTCGGCTCGATCGTGGACCTGCTCGGCGTGCCGCCTTCGCGCGACCCCGCGATCCATGGTCGCCTGCACGCGCTCGGGCCGGGCAAGGACTCGGCGACGGGACATTGGGAGCTGATGGGAGCGGTGCTGCAGCGCCCGCTTCCCACCTATCCAGAGCGGCTTTCCACCCGAGCTGATCGCGCGGCTCGTCGAGGCGACCGGCCACGAGCTGATCTGCAACCGACCCTACAACGGCATCGCGGCGATCGAGGACTTCGGCGCCGAGCACCTGCGCACGGGCGCGTTGATCGCGTACACCTCGCAGGACTCCGTGCTGCAGCTCGCCGCGCACGTCGAGCGCGTGTCGCCGCAGGAGCTGTACGAGGCTTGCGCGAGCGCGCGCGCGGTGATGAGCGGCGAGCACGCCGTCGGGCGCGTGATCGCGCGTCCGTTCGCCGGCGCGGAGGGCTCCTTCGAGCGCACGGAGGGCAGGCGCGACTTCGCGCTGGCGCCGCCCGGGCGCAGCTACCTGCAGGAGCTCGCCGACGCCGGCGTGCCGGTGCACGGCGTCGGCAAGATCCACGACCTGTTCGCGGGCGTCGGCGTCGCGCACACGCATCCAGGCGCGACCAACGCGCAGGCTCTGCAGAGCGTCGAGCGGCTGCTGGGCTCGCTGTCGCGAGGGTCTCGTGTTCGTGAACCTGATCGAGACCGATCAGATCTACGGCCACCGCAAGGACTCGCAGCGGCTTCGCCGCGGCGCTGCGCCAGCTCGACAAGCACGTGGCGCGCTGGCTGGCGCGGCTGCGCGACGGCGACCTGCTGATCCTGACCGCCGACCACGGCGTCGACCCGAGCCACGCGGGCACCGACCACACGCGCGAGTACGCGCCGCTGCTGGCGCTGACGGGCGAGATGTCGCGGCGCCAGGCGCGGGGCGGGCGCTGGGACGGCGCGCGCCACGACGGGCCGCTCGCCGATGTCGGCGCGAGCGCGCTGCGCTGGCTGTGCGGTCGCGATGCGCCGGCGCTGCCCGGGGAGAGCTTCATAAGCTAGAGGCACTGTGCCCGAGCTTCCTGAGGTCGAGACGATCAGAAGCCAGCTGGCCCCGCTGGTGCAGGGCCGGACGCTGGCGCGCGTGGAGATCCTCGACCCGCGCTGGTCGCGACCGCTCGAGCCGCGCGAGCTGTCGGCTGCGCTCGAGGGCAGGCGCGTACAGGAGCTGGCCAGGCGCGGCAAGTACCTGGTGTGGCATCTCAGCGGCGATGTGCATCTTCTCCAGCACCTGCGCATGACCGGCGCCGTGCTGCTCGAACCCGAGCCCGAGCCTGCGCACGTGCGCGTGCGACTGTCCTTCGAGCCCAAGCGCGAGCTCGTGATCACCGACGCGCGGCGCTTTGGCACGGGCGAGCTGCTGCTAGGCGAGCCGGCGCTCGAGGCGTTCTTGGCCGAGCGCCTCGGCATCGAGCCGCTGGCGGACGAGTTCACGCGGAGCGCCTGCGCGAGCTGGCGCGCGGACGTGTGGCGCCGATCAAGGCGTTCCTGCTCGACCAGCGCTTCGTCGCCGGCGTCGGCAACATCTATGCCGACGAGGCGCTGTTTCGCGCGCGCATCCACCCGCTGCCGCCCAGCCGGGCGCCTGTCCAGGAGCAGTACGCCACGCTGCGCGACGCGTCGTCGACGCGCTGCGAGCGGGGATCGACGCGCGCGGCGCCTCGATCGACGACTTCCGCCATGTGGACGGCCTGCGCGGCGCCTTTCAGGATCAGTTCCTGGTGTACGGTCGCGCCGGCGAGCCGTGCCTGCGCTGCGGCACGACGATCTCCAAGCTGCTCGTCGCCGGCCGCGGCACGCACGTGTGCGAGCACTGCCAGCCGCGCCCGCGGCGCGCGCAGGCGTCAGGCCGCGAGCAAGCTCCTCGAGCCGCCCTTCCTCGGCGGCCTTGGCCAGCTCCGCGTAGCCGCCCAGCAGGCGGTCATCGACGAGCACCTGCGGGAAGCTCATCATGCCGGTTTTGCGCGCGAGCTCGATGCGACCCTCGGGTCCTTGGACAGGTTGACCTCGGTGAACTCCAGCCCGTGCGCCGCGAGCAATCCCTTCGCACGGCTGCAAAAGGAACACGGCTCAGTTGAATACACGGTGATACTACTCATTACTATAAAAAATATAGCGATCGCTTTACCGAAACCCGGCGGGTGGCGTCTCCGACGTGCGCACTGCCCGCGATGTCGAGCCGACAAGGCACGCCGCCCGGCCAGCGCGCACGAGCGCGCCGCCGCGCGAGCCTACACTCGCGGTAGATGCCAGGACCCGTCAAGACGGAGGCGGTGGTGCTGCGCTCGATGCGCTACGGCGAGGCCGATCGCATCCTGCACCTGTATACGCCTGCGCGCGGACGTGTGGGCGCGATCGCCAAGGGCGTGCGGCGGGCGCGCAGCCGTTTCGGGGGGCGCTTGGAGCCGTTCTTCAGGCTGCGCATCGAGCTGCACGAAGGACGCGGCGAGCTGCTGACGGTGACGGGAGCGCAAACGGTCGATGGCCACGCGCGCCTGCGCGAAGACGCGCGCGCGCTCGACGCGGCGGCGCGCGCGTGCGACGCCGTCGGGCGACTGTTCGAGACCTCCGAGCCGCATCCGGGCGTGTTCAACCTGCTGTGCCGCAAGCTGGCGCTGCTCGACGAGCAGGCCGGGCGCAGCAACGGGCTCGGCGATCGGTCGCGCCGGCACGCTCGCGTTCCGCCTCAAGCTGCTGCTCGCCGCGGGCCTCGCGCCGCAGCTCGGCGCGTGTGCGTCGTGCGGCGAGCACGAGGGGCTGAGCGGCTTCTCGGGGGCCGCCGGCGGGGTCGTGTGCGGAGCCTGCGAGGCCTCCTCGTTCCCACTCGACGAAGACGCCTACCTGTTCATGACGGATGCGATCGGCGCGCCGCTGAACGAGGCGCCGCAGGCTCACGAGGTGGCGCTCGCTCAGGTCGAGCACGCGATCTCGGCGACGCTCGAGCACCACGCGCACCTGCGCCTGATGCCCGCCGCCGGCCGCTCGCGCTGAGCGCACGCGCGACACCGAGCCCCGCGCCCGACACACGAGCCCGGCACCTCGACGCGCGGGCCCGGCGCGCGACACACGAAGCCGGCGGGTCGGGCGCGAGCGCCGCAACCCGCCACGCGGCTATCGTGTGCGCCATGGACGAGGGACTGCCGATCGCCTACGAGGTGCTCGAAAAGGGCGTGCCCGTGCTCGCCAGCGACGGCACGCAGGTCGGCACGGTGCACCACGTGGTGGCGGCGCCCGAGAAGGACATCTTCCACGGTCTGGTCATCTCCATCGACGGGCACGGCCGGCGCTTCGTCGAAGCGGCCGACGTGGACTCGCTGCACGAGCGCGGCGTCGATCTGAAGATCGACTCGGCGGCGGTCAGCGGCCTGCCCGAGCCGGGCGGCGGCGCGCCCGTGTTCGGAGAGGACCCGGGCGAGCTGAAGGGCTGGCATCACTGGGTCAAACTCGTGACGCTGCGCGGCGATTGGAAACGAGAGGGCTGACCGCGCCGGCGCCGACGGCGACGCCGTGAGCCTCGCACGTCGAGCAGGAGGCGTTCGCGGCGGCAGTTCGCCGGGCGCGTTCAGGAGCAGGAGGCGGAGCTGCTGTCGCCGCTGGCGGCGCGCTCGTACCCCGCGTCGCGGATGCTCGCGGAGGATGACTGCGCGCTGCGCACGCCGTTTCAGCGCGACCGCGACAGGATCGTCCACAGCAAGGCGTTCCGGCGCCTGACGCACAAGACACAGGTGTTCGTGGCGCCGCGCGGCGACCACTACCGGACGCGCCTCACGCATACGCTCGAGGTGACGACGATCTCGCGCACGGTCGCGCGAGCGCTGCGGCTGAACGAGGATCTGGTGGAGGCGATCGGGCTCGGGCACGACCTTGGGCACCCGCCGTTCGGCCACATCGGCGAGGAGGTGCTCGACAGCTGCCTGAAAGGCGCTTCGGGCGCGATTTCCGCCACTACGAGCACTCGCTGCGCGTCGTCGACCATCTCGAGCGAGACGGCGCCGGCCTGAACCTGACCGAGCAGGTGCGCGACGGGCATCGCGCGCCACTCCAGCCGCGCGCCGCTGCCGCACACGCTCGAGGGACGGATCGTGCGCGTGATCGACCGCGTCGCATACATCAACCACGACATCGACGACGCCATGCGCGCGGGACTGCTGCGCGAGCAGGAGCTGCCCCAGGAGCCGATCGCGGTGCTCGGCGGCAGCGGCTCGGCGCGCATCGACGCGCTCGTGCACGACATGGTCGAGCACTCACGAGCGCGCCGGCGAGATCGTGCAGGGCCCGCTGGCCGGGCCGGCGATGGATGAGCTGCGCGACTTCATGTTCGCGCACGTGTACCTCGGACCCGCCGTGCGCGCCGAGCATCGCAAGATCTCGGGCGTCGTGCGCAGCGCTGTTCGAGCACTACGTCGAGCACCCGGAGCTTCTTGCGGGGACGTCTGACGGCGCCGTCGGGGACGAGCAGTCGCTGGCCCAGGCGCGTGACCGACTACCTCGCAGGCATGACCGATCGCTACTGCATCCGCCGCTACACCGAGCTCGAGGTGCCGCAGGCGTTCGCCCGCTAGCGTTGCCCGCAGTGGCGCTCTACACGAACGAGTCGAAGGACCGCGTGCGCGAGGCAGTCGACTTCGTCGAGCTGGTCTCCGCGCGCACCGAGCTGCGACGGGCGGGACCGGCGCGTTTCGAGGGCCTGTGCCCGTTTCACGACGAGCGCACGCCGTCGTTCGGCATCGATCCTACGCAGAAGGTCTACCACTGCTTTGGCTGCCAGGCATCGGGCGACGTGTTCACGTTCGTGCAGGAGACCGAGGGCGTCGACTTCAAGGGCGCGCTGGAGCTGCTCGCCGAGCGCTACGGCGTCGAGCTGCAGCGCGAGCAGGAGGACCCGCGCGAGGCAGAGCGGCGCAAGCGTCGCGAGCGCCTGCTCGAGCTGCTCAGGCGCACGGCCGCCTACTACGAGCGCTACCTGTGGGAGTCCAGCGAGGCGGCGCGCGCGCGTGAGTACCTGCTCGGGCGCGGCCTCGCCGAGGAGATGCTGCGCGAGTTTCGCGTGGGCTATGCGCCCAGCGCCTGGGATCAGGTGCAGCTGGCCTCACGCCGGGCCGGCTACAGCCAATCGCGAGATCTACGACGCGGGACTTGCGCAGCGCTCCAAGCAGAACGGCCAGCTGTACGACCGCTTCCGCGCCCGCATCATGTTCCCGCTGACGGACATCCGCGGACGCGTGCTCGGCTTTGGCGCGCGCGCGATGAGCGACGGGCGCGGGCCGAAGTACCTGAACACCTCCGACAACGACGTCTACCACAAGGGACTGCACCTGTATGGAGCCGATCTGGCGCGGGCGCACGCGGCGAAGGCGGGGTCGGTGATCCTGTGCGAGGGCTACACGGACGCGATCGCGCTGCACCAGGCGGGCATGCGCAACGCCGTCGGGCTGATGGGGACCGCGCTGACCGGCGATCAGGTCGGCGAGCTCGCGCGCATGGCGCAGACGGTGCTGCTCGCGCTCGACGCCGACAGCGCCGGACAGGAGGCGATGCTGCGAGCCGCCGGCCTGGCGGCCAAGCGCAATCTCGAGCTGCGGGTCGTGCCGCTGCCCGCGGGCGCCGACCCCGCCGATCTGATCCAGCGCGAGGGCGCCGAGGCGATGGCCGCGGCCGTCGAGAAGTCGGTTCCGTTCGTGCGCTTCCGCGTCGAGCGAGTGCTCGCGAACGGCCAGCACTCGAGCCCGGAGGGGCAGGACCGCATGCTCGACGAGCTGCGTCCCGTGTTCGCGCAGCTGCCGCCGGGCGCAATGCGCATGGAGCTGGCGCGCATGGTCTCCAGCCGCCTGGCCGTGCCCGAGAGCGTGATCGAACAGCGACTCGCGGCGGGCGCCGGCGCGAGCTCAGCGCGCGGCGGCGGCCAGGGCGTGCGGGCGGCGCAGCACAAGCGCACGCGGGGAGCGCGCGGGACAGCGTGGCCGCGCGAGAGCGCGATGCCGTGGCGCGCATCGGCGTCAGGCCGCTGCTGGCGCGCGGCGACGCCGAGCGGGCGTTCCTGGCGCTGTGCGTCGCGCTGCCCGAGGAGGGCGCGAGCATGCTCGCGAGCCTCGACGTGCAGGAGCAGTTCGCCAGCGAGCTCGTGCGCCGCGCCGCCGAGCACCTGCGCGCGGTCGACCTGCGCGAGCCGATGGCGCGCGCGCCCGGCGAGACGCCCCCGCTCGACGACGATCCGCAGCTCAAGCAACTGCTCGCCGAGCTCGTCGTCGAGGCCGGCAGAGCGTCGGCCAACCCGGCCGTGCCCGCCAGTCCCACCATGCTCGAGGCGCAGCGCCTGCAGCTCGAGCTCGCGCGCGTCGATCGCCAGATCCAGCGAGCGCGCGGGCGACAGAGCGGCGAGATCAGCGACCTCGCGCGCGAGAAGGCCTCCGTCAAGCGCGACTTCGACCGAGCCTACGCGCGCGTGCTCGAGCTGACGGGGGAGAGGGAGTAGGCGAAGCCGTCTGCGCGCCCGACCCCGAGCAGGGCCGGGTCGGATGAGCTCGCCGGCGAGCGAGCCACGCGCTTGGCATGCTGACGCGATGCGGCGCGTGAGTTTCGTCCCAAGCATTGCGGACAATACGGTGCATGGATCGCGCCGCTCTTGAACGGATGCTTGGGCGAGGGCCTCTCGCTTGCGGAGATCGGGCGGCGCGTTGGAGCGGCACGAATCGACCGTCGCGTACTGGGTGGCTCAGCACGGGCTCCAGGCGAACGGATGCGAACGCTACGCAGCTCGAGGCGGCGCTGGCCCACGATGAGCTCGAGTCGCTTGTCGATGCAGGGCATGTCGATCGCGCAGATCGCCGCCTGCCGTCGGTCGCAGCAAGGCGACGGTCCGGCATTGGCTGAGCAAGTATGGCCTGAGGACGCTTCTGAGCGGCAGGCGACGAGCTGGCGAATCGAGACGTGCGAGCGCAGTCGGGGCTCGCGAGGTGACGATGCGCTGCGCGCACCACGGCAATGACGATGTTCGTGGCTCGACAGGCGCGGTTACTACCGTTGCCAAGCGCTGTCGATCGGCAGCCGTGAGTCGCGCGACGGCGGAAGGTGAAGCAGATCCTTGTTCGCGAGGCGGGCGGGGCGCTGTCGTATCTGCGGTTACGATCGCATGCGTCGCGGCGCTCGAGTTCCATCATCTGGATCCCGGCGCGAGAAGCGTTTCGCGCTCAGCGACGAGGGCGTAGCGCGTTCGCTTGCGCGTGCGCGGGCCGAGGCGCGGCAAGTGCGTCCTGCTGTGCGCCAACTGCCACGCGGAGGTCGAGGCGGGCATCGTCGGCGATCCGTCTCGTCCCGGGACGCCTCAGAATGAGCGCCGCCCGAATCCGTGGTCCGGGGTAGCACGATCCGGGGTAGCTCAATGGCAGAGTGCGCTCGGCTGTTAACCGATAGGTTGTGGGTTCGAGTCCCACCCCCGGAGCTTCTCGCGGCGGACCGAGTGCCGTCTCGTCGCGCAGCCGAGAGCCGATCCGTTAGCGTTCCCTGAACGGCGCTTGAGACCGCTCCCGGCGACGGACGGGTGTTGGGTGGCACGTGCGCCGGGTAATGAGGCATCGTGACGGAGGGATTTGCAACGGGCGAGCGCGTGTACGTCGAGATCGACGGGGCGCGGGTGGACGGGGTATTCGTTCGTGCCGGAGAGCTCGAGGCGGTAGCGCCGGAGCGGGCAGCTGAGCCAGCATCGAAGCGCGACGTGGCGTGGGTACGCCGCGCAGATACCGGCGAGGTCGAGCCGTTCGATCGTCGTCTCGTCTCAGCTGCCCGATCTGCGTCGCCGGCCTGAGTGGCGAGATCCGCGCGCCGTCGCTCGCCGACGTCGCGCACCCCGTCACCGCTCGCGGGCGGCGAGCTGCTCGACGAGCGCCGCGGCGGTGGCTCCGGCATCGTGTCGCCGGGCCCACGCGGCGAGCTCTTGCGCTCGCGCCTTGATCGAGCCGTCGGCGAGCGCTCGTTCGACGGCGAGGCGCAGAACCCGGGGCGAGGCGAACCTGCGCGGAACGCGCACGCCCGCGCCCGCCCAGTCCGCGCGCGCGGCGTTCTCGTTCATGTCGCCGATCGCCGGGCACGCTACGACGGCGCAGCCGCAGGCGAGCGCGCGCACGAGCGTGCCGTGGCCGGCGTGACATACGACGACATCGCAGGCTGGCATCGTGCGCGCGTAGGAGACCCAATCGACCACGCGTGCGTTGTCGGGCACCGGCAGGGGACGTGGGCGGCAGCCGTCGGTTCCACGTCGCGAGCACGCGCACCGGTGCGTCTGCGAGCCCGCGCAGCGCCGCGCGCAGCAGCCGGTGCTCGGTGTCCTGGGCGGTGGACGGCGCGATCAGAACGAGCGGGGCGTCTCCGGGTGGCGGCTCGACGTCCTCGGCCGGCGGCTCCCACATGAGCGGTCCGACGACGTGCACGCCGGCCGGCCAGGCACGGGGATACTCGAGCTGCGGGAAGGACGCGACGAGTGCGAGCTGGCTGCTGATGCCGTTGTGCACGTGCGCCAAGGGACCGAGCCCGACGCGCTCGCGGGTGTCATTCAGCTCGTCCCGTCCCAGCTCGAGCCCGCTGTCGACTGGTCGTTGGGCGCGACGCCACAGCGCGCGGCCGAGAGCGCTGCGCGGCAGGCGCGCGCCGAGCGAGTAGATCGGGAAGTGGCGCTCGCCGTGCGGGTGGACGTGGGGGATCAGCGTCGCGCACGGCACGCCGCTCGAGCTCGGCGGCCAGCGCGGGGGCGAGCGTGAGGATGTCCGCCACGGCCACGTCCGGTCGCAGCTCGCGAAGCAGCGGACGGGTGTCGAGCGTCGCATGCACGACGGCCTCGTAGAAATCGAGCGGCTCGGGACCCTGCGGGAACACCTGATACTCGGGCGCCGCGGCGAAGCTGATGCCCTCGGCCTCGATGTCGGCGCGCCAGCGTGTCCACGTCTGCAACGTCACGTCGTGTCCGCGCGCCACGAGCGCGCGGCCGAGCGCGATCATCGGAAACGCGTGCCCGGGATCGCCGAAGGCGCCGAGCAGCACCCGCAGCGGCGTACGCCGCGCGTCTGATCATCGGGCGGCGCTCAGGCCGCGAGCTCGGCGACCAGGCGCAGCTGCTCGAGCCGCTCGGGCGCCGTGAACGCGATCGGCGTGACGCCCAGCGTGCCGACGCCCGCGTCGCGATACACCGCCAGGCGCTCACGCACGACGTCGGGCGGACCGCACAGCGAGACGGTGTCGATCAGCTCGTCCGGGATCGCGGCCATCGCCTCGTCGCGCTTGCCTTCGAGGTACAGGTCCTGGATCGTCTTCGCCTGCGACCTCGTAGCCGTAGCGGCTGACGAGCTGGTTGTAGAAGTTCTGCTTGCGCGAGCCCATGCCGCCGACATACAGCGCGATGAACGGGCGCATCGCATCGCGCGCGCGCCTGCAGGTCGTCGGTCACGAACACGTTGACGGTGGGCGCGATGTCGAAGCCGTCGAGCGATTTGCCCGAGCGCTGCGCGCCCTCCTCGAGCAGTGGCCGCAGCTCGGAGACGTGCTCGGGCGAGAACAGCGTCGGGATCCACCCGTCGGCGATCTCGCCGGCGAGCGCCGTGTTCTTGGGGCCGATCGCGGCGAGGTAGATCGGGATCCGCTCCTGCACGGGCGAGATCGTCAGCTTCAGCGCCTTGCCGGGCCCGTCGGGCAGCGGCAGCTCGAGCGTCTCGCCGTGGAACTCGACGCGCTCGCGCGCCAGCGCCATGCGCACGACCGCGACGTACTCGCGAGTGCGCTGCAGCTGCTTGGCGAAGCGCTGGCCGTGCCAGCCCTCGGCGACCTGCGGACCCGACGAGCCGATCCCGAGCAGCATGCGCCCGTTCGAGAGCTGGTCGATCGTGGCGGCCGTCATCGCGGTCATCGCCGCCGAGCGCCCCGGCATCTGGAAGATGCCCGAGCCGAGCCGGATCGTCGAGGTCTGACCGGCGAGCCAGCCGAGCACGGTCGCGGTGTCCGAGCCGTAGGCCTCCGCCGCCCACACCGAGTCATAGCCCAGCCGCTCGGCCTCCTGGACGATGTTCAGCTGATCCTCAGAGCTGAGGCCGAGGCCCCAGTAGCCGATGTGCACGCCCAGCTTCATGTGCAAGTTTCCTTTCAGCAGCAGGGTATTTGTTGCCGCGCGCCGAGCCACGTCCTACCGTTGGCCGCGCCTTGCGGCCGCACCCCCTCGCGCGCCGCGGGCGAACAGCCTATGCGAAATCGCACTCGCCACACCAGCACGCCGTCGAGCGGCTGCGCCTCGCGATCGACTGCATGCCGCTCGCCACGCGCGAAGCGATGCTGGCGGGCGTGCGTGGCAACGAGCGCGTGATCGCGGGCGCCTACGTCGACGGTCGAGGCGGCGTGTGCCCGATGCTCGCCGCGCACCGTCTCGGCGGGCGCACCGACCTGCTCGCCTTCGCGCGCTCCTGGGATCGCTTCACGCGCACCGGGCGCGGCAGCCGGCCGGCGACCGAGCGAGAGCTGCGCATCCTCGTGAGCCAGCTCGAAGACAGCGTCTCGGAGTCCAGCGGCGTGGAGTTGGACGAGGCGATCCGCGAGCATCGCGCGCTGCGCAGCCGGCGCTTGCTCAGCGGCTCGACGCGCGCGCCTGCCGCCAGGCCGACGCGCGAGCGCCGGGCGCAACGAGCGTCTGCGCGGCGCCGATCCGACCGGCGAGATCATCGTTCGCCGGCTGCGTGGCCTGCTGCGGCGAGGGCGCGATGCGGACGCTGATGCCGAGCGTGCCGAGCGCCACGCCGCGCTCGCGTCGCGCTGAGCGCGATCTCAGCCTGCCGGCGCTGACGACCAGGCGTCACGCGTGACGGCTCTCGCCGGCGAGCTACAGCGAGTCGCCGGGCCGGATGAACATGATCTCCGGGACGACGCAGGCCGGTGAGGTGCGCAGCAGGTAGCGCACCGACTCGGCGATGTCCTCCGGGCGGATCATCTCCTCGGCGGCGACCTGCCCCTTGACGAAGTCGGTCATCGGCGTGTCGACGAAGGCCGGGCACAGCGCCGTCGACTTGATGCCCTGCGTGCCGATTTCCTTGTTCATCGCTTCCGACCAGCCGACGACGCCGTGCTTTGTCGCCGAATACACCGCCAGCCAGCCCTCGGCGCGCTTGCCCGAGATCGACGCGGTGTTGACGACGAGCGCGTTGTGGTGCTCGCTGCCGGCCTCGAGCAGCATCGACACGCATTCGCGGTAGAACAGCACGATCGAGCGCAGGTTGATGTCCAGCTGCATGTCCAGGCGCTTGGTCTCGATCTCGCCGACCGTGGCGCCGACGCCGACGCCGGCGTTGTTGACGAGCACGTCGAGCCTGCCGTAGCGATCGCGGTGCGAGTCGACGACCTTCTTGATCTCAGCCTCCTCGGCGAGGTTGGCCGCCACGCCGTGGACGTCGAAGCCCTCGCTCGCGAGTCCCGACGACGGCGCCCTCGAGCTTCTCGGCTCGCCTCGCCGCCATCGTGATCCCGTAGCCCTCCTCGCCGAGCACCTTCGCGATCGCCAAGCCGATCCCGCTCGACGCCCCCGTGACGATCGCCGCACGCTCTGCCATCTGCAGTTCCTCCGTTCGCTGAGAAGATCGAGGCCCGCCGATCGGATGCCCCGGCACCGCCCGGCGGCGGCGGTCGTGAGCATTCCACATCTCGCTGGTAGCGTCTGCTCGCCGG
The DNA here is from genome assembly GCA_963846205.1 of uncultured Solirubrobacteraceae bacterium. Lineage (GTDB taxonomy): Bacteria > Actinomycetota > Thermoleophilia > Solirubrobacterales > Solirubrobacteraceae > Palsa-744. Next base: position 98,068 of record CAWJVB010000006.1, on the reverse strand, counting down.
TCCTCGACCGGCCGTGCCAGGGCAAACGCCCGCGCGCGACGGGCCCGTAGCTCAGTTGGTTAGAGCTGCCGACTCATAATCGGTAGGTCCCTGGTTCGAGTCCAGGCGGGCCCATTGACTTCCCAATGTTTGCAGGGGATCGGGTAGGTCAGTGGGGGTCATCGAAGGTCACGAAAAGGCACGTTGCGGTCACTGGAGTTCGGCGGGCCGGCGAGGGCATTCACGTGAGCCGCACTGATTCGACGGAGACGAGACCAGCCGAGGCCCGACATCAGCGAGGCTGTCTGTTCTGCCTGAGGTCAGACGGCGGCTCAAAACGTCGTGACCTATAGCTGTGCCGTGGAACGCGATGGAATCCCCGATCATCGCGGTATCGCGATAGACCCCGTCCGTAAGCGGGGCATGAGCACCAACCAGTGGAGGTGGCAGATGGCCGAACTCGACCGCCGGCAGAGGGAATTGTGCTGACCCACTTCATCGTCTCGGACGACGTCGAGCGCTCTCGGCGCTTCTACACCGACGTGCTCGGCGGCAAGGTGGTCTTCCCCGGGGGACCGACCTATGTCGCACTGGCCAACAGCTGGATCGTCATCAATGCGGGCGGAGGCCCGACCGACGACAAGCCCGCGGTCACTCTGGAGACGCCACGCGACCTCGACCGGGTCAGCAGCTTCCTCAATATCCGGGTCAAGGACATCGAGGCCGTGTACGCCGAATGGAGCGCCCGTGGTGCTCAATTCCTGACGCCGCCGAAGCAGCACCAGTACGAGATCCGTTGCTACATCCGCGATCCCGACGGTCATCTGATCGAGGTGGGGCAAACCACGGACCCAGAGGGGGACTGGACCCCCCCTCAGTGGCTGTCGAGTACGGCCGGCGGGGAGCCCGAGTGAATGCCGAGTTCAGCAGCGAGATCCGTCACGTCGACCGTGGACGGTCCCCCGGCCACTGAGATCCCTACCACGCGCCGTTCCCAAGCTCTCAGCTAGCCGCTGCGAGACCGCTCGGGGCGGCGATGGTCCGGGTCGCCGTCGCTAGTACCGTCACGCTGAGGAGGTTTCGCTCACGACCACCGCGCGCGAGGCATAGCCAGGCCGAATCGGAGCGTCGGTACGTATGCCCGGCTCCCGCAGGCGGGATACTTGGCCGGGCGATGCCCGAGGACTCCACGACCCCCGACCTGGTCGAGCTTACGCGACGCACCTTTGAGGCTGGCAGTCGCCACGACGTTGAGGCCGCCCTGAGCTTCTATGCGCCCGACGCGGTGCTGGACTTGACTGATGGCGCGCTTGGATATTTCGAGGGCGTGGAGTCGATTGCTGGCTTCTTGCAGGAGTGGTGGGGGACTTGGGGGAGCACCGATCGAGGTCGAGGAAAGCGTCGACCTCGGCCGCGGCGTGGTGTTTTCCCGGGTCTGGGAAGACGGTCGCCTGGCGGGCAGCGACGGCCACGTCCAGCAGCGGCGAGGTTGGGTTCTTGTTTGGGTCGAGGAGGTGATCTCGCGGGCGACGGCCTATCTCGACATCGACGCGGCCCGCGCTGCTGCCGAACGCCTCGCCGAGGAGCAGGAGTAGGCGATGTCGCGAGAGAACGTGGACAACCTGCGCGCCTCCTTGGGGCGATGGAACGGGGAGAGGTTGCGTCCCGAGGCAACGCCAGGGGACGCCGTTGACCGGGTGCTCCTCGATCCCGACGTCGTCTATGAGGACGCGAACCTGCCCGACCACGCTGGCGAGGCGTATCGCGGCCATGACGGTGTGGTCAAGGCCATGGAACGCTGGATCGAGCCTTTCGAGTGGATGGTGATCGACTTGGAGCAAATCATCGATGCTGGTGACCGACTCGTTTCGATCCACCGATGGCGAGCCAAGGCGCAGCACACCGGCATCGAGCTCGACGGCCCCCTGGCCTACCTGTGGACGTTCCGGGACGCCAAGGTCATTCACTTTCGGTCGTTCCTGGACCCGAAGCAGGCCCTCGAAGCCGCCGGGCTCGCGGGGTAGGCAATGTCGCAGGAGAACGTCGAGACCGCCAGGCGAGCGATTGAGGCTTTCAACCGACGCGACTTGGACCTGATGGTGGAGCTGACGACCGCGGACTTCGAGCTGTTCCCGGGCATCATCGGAGCCGTCGAGGGCGCAAGCTTCCGGGGGCGCGAGGGGCTCGCGACTTATCTGGACACGCTCGCCGACGCCTGGGAGACGGCTCGCATCCTGCCGACGGAAGTGCGCGACCTCGATGATCGCGTGCTCGTACTCGCACGCCTCACCGGACGGGGACGCGGAAGCGGAGTCGAACTCGACGCGCCACAGGGCCTCGTGTACTACTTTCGCGCCGCCAAGGTCTTTCGTTGCCGCGCTTATCTCGACCACGGCGAGGCGCTGCGCGCGGCCGGGCTCTCTGAGTAGCTCGCGACGCGCGTGGCTAGCGCGGGCCGGAACCACCGAGAGCCCCCGCGTGTGGGCGGAAAGCGCTCGCCGACCTGAGCTTGCAGGAGTAGGGCAAGCGTGTCTCTAGCAGGCAACCTTCGATGCGTCTCGCCAGGCATACCGCAGACGGATCGGATTGCCGTTGAGCCGCGTCAAGTCTCCGCCGGGCGGCGGGGCGGGACCGCGCCCCACGCACCCGGCGCCTCGTGCCTCGTAGAAGGCCCGGGCAGCGGTGTTCTGCTCGAACACCCATAGGTAGAGGCCCGCTTCCCCCGACGCGGTGACCGCCTGAGCTGCGAGCGTGAGTAGGCGACTTCCCACGCCGCGCCGCTTGAGCGCGTGCGTGACGTGGAGATTTTCGATGAACGCACCCCACAGGGCGTCATCTCCGAGGATCACATGCACGAAGCCCACGATCCCGCGGTCGTGTTCGGCGACGATCGTACGGGTGTCGCTGACGGCTGAGCAAGACGGGGCGTCCAGACGGCCAGTCGGTTCTCGAGGACGTCGCCGTCCAGAAAGGCATCGGAGTAGACGCCTCGGTAGTGACGCCTCCAGCTGTCAGCGTGCAGCTCGGCGATCGCGGTCGCGTCGCACGAGTCTGCCTCGCGGATCAGCAGGTCGTCGGACACGCCCAGAGCCAATCAGGTCGTGGCTGCCGACCCTCGAGACCCCGGGTGTACGCTTGCGACTCGTGGCTGAGATCTCGCCAGCCCTGTATCGCTCGGGCTCCGGAGAGCCTGTGTTGCTGTTGCACGGCTTCACGGGCGCTTGGATGCATTGGCGGCCTCTGCTGGAGCGGCTGTCGAGTCGCTACGAGGTCATCGCGCCGACGCTGGCCGGCCACGACGGTGGCGCGCCGTACCCCTCGGATCTTCCGCTCACTTTGCCGGCTCCGTGGGGCTGCTCGACGCGGAACTCGACGAGCTCGGCCTGGGAGATGCGCACATCGTCGGCAACTCGATGGGCGGCGCGCTCGCGCTGGAGCTCGCCAAGCGTGGGCGAGCGCGCTCCGTCGTTGCTCTCGCTCCGGCCGGTGGCTGGAGCCCCGGCGACGGGGAGGCGCGCCGGCTGGCGCGCTTCTTCGCTCGACAGCTGCGCGTGACCCGTGCGCTCGACTCGCGCATGCCGCAGATCGTCAGCCGCCCCAAGTCGCGTCGCCTCGCGTTCCGCGACATCATGCAGCGAGGCGACCTCATGTCCGCCTCCGACGCGGTGCGCCTGGCACGCGCCTCGCTCGGCTGCACGGTGTGCCGCGGCTGCCATTGCCGCGCTGCGAGCCGATCGTGGACTTGCCCTGAGCGAACTGGATCGGATCGACTGCCCGGTGCTGATCGCGTCGCCGCAGTTCGACCGCGTGCTCCCGCCCGAGCGTCATGCCCCGCGCCTGCGCCGCGAGATACCCGGCGCCGAGTCGCTGATCCTGGCGGGCTGCGGCCATGTGCCGATGTGGGACGACACTCCGCTCGTGGCGCAGACGATCGAGGAGTTCGTGGACCGCGGCACCGCATCGAGCGCGCCTCAGCCGGCGTCCGCCGGGTCTGGCGCCGCCACGGCGCCGCTCACGGCGTCCTGATCGCGAGCGCCGCTGGCGCCGGCTGTCTGTGCCAGCGGCCGTGCAATCGTCGAGCGAGGCGGGACCCCGCCAAGACCTGGGATAGCGGCTGGGCCGGGTCGCACGGAGTTCGCGAGCCGCGGGGACAAATCCGGCGTGCATCGCGCGCCAAAACGTTGTAGACTTTACACGCAGTAGGTCAGGGACTTGCCAGCGATCCGATGGAGGACAGCATGACGCTGACGGAAACGGCGCTTCCCGCCACGACGGCGCGATACGGGGCCGGGGTAGGGGTTGACAAGGAGGCGTCGCTGTTCGCGCGCCACCAAGAAGGCGATCAGGGCGCGCGCGAGGCGCTCGTGCGCAGGTTCATGCCGCTCGCACGCAGCCTCGCCCGCCGCTATGACCGCTCGTCGGAGCCGTTCGAGGATCTGCTGCAGGTCGCTTCGCTCGGCTTGTTGAAGGCGCTCGACCGCTTCGACCCGGCGCTCGGCCATCCGTTCGCGTCGTTCGCCGTGCCGACGATCCTCGGCGAGATGCGCCGCCACTTCCGCGACGCCGGCTGGTCGGTGCACGTTCCGCGCGGCTCGCAAGAACGGGCGTTGAAGGTACGGGACGCGCAGGAGCGGCTTGCCAACGTTCGTGGACGCGCTGCGACCGTGGACGAGCTGGCCGAGTACCTCGAGCTGAGCACGGAGGAGATCATCGACGCGCTGCAGGCGATCCAGGCCTACGAGTCGCTGTCGCTGGACGCGCCGAGGCCGGGCGGCACCGACGAAGCCACCTCCTATGGCGACGCGATGGGGACCGAGGACGAGCGCTATGAGCTGGTGGAGCTCGACGCGACGGTCAGCTGCAGTGATGGGCCGAATCCCGCAGCGCGAGCGCGAAATCCTGCGCATGCGCTTTGTCGAGGATCTGACCCAGACCGAGATCGCCGCACGCGTCGGCATCTCGCAGATGCAGGTTTCGCGTCTGCTGCGCCGGTCGCTCGATCAGCTGCGCGCGTTGACGGCAACCACGAGCTGAGCGCGGCGCGAGGACGTCGTCGCAGCTGCCGCGAGCGGGCCGAGTGAGAACGCGCGGCAGTCCGGTGATGATTGCGGCATCGCAATGAGCGAGCCGCCGAATGTCTGCCTGACGCTCTCCAACCAGCCCGACAACGTCCTGCTGGTTCGAGAGACGTTGAGCGGCATGGCGGAGACGGTCGGCGTCGACGGCGTCGACCTCAACGACATTCGCACCGCCGTCACCGAGGCCTGCAACAACGTCGTTCTGCACGCCTACGAAGGCGAGGAAGGCCCACTGCACGTCGAGGTCTACCTCAGCGCTGACGTCGTCGAAGTCGTCGTGCGCGACCACGGGACCGGGATCAAACCGCACCTCCGCGACGAGCAGTCGGCGCTCGGTATCGGCCTGTCGATCATTCAGGCGCTGGCTCCGCGCGTCGAGTTCAAGGACGTCGCCGGCGGCGGCACGGAGGTGCGCATGGAGTTTGCGACCCCCAGCGCCCAGCCTCTGGACGTCCCGGCTCGCGAGGATTTCGAGCCGCCGAGCGTGGAGCCGTCGGATCTGGCCACGACGACCGGGCTGGCGCTCGCCCCGGATGTACTCGCCCACAAGGTGCTGCCGCGCGTGATGTGCGTGCTCGCGGCGCGCGCCCACTTCACGACTGACCGCATCTCCGATGCCGAACTGGTGGCCAACGTACTCGTCTCCGAGGCATTCGCGTCGAGCACCGGGGACCATCTGAACGTTTCCGTCGTCGTCAGCTCGCGCAGCCTCGACGTCCGCATCGGTCCGCTCGACAGCGGCACCGCCGAGCGCGTGATCTCGAGCACTCTGGATGGCGTCGGCCCGATCATCGAGAAGCTCACGGACGAACGCAACATCGCCGCGGTCGGAGCATCGGAGATGCTGGAGCTGCGCCTGCGCGACCAGCGCTGAGTCGATCGCCGCTCACGAGCTCACCTCGCAGCAGAGCCCTCGCCTGTGCAGGCGCGCGGGTGCCGGGGCGCGGATCGCCTAGTACGGGCCCGCGCCGGGCCAGTGCGGGAAAGGGCACAGCCGGGCGGGTGCGCAAAAAAAGAGGCGGTGACCGCCGGGGGTAGCGGTCACCGCCTGAGGGAGGACAACTCCAGACGCTGGTATGCCCCGCGTCAGAGCGCTCTAAACATCTGAATCGAAGTTTTTTTCGGCGTCTGGAACGGGCGCGGGGGTCCGGCAACGATCAGCCCAGATCTCGTGCCATCGGTGACCTCGGCGTCTGGTTCTTTGCGCTCATCGCGAGCGCTAGCGATCTGCTCGTCCTGACAACAGTCCTCGCCGTGCCTGAGAACAAGCGTCCAGCTTGCAGTTTCCGACTGGGCAAAGCGGCCAGCCGTGCCGACTGCCAGATTGATTGCAGGCGACTGCGGGTACACCAAGGGCGACCGCCCGAGTGCCCCGCGGCGGCCTCAACCAAGGGAGAACACATGCCTGCACTGATCGCGCTCGTACTCATACTCCTGATCTTCGGAGGCATCGGCTTTGCCGTTCACTTCCTCTGGTACGTGCTGATCATCGCCGTGCTGCTGTGGCTGATCGGGTTCTTCGTGGGCGGCGTGGCCGATGGCGGTGGCCGACGCTGGTACGGGCGCTGATAGGCCGGCGCGGCGAGGATCGGAACGAGCTGATCGCGATGGTAAGCGGAATTCGCCAGGCGGCGCCCGAGGGAGCTGTCAAGGTTGCGCTGGTGGAGGATCCCTTCCGCCACGAGGCGCTGTTCTACAAGGGCGAGGAGGGCTTCCTGCGCGGGACACTGCCGTTCATCGGCGAGGCGCTGGAGGCCGGTGAACCGGTGCTCGTGGCCGTCACCGACGCGCGTGCCAAACAGCTCGCCCGCGCGCTCGGTGAGGATCGTGCGCGCGTGCGCTTCATCGACATGCGCGAGGTCGGCGGCAACCCCGCCCGCGTGATCCCCGCCTGGCGCGAGTTCCTGTCGGAATACGGCGCCGGCCAGAGCGTGCGGGGCGTCGGCGAACCGGCGTGGCCCGGACGCAGCGTGGCCGAGCTCGCCGAGTGCGAGCGCCACGAGTCGTTGCTGAACCTCGCCTTCGCGGACGGGCCCGAATGGAGCCTGTTGTGCCCCTACGACCTGGACGCGCTCGACCCGGAGGTCGTTCGTGCAGCACGCCTGACGCACCCGGGGCTGCTGCACGAAGGGATCAGCAGGCGCAGCGACAGCTACCTGCCTCTGCACCGCGCGCCGAGCCCGCTCGCCGGCTCGCTGCCGGACGCGCCGGACTACCGCGACGAGCTGTCGTTCACGGCGCGCGGTCTCGGCGCCGTGCGCAACCTCGTGTCGACTCGTGCGGCGCGGGCGGGACTGCGCGAGGAACCGCGCGAGGACCTCGTGCTCGCGGTCAACGAGCTCGTGACCAACAGCGTCCAATACGGCGGCGGCGGGGGCACCCTGCGGATCTGGGAGGAGCCCGGCGCGCTGATCTGCGACGTGCGCGATCGCGGCTACATCGATGACCCGCTCGTCGGTCGGATCGCTCCGCCGCTCGACCAGCATGGCGGTCGCGGCCTGTGGCTCGTCAACCACCTGTGCGACCTCGTGCAGATCCGCTCTACGCCCAAGGGGACCATCGTGCGGGTGCGGATGAGCGCTCCTAGCTGAGCGCTCCTAGGTGACCGGTCGCTAACGCTTGCGGGCGTCGACCGCCCGCTGCAGCTGCGCCTTGCTCATGCTCGAGCGCCCATCGACGCCGAGCTTGCGCGCCTCCTCGTAGAGCTGGTCGCGCGTACGACCGCGCGGCCCCGGTTTGCCCGAGCGCAGACCCCCGCGGCGCCCCGACGATACGTCGGTGGTCGACGTGCGCGAGCGTCGGCGCGATTCGCCACTGCGCGCGCGCTCCTTGTTGACGGTGCGCGCGGCGATTTCCTCGGCGCGCCGCTCGCTGGCGCCTTGCTCGCGCTCGCTGTCCTTGATGTGCTCGTACTGTCGGGCTCGCTTGCTGCCCTTGTTCACGCCACGTGGCGGCATCGTCGTACCTCCTCGGCTCGTGTCTCGTGATTGTCCGCTCCGGTACCCGCGCGCCACGAGCGCAAAACGGCGCCATCACGCGATGCCCCCCGCCGACCCGAGCCTCCGGGGGTCAGCGGCGGGTGCCCCAGGACCGCTGCCGACGCGTCCCGTTTGCCGCCACCGCGCCGTGGGTATCGCAGCGGATGCGATCGCACGTGCAGGAGCGCGAAGCCCCGATAGGCGAGGTGCAGCGTGTCGCCGGGTCTGCCGGCGAGGCGAGCGACGACGGGCGTCCCGAGACGCGCCTGCAGCGGCTCGATCGCAACCTCGAGGAGATGACCGGCGAGCTGCGCGTCGTGGTGACCGGCGTGCAGGTGCTGTTCGCGTTCCTGCTGATCGTTCCCTTCGACCAGGGCTTCGACGGCGTTGGACCGTTCGAGCGGACGGTGTACTTCGTAACGCTGCTGTTCTCGGCGCTGGCGGCGCTGTGCACGATCGCCCCGGCCGCGTATCACCGCATGCTGTTTCGCAGCGACGACAAGCGCCATGTCGTCTTCTTCGCGAACCGAGTCGTGATCGTCGGCCTCGTGTTCCTCGCGCTGGCGATGTGCGGCAGCCTGCTGCTCGTGACGAGCAAGCTGTTCGGGGCTGTTGCGGGGATCGTGACCGCAGCGCTGATGGCGGTGCCGTTCGCCTCTCTCTGGTTCCTGCTGCCGCTCGGCAGGCGAACCGCGCCTGAGCCACTCGATCCCGAGCGGTCCGAGGGCGCGCCGTCGCTCGACCGCGCCGACCCGCGCGCGGCAGGCGTGGCAAGGGAGGGGGAGCCGGCCGAAGTCGGAGATCCAGAGTGGCCGGGGAATGCCGTGCGGTACGATTTCGACGTGAGCGCGCAGGAGCACCTACGGGTGGAGGCACGGCGCGCGCAGGATCGCGTTGTGCTGCATCTCACGGGCGAACTCGACCTGGCGAGCTCGGCGATCTTCGAGCGCGCCCTCGATGACCGCGAGCTCGTCGATGCGCCGCTCGTCGTGCTCGACCTAGACGAGCTCAGATTTGTCGACTCGACCGGGCTTCGCGTGATCCTGCAGGCGCACGAGGCGGCGCGCGGTCGCGGACAGGAGTTCGCGATCACGCGGGGGTCGCCCCAGGTGCAGCGGCTGCTCAGCATCACGAGCGTGGCCGAGCACATGCATGTGCTCGCCGCGGCCGACGATCTGCTCGTCTGAGTCGCGTCAAAGACGCGCATCGCGGCCGCTCGCGGAGCGAAGCGGCTGGCGGTCGTCGCGGCTGCGGGGCGTCCCGGCGCCCCGGCGATGCGCCCGACGCAGCGCGAGGGGGCGACGGGCGCGCCGCGCGCTGAGCCCTCCGCCTTGGCCAATACGCTCAAACGATGAAGCCCGACGAGCGCCTCGCCGTGATCGATCTCGGCTCGAACTCCTTTCGCCTGGTTGTGTTCCAGGCCGGCGAGGGATGGTGGAAGCGGACCGATGAGATCTATGAGCCGGTGCGGATCGGCGAGGGCCTGGCCGCGAGCGGAGCGCTCGGACGCGAGCCGATCGCACGCGCGATGGCCACGCTCGACGTGTTCGCGCAGTTCGCTCACGCGAGCGGGCTTGGGCGGGAGTCGATCGACGCGGTGGCGACGAGCGCGATCCGCGACGCGAGCAACGCGGAGGAGTTCCTGGCACAGGCGCGCGAGCGCTCGCGGCTGCCGATCCGCGTGCTCTCCCGCGAGCAGGAGGCACGCTATGGCTATCTCGCCGCCGCCAACTCGACGACGTTGAGCGACGGATGCGTGCTCGATCTCGGCGGCGGCTCGATGCAGCTGGTGCGTGTCGCCGATCGTCTCGCGCACGAGACCGAGTCGTGGCCGATCGGAACCGTGCGCATGAGCGAGCGCTTCGTGCCGCCCAATGGACCGGCCAAGCGGCGCCAGCTGCAGGCGTTGCGCGATCACGTCTCCGCGCAGCTCGCACAAGCGCAGTGGCTGCCCGGCGCGGCGGGCGCCGGCGGTCGGCTGGTGGGCATCGGCGGGACCGTGCGCAACCTCGCCTCAGCGGCGCAGCGGGCAGCCGGACTGCCCACGTTCGGCGTGCAGGGAATGGTGCTCGAGCGCGACGCGCTGGACGAGTTGGTGCAGAGGCTGGCAGCGTTGCCGGCTTCCGAGCGCGCGAGCGTGCCGGGCATCAAGCCGGCGCGCGCCGATTTGATCCTGGCCGGGGCGGTCGTCGTGCAGGGCGCGCTCGAGGCCGGGGGGTTCGCGGGGCTGGAAGCAACCGAGGCGGGTCTGCGCGAGGGTGTGTTCTTCGAGCGTCTGCTGGCGCCCCGCGGCGCCGAGCCCGGGCGGCCGCCCCTGTTCGAGGACGTGCGCCGCGCGAGCGTGCTCAACCTGGCGGGCCAGTATCACTTCGACTCGGCCCACACGCGCCACGTGGCGACGCTCGCGCTCGGCATGTTCGACGAGCTCGCCCGGCTGGGCCTGCACGAGGGCGACGCCCGCGAGCGCGAGCTGCTGTGGGCCGCGAGCATGCTGCACGACATCGGCATGTCAGTCGACTACGACGATCATCACAAGCACTCGCGCTACCTGATCCTCAATGCGGGCCTGCCCGGGTTCACGCCGGTCGAGGTCGCGATCATCGCGCAGGCGGCGCGCTATCACCGCAAGGGCATGCCCGACCCGGGACCATTGAGCGCGCTGTTCGGCGAGGGCGATCGCGAGCGGCTAGATCGCTGCGCGGTGCTGCTGCGGCTCGCCGAGGACCTGGAGCGCTCGCGCGACCAGCTCGTGCGCGAAACGCAAATCGAGCTGCGCGACAACGAAGTCGAGCTGCGGCTGATCGCGGACGGCGAGGCCGCGGTGCCGCGCTGGGCGGCCAGTCGCGAGACGGAGGCGTTCGCGCGGGCCTTTCGCCGCGATCTGGCCGTGGCCGCCTGAGCCGAGGGCGCTCAGGCGCCCAGCAGCTCGCGTTCGCGACCGGCGCAGTCGAACAGGATCAGGCCGTTGGAGGAGAGCGGGCTCGGCAGCCATGCGCGCGTGGAGACAACTCGGCAGAACCGCTGCACCGCGGCCGTGGCGCCGTTGCCGCCGCGCGTGGAGAACTCTCCGCCGAGCACCACGTAGCGGGCTTCACGCCTGCGCACGAGGCGCCCCAGGCCGGGGCCGTCGAGCGCCGGGTCGGTGCCGCTGAACCCGGCCAGCGAGCCGGCGTCGCTGCCGAGCAGGATCATCGGCGATGCGGTGTTGGACGCGTCGGTGAGCACCGACCAGCGTGTGCCCGGACCGTGGCTCTCGACGTAGCGCAGCAGCGCGCGATCGACTTCGATGTGCTCGCCGTCGAAGCCGTCGCCGCCCGGTCCGGCCGCCGCCCGTGGGCCGGCCGCCGGGAACGTCGACTGCACAGGCGCCAGCCAGGTGGTCGCCGAATAGGCACCCGGCGCTATCAGCAGCGCGCCGAGCACGACCGCGAGGCCGGGCACCGCCAGTCGTCGCCTCGCGAGCACGCCAAATGCCACGGCCAGCAGTCCGAGCGCGGCGGCGAGGATCAGGGGCGCGGCGAACCACGCCATGTAGCGCTCCTTGTGCAGCAGCGAGAGCTGGACCGGAACGGTCGCGACGACGGCGCAGGCGAGGAGCAGCAGACGCCAGTCGCGGCGACGCGCGAAACGGGCGAACGCGTAGCAGCCGGCGCCGACCATCGCCGCCACGCCGGGGCCGAGCGCGGACACGTAGTAGGGGTGCACGATGCCCTTGGAGAAGCTCAGCACGGCCGCCTCGACGAGGAACCAGCCGCCGAACACGAACAGCAGCGCCAGCCAGGAGCGCTGGGCCTGCGACCAGTCGCGCGGGCGCGGCCAGGCCAGCTCACGCAGCCGACCGAGCGCGAGCAGCGCGAAGGCGATCAGCCCGACGAGCGCGAACGGCAGCATCCACGCGCCCTGGTCCCCGAGCCCGCGCTGGAACAGTCGCAGCGGCCCGACCTTGCGGCCGAACGCGATCGGGTTGCGTTCGCGCCCGTCCGGCAGGAATTCGACCTTTTCGGGAGCTTCGGGCGCGGTGTGCGTGTGGGTCGAGGAGGCGCCCTGGGTCGGCGCCACCGCGCGCGCGACGCCGCCGCTGCCGACCGGTATCTGGCCCGGACCACCCGTCTGGCCGCCCACTCGGCCGAAGCCGTTGTAGTTGAACGTGAGCCCCAGCTCGGTGTTGTTCGTCGAGCTGCCCACGAACGGTCGCTTGGACGCCGGCGTCAGTTCGACCGCGAGCATCCATGCCGCCGAGACAACGATCATTACGGCGCCCGCCACGAGCAGCTGCGACAGGCGCACGCGCAGCGAGCGCGGTGCGCACAGCAGGTAGCCCGCCACGATCCCCGGCACGATCAGGTAGGCAGCGAGCGTCTTCGTGTTGAACGCCAGGCCGATCAGCGCGCCGCTCCAGATCAGCGTGCGCCAGCGGCCTGATTCGATCGCGCGGGCGCCGGCGTCGCAGGCGAGGATCATCAGCACGATCAGCAGGGCGTCCACGTTGGTGGTCCGCGAGACCGCGACGAACGAGGGGAACACCGCCAGCGCGAGCGCGCCGATGACGCCGGCCCAGCCGCCGATACGCCTGGCTAGCGCCCGGTACAGAAGCAGCACGGCGAGCACCCCGAGGATCGCCTCCGGGAGCAGCACGCTGAGCGGCGAGAACCCGAACAGCTTCGCGCTTGCAGCTTGCAGCCACAGGGCCAGCGGCGGCTTGTCGACCATGATCAAGCCGCCCGGGTCGAACGACACGAAGAAGAAGTTGTGCAGCGAGCGCAGCATCGACTTGACGCCGGCCGAGTAGAAGATGTTGCCGTAGCCGTTCTGGCGAAGGCGGTACACGTTCATGAAGCCCGACAGCACCAGCACGGCGGCCAGGGCGAAGTGGTGGGGCGCGAGCCGAGGTCGTCGCGCGAGCGTCCTCCAGCCGGGCGAGGAGGACTGCTCGGCGAGGCTCGCGGCGGAGCTCACCGGCGCCGTCGCGGTCCGCTGCGAGCCGCTCATTCCTCGAGCGAGGACAGCAGCCGATCGAGGTCGTCCTCGTCGTTCCAGGCCCCCACGGACGCGCGTAGCCACGGTCGTCCGGGGATGTTGCGCACGACGCAACCGCGCTCGGCAAGCCGCTCGCGCTCGCGCTCGGGATCGGCGCTGGTGAACGACACCAGCGTCGTCTCGCCGCGCGGCGCCAGCTCGCGCCCGCGCTCGGCGAGTTGCTCAGCCAGGCTCGTCGCCAGCGACCGCGCACGCTCGTGCACGGCGCTCCAGCCGACCGACTCGAGCAGCTCGGCCGCCGCGAGACCGCACGCGACCGCCTCGGCGCTCAGCGACATCGTGTCGAGGCGGCGCGCATCGTCATGTACGCGCGCGTCGAGGCCGGCGTTGGGGTCCTCGAGGTTGGCGTAGCCGCGGCGCCACACCGCCAGACGCTCGCCGAGCTCGGGCCGCAGGTACAGCATGCCGAGGCCGTCGGGACCGCACATCCACTTCTGCCCGGACCCGGCGTACGCGTCGCAGCCGAGCGCGTGCACGTCGACGGGCACCGCGCCGACGCCTTGCGCGCCGTCGAGCAGCACCGGCACGTCCAGCTCCGCCAGCTCGGCGGGCGCATAGGAGCCGCTCACCCAGCCGACGTGCGAGCAGGCTACGAGGCGCGTGCTCGGTCCCACGGCATCGGCGACGTCGACGAGCGGGACTTCGCGAACGACGACGCCGCGCAGCTCACGCGCGGCGCCGAGCGCGCCGAGCAGGCCCGGGTGCTCCTCGTCGCTGGTCACGATCTGATCGCCGGCGCCCAGCTCCAGCCCGAGGATCGTCTGGGCGATGCCGTCGCTCGTGCATGTCGTCAAGGCGACCTCGGACGGATCGGCTCCGAGCGCGCGCGCGTAGCTCGCGCGTAGCCTGCCGTTCAGCTCGCCGCGGCGCTGGAAGTGCGCGAACGCGCGCCCGTCGGCTGCCTCGCGCTCGAGCTCCTCGGCGACGGCAGCGACGGCGCGGGCGGGGAGCGGTCCGTCGGTGCCGGCGTTCAGATAGGCGAGCCTCTCGAGCACGGGAAACTCGGCGCGCAGCCCCACGACATCCACAAACCGCGAGAATACCCCCATGCCCAGCGCCGACCGTCAGTCACCGTTGTGGGAACCGACGCAGGGCGACCGCGAGCGCGCGGAGATGACGCATTTCATGCGCTGGGCCGCGCAGCGCCGCGGACACGACTTCGAGGACTACCAGGACCTGTGGCGCTGGTCGGTCGACGAGCTCGAGGAGTTCTGGGCGAGCATCTGGGAGTTCTGCGGCGTGCGCAGCTCCCGTGCCTACGAGCAGCCGCTGGAGGAGCGGCGCATGCCGGGCGCGAAGTGGTTCGCCGGGGCCGAGCTCAACTACGCCGAGAACGTGCTGGCGCCGCTGCGCTGGCAGGACGGCGACCGATCGCTGCAGACCGCCGTGCTGCACAGCTCCGAGCTGCGCGCGCTGGGCGAGCTGACTTGGGGCGAGCTGACCGAGCAGGTCGCCGCCGTGGCGGGAGGTCTGCGCTCGCTGGGCGTCGGGCGCGGGGACCGCGTGGTCGCCTACATGCCGAACATCCCGGAGACGCTCGTCGCGTTCCTGGCGACGGCTTCGCTGGGCGCGATCTGGTCGAGCGCCGCGCCCGAGTTCGGCGCGCGCAGCGTGATCGACCGCTTCGCGCAGATCGAGCCGAAGGTGCTGCTCGCCGTCGACGGCTATCGCCACGGCGGCAAGGACTTCGATCGCCTCGGCGTAGTCGAGGCGATTCGCGCCGAGCTGCCGAGCGTCGAGCACACGGTGCTGCTGCCGTATCTGAACGAGTCGGCGCGGCTCGACGGCGCGCTCGGCTGGCAGGAGCTGGCGAGCATGGGGGAGGGCGCCGACCGACGAAGCTCGGCCAGCTTCGAGCAGGTGCCCTTCGACCACCCGCTGTGGGTGCTCTACTCCTCGGGCACGACCGGGCTGCCGAAGGCGATCGTGCAGGGCCACGGCGGCATCCTCGTCGAGCAGCTGAAGAAGCGCATGCACCTCGACCTGCAGCCGGGCGACCGCATGTTCTGGTTCACCACGACGGGCTGGATGATGTGGAACTTCCTGGTCGGCTGCCTGCTCTCCGACGCGGCGATCGTGCTGTACGACGGCAGCCCTGCGCACCCGGACCTGAACGCGCTGTGGAGCCTGGCCGAGCGCGCTCGGATCACGTGCATGGGCGTCAGCGCCGGCCTGCTGGCGAGCTGCGAGAAGGCGGGCGTCGAGCCGCGCCGCGACCACGACCTGAGCGCGCTGCGGGCGATCGGCTCGACCGGCTCGCCGCTGGCGCCGGAGAGCTTCAAGTGGGTCTACGAGCACGTCGGCGATCAGCATCTGGCTGTTCTCGACGAGCGGCGGCACCGACGTGTGCACGGCGTTCGTCGCCGGCTGTCCGCTGCTGCCCGTCTACGAAGGCGAACTGCAATGCCGAGCGCTGGGCTGCGCGGTCGAGTCCTGGGACGAGCAGGGCCACGCGCACGTCGACCGGGTCGGCGAGCTGGTGATCACCGAGCCGATGCCCTCGATGCCGCTGTTCCTGTGGGGCGACGGCGACGGCGAGCGCTTGCGCGAGAGCTACTTCGCGATGTACCCGGGCGTGTGGCGGCACGGCGATTGGATCCGGATCACGCCACGGGGCGGAGCGGTGATCTACGGTCGCTCTGACTCCACGATCAACCGCCAGGGCGTACGCATGGGAACCAGCGAGATCTACCGCGCCGCGAGCACGCTGCCGCAGGTGCTCGACGCGCTCGTCGTCGACATCCCCAGGCCCGGCGCCGGCGACGGCGAATTGTGGATGGTGCTGTTCGTGGTGCTGGCAGAGGGCACCGCGCTCGACGAGCAGCTGGTCGCGCAGATCAAGCAACGCATTCGCGACGACTGCTCGCCGCGACACGTGCCCAACGAGGTCAGGCGCGTCGAGGAGGTGCCGCGCACGCTCTCGGGCAAGGTGCTCGAGGTACCCGTCAAGCGCATCCTGATGGGCACGCCCGCCGGCGAGGCCGCGAGCGTCGACTCGCTCGCGAACCCGCGCGCGCTCGACTACTTCGTCGAGCTCGCGACGCGAGCTCGGGCTTCAGCCGGCGGGCTCGTCGGACCCACGCTGAGCTCGCCGCCGAGGAGGCGCTGAGCTCGCCGGGCCTGCACCGAGCTCGCTTACAGACCCATGGAGCGCCCGACGATCTCCTTCATGATCTCGTTGGCGCCGCCGTAGATGCGCGTCACGCGAGCGTCGGCGAAGGCGCGCGCGATCGGGTACTCGAGCATGTAGCCGTAGCCGCCGAACAGCTGCAGGCAGCGGTCGATCGACGCGGCCCTGCAGGTCGGTGCACCACCACTTGGCTGTCGCGGCGTCCTCGGGCGTGAGCTCGTCGGCGTCGAGCGCCTGCGCACAGCGGTCGACGAAGGCGCGCGCGACATCGACTTCGCCGCGTACCTCGGCGAGAGTGAAGCGCGAGCTCTGAAACGAGCCGATCGGCTGCCCGAAGGCGCGGCGCTCGCGCACGTACTCGAGCGTCCAGCCGAGCGCGGCCTCGGCGGCCGCGACCGCGGAGGCGGCGATCGACAGGCGCTCCTGCGGCAGGTTGGAGACCAAGTAGCGAAAGCCCTCGCCTTCGTCGCCGAGCAGGTTCTCGACGGGCACGCGCACGCCCGAGAAGGACAGCTCGGCTGTGTCCTGGGCGTGCTGGCCGATCTTCTCGAGGTTGCGCCCGCGCTCGAAGCCGTCCATGCCGCGCTCGAGCACGAGCAGGCTGATGCCGCGATGGCGCTCGGAGGGGTCGGTCTTGACGGCCGTGATCACGAGGTCGGCGTTGATGCCGTTGGTGATGAACGTCTTGGAGCCGTCGACGATGTAGTGCCCGTCCTCGCGGCGCGCGCGCGTGGACATCGAGGCTAGGTCGGAGCCGATGCCCGGCTCGGTCATGGCGAGCGCCGTGATCAGTTCGCCCGAGGCGATCCCCGGCAGCCAGCGATCGCGCTGCTGCTCGTTGCAGTAGGTGCAGGAAGTAGGGCAGGCAGATGTCGTTGTGCAGCGTGATGCCGAGCCCGAAGCTGCCCACGCCCGCGCGCTGGCACTCTTCGCCGATCACGAGGTTGAAGCGGAAGTCCTCCGCGCCGGCGCCGCCGTAGCGTTCGGGCACGGCCATGCCGAGAAAGCCGCCGCGCCCGGCCAGCGCGAACACCTCGCGCGGGATCAGCCCGTCGCGTTCCCACTGCGCGTAGCGTCCCTCCTCGCCCACCACCTCACGCGCCAGGAACGTGCGAAAGCTGGCGCGGAAGTCTTCGTGCACGTCCTCGAACAGGTTGCGTCGCATCGCGCGCCGATCCTACGCGCTCACTCGAACAGCGGCTTGGCGAGCAGCACCTGCACGTCCTGAATGCGCCGCTCGCGGAAGCCGCCCTCGCAGTAGCTGAGATACAGCTCCCACAAGCGGCGGAAGCGCGTGTCGTAGCCGAGCGCCGACAGTCGCTCGCTGGCCGCCAGGAAGCGCTCGCGCCAGCGTGCGAGCGTGAGCGCGTAGTGCGCGGTTATGTCCTCGACCTGCGCTTGGCGAAAGTCGGTGACGCGCGAGACGGTGCGCGCGATCACGTCCATCGACGGCAGGCAGCCGCCCGGGAACACGTGTGTGTTCATGAAGCTCTTGCCGGCCTTCTCGACCTCGTAGGCGCCGTCCTCGATCACGATCGCCTGCAGCAGCATCGCGCCGTCGTCCTTGACGAGCTCCGAGCAACGTTTGAAGAAGGTCGGGAAGTACTGCCAGCCGACGGCCTCGATCATCTCGATCGATACGAGCTTGTCGTAGGGTCCGAGGCGGTCGATCTGCGAGCGGTCGCGGTAGTCCTGGGCGAGGACCGTCACGCGGTCCTGCAGGCCGGCTCGGCGAACGCGCTCGCTCGCGTAGGCGTGCTGCTCGGCGGAGATCGTGGTGGTCGTCACCCGGCAGCCGTAGCGGCTGGCCGCGTACAGCGCGAAGCCGCCCCAGCCGGTGCCGATCTCGAGCACGTGATCGCTCGGCTGCAGCTTGAGCTTGGTGCAGACGCGCTCCAGCTTGGCGCGCGAGGCCTGCTCGAGCGTCGACTCGGGAGACTCGAACACGGCGCACGAGTACATCATCGTGGGGTCGAGGAACTGCGAGAACAGCTCGTTGCCGAGGTCGTAGTGCGCCGAGATGCGCTCGCGTGCTCGCCCAGGTGTGTTGCGAGCCAGCCATCGCGCCCACCGCTGCACGGGCACCAGAGCGGGCGCGAGCGCTCGCCGCAGGCGATCGAAGGTTTCGACGTTGCGAGCGGCGATGCGCGTCAGCGCGACCAGGTCGTCGCAGTCCCACAGACCATCGACGTACGCCTCACCGAGGCCGACGCTGCCACGCAGTAGGTGACGGTAGAAGCGCGCCGAGCGTACGCGCAGCACGGCCGACAAGGGGCTGCGCGGCTCGCGCTGGCCGAACACCAGCCGGCGCGAGCCCTCGACGACGACGAGCTCGCCGCCGCGCGCCCGCGCCAGCACACGGAGCGCCACCCACCGTGCGAGACGGTCGGTCAGCGAGCGCTCGCCGTCGAAGGAGCGCCCGTGGCCGGCGCGCGCGGGGGAGGGCGGCAGCAGCGGCGCTGCAGGGTGCACGGCGCTCACGAGGCGTGCTCCCGCTCCGCGCTGCGCTTGGGGTGTGCGTGATAGCTCGCCCCACGCAGCCGCAGGCGCAGGGCGTGCGCGTAGATGCGCGCGGTCAGGCGCAGCGTCAGCGCGGGATAGCGGAGCAGCGCCGCACGCAGCGCGCGCGCGTCCATCTCGCGCCGGCGCAGCGACAGCGTCGCGTCGAAGGCGAGGCCGTCGCGCTCGTGCGTGGACTCGATGTGCACGGACAGGCGCGCGGCGGGCTCGGTCAGGCGCCAGTCGTAGGTGTGCTCCATGGCCATCAGCGGCGACACGTGAAGCTGCTTGGCAAAGCGACCGCGCAGGACGATCGCCGTGCCGTGGCACGAGCGCTCGCCGGCGGGCATCACGTAGGCGTGGCTCTCGCCCCACGGCGTGTTGGTGACGTGGGCGACGACGGCGCGCACCCGCTCGCCGGCGGCGTCGAAGCAGTAGTAGAAGCTGACCGGGTTGAAGCAGTGGCCGAGGTAGCGCAGATGCGTGAGCAGCCTGATCGGGCCGTCGAGCTCGATGCCGCTGCGCTCGGCGACGAGCGTGACGACGGACTCGCGAAGCGGCGTGCGCGGATCGCCGAGGTGATCGGCGCGGCGAAACCAGGCGAGCGCGGGCCGGCGTGCCGACCACAGCGCGCTCGCGTCGAACAGCGCCGGCAGCTCGTCGAGGTCGAGGTACGCCATGAACAGCGGGAAGCGGAACTCGTCGTGCGGGCTCGTGCGGCGATGGCGCACCGAGCCCACGTACAGGCACGACGCGCGCGTGCCCGGCCGGTCCGCGGCGGGCGCCTGCGAGCCGAGCCCGGTGGCGCTCGCCGCAGCGGGCGCGGGCGCGGGCGCGCCAAGGGTCGGGGCGGCGCTCACAGGCTGGCCCCGAACGGCGCGCACGCGCGTAGCGCGCTGAGCACGCCGTCCTCGTGAAAGCCCCAGCCCCAGTAGGCGCCGCAGTAGTGCGTGCGCAGCGACAGCGCGCTGATCGAGCCGTGTTCGGCCTGTGCGGCGACGCCGCGCGGCGTGTACATGGGATGCGTGTAGGGGATCGTGCGGACGATCTTGGCGGGGTCGATCGCCTCGCTGCGGTTGAGCGTCACGCAGAAGTCGAGATCGGTCCTCAGGCGCTGCAGGTGGTTCATGTAGTAGGTGACGGTGCTGAGCGGCTTGGGATCGCGCAGCAGGTGGAAGTTCCACGCCGAGCGCGCCGCGCGCCGGCGCGGGAGCAGCGTGCTGTCGGTGTGCAGCACGGCCTCGTTGGGCTGATAGGCGATCGCCCCCAGCAGCTCGTGCTCGCGAGCCGTCGCGTCCTGCAGCATGCGCAGCGCCTGGTCTGAGTGCGTGGCGATGATCACGTGGTCGTAGGTCTCGGCGCTCGCGCCCGCAGCGACGATCTCGACATGGCCGTCGTGGCGCGTGACCGAGTCGACCGGCGCCTGCAGGCGGATGCGGTCGCGAAACGGCGCGGTCAGCGCCTCGACATAGCGCGCGGAGCCGCCGGCCACGGTCGACCAGCGCGGGCGGTCGCGAAAGCCGAGCATGCCGTGGTTGGCGAAGAACTCGGCGATGAAGCGCGCGGGGAAGGAGCCGGCCTGGCGTGGGTCGGCCGACCACACGGCGGACATCTGCGGCACGATCAAACGCTCGATGAAGGCGCGCGAGAAGCGGTGGCGCGAGAGGAAGTCCTGCATCGACTCGCCGTTTTCCTCGATCTCGAGCAGTTTCGACAGCGCGCGGTTGAAGCGCAGCAGGTCGACGATCATCCGTTGAAACCGCGGGCTGGCGATGTTGCCGGGCTGGCAGAACAGGCCGCGCGGCGTGCCGCTGTACTCGAAGTCGCGCCCCTCGGCGGCAACCGAGAAGCTCATGTGCGTCGGCTGGCGCCTGACGCCGAGCCGGTCTAGCAGGCGCGTGAAGTTCGGATAGTTGCGGTCGTTCATCACGATGAAGCCGGTATCCACGTGATGGGTCTCGTGCGCGGTGTCGACGCGGATCGTGTTGGTGTGGCCGCCGGCGTAGTCGTTCGCCTCGTACACGACGATCTCGTGCTCGCGGTGCAGCAGGTGCGCGGCGACGAGCCCCGAGACGCCCGCACCGACGATCGCGATCCTCATCGTGGCGCCCCTGGATCGTGCGCCGAGCTGTCCGTCCCGCGTCGCATGTTGTTGAGTGAATGTACGCCGCTTGGCGGCCGCCGGATCACCGGCTGGACCGTTCGGCCGCCGCGGGCGGAGCGGGCACGCGCGCGTCATCCTTGCACTCGCCGGCAGGAGTGAGTGCGGGGGACGTCGAACAAATGCGCCGATGAAGCGTGTGGCCACTCCTCCAGCCGGCAGTCAGGCGCCGGTCGGCTCTCCGCTCGGCACGAGCGAGCACCAGAGCCTCTCCAAGTACATCCGCGCTCGCTTCGAGGAGTGCTCGCGCTCGCAGAAGGACGTTGCGCAGTACATCGTCGACCATCTCGACGAGGCCGCCTTCCAGACGGCCGAGGAGCTCGCGCGTCGCGCCAACACGTCGAGCTCGACCGTCGTGCGCTTCTCGCAGGCGCTCGGCTTCGAGGGCTTCCCCGAGCTGCAGGCCGCCGCGCGCGAGGAATATCGGCGCGTGCACGGCAAGTCCGGGGAGCCGGGCGCAACGTCTCCGTCTGCGCCGCTGTTCTCACTCGACCAGAACGAGTTCGAGACGGCGCTCGCCGCCGATCACCTGAACGTGGAGGAGACCGCCAGGAAGATCTCGCGCAGTTCGGTCGAGTCGCTGATCGAGGCGATCGTCAGCGCCGAGAAGGTGCTGGTGGCGGGCACCGACCAGATGGCCTTCTTCGCCAGCTACCTGCGCCACCTGCTGATGCTGCTCGACCTGCGCGTCGACGTCGTCGCGAGCCCCTCGCAGGAGGCGCTCAGCCGGCTCGGGCGCATTGAAGCAGGCACGCTCGTGATCGGCCTGTCGGCCGGACGACCGCATCCGCTCGTGGTGCGCGCGATGAAGCTCGCGCGCCATCGCAAGGCGAAAACCGCCGCGATCACCGATGCCACCCTCTCAGAGGTCGCCAAGCTCGCGCAGATCAAGCTGTACTACTCCTCCAACAGCCCCGCCTACGTGCGCTCGCACACGGCGCTGCTGAGCCTCATCCAAGCGCTCGCCTACGGCGTCTACGCGCAGGACTCCGCGCAGTACGACGACCGCATCAAGGCCTTCAGGTTGAAGTAGCGCGGCGTCGCGGCAGAGCCGGCCAGGACGGCCGGCCATGTAACGGTCGGGGCGGCCGGAGCGTTCACAAGTTGTATCCGGGAGCGGAGGGCGGCTCGACGAGGAGGCTGGATGCCGTTCACAGGTCGCAGGCAGCCCGCTGCGCCATCACGGTGCTCGGTTCAGTCGCGCCCAGCGTCTCGCGGTTCGCCCAGGCCGCATGCGGCCTGGCGCGAGGCCGCACATGTGCGGCCTCGTTCGAGTCGTGCATGCACGACTCGTCAGCCGGCGCATGCGCCGGCTGTGGACACCGTGCATGCACGGTGTCGCCGCAGGGCACATGTGCCCTGCGGATAAACTCAGAGCATGCGCGACGAGGCCACATTCCAGGTCAAGACGGGCCTGGCGGAGATGCTCAAGGGCGGGGTGATCATGGACGTGGTCACGCCCGCGCAGGCGACCGTCGCCGAGCAGGCCGGCGCGGCTGCGGTGATGGCGCTCGAGCGCGTTCCCGCCGACATCCGCCGCGACGGCGGCGTGGCGCGCATGTCCGACCCGGAGATGATCGCGGGCATCCAGGAGGCCGTCACGATTCCCGTGATGGCGAAGGCGCGCATCGGCCACTTCCTCGAGGCGCAGGTGCTCGAGGCTCTGGAGGTCGATTACGTCGACGAGTCGGAGGTGCTGACGCCGGCTGACGAGAGCAACCACATCGACAAGTGGGCGTTCAAAGTGCCGTTCGTGTGCGGCGCGACCAACCTCGGCGAGGCGCTGCGGCGAATCGGCGAGGGCGCCGCGATGATTCGCTCCAAGGGCGAGGCCGGCACCGGCGACATCGTCGAGGCCGTGCGCCACATGCGCGAGATCACCGGTGCGATCAGACGTCTGACGATGCTCGCGGACGCCGAGCTCGCGACCGCCGCCAAGGAGCTTGCGGCGCCGCTCGAGATCGTGCGCCAGGTCGCCGCCGCGGGCAGGCTTCCGGTCGTGCTGTTCTGCGCGGGCGGTATCGCCACCCCTGCGGACGCCGCTCTGATGATGGCGCTCGGCGCCGAAGGCGTGTTCGTGGGCTCGGGCATCTTCAAGTCCGACGAGCCCGCCGCCCGGGCGCGGGCGATCGTCGAGGCGACGACGCACTGGCAGGACCCCGAGCGCGTCGCAGCCGCCTCGCGCGGGCTCGGCCCGGCGATGGCCAGCCTGGAGAGCTCGAAGCTCGAGGGCGAGCAGCTTCTAGCCCAGCGGGGCTGGTAGCAGCGGCGTCCCTGAGGCGGGTCAGGACGGTCGAGGGTCAAGCGGGACAAGGACGCAGGGAGAGGGGCGTGCTGGCCGAAACGGGGATGCGAGCGGAGCGAGTGTCTCCCGGCTTCGGTACGCGAGCGACCGAGGACGCCGTACAGCGCCGGCCGTCGAGCGTCCTGGTGGGCGTGCTTGCGCTGCAGGGTGACTTCGAGGCGCACGAGCGCGTGCTGCGCAGGCTCGGCGCGCGCGTGCGCGAGGTTCGTGTGGTCGCAGACCTCGACGGGATCGCCGCTCTGGTGATCCCCGGCGGCGAGTCGACGACGATGACGCTCGGCGTCCGTCGCGAGGGGCTCGCCGAGCCGATCGCGGCGCTGGTGCGCGACGGGCTGCCCGTGCTCGGGTCGTGCGCCGGGCTGATCATGCTCGATCGCGCGCACCTCGGCCTGATGGACATCGTCGCCGAGCGAAACGCATTCGGCCGCCAGGTCAGGAGCTTCGAGACCGACCTCGACGTCGCCGGCCTGGACGGCGGTCCGCTGCACGCGGTGTTCATTCGCGCGCCGTGGATCGCCGAGCACGGGCCTGCCGTGGAGGTGCTCGCCGCGCTCGACGGTCACCCTGTCGCCGCGCGCGAGGGGCACATGCTCGCGATCGCCTTTCACAGCGAGCTGTCACACGACGACCGGGTGCACAGGCTGCTGCTCGACTGGGCTCAGGAGTTCGCCCGTACCGACGCGCCCACCGCCGCATCCGCCGGCGGCGCTCCCGGCGCTGCGTCGCCAGGCGGCGCTGCGCGCTCGAGCGCCTCCCAGCCCTGATCGAGCGCGCTCTGCGCGCTCTCGGCGGCACGTCCACCGCGGAGCCCGAACAAGCGCTTGGCGAGCAGCAAGTAGACGACGACGGCCACGTTGAGCACGAACGCGAACGCCTTGAACACCGTCGCGTGGTTTGCAAGCTCGAAGACCTCCAGCGGTAGCAGCGAGGTCGTGACCACGAACGTCGCGTACTCCGCCCAGCGTTGCTGGAACCACAGACCGACGCCCTCGATGCCCTCGACGACGCCGTATACGAGCAGCACGGCGCCGAGCAGGTGGAGGTGCGAAGAGGATGTCGTGAAGGCGTCGTCTACGTCGTGCAGCAAGCCGTGCGCCGCGCGCGTCTGGCTGGCCGCGACGCCCCCCTGCAGATCCGCCACGACCTTGTAGAAGGTCTCGCGCAACGTCTGCCTGTCGGCCGCGAACAGCAGCACGAGCACCCCCAGTGCGACCAGCACGACGAAGTGAAACGCACGATCGATGGCGATCAACCGCAGCACGACCTTGTCGCGCAGCGGCTTGCCACGCAGCGGCAACTCGATCTGCTCGCGCGCGGGCGGCGACGGGCGCACGGGGTGGGCGGGGGGCGCGAGCGCCAACCAGCTGTCGCAGCGCAGGCACCGATACCAGCGCCCGCCGCCGGCGTCCTGGCGTGCGAACAGCGCGTCCTGCGGGCCCAGACGCTCGGCATCCGTGCCGACCAGCTCGTGTCCGCGCACGCTGCAGATCAACAGCTCCCAGTGAAGGCGCGGGCGCAGGCGCCGCGGCGCCTGCGTGCCGGGAGGACCCTGTCGATGCCCGCTCACGCGCTCATCCTGGCAGCACCGTAGGCGCGGCGGGGGCGCCCCGCGAGCCCATCATCGACGGTGTCGCGGGCGCGTCGCGATCGGCGATACTCGCGGCATGCGCATCGCGATCGCCGCCGACGAGCTGACCGGCATCGCGGGCGCGCTCGCGCCGGAGCTCGAGCGCCGCGGGCACGCCACGCTCGCGCACGGCGCGCTCGGCGCCGGTGAGCGCGCCGATTGGGCCTGGGCGGCGGAGGCCGCCGCCCGCGACGTCGCCGAAGCGCGCGCGGAGCAGGCGATCGTGTGCTGCTGGACGGGCACCGGGGCGTCGATCGCCGCCAACAAGGTGCGCTCGGTGCGCGCCGCGCTGTGCCTCGACGCGCCCACCGCGGCGGGGGCGCGGCGCTGGAACGACGCCAACGTGCTCGCGCTCAGCCTGCGCAGCACCTCGGAGGCGGAGCTCATCGAGATCCTCGACGCGTGGTTCGCCGAATCTCCCAGCGACGAGCACGACGACCGCGCGAACATCGCGCATCTCGCGGAGATCGAGCGCGTCCCACCGGCTTGAGCGGCGCCGCCGCTCGCCGTCCGCCTCGGCGGCTGCGCGCAGCCGCGCCTGCGCTAGCTCGCGGCGAAGCGCACGACGCCGTCGTCGTCGCGTTCGACCACGCTGCCATCGGCGAGCAGCAGGTCGACGTGGCCGAGCACCTCGGACAGCGTCAGGTAAGCCTGTGTGACGGCCACGTTGCCCCACAGCTCCTGCGCGATCTCGTGCGCGGTGCGCGGCTGGCTGGCGATCAGGCGGTTGATCTTCTCGGCTCGCCGGCGATGCATGCGGAAGCGTTCGTCGATCAAGGCGGCGTGGTCGCTGATCGGCTCGCCGTGACCCGGCAGCACCACCGCTAGCTCCATCGCACGCGTCTGTTCCAGCGAGGACATGTAGGTGACGAGCGCCTGCGGTCGAGGGCCGCTGTAGTCGGCCTCCACGCCGAGCGGCCGCGCCAGCAGGGGATTCGAGGAGATGTGCGCGATCAGGTGGTCGGCGGCCAGCAGGATCCCGCGCGACTCGTCCAGGAAGACCGTGTCCGAGGGACTGTGACCGGGCCGGTGCAGCACGCGCAGCGTGCGCTCCCCGAGCTTCAGCTCGCTGCCCGCGGCCAGCTGCCGCGTGACCTCGACCGCCGATCCCCAGGCGCGAAATCCCGAGGACACGGCTCGCAGCGCCGTCACGATTTCCGGCGGTATGCCGTGGCGCAGCATGATGTTCTCGGCAAAGCGGTCGTCGAAATCGGTCTGCGTGCCGTAGTTGGCCAGGTACGGCGCCAGACTGTCGAGCGCGGCGACCTCTGCGCCCGAGCGTCGCGCCAGGATCGAGGCGAGTCCGAAGTGGTCCATGTGCTGATGGCTGATCACCAGCAGCTCGATGTCCTCGACCGTGTGTCCGAGCGTCTTCAGCGCCTGCTCGAGCTCGTCCAGCGCCTTGGCCGAGTTGGGGCCCGAGTCGACCAACGTCAGCGGCGAGCCTTCGATCAGGTACGCGTTGACGCGGCCGACCATGAACGGCGTCGGGATCGCCAGCCGGTGGATGCCCGCGTTCGCCGCCAGCTCGAGCGCCTCTCGCTCGCGCTGCTCGTGGGGCGTCGTGCTCATCGAGCGCCCATCCTACGTGCCCATCACGAGACCCAGCGCGGACGCCCGCGCGCCGGTGCAAAAGGGACCACCGCGGGCAGGCTCGTAAAATGAGCGTATGTCAGGGCACTCCAAGTGGGCGAGCATCAAGCACAAGAAGGCCGTGGTCGACTCGCGGCGCGGGAAGCACTTCTCCAAGCTGACCCGCGCGATCATGGTCGCCGCGCGCGACGGCGGCGGTGACGCCGCGGGCAACCCGGCGCTCGAGCTGGCGATCCGCAAGGCCAAGGAAGCGTCGATGCCGAAGGACAACATCGAGCGCGCGATCGCCAAAGGCAGCGGCGAGGGCGGCGAGGCCGAGGCGATCGAGGCGGTCCTGTACGAGGGCTACGGGCCGGGCGGCGTGGCGCTGCTGATCGAGGCGCTCACCGACAACCGCAACCGCACGAGCGCCGAGGTCAGGCACGCCTTCTCCAAGCACGGCGGCAGCCTCGGCGAGCCGGGCTCGGTCGCCTATCTATTCGACAAGAAGGGCACGATCGTGATCGACGCGACGCGTTACTCCGAAGACGACCTGCTGCCGGCGGTCGAGGCCGGCGCGCAGGACATCGCCGTCGATGACGACGTGTTCGAGGTCGTCTCCGAGCCGGCCGACTTCACAGCGGTGCGCGACGCGCTCGAGCAGGCCGGCGTCGAGATGGACAGCGCCGAGATGGCCTACCGCCCGTCCACCCTCGTGCCCGTGCAGGAGAGCCAGGCGGCGTCGCTGATGCGGCTGATCGACGCGCTCGAAGAGAGCGACGACGTCGAAGCGGTGCACGCCAACTTCGACGCGCCCGCCGAGGTGCTCGAGCGGGTCATCGGTTAGCTCTCGACGAGCTCGCGTCGCGCGCGGAACAGGGGCACCGCGCCGCGGATCCCGCGGATGCGCCGCTCGCCCGCGTAGGACCAGCGGTACGGGCCGTTCGCGCGGCTTCGCGCAGCTCGCGCTCGGCCAGCAGGCTGCCGGGGCGGGCGATCGAGGTGATGCGGCTGGCCAGGTTGACCGGCCGGCCGAACCAGTCGCCGGCGCGCGGCAGCGCCTGGCCGAGCGCCGCGCCGACGCGCAGCTGAGGGAAGTCCTCGCCCTCGGCTTCGGCGGCGTCGATCAGCTCGAGCGCCGCGTCGAGCAGCGGCTCGGGCTCGGTGCGAGGCGAGCATCGCCGCGTCGCCGATCGTCTTCACCAGCCGCACCGGCGGCACGGCCACATCGCTCGCCAGCGCTTCCAGGCGCGCGGCCAGGCGGCCCAGCTCGTCAGGCGGGACTTCCTCGCCCAGCCGCGTGAAGCCGACCAGGTCGGCGAAGCAGACGGCCACCTCGCGCGAGCCCGGCAGCTTGCCGCCGTCGCGCTCCATCGCGCTGATCACCTCGCTCTGCGCGGCGTGGCGCAGGTGCAGCGCGAGCACGTTGCTGACCATCGGGTCGACGCAGTCGGGTACAGCTGCGCCGCCGCCTGCCCGTAGCGATCGGCGAGGTCGCGCTCGCTGATGCCGGGCTCCAGGACGAGTTTCAGAGGGAGGGCGCGCAGGTGGTCGGCGATCTGGGAGAGACCGCGGCTGAGCACACGCAGCAGCTCGAGCGACTCCTCGTCGGAGATGCCGACCTGCGCGGGCGAAAACGATGCGTCGGGCCGATTCGAGCTCGTGCCTCGGTGTAGATCGGCTCGCTCGGGCTCGGGTATCGGCAGGCCCATCGCGCGCCGCGCGGCGACGAGAAACTCGGGCTCGACGCCGCTCAGCTCGAGACACTTCGTCGGCGGTGTAGCGCTGATCGCCCACGATCACCCGGTCGGCGGGCAGGAAGATGACGGTGCCGGCGGCCGTCGTGCGGCGCAGTTCCGCCAGCGTCACGCCTTCGTCGGCGAGCGCTTGCAGCAGCGCGAGCCGCTCTCGCCGCGCCTCGCCCTCGAGCCCGTCGAGCAGGCCCTCGGCCGCGAAGTCGATCGGCTCGGCGCTCATCTCCCAGGCAGCGTATGGGAGGCAGGCGTCCGGCGACGGGCGCAGAATCCCAGGGCATGATCGTGCTCGGCATCGATCCCGGCCTCGCCAACACCGGCTACGGAGTCGTCGCGCGCGCGGCAGCGGGCGCCTGGCCGCGCTCGACGGCGGCGTGATCGAGACGTCGTCCGGCAGCCGGCACGAGCGTCGCCTGGCCGACATCCACGAGCAGATCGAGCACGCTGATCCGCACCCACGAGCCCGATGCGGTCGCGCTCGAGGAGCTGTACTTCGGCCAGAACGTGCGCACGGCGTTCGCCGTCGGCCACGCGCGCGGCGTGGCGATGCTCGCCGCCGGTCAGCGCGGGCCTGTCCTGCGCCGAGCTACACGCCGCAGCAGGTCAAGGGCGCGGTGTGCGGCAACGGCCGCGCCGTCCAAGGATCAGGTCGCGCGCATGGTCAAGGCGCTGCTCGCGCTCGAGCATGAGCCGCGCCCCGACCACGCGGCCGACGCGCTGGCGGTGGCGATCTGCCACGCCAACTGCGCGCCACTGTCGAGCGCGCTAGCGCGGGCCGGCGCATGATCGCGCTGCTGCGCGGAGAGGTGGCCGTACGCCGCGCCGACCACGTCGTGATCCTGTGCGACAGCGTCGGCTACCGCGCGGCCGTCTCGGCAGAGACGCTGCGCCACGTGCCGCCGGTCGGCGAGCAGGTCACGCTGCACGCGCACCTGATCGTGCGCGACGACGCGCTCGCGCTGTTCGGCTTTCACTCCGAGCAGGAGCGCGACCTGTTCCTGATGCTGCTCGCCGTGCAAGCGGTCGGGCCGAAGGTGGCGCTCGCGGTCCTCTCGGGCGGCGCCGCCGCGCGAGCTGATCGCGGCGATCGCGGCGGGCGACGCGGGGCGCTTCCAAGCGGTCCCCGGCATCGGCAAGCGCACGGCCGAGCGGATCATCGTCGAGCTGCGCGAGAAGGTGGTCGTGCGCAGCGAGAGCGAGATCTCCGATGGTGCGATCGTGGCCACCCGCACGGGCGACTCGGCGATCGACGGCGCTCCCGGCGACGCCGGTCGCGGCGCTGGCGCGCGCCGGGCTGATCGAGCTCGGGTACGCGCCCGGCGAGGCCGATGGCTTGCTGCTCGACGCCGAGGGCGACAGCGCCGAGGAGCTGCTCGCGCACGCCCTGCGCGTGGCGCGGTCGGGGTCATGAGCGGCGAGACGACGACGGCCGAGAGCGCTCGCATCCAGACGCCGTACCTGGCCGCCGAGGACGAGCTCGATCGCTCGCTGCGCCCGCGACGGCTGCGAGACTTCGTCGGCCAGGAGGCCCTGCGCGAGCAGCTGGCGGTGGCGATCGAGGCCGCCAGTGCGCGCGGTGACGCGCTCGACCACCTGCTGCTGGCGGGCCCGCCCGGACTCGGCAAGACCTCGCTCGCGCAGATCGTCGCGGCCGAGCTCGACGTCCCATTCGTGCAGACGGCTGGCCCGGCGCTCGAGCGCAAGGGAGACATCGCCGCCTTTCTGACGGCGCTCGAGCCCCGCAGCGTGTTCTTCGTGGATGAGATCCATCGCCTGCCGCGCACCCTCGAGGAGACGTTCTATCCCGCGATGGAGGATCACCGGCTGCCGATCACCGTCGGCCAGGGAGCGGGCGCGCGCGTCGTCACGCTCGAGCTGCCGGCGTTCACGCTGGTCGGCGCCACGACGCGCACGGGCCTGCTGACGACGCCGCTGCGCGACCGCTTCGGCATCCAGGCGCGGCTCGAGCCCTACGCCGACGAGGATCTGGCGCGAATCGTGCGCCGCTCGGCCGGCATCCTCGAGATCGAGCTGGACGACGACGGCGCGATCGCGATCGCCCGACGCAGCCGCGGGACCCCGCGCGTCGCCAACCGCCTGCTCAAGCGCGTGCGCGATTTCGCCGAGGTGCGCATGGAGGGCGTCGTCACCGCACAGGCGGCGACTGCGGCGCTGAAGATGCTCGAGGTGGACGAGCTCGGCCTCGACCGTCTCGACAGGGACATCCTGCACGCGATCTGCGTCAAGTTCGAGGGTGGCCCGGTCGGGCTCTCGACGCTCGCCGTGGCGGTCGGCGAGGAGCAGGACACGATCGAGGACGTGTACGAGCCGTATCTGCTGAAGGAGGGTCTGATCAAGCGCACGCCGCGCGGCGCGCACGGCGACGGCAGCCGCGTTCGCGCACATCGGAGCGCAGCCGCCGGCGCCACGCGATCGCGCTCTGTTCTGAGCGGGCGGCGCCGCTCAGCGGGCGTCGGCCGAGGACCTTCGCGGCAGCTGAAGCCAGCCGGGGCGTCCGTCCAGCCGCTTTTCGTAGTCTGTACTCGCCCATGGCACATCCCTTCATCTGCCCCAACTGCGGCCACCGCACGACCGAGGTCGACCGCAACGTCGGCTTCACGCGCCAGCCAAAGGGCTGCGACAAGTGTGGCTTCGCGTTCCTGTTCGAACTGCTCGACGACTACTACCCGGCCCCCGACGCCGCGTTCTTCGTGTGCGACGGCGAGGGCCGCGTGATCGGCTGCGGCAAGAACTCGTTCGCCTTCACGGGGCTCGAGGAGGAAGAGGTGATCGGCCAGCGCGTCGAGCAGGTGCTCGGCCTGAGCTTCCAGAACGGCGACGACCCGGTCGCGACGGTGCTCGAGTGGGGCGTGCGGGCGCTCGAGGTGCCGGTGCAGGTCAGCGGCGAACGCGACGTGGTGGCGAGCGCGAAGGCCGACATGTTTCCGGCCTACGACGACGACGGCGGGCTGTTGCTCGTGCTGACTCCCGACAAGTAGTCTGAACTGGCCATGGGTTCGACATGACCGACCGCCGCCGCAACACGCTGGTCCTGCTGGTCGTCGCGGGTCTGATCGCCGCGTCGTTCGCCGTGATCCTGAGCAAACCGACGCGCCTCGGCCTGGATCTGAAGGGCGGCGTCGAGCTCGTCTACCAGGCCAAGCCGACGGCGCAGTCGAAAGTCGACGCCGAATCGCTCAACCGCGCGATCGACATCATGCGCAAGCGCGTCGACCAGCTGGGTGTCGCGCAGCCGGAAATCCAGCGCTCGGGCGCCGACGAAATCGACGTCGCGCTGCCCAACGTGACCAACGCCCAGCGCGCCGAAGACGAGGTCGGCAAGACCGCGCAGCTGTTCTTCTACGACTGGGAGCCGAACGTGATCGGCCCCGACGGCAAACCGGCGCCGACCGAAGCCGACTACGACGGGTGGCCAGGTCGCCGGCAACGCCAAGTACGGGCTGCCCGAGTACGAGGCGGTTCTGCGCGCCGCCAAACGCCCGCCGATCCTGCGCAAGACGGCCACGACCTGGTCGCCAGGCTGCACGTCCGCGCAGGTGGGCGGCTGCATCTACGGCAGCTGGTACCTGCTCGACACCAGCACCAAAAAGGTGCATCGCGCGGACCCGAGGAAACCGAAAAGAACCTGTACGCGCGAAGGCGAAAAAAACGCCGCCGGCAAGCCCGGCGCGAAGACCAAGGCGGTGCGCGTCAACCCCGGCACCGTGCTCGTGCAGGCGCTGCCGATCCTCAACGAAAAGACCGGCAAGGTCACGCAGAAAACGCCCCAACAGCTGGTACGTGCTCAACGACGACCCGGTGCTGACGGGCGCCGACGTCACGAACCCGCACGCAGAGCTTCGACGAAGGCGCCGGCGGGCACGGGCGCCCCGAACGTCACGTTCGGCTTCACCTCCCACGGCAAGAGCGTGTTCGAACGGGTCACCAAGGAAATCGCCCACCGCGGCCAGGAAGCACAGCTCCCGGGCGTGGGCAAGGAAGCGGCGCTGCAGCACTTCGCGGTCGTGCTCGACGGGCAGCTGATCACGACGCCGTCGATCGACTACACGAAGTACCCCGAAGGGATCGACGCGTCGACCGGCTCGCAGATCTCGGGCGGCTTCACGATCACCTCGGCTCAGAACCTCGCCAGCGAGCTGCAGTCCGGCGCGCTGCCGATCAAGCTCGAACTGATCTCCAACTCGCAGGTGTCGGCGACGCTCGGCAAAACGGCGCTCAACCAGGGCCTGATCGCCGGACTCGTCGGCTTCGCGATCGTGTGCCTGTTCCTGCTGATCTTCTACCGCGTGCTGGGCGTGATCGCGATCGGCGGCCTGGTCATCTACGGCATTTACTTCTTCGCGCTGATCAAGCTGATCCCGATCACGCTGACGCTGCCGGGGATCGCCGGCTACATCCTCACG
This sequence comes from uncultured Solirubrobacteraceae bacterium, assembly GCA_963846205.1. Classification (GTDB taxonomy): domain Bacteria; phylum Actinomycetota; class Thermoleophilia; order Solirubrobacterales; family Solirubrobacteraceae; genus Palsa-744. The sequence goes on along the minus strand of CAWJVB010000006.1, from coordinate 65,524 downwards.
ATCGGCGTCGCGGCCGACGCGAACATCGTGATCTTCGAGCGCGTCAAGGAGGAGATCCGCGGCGGCAGATCGGTGATGTCGGGAATCGCGACGGGCTACAAACGCGGTTTTGCGGCGATCGTGGACGCCAACGTGGTCACGTTCATGACCGCCTTCATCCTGTTCGCGCTGGCGACCGCCGAAGTCAAGGGCTTCGCGTTCACGCTCGGCATCGGCACGCTCGTGTCGCTGTTCACGGCCGTGCTCGCCACGCAGGCCGCGCTCGGGACGATGGGCCGCTCGCAGACTCGTCTCGCACCCCGCGGCGCTCGGCGCCGGGCGCAACCGGCGCGGCTGGACGTTCGACTTCATGGGAGCGTCGAAGTGGTTCTTCTCGCTGTCGGGCACGATCCTGCTGATCGGCGCGCTGGCGATCGGCGGCAAAGGCCTGAACTTCGGCATCGACTTCAAGTCCGGGACGCGCATCCAGACGGCCTTCGTGAGGCCGGTCAGCGAGAACCAAGTGGCCGAAGTGATGACGGCCGCCGGCTACGGCAACGCCGAGGTGCAGAAGTTCACCAACAAGAGCATCGGCGGCACCGGCTATCAGATCTCCACGAAGACGCTGAAGCCGGACAAGGTCCAGAAGATCAAGGCCGCTCTCGACGCGAAGTTCGGCACGGCCAGCGTGTCAGGCACCAAGAACTTCTCCTCCACCTCGATCGGGCCGACGTTCGGCAAAACCGTCGCCAACAGCGCGATCATCGCGATCATCGCCTCGCTGCTGGTGATCTCGGCCTACATCGCGCTGCGCTTCGAGTGGAAGTACGCGGTCCCGGTGCTGATCGCGCTGATGCACGACCTGCTGATCACGGCCGGCGTGTATTCGCTGACCGGGCCGCGAAGTGACGACCTCGACGGTCGCCGCGCTGCTGACGATCCTCGGCTACTCGCTGTACGACACGATCATCGTGTTCGATCGTGTGCGCGAGAACGTGCCGCGCATGCCGCGCGCCGCGTTCTCGCAGATCGTCAACCGCTCGATGTCCGAGGTGCTGACCCGATCGCTGGCGACGAGCTTCTGCACGCTGCTGCCGGTCGTCGCGCTGCTGCTGTTCGGCGGCGAAACGCTGAAGGACTTCGCGTTCGCGCTGATGGTCGGGCATCGCCTCGGGCGCGTACTCGTCGATCTTCATCGCCTCGCCGGTGCTGACCCACTGGAAGGAGCGCGAGAGCAGCTACCGCAACCGCCGCGCGCGGATCGTGCGCGAACTCGGCGCGGTGCCTGCCTACGCGACGGCGCTCGGCGGCGAGCCGGTCGACGTCGAGCCCGAGCAGAAGCGCAGGCGCACGCGGCGCGGCAGCCTGATCGCGCCCGAGGAGCCCGGCGAGCAGATCTCGCGCGACGAGTTCCAGGAGCTCGTGCGCGACCTCGACGTCGAGGGCAAGCCGAGCTCGGCCGGGAACGGCGCTCGCGACGGCGGCCCGCGGCCGGGTCGGGCCGGCGTCGCGCAGCGCGCGCGCCCGGCCAAGCAGCAGTCCGACGCGCGCCCAAGCAGGCTGACGCGAGCAGTCGCAGCCCGACTCCGGCCGCGGACCTGACGCCGGAGGATCTCGTGCTCAAGGACGACCCCAAGCCGCGAAGCGCAAACGCCGCGCAATCGCAAACACGGCAGGTCGCGATGACGCTCCAGAGCCAGACCCACGACGACCACGGGAGACGCTGATGGGCCTGCTCGGCTGGGTGATCATGGGCTTCGCGATCTGGCACTTCACGATCTTCCTGCCCGACCGCTTCTGGGGCGGCATCGTCGGCGCGTTCGTCGGCTCGCTGGTCGGCTCGATCGTGGTCGGGCTGATCATCTACGGCGTGAAGGTCTCGGCGCTGAAGATCCCCGGCGAGAAGGCGACCGACATCGCGGTCGTGCTGTACGCGGTCCCGGGCGCGCTGATCGGCATCGCGCTGGTGTACCTGGAGGGCATGCGCCGCGAACGCCAGAGCCAAGGCCGCGCGCGCCGGCGTCCTCGATCGCAGCGTCCGGCCGGAGCGCTCGCCGCGCTCGATGCGGCTGCGCAGCGCTCCGCGTCCTCGGCGCGCTGGCCCGTACGGCTGTGCTGGCCTGCTGGATGCAGCGCCGTCCGCTTCGAGATCGCCGCGCAGCTGCCCGGTCGAGCGACGTCGCAGCGCGCTGCGAGCGCGAGCTTGGCGTGAGCGGCGCGCTGGCGCAGGTGCTCGTGCGCCGCGGGCTCGCCGAGCCGGCGCGCGCGCGCGCGTTCCTGGCGGCCGACGAGGAGCACCCGCCCGAGCGCGTTCGCCGGCATCGAGGAGGCGGTCGCGCCGCTCCTCGCGCACGTCGACGGCGGCGCAGCGGATCACGGTGCACGGCGACTACGACGTCGACGGCGTCTGCTCGACCGCGGTCCTCGTGCGGGCCCTGCGCGAGCTGGGCGCCGACGTCGACTCCTACCTGCCCGACCGCGCGAGCGACGGGTACGGCCTGGCGCAGCACACGGTGCGGCGCCTGGCCGCGCGCGGTACGCGGCTGCTGGTGACGCGCCGACTGCGCGATCACCGCCGTCGAGGAGGTCGAGCTGGCGCGCGACGCTGGGCATGCGAGGTGGTCGTCACCGACCACCACGCCCCGCGGGCGGACGGCGCGCTGCCGGACGCGCCGATCGTGCATCCCGGCGTCTGCGGCTACCCGTGTGCGGAGCTGTGCGCGACGGCGGTCGCCTACAAGCTCGCGCAGGCCGCTGTAGCAGGCCGCCGGCCGTGACCCGCGCGAGCTCGAGCAGGACCTCGACCTGGTGGCGCTCGCGACGATCGCCGACGTGGTGCCGCTGATCGGCGAGAACCGCACGCTCGTGCGGCGCGGGCTGCGGGCGCTCGCTGCGACGCGCAAGCCCGGGCTGCGCGCGCTGATGGCGGTCGCTCGCGTCGACCCGGCTCGGGTCGACGAGCGCTCGGTCGGCTTCGCGCTTGCGCCGCGCATGAACGCCGCCGGGCCGCATGTACCGAGCGGACGCGGGACTGGAGCTGATCCTGACCGAGGACGAGCGCGCGCGGCGCAGATCGCCGCGGAGCTCGACCGCGCCAACGCCGAGCGCCGGCAGGTCGAGACGCGCATCCGCTTCGAGGCCGAAGCGCAGATCGCCGCGCTGGGCGAGCGTGCGGCGTACGTGCTGGCCGGCGAGGACTGGCACGCCGGCGTGATCGGGATCGTCGCCTCGCGCCTGGCCGAGCGCCACCACCGCCCGGTTGTGCTGATCGCCCTCGACGGCGAGCGCGGGAGGGGCTCCGGCCGCAGCATCGAGGCATTCGACCTGCTCGCGGCGCTCGGCGCGTGCGGCGAGCATCTGCTGCGCCACGGCGGCCATCGCGCCGCCGCGGGCCTCGAGATCGAGCGCGCGCGCGTGGAGCGGTTCGCGCCGGCGCTCGACGCGCACGCCGGGCGCGTGCTCGCCGCGGAGGACCTGGTCGCGGTGGAGCGTGTGGATGCGATCGTCGGCGGCGAGGAGCTCGGCATGGAGCTCGCCGAGGAGCTGCAGAGCGCTGGCGCCGTTCGGGCGCGCCAACCCGGGCGTGTCGCTGATGCTCGCCGAGGCGCACGCTTCCGCGACGCTCGGCCGATGGGCGAGGGCAAGCACGTGCGCTTCACCGTCCAGTCGCGCGGCGTCAGCGCGCGGGCGGTCGCATTCGGCACCGGCGGTCGCCTGCCGGTGGCCGAGGACGCGCCCGCCGAAGCGACCTTCACGCTCGAGGTCAACGAGTGGAGCGGCGTGTGCGAGCCGCGCCTGGTGCTGCGCCACGCGGTCGCCGCGCCGAGCCCGATCGAGGCGGCCAGATTGAGTCCGCCGATCGACGCCGACGAGCAGCGCGAGCAGCCCGACGAGCTGGTGCTGTTCGCGAGCCGTGAGGCCCACGACGCCCTGACGCGCTTGGATCCGGTGGGGCCGTCCCCTACCCTATGAGGATGGCCTCGGCCAAGAACCCGAACAGCCCTCACAGCACCGAGATCGCCGAGCAGCCGCGCCCGATGACCGTGCCGGAGCCGAGCGTGCAGGAGCCCGGCGTGGGCGCGCTGCCTGCCGCGGAGACGCGCCCGGCGGGGCTGGAGGAGCGCCGCTCGCAGGCCAGCGCCGCTCAGCGCCTGAGCTCAGCGAGCCCGAGCGGCGCCTGCTCAACGATCTGTTCGCGATCGTCTCCGAGCACGCCGCCGACTCGGCGGTGGAGATCGACCGCGGCGCGCGTGCAGGACGCCTTCGTGTTCGCATGCGAGCATCACGCCGCACAGCGGCGCAAATCGGGCGAGGACTTCATCGTGCACCCGGTCGGCGTGGCGCGGATCTGCGCCGGCATGCGCCTGGACACCGAGACGCTGTGCGCGGCGCTGCTGCACGACACGGTCGAGGACACCTCGGCGTCGATCGAGGAGGTGCGCGAGCGCTTCGGCGAGGAGATCGCCGCGATCGTCGACGGCGTCACCAAGCTGACCGGGCATCACCTTCCAGTCCCACGACGAGGCCCAGGCCGAGAACTACCGCAAGATGATGGTGGCGATGGCCACCGACGTGCGGGTCATCCTGATCAAGCTCGCCGACCGCCTGCACAACATGCGCACGATCGAGGCGATGCCCAAGCAGAAGCAGATGGACAAGGCGCGCGAGACGCTCGAGATCTACGCGCCGCTGGCGCATCGCCTGGGCATCCACGCGATCAAGTGGGAGCTCGAGGATCTCGCGTTCGCGACGCTTCACCCGCGCAAGTACCAGGAGATCAAGGGGCTCGTCGCCCAGCAGCGCGACGATCGCGAGGGCTATGTCAGCCAGGCCGGCGAATACCTCGCGCGCGAGCTGGGCGAGCTGGGCATCCAGGCGCAGATCGCCGGGCGCGCCAAGCACTTCTACTCGATCTACTCGAAGATGACCAAGAAGGGCCGCGAGTTCAACGAGATCTACGACCTCACGGCGATGCGCGTGATCGTCGACTCGGTCAAGGACTGCTACGGCACCGTCGGGCGTGATCCACTCGCTGTGGAAGCCGCTGCCCGGGCCGCTTCAAGGACTTCATCGCGATGCCCAAGTTCAACATGTACCAGTCGCTGCACACGACGGTGATCGGCCCCGAGGGACGGCCCGCTGGAGATCCAGATCCGCACGCAGGAGATGCACGAGATGGCGGAGTTCGGCGTCGCCGCGCACTGGGTCTACAAGCGTGCGCCCGAACGGCGAGGTCGGCCGAGGGCTCGCGGCGATGACGCCAAGCTGAAGTGGCTGCGCTCGATGCTCGACTGGCAGAAGGAGCTGTCGGACCCGCGCGAGTTCATGGAGACGCTGCGCACCGACCTGTTCGAGGACGAGGTGTACGTGTTCACGCCGAAGGGCGAGGTCAAGTCGCTGGCGGCCGGCGCGACGCCGCTGGACTTCGCCTACGAGGTGCACACCGAGATCGGCCACCGCTGCGTCGGCGCGCGCGTGAACGGCAAGATCGTGCCGCTGCACTACGAGCTGCGCTCCGGCGACATCGTCGAGATCCTCACGGCCAAGCGCGAGCGCGGGCCCTCGCGCGACTGGCTGGCGATGGTCAAGACGACGCGCGCGCGCAACAAGATCAAGGCGTGGTTCAAGGCCGAGTCGCGCCAGGACACCGAGCACACCGGCCGCGACCTGCTGCAGGAGCACCTGCGCAAACAGGGCCTGCCCGGCGCAGAAGATCACCGGCTCGGCGATCCTCGCCGACGTGATCCGCGAGGTCGGCTACCGCAAGGCCGACGACTTCTACATCGCGCTCGGCGCCGCCAAGATCTCGCCGAAGCTGGTCGTCAGCAAGGTCATGCAGCGCCTCAAGCAGGGCGAGGCCGCCGACGGCGAGGACACGCGCTGCGGACCTGCTGCGCGTCGGCCGCCCGCGCCGGCGCCCGACGAAGTCCTCCGGCCAGTACGGCATCAGGGTCGAGGGCGTCGACGACGTGATGCTGCGTCTGGCCAAGTGCTGCCGACCGGTGCCCGGCGATGAGATCGTCGGCTACATCTCACTCGGGCGCGGGATCACGATCCACCGCGAGGACTGCCCCAACGTCGCGCTGCTGCGCAAGGACCCCGAGCGCTTCACGAGCGTCTCCTGGGATGGCGACCAGTCGACGGCGTTCGTGGTGGAAATCCAGATCGACGCGTGGGATCGCCACCGCCTGCTCGAGGACCTCTCGCGCGTGTTCTCGCGAGTCCGGCGCGAACATCCTCGAAGCGCGTTGCCTGTCGACGCCGCCGATGGTCAAGAACCGCTTCGTGGTCGAGGTGGCCGACACGCACACGCTGAAGGGCGCGATCACGCGCATGCGCAACATCGAGTCGGTGTTCGACGCCTACCGCGTCACGCCCGGCGGCCGGCAGCGCTGGGCCGTTCAGCGGCCTCAGGCCACGACGTCAGCGCGGCGGCAGGATCGAGTAGCGCGCCTCGGCGACGTCGCCGATGTAGTCGCCGTCGACCTGCAGCGGCAGCGGGCGACCGTCGGCGCTGCGCACGGTCAGCTCGGTGAGACGCTGCGAAGCCCGTGACCTGCCGGTGGCGCGACGACCCGCGCGCGCGGTGAGAAGGGCGCGCAAGGCGATCAGCGCCATGCCGAGCGGCGTGGCGCGGTGCAGCACGGCGCCGGCGAGCCGGCCGGACTCGAAGCGACGCCCCCTCGGCGATTTCGATCGGGCGCTCGTGGAAGTAGGTGAACGGCGAGCCGTTCTGAACGATCGCCGTGACCCCCTGCAGCTTCTGCTCGCCCGTGTGTCGACCTCCATCCGCGGCGCGCCCACGAGGTAGCGGCGAGCGAAGGAGCCGAGCGCCTCCCAGGTGAAGAAATACGGGCCCAGGCGCGCCTTCAGATGCGGGCGCGCATCGACGCGCTGCACGACGCTCGCGTCGAGGCCGACGCCCGAGTTGAACGTGAAGCAGCGCCCGTTGACGAGGCCGAGATCGATCTTGCGCGTGCGCCAGTCGTCGGCCATCGCGAGCAGGTGCTCGGTGGCGTCGACGAGCTCGCCGGGGATGCCGAGCATCTTCGCGAACACGTTGGCCGAGCCGCCGGGCAGGCGCGCACAGCGGCGTGTCCGAGCCCGCGCAGGCCGTTGGCAGCTTCGTTGACGGTGCCATCGCCGCCGAAGGCGATGACGACGTCATAGCCCTCGTGCGCGGCCTCGCGGCACAGCTCGGTCGCGTGCCCGCGCGCCTCGGTGTCGACGGCGTCGACCTCGAAGCGGCCCTGCAGCGCGTATGACGACGAGGTTGCGCAGCCGGTCGGAGACGGTGGCGGCGTAGGGATTGACGATCATCAGCATGCGCCGCTTACGCGTCGCGAAGGCCGGCTCGACCTGGGGCGCGTCGCCGTCGCGAGGCGCTGCTCGTGCTCACGCGCAGGGCTGCTCATCTGCAGCCGCCTACACCGCTCGCGCGCGCAGCGTTACGGCGTCACCGCCAAGCGTCCAGTGCGCCGCGCCGCGCGGGGCCACGAACGGCGACGTGACGGTTGCGCGCGCGCCGCAATCGTTGCTAGACTCCCGCGCCAGACATAGCTGGACACATCCAGAGGGGTGAAGGGACTGGCCCTATGAAACCCCGGCAACCACCGTCACGTCACAGCGGGAAGGTGCCAATTCCAGAGAGATGTGTGGCGAGCCTTCGCGCTCTTCGCCACAAGTGACACAGCGAAGACCAAAGCGAAGGGAGCCCCTATGGCTGTCAGTCATCTGCAGTGCAAGGAGTGCAAGGCAGCAGTACCCGCTGGAGGCGCTGTACGTGTGCGAGGCGTGCTTCGGCCCGCTCGAGGTCGTCTACGACCACAGCCGCACGAATGGCGACGTGGCCGAGCTGCGGCGGCGCATCCAGGGCGGCCCGCAGAACATCTGGCGCTACGCCGACTTCCTGCCAACCCCGCCTACGGCCGCGGCACGACGGACGGGCCGGCCGGCCCGTCGGGCGGCTGGATCCACCCGCCTCGGGCTGCCGGCCGGCTGCACGCCGCTGATCCGCGCCGACCGGCTGGCCGAGCGGCTCGGCCTGCGCGAGGTGTGGGTCAAGAACGACGCCGCCAACCCGACGCACTCGTTCAAGGATCGCGTCGTGTCGGTCGCCGTCAGTCGCGCGCGAGAGCTCGGCTTCGAGACGATCGCCTGCGCCTCGACGGGCAACCTCGCCAACTCGGTAGCGGCTCACGGCGCCGCTCTGGGCCTGGACTCCTACGTGTTCATCCCGGCCGACCTGGAGGAGCAGAAGGTGCTCGCGACGGGCGTCTACGGCACGAAACTGGTGGGCGTGGAAGGCAACTACGACGACGTCAACCGCCTGTGCACGGAGCTGTGCGCCGAGCGCGAGTGGGCGTTCGTGAACATCAACCTGCGCCCGTACTACGCCGAGGGCTCGAAGACGCTCGCGTTCGAGATCGCCGAGCAGCTCGGCTGGGAGCTGCCCGACCGTTGCGTAGTGCCGATCGCCTCGGGCTCGCTGTTCACGAAAATCGCGCGGGGCTTCGAGGAGTGGCGCGAGCTCGGTCTGCTGGAGGGCGAGCTGCCGAGCATGAACGGCGCCCAGGCGCAAGGCTGCTCGCCGGTCGCCAGCGCGTTCGCCGAGGGCCACGACGTGTGCCGTCCGGTCAAGCCGGACACGATCGCCAAGTCGCTGGCGATCGGCAACCCCGCCGACGGCCCGTACGCGCTCGATCTGGCCAGGCGCAGCGGCGGCGGCGTGGACTCGGTCTCAGACGATGAGATCCGCGCGGGCATTCGACTGCTGGCCGAGACGACCGGCGTGTTCACCGAGACCGCCGGCGGAGTCACGACGGCGGTCCTGGCCAAGCTCGCCGAGCGAGGCGAGATCGACCCGGACGAGCGCGTCGTGCTGGTGATCACGGGCGAGGGCCTGAAGACGCTCGACGCGGTGCGCGGCACGTTTGAGACGCACACGATCGAGCCGAGCGTCGAGGCCTTCGAGACGATCGAGGACCTTGGCGCCCCCGCTGGATCCTCGGCCGCTGCGTCGTTCTGATGGCGGTGCTAGTCAAGATCCCGACGCAGCTGCGCGCTGCGACGGGCGGCGAGGCCGAGACGCTCCTCGACGGCGGCACGGTCAAGGAGGTGCTCGACGGTCTGCTCGAGCGCCACGACGAGCTGCGCGCGCGGCTGTATGACGACGACGGCGGCCTGCGTCGGTTCGTGAACGTGTATGTCGCCGGCGAGGACATCCGCTTCCTCGACGGGCTCGCCACGCCTGTCACGGACGGTGCGGAGCTGACGATCCTGCCCGCGGTCGCCGGAGGCTAGGACGCTCGACGAGCTGTCAGCGCGACGTCGTCTGGTGTGGCGTGGCCTGCGCGTGCGCGGGAGCCGCGGTCGAACCGCTCATGCCGACGGTCGAGACAAGTCCGGCGAGGCACATCGCGGTGAGCGTCAGCGCGCGCATGCGCCTGGGCGTCAGCCAGCCGAAGTGGTGGGTCTGCAGCCACGTCCTGAAGCCCGTGGCGGCCGAGGCTGCAGCCATCGCACATCCGGCGCACATGCCGGATAGCCTAGCGCGGGCGTTACGTGGGCTCGGCAGTTCCGCGCGCTGGCCTCGAGCCGGCGCCGCAGCTCGGCGCCGCGCCCGGCGGCGACGGCGCGCGCCGCGCGCGCCTCGCTCAGCTCGAGCCCCTGCGCTTGCGCGTAGTCGAGCAGGTTCTGACGCTCCTCGCTCTCGCGGGCCGCGCGCAGGAACAGCCAGCAGAACAGGCCGAGCGTCAGCAGCGACTCCTCGACCATCATGATCGCGCCGGCGATGTTCTGGTCGGCGAGCGGGGAGATGTGGTGGATCGCGTCGCCGCGGCTGTAGAAGGGATAGAAGACGGTGCCGGACCACAGGAAGATGTTGCCGAGCACGGTGCCGGCCAGGCGCACGGCGACGATGTAGACCAGGCGCCCGAGATTGCCGAACCAGCTGGGGGTGGGTAGCGGTCCGAACAGGCACATCCACATGTTCACGCCGAACGCCAGGAACGAGGCGTGCTGGAGCGCGTGGATCGCAGGGTGACGCAGGGCGGCCTGGTAGAGGGCGGGCGCGTGCCACGCGTACAGGCTGATCACCCACAGCGGGAACGCGATCGCCGGATGGGAGAGGACACGCAGGCGATCGAACAGGCGAATTTTGAGAATCGGCGCGAGCAGCGGGCCGGTCAGCCCGAGCACGATCAACAGCGCGGCGACGTCGCCGAGCAGCAGGTGCTCGATCATGTGCATGTACAGCAGCTCCTGGCTGGCCGAGCCAAGCGAGGTGAGCGCGGCCGCGATCGTCACGAAGCCCGCGTAGAAGCACGCCTGGCGCCAGCCCGGCACGGGGTGGCTGCTGTCCGCCAAGCGTGCGCACGCGCCGCGCGTACAGCAGGCCGAGCACGGCGAGCGGGCCGAGTTGCAGCGCAGCCTCGATATCCGTTGAGACGGCGAGCGGGAGCGGGTGCATGCAAGTGCAGGGTACGCGAGCCCGGACACCCGCGGTGACGGGCGCAACCGGCGATCGGCCGGGTTCTGTTCCATAGACTGCGCCGCGCATGAGAGCTCCGCCTCGCCGCATGCTGCCCCTGCTGTTCGGCGGTGGCGCTCTCGCGGCGCTGGCGCTACCGGCGAGCGCCCAGGCCCACGGAATCGTGGGCAAGGCGGACCTGCCGATTCCGGTGTGGCTGTTCAGCTGGACGGCCGCGATCGTGCTGGTCGTCTCGTTCGTCGCTCTGTCGACGCTGTGGCGCACGCCGCAGCTGCAGAGCGAACACCGCCGTCGACTGGCGCGCGCGGCCGACTCCGATCCCAACTCGCACTCCCGCTCGGGGCCGCTGCTCGAGGCGTGCGGGGGCGCGATCGGGATCGCCCTGTTCGTGCTCGTCGTGTACAGCGGGTTCGCCGGCGCACAGGTCGCCAACGCGAACTTCTCGGTGACGTTCATCTACGTGATCTTCTGGGTGGGCATCCCCGTCTTGAGCGTGCTGTTCGGCGATCTGTTCGCCTCTTTCAGCCCGTGGCGCGCGAGCGCGCGGCTGCTGCGCGCGACGCTCTGCGCTCGTGCGCGGGCGCGCCGCGCGGGCGCCCCTGCGCTATCCAGCTCGGCTCGGCGTGTGGCCCGCGATCGCAGGCGTGGTCGGGTTCGCCTGGCTCGAGCTCGTGTACGTCAATCGCGACGAACCGCAGCTACTGGCGGCGCTGTCGCTCGGCTACTTCGTGCTGATGGTCACAGGGATGCTGCTGTTCGGAGTCGAGCAGTGGGCAGGCTCGGCGGACGGCTTCGGCGTGTACTTCAACCTGCTCTCGCGGCTCTCCCCGCTGACCCGCGACGAGCGCGGCTATCTGTGCCTGCGCCGTCCACTCAGCGGGATCACGGGGCTGGAGCTGAGGCGCGGGCATGGTGACGCTGATCTGCACGCTGATCGGCACGACCACGTTCGACGGCTTCTCCAACGGTGGCATCTGGCGCAAAAGCGAGCCGCACGTGCAGAGCCTGTTCAGCGGCCTGGGTCTGGGCCCGACGCCCGCGCAGGAGCTCGCCTACTCGGTCGGGCTGCTGGTCTGCATCGGCTTGATCGTCGCCGTGTACCGCCTCGGCGTGCTCGGCGTACGTAGCGTCGGCGAGCGCTATGGGCTCGGCGAACTCACGCGTGCGTTCGCGCACACGCTGGTGCCGATCGCCTTCGCGTACGTGCTTGCGCACTACTTCTCGCTGCTGCTATGGCAGGGACAGGCGATCGGCTACCTGGCATCGGACCCGCTCGGCAACGGCGCCAACCTGTTCGGCACGAGCGGCTACCAGATCGACTATCAGGTGATCTCCTACGCGGCGATCTGGTACGTGCAGGTCGCGGCGCTGGTGACCGGCCACGTGGGCGGCCTTGCGCTGGCGCACGATCGGGCGCTGGTCATGTATGAGGATCCCGAAGAGGCCGTGCGCAGCCAGTACTGGATGCTCGCGGTGATGGTCGCGTTCACGAGCTTTGGGCTGTGGCTGCTGTCCGACGTGGGCACCTAGCGCGCAGGTTCCGCCGAGAGTGCCCGCGCGCCGGGGTATCCGAGCTTCCCCGGCCTTCGGCCTACCTCCGGCGCTCGAGAAATCTCCGTGTCGCGGCCCGGCTCGGCGCGAAATCGCCTTCGCTACGGTTCTCGCGAGTGCCTGTCCGTCCGATCCGCCCGCTGCTCGTCGCCGCGCTCGCGCCGGCCGCAGCGTCGCTGGCTCTGTCGCTCGCGCCGGCGACGGCGCCAGTCGTCGGCGCCGCATCGGCAGTGGCGGCCGAAGAGCAGACGCAGAACCCCCTAAACGACCAGGGCTCGAGCCCCAACTACCGCTCGCTGATCACGTCGATCACGCCGTCGGTGCCCGGCCTCGGCCTGCAGGTCCTGCAGTTCTCCGACCGGCTGCTGCTACGCAACCAGACTGGGCACACGGTCACGATCGAGGGATACGAAGGCGAACCGTACGCGCGCGTGCTCGCGTCTGGCACGGTCGAAGTAAACAAGAGCTCGCCCGCCTACTACCTCAACCAGAGCTTCTACGGGAACGTCACCGTGCCGCCCTCGGCTTCGTCGTCGGCGACGCCGCACTGGACGCTGGTCGACCGCACCGGCCAGTTCGAATGGCACGACCATCGCATCCACTGGATGTCGCCGACGCTGCCACCGCAGGTCAAGGACAAGGGCAAGCGCACGCTGATCTTCGACTGGCACGTGCCGATCGTGGTCGGCGCCAGCAGGGGCGACGTAGCGGGAGCGCTGTTCTGGACGCCGGAGTCCTCGAACGCGCCGATCGCGGCAATCGTGATCGGCGCAGCGATCGTCGTGCTCGGGCTGCTGTTCGTGCTGCTGACGCGCAGGCGCCGCGCGCGCCCCCGCCCGCCCGGGGCGTCGACGGCGGCAGCGGGGCGCCCCGATAGCACCGCCGGCCACCGCGAGGCGTGGTAGCGTTTGTCGGCGATGGCCGTCCTGGGCTGCCTGATGCACTGGTACCAGTCGATGATGTACGTCGTGCCCGTACTCGCGGTCGGCGGCTGGGGTGGTGGAGCTCGAGGCGCATGGCGCGCAATCGCCGGCGTACTTAGGAGTTTCTTCACAGGTCTTCAGCAGCCCGTGAGTAGCATCGGCTTGACTTGCTCGTATGACAGCCCAGACCCTCATCCGCACACCCACCGCCGAAGGGCTCACCGAGCGGGTCGACGTGATCGCGTGCCTGGACGAGAGCGTCCGTCGCAAGGCGATCACCGAGCGTCCCACCGGCCCCGGGCGCTATCTCGAGGTCCAAGGCCCCAGCGAGACGCTGCTGATCCCGCTGGGTAGTGGCGTGATGCACATCGGACGCGGCCTGTCGGCCGACCTGCATCTCGACGAGAAGTCGGTCTCGCGCCGGCACGCGATGCTCGTACAGCGACCCGTCGGGCGCGCGGCTGCTCGACGACCGCAGCTCCAACGGCACGTTCGTCAACGGCCGGCGCATCGTGCAGGCCGACCTGCACAATGGCGACGTGCTCTGCTCGGGCGCGTCGTGCTGCGCTACCTCGAGATCTGAACCGGATCGTCGACGCGCCGGGTAGCGGCTTCGCCGCGGCCCGCCGGCGACGGACATCGGCGCGTCGAGAACGAGGCGACGCCGAGCGCTAGCGGCGCGCGCCTATACTTGCGGGCGCTTCGGCCGTCCGGGTCAACGTCAACACAAGGGTGGGTCCTCATGAGAAAGCTGGTCGCCGCAATCGCTGCGCCTGCGCTTGTCCTCGTCGCGCTCGCAGGGTGCGGCAGCAGTAGCAGCAGTTCCTCGTCGACCGCCTCGACCTCGACGTCAAGCGCGGCCAACGCGTCGATCGCCGCACAGGTGCCGGCGGCGATCAAATCGAAAGGAACGCTGGCCGTGGCGACCGAAGCCCAGTACGCGCCCAACGAGTTCATCGCTCCCGATGGTCACACGGTGATCGGCATGGATGCCGAACTGATGGAAGCGATCGGCGCGAAGATGGGCCTGAAAGTGAAACTGATCAACGCGAACTTCGAAACGATCATCCCGGGGCTGGCGGCCGGCCGCTACGACATCGGCGCCTCTTCGTTCACGGACACCAAGGAACGTGAGAAGACGGTCGACTTCGTCGACTACTTCGAGGCGGGCATCTCTTTCTATGCCAAGAGCTCGGCCAACCCCGGCGTGACCACGGTCGCCGACCTGTGCGGCAAGACTGTCGCGGTCGAGAAGGGCACGGTCGAGCAGGAAGAAGCCGACGAAGCAATCGGGCAAGTGCTCCAAAGAAGGCAAGAAGTCCGTGAACGTGTTGAGCTTCCCGGGCCAGAACGCGGTCAACTTGGCGGTTTCGAGCGGCCGCGCCGAACTGGGGATGGCCGACTCCCCCGTAGCCGATTACCAGGTCAAACAGTCCAACGGCGCCTTCAAGCTGATCGGCAAGGAGTACGAAGTCGCTCCGTACGGCTTCGCGATCCCCAAGACGAGCGGCATGACCGCACCCGTACTCGCGGCCTTGAAGGCAGTGATGGCGGACGGAACCTACGCGAAGATCCTCGCGAAATGGGGGCTGCAATCCGGCGCCATCACTACCCCGAAGATCAACGGCGCGGCCGGCTGAGCCGCGTTCGCCGGCCCGCCGTTCGTGCCCGACTGACCGTGACCTAGCTGGTGTCCTCAGGCCAGGCGATCCCCGAAGCGTCCGGGCGCCCTGAGGACATCAAGGCCGTCCCGGTGCGGCGCCCGGGCCGTTGGATCGCGGCCGCGATCGTCCTCGTCATCGCGGTCGCGATCGTTCGCTCGGTCGTGACGAACTCGCGCTTCGAATGGAGCGTGATCGACCACTATCTCCTCGACGCGCGAATCCTCGAAGGGCTGCGCGTGACGATCGAGCTGACCGTGATCGCGATGGCGATCGGCATCGTGCTCGGCATGATCCTTGCGGTCATGCGCCTCTCGCCGAACCCGCTCGTGTCCGGCGGTAGCTGGCTGTATGTGTGGTTCTTTCGCGGTACGCCGGTCCTCGTGCAGCTGCTGTTCTGGTACAACATCGCAGCTCTGTACCCGAAGATCGCGCTCGGGATCCCGTTCGGGCCGTCGTTCGTGCACGCCGACGCGAACACGCTGATCACGCCGTTCACCGCGGCGATCCTCGGCCTCGGCCTCAACGAGGGCGCCTACATGGCGGAGATCGTGCGCGCCGGCATCATCTCGGTCGACCCGGGCCAGGCCGACGCCGCGCACTCGCTCGGGATGACGCGGCTGCAGACGATGCGGCGGATCGTGCTGCCACAGGCGATGCGCGTGATCATCCCGCCGACCGGCAACGAGACGATCTCGATGCTGAAGACCTCCTCGCTGGCCAGCGTGATCGTCGTGACGGAGCTGCTGTACGCCACGCAGCTGATCTACTCGGTCAACTTCAAGACGATTCCGCTGCTGATCGTCGCGAGCATCTGGTACATCGTCTTCACGAGCGTGCTGTACGTCGGCCAGCACTACCTCGAGCGCTATTACGGCCGTGGGTCGCGCGGGCAGAGCCAGACCGCGGCTCAGCGCATCCTGGCCAACCTCTTCTCGTTCGGTCACCAGCCATCGTGACGCACCGACCTGCCGACGAGCCCGCCCGATGAGCGCCTCGAGCGCCACGACAGGGCAGCCGATGGTCAAGGCAGCAGGGGTGCACAAGCGCTTCGCGCGCCTGGAGGTGCTGAAGGGCATCTCGCTGGAGGTGCGCCCCGGCGAGGTGATGTGCCTGCTCGGGCCGTCCGGCTCGGGCAAGTCGACGTTCCTGCGCTGCATCAACCACCTGGAGAAGATCGACTCGGGGCTACTGGCGGTCGACGGCGAGCTGGTCGGCTATCGCCAGGTCGGCGAGCGCTGCACGAGCTGCGCGAAGCCGAGGTCGCCCGCAAGCGCGCGGAGATCGGCATGGTCTTCCAGCACTTCAACCTGTTCCCGCACATGACGGCGCTGGAGAACGTCACGTGCGCGCCGATCCACGTCAAGGGCGAGTCGCGCTCGCGCGAGGCGCGCGAGCGGGCCAGCGAGCTGCTCGGTCGCGTCGGGCTTGCGGACAAGGTCGACGCCTACCCGTCGCAGCTGTCCGGCGGCCAGCAGCAGCGCGTGGCGATCGCACGGGCGCTCGCGATGGAGCCGAAGCTGATGCTGTTCGACGAGCCCACCTCGGCGCTCGACCCGAGCTCGTCGGCGACGTGCTCGCAGGCCATGCAGCAGCTCGCGCGTGACGGCATGACGATGATCGTCGTCACCCACGAGATGGGCTTCGCGCGCGAAGTCGCCGACACGGTCGTGTTCATGGACGGCGGCATCGTGGTCGAGCAGGGCGGCCGGCAGATGTGCTCGGCAACCCGCAGCCACGAGCGCACGCGCGCGTTCCTCTCGAAGGTGCTCTAGGCGGTCGCCGCGAACTCCTTGCTCATCAGCGCGACCGTCTTCAGCGAGCCGTGCTCCAGGCGCCCGACCTCGGCGTAGCCGCGCGCCGCGTGAAAGGCGAGCGAGGCTCGTTGCGCGGCCGGACGTTGACGTCGCAGACCATCCGCTCGAACGGAACGGCTGTGGCCTCCAGCTCGTCGTACAGCATCGCGCCGATGCCCTGGCGGCGGTGCGCGGCGTCGACGGCGATCCGGTCGAGGTACAGGAATCTCTCGTAGCGCTCCCCGAACCAGCGGTAGTTGTCGCTGTCGTAGTCGGTGCCGGGGGCCACGGCCAGCGCGAAGGCGACGACCTCGCCGTCGTGCTCGACGACCAGGCAGCGGAGCGCGAGGTCGAGTATGAAGCGCAGCCGAGGCTCGTCCAGCGGGCTCAGCTCGGCGACCGAGCCGTCGTTCAGCTCGAGCACGCGCGGAAGGTCCCGATCGCTGACCTCTCGTATCTGCGCTACATCGCTGAGCGGCTCCATCTGGCTCCCTTTTAGAGGGTCGGCTCGCGTCACGATACGCCGGCGCCTCGCGCCTGTCGACGTGCGCCGCTCCGCCTCGTCGGGCCACCGGCGCGCGCCGCGCCGGCCTGCGCAGCGGAACAGACCAATAGGCGATCGAGCCAAAGACGAGGTCAGCGAGCGACTGACCGGGCGCCGCGCGCTCTCGTCGCGCGGTCGCGGTCGCTGATCGTCGAGCGTCGCAGCGCCGTCCGAGCGCTCCTTGGAGCAGTACATGGCGCCGTCGGCGCGCCTGACGAGCTCGTCGGCGCTGATCGCGCGTGCCTCCGCGCACGCCACGCCGACGCTCGCGCTCAGCTCGACCGTTCCGGCCGTGACCTGGATCGGCTCGCGCATCGAGCTGCATACGCGTTCGGCGACGCGCATCGCCACCTCACTATCGCGGGTGCCCGGCAGCACGATCAGGAACTCGTCGCCGCCGAGGCGTCCGACATTCGTCTTCGCGGCGCGTGAGCGCACGCAGGCGCTCGGCGACGGCGGCCAGCAGCTCGTCGCCCGCCGCGTGACCGAGAGTGTCGTTGACGGGCTTGAACTTGTCGAGATCGACGTACACCACGCCGGTACTCGACTCATCCTCGCGCGCGAGCTCGCGCTCCAGCGCTCGAGGATCGAGGCGCGGTTCAGGCAGCCTGTCAGCGAGTCGAACGTCGCACGCCGCTCCAGCTCGCGGTGAGCCCGCGCGCTATCGGTCACGTCGAGTACCGAGGTGATCGCGCCACCGACCTCGCCGTCGCGCGCGCAGCAGAGCACGGATGCTCATCAGTGCCCGTCGCCACTCCCCGTCGGCGAGCACGATGTCGACTTCGACGTCCTCGTCGACGCCCTCGTCGAGGACGCTCTCCGAGCGCCTCGTCGAAGCTGACCATGCCCTCGCCCGTGAGCGTGCTCAGCAGCGAGCGCGCGGAGGGGTGGGGCGGCTCGCGCGTCCTGCCCGCTCGCGCTCGCAGACTGCCCGCCGCGACTCGGCCGGCGCGCTCGGGGGCCGCGGCTCAGTGCACAGGATCTGCGCGAGGCGGGCGTTGTGGTAGACCGCGTTGCGCTCGCGGTCGAGCTGCATCAAACCGAGCGGCATGGCGTCGGTCAGCCGACGCAGCAGCTCCTCACGCTCCTGCAGCGCCTCTTGCGCCGCCATCTCGGCCGACACGTCGATCAACTCGACCAACACGTAGTTGCGGTCCGGCTGGTTGAGGTAGTTGTGCAGCGTCGTGTCGACCCACACGTAGCTGCCGTCGCGGCGCCGGCGACGCAGGCGCGTGAGCTGGTCGCGCCGAGCCGACAGCGCCGTGATCCAGCCCTCGACCGCGCGACCCTGGTCCTCGGGGTGAATCTGGTCCAGCACCGACTCGCCGATCAGTTCCTCGGCGGTGTAACCGAACATCTCGGTGAAGGCGGCGTCACACTCGAGCACCTTCGCGCTCTCGTCCTCGAGCAGCGTGGCGAAGCGAGGCGCTGCGGCGGTCTCCTCGACCTCGTCCTCCTCCTCGCCGGCCTGCTCGTCGCTCGGCAGCACCACACACAGCCGTACCCCGTGCATGTTGCTGAGGTCCATGAAGTGCAGGGTGACCCAGCGCGAGGGCTTGCTCAGCAGCCGCACCTTGCCCTTGACCGCCAGCTCGTCGTCGACTCGGTTCCACAGGGACCGACTTCCGCGCGGTCTGCGGCGACCACCGCGTCGATCACGGCCCGCCCCTCGATCGCGGCCTGCCCCCAAAGCTCCACGGTGCCGGGCAACGGGACGATTAGGCCGTTGGTCGAGAGCGCGCAAACCAGCGCGTCGGGGTGCTCGCGCAACAGCGCCTCGGCGGCGCGAGCGACGGTCTGGTCTTGTTGCTCTGTCGTGCTCGACATCTGGCGTGGGCTTGAGCGCGGGCGCTACGGGCGGCGTCTGCTCGCATATCGACCCGCACGTCGCGGCACATGAGTCGGCGCCGGTGCTCGTGGACGCGTTGCCCGAATGTCCCAGGCCCGCCTCGACCGTAGTGGCAGGCAGCCTGATCGGCAGTCGCGCGATGGCGATCGCGACGGCTGGCGGGCACGATCGTCTACCGTCTGAACACGATGAAAGCCAGCGGGTGGCGGCCGCCTCGGTTGAGCTCGCACGCATCGACGGAGATGGCGTGAGGCCCGGCCATGCGCTGATGCTCGCGAGTGGCGTCCAGGGTGGAGGCGCGCACCCTCCAGCCGCCCATGACACGCTTTTGTCGTGCTCCTGGGCGCCGCCGTGGCGCTGGTGTGCGTTCCGATCGGGGTCTACCTGCGCCGGCAGAGTCGCCGGCCGCGGCCGGTCGGCAATCAATGGCAGGCGCTCGCCGTGATGGGCGAGCTGTGCCCGCATGGCTGGCAGGCGCAGATCACGCTGTACGGGTGGGGAGCGCCGATCCCCGACGACGCGCCTCCCGCCCGCGTGCCGCTCGTCGAGCTGGAATGGAAGCAGTATGCGGACGAGGTCGGCCGCGTCGCGGTCGCGCGGCGCGTGTGGGCACCGACGATCGAGCGGGCGCTGCAGGCGATGGTCGACGACCGCAGGACCGACTTCGCGCTCGAGCAGATCGAGCAGGCGGCCGGCAGTGACGGAGAGCTGGACTGGGGTGAGTGAGCGGCGCGCGCATGCGCCGCCCGGCGCTCGCGGTTTGCGGGCGCTGTCGCTCGGGTAGCGAAGCTCTGACCCCCGGTGTCGGTCCCCTGCTGCCGAGGGTCCAGAGGGAGAATGACGCACCTGCCGCCGAGCGCACAGCCAAGGCTGGCCCCTCGGGCGTCGAGCGGCAGGGCGTCGCTGTGGCGACTGCGCCACCGGCTGCCGTCCGTGGCAAGCGACGGGTTCGCTGACCTTCTCTCAGCAACGAGGCGCCGCGCGCTCGACGTCGCTAGGCTTCCCCGCGCACGCGGGCTGGAGCTCATGGAGACGAGCCCGGTAGCGCGCTTGGAGGCGGAGCCCGCGTGCCAGTCTGCTCGCCGGGCGAGCGGTTTTTCTCGCCTCGGACGTGATTGCCTGCGAGATCCGGGCAGGGACACGGTCGTGCCCGCCGAATCCCGCCACATGCTCGTCCTCACCCGCAAGCCCAACCAGAGCATCATGATCGGCGACGACGTCGAGGTCACGATCGTGTCGGTCGTCGGCGAAAAGGTTCGTCTTGGCATCCAGGCTCCCACTGAGGTGCCCGTGCACCGCAAGGAGATCTACCTAGAGATCCAGGAAGGCGAAGGCGCCGACGAGTCGACGCCTGCCGAGCTGAACGACGAGCAGTGAGTCCTAAGCCGCGTTTCTGACGGTTGACCGCAAGGTGCGGGCTTGCCGTCGCGCATGAACCAGCACTCGTTG
This sequence comes from uncultured Solirubrobacteraceae bacterium, assembly GCA_963846205.1. Lineage (GTDB taxonomy): Bacteria > Actinomycetota > Thermoleophilia > Solirubrobacterales > Solirubrobacteraceae > Palsa-744. Next base: position 45,280 of record CAWJVB010000006.1, on the reverse strand, counting down.
GGGTACCTCGCTGACACAACGATCTGGCCGACTCTGGCCGACCGTAGCCAGCCCCCCTTTGAACAATGCACGAACCGATAGGGAGATCGCCGAGGCACTCGAGGATGTGCAGGTCGTCCTCGGGGTGCTGATCGATCAGCTGGGGCTTCGCGATCGAGTTCTGACGGCGGTCGCCGAGAAGCGGGCCGACGCCGACCGCTCGCGCGTCGAGATCGAGCGATCGCTGGGCTACGGGACCGATCCCGAAGGGCAGTCGCGCAGATAGGTTGGGCGTCCGGTGCGCGGATCTTCCTAAAGCGTCACGGATGCAGGTCGAGAGCGTTGCGCGCGGTCGCGCTGATCGCGCTCACGCCGCTGTCCACCAGCACCGGCGCCGAGGACCGCTGGATTTCGCCGCCGGTGCCGAGCGGGCCCACGCCCCACGCGTAGACATTGCCTTCGCTGTCGAGCCCGAGCACGCACGTCCCGCCCGACGCGACGCTCGCGAAGTGCAGCCCGGTGTTCACGGGTGAGCGTTTGGTGCCGCCCTCTGCCCGTCGCCGACCTCGCCCGCGCCGTCGTTGCCCCAGCCGTACAGGCCGCCCTTGGTGACGGCGAAGCTGGTTCCGTTGGGTACCACATCGCCGCCAGCGGAGATGTTGGTCGCCGGTTCGGGCAGGGGGACGAGCGTTGGCGTCCAGACCGCCGGAGCCATCGAGCCCACGCCGTCCTGCCCGCGCGTGTTTTCACCGCACATGAACACCCTTCCGGAGCTGTCGCGCGCCTCCAAGGTTTGGTTGCCAGTGCTGATCTGAACGATCGAGCTCAAGCCGCGAATGAGCGGTCGGCGCTACTGGCGCCGCGCACGTCCTCGCCAAGCCCGAGCTGGCCGTCGTAGTTTGTCCCGCAGCCGAGCACTTCGCCGTTTCGCTCGAGCCACACGACGTGATTCCCGCCGCCCTGCACGGCGACCAGGTTGTTCAGCCCGGGATCTTCACGGGCTTCCGGTGCAGCCGCCCTGGCATGCAGTCCGAGCTACCCTGGCCCCACGTCCAGGCTTCGCCGTTGGAATCGATCCCGTACGCCTGGTTCTTGGACTCGCCGATCGTCGTAATCACGATGCCCTTCGGGAATTCGACCTGCACGGGGTTGGAGGAGCTGGCTTCGCTGCCGTCGCCGAGCTGGCCGACCAGTCCGTCGCCCCAAGCCCACACTGTCTTTCCATCCGCCTTGAGCGCGTAGCTGCTCGAGTTGCTCGCCTCGACCATCGTTACCGGGCTCAGGTCGACAGGCGTGGGGGTACCCTGCGTTTCTACCGGTCCGGGTTCGCGTACTCCCGCAAAATACGAGCCCCACCGGAATACAGTGGTCCCCGTCGCAGAGGCAGTCAGGGCCAGGCTGGCCAGGAGCGTGGTCAATGCAGTGGTGACGTGTCGGGGGCGCACCTAACGTCCTTTCCACAGCGATCGCGCAGCGGGGAACAGGCTCTTGGGCGCGAGCCTAACGCAGACCCGGACGGAGAGGCGCTCCGATCGCGCTCTGCTTGTCGTTCGCGGGCCTCGACGCCTCAGCAGAGCGAGTCCCCGGGGCTGGCCTGGAAGGCCATGATCGTCCCGTTCGTACGCCGAATCTCGCGGGGTGACGCTCGGGCCTGCGCGATACTTGGGAAACGATGTCCGAGCAGATCAGGACACCTGGCCCCGCCGGGCGGCTCGTCGAGGCCAGGAGGCCTAGCGCTGTCGCAGAACCTCGACCTCGTCCGCTCGATCTGCACGGCCTGGGAGCGCGGCGACTACCACTCGACCGAGTGGGCGCATCCCGAGATCGAATACGTGCACGCCGATGGGCCCGCGCCGGGCGCCTGGACTGGAGTGGACGGGATGGCGGAAGGCTGGCGTGACTTCCTGAGCGCCACTGCGGAGCACCGTGCCGAAGTAGACGAGTACCGTGAGCTCGACCCCAATAGAGTCCTGGTCATATTCCACCTGAGTGGGCGCGGCAAGACGAGCGGACTTGACCTCAGCCGGATGCGGGCGAAGGTTGCGACGCTCTTCCAGCTCCGCGACGGCAAAGTGACGCGGCTCGTCAACTACGTCGATAGCGAGCGCGCGCTGGCCGACGTCGGAGTCGCCCGGAACGAGCCGAGCTTGTAGTCATGTCGCAGCAGAACGTGGAGATCGTCCGCAAGGCCGTCGATGCCTTCAACAGTGGCGACGTCGGGCGCATCTTCGCCCTCGCGCATCCCGATTTCGAGGCGCGGATCGTTCCCGAGCTCTCGGCCGAGCCCGATACCTACCGAGGACGAGAGGGATACAACGCTATTTCGAGTCGTTCAGAGAGGCCTTCGAGCAAATCCGTTTCGAGGCCGAGGGATTCTCCGATGCGGGTGACGACGTCGTGGTTGCTCTGCGAATGACCGCCATCGGCAGGCTGACCAGGATTCCGGTCGAACAGCGAAACGCAGGGGTATGGACCGTTGTCGACGGCAAGATCGCTCGGATTCAGACCTACGCGTCTACCTCCGAGGCGCTCGAAGCGGTCGGGCTGGAGGGGTGAGCGTGTCGGCTCGAAGACGGCCTTGGACCGTCGCCTGACAGACTGTTCGCGCCATCGCGGGCGAACACCCGGTCCGCCCGCTCAGGATCAAGGAGGAGGCGTGATGAGGTTTCTAGGTGTTCTCAGGTCGGTCCCGCTCGCGGCCGCCGTCGCAGCTGCAGCCCTACTGCTGATCGCGCAAGGCGTGCTCGCGAGCGGCCCGTCGGCTCCGCTCGCGGTCTGTGTCCCGTCAAAAGAAGGCAAACCGATCATCACGCGCAAAGGCGGAGTGTGCAAGGCGGGATACACGCTCGACGAACTCGGCGCGGAAGGACCGGAAGGAAAACAGGGTCCCGAAGGCAAACAGGGCGCTGAAGGCAAACAGGGCGCGGAAGGAAAACGGGGCCCAGAAGGAAAACGGGGCGTGGAAGGAAAACAAGGTCCGGAAGGAAAACAAGGCGCGGAAGGCAAACAGGGCCCAGAAGGTGGCAGCGGCTTGGGAGCTGGACTGCCGTCACGCTGAGCAGCAAAGTGCAACCGGTGGCGGGCTATGAAGCCCCGGCGGTGAGGACTGAATACGGCGGCGCGACTGCGCGCTTGCGCGGCGTGATCGAAGTGACGAGCGAAGTCCAGGCTGGCGAGACGGTGCTCACGATCCCCGCCGGCGAGCTTCCGAAAAACAAGGTCGAGTTCGGCGAGGGCGTTAGCAGCGTAGGCGGGTCGAACCACGTGGGAAGCCTGCTGATCTCTCCCACCGGCGCCGTGACAGATCCGGAATCACCGGTCCCACCAGGCATCTACTACCTGCTCGACGGGATCACTTGGAATCTGAACTAGCGAGATCTGACCTGGCGCCTACCCTCACACCACCACGACGGATCGTTTCCTCGTGGGCTGCGCGGGCAGGTACGCGAGGCACGCCGCTACCTCCGCCGCGGCCTTGATGCTCGGGCGCTTGCTCTCGTCGAGCCAGCGCTCGAGCGGGCGCGGAGTCCGCTGCCGATTGCGATAGGACAACCGGGGACTTCGCCCGGCTGCTGGGCAAGCCGTCACAACCATCAGGCCGTCACGTGCGCCTGTAGACGTGTATCGACATTTGCTGCAGCCTCGATCGCCTCTGTTTCTGCAGCTGAAGCCTCTCGCGGCAGGTTTTGCTTGCAGAACGCTTCGACGACGTCCGCGTCGAATTGGGTGCCGGCGTGGCGTCGAGTTCTTCGAGCGCTGCGTTGCGCCTGATCGCTGCCGGTAGGGGCGGTCGCGAGGTCATCGCGTCGAACGCGTCGCAGACGGCGATGATGCGCGAGCCGATGGGGATGTCGTCGCCTGCGAGCCCGTCGGGGTATCCCTGTCCGTCGATCCGCTCGTGGCTTGAGCGGATCAGTGGAGCGGTGTCCGCCAGGGCGGGCGCGGCGAGCACGATGCGCTCGCCGATCAGGGGGTGGCGGCGCATGAACTCCCACTCCCGCTCGTCGAGGGGGCCGGGCTTGTCGAGGATCGATGCCGGGATCGCGGTCTTGCCGATGTCGTGGAGCTGCGCCGCCAGCCGTATCCGCACACCTCGTGCTCGGGCTCGCCGAGCGCTTCGGCGCACGGCGCCGGCGAGCTCCGCGACACGCTCGACGTGCTCGTCGAGGACGCGTTCTGCTCGGTGATCACCTGCAGCAGCGCGTCGGTGACCTGCCGGCTCGCGGATGAGCGGCTCGCCTTGTTGGCGTACATGCGCTCGTCGGCGAGCTTCAGCGCCTCGCTCTCGGTCGCGGCTTCGGACGGTATCCACGACGGCGCCGTGGGAGCAGCCGACGTGCCAGCCCTCGCCGCTGTCCTGCAAGCGCCGCGATCGCCTCGCGAGCAGCCGCTCGGCGGCTTCCGGGCCGCAGCGGGCGAGCACGCAGAACTCGTCGCCGCCCATCCGGTAGGCGGAGCCCGGTGCTCTGCGGCGATCGGCGAGTCGAGCGCCCGAGGCGCTGCAGCAGCGCGTCGCCGGCCGCGTGACCGAAGGTGTCGTTGTACTGCTTGAAGCCGTCCAGGTCGAACATCGCCAGCAGCAGCTCCCGCGACCCGGGCGGCTCGGCGATCGCGCCGGCCAGGTCGCTGGCCAGCGCCCGGCGGTTGCCGAGCGGTCAGCGCGTCGGTCCTCGCCTCGATGCGGCTCTGCCGAGGAGCGACTCCTTCTCGCGCGCCAGCGCTCGACGGCCTCGCGCGCCGCGCCGAGCGAAAGTAGAAGTAGGCAAACGCGACCAGCAAGAGCAGCATCGCGGCCGCCGCCCCGAGCTCGGTCTGGGTGCGGGCGCGCGCCGCCCGCCGGCGTCCCCGGCCGATCTTGGCGAGCACGCCCGAGAGGGCGGCGGAGCGCACGTCCAGGAGCTTCTGCAGCTTGGGAACGCGGGAGCCGGCGCCCGGCCAGACCACCCTGCTCCACGGCGATCCGATAGATACTCGTCACGACCGGCTCGATCGCCGCCAATCGCGCGGCCGGCGCGCAGCAGGCCCGCGGGCACGCCGGCCTGAGCGCGAACCGTCAGACCCTGCGAGATCGAGGCCTCATCGGCCGGATCCGCGCCCGAGCTCGCCGCGGAGACCCGCCGGCGGAGGGATCGGCGTTGAAGGGAGCGGACTGAAGGTCAGCCAGGGACAGCGTCATCGCGCGACCTGCAGCTGCGCGACGCGGCTCGCGCTGGCTCTGCCAACGAGCAGCCACACGGAAGCGATCGCGACGATCGTCAATATGAGCACAGCCACTGGCGCTAGCAGCTTGGAGCGGTCTATGTGCACGAGTTCTATGACCCTCATCGACAATCGCACGGACTCGATGATGCAGGATCGATGGCCTGGACGATCGATGGCGCAGTGCCGGAGGCCTGGGCAATCGAGCAATGCCGGGCCTGCGAGCACTTCCTAAACGCGCCCGGCAAGATTCGAACTTGCGACCTCTCGCTCCGGAGGCGAGCGCTCTATCCACTGAGCTACGGGCGCGGGCGCCCGATTCTATTGGGCTGGCGGGGCACGTCGGCCACGCCCGAACCGGCTATGGAAACGCTATGGAAACTTTCGTGCGGATCTGGCGCATCAGCTCGCCGGCGTCTAAGGGCCTGCGGGATACTCGCCGGGCGATGTCCGAGGAGTCCACGACCCCCGACCTGGTTGAGCTTTCGCGCGCGCTGTCTTCGAGGCCGGAACAAGCGCGACTTTGACGCGATCGCGAGCTTCTACGCTCCCGATGCTGTCTGGGACATGTCGGCGATGGGGATGGGCGACGTTCGAGGGTCGTGGCGGCGATCCGGGGCTTCTTCGAAGACTGGATGGGTGCTTATGAGGACTATCGAGATCGAGCCGGAGGAGATTCTCGATCTCGGCAACGGAGTGATGTTCTGCGTGGTCGTGCAGCAGGGTCGTCCAGTGGGCAGCGGCGGCACGCGTCGCAGCTGCGCTACGGAGCCGCGCGATCTGGGTGGATGGCAAGATCGTGCGGCGTCACGATCTACCCCGACATCGACGAGGCCCGTGCTGCCGCCGAACGCCTCGCCGAGGAACGGGGGTAGGCGATGTCGCAGGAGAACGTGGAGTCGTCCAGCGCGGGATAGTTGCGTTCAACCGGCGTGATGTGGACCTCGTCGCCGAACTGACGACGCCGGACTTCGCGTGGTTCCCGGCGCTGCCGGGGGCTGTCGAGGCAGACGGCTACCGGGGGCGGGAGGGCATGGAAACGTACTTCGGCGAAGTCCTGGGCACGTGGCAGGAGCTTCGCATCTTCATCGACGAGCTTCGGATCTCGGGGATGCGGTACTCCTGCTTGGCAGGACCGGGGACGAGGCCGAGCTAGCGGCGTTGAGGTCAACGCGTCGATCGGAATCGCCTATGACTTTCGTGGACACAAGATCTCGCGCTGTCGCGCGTTCCTCAATCATGCAGATGCCCTCAAAGCCGTGGGGCTGGCGGAGTAGGGGATGTCGCAGGAGAACGTGGAGATCGTCCGTCCAGACGTGGCCGCCGTCCGCGAAGCGATTCGCCAAGCGTCGAACCCACCCACCGATCCGAGCGCGATGGATGGTCTCGGACGACTGACGGGCTGAGCGATTCGACGGTTCAGCTCTCGGGTAGTTCGCCCGAGATGAGCAAGGGGCCTCTGATCGTGGTGGCAGTTGCCTTCGTTGTCGCGGTCGTCTCGCTCGCTCTCGAAGTCACCACCGTGGCTATCGGGGGCCTAGTCGTGATGTTCGTCAGCGCCTTCATGGTGCGCTGGTACCCCTGGGAACGGCATTGATACGCTTCCCGGAGGTGCGACCGCTAGCGCACCAGTTCGCAGGCGCGGGCTAGGCTGGTACGCATGCGCAGTCCGTTGTTCGCCATCACCTTCGGTGAGGAGAATCTTGTAGATCTCTCCGAGCAGCGAGACTACGAGTTTCCGCATCCTGTCCAGCGCTGGGTAATGGCCCTGCTTGCATCCGAAGCGACCGACAACGGCGTCGCGTGGGCAAAACCTCTCGGGACGGCATCGCGATCGGTCCGCAGATATTGGTCACAGCGAGTCACGTCTTCGAGGACTTTGAAACCGACGGTGTGCTAGACGAGAAAGTGTCAATCCAGGTCTTGTTCCTGGGGGACGATCCTACCCTTATTCCAGTTCACGAGATCACGCAGCACCGCGGCCACGACATTGCGGTTTTCACCACAAAGAATCTGATACAGCCACGTGTCTTTTCGGCTGCTCCACTCTCCCTAAAAGCACCGCCGGTCGATTCCGTTGTAATGACGCTGGGCTACCCGGAAGGCCGCGCGACTACGGAGCCAATCGAGAGGGGAGGGACAAGAATCAACGTGAACCAGCGTGTAGTGGCGTCCAAGGGCAAAGTTCGAGGGGGAGGATCGCGCACACCCCGGCCAGCATGAACATCAACGGCATCGCCAGCGGCCACGGCCGACTACGCAGCGACGGCACGAGCGCCACCGCGAGAGCGATGAAGCCCCGCTGCACATGGATTGCTCGCCGACGGTGAGCGCCGTGTGCAAGTCCCGCGAAGCGGCCGGCTCGCTCTCCTGGCATCACTACGCGCACGAGTGGATAAGCCTCGGCATCCAGGTCTCGCTCCTGCTGAGCGGCTTCGCGCTCGCCCGTTCGGCGTGGCCGAGCCGGCTTGCGCGATTCGCCTTGATCGGTGTGCTCGTGCTCTTGGCCGCATGGATCGCCACGTTCCTGCTGTTCGACTCGTTCGCTGGCTACCTGGGACTCGAAGAGCGCATATGGGCTCTGGTCGCCCAAGTCTGGGCCCTGGTGTGTGCGACCGTGCTGATCCTCGAGGCAACGCTCGAGCCAGGCGAGCTGCGCGCACACGAAGCCCCCGGGCAGCGGCATTCGCTGGGCGAGCGCGTTACCGTCGGCGCCGATCCGGCGTAGTTTCGGCTCGCGCAACTAGCCGGGCTCGTGTCCGAGCGCCTGCGAGATACTGGCCGGGCGATGTCTGAGGAGCTCACGACCCCCGACTTGGACGAGCTGTTCCGCGGCCTCATCCAGGCCTATAACCGCGCCGACCTCGACGCGATAGGCGGACTCTTCGCTCCTGACGCAGTCCTTGACTTGTCGGACAGAGGCGTCGGTGTCTTTGAGGGCCGAGAGGCGGTCTGCGGCTTTCTTGCCGACTACTTCGGGTCCTTTGACGACCTCACCTACGGGCCGGAGGAGTTCCTCGACCTCGGTCGGGGCATCAGCTTTGCGGTAGTGCGCCAGGACGCGCGGCCCGTCGGGGCCACGGGCTGGGTCACTACGCGAGAGGGGTGGGTTGGCGAATGGGTCGGTGGAATGGTGATGCGGGGGTCGACGCACACCGATGTGGACGAGTCCCGTCAGGCCGCCGAACGCCTCGCCGAGGGACGGGGGTAGGCGATGTCGGAGAATTTGGACCTTGTTCGCTCGATCTATGCCGACTGGGAGCGCGGGGAGTTCGGCTCGGCCGAGTGGGCTGATCCACGGATCGAGTTCGCGTTCGTTGACGGACCGGAACCCGGCAGCTGGACTGGGCGGCAGGCAATGGCTCAGCGCTACGGCGAATGGTTGAGCGGCTGGAAGAACTTCCGCGCGGAGGCGGAAGACCTGATCGTCGTCGACTCGACGCGGATACTCGCGCTCGTGCACAACAGCGGGCGCGGACGGGGCAGCGGTTTGGAGATGGAGCAGCGCTCTGTAGCGAACCTCTTCGAGATCAGGGATGGGAAGGTGGTGGGGTTCGCTCTCTACTGGAACCGCGATCGCGCCCTCGCCGACCTCGGCCTGACCGATTAGGCGATGTCGCAGCGCAACATGGAGGTCGTGCGCAGCTACGTCGACCTCTCGCGTGATGACGAGTGGGATCGGCTCGCCGATCTGCTGTCGGACGACTTGATCTACCGCCCGGTCCCTGAGACTCTGCGGGATGGCAAGATCGTCCAGATCGAGGATTTCGTCCATCGCGACGAGGCCCTGAAGGCTGCGGTCGGGGAGTAGGCGATCCGGCGTTCTCGCGCCCACTGCCATGCGACGCTACCGTTGCGGCCATGGACCTGTCGCTGTTCTTCGCGGGCACAGGAGGCTCGGTGCCGGGCGCGCGGCGCGGGCTGCCCGCGATCCTCGTGCGTCGTGGCGGCGATCGGCTGCTGTTCGACTGCGGCGAAGGGACGCAGCGCCAGCTCGTGCGCTCGATCGGCCTGCTCGACATGGAGGCTGTGTTCGTCACGCACTTCCACGCCGATCACTGGCTGGGCCTGCCGGGCATGCTGAAGTCGTTTGCATTGCGCGAGCGAGACCGGCCGCTGACCGTGTACGGGCCGCGCGGCTTGAGCGAATTGATGGGGCTGATGCGCAGCGTGTACGGGCGCCTCCCGTACAAGCTGAGCGTGGTCGAGCTCGAGCCGGCGCAGGCCGTGCAGCGCGACGGCTATCGCATCACGCCGATACCGGTCAGCCATCGCGGCCCCTCGTTCGGGTACGCGTTGGTCGAGGACGCCCGGCCGGGCCACCTCGACGCGCTGCTGGCCGAGCGACTGGGCGTGCGCCCGGGCCCGGACTTCGGGCGCCTGCAGCGCGGCGAAACCATCGGCGGCGTCTCGCCCGAGCAGGTGATGGGAGCGCAGCGCGAGGGACGTAAGGTGGTCCTGTCCGGCGACACCGAGCCGTGTGAGGCGCTCGCGATCGCCGCGCACCAGGCAGACGTGCTCGTGCACGAGGCGACGTTCATCGACGAGGATGCGCAGCGCGCGAGCGAGACGGCGCACAGCACCGCCGGACAGGCGGCGCGGCTCGCGCGCGACGCCGACGTGCGCTTGCTCGCGCTCACGCACATCTCGACGCGCTACGCCGGCGGGCAGGTGCGTGACGAGGCTCGCGCCGTGTTCGCCGCGAGCGAGGCGCCGCGCGACTTCGACACGATCGAGGTGCCGTTTCCCGAGCGCGGCGCCGCCCAGCTGGTTCGCTGGTCCGAGCGCCAGGCGCGCGAGCGGAGCGCCGCCCAAGGCGGCGACGGGGAGGAGGCCGACGGCACCGCCGAGGCGGCCGAGAGCATCGCAGCGCCCTGATAGATTTGCGGACGATCCTTTAACCCGGTCCCGTGAGGCCAGGAAGGAAGACATGGACGAGCATCGCGAGAAGGTCGTCCTCCGCGCGGAGGACGTGCAGCGGGCGCTGACGCGCATCGCCCACGAGATCGCCGAGCGCAACCCGAGCGAGCGGCCGCTAGCGCTGGTAGGCATACACCGGCGCGGAGCATTTCTAGCCACGCGCCTGCGCAGCCTGCTCGAGCAGCTGCACGACTGCGAGCTCCCGCTCGGCGACCTCGACATCGGCTTCTACCGAGACGACGTCGCCAGTCGCCCCGACGCGCCGGTCGTGCACGCCTCGCACATTGACTTCGACGTGACCGGTCGCACGGTCGTGATCGTCGATGACGTCCTGTTCACCGGGCGCACCGTACGCGCGGCGATCGAGGCTCTGTTCGATTACGGCCGGCCCGAGCGGGTCCAGCTCGCCGTGCTCGCCGACCGCGGTCATCGCGAGCTGCCGATTCGCCCCGACTATGTCGGCAAGAACCTTCCCACCTCGCGCGCCGAGCACGTGTACGTGCGCGTGGCCGAGCTCGACGGCGTCGACGAGGTGGCGATTGCCCCGAGCCGCCCTGGAGGTCGCATGAACCATCTTCTGTCGGTTGAGGATCTGGACCGCGCTGGCATCGAGCGGATCGTCGAGCAGGCGGCTCGCTTCGCCGAGGTATCCGATCGCGAGATCAAGAAGGTGCCCGCGCTGCGCGGGCGGATGGTGCTGAACCTGTTCTACGAGGCCTCGACGCGCACGCGCAGCTCGTTCGAGCTTGCGGCCAAGCGCCTGTCGGCCGACGTGGTCAACTTCGCGGCGAGCGGCTCGAGCGTGGAGAAGGGCGAGTCGCTGAAGGACACCGTGCTCACCCTCAGCGCCCACAAGCCCGATGCGATCGTGCTGCGCACGCCGTGGGCGGGGGCCGCCGAGCTGGTCTCGAAATGGTGTCCAGCCGCGATCGTCAACGCGGGCGATGGCAAGCACGAGCATCCCACGCAGGCCCTGCTCGACGTCTACACGCTGCGCAGCCGGATCGGCGCTCTCGACGGCGCCTCGATCTGGATCGTCGGCGACGTCGCGCACTCGCGCGTGGCTCGCTCGAACATCATCGCCTTCCAGCGCATGGGCGCCAACGTGACCGTGGCCGGACCACCGACGCTGATCCCGCGCGGGATCGAGGCGCTCGGCTGCGACGTCCGCTACACGCTCGACGAGCTCGGCTCCGCCGATGTCGTCTACGCGCTGCGCATGCAGCGCGAGCGCATGAGCGAGACATGGGTGCCCTCGCTGCGCGAGTACGCCAGCTTGTACCAGGTCAACGGCAGGCGCCTGTTGCCGCGCCAAGTGCTGATGCACCCCGGGCCCGTCAACCGAGGCGTGGAGCTGTCGGGCGAGGTCGTCGACTCGCCGCAGGCCGTGATCACCGCGCAGGTCGAGGCCGGCGTGGTCGTGCGCATGGCCGTCCTGTATGAGCTGCTGTCCGGGGCCCGCGCGCCGTCGCCCGGTACCGGAGGACTCCGGCAAGCCGACGCCACGCCCGTCGAGCGCCAACCCGCGTGATGGCTGTTCAACCGCTCGTGCACGGGCCGCAACAGCCCGCCGACATGCTCCTGCGCGACGTGCACGTGCTCGACCCGCGCACGAGCATCGACGCACGCCGCGACGTGCGCGTGCGGGACGGCCAGATCGCGGAGATCGGAGCCCCCGGGACGCTCGAGTACCGGCCCGAGGAGGAGCTCGTCGAGGGGCTCGGCAACCATCTGCTGCCGGCCTTCTTCGACCCGCATGTGCACCTGCGCACGCCCGGCCAGGAGCACAAGGAGGACCTCGACACCGGCACGCGCGCGGCCGCCGCGGGCGGCTATGCGGCAGTGCTCTCGATGCCCAACACCGACCCCGTGCTCGATGAAGCGCCCCTGTTGCGCTCAGTACGCGACACAGCGGCGCGCGAAGCGCGAATAAATGTCGGTTTCCTGCCCGCTATCACGCGCGGGCTCCAGGGCGAGCAGCTGACCGAGATGGCCGAGCTGCGCGCCGACGGCGCAGTCGGTTTCTCAGACGACGGGCGTCCGGTGCACAGCGCCGGCATGCTGCGCAAGGCGCTGCAGTATCAGCGGCTGTGCGGCGGCGTGATCGCGCTGCACGAGGAGGACCCCACGCTCTCGCGCGACGGCTGCATGCACGAGGGCGCCGTCAGCGCCGCGCTGGGGCTGGCCGGCATACCCACGGTCGCCGAGTCCACGATGGTCGCCCGCGACGCCGAACTGGCGGGCTACGAGGACGCACGCGTGCATTTCCTGCACCTCAGCTGCATCGGCTCCGTCGAAGCCGTCGCCGACGCCCAGGCGCGTGGCTGGCGGGTCAGCGCCGAGGTCTCGCCGCACCACCTGCTGCTCACCGAGGAGCACGTGCGCGGGATGGACACGCGCATGAAGATGCACCCGCCACTCGCGACCGAGGCCGACCGCCAGGCGCTTGATCGAAGGACTGCGCAGCGGCACGATCGAGTGCGTCGCGACCGACCACGCGCCGCATGCGCGCGAGGAGAAGGAAGTTCCCTTCGAGCAGGCGCCGATGGGCACAACCGGGCTGGAGACCGCGTTCGCCGCTCTGTATACGGGGCTCGTCGAGCCCGGCATCATCGACCTCGCCCTGCTCGTGCAGCGGATGACCGCAGGCGCCGAGCTGTTCGACCTGCCGTGCCTCGCGCATCGAGCCCGGCGCGCCCGCCAACGTCACGCTCGTCGACCTCGATGCGGACTGGGTCGCCGGCGAGCGCGGCTGGGAGAGCCGCTCCGAGAACTGCTGCTTCGCCGGACAGCGGCTGCGCGGCCGCGTGCTCCTGACGCTGTGCGAGGGCGCGCCCGTATATCGCGAGCGTGCGTTCTCGGTGGTCGGCGCCTGATGGCGCTGCTCGATCGTGACCGCGCCGCGCTCGTCGTGGTCGACGTACAGGAGGGCTTTCGTCCCTACGCCTCCTTCGAGCGCGTCGCACGGTCGTGCGCGAAGCTGCTCGCGGCCGCGCGCATCCTCGAGCTGCCGGCGCTCGTCTCCGAGCAGTACCCCAAAGGGCTCGGCCACTCCGCTCCCGAGCTGGCGCTCGAGGACGAGCCGCGCATCGAGAAGTCGATCTTCTCGGCCGTGCGCGCCGACGGCTTCGACCTCGCCGGACGCGAGCAGGCGATCGTGTGCGGCATCGAGACGCACGTGTGCGTCAGCCAGACCGTCCACGACCTGCTCGACCGCGGCGTCGAAGTCCACGTCCCCGCCGACGCCGTCGGCTCGCGCCACGAGCTCGACTACGAGCGCGGGCTCGAGCGCCTGGAGCGCGCCGGCGCCGTCGTCAGCACTGTCGAGAGCTCGCTGTTCGAGCTGCTCGAACGCGCCGGCACGCCCGGAGTTCAAGGAAATTCAGAAGCTGATCATCTGAGATGGCGCGCGAGCCCGGATACGTGCTGCTGGAGGACGGCACGCGCTTCGACGGTCGAGCTGTGCGGCGCGGACGGGCCGGCGCTGGGCGAGGTCGTGTTCACGACCGGCATGTCCGGCTACCAGGAGTCGATGACCGATCCCTCGTTCGCGGGTCAGCTGATCGCGTTCACCTACCCGCACATCGGCAACTACGGCGTCAGCGCCGCCGCGATGGAGTCCGAGCGCCCGTGGGCGCGCGCGGCGATCATGCGCGAGGCCGGCAATCGCGAGGACGCCCCCAGCGCCGAGGGCGGCTGGCTGGACTGGCTCAGCGACTGCGGCGTCAGCGCGATCTCCGGCGTCGACACGCGCGCGCTCGTGCGCCACATCCGCGACGCGGGCGCGATGCGGGGCGGTGTGTTCGCCGCGAGCATCGCCGCAGCGCGAGGCAACGCGACTGCTCGCCGGCGAGCCGCCGATGGCCGGGCAGGACCTGGCCAGGGTCGTGACGGCGGCAGAGGTCACGCATCACGGCGACGGCGACGGCCCCCAGATCGCCGTGATCGACACCGGCATCAAGGCCTCGATGGTGCGCGAGCTCGTCGCGCGCGGGGCGCGCGTGTCGCTGCACCCGTGCGACAGCGGCGCGCGAGGACCTGCTTGCAGCGGATCCGGACGCCGTTTCCTGGCCAACGGGCCGGGCGATCCGGCCGCGCTCGACTACATCGTGCAGACGCTGCGCGCGCTCGTCGGCGTGAAGCCCGTGTGGGGCATCTGCCTCGGCCATCAATTGCTGTGCCGCGCGGTCGGCCTGGACACGTTCAAGCTGCCCTTCGGCCACCACGGCGCCAACCATCCCGTCAAGGACCTGCAGACCGGGCGCGTGGAGATCACCTCGCAGAACCACGGCTTCGCCGCCGTCGGCCCCGGCGGCGCGCGCACGATCGACGCCGACGAGCCCGTTCGCTGGGAGACGGACTTCGGCGCCGCCGCGCTGTCGCACGTGAACCTCTACGACCGCACCGTCGAGGGGCTCGAGCTGCTCGACGCTCCCGGCGGCACCGTGCAGTACCACCCCGAGGCCGGTCCCGGCCCGCACGACAGCCTGTACCTGTTCGACCGCTTCCTGGAGCGCGATCGCCGGCCGCCTGATGCCCAGGCGCGAGGACATCCACAAGATCCTGATCCTCGGCTCCGGGCCGATCGTGATCGGGCAGGCAGCCGAGTTCGACTACTCCGGCGTGCAGGCCTGCAAGGTGCTGCGCGAGGAGGGCTACGAGGTCGTGCTCGTCAACTCCAACCCGGCGACGATCATGACCGACCCCGAGTTCGCCGAGGCCACCTACATCGAGCCGCTGCTGCCGGGACCCGTCACGCAGGTGATCGAACGCGAGCGCCCCGACGCGCTGCTCGGCACGCTCGGCGGGCAGACCGCGCTGAACCTCGCAAAGGCGCTGCACGACGACGGCACGCTCGCGCGCTTCGGCGTCGAGCTGATCGGCGCCAACTACGAGGCGATCGCCTGCGCCGAGGACCGCGAGCTGTTCGGCGACGCGATGACGAGCGCCGGGCTGAAGATGCCCAAGAGCGCGATCGCGACCAGCCTCGAGCAGGCGCGCGCGGCGATCGAGCAGGTCGGGCTGCCCTGCGTCGTGCGCCCGGCTTTCACGCTCGGCGGGCGCGGCGGGGGCATCGCGCGTACGCCCGAGGAGTTCGAGCGCGTCGTCGCCGCCGGCATCGAGGCCTCGCCGATCGGCCAGGTGCTGCTCGACGAGTCGGTGATCGGCTGGGGCGAGTTCGAGCTCGAGGTGATGCGCGACAGCGCCGACAACGTCGTGATCGTGTGCTCGATCGAGAACGTCGACCCGATGGGCGTGCACACCGGCGACTCGGTCACCGTCGCGCCGCAGCAGACGCTCACCGACCGCCTGTACCAGCAGCTGCGCGACCAGGCGATCGCCGTGATCCGCGCGGTCGGCGTCGAGACCGGCGGCTCCAACGTGCAGTTCGCCGTCAATCCCGACACCGAGGAGATCCTCGTGATCGAGATGAACCCGCGCGTGTCGCGCTCCTCGGCGCTCGCCAGCAAGGCGACCGGCTTCCCGATCGCGAAGATCGCCGCTCGGCTGGCCGTCGGCTACCTGCTCGAGGAGATCGACAACGACATCACCGGCGTCACGCCGGCCTGCTTCGAGCCGACGATCGACTACGTCGTCGTCAAGTGGCCGCGCTTCGCCTTCGAGAAGTTCCCGGGCTCCGACGCCGACTCTCCACCCACATGAAGTCCGTGGGGGAGACGATGGCGATCGGGCGCACCTTCGAGCAGGCCTTCGCCAAGGCGCTGCGCTCGCGCGAGCTCGACAAGCCGCCGGCCCTGGGCGAGCTGAGCGACGAGCAGCTCCTGACGCGCTTGCAGGTGCCCTGGCCGGATCGCTTCGAGGTCGTGCTCGAGCTGCTGCGGCGCGGTTGCGAGATCGACTCGATCCATGCGCTGACGCGCGTCGACCCGTGGTTCCTGCGCGAGCTGCGCGAGCTCGCGCTCGACCCCGACGCCCCGTTCGCCGGCGAGCGCACGTTCATGTCGGTCGACACCTGCGCCGCCGAGTTCCCGCGCGCACGCCCTACTACTACTCGGGCTGGGAGCGCCCGGCCGCGGCATCGTGCGCCACGAGGTGCGGCGCGCCGGTGAGCGGCCGAGCGGCTCGATCGTGATCCTCGGCTCGGGACCCAACCGGATCGGGCAGGGAATCGAGTTCGATTATTGCTGCGTTCATGCCGCCATGACCGTGCGCGCGTCCGGCTGCGACGCCGTGATGGTCAACTGCAACCCGGAGACGGTGTCGACCGACTACGACACGTCCGACCGTCTCTACTTCGAGCCGCTCACCTTGGAGGACGTGCTCGCGGTCGTCGCCGTCGAGCAGCCGCGCGGGGTGATCCTGCAGTTCGGCGGCCAGACGCCGCTGAAGCTCGCCGCAGGGCTCGCCGCGGCCGGCGTTCCGCTGCTCGGCACGAGCGTGCAGGCGATCGACCTGGCCGAGGACCGCGGGCGCTTCGGCGCGTTGCTCGCGCGACTCGGCTACAAGGCCCCGCCCTACGCGACCGCCGGCTCCGTGCAGGAGGCGCTGAGCAGCGCCGAGCGAGGTCGGCTTTCCCCTGCTGGTCAGGCCCTCCTACGTGCTCGGCGGGCGCGCGATGGAGATCGTGTACTCCCGCGAAGGCCTCGCCGACTACCTGCAGCGCGAGGGCGTCGCCGCCGCCGCGAGCGCTCCCGGCGCCGCGCAGATCTTCCTCGACCGCTTCCTCGAGGACGCCACCGAGCTCGACGTCGACGCTCTCTGCGACGGGCGCGAGGTGTGGATCGGCGGGATCATGCAACACGTCGAGGAGGCGGGCGTGCACTCCGGCGACAGCGCCTGCGTGCTGCCGCCGCACTCGCTCGGCCAGGACATGCTCGAGCAGATCCGCGCCGCCACGCGCGAGCTCGCGCTCGCGATCGGCGCCGTCGGGCTGATCAACATCCAGTACGCCGTGCACGCCGGCGAGCTGTACGTGATCGAGGCCAACCCGCGCGCCTCGCGCACCGTCCCGTTCGTATCCAAGGCCGTCGGGCTGCCGCTCGCCAAGCTCGCCTGCCGGATCATGCTGGGCGAGTCGATCGCCGAGATGGAACTGCCGCGCGAGCGCGAAGGGCTCGGCTTCGGCGATCACATCTGCGTCAAGGAGGCAGTGCTGCCGTTCGACCGCTTCGAGGGCTCGGACGCGCTGCTCGGCCCCGAGATGCGCTCGACCGGCGAGGTGATGGGGATCGCCCGCGACTTCCCCACGGCCTTCGCCAAGGCGCAGGCGGCCGCCGGCGTGCCCCTGCCGCTGCGCGCGGAACCGTGTTCATCACCGTCACAGACTCCGATAAGGCGGGCGCGTTCGCGATCGCGCAGATCCTCCACGACAACGGCTTCGGATCGTCGCCACCCGCGGCACCGCCGAAGCGATCGAGCGGATGGGCGTGCCCGCCGCAGCGCATCAACAAGATCGGCGAGGGCTCGCCGCACGTGCTCGACTGGATCGAACGCGGCGACGTCGACCTGGTGGTCAACACGCCGACCGGCTCGGGCGCCCGCACCGACGGCTACGAGATCCGCCGCGCGGCCGTCTCGCACGGCATCCCCTGCGTCACCACGCTCGCCGCCGGCGTGTCGGCCGCGCGCGCGATCGCCAGTGCCGCTGCACGGAGGCGAGCCCGAGGTGCTGTGCCTGCAGGAGCTGCACGGCGCACCGCGCCGACGGGGTGCGCGCCGCGTGAAGCGGGCCCGTAGAGCGAGTGGGCCGGCGCGCCGGCGCCGTTCGCCCGCCGGCTGTTGACCGTGCTCGGCTTCGATCAACTCGGCGCCTATCGCGTGCTGCGCGTGGCCGACGTCGAGACACCGAGCCGAGGCCGGGGCAGTTCGCCATGCTGGCGGCGGCCGAGCGCTGGGGTGGAGGCGAGGACGAGCGGCCCCTACCTGCCGCGGGCGTTCTCGATCGCCAGGCGCCGCATCGGCGAGTCCCACTTCCTGCTCGAGGACGTCGGCCCCGGCACGCGGCGGCTGTGCGAGCTGCGAGAGGGCGACGGAGCTGTGGGCTCTGGGGCCGCTCGGCAACGGCTTCCCGCGCGCCCAGGCCGCGCCACCGTGCGATCCTCGTTGGCGGCGGCGTCGGGCATCGCGCCGCTGGCGATCCTGCAGGACACGCTGGAGGCCGAGGCCGCCACCGACGTGACCGTGCTGGTGGGCTTTCGCGACGGCCCTCGCGCCGACGGGCCGACCTGCTGCACGGCGCGCGCGTGGCGACCGACGACGGCTCTGTCGGCCACCACGGCATGCCTCACCGATCTGCTTTTCGCAGGAGCTCTACCGCGACGCGCGTGCCGAGGTCTCGCGTGTGGGCCCGCGCCGATGCTCGAGGCCGTGCGCGCGATGTGCGCGACGCGCGGCGTACCGGCGCAGCTCGCGCTCGAGGCGGGCATGGCCTGCGGCTTTGGAGCCTGCTACGGCTGCGCCGTCCCGCGTCGCGGGGGCGGCTTTCTGCGTGTGTGCGTGACGGGCCCGTGGTCGAGGCCGACGCGACTCGAGCGCGTCTCCGAGCACGCCGGGCGCCCGCATGAGCGTCGACTTCTGCGGACTGCAGCTGGCCCACCCCGTGATCAACGGCTCGGGCACGTTCGACGCGATCGCCGCGCGCCGCGCGTTCGGCCCCGCGCTCGAGCGGGAGTTCCCGTTCTCGGCATTCGTCTCCAAGACGATCACGCTGCGAGCCGCGCGCGGGCAATCCGCCGCCGCGCCTGTGGGAGGCGGCCGGCGGGCTGATCAACTCGATCGGCCTGCCCAACAAGGGGCTCGACGCCTATCTGGCCGAGGACCTACCGCGAGCTACGCCACCGCTGCCAGCCGCCGCTGATCACCAACGTGATGGGCTCCAGCGCCGAGGAGTTCTGCGCACTCGTCGAGGCCTGCGAGGGGCGCGTCGAGATCGCGGCGGTCGAGTTGAACGTGTCGTGCCCGAACGTCGACACCGGGCTCGACATCGGCGCCGATCCAGCACAGCTGGAGCAGGTCGTTCGGCGCCCTGTCGCGCAGCGCACGCGCCAAGCCGCTGATCGTGAAGCTGACCCCCAACACCGCGGACGTGCCCGGCCTGCGCCCTGGCGGCCCAGCGGGCGGTGCCGACGCGGTCTCGCTGATCAACACCCTGCGTGCGCTGGCCCTTGCGCCCGACGCCGGCCACGCGGGCGAGCCGTGGCTCGGCGGCGGCACCGGGGGGCTGTCCGGGCCGGCCATACGCGTCGATCGCGCTGGCGCAGGTGGCCGCCGTCGCCGGGCTGGTGCGCATTCCCGTGGTCGGCATGGGCGGCGTCCAACGCGCCGCCCACGCGCGCGAGCTGATCGCCGCCGGCGCCACGCTCGTGGCGGTCGGGACCGAGAGCTTTCGCGATCCCACGGTCGCCTCGAGGATCGCGCGTCGAGCTGTTCGCGCCGCGGTCCGAACAGACGTCCGCAGACGTCGCATAGCGGCTTTCCCAAACCGCCGAACTCCGCAACGAGCGGACGTTTGCGGGGCACAAAACCCTTGTAAAAACCAGTCGCGACCGTCCACCATGCTCGACACGCCTGCACCTCAAGTTGAGGTCAAGATGAATTCGCGGACTTTGTCTTGATCGGGCGCTTTGGGTGTGTAGACTCGCCGCCCATGACGACGGCGACCAGTACGACGTCCTCTAATACATCTGTGGCCCCCGAGCGATCCTTGAACCAGAGAATGGATGCCCTCGCAAGGGCCAACCAGATCAGGATCAAGCGTGCCCAGCTCAAGCGCGATCTGAAGTCGGGTCGCCTGTCGATTCACGCGCTGCTGCTGAAGCCGCCCGAGTACGTGGAGACGGCCAAGGTCTTCGACATGCTGCTGGCCGTGCCCAAGTACGGACGCGTCAAGGTCAACAAGATCCTCGCCCACTGCCGCATCGCTCCGAGCAAGACGATCGGTGGCCTGTCCGAGCGCCAGCGCTCGGAGCTCATCTCTCTGCTGCACCGCTAGGCCGGCCACCCGCCGGCCCGCAGCCTTCTCGAGCTTCCCCCGCCCTCGCGACTAGGGTTGGCGCCGTGGCAGGAGTGTTTGTGATCACCGGTCCGTCGGGGGTCGGCAAGGGGACGCTGATACGAGGTCTGATGGAGCGCCTCGACCGGCTCGAGCTGTCCGTGTCGGCGACCACGCGCGCCCCGCGAGCGGGCGAGCGCGACGGCGTCGACTACCACTTCCTGTCTCGCGAGGAGTTCGATCGCCGCGTCGCCGAGGGCGACTTCGTCGAGCACGCCGACTACGCCGGGCGCAGCTACGGCACGCTGCGCTCGGAGCTCGAGCAGCGCCTCGCCGCAGGCGCTCCGGTCGTGCTCGAGATCGAGGTGCAGGGAGCGCGCCAGGTGCGGTCCGCGATGCCCGAGGCCGTGCAGGTATTCATCGCACCGCCCTCCCTGCAGGCTCTGCGCGCGCGACTTGTGGGTCGCGGCACCGACGACGCCGAGGAGGTGGAGCGCCGCCTGCAGGTCGCCGAGCGCGAGCTCGCGGCGCAACCCGAGTTCGCGCACGTCGTCGTCAATGATCGTCTCGAGGACGCGCTCGCGCAGCTGACCGCGATCGTCGCCGCCGAGCTCGACTAGCTTCGCTTCGGCGCTCCCCCGACGAGCTCGCAGAGCGTGGGACATACCGCCCGCGCCATGCCCCAACGCACGCGCTCGGCCGGTCTGGCCCTCAACAGCCTCTACACTGCGAGGCCAACGAGGAAAGGCCAAGCACCCCGTGATCTCCCCCCGCATCGACCGCCTGCTCGACAACGTCGACTCGAACTACGCGAGCGTCGTCGTGTCCGCAAAGCGTGCGCGTCAGATCAACAGCTACTACCACAACCTCGGCGAGGGAACGTTCGACGAGTTCCCGCCGCCGATGATCGAAACCGGCTCGAAAAACTATCTGACGATCGCCCTCGAGGAGGTCGCAGCCGGCAAGATCAAGTACCACTACCGCTAAGCGGGCGCCTGGGCGGCGCGAGGCCGCGTCCTCGGTCGCTCGCGTGCGAAGCACGCCACGCTTCCTGCGTCCTTGCCTCGCTTGCCCAGCCACCCGCTTAGCCCCGCCCCGTAGGGCTGCGGAGGGCGCGTCCTGGGCCGCAAACGCCCGGCCAGCCCTTGCTAGCGCTCGCAAGTAGCTCTACAACCTAGTTATGGCGCGCATCTTGCTGGGCGTGAGCGGCGGGATCGCCGCTTACAAGGCGCTCGAGTTCGTGCGACTGGCGACGGCATCCGGCCACGCCGTTCGCGTCGTGCAGACGCCGGCCAGCCGCCGCTTCGTCGGCGAGGCCTCGTTCGCGGCGCTGACGGGAGCGCCCGTGCTCGTCAGCGAGTTCGAGCGAGATCCCGCGCGCGGCGCGTTCCCCGGGGACGCGCCTCCCGCGCACGAGCCGCTCAGCCACCTCGAGCTCGTGCGCAACGCCGATCTGTACCTGGTCGCGCCCGCCTCGGCGAACACGATCGCCAAGCTCGCGGCGGGGCTGGCCGGAGACCTGCTCGGCAGCTGCGCGCTCGCCGCCACCTGCCCGCTGCTAGTGGCTCCGGCGATGAACAACCACATGTACGAGCATCTCGGCCACGCAGGCCAACATGAAGACGCTGCGCGAACGGGGCGTGGAGATCGTCGAGCCGGGCGTCGGGCGCCTGGCGTCGATCGGCGAGCAGGGGATCGGGCGCCTGGCCGAGCCCGCCGGGCTGCTCGTCGCATGCGAGGCGATACTGGCGCGCGTCCCGCGCCGGGCGGCGCGCGCGATGCGCTGCGGCGCGGCCCGGCGAGCGAACGCGGGCGGAACTCGGGCGCCGCGAGCGCAACCGACGGTGAGCGGCTGAACGGCTCGGCATCCGCATCCGCGCGCTGGCGCGGCCTGAAGGTGCTCGTGACGGCGGGCGGTACGCGCGAGCCGATCGACAGCGTGCGCTATCTCGGCAACAGCTCCTCGGGGCGGATGGGGCTGGCGCTGGCCGAGGCGGCGCTGCGGCGCGGAGCGCAGGTGACGCTTGTCGCGGCCAACGTGTCGCTGTCGAGCGACCCGGACATCGTGCGCCGTGACGTGCGCACGGCAGACGAGCTGGAGCGCGCCTGCGCGAGCTGTTCCCCGCCTGTGACGTGCTGCTGATGGCGGCGGCAGTGGCCGATTTCCGTCCGGTCGCGCCCAGCGAGGGCAAGATCAAGAAGTCCGGCCGCGCGCGCCTGCGGCTCGAGCTCGAGCCGACCACGGACGTGCTCGCCACGCTAGCCCGCGCTCGCGGCGAGGGGCAGACGCTGGTCGGCTTCGCGGCCGAGCACGGCGATCAGGCGGTCGAGCTGGCGCGCGCGAAGCTCGCCGCGAAGGGCGTCGACGCCCTCGTCGTGAACGACATCTCGCGCGAGGACATCGGCTTCGACGTCGACGCCAACGAGGTCACGATCCTCACCGCCGGCGGAGCTCGCCCGGCGCGGCGGCTCCGCGGAGCGCCGACGCACGTCGCTCGCGCGACGCAAGGTGGACGTCGCCGAGGCGATCCTCGACGCGGTCGGGCGGCTGCGCGCGGCCGTTAAACTGGCCCCGATGGATAGCGTCTATGACCTATACCAGCGCGGTTGCGAGCTGCTCGAGCATGGCGACTACCAGGCGGCGATCGTGCCGCTGAGCAAAGCGCGCGACCTCGAGCCGGACAAGGCGTCGATCCGCGAGACGCTCGGGCGCGCGCTGTTTCATGCCCAGCGCTACGAGGGAGCCGCGGAGGAGTTTCAAGCGGTCGCGACGAACACGCCCACCAATGACTACGCACTGTTCTGCCTGGGCCGCTCGATGCAGCTGCTCGGCCGTCATCGCGAGGCCTGCAAGCCGCTCGCGCTGGCCTGCTCGCTGCGTCCCGAGCGCGAGGACTACCGCGTGTATCGCGACCGCGCGCGACGCGACGCCGCGGAGCTCGCCGCAGCGCGCGCTGCGGCCCGGCGCTTGCCGCAGACGACCCGATGCTATGCTCGATGAGAGCTTTCGAGCCGGCGTGCAGACGCCGGCGGCAGTACCGAAAGTGGGCGCAGGCCCGCTTTTTTTGCGTAAAGGAGCGAGTTGATGACACCCATACAGGCAGATATCGAAAGGCGTCTGGCGCACAGCGAGCCGGACGTCGAGGTGCTGCTCGCCGAGGTGCTCGGCGGCAGGTGGCTGCGCGTGTTCATCGACCATCCCGACGGTGTCACGCTCGCCCTCTGCGAGCGTGTGAGCGCGCTCCTGAACGACCAGCGCGAGCGCTACTCGCTGGAGGTCTCCTCGCCCGGCAGCGAGCGTCCGCTGACCAAGCCCGCCCACTTCCGCCGCTTCGTCGGACGCCGCGCACGCGTGCGCACGCGCCACCCCGCGCGTCGCCGCCGAGGGCGAGCGGCGCGCCCGGCGACGCGCGGCGGTCAAGAGCTTCACCGGCGAGCTCGTGGGAGCCTCCGACGAGGAGGTCACGCTGGCCGCCGACGGAGGCGTGATCGCGATCCCCTACTCGGAGATCCGTCGCTCGAACCTGGTCGAGGAGTAGGCGACATGTCACGCGAAATCCTCGAGGCGATGCACGCGCTCGCGCGCGAGAAGGGGATCGAGCCCGAGAAGCTGATGATCGCGCTCGAGGACGCGCTGCTGTCCGCCTACAAGAAGCAGCCCGGCTCGGCCAAGTACGCGCGCGTGGAGATGGATCGCGAGACCGCCGACTTCGCGTCATCGAACTGATCATCCCCGAGCGCCTGGAGGCGCACCTGATCGTCGAGACGATCGACGAGGAAACGACGATCGACCCGGAGACGGGCGAGATGCGCGAACCCGAGGAACCGGAAATCGACCCGAAGAAGTTCGCCGAATACCGCGACCAGATCGACGAGCGCGACGTCACGCCCGACGACTTCGGCCGGATCGCCGCGCAGACCGCCAAGCAGGTGATCCTGCAGCGCATTCGCGAGGCCGAGCGCGACATGATGTACGAGGAGTACCGCGACCGCGTCGGCGAGCTGATCACCGGCATCGTGCAGCAGTCGGACTCGCGCTACACGCTCGTGCAGCTGCGCGAACGGGTCGAGGCGCTGCTGCCCAAGTCCGAGCAGGTCGAGGGCGAGCGCTACGACCACTCCCAGCGCATCAAGGCGGTCATCAAGGAGGTCTCGCCGTCGACCAAAGGGCCCGCGATCATCGTCTCCCGGCGCGACCCCGAGCTGATCAAGAAGCTGTTCGAGCTCGAGGTGCCGGAGATCGCCGACGGCCTCGTGGAGATCGCCAACGTGGCCCGCGAGCCCGGCTACCGCTCGAAGATCGCCGTCGATCTCCCACACCGACGGCGTCGACCCGGTCGGCGCGTGCGTCGGCCCGCGCGGCTCGCGCGTGCGCATGGTCGTCTCCGAGCTGCGCGGCGAGAAGATCGACATCATCCCCTTCAACGACGAGCCCGCGCGGTTCGTCGCCAAGGCGCTTTCGCCGGCGCGCGTGCGCGAGGTGCTCGTCGACGACGACGCCAAGCAGGCGACCGTGATCGTCCCCGACGACCAGCTGTCGCTGGCGATCGGCCGCGAGGGCCAGAACGCGCGTCTCGCCGCGCGGCTGACCGGCTGGCGCGTGGACATCCGCTCGGAGACCGAGTTCGCCGCCGAGGAGGCCGAGCACGGCTACGAGGAGGAGGAGGTCCAGGGACGCTGCGCCGCGATCCTCTCCAACGGCCGGCGCTGCCCGAACGCCTCGCTGCCCGGCTCGCGCTACTGCGGCATCGAGAGCCACCAGGCGCTCGCCGACATCGCCAGCGACAACGTCGCCGACCTCGCGCCGCGGGGCGGCGAGCCGGACGCGGCAGGCGCCGACGGCCGAAGCCGCCAGGCTCATCGTCCTCGGCGAGGCGCCGGCCGTCGCCGAGGCGCCGATCGCGCCGCCGAGCCGCGCCCGAGCAGGCCGCCAGGGAGCAGCGACAAGGCGCCCCTCAGCAGGCGGCCGAGGAGCAGGCGACATAGGGCGCGCCACGTGCCCGCGACGCCGCTGCGTCGGCTGCGGGCGAATCGCGCCGAAGTCCGAGCTGCTGCGCATCGCGGTCGCCGATCGGCGCTCCGACGGCGAGGCGCGCGTGCCCGCACGCTGGCGGTCCTCGACCCGACGCGCGACGATGCCCGGTCGCGGCGCCTATCTGTGCCGTGGTGCGGCGCCCGGCGAGCCCGCCGGCGACTGCCTGGCGCTCGCCCGGCGCGCGCGGCGGGATCGCCCGCGCGCTGCGCCGCGTCGGTGGCGCTCGACCCCGAGCTCGTAGAATCGGTGGACCCATGAGCAAGAAGCGCGTCCACGAGATCGCCAAGGAGCACGGCCTCTCCAGCAAGGAGCTGCTGGAGAAGCTGCACGCCGCCGGCGTCGAGGCCAAGGCCGCCGCGTCCTCGGTCGAGGAGGCCGTCGCGCTGAAGGCGCTCGGCGCCGCCGACGGCGCCGCGCCAAGGCAGCCGCCAACGGCACGCCCGCGGCACCGCCGCGACGCCACCGCGCCGGCGCGGCGAGCACCGCCCGCAGCGCCGGCGCGGCCGCCGGCCACCACGAGCACGCCGGCGCCGGCCGCGCCAGCCGAGCCGCCAGCCACCGCCGCCGCGGCCCCGGCGCGGCGCCGGCGCCCCGTCGCTGGGCCGGCCCGCGGCGCCGCGCAGCGCGGCCGCCGAGCGGGTGCGCCCCACGCGCGACTCGCGCACCGGCGAGCGCACGCCCGGCGACGTCGGCCCGGGCGGACGCCGCCGCGTCGTGATCGACTCGCAGGCCTCGCGCCGCCAGCAGGGCGGCCCGGCCAACCAGCCCCAGCGCCGCCCCCGCCGCGGTCGCCGTCGGCGCGGCACCTACGACGAGACGATCGCCCCGATCGACACCGCCGCGATGGAGGCGACCGACCTGATCCGCGTCAACTCCGGCTCGACGGTCAAGGACGTCGCCGAGTACCTCGGCGTGCCGGTGCCCGAGGTGATCAAGAAGCTGATGACGCTGGGCGAGATGGCGACGCTCACGCAGACGCTGTCCGACGAGGCGATCCAGGTGCTCGCCGACGAGTTCGACAAGAAGATCGAGATCGTGCACGCGGCCGACGACGTCGAGGTCGAGCCGGTGTTCGAGGACGCCGAGGAGGACCTCGTCGATCGCCCGCCGGTCGTGACGATCATGGGCCACGTCGACCACGGCAAGACCTCGCTGCTCGACGCCATCCGCACAGACCGAGGTCGCCGCGGGCGAGGCCGGCGGCATCACCCAGCACATCGGCGCCTACCAGGTGCACCACGGCGACAAAGAGATCACCTTCCTGGACACGCCCGGCCACGAGGCCTTCACGGCGATGCGCGCCCGCGGCGCGCGCGTGACCGACCTGGCCGTGATCGTGGTCGCCGCCGACGACGGCGTCAAGCCCCAGACCGAGGAGGCGATCGACCACGCGCGCGCCGCCGAGGTGCCGATCATCGTTGCCGTCAACAAGATCGACAAGGAGGGCGCGCAGCCCGAGCGCGTGCGCACCGAGATGACCCAGCACGGCCTGCAGCCCGCCGAGTGGGGCGGCGAGATCGAGTTCGTCGACGTCAGCGCCAAGACCCACCAGGGCCTGGACTCGCTGCTGGACACGATCCAGGTCGTCACCGACCTGGAGGAGCTGAAGGCCAACAGCGACGCCGACGCCTCGGGCACGGTGATCGAGTCAAAGCTCGACCCCGGTCGCGGCCCGGTCGTCACCGTGCTGATCCAGCGCGGCACGCTGCGCGTCGGCGACGCGCTCGTCGCCGGCGCGCACTTCGGGCGCGTGCGCGCGATGCACGACTTCATCGGCAACAAAGTCAAGCGCGCGACTCCCGGCGAGCCGGTCGAGATGCTCGGCTTCGACGGCGTTCCCGAGGCCGGCGAGATCGTGCGCGTGGTCGAGAACGAGCGCCGCGCACGCCAGCTCGCAGGGGAGCGCGCCAACCGGCTGAAGACCGAGGCGCTGGCGCGCCGCTCCGGGCGCAAGGTCTCGCTCGAGGACGTCTTCAAGCTCGCCCAGGAGGGCACCGTCAAGGAGCTCAGCCTGGTCGTCAAGGCCGATGTCGCCGGCTCGCTGGAGGCGATCGAGGACGAGATCGCCAAGCTGCCCCAGCAGGAGGTCGCGGTCAACATCATCCACCGCGGCGTCGGCGGCATCAACGAGTCGGACGTGATGCTCGCGGCGGCCTCGGAGGGCGTCGATCCTGGCGTTCAACGTGCGTCCGGTTGGCGACGCCCGCCAGATCGCCGAGCGCGAGGGGGTCGAGATCCGCTCCTACGCGGTGATCTACCGCGCGATCGACGAGCTGCGGGCGGCGATGCAGGGCATGCTCGAGCCCGCCGAGGTCGAGACGACGCTCGGTCAAGCCGAGGTCCGCCAGCTGTTTCGCGCCTCGAAAATCGGCACGATCGCCGGCTCGTTCGTCACCGAGGGCAAGGTCACCCGTGGCGCCAAAGTACGCCTCGTCCGCGACGGCACGGTCATCTACGACACGACGATCGAGAGCCTGCGCCGCTTCAACGACGACGTGCGCGAGGTCACCAGCGGCTTCGAGTGCGGGATCGTGCTCACCAATTTCCAAGACTTGCGCGAGGGCGACGTGCTCGAGACCTACGAGACGCGCCTGCAGGAACGCGAGCTGTCGTCCTGAGAGAAATCGCTCACCGCTTCTGGATGGCGGGGGTCGGCAGTTAGGATGAGCTCAGGACGAATGCGTCGCGTCGATGAGGCGATTCGCCAGGTGATCGGCGACGCCGTGGCTACAGAAATGAAGGACCCGCGAGTGGGATTCGTAACGGTGACCGATGTCAGGACAAGCCCCGACCTGCGCCATGCGCGCGTTTACGTGAGCGTGCTCGGCGAGGGCGGAGGCGCCTCCGAGCCCGACCAGCGCGAGGCGAGCCTGACGGGCCTGCGCAGCGCCCATGGCTTCCTGCAGGGCCGCGTCGCCGCGGAGCTGCGCCTCAAGCGCACGCCGGCGCTCGAGTTCTTCTACGACGACACGACCGACCGCGCGCTGCGGGTCGAGGAGCTGCTCGACGAGATCGGTCCGTCGTGAGCCCCGAGCCGGGCAGCACGAGCACCCGCGAACGGGTGTTGGCCAGGCTCCGCGAGGATACGCGCTTCGTGCTGGCCACCCACGAGCATCCCGACGGCGACGCGCTCGGCTCGCTGGTGGCGATGCAGGAGCTGCTTGGCGCGCTCGGCAAGGACTCGCTCATGTACGTCTCGCCCGAGGACCTGCCGCTACCCGAGGAGTACGAGGTGTTCCTGCTCGACGGCGCGATCCACGCGCCACCGGCGGACATCGCCGAACGCACGGCCGTGTTCCTCGACTGCGGCAACATCGACCGCAACTCGGCAGCAGTGCTGCGCGACGGCGCGCACCTGCTGAACATCGACCACCATCACGACAACACGCGCTTCGGCACGCTCAACCACGTGGTGCCCGACGCCTCCTGCACGGCCGAGATCGTGTGGGATCTGATGCACGGCCTCGGCGTCCGTCCATCGCCGTGCGCGGCACAGGCGCTGTACATCGGGCTGATCACCGACACCGGGCGCTTCATGTACGAGAACACCGGACCGCGCGCGCACGTGATGGCCGCCGAGCTGATCGAAGCCGGGGTCGACGTCGCCGACGTGTACCGGCGCCTGTACGAGGAACTGGATCCCGCCAAGCTCACGTTGATGGCGATCGCGCTGGGGCACCTGCAGCGCTATGACGATGGCGAGCTGACGGTCGCCGCGCTGAGCGCCGAGGACTTCGATCGAAGCGGAGCCGAGGATCACTACTCGGAGGGGATCGTCGACCAGCTGCGCGCGGTGCGCGGGACCAAGGTGGCCGTGCTCGTGCGCGAGCTGCGCACCGGCGAGCGCCGTGGACAGCACAAAGTCTCGTTGCGGGCCACCGACGAGGACGTCGACGTGTCGCTGATCGCGCGCGCGCAAGGAGGCGGCGGACACCGTCGCGCGGCCGGCTTCTCGACCGCGCTCGAGCTCGACGAACTGATCGCCTTCCTGCGCCCGGCGATCGCCGCGCAGCTGCACGCCGCGGACGGGCACGCGGCGCCCACGCTGGCCTGAGCAGCGCGCGGGCGGACATCGTGGACGGCGTTCTGCTGATCGACAAGCCCGCGGGCATCACCTCGCACGACGTGGTGGCGGCCGTGCGCCGCGCGCTCGCCGGGGCACGCACGGGCCACGCGGGCACGCTCGACCCGTTCGCGACCGGTCTGCTGCTCGTGCTCGTCGGACGGGCGACGAAATCGCAAAGCGTTTTGATGAGCCTGCCCAAGCGCTACGAGACCGTCGCGCAGCTAGGAGCGAGCTCGAGTACGGGCGACACCGAGGGGGAGGTCGTGCGCAGCCGGACGGCTGCCACCGGACCCGCCGCGGCTGCCGACCGGCGAGGTGCGCCAGGTGCCGCCGGCGTACTCGGCCGTGAAGATCGGTGGCGAACGCGCCTACCGGCGCGCTCGCCGTGGCGAACGCGTGCAGATGCCGGAGCGGATCGTCAGCGTGCACAGCTTCGCGCAGCTGTGGCGCGAGCCCGACCCCGACCGCCCCGGACTGGAACGTGCCGGCTATCAGATCGAATGCGGCTCGGGCACGTATGTGCGCTCGCTGATCGCCGATCTCGGCGACGCCTACTGCCTGGAGCTGCGACGCACGGCGATCGGCCCGTTCGAGGTCGCCGACGCCGTCGCGCCGCCCGCGCGGGGGGTCGCGTGGGAGGATCCGCCGCTACTCGACCTCGAGCAGGTCCTGGCCAGGGTCTCGCGCGAGCGAGCTGACTAGGCTTTCGGTTGTGAAGGTCACCCGCCTGCCGGAGGTCGAGCGCCGCGATCGGCGCAACGTGGCGGTCGGCACGTTCGACGGCGTCCATCTCGGCCACCGCGAGGTGATCGCCGGCTCGGACACGGTGCTCACCTTCGACCCCCACCCGGTGTCGGTAGTCGCGCCCCAGCACACCCCCAAGCTGCTCACGACCCCCGAGCGCAAGGCGGAGCTGATCGCGTCGCTGGGCGTGCAGGAGCTCGTCGTGATCCCGTTCGACGCGGACTTCGCCAGACGCACGGCGGACGAGTTCATCGCCGACGTGCTGGTCGGCGCGCTCGGTGCGGAGCGGGTGGCGATCGGAGAGAACTTTCGCTTCGGCCACAAGGCGCAGGGCGATCCGCGCCTGCTGCAGGCCGACACGCGTTTTGCGACCACCGTTCACCCGCTGCTCGAGGTCGACGGCGAGATCGTCTCCTCGAGCCACATCCGCGGGCTCCTGCTGGCCGGCGACGTCGGCGAGGCCAACCGCATGCTCGGGGCGCCGTTCCAGATCTGCGGCGAGGTCGTGCACGGAGACGAGCGCGGCCGCCAGCTCGGCTTTCCGACGGCCAACCTCGTGCCCGAGGAGGGGCTCGCATGCCCTGGCCACGGCGTCTACGCGTGCCTCGCCGACGGCCACGCCGCCGCAGTCAGCATCGGCGTGCGACCCACCTTCACAACCGGGCGCGGCGAGTTGATCGAGGCGTACCTGCTCGACTTCGACGGCGATCTGTACGGACGCACGCTGTGCCTTCAATTCCTGCAGCGCCTGCGCGGAGAGCGCCGCTTCGACAGCCCCGACGCGCTGATCGAGCAGATGCAGACCGACGTCGCGCAAGCGCGCGCGATCGTCGAGCAGGAGCATCGCGTCAGGGCGGCCGAGCCCCGCTAAGGCGTCTGCTACGGTTGGCCGCTCGTGGCCACGATAACGACAGAGCGAAAGCGCGAGATCGCCGCGAAGTTCGGCTCGAGCGAGCGGGACACCGGCTCGACCAAGGTCCAGATCGCGCTGCTCACCGAGCGCATCAACCACCTCACCGAGCACCTGCGCGCGCAGGGCAAAGACCACCACTCGCGCCGCGGCCTGCTGATGCTCGTCGGCCGCCGCCGCCGCTTCCTCGACTACCTGCAGCGCGAGGATCTCGACGGCTACCGGGCGCTGATCAAAGAGCTCGGCCTCCGAAGTAGAGGCGAGCCGGCGCGACTTGTCATCGTCGCTCGCGCCGGGCACGCCCGCTGCACCCCGAGTTCAGGCTCGCGCGCGAGGACGGGTCCAGCAGCTTCAGCGAGCGAGGACCTGAAGGGCAGGAGACGACGATCTTTCGTGTTCTACCCGTTCGCGTTCAGCCCCGTGTGCACCGACCAGCTGCAGATGTACGAGGCACGCGCTGGGCGAGTTTCGCCGAGCGCGGCGTGCGAAGCTCTACGGCGTCTCCTGCGACGCGACCTGGGCGCAGAAGGCGTTCAAGGAGAAGCTCGGCGTGAGCAGCGAGCAGCTGTCGGACTTCGAGCCCAAGGGCGCCACGTGCGCCGCGTTGGGCGTGCTGCACGCCGGTGGCTTCCCCGAGCGCGCGCTCGTGATCTTCGACCCCGACGGCGTCGTGCGCTGGAGCTACCAGGCCGACTCGCCGGGCGAGCTGCCCGCTCTGAAGCTGCTGCGCGAGGGTCTGGACCGCGCCTCGGCGGCGACCCCGCCGTCTGAGCGGACCGGGCGCAGCGACCCGAGCGCCGGGGACCGTTCGTCCAGGGCCGCCGCGCCGCACGGCGGGCCGCCGCCGAGTGCCAGATCGACGCCGGCTGTTCGCTAAGCTCGTCGCGTTCGGAAACGAAAAAATGAAACGGACCGCCGACCGACGGGCGGAACAGGAAGGCAGTGAATATGAGCAGTGATGGGGTTACGCGGGTCTCCGTGGAGATCGCCGGCAGTGAGATCTCGTTCGAGACCGGCAGGATGGCCAAGCAGGCATCCGGCGCGGTGGTCGTCAGACAGGGCGACACGATGGTCCTTTGCACCGCGGTCGCAGGCAACCTGCGCGACGTGGACTTCCTCCCGCTGACGGTGGACGTCGAGGAGCGCATGTACGCAGCCGGGAAAATCCCCGGCTCGTTCTTCAAGCGCGAGGGCCGGCCAGGCGAGAAGGGCACGCTCACGGCGCGCATGATCGACCGGCCGATCCGCCCGCTGTTCCCCAAGGAATGGCGCTATGACACGCAGCTAGTGGCGATCCCGCTGTCGATCGACCACGAGCACCCGTACGACATCCTTGCGATGAACGGCGCGTCGACCGCGCTGATGATCTCCGACATCCCGCTGCCGACGCCGGTCGGCGCGGTGCGCATCGGCAAGATCGACGGCAACTTCGTCGTCAACCCGAACGAGGCCGACCTGACCACCGGCCCGGACGCCCCGAGAACGCCTCGGACCTCGACCTGATCGTCGCCGGCACCGAGGAGGCGATCCTGATGGTCGAGGCCGGCGCCAACGAGATCCCCGAGGCGGAGATCCTCGACGCGCTCGACATCGCGCACGCCGAGATCAAGAAGCTGTGCGCGCTGCAGCGCGAGCTCGCCGAGAAGGTCGGCAAGCAGAAGAAAGTCTTCGAGACGATCGCCGTCGACGAGTCGCTGCTCGAGGAGATCCGGGCCTCGCACGGCAAGGCGCTCGACGACGCCACGCAGGTCGAGGACAAGCTCGAGCGCCAGGACGCGACGAAGGCCGTCGAGGAGGCGATCCTCGAGCAGTACGCCACATCCGCGCCCGAGGGTGCGACCGAGGAGCAGCTCGGGCAGGCCAAGCAGCGCCGCGCCGCCGTGCAGTTGGCCTTCGACAAGCTCGAGAAGTCGATCATCCGCGAGCGCATCGCCGTCGACAAGAAGCGCCCGGACGGACGCGGCGCGGACGAGATCCGCGACATCTCGATCGAAGTCGGCGTCACGCCGCGCACGCACGGCTCGGCGCTGTTCACGCGCGGACAGACGCAGGCGCTGAGCGTCGTCGCGATGGGCACGCTGAAGGAGGAGATGCGCCTCGACACGCTCGGCCTGGAGACGAAAAAGTACTACTGGCACCACTACAACTTCCCGCCGTTCTCGGTCGGAGAAGCCGGCCGCATGGGCGGCGTCAAGCGCCGTGACATCGGCCACGGCGCGCTCGCCGAGCGCGCGCTCGCGCCGATGGTGCCCTCGATCGAGGACTTCCCGTACTCGATTCGCGTCGTCTCGGACATCCTCGAGTCCAACGGCTCCTCCTCGATGGCCTCGGTGTGCGGATCGTCGCTGTCGCTGATGGACGCCGGGGTGCCGATCAAGCGCCCCGTCGCCGGCATCGCGATGGGGCTGATCAAGGAGGGCGACGACTACATCGTGCTGACCGACATCGCCGGCGTCGAGGATCACCTCGGCGACATGGACTTCAAGGTCGCCGGCACCGAGCGCGGGATCACCGCGCTGCAGATGGACATCAAGATCACCGGCGTGACGTTCGACATCCTGCGCGACGCGCTCGCCCAGGCCAAAGAGGCGCGCACGTTCATCCTCGGCAAGATGGCCGACGTGATCAAGGCGTCCGCGCGAGCAGCTCTCGCAGTTCGCGCCGCGCATCCAGACGATCCAGATCGACCCCTCGCAGATCGGCCTGCTGATCGGCAAGGGCGGCGAAACGATCCGCGGCCTGGCCGAGGAGTTCGAATCGCAGATCGACGTCAACGACGACGGCCAGGTGCTGATCTACTCGGCCAACGGCGACCTCGGCGACGCACTCGTCGAGCGCGTGCGGATGATGATGAAGGAGGTCGAGGTCGGCGACGAGTACGTCGGCAAAGTCGTCAAGACGACGACCTTCGGCGCCTTCGTCGAGCTGGCCAAGGGCACCGACGGCCTGCTGCACATCTCCAACGTCTCGCCCGGCCAGCGCGTCGAGAGCGTCGAGGACGTGCTCAACAAAGGCGACGAGATCAACGTGCGCGTGGTCGAGGTCGACCGCGAGCGCGGCCGCATCGGCTTGCGCCTGGCCGACGACCCGGACATCGCCGGCAAGTCCGTCGAGGAACTCGCCGGCGTTGGCACCGGTGGCGGTGGGGGCGGCGGCTGGCCGCCCGCCGCGCGACGGCGCCCGTCGCAACGGGCGAGAGCGCTCCGAGCGCGGCCCGCGCCGCGACTGCGACCGTGGCTCCGGTCGCCCGCGCCACGGCCGCGACCGCGACTGAGGTACAGCTGCAGCCAGAGCACCGCATAACCACGCTGCCGACTCGCCGGCGTGCGAGGGTGGTCACCGAGCGCGTGCCGAGCGTGCGCTCGGTGGCGCTCGGCTTCTGGATCGCTACCGGCTCGGCGGCGCGAGCGCGACGAGCAGGCGGGCATCTCGCACCTGCTCGAGCACATGCTGTTCCGCGGCACGGACAAGTTCGGCTCGGAGGAGATCGACCAGATCTTCGACGCGATGGGCGCGGAGGTCAACGCGGGCACCGACAAGGAAACGACCTCGCTGTATACGCGCGTGCTCGACGGCCACCTCGAGCGCGCCTTCGAGGTGATGGGCGACATGATCTTCCACCCGCGCTTCGAAGCGCTGGAGACCGAGCGCGAGGTCGTTCTCGAGGAGATCGCGATGTACGAGGACGACCCTCAGGACAAGGTGTTCGACGTGCTCGGCCAGGCGATCTTCGGATCGCACCCGCTCGGGCCGCGCGGTGATCGGCACGCGCCGAGGTCGTGGGCGCGGTCACGCGCGAGCAGCTCACAGCCTTCCACGACGCGCGCTACGCGCCGCCGAACATCGTGATCGCGGCCGCCGGCTCGGTCGACCACGAGGCGCTCGTGCAGATGGCGCGCGAGCTCGACACGGCTCAGCGCGATCGCGACGCAGAGCCGCGACCCGGACGCGAGCGGCGCCGAGCGAGCGCTCGCGGCGGCGCCCGACTTCGCCCGCCGCGTGAGCTTCGGCGAGAAGGACACCGAGCAGTACCACGTGTGCATCGGCGGGGCGGGACTGGCGCGCGAGGATGAGCGTCGCTTTGCGCTGCGCGTGCTCGAAGGCGTGCTCGGCGGCGACGTCCTCCTCGCGCCTGTTCCAGGAGGTGCGCGAGCGGCGAGGGCTCGCCTACTCGGTGTTCTCGCTTCTCGAACATGTATGCGCACACGGGCGAGGTGGGGCTGTACGTGGGCACGCGCCCGGACAACCTCGAGCAGGCGCTGGCCGTGATCGCGCTCGAGCTCGAGCGGGCCGTCGCCGACCCCGCCGAGCGAGGACGAGCTGGTCCGCTCGCGCGAGAACCTCAAGGGTCGCGTGGTGCTCTCGATGGAGTCGACCGGCGCCCGCATGAGCCGCCTCGGCGGCTCGCTGCTGCACGAGCTGCCGATCCTGTCGATCGACGAGATGATCGAGCGGATCGATGCGGTCGAGCTCGACGATCTACGCGCGCTCGCCGGCGAGCTGCTCGCGCCGGAGGGGCTGTCGATTGCCGGCATCGGCCCCGACCGCGACTGTTCGAGACGGCGATCGCGCCATTTGGCGCCAGCGCCGGCGCGAGCGCCGGCGGGCCGAACCGCGCCCGCGGTCGCCGCCGTCGAAGGGGCGAGGGGATGATCCGGGTGGCGGTCGCCGGAGCGGCCGGGCGGATGGGCGAGACGACATGCCGGGCAGTGGAGGGGGCCGAGGACATGCAGCTGGTCGGGCGCGCCGACCCGCTGCTCGCGATCGGGCTCGAGGAGGTGCTGGCGCGACGCCGAGGTGGTGGTCGACTTCACGCAGCCCGAGACGGCGCTCGAGAACGCTCTGAGCTGCCTGCAGGCGGGCGTGCACGTCGTCGTCGGCACGACCGGCTTCGATCTGCAGCCGCTGCGCGAGGCCGCCGAGACGCAGCGAGGCGAGGCAGCGCGAACGTGCTCGTCGCGCCGAATTTCGCGATCGGCGCGGTGCTGATGATGCGCTTCGCCGCAGAGGCGTCCAAGCACATGCAGAAGGCGGAGATCATCGAGCTGCACCACGACGGCAAGCTCGACGCGCCGAGCGGCACCGCCGCGCTGACCGCCGGCTGATGGCCGAGGCGAGCGGGCACGAGGCGCCGCCGATCCACTCGGTGCGCCTGCCCGGCCTGGTCGCCCACCAGGAGGTGCTGCTCGGCGATCTCGGCCAGACGCTCAGCATCCGCCACGACTCGATCAGCCGGGAGTCGTTCATGCCGGGCGTGCTGCTGGCGGTGCGGCGCGTGGCGAGCTGCCGCAGCCACTCACGTGGGGCTCGAGAGCGTCCTCTTCGGATGAGCGCCCACGGCCCGGCAGATCGCGTGGAATACTGACGCCATGCTCGACTTGGGCACAGTCCTGACCGCGATGGTCACGCCGTTCGACGAGCGCATCGCAGGTCAACGAGGAGGCGTTCGTGGCGCTCATGCACCACCTCGCCAGCAACGGCTCGGACGGCTTCGTGGTCGCCGGCACGACGGGCGAGGCTTCGACGATGTCCGACGAGGAGCACCTCGGCCTGATCGAGCTGGCGATCGCCGAGCGCCCGCCGGGCAAGACGGTGCGTCGCGGGCACGGGCACCAACGACACGCGCGAGGCGGTGTTCCTGACCGAACGCGCGACCGAGCTCGGCGTCGACGGGACGCTGGTCGTCACGC
This sequence comes from uncultured Solirubrobacteraceae bacterium, assembly GCA_963846205.1. Taxonomy (GTDB): domain Bacteria; phylum Actinomycetota; class Thermoleophilia; order Solirubrobacterales; family Solirubrobacteraceae; genus Palsa-744. The sequence goes on along the minus strand of CAWJVB010000006.1, from coordinate 8,785 downwards.
CGTACTACAACAAGCCCAGCCGACTTGGGATCACGCGCCACTACGAAACGGTCGCGAAGGCGACCGACAAGCCGATGCTCGTCTACAACATCCCCGGGCGCACGGCCACGAACATGCCGCCCGACCTGCTCGCCGAGCTCGCGCAGATCGACGGCATCGAGGGCGTCAAGCAGGCCAACGCCGCCGAGCTGCAGCTGATCGATGGGCTGTCCGTGTACGCGGGCGACGACGCGACGTTCGCGCGCACGCTCGACATGGGCGGCGCCGGCGGCATCCTCGTGGCCAGCCATCTGGTCGGCAGCGAGATGCGGCGCATGGTCGACGAGCCGCAGCGCCGAGCCGAGATCGACGCCTCGCTGCGCGACGTCTACGAGACGCTGTTCATGACGTCCAGCCCGACCTGCACGAAGGCCGCGCTGAACCTGCTCGGGCACGATGCGGGTGGGCTGCGCTTGCCGCTCGTGTCGGCCACCGACGACGAGCTCGAGGCCGTGCGGGCGATGCTCGTGCGCCACGGCCTGCTCGCAGATGAGGACGGAGCCTCGGTCGCCACGGCCGGCTCGCCCTCCGCTCGGGCACGCGGCGCGTGAGCTCGGTTCGCATCCTGCCCCTCGGCGGACTGGGGGAGATCGGCAAGAACATGACGGTCGTCGAGCACGACGGGCGGATCGTGGTCGTCGATGTGGGGCTGCGCTTCCCGACCCCCGAGATGGTCGGCATCGACCTGGTCCTGCCTGACTTCTCCTACCTGCGCGAACGCGCGCAGGACATCGAGGCGATCGTGGTCACGCACGGGCACGAGGACCACCTCGGGGCGCTGCCGTGGGTGCTGCGCGAGCTCGGCGAACAGCACCTTCCGCCGGTTTACGGCGGTGCCCTGACGATGGCGATGGCGCGCTCCAAGCTCGACGAGCACAAGTTGCGCGACGTCGAGCTGAACGAGCTGTCGGCAGCGGACACGCTCGAGCTGGGGCCGTTCTCGCTGGAGATGGTGCACATGACCCATTCGATCCCCGACGCGAGCGCGGTCGCGCTCGGCACGGAGCTCGGCACCGTGCTGATCACGGGCGACTACAAGTTCGATCAGACGCCGGTTGACGGCCCGCCGGCGGACGTCTCGCGACTGGCCGAGCTGGGGCGCGAGGGCGTGCTCGTGCTGTGCGGGGACTCGACGAACGTCGACAGGGAGGGCTTCTCGACGTCGGAGTCGGTCGTCGGGCCGCACCTGGAGGAGGTGTTCGCGCGCTGTCAAGGGCGCATCGTGGTAACGAGCTTCGCCTCGAACATCCACCGCGTGCAGCAGGTCGTCGACGCGGCGGCGGCGCTCGATCGCAAGGTTGCGCTGGTCGGGCGCTCGATGCGCAAGAACGTCGGCATCGGGCGCCAGCTCGGTCACATCGAGGTGCCTGATGGCCTGCTGGTGGGGCCGCGCGAGATCAACGACTTCCCGGACGAGCGCGTCGTGATCATCTCGACGGGATCCCAAGGCGAGCCCCTGTCGGCGCTGCGACGCATGGCCTACCGCGACCACCGGCAGGTCGAGCTGCGCGAGGGCGACACGGTCGTGTTCTCGGCGACGCCGATCCCCGGCAACGAGCGCGCGGTCAACGAGACGATCGACCGCCTGTACAACATCGGCTGCGACGTTGTGACGCCGCGCGACGCGCCGGTGCACGCCTCGGGGCACGGATATGCCGAGGAGATCAAGCTGATGCTGAATCTCGTCAAACCGCGCTACGTGATGCCCTTCCACGGCGACTTCAAGCGCCTTCGTATGCACGCCCAGCTGGCCGACGCGGTTGGCATCCCGCCCGAGGACACCTTCCAGGGCGAAAACGGGCTGCCGCTCGACATCGACGAGCGCGGCGCGCGGTTCGGCAAGCCACGAGCAGTCGGGCATGATCTTCGTGGACGGGGTCGAGATCGGGGAGATGGCCGACGTCGCGCTGCGCGACAGGCGCATGCTGTCCGCCGACGGCATCTTCATCGTCGTCGTGACGATCGCCGAGCAGGACGGCAGCTCGATGGCCGACCCCGAGGTGATCTTCCGCGGCGTCCCGTTCCTCGACGAGGCCGATGAGCTGGTCGAGGAGATTCGCTCCACCGTCGAGAGCACGGTCGCGCGCGCCGCCAGGGATCGAGATTCGCGAGGTCGACGTCGTGCAGGAGATGCTGCACGACGACATGGCCAAGCTGGTCTACGACCGCCTCAAGCGCCGCCCGATGGTGCTGCCCGTCGTCGTCGAGGTGTGAGCGGCGTGCAAGCCGGTCGCGTCGAGCTGGGTCGGCGGTGAGAGATCGCGGGATGCTGCGCCCCGCAGCTGCTCCTGAGACCGCTGCGCTCGCCGCGATCGCTTCCCCGCCGTCGAGGCGGGAAGGCGCAGGCGGCGCTGCCGGGAGCGTCACGACGAACCGCGCGCCGCTGCCGCCGTCGGGCGTCTGCAGCTCGACGCTGCCGCCGTGACTCTCCGCCACGGCCTTGACGATCGCCAGCCCCAGGCCGAACGAGCCGCCGCGGTCGCCGGCGCCGCGCACGAAGCGCTCGAACAGGGTGGGGATGAGCTCGGGGGGAACGCCGGGACCTTCGTCCTCCACGACGAGCGTCGCCCACCCCTCGCGCGAGTCGGTGCCGACGCGGATGCAGGTGCCGGGCGGGGTGTGGCGCAGCGCGTTCTCGATCAGGTTGATCGTGAGCCGGTGCAGCTCGTCGCGCGCGGCCTCGACCACGGCGGGGTGGACGTCCAGCACGATCTCGTGCTGCTCTGAGACGGGGCCAGCTCGGCGGCGGCTTCGACGACGATCTGCGCGAGATCGCACGGCTCGCGCGGAACCACGCGGCCGACGTCGGTGCGCGCGAGCAGCAGCAGGTCGGCGACCAGCCTGCGCATGCGTCGCGAGGAGCGCAGCGCCGAGCGCGCGGCTTCGCCCTGATCGCCGTCGAGCGATTCGGCGAGCAGCTCGAGGTTGGCGAGCACGCTGGTCAGCGGCGTGCGCAGCTCGTGCGAGGCGTCGGCGACGAAGCGGCGCTGGCGGGCGAGCATCGACTCGGTCTCGCCACGCGCCGCGTCGAGCTCGCGCAACATGCCTTGCAGCGTTCGGGCCAGCTCGCCGACCTCGTCGTCGGCGGTGGGCTGTGGCACGCCGCGCGACGGGTCGCGGGTTCGCGCGATCGCCTCGGCGGTCGTGGTCAGCTCGGCGATCGGCGCCATCGCACGCCGCGCGATCATGATCCCGGCGAAGCCCGCCAGTCCGGTGCCGAGCAGCACGCCGACGAGCAGGAACAGCTCGACGCGCGCGACGGTCGCCTCGGTGTCGGAGACCTTGCGCCCGTACTGGATGATCACCTGGCCGATCGGGTCGTCGCTGCCGGACACCCGCACGACGCCCACGCGGCTGATCACGCGGTAGCCGTTGACGGTCTTCGGCTGGGCGCTGGGGGCGCCCAGCGCGGCGGCATCGAGGGTTCCTGAGCGACGACGCTGCCGCCGAGCGTGAAGATCCGCACGATCGCGTGGTCTGCCGGGGCGGCGTAGGCGGCGAGCGCCGGCGCGATGGTGACCGCCCGGTTGACGCCGGTGTCGGCGACTTTGATGTTTAGTTGGGAGGGGAGTTGGTTCGCCGTGTCGGCGACCTGGCGGTTGAAGTCCGAGCGGACGCGATGCACGGTGAACGAGCCGATGCCGATCGCGAACGCGCACAGGATCACGAACGTGAGCAGCGCCGAGACGCTGGCCAGGCGCACGCGGATCGGCAGCCTGTCGAAGGCGGCGGACGCGCGCTGCAGCGCGCGCGACAGGGCTCGGGCCGGCCTAAGCGCGGAGGACGTAGCCGGCTCCCCTGATCGTGTGCAGCAGGCGCGGCTCGCCGTCTGACTCGAGCTTGCGACGGAGGTTGGAGACGAACACCTCGATCGTGTTGGTCGTCGAGAACGGGTCATAGCCCCACACCTCGTCGAGCAGGCGCTGGCGTGAGATGACGATGCGCTCGTTGCGCATCAGGTACTCGAGCAACTCGAACTCGCGCTGGGTCAGGTCGACCGCGCGCTCGCCGCGCACGACCTCGTGCGTGTCGACGTTCAAAGACAGGTCGCCGACGCGCAGTGGGGCCGACCCCCGAGGCGGACGACGGCGCAGCAGCGCGCGCATGCGCGCGAGCAGCTCTTGACGCTCGAACGGCTTGACCAGATAGTCGTCCGCGCCCGCGTCGAGGCCCTCGACGCGCGACTCGAGCGCGTCGCGCGCGGTCAGGATCAGGATCGGCACGTCGTCCTCGGCGCGCAGCGACTTGGCGACCTCGACACCGTCGAGCCCGGCAACCCGAGGTCGAGAATCACGAGGTCCGGCGCGAACGAGCGGCCGTTCTCCAGGGCGCTCGGGCCGTCTGGCGCGGCGCGAACCTCATAGCCCTCCATGCGCAACGAGCGCTGAAGCGCCTGGGCGATGTCCTCGTCGTCCTCGACGACGAGCACGCGGGGTGCACGAGAGAAATCGTTCATCGTCTTTATGTATCGGCGAGCGCTAAAGCGATGGTAAGGCCCTCGGGCAGGTTCCGCGGCCCCGGCGTCGAAGTCGCACGAGATGCCCAGCACGCGCAAGCGCGCCCCTGCGCGCTCTCGGACGAGCCGATCCTCGGTCGGTCGCGGGCCTCGCGCGGGCGCGCGCGGGCGTGGTCGCGGCTCCTCGCGCCGACTGCCGCGCATCGGCTCGTTGCTGCCACGAGGTTATGCCGCGCATGGCGCCCTGGACGAGCGCGGCCGCGAGGTGCTCGGTCTGGCACTCGTCGCGATCGGCGTGTTCATGGGCTTCGTGCTGTACGGCGGTTGGGACGGCGGACGCGTCGGGCACGGGCTGGCAGTCGCGCTCGGATGGGCGCTCGGAGGAGCGCGCGTGTTCGCGCCGCTCGCGCTGGCCGCCGCCGGCGCGATGCTTCTGCTCGAGCAGTCGCTCCCACACGGGCGCTCGTTACTGCGCGACCCACGGACGATCGGCGCGCTGTGCCTGTTCGCGGCGATCACGCTGGCGCTGGCGGCTGGCATGCTCGGCCTCAGCTCGAAACCGGCGGGCGGGGACGCGGCGTGGAACTCGAGCTACCTGCAGGCGCACGGCGGCGCGATCGGCGAGGGCTTCTACCTCCTCGCACATCGCTTCGTGGAGAACGTCGGCGTCGACATCCTCGCGCATCGGCGCCGAAGCGCTGGACCAGCTGATCCTTCGGGGTGGGCGTGTCCTCGATGACATCGTGGAGGATGGCCGCGATGATGGTGTCGGTGTCGAGATGCAGGTCGGCGAGGATCGCCGCCGCGGCCACCGGATGGGCGATGTAGGGTTCGCCGCTGAAGCGGGTCTGGCCCTTATGCGCTGAGGCCCCGAATTCGGCGGCCTCCCGAATGCGCTCTACCTGCTCGGGCGGCAGGTAGGTGCCCACCGTGGCAAGCAGGTCCTTCAGCCCCGGTGTGGCGCGCCTTGCACCGGGGATGAGTCCCAGGAGCGAAGACGCATAGTCCATACGTTACGCCTGGAGTCAGTCTCCAAGACCGAATTGCGGGGCCCGGAACGCCATCGATTCGGCATCCGGCATGGGGGATTCGATCGCGCGCTCCGGCTCGCGCAGCATTTCGGCGGTGATCGAGCCTTCGGCGATTTCGCGCAGGGCGACAACCGTGGGCTTGTCGTTTTCCCAGGCCACGGTGGGCTCGGCGCCATTCGCCAGGCGACGGGCGCGTTGGGAGGCCAGCAGCACCAGCTGGAACAGGTTATCGACGTTCGTGAGACAGTCTTCGACAGTGATTCGAGCCATATTTAGCTACTTTGGTATTGCCGCCGCGATGGACGGAAGAGGTTTAGTCTACGGCAAAGGGACCCGCTTTGGCCGAGCCTTCTTAAAGGCGCGCCGACAGGTCCGTCAGGAGCGGTTCAAGTTCCTCCGATCGCTTCTCAGCGCCTGTCCGTGTCCGGCCAGTATGCACTCGACTGGCTGCAGGCCGTGGCGAAATCGTCATTGACCACCACGTAACCGAATTCACGGTAATGAGCCATATCGCCGACGGCATCCTGGAGGCGGCGCGCGATGACCGTGTCCGAATCGGTCTGGCGCTTCTGCAGGCGCTCCTTCAGGGCCGCCCGTGACGGCGGCAGGATGAAAATGGTGGTACAGCCGGGGGCCGATTCGCGCACCTGGGGGGCCCCCTGCCAGTCGATCTCCAGGATCACATCCCGGCCCGCGGCCAGTTCCTGTTCCACGCCCGCCCGCCCGGTTCCGTAGAAATTGTCGAACACCCGCGCGTGCTCGAGGAACTCCCCGCGCGCCAGCCGCTCCTGGAATTCCTGCGGGGTGACAAACTAGTCCTCCCGCCCGCGGTCTCGTTCGGCGCGGGGGGCGGGTGGTATGCGACACCGACACGGTCAGCGCCGGGTCGCGCTCCAGCAGCGCCTTCACCAGCGAGGTCTTGCCGGCGCCGGATGGCGCCGAGATCACAAACAGTCCGCCGCTGCGCGAGCTGTGTTTCCCGGGAGTCATGACTGTGTTCTGCGGCACCCGGCCCTATTGTAGCGAACTGGGGCTTTTTGGCGTTTATCAGTATTGCACCGGTTTGGACAAGTACTCATTGTGGCCCCCGAATTGCCAGGCAGTTCACCTAAGGAAGCGTAAAGAATGCACCGGCACGGGACAGGGATGTTGATCGCGATGTGCGCCGTGGCAGGGAGTCAGGCGGCCCGGGCTGCCGATGCGGCCGCGGAGCGCCGACTCCGATGCGCCGGTCGATGAACTGATCTCGGTCGTGGTGACCGCGACGCGCATCCCCCAGGAGACCTGACGCTGCCGATGTCGGTGGATCGCATCGGCAGCGCCAGATTCATGAAGGTCAATCGCAGGTCAACCTCTCCGAATCGCTGGACACGGTGCCGGTGTATCGGTTCAGAGCCGCCAGAACTACGCCCAGGACCTGCAGATCTCCTCGCGCGCTTCGGCGCCCGCTCCAGCTTCGGCGTGCGCGGTGTGCGCCTGTACTCGGACGGCATTCCCGGAACTATGCCGGATGGCCAGGGACAGTTTTCGCAGTTCGATCTGGGCATCCGCGGATCACATCGAGGTCCTGCGCGGTCCGTTCTCCGCCATCTACGGGAATTCCTCCGGTGGCGTCATCGCCGTCTTCACCAAGGATGCGCCGCCCGGATTCGATCTGGGTTCCACCATCGAATACGGCTCATTGAATACCCAGCACTACGCGGCGCTGGCCGAAGGTGATACGGGCCTGGTCAATTACGTGGTGGATGTCTCGCACTTCCAGACGGACGGCTATCGCCGGCACAGCGAAGCGCAGCGCAATCAGCTCAACAGCAAGGTGCGCCTGAAGCTGGATGATGTCTCGCAGCTGACCTTCATCGCCAACGCCGTGGTCTCACCCTTCATGCAGGATCCACTGGGTCTGACCGCGGCGCAGGTCGCGGCGAACCCCGAACAGGCGGGCACCGGCGCCGACATGTTCAACACCCGCAAGTCGCTCGCCCAGGAGCAGCTGGGCCTGAGCTACGATCGCGAATTCGGCGACCACGACAGCCTGGTCGCGTGGTCTACAGCGGCCATCGTCAGACCACCCAGTACCAAGCCATTCCGCTCGCCACGCAGGCGGTGCCGACCAGTCCCGGCGGCGTCATCGATCTGGCGCGCAACTACTACGGCACCGACGTGCATTTCACCGATCATCGCGAATTCCTGGGCACGACGCTGACCACGACCGCAGGGGTCAGCTACGACGATCTGGACGAGCATCGGCGCGGCTATCTCAATTATATCGGTTCGGAACTGGGCCTCGAGGGTGCATTGCGCCGCTACGAAACCAACCTGGTGCATGACCTGGATGAGTACTTGCAGGCGCAGTGGGATCTGACCGAGCGACTGCATGCCACGGCTGGCGTGCGCAACAGCATCGTCGACATCACCGATCACAGCCATCTTTCAGTCAGCGGTGCCCTGCCGCTGAGCGGCACGCGTTACTCGGCGACCAATCCGGTCGCGGGCTTGAGTTACAGCCTCACCGACGACATCAGCACCTATGTCTCCTTCGGTCGGGCTTCGAGACCCCGACCTTGAATGAACTGGCCTACCGTTCCGTCAATGGCAGCCTCCCGGGCCTGAACTTCGGGCTGCAGCCGGCGCGCAGCAGTGACTACGAAGTGGGGGTGAAGGCACGCGGCGCGATTTTCCGGGCCGACGCGGCGTTGTTCTTGATCCGTACCGAAGATGAATTGGGCGTCCTGCAAAATTCCGGCGGCAGGGCGGTGTACGAGAACATCGGCGCCACGCAGCGCGAGGGCGCCGAACTTGGCGTGACCGCGGACCTGCCGGGCAACTTCGAGGCGCGCCTCGCCTATTCATACCTGAAGCGCCGTCGTGGCCGATGCCTACGCCGGCTGCGCTGGAACCCCGTGCGTCGCGGATGTCATTCCGGCCGGCAATTTCCTGCCCGCCATTCCCCAGAACACTTTGTACGCGGGAGTGACCTGGCGCGCCCCCGCTTCGCGGGTTCGTGGCGACCGCCGAGACCCTGGTGCGATCGCGCATCTACGCGGATGACCGCAATAGCGGCTACGCGGGTGGCTACTGGACCGAGAACCTGCGGGCCGGGTTCGAGCAGAAGAGCAGCGGCTGGCAGACCAGCGAGTTCCTGCGCATCGAGAACATGTTCAACAAAGCCTACGTGGCTCGGTGATCGTCAACGATGCCAACTCGCGGTTCTTTGAACCGGCACCGGGCTTGGGCGCGTATATTATGTTTGAGGCAAAGT
>CAWJVB010000005.1:0-61437 GCA_963846205.1 uncultured Solirubrobacteraceae bacterium | reverse complement strand
TGGTTCGACGCCTTCGAGCGCCCAGTGCCGGACGACGCCAGGTCGCCAATGGCCATCGTCCTCGCGCGTCAGGATGAAGCGACTGATCGTCAGCTGTCCGCCCTCGTGGTCTCCGTACAGCAGATCGACAGTCAACACGCTGCCGGCCAGAAACGCCTCGCGGAGCCCATCGCGGAAGGGGTCGTCGGGCTCACGTATCGCCCCCTGCCAGAAGCCGGTGTCGCCGGCGGGCACATACAGGTCGCGCGTCTGCTGGCGATGCTCGGCCGGCTCGGCGTGCGGGGTGGCAGACCTCGGGGCGCTGCGTGACGAGGCGCCACGCCTGCAGCACTGCGAGCCCGTTTCCGACATTGCGCAGCGGGATCACCAAGTAGTAGTTGTCCCCGTCGCGCTCGACCGCGGCCATGCCGCCTTCGACGCTCACCATTCGGCCCTCGCCGAAGCGGACCGTCTCCGGCGGGTCGGTCACGCGCGCCGGAGCGAGCACCGGTCGAGGCCGAGCAGGAGCCCACGCTCGGCGATCGCCGTCGAACGCTCGGCGATGCGCGCCGAGCGTTGACCGGCTCGCACCGACGAGAACGTCGCGACAGCCAGCACCAGGGTCCCGCCGGCTGTCGACAGCGAGGCGATCGTCGACCAATCGGCCATCAGCTCGGCAGCCTAACTCAGCGATTCGGTGCGGAGCCTTCGGTCCCAGCCCCGCGCGTCGTCCGTTCACGCGAAGGTCATCGGCCTGCGGTAACGGCCTTCACGTCCTTCAGCGACTCGCGGATGAGCTGCGGCAAGTCTCGTTTGTTGGCCTGCTCGACCCAGCGTTCGAACGCGATCCTGAAGACGGCGATCGCGACCTCGGCGGCGAGACTCGCGGCCGGGTCGCCGACGCCTCGCCCACGCAGCGCGTCGGCGAGCGCCGCGGCGAGTGATGCGAGCTTGATCAGCTCGCGCTCTCGCAGCTCTGCGTTCGCGGCGATGATGCCCTGGCGCTGCCGCGAGTACTCGCGGCGCTCCTGGAGCAAGGCGCCGGCGGCCTCGAGGCCGGCGGCGGCCGCGTCGATCGGCGCAGCGGAATCGGGGCGCCGGCGACGGCGCTGACGACGAGCTCCTGCAGCGCGCCCGCGCCCGCGAACAGAACCTCGCGCTTGTCGGCGAAGTGCCGGAAGAAGGTTCGCTCCGTCAGCCCTGCCCGCTCGGCGATCTCCGCGACGGTGGTCTGCTCGAACCCGCGCTCGCTGTAGAGCTCCAGCGCTGCCTGTTCGAGCCGGCCGCGGCTGTCCGGCTCCCAACGCGTCATGCCATCGATCATAGTTGATGACAGCGACTGACATCGCGTGCTACAGTGATGTCAGTAACTGACATCAATCTGTCCTCACGCACGGCCTGTGCCGAGGACTGCTCACCACCTGGAGGTTTTCTCATGCGTGTTTTCGTCACCGGCGCGTCCGGCTGGATCGGCTCCGCCGTCGTTCCCGAGCTGATCGGCGCGGGCCATCAGGTCGTCGGGCTCGCTCGCTCGGATGCCTCGGCCGCTGCCCTCAGCGCGGCTGGGGCAGAGGTGCATCGCGGCACCCTCGACGATCTCGACACCCTGCGCAGCGCGGCTGCCGCTTCGGATGGCGTGATCCACCTCGCGTACAAGCACGACCTCTCCTTCTCGGGAGACTTCCACGGCGCCGCCGATGGCAGATCGCGGCGCCATCGAGGTATTCGGCGAGGCCCTCGAGGGTTCTGACCGACCGTTCGTGATCGCCTCCGGAACGCTCGGGCTCGCACCGGGGCGCGTCGCGACCGAGCAGGACATGCCCGATCTCGACCCAGCCACGACGTCCCTGAGCGGCGGCCACGAGACCCGGGCGGCCAATGCGCAGATCACGCTCTCGCTGGCCTCGCGCGGCGTGCGCTCGTCCGTTGTGCGACTCCCTCCGACGAATCACGGCGACGGCGACAACGGCTTCATGGCGATCCTGGTCGCCATCGCCCGCGACAAGGGCGTCTCCGGCTACGTCGGCGACGGGACCAGCCGCTGGCCCGCCGTGCACCGACTCGATTCCGCGCAACTGTTCCGCCTGGCGCTGGAGGCGGCCCCGGCGGGATCGGTCCTGCACGCTGTCGCCGACGAGGGCGTGCCGATCCGCGCCATCGCCGAGGTGATCGGACGCCATCTCGACCTGCCCGTGGCCTCGATCTCCCCCGAGGACGCAGGCGAGCACTTCGGGTTCCTGGCCAGCCTGCTCGCGATGGACTGCCCGGCCTCGAGCGCGCTGACCCGCGAGCTGATGGGCTGGCAGCCGACCCATCCCGGGCTGATCGACGATCTCGACCAGGGCCACTACTTCCGCGGGCCATCCGCGTGACCAGCCGCCCGACCAACGGATACTGCTGAGCGGCGTCTTGCGCCGCTACGCGGCGGGTGGCTGGTCGATGCGCACCAGGTTGCCGGACGGGTCGCGCACGGCGCAGTCCCGCGTGCCCCACGGCTGGTCGGTCGGCTCCTGCACGATCTCGGCGTCCGAGGCGCGCAGCTTCTCGAAGGTGGCGTCGAGGTCGTCGGTGTGGAAGTGGACGCCGTTGAGGGCGCCCTTGGCGAGCAGCGCGGCGAGCGCGTCGCTGTCGGCGGGGCTGCCGTTCAGGTAGTTCGTGAGCACGATCGCGACGCCGGGCTGGGAGGCGGCGCCGACGGTGATCCAGCGGAACTCTCCGCGGGCGACGTCGTTGCGCAGCTCGAGGCCGAGCGTGTCGCGGTAGAAGGCCAGTGCGAGGTCGGGGTCGTGGACTAGGACGAAGCAAGTGGAAAGAGTGAGATTCATGCCCGCAACACTAGGGAGCCAGCGCCCCGCGCGTTTCTCCGATCCTGCTCGGTTTGCGGCTGCGGTCGGGTGAGGTCCTTGGCGATGCAGCCCGGCACCCTCGCGAGCGCGCTGTGGTCACGGGCCCGGTAGGCCGTCGGCGTCTCGCCCACCAGCTGGGTGAAGCGGGCGCTGAACGAGCCGAGCGACGTACACCCGACTGCCATGCAGACCTCGGTGACCGACAGGTCGCCGCGGCGCAGCAGCGCCTTCGCCCGCTCGATTCGCCGCGTCATCAGGTAGGCGTAGGGCGTCTCCCCGTACGTCGCGCGGAACTGCCGCGAGAAGTGCGCGGTCGACATCAGCGCAGCGCGGGCGAGCGCGGCGACGTCGAGCGGGCGCGCGTACTCGCGGTCCATCAGATCGCGGGCGCGGCGCAGGTGCGCGAGGTTGGCGAGCTCCTCCGGCGTCACGATGCCAGCGTAGGAGCGTGCCGGCGACTTGCCGGAGTGGACGAGCCTGTCGAGCAACCCGAGCAGTCCGCTTCGAGTTGAACGACACGGTGCCAAGTTGCCGTCCGCTCCCGACGCGATTCGCGATGCGATCGGGACGCTCGGCGAGGATCTTCGATTGTCTGCGGCGCGACAGCAACCACAACGAAAGCGAGAACAACCATGAAGAAGAGGAAGAGCGGCTCGAAGGAAGGAAAAGGAGGAGACTCTCCCTCTCAGCTGATAGATGCGAGAATCAAGGAGCTGAGTGATTGGCGGGGCGAGACGCTCGCTCGGGTCCGAATTCTCATCAAGCAGGCCGACCCCGAAGTGGTCGAGGAATGGAAATGGAGAGGGGTTCCCGTGTGGTCGCATGCCGGAATTATCTGCACCGGTGAGACGTACAAGAAGGTCGTGAAGATCGACCTTCGCCAAGGGCGCCTCGTTGGAGGACCCTTCAGGCCTCTTCAACTCCAGCCTCGAAGGCAACACCAGGCGTGCCATCGATTTCCATGAGGGCGACAAGATCGATGAAAAGGCGTTGAAGGCGCTCATTCGCGCCGCCGTGGCACTGAACACGTCCTCCTAGCCGGCCGGCGGCCGCGGACGCAGACATAGACGACCGACGGGGTTTGAGGCGAAGCGCGTGAGTCCAGAGGACTCGGCTTCGCGGGTGTTGCGTGAGCGGCGGGCTTGAGCGCCTGAGCGGCCGCCGCGGCCCCTGCGCGTTTAGACGGCGAGAATCCTGGGTATGTCGATCGTCTAAATGAAGATTATGCGTGGGGGTAGTTCGGCGCGCCGTGTGACGGCGTGCCTCTCTATATCGATTCCGCTGACCTGGCTCTTCGCCGGCGGATGCGCGACCCAGCGCTCGAGTAAGGGAGACCCGAAATAGGACCGCGAAGCCTCGCCGCGATCGCAAGCACGCTCGTGCTCGCTCTCTTGTCACTGCCATCCGCGCCGGCGCTCGGCGCCGAAGCGACCGAAGCCTCAGATTGCTCCTGGGCGGTCCACTCGAACCCCGACACGATCAACATCGCCTACCCCGACCTGGACGCCACCTACTGGGCGCACTTCTTCGTGCCGGCCCCCGGCGAGCGACTGGTGATCAAGGGTCAGTACCCGTTCGCGCGCTACTTCTCCTTCCACGTGTACGACTCCACCGCGGTACCGATCGACTCAGCCTACGACCAGGAGATCGCTCCGGACGCGGGTAGCGCAAACCCATTCCTCGCGAAGCCGCGCCGCGGCTCAGGCGACTCCTACACCGAGTACGTCGACTTCGAACAGAAGCCCGCCGACCCGGCGCCCAACACGATCTACATCGCCGACACGCCGCAGGGCGTGCCCACTCCAAGCGCGACGCTCATGTACCGCGTATATGTGCCACAGGATCCCGGAGAACTGCAGGGCAACGTGCCGCTCCCGCAGGTCACCCTGCAGACGGCCGAAGGCACCACTCTCGAGACCTACGGCGCCTGCGGCGCCGGTACGCCCGAAACGGGCGGAGAGCTGAACGAAGAAATTGCCAACTCGAACTGGCCTGCCGAAGCGCCGGCGCCGGAAATCCCGGGTGCGACCGACCCGCCCACGTGGGCCCACACGACCCTCGGCAACCAGTACGTAGGGGTCTTCGGCAACCAGCAAAACGCCTACCTCACTACGACGATCTCGCGCCAGTTCGGGGACGTCGTTGTAATCCACGGAAAAGCGCCGACGTTCCCCGATACTCGCGCCGGCCAGCCGGCTTATGCCAAGCGCCAGGTCCGCTACTGGTCGTTCTGCGAGAACAGCAATACCACGCGCGTGATCTCCTGCGCGGCTGACTACGACGCGGCGATCAAGCGTGGCTACTACACCTACGTGATCTCGAACCCCGACGAGCGGCCGGCCAACGCGACAGCCGCCAACGGGGTGACATGGCTGGCGTGGGGCGGGATCTTCCCCAACGGCTTCGTGATCTACCGCAACATGGTGGCGGCGTCCTCGTTCGCTCAGGCGGTGCAGTCGGCCTCCGAAACGAGCTCGCCGCAGGCGGTCATGGGCCCTTACTTCCCGAGCACCGTGTACTGCACGAAGGCTACGTTCGAAGCGGGCGGCTGGAACGCTTGCTCCGGCGCCGGATGACGCGGCGCGGCGTTCGTCATCCTGAACGCGGCGCTTTTCACCGCAACCTGCATTTTGGTGCTGGCGCTATCGCTGCTTAGCGGAGCAAAGGCCCTCAGCCGGGCTCCTGCGCACTCGCTGCGTCCGTCTCCGTCTCCGCGGGGCGCCCGTTCGCGGGCGGCTGCGCCGCGGGCGCGATGCGGACTGACGAGGGGGCGCCCGCCGCGGCGTCTTCAGGGCTGCCGGCGACCTCGAGCGCGGCACGCGCAGCATCGACGGCGGCGTCAAGACGCGCTCGCTCCCCCTCGGTTTCGGTGGCGCCGTTCCTCTGGGTCGCATTCATGAGCGGCTGGAGCACGTCGATCGGCAACGGGAACACGATCGTGGAGCTTGGGTTGGAGCTCACCTCGATCAGTGTCTGCAGGTAGCGAAGCTGAATCGTCACGGGGTTCCTGCCGATCACATCAGCCGCATCGTGAAGCCGCGCGGCCGCCTGAAACTCGCCCTCGGCGGTGATGATCTTCCCCCGGCGCTCGCGCTCGGCCTCCGCCTGGCGCGCCATCGCATGCTGCATTCGCTCGGGAATCTCAACATCCTTGATCTCGACCGCCGTGACCTTCACTCCCCATGGCTCGGTCTGATCATCGATGATGTGTTGAAGAGCCTCGTTCAAGCGCTCGCGCTCGGACAGCAGTGCGTCGAGCTCGGCCTTGCCGAGCACCGAGCGCAGGGTCGTCTGTGCGACCTGCGATGTGGCGGCGAGCACGTCCTCGATCTCGACTACGGACTTGGTCGGGTCAATCACCCGGTAGTAGGCCACCGCGGTCACCCGAGCAGGCACGTTGTCGCGGGTGATCAGCTCCTGCGCGGGGATTTCGAGCGTCACCGTGCGCAGGCTCACCCGGACCATGCGATCGATCGCCGGCAGCAGGAAGATAACGCCGGGACCCCGCTGACTGGTCACCCTGCCAAGCCGAAAGACAACGCCACGCTCGTACTCGCGAAGCACGCGGATCGATGCACCGACAAACACCAACGCCGCCGCGGCGAGAAACGCGAGCACGAGGACAATCGCGAGGATCATCCGATCAGCTCCCAATCCTCCGCTCGACGCACCGATAGCGTGAGGCCGCTCACCCGCTCGACCACGACCGCGTCGCCCTCATGGATGTGCTCGTCATCGGCGCCTGGCCATTCGTGGCGGGCCCGCCACAACGTACCGTCGAGGAACACCTGACCGGCGGATTCGCTCCAGCGCCGGGCCACACCGATCCGGCCCTCAAGCGCCTCTGCACCGGCCCGAGCCCGCGTCCCTCGCGACGCGGCCGCTGCACGCGTGGCCACGAGTGTCCACGCCGCACATGCCACGCCGAGCGCGAGTCCCACAGGCAGTGCCAGGATCGCGCCACCGCCAAGAGCGAGGATCGCGATCACGCCGCCGCTCATCAGCGCGAGGCCACCGAGTACCCCCAGGACACCCCCGGGCGCGTGTGCCTCGGCGACCGCCAAGACCGCACCTATCAGCAGAAGCACTAGGCCGAGCGCGTTCATCACACCACTGGGGCGATCATACGCCGTGCCTGACCGCGACGCGCAGGCGCTCGGAGTGAGCGAGTCCTGCAGTCTCAGCGGCCGTTTCCGGCGCCGGGAGTTCGAGGCGTGCCGCTCGCAATATTCGCAAACCGACCCGCCATCCCCTGGATCGCGCCTACACAGGGCCCTGCGCTGGCTGACCGGCCCGCGACCGTTCGCTCGGGGGGGCGTTATCCCCGACCCGTGCGGTCGTGCCGAGACGTGCTTCCCACCACGCGACCGGCACGATCTTCACGGCGAGGTCGAGCGTCCCCCTGTCCAGCTGCTCGGCGAGCTGGGTGATCGTGACAAGCCTCTGGGCGAGGCGGTCATCGTCCATGTCTCCCGTGATCTGGACAGCAGGGTCGCTTCGAGCCCTCTGCCGGCGCAACTGGTCCTCGTCACTTGGCTCGGACTGGTCGAGCAGGCTTCCTAGCCAGGCGAGACTTCCGGCGAGCTCCACGTGCCGATCCACCACCTCTGCGTAGGCGTCGGCGTTGAGCATCACAGCGGCCCATCGTCCCAGCACCTCGTCGTTGTAAACCACCATTCGCGAGACCTGGTCGCGCAGAACTCGGCGTCGATCGCTGTCGGCGAGCAGACCGTGAACCGCTTTGGTCAGCCGCGGTGTGTCGCGCACCACACCGGCGGCCGCGTCGATCGCGACCGTCTGGTCGGCGTCGGCCGGCATCACGCCCGCCAGCTCAACCACCGCGGTCCAGATCATGCGTGCATCGCGGACCAGCTCGAGCATCACGTACTGCGCTAGGACACTCCAGCGTCGGCGGCTGCGGATCTCCAGCACCTCGTTGACGACCGCCA
Source organism: uncultured Solirubrobacteraceae bacterium (assembly GCA_963846205.1). Classification (GTDB taxonomy): domain Bacteria; phylum Actinomycetota; class Thermoleophilia; order Solirubrobacterales; family Solirubrobacteraceae; genus Palsa-744. The sequence goes on along the minus strand of CAWJVB010000005.1, from coordinate 53,663 downwards.
CCGAGAGCATCACGACGATCGCGCTGGACGCGAGGCCGGCGAACAGCGGATGACGCACCCACAGATGCTCAGCGAACTGTTCGGACGCTATCGCCGCCGCTAGGGCGAGCAGCGCCAGTGCGGCGCCGGCGCGTGTTTGACGGAGATAGGACTCGACGGACTCTGAGCGCCGGGGTCCGGACGAGCGCGGCGACATTCGTGGAGCTTACGTTCCGAGGGCGTGCCGGTAGGGCCAGCGCTCATCCGGCTGTCACGTTGGACCGCTCGGGACACCCGCACGCTGGAGGACATCGCCGCCGCGCACGGCGAGCGCCTGCTGGCCCTGCAGCTCGACGTCACCGACAAGGCGGGCATCGAGGAGTCGGTACGAAGCGCCCACGAGCACTTCGGCCACCTGGACGTGGTCGTCAACAACGCAGGCTACGGCCAGTTCGGCGCGATCGAGGAGCTCACCGAGCAGGAAGCCCGGCGTCAAATCGAGACCAACCTGTTCGGCCCACTGTGGGTGACGAAAGCCGTCGTCCCCTTGCTGCGCGAGCAGCGCTCCGGCCACATCATCCAGGTCTCCTCGATCGGCGGCGTGATGGCGTTCCCGATGCTCGGTCTGTACCACGCCTCCAAGTGGGGCCTCGAGGGGTTCAGCCAGTCGCTCTCCGCGGAGCTCGCCGAGTTCGGCGTCCACGTGACCCTCGTCGAGCCCGGAGGCTTCACCACCGACTGGTCGGGCGACTCGGCAGGGAGGGCGCAGGCGATGGACGTCTATGACGGAGTGCGTGAGCGTCGCCTGCAGGCTCTCGGACCCGTCCGCACGCAACCCGGCGACCCGCAGGCGACCGGCGCCGCGATTCTCGAGCTCGTCGACGCGGCCGAACCCCCGTTGCGGGTCTTCTTCGGCAGCACCGCTCTGCAGCTGATCCGGGGCGAGTACGCTTCGCGGATCGAGACGTGGCAGCAGTGGGACGGCCTATCCCAGCGAGCCCAGGGTGCCGCGGAGAGCTGACCAGCGCTTACGTGCATGAGAGTGAGCCGGCGAGAGTAGGTTCGGTTCACGATGGACAGAGCACGAGCGAGCCGACGCGCCCTCCCTTCAGAAAGCGGGCTTGAGCCGTGAGCGGAGCTGAGCTAGGACTGTCACTATCGGTCTTCGTCGCCTGCACGGTAGAGGCAGTCGAGGCACTGACGATCGTGCTTGCCGTCGGGACCACGCGGAGCTGGTCCTCGGCGATCGGTGGCGTCGGCGCTGCATTGATCGTGCTCGCAGGCGTCGTTGCCGCGCTCGGCCCGGCGCTCACCGCGCTGCCGCTCGACGCGCTGCGCGTCGCAGTCGGAGGGCTGCTGCTGATCTTCGGTCTGCAGTGGCTGCGCAAGGCGATCCTCCGCTCGGCGGGCCTGAAGGCCAAGCACGACGAGAGTGCGACCTACGAGGAGGAGACGACGGCAGCACGCGCCGCCGGCAGGCGCCACGCGGGCTTCGACGGCTACTCCTTCGCAATCTCGTTCAAAGGCGTGCTGCTCGAGGGGCTCGAGGTCGCGTTCATCGTCCTGACCTTCGGCGTCAACCAGCACCACCTCGGCCTGGCCGCAGCCGCTGCCGGGTTGGCGGTACTGCTTGTCGTGGCTGCCGGCAGCGCCGCCAGGGCACCGCTCGCGCGGGTCCCCGAGAACACGATGAAGTTCGCTGTTGGCGTGATGCTCAGCTCGTTCGGCATGTTCTGGGGTGCCGAGGGCGCCGGAGCCGGATGGCCGGGCGGAGAGGCAGCGCTGCTCGCGATCATCCCGTGCGTGCTGCTCGGCGCGGTCGCGTTGGCCCGGTGGCTGGCCCGAAGCGCGTCGCTCGCAGAGCGCAGGCCCGCCGGCCCGCAGGCAGTCGAGGATGTGCTGGGCGCATGAGGCGTCTCGAGGGGGCGCTGATGGCCGTGTGGGAGTTCTTCGTCGGCGACGACTGGCGCACGGCCGTCGGCGTCGTCCTGGCACTGGCGCTGACGGCGGCGATCGCGGCGGCTGGGGTGCCCGCTTGGTGGGTGACGCCGCTCGCGGTCGTCGTGCTGCTCGTCGCCTCGATCCGTCGCGCGCTCCGACCGAGGTAGCACGCGCGCATCAGACCTGCGGCGGAGGCGAGCCCAGCGAAGTTCGTTCTCGCGGTCGTTGCGGGCCGGCGCAAGCCGACTTAGCCTGTCTTCGGATGGCCGACCTTCCGACAGCGGGCAAGAGCGAGCACGAGAAGTCGGGCGTCGCGCGCCAAGCGCTGACGAAGGTCCCCGAGATCACCGTGATCTTCTGGGTGCTGAAGCTCTTGACGACGGGGATGGGCGAGGCGATGTCCGACTTCCTCGGGCAGAAGAGCGTTCCGATCGCCGGTTTCGTCGGCATCTTTGGCCTCTGGTTCGCGCTCTGGCTACAGCTTCGCCAGCGCGAGTACCGCGCCCCGATCTACTGGTTCGCAGTAATGATGGTCGCGATCTTCGGCACGATGGCCGCCGACGGCGTGCACGACGGCGCGAGCATCCCCTACGCCGTCACGACGCCCCTGTTCGCGGTCGTCGTCGGAGCGATCTTCTGGCTCTGGTACCGCAGCGAGGGCACACTCTCGATTCACAGCATCACCACGCGACGCCGCCAGAGCTACTACTGGGCGGCGGTTCTTGCCACGTTCGCGCTCGGCACGGCCGCGGGAGACCTCACTGCGCTGTCGATGAAGCTCGGCTTCTGGCCGTCGGTCGTATTGTTCGCCTCGGCTATCTCGCTGCCGGCGCTCGGCTGGTGGCGGTTCCGGCTGAATCCAATCCTCGCGTTCTGGCTCGCCTACATCGTCACCCGGCCGCTCGGCGCCTCGTTTGCCGACGGGTTCAGCAAGCACGGTAACGGCGGGCTCGGGCTCGGTGACGGCACGGTCAGCGGTGTCGCGCTGATCGTCTTCGTCGCCCTCGTCGGATACGTCGCCGTGACCAAGTGCGACGTTCAGGACGCCGGCCACGCCGAGCGTCCGCACCTGTACCTGGCGCCACATCTAGAGCTCGCGCCAGACACCGACTGACCTGGGTGCGCTCTCATTCCGAATCTGAAATGTAAAGCCGCCTCACCGCCGACCCGGGCCTACCGTTGAGCAGCGAGAGCATCGGATCAGGTGGGACGGCCGGGGTCGATTGGCGCCGCGCAGAGTTTGTTCTGACGCTGCTGGGGTTCCTCGCATTCCTGGCACTGCCAATCAGGATCACCACCGTCTACAGCGGTCTACCAGCGCACCCGCTGTTCGTGCATGTGCCGGTGATCCTGATCCCGGTGACGGTCGTCGCGGCCGTTGTCTTCGTGCTCAAGCCCGTGTGGCTCTCGCGTTACGGGATCGCACTGGCCGCGCTGTCGATCGTCGCGATGGGCTCGGTGTTTCTCACGCTGCAGGCCGGCGCAGCGCTACGGGGCGAGCTTCACCTGCAGGGGCGCGCGGCGACGCTGATCTCCGAACACTCCCAGGCCGCGCATATTCTCGCGATCGTCTACGTCGTATTCACGGCGACGTTGATCGTGGCCTTCGCCGCGCGGCGAATCTCGGCGGGAATGCCGACGGGGCTCGGCGTCGTCGACGCCCTGCTGTCTCCGCGGTCGGTCTTCACGACCCTACGCGTTGCGCTGGCGTTACTGGCCGTGGGTGCCGGCTACATGTGTTTCAGGACGGGCGATCTCGGCGCCAAGGCCGTGTGGGAGGGGCGGACTCAGGCCGCTCATCGGGGGATCGCTCGCGCGCCCGGCGAACCCGTCTCGGCACCGCCTTCGCAGCTCGGCGCCCCATAAACGGCCACCAACGCTCAAGGTGCACGTCGCAAGCCGTCAAGATGGGCTGATGAAGGAGAAGGCGGACCGGCTCGCTTCGCGGTGGCTGACCTACATCGAGCGAGAAGCTCGCCGAGTCGCGGAGCATCGCTTTGCGGTCGACGTCGCGATCGCAGTCGGCGCCGCGATCTTGAGCGTCGTCGGCCTCTCTAGCCAGCACCGACTCGGCACGAGCACGCTCGTCTTTTGCGGCGCTCTCTGTGCGCCGCTGCTGCTGCACCGGCTCGATGCCCGCGCGTGCTTCGCCGTCGTCGCGCTCGTCGCGTTCGTGCAGTGGCTGCTATCCGCCCCGCAACTGGCGGACGTCGCGGTGCTCGTGTCGCTGTACTGGGTCGCTCTGGAAAGCGACCTCGCTGAGGTCGGGCTCGCGGCTGCAGCTGTCGCGGCCGGGGCGATCATGGCAGCAGTTCGCTGGTCGCCATCTGAGCCGTTGAAGGTGTGGGTCGGGCTGACGGGACTCGCGACGGCTGCCGGAGTGCTCGGCATCACCGTCCGCCAGCGGCGTGATCTGCTGGTCTCGCTGCACGAAAGAGCGGCCCGGCTCGAAGTCGAGCGAGACCAGGAGGGGCGTCTCGCGGCCGCTGCCGAGCGCGCGCGGATCGCGCGCGAGATGCACGACATCGTCGCTCACAACCTCAGCGTGATCATCGCGCTGGCGGACGGCGCGAGCTACGCGATGACCTCGTCGCCGCAGCGCGCGGCCCAGGCGATCGAGCGGGTGTCGGCAACCGGACGCCAGGCGCTGCTGGAAATGCGCCGGCTGCTCGGGGTGCTACGCGAGGACGCAGAGGAGGAGCCGCTCGCGCCGCAGCCCGGCCTCGACCGTCTCGACGGCTTGATCGCACAGGTGCACGCTGCCGGGATTCCGGTAACGATGGATCTGGATGGCGACCCGCGCGAGCTTCCCGAAGGCGTTCAGCTGACCGTCTTCCGGGTGGCTCAAGAGGCACTGACGAACACGCTGAAGCACGCCGCGCGTCCGACCAGTGCGCATCTCGCCCTGCGCTGCCTGGCGGGCGACGTCGAGCTGGAGGTGACCGACACGGGCACACGAGCCGAGGGGCGCCGCCTAGGGCTCGCGCCGGCCGCCGCTGGATGCGGGCGAGGACTCAGCGGTATGCGCGAGCGGGCCGCCGCGTACGGCGGCGAGCTTGAAGCCGGCCCCGATCCGGATGGAGGTTGGCGCGTACACCTGAGCCTGCGCCCGGACGTACAGGCGCTCGCCTGATGACCACGCGCGTGCTCTTGGCTGACGACCAAGAGCTGATGCGGATGGGCTTTCGGATGGTGATGGACACGCAACCCGACCTGGCGATCGTCGGCGAGGCGTCGAACGGGCGTGAGGCGGTCGAGGCGGTGCGCGAGCTGGAGCCCGATGTGGTGCTGATGGACGTGCGAATGCCCGAGCTGGACGGCGTTCAGGCCACGCGCATGATCGTTGAATCCGAGTCCAACACTCGCATCGTCATCCTGACGACGTTCGACCTCGACGAATACGTCTACGCCGCGCTTCGCGCCGGCGCGAGCGGTTTTCTGCTGAAGGACTCGCCGCCCGACGATCTGCTCTCCGCGATCCGCGCCGTCGCCAGCGGCGATGCTGTCGTCGCGCCGAGCGTCACACGCCGCCTGCTGTCCAAGTACGCCAGCCGTCTTCCCACTCCCGACGTGGATGATCGCGCCGAGGACGAGCGCCTGGAGCTACTGACCAACCGCGAGCATGAGGTCCTGCTGCAGGTGGCGCGCAGCCTCTCCAACGCCGAGATCGCCGAGCAGCTGGTGCTCTCAGAGGCGACTGTGAAGTCACACGTAGGTCGGATCCTCGCCAAGCTCGGGCTGCGCGATCGCGTACAGATCGTCGTTTTCGCTTACGAGACCGGGCTGATCACGCCGACGCGCGGCTGACGGCCCGCTCTTGGAGCATCGTGGGAGCCGCTAGAGGACGAAGGGAACGAGCATCTTCGTGCGGCGTCGGTAGGCCGGATACGCCGTGGGAAACGTTGCGATGAGGTTCTTCTCCTCCACGGATGCGCTGTAGTAGAAGTACCCACCTAGCACCACAACGATGACCAGGCCGATCAGGTTCGTCACGAGCGCCGTGCCGAGCAGCGCGGCGAGCAGTCCCGTGTAGATCGGGTGGCGGACGAACCGGTAGGGGCCGGAGGTCACGAGCTCTGGCTCGGCCTTCTGGGTCATCGGCATCCCCCAGTTGCGACCAAGATGGACGCGAGCCCAGATCGCCAACGCGATCCCGGACGCGAACACGACGGCGCCGACCGCTCCGAGGACCGGGCTGTGGACGGCCAAGCTCCCGCCGCGGAATACGCGGACGAGAAGCACGACCGACAGGGCGCTCAGGCCATTCAGCGGGATCCGACGCCAATCAGCCCTGCCCTCCTTGACGCCGAACGAGGACGCGAGCCAATACACCCAGAAGATGATCCAAGCGATCGTGATAGCGGTCTTCAGCGCGTGCATGTGGTTGACGAGCGTTGGCTGGCGAGCAGATGCCACCAGCGTACGACTCGGACGCATCGCCGGAGCACCTGCGTGCTGAGCTTGCTCGCCTGGACCCCGTCACCGAAGTACTGCGATCCGAATCAGCCTGATCGTGCCTGTGCCGTGGAGCCTTCGCTAGTCCACCTCGAGCTCGGGCTCGCCCGGGCGGAGATCGGGCAGCGGAGCCGTCGATCGTGTCTGTCCCGACGCGGCTACGAGTGGCTTTTGGATGTCCGGGCGGAACAGCGCGAGGTAGGAGACCAGGACGAACACGGCGACGGCGAACACGATCGCCGTGGGGCCGTCGCCGAAGTTGATCCCGCTGAGATTTTTGGGCTTGCTGAGGTAATCCGCGAAGGACGCGCCCAGCGGACGCGTGGCGATGTAGGACATCCAAAACGCGGCGATGCCGTTCAGGCCGAGCTGCCAGCGCGCGAGAGCGGGGATCAGGATCACGACCGCAAAGAGGATGCCCGAGTCCAGGTAGCCGAGGTTCAGCGAGGTCGCGGTGAAGTCTCCAAGCGCTGTCCCGAGGGCAAAGGTCGCGAACACCGTTGCCCAGTAGTAGGCCTCGCGTCGCTGGGTCGTGATGCTGTGGATCGAAAGCGTGCCCTCGCTGCGCTGCCAAACCCAGAAGATCGCGGCCAGAACCACCGCCCACAGCAGAGTCGTCCCCGCATAGGGGATATGGACATCGAGATGCAGGAAATCTGAGACGCCGGTCCCCGTGATCGCGATCGCAAAGGCCAGGGACCAGTAAGCAAACGCTCGGTAGCGACGGGTGCCGAACTGCAGCACCAGCCCCACGACGATCACGAGCACCTCAATGCCGCCGCCCACGAAGTTGCCGTACGTCTTCAGGTAATCCGACGTGGCCTCCCCGCCCGCGGTCGTCAGGATCTTCACCACCCAGAAGACGAGGATGACCTCCGGGACCTTCGCCGCGACCGGCGCGGGAAGGAAACGGCCGATCAGCGGAAGCTCGGCGTCCCGCGACACGCCCTGCCGATCTGACCTCGGCGAAGCTCGGTGATGATGGCGCGTAGATCCCACGTAGCAGACGCGTTCTCGACTAGACGAAGGCGACCGTTGCGAGCGTCCGATCCCCGTAACGCTTGCTTTGATCCCACCACTCGATCACTTGTTTCACGATAACTTGAGCGCGCTGGGTGTCAATCAGCCCACAGGACCAACTATCCGCAATCCGCCTCATCCTGAAGGTGGGGTCGCCTCATCATGTCGAGTGAGAGCACTTAGAGGCACGACTCCCTAACCGGAGCTAGACAGGAATAAGACTCGTTCCTAGCATCGTGTATAGTGCGCGACGCGCGGCCGACGGCGGCCACTCGACCCCGACGACACGAGGTTCCGTTGAAGGTTCTGCTGAATGGGTCGCGCCGTGTGCGGCTGCTGGGTGCGCTGCTCGTCCCGCTGTGCCTAGCCGCGGTTGTGGTCGGCTGCGGCGGCTCATCTTCGAGCTCAAGCGGCTCGGCACAGGCCGGATCGACCACCCCGATTGTCGCTGTCGGCGCTGAGAACGAGTACGCGAACGTGATCGAACAGCTCGGCGGGCAAGTACGTCAAGGTCAGTGCGATCGATGAGCAATCCGAACACCGACCCGCACACCTTCGAGGCGAGCCCGAGCGTCGCTCAGACCGTCAGCCAGGCGAAGCTGATCGTCGAAGAACGGAGTCGGCTACGACGACCTACATGGACAAGATCGAGTCGGCCTCGCCGAGTTCGTCGCGAGCCGTGATCAACGTGCAGAACCTGCTCGGGCTGCCGGACTCCACCCCGAACCCGCACCTCTGGTACAAACCGACGACGATGCCGGCCGTCGCCGGGGCGCTGGTCGCTGACCTCTCGACGCTGCAGCCGGCGCACGCCGCATACTTCCGGGCCAACGACAAGAAGTTCGACGAATCGCTGAAGCCGTGGCTGACGGCGCTGAAGGCGTTCAGCAGCCGTTACCCGGACGCCACGGTCGCGACCACCGAGCCGGTAGCCGACTACATGCTGCGAGGCGGCCGGCGTCCACGAACCTCACGCCGTTCAGCATGCAGGCGGACATCATGAACGGCACCGACCCAGCGCCGCAGGCCGTCTCAGCGGAGGACGCCTTGTTCGCCGATCACCGCGTCAAGGTGTTCGTCTACAACCAGCAGGTGACCGACACGATCACCGAACTTCCTGAAGGCAGCAGCGAACGCCGGTGTTCCGGTCGTAGGGGTCTATGAGACGATGCCGACACCCGGCTATGACTACCAGTCCTGGATGATGGCCGAGCTTAAGGCGCTCGAAAAGGCCGTGTCGAGCAAGACCTCGACGCAGAAGCTCGAGCGCCCGAGCTGTGGCCGACACCCCCAGCCCAGGCGCACAAGCGGATCCCCACAACCGCAAGCCCAAGGAGATCCTCTCGGTCGACGGGACTCGACGTGCGGCTGGGCGGGCGCGAAGTGCTGCGCGATGTCACCTTTGCGATCAACGCCGGCGAGTTCACCGGTCTGATCGGATCGAATGGCGCCGGCAAGACCACGCTGTTTCGCGTGATCCTGGGTTTGCAGACCGCACAACAAGGCCGGGTCCTGATCGCCGGAAAGCCCGCGGTCGCGGCGCAACCCACTGATCGGCTATGTCCCGCAGAAGTTCCTGCTGGACCCCGACTGCCCGCTGCGCGCTCGCGATCTGGTCGGCTTCGGCCTGGACGGTCACCGGTTCGGATCGCCGCGACGCGTCGCGAGCAGCCGCGCGGTGGTCGAGCGAGATGCTCGCCGCCGTCGATGCGCAGCGAGTTCGCCGACACGCGAGTCGGCCGCCTGTCCGGCGGAGAGCAGCAGCGAGTGCTGATCGCCCACGCGCTGGCCAGCCGCACCGCGTCTGCTGCTGATGGACGAGCCGCTGGCCAACCTGGATCTGCGCAGCGCCCAGGAAGTGGTGGCGCTGCTATCGCGGATCGCGCGCGAGCAGAACATCGCGGTGCTGATCTCCGCACACGAGATGAACCCGCTGCTGCCGGTGATGGACCGGATCGTCTACCTGCCGCACGGTCGAGCCGCGGCAGGCACCACCGAGGAGGTCGTTCGCCAGGACGTGCTGTCGCACTCTACGGCCACCATGTAGACGTCCTCATGTCCACGGACGAATGTTGGTCGTCGCCGGCGCGATCGGCACGGACGGCCAAGGACACGACGGGACGAGCTGACGCAGCGGATCGAGATCCTCTCGTGAGCAGCTTCCTCGCCCCGGTCTTCCAGACGGGGTTCTTTCAGCAGCTCGCCCGTGCACACTGCGCTCGTCATCGGCGCGCATAGTCGCGCTGGTATCGGGAGCGGTCGGGGTCTTCACCGTGATGCGCGGTCAGTCCTTCGCCGGCGAGGCATTGGCCGACATCGGCACGACCGGCGGCTCGGGCGCGTTCCTGCTCGGCGTCGGACCGATCTGGGGCTTTCGTCACGGCCGGCCTGCTCGCCGCCGGCACGATGGAGCTGGTCGGCATCCAGCGCCCGCGCGGACGCGACCTAGCGACGGGAATCGTGCTCGGCGCCGGGCTGGGCCTTGCGGCCCTGTTGATCTATCTGGACACGACCGTGCACAACACAGCAACGCCACCGTGACGGTGCTGTTCGGCTCGGTGTTCGCGATCCAGAGCACGACGATCCCACTGGTCATCCTGCTCGCCGCGCTCGTGATCACGATCCTGCTCGGTGATCTACCGTCCGCTGCTGCTCAGCACCGTGAGCCCTGAAATCGCGGGCGCCCGAGGAGTGCCTGTGCGGTTCGTCGGCGGCGCCTACCTACTGGCGCTCGCCCTGTCGGTCGCCCTGTGCGCGCTAACGATCGGCTCGATCCTCAGCACCGCCCTACTCGTCGGCCCTGCCGCGAGCGCGCTGCGTGTCGCCAAACGCCCTGCCACCGCGATCCTGACGGCGGCCCTGCTTGGCCTGAGCGCGAGTCTGGCTCGGGATAGTGCTCGCCTACGACAGCTTCTACTGGCCCCCGAAGGGCAGCGGCTGGCCCGTCAGTTTCTTCGTCGTCGCGATCGTCTTCGTCCACATACCTGGTGTGCGGACTGATCGGCGCCCGCGGGGATGGCCGGCGGCGGCGCTCATCGCAAAACACCGTGCGCGATCAGCGATCGCAGAAGCGCTGAGCACGCTCCGATGTTCTCCGGATTCATGATCAATGCCTGGGAGGTGGCGAGCATCGTCGCGGTTGTCGCCGGCGTGGTCGGATTCTTCATCGTGCTGCGCGGCTCGGCGTTCGTTGCTCACGCGGTTCCCAACGGTTCCTTCGCGGGCGCTGCCGGCGCCAGCTTGATCGGCGTCAACACGATCATCGGCCTCGGCGTCTTCTCGCTGCTCGGGGCGCTCGGAATCGGCGCGCTCGGCCGACGCGGGCGCCGCGACGCGGTGACTGCGCTGACGCTCGTGCTGATGCTCGCGCTCGGCGCCCTGTTTCTCAGCCTCAGCGTCGAGTACGCCCCAGAGGTCTACTCGCTGCTGTTCGGCGAGGTGCTCGGCATCAGCACCAACGAGCTGTGGCCGACGATCGCGATGGCCGCCGTCTGCCGTTGCCACGGTCACGATCATCTACCGGCCGCTGATGCTCTCATCGGTGCTGCCGGAGGTAGGCGAAGCACGCGGCGTGAGCTCCTTTGCGATGGAGATCTGCTTCCTGCTGGTCGTCGCGCTTGCGACGACCGTGTCCGTGCCGGTCGTCGGCACGCTACTGATCTTCAGCCTGATGATCGGGCCGCCGGCGGCCGCCCGCTCGTTCACCGATCGTCCAGGCTTCGCCGTCGCGCTGTCGGTGCTGATCGCGCTGCTCACGGTCTGGAGCGCGATCGCGATCTCCTACGCGACCAACTATCCGATCGGGTTCTTCGTCGGAACGATCAGCGCGGGATCCTTTGCGCTCGGACGAGCGTGGAGCGCGATCGCCGCAAGGCGGGCGAGCCGTCACCCCGGCTCGCCCGCGGCGACGCCACCGCCTGCCGGAGTGCTCGCGAGCTGATGAGAATGAACCCTAGAATCTAGTCATGGCAGCGACAGGCGACGCCCAAAGATGGACAGACACAGCGCTCGAGCGACTGGCCGACGCGGGCTACCGCCGTGGTGGCGCGCGCCGTGAGGTGCTGCTGCTCCTCGGTGAGCAGCGATGTGCCTTGTCGGCCGTCGAGATCGAGCAGGCGATCGCGCAGGGCAACCGACGCGTCTCGCGTGCGAGCGTATATCGCATCCTCGAGGAGCTCGAGGAGCTCCAGATCGTGCAACGCGTCGACATCGGCCGCGGGCTGACGCGCTATGAGCCGATCCGGCGTGGACGCGGACATCATCATCATCTGGTCTGCGACCAGTGCGGGCGACTTGAGCCGTTCACCGACGACGGCATCGAGCGCGCGATCAAGCGAGCCTCCGAGCGTGTCCCGCTCAGCGTCTCCGAGCACGAGGTAATGCTGCACGGCGCCTGCGAGGCGTGCTCGTGATCAACCGACTAGCCAGATCGCCCCATCGCGCAGCTCCACTGGGAAGGTCTTCAGCGCGATCGCGCCGGCAGTCGCCTTGATGACTCCGGCCAGCGGTTTGTACGCGCCCTGTGGACCGCGCACCATCTTTCCGGTTGCAACGTCGTAGCGTGCCCCGTGCCACGGGCACTGAAGGCAGCCCTCGGTCGTCACCTTCCCCTCGCCAAGCGAGGCGAAGAGGTGGCGGCAGCGATTGGAAACAGCGAATGGCTTGTCTGCGCTGATGCCGACGGCGATGGTTCCGTGAGGCGTCTCCTCTACGACCGTGACCTGTGAGGCACCGAGGTCATCTACCGCTACAAGACGGACGGCGGACCGTCCAGACGCGCTCATGTCTGAATGATCCCACAAGAGAGGAAGGTCTCGAGGGAAGGAGTCAGGAGGCGGCGTGGTCCTCCGATTGCAAGCGACCTCACGACACGCCGACCAGACCGACGACGATCCAGACGAGTGCCCCCGTTCCGAGCAGACGCCGGAACCAGTTGACACCCCCCACGATCTCCTGCGATGCCCACACGGCGAGGCCGAGCACGAAGACCACGCGTCCTGTGCCCTCGTAGGGCCCGCCGGTATTCGCGCCTGTTCGCGACTTGCGAAATATCGGGGCGCCGAGATTCGAACTCGGGACCTCACCGACCCGAACGGTGCGCGCTACCAGGCTGCGCCACGCCCCGATGCGCCGTCAGTATTCCATACCGCTATCTTCGGCCGGTGTCGGTTCCCGTCAGCGACATCCTCGCGGAGCTGGACCGAGTCTTGGAGCCAGCGCGATTCGACGACTACGGACCCAACGGTCTGCAGGTGCCCGGCGCGGAGCAGGTCGAGACCGTCGCCACGGGCGTCTCCGCGCAACCTGGAGTTGTTCGAGCTGGCAGCCGCCGAGCCAGCCCAGCTGCTGGTGGTGCACCATGGCCTGTTCTGGGGCGCCGGCACAGACCTGATCGACGCGGCGCTGAAGCGCCGCCTGAAGATCCTGTTCGACGCGGACATCGGCCTCGCCGCCTACCACCTGCCGCTCGACGCGCATCCACAGCTCGGGAACAACGCGCTGCTGGGACGCGCGCTCGGGGCCGAGCGATGAGCCCCTTTGCCGAGCACCACGGCGAGCCGATCGGCTTCATCGCCACGCTGCCGGGCGAGGGCGTCGCCGCCAGCCGACCTGTTCACGCGCGTGCGCGAGATCACCGGGCGCGAGCCGCTCGTGTTCGACTGCGGGCCACAGCGAGTGCGCCGCATCGCGATCGTCTCCGGCGGTGGCTCCGACTACCTCGCCGACGCGGCCGACGCGGGCGCCGATGCACTGCTCACCGGCGAGCCCGTCGAGCGCGTGATGGCAAGCGCGCGCGAGTCCGGCCTGCACTTCATCGCCGCCGGCCACTACGCGACCGAGACGTTCGGCGTGCGCGCGCTGGGGGAGCACCTGGCGGAGCGCTTCGACGTGCGCCACGTGTTCCTCGACGTGCCCAATCCGATCTGAGCGGCGCCCGCCGCTCCAGGCGGGACCGCTCTCGGCACGGCCTCACCGGCGCCTCGCCAAGCGCGGCACTGCTCCTGCAGCGCTCGCAAATTGCGCCAGCTCCTCTAACATGAGCTGGTCAGCCAGCTTGTTTGATCGAGGAGGAGGAGAGTCCGGATGGAGGTCACGACCGCGACGACCGCGGGGTCGGCAACCGGGTCGCAAACTATCGCCGACCTGATCCCGCGCGCAGCCGCGGCCCACGGCGACAACACCGCGATTCGCTACAAGCGGGAGGGCGCCTGGCACGACGTCAGCTACGCAGAGCTCGCGCAGACGCGTGCAGGACATCGCCTTGGGCATGATCGACCTCGGCATCGAGCCGGGCGAGCGCCTGTGCATCCTCGGCAACACCCGGCCCGAGTGGTCCTACGCGGACATGGCCGCGACTTCCGCCGGCGCGGTCGTGGTGCCGATCTACCAGACGAACTCTCCCGAGGAGTGTCTGTGGGTGATCTCCGACTCCGACGCCAGCGCGATCGTCTGCGAGGACGTCGAGCAGCTCGAGAAGATCGCCGCGATCCGCGATCAGATCCCGGGCATGCGCACGATCATCGTGATCGACCCGCCCGAGTCGTCCTCGATCGCCAAGGGCCCCTCCGACGCCGTGCGAGCGCTCGACGCGATCAGCTTGCAGGAGGTGGCCGAGCGCGGCCGCGGGCGCTCGGCCGACGAGCTCGAAGCGCGCCGTGCGGCGGTTCGGCCCGAGGACCCCTTCACGTTCATCTACACCTCGGGCACGACCGGCCCTCCCAAGGGCTGCGTGCTGACGCACGGCAACTACCGCTCGATCATCGACATGGTCAGCGACGCCGGCGAGATCCAGGGCGACGAGGTCATCTACCTGTACCTCCCGCTCGCCCACTCCTTCGCGCTGCTGATCCAGCTGGCCGTGTTCGACCTGGGCGGCACGCTCGCCTACTTCGGCGGCGACACCAAGCAGATCATTCCGGAGCTGCAGGAGGTCAAACCGACCTACCTGCCGTCCGTGCCGCGCGTATTCGAGAAGATCTACACGGTCGCGCAGGGAGCGATCCAGTCGCAGTCGGCCGAGGAGCAGGAGCGCGCCAAGGCGGCGATCGAGCTCGGCGTGAAGGTGCGCGACATGATCAACCGTGGCGAAGCCGTCCCCGACGAGCTGCAGAAGCCGTTCGAGGAAGCCGACGAGCAGCTGTACAAGAACGTGCGCGCGATCTTCGGCGGCAGCGTGCGCCACGCGACCAGCGGCGCCGCGCCGATCGCTAAGCGAGATCCTGGAGTTCTTCTGGGCCTGCGGCGTGCCCGTGCTGGAGGGCTACGGCATGACCGAGACGGCCACCGCAGCGACCACCTCGACCGTCGAGAACCACCGCTTCGGCACGGTCGGGCGCGCGCTGCCCGGCGTCGAGCTGAAGATCGCCGAGGATGGCGAGATCCTCGTCAAAGGGCCGAACATCTTCAACGGCTACCACAACAACGCCGACGCCAGCTTCGGAGCGGTCGAGCAGGGCTGGCTGCACACCGGCGACCTCGGCTCGATCGACGAGGACGGCTACCTGTCGATCACCGGACGCAAGAAGGACATCATCATCACCGCCGGCGGCAAGAACCTGACGCCGGCCAACATCGAGAACGACCTCAAGCAGTGTCGCTGGATCTCACAAGCCGTGATGCACGGAGACCAGCGCCCCTACCCGGTCGTGCTGATCACGCTCGACGAGGAAGAGATCCCGCTGTACGCGAGCGAGCACGGGCTGCCCACGGACATCCCCTCGCTGGCCGCGCTCGGAGCAGATCCGCTCGCTGATCCAGCAGCGAGATCGACCGCGCCAACGCCAAATACGCCCAGGTCGAGCAGGTCAAGAAGTTCGCGATCCTCGACCACGACCTGTCGCAGGCGACGGGCGAGCTGACGCCGACGCTGAAGGTCAAGCGCAACGTCGTCAACGAGAAATACTCCGAGCTGTTCGACGCCCTGTACGCGAGCTGAGCGAGCGAGGCGTAGCGTCCCCGCTACAGATCCTCATCGGGCGGGCCGGCGGCGCGCCGGAACCGGCTCCTAGCTGCGAACATAGACACTGATGCGCAGCGATCCCAGCGACAACGGAGGCTTGTTCGTCGGGCGCCGGCCCGGCACGGCACCGGTCCGCTATCGCGCGCTGCCCAAACGCGGCGACGCCGTCGCGCCAGCGCGTCGACGGCTCGCTCGCGGGTGCTGTTGGTCGCTGCGATGATCTTCCTCAGCCTGCTCTGCTGGGGACCGATCCCGCTCGCTTGCCTGTGGGTCGGCTCGCAGATGGACTACCTCTCGGGGAGCGTCGGCGTCGGCATCCTCGTCTCGTTCATCGCGCTGTTCGTGCTGCTGTTCGGGACGCTGTCGCTGCTCAAACGCCTAGATCAGGCATGGATACTCGTGCGCCGCGCCGCCGGCCACGATCAGCGCGGTGGGATCATGGGCCGCATCTTCGGTACTGCCGCCGTCGTCGTCGGGCTCGGCTTCGCGTTCTGGTTCGTCGTCATCCACGGGCCGGGCTCGCTGACGATCTCCGGCAACGGCCAGGCGTGAGCTCCGAGGCGTGCGCCGTCGCCCGGTGGCGGGGCATCAGCGCCGACACGCCCTGCTAGAACGGACCTGCCGTGGGTCTGCTCGACTACTACCGCCAGTTCGAAGCGATGTCCGAGGAGGAGGTCAACGCCGGCTTGCGTGAGCAGGCAGCCGAGCGCCGCCGCAAAGCGCTCACCCGCCTCGAGACGCTCGACCTCTCGCAGACGACCTGGCCCGAGCTGCCGCATCCGCGAATCGTCAACGCGATCACGTTCGTGGCCAGGCGCGGCCTGCATCGCTACCCCCACGTGCGCGGCTCCGGGCTGCGCGACGAGCTGGCCGCGAGCGTCGGCGTCGATCCGGGCCGCCTGATCCTCGGCAACGGCGCCGCCGAGCTGCTCAGCTCGGCGACGCGCGCGCTGATCGAGCCCGGTCAGCAGCTACTCACCACCTGGCCCTCGTATCCGTTGTTCCCGATCATGGCGCGCCGCGCGCACGGACATGCCGTGCGGATCACCGGCGGCATCGACGAGCTGATCGAGGCGGCCCGGGAGCCAACCACGCGCGTGATCGCGCTGGCCAGTCCGAACGACCCGACGGGCGAGCTGACCGCCAAGGCCGAGCTGCAGCGACTGCTCGAGGGCGTGCCCGAGGGCGTCGCCGTGCTGCTCGACGAGTCGCTCGTGGAGTTCGCCGACGCGCAGCCGCGCGACTCCTCGCTGGAGCTGCTCGAGCGCCACCCGCGGTTGCTCGTCTTTCGCAGCTTCTCCAAGGCGTGGGGGCTCGCCGGCCTTCGCGTCGGCTACGCAATCGGCGCGCCGGGCTCGCAAGAGCTGATGGGCGAGCTCGAGCCCGATCTCGGCGTCTCCGAGGTCTCGCAGGCCGGCGCGCTGGAGGCGCTGCGAACGTGCTCGGAGCTGCTCGCCCGGCACATGCGCACGATCAGCGAAGAGCGCCCGCGCCTGATCGACGCCCTGCGCGAGCGCGGCTTCGAGGTCACCGACAGTCAGTCCAATTTCGTGTGGGCCGCGCATCCGTCGCTCAGCGGCGGCGAGCTCGCGGCGCGCCTTGCGCTCGCGGGTGTGCTCGTCGCCGAAGGCGACGCGCTCGGCGAGCCCCAGCACGTGCGCATCGCGATCCGCAACAGCGCCGCCAGCGCGCGCCTGCTCGCGGCGATCGACAAAGCGCTGTGGACCCGCGACTGAGGACGCAGACCGATCGAAGATCGGCCAGCGCCGGCCGACGCCAGCCCAGCAGAGGGGTCGGAGGACGAGCGGCCGACGCTAGAGGCGGAGCCGGACTGGCGCAACAGCGTGCCGGTCGTGCCCTCGAGGATCTTGCGCCAGGCGCTGACCTGTTCGGGCTCGGTGTCGAAGTGCTCGACCACCTTGCGCACGCGCGTGCCGGAGATATCGATGCCGTGGCGCTCGGCGACCTCCTTGTAGTGCTCGTACTCGCCGGCCAGGTGCTTGGTCACCGACTCGAAGCCGTGCCGCGCGATCTCCACGCGCGAGGCGAAGTTCATCATCGAGGTCTGGAACATCAGCTCATCCGTCGGCTCGGGCTCGATCAGCACGATGTCGACGCCCGGGTAGCGGCTCTCCCAACCCTTGGCCAATTCGTGAAGGCGTTGGTGCGCCACCAGCTTGAACGCCTGGTAGCCGATCTGCGGGAAGCCCATGTCGGACACGCGCCGCGGGCGCGTGCCGCGGAGCGTGCGAACGCGTCCCGCGAAGTCGTTCACGAACGGGACGATCGGGTTGATCACGACGATCAGCTTGGCGCCCGCCTCGACGGCGATGTCGAGGTTGGTGGTCGAGACCATCCCACCGTCGATCAGCTCGCGCTCGTTCACTCGCACCGGCGCGTACACCATCGGCAGCGCTCCAGACGCGCGTACGGCCGTCGAGATCGGGACCTCGTCGGCTTCCTCGACGCCGAACACGACGCGCTCACACGTGTCGAGGTCGGTGGCGGTCAGGTACAGCTCGCAGCCGAGCTCGCGGAAGTCGTCGGTGCGACCCGGCTCGCTGAGCACCTGGTGCAGGTAGTTCTCGATGCCGGCGCCCGTGTAGGCGCCCGAGGGCAGCCCCTCGGCGAAGCCGAGCAGCACGTCGAGCAGCGACACGCCGCCGCGCTGGGAGACCATCTGACGCGCGAGCGACAGCGCACGCAGCGGCAGCATCGCGCCCTTGCGCGCGAACTCGACGAAGTTCGGGCGCAGCAGGTCGCTGAGGTTGACGTCTTTGAAGGGCGGCTCGCCCTGTCGCGTGACGACGCGCATCATCTCCTCGGGCGTCACGCCATTGGCGCACAGCGCCGCGATGAAGGAGCCCGCAGAGGTGCCGACGTACACGTCGAACTGGTTGACGCTGCTGTTCACGGCGAGCAGGTCGAGCGCGCGCAGCGCGCCGATCTCGTAAACGCCGCCGGTGAAGCCGCCACCGCCCAGCACGAGCGCGGTCTTGTGTCGCCGTGGGCGCCGGCGCCTGTCGTGCGCCCCGCCCTGGCCCACCCCGCGCGCCGCCTCCAGACGCTGCCGACGCTTCTTGGCCGCAACCTTCGCCTTGGCCGTCGGTTCCAGCTTGACAACGTTGCCCATGGCAAGCTTGATTCTACGGGACAGATGACCCGCAACCCGGTCGCGGCGCCCGCAGACGCCTACCCCAGCGCCGCTGAAACCCAACGAGGATGGGCTGCCTGCCCGCAAAAGGCGCTATTTGCATGCCTTTTTGCAGCGCTCGCGCTGGCGAGCGCGCTACCGAGCGCCGCACATGCCGCGGTCACGCTGCCGGCGCTGCAGAGCGACCTGACCCACCAGCTGCAGATCTCCGGTTCGCGCTCCAGCGGCTACGTCTACGACATCACGGCCAAACAGGCGCTGTTCTCCGAGCGCGCCACCGTCCTGCGCCCGCCGGCATCGGTGGAGAAGCTGTACACCGCGACCACGGCGCTGGCGCGCCTCGGCCCGACCGCGCGGCTGTCGACGACCGTGCTCGGCACAGGTCAGCTGAGTCCCACCGGCGTCTGGGAAGGCGATCTGTACCTGCACGGAGGCGGCGATCCGACCTTTGGCGACAGCGCGTTCATCCGCAGCCACTACGGCGGCGTCGGCGCCAGCATCTCGACGCTGGTCTCGCAGCTGATCCACGTCGACGGCATTCACGCGGTGCGCGGCTCGATCTACGGCGACGAGTCGGACTTCGACTCGCAGCGCGGTGAGCCGTCCAGCGACTACGCGCAGGACCCGTTCCTGGAAGGCACGCTCAGCGGACTGGCGTTCGATCGTGGCGCCAGCGGCCGAGAAAAGGTCGCGCACGCGCCCGCCGCATACGCCGCGCACAAGCTGTGGGCGATGCTCGAGAGCGACGGCGTCAGCATCCGCGGAGCGAGCGGCGCCGCCACCGCGCCAGCCGGTGCCGCGCAGCTGGCGCAGGTCAGCTCGCCGACGATCGCGCAGTTGCTCGAGCTGATGCTTCCGCCGTCTGACAACTTCTTCGCCGAGATGCTCGTCAAGGACCTCGGCGCGGCCGTGACCCACTCCGGCACGACGGCGGACGGCGCGGCTGTCGTCAGCCAGACGATCTCTTCGATGCTGGGCATCGATCCGCAGGTGGTCGACGGCTCGGGCCTCTCGGAAGCTGACAAAACCTCCACCTACCAGGTGGTCGACCTGCTGGTCGCGCTCGCCCCCACTGCGACCGGAGCGATCCTGCGTGGCAGCATGGCGATCGCCGGGCACACCGGCACGCTGGCCGAGCGCATGCGCGGCACCGCCGCCTCAGGGCGCTGCCAGGGCAAGACCGGCACGCTCACCGGCTATTCGAACCTGGTCGGCTACTGCCAGGCCGCTAACGGGCACCTGCTCGCGTTCGCCTTCTTCAACGACGGCATCTCCACCACGCTCGCGCACGTGATCCAGGATCACATGACGATCACGCTCGCCAGCGCGAGCTACTCAGCGGCGGAAGTCGCTCGGCGTAAAGCATAGAATCGCCGGCGCCATGGAGGCAGCGGCCACGGACCACCATCTGAACTTCGTCGGTGTGCGCGAGGAGTACGACCTGATGGGCGCGATGCAGTTCGCGGTGATGTGCGCGCTCGGACTGCGCGACAGCCACCGGCTGCTGGACATCGGCTGCGGGTCGCTGCGGGCCGGTCGGCTGTTCATCCCCTACCTCGCCCCCGGCAACTACACCGGGCTGGAGCCCAACCGCTGGCTGGTCGAGGACGCGATTGACCGGGAACTCGGGCGCGAGCTCATGGCGCTACGCGCGCCGACGTTCGTGCACAACGAGACGTTCGACGTGTCCGGGCAGGAGCCGTTCGACTTCGTGCTCGCACAGTCGATCGCCACCCACACGGGCCCCGAGATGACAAGAGCCCTGTTCGGCTCGATACGCGAAGCGCTCGCGCCGTCGGGAGTTGCGGCGGTCACGTTCATCCACGGACCCCGCGACACGGCCAGAGAGGGTTGGGAGTACATGGGCGTGACCCCGTACCGACGCCGGACGATCGCGCGCTGGCTGGACGAGGCCGGGCTCGATGCGGTGCGCCTACGCTGGTATCACCCTCGCCACACGTGGTGGGCGATCACGCGTCGGGCTCGCCGCTGCCGCCGCGCCGCCTGCGCGGGCGCGCCAAGGGCGCCACGCTGGGCTTCCCCGGAAGCTGGGAGCTCGCCGAGCGCATGCGCGAGTCGACGCTCGCGCGCAACTCCCAGCGGGCCCTGCGCCGCGCCGCTCGCCGAGCGCCGGGCAAGCCTGACTGACAGGGCTCGCAGGCGCGCGCTGGCGCACACCTCGCTGCGTCGCTACTCGCCGAGCAGCTCGCGCAGCGCGACTTCGTCGAGCAGCGACACGCCCAGGCGCTCGGCCTTGGCGAGCTTGGAGCCAGGACTCTCGCCGGCGACGACGTAGTCGGTCTTCTTGGAGACCGAGCTCGTCACGCGTCCGCCCGCGGCCATGATCCGCTCGGTCGCCTGCTCGCGTGACCAGTCGGGGAGCGACCCCGTCAGCACGAGCGTCTTGCCGTTGAGCGGCCCCTCCGACGGCGCCGGGCCCTCCTCGGCAAAGCGCAGGCCGAGCTCGCGCAGGTCCGCGATCAGCTCGCGCATGCGCTCGTCGTCGAGCTGCGCGCGGATCGACGCCGCCATCTTCTGGCCGATGCCCGGCGTTTGCTCGATCCCCTCCTCGGAGGCGCCGAGCAGGGAGTCGATGTCGCGGAAGCGCTGCGCGATGTTGCGGCCGGTCACCTCGCCGACCTCCTCGATGCCGAGCGCGAACAGCACGCGCGCGAACGGCCGCTGCTTGGACGCCTCGAGCGAGGCGAGGAGGTTGCGGGCGGACAACTCGCCGAAGCCGTCGAGCTCCAGCAACTGCTCCTCTCGCAGCCGATAGAAGTCGCCAGCCGTCCGCACGAGCCCGTGCTCCTGCAGCATCGCGACCTGCTTTTCGCCGAGACCCTCGATGTCCATCGCGCCGCGCGAGACGAAGTGCTTGAGCAGCTGCCACGCGCGCCCTGGACACAGCGGGTTTGGGCACTTGGTGAAGACGGCGTCCTCGGGCTTGACCGTCGGCGTCCCGCAGAACGGGCACTTGGCGGGCGGGCGCGGGCGCGGCGGGCGGCGCTTGCGCTCGCTGACGTGCGGCGCCGGCGAGACGACCTGCGGGATCACGTCGCCGGCGCGCAGCACGATCACGTCCTCGCCGGCCCTGATGTCCTTGCGCGCGAGGTCCTCCTCGTTGTGCAGCGTCGCCATGCCGATGCGCACGCCGCCGACGACCACGGGATCGAGCACGCGCGTATGGGCGCATGTCGCCGAACTTGCCCACGTTCCACATCACCTTCTGGAGGCGCGTCACGGCTGTCGTCGGCGGGAACTTCCAGGCGACCGCCCAGCGCGGGTCGCGCCCGACCGAGCCCAGGCGGCGCTGCAGCTCCAGGTCGTCGACCTTCACGACCACGCCGTCGATCTCGAAGTCGAGCTCGCCGCGGCGCTCCTGCCAGTGCAGGCACTGCGCGACGACCTCATCCTCGCTGGCTAGCAGCTTGATGTCGGGGCTGACGCGGAAGCCGTGCTCGCGCAGCCACTGGAGCGCCTGCGAATGGCGCTCGAAGGACAGCCCCTCGGTGACGCCCACCTGGTAGCACCAGATCGACAGGGGGCGCTTGGCGGCGTCGGCGGGGTCGAGCTGGCGGATCGTGCCGGCGGCCGAGTTGCGGGGGTTCATGAACGTCGACTCGCCCGCTTCCGCGCGTCGCTCGTTGAGCGCCGTGAAGTCGGCCAGCGACATGTACACCTCGCCACGCACCTCGACGAGCGAGGGCGCGTCCTCGAGCTGAGAGGGATCGCCGCAATCGTGCGCAGGTTGTGCGTTACGTCCTCGCCGATCTCGCCGTTGCCGCGCGTGGCGCCGCGCTGCAGCCCACCGTCGCGATACACGAGGCTGATCGCGAGGCCGTCGATCTTCGGCTCCACCACGTACTGGAAGCTCGGCTCGGAGATGCCCTCGCGGGCAAGGTGATTGCGCATCCGCTCGACCCACGCGCGCAGCTCCTGCTCCGAGCGCACGTTGCCGAGCGACAGCATCGGCTCCAGGTGCTCGACTTTCTCCAGGCGGCTGACCGGTTCGCCGCCGACGCGCTGCGTGGGAGAGTCGGCGCTCAGCAGCTCGGGATGCTCGCGCTCGATCGTGCGCAGCTCGTCGAGCAGCGCGTCGTACTCGTCGTCGCCGATCTCGGGGTCGTCGAAGACGTAGTAGCGGCGCGAGTGGTACTCGAGCTGCTCGCGCAGCTCCTGCACGCGTGCGAGCGTCCTTGCTGACGCCTGCGCGGCGCTCACGGCGCCTCGCGCGTTGGCTGATCTCCAATCGGTGGCGCGAGCAGATCGTCGAGATCGAAGCCTTTGAGCGCCTCCAGCCCGGCGCGATCGGTGAGGTCGAAGTGGATCGGCGTGACGGCGACCCGTCCGGCGGCGACCGCGGCGAGATCGGTGCCGGGCTCGTCACGAAAGCCCGGGTCCGAGCCGTAGATCCAGTAACGCCGGCGATGCTCCTCCTCGCGCTCGAGCTTGAGCTCGTCGCGGTAGATGCGCTTGCCGAGGCTTGTCACCTCGACGCCGCTGGGCGCGCCCGCGGGGACGTTCACATTGAGCAGCGTCGTCGCCGGCAGCGGTACGTCCTCGATGCGCTGCACCAGGCGCGCCACGAAGCCCGCCGCGACCTCAAAGCCGAAGCCGCCGTCGAAGCGGTAGTCGAGCGCGCGCGCGCCGGACTGCTGGGAGACCGCGATCGACGGGAGTCCGAGCACGACGCCCTCGAGTGCCGCGGCGACCGTGCCCGAGTAGGTGATGTCGTCGCCGAGGTTGGCGCCGTGGTTGATGCCCGACACCACGAGCTCGGCCTCGAAGCCCTCGATCAGCCCGAGCCGCGCGAGCCGCACGCAGTCGACGGGCGTGCCGTCGGTCGCGTAGCCGGCAGAGCCGTCGGCAAACGGAACCTCGGCGACCCATAGCGGCCTGCGCGTCGTGATCGAGCGCGCCATCGCCGAGCGATTGCCGTCCGGCGCGATCACGGCCAGGCGCACACCGTCGAGCGCGGCCAGCGCGCTGCGCATCGCCTGCAGGCCCTCGGCCTCGATTCCATCGTCGTTGGTGAGCAGTACGTTGAGCATCTGCTCGTGCAGCATAGGCGCCCGTGGCGCTATCCCGGCGGTCCCGCATCCGGTCCGCCGGCACGCCGTGCGGCGCCGTCTCAGCGGCCCTCCCACCTCGCGCCCCGCGTACGCCTGGCAACCGTGCCGCGCTCCTCCTATGGGTACGGACACGCTAGCCAGCGCCAGCCCATGCGCGGGCGCGGTCCTGCCCGCCTCCGCGCGCGGGCGCCCCTCGAGCAGCTGCTTGAACGCTCCAGCGTCAGCTGGCCCACGGCGACGTCGAGCATCGTGCCGACGAGCGCGCGATTCATGTGTCGCAGGAACATGTCAGCCTCGATCCAGAACTCGAGCAGGTCGCCCCGCTCGAGCCACTCGGCTCGCGCCACCTCGCAGCGAAACCAGCTGTGCTCGGTCTCGCTGGGCGTGAAGGCCCTGAAGTCGTGCTTGCCGAGCAACGCGCTCGCGCACTCGTCGCAGCACGTCGCGATCGAGCTCTCCCGTCGATCCAGAAGGCGGTGCGGCGGGCAAACACGCTGCGAGCGCGGCGCGCGAGCACGCGGTAGCAGTAGGTGCGACTGCGCGCGTCGCGTCGCGCGTCGAACGCGTCCGGCGCGGGCTCGGCCGCGAGCACCGCGAGGTCGTCGTCGAGCAGGCCGTTCAGGCGCAGCGGGTCGACGGCCTCGTGCGCATAGCTGGCCACCTGGCCCCATGCGTGCACACCGCGGTCGGTGCGCCCCGCCACGGTCAACTTGAGCGGCTGCCCGTCGCTGCCCGTGTCGCCGAGCACGGTGCGCAGCGCGCGCTCGAGCTCCTCCTGCACGGTGCGCAGCCCGGGCTGGCGCCCCCAGCCGGCGAAGCTCGCCCCGTCGTACTCGAGCGTCAGCTTGGTGACCATCGGGCAGCGCGCCACCGATCGAAGATCGGCCAGCGAGTTCAGACGAGCTCGATGAAGACCATCTCGGTCGCGTCGCTCTTGCGCGGACCGAGCTTGAGGATGCGCGTGTATCCGCCGGGGCGGTCGAGGTAGCGCGGCGCGAGATCCTCGAACAGCTTGTGCACGGCGAACTTGTCCTGCGCGAGCGTCGACAGCGCCTGCCGGCGCGCGTGCAGGTCGCCGCGCTTGGCCAGCGTGATCAGTTTCTCGATCTCGGGCTTGACCGCCTTCGCCTTGGCCTCGCTGGTCTTGATCCGCTCGTGCTCGATGATCTCCTTGCTCAGATTCATGAGCAGCGCCTTGCGATGCGCCGAGTCGCGGCTGAGCTGATGTTTTTTGCGCTGATGTCTCATGGGCGGTGGGGATTCTAGTTGGACTAGGGGGTCGATGAGCAAGCGAGCCAAGGACGCAGGGAGCGTGGCCTGCCTTGCACGCGAGCGACCGAGGACACGGACCGATCGGATCGGCCAGCGCAGCTCAGCGGCCTCCTAGTCCTGGCGGAGGTTCAGGCCGCGCGCATGCAGCGTTTCGATGACCTCGTCGATCGACTTCTTGCCGAAGTTGGGGATCGCGTTGAGCTCCGCCTCGGACTTCGAGATCAGGTCGCCGACCGTTTGGATGCCCGCCCGCTTGAGGCAGTTGTAGGAACGAACGCCGAGCTCGAGCTCCTCGATCAGGATGCTCCACTCCTCGCCCTGCAGAGCCGCTTGCGCGCCGCCGGCGACAGCGAGGCCGTGGCCGTCGAGCTGCCCACCGGGTGTGGCGCGCAGCTCCTGGATGCGGTCGGCGTCGGTGAAGATCGCCAGCTGCGAGATCAGCAGCTCGGCGGCCTCGCGCAGCGCTGCCTGCGGGTCGATCGAGCCGTCGGTCTCGATGTCCAGCGTGAGCTTGTCGAAGTCCGTCTTCTGGCCGACACGCGCCTGCTCGACCGCGTAGGCGACGCGGCGCACCGGCGAGAAGATCGAGTCGATCGGGATCACGCCGATCGGCTGGTCGGAGGACTTGTTCTCCTCGGCCGGCCGATAGCCGCGGCCGCGGCCGATCGTCATGTACAGCTCGAGCTTCGTTTTTTTCTCGAGCGTGGCGATGTGCACGTCGGGGTTGAGTATCTCCACGCCGGCGGGCAGGTCGATGTCCTTCGCGGTGATCTCACCCGGCCCCGTCACCACTAGCGGCGCCTCGACCTCGCTCGCGTCGGAGTGCATGCGACACACGACGCCCTTCAGGTTGAGCACGATGTCGGTCACGTCCTCCTTGACGCCGTTGATCGTCGAGAACTCGTGCGCAACGCCCTCGATGCGCACGCTCGTGACAGCGGCCCCCGATAGGGAGGACAGCAGTACGCGCCGCAGCGAGTTGCCGAACGTGTAGCCGAATCCGCGGTCGAGCGGCTCGATGGTGAACGTGCCGCGGTTCTGCTCCACGGACTCGCTTGTGATCCGGGGGATTTGGAAGTCGAGCATGGGGGTCCTAACGTCGTTTTGGTGTCGCACCGGCGCCCATCGGGACGGCCGGCTCGGGAGTGCCGCCCGGCGCGGGCGCGGCGCGTGAAGGTCCTACTACTTCGAGTACAGCTCGACGATGAGCTGCTCCTGCACCGGGGCGGCGACCTCCCGCCGCTCCGGCTTGCGCAGCACCTTGGCCGTCAGCGACTCGTGGTCGGCCTGGAGCCACGCGGGAATCTGTCCGGTGAGCTCGGTGGCGTCCCTGACCACCTGCGTCGCCGACGTGTCCGCCTTGATGGCGATCACGTCCCCTTGGCGCACCTGATAGCTGGGGATGTTCACCCGCCGGCCATTGACCGTCCAATGACCGTGGCGGATAAGTTGTCGCGCCTGGCGCCGTGAGGCGGCGAAACCGAGGCGCACGAGCACGTTGTCGAGGCGGCTCTCGAGCAGCGCGAGCAGGTTCTCGCCGGTGATTCCGGCTTGGCGCGAGGCCTTCTCGTAGTAGCCGGCGAACTGCCGCTCGAGCACGCCGTAGTAGCGCTTGGCCTTCTGCTTCTCGCGCAGCTGCACGCGGTACTCGCTCTGTTTCATGCGACCGCGACCGTGCTCGCCCGGCGGGTAGGAACGACGCTCCACGCCGCACTTGTCCGTCAGGCAGCGCTCGCCCTTGAGGAACAGCTTCTGTCCCTCACGGCGGCATTGCTTGCACTGTGGTCTCTGCCGTCGGCTCTCGGCCATCTCAGACCCTCCTGCGCTTGCGGGGGCGGCAACCGTTGTGGGCCTGCGGCGTGACGTCCTTGACGCCCGTCACTTCCAGGCCGGCGGCCTGCAGCGAGCGGATCGCCGTCTCGCGCCCGGAGCCGGGGCCCTTGACGTAGACCTCGACCTTCTGCAGCCCCTGCTCGAGGCCCTTGCGCGCGGCCGCGTCGGCCGTCACCTGCGCGGCGAACGGCGTCGACTTGCGCGAGCCCTTGAAGCCCGCGCCGCCGGCCGACTCCCACGCGATCACGTTGCCCTGTGTGTCCGTCAGCGAGACGATCGTGTTGTTGAAGGAGGTCTTGATGTGCGCCTGACCGACCGGGATGTTCTTTTTCGGCTTGCGCCGTCCGCGGGCGCGTTTGGGAGCCGCGGCACTACTTCTTGCCCGCTTTCTTCCTGCCCGCAACCTGCATGCGCTTGGGACCCTTGCGCGTGCGCGCGTTCGTCTTGGTCTTCTGACCGCGCACGGGCAGCCCGCGACGGTGGCGAAGCCCGCGATAGCAGGCGATCTCCTGAAGTCGTTTGATGTCCTGCGAGCGCTCGCGGCGAAGGTCGCCCTCGACTGCATAGCCGTCGTCGATCGCGTCGCGCAGCTTGCCCACCTCGTCCTCGGTGAGGTCGCGCACGTAGGTGTCGGGGCTGACGCCTGCCTGCTGAAGAATCTTGTTGGAGGTCGCGCGGCCGATCCCGTAGATGTAGGTCAGCCCGATCTCCGAGCGCTTGTTCAGGGGCAGGTTCACGCCGGCAATGCGAGCCATTCTAGCCCTGCCTCTGCTTGTGACGCTTGTTCTGGCAGATCACCAGCACCACCCCATTGCGGCGGATGACCTTGCATTTCTCGCACATCGGCTTGACCGACGGTCGTACCTTCATGATCCCTTTCGGCGGCTGGGTTCCGGCGACCCGGCTCTGGCCGCCGTTGCGGCTGCCGCTACCAGGTCGCGGAGATCACTCGTCGGCGAGAAGAACTCCTCGCTTCCGAGCAGAGCTCCTGATGGTAGCAACTCTAGGAGCTGGCGGCGCCCTCTACGGCGCGCGTATCCGCCGGCGTATCGGCCGACAGATGCCACGGCGTGAGGATCTTGGGCCCGCCGGCCGTGACCGCGACCGTGAACTCGAAATGGGCGGCCGGGGAGCCGTCCTGCGAGTAGATCGCCCAGCCGTCGCCGCCGACCCGGACGGCGGCCTTTCCCGCCGTCGTCATCGGCTCGACGGCGAGCACCATCCCCTCCTCCAACAGCGGACCCTTGCCGGGCTTTCCGTAGTTGGGCACCTGCGGATCCTCGTGCATGTCGCGCCCGATCCCATGGCCGACGAGCGAGCGCACGACCGACAGACCGGCGCCCTCGGCGACGCGCTGGATCGCGCTCGACATGTCGCCCATGCGGTTGCCGACGCGACACTCGGCGACGCCGGCGCGCAGGGACTCCTCGGTCGCGCGCAGAAGGTTCTGCTCCGGCGCGCCGACCTCACCGACCGCGAACGTGCGCGCGGCATCGGCGACCCATCCGTCGAGCGTCACGCCGACGTCGATCGAGATGATGTCGCCGTCCTCGAGACGGTAGGGACCAGGGATCCCGTGCACGACCATCGCGTTGGGGGAGGCGCAGATCGAACCGGGAAAGCCGCGGTAGCCCTTGAAGGTAGGCACGCCCCCTTGCGCGCGGATGAAGCGCTCGGCGGCGCGGTCGAGCTCCAGTGTGCTGACCCCGGGTGCGATCCGCTCCTCGAGCTCGTCGAGCGCCGCCACCAGCACCTTGCCGGCGCGCCCCATGCTCTCGATCTCCTCGGGGACTTCTTGATGATCACCTGCTGAGCTTAGCTGGGCAGGGCCGTATACGGCCTGCCTCGCACGGTCGCATGCGACCGTGCCCGAGGGCGCACATGTGCGCCCTCGCTCGGGAGCGCACATGTGCGGTCCCGCCGGACCGATCAAAGATCGGCCAGCATGCGCCAGTCGGCACAGCCTCCTACAGCTTCTCCTCGAGACGCAACGCCGCGACGGTGGCGCGGATGCGCGCGTGCACCTCGTCGGGATCGCGCGTTCCGTCGAAGCGCCGCAGCAGGCTGGCGCGATCGTAGCGGCCGATCAGCGGCTCGGTCTGGGAGTGGTAGACCTGCAGGCGCCGACGAATCGTGTCCTCCTTGTCGTCGTCGCGCTGGATCAAGCGCGAGCCGTCCTGGTCGCACACTCCCTCGTGCTTGGGGGGATCGAACTCCACGTGGTAGATGTGGCTCGGGTTCTTCACGCACACGCGCCTGCCCGCCAAGCGGCGCACGAGCTCCTCGTCGCTCACGTCGATCAGGAGCACGGCGCTGAGGCTGCGGCCGAGCTCGTCGAGCGCCGCGTCGAGCGCGTCGGCCTGCTGCTCGTTGCGGGGAAAGCCGTCGAGCAGAAAGCCCCCGGCAGCGTCAGCGTCCTTCACGCGCTGCGAGATCATGCCAACGATCACCTCGTCGGGCACGAGCTCGCCGGCGTCCATGTAGCGCTTCGCCTCACCGCCGAGCTCGCTGCCGTCCGCGACCTGAGCGCGCAGCATGTCGCCGGTGGAGATGTGTGGGAGGGAGAAGTCCTCGCGCAGGCGCTCCGCCTGCGTCCCCTTCCCCGCGCCCGGCGGACCGAGCAGTATCAGATTCAACTCCGACAAGTCCGAGTCAGCCTACCTCTTGCGCTGCGGGCAGACTACCCCCGGACAGGCCGTCACGCGATCACTTCAGGAAGCCCTCGTAACTTCGCATCATCAGCTGCGCCTCGAGCTGCTTCATGGTTTCCAGCGCGACGCCGATCACGATCAGGATCGAGGTGCCGCCGAGTGGGATGTTCTGGTGCGTGCGCGCGATCAGGATCGTGGGCAGCGCGGCGACCGCGGCGAGGAACAGCGCGCCCGGGAACGTCAGTCGCGCGAGGATGCGGTCGAGGAATTCGGCAGTCGGCCGTCCCGGTCTGACGCCGGGGATGAAGCCCCCGTACTTCTTCAGGTTGTCGGCCTGGTCGACCGGGTTGAACGTGACGGCCGTGTAGAAGTAGGTGAACACGATGATGAACAGCGACTCGCCGACCACGTAGTGCCAGCCGTTGGGCGAGAAGAAGTCCGACAGCGACTGGCCCCAATGCGTTTTCACGAGCTGCCCCACGGTCGGCGGAAACGCCATGATGCTCGCGGCGAAGATCACCGGGATCACGCCGGCCATGTTCACGCGCAACGGCAGGTAGGTCTGCCCGCCTTCGGTCATGCGCCGGCCGATCACGCGCTTCGCGTACTGCACCGGGATACGCCGTTGGCCTTCCTGCACGAACACGATCCCGGCGACTACCACCAGCACCAGGAACGGCATCATCACCTTGAACACCTGGTCCTGGGAGGTCCACCAGGTCTGCACGCCGCCGGGCAGGCGCGCGACGATCGACGCGAAGATCAGCAGCGAGATCCCGTTGCCGATGCCGCGCTGGGTGATCAGCTCGCCGATCCACATCAACAGCACACAGCCCGTCGTCAGGCAGATGACGATCAGGAAGATGTGCGGCGCGTCGAAGTGCGTGACGACCGATTCGCCCGCTTTCGCCTGCAGCGTGTGGAACAGGAACACGTAGCCGATCGACTGGGCGAAGGCCAGACCGACCGTCAGGTAGCGCGTGTACTGCGTGATCCGCGCCTGGCCGACCTCACCTTCCTTGGAGAGCTTTTCCAAGGACGGCACGGCCACCTGCAGCAGCTGCAGGATGATCGAAGCGGTGATGTAGGGCATGATGCCCAGCGCGAACAAGGCGATTCGCGACAGGCCACCGCCTGAGAACAGATTGAGCAACCCGAGGATGTTCGACCCGCCGAACTCCTTTTGGATGTTGTTGACGGCGCTCAGGTTGACGCCCGGCACGGGAATGTGCGAGCCGAGCCGGTAGATCAGCAGCATTCCCGCCGTGAAGGCGATCTTCTTGCGGATGTCCGCGACCTGGAATGCGTTGAGGATCGTGGCGAGCATGGGCTTTCCCTGCCATTCAGAGGGTCGCGACGCTCCCTCCCGCGGGGCGCCCGATTCTAGTCGATGAGCGCGTGCATGCTGCCGCTTCCGCGCCGGGGGTGCCTCTCGGCGCTAGCGGGTCGCCGACCAAGCGGATCAAGGACGCAGGGAGCGTGGCGTGCTGGCCGATCAGTCGATCGCATCTGATCGACGATCGGCACGCGAGCGACCGAGGACGCTGCCCCGCGCAGTGTGGGCGCCCCCCTAGGACTCGATCAGCTTGCAGGTGCCGCCAGCCGCCTCGATGCTCTCGCGGGCGCTGCTGCTGAAGGCGTGCGCGTGCACGGTCAGCGGCTTGCTCAGCGCGCCCTTGGCGAGCACCTTGATCGGGACGTCGTTGCGTGTGCCGAGCCCATTGGCCTTCATCAGCTCGACGGTCACCTCGGTCCCGGCGTCGAAGCGGCTCTCCAGCGAGGCGATGTTGACCGGCTGAGTGTGCGTGCGGAACGGCTCGAACGGCATCGACTTCTTCATGTGGGGTCCGCGAAGCTTGCGCATGCGCATGTGGATCGGCATCTGGCCACCCTCGAATCGCGCGCGCCGCTTGGAGCCCGAGCGCGAGCCGGCGCCCTTCTGGCCGCGACCGGCGGTCTTGCCGGTGCCCGAGCCTTCGCCGCGCCCGATGCGCTTGCGCGGGCGGCGGCTGCCGGGCGCGGGCGCGAGGCTGTGCAGGCCGACGCGCTGCGGCTGCTCCTTGGCGCGCCGCGCTCATCGCTTAGGCTCCTGCACCTCGACGAGGTGACGTACTGCGTGCAGCATCCCACGCGCCGGCTCGCTGTCCTCGACCTGCACCGTGTGTCCGATCCGCCGCAACCCAAGCGACCGCAGGGTGTCGAGCTGTTTCTTGTTCGCGCCGTTGCGCGAGCGCAGCTGGGTCACGCTGAGCGGCGCCATCAGCTCGGCTCCGTGCTCGCGGCGGCGGCCGCCGGCGCCTGTTGCCCCTCGCCCTGCGCCTCGCCATCGCCAGCAGTCGCCGCGCCATCGGCGGCGTCTGAGCGGTTGGCGGTGACTGGTGCGCTATCGCTGGCCACGACGGCGCCGTCGAGCTTGTCCCCGCCGAGACCGAGCACGCGGTCGACGGACAGGCCGCGCAGCTCGCCAACCTCGGCCGGGGTGCGCAGGCCGCGCAGGCCCGCCACCGTCGCCTTGACGAGATTGATCGGGTTCTGCGTGCCGAGACTCTTGGAGAGGATGTCGTGGATGCCGGCGAGCTCGAGCACGGCGCGAACGCCACCACCCGCGATCACGCCGGTACCAGGCGAGGCAGGCTTCAACAGCACGCGGCCGGCCCCGAAGATGCCCGTCGTCTGATGCGTGATCGTGCTGCCGTGCTTGGGCACGCGGAACAGGTCCTTCTTCGCCCGCTCGACACCCTTCTGGATCGCGAGCGGCACCTCGTTGGCCTTGCCGTATCCGACGCCGACGACTTCGCGCTCGTCGCCGACGACCACGAGCGCAGTGAAGGAGAAGCGCCGGCCGCCCTTGACGACCTTTGCCACGCGATTGATCTCGACAACACGCTCCTGGAGGTCGAGGCCGGCGGGACTTACTGAGCGATCTGCGATGACGGACATGAAGGTGGAGGGTAGCGGTCGCGGGCTGCCAGGAGGCCTAGACGGTCAGACCGCTCTCACGGATCGCCTCTGCGAACGCGCGCACGTGCCCGTGATAGCGGTAGCCGCCGCGGTCGAACACGGCCTCGGATATGCCCGCCGCCTTCGCGCGCTCGGCCAGCGTCTCGCCGGCACGCTTCGTGCGCTCGGGCTTGGTCAGCTTGCGCAGCTCGGGCTCGTACCAGTTGACCGCCGCGAGCGTGCGCCCAGCGGTGTCGTCGATCAACTGCGCACAGATGCCCTGGTTGGAGCGAAACACGGAGACGCGCGGGCGCGAAGCACTGCCCGAGATCTTCGCGCGCACGCGACGGCGCCGTTTGAGCCGGCGCTCGCCCTTGGTGAGAACGCTCATCGCAGACCCTCGGGCAGTTTGCAGCTGGCTCCGCATGAGCACGTAGACCAAGGCGGGCGAGGACGCAGGGAGCGAAGTGTGCTGGCCGAAACGGGGATGCGAGCGAAGCGAGTGTCTCCGGCTTCGGTACGCGAGCGACCGAGGACGAAGATCCGGCGCCGGTATACGGGCTCATGCGCGCTTCCCCACCTTGCGCTGGACGTACTCGCCCTCATAGCGAATCCCCTTGCCCTTGTACGGCTCGGGTGGGCGCTGCTTGCGGATGATCGCGGCGGTCTCGCCGACGAGCTGCTTGGAGATGCCTTTGACGACGACGCGCGTCGGCTGAGGCACCTCGAATTCGATCCCGTCGGGCGCGGGGATCGGCACCGGATGCGAGTAGCCGACCGCCAGCTCGAGGTTCTTGCCCTTCAGCTGGGCGCGGTAGCCGACACCTTGGATCTCCAGGCGCTTCTCGTATCCGGAGGTCACTCCCTGCACCATGTTGGCAACCAGCGAGCGTGTCAGCCCGTGCAGTGCGCGGTGTTCGCCGCGGTCGGTCGGGCGCGTCACGAGCAGCTGCTCGCCGTCCTGCTTGACGTCGATGTCCTTGGGAATGCGCTCGGACAGTTCCCCCTTGGGGCCGTTGACGCGGACCTCGTCGGGGTCGATCGCGACGGTGACGCCGCTCGGAACCGGAATTGGCTGTCTGCCGATGCGCGACATGCGTCAGCTCACCAGACCTGCGCCAGGACCTCGCCGCCGAAGCCAGCCGAGCGAGCGTCGTGACCGGTCATCACCCCGTGCGAAGTCGACACGATCGAGGTGCCCATCCCTCCGAGCACCTTGGGGATGTGCTTGGCGTCGACGTACGTGCGCCGACCGGGACGCGAGACACGACGCAGTCCGGAGATGGCCGAGCGACGATCCTCGGTGTACTTGAGGCGGATTTCGATCAGCTGGCCGGCGCCGCCGTCGCGCTCGGGAATGATCGAGTACGAATCGATGTAGCCCTGCTCCGCGAGGATCCGCGAGAGCTCGGCCTTGAGTTTCGACGCGGGGATCTCGACGGTCTCGTGGGCAGCGTGAATCGCGTTGCGCACGCGCGTCAGGAAGTCTGCGATCGGATCGGTCATGGACATGGCTGAATGCTCACAAAGAAGGTCGCTGTCCAGCTACCAGGAGGACTTCGTCATCCCGGGAATCTGGCCGTTGTGGGCGAGTTCGCGCAAGCAGATGCGACACACGCCAAACTTGCGATACACCGCGCGCGGACGCCCGCAGCGAGTGCATCGAGTATAGGCACGGGTCTTGAACTTCGGTATGCGCGTCTGCTTCACGCGCTGGGAAACCTTGGCCATCAGTCGCTGCTCTCCTTCTCGTTCGAGTCCTCGGCCGGCGGCGCCTGCTGGTCCTCGTCCGCCGCCGCCTCAGCCGTCTGCGGCTCCGCCGCGGCAGTCTCGCCTGACGCCTGCCCGCCACCGCTGTCCGCCGTCGCCTCCGTGTGGGGCGCCTCGCTGGGCGCGTCCTGCGCCGCCTCGGCCGACGACTCCGGCACGACGTCGGCATCGTCGGCCGCAGCGGGGATCTCGGCCGCGGGCTCCGCAGCCGACTCCGGCTCTGGCTCCGGCTCTTGCTCGGGCTCAGGCTCCGGCTCGGGCTCTGGCTGTGCAGCTTTGGCAGCTTTGGCAGCGGCGGGGGCCTCGGCCGCGGCGGCAGCGGCCTCGGCGGCCTGAGCGGCGTGCGCGGCCTCGGCGGCGGCATCGGCCTCGGGGTCGTACCCCTTCGGGCGTCCTTGCGGGGAGAACGGCATGCCCAGCGCGGCGAGCAGGGCATACGCCTCGCGATCCGATTGCGCGGAAGTCGTGACCGTGATGTCCAGGCCGCGGACCTGATCGATCGCGTCGTAGTCGATCTCGGGGAAGATGATCTGCTCGCGCACGCCCATCGAGTAGTTGCCGCGGCCGTCGAACGCGCGTGGGTTGAGCCCGCGGAAGTCGCGGATGCGCGGAATCGCGATCGAGACGAGCCTGTCGAGGAACTCGTAGGCCCGCTCGCCACGCAGCGTCACGGCGACGCCGACCGGGTTCCCCTCGCGCAGTTTGAACGCCGCGATCGACTTGCGCGCGCGACGCACGCTCGGCTGCTGGCCGGCGATCGTCGCGAGCTGCTCGGTCGCCGCCTTGAGCACTTTCGAGTCGGTCTTGGCGAGGCCGACGCCCATGTTCAGCGTGATCTTCTCCAGGTGCGGAGCCTGCATCACTGACGTGTACCCGAAGCGCTCGATCAGCGACGGGCGGATCTCCTCCAGGTAGCGCGTCTTCAGGCGCGCCGTGGGGGTGTCTGCGGTTGCCGTGGCCATGTCAGTCGAGCTCGGCGCCGGTCCGCTTGGCGACGCGCACGCGCCCTCCACCCTGGCGCTGGATGCGAACGCGCGTGGGGTTGCCTTTCGAGTCCAGCAGCATCACGTTGGAGATGTGGATCGGCCCCTCGCGCTCGATCACTCCACCCAGCTGGCCCTCGGTTCCCGGCAGAGTCGACGAGCGCTGGTTGACCTGGGGGCGCACCGCGCGCTTGACCATGTTCAGGCCCTCGACGTACAGGCGCTCCTTGTCCGGCTCGACGCGCAGGACCTTGCCGGTCTTGCCGCGATCCTTGCCGGCCGTCACCTTGACGTGATCGTTCGAGCGGATCTTCAGCTTGTTGCGACGCTTGGCCGAGCTCGCCCGCGCCATCACAGCACCTCGGGTGCGAGCGAGACGATCTTCATGAAGTTGCGGTCGCGCAGTTCGCGCGCGACCGGCCCGAACACGCGTGTGCCGCGCGGGTTGTTCTGGTCGTCGATGATCACGGCGGCGTTCTCGTCGAATGCGATGTAGGTCCCGTCGTCGCGCCCGATCGGCTTCTTGGTGCGCACGATCACGGCGGTGACGACGTCGCCCTTTTTGACCGCGCCCTGCGGGTTGGCCTGCTTGACCGTCGCCGTGATCACGTCACCTACGAACGCGTAGCGACGCTGCGAGCCGCCCTTCACGCGGATGCACAGAATCTCCCTCGCGCCAGTGTTGTCCGCAACCCGAAGCCGGGTCTCGTTCTGGATCATCGCGCGCGCTCCAGCACGTCGACGAGCGCCCAGCGCTTGGTCCGTGACAGCGGCCGGCTCTCGATCACTCGCACCACGTCGCCCTCGTGCGCGTCGTTGTTCTCGTCGTGCGCGTGCAACGTACTCGAGCTGCGCACGATCTTCTCGTAGCGGCGGTGACGACGAGCCACGTCGATGCGCACCGTGATCGTCTTCTCGGCCTTGTCGGAGATCACGATGCCTTGGCGCATGCGTCGGCTTCCCTCGACGGCCGCGTGAACGGGCGGTAGCGGCTCCGGCGAGGGCGCGGCGGCGCGGCGCTCGGCCGCTTTCGCGCGTTCCTGCCGGCGACGGGCGCGGCGGCGGACGGCCTTACGCCGACGCTCGACGACACGCTCGGCGTGGCGCTCCTCGGCGGAGCGAGGCTTGCGTGCGTCGCCGCTGTGCTGCGCGCGGCTGCGACGGCGACGCTCCTTCGACGAGAGCTGCTCGGCGGGCTCGGAAGCCGCCGCGGCCGGGTCGGCCGTGGTCCCCTCGCTGGCGTCGGCCACGCTCGCGGCGGGCTCGTCGGGCGCGCCTGCGTCGGCCTGCACGGGGTCGTCGGCCGCCTCGGCCTGCGCAGCGTCTGCCTCGGGCGCCTCCGTCGCCTGGGGCGCGGCCTCCTCAGCCGCCTGTGTGGTCTCGTCGTCTTTCTCGTCAGCCATCTGTGTTCCGTTCGTCCTCGTGGATCTCAGCCTCGTGGCCCGTGCCCAGCGGCCAGCTCGCGCTCGCGCGCGACGGTCAGCGCCCTGGCGAGGTCGCGCCTGGCGCGGCCGACGCCGGCGGTGTCGTCGAGCTCGCCCGTCGCGTTTGCGAAGCGCAGCCCGAACACCTCTTTGCGCAGCGTGCCGACCTGTTTGACCAGCTCGCTGTCCTCCATGTCTCGGATCTCCTTGGCCTTCACGTCCGCTCAGTCCTCCCGCAGCACGAACTTGGACTTGACCGGCAGCTTGTGCGCCGCCAGCCGAATCGCGTCGCGCGCCAGCGGCTCGGACACGCCGGCCAGCTCGAACATCACGCGTCCAGGCTTGACCACGGCGACCCATCCTTCCGGCGAGCCCTTGCCCGAGCCCATGCGCGTCTCGGCTGGCTTCTTCGTGACCGGCTTGTCCGGGAACACGTTGATCCACACCTTGCCGCCACGCTTGATCTTGCGGGTCATCGCGATACGGGCCGCCTCGATCTGGCGGTTGGTCAGCCAGCCGCCCTCGAGCGCCTTCAGCCCGTACTCGCCGAACTGGACCTTGACCTGGCCGCGCGAGTTCCCGGCGCGCCGGCCACGGTGCTGCTTGCGGTGCTTGACACGCTTCGGCGAGAGCATCAGCGCCCACCTCCGGCGCCTGGTCCGCGCCCGCGACCGCCGCCACCCGGGCCGCGACCGCCACCGGCGCCGCCACCACCGCCGCCGCCGCCACGACCGCGTCCGCCGCCGCCACCACCGCCGTTTCCGCCACGGCCGCGGCCGCGGCCGTCACGCCCGTCACGTCCGGAGCGACCATCGCGCTCGGAGCTGGGCGCGGCCGGGGCGGTGAGGTCGGTGAGATCCGCGCCCGTGTAGCCCTCGGGCATGATCTCGCCCTTGTTGATCCAGCACTTGACGCCGATCCGCCCGAACGTGGTGCGCGACTCGTAGAAGCCGTAGTCGATGTCGGCGCGCATCGTATGCAGCGGCACGCGACCGTCTGAATAGCTTTCGGTGCGCGCCATCTCGGCGCCGCCCAAGCGCCCTGACACCTGCAC
This sequence comes from uncultured Solirubrobacteraceae bacterium, assembly GCA_963846205.1. Classification (GTDB taxonomy): domain Bacteria; phylum Actinomycetota; class Thermoleophilia; order Solirubrobacterales; family Solirubrobacteraceae; genus Palsa-744. Next base: position 16,155 of record CAWJVB010000005.1, on the reverse strand, counting down.
CTTGACTCCCTTGGCACCCGAGCGCATCGCGCTCGTGAGCGCGCGCTTCATGGCACGGCGGAAGGCGACGCGGTTCTGCAGCTGCTCGGCGATCGACTGGGCGACGAGCGAAGCGTCGAGCTCGGGCCGCTTGATCTCGAGGATGTTCACCTTGATCTGCTTGCTCGTCATCTTGTGCAGGTCGCGTCGCAGCGCATCCACTTCGCTGCCCGACTTGCCGATCACGATGCCCGGGCGCGCCGTGTGGATGTTGACCTCGAGCTCGTTGGAGTCCTTGCGGATCGTGATGCTCGACAGGCCGGCATGGGCGAGCTTGTCGGTGATGTGCTTGCGGATGCGCACGTCCTCGGCCAGGTACTCGGCGAAGTGGCGTTCGGTGAACCAGTTCGACTTCCAGTCGTGGATGTAGCCGACGCGCATTGCCTCTGGATGAACCTTCTGTCCCATTCTTCTCTCTCTAGCCGTTTCTCTTGCCCGTGCGCTGCTTGGGGTCTGTGCTCAATGCGATCGTCAGGTGACTCGTGCGCTTGCGAATCGGCGTTGCGCGCCCCATCGCCCGCGGTCGAAAGCGCTTGATCGTCGGGCCTTCGTCGGCGAACGCGTCCCGGACGAACAGATCGTCCTCGACCAACTCGTGGTTGCTCTCGGCATTCGCCACCGCGGACTCCAGCAGCTTGCTCCAGTCGCGGGCCACCTCACGAGGGGTGAACGCGAGGATAGCGCGCGCCTCCTGTACGGACTTGCCGCGCAGGTGCCCGCACACCATGCGCGCCTTGCGCGCGGACGTGCGCACGTAACGAGCCTGCGCACGCACGACTCGCCGGCGTGGCGGCGCTTTGCGGGCGCTTTGCTCGCGCGCTTTTCTTCGGCCGTCGCTCTTTTCTGCCGCCGGCTTTTGGCCGCCTCCGGCGGCCTTTCCTCCTGGCGGCGAGCTTTGCTCGGCCAGTTTTCGGCCGCTTTCGCGGTTTGCTCTGCTCGGCCGTGGCCTCTCCTCGCTCGCCTTGGTCTCGACGCTTTCTGCGCCGCTTTCGCGCGGCTTTTCGCACGCGCCCCGTTTCTCCTCGGCGGGCTGCTTCTCCGGGATGAACCGCTCCCTCAGCGGCCTTGGCGCTGCGGGCTCCTGCTGCTCCGGCTTGACGCACGGGATCCTCTTCGGCGAGGTCCTTCGGGCGTCTCTCGGCCCGCTCATCGAACTTTCCCTGATCCCGCGTGCCCACGGAACATGCGCGTCGGCGCGAACTCGCCGAGCTTGTGACCGACCATCGACTCGCTCACGAACACCGGCACGTGTTTCTTGCCGTCGTGGACCGCGATCGTGTGACCGACCATCTCCGGGAAGATCGTCGACGCACGCGACCACGTGCGCAGCATTTTCTTGTTGTTGGCCGCGTTCAGCGCTTCGATGCGCGACATCAGCCGCTCTTCCACCCACGGCCCCTTCTTGCTCGAGCGGCTCATCGCTGCTTGCCCTTTCCTCTGCGCCTACCGCGCACGATGTATGCGTCGGAGCTCTTGTTCTTCTTGCGCGTTCGGTAGCCGAGCGTCGGCACGCCCCACGGCGTAACCGGGTGGCGTCCGGCGGTCGTAGAGCCCTCGCCGCCACCGTGCGGATGGTCGACCGGGTTCATCGCTGTGCCACGCGTCTGCGGGCGCACGCCCATGTGACGCTTGCGCCCCGCCTTGCCGATCTTCACGTTCTGGTGGTCGGTGTTGCCGAGCGTGCCCACCGTCGCGCGGCACTCGGCGCGCACCATGCGCATCTCGCCGGAGGGCAGGCGCAGGGTCGCCATGTCGCCGTCCTTGGCCATCAGCTGCACGGCCGCGCCGGCGGAGCGCGCCATCTGACCGCCGCGCCCCGGCTGCAGCTCGACGTTGTGGATGACCGTGCCGACGGGCATGCGCGACAGCGCCATGCAGTTGCCCACGGCGATGTCGGCGGTGTCGCCGGAGCGCACGCTCATGCCAACCGTCAGCCGCTGCGGCGCGAGGATGTAGCGCTTCTCGCCGTCGACGTAGTGCAGCAAAGCGATGTAGGCCGAGCGATTGGGGTCGTACTCGATCGCCGCGACCTTCGCGTCGACGTCGTCCTTGCGGCGCTTGAAGTCGATCCGCCGGTAGGAGCGCTTGGCGCCACCGCCGCGATGGCGCGAGGTCTTGCGCCCGTGCGCGTTGCGTCCGCCGCTCTTCTTGAGCCCTTCCACGAGCGTCTTCTCGGGCTTCGACTTGGTGACCTCGGCAAAGTCCGAGTAGGACACGAAGCGGCGTCCGGGGCTCGTGGGCTTGGGCTTGCGAATCGGCATCAGCTATTTCCTGAGGGAAAGGAGAGTATGGCGAAGGCTCACGCCATCTCAGTTCTCCAGGGCCTGCAGGCCCTGGAAGATCGGGATGCTCTCGCCGTCGCGCACCTGCACTACGGCCTTCTTCCAAGAGCGCGTGCGCCCACTGGTGGTGCCGCGGCGCTTGGGCTTGGACTTGACGCTGGAAGTGCGCACCTCGACGACATGCACGTCGAACAGCGCCTCGACCGCCTGACGTATCTGCGTCTTGTGCGCTTCGTGGTGAACGCGAAAGGTGTAGCGATGAAGCGCCGACAGCACGTAGCTCTTCTCGGAGACGACCGGACGGATGATCACCTGCGAATGGTCCATCAGGCCGCCGCCTGCTTCTCGCTCCCGGGCGCAGCGGCACGCGCCGACGAGTTGCCTGCACGCCCGGTCAACTCCGCTATCGCGGCCTCGGAAACCAGCAGCGAGGCCGCCGAGACGAGGTCGGTGACGCCCACGTCGGCTGCGTTGCGCACCGACACGCGCGCGAGGTTGCGGAACGAAAGCGCCGCCGTCGACTCCTCGGGAGCGAGCACGACCAGCGTCGGGCCCTGCTGGCCCCAGTCATCGAGCAGGTCGAACGCCTGGCTCGTCTTCGGAGTCGCGAATGCGCTCGCGTCGAGGATCGCTATCGAGCGACGCTCGGCGTGTAGCGACAGCGCGCTGCACAGCGCCGCGCGTTGCTCCTTGCGGTTGACCTTGAACGCATACGAGCGCGGCTGCGGCCCGAACACGGTGCCTCCGCCGGTCCAGATCGGCGAGCGGCTGGAACCGGCGCGCGCGCGACCGGTGCCCTTCTGCCGCCACGGCTTGGCGCCACCGCCGGAGACCATCCCGCGCGTCTTCGTCGCAGCCGTTCCACGCCTGCGCGCGGCTTGCTCTGCGCGCACGCTCTGGTGGACCAGAGGACCGCGAAAACGCGCGCCGAAGGCGCCATCATCAAGTTTTACCTTCTTCGGCGACGACTGGCTCGCACCAAGCACGGGAGCGTCAGGCATCGCTGCGCACCTCCACCACGCCACCGCGAGGGCCGGGCACCGAGCCGCGTAGGAGCAGCAGGTTCTGCTTGGCGTCGACGGCGACGATCTCGAGACCCGGCTGGGTGGCGCGCTTGCCGCCCATCTGACCGGGCCCGCGGATGCCCTTGTGCACGCGCGCGGGCGTCGCCGAGGCGCCGATCGAGCCTGGCGCTCGCACGTTGTGCGAGCCGTGCGACTTGGGTCCGCTGGCGAAGTTGTGGCGCTTGATCGTGCCCTGAAAGCCCTTGCCCTTGGAGACGCCGGACACCTTCACGCGCGCGCCCACCTCGAAAGACTCGACCGTCACGCTCTCGCCGAGCTGCAGCTCACCGGCCTCGTCGCGGAACTCGACGACGTGGCGCAGCGGCGGCGCATCTGCCTTGCGCAGGTGCCCGATCTCTGCTTTTGAGAGGTGCTTCTCCTTGGCCTGGCCGAACGCCAACTGCACCGCCTCGTAGCCGTCGCGCTCGGGCGTGCGGATCGCGGTCACAGGGCACGGCCCCGCCTCCAGCACGGTCACGCGTGCGACGCTGCCATCGTCCTGGAAGACCTGGGTCATGCCGAGCTTCTTGGCGAGGATGGCGGACATTTGCAGGACAGGTTTCTAAGCGGGAAGACGATGGCTGGGGTCAGGTCGCCAAGCGGATCTCGATGTCCACCCCGGCGGGCAGGTGGTCGAGGCGCTGAAGCGAGTCGACCGTCTTCGGCGTCGGCTGATGGATGTCGATCAGGCGCTTGTGCGTGCGAATCTCGAAGTGCTCGCGCGAGTCCTTGTCCTTGAACGGCGAGCGGATCACGCAGTACACGTTCTTCTCCGTCGGCAGCGGCACGGGCCCGGACACGGTCGCGCCGGTGCGCGTCGCCGTCTCGACGATCTCCTTCGCCGCCGACTCGATCGCCGAGGTGTCATACGCCTTCAGGCGTATGCGGATCTTGTTTTGCGTGGCCGATGCCATGGGGGGTGTGTGCGGTTCCTGACTCTGGTTCGTCGTATTTGTTCTGTGATCTCTGTGGTCTGCTTGCTACTGCGATTGTGCCCGCGTTGCGGGGCGGCCTCGGCGATCAGGACAGCTAGCGCCGGGGATCTCCCCGGGGTGGTCAGAGAAAGGGCGGACTCCGTGTCGTGGAATCCGCCTCCACCTCTCGCCACCGAACCGTCCGGGGCCTTCTAGTCGTATCGGACTGCAATATGGCCAGCCGCCCCAAGGCGGGGCGGCGGGGTACTACTCGATGATCTCCGTGACGACGCCAGAGCCGACCGTGCGACCGCCCTCCCGGATGGCGAAGCGCAGGCCCTGGTCCATGGCGATCGGCTGGATCAGTTCGATGTCCATCTGGACGTTGTCTCCGGGCATCACCATCTCGACGCCGTCGGGCAGCTTGGCGACGCCTGTGACGTCGGTCGTGCGGAAGTAGAACTGCGGCCTGTAGCCCGTGAAGAACGGCGTGTGGCGGCCGCCCTCCTCCTTCTTCAGGACGTACACCTCGGCCTTGTACTTGGTGTGCGGCGTGATCGAGCCCGGCTTGCAGAGCACCTGGCCGCGCTCGATCTCCTCGCGCTTGGTCCCACGCAGCAGGCAGCCGACGTTGTCGCCCGCCTGGCCCTGGTCGAGGATCTTGCGGAACATCTCAACGCCCGTGACGACCGTCGAGGTGGAGTCGTGGACGCCCACGATTTCGACCGTGTCGCCGGTGTTGACGATGCCCTGCTCCACGCGACCTGTCGCCACCGTGCCACGACCCGTGATCGAGAAGACGTCCTCGACCGGCATCAGGAACGGCTTGTCGAGCTCGCGCACGGGCTCCGGGATGTAGGTGTCGAGCGCGGCTGCAAGCTCGACGATCTTCTCCTTGTAGGCCTCGTCGCCTTCCAGCGCCTTCAGCGCCGAGCCAGTGATGAATGGGATGTCGTCGCCGGGGAAGTCGTATTCGCTGAGCAGCTCGCGCACCTCGACCTCGACCAGCTCGAGCAGCTCGTCGTCGTCGACCATGTCGGCCTTGTTGAGGAACACGACGATGTAGGGGACGCCGACCTGGCGCGCGAGCAGGATGTGCTCGCGCGTCTGCGGCATCGGACCGTCGGCGGCGGAGACGACCAGGATCGCCCCGTCCATCTGCGCAGCGCCCGTGATCATGTTCTTGACGTAGTCGGCGTGCCCGGGGCAGTCGACGTGTGCGTAGTGACGGTTCTCGGTCTGGTACTCCACGTGCGAAGTGGCGATCGTGATGCCGCGTTCCTTCTCCTCGGGAGCGTTGTCGATCTCCGCGAAGGTGCGGGCTTCGGCGCCACCCTTCTCGGCCAATACGGTCGTGATGGCAGCGGTCAGCGTCGTCTTGCCATGGTCGATGTGACCGATGGTCCCGACGTTGACGTGCGGCTTGTCGCGCTCGAACTTCTCCTTCGCCACTTTTGGTTCGCTCCTGTATCGACTTGTGTGTCCGCCCTGCGAGGGCGAACCTGAGAAATCTATCTAAATGCGCCGCCGGTGACTGGCGCCTGCTGCTGTGAAGTGTCGTTGATGCTGCTGGTGTCGTGTCGGTCTCCGCGCGCGGTGCGCCGTTCGCTCCCGGCTAGGCCGGAACCGGCTCCCCGGTCCGCTGCTCCACGATCTGTTCGGAGATGCTCGCCGGAACCTCCTCGTAGGCGTCGAACTGCATCGTGTAGTTCGCGCGTCCCTGCGTGTTCGAGCGCAGATCGGTCGCATAGCCGAACATCTCGCTCAGCGGCACCCGGGCCGTGACCACCAGCGCGTTGCCGCGGCGCTCGTTGCCCTCGACTCGTCCGCGGCGGCGGCTGAGATCGCCGATCACCTCGCCGAGGAAATCCTCCGGCGTGATCACCTCGACCGCGAAGATCGGCTCCAGCAGCACCGGCTTGGCGCGCTTGGCCGCCTCTTTGAAGGCGATCGATCCGGCCACCTTGAAGGCGATCTCCGAGGAGTCGACGTCGTGGTACTTGCCGTCCACCAGCGTGACGCGCATGTCGACCATCGGGTAGCCCGCCTTGACGCCATTCTCGAGCGCCTGTTCGACGCCCTGCTTGACGGCCGGGATGTACTCCGAGGGAACGTTGCCGCCCTTGATCTTGTTGACGAACTCGAAGCCCTCGCCGGGGGCCGGCTCGAGGTTGATGAAGACCACGCCGAACTGTCCCGAGCCGCCGGTCTGGCGCACGAACTTGCCTTCGACCTTGTTGACCGTGCCACGCACGGTCTCGCGGTAGGAAACCTGCGGGCGACCGACGTTCGCCTCGACTCCAAACTCTCTCTTCATGCGGTCGACGAGCACCTCCAGGTGCAGCTCGCCCATTCCCGAGATCTCGGTCTGGCCGGTCTCTTCGTTGGTGCGCACCTGGAAGGTCGGGTCCTCCTCCGCGAGGCGGCCGAGCGCGATCGACATCTTCTCCTGGTCGGCCTTCGTCTTGGGCTCCACCGCGACCTTGATGACGGGCTCCGGGAACACGATCTTCTCGAGGTGCACCGGCGCGTCCGGCGCCGCCAGCGTGTCGCCGGTGATGACCTGCTTGATGCCGACCGCCGCGGCGATGTCGCCGGCGTAGACCTCCGAGACCTCCTCGCGGTCGTTGGCGTGCATCATCAGGATGCGCCCGATCCGCTCCGTGCGCCCGCTGCCGACGTTGAGTATTCGCGAGCCGGCCTCGAGGTGACCCGAGTAGACGCGGAAGTAGGTCAGCTTGCCAACGTACGGGTCGGCGGCGATCTTGAACGCCAGGGCCGAGAACGGCTCGGAGTCGTCGGCCTTGCGCACGACCTGACGCTCCTCCTCCTCGCCCTTGATCAGTTCGGTGCCCATCACGGGCGGCACGTCCAGCGGCGAGGGCAGGTAGTCGATCACCGCGTCCAGCAGCGGCTGCACGCCCTTGTTCTTGAAGGACGAGCCGCACAGCACGGGAGTCAGCTTGGTCGACAGCGTGGCGTTGCGGATCGCCTTCTTGAGCACCACCTCTGGAACCTCGGCCTCTTCGAGGATCAGCTCGAGCAATGTGTCGTCGTAGTGGGAGACCTCCTCGAGCAGGTGCTCGCGCGCGGCCTCGGCGGCTTCGGCCAGCTCGGCCGGGATCTCGTTTTCTTCCTGTTCGGTGCCGAGCTCGTCCTTGTAGACCATCGCCTTCATCTTCACGAGGTCGACGACGCCGAGGAAGTCGACCTCGTTGCCGATCGGCAGCTGGATCGGCACCGGGTGGGCGGCGAGGCGGTCGATCATCGTCTGCACGCCGCGGTCGAAGTCGGCGCCGATGCGGTCCATCTTGTTGATATAGGCGATGCGCGGTACGTGGTACTTGTCCGCCTGGCGCCAAACTGTCTCCGACTGGGGCTCGACGCCGGCGACCGAGTCGAACAGCGCGATCGCGCCGTCGAGCACCCGCAGCGAACGCTCGACCTCGACCGTGAAGTCGACGTGGCCGGGCGTGTCGATGATGTTGATGCGGTGCCCTTTCCACTCGGCCGTGGTGGCTGCGGAGGTGATCGTGATGCCACGCTCCTGCTCCTGCTCCATCCAGTCCATCACGGCCGCGCCCTCGTGCACCTCGCCGATCTTGTACGTGCGGCCGGTGTAGTAGAGGATGCGCTCGGTCGTCGTCGTCTTACCGGCGTCGATGTGCGCCATGATCCCGATGTTGCGGGTGTTTTCCAGGGAGTACTTGCGTGGCATAAAAAAGTGGGGTTCGGCGTTTCGGGCGAAAAAAATGGACCCCTCGGGTCCACGCGCGCTGCAGGTCTTGTGGACCGGTCCGCTTCGCTATCTGATCGAGGTCTCCATCTTTGATTACGACTCCGCCGTCGCGTTCCCTTCAGCGTGACGGGCATACGCGCGACGGGGCCGACTATAGCAGAGCATTTGGGCTCCCCAGAGCGCTATCACGGGCCTTGCGAGGCGCTTCGCGAGGCCTCGTCCGTGGGGCCGCAGGCGCCTTGCGGCGCAGCCTCCTCGAACATCCTGCCGAGCTGCTGCAGCACCAGTGTCGCCGCCCGCAGATCGCGCTCGGAGACCTCGCCCAGCGCCTGCTGCCAGCGCCCCTGCCAGGCGCTGCGCTTGGCCGCGATCTTCTCGCGGCCCTGCTCGGTCAGGCGCGAGACCACCACGCGGCGATCGGTCGGCGAGCGCACGCGCTCGACGTGCCCGCACGCAGCGAGATGGTCGAGCATCTGCGTGACCGTCGCCGGCGTCAGGCGCGCGGCCGCCGCGAGCTCGCCGGCGGGCAGCTCGCCACGCTCGTCGAGCTCGATCAGCAGCTCGAACTGCGCGTGGCTGAGCTCCGAGCCCTGCAGGTGAGTGTCGCGGCCGCGCAGGCGGCTGAGCGTGCGAAAGACGTCGCGGAAGGCCAGTCCGAGCTCGGTCAGCTGCGGGCTCAGCTCGTCGTCCGCGGCGGGCGCCTGGACGGCGGCGGTCTTGGCAGCGGCAAGCTTGGCAGCGGGGGCGGTGCCGGCGGCAGGCTTGGCGGCCGCGAGCTTGGTTGGTACGGCGCGGGCCATCGCTCAGACCCCGAGCGGCTCCGCGCTCGCCTCGGCATTGGCCGCCGCGCGGCTGAGGCGCGAGCGCGGGTTTTCCGCACGCATCAACACGACGCAGGGGATCAGCGACAGCACGCAGATGCCGACAGACCACCAGTAGGCGGCCTGAAAGGCGCTCGCGGGCTTGGTCACCGCGTGCCCGGTCGCGCGCTGCAGCACCACCGCCAGCACCGCGGTGCCAATCGCGCCGCCGACGCGCTGCAGCACGTTCAGCTGCGGCGTCGCGTCGGACAGCTGGTCTGGGCGCAGCGAAGCAAACGCGGCCGTCATCGCGGGCATGAACGAGAAGCCGATGCCGACGCCGCGCAGCAGCAGCACGAGCGAGATGAAGAGGATCGACGTGTTCGCGCCCACGAACGCCAGTGGGATCGTGCCCAAGCAGAGGATCAGCACGCCGCCGAGCGCCACGCGCCCACCGCCGAAGCGCTGCGTGAAGCGGCTGACGATGGGCATCACCAGCAGCATGCCGAGGCCCTGCGGCCCCACCAGCAGACCTGTCACGATCACGCTCTCGTGACGAACTTCCTGGTAGTACAGCGGCACCAGGATCATCGCCCCGAACAGCGCGGCGCCGAGGCCGAACGTAGTGAGCGAGGCCGCGCCGAACACGCGGTTGAAGTACAGGCGCACGTCGAGCAGCGGGCGCTCGACGCGCAGCGCGTGCCGGATGAACACGCCCGTCAGCAGCAGGCCGGCGAGCGTCGGCCACAGCACAGTCGGCGCCGTGAAGCTCGTGTGCGAGCCCAGCTCGGAGAGCCCGTACACCACCGACGTCGAGGCCGTCGACAGCAGCGCCAGGCCGACCGTGTCCAGGCGACCCGCCTCGCCCGAGTCGGTGTGCGGGAGCAGGCGCCAGGCCAGCGCGAAGGCGACCACGCCGACCGGCAGGTTGACAAGGAAGATCCACGACCAGTGCAGGTTCTGAAGGATCGCGCCACCGACCACCGGGCCGAGGATCGGCGCGAGCATCGCCGGCATCGCCACGAAGCCCATCACGCGCCCCATCCGCTTGGGACCGGCGACCTGGGCCATGATCAGCTGCCCGACCGGCATGATCATGCCGCCGCCGGCACCCTGCAGCACGCGGAAGAACACCAGCGAGGTCGTGAGGCGGCGACCGCGCACAGCGCCGAGCCGACCGTAAAGAGCACCAGCGAGGTCATGTACACGCGCTTGGCGCCAAAGCGCCGGGCGGCCCACCCCGTCACCGGGATCACCGCGGCCAGCGACAGCAGATAGCCCGTCACGACCCATTGGATCTGTGAGATCGAGCTGTGCAGGTCGTGCCCGAGCGTGCGCAGCGCGACGTTGACGATCGTCGTGTCGAGGATCGACATGATCATCCCCAGGATCACCACGCCGGCGATCTTCCACACGTACGGCTCGATGCGATCGTGCGCGGCCGGGCCGTGTGCGCCGGGCGGCGGCGACGCGCCGTTGGCGGGTGCGCCGCTCGTCGTGTCAGATGTCGGGTGCGAGGAGGCCATTCGGTACCTTAAGTTTAGGTACCGAAGCTTATTGCTTCAAGGGCTTTGGACGATTGTTCGTGGATAACGTCCTGATATCGGCCTTCTCGACGACTACTCGAGGCAGGCGTTCGCCTATGACAGCACACGCGCGGCGAGTCCGTCGGTGCTCGCCCCCCTGCGAGCCGCGCTCGCCGGAGCGCCGGGACGCGAGCTCGCGGACATCGGTGGAGGCACCGGCAACTACGCGCTCGCGCTGGCCGAAGACGGATGGCAGCCGGTCGTCGCCGACCGTTCGGCACAGATGCTCGCGCACGCCGCCGCCAAGGGCCTGGACACGGTCCGCGCAGATGCCACGCGGCTGCCCTTCGCCGATGAGAGCTTCGACGCGGTGATGCTCGTGTCGATGTTGCACCACGTCGACACGCCCGCGCGAGCACTCGCCGAGGCGCGCCGCGTGCTTGCACCGGGCGGCCGGCTCGCCGTGCAGCTGTTCACGCGCGAGGACGTCGCCGACGCCTGGTGTCTCGAGTACTTCCCCAGCTCGCGCACGTGGATGAACGAGACGCACATGCCGCTGGCGCAACTGCTGGCCGAGCTGCCCGGAGCCCGTCACATCCCAGTCGTCTACTCCGACGTGCACGACGGCTCGATGGCGGCCATGCTCGGCCACCCCGAGCTGCTGCTCGACCCACAGCGCCGCGCGCAGACCAGCTACTTCGAGCGCATGCAGCGCGACCATCCAGACGAGCTACGCGAAGGCCTGGAGCGCCTCGAGCGCGAGCTGCTCGCCGGCGACGGCAGCGCCCCCACGCGCGCCGGCCGCGCCAGCGTAGTGGCGTGGGCGAAGCCGTCAAGCGCGACTGACTGATGACTGGCGACCTCGTGGCTTCACGTTGAGACCCGATCCGCCGGCCTAAGCATCCGACCCCGTCAGCGGTTCGAGGGTCAACGCGAGACAGGGACGCCGGGCGATCGTCACTCCGCGAGTAGCGGGCCGAGGACCAAGCCAGCCAAGGACGCAGGAAGCGAGCAGGGCGACCGCGTCAGCGGGGAGCGGGCCGAGGACCAAGCGAAACAAGGACGCAGTGAGCGAAGTGTGCTGGCCGAAACGAGGCTGCGAGCGAAGCGAGTGTCTCCCGGTTTCGGTACACGAGCGATCGAGGACGCAGTATCGCGCCGGTCCTCGATTCGCCCTACCAGCGGTAGTGGGCGAAGGCCTTATTGGCCTGCGCCATGCGGTAAATGTCGTCCTTGCGCTTGTACGCGCCACCCTGCTGCGAGAGCGCGTCGGTGAGCTCGTTGGCGAGGCGCTGCGCCATCGTCTTCTCGCGACGCTGGCGGGCGAACTCGACGAGCCAGCGTACGGCGAGCGTGCGCGCGCGCCGGGAGGCGACCTCGACGGGAACCTGGTAGGTGGCTCCGCCGACGCGCCGCGATTTCACCTCGAGCGTCGGCGTGAGCGCTCTTGATCGAAGCCTCGAGCGTCTCGATCGGGTCTTTGTCGCGAGCGCTCGCCGATCAGCGCGAGCGCGTCGTAGACGATCTGCTCGGCGGTCGACTTCTTGCCGTCGAGCATCACCTTGTTGATGACCTGCTGGACGAGCTTCGAGCGGTGGACGGGGTCCGCCTCGACCGGGCGGATCTGGGCGGCTGCGCGGCGCGGCATCGGAGGCTGGCTATTTCTTCTTCACGCCGTACTGCGAGCGGGCCTTCTTGCGGTCGCTCACGCCGGCGGCGTCGAGCGTGCCGCGCACGACCTTGTAGCGGACGCCCGGCAGATCCTTGACGCGGCCGCCGCGCACGAGCACGACGGAGTGCTCCTGCAGGTTGTGGCCCTCGCCGGGAATGTAGGCGGTGACCTCGATCGAGCCCGAGATACGCACGCGCGCGACCTTGCGCAGCGCGGAGTTAGGCTTCTTCGGGGTCGTCGTGTAGACGCGCGTGCAGACGCCGCGGCGCTGCGGCGCGGCCGTTTTCTTTTTGCGGCCCGTGCCCGACTTCAGGCCGGGGGTGGCGAGCTTCTTCTTGGGGGCGACGCGGCCCTTGCGCACGAGTTGCGAGGTGGTCGGCATCCGGCGCGGTGATGCTAGCAGCGCGGGGCGGGGGACGGCCGTCAGGGGGGCAGCGCTAGGCGCTGCGGCAGCGCCGGCGGCGCGCACCGGCGCGGGCATCATCGCCGAGGCGACGATCACGAGCACGAAGGCGAGCGCCTGCAGCGTGATGCCGAGCGGGCTGCCGGCCATCGGGTCGCCGAAGACGAGGATGCCGCCGGTGATGCCGGCGATGTTCGCGGCCGTGCCGGTGACGGCGATCACGGGCACGGCGTCGCCGTCCTGCAGGCCTCGCGCCGAGGCGTAGAAGGCGACGATCGAGGCGAGCACGGCGACCACCAGCCAGGGGCTGAGCAGCAGCCCGAGGAAGCCGTGCGCGCCGGTGATGCCGGTGAGCGCCTTGATCGCCGTGTCGGAGACGCCGAACAGGATGCCGGCGGCGGCGCCCAGCATGACGCCGTGGTGCTCGACCGGGCCGCCCATGCGCGGGCCCATGATCAGCAGGCCGCCGATGCCGAACAGGCCGGCCTCGAAGGCGATCATCGCGGCGACGGAGAAGCTGCGAGTGCGCGCCGTGCATGCCGGCAGCGTGATGCCGAGCAGCACGAGGCCGGCGGCCGTCAGCAACAGCCCGATCCACTGGCGGCGCCCGACCTCGAAGCCGAACAGCCGCTCGGCCATCACGGCGATGAACACCACGCCGGCGGCGAGCGCGACCTGGATCGACCGACATCGGCGCCAGCGCCAGCGCGGCGACGTGCAGCCCCCAGCTCGCCGTCGCGATGATCATGCCCGAGCGTGAACCACTTCGAGGAGTACAGCGAGCGCGCCGAGCGAAACGGGTGGCGCACCTCGACCTTGGGGACCGCGTTGGCGCCCCGGTACTTGTAGAAGAAGCCGAGGTTCGCGACGAAGGCGCAGGCGAGCGCGAGGAATATGCCGAGATCAAGGGTCATGGTCGAGAGGTCGGGTGCGGATAGGCTGCATCGACTGAGGGAAGCCGGCTGCTTTACTGCCTGCGCCCGACCTCGGCGGATCGACCGTCGCGGCAGAGTACCCCGCCGTACCTGTGTGGAAACTAAAGAGCCGCAAAAGAAAGCTCAGTCGCATAGCCGGTGCGAATCAGCGCCAGCGACGCGACGCCGGCACAAGCCGCTGCTGCTGGTCGACATCGACGGCGTGATCTCGCTGTTCGGCGGCGCCGGCTCCGCGGCAGCCGCCAGCCGAGGGCTCCTTCCACTCGATCGACGGCATTCCGCACTTCCTTTCGGCCACCGCCGCCGCTCACCTGCTCGACCTCGCGGAGCATTTCGAGCTCGTCTGGTGCAGCGGCTGGGAGGAGAAGGCCGACGAGCACCTGCCGCACCTGCTGGGCCTCCCCGCCGGGCTGCCGTTCCTGCGCTTCGACGCGCGCGGTCGGCCGCGTCGAACGCGCACTGGAAGCTCGAGGCGATCGACGCGCTACGCCGGCCAGCGCGCCGCTGGCCTGGATCGACGACGCGCTTCAACGACGCCTGCCACGAGTGGGCCGCGCGCGCGCGCGCGCCGACGCTGCTCGTGCGGACCGAGCCCGAGCACGGGCCTCACGCGCCGGGAGCGGGCAGCTGCTGATGGCGTGGGCGCGGGAGCTGCGCGCGGCGCTGAGCGCGCGGCGGCGAGCGCGCAGCGGCGCGGAACGGCCGCGCCGGCGCGCCGGCAGGCCCGCCGCGCGCCGGCAGCCGCGCCGGCGTAGAGCGCGCGCAGCGACACGCCGGCGGCCGCCGCACGACGCTCGCCGGGCAGCGACCAGCTGCCCGCGGCGTCGGTCTGCACCTTCGGCGAGCGTCTGCTCGACGACCAGCTCGCCGCGGCGCGCGACGCTGCGCGCCTGAATCTGCCACGCTGCGCGCCGGCGATCGGCGTGCCGTCGAGGAACGCCAGCCTGCCCGCGAGCCCGCTCGATTGCTGCAGGCGCACGCCGGCGGGCGCGCGGGAGCGCTCGGCGCGGGCGGCGAGGCGCGCGGCGTGAGCGCGAGCGTCGCGACCACGGGGTCGCGGCGGCGAGGCGCAGCACGCTGCGGCGGATCGCAGGCAGCTCGCGCATACAGCGCGTCGCCCGGGCAGTCGGTGGTGTCGGCGTCGCGGTGGCCGGCGACGCGCGGCAGCGAGACGTGGGCGTTGGCCGGGTAGCGGCTGTAGACGGCGCCGGCCGGGTTCGACGCGTACGGTCACGCGCCCGCGCGCGGCACGCCGTGCAGCGAGAGCTTCCACGCGAGCAGGCGCTGCAGAGCGCGCGCGCGGCGGCGGAGATCGGCCGGCCGGAGAAGGAGCCGAGCACGGCCACGCCGGTGGAGACGAGGTTGTAGCCGCCCGCCTGGGCGCCCACGACCGGCTCGTCGATGCCCCCGGCGCGCGCCTCGAAGATGCGCCCGAAGGCGTCGACGCACGAAGTTGTAGCCGATGTCGTTCCAGCCGCGCACGTAGCGGTGGAAGACGTAGATCGCGCGCAGCATCGCCGGCACCTCGCGCGGCGAGTAGCCGTTCGGGTTCTCGGTGTGGTGGACGAACGCCAGCCGCACCGCTCCGTATTCGGGCGCCACACGCGGCGGCGCCATCCCCGCGCCCACGCGCGCGCGCGCGATGATCGGCGGCTGACCGGGGCCGGCCTGCAGGGTCGGCTCGCCAGCGCCAGCGAGTTCGTCCGAGGCTGGCCAACGGCGAACGTCGAGCGGCGAGCCCGACCCGGCGCGCGCCCATGCCGCCGCTGACGTCGACTAGGTGCAGTCGCACGCCGCGCAGCGCGTGGCTGGTGCGGAGCTGCAGCGAGCGCGTGCCGCCCGTCCACACGGGTTCGCCGATCAGGGCGCCAGGCGCAGCGGTGATCGGGGCCTGCCTCCGGCGCCGGCCGCCACCCAGCGCTCCAGCGACCGTCAGCGGCGAGGAAGCGCAGCTGCAGCCGCGCGCTCGCCGGGACCTGCCATTCGACGCCGACGAGGTCGGCGCTGCGTGCCAGCTCGATCGTGCGCTCGCCGGCCGCAACGCTGCCGAGCCGGCGTCGCTCAGCGCGAGCGGCGCCTCGGCGCCGAGCGCCGCGAGCGCCCCGCCGGGGCGGGTCAGACCACCCGCGAGCGCGCCGCCGGCTGCGAACAGCAGCGAGCGTCGCGTGAGCCGGACGGCGGACATGCCCCACAGAACAGCACGCGTCCGGCAAAGGTGCGCCGGCCCGGCCGAGCGCTCGCTCGGCCAGTTTGCACGTCAGCGCGAGGAGCAGGGGAGGAGGCGCCGGGCGCCTCCTCCCCGTCCAGCCAGCTACTCCTCGCTCGGCTCCTCGGGCACCTCGAGCTCGGCCAACTCCTCGACGAATCCCGGGTCTCTGTCGCCGGCGCCGATCTTCTCCAGCGAGGCGAGATCTGCATCGAACTCCTGGCCGTAGCCGCCGCCATGGCTCTCGCCGTTGGACAGCCCGAGCTCTGCTGCGATCTCGTCCTGGTCGAGCAGCCCGACGTCGTCGATCGCCCGCGGCAGCGGTTCAGACGGTTCGATCTCGATCCACCGGTAGCGCTTCAGGCCGGTGCGGCCGGGATCAGCTTGCCGATGATCACGTTCTCCTTGAGCCCGTTGAGCCGGTCGGTCTTGCCCTCCAGCGCCGCATCGGTGAGCACCTTCGTGGTCTCCTGGAAGGAGGCCGCGGACAGGAACGAATCGGTGTTCAGCGACGCCTTGGTGATGCCGAGGATGATGTCCTCGAACTGCGCCGCCTCGTTGCCCTTGTCGGCAAC
>CAWJVB010000004.1:0-37614 GCA_963846205.1 uncultured Solirubrobacteraceae bacterium | reverse complement strand
TATGTTTATTGTGGCCCGCCTGGACCCAGTTTCTCACCGTATTGCTCAGCTCTCCCGGTGGGTGCCCAAAAAACCAGCTGGTGGAGTTCGGGAAGGTACGAGAGCACTTCGCGCGGGTCATCACAGCAGTGATCTGGAGACCGAGACGATCGGCAGATAGTGGTGGGCGTTGTGCTTGGCGACGTGAGCGGCCAGCGCAACGAGATCGACGCGGCCGTCGCGTGGGAACTCGATCAGGTCCTCGATGCCTTCTACCGTCGCGAGCAGGTTGCGATGGATGAGCTGCACGCCCTTCGGCGGACCGGTCGTCCCCGAGGTGTAGATCAGCGCCAGCACATCTGTCCGGGTTGATCTGAGCTACCGATGCGTCGACGTCGAAATCCGGGTTCGACCCCTCGCCTCGGATAGCGCGACGTTTCCAGGCGCGCGCCATCGACCACGTCACGTACTCGAGCCCGGCAGCGTCCGACGCGCCTCTCGCACCCGTGGCGGTACTGCTGCTTGCAGATGAGCAGCTTCGCATCGGCGTCCCCGATGAGGTACTGGATCTGCTCGGCGTGTACGTGCTGTAGATCGAGAACGGCGTGGCGCCGAGCATCATCGCGGCGAGATCGCAGAGGTGAAACTCCGGGCAGTTCTTCAGCATCAGCGCGACGCTGTCACCACGCTTGCACGCCGAGCTTTGCGAGACCGCCTGCAAGCGCGTCGACGCGCTGGCGCAGCTCGCCCCAGGTGATGCTGAAGCGTCTGCCCTTGGTACGGATCGCCACCTCGTCGGCGCGCTCAGCGGCCGTGATCCGGAATGCCTCCGCAATCGTCGCCGCGCCGAGCCTCACGAGTCATCGGTTTCGTCGACTTCGACCTCCATGTCTGCTCCCTCCCTCTCGCGTTCCGCCCATCCCCATGGGGCCTGCGTTTCGGCCCGAGGTCCGCAGCCGATCATACCTGCCGGCGAATAGGCTCAAACATGCGCACGGGCGAGCTCGGCTACTGGTGGCGCTCTCTTGGGCGGCCCGCCGCCGCCACGGGCACCGCTGCCCGGCCGATACGAGGCCGACGTGGCGATCGTCGGAGCCGGCTATACCGGCCTGCGGACCGCCTATTACCTCAGCGCGCACAGCCGTCGCTTGAGATCGTGGTGCTCGAGCGCGAGCTACGCCGGATTCGGCGCGTCCGGCCGTAACGGCGGCTGGGTCTCGGGTTTCTGCTCGGGCCCTCCGCGCGTGTACGAAGCGCGCGCCGGGCGTGCCGGCTATCGGGCGATGCAGCAGGCGATGTTCGCGGCGGTCGAGGATCGTCGGCGTGTCCTCGTCGAGCATGCGATCGATGCCGACTTCATCAGGGGCGGCTTCCTCACCGTCGCGCTCGACGAGCGCCCAGGCCGCACGCCTGCGCGCACGACGTCGCCGCACGGCCGCGCGCGCGGCTTGAACGAGGACGATCTTCGCCTGCTGGATTCGCGAGCAGCTGCGGAGCGCGAGTGCGCATCGCGAATGGCGTGTCGCGCGACCTACTCACCGCATGTCGCGCGGGTTCACTCGGCGAAGCTGCTCACCGGCCTGGCGGCGACGGTCGAGCGCCTCGGCGTGACGATCTACTCGCTTTACCGCCACGCCGACCGGATCGAGCGGCGCCACGCAGCGACCGTCGCGCTTGGGCGAGCTCGTGGACATGGTCTCGGGTCGCACTTGAGCCCTTGCGCTCAAGCCGACGCAGGCGCCTCGGATATCACGAGCCGCAGCGCGCCATCGAAGCTGTCCTGGTCGCGCAGGTGACCGTGCTCGGCGTCCCACGCGCCGGACTCGAGCGTCGGCCGGCGAGTCGCGCGACGATCCGCGCCTCGACGCCGGGCTCGAGCAGCGGCCACATCGACTGCGCGCCGCGGACCTCCGGGTCGAGCAGCGCTTCCGGCCGGCGCCAGAACGCCTCGAAGAAGCCGTCGGTGCAGTCGCCGGGCGTCGGGATCCGCTCGACGCGGGTGCGCCCGCCGAGCGCGGCGGCGATCTCCGCGATCGCCGGAAACGCGGCCGCTCGAGCGCGAGCCCCTCGCGCAGGTACTCGCTGCTGCCACGCGGGCAGCGTCGTCGAGCTCGAAGGTGAACACGACGACCGGCCCGCGCGCGACGCGTCGCAGCTCGGCGAGGCCGGCCGCGCGGCGGCTCCCAGTGGTGGATCGTGACGCAGGCCATCGCGGCGTCGACCGAGTCGTCGTCGAACGGCAGCGCCTCGGCGCGCGCGGCGATCGCCGGCGCGGCACGCGGCGGGGCGCTGGGCGCGCATCGTCGCGCTCGGCTCGACCGCCAGCACCCAGCGATCCGCGGGCTCGTAGGACCCGGTGCCGGCGCCGACGTTCAGCACCGTGCGCGCGTCGCCCAGCGCGGCGTGGATGCGCGCGGCGATCCGCGGGTCGGCGCGACGGTGCCGCGCGTAGGTGCGCCCGTGCTCTCGTAGTCCACGCGAGCGCTCACCGCTCGACATTAACGCTGCCGCCCAGGTCACGCGCTCTGGGAGACTGCCCGCATGAGCGACGAGCCGCGGCTGTCAGCGCAGGCAGCACCACAACAGGCGGATCTGGGATGCACAGTCGGCTGAGTATCAGGCCACGCATGGCTCGCAGCTGGCGGCGTCGGGAGGCATGGCGTGGGGCGTGTGGCAGCTGCCTGAGTCAGAGCTCGAGGTTCTTGGCGATGTCGAGGGCAAGGACGTGCTCGAGCTGGGCTGCGGGGCGGCGCCAGTGGTCGATCGCACTGGCGGATGCGAAGGCGCTCGCGTGACCGGGCTCGACAACTCCGCGGTGCAGCTGCAGCACGCGCGCGCGTTGATGGCACTCGCTGGCGTGGAGTTCCCGCTCGTGCATGCAAGCGCTGAAGCGACGCCGTTTGCGGACGATTCGTTCGACATCATCTTCTGCGACCACGGCGCGATGGCGTTCGCGGACCCTGCTCGAACAGTCCCCGAAGCGGCGCGGCTCCTACACCCGGGCGGGCTGCTGGCGTTCTCGATGAACACCCCGATCCTCGACCTCACGTGGGCGCTTGACAGCGATCATCCAGGCGAGCGGCTCGTACGCGACTACTGGGACCTGCATAGGTTCGAGGTGCCGGGCGAACCGATCGATTTCCAACTTCCGTACGGCAGCTGGATCGGGTTGTTCCGCGAGAACGGGTTCATTGTCGAGGATCTGATGGAGCTGCGCCCACCCGCTGACGCGACGAGCAGCTATCGCGACGAGCACGACCTCGCCTGGGCGCGGCGCTGGCCGATGGAGCACATCTGGCGCGTGCGGCGCTCGCACACCGTCCACCCGTAGATCCAAGGAGGCAGTGATGTCATTCCAGACGCTGCTGTACGACACCGACGCGGCGGTCGCGACGATCACGCTGAACCGGCCCGAGCGGCTGAACACGATCGTGCCGCCGATGCCAGAGGAGCTGGAAGCGGCGGTCCATGCCGCAATCGCGGATTCACAGGTGAAGGTGATCGTGCTGCGCGGCGCCGGACGCGCATTCTGCGCGGGCTTCGATTTCGGCGGCGGCTTTCACCATTGGGACGATGCGCTGAGCACCGACGGAGCATGGGATCCGGGCAAGGACTTCGCGGTGGCAAGCTCAGACCAGGGCGCGGTACCGAGGTTCATGAGCCTGTGGCGCTCACCCAAGCCGGTGATCGCGCAGGTCCACGGCTGGTGTGTCGGCGGCGGCAGCGACATGGCGCTGTGCGCGGATCTGGTGATCGCCAGCGACGACGCCCGCATCGGGACCTCCTACTCGCGCATGTGGGGCTGCTACCTGACGGGCATGTGGCTGTATCGCCTGGGCCTTACGCGGGCCAAGGAGTACGCGCTGAGCGGGCGCCCGCTGTCGGGCGTGGAGGCGGTCGAGGCGGGATTGATCAACGCGGCGGTGCCGTTTGACGAGCTCGAGGTGGAGGTGCGCCGGCGCGCCGAGCAGCTCGCCGCGATCCCGCTTCGCAGCTTGCGGCGATGAAGCTGATCGTCAACCAGGCCTACGAGAACATGGGCCTGGCATCGACGCAGACGCTCGGGCCGATCCTGGACGGGCTGATGCGCAACACGCCGGAGGCGAACGAGTTCATCGAGCTTGCCGAGCGCGACGGCGTCGCCGAGGCGGTTGCGCAGCGCGACGCTCCGTTCGGCGACTACAGCCAGGCGCCGACCCGCGGCAAGCCGAATCCGGGCAACGTGATCGAGGTCAAGCCGCGGCCGTGAGCGCCTCGCTGACGGCCGCGCCGCGCAGGCAGCGCCGTCGTGCGACCGCATCGAATCCTGCCACGGGGGGTTAGACATTAGGAACCGAGAACGAACCCAAGCCGTACACAAGGAGAAGGCAAAGAATGCGATCAACCAAGCTGACCGTGGCGGTCGTGGCAACAGCCGCGTCGCTCACGCTCGCCTCCGCCGCAGCGTCGGCGAGGGGTACCCATGAACACCGCGCTCGCCGGGGCGCCGACGGCTGCCGTGTCACGCTCGACGTGGCGCCGCGCCTGGTCACCTCCGGGGAACCCGCGCTTGCGTTCGGAGCGCTCTCGTGTGCCAATGCGACCGAAGATGTCAACCAGACGGTGACCCTCTACCAGAGCTCCGTGAGCGCGCCGGGCTACAGCGTCGCGGGCACGACGACCACTGAAACGGGGGGCTTCTACAAGATCCCGACCGCCGCTCTGAGCACCAACAGCGACTTCTATGCGGCCGTCGGCAGCTCGCGCAGCGTGCGCAGAAGTGTGCGCGTGGCAGCACAGGTGAGCCTCAGCGGACCGCCCGAAGGCGTCGTACCGACCGCGCTGCGGACAGGGCGCCACAACATGGTGACGTTCACGGGCAAAGTCGGCCCGGCGGACACGGGCGCGGTCGTGGTGCTGCAGCGCCAGAACGCGATCCGCGGCAACGAATGGCATCGGATCGGCCTCGGCCGTGTGACCGCTGTGGCCGGTGTGGCCGGCAAAGAAGGCGAATTTACGATCACTCACGCCTTCCGCTACGCGGGCGACGCGAACATCCGCGTGGTCGTGCGCGGCGACCATCTCAACGCCCCGAGCCCGTCGAACGTGCTCGACTACGAGATCGTCCAGGCCCAGAACCCGCTGCTGACGATCGAAAGCTCGGCCAACCCGATCTCCTACGGGCAGTCGGTGACGATCAAAGGTGCAATCGCCGGGGCCCCCAACGCGCCGGTGGCGTTGCTGGCGCGCACCGCGCAGCAGGTGGGCTTCACCAAGGTCGCGGAAGTCGAGACCAACCCCTCGGGCGGCTACACGTTCCCGGCGCAGACGCCGCTTGACAGCACGTTCTACAAGGTGCAGGGCGCCGGCAAAAACTCGGCCGTCCTGTATGAGGGCGTCAAATTCGTGCTCACCGCCGGGGTCTCGAACACGACCGTCCAGTCGGGCCAGGAACTGACGTTCTCGGGCACGGTCACACCAAGTGGCCCGATCCCGCCGGGCCAGACCGGGCACGTGGTCTACCTCGAGCGTGAGAACGTTGGCGGAAGCTTCCACGTGATCGAGGAAGGAACCGTGAACGCCGACTCGACCTACGCGATCACGCATAAGTTCTACGACGTGGGCACGAGCGTCGTGCGGATCAAGGTCCCTGGCGGTCCGCTGAACGCCACGACCGACAGCACACCGTTCACGATCACGACGACGGCCGCGCCTGCCGCCTCGCTCACACCGGAGGCACCGGGCAACTCCACGCTGCCTCCCGAAGGCCAGGTCTAAGCCCGGGGGACGCCCCCAGGCCGCCCTGTGGCCGTCCCCGAAGCGGGGGCGGCCACAGCGGCGCCTGGATCGTCAGCTTGTTTCACCGCCGCCGACCCCGGCGCGCGGAAGATGCTCTCAGGCGGCTACCGCGCGCGACTCCAGGTGCGCGCCGACCTTGCGCTTGACCCGCTGCAGGGCGTTGTCAACGGTCTTGGTGTCGCATGCGAGCCGACCGCCGACCTGCTCGTATGAGTAGCCGTCGAGGTACAGCGAGAGCACTCGGCTCTCCAGCTCGGACAGCGCGGTCGAGAGGCAGCCGACGAGCGAGCGCAGCTCCTCGGATGAGATCACCTGGTTGACCGGGTCCTGCACGCTTGGTCCGGGCAGCATCTGGTCGAGCGTCGGCACGTCGTCGCCGGTGCCCGCAGGCGTCGATGAGAACGAGACGTACTGGTTCAGCGGCGTGTGCTTGTTGCGTGTGGCGGTCTTGACCGCAGTGATGATCTGCCGCGTGATGCACAGCTCCGCGAAGTTGCGGAAGCTCGACTCCCGGTCCGTGCGGAAGTCGCGAATCGCCTTGTAGAGGCCGACGAGCCCCTCTTGGATGAGGTCTTCGGAGTCGCCGCCGGCGAGGAAGTACGAGGATGCCTTCAGGCGCACAAATCCGTGGTAGCGCCTGACGAGACGGTCATAGGCATTGCGATCGCCCTGCTTCGCCAGAGCGATCAGGAACGTATCCTCGACCTTAGGTTCAGAGTTAGGGTTATGAGAGATTCTTGCCACGAGCAGATCCTTTCTTTGGAACCACCTCCCTGGCGGCCCAAAATATGCTCAGTGGCGCACTCCTCCCCTGGCGCCAAAGCTATGAAATTGCGCTTTACCTTGGCTTTTCTCAACCTTAGGTTCAGCGTTATGTCGGCGGAGCCTTACACAGTTATGGAACCTTGTCAAGGCCGCCGGGCGCGGCTCTGCAAGATCTCGTACAAAAGCGCAGCGGCAGCCGCGCTGACGCCGAGCGATTCGATCCGCCCCAGCAGCGGCAGCGCGATCAGCTGATCGCAGGCGCCTGCGACCCGTGGCCGCAGCCCCGATCCCTCGCTGCCCAGCACGAGCACCACGCCCGCGCCGCGGTAGTCGGGGACGTCATAGGCGACAGGGGCCGCCTGCCCCTTGCCGGCCTCGGCGCTCGCGCCATAGCACCAGCACCCCGCCTCGCGCGCCTCGGCGAGGAAGTCGGCGAGGTTGCGCACGCGCGCAACCGGCAGGTGCTCGACGGCTCCGGCCGACGCCTTGCAGACCGCGGGCGTGACCTCGGCGGCGCGGCGCTCCGGGATCACCACGCCGCCCGCGCCCGCACACTCGGCCGTGCGACAGATCGATCCGAGGTTCTGGGGGTCCTGGATCTGATCGAGCGCAACCAGCAGCGGCGCCTCCCCCGCCAGCAGCTCATCGGAGCTCGCGTAGCGATATGGCCCCGCCTCGGCGCACAGGCCCTGGTGGGACTCCGAGCCACAGCGGCGCTCGATCTCCTCGGCCGTGACCGTACGCACCCTGACGCCTTTGAGCCAAGGCTCGCGTGCGGCGCCGCCTGTCGCCCACACCTCCCCCACGCTGCCCGCCCGCCGCCCTCGCAGCGCCTCCCTGATGGGATTGCGCCCGTAGAGGATCACAGCGGGATCAGCTCGAAGCCGCCGGCGCCGTCGCGGACCTCCCAGCCGAGCGCCGCGATCTCGTCGCGCAGGCGGTCGGCTGCGGCGAAGTCACGCTCGCGACGAGCGTGCTCGCGCTGGACGGCCAGAGCATGGACATGCTCGGGCGCCTGCGCGCTCGCCGCGAGCAGCGACTCCAGCCCAAGGACAGTGAGCATCTCACGCAGGTGCGCGTCGCCCGGCGAGTCCCACGCGCCAGTGGTCGCTTCGCGGATCCACTCGTTGAGCACGGAGAGCGCCTCGGCGGTGTTGAAGTCGCGGGCGAGCACGTCGAAGAACCTGTCACGCAGCGCCTCGAGCTCCGGCGGCGAGGCTCCTGCGGAGAGCCGCCGCCCCGCCTCGCGAATGCGCTTGACATTCGCCTGAGCCTGCTCGAGCGCGGCCTCGGAGAACGCCAGCGGCTGACGGTAGTGGCCCGAGACCAGGTACATGACCACAGCCTCCGGGCCGTACTCGCCGAGCACCTCGTGCAGCAGCGCGATGTTGCCCACCGACTTGGCCATCTTCTCGCCGGTGAACTGGATCATGCCGTTGTGCATCCACAGTTTCGTGAGCTCCGCGCCGCGCGCGGCGCGCGTCTGCGCGGCCTCGTTCTCGTGGTGCGGGAAGACCAGGTCCGAACCGCCGCCGTGGATGTCGAAGCCGACCCCCAGGAACTGCTCGGCCATCGCCGAGCACTCGATGTGCCAGCCCGGCCGGCCTGCGCCCCAGGGTGCCTGCCAGCAGGTGTCCTCGCCCGGCTTGTGCGCCTTCCACAACGCGAAGTCGAGCGGGTCCTGCTTGCGCTCGGTGAGCGGATCGGATGCGGCGTCTTCGCCCTGGTCCATGTTCTCCAGCTGGCGGTGCGAGAGCGTGCCGTAGCCGGCATCTGAGCGCACGCGGAAGTACACGTCGCCGTCCACCGCGTACGCGTGCCCGGCGGCGATCAGCGTCTCGATGTACTCGACGATCGGGCCGATCGTCGCAGAGGCCAGCGGCTCGTGGTCGGGGCGACCCAGGGCCAGGCCATCGGTGTCGGCGCGGTAGTGGGCGGTCATCTCGGCCGCCAGCTCCGCGCTGGGGCGGCCCTGCGGCCGCGCCGCGTCATAGATCTTGTCGTTGACGTCGGTGACGTTGATCACGAGCGTCGTCGCGCAGCCCTCGTGCTCGAGGAAGCGCTTGAGCAGGCTGAAGACGACGAACGGCCGCGCGTTGCCGATGTGAATGCGGCTGTACACGGTCGGGCCGCACGCGTAGATACCGAGCTTGCCCGGCTCGCGCGGGCGCAGCGGCAGCAGCTCGCCGCTGAGGGTGTCGTGCAGAACGATCTCGCGCATCGCTGCGCAACCCTAGCGGGCCGCGCAGGCCACTTCACGCGCTCAGCGGTCGAGCTGGTCGAGGTCCTCCTCGACGGCCGTCGACTCGACATCAGCGTGGCGCATGTCGCTGCCGCGCGCTGCGAAGCGGCCCGCGGTCGCGGCGAAGCTCAGCAGACGCGCGGCATAGTGCGCCGATATCCAGCGACGTGTCAGCCTGCGCGTGGGCCCGAGCAGCAACAGCACGCCGAGCGCATCGGTGACGAAGCCGGGGAGCACGAGCAGCGCGGCTCCGAGGAAGCCGAGAGCGCCCTCGATCGCGGCGGCACCCGGCGCGCGACGCTCGGACACCGCGAGCGACACGCGCGCGATCGCGAGGCGACCCTCGACGCGCACGAGGCGCACGCCCAGCACTGAGGTCGCGAGCGCCAGCACGACCGCCGCCAGCCAGCCGATCGCGCGAGCGACCTCGATGAAGGCGATGACCTCCACGACGGGCACTCCGATCAGGACGAGCACGAACATCAGTAGACGAATGCTGACAGCGCACGCGCGATGTTCGCGGCATGCGTGAGAAGCAGCGCGTCGGAGGTCACGTTGAGGCGTGACGCAGCGCGGCAACAGCGAGCGCCGCGACGCCCTCGCCGCGCCCGACGAAGCCCATGCCCTCGCCGGTGCTGGCCTTGACGTTGACGCGCGCGAGCTCCAGCGACAGCGTCTGCGCGAGCCGTTCGCGAATCGTGTGCCGGTGCGGCGCGAGCTTGGGTGCCTCCATGACGACGGTGCAGTCGACGTTCACGAGCTCGAGCCCGGCCGCGTGGACGCTCTGCACGACGCTCGCGAGCAGCTGCATCGAGTCGGCGTCGCGCCAGCGCTCGTCGGTGTCGGGGAAGTGCTCGCCGATGTCACCGAGGCCGGCGGCGCCGAGCAGCGCGTCGGTGACGGCGTGCGCAAGCACGTCGGCGTCTGAGTGTCCGTCGAGGCCGCGCTCATGGGGGATCTCGACGCCGCCGATCACGAGCCTGCGCCCCGTGGCGAGCCGGTGGGAGTCGAAGCCGATGCCGACGAGACTCATCGGCCGGCGCTGTCGGCGGAGCCGGCCGATGAGGTCTCGGCCGCTGAGCTCGTGGCACCGATCGGCTCCAGGCGCCGCTCGCGGCCTTCGAACACACACAGCTCGCGCACGCCCGCGGCGTCGAGTGCCGCGAGCGCCGCGTCATAGCCGGCGCCGACGTCCTCGGGGCGGTGGGCGTCGCTGGAGAGTGCGACGGGCACGCCCGCTTCGACGCACATCTCCAGGAACCCCCGCGCCGGGTACAGCTCGCCGACGGGCTTGCGCAGACCCGCGGTTGAGACCTCGACGGCGATGCCGCCTTCGGCGATGCCTTCGACGGCGGGCTCGTAGTAGCGGCGCAGATCGCCCTGTGGCGTGCGCCGCGGGTCTCCCCAGACCTTCACCAGATCTGGGTGTGCGGCGATGTCGAACAGGCCGCTGCGCGCTGCGTCGGCGATCGCCTGGAAGTAGCGCGTCCAGACCTCCTCGGGGCTGCTGGCGCGGTTGGAGTCCCAGACGCTGTAGTCGTCCATGTCGACGGCGCCGTCGCGCATGAAGTGCACCGAGCCGACGACGTAGTCGAAGTCGCGCGCCTGCAGCAGGTTGGCCATGCGATCCTCGACGCCGGGCACGAAGTCCGCCTCGATGCCGAGCCGCAGATCTGTGTGTTCGCGCACGAACGCGCAGTACGCATCGAGGTCGTCGTGCGCGTAGGTCTCCCAGAACGGGTGGCGCCAGACCTCGAGCGCCTGCACGAAGCGGTACACGTGTTCTGAGACGCCGAGCTCGGCGATGCCCCGCTCATCGGCGGCAGCACGGTAGCGCTCGAAGTTGGCCTGCGTGTGGTACTCGGCTGCGTCCGCACCGTGGCCGTCGGGGCGAAGATGGAGGTGGTAGTCGGTGAGCATCCGGAGGGCTGCGATTCAAGCAGGATTCGTAGGATGTCCGGGGTCAGCCCGCGCCGGCGGCGCGCGTGGCAAGCAGCAGCTCGGCCACGCGCAGGTCCAGCGGCGTCGTCACCTTGAGGTTCTCGTCGCTTGCGTGCACGACGATCACCCTGCCGCCGCCGCGCTCGATCAGCCCGGCATCGTCCGTCGCGCGTGCGAGCTCGTCGGCGGGATGTCGAGGGCGCGCTCGAGGGCCGCGCGACGGAACACCTGCGGGGTCTGCACCGCCCATAGCTCGCTGCGCTCGAGCGTCTCGTGCACGGCGCCGTCGCTGTCCACCCGCTTGACCGTGTCGGTGACGGGCACCGCGGCGATCGCCGCGTGCGCGTCCGGGTCGCGGGCGAGTGCGGCGATCACGGACGCGGCAAGCGCGGGCGTGAGCAGCGGGCGGGCGGCGTCGTGGACGAGCACGAGCTCGTCATCGCCCTGACCCTGCTCCGAAGTGTGCCCGCCGGCCGCGTCCGGCTGCCGAGCCGCGTTCAGCGCGCGGCGCACGGAGTCCGAGCGCGAGGATCCGCCATCGACCACGGTGATGCGATTCTCCGCGCTGAGGTCGAGCGATGCGGCGGCGCCGGGCGGCATCGCGATCACGATCCGCTCGATTCCCGGGGTTGCGAGCAGCGCATCGATGCTCCAGGCCACCAGCGGCCGGCCGCCGAGCTCGACGAGCGCCTTGGGACGGTCGGCCCCGAGGCGTTCGCCGCTGCCGGCGGCGACGATCAGCGCGACGGTCATCGCTTGGGGCGCTCGCGCACGCGGCAAATGCTGATGCTGCCGCGTGCGCGAAAGCCTCGCTACTTGGCTCCAGCGGCCGCCATCTGGTGGTTTGCGGAGTCTTCGAGCAGCTCGTCGAGGTAGCTCTCGGCCTCCTCCTCGTCCTTGTCGAGCGCGTACATCAGCTCGGAGGCGAGGATCTTCTTGGTGCGGGTGAACATCTGCTTCTCACCGGTCGACAGGCCCTTCTCGCTCTCCCGCAGCGAGAGGTTGCGCACGACCTCGGCCAGCTCGTAGATGTCGCCCGTCTTGATCTTGTCGCGGTTGTGCTTGAACCGGCGGTTCCAGTTCTTCGGCATCTCCGAGACTTCGTCGCGCAGCACGTCGAGGACCTTCTTGACGGTTTCCTCGTCGATGACCCTGCGCAGCCCTGCGATTGCGGCGTTCTCGGTGGGAACGCGTACGGTCATGTCGTTGTGAAGGATCTTGATCGTGAGGTACTCGCGCCGTTCGCCGAGGATCTCCATCTCCTCCTTCTTGAGAACCTTCCCCGCGCCGTGGTGGGGATAGACGACGTGGTCACCGAGCTCGAACTCGATGTACTCGACCTCGCGTGTTACCTCGAGCTCCTCCGTGAGCGTTGCTTCTTCAGTTGCTTGTGCGGGAATGGTGTCCTCCTTCGTTGCGACCGACCAGTGGGTCGGCCCTTGAATCAAGTCTGTAGGTAGCGGTCCACGAGGTTCAGCTCCTGCAGCCTGCGCAGGCCCTCGCGGATGTCCTTCGCCCGGATCTCGCCCACGCCCTCGACCGCCTCGAGCTCGGCGTCGGTCGCGGCCAGCAGCTCGTCCAGCCCTCCGAACTCGGTGACGATCTGCGTGACCACGAGCTTCGGCAGCCTGGGGATGCGCCCGAGCACGCGGTAGCCACGCGGCGCGACGGGATAGTCGAGCGTGTTGAGCTTGCGGTCGTAGCCGAGCAGCTCGGCGAGCCGCCCGAAGTCGAGCAGGTCCTGGTGGACGAGCCGTCCGATCTCCTCGAGCGCCGCGGCGAACGCCTCGTCGGAGTAGTTCGACAGGTAGTCGCGCACGAGCGCGGACTTCTCGGCTGCGGCGCCGACCATCGTCTCCTCGAGCTGCATCTCGATCAGCCGTCCCTCGCTGCCGAGCTCGACGATGTAGCGCTCGATCTCGACCGCCATGCGCGTCACGAGCTCGGAGCGCTGCAGCACCGTGAGCACGTCGTGCAGCGTCGCGCCGCCCTCGAACTCGAGCGCCGTCAGACGCGTCGAGACCTGGTCGAGGCGGGTGCGGAACTTGTCGAGCGTCGCCAGCGCCTGGTTGGCCTTGGCGAGCACCACGGGGATGTCCTCGAGGATGTACTTGACGCCGTCGACGTACACGGAGACGACCTCGCGACGCTGGGAGACGGCGATCACGAGCGCGTCGGTCTGCTTGGAGACGCGCTCGGCGGTGCGGTGCCTGGTGCCGGTCTCGTGCGAGAGGATCGTCGGATCGGGCATCAGCTGGACGTTCGCCATCGTGATCTTGGTGGCGTTCGCGTTGAGGATGATCGCGCCGTCCATCTTTGCCAGCTGGTAGAGGAACGCCGGCGTGTAGTCGATGTCGAGCTTGATCCCGCCGGAGTTCAGGAAGCTGAGGTCTTCGGGCTCGCCGATGACGATCAGACCGCCGGTGCGCGCGTGCAGGATGCTCTCGATGCCCTCACGCAGCGCGGTGCCGGGCGCGATCATCTCCAGCGCCCTCATCAGCCCTGGATCCGGTCGTACCTCATTGTCTAGGTCTTCGCCGGATCGTGGAGCCACAACCCCAATTCTAGGGCATTTAGCAATCCTTTAGCGGCTCCTACACTGGGCGTACGCCAGCTGCGGGCTCCGGCGCGGGGCGCAGCGCGCGCTCGGCAGCCGGCGGCCTGCGGTCCTCGACACGCGTGAGCGCAGGCGCGCTCGGCTCGGGCACGGTGTGCGGACGCCCGCCGGGCGAGCCGCTCGGCAGCGCCGCCGCGAGCGCCGCGCGCAGCGTCGGCACCTCGCAGGCGGCGCGCCGCTGTCGGCCGGCGCGATCACGTCTCCGAGCCCGTGCTTGGCGGCCTCCTCCAGGCGGCGCTCGGGGTGGCCAACCCAGCGCAGCTCGCCGGTCAGCCCGAGCTCGCCGAAGCACGCGCGCGGCGCACCGCTGAGCGGCCACACCGCGGCTGGCGCTCGCGACCGCCAGCGCGACCGCGAGGTCGCAGCCGGGCTCGTCGACGCGCACGCCGCCGACGACGTTCACGAACACGTCCGCGCCACCGGTGCGCACGTGCCCGTGGCGCCCGAGGATCGCGAGCACGAGCGCCAGCCGGTTGCGGTCGAGCCCCGAGACGACTCGGCGCGGCTGCTCGAGCTCGGACGGCGCGACCAGCGCCTGGACCTCGACGAGCAGCGGCCGCGAGCCCTCCATCGCCGCCAGCACGACGCTGCCCGGCGCGCGCGTGGCCTCCGCGACGAAGCGCGCGGAGGCGTCGAGCACCTCGACCAGGCCGCCGCTGGCGCATCTCGAACAGGCCGGCCTCGTTGGTCGAGCCGAAGCGGTTCTTCAGCGCGCGCAGCTCGCGGTAGGGGCGCTCGCGCTCGCCCTCGAACTGCAGCACGCAGTCGACCAGGTGCTCGAGCACGCGCGGGCCGGCCAGCGCGCCCTCCTTGGTCACGTGCCCGACGAGGATCACCGCCACCCCCTGCGCCTTGGCCAGCTCCATGATCCGCGCGGCGACCTCGCGCACCTGCCCGACCGAGCCGGGCGCGCCCGAGAGCTCGCTCGCGCGCAGCGTCTGCACCGAGTCGATCACGCATGCCTGCGGGCGTGCGCGGCGATCGCTGTCGAGCACGGCGTCGAGGTCGGTCTCGGCGAGGACCGGAACCTGCAGCGCGGGGTTGGCGATCCGGTCGCCACCGACCCTGCCGACGTCGATCGGCCCGTCAGGGGCAGGGCCCAGCCGCTCGGCGCGCAGCCGCACCTGCTCGGCGGACTCCTCGCCGCTGACGTACAGCGTCTTGCGGCCGGCCTGCTGCAGGTGCCCGAGCACCATGTTCGTGAGCGTCGACTTGCCGATCCCGGGCGAGCCGCCGAGCAGCACCAGCGAGCCCGGCACGAGGCCGCCGCCGAGCACGCGATCGAGCTCGCCGATGCCGGTCGACATGCGGTTCACGGGCGCCGCGCCGACCTCGCCGAGCGGAACCGGCACCGATCTCGGGCCGGCGGCGGGAGCCGCGCCGCCAACCGACTGGCGCCCGAGACGCCCGCTCTTAGCGCCGCGCCGGGTGCGACGCGCTCCTCGACGAGCGTGTTCCACTCCCCGCACTCGGGGCATTGGCCGTGCCACTGCGCGGACTGGAAGCCGCACTGCGAGCACACGTGGACGGTGGTCCGAGCCATGCTGTTGAGCGTACGCGGCGAGGGGGATGGACTCCCTCCCTGGCCCCACGCCGTATCACAACGGTATTAGCCGCGCAAATACCATCGCGCACCGAACGCGCGGCGGGCTACTACTCGGCTGGCTCGGCGATCTCCGGTCCGCCCTCGGCGGCGGCGAGCTCGTCGCCCTCGGCGATCTCCTCGGCGCCGCCTTCGGCGCCGACGCCGACCGGCGTCTTCTGCTTCTTGGGCTGGACGATCGAGAGGCGCACCTCGCCCTCCTCGTCGCCCTCGGCAGGGTCGACCACGACGGTCGCGCCGGGCGTCAGCTGCTCGCGCAGCACGAAGTCGGCGAGCGGGTCCTCGATGTAGCGCTGGATCGCGCGGCGCAGCGGGCGCGCGCCCATCGCCGGGTCCCAGCCCTTCTCGACGAGCAGGTCCTTGGCCGGCTCGGTCAGCTCGAGCTGCAGCTCGCGTTCGGCCATCGACTCGCGGATGCGCAGCAGCAGCAGCTCGACGATCTGCTTGATCTCCTCCTTCTGCAGCTTGTGGAAGACGATCACGTCGTCGATGCGGTTGAGGAACTCGGGCCGGAAGACCTTCTTCAGCTCGCCCATGATGCGGTTCTTCATGTCGTCGTAGGTGATGCCGGTCTCGTCGTCGGAGACGGCGAAGCCGAGCGGCGTGTTGCGCGCGATCTCGGCGGCGCCGATGTTCGAGGTCATGATCACGATCGCGTGGCGGAAGTCGACCGTGCGCCCCTGGGCGTCGGTCAGGCGGCCGTCCTCGAGGATCTGCAGCAGGATGTTGAACACGTCGGGGTGCGCCTTCTCGATCTCGTCGAGCAGCAGCACGCTGTAGGGCTTGCGCCGCACGGCCTCGGTCAGCTGGCCGCCCTCGTCGTAGCCGATGTAGCCGGGAGGCGAGCCGACGAGCCGCGAGACGGCGTGCTTCTCCATGTACTCGGACATGTCGATCCGGATCAGCGCGTCGTCGTCGCCGAACAGGAACTCGGCGAGCGTGCGCGCGAGCTCGGTCTTGCCGACGCCGGAGGGGCCGAGGAAGATGAACGAGCCGGTCGGCCGCTTGGGGTCCTTCAGGCCGGCGCGCGAGCGCCGGATCGCCTTCGAGATCACCTCGATCGCGGGGTGCTGGCCGATCACGCGCTTGTGCAGTTCGTCCTCCATGCGCATCAGCTTCTGCGTCTCGGCCTCGGTCAGCTTGAACACGGGGATGCCGGTCCACATCGAGACGATGTCGGCGATCTCCTCCTCGCCGATCGACGGGCGCTCGCCGGACTCGCCGGATTCCCACGCCTGCTCGAGCTCGCGTTTCTTGTTCGTCAGCTTGCGCTCCTTGTCGCGCAGCGCGGCCGCCTTCTCGAACTCCTGCGCCTCGATCGCGGCCTCCTTCTCGCGGCGCGTGGACTCGACTTCGCCCTCGAGCTCGCGGTTGGCCGGCGGCGAGGTCATCGACTTGATGCGCATGCGCGAGGCGGCCTCGTCGATCAGGTCGATCGCCTTGTCGGGCAGGAAGCGGTCGGAGATGTAGCGGCTCGCGAGTTCGCCGGCGGCGCGCAGCGCCTCGTCGGTGATCTGCACCTTGTGGTGCTGCTCGTAGCGGTCGCGCAGGCCGTTGAGGATCTCGACGGTCTGGTCGATCGTCGGCTCCTCGACGCGGATCTGCTGGAAGCGCCGCTCCAGCGCGGAGTCGCGCTCGAGGTACTTGCGGTACTCGTCGAGCGTGGTCGCGCCGATCGTCTGCAGCTCGCCGCTGGCCAGCGCCGGCTTGAGGATCGAGGCGGCGTCGATCGCGCCCTCGGCGGCGCCGGCGCCGACGAGGTTGTGGAGCTCGTCGATGAACAGGATGATGTCGCCGCGCTGGGTGATCTCCTTCATCACCTTCTTCAGGCGCTCCTCGAACTCGCCGCGGTACTTCGAGCCGGCGACCAGCGCGGCCAGGTCGAGCGTGTAGATCTGCTTGTTCTTCAGCAGCTCGGGCACGTCGGAGCTCGTGATGCGCTGCGCCAGGCCCTCGACGACGGCGGTCTTGCCGACGCCGGGCTCGCCGACCAGCACGGGGTTGTTCTTGGTGCGCCGCGAGAGGATCTGCATGATCCGCTCGATCTCGGTCTCGCGCCCGACGCACGGGTCGAGCTTGCCCTCGGCGGCGAGCTTGGTCAGGTTGCGCCCGAACTGGTCGAGCAGCTTCGAGGACTTCTTGCCCTCGCCGGCGCCGGAGCCCGCGCCCGCGCCCGCGCCGCCGGACTGGCCCTGGCGGCGGCCGCCGGGACCGGAGAGCATGCGGATGACCTCGTTGCGGATCTTCTCGGAGTCGGCGTCGAAGTCGAGCAGGATGCGCGCGGCGACGCCCTCGTTCTCGCGCACCAGCCCGAGCAGGATGTGCTCGGTGCCGATGTAGTTGTGGCCGAGGCTCAGCGCCTCGCGCAGCGCGAGCTCGAGCACCTTCTTGGCGCGCGGCGTGAACGGGATCTGCCCGGAGGTGACCTCCTCGCCGGAGCCGACGATGCGCACGACCTGCGCGCGCACGCGCTCGACGGTGATGTCCAGGCTCTCCAGCACGCGCGCGGCCAGACCCTCCTCCTCGCGCAGCAGCCCGAGCAGGATGTGCTCGGTGCCGATGTAGTTGTGCTTGAGCGTTCGCGCCTCCTCCTGCGCGAGAACGACGACCTGCCGGGCCCGTTCTGTGAATCGCTCGAACATGGTGTGATTCCTTCCTGCGGGGACGGTGCCTCAGAGTGCCTTGGTGGTCCTGATGACGCCTTGTGGAGCAGTCTACCAACCGGCCACCCTGGCTCCATCGCGGGTCATCGGCAGCACGGCGGCGCGGCTTGATCGTCGGGTCGCGCGATCGCGCCGGCCGCTCGGGCAGGATCGCTGCGACGGCCGCTCGCGGGCCAGCGCTGGTCAGTCGCGCATCGCCGGGAACAGCACGACCTCGCGGATCGAGTCGCGCCCGGTCAGCAGCATCACCAGCCGGTCGATGCCGAGGCCGACGCCGCCGGTCGGCGGCATGCCCTGCTCGAGCGCCTGCAGGAACACCTCGTCGTAGGGCTGCGTCTCCTCGTCGCCGTCGCTCAGCGCTGAGCCGCTCGCTGGGCGGCGAAGCGCTCGCGCTGCTCGTCGGGGTCGATCAGCTCGCTGAAGGCGTTGGCGATCTCCATGCCGCCGGCGAACGCCTCGAAGCGCTCGACCAGGCCGGGCTCGCGAGCGGTGCTCGCGCGCGAGCGGCGAGAGCTCGATCGGGTAGTCGAGCACGAACGTCGGCTGCGTGCAGGCTCGGCTCGACGTACTTGGAGAGCAGGTCGTCGGCCAGCTGCGACCAGCGTGCGCGCCCTCGGTCTCGACGTCGAGCCCGCGCGCGCGCGATCGCCGCCGCGCAGCGCCTCGGCGTCGCGGTGCGCCATCGCAGGTCGATGCCCGGTCGCCTCGCGATCGCCTCGACGAAGCCGACGCGCCGCCACGGCGCGGAGAAGTCGAGCTCGCCGGCGTAGCCGACCGCGCTCGGCGGCGGCGCGCACGAGCGCTTCCAGGCGCGCGGCCTCGTCGCTCGTAGTCGGCGTAGGCCTCGTACCACTCGACCATCGTGAACTCGGGGTTGTGCTTGGTGCGAGACGCCCTCGTTGCGGAAGTCCTTGCCGAGCTCGTAGACGCGCTCGAGGCCGCCGACGATCAGGCGCTTGAGGTACAGCTCGGTGGCGATGCGCAGGTACAGGTCGCGGTCGAGCGCGTTGTGGTGGGTCGTGAACGGGCGCGCCAGCGCGCCGCCGTAGAGCGGCTGCAGCACCGGCGTCTCGACCTCGATGAAGCCGTCGCCGTCGAGATAGGCGCGCACGGCGGAGATGATCCGCGCGCGGTCGACGAACAGCGCGGCGCGCGTCCTCGCTTGGCGATCAGGTCGAGCTCGCGGTGGCGGTAGCGCGTCTCGACGTCGGTGAGGCCGTGGTGCTTGTCGGGCGGCGGGCGCAGCGCCTTGGCGAGCACCTGGAAGCGCTCGACGCGCAGCGAGAGCTCGCCGCGGCGGCTGCGCAGCGCGGCGCCGTCGACGCCGAGCAGGTCGCCGAGGTCGAGCGACGTGCAGCCGCTCGAAGCGCTCCTCGCCGAGCACGTCGACGCGCGCGTGCAGCTGGATCTTGCCGGTGCGGTCGACGAGGTCCAGGAACGCGGCCTTGCCGGCGCCGCGCCGCGCGGCGAGCCGCCCGGCGACGCGGTGGCGCTCCTCGGTCTCCTCGCCGGTCGGCGAGGTGCTCGTAGGCGGCGAGGACCGCCGGCGATCGGCTCGACGCCGGGGAAGGCGTAGCGGGAAGCGCGCTCGGCGTCCGTCTCGCGCAGGCGCTCGCCTTGGCGCGCCGCTCGGCGATCAGCTCGGGCAGGCCGTGCCTGCGCGCGGGCTCCGTCGCCGGCTCGCCGGCGCCGCGTCGCTCCTCGGCTCCGCTCATCGCGGCGAGCCTACTCGAGGCCGACGTCGATCTTGGTGATCTTGAGCTTGCGCGCGGGGCCGCGCGGAACCTTCACGGCGACCGTCGTCGTTGCGCTTGTGCCCGATCAGCGCGCGGCCGACGGGCGACTCGTTGGAGAGCTTGTGCTCGTCGGGCTTGGCCTCGGCCGAGCCGACGATCGTGTACTTGACCGACTTGCCGGTCTTTTCGTCCTTGACGTGGACGACCGAGCCGACCTGCACGACGTCGGTGGAGAGGTCCTTGGCCTCGATCACCGTCGCCATCCGCAGCTTCTCCTGCAGCTGCGCGATGCGGCTCTCGACCATCGCCTGCTCGTTCTTGGCGTCGTCGTACTCGGAGTTCTCGGAGATGTCGCCGAACTCGCGCGCCTCCTTGATGCGCTCGGCGACCTCGCGGCGCTTCTCGGTGGAGAGCAGCTCGAGCTCGTCCTTGAGCTTCTTGAGACCTTCGGGGGTGAGGATGACGTCCTTCGGCATGTGACCCTCGATCGCGGGTTGGTGGTCCGGCCGGCGACACACAAAACCCCGCCTGCGAGCGGGGATGTCGCCGGCCGGCGGGCTGCAGCGAGCGCAGCAGTATAGCGGGGCCGCGAGCGCGCCGCCGCGAGGCGCTCAGGCGGCGAGCGCGCGACGGGCGCCGGCGCGCGAGCGTCCAGCAGCTCGCCGCACGTCGCGCGAGCGTTCGGCGCCGTCTGCAGCGATTCCTGCAGGCGCCTGGCGTCGCCGGCGATCGAGCTCCAGGCGCGGCGACGTACCAGGGGTAGAACTTGCGCAGGTAGCGCGTCGCGCGCGCTGCTCGCCGAGGTGCTCGACGGCGCGGTCGATCGTCCAGTCGAGCTCGGCCAGCACCTCCGCGCGGCGTGGGCTCGGCGCTCGCGCTCGCCGAGCAGCTCGCGCGAACAGCCATGGGTTGCCGAGCGCGCCGCGCGCGAGCATCACCGCGGCGGCGCCGGTGCCGCGCGAACGCCGCGCGCACGCTGCTCGGCGTCGCTCAGGCCGCCGGTGAGGATCACCGGCGCGGGCAGCGACTCGACGAGCCGCGCGGCGAGCTCGTAGTCGGGCACGCCCTTGTGGTGCACGGCGGCCGAGCGCGGGTGGAAGGCGATCGCGGCGACGCCCGCCTCGGCGACCAGGCGGTGGGCGAGCTCGAAGCCGCTCGTGCTCGCCGGGGCGCAGCCCGGAGCGCAGCTTGACGGTCACCGGCAGCCGCCGCTCGCCGGCGCCCTGCGACGGCCGCGCGCGCGACCGCGACCGCGCGGTCGGGGTCGGCGAGCAGCGCCGCGCCGGCGCCGGTCTTGCGCACCTTCGGCACCGGGCAGCCCATGTTGATGTCGATCGCGTCGGCGCCGGCGCGCGGCGACGTGCGCGGCGGCCGAGCGCATCATCGCCGGGGTCCTCGCCGAACAGCTGGATCGACACCGGGCCCGCCGCGGCGCGCTCGCGCGGGTCGATGCGCAGCATCTCCGTGCAGGTCCGCTCGTTGCCGTGGTGGATCGCGTGCGAGGAGACCATCTCCGAGACCGCCATGCCGGCGCCGTAGCGCTTGGCCTGCAGGCGCACGAACCAGTTGCCGATGCCGGCCAGCGGCGCGAGCAGCACGCGGTTGGGCACGCGCAGCGAGCCGAGCATCCAGGTTTCGGTCGAGCGCGCGTCGCGCCATGAGGCCATCGCTCGGCGCATGTGAGCGCTGCGCCGGCGCGTCAGCTGTTGCGCTCGTGCAGCAGCCGCAGCCCGGTGAGCGTGAGCAGGTCGTCGACCTCCTCGATCTCCTCGGTGTAGGGCACGACCAGGCCGCGCGAGGCCGCCGGTGGCGATCACGTCGGTGCGCTCGCCGAGCTCGTCGTAGCAGGCGGCGCAGGATCGCGTCGATCGCGCCCGCGTAGCCGAACACGACGCCCGAGCGGATCGCGTCGATCGTGTTCTTGCCGATCACGCTGCGCGGCGGCGCGAGGTCGACCTTGGGCAGCGCGCGCGCCGCGCTCGGAGAGCGCTTCGAGCGAGATCTCGATGCCGGTCATGAGCGCGCCGCCGACGTACTCGCCCTCGCGCGAGACGACGTCGAAGGTGGTCGCGGTGCCGAAGTCGACGCACACCGCGGGGCCGCCGAAGCGCTCGCGGATCGGCGACCGCGTTGACGAGCCGGTCGGCGCCGATCTCGCGCGGGTTGTCGTAGCGGATCGCCATGCCCGGTCTTCGTGCCCGGGCCCGACGGCGAGCATCTCGTGGCCGAGGTAGCGGCTCGGCCATCGCCGTCCACTCGGGCTCGAGCTGCGGGCACGGTCGAGGAGACGATCGAGGCGTCGAGGTCCGCGAAGCCGTAGCCGCGCAGCTCGAGCAGGTTGCGCAGCGCGGCGCCGAGCTCGTCGGCGGTGGACTGGCGCACGGTGGCAAAGCGCCAGTGCTCGAGCAGCTCCTCGCCGCGGAAGGCCCCGAAGTGGGTCTGCGTGTTTCCGACGTCGACGACCAGCAGCATCGGCGACCATTATGCTCGGCGCGACGATGGCGGCGAACGACGCCCAAGCTGTACGTGCTGCCCGGCTCGCACCCGTGCGCCGCGGTGGAGGCGGCGCTGGAGCTGAAGTCGATCGCCTACGACGCGCGTCGACCTGCTGCCGCTGAGCCAGCTCGCTGATCGGGCCCGCTGCGCTACGGCGGCATCACCGTGCCGGGCATGCGCATCGACGGCGAGCGGCTCGTCGGCTCGCGCGCGATCATGCGCCGCCTCGACGAGCTGGCGCCCGAGCCGCCGCTGCTGCCGCGCGCCCGGCGACCCGCGCCTACGCGCGCGTGCTCGAGGCCGAGCGCTGGGGCGATGAGGTCTTCCAGAGCGTGCCGCGGCGGATCATCGACGCCGCGTTCCTGCGCCGCCCGGCGGCGATGGAGAGCTACGCCGGCGGACGCCAAGCTGCCGCTGCCGCGTCGCGCTGCTGCGCCCGGCGCTGCCGCTGACGGCGCGGCTGATGGCGATCAAGAACAAGGCGCGCGACGACGAGCGCGCGCGCGCGGACCTCGCGGCGCTGCCCGCGCCAGCTCGAGCGGATCGACGGCGTGGATCGCCGAGGGCCTGCTCGGCGGCGAGCAGCCGAACGCCGCCGACCTGCAGATCGGCAGCACGATCCGCCTGCTGATGAGCATCGGCGACGTGCGCCCGCTGATCGCAGGGCCGCCCGGCGGCGCGAGCTGACGCGCTACTTCCCGCCGATGGTCGGCGAGATCCCGCCGGGCGTGCTGCCGGCCGCAGTGGCTGACCGTGGCGCCCGGCGGCGTAGCGCCTGAGCGCGTGCGGCTCAGGCGCGCAGGACGACAGCTGCGGGTGATCGTCACCGCGGAGCCGTGCGCTGGCGGTCGAGCACGATCTTCACGCTCAGCGCGAGACGGCCGTGGAGGCGCAGCGCGCGCTTGGCCCTGGCGTCGAGCGCGACGCTGAAGGCAGCTGTGCCCGCTTGCAGCGGGGAGCGCGCGAGCAGACCGACCTGCACGCGGGAGGCGTGCCTGCCGGCGCGCCAGCGACACGCCGCTCGTAAGCAGCTCGCACCTCGAGCCTTCCGCCGGCGGCGGCGGGCGCAACGTCAACAGAGCCGTGCACCGCGTGGCCGTGCTGAGCGCGGTGAGCTTGAGCGCCGCGGACTGGCTGCCGAGGATCAGCGGACCGGCCGGGTTGCCCTCCCCGCCAGGGCCTGCGCCGGGCGTGGATGAAGGGGTGTTGGAGCCGGAGCCGGGCGGCGTGGTGCTCGAGCCCGTGTTGCCGGAGGGCGCCGAGCTGGTTGTCGTGGGTCCACTCGGGGTCGTGCCGGCTGCGCTCACTTCGACGCTGGCTTTGGGGTAGTACATGCTCGGGTCTTCGAGCTGATAGGTGCCCGGCGCTTCGAACTTGCATGTGCCTTCCCAACCTGTCGTTGCGGCGGGCTGGGCTGACGGGCACGCCTGGGGAGCACGTCGGCGCGACGCCCTTCCAGGTGATGCTCGCCGCGATGCTCGTCTTGTCCGCGAACGTCACAACCGCGCCGGGAGCGATCGTCACGGCAGCCGGCCTGGGGTTGCTGCCGGGCACCGTCCAGCACTGCCAGTTGGGAGCAACTGCAGTTTTCCGCGACTTCGATCGTTCGTTTCGGCGGACGCGGCGAGAGCGGGAAGAACGACCACCGCTGCGCCCAGCAGTGCGACCAAGGGAAACAGCAGACGCTTGCGCAAACTCATGGGTGAACCCGCTTTCCAGGTCGTCGATGTCCGATAGTCGGCCCCGACCGGCGGCGCTGTGAGGCGCGTGCCAAGGCCATTACCCTGCAAGGACGCCGGCGCGGGCGGATTCCTTCCCAGCCGTGTGAGGCCCGGTCCGCGGCGCTACAGTCGCGGTGGCGGAGACGTCCAGCGCCATCCGGTGGCGTGCGCTCCGCCGAGCTGATGCGCACCCTCGACCCGCAGTCCCTGAGCAAGCACGTGGACCGCCTGTACCGCGCCGCGTGGGCGCTGTGCGGGTCGCGCGAGGACGCCGAGGATCTCGTCCAGGAGACCTTTGCGCGGGTGCTCTCGCGTCCGCGTGTGCTGCATGGCGACGACGAGCTGTACTACCTGATGCGCGTGCTGCGCAACACGTTCCTGACGAGCCTGCGCACCGCCTCGCGGCGGCCGGTGACGGTAGCCACGCTCGAGGACGTCGTCGCGGCTGACCCGCAGGCCGATGGGCCGGCCGGAGCAGGCGCTCGAGGTCCAGGAGATCTATGCGACGATCGCGCAGCTGCCCGGAGAACTTCCGCCTGGCGCTCGTGGCGGTGGACGTGCTCGGGCTCTCCTACCGGGAGGCCGCTCGCGCGCTGCGCGTGCGCGAGGCGACGCTCACCACGCGGCTGTTCCGCGCCCGCAAGCAGGTCGCTGAGCGGCTCACGCCGGCTCGAGCCCCCGATCGAGCAACCAAGACGGGAAGACTCGAACGCCGGCGGAGTCCTATCGAGTGAAGGAACACCATGAGCGAGCAACGCCCACGCACCGAAGCAGAGATCGTCGAGCTCATCCGCTCGATCGACGCGCGCGCGCCGCAGGAGCTGCACAGCCGGATCGAGGCGCTGATCGCTGAGCCCGGAGCGCGCGGCGCGCAGCGGAGGTGGGGTCTACTCACCCGCGGCGGCGCGACTCGCGCGCGGCTTGGCTTCGCCGGCGTGCTCGTGCTTGGCGTGATCGTGGCGGCGCTGGTCGTGGGGCTTTCCGGCAGCGGCTCGCCGCTGACGCTGCGCACAGCGGTCGCGCTGACGCTGCGCCCTGCCACGACGCCCGCACCAACCCAGGATCCCCACGATCAGACCGAGCTTGCGGCAAACGTCGAAGGCGTCGCGTTCCCCTACTGGGACGACCGCTTCGGCTGGCGCTCGACGGGCGCACGCAGCGACCGCGTCGGCGGGCGTCTGGTGAGGACGGTCTTCTACGCGCGTGGACACGGCCAGTGGGTCGGCTATGCGATCGTCGCAGGCGCGGCGCCAAAGCTCAGCGGAGGCGTGGTCATCGATCGAGGCGGCACGGCGTACCGGTTCCTCAACGAGGATGGCGCGCGAGTGGTGGCATGGCTGCGCGACGGGCACCTGTGCGTGGTCTCCGGCCACGGCGTTACCGACGCGACGCTGATGGCGCTCGCAAGCTGGCACAGCGGCGGCATGCTCACCAGCTGAGCGCCGCGTGGCGAGCTCGGGCGATCGGACCGTGGAGTGGCGCCGCTTCAGGCGTCTGGCAGATGCAGCGGCGGCCCGGCCCAGCGCACGCCCTCCGCCTGCGGGGACGATGCGTCGAGCGGGAGTGCAGCGAGCGCATCGGCCAGCCGCACGCTGCCGCGCAGGCCGGCGGGAGCGCGCAGCTCGAAGTCGAGCTCGAGCGCGGGGATCAGCACGAAACGGCGGGTGAGCAGCTGCTCGTGCGGCAGCGTGCATGCGCTCGTGGGCGAGCTCGAGCTCGCCCAGCAGCAGGATGTCGATGTCGATCGTGCGCGGGCCGTGGCGCAGGGAGCTCTCGCCGCGCCCGAGCTCCCGCTCGAGCCGCTTGACGGCATCCAGCAGCGCGAGCGGCTCGAGCGCTGTTTGCACGCGCACGCAGGCGTTCAG
The DNA here is from genome assembly GCA_963846205.1 of uncultured Solirubrobacteraceae bacterium. Taxonomy (GTDB): domain Bacteria; phylum Actinomycetota; class Thermoleophilia; order Solirubrobacterales; family Solirubrobacteraceae; genus Palsa-744. Next base: position 12,208 of record CAWJVB010000004.1, on the reverse strand, counting down.
GAAGGCCGGCTGGTCGATGACCTCGCCGACGGGATCGGTGTCGTAGGTCGATGAGCTGGCGAGCACCGTCACGCCGGCGCTCGGCAGCGCATCCACAGCGCCCTGCAGTTGCGCGCGGCGATCGCCGAGGTTGCAGCCGAGCCCGAGCAGCCCGGTGCGCTGCTCCTCCACGCTCATGCGGCGGCTGGCGTCGCCCGCATCAGGAGCTGGTGGTGTGCACGCCTGCGGCTATGGCCTTCGCGCCCATCGCCTGCGCAAACGGGATCAGGCCGGAGAGCGGGCGCAGCATCACGGTGAAGTCGGCGATCAGGCCGTGCTCGTCGAAGCGCAGCAGATCGATGCCCTCGAGCTCCTTGCCTTCGATGCTGGCCCTGAAGATCAGCGCATGAGCGCCGTCGGCGACGAGCTCGTCGGTGTAGCGGAAGTCCTCGAACGTGTCGGCGACGAGCGCCAGCAGCCGCGAGACGGTCTCGCGCCCGAGGAACGGATGGAACGTCACGGGGCTGTGAAAGACGATGGCCGGCGCGAGCAGCGCGCACGCCGCCTCCATGTCAGAGCGCTCGACGGCGTCGCGGAACGCGGCGGCGGTGCTCATTCTGCGCTCCGCTTCACGCGGAGGATCAGCCCTCGGCTTCACGCCAGACCTCCACCGAGACCTCGTCGACGCTCAGCGCGATCGGAGGCTCGGGCTTGGCGGCCTTCACCCACACGCCCTCGAGGTCGTAGTCGGCGAGCAGCCGGTCGGCGATCGTGCTGCACAAGCCGCTCGAGCGTCTTGTGCGAGCGCTGCTGGGCGATCAGCGCGACCAGCTGGCAGACCTCGGCGTAGTCGACGGTGTCCTCGATCGAGTCGGTGACGGTGGCGTCGGTCTCGCCGATGTCGAGGCGCAGGTCGAGCACGAGCCGCTGGCCGACCTCGCGCTCGGCCTCGCTGACGCCGTGGTTGGTGTAGAGCGAGAGGCCGGTGATCTCGATCGTGACCGACTCGGCGTTCTGGTCGCGCTCCTCGTCGAGGTCGCCGTCGTCCTCTAGCTCGTCTGCGTCGTCGTCCCCGCCCTCGCCGTCCATCGCTCGCCCAACGTAGCAGCCGCCACGGCGAGCGCATCGCGAACGGGCGCGACGTCGTGCACGCGGAACACGCTCGCGCCGCGCTCGAGCGCGAGCACGTTCGTGGCGATCGTGCCGGCAAGCCGCTGCGTGACGTCCACCGGCTCGGCCTCGCCGGCGGCGGTCGCGGCCAGGCGCCCGAGGAAGCTCTTGCGCGAGGTTCCCACGACCACTGGCCGTCCGAGCTCCACCAGCTCGCCGAGACGGCCAGCAGCTCGAGGTTGTGCGCGATGGTCTTGCCGAAGCCGATGCCGGGGTCGAGCATCACCCGCTCCACCTCTACGCCCGCCGCCACCGCGAAGCTCAGGCGCTCCTCGAGGAACGCCTTCACATCCTCGACCACATCGTTATATCGAGGCCCACTCACCCCGCGCTGCATCGTGCGCGGCTCGCCGAGCATGTGCATCAGGCAGCAGTCCACGCCGCTGTCGGCGATCACCGCGACCATCTCCGGGTCGGCGCGCAGCGCGCTGACGTCGTTGACGATCTGGACGCCGGCAGCGATCGCGGCGCGCGCGACCGACGCCTTGGAGGTGTCGATCGAGACCTGCACGTCGAGCTCCGCCGCGGCGATCCCTTCGAGCACCGGCAGCACCCGGCGCAGCTCCTCGTCGGCGGACACCGGCTCAGCGCCCGGCCGTGTGGACTCGCCACCGACGTCGAGGATGTCAGCCCCCTGCGCGACCAGCTCACGCGCATGCGCGACCGCCGCCCCCGCATCCAAGAACTCTCCCCCGTCCGAGAACGAGTCCGGGGTCACGTTCAAGACCCCCATCAAGCGATACGACATGCTCATCGCGGCAAAGCTACTGACGGGTGGATAGGCGTGCCTGGCAAGGACGCAGTGAGCGAAGTGTGCGAATAGCACACGAGCGATCGAGGACGCCGCCAGGCGCGGCTATCCACCCGTCAGACAGGCTCGGGGCGCTCTTGGTCGGTTGCTCGCAGCTCGGCGGTGCCGCCGGCGAGCCCAGGGCGCGGGATCGCGCGTGGGGTTTCGCGCTCGGCGCGATCGACAGGAGCGGGCGGTGCGGGCAGCTGCGGCTTGGTCTCCTCCTCGATGCCGAACACTTCCTCGTCGCTCTTGCCGGCGAGCAGCGCGAGGAACTCCTCCTTCTCGATCGTCTCGCGCTTGACGAGGATCTCGGAGATGTTGTTGAGGTCGTGCTGGTGCTCGGTGAGGATTTCCCGGGCGCGCTGTGTGCGCTGCCTCGATGATGCGCCGCACCTCGTCGTCGATCTCGCGGGCGATCTCGTCGGAGTAGTCGGGCTCGGTCGAGAACTCGCGGCCGAGGAACGGCTGGCCGTGGTCGTGGCCGAACACGCGCGGTCCGAGCTTTTCGCTCATGCCGAAGCGCATCACCATCTGCTTGGCGGTGGCGGTGACCTTCTCGATGTCGTTGGAGGCGCCGGTGGTGATCTCGCCGAACACGATCTCCTCGGCGGCGCGGCCGCCGAGCGTCATCGCCATCGTGTCCTCGAGCTCGGCGCGCGTGGTCAGGAAGCGATCCTCCTGGGGCATCGAGATCGTGTAGCCGAGCGCCTGGCCGCGGGAGATCACGGAGATCTTGTGCACGGGGTCGGAGTGCTCGAGGAAGTGCCCGACGAGCGCGTGGCCCATCTCGTGGAAGGCGGTGATCAGCCGCTCTTTCTCGCTCATCACGCGCGTCTTCTTCTCGGGGCCGGCGATCACGCGCATGATCCCCTCCTCGAGCTCTTCCTGGCCGATCTCGCGCTTGCCGGTGCGGGCCGAGAGCAGCGCTGCCTCGTTGATCAGGTTCGACAGGTCGGCGCCGGTGAAGCCGGGGGTCTGGCCGGCGAGCGCGTCGATGTCGATGACCTTCGCGAGTGGCTTGCCGCGCGTGTGCACCTCGAGGATCTTCGCGCGCCCCTTGCGGTCGGGGCGGTCGACGGCGATCTGGCGGTCGAAGCGGCCGGGACGCAGCAGCGCGGGATCGAGGATGTCGGGCCGGTTGGTGGCCGCGATCATGATGATGTTGTCCTTCGCCTCGAAGCCGTCCATCTCGACGAGCAGCTGGTTGAGCGTCTGCTCGCGCTCGTCGTGGCCGCCGCCGAGGCCGGCGCCGCGGTGGCGCCCGACGGCGTCGATCTCGTCCATGAAGATGATGCAGGGGCTGTTCTGCTTGGCCTGCTCGAACAGGTCGCGCACGCGCGAGGCGCCGACGCCGACGAACATCTCGACGAAGTCCGAGCCGGAGATCGAGAAGAACGGCACGCCCGCCTCGCCGGCGACGGCGCGCGCGAGCAGCGTCTTGCCGGTGCCCGGCGGCCCGTACAGCAGCACCCCGGTGGGGATCCGCGCGCCGAGCGCCTGGAACTTCTTGGGGTTCTCGAGGAATTCCTTGATCTCGTGCAGCTCCTCGACGGCCTCGTCGACCCCGGCGACGTCGCGGAAGGTGATCTTGGGCGAGTCGGCCGACATGCGCTTGGCGCGCGACTTGCCGAACGACATCACTTTCGAGCCGCCGCCCTGGACCTGGTTCATCAGGAAGATCCAGAAGCCGAGGAACAGCGCGAACGGGAGGATGTAGGTGAGCAGGCCGAGCAGCGCGCTGCTCTTTTCCGATTCGACGTTGAAGGAGACCTTGTCCTTTTCGAGCAGCGCGAACAGCTGCGGCGAGGCCTGTTCGATGAAACCGATTTCGTAGGTTTCCTTTTTGCCCTTGCTGTTGAGCTTGACTTCGAGGGCCTTGCCCTTGTTCTTGAACTCGACCGAGCTGACTTCGCCGTTGGGAAGCTCTTCGCCGACCAGCGTCTGATAGCTGTGCGAGCGCTTGTTGCTGCTGCTCGGGCTGACGAGTTTGACCGCGAGGAACGCCAACACCACAACGATGAGGATTGGGAATGCGGCGCTCTTGAAGAAACGGCTCATGGCTGGTTCCTGAGTGTCTGGGCACCGTCTGAAGTCGTGGCCACCAGTGCCCTAGCGTACCATGCAGCGCTCCGCATTCCGGCGGTTCTGAACCGTGCCCGGGTCCGCTCATCCGCAGTAACCCGACGAGACGCGCCCGGACTCTAGCGCTCCAGCGCGGCCACGAACGGCAGGTTGCGATGCGCTCGGCGTAGTCGAGCCCGTAGCCGACGACGAACCGATCGGGTATCTCGAAGCCGACGTAGCGGGTCGGCAGATCGACCTTGCGCCGCTCGGGCTTGGTCAGCAGCGCGCACACCTCGAGCGTGCGCGGATTGCGCGAGCCGAGGTTGCGCAGCAGGTACTGGAGCGTGAGCCCGGAGTCGACGATGTCCTCGACGATCAGCACGTCACGGCCTTCGATCGACGCGTCGAGGTCCTTGAGGATGCGCACGACCCCCGAGGAGTCGGTCGCCGAGCCGTAGGAGGCGACGGCCATGAAGTCGACCTCGACCGGGATGTCGATGTAGCGCATCAGGTCGCTCAGGAAGAACACCGCGCCCTTGAGCACTCCGACAGCAGCAGCGGCCTACCCGCGTAGTCGCGCGAGATCTCCTCGCCCAGCTCGACGCACACGGCGCTGCAGATCCTCGGCGCTGACGAGCACCTCGCCGAGTGCGGGCTCGCTGGAGACGCGCGCGGTGCTGGCCACGCACGGGAGTCTAGTCCTCGCCCGGCGGCTGCCTGTGAGCGAGTGCCGCGGCGTGTCGGCCTAGCCCTTACTCGCGCGGCGCGAGCTTGACCATCGCGAGCACGCCGTCGCGATCACCGCGCCCGCCTGGCCGCCCACGTGCAGCTCGGCGCGGCCGCCGCGGCGTCCGAGCGCGAGCATCTCCTGCACGCGATCGCCGGCCTGCGGCACGTAGCTCGCCGGCGGCGTCCTCGGCCAGGCGCACGACGACCATGCGCGCGAGCGCGGCCGGCAGCTCGCGCAGCCGCGCGATCGCGACGCTCGGCGCGCCCACCGAGCTCCTCGTGCGACGAGCCCGTCGAGCAGCTCGGTCTCCTCGCGCAGCAGCGCCGCGGTCCTCAGCACGTTGGCCTCGGCCGCTGGGTGCACGGCCCGCAGCGCGGGCACCACGCCGTGGCGCACGCGCGCGCGGGCGTAGCGCTCGTCGTCGTTGCTCTCGTCTTCGCGCCAGCGCAGCCCGCGCGCGTCGCAGTATGCGGCCGTCTGCTCGCGGGTGATCGCCAGCAGCGGCCGGATCAGCCGACCCTCGCCGGCCGCCATCCCCAGCAGCGCGCGCCTGCCGGGCGACGCCGCCAGGCGGTAGAGGATCGTCTCGACCTGGTCTGAGGCGGTGTGCCCGGTGGCGATCAGCGCGTCGCGCTCGCTCGGCGATACGCCGCGCGGCCTCGTAGCGCACCTCGCGCGCCCACGCGTGCAGGTTGCCGGACGCCGGCTCCCCCTGCGCGGGCGGCGCATCCGCTGCAAGCGCAGCTGCCGCGCGAGCGCTTGGGGCCGCTGCGTCGGCTCGCTCGCTGCGCACGACCTCCAGCTCGACACCGAGCCGCGCACAGGCCCGCGCAGTGGCGCTCGATCCGCGTCGGCCTGCTCGCGCAGCCCGTAGTTGACGTGCAGCGCGCTCACGCGCCGGCGCCCGAGCAAGGCGAGGCCACGTCGAGCAGGCAGATCGAGTCGCGCCCGCCGGAGAGCATCACCACGACCGGTCGGTCGCGCGCGAACAGGCCGCCGGCGCGCACCGCCTCGCGGACCTCCTCGACGCTCATCGCGTCCTACTCCTTCCGCGACGGAGGCGATGAACAGCTCGGTCGGCTCGGAGAAGCCCTTGAGCCTGACCTCGCCGATCCGCTCGAACTCGAGGCCGTCCACGCCGGCCGCCATCTCCACGACCGGCCGCGTGACCAGCACCTCGCCGCCGCCGGCGCGCGCGACGACGCGCGCGGCCTGGTTGACGTCGCGACCGAAGTAGTCGCCGTCGCGGTACAGCGCCTCGCCGTAGTGGATGCCGATCCGCGGCAGCGGATCGCCCGGCGGCGATGCCGGACCTGCAGCTCGACCGCCCAGGCGGTCAGCGCGAGCGGCGTCCGAGCCGACGACCATCACCTCGTCGCCCAGCATCTTGATCACGCGCGCGTCGACCGGCAGCGTCTGTTCGACCGCCTCGACGAACCGCTCGACCGTGCCGAGCGCCGCCTCGTCGCCACGCTCGACCGTCAGCCGCGCATAGCCGGCGAGGTCGGCGAACGCGATCGCCACGCGCAGGCGCCCCTCCTCGAGCGCGTCCTCGCCGAGGTCGGCCTCCATGTGGCCGATCATGTCCTGCTCGACGAACTGCGCGAGCAGGCGGCCGTGCAGGTAGTTCATGAACGGCGTCGCGAACGGCAGCACCTCGCGCGCCAGCCCCTCCATCTCGTCGGCGATCTCCACGCTCGGCACGCCGGCGCGCATCAGCGGCTCGTGCACGTACAGGTGGATCAGGCGCACCTCCGCGTCGGCGATCTGCGCGACCGCCTGCCCGTACACGCGCATCAGCTGCAGGAACGCCGGCAGCGGCAGGCCCGGCATCGAGCACCGCGGCGGCGTATTTGAGCATCTCCAGGTCTTCCTCGGAGAACCCGTCCAGCGGCAGCGCCCCGAGGCCCATCGTCGCGTACGATACGCTCGATCAGCTCCGCGTCCAGGCCGCTGACGCGCGCCGCCTCGCGCAGCGTGTAGCGCGGCCCCGGGCGCTCAGCAGGTTCTCGAGCGGGCCGACCGCGAGCTGCCCGTTCTCGCCGGCGCGCTTGATCTGCGCGAGCGTGTGCCCGCGCGCGCGCAGCCGCGCGACGACGCGCGCGTATGCGGCCGACGCCGGCGTCCAGCTGCCGTCATAGCCGGGGATCAGCCCGTCCTCCACCCAGCGCCTGACCGTCGCCGGTGAGACGCCCGCGCGCGCGGCGACCTGCGCGAGCGTCAGCTCGCCCGTCTCGCTCGGCGGGATCATCCGCGGGCTCGGCCACTCAGGCGCGCGAGCGCAGGCAGGGCGGTCGCGGGCATCCCGTCCGAAGTCTAAAGTCGCCGCCGGTGTCGCACAGCGCCCCCATCCACCTGCACCCGACCGCGCCGCTCGCCGAGCGCGTGCTGCTGCCCGGCGATCCCGGGCGTGCGCTCGCGCTGGCCCAGTCGCTGCTCGAGCGAGCCGCGGATGTTCAACCACCACCGCGGCCTGTGGGGCTACACGGGCACCGCCGCCGGACGGCGAGCCGCTGACGATCCAGTCGACCGGGATGGGCGGCCCATCGGCGGCGATCGTGCTCTCGGAGCTGATCGCGCTGGGCGCGAGCCGCGCGATCCGGGTGGGCACCTGCGGCGCGCTCGCGCCGCGAGCTGGCGCTCGGCGAGCTCGTGATCGCGCGCGAGGCGATCTGCGCCGACGGCACCTCGCGCGCGCTCGGCGCCGGCGAGCGCGCGAGCGCCGACCCGGCGCTCACCGCCGCGCTGGCGCCGGCCAGGCGCCCGCGCGCACGCTCGGCGACGATCGTGAGCGTCGACCTGTTCTACGAGCGCGCGACGCCGACACGAGCGCAGCGGCGATGCGCTGGCGGTGGAGATGGAGGCGGCGACGCTGTTCGCGATGGGAGCCGCCGCCGAGCGTACCGGTCGCGTGCGTGCTGGCGGTCTCCGACACCTTCGACGCCGACGGCGCGCGCACGCGCATCGACGAGGAGGCGCTGCTCGAGGCCGCCGAGGCGATGGGCCGCGCGGCGATCGCCGCGCTAGCGCCTGAGCGCTCAGTTCTTCCCGGCTTGGGTTTGCGCTTGGGCGGCCTTCGCTTTGGCGCGTCTTGCGCGGCGGCCGCCGCGCCGATCTTGCGGCCGTCGAGCGCGCGCTGCCGCGCTTGCGCGGTCGTCGCCGTGTCCGCAGCTTGGGCTCCTGATCGAGCCTGTCGCTCAGCCGCTTGAGCTGCTCCTCGATCGCGGACAGGCGCTCGCCGATCTCGACCCTCGGTGCCGCCGGGCGCAGCGCGCGGTCCAGGCGGTCGACGCCCGTCCTCGATGCCCTCCAGGCGCAGGGATACCGAGCGCAGGCGCCTGGTCAGCCGTTCGATGTCGGCGGCCGAGGGGATGTTGAGCGCGCCCATCGCCACCTCCTGAGCCTGTGCAGCCTTCTCGCGCGCGTCGAACGCGCGGCCGATCGCGCCCGTGAGCAGCGGGTTTTCGAGCAGGTCGGACAGCGCCTTGCCGAGTCGCTCCTCCGTGTTGCCGCCGAGGCGCTCGCGCAGGCTCTGGCGGCATTGCTCGCGTCGGACATGGCTCCTGGTCGATCGGCTGCGCGTGGGACGATGGTCCGCCGCCGAGGGAAGGATACGGTGCAGCCATGCCCGAGCAGCTGTTCGTCTTCATCCAGCTGGAGTTCCCGTGGGAGCTGGGTCCTGCAGACGGCCGCTACCTGCTGCGCCGCGAGGACGACGGCGAGCCCGAGCGCGTGGTCGTGCTCGGCACGCTGCACGCGGCTCGCCAGCCGCTCGGCGCCGCCACGAGCGCCGGCTGGAGCGGGCGCCGTCGCTGCGACGCCGGCGCGGGCGCGACGCTGCCGACCGGACCCGAGCCAGCCCCGGTGCACGACGACACGGGTGACAGTCATCGACCCTGTCTCGCTTCGCGCCGACAACCAGGCGCGAGCGTGGCTGGCAGAGCTCGACCGCGACCGCGAGGTGGGCGCGGCGACAGCGATGGTCAACCGCGTCCTCCACTCGCACCGGATCGCCGTCGGCCGACCCCTACGTCCATGAGGTCTCGCCCGCCCAGGCGCTGGTGATCAGGGCCGGCTGGGGCGAGGGCGAGCAGGTTGCGGACGGGCGCTGGCTGCATGCGCGCGCGCTGCCCTGGCCACGGGGCATCCAGCGCGCAGCGCGGGCGCGCAGGCGGACCGCGTCGCGACGCTCTGGGCGCTGCGCCCCCAGGAGCGCCTTGCGGCGCTGCTGGGCGCGCGCGGCGCAGCGCTGCTGTGCGAGGAGCTCGCTCTGCGCGCGCGCCAGGATCTCGACCACGGCCGGCCTGCGCATGCGGCGCTCGAGCTCGATCGCGCGCTACGCGCTGCGCTGTCCCCGAGCTGCAGGCCGAGAGCCGCCAGGACCTTGCGATCAGGATCGCCGAGCTCGAACAGCTGCATCCGGGCGTCAAGCGCAGGCGCAGGCGGCGATCGCGCAGCGCGGCGCGCCGCCGGTGCCCCGAGGACGCGCGCGAGCGAGCTGGAGCAGGACCTGCGACGCATGCGCTCGGACGCCTGGAGGCGTGCGCTCGCGCGCACCGCGCCGGCATCGACGCTAGGGGAAGCACCGCCTCGAGTCGCCGCGCGCGCCGCACGTCGCCGCGCCGGGATCGCTACGCGCTGAAGTGAGGCGATGGACCCGACGACGACCGCGATCGGCACCTGGAGCGGCGGGCGCTTCATGCACTTCGGCGAGCCACTGGAGGACGAGCGCCTGCGGGCGCTGCTGCGCCCGGGCGCGGGCATCGACACGGTGATCACGGCCGACGTGTATGGCGCGGGCGACGCCGACCGCATGCTCGGCACGGCGCTCGCGGGCCTGGACCGCGACAGCTACTGCTTGATTGGCGCGATCGGGCACGACTTCTACGCCGGCCAGCGCGACGGCGCGCAGGGCTTTCCGCGCTTCACCGACCCGCGGCTGCGTGGCCCGGACGAGTACGCGCGAGTACATCCGCATGGCGACCGAGCGCAGCCTCGAGCGCTGCGGCGTCGATCGCTTCGACCTGCTGCTGCTGCACAACCCCGATCGCATCGGCTACTCGAGCCCGGCGTGTGGGACGGCATGCAGGCGGTCCGCGAGGCGGGGCTGACCCGCCTGCTCGGCGTGGCGCCCGGCCCAGCCAACGGTTTCACGCTCGACTTGATCGACTGCCTGGAGCGTTTCGGCGCGCAGATCGACTGGGCGATGATCATCCTCAACCCGCTCGAGCCCTGGCCCGGCGAGCTGGTGCTCGACGCCGCCGCGCCCACGACGTGAGCCTGATCGCGCGCGTGGTCGACTACGGCGGCCTGTTCCACGACGACGTGCTGCCCGGGCCACGCGTTCGCCGAGTACGACCACCGCAAGTTCCGCCCCGCCGGCTGGGTGCAGGCGGGTCGCGAGAAGCTCGAGCGGATGCGCCCGTTCGCCGAGCGGCACGGGCTGACGATGCTGCAGCTCGCGTGCGCGTGGAACCTCGCGCACGCCGGCGGTGCGCTGCGTGGCGCCGACGCTGATCCAGGAGCGCGGCGCCGAGCGCGCCCGATCGAGGACAAGCGCGCGGAGCTGGCGGCGCTCGCCGCGCCGCGTCGCGCTACCCCGGGAGGTCCGGGCGATCCGCGCGATCGGCGAGAACACGCGGCTGCATGGCCCTGAAGGGCGCGAGCCTCGAACACGAGGGCGCTTCGCGCGCCGGATCGCTGGGCGCTCGACGCCGAGCTCGCGGCAGCTCGCGGAGCGCTGGGAGATCGACCCCGCGACGGGACCTGCTTCAACACGCAGCTGACCACGGGTTAGATCAACCGAGAAGCGGGCAAGCTTTTCAACACCATGAACCAACAATCCAGCAGACCAGTTCCCAGTCTCACTTCGCGACGCCGACCACATCCTCAGCTCGGCTTCGGCGTCTTCCAGGTCCCGCCGGCGGAGACCGCGAGGTCGTCGACGAGGCGCTCGCGACGCGGCTACCGGCACATCGACACGGCCGCCGCCTACCGCAACGAGGCGGCCGTCGGCCAGGCGGTCCACGCCTCGGGCCTCGAGCGCGGGGAGGTGTTCGTCACGACGAAGTGCTTCAACGACGATCACGGCTACGAGCAGGCCACGCGGGCGTGTCAAGCGAGCCTGGAGCGGCTGGAGATGGACTACGTCGACCTCTACCTGATCCATTGGCCGGTGCCCGCGACGACCGCTACGTCGAGACCTGGCGGGCGTTCATCGACCTCCAGGCAGGGGCTCGTCCGCTCGATCGGCGTCTCGAACTTCAGCCGCGCGCACCTCGAGCGCGTGATCGCACGAGACCGGCGTGACCCCGGCGATCAACCAGGTCGAGCTGCATCCCCACTTCCAGCAGCCCGGGCTGCGCCGCGAGCACGAGAGCTCGGGATCGTGACCGAGGCGTGGAGCCCGCTCGCGCAGGGCGGTGCTCGACGAGCCGGCGATCGTCGAGATCGCCGCGCCCACGGCGAAGACACCGGCGCAGGTCGTGATCCGCTGGCATCTGCAGCTCGGCAACGTCGTGATCCCGAAGTCCGTCACGCCGGAGCGGATCGAGGAGAACTTCGACGTATTCGACTTCGAGCTCAGCGGCGCCGAGATGGAGTCGACAAGGCGCTCGACCAGGGGAGCGCACACGGCCCGACCCCAGACACGTTCGCTACGAGCCGTAGCCCCAACATCGTTCGATAGAGGCCGTGATCCGTCAGCCGACACGCCGAGGGCGGCGCACAGCGCCGCGAGCTCGGTGACGACGTCGCCGCTCATGCGGATGTCCGCGAGCCTGTCGAGCGGCGTCGGCCCTGGGTGAGGTCGCCAACCGCCCCACTGTGGCGCGTGTCAGCTGCGGCAGAGCCGGCGACGGGATGCACCTCGAGCGACGAGCCCACGCACAGCAGCACGTCCGCGCTTTCGCAGAGCTCGCGGGCGCGCTCGAGCTTCGCCTGTGAGAGCAGCTCGCCGAACAGCACCACGTCGGGCTTCAGCGGCTGTGCGCAGTCACCCACAGCGCGGAACGCCGTCGCGGTGGCGCGTGCTCGACGCGCGCGCTCACCTCGTCCAGCGACGACGCTCGGCAGGCAGCTCAGGCATGAGCAGCTCGCGATGCTGCCATGCATCTCGATCAGCTCGCGCGTGCCTGCCCTGCAGTGCAGCCAGTCGATGTTCTGCGTGATCACCGCGTCGAGCAACCCCTGCGCCTCCATCGCCACGGAGCGCGCGATGGGCGCCGTTGGGGAGCTTGCCGCCGAGCGTAGGCGAAGCGCTTGCCGTAGAAGCTCCCAGAAGCGCACTGGGTCGCTGCGAAACGCGTCGATGTGCGCGACCGCCATCGGGTCGACGTTCTCCCACAGTCCCGTTCCCGGCGTACGGAAGTCGGGGATCCCGGATGGCACCGAGATGCCCGCGCCCGTCAGCGCCACGACCGAGCGCGCACCGCTGATGAGCTCAGCCAGGCGCCCGATCTCGCTGGCGGGCT
>CAWJVB010000003.1:0-186581 GCA_963846205.1 uncultured Solirubrobacteraceae bacterium | reverse complement strand
CGCAGCCCCACGAGCGCGAGCGCACCGAAGGCGATCGCCAGGCCGGCCAGGTGCGCGAGCGAGCCGCCGATCGACGGGCTCGCGCCGTTGACCGCCGCGTCGAGCGCCTGCAGCGCGGGCTTGAACGGGAACACGAAAGAGATCACGTTGATCGCGTCGTTCAGCCCCGCGGCGACCGCTCCGCTCGGCACGAGCGCGAGGAACGCGAGCGGCAACGACAGCAGGAACGCCAGGCAGCGAGGCAGCTCGCACCTCGCGCGCCAGCGCACCGATCGCGACACCAAGCGCCGCGAAGCTTGCGGCCCCGAAGCAGAGCGCGAGCAGCCACAGGCCCACGCGGCTCCAGTCCAGCGAGACGAACGCGCCGATCCCGGCAAGCATCGCGAACGCCAGCACGAAGCGAGCAGGCGGCCGCGAGCAGCGCCTTCTCCGCGAGCAGCCCCGCGCGAGTCTCCAGGCCGCGCAAGAGCCGACTCAGCGTGTGCTCTTCGCGCTCGAGAGCCACGCCTCCCGCGGCGAGCAGAACGCACACGAACATCAGCGACACGCTCACCGCGACGACCACCGCGAACGTGTTCAGAGGCGTGCGCCTGCCTTCGATCAGCGTGGTCTTGACCTGGATCGGCTGGCCGATCGTCGATAGCACGTTCTTCGCCAAGCTGAGGTTTTGCGCAGCGAAGCTCGCGAACGCATCGATTCGCTCGAGCGCCGCCCGGTCGGGTCCCGGCGCCATCCGCGAGATGATCCCGTGCAGCTCTCCCGGGATCTGGCCCAGCCCGATCAGGCTCGGCGCGCCCAGCACGCCCAGGTTGCGCCCGCTCAGCAAGGCGCCGATCGCCTGCGCCGCCGCCCGCTGGATCTGCTGGGAGAAGCCGGCGTTCGCGTGCGCCAGCGCCGCTTCGATCTGTGACTGCACGAGCGACTGCTCGAGCGCGTTGCCGTTGTACAGCACTTCCAGCTGCGCCTGTTTGATCCCCGAGCCCAGGCGCGCAGCGATGTTCGCCGGGATCACCACCGCGGCCAGCACCTTGCCCGACTTGACGTCATCCAGCGCCTGCGCCCGTGTCGATACGGGCAGCGACTGAACCTGGTCGAACAGCTGCTCCGCGTACCTGCTCACCGGCACGCGTTCGCTGCCCACCTGCACGGTCTGCCCCGGCGGCGTCTCGTCCACGATCGCCACCTTCGGCTTGCCCGGCTCGCGCGAGATCGCCAGCCCGATCAGCAGCGCGATCGCGATCGGGTAGACGACGAGCACCCCCACGAGCAGCCGCGAGCGTCGCAGGATCAAGAGGTCCTTGGCCAGCAGCGCTTTCACGCGTGCCCCCGTTCGCGCAGCAACCGAAGAAAAGCCACCTCGAGGTCATCCCCGTCCTCAGCCCCCGCGCCGCCCGCGAGCAGCTCGCCCGGTGCCCCGTCGAACAGCACCTCGCCGTCCGCGAGCACGATCGCGCGCGAGGCGTAGCGACGCACCTCGCCGAGGTGGTGGGTGGAGAACAGCACGCTCTTCCCCTGTGCCGCAAGCCCACCCACGAACTCCCACAGGCGCGCGCGCTGCCCCGGGGTCGAGCGCCGAGCTCGGCTCGTCGAGCAGCAACAGGGCGGGTCCCGCCAGCAGGCCGAGCGCGACGTTCACCCGCTGTCGGTTGCCTCCGGAGAGGCGCTCGATCCGGTCCTCGGCGCGAGCCGACAGCCCGGTCTGCTCGAGCATCTCCGCGACCGCAGTCTCGGGCTCGGCGACGCGCTCGAGGCGAGCGAACAGGCGCAGATTCTCGCGCACCGTCAGCTTCGAGTAGAGCGCCGCCTGCTGGGGCGCCCAGCCGATCTGACGAGGGCCGGCGACGGTCGCTTTGCCGCTCAGCTCGCCGCCGCTCTGGCGCTGCACGCCGGCGAGGATCGACAGCAGCGTCGTCTTGCCTGCGCCGTTCGGGCCGACCACCGCGACCAGCTCCCCCGCGCGCAGGTCGAAGCTCACGCCGCGCAGCGCCTCGCGCTCGCCATAGCGCTTGCCTAGCTCGCGAACGCTCAGCAGCGGCTCGGAAGCGAGGTCTGCCGGCGCATGCTCCACGCGACTACAGCAGGCTCTTGCGCGAGCGATCCCACGGTTCGAACGTGAGATGCCGGCCGAGATACAGGACAGTCTCACGCAGCACCGAGAGGATCGGCAGCGCCACCAGGGCCCCCACGATGCCGTTCACGTGTAGCCCCAGCAGCAGCGCGAAGATCACGAGGATCGGGTTGATACGCAGCGTGTGGCCGAAGACCTGCGGCGCGACGACGTGCCCCTCGAGCTGCTGCAGGCCGATGAACAGCGCCACGAGCCAGAGCACCGAGACCGGTTTCGTCAGCAGCGCGACGACGACCGGCGGCGCGGCGCCGAGGATCGGTCCGATGTACGGGACGAGCTCCATCGCGGCGTAGAAGACGCCGAACGCGATCGCATACGTTTTGCCGTCGGGAAACAGGCCGATCACGCCGAATAGGTACAGAGAGACGCCGGCCGAGGCGCCCATGACCACGCTGAACAGCAGCTGCCCGCCGACGTAGCGCGAGACGGCGCGCTGGACGAGGTGCGGATAGTCGTCGGCGTCGGTCCCGTCGCCGCTTGGCATCAGCTGGCGCACGAGCTTGCCGATCTGCTCGCCGTAGAGCAGCATGTAGACCGACAGCACAAAGATCAGCACGAGATCGAACGCTGCGCTCGCGGCTTCGGTCAGCACGCCGGCGCTGGAGGACGCGAGTTTGCCGGCGCTTTTCGCGAGTTTCTCCTGAATCGTCTGCAGCGCCGTTTTGCCCTGCTTGACGAGATGAACGTGCAGGCCGTCTTTGTCCAGGGTTTTCTGCAGCGAGGCGATCTGCTTGTTCGCTTCCTTGACGAGATGCGGCAGGTTGTTGACGAAGGCCTGCACCTGGTTGGAGATAGGGTTGGCAACGAGGAAGCCGATCCCGACGACGATCACGAAGAACCCGACGAACACGGTCAGCACGGCCAGGCCACGCGGGAAGTGGCGCCGCTGGAGGAAGGCAACGACCGGATTGAGGATCAGCGCGATCAGCCCCGCGACGATGAAAAGCACCAGAACAGAGCCGGCCGTGTTCGCCAACGCCCAGATCGCGAGCAGCGCGATCGGCAGCACGGCGAGCTGGATCCAGCGAGGGACTAAGGCACGCGCCGGCTCGTCGTGCGCGTCTTTGCGCACGCGTGGCTCGTCGGCCAGCTTCTGCTCTTCGCGCGTCGGCGGCGCGGCCTCTCCGCTGCTCTCGATTCCCTTCTCCGAGCCCTCGCTCACTTACCTCCCACCATCGCCGGAGTATGGCTGAGGAGCAGGCGGCAGCGGCCCGCATTCTGTTCGTCGGCGACGTCGTCGGCGGCATCGGCCGACGCACGCTGCTCGACAGCCTGCCCGTCCTGCGCGAGCGCCACGCGCCCACGTTCGTAGTCGTCAACGCCGAGAACATCGCCGGTGGGCTGGGGATCACGCCGAAGGTGGCCGACGAGCTGCTCGCCGCGGGGGTAGACGCGATCACGCTCGGCAACCACACCTACCACCGCCGCGAGATCTACCAGTACCTGGACGCGCAGCCCCGCATCGTGCGGCCGGCCAACTTCCTGCGCAGCCAACCGGGGCACGGCACATGCGTGGTCGAGCACGACGGCGTCAGCCTCGGCGTCGTCAACCTCAGCGGAAACCTGTATCTGCGCGCGGGCCGCTCGGCGTTCACCGAGGTGGAGACGGCGCTCGGCGAGCTGGGGGCGGTCGACCACATCCTGCTGGACATTCACGCCGAGGCGACGTCCGAGAAGGTAGCGATGGGCTGGCACCTCGACGGACGGGTGACCGCAGTCGTCGGAACGCACACGCACGTGCCGACGGCCGACGCGCGCGTGCTCCCCGGGGGGACCGCCTACATCACCGACGTCGGCATGACCGGGCCGCGCGGTGGCGTGATCGGCGTCAAGCGAGAGCAGGCGATCCAGTCGCTGCTCACGCAGATGCCGGTTCGTTTCGAAACCTCCGACGAGGACCCGTGGCTGATGGGCGTGCTGATCAGCTGCTCACGGCCATTGCGGGCTGACTCGATCGAACCAATTCTGATGCCACGTCCCGCCGCCGCCTGACCGGGGCGCCATAGCGCCCGAGCAGGGCGATCATCACGAGCGGGAAGAACCAGGGGATGTACAGGTAGAACCAGTGTTCGATCCCTAGCTCGACGGCGATCATCACCGCCGCGCACGCCGCGGCGAGCCCGACGACGTCGGCGCGGCGCGGGATCACGGCGAGCGCTACCGCGAGCGCTGCGGCGCCCACCTGCACCGCCGCCTCAACGCCTCCGAGGCCGCCGTACAGCCCCCACACCGAGAACGGCGACTGCCGATCTGATTGGTAGGCGAGCGTGCGCTCGTAGATCGTGTGCAGCGAATCGTGGCTGAACGCCGGTATGCATGTCACCGCGAATGCCGCGGCGAACGCGACAGCGAAGCCCGCGAGGTCGCGGATGCGCGCGCCTGTGGACCTCGCCCCGGCGCGATCCCACAGGCCGTGGGTCGCAAATAGCGGCGCGATCGCAAGCGGCGCAAACTTGGTCAGCCCGGCGAGCGCCGCGAATATCCCGCGAGCCGGCGCTGCCAGCTTCGAGCGGTACGTCGCCGCGAGCACGGCCGCCAGCACCATCACGGCCACGAGCGTGTCATTCGAGTTGCTCTCGAGTGCGAACAACGTGAACGGATAGGCCGCCCACGCATAGGCGAGCGCGACGCCCAGGCTCGGCCCGCGCACCCGACGGCCGATCAGGAACAAGAGCGCCAGCGCGAGCAGGTCGAAGGCGATCGCCGCGGCGTGCGCGGCAGGCAGATCGTCCCACTTGCCGCTCCAGCCGAACACCTGCTGGAACGGCACGTAGGCCTCGTAGGCCACCGGGCCGTAAGTGTCACCGTGTTCGTTGTCCGAGGGCCAGTGGCCGTACAGCGGCTTGCCGTCGACGACGCGCTCCGCCCCGATCACGCCGGCATAGCCGACGTCGATCACGTTCGAGTCGACCACGTTCAGAGCGATCCGAAAACCGATCAGGAAGACGACGCCCAGCGCGAGCCAGGGCGTCGGCACGAGCAGTCGCAGCGGCCCCGGCTCACGAGGTCCCCCGCCACGGCGCCTGCGGCGGCTCAGCGCGAGCATGCGCGCGAGCAGGTACAGCATCGGCGGGTAGCTCAGCGGAACCGATTTGTAGATCTGACCGTGGTTGAAGAACGCGAGCGACACCGAGAACATCAGCAGCACGAGCAGGTCGAGGTGCAGCATCGAGAACGGGCGGCGGAAGTTCACGAACGGCAGCACGAACAGCACGCACAGCGGCAGCCAGATGTACAGAGCGTTGACGTGCCTGCCGAACGCGCCGGGGTAGCCGCGCGCCATCGTCCACGCAACCTGAAAGCCGGTCCACACTTCGAGCACGCGGCCGGACTGGTCATCGATGATGGCCTGCGCGATCTCCTTCTTGCCGTTCTTGGAGAAGTAGCTGACCTGCCAGTGAAAGGGGCCCTTCAGGTATGCGCCGCCGTAAGAGCCCCGGTATTCCGCGCGGACCGCCTTGACCTTGCCGAGCCGTTGCGCGATCGCAAGCACCTGGTTGGCCGACATGCGCCGCCCCACCGGTGGCGTGCTCGAAGGCGGCACCGGGATCGGGGCTTCGGAGGAGGTCGAGGCGGTCGATGCGGTCGATGCGGTCGATGGCCCGGCGGCGGTCGAGCGGGTCGCGGCGCTTTCCGCGGCGATCACGAGCTGCGCCGGCTGCGGCACGCTGCCGAGCGGGCCTCCCGCGGCGAGTGCCGGGGCGGGCAGCGCACAGCACACAGCGCCTGCGATCAGGACCAGCGAGCCTCGCACCAAGCGAGCGTAACGAGAGCGTCGCCGGTGAGCGCTGAACGACTTCGGCGAGCGAGCGCTCACTGCCGTCAGCCGACTTCGCGACGGCCGCCTCCGGCGACCGCGGCGGTCGCGGCGGTGGCGGATTGACCGAAGTGCCCGAGCACGAGCGCGGCGACATCGCGGATCGCCCACTGCGCGGGCTCCGGGGACGGCAGCTCGACGCCGTACATGATCAATGCGCCGAGCGAGTCGGCTGCATGCAGCGATCCGTGGCTTCCTCCCCCGACGTGCGCCTGACGACCCCAGTCGGCGAACTCGTAGCCGGGCGCCGCCGACAGCAGCACCTCGCCGGAGGTCGGACACGTCAGCGCCGACCATACGCGCGAGAGCACGTCTGGATAGTCCGGTGTCAGCAGTCGCCGTCCGTCGAGCGAGGCACCGACCACCGACAGCGGACCTTCGAGGCTCCAGCGCCCGCCGCGCGGATCTTCGACCACATCCTCGGCGCTCGCGAGGCGGTCCACGCCCGACGCCGGCCTGAAGCGCAGCTCCCCGTGAGCGCGACTGGTGAGGATGCCCTCGCGCGGGACTTCGTGTGCGTCGCGCGCCAGCCACATCACGTGCTCGATCCCCTCGATCGCCAGGGCGCGCGCGACCACCGACGCGCGCATCGCGTCGCGCTCGGGCTCGTGCAGCGCGTACACCATCGCCGCACGTTGCGACGGGCAGACCGCGATCCGCGGTTCTTGCTCGCCCTGCGCGCGCGAGGGGCCGAGCACACCGAGGTCGTCCAGCTCGTCCTGCAACACGATCGCGTCCGTGACCGGCACCTGGGAGTGGTCGGCCATCGCGATCACGGCGTGCTCGCGCAGGAACGACTCGATCCCGCCGGCCGCCTCGCACACGCGCGCCAGCTGCAGATCGGCCTGCGCGAGCGACTGCAGCTGCGCCTCTGGACCCCGCTTGTGCGAGTACCAGTCATTGTCCGGCAGCGACAGCAACAGGAAGTCGAACAGGTCGTGCTCGACCATGAAGCTCGACACGCACCCCGAGTGGCGGTCGCGCACGCCCGGCATGCCGAGCGCGGAGCGGCAGCCGGTCCGGCGCGAGGCGAAGATGTCTGCGTAGAACAGCTCGCGCGGCCCGAGCACCGCGTGGCGCATCAGCGTCGATGCGACGCGCGTCAAGGCCGTGTCGCGCTGGGGCTCGTGGCGGTGTCGCCCGCGGTACATGAGGTACGTCGTACCGGCGGTGCGCACGTCGGCGTCGTCGAGCGTCTCGAACACGGTCGGCGTGTCCTGCGAGAGGTGCGCGCGATTCATGTTGTAGACGGTGTCGGTCAGCTGGCGCGCGATCCCGAACCGCTGCGCGGAGCGAAAGCTCGAGCCGTATTCGACGTAGCGATGCTCGTCGCGATGGAACCAGTTCATGGCGGGCACGCGATGAGCGTCCTGGCCCTCGCCGGTGACGATCGACGCGGCGCACACCGGTGTGACCGAGGGGAATGCGGCCACGCAGTCGGGCACGTAGCGCCCTCGCTCCATCAGCGCCTGCAGGACCGGCGCGGTACCAGCGGCGACCGCGCGCTCGAGCATCTCCGGCGCCATCGCGTCGATCACGCACAGGACCAGCTTGGGGGGTCGCGGGCCGGCGTCGCCCATCAGCGGCGCAGGATGCGCAGTCCGGCGAACCTTTCCTCGCCGCGGGCGCGCCCACGCAGGGCGAACCAGGCGAGCAGCACCAGCGCTAGGTAGCCGAGCGGATGCAGCAGCGCGACGATCACGGCCAAGAGCAGCGCGGCGGCGTCGAGATAGACCGTCAGCGCCTGCCTGGCGGCGCCGTCGGTCAGTCGCGTCCGGGCCCGCGCGAACACCGGCAGCACGGCTCGCTGGGCCAGCGCGGCGGCGGCGAGACCGCCGAGCAGCCCGGGCCACCACGCGTCGTGATGCGCGGCCAGCGTGCCGGCGAACAGCACCGCGCCTGCGCCGTAGCCGAGGCCCGCGACTGCGGCGGCCAGCGGCTGGAGACGGGAACGCTCGGGCTCGGCGTCGGGAAGCGAGGGAAGGCCGAGCAGCAGCTGCAGTGCGTAGGAGAGCACGAGCGCGAGCGCGACGACGAGCAGCCACCAGTCCGCCTGCAGGAAACGGAAGGGATTGCTCGCGAAGCTGACACCGAGCGCGCTAGAGGATGCGAGCGCGCCCGCGAGCAGGACCGGCAGGAAGGGCCGCAGGCCGCAGGCAGCCGCCAAGCCGGCTCCGAGACCGATGTAGAAGAAAAGGCCGTGCATGGGTTCAGCGTGGGGGCTTGCGCTACCGTGCTAAGGGCGCGAGCGGTCACGGACGATAGACCACAGGTACGCTGGCTAGGGCTCGTCCAAGCGAGGTCCGGCGGGCACCGCGGCGAATAGAGACGACAGCACATGAGTCGATCGATCAGCGGAGCTGGCGACGGGCGCAAGGCCCGGCCGACCGCGCACGAGCTTGCGCGCTACGAGGCGCTGTTCGCAGCGCGCACGCGCGGCATGAAAAGCTCGGCGATGCGCGAGATGATGGCGCTCACGGAGCGCCCGGACGTGATCTCGCTGGCGGGCGGATTGCCGGATACCAGCACGTTCGCCCCCGAGCTGTACGCGAAGCTGATGTCGCAGGTCGCCGTCGAGCAGACCGCGCGAGCGCTTCAGTATGGCCCGACCGACGGCATGGCCGTGACCGCCGCGTGCATCGCCGAAGTGATGGCGCAGGAGGACACGCCGATCGACCCGTCCGAGGTGATCGTCACGACGGGCGGCCAGCAGGTGATCGACCTGGTGTGCAAGACGCTGATCGACCCGGGCGACGTCATCATCGCCGAGGCGCCCACCTATCCGGGGGCTGTGCCGACGTTCAGCGCCTACCAGGCCGAGGTCGAGCAGATCGAGATCGACGCCGACGGCATGCCGATCGACGAGCTCGAGGCCACGCTCGACCGTCTGCACGCACAGGGGCGCAGGCCCAAGTTCATCTACACGATCCCGAACTTCCAGAACCCGGGTGGAGTGACGATGTCGCTCGCGCGGCGCCGGCGCCTCGTCGCGCTCGCGCGCGAGCGCGAGCTGTTGATCCTGGAGGACAACCCGTACGGGCTGCTCCGCTACGAGGGCGAGCCGCTCCCGACTCTGTACTCGCTGGACGCAGAGGCGGGCGGGTCGGCTGCGGCCGACCTCGTGATCTACCTCGGCACGTTCTCGAAGATCCTCTCGCCGGGGCTGCGTCTCGGCTGGGCAGTGGCGCCGAGACCCGTGCTCGAGAAGCTGAACCTCGGCAAGCAAGGCGCGGACCTGTGCTCCTCTCCCGTCACCCAGCTGTTCGTGGCCGAGTACTTCAACGAACACGACGGCCACGGCCGACCCCGCTGGCTCGCCTATCTCGAGCAGCTAAAGGAGCTGTACCGGCGTCGCCGCGACGTGATGCTTCTCGCGCTCGAAGAGCACTTCGGCGCGGACGCGAGCTGGACCGAGCCACAGGGAGGCCTGTTCGTATGGGCGACGCTCGACGAGCGCATCGACACGACCGACTTGCTCGCGCAGGCGCGCGAGAGCGAGGGGGTCGCGTTCGTTCCGGGCCGTGCCGCGTACATGGACGGGCGACGTGGCGCATCGTCGATGCGGCTCAACTTCGCCGGTGTCCACGACGATGACATCCGCGAGGGCATTCGACGCATCGGCAAGGTCGTACGCGAGCAGGTCGGGCTGTACGGGACGCTGTCTGGCTCGGGCAAGACCTCGGACTCGGGCAAGGCGAACGCGAAGGCGCCCTCCACGGATACGAAACGCCCCGCCGAGCCGAGCTCGCCGCTCGCCGACGTGCTCGAGCTTCCGCGTCGCGATCGAGAGGGCCAAGCGCGCCGGCGCAAGGATCGATGAGCACCGCGAGGAAGGTCGCGGTGCTGAAGGGCGGTCGCTCGCTCGAGCGCAACGTCTCGCTGCGCTCGGGCGCGCACGCACAGGAGGCGCTGGCACGGCTGGGGCACGAGGTGATCGCGATCGACGTGGACTCCGAGCTGGTGTCGCGACTGCTCGAGGCCAAGCCGGACGTGGCCCTGATCGCCTTGCACGGTCCTGGCGGCGAGAACGGCACGATGCAGGCGCTGCTGGAGGTGCTCGACATCCCCTACACCGGCTCTGCGCCCGCCGCGTGCATGTGCTGCACGGACAAGGTGCTCGCCAAGCATCTGATGAGGAACGCCGGAATCCCGACTCCTGACTTCCACTCGCTGCGCGAGTCCTCGGTCAAGGAGCTTGGCGCGGCCGCGGCGTTGCCGCGCCTCGAGGCCGCGCTCGGCTTTCCGCTCGTGGTCAAGCCCGCGATGCAGGGCTCGGCGCTGGGCGTCAAGTTCGCGCGCAACGACGAGGAGCTGCCGGCCGCGCTGGTGGGTGCGTTCTCATACGACCGCAAGGTGCTGATCGAGCGCTACGTGAAGGGCCGCGACCTGGCCGTGTCGGTGCTCGACGGCCCCGGCGGCCCGCTGCCGCTTCCGATCGTCGAGGCGGTTCCACGCGAGGAGGATTTTTACGACTACGAAGCGCGCTACGAGATCGGCATGACGACGTTCGTATGCCCGGCCGAGCTGCCCGACGACACGACGGCGCAGGCGCAGGAGCTGGCCCTCGACGTCTACAGGCTGCTCGGCTGCCGCGGCGTCGCTCGCGTCGATCTGATGCTCGACGAGCGGACAGGCGAGTTGTGGGTGCTCGAGACCAACGTGATCCCGGGCATGACCGAGACAAGCCTGCTGCCACAGGCCGCCGACGCCGCCGGAATCAGCTTCGACGAGCTGATCGCCCGGCTTCTCGACAGCGCTCTCAGTCGCTGACTCGCGGCTCGCGCGAACCTTTGAGAGCGGCATCCGGCCTCCTGGCCGAGCCGGCCTCCGCTTCGAGCTACAACTTGTGACCGCTCCGGCCGCCACGGCAGTTACATGGCCGGCCATCCTGGCCCGCTGAACCGGCTAACTGCGCAGGCGGCTACTGACCAAGCGAGACAAGGACGCACCGAACGAAACGTGCGCTAGCACGTGAGTGAGGGAGGACGCCGTATCGCGCAGGTCAGGAGTCGCCTGCGGCGAAGTCCTCGGGGGAGACCTCATCGAGGAACTCCTTGAACTTCTCGACGACGTCCTCGGACTCCTCGACGTCGTGCTCGAACTCGATCGCCGACTCGGCGATCACCTCCTCGGCGGCGTAGATCGGCGCGCCGGCGCGCACCGCGAGGGCGATCGCGTCGCTCGGGCGAGAGTCGATCTCGAGCTCGCGCCCGCCGACGCTCAGCGTGATCGAGGCGAAGAACGTGTTCTCTCGCAGCTCGGTCACGGACACCTGCGTGCATTTGACGTCCAGCTCGCCGAGGATGTCGCACAGCAGGTCGTGGGTCATCGGCCGTGGAGTGCCCGCGCCCTGCAGCTTCATCAGGATCGAGGCCGCCTCGGGATGCCCGATCCAGATCGGTAGGAACTTGTTGCCATCGACGGTCTTCAAGAGCACGATCGGCTGCTTGCCAACCATGTCGAAGCTGACGCCGTAGATGACCATCTCCTGCACGAAAATCCTCCGAGAGGGGGGAAGGCCAGAGTATAGGTACCCGTCAGGGCCGGCCAACCGGCGCTGCGGACACGCTCAAAGCCTTGCGGGGCTGGGCTGCTCGGCCTCGGATCGAAACGTCCAGAGCTTGTTGCCGAGGAAGTTGAAGGGCATCGCCGCGGCGACCGCGAGCGCTTGCGCGGGGACCTTGGCGAGCCCGGCCGCCTCCACGAACACGGTCAGCAGCAGCAGGCTCAGCACCTCGGCGACGAGGCTGACGACGAGGAAACGGATCGCCTGAAAGTGCGCGCGCCCGTCGCGCGCGTCGAACGTCCAGTGCCGGTTGAGCACGAAGTTGTTGAGCACCGCGACAAGCCATGCGGCGACCGACGCGACACGGTACTCGAGGGCGGCCCCATGCACGAGCAGGGCGTAGACGCCGACGTTGATGACGAAGCCGGCGCCGCCGACGAGCCCAAAGCGGACGAGCTGCAGCCAATTCGCCGGCTTGCGCAGGCCGTGCAGCAGACGCATGTGCGGCCGCGCCGGGACGGACCCGGCGATGTTGCGTGCGTGAATGTCTACGGCGGTGGCCTCGTCGGGCATCGGTGCAGGTTAGCTGAGCCGGGTCTTGCGCCCGCCGGCCTTGGGGGGCTTGGTGTGGACCTCGTCCTCAGGCCGCCAGCCTGCCAGGGTAGCGGGTGCGCGCCGCGGCAGTGCCCGCTAGCCTTGCACGAATGACGGACACGGGCCAAGCCCACGCCGCGGAGTCGCCGCGGGGCCGGGTCCCGCGCAACGCCGTGATCGCGGCGGCGCTCGCCGCGGGCTTGGTCGCGGGCGCGATCGCCGCGCTGCTGCTCGGCGCTGGATCCTCGGGGCCCGTCGCCGGCGGGACCGCGCGCGCCGCCCGCGCGAGCGCGGTCAAGGCGGCGGCTGCGGGAGGGTCGGCGAGCGCAGTCGCTGGAACACGCCATGGCTCCGCCGCGAGCGCCGGCGCGAAGACCGCGGCTGGCGGCAAGCGCGTGAACGTCGCTGAGGTGGCCGATCCGGAAGAAGCCAAGAGCTTCCCCGGCGCCCGCCTCGGTGCACCACAAGGCCGCTGCCACGCCGTCGAAAGCGAGCGAACAGATCGTCGCGGCCGGCGCCCCGTCGGACGCGGAAGTCAAGCAGGAGCTGGCGCAGATGCAGGCGGTAGAACGGAGCGCCGAGCAGGCGCAGAAGCAGCGCCTGACACCGGTCCCGGGCGGCGAGTCGGTCGCCGGCAACGGCACCATCCCGATCCCCACAACCGTCCCCGAAGCTGTGCAGCGGGTGATCGCAGGCGCGAACGCGATCGCCGACTTCCCTTACGTGTTCGGTGGTGGGCACGCGTCGTTCGTCGACAATGCATACGACTGCTCGGGGTCGGTCAGCTATGCGCTGGCGGCCGGTGGCATGCTGGGCGCTCCCGAGACCTCGGGCGAACTCGAGAGCTGGGGCGTGCCGGGGCCCGGGCGCTACATCACCGTGTACGCGAACGCCGGACACACCTACATGTACGTGGACGGGGTGCTGTACGACACGGCCGGGCGCAGCGGCGTGTACGCGTCCCGCTGGCAGGTCAGCCCCACAGACAACAGCGGCTACGTCGCCCGCCACTGGCCGGGGCTGTGATGCGCGCGCCGGCATCGGACCACACGCCGCGAAGAGCGACGGAGCGCCGGCGATGATCGCCGCCGGCGCGCTCGCGGCGAGCCTCATCCCGCTTGCGCTGGACGGCGAATCGGTCACCGAAACCGGCGGTAGCGGCACGCCCATCGCGATCGTCTCGGCCATTTCGATCGTGGCCGGCTACGTGCTGCTGTTCCTGCTGTGGCGATACGTGTTCAGCGCGAAGGCCAAAGCCAAGCGCGGCGAACCGCCCGAACACTGAGCACGATCAGCGCGAGCTAGTGCGTTAGTGCAAGGTGACGGTGTCGAGCACCGTCGTGGGAGCCGCGCCGGCCGAGCTGCGCACGACCATGCGCACCATCAGCGAGACCTGGTGCAGCTTGCGCAGTCGCGCGACCGTCGTCTTGGCCAGCTTCAGCTTGTAGGTGCTGCTGCCACCCTTGCTGGTGGCGAGGATCGCTTTCCCGATCACCGTCTGCGGCGCCGTCCCCTTGGCCAGCCCCAGCGCGGCCGGCCCGTGCAACCCGAGTTTGCGCGCAAGCGAGCTGGCCAGCAGCACTTCGAAGC
Source organism: uncultured Solirubrobacteraceae bacterium (assembly GCA_963846205.1). Classification (GTDB taxonomy): domain Bacteria; phylum Actinomycetota; class Thermoleophilia; order Solirubrobacterales; family Solirubrobacteraceae; genus Palsa-744. Next base: position 172,946 of record CAWJVB010000003.1, on the reverse strand, counting down.
GACCGGCTGCGCGTTGACTGACCGAATAGCGGATGACCAGGCCCTGGCTCAGCGCGCTCGACAGGCTGCGCGAGGCGACCGACTGGGTGGCGACTGGACTCGTCGTGGGCGCGGTCGAGCCACCCAGGCTGAGAGGTTTCGACCCGCTCGCTGAGGTGCCTTGCGCTGCGCTCGTGCTCGTCTGGGTCTGGGTCGCGCTCGTGGACGACGCTTCTTTGCTGCTTTCCTGCGAAGGCGGCGCGGGCCCTGACACGGTGATCGTGTGCGTGACGCTCGCGGTGTTGCCGCCGCCGTCGACCACGGTCAAGGTGACGTCGTAGGTGCCGCCGTAGGTGTACTGGTGCACCGCGCTGGCGACCGGGTTGGGATTGCCGGTGCCTGCGCCGCCGGTACATTCCGCAGGCGTGAAGCCGTCCGTGGGAACGCGTCCTTCGCAGTTCACTTCGGTTTTCGCGCCATCGCCGAAGCTCCAGTTGTATTTAGCGACCCCGAGGTCAATATAGGAAGAGGTGGCGTTGAAGGTCACGGAGTCACCCGAGCGCACCGGGTTCGGCGAGGTGAACTGCGGTTCCTCGATCACCTCGTTCAGGCACGGTTCCGCCGGGAACCCCTCGTACAGGGCGGCTTGGTTGAACTCGTCGTTGATGTACCAGTGGAGTTCGTCATCTTCTTGGTTGGACGGGGGGTTTCCCACAAGCAGACCTTCGAGGCGCCCGTGCCCGAACTCGTTGCGGCACTTGTCTGGCGCCTCGTCCTGTTCGCCGCTGCTGTCGTGCCACCCCGTGAGCAGCGGGTCGGTCGCCATCGCCACCTGCTCGGCTGCTATGTCGTTTGGGATCACGTCAGCGCCCCGGACGTTGAGTTCTTCGGCAAGCAGTTCGTTCGGTTCCTTGATCGTTCCGGTGCCGTCCTGGCATCCCGACCTGGGCGTCAACGGCTCGACCGCATAGACGACGGTGGCGCCGCTCACTGTGGTGAAAGAGTGGTAGCTGCACAGCGGTTCACCTGCGCCCGGTTTGGAGCAGTGGCCGCTGAGGCCGGAGCCGTCAAGGCACACGGTCGTTCCGGCGGGCGTGAAGACGAAGTACACCGGCGTGGGGCCACCCGATGGGTTGATGCCCGTCGGGAGCCCGCTGGCTGTAATGTATTTGGCCAGCTCGGTGCGGATCTGGCTGTCGGTCAGGCAGGGTGAAGGTTCCGAGCAGTTGCCCGTCACCGGGAACGCGTCGGTATCGGTGAAGGCACCTCTGAAGGTCGTGCTGTAAGCCGCTTTGCCGGAGCTGTCGTGAAACTGCGAGACGACGTCGTAGACGCTTTTGAGGTTGCCGCTTTCGTGGCCCACGCCCTGGAGGTAGTCCTGGGTGAAGGTCTGATAGCCGCCGCTCGTCGTTTTCGGGTCCCAGAACAGCGCATACGGCGCCGTGCTGTGGAGCACCGGGCCACTTTCGTAGGACAGCGGGGTCGCCGGCTGCACGAACGGTGTCGTGGTTTCCCACTGCACTCCGTATTTGACCCCCCCGATCGTCCTCACCGCGGCGCCGGCGCGAGGCGCCACGACGGCTAGCAGGAACGCTGCGCTAATCGCCAGAGCGAGCAGCGCAGCGAGCGTCGGCCGGAATCGTGCCGCGGCCAGCGGCTGGAGCCGATTGGTCACGAGCCCATCATCGGCAGCGTCGCCGCGATGCATTAGTGGCCTGGACGGCCCATTCGCAGATGTGTCGCTCAAGTCATCGCCGCGCGCGTACGACACATACCGCATGGGTAAGCCGGATCGGGGGATCGCCGACCTGTCGGCTTTGCGCGTGCGCGAAGCGACGATCGCGACGGGCATCTGGCTCACCTACGTGGTGTGCGGTGCCGCAGCGTTGTACGTGGCGCTGACCTGGGATCGGCCCCATCGTCTTTTGATCGGGGCCCTGTGCGGCGCCGGCGTGCTCGGCGGCCTCGCAGTCTCGTTGCTGCCGCGCGAGCGCATCGTGCGCAGCCGCTTGCGAGAGGGCTTCTTCCTCGGCTGGAGCTTCGTCGACCTGTTGTTGATCGCCACGCTGACGCTGGCCGACGGCGGCACCGGCAGCCCGTTGGCGCTGGTCTTCTTCGTACCTGTCGTGTTCGCCGCGATGTCCTACCCGCTGGGGTCGGTCGCGGCCGTCGGCGGGCTGACGGTCGCCGCGTACCTGACGATCGCGGTGAGCGACGGCGGCTCGAGCTGGAGCTACCAGGCACTGTTCGCGGTCGTGCTCCTGTGCACCGGGGCGATGAGCGCTCTACAGGCACGCAATCACGATCGCCAGCGCGTAGCTCTGGCGCGCGTCTCGCGCGCGGACCCGTTGACGGGCTGCCTCAACCGGCGCGGCTTCGAGGAGCGTGCGAGCGCCGAGATCGGCGCCGCCGCCCGCCGCTGTGGACAGGGCGCCGTGCTGGTGCTCGACATCGACCACTTCAAGCCCGTCAACGACCGCTTCGGGCATGCCGCCGGCGACGAACTGCTGTGTTGGGTCGTGCAGACGCTGCGCCGTGTGACGCGTCCCTCCGATGCGGTCGGGCGGCTCGGTGGCGACGAGTTCGCGGTCCTGTTCGCCGACGTGACGCCGACGGCCGCGCTCGAATGCGCCGAGCGGATCAAGCTGGCGCTTGATGAGAAGGCGCCGTCGTCGATCGGGATCGCAACCTTCCCGATGGATGGCTCGACGCTAGACGAGCTCGCGCGCAAGGCGGACCAGCGGCTGTACTCCTCACGCGACGGGCGCCTTGAGGGGAGCGCCGCACTGTCGGGCGAGCGTCTCAGCTGGGCGGCGACGCTCGCGCACGCGATCGATCTGCGCATGGACCCAGAGCACGAGCACTCGCGCGCCGTTGGCGACTGGGCCGTCGCGATCGCGGCCGCGCTCGGCTGGGAGCCTGCCATGCTCGGCACGCTGCGGATCGCGGCGATGCTGCACGACGTCGGCATGATCGGCGTGCCGGATCGCATTCTGTGCAAGCCCGGCCCGCTCGGCGCCGAGGAGCTGGCGACGATCAGAGTGCACACGGAGCGCGGCTCGGAGATGGTGACGCAGATCGAGGGGCTCGAGTCGATCGTGCCCTGGATACGTCACTCGCACGAGCGCTTCGACGGCAGCGGCTACCCCGACGGCCTGGCCGGGGAGGAGATCCCGCAGGCCGCGCGCATCCTGCTGGTTGCGGATGCGTTCGACGCGCTCACGAGCAAGCGCCCCTACCGAGCGCCGCGCTCCTCGCAGGCTGCCTGCGAGGAGCTGCTACGGCACTCGGGCACTCAGTTCGACCCCACCTGCGTCGAGGCTCTACTCGAGCATCTCGCCGCTCGTCCCGACCCTGCCGTGGCGGCCGTCGGAGCCGCCAGCTCGATGCGCGCTTAGCAAGCGAGCGGCGAGCTAGTGTCCCGCCGAATGCTCGGCTTCACATTCGAAATCTCCCAACACTTCCTCGACGACCGCGGTCAGCGATCGGGGTTCGTCCTGCTGGGCGCGTTCCTCGCCGCGTTCCTGTTCATTCGAACGAGTGCCCGCCTGATACGCAGCCCGAAGTTCGCCTGGTGGCCGGGCAGCGTCGAGACCAAGAGCGGGCTCCACCTCCACCACCTCGTGTGGGGCATCGTGCTGATGATGAGCAGCGGCTTCCTCAACTTCGCGCTCGACCCCAAAAGCCCCTGGACGGAGGTCCTTGCGGCGGCGTTCGGGGTCGGCGCGGGCTTGACGCTCGACGAGTTCGCGCTGTGGGTGCACCTCGAAGACGTGTACTGGTCGCAGGAGGGGCGCATCTCGCTGGACGCCGTCGTCGTGGCGACGTTGCTGGGAGGGATGACGGTGCTCGGGCTGGCTCCCTTCGACCTGGCCAACCAGAGCGGCTCGATCGACTCGCTCGTCGTGGCCAGTCTGATCGACATCGCGCTGTCGGCGCTGGCGATCCTCAAGGGCAAGCCGCTGCTCGGCCTGGTCGGCGTCTTCGTCCCATTCTTCTCGCTGGCCGGCGCCATCCGCCTGGCCTCCCCGACTTCGCCCTGGGCGCGGCGTCGCTACCCGCCCGACGGCGTCAAGATGGCCGAGTCGCGGGCGCGCTTCGCCCGCGTGCGCAAGCGCCGGCGGTGGTTGAGCGATGCGATCGGTGGGACGCCCTCGGCGCAGTAGATTGCGCTGCATGGACCGCGCCGCGACGCTCGGGTTGACTTTGCTGGCGGGCGCTCGCGCTCTGCTGCGAGCCCACGCGCAGGCGCTCCCGCAGCGCGACGATCTGTGCGGCGCGTTGTGCGGCGCGCTGGCGCTGCGCGCCGCGGGCCTCGAGCGGCGGGACGGACAGCTGCTCGACCAAGACCTCGTCGCGCAAGCGGCCGGCACGGTGGTTTCGCGCGTGCCGGACACGGCCGCGCTGCCGAGCGGCGAGCCGGGCAGGCGCGACTATCGCATCGCGCCGGCGTTAATCGAGGACGGCGCCGTGTCGGGCACGAACTGCGCTGGCCTGCTCGCGGCGATCGAGGAGCTCTCCGACGAAAGCCTGACCGCGATCCCCTACGCGGGACCGTGGAGCGGAGCATCGCTCGACGGCCTGTTCGCGGTGCTCGCGTTGCTCGAGCGTCCCGTCACGTTGGTGGCGAACCTCGCGACGCGGCATCTGTGGGGCGGCGCGCCACACGCCGATCAGCTGCTCGGCTACCTGCTCGAAGGGGCGGACGACGGACCGCCCCCGGACTGGGACGTCGGGCACTTCGTGTGCGTGGTGGGGCGCATCAGTGGGCCCGGCGGAGCGCTGTACGCGATCGCCGACACCTACCCGTCGCTGGGACGCGGCGGCGTTCACCTACAGCCCCGCGAGCGACTCGTGCCGGCGCTCGGGCGCGAGGGGATGGCGCCCGGCGGGATGATCGCGGTCGTCGCGGGCGCCGACGCGCCGAGCGTGCGCGCCGGCGTGCAGCCGTTCAGCCTGCTCGAGAGCGTCTGGGACAACGGCTCGGTGAGCGCCGAGACGCTGGCGTGAGCTCGCGCCAACTCGTCGCGCTCGTGTGCTGCGACCTCGGAGCGATCGTGCGCGGACGATCGCTCGCGGCGTCCGAGTTGGCGGCGCAACGCGACTGCGGCGTCGGCTGGGTGCCGGCTAACCACGCCCTGACGCCACTCGGCACGCTCGCCGAGCCGAACCCCTTCGGGTCCACAGGCGACCTGCGACTGCTACCGGACCTCGACACGCACGCCCGTGTCGAGGGAGCGACGGACGCCGACGCTCTGGAGCTCGTCCTGTGCGACATCGTCGAGACCGACGGTCGGCCGTGGGCGTGCTGTCCGCGCGCCTTCCTGCGCGCGGCGCTCGAGGCGCTGAGCCGCGAGCTCGGCCTGCGCGCGATCGCCAGCTTCGAGCACGAGTTCCAGCTCATGCGCCACACCCCCGCGGCCCTGCCGTTCTCGTTGGAGGCGCAGCGCCTGGGCGAACCATTCGCCTCGCAGGTGATGGGCGCCCTCGACGAAGCGGGCGCGGCGCCCGAGCGCTTCATGTCAGAGTTCGCGCCGCACCAGTTCGAGATACCCGTCGAGCCGGCCGAGGGCGTCGCGGCGGCCGACCGCGCCGTGCTGCTGCGCGAGGTCGTGCGCGAAATCGCTCGTCGCAATGGCGAGCGGGCGACGTTCGTCCCGCTGCTCGATCCCGCACAGGCGGGCAACGGTGTGCACATCCATCTCAGCCTGCTCGACGAGGACGGACGCGCCGCGTTGTACGACCCGACGCGTCCGGCATCGCTGAGCGAGCTCGGCGCGAGCTTCGCCGCGGGAGTGCTCGGCCACGCCGAGGCGCTCAGCGCGCTGTGCGCCCCGAGCCCGGTCTCGGCGGAGCGGCTGTCCCCGCACCGCTGGAGCGCCGGCGCTGTGACGCTCGCGCCGGGCAATCGCGAAGCGCTGCTGCGAATCCCGCCGTTGGTGCCGTCGGCCGGCGAGCAGGGAGCGCAGCTGCGCCTGGAGTACCGCGGCGCGGATGCCACAGCCAATCCATACCTGGCCCTCGCCGCGCTCGTGCGCGCCGGCCTGGAGGGAGTGCGCCGCCGACTCGAGCCTCCGCCACTGCTGGAGCGCGATCCCTCGCTGCTCGACGAGGAGGGCGCGGCGCGCCACCGCGTAGGGGGGTCGCCGCGCTCGCTTCAGCAGTCACTCGACGCGCTCGCGCGCGACGAGACCGCCCGCACGTGGATGGCACCGGTCATGTACGACGCCTACGCGGCGGTCAAGCGCGCCGAGGTCGCAGCCGCGGCCGGCGTCGAGCTCGAGGAGCTGTGCCTGCGCTATGCGGCGATCTACTGAGAGCTTGCTGGCGCAGTTGCTCGAGCTGATCGAGCTCGAGCTGCCCGCGGCGGTCGAGCTGCGCCATCGCTTGCACGCTGAGCCCGAGCTGGCGCACGAGGAGCGACGAACCGCTGCGATCGTCGCCGAGGCGTTGCCCGTGCCGTGCGCGACGGTCGCCGGCACCGGGCTGCTGGCGAGAGTGGGACCCGACGACGACGACGACGCCCTGGCGATTCGGGCCGAGCTCGATGGCCTGCCGATCCACGAGCGTACGGGCGCGCCGTTCAGCGCACGCGGCGCGACCATGCACGCCTGCGGTCACGACGTCCACATGGCCGCTCTCGTTTCCCTGGTCAGGGCCGCGCACGGGCTCGCCGATCAATTGCCGGCGCAGCTGTTGGGGCTCTTCCAGCCGAGCGAGGAGGCGTTTCCGTCGGGCGCCGAGCAGCTCGCTCGCGGCGAGCTCGCCACCGACCCGCCGGCGGCGGTGCTTGCCGCGCACGTCCATCCGGAGCTCGCGTGGGGGACGATCGGTCTGGATCCCGGAATCGTCAACGCGTCGAGCGATACCGTCGAGATCGTCGTCGAGGGCGAGCCCTCGCATGGCGCCTACCCCCATCACGGTCGCGACCCGATCCTGGCGATCGCTCAGGTCGTCGTCGCTCTGCACGCCGTCGCCGCCCGGCGCATCGACCCGCTCGCGCCCACCGTCGTCAACGTCGGCGTGCTCGAGGGCGGCGGCACCGAGAACGTGATCCCCGCGCGGGCGCGCGCGAGGGCGACGCTACGCGCCCACCGACCCGAGGACCGCGCCCTGCTTCGCGCGATGACCGAGGAGGTCGTTCGCGGCGTCTCTGCGGCGCACGGCTGTCGCGGCGAGGCTCGGCTGATCCCTGGCGAGCCCGCGCTGGAGAACGATGCACGCATCGTCGCGCAGGCTCGGGCGCTGGTCGCAGGAGCGGGCTTCGCGACGGCGCCCGAGTGGCGCTCGTGCGGCTCCGACGACTTCTCCTTCTACGGCGAGATCGCGCCGGTCGCGATGGGCTTCGTCGGACTCGACGGCGCGCCTGGTTTCAGCGCGAGGCCGCTCCACCACCCGGAGCTGCTGCCGCCAGACGAGGCGGTGGGTGCGGTCGCGCGCGCGCAGGCGCTGCTGTACGTGGCCGCCGCAGCCTCGCTGGCGAGCGTGTGAGCGCTGCCTCGCTGGACCGCGCGGCGCGCGATCGGTACGATGCCCGGCAGTCGGTAGCCGGCACCCTCGAGAGGACCACGCACGAAGCGCCGGCGGAGGAGGGAGATGCACGCAGGGCGGGGAGTTGGATCGCGCGCACGAAGCGCCAGCCGGTGCCTGGCATGGCTCGTGCTCGTCGTCGTGGCGCAGGCGTTCGCGCTGCTGCCGGCCGCGCCGACCCAGGCGGCCCCGCTCGGCGCGGCCGCGTGGGGCTACAACGGCTCCGGGCAACTCGGCAACGGCTCGACCACGATCAGCCACGTGCCGGTCGCGGTGTCGGGACTGAGCGGCGTGACGGCGGTCTCCGCGGGCGGCGAACAGAGTCTGGCGTTGCTCTCCACCGGCACGGTGATGGCGTGGGGCAGCAATCGCGAAGGCCAGCTGGGGAACGGCTCCACGACGAACAGCAAGGTGCCTGTAGCGGTGTCGGGACTGGCGGGCGTCGTCGGCGATCGCGGCCGGCAAAGAACACAGCCTCGCGCTGCTGTCCAACGGCACGGTGATGGCGTGGGGCAGCGACGAAGAAGACCAGCTCGGCAGCGGCGTCAAAGCGGGCACGAAAAGCACCGTGCCGGTCGCCGTCCCGGGACTCAGCGGAGTCAGGTCGATTTCGGCTGGCGGCGCGTTCAGCCTCGCGCTGCTGTCCAACGGCACCGTAATGGCGTGGGGCGCCAACGACGTGGGGCAGCTCGGCAACGGCCACATGACCAAGAGCCCCTCGCCCGTGGCGGTCAAAGGGCTGAGCGGGGTCACCGCGATCTCGGCGGGACGGCGAACACTCGCTGGCACTGCTGTCGAACGGCACCGCGATGGCGTGGGGCAACAACTCCGCGCTCCAGCTCGGGATGGAAACCAAGACGAAAGTCGTCAAAGAAGGCGAAGAAGAATTCGTGGAAGAAGAAGAACAGCCGGAAAACAGCGACATCCCCGTGCCGGTCCAAACGCTTACCGGAGCGACCGCCGTGGCGGCCGGGACCGAACACAGCCTCGCTCTGCTCGGCGACGGCGAAGTGATGGCGTGGGGCGGCAACAGCGACGGACAGCTCGGCAGGGGCACGCAAGGAGGAGCGACCAGCCGGCCGGCGGCCGTCAGCGACCTGAGCGGCGTGACCGCGATAGCGGCGGGCGCCGAGCACAGTCTCGCTCTGCTGAGCGGCGGCACCGTCGTCGGCTGGGGCTACAACCCGGACGGGCAGCTCGGCGACAACTCCAACCTGAACAGCTCCGTGCCGGTCGCGGTGGCGGGACTGGGCGGAGTCGTCGGCGTCTCCGGCGGTGGCGCCCACAGCCTGTCGTTCGGGGCACCGGCAGCGACGTGTCGAAAGCGTGAGCCCGAGCTCGGGCCCTCAGCAAGGCGGCACGAGCGTGACGATCACCGGCGCCAACCTCGGCGAAGCCACGGCCGTGCACTTCGGCGCCAACGCGGCGACGGGGCTGACGGTCAACTCGCCGAGCTCGCTGACCGCGATCTCGCCCGCCGGGCACGCGGCACGGTCGACGTGACGGTCACCACGCCGACCGGCACGAGCGGCGCGAGCGCGGCGGACAAGTTCAGCTACGTTGCGCCGCCCGCGGTCGCGAAACTGAAGCCGACCAAAGGCGCCGCCGCGGGCGGCACGAGCGTGACGATCACCGGCACGGCGCTGGGCGCCGCCACCGCGGTCAGCTTCGGCGGAACCCAGCAGCCAGCTTCACGGTTTCCTCCGCGACATCGATCAGCGCGGTTGCGCCGGCTGGCACGAGCGGGACCGTCGAAGTCACGGTGACCACCCCGAGCGGGACGAGCGCGGCGGCCAAACACGACCTGTTCCGCTACGAATCCCCGACGATCAGCGGGCTGAGCCCGAGCACGGGGCCGCGCGAAGGCGGAACGGGAGTGACCGTGATCGGCAGCGGCTTCGCGACGGGGGGCGGGGCGACCGTGTTCACGTTCGGCAAAGCGCCCGCCAGCGCCGTCGTTTGTGAATCGACGACGACCTGCACGCTCGTCACGCCAGCCGCGAAAGACGGGGACCATCGACGTGATCGCCAGCGTCGGCAAAGCGAAAAGCAAAAAGAGCCCTCCGCAGGATCAGTTCACGTTCGAATGACGCGTGGCTGCGGTGCGTAGTCGAGCCGGCGCGTAACCGGTCCGCCTGCGCCCCGCGCGCTCAAGCTCGCCCGCGCGGCGGCCGAGTCCCACCGCATGGTCCCGATCGAGAGCGACGGTCACGTGCGCCGAGCGCGACGGACGGCGGCATGGGCGCGTGCGGCTATCGGCGTGACCGGCATCGCCCTGCTGCTTGTCAAACCTCACCTGCTCGAGCATCCCCTGCTCGGGCTCGTCGGCTTCGCGACGATCACGCTGACGGCTGCCGTCCATCTGTACGGTCGGCGTCTGTCGTGGTTGAGGCTGGAGGAGTCGCTGGCGGCGATCGCCGCGATCCTGATCGTCGGGCTCGGCAATCAGAGCGTGACGGTGCTGAGCGTCTTGTGGCTGGCAGCGGTCGCCAGCGGGGTGATGGCGCGAGGAGGTCGCGTGCATTGGATCGGGCGCACGGTCGTGCTCGTCGCGCTGGCGTTGCCGGTCCTGCGCGAAGGGCGGCTGACGCTCGAACACGCCGGGCCTGATCGTCGCCTCGGTCGGTCTCCTGCTGACGATCGGACGACTTACCGTCGAGCTCAACCAGCTGCTCTGGCAGGCGCGCTGGGACGCCGACCACGACGAGCTGACCGGCCTGCTCTCGCGCTCCGCGTTTCGAGCACGACTCGATTGCGCGAGCGCTGCGAGCGGTCACGGGCGAGGCGCTCTCGCTGCTGATGTTCGACCTCGACTCGTTCGGGGCGGTGAACAAGACGGCCGGCCATGCACGTGGCGATGAGCTGCTCGCGTCGTTCGGCCAGCTGCTCGGCGCGGCACGCCGGCGGGCACGGCTCCGCGGGGCGGCTGGGCGGAGACGAGTTCGCGCTGCTGGTCGCCGTGCGACGACGCGCCGACGCTGGCGGAGAGCCTGCTGGCGGCGCTGCCGCAGGCCGGCGAGGACAGCAAGCGCGTCTCCGCATCGGTGGGCATCGCGCAGGCGCCTCGCGACGGCCGCGACGCCGAGGCCCTGCTGCGCGCGGCCGACATCGCCTTGCGCGTAGCCAAGCGGGCGACCGGCAGCGGGACGGATGTCCGTCTATTCGGGCGGCTCGCTGAGCGGGCACGGCAATCACAGCGCTCGCGCGGCGCTGCGACGTGCGATCGATGGCTCCGAGCTGATGATCGTGGTGCAGCCGATCGTCGATCTGCGCAGCGGCGCGATCCATGCCTACGAGGCGCTCGCGCGCTTTGGCAGGGACGGCTCTGGGGAGCCCGCTGCAATGGTTCTCGCTGGCGGACGAGCTGGGCGAGCGCGAGGCGCTCGAACGGGCCTGCTTGCGCGAGGCGCTCGAGCTGTTCTGCCGGCGACCGGCGCACACGAGCCTGTCGGTCAACCTGTCGGCGCCCGCGCTGCTCGATCGCCGCACGCTGCGCATGCTCGATCACATGCCGGACCTGACCGGCTTGATAATCGAGGTCACAGAGGAGACGCTCGTGCACGACGACTCGCAGCTGAGCGCCGCGATGGAACCGCTGCGCGAGCGAGGTGCGCTGATGGCCGTCGACGACATCGGCGCGGGCTACTCGGGGCTCAGCCAGATCACCGCCGTGCACCCGAGCTACCTGAAGCTCGATCGCTCGCTCGTGCCGAGGGATCGACGCACGACATGGGCCGTGCGGCGCTCGTCAGCGCGTTGGCGCGCTATGCCGAGCGCGTCGGCGGGCTGCTGGTCGCCGAGGGCATGGAGTGCGAATCCGAGCTGCGCACGCTGATCGAGCTGGGCGTGCCGCTGGGACAGGGCTACCAGCTTGCGCGCCCGGGACGACCGTGGCCGTCGGTTCCCCCGACGGCGCTGTCGACGGCCGGGGCGAGCTCCGCCATGACCGGTCAGACGCCGGCCACGCGGCCCATCAGCGCACGGGCCGCCGCGATCGCCAGCTCGCGGTCGTAAGTCGTCGCGAAGTCGAACTGTCGCTCCATGTCCGGGCGCTCGCCGCGCAGGCTACGCCGCCGATCTCCTTGGCGACAAAGGCCGTCGCAAAGTGCGGCGCGATCACGGTCACGTCCCATTCTCCGCGCAGCGGATCGGCGCGATCGATCGCGACGCCCCGAACGCCGGGCGCCGGGCGACTCCGAGAGTCCGACGCCGAGCGCTCCGACGAGCGCCGCTCGATGGGACAGCTTCGAGTAGCGCGCTGCTGCTGTTCGCCGTGAAGAAACGTGACTCTTGGAACGCGCTGAGGACGACGGCTGCGCAGCCGAGCCCCGCTACCTGCTCCTCGATCTGCCTGCTCAGCGCCAACAGCAACCGCTTGTCGCCGCGTCGCACGGGACGGTGCGAGGCGACGGCGTCAAACGGGCTGGGGTGACGGACGGCGGCTGCGCGTGCGGGCCGGCACAGAGGGCTCCGGACGGGAGCGCCCATCGGTCGAAGGCTCGCGGGACGCCCGAACAGCCAACCCTGGCCGTAACGAGCTGCCGAGCGCGAGCGCCGTGCGCCTGTGCTCCTCGGTCTCGATCCCCTCCGCGAGAACGAGCGCGCCGCTGCGCTCGGACTCGGCGCTGACCGCATGCACGATCTCGGCGATCTGGCTGGAGGGATTCTCGTGCACGAGGCGCAGGTCGAGCTTGATCACCTCGGGCGCGAGAAAGGGCATCAGCGCGAGCGAACGCGGGTCGGCGCCGACGTCGTCGAGGGCGATCGCGACACCCATCTGTCGCAGTCGCTCGACGGCCGCGAGCAGCTCTGCCGGTTGGTCGCTCAGAGAACGCTCTGTGACCTCGGCGACCACTGTGAACCGCTCTGTCGCACGCTCGAACAGACGCCTCGAGCTGCGCGGGGCGATTCGGCTCGCAGCAAACGCGGCTCGACGTTGACGAACAGCGCCTGGCCGCTGCCGAGGCTGGCGTCCAGAGCCCCCTGTAGTGCCGCGCGCTGGCACTCCCACTCGACCTCGCGCTCCAGTCCAGCGACTCGCGCGGCGTCGAACAGCGCGTCTGGACGCGCCAGGCGCGAGCCGCGCGGGCCGCGCGCGAGCGCCTCGTAGCCGATCGTCTCGCGCGTGTAGAGGTCGACAAGGGGCTGATAGGCCGAGCGCACGCTCTGCCGGTCGACGAGGTCGGCGACGGAGGTGGGCGTGGCGCGGTGCACCGTGATCGATGAACGGCATGGATCATGGATCGGCGGTAGCGCCCGGATGTGCTGAAAAGGGTTGCTGCGTGGACGGAAGTTGGCGCGAACAGTGCGCCGCCGGCGCCTAGCCGCCGAGCGGAGAGGGCGGAATGCGCGGTTCTCCGTGCACCTCGGGAATGCGCATCATCAGCTCGTCGATGTAGCACCACGACCAATCTTCGCGCGGCTCGATCGAGCGGATGATCGGGTGCTCGCTGGAGCGGCTGTGCGCGCTGGCGTGACGGTTGGGCGAGTCGTCGCAGCAGCCGACGTGCCCGCACTCCAGGCAGATGCGCAGGTGCAGCCACGGGTCGCCCGTGCGCAGGCAGTCCTCGCAGCCTTCGACGGACTCGGGCAGCTCGGTGACGAGGACTTGGTCGAGGTGCGTGCAAGTCGGGCATGGCAGTTCCTTTCGGTCAGGCTGTGGGTGAACGGCAAGCGCACGCGGAAGGTGGTGCGGCCGGGCTCGAGTCGAGCGTGAGCGAGCCGTCGTGGCGGTCGACGACGATCCGCCGCGCGGTCGCCAGGCCGAGGCCGGTGCCCTGCCCGACGTCCTTGGTCGTGAAGAACGGGTCGAAGATCCGCGCGGCGACCTCGTCGGGGACGCCCGGGCCGTCGTCGGCGATCTCGATCGACCGCGCAGTCGCCGTCGGCGTGCGTGGCGATCGTGATCGTGCCGCGCTCGCCGAGCGCGTCGATCGCGTTGTCGAGCAGGTTCGTCCACACCTGGTTGAGCTCCGAGCCGCGCACGGTCAGCTTCGGCAGCGTCGCGGTCGTAGTCGCGCACGATCTCGATCGTCGGTGTGCTTGAGCTTGTAGCCGAGCACGGCGAGCGTCGTCTCCAGGCCCTCGTGCAGGTCGACCTCGACGAGCTCGCCGCGGTCCATGTAGGCGTAGGACTTGACGGCGCCGACGAGGCTGGACATGCGCTCGGTGGACTCTTCCAGCTCGGCCGCGAGCCGCCCCGCCGTCGAGCGTCGCGGCGACCCAGCGCAGCGCGGCGCCGGTCGCGGGCCCGGCCGCGCTCGGCGACGCGAGTCGAGCCACGCCTGATCGACGCCGGCGGCGGCCAGCGGCTCGGCCAGCCGCCAGGGCTCCGCGACGCCGAGCGCTTCCAGGCGCTCGAGCAGCTCCTCCTCGGCGTCGGAGGCGTCGAGCGCGTCGAGCGCCGTGGCACGCGGCGGCGTGCGAGAGCGCCTGCTGCTGCAGCGCGACCAGCTGCTCGGCCTGCTCGCGCTCGACGCCGGCCTCGACGAAGCGCGCGAGCGCCGAGCTGATCACCTCGAGCGCCTCGGTCATCTGCGACGGCGGCGCGGCGGGCGGCGGCGGCGGGGTTGTTCAGCTCGTGCGCGAGACCCGCGGCCATCGTGCCGAGCGAGGCGAGGCGCTCGCGGCTCTGCTCGATGCTCGTGACGCGGCTCATCACCGGCGCGACCTGCTGCATCACGCGCCGGTGGATCGCGGGCTGCGCGAACGCCAGGCGGCGGAAGTCCTCGGGCTCGACCACCGCCAGGCGGCAGTCGGTCTCGGCCTGCATGCGCACGCCGAGCGAGCCGCCGGTGAGCGCCGCGATCGCGCCCATCCAGGTCGGCGCCTTGTGGCGGCCGACCGGCTCGCTGCTGCCCTGGTCGACGATCGATCGCCTGCGCCTCGCCCGCGAGCAGCAGCTGCAGCCCGCGGTTCTCCTCGCCCTGCTCGGCGATGATCTCGCCCGCCGGCACGCGGTAGGTGCGTGCGACGGCGACCCACTCGGCGAGCTGCTCGTCGTGAGGTCTTCGAACAGGTCGACCGTGCGCAGCTCCTCACGTCACGAGCGGTCGACGCGGCGCGCTCTGGCACTGCTGCGGTAGCGGCTTGTTCACGCTCGCTCATGCCTCGACCAGGTACTCGTGGATCAGCGAGACGGCCATCGAGCCCTCGCCGACGGCGCTGGCGACGCGCTTGATCGAGCGCGCGCGCACGTCGCCGGCGACGAACACGCCGGGCACGCTCGTCTCGAGCACGTACGGCTCGCGCTCGAGCGGCCAGCCGGCGGCCTGCGCGTCGCGCCCGGCGAGGATGAAGCCGCGCGCGTCGCGCGCGAGCACGCCCTCCAGCCAGTCGGTGCGCGGCGAGGCGCCGATGAACACGAAGCAGGCGTCGGCGTCGAGCGTCTCCTCGCCGTCGGGTCCGGCGACGCGCACGCGCCGCAGCCGACCGTCCTCCTGCTCGGCGGCCGTGGCGGTGGTGCCGGTGCGCACCTCGATGTTCCGCAGCGCCGCGATCTGCTCGATCAGGTAGTGCGACATCGACTTCTCGCAGCGACGGGCCGCGGACGAGCATCGTCACCGCGGCGGCGTAGCCGCTGAAGTAGACCGCCGCCTGGCCGGCGGAGTTGGCGCCGCCGATCACGACGATGTGCTGGTCGGCGCAGGCGCGCGCCTCGGTCATCGCGGCGCCGTAGTAGACGCCGGCGCCGGTCAGCTCGGGGAACCCGGGCGTGTCGAGCTGGCGGTAGGAGACGCCCGAGGCGACGAGCACGCAGCTCGCGCTGAGCACCCCGCCGCCGCTCAGCTCGACGAGCCGCGCGGAGCCCTCGACGCGCAGGCCGACGGCCTCCTGGACGGTCAGCAGCTCGGCGCCCAGGCGCCGCGCCTGGTCGGTCGCGCGCCGCGCGAGGTCCGAGCCGCTCAGACCCGGCGGGAAAGCCGAGGTAGTTCTCGATGCGGCTCGACTGGCCGGCCTGGCCGCCGGGCGCCTCGCGCTCGACCATCACCGTCTTCAGGCCCTCCGAGGCGCCGTACACCGCGGCCGCGAGCCCGGCGGGGCCGCCGCCGACGACGACGAGGTCGTAGTGGTCCTGCGCCGGGCGCGACCGGCGACGCCGAGGCGCTCGGCGAGCTCGAGGACGGTCGGGCGCTCGAGCACGCTGCCGTCCTCGAGCAGCACGACCGGCAGGCGCTCGGCGTCGACGCCGGCGACCTGCAGCAGCTCGCGCGCCTCGCCGTCGCGTTCGACGTCCAGCCAGCGCGCGGGCACGCGGTTGCGCACGAGGAAGTCGCGCAGGTCGTGCGACTCCTTGGAGAAGCGGTGGCCGACCATGCGCACGCCGCCGGCCTCCAGCGCCGCGCCGGCCTCCCAGGTCGTGAGCAGGTCCTCGACGACCGGGAACAGCTGCTCCTCGGGCGGGTCCCAGGGCTTGAGCAGGTAGTAGTCGAGCGCCACCTCGTTGATCGCCGCGATCGCCGCCTCGGTGTCGGCGTAGGCGGTCAGCAGCACGCGCTTGGCGTCGGGGACGAGCTTGCGCGCCTCCACCAGATACTCGCGTGCCCGGCATGCCCGGCATCCGCTGGTCGGCGATCAGCATCGCGACCTGATCGCCGCGCGCGCGCAGCTCGCGCAGCAGCTCGAGCGCCTCGGCCCCGAGCTCGCGCGCAGGATGCGAAAGCGCTCGCCGAAGCCGCGGCGCAGGTCGCGCGCGACGGCGGCGAGCACGGCCGGCTCGTCGTCGACCGCGACGATCGCCGGGCGGCGCTGCTGAGCCTGCGGCTGCTCGCTGGCAACGGCGGGGTCGAGATCGGTCGACGCGTGCATCGCGCGACGGACAGTAGTTGCTCTCGGAGGAGCGCGCGGGCTGCCGCGAGCCGGTACGCCAGCCACGCCGCTGACATATGGTTGGCACCGATGCAAGAGCGCACGATCGCGACCAACGGCATCGAGATGAACGTGCTCGAGGAGGGTGCCGGCACGGCAGTCGTCCTGTGCCACGGCTTCCCCGAGCTGGCCTACTCGTGGCGACATCAGATACCGGCGCTGGCCGCCGGCCGGGTTCCGCGTGCTCGCGCCGGACATGCGCGGCTACGGGCGCAGCTCGGCGCCTGCGGAGGTCGACGCCTACGACATCGTCACGCTGTGCGAGGACATGTGCGGAGTGCTCGACGCCGCCGGCGAGGAATCGGCGATCTTCGTCGGCCACGATTGGGGCGCGAACGTCGTCTGGCAGCTCGCCGTGCTGCACCCCGAGCGGGTGCGCGCAGTTGCCGGCCTGAGCGTTCCGTTCGTTCCGCGAGCGCCGGCGGCTCCGATCCCGATCATGCGTCGCCACCTCGGCGAGGACTTCTACATCGTCTGGTTCCAGCAGCCGGGCGTGGCCGACGCTGCGCTCGCGAGCGACGTACGCCGCACGCTGACGACGAGTCGCCAGTGGACTGCGCAGTGGGCCGAGCAGGACGGGTCCTCGACCAAGCGCGCCGAGTGGCTGTCGGAGGAGGAGTTGGCCGTATATGTGAATGCGTTCGAGCGCACCGGCTTCACGGGCGGTCTGAACTGGTACCGCAACATCGATCGCAATTGGGAGCTGACGGCGGACTTCGCCGAGCGGCGCGTCGAGCAGCCGGCCCTGTTCCTCACCGGCGAGCTCGACCCCGTGCGTCGCTTCATGCCCGCCGAGGCTATGCACGGCTGGGTGACCGACCTGCGCGCCGAGGTCGTCGTTCCGGGCGCTGGACATTGGGTGCAGCAGCAAGCGCCTGAAGCGGTCAACACGGCGCTGCTCGATTTTCTGCGAGCGCTCTGAGCGATCCGTCGGGAGAGCCTCCGGTGGAGGTAAGCGCGGCTCGGGTTGAGGCTTCGCTCGCTCCCTCCGTCCGAGTGAGCCCCCTGCAGGCGTCGCGGGAGCGACCTGCCTTCGATAAGCTGCCCGGGTCGTTTCGGCCGAGACGATCGGAAAGTGCCGCCCTGTAGGGGGAAGCGGAGAAGGATATGAAGCGCGTCAGGATGGCGGGGTTGTGCCTGATAGCCGCCGTGGCTATCGGAGGGTCGACGGCCTCGGCGGCCTCGGCCAAGATCACCCTCGACGGCAAATCGGCGACCAACTACGCCGTGCGCGAAAGCTGCAGGGTGCCCAGGCCGGCCGGCGCTGTCGTCGGCGATCAGATGCTGATGCAGGTCTATGTGGAGGACCCCGAAGCCAAGGGCCCCTTCACGATCGCCAGCAGCGGCTGGCAGCTGCTCGAAAAGGTCGAAAACAAAAGCCACGGCGTGTGGTTCACGCTCGCCGTGTTCACCAAGAAGTACGAAGCGGGAGACCCGAGCGAATTCTCGGTGACGTGGAGCGGGACCGCCCGGCGCGGCTGCGGCGCGCTCGCCGGGGCGTGGTCCGGCGTCAGCAAGAGCGAACCGATCAACGCCCACCTCGGGGCCCCATCGGCTGGGGGTTCGACGACCGTGCGCGGGCCCAGCATCGTCACGACGAAGCCCAACTCGATGATCGTGATGCTCGCCGACTACAACGCCCCCGACACGCGCACTTGCCTGCCGGCATGGAAGAAGTGGCGGGGCCGGAAGGCATCATCGCCCAGGTTGCACAGCCCGAAGCCAAGGCGACCGGCGACAAGGACGCGAAAACGGGCAAGACCGACGCCAACGTCGGGGTGCTCGTGGCGCTGGCGCCGGAAGAAGGTGAAGGGCCGCCGCCGCCCCACAAGATCACCCTCGACGGCAAATCGGCGACCAACTACGCCGTGCGCGAAAGCTGCAGGGTGCCCAGGCCGGCCGGCGCTGTCGTCGGCGATCAGATGCTGATGCAGGTCTATGTGGAGGACCCCGAAGCCAAGGGCCCCTTCACGATCGCCAGCAGCGGCTGGCAGCTGCTCGAAAAGGTCGAAAACAAAAGCCACGGCGTGTGGTTCACGCTCGCCGTGTTCACCAAGAAGTACGAAGCGGGAGACCCGAGCGAATTCTCGGTGACGTGGAGCGGGACCGCCCGGCGCGGCTGCGGCGCGCTCGCCGGGGCGTGGTCCGGCGTCAGCAAGAGCGAACCGATCAACGCCCACCTCGGGGCCCCGTCGGCCGGGGGTTCGACGACCGTGCGCGCGCCCAGCATCGTCACGACGAAGCCCAACTCGATGATCGTGATGCTCGCCGACTACAACGCCCCCGACACGCGCACCTTGCCTGCCGGCATGGAAGAAGTGGCGGGCCCGGAAGGCATCATCGCCCAGGTTGCACAGCCCGAAGCCAAGGCGACCGGCGACAAGGACGCGAAAACGGGCAAGACCGACGCCAACGTCGGAGTGCTCGTCGCGCTGGCTCCGGAAGAATAACTGCACTGCCGCACGGCGGGCAAGGCGATGGGCGATCCTGGACCCGAACCAGGGACCTCTTCCTTATCAGGCCACCGGCTGAGGTGCGGAAACCTGCCCCTATGTCCAGGCGTAATGCAAACTTGGTCTAGCGGCGGTAGGCAACGATTGCGGTTGGATTTGGGGCGATCCGTCGGAGTTTGGGCAGCAGAAACGCGAGCACTGCCCAATTGGAAGCGCGTGCGTCCTTCGAGCCCCGCGCTCGCTTAGTCCAACATATGTGATGGCACAGATGGGTCACACGACCGCGACTCTCACGCTCAGGTGGATCACCTCGCTGGCAGATAGGACATTCCGAACGCGCTCGAGCACCCCCACTCGACGTGGCCCACCACCGCCACTCTCGGCCAGCTCACCTGCATGGCGGCAGTCTCACACCTCGTTCTTGGCATCGCGCTTGGCCTGCCGCTTGGCTTTGCGCGCGGCCGACTGCTCAGAGGTCTTCTCGCGCGCCTGGCCGTAGGACTGCGAGATCAGCGTCTTGCCGCCCGTCCAGCCGAATGCTCGTATGACGACCGCGATCGCGAACAACAGGCCCCAGGCGGTGACCACGAGCTGCTGCGCCACCGAGTAGGCAGTTGCGTTGGACGAGCTGGTGATGCCCTTCAGGGAGAGGACGTTGAAACCCTGCGTGACGCCCGCGCCGCCCGGGGTAACCGACGTGACGTTGGCGATCGAATTGCCGGCCACCACGCGCATGATCGTGTGGAAGCTGACGGGAATGTTGTAGGCGGCCAGGAACACCGCGATTATCCCGAGCGTCGCCAGCCAGCTGATCACCTCGGGGAGCACGACGAGTCCGAAGTAGGCGCGGGGATGGACGAGGATCTGGCCTCCCACCTTCGCCTGCCCCCACCACTTCTGAATGCGCTCCCGCAGCATCCGAGACACGAGCCACACGAGCCAAACGACCGCGGCGAGCAGAATTACAATGGTCACCGGATGCTCGCTGACGAACTTGAACTGGATGTCAAAGGAGCCGCCGACCGTCAGGAACAGATACAGGTAGCCGGCGATGCCGATCAGCGAATAGAAGATTTTCTGGACCGCATAGCCGGCGAAGATGCCCGCAAAGCCGGCGGCGGCGATGATCGAGGTGAACATCAGCATCATCGTCAGCGTCCCCAGGTTCGCGGGCAGAACCGAGTTGAGCGCGACCGCCGCGGAGTAGCAGGCCAGGACCTCGATCCAGCGAACGTTGGAGCTGGGATAGCCGAAGCGGAGGATCGAGTACCAGGCGAAGGCGGTAGTGACCGTCTGTACCGTGACGAGCACGATTGCGCCCAGCAGGTATCCGGTCGAGATGCTCGTGATGGTGTTCCACAGATGTTTGAACCAGCCACTGATGTCCCATCCGAAGAGCACAGCGGCGGCGCCGATTACGACGATGATGAGCGCCACGATCAGGAGCCGGTGCACATGAACCCGGCCGTGGGCGGATGCGACTGCCTGCCGCCTTTCCATGCGCCCGATCTTACGCGCCATCGAGCCGGGCAGGCCAGGCCTCGATCTCGCGCGTATGAGCGCCGGAGTCGCCCGGTCATCCGCCCCCCACGCGAGCTCCAAAACGGCTAGCGTGCGAGGCGCATGCCCGAGCCTGAGGTCTCGCCCGAGCAGGTCGAAGCAACGATCCAGAGCAGGCGCTTCATAGTCCTGATGCTCGTCGCGGCGATCGCCGGCGTGATGGTGTCCGTCGCCGCGTGGTGTGTGCTCGAGCTCATCAATCAGATCCAGAGGGGTGTGTTCGTGCACCTCCCGAGCGACCTCGGCTACCACGGCGGCCCCCCACTGTGGTGGTCGCTGCCGGTGCTCGCGTTTGCGGGCCTGATAGTCGCGTTTGCGATCGAGCGCCTGCCCGGTGCGGGAGGCCACATCCCCGCAAACGGCCTCTCGACAGTCGACCCGACGCCCCCGATAAACCTTCCCGGCGTCATCCTCGCGGCGCTGGCGACGATCGGCCTGGGAGTCGTGCTCGGCCCCGAGGCCCCCCTCATAGCCCTCGGCTCAGGCCTGGGCGTCATGACGATCCGCTTGGCGCGAAGGGACGCGCCGCCGCAGGTCGTGACGGTGCTCGCGGCGGCCGGCACCTTCGCCGCAGTGTCGTTCCTGTTCCAGTCGCCTCTGCTCGCGGCGGTGCTGATCATCGAGGTGACCGGCCTGGGTGGCCCGAAGCTGACGCTCGTGCTGCTTCCCGGTCTACTCGCCTCGGGCATCGGAGCGCTCGTATCGCTCGGCATGGGCTCTTGGACTGGGCTTAGCACGAGCGCCTACGCGCTGGGCTCGATTGAAGGGCTCGCCAGGTTCGCCCGCCCCGACATCGCCGAGTTCGGCTGGACGATCGCGCTGGCCCTCGCCGTAGCGTTGGCCTGTGCGCTCATCGTTCGGGGCGGCAGGCTCGCGGTCGACGTCATCGCCGCCCGACGCTTCGTGCTGCTGCCGGTGGCCGGGCTGATCATCGCCGGGCTCGCAATCGCATTTCAGCAGTCCACCGGCAAGCCGTTCCAGGAAGTTCTCTTCTCCGGTCAGGACTCCATTCCACAGCTCGTCACCAAAGCAAGCACGTGGTCGATCGGAGCGCTCGCCCTGTTGATCGTGTTCAAGGGCATCGCCTACTCCCTCTCACTCGGCGGCTTCCGCGGCGGCCCGACCT
Organism: uncultured Solirubrobacteraceae bacterium; assembly: GCA_963846205.1. Lineage (GTDB taxonomy): Bacteria > Actinomycetota > Thermoleophilia > Solirubrobacterales > Solirubrobacteraceae > Palsa-744. The sequence continues at coordinate 151,430 of CAWJVB010000003.1, read as the reverse complement.
TCCCCGGGCTGTTCCTCGGAGCGGTGGCGGGCCTGATGGCTGGTCAGCTGCCCGGGTTCTCGATCACTCCCGCCGTCGCCGTGGGCGTGGCTGCCGCGATCGCCACCATACTGCGCCTACCGCTGTCGGCGATCGTGATCGCCGCCGTGCTCACCGAGGGATCAGGCGCCGGCTCAGAGCCACTGGTGATCGTCGGCACGATCGTTGCCTACATGGTGAGTCGCAGGCTGCTGGCGCCGCCCGCGCCGCCCACCACCGCGGCGACGGCAAACACCATGCCGGCCGCCCCGGCGTAGCGCTGCCGTCCAGGCGCCGCTTACGCTCTACGGAGTGGCGCTCGTTGGCGCCAGGCTCAAGCTGCCGGTCGACCGCGTGGCGCCACCGGCTGCCCGTGCCACGCCATCCAACGGCACATCTTTACTCCCCTCATTGCCCGCCAAAAACAGTCGCTGCCCCGACCCCGTGGACACAGTATGCGCCCGCGCTGCGGCGCGTCGACAATAGACTGCCTGCTCATCACCGTGCCCTCGATCGCCTTAATCACGCGGCGCGACGCTCGCGGCGTGGGGTGGGCGTGAGCGGCTACCTAGACGTGCCGGAGGATGGGCGCGCGTCTCGGCCGACGGCCCGGGGCCGTTCGTGACCAGCGAGGTCCTGCACAGACCCGACGGCAGCGTGGTGCGCTGGCGCTCGCGCGCGCACCGCAAGGGATACCCACAGTGTTTTCTGGCGCAACCCCGGCGAGCGGTGAGGACGCGACCTGGTGGCGCCCTCGCCGACGAGCCTGGTGGATGGCCGTGCTGTTCGCACTCGGGTCGCTGTGCTTCACGGTGGCGGCGCTCGCCTCGCAATGGGCATCGAGCCCGCGTCCGGCCATCGGCGTGACCTTCTTCGTCGGCTCGCTCCTGTTCACCTCAGCCTCCTACCTGCAGTACTCGGAGACGGTCAATGTAGAGCGCGACTCGCCGCGGTCCCGGGCGCGACGCCAGCGATGGCGACCCGCGTCGTGGGAGCCGAGGCGGATCGACTGGCTCGCCGCATCGCGTGCAGCTCGTGGGCACGGTCCTCTTCAACATCAGCACGTTCGCTGGCATGAAACACGGCTTCAGCACGCACAGAGCAACGCGCGGCGTGTGGGCGCCTGATGCGCTCGGGTCGATCTGCTTCCTCCTCTCGAGCGAGCTCGCCTACGCCGAGGTCTGTCATCGCTGGGTGTGCCTGAAACTCCGCTCGCTGTCATGGCGAATCGTCTCGCTCAACCTGCTGGGCTCGGTCGCGTTTGGCGCGGCCGCGATCGCGTCGCTGATCGAGCCGTCCAGCGGCGAGCCGATCAGCGCGCGTGTTGCCAACGGCGGCACCGCGCTGGGTGGACTGTGCTTCCTGGTCGCGGCGCTCGCGCTGATGCCCGAGGCGGCCGCGACCGAGGAGCGAGGCCCGCGACCCGGCCCGCGTTCCGGCGGCGAACCCAGCGCGCCGCCTGAGAGACGGGCGGCGCATATAATCGCCGCTCGCGCCGGCCGCTGGCGCGCACCGGCCGCCCGATCCGAGCCCGCCGCAGCCGCCCTTCGGCCCCAAGGAGGTAACGCCATGCCGCCCGCACCCGCAGCAGCGCGGACCGACCGGCGCCAGAGCCCCGCGCTCACCGCGCGACAGATCGAGAAGCTCGAGGGCGTTACGGCAACCGCTTCCTGCTCGAGCCGGCCCCCGACAACGAACTCCCGAAAGCGGGCATGACCGCCCAGGAAGCGATGCGTCTGGTCGGCGAGGAAATGGTGCTCGACGGACTGCCGATGCGCAACCTCGCGACGTTCGTCACCACCTGGATGGAGCCAGAGGCACGTCAACGTGATCGATCGGAAGCGCTGCGCGTCAACTTCATCGACCACGCCGAGTACCCGCAGTCGGCGGAGATCGAGCAGCGCTGCATCCGGATGCTCGCCGACCTCTTCAACGCGCCCGGAGAGACGACCGGCGCGCGCACGCAGGGATCCTCCGAGGCGATCATGCTGGGCGCGCTGTCGCTGAAGTGGAAGTGGCGCGCGCGCCGCGAAGCGGCCGGGAGGTCGACCGAGCGTCCCAACCTCGTGTTCGGCGGCGACGTGCACGTCGTGTGGGAGAAGTTCTGCCGCTACTTCGACGTCGAACCGCGAATCGTCCCGCTGAAGAAGGACAAGTACACGATCGGCCCCGAGGACGTCGAGCCGCACGTCGACGAGAACACGATCGGCGTGGCCGCCGTGCTCGGCACGACGTTCACCGGGCATGCCGATGACATCCGCGGGATCAACGACCTCCTGGTAACCTCAAGCACGACCAGGACCTGGACGTGCCGCTGCACGTCGACGCGGCGAGCGGCGGCTTCGTGTGGCCGTTCCTGTATCCCGACTCCGAGTGGGACTTCCGGCTGGAGCAGGTCCGCTCGATCAACGTCTCGGGTCACAAGTTCGGGCTCGTCTACCCGGGATCGGGTGGCTTGTGTTCAGGGAGAAGGCCGACCTTCCCGAGGACCTTGTCTTCTACGAGAACTACCTCGGCAAGCGCGACGCGACGTTCACCCTGAACTTCTCGACCGGCTCGGCGATGGTGCTCGCGCAGTACTACAACTTCGTGCGTCTCGGCCACGCCGGCTACCGCTACGTCGATGGAGACGATGAAGTACAACGCGCGAACGCTCGCAAAGGAGATCGCCGCGACCGCGACTTCGAATGATCGTCGGAACGACACGACGAGCAGCTCCCGCTGGTCGCCTTCAAACTCACCGGCGAGCAGACTACGACGAGTTCGACGTCGCAGCACAGCTGGCCGCCATGCGCGGCTGGATGGTGCCCGCCTACACGCTGCCGCCCAACGCCGAACACGTGAAGATCATGCGCGTGCTCGTCAAGCAGACGCTCAGCTACTCGCTGACCATGACCCTCGGCCAGGACATCGCGCAGGCGTGCGAGACGCTCAAGGCGAAGGGCGGCATGCACGAGACAGACCGCAAGCGCGTCAAGACGAACACCGGATTCTGAGCGGCGGGCTCGTGGCACTCGCCGTGCAGGCGTAGGATTCTGCGCGGCGAGCCCGTGCCGTTCGCCCCGCGGGCGTAGGATTCGAGACGGAGGCGTCGAACTGGCTCAAACGATTCAGAACACGCCAGCGTCGCTGGCGGTTCTAGCTACCAAAGGGGGAACATATGAGGGGCGTAGGCAGCGCATTGTTCGTGGGGATCCTGCTGATGGTGGCCGGCATCCTCAACATCGTCTATGGGATTGCCGCCGTCAGCAATGCGAAATTCTTCGTCAATGACACCCAGTTCGTGTTCTCGAGTCTCCATACGTGGGGGTGGATCACCATCATTCTTGGCGTCATCCAGCTGACGGCGTCCGCCTCGCTGTTCGCCGGTGGCGTATACGGGCGGCTGATCGGGATCATGGCCGCCACCCTGGGCGCGATTGGTGCGCTGCTGGACGTCGGCGGCGCGCACCCGTGGTGGGCGCTCGGCGTCTTCGCCATCTGCGTGATCTGCATCCACGGCCTCCTCGTCCTCGGCGAGCCCAAGGAGATTTGACCAAGCGCGTGCGTGAGCCCGGGCACGCTCGGGCTCCCTCCGCTGGCTAGGCGTCGCGCCGCAGTGACCTCGATCGACATCGAGCTGGTGCTCGTCGCTCTGGCGGCGATGCTGTCGCCGACGACCCTCTCCTTCGCCGTGCTGGCGCTCGTTCTCGGTGATCGCCCGCTGTGTACCGGCATCTGGTTCTACCTCGGGCGCTTTCGTCCTGACGCTCGTGATCGGCGTCGTCGCGGCGTTCGTGCTCGGAAACGCCGTCGCCTCGCCCAAGCCGAACACACCGAAGACGTGGGTCGCGATCGTCGACGTCGTCGCCGGTGCAGTCCTGCTGTTCTTCATAGTGCGCCTACTGCGGCGGCCGGCCGAATCCCGATCGGGCGGCCGGCATGATCGCGCAGATGAGCAAGGTCGCCTCCTCGCCGGCGATTGCGATCCTCGCCGCCGGCGCCACCCTCGCCAACCCGGGTGGGTTCATCCCGCTCGCCCTGAAGGACATCTCCGAGACCAACCCCAGCGCCGCGCAGTACGTTGGCGAGTGGGTCCTGTTCACGCTGGTCTCGCTGCTTCCCCTCTCGGTTGCGCTCGTGATGCTGGCGGTGGCGCCTGACCCCACCAAGCGCGCCCTCACGGCCGCCCGTGGCTGGCTCGAGCGCCACGCCAGGACGCTCGCGGCGGCGATCCTCGTCCTGCTCGCCGCCTCGCTGCTGCGCCACGGCATCACCGGGCTCGCCAGCTGAGCCGTCAGGTCGCGCAGCTAGCGCTCCACGGGCGGCATCAGACCGCCGATGATCCAGAAGATCGGGATGGGGATCCCGATCAGGAACATGATCCAGTGCCCGTGTTTGATCGACCTGATGCCCAGGATCAGGAAGAGGAGCACGTACACGACGCCGAGGACGCCGATGCCGCCGCCTGAGAGAGCCAGTATCGGCATGAAAACCCGCTCGGCGCCTGATCAGTTGAGGATTTTCGCCTTGGCGGCAGCGAACTCCTCGTCGGTGAGCACACCCGTCTCGTGCAACTGACCGAGCTCCTTGAGCTTCTCGATCGGGTCCTCCTGCGGTGGAGGCGGGGCGGCGGCCACCTGCTGCTGTTGCTCGGCGGCCATCTGCTGTTCTTCCTGTCGCGCCCACCTGCCCTGCTGGCGATGTTGCACGGCCCCGGATGCCCCGCCCGCTACGGCCCCTATGGCGGCCACACGGGCAACGCGGCGAAGTAGTGGCATGTTGGTCTCTCTTTCTCTTCCCGGATGACTGGGCGGCGTCGGGGCCCTAGGCGGCGTCGAGGGCCTGAATGGCGGCGATGAGCTCCTGGGTGGGCACTCGCTGGAAGTCCAGCAGCCGGCCGCCGTTGCGGCGCACCGCGGCCGCGAAGGGACCGGCCCAGGCGTTCTCGAAGCAGATCAGCGCGGCGGCCTCGCCGAGCTCGAGCGCCTCCCCTGCCAGGGCGGCGTCCTCGTCGCCGAGCATGCCTGTCCGCGCCCCTTCGAAGAGGAGAAGGTCGCCCGCGCCGTCACCGTCGAGATCGGCGATCTCTAGGCCCGAGACGGTGCCCTGCGCGTCCTTCTGGACCACAAGCACATCCAGGACCCGGATGATCCCGCGGTCCACCAGGTCCACGAAGATCGGTATCGCCTCGCCGGTTCTCGGCGCGTCCGCCGGAAAGCCGATCACGACGATGTCCACCGGACCCATCTCCAAATCCTCGGCGCTCACGGCTTCTCCTGTCGTCGCTCTGTCGCCGGCACCGCCGAGGGGAGCGCTCGGCTGATGCCCTTCAGGCGGCGTAGTCTAGCGAGCAGGCAGTCCCACGGTGGTCAGGTGTCGGCGTCAGCGTCGCGTGGCGCTTCCTGCGCCCTCGGCCGGCTGCGACCGAGGTTCGCGACGATCAGAGAGACCACAGTCACGAGGTAGATCTGCCCGAGCAGCGCCTCGGATACAGACAGGGTATGGCCGAGGTTGCTGCGGGCCGTCAGGTCTCCGTAGCCGGCCGTGGTCAGGCTCGCGAAGCTGAAGTACAGGCAGTGGGCAACTGTCGTCGACTGGTCGCCTGCGAAGAACGGGTGACCGCCGAGATGGTCGATTGCGCCGTACACGTAGCCGAAGAACATGCCCACGAGGATGTACACGCACAGGACGCCGAACACCGCCTCGAGCGTAACCGCCTGCCTCGCCCGCAGAGCTCGCACGACTCCCAGGACGATCATGGGTGGCGCCAGCCCCACGAGCAGTGCGTTTGCGATCCTCGTCGCTGCGGCATCGACGCTGCCGCTCGCGGCCTCGGCGATGCTGGCGAGGGTCAGCCCCACAGCAATCACGATCGCCGGTCGTATGACGATCGGTTTCGCGTCACCCGCCCAAAACGCCAGCAGCAGCGTGACCCCCAGCAGGGTGGTCATGAATATCTGCTCCCACGGGGCGGGTTGGGCGATGCCCTGGACCGCGAAGGCGATGATGATCGCGCCGAGCAGCACGCCATATCGCTCGCGGCGGTGACGGAGTGCCGAGCTCGCCATCACGTTGCGACGGCCGAAGCAGGCTGCACGGTCGGGATCCGGCGAGTGAAGAACAGCGCAACCAGGGCTATCAGGGCAAGCACCGACAACGAGGAGCGCAGGCCGTCCAGGCGCGCGGTCGCGTTCTCGTGAACGACGGCATCGGCCGTGCTCGTGGGCACCCCGGCCTTGTCCAGCGCTGTTTTCAGGTCTGCGTCGGTGACGAATGGCACGCCGCCGGCCAGCTGAACGCTGACCTTGGATTTGACCTCGGCGGGCACCGCGCGGTTCTGCTGGACTCCGGTCAAGAACGACGAGGTCAGTGCTGCGATCAGCACGGCGCCGGCCAGCGCCGTGCCGATCGACGCGCCGAGGTTCGTGACCGTGTTCTGGAGCCCCCCCACCTCGCCACTCTGCTCATCGGACACCGACGACACCGTGACGCTCCCGAGCTGCGAGGCCAGCGCCCCAACACCGAGTCCGGCGAGCAGCATCGGCCAGGTCACGATCTCCGGCCCGGCGCCGGCGTCGAGCGCGCCCACCATGACCACGATGCCGGCCAGCAGCGCAAGGAACCCAAGCTGCACGACCCGCCGCGGCGACGCGTTCGGGAAAGCCCTCGGGATCCCGGCGGCCGCCAGCAGAAGCGTGGCCGACAACGGCAGGAGGCGCACGCCGGTTTCGATCGCTGAGAGCCCGAGCGCGACGGACAGGAACAGGGGCACCGCGAAGAACAGCCCCGCCTGCAGGAGGTACTGGAAGAAGAACGAGGTGAGCCCGCCGCGCAGCGTCGGGTTGCGGAGGATCGTGGGGTCGACCAGTGGCTCCTCGCCATGAGCCAGCCGCCGGCTCTCCCATTGCAGAAACAGCCACACGACAAGCCCGCCGGCGATCAGCAGCCAGATCGACGGCGACAGCCCGATCCATTCGGGTGCACCTGGCTTGGGCTTTACAAACCCCCACGCGCCCGAACGCAGGATCCCGAACACGATGAGCCCGAGACCGAGCGCCGACAGCACGGTCCCCACGAGGTCAAGCCGTACTCGGCTCTCGGGCGTCGCGTCCTCCATCCGACGGGTCAGGGCGAGGATCCCCAACACCATAAGGACCTCTCCCACGAACACCCAGCGCCACGACAGGTAGGTCGTGAAGAGCCCGCCGATCAAGGGGCCGGCCGCCACGGCGATCGCCCCAGCCGAGGCCACCAGGCCGTATGCCCGCGGGCGCCCAGCGCGCTCGAAGTTCGATGCGACGAGCGCGACGATCGCCGGCAGGATCAGCGCAGCGCCGACGCCCTCGAGAAACGACCATCCGATCATGAGCACGCCGAGGCTCGGTGAGACGGCCGTGACGAACGAGCCGCAGCCGTAGATGACACATCCGATCGCAAACGCGCGCTTGCGGCCGAGAATCTGACCGATCTTCCCGCCGGTGATCATCAGCGATGCCATCACCAACGTGTACAGGGTGATCGCCGTCTGGATACCCGTCACGGTCGTGTTCACGTCCTTGGCGACCGTCGCGATCGACACGTTCATGACGGAACTGTCGAGCGTCATCAGAAACTGGCCCGCGGCCAGCGTCAGGAGAACGCCTCCAGCCGCGCTCCCCCGGCTCATGGGGGTCCCGGCAGGCCGAGCCGTTGAACGATCGCAAAGGCGAGGATCAGCGTCCCCACCCCCTGATGGCCGTCGTGCACGATTCTCCTGGCTTCGCCGGTCACAGGGTGGCTTCCTCTCCCGGCGCCAGGATACGGACCTCGACGCACGGCGCAAGCCATGCGACGTTCTGCGCAAACAGCCGCGGCGGCTCGGCCAGCCCCGCCCGGTACCGGCGCGCCAAGCCTATGGGCAGCAGAGTTCCCCAATGCACAGGGATGGCGAGCCTCGGCTTCAGCAATGCGGCCGCGCGCGCGGCGTCGCGTGGGTCCATGTGACCCGGACCGAGCGTCGGGCCCCAACCGCCGACCGGCAGCAGTGCGACGTCGAGCGGCGGTAGAACAGTCGCCACCTCTTCGAAAAGCGCCGTGTCTCCGGCAAAGTAGACCGCCCGGCGGCCACGCACGAGATAGCCGAGGGTCTCGGCGTCGGGGCCCCGCGGCCAGCGACGGCCATCGTGTCGAGCCTCGACGGCGGTGACGGCGAGCGTTCCCACGTTGCCCACCTCGCCGACGCTGAGCTCGGTCACGCTCGGGAAGCCTCGGCGGCGCAGCCATGCACCTGCGCCTGCGGGCACTAACAGCCGCGTATCGCGACCCAGGCGCCGCAGCGAGGCCAGGTCGAGGTGATCGTGGTGCATGTGAGAGATCAGCACCGCGTCGAGATCCGCGGCGACGCTCGCGTCGGGCAGCGAAGTCTGGCGACACAGGTGAAGGACGCGACCGCCCAGCAGCGGGTCCGTCAGCAGACGAACGCCGTCCAGCTCGATCAGGACGGTGGCATGGCCCAGGAAAAGGATACGGTCCACGGACGCGCCCCCGCGATGGGCCGAAACCGCGCCATCGACCATTCCTGAAAAGCTAGCAACCAATGTCTGAGCGATCGACGGGCGCGTCGCCCGACAACGCGTGAGCGGTTCGCGACGACTCCTGGGGTTCGTGCTGCGGGCCGTCGTGCTGCTGGCGGTGGAGGGCCTGCTGCTGGTCGTCCTGACGGCGCTGCTGCCCGGCGTCGAAACGCTGTCATTCCACGCGGCGCTTCTTGTCGCCGCGGCGATGGCGCTGATCAACGCGGTCCTCTGGCCCGTAGTGATCCGGCTGACGCTGCCGCTGACGATCCTCACGTTCGGACTGGCCTCGCTCGCCCTCAGTGCCGGCGCGGTCGCGCTCGCCTTCTACGTCGTCGACGGCAAGTCGCCTCCATTCTGGGGGAACGTGGCAATCGCATTCGGGCTGGCCCTCGTTTCGACGTTCATCGCGCCGCTGCTCGACGTGGACGGCGACGCCTACCATCTGCGGGTCGTCCGGCGACGGCGCCACCGGCGACGCCAACACAACCGCACCGACGACCCGGGAGTGATCCTGTTCGAGATCGACGGCCTGGGAGAGGGCGTTCTGCGCGACGCCGTGCGCGATGGGAGCGTGCCGACAATCGCACGCTGGCTGTTGGACGGCACGCATCGCATCCAGGGTTGGGAGTGCGACCTGTCCTCCCAGACGGGGGCCAGTCAGGCCGGTCTGCTGCTCGGAAGCAACTGGGACATGCCCGCCTTCCGTTGGTATGAGAAGGAGTCCGGCCGCACGCTCGTCTCCAATCACCCGGCCGACGCAGCCGAGATCGAGCGCCGGCGATCGACGGGCGAGGGCCTGCTGGCCGCCGGGGGCACCAGCCGGGGCAACATGTTCTCCGGCGACGCGCCACGCTGCACCGCCACGATGAGCGTCATCCGCGACCGCAGCAGATCCAAGGCGGGGGACATGTTCGCGTACTTCTCAGACCCCTACGGGTTTCTGCGCACGGTCGTGCTCTCCCTCGCCGACATCGGCTCTGAGCGCCTTGCGGCTCGCCGCCAGCGCCGCCGCGGCGATGCGCACGTCAAGAGAAGCGGCCTGTACCCGATGATTCGCGCCTCGATCACGGTGGTCATGCGCGACCTCACCACGGCGCTGCTGATGGCCGACGTCGTCGAGGGCGTGCCCGTCAGCTACGCGACCTTCGTCGGCTATGACGAGGTCGCCCACCACTCGGGGATTCGCGAAGGCGATGCCCTGGCGGTGCTCAAACGCCACGACCACCAGCTGGCCCGGCTCGAGCGCGCGGCGGCGCAGTCACCTCGCCCGTATCAGCTCGTCGTCCTGTCAGACCACGGCCAGACACAGGGCGCGCCGTTCCGGCAGCGCTACGGCGAGACGCTCGAGGACGTCGTGCAGGGAGCGCTTGCGCGCGGCGAGGTACACGCCCCCGCCGCGGTCGACGAGGCCTGGGGCGACGTCGGCGCCGTGCTGGCCGACGCACGCCAGGAGCCCGGTCTCGGCGGGCGCATAGTGGCGCGCGTCACGCGCAGCCGATCGGTCGAGGGCACCGTCGCGCTGGGACCGAACCGCGAGGCCCTGGCCGAGCGAGACGTGCCCGGGCAGGCGATCGAGAGGGAGGCGGTCGTGCTCGTGTCCGGGAACCTCGGGCTCGTCTATCTGCCGCAGAGCGCCGAGCGGCTCACGCTCGAGCAGATCACAGAGACCCATCCGCGACTGCTGGACAGCCTCACCGCACACCCTGGAGTCGGGTTCGTGATGGTGCGCTCGCAGGCACAGGGAACGCTGGTGATCGGCGCCGCCGGCCGGCGGAATCTCGCGGACGACAGCGTGCAGGGTAAGGACCCGCTCGCCCACTTCGACGCGACCGCGGCCGAGCATCTGCGTCGCCACGATCGCTTTCCCCACTGCCCGGACATACTCGTCAACAGCATGTATGACCCGGGCACGAACGAGGTGGCGCCGTTCGAGGAGTTCATGGGCTCACACGGCGGTCTCGGCGGGCCGCAGACGCGACCGTTTGCGGTCGTTCCCTGCGAGTGGAGCGAGCCCGCGCGCCCGATCGTCGGCGTGGAGGCGATGCACGGGGAGCTGCGCGACTGGATTGCGCGGTCACGGTCGGCTGGAGACGATCGTGGCCAAGCCGACTAGGGAGTATGGTCTGCTCATGTCGACGGTGAGCGACGCTAGTGCGACAGTGCCGCACCTGACCGTCGCCGAGCGCGCGGCCCACGGCAAGGCCGCGCGAGCTGAAGTGCCGCGCTCGAGCCACGCGCAGTACGAGCCTCCGCCCCGTCGCGCGGATCCGATCAAGCTGCTCCAGCGCCAGGCCACGACGCGCGTGCCCGAGCTCGTGCCGATCCGCTACGGGCGCATGCTCGTCTCGCCGTTCACGTTCTATCGGGGAGCGGCGCTGATCATGGCCAGCGACCTGGCCGCGACGCCGCGCTCGGGGCTCCACGTCCAGTGCTGCGGCGACGCGCACCTGTCGAACTTCGGGGTGTTCGCCTCGCCCGAGCGCCAGCTGATGTTCGACCTCAACGACTTCGACGAGACGCTCCCGGGGCCGTGGGAGTGGGACGTCAAGCGCCTGGCCGTGAGCATGCTGATCGCCGCGCAGAACAACGACTTCGTAGCCAAGGACCAGGACCAGATCGTGCTGGACACAGTCGAGTCCTATCGCACTGCGATGGCCGACTTCGCCGCGATGAAGAACCTCGACCTGTGGTACGCACATCTAGACATCGAGAGTGCGTTGGCAGACCTCGGCTCGCAGCTGAAGGCGAAAAGCATCAAGAGGACCGACAAGGCGCTCGCCAAGGCCCGCACCAAGGACAGCATGGCGGCGTTCTCCAAACTGACGCGGGTGGTCGACGGTGAGCCGCGCATCGTCGCCGAACCGCCGCTGATCGTGCCGATCGACGATCTCCTGCAGGGCAGCGAACGCGATGAAATGTTCGACGCCCTTGGCGACCTGCTGCGCTCATACCGCGCCACGCTCGAGCACGACCGGCGCCTGCTGCTCGAGCAGTTTCGCCTCACCGACTTCGCGCGCAAGGTCGTCGGCGTGGGAAGCGTCGGCACGCGCGCCTGGATCGCACTGCTGCTCGGCCGCGACGGCAAGGATCCGCTCTTCCTGCAGATGAAGGAGGCAGAGGCCTCGGTGCTCGAGGAATTCGTCGCTCCCAGCGAGTTTGACAACCATGGCGAGCGCGTTGTCGCCGGACAGCGGCTCATGCAGGCGACCAGCGACATCTTTCTCGGCTGGCTGCACGTCGAGTCCGGCATCGACGGCCAGGAACGCGACTTCTATGCGCGCCAGCTGAAGGACTGGAAGGGTTCTGCGGAAATCGAGCAGATGGTTCCCGCCGGAATGGCCGCCTACGGCAAGCTGTGCGGTTGGACGCTCGCCCGCGCGCATGCGCGCAGCGGCGACCGCATCGCGATCGCTGCCTACCTCGGCAAGGGCCCCAGCTTCGACCGCGCAGTCGTCGAGTTCTCCCACACCTATGCCGAGCAGAACGAACGCGACTACCAGGCGCTGGCGGCGGCCGTCAAGTCTGGGCGCATCACCGCTGAGACTGGGCTCTGACCACATGGTCTCGCCGCCGCGGCCCACCCGCCGGCTGCCGGCTGGTGGCCCAGTGGGGTCCTTCGCCGGCAAGACTCGCTAGAGGTCGGGGTCAAACCAGTTGGCGGTCCACTTCCAGACGTTGCCCGTGGCCTTGTACCAGCCATAAGGGTCTTCGGCATCGCTCCGGCCGACGGCACCGGGCGAACCTCAACGTCCCCGCGCTGCGTGACGCCGTGCGAGTAGCCAGCCGGCGGCGAAGCCGATCAGACCACATCCCACGATGACGACGATCAGGGCTGTCTGAGTAGTTGTGACGATCCAGTGGATCGTCACCGTTTGACTGTTGAGCGCGGCAAACAGGACGAGCAGTCCGATGAGCACCGCAGCGCCGATCGCGCGCGGCGACGGCTTGCGCCGAGACGGTGCGGTCGGGTCGGTCTGGCGAGAAGCTGGCATGAATGCGCGAGCGAATGGCGTGGTGGCTATTTGCCGACGCTACTGGATGGCCGTGGCCACCCGCTGGCGCTCCTCTGGCGTGGTCCGGTGATCGTGGTGCATGATGATCAGCACGCCGGGCGCTCCCGCAGGTGCCCGCAACGCTCGATAGGCGGAGAGGAGGTGTCCGCGTCCTTCGCGTCATACGTCGTCAACCCGACGTGCTGTTGCTCGGAAATCGGCAGTACCGCTGGCTGCGGATCGGTCCAAGACACCCTCATCGCGAGCCCGGACTATAGACCGCCGCTCCGGCCGGGAACTCCTCGGCGATCTGGGCGCGTAGAACATGGGCGCCGACGAATGCGAGGATCGTGAACAGCAGCATCTCAAACGGATTGCGCGTGGCCGGGATCGGACCCCAGATGAAAACAAGCGCAAGCAGCCCGGCGGTGATCCAGTAGGCAAGCCCCGGACGCTCGCGAAAGTGGGGCGCGAGGAAGCGTCGCGCGGCGACCGCCCAGCGCGCCGGTCCGGCGAGCCACGCCGACAGAATGATCGGGATACCGATGATGATCGAGGCGCTCGCGACCTGCACGAGCAGCGACGTGGCCACCGAGTAGGCGTCGGTGGCCGCGGGTTCGATCGAAGCGTCAGTGGTGATCGCCGAGACGATCTGACTCTGTCCGATTTTGCGACCCAGGAGCACGATCAGACCGGCGAACACCAAACTCGAGCCGACCCACAACAACGTGCGCCGCCGATGTCCGCGCGCCAGGTACATCGCCAGGACATACAGCGCCAACGTGAGGATCGTCAACAGCAGGGCGAGCGCGTGAAGCGCCTTGGCCAGACTGCGCACCAGCCCCAGCTGACTCGAGGTGACTATCTTCAGGTTCGCCACCGAGGGGGGCAGCTTGTCGGCGATACCCGAGGGCAACCCGAGGCGCTGGGCGAGGTCGGCCACGATCTGGTGGAGGTTCAACGAGACGGTGCCACCATTGATCTGCACGCGCGAGCCACCCCCTTTGACGATCGTGACGAGCGTCTGGTCGGCCGCCCGGTTGGCCTGCGCCCAAGCGCTCTGCACGCGAGGGATTTCAAGCGCTTTTTGGGCGCCCTGTTCGGCCAGGTTATGTAGTGCGCCGGAAATCGGGCCGGCGAGCGGGGCGAGCTGCGTGGGCAAGCCCGACTTGAGTTGGGCCTCGACGTTGACGTTCGCATACAGCTGGTCGATCAGATAGGCCGACACCGCCGTGCGGATGGTCTGCTTCTGCAGCAGGGCCGTGCTCGTTTTCGCCCAGTTGGGGGGGTTCATGAGCTGGCGGTTGGCCCAGATCGCGAAGATCGAGAAGATCGCGAGCACCGTCGCCAGCGCGAGAATCACACGCACCCAGATGCGGTGCGCGCGGGCGTGTGCATGGGTGTCTCGGGCGGCGGGGGGCCCGCCTGCGCGCGGGCCTACGCCGCCAGTATGGGCGCTGCCCGCGGGCATGCTCGATCCAGTCCCAGCGCCGTCCCTGGCCCTTTTCTCAGGTCCTCGGCCACGATCGGCGAGGCTATCAGGCTAACTCGCCGCGGCTTCCTTGTCGGCCGCGTCGAGCTCGCGCTTGAAGTCCTCGTTGTCGGCGTCGATTTCCCTCTCGACCGACGCCTGAGCCCAACTGGCGCTCGGCCGCCGTAGACGAATATGCTCAACGCCGCGCACTGCTCTGCCGACACGCCTTCACTTCGCAAGGCGGCGTCCGCTCGATGAAAGGACGACAACCATGATCCTCGCAAGCAGCTACCCGTTCCTCGAAGTCTTTTGGACGATGCTCATCTTCTTTGGATTTGTGATCTGGCTCGCGCTCCTGTTCACCGTCATCGCCGACATCTTCCGGCGCCACGACACGTCAGGGTGGGCCAAGGTGTTGTGGATTATTTTCATCGTCGTAATTCCCTATCTCGGCGTTTTCGTTTACCTGATCGCCGAGCAAAATGGGATGGCCGAGCGGGCCATCAAACACCAGAAAGCCGCGCAGTCGCAGGTCGACCAGTACGTGAAGTCGGTCGCCGGCGCCGGAGATCCCGCAGAGCAGATTGCAAACGCCAAGCGGCTGCTTGACAGCGGGACGATCACGCAGGCCGAGTTCGATCAGATGAAGCAGAAGGCGTTGGCCGCGGGGTAGCGCAAAATCAAAGAGGGGAGCGGCAGCGTTCCTCTCAGTCCACCAAACGGGGCTCAGCGTGGGGGACTTCGGCTCGGCGAGGTGCTTTGCGCGCCTGGCAGCACCCGGCGCAAACTGCTGACAGCCATCGGCCTCGACCGAGGCGTGGCGCCCCACCGCTTCTCCTAAGCCATGCTCCCTGACTCCGCTCCTCGGACCGCGTCCAAGACGCGCGAGTAGCCGTGACGGTCCTGCTCGGCGACAGCGTTGGCAACTGCGAGGATCGGTGCGCTCGAGCGGTAGTTCTGCTCGAGAGACGTCGCGATCGCGTCATCGCCCTTGCCCTCGACGATCAGCGAGGACCTCGAGCTGGGCGGCGTCGAACTCGGCAATCCCGCCGAATGCACCCGCTCGCATACGAGTGGGTGACGACATCACGGTCAACTACGATCTCCCGCCCCGCGACCGTCCTGACGACGTCGATCAGTACTCCTGGCTTGGAGAGCCGCTCCCTGAGCAGACATGCGCGTCTCGTGCGCTACCGGCGGGCCAGTGTCGCGAAGACGACGTTGCGCCCTCGGGCCGGCGACCAAACTGGTGCTCCCGCGATACCGGCCGGACCTCGGCCCACGGCGCGCGTGCCTTCTGTCGGGCAGGAGTGGGCAGCAGGGTGTCATCTAGAAGCACCGGCGCCGCGTTGGACATCGCTACGAGTGTAAAAGCCCAGCGATTGCAGGCACTTCGAAATGGGCGATCCTGGACTCGAACCAGGGACCTCTTCCTTATCAGAGAAGCGCTCTAACCGGCTGAGCTAATCGCCCCCAAGCGCGAGACATCGGACCGTCTCGGGCACCCGCATCTTATCGTCGCCGGCAGCTTCACGGCGACCAGCCCGCCTACCGCGTTCGCCAGCTCAGGGCCACGAGGCCCGGCCAGGCCAGCCGACAATATAACGGATCTCTGCCGTTATTTGGAATGTTCCAGCAGCCCGGGAATCGCGCGAGGTCGAATCCTCCGGGCGAACTCCATCGCCTCGTTCGCAGAGGCAAACGAGATCTCCGCGCGGTATCCCCCGCGCCCGGCAGGCTTCACCTCGACATCTGCGCCGAGTGCGATCCCGAGCGCGTCGGCGAGCTCGCGCGCCGCCTCGACTTGGTCGGGGTGGGCATCGGCCCGCGCTCGCGCGGTGGTGCGCCGGCGCGGGGAGCCCGACGCCGCGTTCGCCGCACGGGCGCGCGCTTCCGCAGTTCGGACCGACCAGCCCTCCTGCGCAGCCGTCCGCGCGAGGCGGGCGCGGTCGCCGTGGTCTGCCGCGAGCAGCAGGCCCCGCCCATGGCCCTCGCTCAACGACCCGTCCTGCAGCAGCTCGATCGTCTCGTCGGGCAGGTCGAGCAGGCGCATGAGGTTGCTGACCGCCACGCGACCGCGGCCCACACGCTTGCCGACCTCCTCGCGCGTCAGGCCCAGCTCCTCCACGAGCGCCGCGCAGGCACGCGCCTGCTCGATTGGGTTGAGGTCCTCGCGGGCCATGTTCTCGATCAGCGCGAGCTCGATCGCTTCTGCGTCGTCGCGTGGGCGCACGAGCGCCGGGATGCTGTCGAGCCCGGCCATGCGCGCCGCTCGCCAGCGCCGCTCGCCTGCGACCAGCTCGTATCCCCCACCCGCCTTGGGGCGCACGAGTACGGGCTGCAACACGCCGCGCGCTCCCAGCGAGCCCGCGAGCGCCTGTAGCGCGTCCTCGTCAAAGCGGCGGCGCGGCTGGCGGGAGCTCGGCTCGATCACGTCCAGCGGCAGGTCGCGCAGCTCTTCGCTGCTCTCCGCGCCCGCGTCAGCCGAGACAGACAGGATCGCCTCCAGCCCTCTACCCATCCCCGGTTTGGGCCTAGCCACGCGCGGCCACCTCCTTGGCGAGCTCGAAATAGGCCTCGGCGCCTGCGCTGTGGGGATCGTGGTGCGTGACCGGCAGCCCGTAGCTCGGCGCCTCGCCCACGCGCACGTTGCGAGGAATGACGGTCGAGAACACCAGCTCCGGGAAATGCTCCCTGACCTCGCGCTCCACGTCGCGCCCCAAGCGCGTGCGATTGTCGTGCATCGTCAGCAGCATGCCGGCGACCGTCAGTCCCGGGTTCAGCTCGCGGCGCACAAGCGCGAGCGTCTCCAGCAGGCCGGCCAGACCCTCGAGCGCGAAGTACTCCGTCTGCACGGGCACGATCACACGATCCGCGGCCACGAGCGCAGCCACCGTCAGCGGGCCGAGTGAGGGCGGGCAGTCGAGCAGGATGTAACGGAAGCGCTCGCGTACCGGCTGCAGGCGCTCGCGCAGCTGCCACTCAAAGCCGTCGACTCGCGGCAGCTCGACGTTGGCGCCGGCGAGCCCCGCGCCCGCCGGGATCACCTGCAGGCCATCGATGCGGGACTCGGTCAGCGCCTCCTCGGCCGTCGCCACCCCGCTCAGCACCTCGTACAGACCCGGCGACTGCGTGCGCGCGATGCCCAACCCGACCGTCGCGTTCGCCTGCGGGTCCACGTCCACCAGCAGCGTGCGATAGCCGGCCTCCGCGATGCACGCGCTCACGTTGAGCGCGGTCGTGGTCTTGCCCACGCCTCCCTTCTGATTCGCGATCGCGTAGACGGTGGCCATCGCCTGCAAGCTAGCGACGATCGCGGTCAGAGGTCACGACCCCACCCGCGAGCCGGGCCAACACGGTCGACCTCACGCTTCCCCCGGCGCGCGCGCCCCGGCCAGCGGGCGCTTGCGCGCGAGCCCCGCGCGGCGCGGAAATCGAGGCGGCGTGGCAGCGAGCTTCGTGAATACATGAACGTGCCGGTCGCGCGCGCCTACGAACGGCTCGACGCGCAGGACTTCGCGCAACCGCAATCCGACCTGCTCGGCCGCGTTCATCGCGGCGCGCTCCTGCTCGACGTTGCGGCGCCCGCGCCAGTCGGCCAGCACCCCGCCGAGGCGCAGCAGCGGCGCCGCGTACTCCACCACCACCGCCTGCGGCGCCAGCGCCCTGGCCACGACTACGTCGCTGCGCCCGATTCCCTCGGGCCACTCCTCCGCGCGCGCGTGGACGACCTCGACGTTGCCGAGCGCCACGTGCGCGCACAGCGCTCGCAGGAACTCGCACTTGCGGCGCTGGCTCTCGACGAGGCTGACCAGCGCATGTGGCAGCGCGATCGCCAGCGGAACCCCGGGGAACCCCGCGCCCGATCCCAGGTCGGTGAGCTGCTCCGCCACACGGATCTCGTCGATGTCCAAGCCGGCAAGCGAGTCGGCAATGTGCACATCGGCCGCCTCCCGCATGTCGCGCACGCTCGTCGGCGCGTGCGGGTCGCGCTCCAACTCGCGCAGCACCTCCTCCAGCTGCGCCAGCTGGCCCAACTCGAGCCCGTGGCGCGCAAGCGATCGGTGTAGCGCCGGGTCGACTGCGCGGTCGCTTCCACCCGCGTGCATGTTTCCCGTGAAACGCCCGAGGATCGCTAGTCCTGGGACGGAGCGACCACGAGGAAGCGATGCGGCTCCTCGCCCTCGCTGTGCGTCTCGATCCCCTCGCGGTCACGTAGGTGTTCGTGCATGATCCGTCGCTCGCCGGGCGGCATCGGGTCGAGCTCCACCGGCTGTCCGTCGCGCAGCGCCTCCTCGGCGGCATCGTCGGCGTCCTCGCGCAGCAGTTCCGCCCGGCGCTCCCGGTATCCGTCTGCGTCGATCTCCACTCGCACTGACGACGGACCCTCGGGGAACACCACCCGTTGCGCCAAGTGTTGGACGGCATCGATCGTCTGCCCACGGCGGCCGATGAACAGGCCGACATCTTCACCGACGACCCGGCCCCGCAGGGTTCCCTCGAGCTCCTCGACCTCGATCTCGGCGTCAAGCCCGAGACCCGCCACGACTTCTTCGAGCAGCTCCTCGAGCAGCTCTGCCGGCTCCAGCTCCTCGTCCTGTCGGACTTCGCCCGACGCCGGATCCTCGCTCATCGGCGCCTGCCCGAGCGTTTCTTCTTCTTGCGAGGCGGGCGCGGTGGCGGGGTAGCGGCCTTGCCGTCCGCCTGCGACGAGCTCGCCCCGTTGCCCGAGCGGCCGCCGCGTCGCGTGGGCGCCTGCTCAGGCTCCTCAGAGCCGCCGCTCGTCCCGGCGCCCACGCTCGCGCCTGCGAGCGCCGGCTTCAGCTGCCGTGTCGACTTCCCGTTGGCCGACCCCTTCGCGGGCAGCGGCGGCGGCGTGCCAATCCGTCGTTTGATCACGTATTGCTGCGCGATCGTCCACAGGTTCGTCGTGATCCAGTACACGAGCAGGCCGGCTGGATAGCGGTACAGGATCACCACGAACACGACCGGCAGCAGCAGCATCAAACGGCGTTGATTCGGATCTGCCGTCGCCGTCGCCACCAGCGTCGACGCGACCTGCGAGCCGACGTACAGGACGATCAAGACCACCAGCGCCACGCCCGTCGCCTTGTTGGTGATGTCGGGGATGAACAGGAACTTGGCCGAGTGCGGGTCGACGGCCTGGCAATTCGTCTTTTCGATGTATTTGCTCGGCAGGTGGGAGACGTTCGTGATCGCCCCGGCAGTGCCGCCGAAGGCCGTTTTTGCGTGCAGGCTGAGCGTTTCGTAGTGCTGCACGAGCGCCGGACCGCAGATGTGCTTCTTCAGGTCGTTGCGCAGCATGTAGAACAGCGAGATGAACACCGGGAGCTGCAGCAGCAGCGGCAGGCACGAGGCCAGCGGGTTGATTTTGTTCTCCCGGTAGAAGCTCATGATCTCCTGTTGCTGGCGCTGTTTGTCGTCCTTGTACTTCTCTTTCAGCGCGGCGATCTGAGGAGACAGGCGTTGCATCTCCTGCATCGACTTGAGCTGTCGATAGGTCAGCGGAACCAGCACGGCGCGAATCAGCACCGTCAGGCCGACGATCGCGAGCCCCCAGCTGCCGCCCACGAGGTGCGCGTGGATGAACACCATGATCGACTCGAACAGGCTGATCAGCGGCGAGAACGCATCCTGGATGACGTTGGCGAAGATTGGCATGCGCTCTCTGTGCTCTCGGCAGTGTCGTTACGCGGATCGTGCTTGCAGCCCCGGGCGCGCTGCTCGGCGACTCGCCGCCGATCTCCCCGCTCAGGCGCCCGTGCGGTGATCCGTCGTGAACAGTCGCTGGGACTCGACCGGATCGTATCCGCCGTAGCTCCACGGGTTGCACCTCAGCAGGCGCCACGCCGCAAGCACCGCGCCCCTAAGTATGCCGTACTCGCGGATCGCTTCGATCGCATAGCGCGAGCACGTCGGCTCGTACTTGCAGCGCCGTGGAATCGCCGGCGAGATTACGCGCTGGTAGAGCGCGATCGGCGCAACCGCGACAGCGCGCGCGACGCGCGAGAAGGCGCCTGGCCGGGTTGCCTGAGCGGCCGGCGGCGGCGGCGCGGCGCTCACTGGCCGTCCTGTGTGGCATCCACGCCCGGCGACTCGACAGCCGCCCGCTCGCCCTCGACAGCTGTCGGCTCGCCGGCACGCATCCCGGCCTTGCCGATCAGCTCCGCCAGTGACGCGTCCACGCCGGCGAGCCCGTCGCGCTCCACGAGCTCCGCCGCCGCAGGGCGGGCGACGACGACCACGTCCTGGTCAGGACGCAGCTCGCCTTCGATGCGCGCAAACGCCTCGCGCAGCAACCGCTTGACGTGATTACGCTCGACCGCGCCGCCGACCTTGCGCGACACCGACAAGCCGAGTCGCGGCCTGCTGGAGGCAGGGTTCGGGAACGTGTACAAGACGAGGTGCCGGTTGGCGGTCGAGCGTCCCTGCCGGTACACGCGCTCGAACTCCGCGCTGCGCGACAGGCGACCGCGGCCTGGCGAACGCGGTGTCCTCACGCAACCCTCACCCTCAGGTCGAGAGTCGCTTCCGACCCTTGGCGCGTCGGCGCTTCAGCGTAATCCGTCCGGCGCGGGATCGCATGCGCGCACGAAACCCGTGCGTGCGGGCCCTCTTGCGCTTCTTTGGCTGATAGGTGCGCTTCATCGTTCGTGCGACCGGCGCCCCTCTCAACGGTGGGATATCCCGCCGCTGACGCGCCGACCGCACGCCAGTATAGGTCCGCCGCAACGCTCCCGTAATTTCTCCGGCAGTTGCGGCGACGCGAGCGAACGCCCGCGCTGGCTTGGGTATAGTCGCCGAGCCGGGGCCGCTTGGCCTCCCCCCTCTGAATAGTCGTCAAGGCTTTCCCTTGCAGAGAGCGAGATTCATGCTGCCGTGAGCGCCGAGGTCGAGCACATCTGGTCGGGCATCCGCGCCGAGCTCGCGCTCGCGCTGGACGAGGCCACCTACCGCATCTGGCTCGAGCCACTGCGCGCACGCGAGCTCGTCGGGCAGCGGCTGACGCTCGAAGCGTCGCCGCAGGCGCGCGGCTGGGTCACCGATCGCTTCGGCAGGCTGCTCGACTCGTGCGCGGCGAAGGTCGTCGGTCCGGGCGCCAGCGTCGAGCTCGTCGACCGCGGCGCCGCCGCCGCCCAGCCCGCCAGCGCCGGGCCGCTCCGCTCACGGCGTCCTCGCGCGCGCACCGAGGCCGCGCCGCGGGATCGCCTTTCGACGCGGATCGCCTCGACCCCTCACCCGAGCCACCTGAGCGAGCCGACCGCAGTGGGCCGCTCGGCAACCCCAAGCTGACCTTCGAGCAGTTCGTGATCGGCGACTGCAACCGGCTTGCGCACGCCGCCGCCCTGACGGTCGCCGAGATGCCCGCGCAGGCCTACAACCCGCTGTTCATCTGCGGCCCGCCCGGCGTCGGCAAGACCCACCTGTTGAGCTCGATAGCGACGCTGCTGCTCGCTCACACTCCCGGATTGACCGTCCGCTGCACGACCGGCGAGGAGTTCACCAACGACTTTCTGGACTCCCTCGCCGGACGGACGCACCGACGGCTTCAAGGCGCGCTTCCGCGACGTCGACGTGCTGCTGCTCGACGACGTCCAGTTCCTCGAGCGCAAGACCCGCACCGAGGAGGAGTTCTTCCACACGTTCAACGCCCTGCACGATGGCGGTCGCCAGATCGTCGTCACATCCGATCGCCCTCCCCACGATCTGCAGGCGCTCGAGGATCGCTTGCGCGAGCGCTTCGCCGCCGGTCTCGTCGCCGACATGCAACCGCCCGACCTCGCCACTCGAGTGGCGATCCTGCGAAAGCGTGCGCAGCACGACCGGATCCTGCTCGACGACGACGCGGCGCTGCTCGTGATCGCCGAGCGCATCCGCGACAACGTGCGGACGCTCGAGGGCGCCCTGATTCGCGTCGTCGCCTACAGCTCGCTGACCGGACGGCCGCTCACGTCTGAGCTCGCCCGCCAAGTACTCGACACGCTGTACCCGCAGCGCTCCGGCTCGGCCGGGCCTCCGCGCGGTTCGATCTCGGAGATCCAGCTCGTCGTGAGCCAGCACTTCGGCATCGCGCGAGAGGAACTGCTCGCGCCCGGACGAGCCGCACGCATTGCGTGGCCGCGCCAACTTGCCATGTACCTATCACGCGAGCTGACAGGCGAATCGCTGCCGGAGATCGGGCGCCACTTCGGTGGGCGAGATCACACCACGGTGCTGCACGCCTGCCGCCGTGCCGCGACACGCATAGCCGACGACGACGCTACCCGCCAGCTTGTGGACAAGCTGTGCCGCGAGGTCAGTCACGCCTCGTAGCACCGGCAGGGAGCGACCGCCGACCGCGTAGCTTGAAAGACTGCGCTCGACCAGCGCACAGCTTGTCCATTGCCCACACACGCTCTCCACCACTAGCCACCGGCCTATCCACATCTCCACAGCCCCTACTCACTACTCCATTCTCTAGCGACAGCAATGAAGATTTCCCTCCCGACCTCTGAGCTGTTGACTCAGCTCCAGACCGTCACGCGTGTGGCGTCGACGCGAAGCGCCGTGCAAGCCCTGTCTGGCGTGATGATCTCCGCGCCCGAGGGGTCTCCGGCGGAGCTACGCGCAACCGATACTGAGATAGGCCTGCGCGTGCCCTTGGTGGCGGACACGACCCGTCCCGGCACTGTCGTTCTCCCCGCTCGCCTGCTGCTCGATGTGGCTCGCTCGCTTCCCGCCGACCAAGTGTCACTCGAGCTCCGCCCCACCGAGCAGGACGTCGAGCTGATCGCCGGGCCTGCCACCTTCCACCTGCGCACGCTGCGCGCCGAGGACTTCCCGGCGCTCCCCGACCCTTCGCCTGAGACGCGCGTGGCGCTGCCGGTCGAAGCGTTCGTCGCAACCATCGCGCGCGTTGCCCGATCCGCCTCGCGCGATGAGACGAGGCCGGTCCTGACGGGAATCTTGATGTCGGCGTCCGACCGACAGCTGCGCATGGTCGCGACAGACTCCTATCGACTGAGCGTCAAGGAAACCGCCCTCGAGACGGCCCTGCAGGGGAGCCTCGAGGCGAACGTCCCGGCGCGCGCGTTGCAGGAGCTCGCCCGCATCGCCCAGCTTGCGCCCGCTGACACGCTTGCCGTGAGCGTTGGGCAGAACCAGGTCGTGTTCGAGCTCGGCGACGTGGTGCTGTCGTCGCGGCTGATCGACGGGCAGTTCCCCAACTACCGCCAGCTGCTGCCGGAGTCGGTGGAGCACGAGCTGCGACTTGCCACCGCCGAGCTCACCGATGTCGTGCGCCGCATCAGCCTGCTCGCGCAAAAGAACGCTCCGCTGCGGCTCAGCTTCAGCGAGGGCACTCTCGAGGTATCGGCGCAGACGCCCGACGTCGGCGAGGCCAGCGAGGCGATCCCCGTCCCCTTCCACGGCGAGCAGTTCGAGATCGGCTTCAACCCCGATTTCCTGCGCGACGGCCTCGAGAGTGTGGAGTCCGAGGAGCTGGTCCTCAAGCTGATCAGCCCGCTGCGCCCCGGATTGATCGAATCGCCTGACTCTGGCGATTTCGTATACCTGATCATGCCGATCCGCCTGAACGTGTGACGAGATGTCCTGCGCATCTCTGCGTCCTCGATCGCTCGCGTGCGTAGCACGCCACGCTCCCTGCGTCCTGACCTGCTTGGCCCTCTCGCCACACGTGGCGGATGGCGCTGACATGCGCGTTCTCAGCGTGGAGCTGCGCGACTTTCGCACGTATGCGCGCGCCGAGACCGCGCTCGGCCCCGGCCTGACGGTCGTGCATGGACCGAACGGCGCCGGCAAGTCGAACCTGCTGGAGGCTCTGTACTTCGGCTGCGCCGGCCGCTCGCCGCGCACGCGAAATGAGCGTGAGCTGGTGCGCTTCGGTGAGCAGGCGACGCGGGTCGTCGTGCGCGGGGACGACCGGGGTCAGGAGCACGAGCTGAGCGTCGCCTACGGACCCGGTCCGGCGGGAGAGCGCGGCGTCAAGCGCATGACGGCCGACGGCGCCCTGGTAGAGCGCCTGCTCGACGTTGACTTCCGGCCGCTGCTGAGCGTGTTCGAGCCCGATCGCTTGGAGCTCGTGAAGGGACCGCCGGCAGTTCGCCGCGCGCACCTCGACCAGCTCGTCGCGGCGATCTGGCCGCTGCGAGCAAACGATCGCCGCGAGTACTCGCGCGTGCTCGCGCAGCGCAACGCGCTGCTCGCCCGGATCCGCTCGAGCCGCGCCTCGCACGAGACGCTTGCAACCTGGGATCGCGAGCTCGCCACGGCCGCGATCGCCGTGCGCGAGCACCGCGCCGCGGCGGTGGGCCTGCTCGCTGCGCCGTTCGCCGAGCGCGCGGCGCAACTCGGACTCAGCGGAGGCGCCGCGCTCGACTATCGTCCGCGCTCTCACGCCTCGAACGTCGAGGAGTTCACCGCCGAGCTGCGCGCGCGGCTGCGCTCGGACCTCGATCGGGGATTCTCCGGGCACGGACCGCACCGCGACGAGCTCGCAATCCTGCGTGACGGCCGCGAGCTGAGACTGTACGGCTCGCAGGGTGAGCAGCGACTGTCGCTGTTGTCGCTGCTGCTCGCCGAGCGTGACGTGCTCTCGCGAGAGCGGGGCCGCACGCCGCTGATGTTGCTCGACGACGTGATGAGCGAGCTCGATTCGCAGCGCCGCGAGCTGCTCGCCGCCGAGCTGGCCTCCGATGGCCAGAGCGTCGTCGCCACGACGGACCTGGCCCACGTCCCCGGCGCCGGGGACGTGCACGTCGCGCGGTTGCGCATCGCTCCCGGGACGATCCTCGGGGAGGCGATCGCGGCGTGAGCAGGACCGCCCCGCGCTCGCTGTCCTCGGCGCTCGACGGACTGACCGCGACGCTCGCGCCGGCGACGACGCTCGCGCGGGTGCAGGAGATGTGGGAGATCGCCACCGGCAGCGTGATCGCCGCCGCGGCGCAACCGACGGGCGAGCGCGACGGCGTCCTGACCGTGACGTGCGAGGCGGCGGTTTGGGCCCAGGAGCTGCAGCTGATGGCCGCCGAGCTGGTGCCCGCGCTGAACGCGGCGCTGGGCGAGCAGGCGATCCGCGAGCTGCGATGTCGGGTGGGGTGAGCCGCGCGTTCGCGCGGCCGACCCATCCGCCCCGTCGCCCGCGGTCCGGCGAAGCCGACTCCAACCCCGATTTCCCTGCAATTTGCAGGGCTTTAGGCGCCTCCCACGGCCCGGTGACCACCCCTCTGCGTGCTATTGTTATGTACACATTCTGTCCGCCCCGGTCCGCACGAGAGCGCCGCGGATTCCGGGGCGTTCTCACGTAATCGGAGGACGATTGGCGACGAGCGAAAACGGCTCTGATCAGAGCTCAAACAAAGCGAAGAAGGGTGGCGTCAACGACCCGTCGATGACCGGCGGCTCGGGTAGCTACGACGCCCAGGACATCACAGTCCTAGAAGGTCTCGAGGCGGTTCGTAAGCGGCCGGGCATGTACATCGGCTCGACTGGGCCGATGGGCCTGCACCACCTCGTCTACGAGCTCGTCGACAACTCCGTCGACGAGGCGCTGGCGGGCTACTGCAGCAAAGTCTCCGTCACCGTCCACCCGGACAACTCCGTTACGGAGACCGACGATGGACGCGGCATCCCCGTCGCGATCATGGAGAAGGAGGGGCTGCCCGCCGTACAGGTCGTGCTCACGGTGCTGCACTCCGGCGGAAAGTTCGGTGACGGCGGTGGCTACAAGGTCTCGGGCGGCCTGCACGGCGTCGGCGTGTCGGTCGTCAACGCCCTGTCCGAGCAGCTGCACGTGGAGATTCGCCGCGACGGCCACGTGTACTCGCAGGACTACGCGCGGGGGGTCCCGCAGGGCGAGCTGGTCGAGGGCGAGAAGCTGCCGTCGGGCGCGCCGACCGGCACGACCGTCACGTTCCTGGCGGACGCCGATGTCTTCGAGACGCTCGACTTCGACTTCCTCACCCTCGAGGAGCGCCTGCGCGAGACAGCGTTCCTCACGCGCGGACTGGAGATCTCGATCGTCGACGAGCGAGCCGACGGCCACTCCGCCACGTTTCGCTACGAGGGGGGCATCGAGGACTTCGTCTCCTACCTCAACGAGAACAAGGAGACCGTGCACCGCAAGGTGATCTTCTTCGCCGGCGAGAGCGACGAGGGCGCCGCCGAGATCGCGATGCAGTGGAACTCCTCCTACCAGGATTCGATCCACTCCTTCGCCAACAACATCAACACGCGCGAGGGCGGCTCGCACATGAGCGGCTTTCGTTCCGCCCTCACGCGCACGCTGAACAAGTATGCGCGCGACCACGGCCTGCTCAAGGAGAAAGAGGACAACCTCTCGGGCGAGGACGTGCGCGAGGGGCTGACCGCAGTGATCTCGGTCAAGCTGCGCGACCCGCAGTTCGAGGGCCAGACCAAGACCAAGCTGGGCAACCCCGGCATGGCGGGCTTCGTCGAGTCGATCGTCAACACCGGCCTGGGCGAGTTCCTCGAGGAGAATCCCAGCGAGGCGCGCGCGGTGATCATGAAGTCCGTGCAGGCCCAGCGTGCACGCGAGGCGGCGCGCAAGGCTCGCGATCTGACGAGGCGCAAGTCGGCCCTGGAGAACTCCACGCTGCCCGGCAAGCTCGCCGACTGTTCGGTCAAGGACCCCTCCCTGGCGGAGCTGTTCGTGGTCGAGGGTGATTCCGCGGGCGGCTCGGCCAAGCAGGGGCGCGACCGCAACACGCAGGCCGTGCTGCCGCTGCGCGGAAAGATCCTCAACGTCGAGAAGTCACGCATCGACAAGGTCCTGCAGAACACCGAGATCCAGGCGCTGATCACCGCGATTGGAACCGGCGTGCGCGACGAGTTCAACATCGAGAACGCCCGCTACCACAAGGTCGTGCTGATGACCGACGCGGACGTCGACGGCGCACACATCCGCACGCTCGTGCTGACGCTGCTGTTCCGCGAGATGAAAGAGCTGATCGAGGCCGGCTACGTGTATATCGCCAAGCCGCCGCTGTATAAGCTCAAGCAGGGATCGCGCGAACGCTACATCGAGAAGGACTCCGAGCTCGAGGAGATCCTGCTCGCCGACAAATGGGAGAAGATCGAGGTCTCCGACCGTCACGGCGCGCAGTTCAAGCTGACCGAGGCGCGCTGGCAGCGCTTCTCGCGGCTGCTCAAGCAGTACGAAGGCTGGGCCCTGTCGCTGCGCGGACGCTTCGGTCACGGCGTCGTGCAGTTCCTCGAAGAATCGTCATTGCTCGGCGAGCAGGTGATGAGCGGCGAGGCGGCGATCGAGCTGCTCGGTCGCGCCGGCCTGATAGGCGAGACGTACGCTACCGAGCTGATCGATCACGACGACGGCGAGATCCGTGTCAAGGCCATCGAGGCCAAGACCGGCTTCGCGCTGACTCATCGCATCAAGCGCTCGCTATTCGACTCCGAGGAGTATCGCCAGCTCGCGCGCGTGCATGCCCAGCTGATCGAGCTCGCCGGCACGCCGCCGTTCGAGCTGCGCCTCGGCGACGCCAGCGAGACGGCGACCTCGTTCGAGACACTCCGCACGGCCGTCATGGCCGTCGCTCAGAAGGGCGTCAAACTGCAGCGCTTCAAGGGACTCGGCGAGATGAACGCAGAACAGCTGGGCGAAACGACGATGGCTCCGTCCAGCCGTACGCTGGCACAGGTGACGCTCGAGGACGCCTTCGCCGCCGACCGCATCTTCTCGATGCTGATGGGCGACCAGGTCGAGCCACGCAGAGCCTTCATCGAGGACAACGCACGGGCGGTGGCAAACCTAGATGTCTAGGCACAGCGCGTCTACGACCCTCAGGCTCAAGCAGATCAAGGACGCAGGGAGCGTGGCGTGCTGGCCGAAACGGGGATGCGAGCGGAGCGAGTGTCTCCCGGCTTCGGTACGCGAGCGACCGAGGACGCAGATATGCGCGGAGCGTGAGGAGGCGTAGTGGCTGCCACTGACGTGATCGGCGGAGGCAATATAGAACCGCGCGGTCTCGAGGAGGAGATGCGCACGGCGTATCTCGACTACGCGATGTCGGTGATCGTCGGGCGCGCGCTGCCCGATGTGCGCGACGGGCTGAAGCCGGTGCACCGTCGCGTGCTGTACGCGATGAACGAGCTCGGCCTCGGGCCGACACGCTCCTACGCCAAGTGCGCGAAGATCGTGGGCGAGGTGATGGGCAACTATCACCCGCACGGCGACTCGGCGATCTACGACGCGCTCGTGCGCATGGCGCAGGACTTCTCGATGCGCAACGAACTCGTCGATGGCCAGGGCAACTTCGGCTCGGTCGACGACGATCCGGCCGCCGCCATGCGCTACACCGAGGCGCGCCTGGCGCGCATCGCCACCGAGATGTTGCGCGATCTCGACATGGACACTGTCGACTTCGTGCCCAACTACGACGGCTCGCGGCGCGAACCGCTGGTGCTGCCGGCGCGCTTTCCCAACCTGCTCGTCAACGGCTCGTCGGGCATCGCCGTAGGCATGGCCACGAACATCCCGCCGCACAACCTGCGCGAGGTGATCGGCGCGACGATCGCGTACATCGACGATCCGGACATCGACACGGCGGGCCTGATGCGCCACATCAAGGGCCCCGACTTCCCCACCGGGGGGATCATCCTCGGCCACGCGGGCATCAAAGACGCCTACGAGAAAGGCCGCGGTCGCGTGCGCGTGCAGGCACGGGCCCACGTCGAGCCGCTCAAGCAGGGCAAGGAGGCGATCGTCGTCACCGAGCTCCCGTTCATGGTCAAGAAGGGCGGCGACGGCGGCCTGATCTCCAAGATCGCCGACCTTGTCCACGAGAAACGGATCTCGGAGGTCTCCGACCTGCGCGACGAGTCCGACAAGCGCGGCATGCGCCTCGTGATCGAGCTCAAGCGCGACGTGATCCCCAAGGTCGCGCTCAACAAGCTCTACAAGCACACCTCGATGCAGACGACCTTCGGCGTGAACATGGTCGCGCTCGTGGACAACGTCCCGCGGACGCTCCCGCTCCAGGCCGTGATCCACAACTACGTCGCGCACCAGCGCGAAGTGATCGTCCGCCGCACCAAGCACGAGCTCTCCGAAAAGGAGGCCCGTGCGCACATCCTGCAGGGGCTGCTGATCGCGCTCGACCACCTCGACGCGATCATCGAACTGATCCGCGGGTCGCGCGACCGCGACGCCGCCCGCGAGCAGCTGGTCGAGCGCTTCGAGCTGAGTGCCATCCAGGCCACCGCGATCCTGGACCTGCGCCTGTCGCAGCTGACCGCGCTGGAGGCGGACAGCATCAAACAGGAGCACGCCGACGTGACCGAGCGGATCGCCGAGCTGCGCGCGATCCTCGGTGACGAGACGCGCGTGCTGTCGGTGATCAAGGAGGAGCTATCGGAGATCTCCGAGCGCTTCGGAGACGAGCGCCGCACGGAGATCAGCCACTCCGAGGACGAGATCGACATCGAGGACCTGATCGCCGACCAGCAGATGGTGATCACGATCACGCAGACCGGCTACATCAAGTCGCTGCCGCTGGCCACCTACCGCCAGCAGCAGCGCGGCGGGCGCGGCGTCACCGGGATGGACATGAAGGACGGCGACTTCATCGAGCACCTGTTCGTGTGCTCATCGCACGACTACCTGCTGTTCTTCTCCAACCGCGGCAAGGTCTACCGCTCCAAGGTGTACGAGCTGCCCGAGGCGTCCCGGACCGCCAAGGGTCGCGCGCTCGTCAACATCCTGCCGCTGCGCGAAGGCGAGCGCATCCAGGCGGTCGTCTCCACACGCGACTTCACCGAGACCAAGTACCTCGTGTTCGCGACGCGCTCGGGCACGGTCAAGAAGACCGAGTTCCTCGCCTACAACACGCCGATCAAAGCCGACGGGATCATCGCGATCAACATCCGCGACGACGACGAGCTGCTGGCGGTGCGCGCCGTCGACCCGGGCGACGAGATCATCATGGTCTCCAAGGCGGGCCTGACGGTCCGCTTCGCCGAGTCCGATGCACGCGCGATGGGGCGCGACACGACGGGCGTGCGCGGCATGGACGTGGGCAAGAAGGGCGAGGTGATCGCGATGGACGTGGCGCGCGACGACATGGACCTGCTCGTCGTGACCGAACACGGCTATGGCAAGCGCACCCAGATCGCCCAATACCGCAAGACCAATCGTGGCGCCAAAGGCGTCAAGACGATCGGCCTGACCGAGCGCAAGGGCGGCCTCGCCGGGGCGCTCGTCCTGCGCGAGCACCAGGAGCTCGTGTTCATCAGCGTCGGCGGAATGGTGCAGCGCACGTCAGCCGGAGGAATCTCCCAGCAGGGCCGCTCGGCGACGGGCGTGCGCGTGATGAACCTCAAGGACGAAGACCTGGTCAGCGCGGTCGCGGTCGTCGTAGACGCCGGCGACGAGCCCGACGAGACCGACTCTCCGCCAGACGCCGGCGGCCCGTCTAGCCCCGCCTCCCCGCGCATCGAGCGCGAGCTCGGCGTGGCCGGCACCTCAACCCGTCCAGATTCCCGCCTAAGCCTCAGACGAGGGCAGGCATCGGTCGACAGCGTCAGGGTGACCCGCCTGGGAACTCTGATCGCGCTGGCTGCCCCGATCGCCGCGTGGGGCGCCATCGGGGCCCCCGCCGGCGGCGCAGCTGCCCACGACGCGGCCGCCACGCAGGCACTGCGGCCGCTCGCGTTCGCCGCTTCGCGGGCACACGAGGCGACCTCGCACGGGCGCAGGAAGCCGTCCAGCTGCGGGTCCAGCGCGACTCGCGGGCGCAGTCACGATGCCCACCGCTCGAGCTGCCCTCCCGCAGGGCGCAAAGGCAAGAGCCGGCGCACCACCAGCCGCGTGCCCGCCCCCAGGCGTGTGCCGACTCCGAGGCGTGTGCCGACGAGCACCACGATCAGCGCCAACGCCGAAGCCGCGGCAAGCGAGGCGGCGGCGATCGCCAAGGTGCTGGCGACACCGTGCCAGAACACCCAGCTGATGCCCGAACCAGCCAATCTTCCGGTCGTTCGCGCCGCCGTGCTGTGCCTGATAAACACCGAACGCGCCGAGAACGGCCGGGAACCGCTGGTGACGAACTCGCACCTCGAACAGGCAGCGGCAAGCCACGGCCAGGAAATGATCCAGCTCGACTACTTCGACCACGTGTCTCCGACGGGACTGACGCCGGTGGAACGGATCCGCTCGACCGGCTACATCCCCAACTCCGAAGCTGGCTGGGTGATCGGCGAGAACCTGGCCTGGGGCACGCTCTCGCTCGCCACCCCGGCGGCGATCGTCAACGCATGGATGAACTCGCCCGAGCACCGCGCGAACATCCTCGAAGGCAAGTACCGCGACACCGGAATCGACGTCGAGCCGGAGGTGCCAAGCTCGCTTGCCGAAGGCGCCGCCGGCGGTCTCTACACGCAGGAGTTCGGCGTCATCATCGAATGAGCCGAGCGCCGCAAACGAGCCGAGCGCCGGCCGACGGCTCTGGCGCGCGTCATCCGCGTTCGCTACCCTGGACGGACCAGAGAAAGGAGGTGGTCCGTACGTTGATTGACAGTCCTTGCGGGACCCTGGAGGTGACCGGCCGCTAGGTCGGACCCCCCGCACGCGGGGGGCAGGCAGGCTGGACCGCTTAGCGGAATCCAACCCGGGACACCCCGAGACGGCCGCCGGTTCTGGTCCCTCCGGCTGCATTTTTCGCCGCCTCGGTCTTCCAGTCAGAGAACAACGCAAGGGGCGCCCTCGGTCGAAGGCGCCCCTTGTCGTTCCGCGGCGGCTCGCGTGGACGCCTAAGCCGCCTGCGGCAGGTACTGCAGCCAGGCCGCGGGAATCGTCGGGCTGGCGACGTGGATGAAGATCTCCGCGCGCGGCGTGCGGGGAGCGTGCCGCGGGTGCATGCCAGCCTGGCGCGGCAGCCGGTCGCCCTTGCGCCGGTTGCACGGCGCGCACGAAGCGACGATGTTCTCCCAGCTCGAGGAGCCGCCCTTCGAGCGCGGGATCACGTGGTCGACGGTCAGGTTGGAGCGCGAGCCGCAGTACTGGCACGTCCAGCTGTCGCGGGCGAACACGGCGCGCCGCGTGATCTTGCGCCGGTGCGCGTCGCGCGGGACCTTGACGTAGCTCACGAGGCGAATCACGACCGGGCGCGCCAGCGTCGCGCTCTCCGAGTGCAGCTCCCACAGGCCGCGCTCGAGCAGCTCCGCCTTCTCCTTGAGCAGCAGCACGACGGCGCGCCGAACGGTGCACACGTTGATCGGCTCGTACGTCGCGTTCAGAACGAGCACCCGACCGCCCATCGCCGAGGTCGGCGATGCCTCAGGTCCGCGCCGCGGGTGCTCGAAGGGCGACACGGACCCCACCGGCTCTGGTGGGACTGTGCTCATCGTCAAGGCGGGAGTCTAGCGGGGGTCCGCCGGCCGTGGCGGGGCGATCAGGCGCGCTCGTGGTCGGCGAACGCGGCGCCTGCTGCGCGGCGGGATAGGAGCCGAGCACGCGCACGTGCTCGCACACGGCGCGCAGCCCCTCGATCGCGTCGCGGCGACGGCGTCGTCGGCGCTCGCGACGAGGTCGACGAAGAACATGTAGCGCCCGAGCTGCTCGCGGCGCGGCCGCGACTCGATCTTGGTCAGGTTGATCTGCCGCCGAGCGAACTCGTCCAGGCAGCGAACCAGCCAGCCCGGGCGCTCCGCGCCTGCCCCCCAGAACACGAGCGACGTCTTCCACTCGCCGCCCGCGGCGCTCGAGCGCAGCGAGCGGCGCTGCGAGCGCGCTCGCCGGCGCGCCGCGAGCCACACGAAGCGGGTTTCGTTGTCGCTGCGGTCCTCGATTCCCTCGCGCAGCACGCTCGCGCCGTAGATGCTCGCGGCGAGCACGGTCCCGATCGCCGCGCAGCGCGGCCGCCGCGCGACGGCCACCGAGCGCACCGCGTCGGCGGTCGAGCTGGCCGGCTCCACGCGCGCGTGCGCCAGTTCGCTGCGCAGGAAGCGCGCGCACTGACCGGGCACCTGCGGATGCGTGAGCACCGTGTCGATGCGCGCGAGCTCGATCGGCTCGGCGGCGATCAGCGAGTGGCGCACCCGCAACTGCGCCTCGCCGACGATCCGGACGTCGTATCCTGTTCGCCGAGCAGGTCGAGCGTGACGCTGACCGACCCGTCGAGTGAGTTCTCGATCGGGACGATCGACCAGCGCACGTCGCCGCGCCGCAGCGCCGCGACGGTCTCGTAGATGCTCGCCAGCGGCACCGGCTCGACGGCGTCCGCGGCAGCGCTCGCCAACAGCGCCTGCTCGGTGAACGTTCCCGCCGGCCCGAGGTAGCCGACGCGCGCCCGACGCCGTGCCGCCATCTCAGCCCGGATGCTCGGCTGAGTCCTCGACGGCGGCGGGCGCGGCGGGCGCCGACAGCGCCACACGCACGGCCTCGGCCTCCTCCGGTGACAGCTCCAGTTCGCCTCGGCCGGCGATCACCTGCTTGGCATACACACGCGCCTGGTCGCGATGGTGAATCGAGCTGAGCACGATCCCGGACTGCTCCTCATCGAGCAGTGCGATCGAGACCGACTGGCGCCCGGACAGCTCGTTGTAGGCGTCGTAGCGCACGAGCGCCCGGTGCGCGATCGTCCCCCGCAGCGCCCCTTCGACTCCGGTCAGCCGACCGTCGAGTCGGGCGACGACGTCGTCGACGTACACGCGCAGCGCTTCGAAGGCCTCGTGCATGCGCGCCGCGTGCGCCACGACGTCCTGCTGCTCGCCGTCGCCGAGCACCAGCTGCTGGGCGCGCCTGATGCGCCGCACCCTCAGCATCAGCACGCCCACAGCAGATCAGCGCAAGCACCGCGACGGCGGCCGCGGCGATCGCAACGATGCCCTGGGTGTCGGTGATCGAGCTTGCGAAGGTGACCATCGGCACAACTTAGCCGCTGGCCCAGCCGGCGTGCTGCGGCGGTCGCCTACTTTCCGAAGACGACCAGGAATGTGCCCTTGTTGTTTTCGGTGTTCGTCTCGCCGGGGACCTTTTCGACTTCCACTTCGACCTTGGCGGCCTCGCCGAGCGGTACGCCGCTGACGGGGATGTCGACGCTGACGGTCTTGCCCGCTTCGGTCTTTTCGATCACGTGCGAGGCCTTGTACTGCTTGCCTGCGGCGCTCACCACGACGTTGACCTTGACGTTCGTCTCAGTGTTTTCACCAGCGTCTTCGACGTTCGCCGTGAACGTCGGGTTGCCGCCGCCGCTGACGTGGTTGAGCGTGGGTTCGGGCGCGAGCGTATTGGCCCCGACGCTGACGCCGGTCAGCGCGCTGCCGTGTGTTCCCGACGCGACCTGGCCGCTCTGCGTGCCCGTCGACTTGCCCGTGATGCGCGCGGTCGCGGTCGTCGGTTCGAGCCAGCCGATGTTGGGGAGCGACCGCGAGGGGGCGGTCTGCAGTCCGTGGACTCCGTCGTTCGCCAGCGTCTGCTGGATCAGCGGCACGACGCGCTGGGAGTAGACGACGTCGGAGGCGAGGAAGATCTCCAGGTCGCCGGCGATCTGGGTGAGCGCCTGCGTGCCCTTGCCGCCGAGCGCCGTGGGCACCAGCGCCGGCGACCTTCGAGACGGCTTCCGAGCGCAGGTCGAACGCCAGCACGAGGTCGCGCTGAGCGCCAGCCATTTCGCCCGGCACGCTCAGCTTTTGCGCGCGCGAGGCGAGGCCCTGCGCCTCGCACGCGCAGCTGGTCGATCTGCGACCTCGACGTTCAGCGCCGACTTGCCGGCTGCGTTGGTGAGCGCCGAGAACAGTGGGCGCGAGACGTGTTCGTCGAATTCCTGCGCGAGCGTGGAAGACGTCGTGGTTGTAGTTCTTCAGCGCCTCGGTCTTGTGGCCTTTGACGCAGCTGTTGATGAGCAGCACGATCAGGATCAACAGCACGACGCCGACCCCGAGCGCGATGCGCCGGCGCACCAGCAGGGTGTGCTGGTCGATCGGCAGCGCTCCCGGCTGCTCGCTGCGGCCGGCGCGGCTGCTGGCGCTGGGGCGCGCGCGGCGCGCGCGACGACGGCCGCGGCGCTGTCTCTTCGCCATCGTCGAAGAACGACAAATGCTGCTCCTTGCAGGGATTCCGGAAGGGCCCCAGTATGACTGCCGGCCACCTCCCTGACCATGCTGCAACTTCTCGCTCAGCGGCATTATCTCCTGCCGGGCTGGGCAGGGGACAGGACCCTCGGCGGCGAACGCAGGAGCCGGTGGAGTCGCCGAGTTTCGCTGATCAGACACGCGCGCAACCCCGGCGGATCGCCGTGGGCTCGCGCGCCCGCGAGGGCTGGACGGAGGGCCCCGGCGCCGACGCGCTGGTGCTCGGCCGCTACCGCCTGCGCGAGCGGCTCGGCGCCGGCGGCTTCGGCGTGGTCTGGCGCGCGCACGACGAGCTGTTGCACCGCGAGGTGGCCGTCAAGCGGGTTCCGCTCGCCCCCGACGAGGACGGCGAGCGCGTCACCCGCGAGGCGCTGGCCAGCGCGCGCCTGTCGCACCCGGCGATCGTGGCGCTGTACGAGGCGTGCCCGGTGCAGGACGCCTTCTACCTGATCTCCGAGCTGGTCGACGGCGACACGCTCGCGCGGCTGATCGCCGACGACGCGCTCGACGACGAGCAGGTCCTGCGGATCGGCGTCGCGCTCTGTGCGGCGCTCTCGCGCATGCCCACGCGCGCGGGGTCATCCACCGCGACGTCAAGCCGCACAACGTGCTCGTGCCACGCGAGCACGACGCCGACGTGCGTCGCCCCGAAGCGTTCGCGGGCGTGGCCAAGCTGACCGACTTCGGCGGGGCGCGCCTGAGCGGCCGAGGATGTGCTCACGCGAACCGGCGACGTGCTCGGCACGCTCGCGTACATGGCGCCCGAGCAGAGCGAGGGTCGCGAGGTCGGCGAGCCGGTCGACCTGTACGCGCTGGCGCTGGTTCTGTACGAGGCGCTGTGCGGCTTCAACCCCGTGCGCGGCGCCACCCCTGCGCAGACCGCACGGCGCATCGGCCGCCCGCGTGCGTCCGCTCGCGCGTACGCGGCGCGACCTCCCGCGCGAGCTGACGCAGGCGATCGATCGCTGCCTGCACCCCTCGCCGACGGCCCGCGCGGAGATCGGCGAGCTCAGCGCGGCGCTCGAGGATGCGCTCGAGGGCGGTGCGGCGCCGCGGCGCCCCTCGCTTGGTGTCGCCCGCGCCGCCGCTCGCGCACGCAGCCGGCGCCGACAGCGCGCCGCCGCCGACGCCGAGCGCTGAGGAGCTACCGGCGCGCGCCGCCGATCGCCCTCGCGCCGGTGCCCTCGCGCCGCGAGCAGCGCCGCGAGCGCAGCCCGAAGCGGCGGGCCTTCCGCGCCTGGTTTGGCTGGCCGCAGCGCTCGCGCTCGCCGGCTGGCAGGCCGCCGCGGGTCGTCCCGGGCTCGGTCTGCTGGCGCTGGCGGCGCTGCTGCCGATCGTGCTGCTGCCGGTCGGCCGCCGCGCGCAGGGCGGCTCGGGCGGATGGCTGCTGTGCCTGTTGGCGCCGCTGCTCGGGCTGCATCGGGCTGGCGGGCGCGTTCCCGGCGCTCGCCGGCCAGCCGCTGCGCTGGCGCATGCGCGCCGCCTTCGGCGCGCTCGGCTACTGGTGGCTCGCGCTCGCCGAGCCGCTGCTGGCGCCGGCGGCTGTGGCTCGGGCCGCCCGCCGGCACGCCTCCACGCGCTGCGTGGGAGGGCTCGCTCGACGGCGCCGCGGTGCACGTGATCTGGCCGCTGATCGACAGCCGCGTGCTGCTGGGCGCCTTGCTGTGGGCGGGCGGCGCGGCGCTGCTGCCGCTGCTGGTGCGCGGCCGCAGCGCCGCGCTCGACGTCCTCGCCGCGACGATGTGGTCGGCCGCGCTGGTCACGGCCGCGCCGATCCTCGCCGCAGGCGCGCAGGCCGGCACGCGCGGATGCGGCACCGCGCGGCGCGTTGCTCGGGGCGCTCTTGGGCGGGGCGCTCGCCGTCGCTGCCCGCGCTCTGCGCGGTCCGGTCTGACGTAGCATGGCCTCACGGCTCGAGCAGCCCCAGCGGGGCGCTTGCGGGAGACTTGCGACCGCGCGAGCTGCCCCAGCGGGCCGTGCCGCCAGCCAATGAACCCGCTCAAGAGCGTCGAGACCACGATCGCCAACCTCGTCGAGGGCACTTTCGGGCGCCTGTTTCGCTCTGAGGTGCGCCCGATGGAACTCGCGCGCAAGCTCGCGCGCGAGATGGACGAGCACCGCACGACGTCGGTGTCGCGCGTGTACGCGCCCAACGAGTACTCGGTGTGGCTGTCGCCCGCAGGATCGCGCGCGCTACGAGGGAGTCGAGCACGAGGTGATCGACGAGCTGTGCGCCTACCTGCTCGAGCACGCTCGGCGCGAGCAGCTGATCCTGGCGTCCCAGCCCGATCATCGTCTTCCACACCGACGAGCGCCTGGCGCTCGGCGAGTTCGGGATCCAGGCGCGGTTCGTCCGGCCCGCAGGCGCACAGTGACGAGCACCACGAACGCGCGCCGGTGGCGCCGGAGCCCATGGAGGAGCACGGCGCAGACGATGATCTACAGCACCTCAGCGCGCGTGCGTGGACCAGGTCGAGGAGGCGCAGGCCAACAGCGCCGGCGCGCGGGCGCTGCTCGCGGTCGGCGGCCGGCGCCTGCTGCGTGCCGCCGCGCGGCGGCGACGATCGGGCGCAGCCGCGACTGCGACATCGTGCTCGACGACGCCGGGATCTCGCGCCGCCACGCGGAGATCCGGCCCGGCGACGACGGCTGGACGATCGCGGACCTCGGCTCGACCAACGGCGTGCGCGTCAACGGACGGGCGTGCGCGGCGCCGCAGCCGCTGCGACCCGGCGACCGCGTCGAGCTCGGCTCGACGGAGATCGTCTTCGAAGTTGGATGACGACGCTCGAGCTCCGGTATCGGTCGCGCTGAAGTTCGGCTTCCTCGCCGTCATGTACCTGTTCCTGCTGTGGGTCGCGCGCAGCGCGCGGCGCGACCTGCGCGGTGGCGAGCGGACGCTCGCCGGCGACCGCGGCGCCGGCGGGGCGGCGATCCCGGTGACGCGACCGGCCTGCACTCGGCGTCGGCGATCGGCGGCGCGCGACGCGCCGACCGCGCGCCGCGGCTGGTCGTCGAGCGCGCGCCGGGCCACGAGCCGGGGATGATCTACGACCTCGACGGCGACCTCGTGCTCGGTCGCGGCGATCGCGCCGAGATCCGCCTGGAGGACCCGTTCGCCTCTCGCGCCACGCGCGCATCTACGAGCAGGGCAACATCGTCGTGATCGAGGATCTCGGCTCGACCAACGGCACCTACCTGAACGAGGAGCTGCTGCGAGTCGCCGCGGCCGCTGCATCCGGGCGATCGCGTGCGCATCGGCGACAGCGAATTCACGTTCGAGGTCGACTGACGTGCTGCGCGTCGCCGAGCAGTACGCGGGCACGGACACCGGCCGCCAGCGCCGCGCCAACGAGGACTCGCTGCTCGCGCGCGCGCCGCTGTTCGTCGTCGCCGACGGCATGGGCGGCGCGCAGGCCGGCGAGGTCGCCTCGCGGATCGCCGTCGAGTCCTTCAGCGAGCGGCCTGCAGGACGCGGCCGAGCCGGAGGAGCGCCCTGGCCGAGCTGGCGCGCGCGGCGAACGCGCGCATCCACGAGCTCTCGCACAGCCACGCCGAGCAGGCCGGCATGGGCACGACGCTCACCGCCGTCTACGTCGGCGAGCGAGGAGGTCGCGATCGCGCACGTCGGCGACAGCCGCGCCTACTGCCTGCGCGACGGCGAGCTGCTGCGGCTGACCGACGACCACTCGCTCGTCGACGAGCTGATGCGCCAGGGCCGGCTGACGCCCGAGGAGGCCGAGGAGCACCCGCAGCGCTCGGTCATCACGCGCGCGCTCGGGCCCGAGGGAGTCGTCGAGGTCGACACGCGCTCGTTCTCGCGCGCGCGCCGGCGACGTCTACCTGCTGTGCAGCGACGGCCTCACGACGATGGTCGCCGAGGAGCGTGCTGGCGCGGGTGCTGCTCGCCGCACCACGCGCTGCGCGAGGCCGGCGAGGCGCTGATCGCCGCCGCCAACGAGGCCGGCGGCCGCGACAACATCACCGTGCGTGCTGCTGCGCCTCGAGGAGCTCGACACGAGCCCGCGCCGGCGACCGAGCAGGCCGAGGCGGTGCGCGTGCCGGCCGTGGCGCGACGAGCGCTGGCGCGGACGCCGAGCCGCCAGCCGACCAGCGCCGCGCGCAGCGAGCCCGCGCCGGCGACACGCCGGCCGACGCGGCGCTGCGCCCGCCGTCGCCGTTGCGCCCGCCCGTGGCGCGCCGTCGGCGGCCCGCCAGCCTCGCCCGACCGCGCGACCGGCCCGCGGCGGCGACGCGTGCGCCTGCGTCGCGCGGGGCGCGCTCGCGGTGCCTCGCTCGCGATCCTCGCGGTGCGTCGTCGGCTCGGGCGCGCTACCTCGCGCTGCAGTCGGTGTACTTCATCGGCACCAACAACCGCGGCCTCGTGACGGTGTTCCAGGGCGTTCCCTATCGGCTGCCGGGCAACCTCAAGCTGTACAGCAGCCACTACGTCTCCGGCGTCAGCGCCTCGACGCTGACGCCGCAGCGGCGCAGCACGCTGCTCGACCATTCGCTGCGCTCGGAAGCCGACGCGGCGTCGCTGTGCGCAGCCTCGAACTCGGGCAGCTCGAATGAGGCTCGCGAGATGAACCGGCCGATCGTGCGCCTGTACGGGCTCGTGATCGTGCTGTTCGCGCTGCTGATCGCCTTCACCTCGCGCTGGACGATCTTCGAAGCGTCCTCGCTGCGCGACAACCCGCTCAACGCGCGCTCGCTGCTCGAGCAGCAGCGCATCGACCGCGGGCGCGATCCTCGCCGCCAACGGCGCTGTGCTCGCGCGCAGCGTGCGCTCGCGGGCTCGAGACGCCGGACAGCGTATTCGAACGCCGCTACCCGACCGGCGAACTGTTCGCGCACGCGATCGGCTACTACTATCACGGACCTCGGCCAGAGCGGGCCTGGAGCACTACCGCAACGCGACGCTGAACGGCCAGTCGGGCACCGAACCTGCAGTCGATCCTCGACCAGCTGCAGGGCAAGAAGCGGCAGGGCAACGAGGTCGTGCACGACGCTCGACCCGGCCGCGCAGCGCGTCGCCACTCGGCGCTCGCCGGACACGCAGGGCGCGGTCGTCGCGCTCGAACCCGCGCACCGGCGCGGTCACGCGTGATGGCGTCCTCGCCCGAGCTACGACCCCAACGACGCTGCGCTCGCCGGCGCCTACGCGAAGCTCGCCCGCGACGCGTCGGGCCGGCCGCTGGTCAACCGCGCGACCCAGTTCGGCTACGCGCCCGGCTCGACGTTCAAGGTCGTGACGGCGACCGCCGCGATCGACACCGGCGCCTTCACGCCGGAATCGACGGTCGAGCGGGCGCGACAACGTGCCGATCTCCGGGCGTCCCGCTGCAGAACGACGACAACGAGAGCTTCGGGCAGATCACCCTCACGCAGGCGCTGGCGAACTCGGTCAACACCGTCTGGGCGCAGGTCGCCGAACAGCTCGGGCAAGCAGCACGATGGCGCGCTACATGCGCCGCTTCGGCTTCGACCGCAAGCCCCAGCTCGACTATCCCGGCCGAAGAGATGTCCGCCAGCGGCGAGTACCGCGGCGCAAGCGCTGGTCGCGCCGACCAGCTCGACAGGTCGACGTCGGGCGCATGGGCATCGGCCAGGACAAACTCGAGGTGACGCCGCTGCAGATGGCGGAGGTGGCGGCGGCGGTCGCCAACCGCGGGCACGCTGATGGCCCCGCACCTGACCGAGCGCATCGTCGATCCCGACGGGCGCACGGTCGCAGCGGATCTCACCGCGCGTGCAGTCGGTCGTGATGAAGCCGCTCGACGGCAGCCGCCGTCACGGCGATGATGGAAGCGGTGGTCAACGAAGGCACCGGCACCCCGGCGCAGATCCCCGGCGTCCAGGTGGCGGGCAAGACGGGCACGGCGGAGACGCAGATCGGGACGGCGATCAACAACGTGTGGTTCATCGCCTTCGCGCCGGCCGTCGAACCCGCGCGTCGCGATCGCGGTGACGCTCGAGGGCGTGCCCGGCCAGGGCGCCACGTTCGCCGCGCCGATCGCGCGCGAGGTCATGGAAAGGCTGCTGCATGACTGAGCGAGGTGCGCGCGATGATCGAGCCGGACACGATCATCGACGGGCGCTACCGGGTGATCTCGCGCATCGGCTCGGGCGGCATGGCCGACGTGTACCTCGCCGAGGACCAGCTGCTCGGCCGGCAGGTGGCGGTGAAGCTGCTGCACCACCGCTTCGCCGAGGACCAGGAGTTCGTCGAGCGCTTCCGCCGCGAGGCCTCGAGCGCCGCGGGGCTGTCGCACCCGAACATCGTCGGCGATCTTCGACCGCGGCGAGTGGGACGGCACCTACTACATCGCGATGGAGTACCTGCCCGGGCGCTCGCTGAAGACGATCGTGCGCGAGCAGGGCCCGCTCGACCCGGCGACGGCGATCGACATCGTCATCCAGATCCTGCGCGCCGCGCGCTTCGCCCACCGGCGCGGCGTCGATCCACCGCGACCTGAAGCCGCACAACGTGATCCTCGACGAGGAGGGCCGCGCGCGCGTGACCGACTTCGGCATCGCCCGCGCCGGCGCCTCGGACATGACGCTGACGGGCTCGATCATGGGCACCGCGCAGTACCTCTCGCCCGAGCAGGCGCAGGGCACGCGGTCAGCGCCGCCTCCGACCTCTACTCGGTCGGGATCATCCTCTACGAGCTGCTGACCGGCGTGGTGCCGTTCGACGGCGAGACGGCGGTGGCGATCGCCCTCAAGCAGGTCTCCGCGCAGCCGCGTCCGCCGAGCGAGGTCAACCCGGCGGTGCCGCCGGCGCTCGACGCGATCGTGCTGCGCGCGCTCGCCAAGGACCCGGCCCAGCGCTACGCCGACGCCGACGAGTTCATCGCCGCGCTCGCGCGCGAGCGCCAGGCGCTGCCGGCGCTCCGCCGGCGCTGCTCGCCGCGGGCGGCAGGGCGAGCCCGGCTGGAGCGCGGCGTCGCGCCGTAGCGCCGGCGCAGGGCCGAGCGCTGCTGCGGCGCTCCGCCGGGCATCCGGCGACCGGGGCGATGCTCCGGCGGAGGAGGACTACGCGAGCCGCCCGCCGACGATGACGGCCGCCGGCGCAGACGCGTGCTGCTGTGGGGCGCTGCTCGCGGCGCTCGTCGTCGGCGGCGATCGTCGCTGCTGCTGCTGCTGACCGTCGAGCACGAGCCACGTGACGGTGCCGAACGTGACCGGCGAGACCGAACAGGCGGCGCTCGGCGAAGCTGCGCGCGGTCGGCCTCGAGTCCGCTTCCGTCGCTGGCGCTCGAGCGCGACGGTCGCGAGCGGCCGCGTGATCAGCCAGACGCCCGCTGGCGGCAGCGTCGGGTCGAAGGCGCACGCGCGTGACGATCGTCGTCTCCAGCGGCCCGGGCAGCGCCGCCGCTGGGCGAGCGTCGAAGGGCTCGACGCGCCGCGCAGGCGGTGGCGAAGCTGCGCGCGGCGGGCTTCAAGCCGACCATCGAGGACCCAGCCGAGCGCGACGGTCGCGCAGGGCCAGCGTGATCGGCACCGAACCCGCCGGCGGGCACCGAGCTGCAGGTCGGCAGCCCCGTGACGGTGCTCGTCTCGAGCGGGCCCGCGCAGGTGCGGCGTCCCGGACGTCGTCGGGCCAGTCGCAGACGGCGCGCCGAAGCGACGCTGACGACCGCGGGCCTATCGGTCGGCGACGGTCACGCCAGCAGGTCTCGAGCACGCAGGCCGCCGGGCACGCGTGCTCTCGCAGTCCCCGCAGCCGGGAGCCTCGGTGCGCACCGGCAGCGACGGTGAACCTGACGGTCGCCAAGGCGTCCGACGAAGCGGCCGTGCCGAACGTCGTCGGCCAGAGCGAGGCGCAGGCCGCGGCGGCGCTCGGCGGCGCCGGCTTCACGCCGAGCGTCGTCACGCGCGACGACGACCGAACCGACCAAGGTCGGCGTGGTGCTCAAGCAGAGCCCGGCGGCCGGGGCGCAAGGCCCGCAAGGGCTCGACGGTGACGATCGACGGTCGGCGCGCTGGGCACGCAGACCGACGCCCGACCACGCCGACGCACGACGCCCACGACGCCGACACGACCACCACGACGACCCGGCGCCACGCCGCCGGCGGCCGCCGGATGAGCGCGCCGGAGCGCGTGCGGCTGAGCGCCCGCTGCGGCGGGCGGAGCCGCTGACGGTCGCCGTGCTCGCCGGCGGGCGCTCCTCCGAGCACGACGTGTCGCTGTCCTCGGCGGCGGCCGTGCGCGACGGGCTGCTCGCGGCGCGGCCACGAGGTCGTGTGGGTCGAGATCGGCCGCGACGGCGCCTGGCGCCGCGACGAGGGCGAGCAGCTGAGCGTCACGCCCGGCGGCGGGCTGCTCGGCGTCGACGTCGCGTTCCCGGCGCTGCACGGTCCGTTCGGCGAGGACGGCACGGTGCAGGGGCTGCTCGAGATGCTCGACGTCGCCTACGTCGGCGCCGGCGTGGCGGCGTCGGCGGTGTGCATGGACAAGGTGCTGTTCAAGGAGCTGATGGCGGCGGCGGGCACCGTGCCGCAGGTGCGACTACGTGGGCGTGCGCGAGGAGCGCTTCGCGGCGCGCGCCGCGGGAGGCTGCTCGCCGAGATCGCGCGAGCTCGGGCCTGCCGGTGTTCGTCAAGCCCGCGCACCTCGGCTCCTCGGTGGGGATCGTCAAGGTGACCGCGGCGGAGCGGCTCGGCGACGGCGCTCGAGGCGGCGTTCGC
The DNA here is from genome assembly GCA_963846205.1 of uncultured Solirubrobacteraceae bacterium. GTDB lineage: Bacteria > Actinomycetota > Thermoleophilia > Solirubrobacterales > Solirubrobacteraceae > Palsa-744. The sequence goes on along the minus strand of CAWJVB010000003.1, from coordinate 107,589 downwards.
GCACGACGCGCTGGTGATCGTCGAGGCGGCGGCGCCCGGCGTCGAGGTCGAGTGCGGCGTGCTCGGGCTGCTCGGAGGGCGCGAGCGCGCCGCCGGCGCGGCGCCGGCGCATCGTGCTCGGAGCCCGGCGAGATCGTCTTCGCCGGCGACTGGTACGACTTCGAGGCCAAGTACACGCCGGGCGGCATGCAGCTGCTCGATGCCGGCGCGCATCTCCGCAGCGCGCGGCCGCAGCGCGTGCGGGAGCTGGCGCTGGAGGCGTTCGTCGCGCGCCGGCTGCGAGGGCCTCGCGCGCGTCGACTTCTTCGTCGACGGCGAGCGGGTGCTGCGTGAACGAGCTGAACACGATGCCCGGCTTCACGCCGACGAGCGTCTACGCGAAGCTGCTCGAGGCCTCGGGCGTCCCCTACCCGCGAGCTCGTCGATCGCCTCTGCCGGCTGGCGCTCGAGCGCCACGCAGCGAGCGGCGCTGCACTACAGCGCGCTAGCGACGCGCGCGGCTACTTGAACAGCGTCAGTTCGGCGATCGACGCCGACTGCTGGCCGGGCGGCAGCGTGGTCAGCCACACCAGGTAGTAGCGGTAGGACGTGCCGCCGGGTCAGCTGGATGCGTTCGCGGTTGTGCACGTGCGCTGGCCGCGCGACCGGCCCCTGCCAGCCGCGCGCGGCGAGCGGCGTCGAGTCGCCGTAGGGCAGCGACAGGTCGATGCTGGTTGGCGACGTAGACCTGCACGGCGAAGCCGGGCGTCGGGCGTCTGGATCTCGATCGCGCGGGCCGATCGACGCCGGGCGAGGCGTCGAGGTACGACGCCGACGCCGACGCCGCCGGCCTTCTTGAGCTTGCCGTCGTAGTACTGCTCGGTGCTCCACGTGGTGTTGGGGTCGCTGTCGACGACGTTCTGGACGCTGGTCGCGGTTTTCGGGACCGGTGCCGAACGGGTTGTAGTCGTGCGCGGCGGTCTGGCTGAGCGCGACGGCCTGCAGGCCCGCGCTCGCGAGCACGTCCGGGCGAGACGCCGGTGCCGCGGTGGGTCCTGCTGCGCGGCGGCGCACGAGCACGATCGCGACGATCGCGGCGACGCAGCGCGAGCGAGCCGACCCAGCGCGCCGGGTGGCGCATGCGCCACGGCAGCCGCCGCCGGGCGTCGCCGGGCAGCGTGCGCAGCACGCTCGTGACCTCGCCGGTGGCCTGGCCGGAGCGCGCGGCCTCGATCGCGAGCACCTCCTCGAGGTCGGCGACCATGCTGTCGGCGTCGGGGTAGCGGTGGTCGAGGTCCTTGGCGACGGCGCGGTCGACGACCGCGGCGGTCGCGGCGGAGACCTCCGGGCGCAGCAGCTGCACGTCGGGCACCTCCTCGCGCACGTGCTTCATCGCCACGGCCACGGGCGACTCGCCGCGGAAGGGAACCTCGCCGGTGAGCATCTCGTACAGCACGACGCCGAGCGAGTACAGGTCGGACTGCCCGGTGACCGGCTGGCCGAGCGCCTGCTCGGGCGAGACGTAGTCGGTCGTGCCGAGCACGCGCCCGGCCATCGTCAGGCCCTCCTCGGTGAGCGTGCGCGCGATCCCGAAGTCGGTGATCTTGGCGCCGCCTTCCGCGCCGATCAGCACGTTCTGGGGCTTGACGTCGCGGTGGACGATCTGGCGCTCGTGCGCGGCGCCGAGCGCGCGCGCGATCTCGATCGCGTAGGCGATCGCCTGCGGGATCTCGAGCGGACCCTCGCGGCGGATGAGGTCCTTGAGCGTCTCGCCCTCGACGTACTCGAGCACGATGTAGGGCGCGCCGGCAGCCGTCGGCGCGCCGGCGTCCTCGCGAGAGCTCCTCGCCGGCGTCGATCACGGTCACGATGTGCGGGTGGTTGAGCCGCGCCACCGAGCGCGCCTCGCGGCGGAAGCGCTCGAGCTGATCGGAGTCCGCGGCGATCTCGCGGTGCATCAGCTTGATCGCGACCGGCCGTTCGAGCACGGTGTCGAACGCGCGGTAGACGGTCGACATGCCGCCGCGCCCGATCTGCGGCGTCGAGCCGGTAGCGCCCGCCGAGCAGGGTGCCGAGGACGGTCATCGGCACCTATTGTGCGCGTCAACGCCGCCGCGCGCGCGGATGTCCGGTCGGCGTGCTGCCGCGTGTCGCGACGTTCGCGAGCGATCAGGCTTCGTGCGCGCTCGAAGGCGCAGGCGCGTGAGCGACGAGCGCGGCGAGCAGGCAGCGGTAGAGCGCGTAGGGCAAGCAGCGAGCGCGAGCCGCCAGCGCGCGCGCGCGCAGCAGCGCGCGCGCTGAGGAGCGTCGAGAGGAACGCGCCGCCCGCGCCGGCGGCCAGCACGCGCGCCGCTCGCGCCGGCGTCCCGCCGCAGCAGCCGCGCGCCCTCCAGCGCGCTCGCGCCGAGCATCACCGGCAGGCGCGGCGTGCCACGACAGCGCGTCGAGCTCGGCGCGCGTGAAGCCGCGGGTGCGCGCCGCCGTGAGGGCGGCGCCGTGCGCGAGACCCCCGGCGCCAGCGCGCAGCGCCTGGGCGAGCCCGAGCGCGAGCCCGTCGAGGGGACCGCGCGTCGTCCTGCTCGCGCGATCCAGGCGCCGGCGACGCGTGTCGGCGAGCGCCATCGCGACGGCGCCCGCGAGCGAGCCCGGCGGCGATCGAGCGCGGGCCGCCGAGCCGGCGCTCGATCGCCGGCCCGAGCACGACCCCCGCGAGCGCGGCGGGAGCGAGCGACGAGCGCGACCGTGCGCGCGCGGCGCGCGTCGAGCTGCCGCGCGGAGCTCGCGAGCTCGCGGCGCATGTCGAGCGCCAGCGCCACGCCCGCGCCGGCGTGCAGCGCGACCTCGAACGACTTGCGCAGCTCGCCGTCGAGCTCGCGCGTAGGGCCAGCCGAGCAGCAACGGGATCAGCGTCGTGTGCGCAGAGGAGGAGACCGGCAGCAGCTCGGTCGGCCCCTGCGCGAGGCCGAGCGCGAGCGCGTGGCGCAGCGGCAGTGCTCGCGCAGTCGCGAGGGCGTCAAGACGTCGGCGGCGCGCTCGGAGCGGGCCGACTCGGCGTTGCCGCTGCCGTGGCGTCGACCGTGTCGGTCGCCGGCGCTCTTCGCCGCCGTCGGCGCACGATCAGGTAGCCGACAGCGACCACGATCAGGGCGAGCAGCGCGTAGTCGACGTACTCGAAGCCCTTGCGCACGCTTGTCCAGTCGCCGCCGACGGCGTGCCCGACGAGCGCCAGACCGAGCACCCACGGCAGCGACCCGATCAGCGTGAGCAGGCTGAAGCGCCCGACAGGCATGCGCGCGATGCCGGCTGGCAGCGACACGAACGCGCGGATCAGCGGGACCAGGCGCCCGAACAGCACGACGCGCTGGCCATAGCGCTGGAACCAGCGGTCGGCTCGCGCGATCTGCGCCGGACCCATGTGCAGCTTGCCGCCGTGGCGTTCGAGCAGCTCGATGCGCCCGCCGCGACCGACCGCGTAGGCGATCCAGGAGCCGACCATCGTGCCGATCAGCCCGGCGAGGACGATCCCGGTCATCGTCAGGTGGTGGTGCGCGCCGCTTCCGGTCCGGTCGGCGACGGCGAAGCCGGCGAACAGCATCACGACCTCGGAAGGCACCGGAATGCAGGCCGAGCCGATCGCCATCAGCACGAAGATGCTCCGGAAGGCCGCCGGTGCGCACCAGATGGGAGGTTTCGTTGACGACCGATTCGGAGATCGATGCGAGCACGAGCATTGCGTGGACCTTACCTGGGGGTCGCGTTGGCAGAGGCGGGCGAGTCCGCGACGGGCGCGAGGCTCGCGCACATCGAGGCGGCATCGGGGCGAGGCCCACGCAGGGGGCCGCACGGACATCTCAAGTGTCGGGGCCGTGCTCTGCCCTTTGCAGTACCGTGCCGGCAACAGGGGACAACGATTACGAATCGGGGGACACGGATGCGCCGAGTTCTGCTGCTTGCACTGCTGGGAGCCACCGCGGTGGCCCTTCCGGCGAGTACCGCGATAGCGAAGCCCAAGCCGCCGACCTTCAAAGTCGGTACCTACAAGTCGACGGTCGAAGGACAGCCGTTCACGATCACGCTCAAGCATGCGAGGTGCGCTGGCAAACTGCAGTTCTGCGTCTCGCTGCCCGTCTCGCCGGAGGGGGCGTGCATTGGCCCAGTCGTCGAGAATCTCCCGGTCGGAAACTTCGTCGCTCCGGTTGCGCTTCCCAGCTCGGGCAAAGTGACCCAGCACGCACCTATCACCGGATCGCCAACCCTTCCCGGCGAAACAACGGTTCCAACAGGGCAATCGGCCTTCTCTGTGACGTTCACGAAGAAAGGCACGGCCACCGGCTATCTCGAAGAGAGCCTGAACGTATCAGTGAACGGGACACCAGTGCCGTGCGCCGGCAAGGTGGCGTTTACAGCCAAACTGAGCTAGCAGCGCTCGACGCCGACGACCTCCGCCGCTGTCTGCGAGTCCAGCAGCGGAGGTCGTAGGCGCTGCTCCGGCGTCAGCCGGCGCGGTATGCCTCGACTTGTAAACGGCATCCGGCCTCCTCGGCCGGTCCGGCCTTCACTCCTCGTTTCGATTTGTGACCTTCAGGCCGCCCCGGCAGTTATATGGCCGGCGGGCACACAGCCCGGAGGGCTGGGTCGGGCCGGCTGTGCCTGTTCCGGGCGGGTGTGCCAATACCTTGGTGGTCATGCGCATCTGGATCGACCTGACGAACAGCCCGCACGTGCTGGTGATGCGGCCGATCATCGAGCTGCCTGCAGCGAGGACGGACACGAGGTCGCGTGACGGCGCGCGACTTCGCGCAGACGCTCGAGCTGTGCGAGCGGTTCGGGATCGAGCACACGGCGATCGGACACCATCGCGGCGAGCGCCTGGCGGACAAGGCGGTAGGCCTCGTGTCGCGCTCGGCCGCGCTCGTGCGCTGGGCACGGGCGCAGCGCGTGCGGCCGGTGGCGGCGGTTCGACGTCGCGCTCGGGCACGGCTCCAACGACGTGTCGGTCGCGGCGTCGCTGCTACGCGTGCCGAGCTCGACGATGTTCGACTACGAGTGGGCGACGGTGCAGCACAACGTCAACTGCCGGCTGGCGAGGACGGTGGTCGTGCCGGACGCGATCCCGCGCGAGCGCCTGGACCGCTATGGGCACGCGGCAAGGTGCGCACGTATCGAGGGGCTGAAGGAGGAGTACTACCTGGCCGACTTCCAGCCCGACGCAGGCGTTGCTCGATGATCTGGATCTGGACGCGAGCGGGCGATCGTCGTGGTGCGCACGCCGCCGCAGGTCTCGCTCTATCACCGCTTCGAGAACGATCTGTTCGCGGGCGTGCTGGAGCGGTTGCGCGAGGCAGCGGCCGATCGGGCGTGCAGACGGTGGTGCTGCCGCGCGTCGCCTCCCAGCGCGCGGAGCTCGAGGGGGTCGCCCGGCCTGATCGTGCCCGAGCGCGCGATCGACGCGCAGTCCCTGATCGCCTACTCGGACCTGGTGATCTCGGCGGGGGGGACGATGAACCGCGAGGCGGTCGCGCTGGGCGTGCCGGTGTACACGACGTTCGAGGGGCGTCCGGGCGCCGTCGACGAGCGTTTGATCGGCGAAGGACGCCTACGTAGGTTGTCCGGGCCAGACCAGATCGACCTGGTCAGGCGCGAGCGCGACGGCGTCGAGCGCCGCGTGCGCCGCGATCCAGCGTGCTCGTCGAGCTCCTGCTCACGCCCGTGCACGCCGGCACCCAAGGCGCCTGAGCGCCTGCGGCCGCTTACAATCCCCTCAATGCGCCGACGGATCCGCTCGGCGGCCTTTCCCCTGCACCGTCACTCGCTGCCCCAACTCGCGGTGGATGGGGCGCTGGTCGCGCTCGCGTACTACCTCGCCTTCGAGCTTCGCTTCAACAACGGCCCGAACGCCTACTACTCGCAGCTGCGCGAACGCACGATCTGGTGGGTGCTCGCGGGCAGCCTGCCGGTGCTCGTGCTCGCGCGGGTGTACCAGCGCCGCTGGCGCTACTCGGGTCAGCGCGACTACGAGGCGGTGGCGCGCGGCGTCGTCGCGATCGTGCTCCTGACGGTCGTCGCCGTCGCGGTGCTGCGTCCGGTCGAGCACGAGACCAGCCACGGCACCGCCGCGATCGGCCTGCCGAACGGCGTGATCGTGCTGTACGCGTTGCTCGCGCTCGTGTTCCTGGTGGGCGTGCGCGCGCTCGCGCGCAGCATCTACGAGCGTCGGCCGCTGGCTGCCTTTCGTGGCGGGCGCAAGGACCAACGCAGCGTGCTGATCGCCGGCGCGGGCGACGGGGGGCGGTTGGTGCTGCGCGAGATCGTCCGCAACCGCGGGCTCGGCCTGACCCCGGTGGGGTTCGTGGACGACGACCCGAGCAAGCGCCGCCTGCGCATCGACGGAGTCCGCGTTCGCGGGAACACCGAAGGCGACCTGCCGCGCATCCTCGACGACGCCGAGCCCGACGAAGTGATCATCGCGATCCCCTCGGCGCCCGGATCGACGCGCGCGCGGATCGTGCGCGAGTGCCGTGCGCGCGGCATCCCGGTGCGCACGCTGCCGACCGTGTTCGAGCTGCTGCAGACGCGCGGAGCGCTCGCGCGCCAGATGCGCGAGGTGCGGGTCGAGGACGTGCTCGGGCGCGAGCCCGTGCAGATGGAGCTCGAGCAGGTCGGCGCCTACCTGGCCGGAGCGACCGCGCTGGTGACGGGCGCCGGCGGCTCGATCGGCGCGGAGCTGTGCCGCCAGATCGCCCGCGTGGAGCCGCACCGAATCGTGCTCGTCGATCACGCCGAGGACAACCTGTTCTCGATCCAGCGCGAGCTGGAGGACGAGCGCCACGTGTCGCCCTCGATGCTGTCGGCCGTGCTGGCCGACTGCAAGGAGGAGGAGCGCATGCGCGAGGTCCTCTCCGAGTACCGCCCGACCGTCGTGTTCCATGCGGCGGCCTACAAGCACGTAGGGCTGATGGAGGCGAACCCCGTCGAGGCGGTGCGCAACAACGCGATCGCAACGCGCGTCGTGGCCCACGTCGCGGGAGAGCTGGGCGTCGAGCGCTTCGTGCTCGTGTCGACTGACAAGGCGGTCGCCCCGGCGACCGTGATGGGGGCCTCGAAGGCGCTCGCCGAGTTCGCGCTCGAGGCGGCCACGGCGCGCTTCCCCGGCACGCGCTACGCCGCCGTTCGCTTCGGCAACGTGCTCGGCTCGTCGGGCAGCGTGGTGCCGATCTTTCGTCGCCAGATCGAGCGCGGCGGCCCGGTGACGGTCACCGACGAGCGCATGACGCGCTACTTCATGACGATCCCCGAGGCCGTGCAGCTGATCATCCGCAGTGGCTCGCTCGCGCGAGAGGGTGACGCGGAGGCGACGCCAGAGCAGCAGGCGGCGCGCCTGAATGGCTCCGCCGCGGAGTCTCCGGCGCGGCGGGTGATCGCACGCCCGGAGGTGTTCGTGCTCGACATGGGCGAGCCGGTGCGCATTCTCGAGCTCGCACGCGCGATGATCGAGCTGTCGGGTCTCGATCCCACCCGCGACATCGAGGTCGAGATCGTCGGGCGGCGGGCCGGCGAGAAGCTGCACGAGGAGCTGTTCAACAGCTACGAGCGGGCACGGGCGACCAGCGCCGAGAAGATCCTGCTCGCCGAGCGCGAGCCGCTCGGCGCCGACGCGGTCGAGTCGATGTTCGACGAGATCGGCCTGCTCGTGCTCGAGGGCGACGCCGCTGGCCTGGCGGCCAGGGTCGCCGAGCTGTCGGCCCTGCACGTGGGATCCCGCCACGACGGCGAGGGTCCGCGGGGGGGTGCGGAGCGGCCGCGCGATGACCTGCACGGAGCGCCTGCCGCCCTCATACACTCTCCGGATTCATGATTGCCACGCCGCTCGCGCTCTCGCTCTCGAGCAAATTCACACAAGTCGGCGCGCTCGCTGCATTCGCGGCGCTGGTCGCGATCGCGATCCTGGCGCTGCTCGTGTTCTCGCAGGCGCGCGAGCTGCGACGCCTGCGCGAGTGGGCCGGCCGCGCACCCGAGCGCGCGGCCGAAGTCGAGCAGCGGGTGAGCGCCGAAGCGGCGGCGCGCGTACAGCAGCCGAGCGTCCCCGCGCAGCCTGTGCGTCCGGTTCCCCGCGCCCAGCCGATCAACGCGCGTCCCGTGGCGGCGGCTGGACAGGCCACAGCCGTGAGCGCGACGGCGGCGACGGCAGCGGCTACGGCGGCCGCCCAGCCGGCGGGCGCCCAGCCTCCATCGGTGCCGCCCGCTTCCAGCCAGCCCGCGCCCGCGCAGCCCGCGCCGGGACAGCCCGCGCCCGCGCAGCCCGCGCCGGGACAGCCCGCGGCGCCGGGGATAGCGCCGGTTACGGCGGCCGCCGTGGAGGCGGCCAGCCAGACCGCCACGAGCGCGCAGGGCGGCTCTGGGAGCGCGGTCTTGCCGGCAGCTGCGCCGGCGCCGGGCGCGCCCGCTCAAGCGGCCGGTGCGCATTCACCCGTCCCGGCTGGCGGTTCTCCGGCGAGTGGCGCCGGCGTTGCGCCAGTGGCGACTCCGGCGGCCACCGCGCCGCCCGCAGGCGGTGCCGCCGCAGCCGTGCCGGCTCGAGCAGCCGCCTCGTCTGAGCAGGCGGTGGCCGGCGCAGGCGAGCGAGTGGCCGGCGAGCGGGGGGCCGGCGAGTCGCTGTCGCAGGGCGATTCCGAGTCGAGCACGCCTGCGCCGGCGACGGCGGCAGCGGCGGCCGCGCGAGGCGCCGTGCCTCGCGCCCCGGTCCCGCCCGCGCGCCCGGCATCGCCGCCGGCGCCGGCGGCGGGCAGCGTGCGGCGCTCTGCGGGCGAGACGGCGCGCGGCGCGCAGGCGGCAGCGGAGGGCGTGGTCGCGAGCAGGGCGCTGGCGACGGAGGGGATTGCCAACGACGGCTCCCCGCCCGCCGCGAGCTCGCGCGTCGCGGCAACGGGCGCTGGCGTCCCGCTGCAGCGCGCCGAGGGAGCACCGCCGGCCGTGCGGCGATACCGCGCCGAGCGGAGCTCGCCGGCGCGCGCGACGGTGCTGATCGTGGGCGGCGTACTGGTCGCGGCTGCCGTGATCATCGTCGTGCTGCTGTCGTTGGGCGGCGGCTCGAACAGCGGCGTGGGCAGCTCGAGCACAAGCGGCGCGAAACAGGCTTCTGGCGCGCACGGCGCCACGGGCAAACGGCACGGCACGACGGGACGGACCAGCTCCGCCAAGTCGGCATCGACTGTGGCGAACGCGTCCGAAACCAACGTCGTCGTGCTCAACGGGACGGGCACGACCGGGCTCGCGCACCGCGTGTCCAGCGAACTTCGCCAGGGCGGCTTCTCCCGCGCAACGGCGCTCGACGGGCGGCCGCCGGGTGCCAACCCGGTCACGACCGTCGAGTACACGAGCGGGCACAGCTCGGAAGCGCAGAGCGTCGCTCGAGCAGTAGGCGTGTCGCAGGCGCAACCGATGGAAGGCACCGTCGCATCGCTGGCGGGGTCGGCGAACGTCGTCGTGATCGTCGGTCTCGACAAGGCCGCAACCGTCCCATAGCCAACTTCCTCGACATCCCTGAGCGCTCGGCCAAGCCGCGCGAGCGGGGGTTGACGCACGTGATCGACCGGGGGCTCTCGATCGCCGAGGTCGACGGTCTGCTGGAGGTGGCGGGCGCGTGCGTGGACATCGTCAAGCTCGGTTGGGGAACGGCCGTGGTGACCGCCAACCTGAAGCCGAAGCTCGAGCGCTACGCGTCCGCAGAGATCCCGGTGGTGCTCGGCGGCACGCTCACCGAGATCGCGATCCGCCAGGGACGCGTCGACGGCCTGGTGGCGTGGCTGCGGGAGTTGGGCCTGCGTCACGTCGAGATCTCGGACGGCACGATCGCCCTGGAGGCCGGCTACAAGCGAGCGCTGATCGAAAGGCTGTCGAAAGAGTTCGTGGTGCTGGCCGAGGTGGGCAACAAGGACGCCGACTTCATCATGGCTCCGTACGTGTGGGTCGAGCAGATCGAACGCGACCTCGAGGCCGGCGCCTGGAAGGTGATCACGGAGGCGCGCGAGTCGGGTACCGCCGGGATCTACCGTGCCGACGGCGAGCCGCGCACGGGCTTGATCGACGAGATCGCCCACGCGATCGATCCCCAGCGGCTGGTCTTCGAGGCGCCGCTGCGCCCTCAGCAGGTATGGCTGCTGAAGCGTTTCGGCACCGAGTGCAACCTCGGCAACATCGCTCCCGACGACGTGCTCTCGTTGGAGACGCTGCGCCTCGGCCTGCGCTCGGACACGGTCGAGCGCTTCGCACTGGGCGAGCCGGGATCGGCCGGGGGCGATTGACCAGCGCGACCGATCCGCGAACCGCCAGCACGAGCACAGACGGGCCGGCCGATCGAAGATCGGCCAGCGTGGTGTTCGCTCTGCTCGTGGTCGCGTGCTTCGTCGCGTTCTTCCTCACGCAGCACCTCAAGCACACGCCGACGGTGGTGCAGTCCTTCAAGCTGACGCCGCGCTTCTCGCCGACGCCGAGCGGGCACATCAAAGAAGAGCGCATCTCGTTCAAGCTCGCGCGCGCGGATCAGGTGACGGTGACGATCATCGACGCCGCCGGCGCAGACGTGGCGGTACTCGCGCACGACGTGCCCGTCCCGCGCTACAAACAGGTCTCGATCCGCTGGGACGGACGGCGCGGGGCGGCCCGGGCGACGGCGTTCGCCGTCGCCCCCGACGGCACCAAGGTGCTGAGCCCACGCCTCACCGGCCGGCGCGCCTCTGCGGGCGTGTACCGGGTGCGCGTCAGCTTGCGAAAGCAGCACCGCACGATCCTGGCTCCGCGCAGCTTCACGCTGGTGAGGCCGTGAGCACGTCGCCTGTGCACGGCGTGCTCGCGACGTCCATCGGCGCGGGGACGGTCGCAGCGACCGTCGTCGGTGCCGTCGTCGTGATTGCGGTGCTGACGGCTGTGATGCGCCGCTACGAGGAGGCGTTTCCGCTGCTAGCCATGCTGGCGCTGCCGTTCCGGCTGCCGATCTCGGCGGACGGACGCACGGTCAACCTGCTGATCCCGCTGTACCTGGTCGTCGCGGCGGGCGTGCTCGCGCACCTGCTGCCGCGCTTGCTGAGGGGCCAGGAGCAGGGCCTGCGTGGCCTGGAATGGCTGCTGCTGGCGTCGATCGCGCTGTACGCGGTGCAGGCGCTGTACTCCCCGGACCTGGCCAAAGCGGCGGAGAACCTGGGGTTCTTCTACATCCCGTTCGCGCTGCTGTTCGTGCTGCTGCGAGACGTGCGCTGGACGCCGCAGCTGCTGCTGCGCTGCCTGGCGATCGTCGTGGTGCTGGCGGTCGTATTCGCGGGAATCGGCTTTGTCGAGTACGCGCGCAAGTCGCTGTTCTTGAACCCGAAGGTGGTTGCGGCCAACCAGTACGACAACTACTTCCGCGTCAACTCGCTGTTCTTCGACCCGAACATCTACGGGCGCTTCCTCGCGCTGGTGATGATCGCCGTGACGGCTGTCGTGCTGTGGTGGCGCAACGCCCGTGACGTGTGGATCGCGGCGGCCGTGCTCGCGTGGTTGTTGGCGGGCCTCGTGACGAGCTTCTCGCAGTCGAGCATCGCCGCGCTTCTGCTCGGCCTGGCGGTGCTGGCCGCGTACCGCTGGTCGCTGCGCGGCACGTTGTACGCCGCGGGGGCCCTGCTGGCGGCGGCGGCGATCGTGCTGGCGGCGGCTCCCGCGAGCCTTCATTTCGGCCTGAAGGGCAACGGCGGCTCGGCCAACAACGCGTCGACGGGACGCGTGAAGTTGATCGAAGGCGGCCTCGAACTGTTCGCCAAACGCCCGCTGTACGGCTACGGCTCGGGCTCGTTCCAGAAGCAGTACGAACGCCACAGCAAGACGAGCGCCGAAAACGCCACGTCGGCATCGCACACGATTCCGATCACGGTCGCCGCGGAGCAGGGCATTGTCGGCTTGGCGCTTTACGTGGCGCTGCTCGTCGTCGCCTTGCTGGTGCTGTTTCGGGGGGCCGGGCGCTCGCCGCCGAGGATCGCGATCGCCGCGTGCTTTGCCGCACTGGTGCTGCACACGTTCACGTACGCCGACTTCCTCGAGGACCCGCTCACGTGGACGCTGCTCGGGATCGGCATCTCGCTGGCCCGCGCCGGCGAGCGCGGCGAGCGCCCGCGGTCGGCGCGCGTCGACGGCGGCGCCGACGGCGCGGCTGCGGCGTAAGCGGCGGGTAGGTTCTCAGCCGTGCGCGGCTATCTGAAGCGGCTGCTGGCGACAGGCGCCGCCTACCAGTTCGGCGACATCGTCTCCAAGGGGATCGCGCTGATCACGATCCCCCTGTACACGCGCCACGTCTCGCCCGCGGGCTACGGCGCCGCCAACTCGCTGTTGACGGCGGTGATCCTGGCCAGCATCTTCCTGCGCGTGGGCGTCGGCGAGGCGTTCATCCGTTTTTATTTCGATGACGATGATGTGTCGCGTCGCGACCGGATCGCGCGCACGGCGACGGCGACGGTCGCCTGGACCACGACGGTCGCCGCGATTCTCGCCTTCGTGTTCGCCGGTGCGCTGTCGCGGCTGATCCTCGGCTACCACGACCCGCTGCTGCTCGACTGCGCGACCGTCGGGCTGTGGGCGTTCACCAACCTGGAGATGGCCTACGCGCAGCTGCGCGTGGACGAACGCGCGCGCGCCTACATCTACGCGTCGGCCGCCAACGTGGGCCTGACGGTGCTGTTCACCGTCGGCCTGGTCGTCGTCGCGGACCAGGGGGCGCGCGGGCTGCTGCTCGGCAACTTCGGCGCCTCGGCGATCGTGGTGCTGGGCCTGTGGTGGGTGCTGCGCCGCCGCTTCAGCCTGCACGTGCACTGGGCCGACCTGCGCGCGATGCTGCGCTTCGGGTTGCCGACGGTGCCCGCCGACGCGAGCGTGTACGCGCTGCAGGTCGCCGATCGCTTCTACCTGTATCGCGGCTACTCGCACGCGGCCGCCGGCAACTACTCGGTGGCGCTGCAGTTCGCGACGGTCGTGTTCGTGATGGTGCGCGGCTTCCAGTACGCGTGGCCGCCGCTGGCGTACTCGATCGAGAGCGACGCCGAGGCGGCGCGGCTGTACTCGCTGGTGACGACCTACTTCCTGCTGGCGACGGGCGTCGTCGTCGCGGCAGTCGCGCTGGTCGCGCGCTGGATCGTCCGGCTGCTGGCCGCGCCCCAGTACTTCGGGGCGCACGCGGCGCTGCCGTGGCTGGCGCTGGCGTGGACGCTGTACGGGCTCTACCAGGTGATGATCGTGATCACCGGCCGTGCCCGCGTGACCCAGCGCAACCTCCCTGCGGCCGGCGTCGGGCTGCTCGTCAACATCGCGCTGCTGTTCGCGCTCGTCCCAAGCAGCGGCGCCGGCCTCGGGATCGCCGGTGCGGGCATCGCGCTGTGCGGCGCCTACGTGGCGATGCTCGCCGTCATGCACATGCTCACGCGCAACCTGTTCGCAGTGCGGTTCGAGTGGCGACGGCTGGCGCAGCTGACGGCGATCCTCGCCAGCGTGGCCGTGTCGGGAGAGCTGCTGCTGCCGACACACGGCTTCGTCGGCATCGTGCTGCGCATCGTGTGGCTCGCGCTGATCCCGATCCTGCTCCTGCTCACGCGCTTCTTCGGCGCCGACGAGCGAAGCCAGGCGCGCTTGCTGCTCGCCGACGGCCGCCGCCGCGTGGCCGCCTTCCGCGCCGGCCACGGCGACGTCGAGGCGTACGCCGAGGACCCGTTGCGCGACCTGTGAGAACCGCGGTAGCGCGCGAGGGTGTCTAACGAGGCGCCGGTCGACTCAAGCGGGGCGCGTCCGCGACCGATTACCAGTTCCAACATGCCCGAGACGGCCGTCACGCAGCGTAGATCGGCGTCCGCGCAGCGTGGAACCGCCGGCGCGCGCGAGCGACGCCGCCGGGCCGAGGCGCTGCGCCACCACCGCGCCGACGAGCGCGCCCAGCAGCTGGCGGCCGCCGGCGAGCTCGCCTACCTACGCGCGCAGCTGCGCCTGGCCGCCCGCCTGACGGCGCGCCTGGCAGCGACCAACGACGTGCAGGAGATGGTGGAGCTGCTGGTCGAGGAGCTGCACGAGACGTTCGCTTTCTACCTCGTCGCGATCCAGCGCCTGGACCCCGACGAGACGTTGCGGCTGATTGCCGGCAGCGGCGCTCTCGCCGAGGTGATGACCGAGTTCCTGCTCGTGGAGCAGTCGCTGCACGAGGGCGTCAACGGGCGTGTCGCGCGCTCGGGCAACAGCGCGCTGGTGTCCGACACGCGCAAGGACGCCGATTACATCCAGCGCGACCGCAAGACAGACCCGCGCTCGGAGCTGAGCGTGCCGATCCTCCTAGACGGCGCGGTGTGGGGCGTGCTCAACATCGAAGCTCCCGAGGCGGGGGCGTTCAGCGAGGCGGACGCGGTGCTCGTCGAGGCGATCGCGGCGAGCCTTGGCTCCTCGGTGCATCGGGCGGCGCTGGTAGCCGATCTCGAGCAGACGTTCACGACCACCCTGACCGCGCTGATGAGCACGGTCGAGGCCAAGGACGACTACACCGCATCGCACGAGCAGCAGGTCGCCGACCTCACCGAGCGCGTCGCGCTGCGGCTCGGCCTGAGCGCAACGCGCGCCGGCGACGCACGCTATGCGGCGCTGCTGCACGATGTCGGCAAGGTCGCGGTGCCCAGCGAGATCCTGTGCAAGCCCGGCCCGCTGACCGACGAGGAGTGGGTGACGATGCGCGGCCACGCCGCAGCGGGCGGCAAGCTCGTCGCCAGCATTCCCGCCTTCGCACACCTCGCCGCTGCGGTTCGCGCCAGTCACGAGCGCTGGGACGGCAGCGGCTATCCCGACGGAATGCGCGGTGAGCAGATCCCTCTCGCAGCGCGCATCATCGCCGCCTGCGACACCTTCGAGGCGATCGTGACCGACCGCCCCTATCGCCCCGCGCGAGGCCCTGCCGAGGCCACCGCAGAGCTGCGCCGCGTCGCCGGCTCGCAGCTTGACGAACGTGTCGTGCAGGCGCTGCTCGACGAGCTCGACGCTCAGCCTTCGCGGTTGTAGCGAGCGGCTGCCTCGCGCAGGCCTTCGCCTCGGCCCGGACGCAGCGTCGCGGTGACGTGACGCCAGTAGCGACGCGGCGAGTGCCCGGGCAGCACCGACGCTGCGAGCGCGCGCAGCGCGTACGGCCACGCGGTCAGCAAGCGGACGGTCGCGGCGGCAGGCGCGGAGTGGTGCTTGCGCATATACCTATCCCGGTTGCGCGCCATTTCCACGATGCGTCGGTCGGGCACCTGTGCGGTCGACAGCTGCTCGTCGTGGATCGCGACGGCGGCGGGGACGTACACGCTGCGCCAGCCCTCGTCGCGCAGGCGTCGCGCGAAGTCGACCTCGTCGGAGTACACGAAGAAGTCGCCGTCGAGGTAGTCGACCTGCTCCGCCGCCGCGCGACGGACCAGCAGCGCCGCCGACTGGCACCAGTCGACCTCGCGCGTGACCGAGCCGCCACTCTGCACGGTAAAGCGGCGATGCAGCAGCAGCGCGCCCGCGAGCGCCGTCAGCGGGGTCGGGAAACGCCACGCCGAGGGCTGTTCGCGACCGTCTGCACGCAGCAGCCTGGCGCCCGCGCACGCGGCCTGCGGGCGCGCCTGCAGCGCTTCCCACAGCGCCAGCGTCGCGCCCGGCTGCAGCTGAGAGTCCTCGTTCAGCAGCAGCGCGTAGCGCCCGCGTGCCCGGCGCAGCAGCTCGGAGTCGTTCAAGCCCTTGCCACGGCGTTCGGCCAGCGCGATCGTCTGATCGACGCTCGCGTGCGCTTCGGCCGCCTGCGCCGACCCGTCGCGCGAGCCGTTGTCCAGCACCAGCACCTCCGTCGCGAACGGCACCAGCTCGCGCTCGCGCCCAATCGCGTCGAGGCCGCGCAGGAGCAGCTCGCGCTGCGAGGTGTTGACGACGCAGTAGCTGACCTCGACGTCAGGCATCCGCCGGACTCTAGCCACGGCGGCGCGGGCGCTGACCACGCACCTATTGTCTGCCCCGATGCGCGTGCACATCGTCGATCCGGCGGCCTACACGCCGCCATACGACCACGCCCTGTGCGCAGCCCTGGCGCGGGCCGGCGCCGAGGTGGAGCTGTACACCAGCCGCTTCGCCTACGGCGCCGTCCCTGCGCCGCAGGGCTATCGCAAGGTCGAGCGCTTCTATCGGGCGGCAGCGCTCGTGTCGGGCAACTCGCGCGGTGCGCAGGTCGCGCGTCGCAGCCTCAGGCTCGCCCAGCATGTGCCGGACATGCTCAGCTACCGGCGCCTTGCGCGCGCCGCCGACGTGGTGCACTTCCAGTGGCTGCCGGTCCAGCACGTCGACGGGCCGCTGCTGCCACGGCGGCGCGGCTCGCCCGCCGCTGCCGGCAGCTCTCGTCCGCCGCTGGTGCTGACGGCGCACGACGTGCTCCCGCGCGAGGGCGGAGCCGCGCGCCGCCGCGCGCAGCGTCGGCTGTACGAGCGCTTCGACGCGATCGTCGTGCACTCACAGCACGGACGCGAGCGCCTGCAGCAGGAGCTGGACGTCGAGGGCGAGCGCGTGCACGTGATCCCGCATGGCGCCTTCGCGCACCTCGCCGAGCTACCCGCCGGACCGCCGCCGTTTGCAACGGACAAGCGCGTCGTGCTGTTCTTCGGGCTGCTGCGTCCATACAAGGGCCTGGACGTTCTGCTCGAGGCGTGGCGCGGCATCGAGGACGCCGAGTTGTGGATCGTGGGCATGCCGCGCATGGACGTCGCGGCGCTGTTTGCCGACGCGCCGCCCAACGTGCGCTTGGTCACGCGCTTCGTGGGCGATGAGGAGCTGCCCGCGTACTTCGCGCGCGCCGACCTGGTGGTGCTGCCCTACCGCGAGATCGAGCAGTCGGGCGTGCTGTTCACGGCGCTCGCGTTCGGCAAGCCGGTCGTGGTCAGCGACATCGGCGGCTTCGCCGAGGTCGCCGAGCGCGGCGCCGCGCACGCGGTCGCCCCGGGCGATCCTGCGGCGCTGCACGACGCGCTTGTCGATCTGCTGGCCGACCCCGCGGCGCTGTCCGCGCTCGGCCAGCGTGCGCTGGGGGCGGCGCGCGAAGAGTACGGGTGGGACCCGATCGCGCGGCGTACGCTCGCGCTCTACGAGCAGCTGCTGGACGCGCGGTAGAGCCGCGAGCGGCCGGCCGCCGGCGCGCGCGCATCGCTCGCCGCGCCAGCTCCTGGCGTTGGCTCCCCGGGCCGGCTCAGTCGGTCCAGAACTCGGGGTCCATCGCGCCGTCGCCCTCGTGGCGAGGGCCGAACGCCAGCAGCGCGACCCCGTTGGAGCCCGCCTCGAACGCGCGCTTGACCTTCGGTGCCACGCGAATCGCGTCGAGCTCGGAGATCTCGACGATGTCGTCGTCCAGGCGCATGCGGCCACTGCCGGACAGCACCACGTAGACCTCCTCCGCCTCCTCGTGCGTGTGCCCGAACGCGCTGCGCTTGCCGGGCTTCAGCACCTGGTAGGAGAGCCCCGTCGTCTGCGCTCCCAGCTCCTCGCGCGGAAAGTGCGCCTCGCCCAGCTCGTCCATGCCGAACTTGGGCGCGCTGTCGGTCGTTTCTGTGAGGTTCTTGATCGTGTAGCTCATCTCGCGAGCCTACCGCGCCCCCGGCCGCCGCGCACGTCCGCGAGAATCAACGCGTGCTCGCCCTCGAGATCGTGTTCTGGTCGTGCGTCGCGCTGATCGCCTGGACGCAGCTCGGCTACTCGCTCGCCCTGCTCGTTGCCGCGCGGCTGTTCGCGCCCGCCGAGGTCTCGCAACGCGAAACCACGCGGCGGAGCCCCGACAGGGGCGCAGCTCATCAAAATAAACAGGAGCTCGCGGGCCGGGCGACCGCCACTGCCATCTCGTCGCTGATCGTCGCCGCCCACGACGAGCAGCAGGTGATCGCCGCGAAGGTCGCCAACGAGCTGGCGCTCGACTATCCGAGGGAGCTGCTCGAGCTGATCGTGGCCTGCGACGGCTGCGCCGACGCGACCGCCGAGAGGGCGCGCGCGGCCGGCGCCGATGTCGTGCTCGAGCTCCCGCGCGGCGGCAAGATCCGCGCCCAGGACGCCGCTGTGGAGCGCGCACGCGGTGCGCTCGTCGCCTTCTCCGACGCCAACTCGCTGTGGGAGGCTGGCGCGCTGCGCGAGCTCGTCAGCGCCTTCTCCGACGAGCGCGTCGGCTACGCCTGCGGGCAGGTCCGCTTCGTGCAGGCCGACGGCGCCTCCAACCAGGAGGGCCTGTACTGGCGCTACGAGCTCGCCATACGCGCGCTGGAGTCGCGCCTGTCCTCGATCACGGCCGGCAACGGCGCCATCTACGCCACCCGCCGCGACGCCTACATCGTCGTCGACCCGATCATGGGGCACGACCTGTCGCTGCCCTTCAACATGGTCAAGCGCGGCCTGCGCGCCCGCTACGTGCCGAGCGCGCGCGCCAGCGAGAAGATGGTGCCGTCGCTGCTCGGCGAGTTCGCGCGCAAGCGCCGCATGATGAGCCACACCTGGCCGATCGTGCTGCGCGGTGGCATGCTCTCCCCGCGCGGCTACCCACCGCTGTACGCGCTGATGATCTTCTCCCACCGCCTGCTGCGCTATGCCACGCCGGCGCTGCATCTGCTGGCGCTCGCCGCCAACCTCGCGCTCGTCGCCGCCGGTGCCGGCGCTCTCTACTCGGCAACGCTCGCCGTCCAGCTCGCGTTGCTGCTCGCCGCCCTGCTGGCCGGCGCGCTGCGCGCCCGCCCGCTGCTGATCGCGCGCTACTACGTGCTCACCACGGCCTCGCCCGCCGCCGGGTTGTGGGACTGGCTCAGGCATGGTACGAGCGCATCATGGGACGCCGCCGAGGGAGACACCTCCGCGGGATGATCCGCCGGGCGATCGACATCGTCGCCGCCGCGCTGGCGCTTGTTCTCAGCGCGCCTGTGCTGGCGCTCGCCGTGATCGCGATCCGGCTCGAGTCGCGCGGGCCGGCGTTCTACAGCCAGCGCCGCTCGGGATTGCACGGCGAGCAGTTCAACATGCTCAAGCTGCGCACGATGGTCGACGGCGCCGAGCACATCGGCGCGGGGCTGGCGGTCGACGCCGGCGATTCGCGCATCACGCGGGTCGGCGCGCTGCTGCGCCGCACCTCGCTGGACGAGCTGCCCAACCTCGTCAACGTGCTGCGCGGCGAGATGTCGCTGGTCGGCCCGCGCCCCACGCTGCCGGCCCAGGTCGCGCAGTACACCGCGCGCCAGCACGCGCGGTTGGCCGTCAAGCCCGGCATCACGGGCTGGGCGCAGGTCAACGGTCGCGCCGCGCTGCCGTGGTCGCAGCGCATCGAGCTCGACCTGTACTACGTCGAACACCGCTCGCTGCTGCTCGACCTGAAGATCCTGCTGCGCACGCCGAGCCTCGTGCTCGGCGGCGGCGGCCTGTACAAGGGTCGCGCCGGCGGCTGGGAGGGTGAGCTGTGATCAGGCCCGCCGTGCTGTTGACCGGGGTCGGCAAGCGCTACGACATCGTGTCCTGCTTCTCGCGCTTGACGAGGACCGTGGCCGCCGATCCCTCGCCGCTCGCTCCCGCCCAGTACGCCGCGCACGTGCGCGCGTGCGTGCCGCTCGTCGACGACCCGCGCTACGTGACCGCGCTGCGCGAGCTGTGCGAACAGCACGAAGTCGGCGCCGTGCTGCCGCTGACCGACCTCGACATAGAGGTGCTCGCACAGGCGCGTGTCGAACGGCGCCTGCCCGCGCTCGTCCCCTCGCCCGAGGTCGCGCGCGCCACCTACGACAAGTACGAGACGCACCTGCTGCTGCAGCGTCTCGGGCTGCCTTCGCCGCCGACCCTGCTGCCCGACGCGGACCTCGACTCGTTCGAATACCCGGTCATGGTCAAGCCCCGACGCGGCTCCGGCGCGCGCTCGATCCACCTCGCTCACGATGCCGCGCAGGCGCAGTTCTTCGTCGAGTACGTACACGAGCCCGTCATGATCCAGCGCGCAATGGGCGGGCCGGAGCTGTCGATCGACTGCCTCGGAGACCTCGACGGCCGCTGTCTCAACGCGATCCCGCGCACGATGCTCGAGTCGCGCGGCGGCGAGTCGATCAAGGGCGCCGTCGTGCGCGACCACGAGCTCATAGAGCTCGGCCGGCGCACGATGGAGGCGCTCGCCGTGACCGGCCCCGCCACCATCCAGGTGTTCCGCGATCCGCACGTCGGGCTGGGCATCACCGACGTGAACACGCGCTTCGGCGGCGCCTTCCCGGCTCCCGCCTACGCTGCGTTGCCGGGGCACAGCTACCCCGAGCTGATCGTGCGCATGGCCTGCGGCGACGCCGTCGCGCCGCACGTTGGCGAGTTCCGCGCCGGCATGACGTTCACGCGCTACTACTGGCAGCTCGAGCTCGACGAGCACATGCAGCCGACCGGACGCGACATCGTCGAGGGCGGCCCCACGGCTCCCGGAGAGCCGGCGGCGCCGGGCTAAGCGCTTGGCGAGCTGGCGGCGCCCGAGCGTTCTAGCCGGCCGCGGCACGCCTCACGCGGGCGAGCCGCCACGTCTCCAGCGCGGACATGCCGGGTGCCTGGGGACGCCGACCCTCGCCAGGCCCGAACCCCGGCCAGTAGAATTGGCCACGTGCCCACGGCACTCGCAGAGCCGCCCGCTGCGCCCAGCGGACAACAGGCGCCCGCCGCCTCCGCCGGGGCGAACGGCGCATCCGGGCCAACGGCGCCCGAGCACGCAGCGCGCGTCTGCGCGAACTGCGGCGCTGCGCTGCAGAACGGGCAGGACTGGTGCCTGCAGTGCGGCACCGGCGCCCCCGACAGCCTTGGCTCGCGCGCGCCCACCTGGCGCTCGGCGGCGATCGCCGTGATCGCGCTCGCGGTGCTCGTCGCGGGCGCGGCGGGCGCAGCCTACGCGGCGCTCAGCAAAGGCAGCCCCTCCCGGCGCGTCCTCACCACGACGCTCGCGCAGGCGCCCGCGACGACCGCCACCACGCCAGTCCCGCCCACCGCGTCGACGCCCACGCCAACCGCGACCGCCAAAGTCGGCGCGCCCACCACCATCAAACCGGCGCTACCGCTCGGCAAAAGCAAACCGCCGAAAATCCCGCTGTCGGCGCCGACGCCGAAAACGCTGACCACGCCCACGACGCCCTCCGGCGGCGCGACCACACCCGCGGCCAAATTGCCGACAACGGCCAAACAGACGCCTGTTCCCGCCGGCGAAGCGCATCCCGAAGCGCTCGAACTCGACACCAACGCCGCCTCGACCTACAACCCTTACGCGTACGCCGCGACCAACTTCGGCGATCCCAGCCTGACGATCGACGGCGACGCGTCGACCGGTTGGACCGCGCTCGTCGAACCCGCCGTCGCCCCCAAGATGGCCGTCGGGCTCGTGATCGACCTCAACACCTCGCGCCGGCTGTCGGCGCTCGCGCTGAACACCACGACTCCCGGCCTGACCGTCCAGGTCTACGGAGCCAACGGACAGGCGCCGCCCACCTCGATCACCGATCCCGCGTGGGTCGCGCTGACCCCATCGCTCGTCGCGAGCAAGAAGCACGAGCGCCTCAAGCTCGGAGCAAACAGCGCGACAGCGCAGGCGGCCAAGCAGCCCTACCGATTCATCGTCCTGTGGATCAGCCAGGCGCCCGCCTCGGCCGTCGGCACCCCGCAGGCGCCAGGGCACATCAGCGTCAACGAACTCGAACTGTTCCCCCGCAAGAAGTAGCCAGGCGGGCCCTGGCCGGCGCGTCGCTGTGTCCTCGGTCGCTCGAGTGCAAAGCACTCCACGCTCCCTGCGTCCTTGCGACGCTTGGCCAGCGCCCGCCTGGCGCGGCTGCGCATCTATGACAGCGCAGCTGTGCGGCCTGCGCGCCGTGGCTCAGCCGGAGCTGGCGCGTGCGCGTTTGGGCGGGCGTTTGGCCGCCGGCTTGGACGGTCTGCCGGCGCGAGGAGTCGCGCGTTTGGCCGCGCGTGCAGGCCGCGCTTTCGCGCCGCGGGCGCGGGGTTCCGCCCACACTTCGTCGAGGAAATCCGCGATTTCGCCGGTCAGCCGCTCCGGCTGCAGGCGCAGCTCCATGATCGAGTCCGCTTCGATCAGCCGCCCGTTGGGCAGCTCCTCGGCGAGCATGCCCGCGTCGGAGAAAGGGTGCACGGGGTCGCGGTGGTGGCCGAGCACGAGCGCCGGCGTCTGGAACTGGCGCCGGTCGTTGCGGTGCGGCGCTACGCGCCCGAAGAACAGGCCCTGCAGCACAGCCGCTCCCGGCGCCGGTTCCTGGCGGATCAGATCGAGCATCACGTTGCCGTAGTGCGGCAGCGCGCCGCGCGGAACGGCGCGCGCGCCGCGCGCCAGCAACTTCATCGCCGCGTTCCCCGAACGTCAACGCGACCAGTAGCGGCGTGAACGCAATCGCGCTCCACAGCAGAGCGTTGTCGAGCACCGGCATCTCGATCACCATCCCACGCAGGCGCTCGGGCGCCGTGAGCGCGATGTTCAGCGCCGCGTTCGCCCCCAGCGACGTGCCCATGACGACGGCTTCGTCGAGCTGCAAATGGTCCATCAGCGCCACGATCTGGTCGCCGAAGAAGCGCATCGAGTAGCGCCACATGTCGCGCGGGCGATCCGACTCGCCGTGGCCGAGCAGGTCGATCGTGATCACGCGGTTGCCGCGCGCCGCCAGGTCTTCGGCGAGCGGCCGGTGCATCTGCTGCGAGAGCAGCAGGCCGTGGACCAGGATCAGCGGCCGGGAGCTCGCCCGCGAGCTGCGCGCCGTGCGCCCGCGCGACCCCGCCTCCGTGACCGCCGCAGGCCCGCCCCCGTATTCCGTGTAGGCGATGCGCTTACCCTCGAACTTGAAGCTCGCCATGCGTCAACCCTACTGATCCCTCCGCTTTTGGCAAATTGGCCGTGCGACCAGCACGCACCGGCCGACCGCGCTAGCTTTGACGCTCACCCGCTCGCCGGCGTCCCGCCCGCCGCGCACGACCAGGAGGAAGACCATGGCCAAGCAGCCCCGTATCCTCGCCGGAGAGACCGCAGCGATCACCGGAGCCGCGCGAGGAATCGGCCGCGCCACGGCCCAGGCGCTGCTGCGCCAAGGCGTCAGGGTGGCGATCGGCGACGTCGACGTAGACGCCGCGCGCAAGGCCGCCACGGAGCTCGGGCCGAGCGCCATCGCACTCCCGCTCGACGTCACCGACCGCGCCTCCTTTTCGGCCTTCCTCGAGGCCGCAGAGCAGCAGCTGGGCCCGCTCGACGTGCTCGTCAACAACGCCGGGATCATGCAGATCGGTCGCTTCATCGACGAGGACGACCTGACCGCCAGGCGCCAAGTCGACATCAACCTGCACGGCGTGATCCTCGGCATGAAGCTCGCGCTCGAGCGGATGATCCCGCGCGACCGTGGCCACATCGTCAACATCTCCTCGCAGGCCGGCAAGTTCGGCGCCCCCGGCGGCGCGACCTACTCCGCGACGAAGCACGCTGTCGTAGGTCTCAGCGAGGCCGTGCGGGGCGAGCTGCGCCTGATGGGCGCGCACATCGACGTCAGCTACGTGATGCCCTACGTGGTCAACACCGAGCTCGGCTCGGGTTTGGGCGAGGCGCGCGGGCTGAGCAACCTGGAGCCCGCCGACGTGGCCGACGCGATCGTCGAGGCGCTGCAGTCCGGACTCGTCGAAGTGTGGGTGCCCAAGTCGGCCAAGCGCACGAACATCCTCGGAACGGTGCTGCCGCGGAGGCTGTCCGAGGGCTTGGCGCGCGCGATGAAAGCCGACCGCGTACTCGCCGATGCCGACTCCGGCACACGGCGTGCATACGAGCTACGCGCCTCGCACTCCGAGCCGGGACTGGAGCAGGGCGCCGAGCAGGTACAGATACCGAGCTCGGTCGGCCCGGGCGCGGAGGGTTAGCTCGCGCGTCGGGCGGCTAGCGCAGGCGCCGGGGTGAGCTCGCGCGCAGGCGCCTAGCTCGCGCGCAGCCAGTCGGCGATCAGCTCGCCGATCAGCTCACCTTTGTCCTCCTGCAGGAAGTGGCTCGCCTGCTCGATCGGGCGAGGCGGCGGGCCGTCGATCGCGGCCGCGAAACGCTCGCCGAGCTTCAACGGCAGGATCGGGTCGGAGTCGGCCCACAGGATCAGCGAGGGCCGGCTGTCCGCGCGCAGGGCGTCCTGCACGCGCTGGCCCGCAGCGGCGCCGGGGGCGTCGGGTGCGCGGGGGATCATCAGCGGAAATGCGCGAGCGCCGGCCTTCGAGGCGGCGTCCGGGTATGGCGCGTCGTAGGCCGCGATCACCTCGTCGCCGGGATCGGTCTTGCAGGCCCCGCGCACCAGGAAGCCGACCGGCAGATCCTCCGTCCGCTCGACGAAGTCGCGAAACGCGGTCCACGCGTCCGTCATCCGCTGGTGTCCGGTGAACAGGCCGGTGTCGAGGATCACCAGGCGCTCGATCCGGTCCGGGTGCTCGACCGCCAGCCGCAGCCCGATCGGGCCGCCCCAGTCGTGCACGACGATCGTCGCGCCGCGCACGTCGAGGTCATCGAGCAGCGTCGCCGTCAGCTCGGTGTGGCGGTCGTAGGAGTACCAGTCGAGGTCGGTCGGCTTGTCCGAGCGTCCGAAGCCGGCGAGGTCCGGCGCGATGCAGCGAAAGCCTGCGTCGCGCACCGGCGGCAGCACCTTGCGCCACAAGAACGACCACGTCGGCTCGCCGTGTACGAACACGACGGGCGCCCCGTCCCCCTCGTCGATATGCGCCAGGCGCAAGCCGTCGATCTCGCGGTAGTGGGGCGCGAAGGGAAAGTCGGGCAGTCCCTCGAGCGAGCCCTGCTCGGTGCGCACCGCATCGACCATTCCAGCGGGCAGCATACCCGGCGGTGCATCGGCTAGGCTCGCGGCCGTGCATGCGCTCGCAATCCAGCTGACGCCTGTCCTCGCGGCCGAGAAGAGCAAGACCGCCTACTACATCGCCGGCGGCGTGCTCGTGGCGTGGGCGCTGTTCGTGTCTCTCGGACTGGGGTTGCGCAAACCCAACTTCCCAGGCAGCGCCGGCGGGCAGCGCGCCGTGATGGCGATCACGGCGCTGCTCGTGCTGGGCGCCGTATCGACCGCCGTGCTCACCTCGGGAGGCGCCGAGAGCGCCGGCGCCGAGAGCGGCTCCACGACGACCGCGACCGCCGAATCCTCGACGCCGCCGGCCTCGACGTCGGCACCCTCCACGCCGGCACCCACGAAGTCGGCCACCGGGAAGTCGCCGAAGGCGACGACGGGCACGCCCGCGCCGCCGTCGTCTCCGGCCGCCGTCACGAAGCTGACGCTCGCGGCGAACCCGGCCGGGCAGCTCAGCTACGACACCAAGCAGCTGAGCGCGAAGGCCGGCAAGGTGACGATCGACATGACGAACATGTCGCCGATCGAACACAACGTGACAGTCGCCGAAGGCAGCAAGGTGCTCGGCGCGACGCCCACGTTCGTAGGCGGCAGCCGCACGGTCACGCTCAGCCTGAAGCCGGGCAAATACACATTCTTCTGCTCCGTGCCCGGCCATCGCCAGGCGGGCATGGAAGGCACGCTGACGGTCTCGTGAAGCTGTACGTGTGCTGGGGCACCTTTCCGACGCCGCGTCCCGGCGGGCATCCCTGCGCGAACGCCTACCAAGCGCTCAAGGACGCCGGTCACGACCCGCAGGTGATCAAGTCGTATGGCTTCGCGCCGCTGCCCGCGGCGCTCAACAACACCACCGGCCGCCGCCGCGCCCAGGAACTGACCGGTAAACGCTGGGTTCCCGTGCTCGAGCTCGACGACGGCAGCGCGATCGCCGACTCGCACGAGATCGTCGAGTGGGCTGCCGCCAACCCGGGCTAGCACGGGTCCGGGCGCGGGCCGGTCGGGCGGACACCGCAGCCGCAGCACGCCGCCCACAGGCCGGCACGAGCGCCGTCAGTCGACGCCCGATTTGGCTGGCCCCGACAGGCGCCAGGCGAACAGGACGGCGGCCACCGACGTCGCCAGGTTGAGGCTCGACACGCCCTCGCGCATCGGAATGCTGATCCGCTGGTCGGCACGCTGCAGCAGGGCATCGCTGAGGCCGTAGCGCTCGGTGCCGAACGCCAGCAGCGCACGCTCGGGCAGCTCCGCCGGCGCGATCGGCTCACCGCCCGGGTCGAGCGCCAGCAGCCTACGTCCTCCCGCCTGCAGCTGCGCGAGCTCTGCGACCCTCGCCACGGGCAGCGCGAAGTGCAGGCCGGCTGCGCCGCGCAGCGCGTCCGGCGCCCATGGGTCGTGGCTGCCGGTGCTGAGCACACCCGCGACGTCGGCCGCGGCCGCGACGCGTACGCAGGCGCCCAGGTTGCCGAGGTCGCGCGGGTCCTCGAGCAGCACGACCGGCTCCGCCCGCGCGTCGGCGAGCACATCCGCCGCGTCCATCGCGGGGCGCTCGGCGAGCGCCATCACGCCCGTCGCCGGCGGCAATGGCGCCAGCTGCTCGAACACCGCGCCGTCGACCTCGCGCGCCAGCGCCCGCATTCGCTCGGCCACGTCGGGGGCCAGCCGCTCGGCCAGCCGCTCGAGCTCGGCCAGGTCGTGGCACGCAACCTCCAGCACGTTCGCGCCGAAGCGCAGGGCGTGCTTGAGCGGGTGAAAGCCCTCGAGCACCGCGAGCGTGGAATCGCGCCGCGCGCGCCCGAAGCGCGGGATGAGCGATCCTCCTTGCACTAGGCGATAATCGCAGCTGCCGATGAAGCTCGAGGGCATCCACCACATCACCGCGATCACGGCCGACGCACCGGGCAACGTCGACTTCTACGCCGGCGTGCTCGGACTGCGCATGGTCAAGAAGAGCGTAAACCAGGACGACCCGACCGTGTATCACCTGTTCTACGGAGACGACGAGGGCTCGCCCGGCATGGACCTGACGTTCTTCGAGTACCCCGGCGCCGCGCGCGGCCGGCCGGGGGCGGGCATGGTCCACAGGATCGTGTGGCGCGTCGGCTCCGCCGCTTCGCTGCAGTTCTGGAAGGAGCGTTTGGAGCAGCACGGCGTCGCGCCGGAGCTGAGCGGAGAGAGCCTCCTGTTCGCCGATCCCGAGGGCCTGGAGCACGAGCTGGTGGTCGTATCCGTGAGCGACGCACCGCTGCACGCGAGCTCGGCGGAAGTCCCCCCCGAGTACGCGCTGCAGGGCTTCGACGGGGCGCGCGCATACAGCGCCGAGCCCAGCGCCAGCGCCGGGCTGCTGCTCGACGGACTCGGTTTCACGACCTCCGACGGAGACAGCTGGGAGGTGCGCGGCGAGCATCGCGGCAGCTTCTACGCCTACGATCTCGCCCCGCCCGAAGCCCTCGCCAGCCAGGGAGCCGGGACGGTTCACCACGTCGCGTTCGCCTCGACGATGGACGATCACGAGCGCTGGCGCACGCGTGCGGCCGAGGCCGGCGCTCACCCGACGCCGGTGATCGACCGCTTCTACTTCCGCTCGGTGTACTTCCGCGAGCCCAGCGGCGTGCTGTTCGAGATCGCCACGATCGGCCCTGGCTTCGCCGTCGACGAGGACGCCGAGCACCTCGGCGAGCGGCTGTCGCTACCTCCGCGCTTCGAGCCGCTGCGCGAGCGACTCGAGGCCACCCTGACGCCGCTGCCGTACCCGCGCGAGCACAGCTCCTAGCAGCGCCGGGCGGCTCTTGCCAGGGGCCGCTCGGACGCCTGGTCATCTGCCAGCGGCGGCCTGTCCAGGGTCGGTCGCTGATCGCGAGCGACTCAGGCCTGCGGGCCGCCGGCGGCGCTTGCGCGCTCGCCAGGCGTCGAATTCGCGGCGGTGGCCGTGCTCGCTGGGCGCGATGTGGTTATCAGCCGCGCGCCGCGCCCGTGTGTGAAGAAGCTGAACCCCCAGCGCATGAATACGAGCAGGCGGTTCTGAAATCCGACCAGGTACCACAGGTGCACGGCCAGCCATGTAATCCACGCCACAACGCCGCTCAGGCGCACGACTTTCAGGTCGGCGACGGCGTGGGCCCGGCCGATCGTCGCGAGGTTGCCCTTGTCGCGATAGTGGAACGGCTGGGAGGGCTTGCCGTCGAGCATTGCGCGAATCGTCGCCGCGGCGTGTCGCCCCTGCTGCATCGCGACCGGTGCGAGCCCCGGCAGCGTCTCGACCTGTCCGGCTCGGCGAATCGCAACCATGTCGCCGAGCGGGAGCACCTCGGGGTGTCCTTGCAGCGTCAGGTCGCCCTCCACGATCAGCCGCCCGGCTCGATCGAGCTGAGCGCCGCTGGCCTCGGCGAGCGCGCGAGCGAGAGGGGACGCCGTCACGCCCGCTGCCCATACGACCGTGCGGGTCGGGTAACGAGCCTGCTCACCAGCCGGGCTCGTGGTCGTGACGGCGTCGCCGTCGATGTCGGTCACCGTGTGCTCGAGCAGCGGCGTCACGCCGAGCTTGCCCAGCGCTCGGGCAGCGCTGGCGGACAGGGAGGGGGGAAATCCGGTCAGCACGCGGTCGGCGACCTCGACCAGCAGCACTCGCGCGGAGGCGGTGTCGACGCGGCGGAATTCGCGTGCTGAGTCGTGCGCGATCTCGGCGATCTGACCGGCCATCTCGACGCCCGTCGGTCCGGCCCCGACGACGACGAACGTCAGCCACGCGTCGCGTTCTGCTCGGGGTCGGGCTCCCACTCGGCCGCCTCGAGCGCGCTGAGGATGCGGCTGCGGATGTCCAGCGCTCCCTCGAGCGACTTCAGCTCGGGCGCATAGGGGTGCCAGTCGTCGTGCCCGAAGTACGAGTAGCGAGAGCCCCCGGCGACGATCAGGCTGTCGTAATCGAGCGACGGCGGCGCTGGGATGTCCTCGGCCACCGCACGCAGGGCGACGCGCCTGGCCTCGAGATCGAAGCTCGACGGCCTCGGCCAGGACCACCTCGACGTTGCGCCGAGCACGGAAGATCGTGCGCAGCGGGTAGCAGATCTCACTTGGCGACAGCGCGCCCGTCGCCACCTGGTAGGCAAGCGGCTGGAACAGGTGAAAGTTGCGGCGATCGACCAACGTCACCTCGACCGGAGCGCGCGCCAGCTTGAGGGCGGCTTGCAAGCCGGCAAAGCCGCCGCCCACGACGACGGTCTGGTGTGGCGCGCGCCCGGGCATGGCGTCCAGGCTACGCCCTCCGCCGAGCGTCGGCCGGCGCGCGATCGGTCAGCTGCTCGGAGGCGTGCGCGCGCTCACCGAGGTGAACGCGATCGTCTGTGTCCACCAATCCGGATCCGCACAGCAGCGCAGGAACGCGTCGACCGAGTCGTCGTCGAGTGCGCCCGACTCGACGATCGACCCGCGCAGCTCCGCAATCGTCTGAATCCAGTACCGGGCCCAGGCGGATCCGCCGTTGTAGAGGGCCGTCTCCGCCCTAGCGCTGACCTGCTCGAGCCCCAGCTCGACAAGGCGTCCGGGCAGACTGCGTCCGATCGCGTAGTCGATCCCCTGTTCGCGCGACCAACTCAGCCACCCATCCCAGAAGGCACGGACGTGGGCCGGCTCGGCGACGCTGACCGGAAGGAAGTCGGGCTCGATCAGCAGGATCGCGCCACCCGGGCGCAGGCTCGCGACGAGGTTTGCGATCGCGCGATCGACATCGGCGACGTGGTGGAGCACGGCCCGGGCGGTCACGAGATCGAAGCCGGCGGGCGCGACTGGACCGTCGAGGATGTCCCAGCGGCGCAGCTCGAGATTCGCGGCCTCGACGTAGGCGAGCGAGAGGTCGAGGTCGACCGCCACGACACGCCCCGCCGGCGCGGTGCGCTCGGCTAGCCACAGCGCCATCGAGCCATTGCCGCAGCCGAGCTCGAGTGTGCGTGCGCCGGGACCGAGCTCGAGCTGCTCGAGCTGCCGACGATGCAGCGGATCGAGCAGCCGCGACATCAGCGCCAGCCGAGCCGACTCCCCCTCGTTGTGATGGTCGAGGACGTATTCGGACACCCACACAAACCTACCGCGGGCGGCCGTGAGGCAGGCGCTGGCAGCTGCTCTCGGGCCGCCGGCGCGCGCACGTCGTGCTGGGTCGAGAGGCGCTCGCGCCGGCAAGCGCGCGATCCCATGCCGGGCCTGCCAGGATTGCGCTCATGTGCAAGCGAGCGCTGTTCGTGATCGCGCTGCTCTGGTCACTCACGCTGGCGGCATGCGTGTCCGGCCAGGCGCGCTCCGCCGCAACGCATGCGTCCGTCTCCTCGACCGGAACGGCCCCGACCAGCGCGAGCACGGCGCCGGCACGGCCAGCCGCGGGGAAGGTTCGACTCGTGCGTCTTGCCAGCTTCAGCGAACCGACCTACGTGACCGGCGCGCCGGGCGAGCCGAGTCGCGTGTTCGTTCTGCAGCGCTCCGGCCAGGTGATGCTGCTGGTGCACGGCCACAAGCGGTCGCGGCCGTTCCTCGACCTCGGCAGTTCGGTGTATTCGGCCGGTAGTGACGAGCAGGGCCTGCTCGGCATCGCCTTCCCGGCCGACTACGCACGCAGCGGCCTGTTCTACCTCGACTACACGATCGCCGGCAACGACATCCGCATCGCGCGGTTTCGGCGGTCGGCGAGCAGCGCCGACCTCGCCGACCCGGCGAGCGGACAGACCGTGCTGACGATCGAACACCGCGCTTACGCCAACCACAACGGCGGCCAGCTCGCGTTCGGTCCCGAAGGCGACCTGTACATCGGAGTCGGGGACGGGGGCAGCGAGGACGACCCCGACCGAAACGGCCAGAACACCGACACGCTGCTCGGCAAGATCCTGCGCATCGATCCCTCGCCCCGCGGCGGCTACACGATCCCATCCGGCAACCCATTCGTCGGCCAGGCCGGCAAGCGCCCGGAGATCTGGGCGTACGGGCTGCGCAACCCGTGGCGCTTCTCGTTCGATCGCAAGACCGGCGCGATGGTGATCGGCGACGTCGGTCAGGACCGCGAGGAGGAGGTCGACTTTGCGCCGGCCGGCGCCGGCGCCGGCGCCAACTACGGCTGGAGCGTGTGGGAGGGCGATCTGCGCTTGCGCTCCGGACAGGCGCCGCACGCCGTGTTCCCGGTGCTGACCGTCTCCCACAGCGATGGCTATTGCGCCCTGATCGGGGGCTATGTGGTCCGCGACCCCTCGCTTCCCGAGCTGTACGGGCGCTATCTGTTCGGCGACTACTGCCGCCCCGAGATCGAGTCTGTCGAGCTCGCGCACGGACATGCCAGCGCGCTACGCAGCACGGGCTTGCAAGTGAGTGCGCTGTCTTCGTTCGGGCAGGACGCCCAGGGACACGTGTACGTCGCCTCCCTGAACGGTTCCGTGTATCGGCTGGCGCAGGGCTGAGGTCCCGCTCGCCCGCGAAGCGTGGCCGTGAACGTGCGCAGCGAGCTGGGACGCATCGTGTCGGGCGGACAGACTGGACCCGATCGCGCCGCTCTCGACTTCGCGATCGCCAATCGGATTCCCTATGGCGGCTGGTGCCCGCGCGGTGGGCACGCCGAGGACCTGTCGAGCCCGCCCGGGTCTGCTCACCCGATATCCGCGCATGCGCGAGACGGCGAGCGAGGACGAGCGTGTGCGCACCGCGTGGAACGTGCGCGATAGCGACGCGACGCTGATCCTGGCGCGGCGGTCGGCCCAGGCCGACTCGGCGGGCACGCAAGCCACCGAACGAGCCGCCACCGAGCTCGGCCGCGCGTACGCGGTGCTTGACGTCCTCGACCCGATCAGCGCGCGTGCGCTGTTCAGCGCGCTCGCGGGCAGCCTTCCAGCTGGCGCCACGCTCAACGTGGCCGGGCCGAGAGAGAGCGAGGCGCCGGGAATCTACGAGCAGAGCCGCAGGCTGCTCGACGAGCTGCTGCTCGAAGCGCCAGCCGGCGCGGCGGATCGGTCTCGGTAGGTGTCGTTGCGGGCGCTCGCTGGCGCGCTCGCCCGAAGTCCCGCGCTCAGTGGGTTCCCGCCGGGCGAGGTCCGCGCGATGGCACGAACGCGAGCGTAGATCAGCGAGCGCAGCCAGTATCGGCGATCCGGGCGACATCGACCACTGAACACGCGCCGGCCCGCGTGTCCAGTGGTCGTCGATGATCGCGCATGCTCAGCGATCACCGCCCCCTACGGACGCTGCCGTCAGCAGCGACCCGATGTCGACCCCGGCGTCCCCGGCGTCCTGGTCTTCCGCGGCCTCCTCGCCGGCCAGGACGTACTGATCCTTGAACGGCAGCAGCCCGACAACGCCGGCCTGCTCGAATGCTCGCTGGATCATGCGACCACCCGGGGATCAGCTCGAACCCGTATCCACGCCGCTGGCATAGGCGGCAACGGAACGCGATCACCGCCACCCCGATCGGGTCTATGTAGGTGAGCTCACGCAAGTCGAGCGTGATGCTCGTGACTCCTTCTTCGCATAGACGCTCGATCTCCGCTTCGAAGGCGTACGCCGAGCCGCGATCGAGTTCGCCTGTGAGGATCAGCGTGTGCGTCCTGCTGCTCACGCTGGTCGGCACGAAGCCGGCCTCTCTGACGGTACCTCTGGCGCGCCTCGGCCTCTCCGGGGCGGTCTCCATCTCGTTCGCGACGGCGTCGGGACCGCCGCTATCCGTGCTTGAAACAACCGTTGCGGCCATCAGTCGATGGCGTTTCATCTAGAACAGCTCCTTCCAAAAGCCTCGTAGTGACTTCCAGGAGTCCCGCATCGTGTGATCGGGACGGTGTGAGCCGACTAGATGGAGCTAGTCAGGTCGCTCTGGAATCAGAACGAAGCAAGCCGTGCGCCACGGCTGGCAGGAGAGCCGCAGACGACGCATGGCGCGTGGCGCGCCAAGCAGCAGCAATCCGGCAAGTGTGAGAACCGTCGATAGCGCCAGGCCGGATGCACCACCCGTAGCCGCGCCCGAAGCGCCGCTGGGCGCCGGACCGGGGCTCGGACTGACTGGAGCATTGCCGATCGCCCCGCCGCCGCGCCCTCCGCCAGCGATCAGATGCGCCGCCAGTGTGGTCGAGATGAGCCCGACCGTCGGGGCCGTCAACGACCCGCTGGGCGTGGGCGGGAATCGGTTACCGCCGAGCAAGCCCGCGTTGCAGTCGTCGGTCGCGCGGCCTCCGAGCGCGGACAGCTCGCAGCTGAATTCGCCGGCGCGCTGGGCAGCGGTCAGCGCGGCTGCCATCCCGGCACGCGTCTTCTCGGCGTTGCCCCCCGTCGAGCCCGTCTGGTCCTGGCTCTG
Source organism: uncultured Solirubrobacteraceae bacterium (assembly GCA_963846205.1). Classification (GTDB taxonomy): domain Bacteria; phylum Actinomycetota; class Thermoleophilia; order Solirubrobacterales; family Solirubrobacteraceae; genus Palsa-744. The sequence goes on along the minus strand of CAWJVB010000003.1, from coordinate 74,412 downwards.
TTCGACGAGGTCGCGGACGGTCGACGTGGCCGCGAGCGGACTGGCGAGCGCGCCGCTCGCTTCTTGCGCGGTTTCGCCGGAGCCGTCGTCGTGCGTCGCGCCCTGCGGCGAGGAGGGCGTGTTCGAGTCGCCCTGCTTGGCCGACGATGAGCTCAGTTCTGCGTTTTCTTCGCCGGTTTGCGCCGTCTGAGCCGTTTTGCTCGGTGTTTCCGTGCCGGTCGTGCCGCCTTCGACAGTCGTACCCGACTCCGTTTCCGTGCCCGTCGTAGTTGACTCGCCGCTTTCAGTCGAAGTCGTTTCGCCGCCGGTCTGCGTTTCGCCTCCCGTCTGGGTTCGTCGCCGCCCGTCTGGGTTTCGCCCGCCGGTCTGCGTTTCGCCGCCGGTCTGGGTTTCGCCGCCCGTCTGGGTTTCGCCGCCGGTCTGCGTTTCGCCGCCGGTCTGGGTTTCGCCGCCGGTCTGGGTTTCCCCGCCCGTCTGGGTTTCGCCGCCGGTCTGGGTTTCGCCCCCGGTCTGGGTTTCGCCGCCGCTGCCCTGGGTTTCGCCCGCCGCGTGTTCGGCGCCTTCGCCCGCGCCGGGCGTTTCAGCGCAAGCCGTGCCAGCCAGGAACAAGGTCAGGAGCAATGCGAGCAAGCCGGCTGCTGCGCACAGACGGGTCCGGACAACGATCCGCATGGACGGATGATCAGTCAGCCGAAGGTAGTTTGTCGGTCCCATGTGGATCCCAGTTTAAGGGAACATAATGCCGTAATTGCGAGCGCGCTGCATCCCGGAGTTCCCGCACAGTTCCCCGGAGCTCTCGACACCGTACACGGTGCCCAAGCTGTCTTTTTCGCAATTTGCGTAAAATTGCGTTCTCGCGCGTGTCGACGGACACATCTGCGCGTCCGCCGCGCCTCGCAGCTCGCTATCGGCGAATCGGGTCGGTCGCAAGGCGTGTCGGGACGCGTTGCGCAGCGCCGGTCGCGTGGAACGCTGTCAGCGCGCAGGCTCTGTGGGCAGCGCCGAGACGGGGTCGCGCGCAGTCTCGAACACGGTCTGCGGATCGACCCTGGGGTCGATCGCTTGCATCGGCGCTCGACCCTTGAGCAGGATCTCCTGATACTCCTCCTCGGCGTCGGACTGCATCACGATCGCGCCACCAACGCCGAGGCTCGCGGTCTTGCCCTCGAGGATCAGGGTCCTGATCACGATGTTCAGGTCGCAGCCGCCGCTCAGGCCCAGGTAGCCGATCGCGCCCGAGTACACGCCCCGCGCCTCGCCCTCGAGCTCGTCGATGATCTCCATCGTGCGCTTCTTGGGCGCGCCGGTCATCGAGCCGCCGGGGAAGCAGGCGCGGATGCAATCGGGCGGCTCTACGTCGTCGCGCAACAGGCCGCGCACGGTCGAGACGAGCTGGTGCACCGTCTCGTAGGTCTCGATGTGGATGAGGTTGGGCACGTGCACGGTGCCGACCTCGCAGACGACGCCGAGGTCGTTGCGCAGCAAGTCGGCGATCATCAGGTTCTCGGCGCGGCTCTTCTCGTCCAGGCGCAGTTCCTCGGCCAGGCGCACGTCTTCAGCGGGCGTCTTGCCGCGCGGACACGTCCCCTTGATCGGCTTCGCCTCGACCCAGCGGTCGCGTCCGACGCTGAGGAAGCGCTCGGGCGAGGAGCTGAGCACAGCGTTCTCGCCGAAGCGCAGGAAGGCCGAGAAGGGCGCGGGATTGATGCGGCGAAGCGTGCGGTACAGCGGGAGCGGCTCGGCGGTGACCTCGGCGGTGATCTTGTTGGTCAGACAGATCTCATAGGTCTCGCCTTCGATCAGGCGCTGCTTGCAGGTGTCGATGTCATCGAGATACTGCTGGTGAGAGCGGCTCAGGCGAAACGCGGTGGGCCGCGCGTCGGCGCCATCCCACTCGGGAGTCTTGATCGGGGGCAGGGAAGCCAACCTGAGGCTCGTCTCGGCGATCCAGCGATCGCCCGCCTCGACCCCGTCGGGGTCGGTCACGCACAGCACGTAAGTGCACTGCTCCACGTGGTCGAACGCGATCAGCCGGTCCGCGAACACGAAGGCCGCGTCGGGCATCGTCGAGCGGTGCGCGGCGTCGCCTTCGCTGTCGGCCTTCAACTCGTAGCCGAAGTAGCCGACGAAGCCGCAGTTGAAGTCGAAGGGAAGGTCGTGCGAGAGGTAGCGCAGACGCCGCATCTCGCGGCTGAGGTAGTCGAAGATCGATTCGGGCAGGGCTTCCTCGCCGCCAGCTCGCACGATCCGCAACTCGCCGCTGCCCACGTCGTAGTAGATCGTCGCTGCCAGCGGTCCGTCGGCCGCCCCCATGAAGGAGAAGCGAGCGCGCTCGTCGACCTTGCTGCTGTCCAGCCAGAACGCCGTCTCGCTGGCTCCGTACAAGTTGACGAACGCGCGCTCGGTGTCGTACAGCGTGTCGAGCCGCTTGACCTTCAGGACCAGCTTGGCTCTGCTGGCGACGGACGCGCCGCGCGCTGGCGCCGCCGGCGCTGGCGCTGCGGCGCTGGGGGCGCCGTTCTCACTTGCCGCGAAGCCCTTGGTCAGGTCGCGGAAGTTGGTCAGCAACTGACGTCCGTACTCGGTGCAGATCGACTCGGGGTGGAACTGCACGCCCCACTGTGGGCGCGTGCGGTGGGCTACAGCCATGACGACGCCATCGCTGGTCTGTGCGATCGCCTCCAGATCGGGGGGCAGTGGCTGCTCGACGCACAGCGAGTGGTAGCGGACTGCCTGGAACTCCCGGGGAATGCCGGCGAACAGCGGCGAGTCGTCGTGCAGCACGGCGCTGAGCCGGCCGTGCATCACCTCCGGCGCGGGCAGCACCTTGCCACCGTGCACCCAGGTCAGGCCCTGATGACCGAGACAGACCCCCAGCAACGGTACTCGAGCCTGCTTGATCGCTTCGGCGCATACGCCGAAGTCGCCCTCGTGGTCGGGGCTGCCGGGACCGGGCGAGACGACGATGTTGTCGAACTCGAGCTGCTCGAGCTCGGCCCAGCTGGCTGCGTCGTTGTGCACGACGATCGGCTCGTCGCCGTTCGCCTCCGCGAGCAGCTGGAAGAGGTTGTACGTGAACGAGTCGTAGTTGTCGATCAGCAGCGTCTTCAAACCAGGTACTTTCGCAGCGTCTTGCCTAGCGGGCTCTTGGGGATCTCGTCGCGAAATTCGACCGTGCGTGGAACCTTGAAGTTGGCCAGCCGCTCACGGCAGAAGGAGATCAGCTCCGCCTCGTCGCAGTCGCCGTTGGGGACGACCACTGCCTTGACCACTTCCTCGCCCTCCGCCTCTCCCGCCACGCCGACCACGATCGTCTCGCTGACCGAGGGGTGGGCGGCTACGACATCCTGCACCTCGATCGGGTCGATCTTGTAGCCGCCGACCTCGATCAGCAGCTTCTTGCGTCCCTCGAGGTACACGAGCCCGCCCTCGTCGACGCGACCGAGATCGCCGGTGAAGTAGCGCCCGTCGCGGAAGGCTTCGCGACTGGCCTCGTCGGCGCCCGCGTAGCCATTGCTCGCGGCCGGGCTGGCGACGGTGACCTCGCCGATCTCGCCGAGCGCGACCGATCGACCGTCGTCGTCGACGATCTCGACGTGCACGCCCTCGACCGGAGCTCCGACCGACTCGAACGTGCTGACCGGGTCCTCGCTCATGTTTGCGCTGATCGGCCCCGTCTCCGTGCTCCCGTACAGCTGGCGCACGAGCACGCCGTAGCGCTCGCCGAACGCCTCGAAGCTCGCTCGCGGCAGCGCCGTTCCGGCCGAGAAGCACAGCCGCAGCGAGGACAGGTCGGCCCCCGCAGGCGCCTCGGCCATCAGTCGGAAGTTGAACGGAACACCGGGGAAGATCGTCGCCTGCTCGCGCTCGATCAGCTCCATCGCCTGGCGGCGCTTGAGCAGGAACGGCTGCGGGTCCTCGAGGATCACCGTGGTGGCGCCCGCCGCGGCTGGAGCGAGCAGGCAGGCGCCCATGCCCCAGGTGTGGAACAGCGGGATCGCGCAGAAGATCCGCTCGTCGTGGGTCCAGCCGAGCGCTTGATACATGGCCGCCTCGGCTGCGCACTGGCCGTGCGTACGCGGCACGCGCTTCGGTCGACCGGTCGAGCCCGAGGAGAACTGGAGCACGAAGGTGTCCTCGGGGGCACGTGCAGGCAGCCGCTCGGCGGTGCCTTCTTCGAGCAGCGCGTCGAGCGTGTGCGCCTGGCCGTGCGCCGTGCTGGTGCTGATCACCTCGACGTCACCCTCGAGCCCGGAGGCGATTCGCTCGCACACCCCGGCCGTGCGCTCGTCGCTGATCACGGCAGCGATGCCGGCGCTGCGGAAGTTGAACTCGAGCTCGGCCTGCTTGAAGGCGGGATTGACCGGCACCACCACCGCGCCCAGGGCGGTGATCGCGTGAAAGCTGACGACGAACCAGGGGTCGTCGGGGAGCACCAGCGCGACTGCATCGCCCGGCCCGATACCGCGCTGGTGGAGCCCGCTCGCCAGCCGCTCGACGCGCTCCACCAAGTCGGCGAAGGCGATGCGCTCGTCGCGATAGACGAGAGCCGTGTGCTCGGGCCGCTTCTCTGCCTGCTCGTAGAGCAGCTCCATCAGGACGCTCATCGCGCTCCCTTCCCCTCGACGAAGGTGACGATGCTCTCGATCGAGCGGAAGTTGTCGGCGTCGATGTCGTCATCGACGATCTCGATGCTGTACTTGCCTTCCAAGAACGTGATCAGCTCGGTGATGCCGAGCGAGTCGATGATCCCCTCGGCGAGCAGGTCGCGGTCGTGCGGGACGGAGTCGATGCCTCTGCCCGCGGCGATGTCCGCGACTATGAACTGCTCGACTTCGGCTGCAATGCTCACTGTCGGCTCCGGCGTCAAGAGGGTTCGCGGGTCGTTCGCTGGATCATCAGGACTCGTGTCCTGTGCACCGTCCACATCGGCACATATCCACGCGTACTGTAGATCCAACGGGCGGGGCGGTTGTCGCTGACGACGTAACCCCACACACGGGTATAGCCGCGGTCGCGCAAGGAGCTCTCGACCTTGAACAGGAAATCGGCGGCGAGCCCGCCGCCGCGGTGCTCGTCGAGCACGTAGAAGTCGGACCCGTACACATCGCCGTCGGCGAGCTCGATGCCCAGACCCAGCTTGCGAAGGTCCGGATAGAGGGTGGGGACCCGACTGTCGACCCACCAGTAGTAGCCGACGAGCTCCTCACCCTGAAAGGCGACGAAGCCGTGAAAGCCCTGCTCGACGTAGCGCCGGAAGCGCCGGTCGACCTCAGGGGAGCCGCGCCTGCGGTTCAGCTGAGACAGCCCCGGCAGGTGCTGGGCACTGAGGTCTTCGAGGCGCAGGCCCCCGTCGCGCCACGGCTCGACCACCGAATCGAGCTTGACGATGATCACCAGCAGGCGTTCGTGTAGGTAGACGATTCGCCACAGCCTGCGCCCCACGGCAGCTGCCGTTTGGCGCGCGCCGTGCTCGCGCAGGTATAGGCGCAGCTTCGTTAGCACCGCCGCAGGATGCCACAATGCGGCCATGCCCGATCTGCTGTGGCCCGACCGCGAGATCGGCGTGTTCGAGACGATTCTGGTCGTACAGGCCAGGCCGGTCGAGTTCGACGCCCATCTGGCCCGGCTCGGCTCGAGCGTGAGGGAGCTGTTCGGCTCGGACGTACCGTCAAATGCGCGCGAGCTGGTGCTCGAGCGAGCCGCCCCGTTAGCGCTGGGGCGCCTGCGCCTGACCGTCGCGCCCGAGGCCGGCGGCGCGCTGGCGGCCGAGATCGTCACCGCCGAGGTCGACCCGGGCAACGTGTTCCCCTCGTGGGAGCGCGCGACCCCGTTGCGTCCGTTCGTCATACCGGGGGGACTCGGCGCGCACAAGTGGGCGGACCGCGACGGCATCGCGTGGACGGAAGCGACCGAGCCAGATGGCTACCTGCCGCTTGTGCTGGATACCGGCGAGGAGGTGCTCGAGGCTTCACGCGCGAACGTGTTCGCCGTCGATGGGGACGCGCTGATCACGCCGCCCGCCGACGGGCGCATCCTGCCGGGCGTGGCGCGTGCGCGGGCGATCGACGTCGCCCGCTCGCTGGGCATCGAGGTGCGCGAGCAGGCGCTGAGCGTCGAGCGGCTGATCGCCGGCGGCGAGGCGTTCCTGACCGGTTCGGTGCGAGGGGTGGAGCCGGTCCGCTGCGTGGCCAGGGCAGAGCTGCACGAGCCCGGCGAGACGGTCGCCGGGCTCGCCGTCGAGATCAAGCGAGCTTGGGTCGGAGAGGCTGAGCGGGACCTGTCGAGGGCTCCCTGAGGGCCTTCGCGAGGAGCGCCGCTAGCGCGCCTTCTTGTAGACGGTGACGACGGCGGCGCCGCCGAGGCCAATGTTGTGCTGCAGCGCCACCTCGGCGTCAGCGACCTGGCGCTTGTCGGCATCGCCTCGAAGCTGCCAGGTCAGCTCGCTGCACTGGGCCAGGCCGGTCGCCCCCAGCGGATGACCCTTGGAGATCAGTCCGCCCGACGGGTTCACGACCGGTCCCTCGCCGCCGTAGGTCGTCGCCTGTGCCTCGACGAGCTCGTGTCCCTCGCCCTGCGCGGCGAGCCCGAGCGCCTCGTAGGTGAGCAGCTCGTTGGCCGAGAAGCAGTCGTGCAGCTCGACCACGTCCACCTCTGCGATGTCGGTGTCGGCCTCGGCCAGGGCGCGCTCGGCTGCCACGCGGCTCATGTCGGCTCCGACGACGGCGATCGCCGACTTGGCCTCGAAGGTGCTCGTGAGGTCGGTGACCATCGACTGCCCGAGGATCTCGATCGCTCGATCCCACAGGTCGTGCTCGTCGACGAAGCGCTCTGAGGCGACGATCGCCGCGGCGCTCCCGTCGGAGGTCGGAGAGCACTGCAGCTTGGTCAGCGGCGCGTAGATCTCCCTGGACTGCTCGATTTCCGCAAGCGAGTACTCGTCCTGAAACTGGGCGAACGGATTGTTCACCGAGTGCTTGTGGTTCTTCCAGCCGATCCACGCGTAGTGCTCGGGCCTGGACCCGTAGCGCTCCATGTGCTCGCGCCCGGCGGCGCCGAACATCTGCGGGGCCGGCGGAGCCTGCTCCCACTCGCGCAGCTCCAGCAGCGCCATCATGTGCCTGTCCATCGGGTTCGTGCGGTCGGTGAACTTGACGCCGAGCGAGCCGAGCTCCATCTTCTCGAAGCCGAGCGCCAGCGTGCACTCGGCCAGAGAACCCTTGACCGCTTGGCGCGCGAGGTACAGGGCGCTCGAGCCGGTCGAGCAGTTGTTGTTTACGTTGACCACTGGGATCCCGGACAGGCCGAGTCCGTAGACGGCGCGCTGACCGGCCGTCGAATCGCCGTAGCAGTAGCCGACGAACGCCTGCTCGACCTGCTCGTAGGAAATGCCCGCGTCGGACAGGGCGTTGCTCCCTGCTTCCTCGGCCCAGTCGGGATAGTCACCCTGCTTGGTGCCGGGCTTGTCGAACTTGGTCATGCCGACGCCGATCACGAACGTTCGCGTCATCTGATCCTCCGTTCCCCGACAGTCGATTCACGGCGGTCGGCTCGTGAGTCAAGAGAGCAGAAGATTACGGACGAGGCCGCGCGGGCGCCCGCCACAGGCCGTCGTGGGGCTATAAGGTTTGCGCCGCAATGACCGTTCGACGCTGCTGGTCGAGGATGTCAACGAGCACCTCTACGAGGAGCCTCGGCGTGGCGGCGTGCGTCCCGAAGCGCGGCTGAGCTCGAGTGGCATAGCTGTGTCGCGACTCACCGCAGACGCGCGCGACGGCGGACGACAGCCGAGGGCGCCGGGAATGATCGCGGCGCGGCGCACGTTCGCGCTTCACCTGGAGTCCGAGCGCAGCGGCATTCCGGTCGACGAGCTGGCCGGCCGTGAAGGCGAGCGGCGCCGCGCCCGCGGCAGGCAGGAGCAGGCGCGTGTCGATGACCGCACGACGCGGCGCGAGTTGATCGCGAGCGCGTCGCTCGTGGCGAGCGCCGCGCTGGCGGGCGGCCCGTTGGCGAGGCTGGCGCGCGCGTCGTCCGGCCCCACGGCGCCGCGCATCGCGATCGTCGGAGCCGGGCTCGCGGGCCTGCGCTGCGCGCACATGCTGTGGAGCGCGAACCCGAGCGCGCCGCTCGCGTCGACGGTCTATGAGGCCAACGCGGAACGGGCGGGCGGGCGCTGCTGGACGTTGCGGGACTTCTTCTCGGGGACGCTGCAGACCGAGCACGGTGGCTCGTTCCTGAACTCCAATCAAACGTCGGTGCGCGGGTTGGCCGCGCAGCTGGGCCTGCAGGAAGAGGTCGTCAACGGCGGCGATCTGCTGCAGGGCGAGGAGGTCTTCCTGATCGACCAGGCGCCGTACACGCTCGCGCAGGCAAATGCCGACTGGGCGAGCGTCGGGTTCCCGACCTTCAGAGCGGCCGCCCGCGAACAGCGAACCGAAGCCGGCGAGGCCCGCCTCGACGCGATGTCGGTTCCGGAATGGCTCGACAGCACCGAGATCGGCTCCGCGAGTCGCTTCGGCAAGCTGATGCAGGCCAACACGGTGACGGAGAACGGAGGCGATCCGGCCGACCAGTCGGCCCTCGATCTAGTCGAACTGCTCAGCGGCAATCGCCGCAGTTCGCTCGTCCCGCTCCCCGGGGACGACGAGCGTTACCACATCGTCGGAGGAAACGACCAGCTTGTCTCGAGGATGATCGCGCAGCTGCCAGCCGAAGCCGTACAGCACGGCCACGAGCTGGTTGCCGTGCGCTCGAACGTGGACCACTCGATCACGTTGACATTCGACGTGTCGGGCGCGAGCTGCGATGTCACCGCCGACTTCGTCGTGCTCGCGCTTCCGTTCAGCACGCTGCGCGACGTCGACCTGTCGGCGTCCGGGCTGTCCTCGACCAAGCGAGCCGTGATCGGGACGATGGGCATGGGCTCGAACGCGAAGATCCACCTCGAACTGTCGCGCAAGACGTGGCCGGCGCTCGGCTTCAGCGGGGCGACGTACGGCGAATGGCAGCGCCTGGCCTGCGGCTGGGACGACTGTGTGCAGCTCGGCCCGCACGCCAGCCCGGCTCTGTATCTCGCCTTCCCGGGCGGACGCGTCGGTGCAACGGGTATCAGCGGCGAAGCACACGGCAGGGCGCCGCTTGCCGACGTCGAATTCGCGCTGCGTGAAATCGAGCAACTGTTCCCGGGCACCAGCGCCGCCTACAAGGGTTGCGCCTATGAGGACCACTGGGCCCTCGATCCCTGGGTGAAGGGCGCGTATTCCTACTATCGCGTCGGACAGGCCGCCAGTTACGGGCATCTCGCGCGGGCGCCGGAGGGCCGCTTCCTGTTCGCCGGAGAGCACACGTCGATCGCCAACATCGGCTTCCTCGACGGCGCCGTCGAAACCGGCGAACGGGCCGCGCGACGCCTGCTCAGACGGCTCGCGTAGCAGCGCCCGACGGGTACGCGGTGGCTCGGCGTGCTCGCTGGGCATGATCTCGCACTACTAAGGTCGGCTCGCATGTCAAGCCGATCACGACGCTGGCGCGTTCGGGACGAGGTCTTCCATCCACAGGCCCGGGCGCGCCACACCCTGGCAGCGAGCGCGGACGTCAGACCATGGGACTGCGACATTCGTGCCCGCAAAGCGACACAATTGGGGGCGTGCCCGATTTCAGGCGCGAGCAGGCGGCCACGGCCGTCGCGGGGCTACCAACCCTCGGCGATTGGATCCAGGAGGGCTCCGGTCGATGTCGAGAAGCGCGCTGAGACTAATCCTGTTCGCGGACCCCGAGCTCGCGAGCAGCATGGGATTGCTCGCCGCCAGCCTGAAGACGGCAGCCGAACGTGAGGACATCGAGATCGCGGCCGTCGTCGACACGGCGCTCAAGCCCGGCTCGCTGTTGCGGCTGCCGCGCGCGCTTGCGGCGTGGGGCGTGCGCGGCCTGTTCAACCCCGGCGCCGCAATCGACCCCGCCCGCCAGCCGCTGCTCGCCAACTGCTCCTCGCTGGCGCGACGGCGAGGGATACCACTGCTGGCACCGAGAGAGCCGGGCGTCAACGATCCGTCCTTCGTGGAGGCGATCGAGCGGCTGGAGCCTGACGCCACGATCGCGCTGATGGTGACCCAGATCTTCCGCTCGCCGCTGTTGCAGGCGTGCAGGGTGCCGGTCAACTACCACGACGGGCTGCTGCCGCACTACCGTGGCGTCGCCGCCACCGGCTGGAGCATCTATCAGGGTGCGACCCGATCAGGCTTCAGCTTCCACCGCATGATCGAGCGCGTCGACCGCGGCCCGATCGTGCTCCAGGACGCCGTGCCGGTCGGCCACGACAGCGTTGCCGCGCAGGTCGTGAACGCCAAGACACGGCTCGCCGGCACTCGGCTGAACAGCCTGTTCGACGCGCTCGCTTCCTCCGGCGAGTCGATCGAGCAGAGCGAGGTCGGGTCGAGCTTCAGCCGCGCCGACCTGCGGGCGATCCGCACGGTCGAGCGGCCCGAGCAGCTGAGCGTCGACGAGCTCGAGCTGCGGCTGCGCTCGTTCGGGACGGTGGACCTGACGCTGGCCGGTCGGCCGTGGATCACGACGGCGTTGCGGCGCATACGTCGCCGCCCCCACAATCGCCGGCTCGCGTTCACCACGTCAGACGGCGTACGCGTCGAGCCGAGCCGGGTCAGGCATCTGCCGCCGGCCGTCTACGCCGCGCTCGCCGCCGGCCTGGGCCTGGGGATGCTCGGCCCCGACCTGGGGCCGTTGTGAGGCTCAGCGCTGCGCCGGCGGCTGATCGGGCCGCTTCACCGCCGCGATGTGCTCGGCCAGCTTCACGGCCGCGATGCGCTCGGCTGGCTTTACCGCGGCGATGTGCTCATCTGTGATCTTGCCGTCGGACGGGACGTCGGGATGGTGAACGTGGCAGAGCCGATACTGGCCGTGGCGGAAGCGGCCGCGCCGATAGCAACCGCTTCGGTGACAGATCAGCATCGACACGACCCCGCCGATTCCTATGAGGCTTATGAAGCCGACGACCAGGCCGAGCCATTCGGCATGCGAGGTTGTGAACGGCAGCGTGGAGAGCACGGCGAGGCCTAAGCTACCCTCGGCTGCGGCGTTTGAACTGGCGCCTATGGCGCCTGACTGAGCCGCGCCAGCAGGATCGCCGTGACCAGGAGCAGCCCGGCCGTGAAGCCGAGCAGGATCAGCGCGCCGGCCACCTCGTTCAGCGAGAAGAAGCTCGATCCGTAGCCGCTGAGCGCCGCGACTTGCGGCGCCTCGGCGAGCCGCGCGTTCATTTCGATCGCGCTTCCGGTCCCTGCGAAGGCCCAGCGACTCACCATCAGGTCGGCAATCGCTTTGACGCCGGACCCCATGCGTGCGAATGCCACGAGCCCGCCGCCGAACAGCAGCTGCGGAATCAGCAACAGCGGGATCAGGCTGGTCGCCTGGTCGACGCTGCGCGCCAGCGTCGAGACGAGCAGCCCAAGCGCGACGGAGCACCAGCTCGCGAGGATCAACAGCCCCGTCAGGGCGAGGTAGGCCTCGACGTGCGCGTGCAGGGGCTGGATCGCCGTCGCTACGGCCACCAGCAGCAGGCACTGCACTGCTGCCAGGACGAACAGGAGGCTCGCCTTGGCGATCAGATAGCCGTCGAGGCGAACGCCCGCGGCGAGCTCTCGCACGATGATCGATCGTTCCTTGACGATCTCACGACAGGCATCGATCAGCCCAAGCCACAGTGCGGCTGTCACGAGCAGGAACACGAACTGAGCGCTCCTCGATGGCTGGCGGTCGGGGAGGGACAGCAGGTGAGCGGGGTACAGCAGGCAGATCAGCAGGGCCATCACCGGTGCCTGGCCCAACAGCGTCGCGAGCGTGCGCCGGTCGCGGGTGAGGGTGCGCGCGTAGCGGGACGTGAGCGCCGCCGTGTGCTTGATCAGCGATCGGCCCGAGAGCAACCGCGCCCGTGCGCGAGGGCGCGGGAGAACCTGCGACGCTGCGGTCGCGGGCGGCACCCCGGCGAGGTCGATGGCGTTGTAGATCTCGTCGTAGGCCGACACGTCGAAGTGCTCGAGGGCCTCGCGAGGGGAGCCGGTGAACAGCAGGTGGCCACCCTGTCCCATCACGGCGACCGTGTCGCACAGCACGAGATTGCTGGTGGCATGCGTGACGACGATGATTCCGCGCCCCGCCTCGGCGAGATGGCGAAACGTCAACATCAACCTTCTCTCCAGCGGCGGATCCAGCCCACTGGTCGGCTCGTCCAGCAGCAGCATCGTCGGCTGGCCGATCAGCTCCACAGCGCACGCCACGCGCTTTCGCTGACCGCCCGACAGGCGCCCGATCGGCGTCTCTCGGTGCTCGCTCAAGCGCAGCTCGGCGAGCACGTCCTCGACCGCGGCCGCGTGCTCGGCGGGGCGGGTGTCGGATGGAAGCCGCAGCCTGGCTGCATAGGTGAGCGCCTCGTGGACGGTCAGGCGATCGTGGACGACGTCGCTCTGGGGCACATAGCCGACCTCGGTGCTGCGCAGGTCCAGCGAATCTCCCCCCACGAGCACGTCGCCGGCGGTCGGTTGCGCGACGCCGGCGAGACACTTCAAGAGCGTCGTCTTGCCCGAGCCGCTCGGGCCGATCAGGGCGACGAACTCGCCCGCGGCGACGCTGAGGCTGGTGGGGTGAAGGATCGTGTTTCCACCCGCATCGACGCTCACCTGGCGGGCATCGAGATTGAGCGCTCCTCGCTCGTCCACGACGATCAGCTCGCCGTTCTCGAAGCGCAGGCTGAACGGTCCGACCCCGGCGGGCGTTCCCGGGTGCAGTGGCGCGGAATCCTGCAACAGTTGGTTGCCGAGCCTCACTCCGTTGCGAGATCCGACGTCGACGAGGGTCGGCGGAGATCCCGGGCGGACCTCGGCGTGATGCCAAGAGACGTTGGGCTCGTCGAGCACGAGATCGTTGTCCGGAGCGCGACCGATCCGCACAGCGGAGCGGCGGACCGGCACCCGCCTGAAACGCCCGCCGGAGGCGGACGGCGCGGCGACGATCTCGCGAAGCCGCGCGCGCGTGGCCCCGATCTGGATGATCACCTCGCGCTCGATCGGCGTGGGTTCGCTGTCGATCCTGCGGCCGTCCAGGTAGGTCCCGTTGCTGGAGCCGAGGTCGGTGAGCAGCGGCAGGCCGTTTGCGATCTCGATGCTCGCGTGCTGCCAGGAGGCGCGCTCGTCCTGCAACGGCAGGTCGCAGTCGGGGTCGCGGCCCAGCACGATCGCCACCTCGGAGAGAGGCAGGCGCAAGCCGCCGATCTCGAGCTCCCATTCGGCCCGTCCTTCGCTCGCGCTCATTGCGCCGTGGCGCACGTCGCAGACGGCGCGGACACCTGCGAAGGCAGCGCGCGACGCGCCCATCTGGCGAGCGCCGTGACCATGCTCACGCCTTCGGCGAACGCGCCGCCTGCGGGCAGCGCGATCATGCTGAGGACGTAACCGTCGCGACCGGAGCCGACGATCGCCGTCTGCCTGACCAGGTAGCCGCCGCTCGGCTCCGGGCCCCAGCCGGCCTTGAAGGCGAGCGGCAGGGCGGCCGGGTATCCAGCTTCGCCCGCGCCCCACCGCTGCGAGGAGATCACACTGCGCATCAGATGCAGTACGTAAGCGGTGTCGCGCGGCCTCAGCAGGCAACCGCCCGCGAGCGCTCGGTAGAACTCGACCTCGCCGCTCGTCGACCAGATCGTCTGGCCCCACGTCGTGAACCCTCCACTGTTCGGGGCCGTGTTGACGCGCGTGCTCTGATCGCCCGCGGCGCTCGAGTGTTTCCTGGACCGCTTCGCTGGCGGGAACGAGACCGCCGTGTATCACCTTCAGTTCACCGAACAGGGCTTCCGTCGGCCGCGTTGTCGGACTGCTCGAGAGCGAGTGCCGCGTCTTCGCTGTCCCGCGAGCTGAGCCGCGCTTCACCGTGCTCGATGTCGACGAGCAGGGTCGTCAGCACGGGTACCTTCATCGTGCTCCACGCGTGCCCCGCCTGAAGCGAGCCGAGCCTTTCGATGGGACCTTCACCAAGAGGGGCGACGGCGAGTCCGACGCGACCGTCGAGTGACGAGGCGAGCGCGTCAAAGCTGCGACGCGAGCGCTCCGAGACGAGCTCGGACGAGCTTGCCGCCCGAGCCGGGGCCGGTGCTCCTTCGCCCCCCGGCGCCGGCGCAGGTTGGCGAGAGGTGTGAGCGTGAGTCGAAGCGGCCGTCAGGACGTGCCCCACGGTCACACGCCTGGATGGGTTGGAGCGAGTCAGGGCGATCACGAGCGCGCCGATCCCGGCGCCGAGGAGGAACACCGCCAGAACGAGCGGAAAGGACCTACGCACTGAAGGCGTTCGCGACAGCATCTGAAGCTTCTGGACCCCTTCCCCCGCGTTGAGCGGCATTATGATAGGTGTCCGCCGGGGGTTCCGGGTCACGCGTATCGATTTGGGGGGCGCCATGGACGGGCTGGTCTGCCGCTTGGAGGGCAACTCGTGAGCGACGAGCTCAACCAGGGTGACCTGCTGGGCGATTACGAGATCGTCTCCGCCGCCGGGTTGGGCGGGATGGGAATCGTCTACAAGGCGATGCAACGCTCTCTTCAACGCGTCGTCGCGCTAAAGGTGATTCGCGAGGAGATCGCGCGGACGCCCGAGTACCGCGAGCGGTTTCTGCGCGAGGCGCGGCTGGCCGCGTCGGTCGACCATCCCAACGTCGTCAGGGTCTACGACGTCAGCGATGGCGACGGCGGCGGCCAGCTGTTCCTGGCGATGCAGTGGGTCGACGGCGAGGATCTGAGCGACGTGCTGGCGGACGCCGGACGGCTCGCGCCCGAGCGCGCAGTCGCGATCGCCACGCAGCTGGCCGGCGCCTTGGAAGCCGTTCACAGCGTGTCCGGCTTGATCCACCGCGACGTGAAGCCGAGCAACGTGCTGCTCGCTCAGGTGGCGGGCAGGGACCACGCCTACCTCACCGACTTCGGGATCGCACGACCCGCGGAGACTGCCAACCAGCTCACCAAGACGGGTTGGATCGTCGGCACCACCGGATATCTGGCGCCTGAGCAGATCAGAGGAGGCGAGCTAGACCAGCGCAGCGACCTGTACGCGCTCGGTTGCCTGTTCTTCGAGACGCTGACGGGCCGGCCGCCGTTTGTGGCTGACAACGAGATGGCGCTTCGCTGGGCTCACGCGAACGATCCACGACCAACCGCCTCGGCCGCGCTGCCCACGCTCGGCAAACGCTACGACGGATTCCTCTCGAAGGCGCTTTCGATCGATCCCGATGACCGCTTCGCCTCGGGCCGGGAGTTCGCCGAGGCACTCGCTAGCGCTCACGCGGGTGAGAGTGAGATCGTCGCCACCAAAGCGTCGCACGCCGCCACGGCCGTGGGTCCGCCGACTCCGATGCCTCCGCCTCCGCCAACACCGCAGCCGGCACCTGCCGCGTATCCCACCTACGCCTATTCGACGCCACCGCCGGTTCCAGCCCAGCAGGGGCGGTCGGGCAATCCGACCGCGCTGGTCGTGTTGGCCGTGGTGGCGGTTGCCGGCATCGCAGCCGGAGCGCTCGCGGCCGCCGGCGCCTTCTCCGGCGCGAAGACGAAGACAATCGACGCCGCGACCGCTCCAAACGCGGCGGTCTCGCGCCCTGTGACGAGCCAACGGTCGCCCGTCGGCACGACATCGTGCGGCGGCGACCTGTCGGTCGGACCGGACACCTCCTGCCCGTTCGCCAAAAACGTCGAGCAAGCCTACGCGCAGAGCGCGGGCGGCGAAAACGAAGTGACGGCGTACAGCCCCACGACCGGCATCAGCTACGTGATGAAGTGCACCGGCGGATCCCCGCACGTTTGCACGGGCGGAAAAGGCGCGACCGTGTACTTCACCTCGGGACCCGGCCCTGCGTCCTCTGCGCCCGCGAGCCCGGCCGCCGGCTCGAGTTCGGCGCCCTCCCCGCCGGCAAGCGCGAGCTCGGCCAGCTCGGCCCAGGCGTCTCGCAGATGCGACCAGAACGTGTCCGCCAACTCGCAGACCAGCTGTCCGTTCGCTGAGAACACTTTCATCTCCTATTGGCGCGGCTACAAGGCCAACGGTGTGCAGCGGGAAACGACGACGTCGGCCTACAGCCCCACCACTCACCGTCAGTACGAGATGAACTGCGCTACGACGGGGGGGACCGTCGACTGCTCGGGAGGCGACGATGCATTCGTGACCTTTCCGATGCAGGCCGTCGAGAACTACGCCGGCCCGTGAGCAGGCCCGCGAGGTGACCATTTCGGTGAAGCTCGGCGAGAGAACCGAAACCGATCCTGGCCGCGGCGTGATTCTCGATGCGACCTGATCCGAGCGTCGACCCGCTCGCTCGACATTCGCTGTCTGCCAGCGAGCTGAAGGCGTTGCTCGTGGCCGAGCGAGTGGGCCAGCCGTTCCTGGCCTTCAAGGACGAGCAGGGCCGGCTCAACCTGTGCCCGACGGATGTCAGAGGCGAGACCCTCGCCGTCGGCCGTCGCCTCGGGCTCGACGTCTCGATCTCGTGGGACAGCGAGGTCTCCGGCCTGCACGCCGAGCTGCAGAGCGTCGGCGGCGAGTGGACGATCGTCGACGACGGGCTCTCGCGGAACGGGACGTATGTCAATGGCCGGCGCATCAGCGGCCGCCACCGCCTGCGCGACGGCGATCGAGTTCGCGTCGGCCAGACGGTACTCGCCTACAAGGCCGCGCGTGCGATGCCCGTCCAGGAGACCACATCGGCCAGCGAGGGCTTCGCGCTCGGCCAGCTGACCGAGACCCAGCGCAAGATCCTCATCGCACTGTGCCGCCCCTACCGCGACACCAGCGGCTTCGCGACGCCAGCCAGCAATCGCCAGATCGCCGAGGAGCTGTTCCTCAGCCTCGACGCCGTGAAGATGCATCTGACCAGGCTGTTCAGCAAGTTCGAGCTCGGCGAGGTCGCCCAGAACGAGAAGCGCGCCAGACTCGCGGAACGCGCCCTGCAGTTCGGCGTGATCTCACAACGCGACCTGGCCTGAGCGCCCGGAGCCTCGGCGGCGTCGACGCCGCGGCATGAAGGGCAGGTAACAGAGCTCTACACCTTGGTCCTGTGGCGCGGTCGACCCCTGGGTTCGATGCTGCTGGCGAACCCAAACTTCCCAAAGGGGGGACCCAGATGAGCTCCATGGCTGACCAACCGAACCCGATTCACAACGACGTAGACCAATCGCCGCCGCAGCCTCCGTCGCCGCCGAAGCCAGGACTTCGCGGCAACCGCGCGGCGCGCAGGGCGCTCGGGCTGTGCGCGATCGCCGGTGTCGGCGTGCTGGCGCTGCTCGGCAGCGGCTGCGGATCGACCGCGACGAAACTCGCGAACGCTGCAAGCGCGTCCGGCGCGAAGGTCGTGACGCTGGCCGTGACATCGCCATCCGACGGCAGCGTGACGAGCGCCGGTCAGGTCACGGTGCGGGGGACGGTCAGTCCGGCCAACGCCGCGGTCCAGATCCAGGGGCACCCGGCGGCGGTCGGAAACGGCGTTTTCACCGGTTCGGCGACGCTGCACGGCGGCACGACGACGATCGACGTGATCGGCAGTGCTCCCGGTGCGACCCCGGGCTCGACGAGCATCTCGGTGGCGCACCCCGCCTCCCGGCCGAGCCGCCCAGCGGCGCACAGCGCCTCCAGCGCTGCGACACCGTCCGTTGCCCACGAAAGCTCCGACTACTCCGAGGAGTCGCAGTGCGGCGGCGGGCTGTCGGTCGGGCCGAACACGACGTGCGCGTTCGCCGAAGACGTGCGCTCGGCCTACCAGGAGAACGGTCCGGGCACGGTCGTCGCCTACAGCCCTGTGACCAACAGGAGCTACTCGATGAGTTGCTCGGGTGGCGCCACCGTCGAGTGCACGGGCGGCAACGACGCATCGGTCTACTTCCCCGACGATTCATACGGCACCAGCTACGAGCCGGCGCGTCCCTACCCCGAATACACGACCCCCGCCGTCGCCCACACCGACAACTACGGTGGTGACTCGAACTGTGGAGACGGCCTGTCGGTGGGTCCGAACACGACCTGCGCGTTCGCCGAAAACGTTCGCTCGGCATACGACGCGGAAGGGCCCGGGAGCGTCACCGCCTACAGCCCGGTGACGAACAGGAGCTACGTGATGAGCTGCTCGGGCGGGAGCCCGGTGGAGTGCACCGGCGCAAACGACGCGTCCGTTTACTTTCCGTGAGCTGATCGCGGCCCCGCGGGGTCGAGACGCCGGCGCGGTGGCGGGAGGTGTTCCGTCTCCGCGCCGGCGCTTGCGTGCCCGACCACGAGTGTGGAGGCGGCGCGGAAGCGGCCGCGCTGGAACTGTCGCGGGGCCTCGCGAAGCCGGCCGCGTTCACGCCTTGCAGCGGGCACTGATCGGCACGTGCTGGGCGACGCCGGCCACCGACGACGGATCGATCTTGCACCAAACGAGCCGTCGGCTGGCGCTTTCGACGACGGCCAGGAAGGGGTAATCGACGGCATCGCTGCGCGCCGTGCAGCGGTAGGGCTTGCGAGCGGGGCTGCTGCTCCTGACGGGCGACCTACACTCGACGCGCTGCAGCGGGCCGGTCAGCTGCCCGCCTGCGATCCGGTGACGGACGTCGCTGCCGATCGCCCGCTCGAGCGCCGTGCTCGGCAAGGAACCAGTGGGCAGCGCGGCCGAGTGGGGCGCCTCGTCTTCGGTGATCGCGAGGTCGGCGATGCGGTTGTCTTCGGCTTCGACCTGCGTTTCGGAAGACGCTGGTTCCGGACCGGCCCGGTCGACGGCGATCACGATGCCGGCGATTGCGCCGGCAGCGATCACGCTCGCCAGCACCCAGCGCACCCACAGAGCTGGCGGCTGCACGGACGCTCGCCTGTTGGTCATTGCCGGAAGGGTAGTCGGGCATATCGGGCCGGCGACCTCTGCTTCCAGCCGGTGGCGGCCGAGGAGGACGGCGCGCTGCTCGGGACCCGACGACGATCTGTCCGTCTGTTCAAAGTCGACAGGTGGCTGGTATTCTCCAGCTGCCCTCGGGCATGGAGAGCGTAACGGCGCGTGGCACCGCAACGGTGTGCGCCCTTGCGATCGGAGTCATCGAAGGAGGTTACGGAGGATGAGACGCTCATTGGCGCCGGTCATGGCGCTGTCGGTGCTGGCGATCGCGGCGGCGCCCGCAGTCGCGGCGAAAACAGAACCGCCCAACACGCACCAGTTCCTAGCGAGCGCGAACGTGGAGCCCAAGTTCGCCGGCGAAGATCAGGAATTCGTGTTGAAGCCGTTTACGATCACGTGCGAAAAGGCAAAATCGGCGCCCTCGGGCCTGGCCCCGACGTTTCCGTCGAAAACGCTGACCGCGGTGGTCAAGTACTCGCATGCGAAGCGGAAGCGACGCTTGACAAAGCGGAATACGAACTAAAAGCCACTTTCCGCGACCCCGTGACTCTCAACTACCATGCCAACGGCGTTGTTGAAATAGGCGCCGGCGGCACAGTCACGAAAGGGAAACTCGAAGGCGCCGGCGAGATCGAAATCGCCGTCAAGGGCCCATTCAAGTGCACGATCGACATTCCTCCGGGCACGTATCCCTCGAAGTCCGTGAACAAACCCGAAGCGCAGTACGAAGCGACCAAATTCACCACCGAGGAAGAAGCCATCGAACGGGGCAAAACCTCGATCGTTCTGAAGAGGCTCGAACTCGGCACTGCGCTGACGAAAGTCCCGTACGAACTCGAAGGTGAATTCTGCGAAGCGCTGCCGAAGACGGAATTCACGGCCGGCACCTACGAAGGCTCGCTCTTGGCGGAAATCAAGAAGGGCCAGATCAGCTGGGAATAACTTCCTAGCGGCTCATCGCTGCGAGTGGGGGCGGCTGACAGCCGCCCCCACTGCGCTCGGCGCGAGCTCGCGCTTGATCGCCTGCCGGCTCGAGCAGGCCAGGGCGCCGACTTGATCAGAGGCGCCGTGAGCGGCCCGGTTGGAGGGCTCACGCGCCGATACTCCGTGTAGGTCGATTTGCGCCCCTCCCGAGCGGGTACCGTCGAACTGTGCAGCGCACGGCTATGAACGAGCGGGGTGCGGAGGAGCGCGCGAGCGCCGCCTCGCCGCCGACCCATCTCGCTGCTGCTGCCCAAGGCCCGGAATCGAGCTGACCGGACGTGCGCACCGAGCAGAGGGAGGCTGACCTGGAGATCTCGCTTGCGCTCGACGCCGATGCCCCGAGAGCGGCGCGGCATCACATAGCGCGGGTGGACCGCCCCTCGCCGGACCTCCGCGATGCGGTGGCTCTGCTGACGAGCGAGTTGATCTCGCAAGCAGTGCTTCGGTGTCACTTCGTCGGCGTCGCCTTCGACCTGTACGTGTGGATGCCGAGCGATCTGGTGCGAGTCGAAATACGCCTGCCGGCGAGCTTCCTCGACCTGGGCTGGGAGAACTACGAGAACGATCTCGGAACGTTGGTGATGCGTCACGTCGCGGACCGGCTGTCGGTCGACTCACACCACGGTATGGCCCGTATGTGGTTTGAGATCGACCGGCGGCTCGCGCCCGACACCCTGGGAGTCGCCTAGCTTGCGAGGTCGGGAGTAGCCTTCGGCGCCCGGCCATGAACGCTCAAGGCTCCCGTCAGCCCGTCAGTTTTCTCGTGTTCGCAGCCTCACTGCGATCGGCGGAAACCGCGGGATATGGGCACTGCGCGTCCCCTTCGAGCATCTCGGCGCGCGCATCTACCCCGACATGTTCTCGCTCGCCCAAGCACACAAGGCGCTCGACAGCGAGGGGCGGCTCGTCGACGACACGATGAAGGAACGCTTCGACACGCACATCGTCAACTTCATGGACTCGGTCGAGGCGAACAAGCACTACCCGTGCGCCAAGAAAGCCTGGGTCGAGTACCTCGGCGAGCATCCCGAACCGGCAATCGATCGAGTCGAGTGACCCCTTGCAGGCCGAGGCCTGCCGATCTCCCGCGCGTCCACGTGCAAGGTGACGGTCAGGCCGGCTGGAACGCGACGATCTCGCTGGCGAGTCGCGAGGGGCTGTCGTGGGGGACGAATGTGCGGCCATTCTCGAACTCGACGAGCTGGGCGCGGGCGAACGTGTCGCGCAGGCGCCGGGCGAAGTCAAGCTTGAAGAAGCGATCTGCGGATCCCCATACCAGCAAGGCCGGCCCGTCGAACCCGCCGAGGCGGTTTGAGGCGATGTCGAGGTCCTGCGGGTCGACCTCACGTGCGAAGCGCGCGACGTCCTCGCGAATGGCCCGGTCGGTCAAGCACGGCTCCACCCAAGCCCGCGTCTGCTCGGCGTCGAGCGTCTCGTTGACGAGCAGCCCGAACCCGGCAGGAGAGTGACGGACGGCGGTAGCGCGCATCGGCGCCAGCAATGCGCGGATCAGGTGGGGGCTGCGGAATGCCTTGAACAGCTGTCCGAAGGGGGCAGGTGGGAAGTTCGTGAAGGCGTCGCAGTTGGTGAGCACGACGCGTCCGACGCTCGACGCATCGCTGTCCAGCAGGAACTGGCAGATTGCGCCTCCGGTGTCGTTGCCCACCAGCGTGACATCGTCGAGCTCGAGCGCCTGGATGAAGGCGATGATCTGACGGGCGATGCCACGTGGTGACTGGTCGGCCCGAGCTCCCAGGGGAATCGCGTGCGAGCCCAGCGGCAGGTCGGGCGCGTACGAGCGGACCCCGGCGGCGGCCAACGCGTCTGCCGTCGCGCTCCACAGAGTGGCGTTGACGAGGAAGCCGTGCACGAACACGACGGGGGCGGAGGATCGGCGCTCGGGACCGGCGACGCGGTAGTGAACGAGGCCGTGGGGGAGGTCGATAGTGGGCATTCGTCTGCTCCCTGGTCTAGATTTGCGTACAGCCTGCACGTAACCTACATACAGCCTGTATGAAAGTCAAGCGCCGATCTCAAGTCGACCGCTCCGCGGCCACACGCGGCGCTCTGGTTGCGTCCGCGCGCACTCTGTTCGCCGAGCGCGGCTTCAGCGGCGTCGGCACCGAGGCGATCGTCCGCGCGGCAGGGGTCACCCGGGGCGCGCTGTATCACCAATTCGCCGACAAGACGGAGCTGTTCGAGGCCGTCTACGAAGCGATCGAGGAGGATCTCGCCGGCCGCCTCGGCGAGTTGATCGCCGCATCGAATGCGACCGACCCGATCGAGGTGATGAGCCTCGGCGCCGACGCGTGGCTGGACGCCTGTGGCGAGCCCGAGGTGCAGCAGATCGTCTTGCTCGATGGGCCCGCAGTGCTCGGCTGGCAGCGCTGGCGCGAGATCGGCATGCGCTACGGGCTTGGCCTGATCGAGGGGCTACTCGTCCATGCGATCGAGGTGGGGCGGGTCGCGCCCCAACCGGTCAGGGCGCTGGCCCACGTGCTCGCGGGCGCGCTCGACGAGGCCGGGCTGTACATCGCGCGCGCCGATGACCAGACCGCCGCGAGCGCGGAGATGCGCACCGTCATCGCCAGGTTGGTGGCGGGGCTTGCGCAGGACTGAACGCCAAGCCTGAACCCGGCGCACGCAGCGGGTGAGGCCACGCCTCGAGCGATCGGCCGCGCGAAGCTTCAGACTCGGCGCGACCGAATCAGCTCGTCCTCACATGTGCAATCCGCAGGCCTACTCGCCAGGCTCGTACTTGAAGGAGATTCCGAGTCGGACACGGTAGTTCTTGATCGAGCCGTTCTCGATGGAGACATCTTGGCGAAGGACCTCGGCGATGCGCAGGTCGCGAACCGTTTTGGCGGCGGTCTCGACCGCGGTTCGCGCGGCCTGCTCCCAGGACTCGTCGCTCACGCCGATCACCTCGGTGACTCGATAGACCCCGTCAGACATTCTGCACCGTCCTCTCTTCGTTGACCAGGCGTTCCTCACTGGGCGCCACCGCTTGGGCGAACATCGCCCGCGTCGCGCCCCCGATCTCGATCACCGCCTCACGGCAGCTGCGACTGGTGCCCGTCACGTTGACGAACGCGTGGATGAATCCGGGGAAGCGACGCAGCGTCGCCGGCGTTCCCGCGGCGCGCAGAGCCGCTGCGTACTCCTCGCCCTCGTCCCGCAACGGATCGAAAGCGGCGGTGACGACGAGCGCAGGCGCGAGACCCGACAGGTCCTCCGCGAGCAGCGGAGATGCGCGCGGATCGTTGGCCTGCTCCCTCGCGTCACCGAGGTAATTCATCTCGAACCAGTCCATCTCAGGCTTCGTGAGCAGGAATCCCTCTCCGAACAGCTCGTGCGAGCGTCGCCTGACGGTGAAGTCGGTGGGCGGGTAGATCAGTAGTTGGATGGCCGGCGCCGAGCCGCCGTCGCGCGCGGCCAGCTGCGAGACCACGGCCGCCAAGTTGCCACCGGCGCTATCTCCGCCGACGCCGATCCTCTGCGCATCGACACCGAGCTGGCTTGCGTTCGCGAACGCCCAGCCCAGAGCGCCGCGCGCATCTTCGACGGCGGCGGGAAACGGGTGCTCAGGCGCGAGCCGGTAGTCGACGGCGAGGACGTGAGCGCCCGAGCGCGCGCACAGCAGACGACAGACGCCGTCGTGTGTGTCCAGGTCGCCGAACAGGAAGCCGCCCCCGTGGAAGAAGACGAGCAGCGGCTGTGGCCCATCTGGCTCGGTGGGAACGTAGTGGCGCGCACGCAGTCGAACGCCGGCGTCTATCTCCAGGTCGTGGACGGCGCCGACGGCCTCGGGCTTGCCCGCAAATACAGCCGCCAAGCGTCGCCGCGCCGCTCGCGCCTCGACGGGCGCGAGCGTCTCGAGAGCAGGCTCACCGCGCCGCTCGAGCAACGCCAGCGTGAGCTGAACCCCCGGGGCCAGCGTGTCGCCGTCGATCGACACCGGGGGCTTGCCGGACAGGCGAACCTGGAGTCCGGGTGGCAGCGCGTCGAGCACCCGGGCCGCACCGAACTCGAGGCGCTCACGCGGTGTCAGTGCTGGGGCCCTCCCCGCCATGCCGCGATGCTACATCTGCGCGGATGGCCGTGCACAGAGCCCGATGCCGGCGAGGTGCTTGCAGGCCGCGCCGGCGACCCTCGTCGGGCGACACGTTCTACCTCCACGTTGGTTGCGAATCAGGCGCGATCCGAGTCTCGATCGCCCATGGCAATTGAAGTCGATCCAACCTATCTACTCAGGCGCTTCGCGCGGTGCACTCGACGGCGCGGCAAGCGGCGCGGTTTCGCCGCGCGCCGATCGTCATCTGCGCGCGCCGGACGCGCCCGCCGTCAGCGCGGCGGTGGAGCGAGTTGAGCCGAGACTCCGAGATCACGCGATCGCCGCATGAGCGTGATCCGACCCGTTCGCGTCGCCGCCCATTTGTCCAGCGAAGCGGAGGTGCCTCCGTCTCGCACGCCCAAACGCCCGATGGGGTGTCATGCGCTACGTCAAGATTGGTGTGATCGGCGGCATCGTCGGTGCGTTCGTGCTGGGGTGCGTCGAGTGCTGCGCTGGGCGCGCCGGCGGGACCGATCAACCGGGCATCGTCTAGCCACACCGACCTTGAAGTGCCTCACCGCGTCCCATCGCGCGAAGACCTCGCCGGCGCCGTGACGCACACGTCGTGATCGGACGTAGAGCCGATCGCCTCGGGCCGGCCGCGACCGGCCGGCCGCGACGCAGCCGGCGCCGACACTCCGCAACGCGATCTTGCTCGTCATGGGCCCCTCGGGCTCGCCGTTCCCGATGACCTTGACTTCCGCTCGGATCAGAAGGAGAGTAGGAGAAACCCGAAGGTAGCGTTCGCGGTCGAAGCACGGCCGAGAGGCGGCTAGGAAAGGGGCTCGTGCTGATCTCTTCCGCTGCGCACACCGGCCAGCGTCGGCGTTCGCGTCGTCGCCGTCCTGTGCTGCCCGGGTTGGCGAGAACGGGGCGCCGTGTTGCGGCGCCGACAACCGAATGGAGGCCGAGATGAGCAGCACCGACGTGACCAGCGGGAGCGCCTCGGACACCCCGCCGGTGAAGGCCGGAGAGGTGAAGCTGGAGGTCGTGGTCGTGCCGGTCTCGGATGTCGATCGCGCGAAGGAGTTCTACGAACGCATCGGCTGGAGGCTCGACGCCGACATCGCCCCCGCTGACGACTTCCGCATGGTCCAGCTGACGCCGCCGGGCTCTGGGTGCTCGATCCAATTTGGCACGAACATCACGTCGGCCGCGCCCGGGTCGGCCCAGAGCCTGTACCTGATCGTCGCCGACATCGAGGGTGCGCGCGACGAGCTTGCGGCTTGCGGTGTCGAGGTGAGCGACGCGTTCCACGAGGGCGCGCCTGGCGCTCGATTCCACGACGCCGGCCGGGTCGCGGGGCGGGCGCCCGATGGCAGCAGCTACGGAACGTTCGCCGCCTTCAGCGACCCGGATGGCAACGGCTGGCTGCTACAGGAGATCAAGACCCGGCTTCCGGGCCGCTGAAAGGAGACGTCGATGGCCACCACCTATGAGTCTGTAGAGGATCTGACGGAGGCGCTGCGGCGGGCAGCCGAGGCACACGGCAAGCACGAGGAGCGAATTGGCCAGGCGGACCCAGACTGGCCGGACTGGTATGCCCTCTACATGGTGCGCGAGCGCGCCGGCGAGGAGCTGCCGACATGAGCAGCGACTACGACGTGATCGTGCTCGGGGGCGGGTCGCCCGGCGAGCATTGCGCGGGCGCCCTCGCGGAGGGCGGACTGCGCGTGGCCGTCGTCGAGCGCGAGCTCGTCGGAGGCGAGTGCTCCTACTGGGCCTGCATCCCGTCGAAGACGCTGCTGCGCCCAGGCGAGGCCGTCCACGGCGCGCGCGAGGCCGCCGCCAGCGCCGAGGTCGACGTCGAGGCCGCTCTTGCCTGGCGCGACTTCATGGTCTCCGACCACTCAGACGCCGGACAGGAGCGCTGGCTCGCTGACAACGGCATCGGCCTGCTTCGCGGCACTGGGAGGCTCGCAGGACCGGGCGTCGTCGAGGTCGATGGGGTGCGGCACACGGCAGACGACATCGTCCTTGCAAACGGCGCCGATCCGGTCGTGCCGCCGGTGCCGGGCCTGCGCGAGCTCGAGGGCGTCTGGAGTAACCGCGAGGTGACATCGATGAAGGAGATCCCGCGTCGTCTTCTGATCCTCGGCGGCGGCCCGGTCGGGGTCGAGATGGGCCAGGCCGTACGCCGGCTCGGCGGTCAGGCGGTCCTCGTCGACATGGCCGAACACGTGCTCTCGCGAGAGCCGGCGCCACTCGGCGAGGCGCTCGGCGAGGTACTGGCCGGTGAAGGCATAGAGCTCGTCCTGTCTGCGAACGCGGTCGCCGCACGACGCGAGGACGAGGAGTACGTGCTCGAGATCGACGACGGGCGCGAGCTGCGCGGCGACCGTCTGCTGGTCGCCACCGGCCGGCGTCCGCGAGTACGCGGGATCGGCCTCGAGACCGTCGGCGTCGAGCCCGACGCTCACGGAGTTCCCGTCGACGCGCACCTGCGCGCGGCCGAGCGTCTGTGGGCGATCGGCGACGTCAACGGGATCTGGCCGCTGACGCACGTCGGCAAGTACCAGGGCGAGGTCGTCGCCGCGAACATTCTCGGCCAGCCGCGAAAGGCCAACTACGAGGCTGTGCCGCGCGTCGTGTACACGGATCCGCAAGCCGCCGCGGTCGGCGCTGGCGCCGGACGCTTCAGCTCGATGGTGCCGGTCTCGGAAGTTGCCAAGACCGCCACCTACACGCACGCGTACGCAGACGAAAAGGGCTTCCTCACGCTCCTCAGCGACGGCCAGCGGCTAACCGGCGCCTATGCGCTCGGTCCCGAGGCAGGCGAGTGGATGCAGCAGGCGACGCTCGCGATCCGCGCCCACATAGGACTCGACGTGCTGGCTGACACGATCCAGCCATTCCCGACCTTCTCGGAGATCTACGTCGCCGGATTGAAGGCGCTTCGCAGCGAGATTGCGGCAGCGTCGAAGCCGGTAGGCGCCCAGCCGCCGATGGCAGCGAGCTGAGGAAAGGGGACACGATGACGACCGAGTGTGTCGATGACTGACGATTCCCGACAAGAGCAGCCGCTGGTTGTCGTCGCGACGGCGGGCAGCGAACCGGAGGCCGAGGTGATCCGCCAACGCCTGCAGGCGGCCGATATCGCGGCTGTCGCGCAGCGTGCGATTGGCGGCCCCGAATGGGGAGCGTCTGGCGCGCGCTATATCTACGTTCGGGCTCCCGACGAGGAGCGGGCCCGCGAGCTCCTCGCCGCCAGCCCCTAGTCCCGGCAGCGACGAGTTCGACAGCTAGCTCGCGAATAGCCGGCGTCGTTGCTGCCGAATTGCCCACTCGACTTCCGGCTCGGCGGAAATGCGTCGTGGGGGACGTCGTCAAGCCGGCCGCGCGACTTTCACCTCGCGGTTCTGCGCCGCCCTCAGCTCACGACAATGTCGGAGTCGAGAACCTGCCCTGCCGCGGGCGGCGTTGGGCGCTCGGCGATCAGCGTGAGCCACGCCAGCGCGGCGAGTACCCCACCGACAAGCGGTGCGACGATAAACAGCCACACTTGGCTGAGCGCATCGCCACCGACGATCAAGGCTGGGCCCAGGCTGCGCGCGGGATTGACGGAGGTCCCCGTGAGAGGAATGCCGATCAGGTGGACGACCGTGAGCCCCATGCCGATGGCCAGGCCTGCGAAGCCCGCCGAGGCGACGTGACTGGTCGCAGCCAGCACGACGAGAACGAACAGGAACGTGAGGATTACCTCAGCGGCGAATGCCCCACCGCCGTTCAGCCCGATGATCGAGTGCGATCCCCATCCGTCTGCTCCGAGTCCGGTGCTCTTGCGGTCGTATTTGGGCGAGCCGGTGAAGACCGCCCACAGCGCGGCCGCACCGGCAATTCCGCCGACGAACTGAGCCGCCCAGTAGCCAAACGCTTCGCCGATCGGCATTCGCCCTGAGGCGACGAACCCGATCGTCACGGCCGGATTGACGTGACACCCGGAGATCGGTCCGATCGTGTAGACGAGCGCGAGCAGCACCAGCCCGAACGCGAGCGCCGTGGCGAATACACCCGCGGCGATGCTCCCGCCGTCGAGCTTGAAGCCAAACATCAAGGTCGCGGTGCCGACGGCGAAAAAGACGAGGATCGACGTGCCAAGCAGCTCGGCAGCTAGCTTTCTCGGAGACATGGACCTCCCCTGGTCGGTACGAATCTCGTTCCCGCTCGCGCTTCACCGCCCAGCTTGCGGAGAGCGTGCGGGCGGTTTTTCCTCAGGCAGTTTTTCCTCGTCACTCACGGTTCGATGAAACCCTTACGTCTCCTGCGCGCAAGGGCGGCACGGTCGCGACCATCGACCGATACGTTCCTCGCGTGAGCCGCGCATGGCACGTCGCGAAGCGCTCGGTCCTGTCTTTCTACGACGACCAGGGCACGCACCACGCGGCCGCGCTCACCTACTACGCGCTCATGTCGCTGTTTCCGACGCTCCTTCTGGCGGTGTCGCTGCTCGGCCTGCTCGGTGAGTTTCCGCAAACCTACGAAGCCATCGTCAGCCATTTGCGAGGCGTCGTTCCGGCAACGACGCTCGCTCCGCTCAACGCAGCCGTGCGGGCGGCGCTGAAGAGCAAGGGCACGGCGGCGGCAGGCCTGGTGCTCGCGATCGTCACGGCGCTGTACGGGACGACCGGCTATCTCGAGGCCGCCCGGCGTGCGCTCAACGTCGTGTTCGAAGCGCGGTCCGGGAGGAGCTTCATTCGCCGCAAGCTGATCGATATAGCGTCGACGTTCGTGTTGTTGGCGTTGGTGCTGGCGACGCTCGTGCTGATGTTCGCCGGCGGCGGCATCGCGCGCGAAGTGCTCGGAAGCGAGGCGGCCTCGGTGTGGCGGGTCGCGCGCTGGCCAGGCGCGTTCGTGAGCGCGCTGACGGTGTTCTCGTTCATCTACTACGTCACGCCTGACGTTCACCGGCGAACGATCCGATCGATCATCCCCGGCGCGCTGACGGGAGTCGCAGTCTGGCTGGCCGCCTCAGCCGCTTTCTCGACCTACCTCGCCAACTTCAAGAGCTTCAATGTCACCTACGGAACGTTCGCAGCCGCAATTATCCTGCTCGTCTGGCTGTGGTTGACGAACGTCGCGCTGTTTTTCGGTGCAGAGATAAACGCGGCGCTCGGGCGCGCGACGCCGATCGCCGGAGACGGAGCGGCGCCGCGAACGTGAGCCTCCCCGCGAGCGGAACAGCGAAGCGCCCTATCGGCGGGGATTCGCTGCCCGACAGAGTGAAATCGGGACCGCGTCCTCTGAGAGACTAGAGTGGAGGCAATGGACGACGACACGATCCGGACTCTGCTGAAGCGCGTGGCGCGACCGCACCCGTCCGGTGGCGAAGCGATCGAGCGCTCGGTGATCCTCGCGGAGGGCGGCGGCTTCACGGAGGTCGTCGCATGGATCGTCGCCCATTCCGGGGCGCCCGAGGGGCCTGTAGTGGGGGCCTCCCGCCGAGGCCTACACGGTTCCCGGCTCAACGACAGCGGCCTGGCAGGCTCCCCGGCGCCGCTTCGCTACGTGCTCCCAGCCGGCGCGCTCGACTGACGCTTCCGTACTCATGCGTTCCGGCGGGTTCGACCGTCGACGAGTACGCGCTCGGAGCTCGACAATAAGGGCCGGTCGTCTCGCCCCGAGGTAGCCGCCGTGCTACGGTTGAGGATCAGGTTGGACAGTCCGTCCAACATCGCAGTGCCCGCGCTCGTAGCCTTGCTCACAGCATCTCCGCGTCCGCAGCACGCACCGACGCCGGAGGAACACAATGGCTACAGGATCCGTCAAGTGGTTTAGCGACGACAAGGGATTCGGGTTCATAACGCCCGACGATCAGTCGAAGGACCTCTTCGTCCACCACAGCGCGATCGTCGGCGAGGGGTATCGCTCGCTCGCCGAGGGCGCGAAGGTCACGTACGACGCAGAGGCCGGTGACAAGGGACCGAAGGCGGCGAACGTCCAAGCCGTCTAGCGCGCTTCGCGTGTGCTGACGGTGTCGGTTGGCGACGCGGGCCCGTCGGAGATATCAAGGCCATGTCTGACAAGCCGATCAGCGGTGAGACGACGGCCCTCGAGCACGAGACAACAGATCGTCTCGCCAACGTCGTCGTCACCGTTGTCCCCGTCGTGCTCTTGGGTGTCGCGATCTGGCTCGCGTGGGGAGGGACCCTGCACTGGCAGGATCTCGTTGTCCTAGCTGTCAGCTACCTCATCACCGGTGTTGGAATCACCGTGGGCTACCACCGTCTGTTCACCCACCGCAGCTTCAAGACGAGTCGGCCGGTGCGCGCGTTGTTCGCCGCGTGTGGCTCGGCCGCAGTCGAGGGACCAGTGATCGAGTGGGTATCCACGCACCGCATGCATCATCGCTTCAGCGACGTTCCCGGCGACCCTCACAGCCCTCATACCGATCACGGTGTCGGCTGGCGAGGGGCGCTACGAGGGCTGCTCCACGCGCACATCGGATGGATGTTCCGCGGTGTCGATCGCGCAAGTGAGGAGCGCTACGCCAAGGACCTGCTGGCCGATCCACTGATCCGTGCGATCGATCGCACGTTCCCGCTGTGGGTGCTGCTCGGGCTCGTATTCCCGTTTGGACTTGGGCTCGCGATCACCGGTTCGATCGTCGGCGGCCTGACCGGGATGCTGTGGGGCGGTGCTGTGCGCATCGTCTTCTTGCACCACGCGACCTTCTCGATCAACTCGCTGTGCCACTTCTTTGGCCGGCGGCGCTTCTCCACCGGCGATGAGTCGCGCAACCTCGCGTGGCTCGCGCTGCCGACGTTCGGCGAGGCATGGCACAACAACCACCATGCCTTCCCGACATCCGCGCATCACGGCCTAACCCGCTGGCAGCTGGACCCAGGAGGCTGGCTGATCGACAGCCTCGAGCGGCTGGGGCTCGCGTGGGACGTCGTGCGGATCGCCCCGAGCACCCAGCAGGCCAAGCTCACAGTCGAGCCGTAAACGACGATCGGTGCAGGATCGAAAGGCGGTGCGGACGCCCTGCCTGCGCGGCTCGAGGCTCGCCGACCGTGTCCAAGACCAACTGCCCGAAGAGAATTCCGAGTCAGCAGGTCGGAACACGCTATGTTGTAAGTGCGTCCGGTGAGCCCAGCTCTTCTCGCTTCCGGAGCGACATGTTCGTTCAGGAGGGCAGAGAGGCGGTAGGCCATGGCCACCGCAACAAAGAAGATCCGCGCCGCCAGGCCGGCAGCTCGGGCTACGCGCGAGCGGTCTGCACCGAGTTCTCTCGGGTTCCTCGTCGATCAAGACAATGGCGGCGAATACCACTGGGAAATCGTCGCTAGCGACGGCGCAAGTCTCGCGAAATCCGGGAGCTTCGCCTCCCACGACGACGCGCAGCGCGCCGCACGATGCGTGTATGACGGCGTCGGCCGGGCACGGTTCGAGCCGGGCCCGGCCGGAGACCGGCCGCTCGTAGCGGTGTGATGTCCGCGCGCCACCTCAGCTGTGCGGACTGTCGAATTCGCGTGCTGGCGAGCGCCCCGGAGATCGACGTGCTCGAGGGTCGCTGCCCGATCTGTGGAGCCACGCTGAGCGCGATCTCCTCCGCCGCGGGAGTGGTAGGACTCCGCTCGTTTGACTTGAGTGCCCTCTCAGATCAAGGGTCGAGCGATCCGCCGCGGGCGCCCGGGCGACCGGCTGACCTCGCGGCTCGCCGAGGGGCTGCGTTGGTGCGCGATGGTCTTGATGTCGATCGCTGGTCGGACGAGGGCGGAAGGATCAGCGTGGAAGCAGTCGCGGAGCAGCCGGTGGCTCAGTGATTCCCGCAGGGGGTCTATCGCTGCAAGTGCGGGCACGCCCGTTCGAGCTGCGGTTCCCCGGCGAGCGGATCTAGCCAGCCGACGTCGGAGGCGGGTGACCTGGGCCGTGGGTTGCGCGGCTTGAAGAGCGATGTCCCATTGCGGCCAGCGGCAGCCGCGTGGTCCTCGGCCCGTCCAGGCGCGCCGATCAACGCCGCAGGGCTATCGGTCTCGGCTGTTCGCCGTCAACTGGGATCGTGCGCGCCGTCGTCCTCACTGGCACGCCGTTCCTCGGCCTGAGCGAAGCGGAAGCGTGCATCCGCCTGCTCGCTGGCGCGCTGGAGCTCGCGCAGACGTTCGGGGTTGGTGGGCCGCTGCCCATGGGTCTTGGCTTTGTAGACCTGGTAGCGCTCGCGGGCGTACTGAGCCTGCGCTCGCAGATCGTCCATGTGATCGAAGGGCATACGCGTGCCGTGCGGGGAAGGAGCTGTGCTGTGGGGCCCGGCGGTGACGGCTCAGCGGCGGGCGAGCCGGCGGCCGCTCTCGGTGTTGGGTGGGGTGTAGTTCATCTCGTAGTGGTGATAGAGCGCCGACTCGTCCGCCTGGGAGAGCTCCTCGCCATGCTGCTCGAGATTGGGCGCGGCCTTGATCTGCTCCTTGGCCACGGCGACCTGCAGCTCATCGGGACCGACCTTGAGACCGCCAAGCGGCACGAAGGTCAGGTGGCGGCCGATCAAGCCCTCCTTCACGGTCGCGAACTGCGGCTCGTCGGTTTCGACATCGACATAGACATCCTGAAGCTTGCCGATTCTCTCTCCGTCACGATCGACCAGCATCTTCCCGTGCCACTCGGCGACGTTCCACTCCGCGTCTTGCTGGTGCTCGCTCGTCATCGCAAGCCTCCTCGTGCCGTCGTTGACCCAGCCAAAGCCCATTCTAGGCCGCGTTCAATCACCTCTGGGCTCGGCTCGCCGACCTCGGCCACCAGTGTCGTGTGGGCCGCCCGCGCGTAACGCGAGATGTCGGCAAAAACAGATTCGGTGTCGTCCTCGTCATCGAGGTAACAGTGATCAGATCAGCCGGCCCCGGCGCGCCGATGGGCTAGGGATTGGCCGCCTGCTAAAACGCCGATGGTCCGGACGGGGCTGTCCGAACGCGACTCGACCCCATCATCACGACATGACAAGAAGGTTGCTCTCCCCCCTCTTCGGCAGCCGACAGCGGCCGCGCACCTGGCGGAGCGCCGTCTCGCCGGCGGCCTTGCTCTTGCGGTCCACCCTGGATGGTGATCGCTGATGCGCCAGGGCCCGCTCGCCGGCCGGTATCCGGCTGTCGCGGCGATGGTGATGTTCGCGCTGATTCCGTACCTGGCTCTGTCCGCCGCGCTTCAGCCGCTGACGCCGATCATCGCCAAGCAGTTGCACGCGAGCCTGCAGACGATGAGTCTCAGCTCCGGACTGGCCAACGCCGCCTACGCGGCCGGCACGGTGCTGGCGGTCCAGTTCGCCCAGCACCTGCCGCAGCGAAGGATGCTGATCGTCTACGCCACGCTGCTCGTGACCGGGTCGGTGCTTGCGGCGGCCGCGCAGGATCCAGGGATGTACATCGCGGGCCACGTGCTTCAGGGTCTTTGCACGAGCCTGCTGCTCATCTCTGCCGTGCCGCCACTGGCGATCGGGTACCCAGCCAGCAAGCTACGCACCACGGCGATGATCATGAACCTATGCATCTTTGGGGCGGTCGCACTTGGCCCGGCCATCGGCGGACTGCAGGCACAGGCCCAAGCCTGGCGGCCGCTGTTCTGGATCATCGCTGCGATCGCGGCCAGCGCGCTGGCCCTGGCCGTACTGACGTTCGACGACGCGCCGCCTGCCGATCCAGATTCGCCGCGTGACCTACCGGCGATTGCGCTGGCAGCCGTCGGCTGCGTCGCCGCCTTCTTCGGCGCGTCACAGCTGCTGACCCACCCCTTCCTCGCCGCCCAGACGATTGCCCCGCTTCTCGGTGGCCTGGCAACGATCGTCGTCCTGATCGTCTACCAGTTCCGCGCGAAGCGGCCGCTCTTGACGATCCGCACGATGCTGACCAGCACGATGCCGGTCGCGGGGATCGCGGTGGCGCTGTTCGCGGCGGCAGCGTCGGTGTCGGCGACTGCGCTGACCGCAGGCGCGCTGGCCGGACGCTACGGGCCACTTCATCTGGGTCTGCTGTACCTGCCAGAGGTCGCGGGCGCGGTGATCACCGCGATCGTGCTTGGCCTGGTCATCACGAGGCGGACGATCCACTATCTACCGTTGGCCGGCATGGTCTTCCTCGCCCGGGATCGCCGTGTTCCGCATCGACGTGCCGTCGAGTCAGGCGGCCACGCTGGTCGGCTCGGGGCTGACCGGTATCGGCCTCGGCGCGACGGTCGCCCCAGCGCTGTTCGTAGCCGGCTTCTCGCTGCCGTCCGCCAGCCTCCAGCGCGTGTTCGCGATGGTCGAGCTGATGCGGGCGGTGGCGGCGTTCATGATCGCGCCGATCTTCGCCCATCTCGCCGCGACAGTCGGCGGCAACCTCGACGCCGGCACCGGCATCGCGCTGTGGATCGGCCTCGGGCTCGCTCTCGGCGGCGCCGCGATCGGCGTCGCGATCTATGCGCTCGGCGGCGCTCGCCCACAGACGCCCGATATCGAGGGCTTCGTGGAGGGCGAGGGGCCGGCGTGGTACTCGCCGCCGCTGCTGGCGCGGCTGCGCCCGGGCTTGACTGCCGCACGTCCCGCGACCGAGAGCGCCGGCTGACGTGGCATCGAGCGACACACACGCAGCAACGCCCGACGCGGCCACCGGCCCGGTGCTGTTCGCCTACGACGGCTCCGATCTCGCAAAGCTCGCGATCGAACAGGCCGGCCGCCAGCTTGCGCCCGGACGCGAAGCGCTCGTCGCCTGCGTCTGGCAGCCGGGTGATGTCGGGTTTGTGCCGGCCAGTGAGCGGCGCTTGCAAGCTATGGACGCCGCCGAGGTTCGCACGGCCGCGGAGGAGACCGCTGCGCACGGAGCATCGCTGGCCGCGGCGGCGGGGTTTCGACCCCAGGGCCTGGCGACCGAGGCAGCTCCGACCTGGAAGGGAATCGTCACGGTCGCCTTGGAGCGCGAAGCAAGCCTGATCGTGCTCGGCTCCCATCGCCGCAGCGGGCTCTCGGGGCATCTGCTCGGCAGCGTCTCGGCCGCCGTGCTGGCGCACGCAGCGCCCCCTGTGCTGATCGTGCATTCCTGACGGTTGCCACCAGCCATCGGGCGAGAGCGTCAGCAGCTACAGCGCGCCGTCGCCGGGTGGCAAGCGGCGTGTGGTAGCGGCCGAGCGCGACTTGTCCGGATTAGTTGCCGACTAGAGCGCTACCACAGGCAGATCATGGGATCGTGACGGGCGGCTGCTGCAGGGGGCCGATACCGGCGTTCGCGTTTGCGATCGCGGTCGCGGCGTCTTCGGGGGTCATGAACCCGGCCGCCACCT
The DNA here is from genome assembly GCA_963846205.1 of uncultured Solirubrobacteraceae bacterium. GTDB lineage: Bacteria > Actinomycetota > Thermoleophilia > Solirubrobacterales > Solirubrobacteraceae > Palsa-744. The sequence continues at coordinate 39,181 of CAWJVB010000003.1, read as the reverse complement.
CGGCGTTTGCCGCGCTGGCGAACTTCGACGCATAGCTTGCCGTAGTGGGGTACAGCGATTTCAGCTTGGAGCTGCTGAAATCCGTGAAGTACCCGGACAGCAGGCACAGACCCGAGTCGCGAAGCGCTTCGTTTGTGATGCCACCGGTCTCGAGCGTCGTGAACACGTCTTCCAGCTCGCTCGTTACCCCCGGGGGGCTGAGGCTCTCTTCGCTCGGCGCGGCGAAGTTGATCGCCGAGTAGTTCTCCGCCGGCACCTGCGCATCCGGCATCTGGATCCCGCCCTGCCCGATGCCATATTGGTTCTTGTTCACGAGGTAGTACAGGCCGAAGAACACGGGGAACGTAGAGATCTGCGGACTGTGCGCCGGCGCGACGCCTTTTGTGAGCCAGTTCTGGACGGCCGCCATCGCGGCATCCTCGACCTCGAACAGCGGCATGTTGTCGGTTTGGTTGACGCCGTCGAGTGCCGTCCCCGTGCCCTCTATCGGCGTGCCGAACACGCAGTGAGGGACTTCCAGGTTCGGCTCCTCGCGAGCGATCGTCTCCGTCTCATACGCCGCCTCGTGCGCATCGATGTGCGAGGCGCCGGGGAGCTCCCAGGTGCGCAGGTAGTTGTTATCTGGCTGGCGAGCGGCGGCCGCGTCGAGCTCTTCGATGTCGCCCTGGGTATTGAGCTGGATGAACGGCGCCGTGTTGTCGGTGCGGATCTGCGCCGGGAACGGCGAGGTGGCGACCAACCCTTCGCCGATCGGCGCCGCCGTGGCACCCCGGCCGACGGCCAGGAACCCGTTGAAAGCATGCTTGAGCGGCTGGATCGCGTTGACGTAGGTGTCGATGCGGAAGGCCGACTGCGAGTCGCCGGTCCCGACCAGCTCCTTTGGCGTCAACCCGCCCAGCAGCGTCGTGCTGTTGGCCTTCACGGCTTCCGCGGCCTGCGTGAAGACTTCATATGACTCGCCGTCGTTGCTGTCGCCGAGTTTGCCGTAGCGCGCCGGGTCCCAGGTGGCGAGGTCTTTCATGCCGGGCCTCTGTGCCGTCACGCCGACGTATGCATAGCCGTTGCTGATCAGCTGGTTGTAGAGCTGCGCCCACACGGGGTCCTGATCGCCGCCGGTGGTGTCGTTCAGCCACTCGAACACGACGGTGCCGTTGAACTTCGCCGGGTTGGTCGGGTAGCGCACGAGCAGGCGTGTGGCGTAGGGCACGTTGGACTGCGAAGGCGACACGCCCCATTTGCCGTTCGAGGACCAAAGGCCGCTCTGCTTGTAGATCGTGGCGCCGCCGGACATGGTGAACTCACGCTGGGCGTAGCCCGCTTTGCTCAGGTTAATGAACGGCGCACCCGGGACAGTCGGCGTTTCCGGAACGGCGTCATATGGGTAGCCGTGGGATCCGCTGCCCGCCGGGATTTCTGTCACCGTCGGCATTGCCGTCGCACTCGAGGCGGCCACCGTCCCCACGCCGAGGAACATCGTCGACGCCACGGCCGAGACGACCATAGCCCTCTTCACGTATTGCCAAGACCGATTGCTCACGCTCTCCTCCTTGCGTCAGTCTGCTCGCACCTAAAGGCGGATGCACCATAGCATGGTTGACGTTGCATTTGCAGCATCCAGCATCTAACGTTGCGTAGAGCTCGCCTCGCCGGGGACCCAACGTCCGCCATAAGCCCGGGTCGCATCCGGGGAGACGTTCCTAGCGCTCGCGGTGACCGAGCCCGACCGTGCGCACAACGTGTTCAGAACCCAGACGACCGTGCATCGCGCACGGTGACCGCTTCGCGATCAACGGCCTGAGGGTCAGTGCAACGAGGACGTGGCGGTCAGCACGAGCGAGTAACTGAGTGCGTCCTCGGTGGCGGCTGCCGCCAGTTGCCGACCGCGCCCGTGCACGTTCACTCGTAGCCGTGAGCCGGTGAACGCGGCGCCGAGCGCGGCGACCACGGCAATCGCGGCGCCTGGTCCACCTCCGAGCACGCGTCCGCCCGTGGCCGAGAAGACCAGGCGCCCGGACATCCGGCGAGGTGACCAGCGGCTGGGCGTGCGCGGATCCTTGTCGGCGATGAGCTCGACCACCCCGGCGCCGAAGGCGATGAAACGCAGGCGCCCGGCGAGTGGCCCGCGGCCGTGGACCGCGAGCGCCACCGCCGGCGCGAACGTGCGCAGCCCGCCCCCGACACCCATCGCCAGCGCGGCGCCAAGATCGGGTGGATCGCTCACGACGCCATGGATCCTAAGAGATCCCGGTCGCCTGACGGCGATGCGGACGCGTGTGGCGGGCGCGCAGAGACAGCTCGGGCTGCGGCTCGTCCGGCTTCTCGCCGCTCGCGGCGATCAAGTGCCGGCAGGTCCGAAATGTGGCCGTTGCTATCTCGACTCGTGCCACCGGTAGACGCAACGTCGCCGAGGTGACTGTCCGCGCTTAGTCGCGCGACGGGCGCTCGGCGGCGACTTGCTCCTTCGCCAGGCGCGGCCTCTGCTTGTCTGGCAGCGCCGACATCAACCGCAGCAGCCCGCGGGCGAGCCGCAGGGGGCCCTCGAACTCGATCCGACCGTCGGCCAAGCGTCCGAGCGCAGCGCGGCCGATCACGCTTGTCGGGCGGGGCAGCCCACCGGTCAGCGGCGAGGCGAGCAGTGCGGCGAAGTCGTGGAAAGCGCCCTCGAGGACCAGGTCGTGCGCGCGATCGGCATCGCGGGCGTCGGCGACCAGGATCTCGTCGCCGCGGAAATCGACCTCGACGGACTGGTAGTCCTCGCTGAAACGCAGCAGCACGCTGCCGCGCAGCTCGCGAGCATGCTGCGGCCGCAGAATCGCACCGCGCTCGATGAGCGCAAAGACGGCTGCCGAAATCGACCCCCCGCCGGTTCGCCCGAGGCGCACCTTCGGCTGCTCAGATTCCCGGACCATGGGCACGCTGCTCAACGATAACCGCCGGAAGGAACGGTCTCGCCCGGTGAAGCCCCAGACTGCGCGAAAAGATCCGAACAGAATCGACCGGCAACGGCTCTGCGTGGGAGCCACCAGTTTGAATGGCCTCGCGACCTCATGTTTGCAGGCTGTTTGGGGGTAGACCAACCGGGATCGAACCGGTGACCTCCAGCTTGCAAAGCGTCCGCACCCGGGCCCAGTCCTAGCGCTGAAATGGCCGATTTGCAGGCATATCCGGCGGCGACCTTCGCGTGCGAGTCGGCGCGGATGCGGGCCTAGAGAGCCGCTACGACCACGAGACGATCAACCACGTCGAGCGCTACGTCGAAGGTCGCGTCCACACGAACGGGATCGAGAACTTCTGGGCGCTCCTCAAGCGCGGTCTGAACGGCACCTACGTCAGCGTGGAGCCCTTCCACCTGTTCCGCTACCTCGACGAGCGCATGTTGACGTTCAACGAGCGGCATCTGACCGACCTCGGGCGCTTCTCGGCCGTCCTGGGCACGGTCGCGGGTCGCCGGCTCACGTACGCCCAGGTCACGGGGCAGGACTGAAGGGGTCGGCTCGACTGGACGGCACGGCGGAGTCCTCCGTCTCGTCGTAAGCGCTAGCTCGGCTCGGCTCGCGCGAGGGCCAGGGCTTTGGCGATGAACTTCTGTTCGATCACGCCCCGTTTGAGCGCGGCGATGTGCCCGGTTCGGTCGACCAGGAAGCTCTCGGGCAGCTGGTCGGTGCCGTAGGAGCGGGCGAATTCGCCGGTGTCGTCGCGAAGGTTGGGATAGGTCAGGTGGTGGCTCGCGACGAACTTCTCCGAGTCCGGAACGACGTCCTCGTAGGTGACCCCCAGGACGGTCGCCCCCAGCTTGCGCAGTGGTCCCTCGGCGCGCTGGAGGAGTGGCGCCTCTTCCTGGCAGGGAGGACACCAGGACGCCCAGAAGTTGAGGACCACCACTTTGCCGCGCAATGAGGCCAGCGAGTTGAGGCCGTCGCCGCCGAGGACCGGGAGCATGCGCCTCGCGTCGGGCGCGGGCGGATGCTTGCCTTCGGCGACGAGGCTGTCCAGGGTCCGGTTGGCCGATTGGGTTGAGATCCCGTAGACCAGTAGCCCAATCAGGCATGCCCCTGTGAGCGAGATCAGAATCGGCAACGGGCGCAGCTTCACGACGCCAAAGGGTAGACCCGCCCCGCCCGATCAGATGTCGCTCGGCGGCTAGTCGGAAGGCTCGTCGCGCTTAGCGCGGTGCTTGCCGAACGCCTCAATGGTCAGCCCGCTAGCGGTAGCGGTCAGACACGTCCCGCATACGCCGCAGCAGGCCGCCGGCGAAGCCTCGATCCAGCGGCTCATGAAGGGGAGCATCCGGATCAGCCAGAGACGGAGCACGGCTCCAGCGTACCGCGTGGGTTTTGGGCTATGTGCGCCGTAGCTGGTGTATTCCTGTTCGCCTCCGAGCACGAGATTGTTTGAGCCGCTCTGTGTCCGTGCTTTTTCATCAGGGCCGATGACGACATTGCCAGCGCCATTCGTTTCGTACTCGTGGGCCAAGCCGGAGACGATCTGCACGTTTGCTCCTGATACCTGGATCGTCGGCTCGCCGCCCACGGTTGTGCCTGCGTATTTCACGTAGGGCATGATCTTGTCCAGTTCGGCAAGTTCGGTCGCGCTAGGGAGCGTGATCGCGGTGAAGCCGGCTTTGCACTCGTCCCCCCCTCGACGGTCGGGCCTTGGATCGCGGCGTTGGCGCCGGTCTTCTCACACAGGGTCGTCGTCGCCGCCGAGGCACTAGCAACCACGGCCGAGAGGCTGACGATCACGCAAGCCGCTGCAACTGCGCCCGACAGACCCTTGAACGTCCTCATCACGCTGGCCCCCAGTGCTGTCGCGTGCGGGCGAACACGAGCGTCGTCCGCGAGATGGCCCGACCATACCTTCATCTTCCGGAGCCGTGTGTGACGAGCCACGCAAAGTCACAGATTCGTCACACTCCGCTGAGCGAAGCGCGTGCCACGGGAGGTCGCGGCGTGCCGCGCGGCGCTCGGGGGCCAAAATTACCGATGGAACAGTCGAAGCGATTGGCTCTTAGGTCGGGCGCTTAGGAGCACTCTCGGTCTGGCCGAATCACGCCGGAGCCGAGCAAACTGACTTGTGTGCGCGTTCTCGAAGTTCCCGATTTGCAGGGAGTTCGTCGCAAGAAGTGTCGTGGAGCAGGAGGCTCTGCCACCGGCCGGAAGGTGAGCGCGACCGACCGTGTGTTGAGCCCGGCCATCACCGAGTCGATCGTCGGCTCGCTGACGATCATCGACTCGCCGGGCACTAACCGCTAGCCGATGGAGACCACTCGGCTCGTTGTGGTCCCATGCTCTCCCGACTTCCTACTGACAAGGCGACTGCTCGGATTCGCAATGACCGACGCCGGTCACTTGCGCGCTTGCAGGTAGCGCGCCATCGCCTGCAGTGATTCCTCATCGCTCAGCGCCTCGGCGAGCAGCTCGGGCTCACGGAACGATTGTGCGGTCGAGCCGGCCTCCTCGGCGACTGCGTTGACATGCAGCTTCGTCAGGGTGAGCGAGTAGGCCGGTTGTGAGGCGAGCTTCTCGGCGATCGCGAGCGCCTCGGCCTCCAACTGTGCCGGCACGACCACGCGGTTGACGAGCCGCATTGATTGCGCCTCGTGGGCGTCGAAGACCCGGCACGTCAGGACCACGTCCTTCGTGAGTGCGGGGCCGAGCTCGCGCACCAGCCGCGGGAATCGAGAACCGTGTCCCGGCCGCAGCGATACGCAGGTCGCACGCTGTGGCCAGCACCACGCCACCGCCCACGCAGTGGCCGTGGATGGCTGCCACGGTGATCGGTCGCATCGTGGCGATCGACTCGATCGCACGACGCCCACGATCGAGCGCGGCGCGGCGCGAGACGGCGTCCCCGTCGGGCACGCTCATCGCGTCGAGGTCAGCGCCGCCAGTGAACGCCCGGCCCGCGCCACGGATGACGACGGCCTTTACTTCGTCTTGCGCGTCGAGCCACGCCGCGGCACCCACCAGCTCGTCGAGCATGGTTGCCGAAAGGGCGTTCAGCTTGGCCGGACGGTTGAGTAGGAGCTCGCCGACGGCGCCGTCGGCACGCACGCGAAGCGTCTGCATCGCTGGCGCGTCACTCACGAGTACGCTCCCCGACCGCGCCCGAGCGGCTCCCGCCTTCTGTGACGCTCGGCCGACTGGGCACCATCGTCGGGCAGGATATGACTTCCGGGGCCGCTAGCGGAGATCGCGCCTGCCCTGCTCACACGACGATCCCGCTGTCGACGGCCAGAACGGCGCCGTGATCTATCCGCCGATCGGGGGAGGCCAGGACAAGACGGCCGCGGCGACCTCCTCGGGGCTGCCCACCCGGCCAAGCGGAATCAATGCTCGAAGGGTCGTCGCAGGTACTCCGGGATGGAGTCGATTATCCGCGACTTGGCGTAGGCGAAGACCCATCGCGAGCGGCAGCGCGCGCATCCCGATAGGCGTCTAGAGACCGGTACCGGTTAGCGTCAACGACGCGGCGGCCGTCTTCGGCCCGACCAGCACCGGGATGGTGAATTCTCCGACGGTTGGTTCGCCCGTGGCCGGCGTCACGTCAACCTTGATGCCCACTTCACAGCTACTAGACGCAGGCACAGTCACAGGTGGCGCCCCATGACCCGTGCCCACCGCCACCGCTTTCAGGCACGCCCCCGGGGTCTTGAGCACTTCGAACGCCACCCTGTCGCTGATACCAGCCGGCGACGGCGACCCGCCCGTGGCGAGCGACAAAGGCAGTTCCTGGCCCGTCACGTTCGTCACCGTGATCGTCTGCGGCGCGCTCAACTGCCCATCAGCGACATCACCAAAAGCAAGCGGCGACGGAGACACCGACAAGCCTGTACCGGTGCCGGTCAACGTCAACGGCGCAGCATCCGCCTTCGGCCCGACCAGCACGGGAACAGTGAACGCCCCAACCGTTAGTTCGCCCGCCGCCGGCGTCACCTCAACCTTGACACCCACTTCACAGCTACCCGCCGCAGGCACGCTAATCGTAGATACCGCTCCTGGCCCCGTGCCCCCCCCGACCGTGGCCAGGCACGCCCCCGGGGTCTTGAACGCCACGAGTACCGCTTTGTCGCTGATCCCGGCCGGCGACGGCGACCCGTTCGCAGCCACCAGCACCGGAACTTCGAGTTCCTGATCGCTCGCGTTCGTCACCGTGATCGTCTGCGGCAAACTCAACTGCCCATCAGGGACATCCCCAAACGCAACAGGCGACGGAGACACCGACAGGCCCGTCCCGGTGCCGGTCAACGTCAACGGCGCAGCATCCGCCTTCGGCCCGAGCAGCAGCGGGATGGTGAATTCTCCGACGGTTGGTTCGCCCGTGGCCGGCGTCACGTCAACCTTGATGCCCACTTCACAGCTACTAGACGCAGGCACAGTCACAGGTGGCGCCCCATGACCCGTGCCCACCGCCACCGCTTTCAGGCACGCCCCCGGGGTCTTGAGCACTTCGAACGCCACCCTGTCGCTGATACCAGCCGGCGACGGCGACCCGCCCGTGGCGAGCGACAAAGGCAGTTCCTGATCGGTCGCGTTCGTCACCGTGACCGTCTGCGGCAAACTCTCCTGCCCGTCAGCGACATCCCCAAAAGCAAGCGGCGACGGAGACACCGACAAGCCCGTGCCGGTGCCGGTCAACGTCAACGGCGTAGCATCCGTCTTCGGCCCGAGCAGCACGGGAACAGTGAACGCCCCAACCGTTTCTTCGCCCGCCGCCGGCGTCACCTCAACCTTGACACCCACTTCGCAGCTACCCGACGCAGGCACCTTGATGGCGCGTGGCTTTCCGCCCGTGCCCGTGCCCACCGCCACCGTACCCACACACGCCCCCGGAGTCCCCAGCGGCACAAGGACCGACGTGTCGCTGATCCCGGCCGGCGACGGCGACCCATCCGCGGCCAGCGCCACCGGAACTTCGAGTTCCTGATCGCTCGCGTTCGTCACCGTGACCGTCTGCGGCAAACTCAACTGCCCATCAGGGACATCCCCAAAAGCAAGCGGCGACGGAGACACCGAGAGGCCCGTGCCGGTGCCGGTCAACGTCAACGGCGTAGCATCCGTCTTCGGCCCGAGCAGCACGGGAACAGTGAACGCCCCAACCGTTAGTTCGCCCGCCGCCGGCGTCACCTCAACCTTGACACCCACTTCACAGCTACCCGCCGCAGGCACGCTAATCGTAGATACCGCTCCTGGCCCCGTGCCCCCCCCGACCGTGGCCAGGCACGCCCCCGGGGTCTTGAACGCCACGAGTACCGCTTTGTCGCTGATCCCGGCCGGCGACGGCGACCCGTTCGCAGCCACCAGCACCGGAACTTCGAGTTCCTGATCGCTCGCGTTCGTCACCGTGATCGTCTGCGGCAAACTCAACTGCCCATCAGGGATATCCCCAAAATCGAGGGTCGACGGCGACACCGACAGACCCGTAACCGTGCCGGTCAACGTCAGCGGCGCGGCGGCGTCCTGCTTGGGCCCGATCAGCACCGGGATGCTGAAAGGTGTTGTTCTCCGCCCGTCGCCGGTTCACTCTGGCCTCGATCCCCACTTCGCAGTGGCTCGACGCGGGAACGTCGAACACAGTCGCGCCGCCCAGGTTCTCGGTCGGACATTCCTCCCCGGTTTTGGACGAGACGATCAGCGGGAAGCCCCTCGGTCCCGGCCGGGCTCGGCGACCCGTTCGCGCGGACGAACAGCGGGAGCGCCTGACCGGTCGGGTTCGTCACCGTGACCGTCTGCGGCACGCTCAACTGCACTTCGGGGATATCCCCAAAATCGAGGGTCGACGGCGACACCGACAGACCCGTAACCGTGCCGGTCAACGTCAGCGGCGCGGCGGCGTCCTGCTTGGGCCCGATCAGCACCGGGATGCTGAAAGGTGTTGTTCCGCCCGTGGCCGGTTTCACTCTGGCCTCGATCCCCACTTCGCAGTGGCTCGACGCGGGAACGTCGAACACAGTCGCGCCGCCCAGGTTCTCGGTCGGACATTCCTCCCCGGTTTTGGACGAGACGATCAGCGGAAGCCCCTCGGTCCCGGCCGGGCTCGGCGACCCGTTCGCGCCGGACGAACAGCGGGAGCGCCTGACCGGTCGGGTTCGTCACCGTGACCGTCTGCGGCGCGCTCGGCTGCACTTCGGGGATATCCCCAAAATCGAGGGTCGACGGCGACACCGACAGACCCGTAACCGTGCCGGTCAACGTCAGCGGCGCGGCGGCGTCCTGCTTGGGCCCGATCAGCACCGGGATGCTGAAAGGTGTTGTTCCGCCCGTGGCCGGTTTCACTCTCGGCCTCGATCCCCACTTCGCAGTGGCTCGACGCGGGAACGTCGAACACAGTCGCGCCGCCCAGGTTCTCGGTCGGACATTCCTCCCCGGTTTTGGACGAGACGATCAGCGGAAGCCCCTCGGTCCCGGCCGGGCTCGGCGACCCGTTCGCGCGGACGAACAGCGGGAACGCCTGACCGGTCGGGTTCGTCACCGTGACCGTCTGCGGCGCGCTCGGCTGCACTTCGGGGATATCCCCAAAATCGAGGGTCGACGGCGACACCGACAGACCCGTAACCGTGCCGGTCAACGTCAGCGGCGCGGCGGCGTCCTGCTTGGGCCCGATCAGCACCGGGATGCTGAAAGGTGTTGTTCCGCCCGTGGCCGGTTTCACTCTGGCCTCGATCCCCACTTCGCAGTGGCTCGACGCGGGAACGTCGAACACAGTCGCGCCGCCCAGGTTCTCGGTCGGACATTCCTCCCCGGTTTTGGACGAGACGATCAGCGGAAGCCCCTCGGTCCCGGCCGGGCTCGGCGACCCGTTCGCGCGGACGAACAGCGGGAGCGCCTGACCGGTCGGGTTCGTCACCGTGACCGTCTGCGGCGCGCTCGGCTGCACTTCGGGGATATCCCCAAAATCGAGGGTCGACGGCGACACCGACAGACCCGTAACCGTGCCGGTCAACGTCAGCGGCGCGGCGGCGTCCTGCTTGGGCCCGATCAGCACCGGGATGCTGAAAGGTGTTGTTCCGCCCGTGGCCGGTTTCACTCTCGGCCCTCGATCCCCACTTCGCAGTGGCTCGACGCGGGAACGTCGAACACGTCGCGCCGCCCAGGTTCTCGGTCGGCATTCCTCCCCGGTTTTGGACGAGACGATCAGCGGAAGCCCCTCGGTCCCGGCCGGCCCCTCCTCCCGCCGGGCTCGGCGACCCGTTCGCGCGGACGAACAGCGGGAGCGCCTGACCGGTCGGGTTCGTCACCGTGACCGTCTGCGGCGCGCTCGGCTGCACTTCGGGGATATCCCCAAAATCGAGGGTCGACGGCGACACCGACAGACCCGTGCTGGTGCTAGCGGGCGCGAAGGCCCAGACGCCGCCGTTGAATTCCGCCGGAGCTCCGATCATCACGGTGCTCCCGTCGGAGGAGATGGCGGCGCTCCACCCGAATTGGTTGTGTTCTTCAGTGTTGCCGGTCTCGCCGGTCCCCTCGTATTCACAGCTGACGGTGCAGTTGGCGACGAGCTTTGCGCCGTCCTGGGTCCAGCTGGAGCCCGAGCGTTTGAGCACCCATGCGGCACCGATTGCGGCTTCGTCCCCGCGCGCTCCGATGACTGCGGTGTCGCCGTTGGGAGACAGTGCGGTGCTGAAGCCGAATTGGCCGTTCCCGCTCTCGCCGGTAGCTTGGTTGGCACAGCTGCTCGTGCAATCGCCGACAAGCTCGGTCTGCTCCGTCCAGCTCGCTCCCGAACTACTGAAGATCCACGCAGCGCCCTTGCCGCTGCCGTCAAAGTCGCCGCCGATCAGCGCCGTGCTGCCGTCTCCGGATATGGCCACGCTATTGCCGAATTCGCCGCTGCCGCTCTCGCTGGTGCCCTCGTTGGCGCAGCTGCTGGCGCAATCGGCGACCAGTTTGCTCTGTTCAGACCAGCTCGAGCCCGATCTCGCGAAGATCCAGGACGCGCCAACGCCGGATTCGTCGTTGGGAGCACCGATCACAGCAGTATTGCCGTCGCCTGCCACCGCAACGGCATCACCGAAGTAACCATACGTGCTCTCACCGCTGCCCTCGTTGGTGCAGCTGCTCGTGCAGTCCCCCGCCAGCTCGGTCTGCTGCGTCCAGCTCGACCCCGAGCGCGTGAACACCCAGGCAGCGCCCTCGTCGTAGGCACTTGCCGAGGTTTCGTCATAGGGCGCACCGGCGATGAGCGTGTTTCCGTCCGAGGACAGCCCGATGCTCGCGCCGAAAAGGCCGGAGGACGTCTCGCCCGTGCCCTGGTTGGCGCAGCTGCTCGTGCAGTCGGCCACCAGCTTGGTCTGCTCGGTCCAGCTCGAGCCGGAGCGCACGAAAACTGACACCGAGCCCTTGCCTGCACCGTCCCCCTGGGCACCGATTGCGGCCGTGTTGCCGTCGACGGACAGCGCCACGCTCTGCCCGAATTCCTCGTAGCTGCTGACCTGGCTGTCCTGCAGCTCTGCCTGCTGCGACCACGTCGAGCCCGAGCGCACGAACACGAACGCCGCTCCGGTGTGGAGGCGGTACTCGCGGGGCGCGCCGATCAGAGCGGTGCTGCCATCCGAGGAAAGTGCAATGGTCGCTCCGAAGAGGCCGTCGCCCACTTCGCCTTCACCACCAAGATCCGTCAGCTGCGGGCCCTGCTGGATCAGCGGGTCGATGCTGACCGGGTAGCGCGCCCCGCGCGCGTCGACATGCACGAGCAGGCGGCCGCCGCGTGCCACCAGCCACGCGTGCAGGGCGCGGCCTCGTGCGTCGGTCGCGGCCAGACCGCGGTAGTCGAGCACGTGCCCACCCGTGCCCGCAACCACGAGCCCCTTCCCTCCCGCGAGCACCCGCGCGCGCACGTCGCCCGAGAGTGAAAGCGACAGCGTCAGGGGCCCGGCGCCGGGCGCGGGAGCACGAGCGAGCGTGAAGCGTTGATCGAGACCGAGCGGACCGTTGACGAACGACTCGCTCACGCCGGGGTAGGCGTAGACGACGCGGTTGGCATCCGCGCGCGGCACGATGCCCGCCAGCGAGCGCAGCGAGCTCCCCTCGCCTACAGAGTCGAGCGTCAGCCCGAAACCGACACCGCCGGCGCGGACGTGAGCGCCCGAGCGATCAAACCGCGCGCTCATGCGCTGCGCTGCGTTGCTCGTGACCAGCGCGCCCTTCTCGATACGCGCCGCGTAGCTGGGAGTGGCAGCACCCAGCGCCGCCGACACGGAAGCCTGGGCCGCGAGCGGCAAGTTCGCCAGTCCCGGGCGATGCGAGGCGCCGACCGCGGTCGCGTGATGCGATTCTGAGAACAGGCGCGACACCGGCCATGTAAGGAGGGCGAGCAGCAGTGCCGCCCACACGGCGATCCGCCAGCCGCTGATACCTCTGCCTCGGCAGGCGTCGCTCGAGCCGGCGAGTGCGCCAGGCCCCAGCCCCACGGCGATCGCACCGCGGCCATCCGGGGAGCAACGGACCGTAGCCGGACGGTTCGTGCCCATGTCCCCCAGCGACGGCATGCCTTGCCAACCCCTTTTGCTAGCCGCGCAACGTGCGGGGCACGGTACACGAGAGGAGCGATCGGCGTCGTCCCCTCATGTCCGGCTCCGTGCCAGGCTATGACTCGGCACGCCCGACGCGCTATCGCAGCGACGGCGCAGCGAGCGGGTCTGGCCGCACGTCGAGCGCAGCGAGGAGCGCGACGCGATCAGCGCGCCACTGTGCCGCTCGAGCATACGCCCGAGTCGGCATCAGGACGACGCCCGCCTCGCTGAAAATGAGCCATTTGCACATACTTTGGCGTCGCCAAGCGGAGTTCAACCAGTGAGCTCCTGCTTCGACCCTCGACGCTGTGGCGAGTGACCTCTTGCTCCCGCAGCACCCCGTCTTTGCTGGGGCTTTGGGCCGAATCGTCAGGCCCGTTCAGGCGATGGAGCCAACCGGGATCGAACCGGTGACCTCCTGCTTGCAAAGCAGGCGCTCTCCCAGCTGAGCTATGGCCCCTCAGCCTAGAGTTTAGGGCCGGAACCGACGACTGGGTCTATCGGTGGAGCACCTGCGCCTCTCGGTGGGAGCAACCAGGCTCGACGCGGGCTGGCCCAGTCCGCACGCGTCGGTTCTACTGGCTGTAAGCGCAGCCGAGAACGTTCTGTAGAGGTTGCCAGCGACCGTGTCCCAGCCCTGCAGGCAGATAGGGATCCTCGTTTACTCTGAGGAGATGGCGCGAAAGAAGCCTTCGTTGAAAGGGGGGGCCGCTGTGCGGGCGAAGAAAGCGCCCGGAACGCGCGCGAAGGGTCCGACGAAGGCCGACGCGCGAGCGGAAGAAGGCAAGACCACCCCTGCCACTGGGACCATCGAGCGAGCGAACGAATACGCGGCGATTTACGACAAGTGGCGCGGGGGGTTCGACACGACCACGCTTGCAAAAGAACACGACAAATCGCCGCGAAGGATCCAGCAGATTGTCGATGAAATGCGAGCGTCGGCGGAAGAGGCTACTCATTTTTATCACCCGCTTCACGCGCTCCGGTCCATGGGGGAGCTCCTAGTTCAATTGGAACGTGCGATCACGCAGGCGGCTCAGATCCGAGAGGCGGCGATGGACAGCGGCAACCTGTCCGTGGCGCTTGGGGCGCTAAGGACAGTGGCCGAGGCCCGCCGAGAGCTCACACAAATCAAGACAAGCATCGGTCTGATGCCGCGCAATCCGAGGTGGATACACCACCAACTCGATGGATACGACTTCATCAATGCGGTGAACGCCGTCCTTGACCGCAATGGCGTCTCCCAAGAGGTCCGCGAGGAAATCCTCGCAGAGGTCGGGCTTCATTCCCGCGGGGTCGACGACGGAGTCAAGATCGACTACACCGCCCAAGCATACAACCGCAGCATGCAGGTATACGCTCGCCCCGCGCGTGAGGAAACTCTAGGGCACGATCACGAGCGTAAGAAACAATGACAATTCCGTAACGAGAGGGTATCCGCCTCTACGCGCCAGGAGCTCCGGATCGTACGAATGACGAGGAGAGCGACCGTGCTCCCGACGGTAACCTTCCCAGGAGCGACCTCCTGCTCGGCGCACAGGCGATCGCCAGCCAAGGCTGAAGGGCTAGCCTGCTGATCACTAGCCGCGCCGACGTTCGATCGCGACGATGGCGTTCGCGAGATCGTGGATATCCGCCTTTAGCGCCGAGAGCAGACGCGCGATCGTAGACCAACGAGCATCGCGCTCGCCGTTCTCAATGTGCGATAGAGCGGCAGCGTTGGTGCCCGCTCGCGCTGCCACGTCGTCCTGGTTCATGTCGGCGGCCAGTCGGATGAGCCGCAGCGCTTCCCCGAGAAGCTCGTTCTCGGGGCCATTTCTCCCTCTAAGACGTCGTTTTTGGGCTTCGGCCACCAGAAAGTTGTCGATTACGACAATTTACGCTACACTCTGCTTGAGCAGTTCGGTGCCCGGATGGGGCCAGCAGCGCTCCTGGACAGCGCAGGATCCGAACGACCCGCGCCAGCCACGATACCCGGGCACGCCTACGCACCGACGAGCAATGTCGTCGATGCCCAACCGAGGGAGGAGACGATGCGCTCGACCGCGGATTTGGCGACGGCCGAACGCAGGGTCCCCACTTTTGAGGAATTCGCGTCGGAGTGGTTCGAGCGCCAAAAGGTCGAAGGCGGGCGCGCTGGCAAGGGCCTTGCAGCAAAGAGCAGGGAAGACCTCGAGTGGCGCCTTACCCGGCACCTGCTGCCTGTGTTCGCGTCGTGCCCGATCAACGAGATCTCAATCCAAGCCGTTGATGACTACCGCATTGAGAAGGTGCGGGCCGGCCGCCTTGCACCGTCTTCGATTAACAAAACGATCGCGACGCTGGCGACGATCCTTGAGGTCGCAGTCGAATACGACCTGGTCGACCGTAATCCGGCGCATGGCCGAAGGCGACGTCTACGTTACTCGGTGCCGAAGCGCCCCTGGCTCGACCGGGCCGACCACATCGTCGCCTTGCTCGACGGTGCCAGCGAGCTCGACCGCGAGGCTCGCGCAGGTCTCGGACGACGCAGGGCCCTGCTCGCAACCCTGCTCTTTGCGGGCCTGCGACTGGGGGAGGCGCTCGCGTTGCGGTGGGAGGCAGTCGACCTGGGGCGCGGAACGCTTGCCGTCCGGGCTGCCAAGACCGAGGCGGGACAGCGCGTAGTGAACACGCTGCCCGTGCTTCACAGCGAGCTGTCCACCTATCGGGAGCAGGTGGTAGCTGCGGGCAGGGATCTCGTGTTCGCGACCAGCACCGGCCGGCCGGATAGCCCCGCGAATATTCGCCGGCGAGTTCTCGCGCGATCAGTTGAGCGCGCTGACGCAGCGCTCACGCAAGACGAGCTTGACCGCTTGCCTGCCGGGCTGACGCCGCACGCGTTGCGGCGAACGTTCGCGTCTCTCCTGTTCGCACTGGGAGAGACGCCCCCATACGTGATGGCTCAGATGGGTCACACGTCGGCAAATCTCACCCTCTCCATCTATGCGCGGCAGATGGATCGCCGAGACGGAGAGCCGGAGCGCCTACGAGCGCTCGTGGAAGGTCAGTACGTGCGGACGACCTACGAGGGACAAGCCGCCTCGGACGAGCGCCTCGCGCTGGCGAGGGCCGCATGACAGAGCACAGCCCCGAGCGGCTACGGGAGTTCCCGAGGAAAGAGCGCTGGACCGCCGAGGAGTCGCTAGCCACGATCGAAAAGGTCGACGGCACCGACTGCATCCATGGGATTCCCCTGCCTTACTACGTCGAGACTCGACAAGACCGGGTTCGCTGGGCCAACTGCGTCCGGATTGCGGCACAGGTGTTCGGCGAGCCGGTTGCAAGTCCCCTGGTTCAGCAGACGGCGCGATGCCTCTTCATCGATCGAGAGACCTTTACGGACTAACCGCCGCGACAGTGGACGACGACCGGCTGTTGCTGCGGCAGAGGGTCACGAGGGGGAACGGGCCAAGGCCACTACGGCCGGTGGTCAATGATCCTTTGCGTCGAGGGCAGGCAGTCACGCCCGTCCCCCTCGGAGAGCGAGAGCGCGCTAACCATTGCCGGAGACGCCCGCTCCTCGTCCAGAGCGACAGCACTAAGCCGGGGGGCGCCCCGCGCGCTCGCTTAGCTGCCGAAAGCAGCGGTCGGGGATACTCCATGCAGGATGTCCGATGAGTCCACGACCATTGGGCGTATCGCGCGAGGCCGCTACCAGCTGACACCGCTGAGTCGGGCGACCAGTTCGAGCATTGCGTCAAGCGCGGCCTCTAGCGGCTTGATGTCGCGTTTGACCTGAGTGAGGAGGAGGCCGCCCTGCAGGGCGGCTAGCAGCGCGAGCGCGAGGGTGTCGGGGTCGGTGTCGGGCGAGAGCTCGCCTCGTGCGTGCATCTCTCGCAGGCTGCTCTGGATCGTGGCTTCCCATCGTTTGAAGCCCTCGGCGACGTGGGCTCTTGCGTCGGGATCGGTCTCGGCTAGCTGGCCTCCGAGAGAGCCGATTGGGCAGCCGCCGATGCAGTGGTGCTCGCGCTGGGCCGCGATCACGAAGTCGCGCCAGGCTCGGAGGCCCTCGAGGGTGCTGAAATCGAACGTCTCCTGCCCGCCGACCATCGTGTCGGCCTGGTGGTCAACGACGGCCCAGACCAAAGCCGTCTTGTCCTCGAAGTAGTGGTAGAGCTGCGAGCTTGAGACGTCCGCCGCCGCGCGTACGTCCTCAATCGTCGTGTGGGCGACCCCCTGCCGGAAGATCAAGCTGGCGGCCGCGTCGACGATGCGCTGACGGGTCTCCTGGCCCTTGCGCGTCAACGGACGAGAGGAGGGGCTAGTCGTAGTCATATCGCAGATTCTACCAACAGAATGGATCGCGCTATCCAATCTGTGTTAGAGTGGAACGCCCGATCCAGTTACGGGTCGCGACAACCACTCACAGGGAGAGCGCGATACATGTCACTTCAAGGCAAGACCGCCCTTATCACCGGCGGCACATCCGGGATGGGTTCCGCCGTCGCACTGTCAATGGCCGAGAAGGGCGCGTCGGTGATCATCACCGGCCGCGATGAGACCCGCGGCGCGAGCACCGTGGAGAAGATCCGGGCGGGTGGGCACGATGCGCAGTTCATCGCCGCTGATTTCTCGGAGATGTCCGAGGTGGGGCGCGTTGCCCACGCGGCAGGCGAGATCGATGTTCTTGTCAACTGTGCCGGCGTTGCCGCCCTCGGCCCGACGGCTGACACCGACGAGGCGGCGTTCGACGGGCTGTTCCAGATCAACGTCAAGGCGCCGTTCTTCCTGGTAGCCGCGCTCGCCCCGAAGATCGCCGCCCGCGGCGGCGGATCGATCATCAACGTCTCAACCATGGTCGCGAGCTACGGCCAGCCAGGCCTGGCTGCCTACGGCGCCTCGCGCGCTGCGATCGAGCTGCTGACCAAGGCGTGGGCCGCCGAATACGGGCCGCAGAACGTCCGGGTCAACGCGGTCGCTCCCGGTCCGACGTTGACCCCGGCGGTGGAGACGAGGTTGGAGATGGCGACTGAGTTTGCCAAGACGATTCCGCTCCGCCGCGTCGCTGAAGTGCACGAGCTATCCGACGTCATCACGTTCCTTGCGACCCCGGCGGCCGGCTACATCAACGGCGCAGTCATCCACGTCGACGGCGGCCGCACCGCAATCTGAAAGGGGAGGAGATGCCCCCGGCGGCTGGCCACGGACCGCTGAGTGTCCGCCAAACACACACGGCATGAGGTCGGCGAGACGCAAAAGTCTGAACAGCCGTACCCCGGATCACCAATGACCATGTCTTTACCAAAGGAGCCAAGCACTCAAATGCAAACCACCGCGGAAAAGACCGTCTTGATCACGGGCGGCAACGCCGGGATCGGCAAGGAGGTGGCCCGGCAACTGGCGTTGCGTCCCGAGATAGCGCGGATCTACTTGGCGTGCCGGAACCAAGAGCGGGCGACTACGGCAAAGGCCGAGCTCGAAGCCGCGACCGGCCGGCGCATCTTCGACATCGTTGTCATGGATGTCGCCAATCTGGATTCGGTCCGCGCCGGCCTGGCCGGCATCAGCGGATCCGTCGACGCGCTGGTGATGAACGCTGGTGTCATCGGCCCGCAGTCGATGGCCCTGACCGCTGACAAGGTCACCACCGTGTTCGCGACGAATGTTCTTGGCCACGTCATCCTCCTCGAAGGGCTCCTGGCCGAAGATCGACTCGGAGAGGTGGCGGTCCTCGCCGGAAGCGAGGCAGCCAGGGGACTTCCGAAGTTGGGGATGAAACGGCCATCGTTCGTCTCAACCTCCGCCGACGAGCTCGCCACCGTCATTGACGGCAGCTATTTCGCCGGCAAGAAAGCTGACTTCAACCTAGCCTTCGGGCAGGCCAAGTACATCGGGGCCCTATGGATGGCCTACCTGGCTCGCCAATACCCCGACCGCCGTTTTATCACCGTGAGCCCGGGCGCCACCACCGGCACCCAAGCCTCCAACGACATTGCGCTACCGCTGCGTATAGCGGCCAAATACGTCATGCCCGCCCTAGGCATCTCCCACAAACTTGACGTGGGCGCGAAGCGACTGGTCGACGGTGTCACCGACCCGACTCTGTCCAGCGGCGTGTTCTACGCCAGCGCGGCCAACAAGCTCAAGGGTCCCCTGGTTGACCAAGCAGACATCTTCCCCGATCTGGCCAACCCGTCCTTTCAGGCCCACGCCAACGAAGCCATCCACCGCTTCATCACCTAAAAGACATTTGCGTAATTTTCGGACAGCAGCAGCGGGATCTGGCTCAGCCGGGTAGGACGCATGGGAGCGAGAGTGCTGCCTTCCGCTGGTTGCGAGCGTCTGGGGACGTGCGGTCGCGGCTGTCGCAACGGACGAAAAGCGGAAGCCCCGCTCGGCCCACGGCACGCTGGTGCAATCGCATGGGGGGGCGGGTCTCATGCGAGAGGCGGGTAGTCAGATCCGTTCGCCTCTGAGCAACCCAGCTCGTCGTCAGAGGGTTGGAGCGGGACGGAAGGCGGATCTCGCATAGGTCCTGCGTGACTGGCGGCGACCGTCTATTGAGAAGGCGGCCGCCCGTAGAGGGACATACCGCATCGTGATCGGGTGGCGGTCACTGACACTCTGCGTAGACGACAGGAGATCACAACTCTGCCGACGGCGGCCGGAGCGGCGGACTGGAGTTGATCACCGCCGAACTGATCGTAATGCGCGAGCTCTCGCGCTGTTCGTGCCCGTGTAGCCACTCCGCCGGCGGCGATCGGGCAAGCGCCCATGGTCGGGCTTGCCATTGCGAGCGGCAAGGGAACTGAGTCCGTCGGTGAGGCTTCGACATAGTTACTCGAAAGGGCGAGATCGAGCGTTTGCCGAGCGTGGCTGGTTCGTCCCGCGACCCGCTGGAACGGCCCGGCAAGCGGATCGACTCGCGCAGGTAACGGCTGGACGTCTGGCGACGGGCCCACCACGGCAAGCCGATCTAAGGATTCAGATCGGTGAGGGCCTGCCCGGTCTCGGCATCGAATGGAACCGACTCGTGGTCATGGGTGATCAGCCACCTTCCATCGATGCGCCGGCATCCCAAGGTGGCGCGCACCCACATGTCGACCTTTCCGCCGCCAACCAGCGTTCCGCTGACGTGGTACAGGAATGAGCAGAAGCCGACGTCGTCGGAGGCTGTTGCCTGGAGGTCCTGCACCTCGTAGCCGATGTCGCCGGCGTAGGCGTCGAACCAGGCCTGCGTTTTGGCCTGAACGGCTTCGCTGCCGCGGGCGTGTAGCGGCGGCAGCACGTCGAAGGTCACGATGTCCGGCGCCTCGCGTGCGGCCAGCGGCGCGGGGTCCTTGGCGCGGACGGCATCGACGCGCTCGCGCACGATCTCCCGGATCTCCTCCTCAATCGCGCTACGGGACTCATCGGCTTTGCTCATCTCGTCATTCCTCTCGTATCGGTCGCTCATCTCCCAAAGGTGTCTGTCAGAGGTTCCAGCCGAAGTAGACCTCGACGCGGCTGACCTTGTCACCATCGAAGCCGAATATCTCGGTGTTGCGAACCCGCGGAGCTCCCGTCCTGGTGGCCTCGTAGGTCACGATGACCTCCTCGCCAGCTTCCAGCAACCGGGCGTACTCATAGGCGGTGATCGTCTTCGAGGCTGGCCAGCAACGCTCAAAGTAGGTGGCGCGGTCGATGCCCACGTCGGGAGGTGCCGAGAAGACAAAGTCCTCGGCCAGGTTCTGCTCGACGACGCTGCGATCGCTGGACTCGTAGGCGCTGTAGATGTCGCGTACCACCTGTAGGCGGTCGGCCATGTTCTTCCTCCTGTTCGTCGCGTCTACATTGTTGACCGCTCTTCTCTAAGAAACTCATCGCCTACCGCAGCTTCACACGCCCCCCCGCGCACGACGATGCCGCACGCATGCCGCCTGGATCACCTCGGTAGATCCCTCCCGCTCGCACAGCCCTCAAGAGCCAGAGGATCGGCCGAGCGTCTCGCTCGGCGCCGGGCGCTTGGAACGGTGGTGCCCATCGGGTCCTCCCCGATCCGGCCGGCTGGCCGAATCGGGGAGCCCGAACGCGTGGGTCTGAGCGCGGCCTAACGGCGCGCCCGGTGTCTGAGTTAGTGGGTCAGTTGGTAGCCGGCCGACTGTAGTCCGACGCCAGCCACGAGGTTGCCGAGCTGTGCGTTGACATCCACGAGGTGCTGGCCCCACAACGGCCCGAGCGTGTTCACGAGCACCGTTTCGGTGCGCGTGTCTTTCGGGTCGAGAGGCGTCAGCTGCAGCCAGCTTGCGCCGTTGCGGGCTTCGCATTTCGCCGAGTACTGAGCCGGCGTGGCCACCCACGGCGTCGGCGCTTTGGGCGCCTGCGTGACCGGCCCGAGGAACGGCCCGGGGAATTTGCCGCCGAAGGCGTTGAACGTCGGGTAGTACGACAGCGACGGACCCGCGTAGTGCCCCTGCGCCAGCACGGTCGGGTTCACGCACAGTACCTGCGGATGTTCGACTTCGGGCAGGCCGCCGCCGAGGATGGCGGTGGCTCGTCCGAACAGGGCTTTTTCGGGTGGTTCTTCCAGGAAGCTCGAGTACGCGACGACGCACCCGGTCTGACCGGCCACCGAACACCCCGGGATCGTCTTGAACGTGCCGCCGACGTTCTTGCCTTCGGGCACGATTACCTGGCCGCCGAGTACGATCGCGCCCACGAGCTGCTTGCGCAGCGCCGGGTTGGTTTCGACCACTTCCTTGATCAGCTGCTCGAGCATCGCCGAGCCCTGGGAGTGCCCGATCAGCTCGAAGCCGCGGCCGTGGTTGTACTTGGCGATGTATTCAAGGAACGCGGTCGCCACGCCCTTGTAGGCCTTCACGGAGTTTTCCGGCTTCACTTCGCCCAGGAGGCCGTTGATCGCCGGGATCGTCAGCTGCGGGTAGATCGGCGCGTAGACCTTGCACACCTGCGAGAAGCGGGAGGCCTGGCTTTCGGCGATCGCGATCTCTTCAAGTTCGATGTTTTCATTGGCGTTGATCGTGAACTGGCTGCTCACCGTCGGGTAGACGTAGAAGCAGTCGATCGGCGGTTCCGTAGCGGGCTTGGCGTGTTCGACGAACTTAGCGCCGCCGTCGAGCTCGACGGTAGTTTCCTCGCTGTTCAAGCACGGGTTGCTCGCGAGCCCGGGCCGGCACAGCCAAGTGGTTTCGGCTGAGGCCGAGGCGACTGCGAGCCCTGACACGATCAGTACCGCGGCGCCAACAGCTGTGACCAGCCACGCCCGTCCGTCCAAGCAGGTCGAACGGGCCCTGTCTGCTCTATGCATTGTTTCCTCCCCAATCGCGCGGCGCGCGACCCTCTAGGCAACGCGCCGCAAGTTGCAGGTTGCGGCGGCATTATAGGCCTTTCTGGGAAAAGGACGAAAACGCGTCAGGAGTCGCGCACGCCGAGCAGAGCCGCCAACACGTCACGCTGGCGATCGGCGCCACCGGGGATCCCGGCGAACGAATCGTTGTAGAGGAGCGCCTCTGCCATTCGCACAAACACGTACGCCAGAATGTCCGGAGGGAACGGCGAAACGAACTGGCCAGCCTCGACCTCCGTGCCGATCAAGCGCTCGATGCCCGCGACGACCCGTGGCTGCACGACCCCAGCGCTCGATGTGAGGATTCGCAGAGCGCGTTCGTGCTCGCGGGCTAGGAAGATATTCATCCCGCGGTTGGCCGCGATCTCGCGGTTGAAGCGGTCGAAGGTGTCAAGCAACGCAGGGCCACCACTACCGCCGACCTCACGACGGATCGCCAAGAGCCGTTCCTCAGCAAGGGTCGCCAGCAGCTCGCCCAACAGCAACTCGCGGGTCCCGAACCAATGGTGCATCGTTGCCCGTGCCAAGCCGAGCTCCCGCGCGATCGCGCGCATATCCACACGCTCCCCCGCTAGGAAACGATCGGTCGCCATGGCGAGTGCGGCCTCCCGCGTGGAGGCCGCAGGGCGCCCTGGAGCGCGTGTGGCGACCCGCGTCATCACAAAAGCCTACCGTCACGCCGACCTTCAGATCGTGCAGCCGTCATCCCCCGGCCGTTACGAGCCGTAGATGTAGATCGACGTATTAGGTGTACATCCTGCATCGCATCTGAGTATCGGCGGGCATCGTGCGTAGACCGGACCCACAGGGGTAAGGTCCCCGCTTCACGACGAGCAGGCACGTTCAAGGTCGAGACTCGGCAAGCGGCTGTCCTCGCCACCGCGAGTAACTATGTCGAAGCTTCACCGACGCTCAGTGACCAATCTGCAGCTGAGCATCACGGCTTGCTCCGCCTACCGACTGCCGCTAGAGAACCGAGGTCACGCTGGAGGACGGCTTGCACCGTACTGGGATGCCATCGAACGTCTCCGTAGATGTTGGAGGCCGTGTCCATCGTTGAGCCGCTGACAATGAGGCGATGCTGACGCTGACGCATGGGGGGGTGCGTTCCGGTGGCGAAGCGCGCACGTCTTGTCGGGTCGGGGCGTTGCGGTAACAGCCCCCACACCGGTCCTCACGGACCGGCAGCACCGCCGGCGGCACGCCGCGCCTTCTAGGCCGGCTTCAAACGCCGGGGCGATCTCTCGGCTGCAAAGCGCGAGGGACTTTGCGATCCTCTGCGGTCTGCTGCTCATACCAGCCTTCAACGCCTGGCCGGGGTTCAGTTTTTACGGTGTCGGTTCCGCTCCGACGCCTCTTCGATGCCGCATCCGAGGGTTACCCGGATGACCGACTGGGCGGGATGGGGTACGTCGATCGGCACACTAGTCCTAGCGGGAGCGACCTTCGCCGCCGTGCGCTCGTCGAGTCGCTCGACACGGATCGCCGAGCGTGCGCTGCTCGTTGGGATGCGGCCCATGCTGATGACCTCTCGGGTCGACGATCCCGCCGAGCAGGTTCAGTTCGCCGATGGTCGCGTATTGGACGTCGACCCAGGCCGCGCATTGGTCCTCCAGCAGGATGACGTCATCTACCTTGCGATCCCGCTGCGCAACGTCGGCGCCGGGATCGCTCAGCTGCGCGGTTACCACCTCGAACCCGAGTCCGCCGATCGCGTCGCTGACGATCCGCTCGGGCCGGCTCGCCATCGACGCGGCGACAGCGCTCCGGACCGGTCCGAGTTCGCCGAGCAGCAGCGGGATCTGTATGTCGCGGCCGGCGACGTGGGGTTCTGGCAGGCAGCACTACGCGACCCGCGCAGTGAGCTCTACCAGGCGATGAACAACGCGATCCGCACGTCGGGTCGGATCACGATCGACCTGCTGTACGGCGATCACGAAGGCGGCCAGCCCACGATCACCCGGTTTGTGCTCCTTCCGGGCCAAGAGCACCAATGGCGATGCGACGTCACGCGCTACTGGGACCTCAACACAGCCGTCGCGCAACCGACCCCTCCACGCGAGTAAGGGTGGGTGCCGAGAACGTGATCGCTCCGGACAGGCGATCCGCCAGGAGATTCTTCCCCATGCGATCGCACCAGCGCGCGGTGCGCCGAGCCGGGCTTCCGCTTCTCGTTTGGAGCGACAGCGTCGGGCCAGGTCTCCAGTACGCTCGCCTCGGCCAATGAGTGAGCCGGCGCTCGAACACATTGCATCCGCTGACGGTACCTCGATCGCGATCTGGCGCTCCGGGGAGGGTCCGCCGCTGGTCGCGCTGCACGGCGTCACGATCGACCACACGGCCTGGGATGGGGTTCGCCCGAGGCTCGAGCGTGCACGCACGGGTTCTCTCGCACGCAAACCTGTTGGCGGGAAGCGAAGCGGTGGGGCTTGCCTGGCGCTGGAGCGCGGCTGATCGTCTCGTTCTGGCGTTACCTCTTTTCCACGTCCACGGGCTGTGCGTCGGTCTTCACGGCACACTGCTGGCCTGCGCCTCGGCTGTACTTCTTCCGCGCTTCGACGTCGACGCGGTTTTTGACGCGGCCGGCGAGCACGAGTGCAGCCTGTTCTTCGGCGTGCCCACTATGTACCACCGTTTTGCCCGGTCATCGCGAGTGGGCGAGCTCGACCGGCTGCGCCTGTGCGTGTCTGGGTCTGCGGCGCTGCCCGCGGAGCTGCAACGGGATCTCGCGGAGCTGGGCGGCCAGCAGGTGCTCGAGCGCTATGGCATGACCGAGACGCTCATGAACGTCTCCAACCCCTACGACGGCGAGCGCCGCGCGCGCAGTATCAAAAACAAGTTTTCCACGACTGGACGTTTGCTAAAGCTGCGCGAGTATGAGCTGGCGACGATTGACTTGCGGCGCCTGCTCGGGCGCCGCGTTGACGAGATACTCCCCACGTTCTCACAAAGCGCGTTCTCCTACGTCATCGATTGCCAGCGCTCCGACGACGGCGAGATACACGCCCAGATGGTTGAGCTGGAACCTCCGACCCCGCACTCCTGATCGGCTCGTGGCCTTACTCGCGAGATTGTCTCCTTGGAGATGGACACCCCGCCTTCTCAACGAGAGGTCGTCAGATTGCTGGCGTCGCCTGAGATCAAAGGTGCTTCACTGCTCACCAGCGATGAGAGCCGTGACGTGCGAGTCAGATAGCACCTACGGTCGGGGCGTCGGCTTTCGGCCGTACAGCAATCGTCGAGGCAGCCATACTGGGCTCAGTTTTTCGGCCGCAGAGCCAGCGAACCGGCGAGGTTCGAGCGTGAACGCGAGCTCGGCCAGCTCTCTGCGCTCTGCAGCGCTTAGCGAGGTACGGCCGCCTCGCGCTTTGCCGAGCAGCGCAATCAGCCGACGGCGCTGTACAGGGTCCAGCTTGGCCAAATGCTCGCCGGCGGCAGAGGCGATCTCGACCAAGGAGAGCAGGGCCACGACGGGCAGCCCTCGGGTGAGCCTCCTAGCCGGTGCGCTTTTCAGAAGGGACCGAAGCACATGCCTTCTCTACCCCTCCCCCTGGCGGTGAACCAGGCGCACCGGTCAAACGTGGGGATCGTGCCGCGGGTGTTCGGAGAGCGCGAACCGCATCGGGACGGCGGACTGCCCCGAGCCGAGCTCCTGCCCTCACAGCAGGTGGTCGAATCCCATGCGCGCACCTGTCGACGCCGAGACCCTCGTAGCTTCGGCTATCGACTCGGACCGAAATCCTCAGCCATCCGGGTGTCTATTAGCTTCTTCACGAGCTCCTTCGGTAGCGGCTCGTTGACAGGGAAGTGCAATGAGCCCTTCGTCTTCGTGTACCCCTCGGTCTCCTTGGCGAGCCGGCGGATCACAGAGCCGCGGTGCGGCAGGTAGCTCAGGTGGTTCTTGAAGGCTGCGAAACCGGCGATCGTCTTGCCCTCGAGCTTGAACGCGGGCATGCCGTACGAGATGCACTGCTCTGCGTCAGGGACGATCGCTACGATCGTGTCGCGCAGCTGCGTGAGCGTTGCTTTCTTGGGCTCATCAAGAGCTGCGAGGTACTGGTCGATCTGCTGCTTGGGCACGTCGGAGAGCCTAGTTCAGGGGCGAGGTGGGATCTGAATGCCAAGCTTGCGGTAAACCCTCTTCCGGGTCGCGGCTATGGCTATCACGATGCGCTCGGGTCATCGCGCTTCAACTTACGCCAGCCTGCAGAGAGTCGGACGTTGCGACGGAGCGAGACGCCGGAACGCTGTCGGCCCGAGCTCCGAAGCCGAACGGCGCCGTCCGCGTCAACATGCCAACCATCTCTTGAAGCCGCTGCGCGCGGCCGCGTTCCAGGGGACCTCCTACAATCCCGGCCGTGGGCAGCTCGCGTGGGGTCTCCTGGCGGCCAGTATCACTGGCGCTGCCTCTCGCGGGAGTTCTCGTTGCGCTCGCCACCGGCATCGCTGGCGCAGCCTCGCCGCAGACGGCCGCAAACGGGCTTGCCTATTCCACCGTCAGCGCTCACGTCGTCCAGCGCCAGCCCTCATCCAACAGCTGCCGGGCTCTTGGGTCCGGTCTCTACTCGATGCCCGATTTGGGCTGCACCCCGGGGGCGCTCAACCCTGCCGTCACACAGGCGACGATCGGCTCGACGATCTGCCGCAGCGGCTGGACCGCGACCGTGCGACCACCCGACTCGATCACGGAGCCAGAGAAGTTTGCGAGCATGGACGCCTATGGGGACGACGGCTCGGCCTCGTCCTACGAGTACGACCACGACGTGCCGCTCGAGCTGGGCGGCGCGGTCAACGATCCGCGCAACCTCTGGCCCGAGCCCGACTACTCGACGCTGTCGGGCTTCTACCTCAACCCGAAGGATCACCTCGAGCGAGCACTGAACCGGCTCGTGTGCAGCCGGGAGATGCCGTTGTCACAGGCGCAGCGGCTGATCGCGGTCGATTGGGTATTGGCCTACCACCGGTACGGCTAGAGGCCGACGCCGACGGCCTCGATACTGCAATTGCGGAAGTGCACATGATGCGCCACTCGCTTGCGCTCTGGACGAGCTGCGGGCGTCTCCGGTAATTGTAAGCGGCGGCCTTGGCGCTCAGTTGAGTAGCGAGGGCCGATCAGTTGAGTGTCCCGCCGATCGTCGCCGCAAGCGGGGACGCCAGCGCGCCCCCGCAGTACACCGATCCGCCTCGGATCGGGATACGTACAGACTGGCTGCTGTTAGGCGCGTAAATGCCAATAGCGGTGACCGCCGAACACGGTTGGCCGCGTGTCGGAAAATGCCGGTAAGAGACCGTGTCGAACACGCGCCAGCCGGGCTTGACCTGCAACCGCGAGTACTGCGCGTGCCGCCGCTGTGCGACGACGACCCCGCGCCCATGCGAGAAGATCGTCACTCCCGGGAAGCCGGCGGTGGTGCAGACCCGGTTGGTGATGTTGCGAAACGCGAGCACGACCAGATAGGTCCCAAGCGCCCCCTGATCGCCAATCTTGCGGATCTGAAAGTTCTTCGTGGCGCACGTCGGCGCGCTCGCGGCCGACGTCGTCGTCACGCCGGTCACGGCCATCATGGCGGTCGGCAATCCGACTGCCGCGGCGGCCGCCAGCGAGAGACCCCGGCGGCTGAGTATCCGGCGGTCGGGCGTCGCGGTCCCACAGCCGCGCCCCCTCGAGCTGCTCACTACCCCCATCCTCGCCAACCTCCAGTCGAGCGTGCCAGCTATTGGAACGCGGGCAGTGTACATGGTTGCCGCAGAGTTGAGTTGGGATGGCCCGCGCCTGCCCCGTATGAACGACCAGGCGACCAAGCAGGTAGCGACGAACCAAAGCCATCCGAGCCTACCGCCATAGACATCTCAGAATTGCAGACAATCCGCTCGAGCATCGTATGTGAGGCCGATCTGCCGGGGCATCATGCAGGAGGCTTCTCCGTCGCGGACGAAACGTCCGCCCACGGGGTGAAACGCAACCCGTTAGGATTGCTCACTCGTTCGGCGAAACTGCGGGGGGATGATCATGCGGAAGGGACTTGCCACGGCAGGCGCCATCATCGCGCTTACGCTCATAGCGGCGCCCGCGCTCGCCGGCAGCGCAGGTCGAGGGGCGATCGCCTCAGCCAAGTGCTCTCGCGCGGCAGCGCAGGCAGCTCTCCGAGCGCACCCGAGGTTCGATCCGGTCTACACCCCGAAACTCGAGTTTCCGAGTCAGGTGCTGTGTGGCACGTTCTTGGGGCCGGGGACACAAACAATGATCGTGGGGTTTGCGGCGAGCGTCTGCATCACTGACGCCTACAATCTCGGCTGGGGTGCGTATCGCTTGAGTGCCGGCAAGTGGCAGCCGGTGTGGAAGCACTGGGAAGGCTCGCAGAGCATCGCGGCCGTCGGATCCAACATCAAGGAAACGAGGGGCATCCGCAGTCCCAGCGACTCGGGGTGCAGCGATACCGGCGGAACCGAATCGCGCGTCTGGCACTGGAACGGCAGACAGTTTGTAGCCAGTGCCTGGACATAGCACCTCGTGCCCGCGCCGGTCGCATCCAGCCCAATAACGTTCTAGGTGCGGCTCCGACTAGAGCTTAGAGCTTACATTGGGGCTCGCAAACCATCCGCTAGGCACCGCGCGCGAGCCTTGACCTTTCGCGTCACACGCGGTAGATCAGCCCGTCCGAAGAGGCCCATGTTGCCGCGCCTCAGCGACAGCGGGAGAGCCGACCTGGTCTGCTGCCTAAACGCGGCCTTGACCGAAGTCGAGGTCTCGCCGCTTGGCGGCATGGGTACACACACCGCATCGGCGCAGCTCGCTGCAAGTCAGTCAGCTCCGCTTGCGTTCACGTTCGTTCTTCTGCTCGATCCGCTCTGTCTCGCGGGCGAACTCCCTCAGCTCACGCTCAAGCTCGACCGACCGAGCTTCGTAGGCGCCCGAGGCCTCGTCGTCAGTGGGTAGGTCGTCCTCGGTCACGCAGCTTGCAGGACGACGTACTGGAGTAGCCTTCGACCCCGAAGATCCATGAAGAAACTTGTCGAGATCATCTTCTGCATTCTGCACCCGGTCGCGGTCGTGCTGATCTGGATCAACCTGATCTTCGCACGTAGGGATCTCGGATTCATCGCGAAGCTGACGTGGGCTATCGCCTCGATTGTCCCGTTCGTGCCGTTCGTCTACGTCCTGACCGGTAACGACTTCATCTAGACGCCCGTCCGGCCCCGAAAGAGGTGAGCGCGTGAACAGGAAAGCGGTCGAAAGCACGAAACTGATCCTGGCTGGGCCGCGCCCGGCGAAGAAGCACGAGCTGGACTGCAAGTGGGTGCAGGGCGCCGTCGCGAGCGGCACGATGCGGCGCGCATACATCCAGGTTCCCGAGTCGGCCGTGCGACACGTCGAGCACGCGAGCTGCTGCTGATGTTGACGACGATCAGGCAAGCGGGAAGGGGATGCACAGTGCGGCGGGGGCGCGACGCGGCGGGAGGCACTCAGATCGGCGTGTTTGTCGGGTAGCCCAGACAAAGATCCACCGACATAAAATGTAAACGACGCAACGGTTGTTTACCGCTCTAACTTGACCGCTTGCCATCTACGCAGAGTGTCAGTGGTCGCCGGCGTATCACGAAGCGATTTGGCTCCTACGGGCGGCCGCCTTCTCAACAGACGGTCGCCGCCAGTCACGCAGGACCTATGCGAGATCCGCCTCCCGTCCCGCTCCAACCCTCTGACGACGAGCGGGGTTGCTCAGAGACGAACGGATCTGACTACCCGCCTCTCGCGTGCGACTCGTCCCCCCATGCGCTTGCACCAGCGCGCCGCGGGCCGAGCGGGGCTTCCGCTTCTCGTCCAACGCGGCAGCCTGAGGTGTCTGTCGGGAGACGCCCGCTCGGTAGGTAGGCAGTAGCGAGGCGGTGTCGTGAGAACTGACGGATGGTCAGTGGCGCCCGGCAAGCGCGCCCACTTGTCTGACCGGCGCGTCATGCGCTCCCTCAATGGCCTGCGAGGTGGATGACGCCGACGCTGTCGAGCCCGTCGAGGACGAGTTGGACGGCGAGCGCCGCGAGCAGCACGCCGAATATCTTCTCGGTCACGAGCAAGCGGCTCTCGTCGAGCTTTTCGCTGACGCGGTTAGCCCACCGGAATACCACGACGTCGAGGGCGAGCACCAGCGCGAGCACGACAAGCACCATCGCGACGACGCCGATCGAGTCCGCCTCGGCTGAGAGCGTCACAAGGGTCACGATGCCTGCGGGGTTCAGCAGGTAGGGGACGGCGAGCGGGAACGTCGCCATCCGCATCGGATCAGTTCCCTCGATCGCCCGATTTTGCTCCGGTGCCGCCCCTCCGAGGACCATCGTGATCGCGACGATCATGAGAATGATGCCGCCTGCGATCGAGAGCGATCCCGTCGAGAAGTGAAGCAGGCGCGCGAGCAGCTCGCCGAGTCCGACGAGAATCAGCGCGACGACGCCCGCGGTGGTGAGCATCTTGCGCACGACGCGGGCCTTTGTTGCGCTGTCGAGCGAGCCGGTGAGCTCCAAGAACGGCACGAGCGCAATCTTTGGTCCGATCCCGATCAACAACAACAGGAAGGTGTCGATCACCAAGTAGATGTCGACCGATGTGTGATCCATCGCGCGCCCTTCTCCCAGCCGTCTAACGCCGACCGCGGTAGACCTGGAAAGGCAGTGCGTGTGCGCCGAAGATGACGCGCACATGCTCCACCAGGTCGGGGGTCGTGGACTCGTCCTCGGACATCGTGCGGCGAAGTATCACGGACTGCTGCCTTCGGGGCTAAAGCGAGCGTCCGACCAGCCTGCTGCCGCGTTATCCCTCTGGACGAGGACCAGCAGTCTGGCCCGACGCTGGCGAGGCGCCTGCTTCACCACGGCAAAGCAGCAGTACGCCGAGCGCGCCCGGACGAGTGCTCCTCGTCCATACCAGGAGCGACCGCGGCGTCGGCGACCACTTCTGCAATCGCGTGGCAAAGCGGGCACAGGGGACTGGCCGAGTGGCAGCGCTCGATTGGGAGCGCCAGGCCGGCGGCCATTGTCGCGCCCGAGACTCTCTGACCTACGAGGCCTCGATCGGCGCCGGACGTCCGAGGTGGAACCCCTGAGCGAAGTCGACTCCGTACTCTCGAGAAGCGCGAGTGTCTCGGCATCCTCGACTCCCTCGGCGATCGTCTGGTAGCCGAAGCCCTCGGCCAGGCCGACGATCGCCTTGACCAGGAGCTGGTTCGCCGGATTGGCTCTAGGTCCCGCACGAAATCGATGTCGATCTTCAGATATGAGACGGGCACCGTCTTCAGGTAGGTGAAGCTGCCAAACCCTGTGCCGAAGTCGTCGAGGGCAAGCTGACAGCCGATCCCAGTCAGCCCATGCGCAAAGACCTTTCCGATCTCGATGTCCTCCATCAGCGCCGTCTCGGTGATCTCGAAGACGAGGTTTGCTGGATCGGCGTGCGCATCGCGCAGTTCACGCTCGATCAGGGGCAGCAGATCGAGGTTGCCGACCGAGGCTGCCGAGAGGTTCGCCTCCACGCGCTGGCCGCTCGCGGCCAAACGGACTGCCTGCCCGATCACCCAGCGATCGATCTCGCCGATCAGCCCGTACTTCTCGGCGACGGGTAGAAAGCTCCCGGGCGGGATGACCTCCCCGTCTTGCCCGACCATCCGGAGTAGCAGCTCCTGGCTCGGCTGCCCACCTGCCAGGGGAACGATCGGCTGCGAGTAGAGCACGAGCCGATCCTGGTCGAGGGCATCCCTGATACGACCTAC
Source organism: uncultured Solirubrobacteraceae bacterium (assembly GCA_963846205.1). Lineage (GTDB taxonomy): Bacteria > Actinomycetota > Thermoleophilia > Solirubrobacterales > Solirubrobacteraceae > Palsa-744. The sequence goes on along the minus strand of CAWJVB010000003.1, from coordinate 7,608 downwards.
CCACGCCAGCGCGTCCAGCTCTCGTCTGGCTCGGTGCCTCGGCCGCTTGCTCGACGGTGGTGTCGCGAAACACCACAACCACGCCACTGACGCTCTCGCCGCTCATCAGCGGCGCGGCCGAATAGGCGACGGGACAGATCGTGCCGTCTTTGCGCGTGAAGGCGTCATGGGTCACCCGTACCGGCCGCCCCTCTGTCCGCACCTTGAGCAGCTCGCAATCACTCTCGGGATGAGGCGAGCCGTCGGCGTGCTGGCCATGGATCGCGGCATGCATGGGTTTCCCACGCAACTCCTCCTCGCTCCAGCCGAGGATCTTCGACGCGGCCGAGTTCATGAACGTCAAGCGGCCCTCGTCATCGAGAACGTAGAGCCCCTCCACCATCGTGTCCATCACTGCGGCGCGGAAATGCTCCGCCTCCTGGCGCTCGGTGATGTCGGTCACGATCACGCCTACTCCAATGATTTCTTCCTCTGCGCGAACTGGGTAGTAGCTGGCGAGCCAGAGCCGCGAACCCTCCTCACCGCTCCTCTGACGTGCGAGCTCGAGATTCATTGCTGCCTCGCCGGTCTCCAGCACCCCGCGGTATACATGCTCCATTTGGCGCCACACGTCCGGGACCACTTCGGCGACGGTCCGCCCGATCTGCTCGTGTAGCGGAGAACCGTTCACCTCGGCTAGCTTCTCGTTCATACGAACGATGCGGAAATCGCGATCGACGAAGGCAAAGCCCACCGGTGCGGCTGATTGGAGCGTTTCCATGAGGGTCAACGTCTCAGACGTCCGTCGCTCGGCCTCGGACAGCTCCGTCACATCGTGCACGGCCCCGACGAGTCGCCGCGGGCGACCCTCACGCTCTTCTGCAACGGCCGGGTAAGAGCGCAGCACGTGGACCGTGCGATCGGGCCAGATCGTCCGATAAGTAGGACCGGGCAGCCTCCCCTCGCGCCTGGCCAAATCGATCTCCCCCTCGACCCGCTCACGGTCGTCTGGGTGTACGCGCCCGATCACATACTCGGGGGTTGGCGCGACCGAATCGGGCTCGAGGCCGAGGAGACGCCACATGTTGGTCGACCACAGCAGAATGTCAGTCTCGAGGTCCCACTCCCAGGTGCCGGTCTGCGCGAGCTGCTCCGCTCGTTCGAGCGCCGCATGGTCCGGGCCGCTCGGGATCCGTGCCTGACCTGAGCGCCAGGCGTCCCGCACCATGGCTCTGTCGAGGAAGGCGCTGTGATCGTTGTCTGGTGGTGTGCTTTGGCCGGATGCGAACCTCGTGCTCTGTAACGGCCGCAGAGCCGTTGCACTTGAGCGCACGCCGACGAGTGCGCCCGATCGTCCGGCTTCGAGCGGGCGCGCGGGATGAGGAGCGATCACCTGGCGAGACGGCCGTGGCGTGAGCGAGTGTTCCGTTCATTGAAGCCGGGACGGAAGGCGGATCTCGCATAGGTCCTGGGTGACTGGCGGCGACCGTCTGTTGAGAAGGCAAGAGATCGGTGCAGCTCGAAAGGCCATTCCAAGGTATTGTTAGGAGTCCGCCTGCGCTTAAACGACCGAGCCGCCACCCGCGCGTAGACTACAAGTCCGGCGGAATCCAACGCGATCCGCGAGGCCCGGGAGAACCGGCGTGCACGTTAGGATCCCGCCTTCCCGAGGTCGTCGGAGCGCCCGGCCTCGATGCGCGGCCATTGGGCGATGGGACGCCCGTTGGCCCGCATGCTCGAGCGGTCGCCCCGCCGCCGACGCGGCCAACCGGAGGGCGAGTCCTCCCATGCCTCCTGGCGACCGTAGGCCGTCAGGTCCATCAGCGAATAGTTGTTATCCAGCGCTTCGTCGCCGCGGCCGTTGGTCCAGTAGGTCTCGAACACCCGGTCGCCGTCCCGCAGGTAACACACCACGTGAAATTTGCCGATCTGACGCCCGATCAGCAGCGACTCGAGCGACTGTTGGGCCGAGTACCACGGCATCGTCCAGCCCATGAAGTCGCGGTACCGCAGGCTCTCCTCGTAGGGACCCTGGCAGAGCGTGGCGTAGGTGATGTCGCGAGAGTGCAGATAAGAAAGCTCGCGGACCTGCCCGTTGAAGAACGTGCAGCCCTCGCACTGATCCCTTGCCGGCTGACCGTCAAACCACATGTGGTAATACGCGATCAGCTGTCGGCGGCCCTCGAACGCGTCCAGCAACGTCACCGGCCCGTGCGGTCCGATCAGCGCGGTGGCGGAGTCCATCTCGACCATTGGCAGCCTGCGACGGGCCGCCGCGATTGCGTCCCCTGCGCGGGTGTGCGCCTTCTCTTGAAGCCGCAGCACGTCGAGCTGCGCCTGAAACGTGGCCCGGTCCACGAGGGGCGGGAGCGGCTTGTCACTGACGTTGTTCATGACTGCCTCCTTTCATTCTGGGCTGTGGGAGTCTTGGGCCTGCGCAGGTGTGGCGAACACGCACGTAGCCGACGCGGCAGGGCTTGGTCTCGGCGATCGCTCCGCGACGCGTGCCTGGCTGCAGCGAGTGCAGGCTCAGCCTCGACATGGCCTGCCGCACATTCATCTCTGCGCCCCGTTGATCCTAGGGCTCGCGATCGCCCCCGCCTGGATGCCCGACGTTTCGAGTATGCGACGGTACGTGCCGTTTGCGATCAGTACCTTGATCGCCGACAGCACGGGAGCCGCCAAGCCGCTGTTCTTCGCGGTCGCAAACCCGTAGGGGGCGATCCCGTACGTGCCGACCACTTCAACCGGATTTTCTTTGAAAGCATCGCCTGGTAATAGGCGAATGGCGAATCGGCCATTGCCACCTGAGCATGGCGGTCAGCGACCGCTGCGCTGGCTTCGCTCTGGATAGCGTAGGTCAGCACGGAGACAGGCCTCTTACCCGCCTTTGTGCATCGCCGCTCTGTGCCGTCGCGTCTTCCTGCTCCGTCGTGCCCCTAGCTGACCGCCACGACGTGGCCACAGAGCCCAGCGAGGTTTTCGACATCGGTGTAGACGATAGGCGCTTGAGTAGAGCGATGTTCCAGCGGCGTAGTAGTCCACAAAGTCGACTGTCTGCTCGCGCTTCTTGGTGTCCGTGAACGAGGAGGCTCCAACGTCGTAGTCGCCGGCTGCCACGCTGGCAAGGATCTTGTTGAACGGTTCATAGACGAACTTCACCTTCAGGCCCATCAACGCGCCTGCAGCCCGCATTAGTTCGGGGTCCATGCCGGTCAGCGTGTGGTCCTCCCGGCTGAGGAACTCGTTCGGCGGATACGTGGGGTCGGTGGCCACCGTCAAAGTCCCCTTGGTTTTGACGGCGTCGGGGACTTGCGCGGCGATCGATGGGCTCTCGCCGCTGGGCATCGAGGACGCGTTGCCGCACCCGGCGAGCGCGAGGAGAACGAACACGAGCGGGCCGCCTGCGCGGCCTAGAGGTTTCATTCGCCTCGTATCTCCGTGAGCCCGGGGCTCGCGCGATCTGCGGGGCAGCGCAGCGACGTCACGCGCATCGCCACGCGCACCGCGTTGGCCCAGCGGACTCGTTGATCGCGGGTCTCGCCGACGATCTGTGTCCAGCCTCCAGTACGCTCGCATCGGCCAATGAGTGAGCTGGCGCTCGAAGACGTCGCATCCGCTGACGGTACCTCGATCGCGATCTGGCGGTCCGGGGAGGGTCCGCCGCTGGTCGCGTGCACGGCGTCACGATCGACCACACGGCCTGGGATGGGGTTCGCCCGAGGCTCGAGCGTGCACGCACGCTGCTCGCGGTCGATCGGCGCGGCCACGGCGCCAGCGGGGAGGGCGGCGCCGACTATTCGCTCGCGGACGAGGTCGCGGATCTGCTCGCCGTGGTGGCGCTCCTCGACGAGCCGGTCGATGTGGTGGCGCACTCTTTCGGCGGCCTGGTGGCACTTGAGGCTGCGCTGACTAGCGACCGGATAGGTCGTCTGATCGTCTATGAGCCTTCGATCGACGACGAGCCGGAGTTCCCCGGTGTGGTTGCACGTGTGGCCGAGCTCGTGCAGCGAGGCGAAGATGAGCAGGCGGCGGTGACGTTGCTGGTGGAGCGGAGCGGTGTGCCCCCCGACGCCGTCGACGCAGTGCGCGAGCTGCCGCTGTGGCCGATCCTGCTCCGCGGCGTGAGGGTACTTCCCCGCGAGGGGGCGGCAGTGGTCGGCTATCGGTTTGACCCATCGCGATTCGAACGGCTGGCGACGCCGACCCTTGTGCTGGTCGGCGAGGAGAGCCCGGGCTGGAGACGTGAGGCGATGACCCGTTTGCAAACGCGCTGCCGCAGGCCGAGCTACGGATCCTGGCCGGACAGGGGCATCTGGCGACCCACACCGCGCCCGAGCTTCTGACCGAGGAGATCATGAGCTTCCTGGAGCGCCAATGAATACCTGAGGCTGCCGTCGTCCTTCCTCACAACGGCGTTCGCCTGTGCCTGCCTCCCACCAAGTCCACGAGCTGACGCTTGCTGCTCGCCCAAAAGCGAGCGCTCGGCAGTTCCGCTGGGCTCCCGCCGGCATGGCAAGCGGTCGGAGCAGACCGGACCCTAAATAGCAGTTGCGTCGTCTACGACGTACCGTAGAACCTTGCAGCGGCTACTGCCCCTCGACATGCGCCGGCTCGGCGTGAACGCGCGCAGATAAAAGCGTTATCGATGAACAGCGCCGCCTATGAGCTGGGCTTTGACTTGGCCGCTGTTCGGCTACGCGCCGTTACTACAAGGGCGGTGCTCGGCGAGCCGGGCTCGACGCCTGGTCGACCCGAGGGAGTCGACGGCCGACGCCCTGCTCTACACGCAGAAGGTCGGTGGAGATCTGTCCTCCCGGCCGTCCGCGTGGTCGTCGTTCCTCGTCGCCTGCTCCCAGCCTTGCTGACGGCCGGTGGCTGCGGCTCCGCTGCCGGTGCCTGCTTTCAACCCCAAGAACTGCGAGCACATGTGCTCCGCCAAGGTCGGCGACCTCATCGACCGTTACCGAGAAGGAACGCGAAGCCCCCAGGAGTTCATCGACGCCCCTTGCGCACTACGGGCTTCCCCTCAAAACGATCCCGCGCGTCTTCCCTACGCGGTCGGAATCGCGATCAGGCTGCTGAAGTTGGCTGAGCCGTTGGCGACAGCCACACTGCACTGAACGCTCAGCTCGGTAGGCGACGTCACGACGGTGGTCACCGCTTGTAGCGAGGCTGGTACCGCGGCAAGCGCTGGCAGCGTCTTCATCCCGGCCTGGTCGAGCGTGGTGGCACCTGACTTGAGCAGACATTCAACAGTGTCGCCCGCGCCGGTCTGTGACAGCTCGGTCTTTGCCAGAACGACGTAGTTGCCTGCCGGGACCGCAAGTTCGACGACGGTGGTGGACGCGACTCCGGTGGGAAGCGCTGTCAGGCCCTGTTTGGCGGACAGCGGTTTGATCGTTCCGTTGGTGCCGTTGGTGCCGTTGGTGCCGTTGGTTCCGTTGGTGCCGTTGATCGACTCCAGCAAGCCCATCGGTGCCATCGATCCCGTTTCATCCGTTCGGCCCGTTCGCCCCGTTACTGCCTCTCGCGCCTTCAGCGCCATTTGCGCCGTTGGAGCCATTGTTCCCGCTGGCACCCGTACCGGCTGCCGGTCCAGCCGAGCCAGTCTCACCCCGGCTCTTTCCCAGGCGATTGCTCAGCTCGAGGCGGAGCTCGGGTCGAGCTGCTCGACCGCCACCCGCGTGGGGTCACGTTGACGCCGGCGGGGCAGCGTTTCTTCGAGAAGGCGAGCATCGCCGTCGACGCGGCGAAGGATGCGATGCAGACCGCCCGGTCCCTGGCGCGTGCACAAAAAGGGACGATCGAGTTTGGCTTCCTTGGGGCTCCGCCGGGTCTCGACAGCCCGGCGCCGCTGGCGCTGTTCGCCTCGACACACCCCTCGATCGAGATCCGTTATCGCGACCTCCCGTTCCCGTTCGTCCCAACGGCTTCTTGGCTTGCGGACGTCGACGTCGCAGTGTGTCACCGCCCTCCGGAGACTCCAACGTATGGGCGCAATTGCTGGCGTCGAACCGCGGGTGGTGCTTGCGCCCAAGGCACACCCCCTGGCCGAGCATCGTCAGCTGAGTGTCGCCGATGTGATCGACGAGACCTTCATCAGCCTGCACCCGTCGATCGAGCCTGCCTGGGGTGGCTTCTGGACGCTCGACGACCATCGTGGGGAACCGCCGCGCCGTCTGACGGGCGATTGGGCGGCAAATCCGCAGGAGGTGCTCGCGTCGCTCTCGGTGCGCATGGCGATCACGACGGTGCCGGCGTCTGTCGCAGGCGTGATCGTGAGCGTGCTGCCGAGCGTCGCCGTCATCTCCCTCCGTGACGCCGCACCCTCGTCGATCATGCTCGTCGGGCACGAGGACCGCAGCAATCCATCGGTCGCCGCATTTGCGACGTTTGCTCGGATACTTACTGAGACCGAGACGACGGCGAGGCTCTAGTCGGTGCTCACGCGAGCCCCGCGCTCATCCGCTGTAGCTCGCTGCTACTTGTCGAAGTCGAAATCGCGCGGCGGCCGCTGCTCGAACCACAGCCGGTCCTGCTCTGGCGTGTCGCGCAAGAACTCGGGTGTCTCCTCGAGGACGTCCTCGGCGGATGTGTCGGCCTCGTCGTCGTCCGCCTCGCCAGGCACCTCCCACTGCAACTCCTCGTCGGCGTCCGACCCCGAAGGGTGAGGCGCTGGGGCGGTGGCGGAGAGCTGCGTGTCCTCTGCGTCCCCGTCCTCGGCGAGCACGGCGCGCATGTCCAGCTCCGCCGTCTCGTCCGAGGCGGCCATCGGCGGGGCCTCGTCCGTCCGTGTGTCCGCGCGAACGCACTCGCCTCCCCGACCTCGGCGGCGACGTCGCCGGCAGACCCTACGGCGTCGTCGAACGGCTCGCCGTGCTCGCTTGGCGGCGCCTCAACTCCAGTTCCCGCTGCCCCGCCGCCTGGTACGAGATCGAGCGCCTCCCGCTGCTCGCGGGCGACCTCTCCCGGATCGGCGCCGTGGCGTCGCTTGAGCTCCAGGTGCTCGCGGATGGCGTCATCGAGCAATCCCATGCGCACGCACACGATACCTCGCCGGCATCGACGCGTATCGCGCCCCGCTGCGAAGGCTAAACTTGGCTGCAACTCGTGCGCGGGGTTGCGCGTAGGGGCTATAGCTCAGTTGGGAGAGCGCCTGGATCGCACCCAGGAGGTCGCCGGTTCGAGCCCGGCTAGCTCCATTTTCTGATGGATTTGTAGGGATTGAGGAGGTTTCGGTCATGACCACCACGGTGATCGGCACTGGAGAGATCGGGTCGGTCATCGCCCGCCTGCTGGCCTCAGGCGGTGAGGCCCTGCGGCTCTCGAGCGCCGATACAGAGTCGGCACGAACGCTCGCTGCGGGGATCGGTCAAGCTGCGGTTGTCGCCGGCGACAACCGCGACGCGTTGCAGGGCGCCGATGCCGTTGTCCTCGCGCTGCGGTTTTCCGTGCTGAAGGGCGTCATCGACGAGATCGCCAACCCGTTAGCCAGCAAGCTCGTGGTCTTGCCGAGCAACCCGCTCGCCCTCGACGCACAGGGCGAGGTCGTGAGTCTCCTGCCGAAAGGGCAGTCCTCCGGCGAGGTTGTGGCCGAGTGGTTGCCGGCAGGAGCGCGCTTGGCGA
>CAWJVB010000002.1:0-160929 GCA_963846205.1 uncultured Solirubrobacteraceae bacterium | reverse complement strand
GGAGGTCGGGCTGCTGCCGGAGGCGTCCGCGCGTCCCTCCGGTCGTCACCGCCTGTACACCGACGCCGAGGTCGAGCGGCTGCGCGAGGTGATGCGCATGAAAGACCTGCTCGGGCTCACGCTCGAGGAGCTGAAGACGCTGCTGGCGGCGGAGGAGGCGCGCGCTGAGGTGCGCGCGCAGCTGCGTCGCGAGGACGTCGATCCGGCTCGCCGCCGCAGCTGCTGAGCGAGGCGCTCGGCCATCTCGATCGCCAGCTCGAGCTCGTCCGCAAGCGCGCCGGGGAGCTCGCGCAGCCTCGAGCACGAGCTCGGCGAGACGCGCAAGCGCGTGCGGCGCAAGATGCGCGAGCTGGACGCGCACGCCGCCGCCACCTTTCCGCCACCCGCGCTCGAGACGACCGGCGAGACACAGCCGTGAGCGGGCCTTCCCCGCGCGCCGCCGGCGGGACGCAGGCGACGAACGATTCCGCCCGACCCAGCCGTGCTCGTCGACGACCTCGTCGTGCGCTTCGGAGACGCTGGCCGTCGGCGGCGTCTCCTTCGCGGTCGCCCCCGGCGAGGTGTTCGGGCTGCTCGGGCCCAACGGCGCCGGCAAGACCACCACCATCCGCGTGCTCACGACGCTGCTGCCGCCCACCGCGGGCCGTGCGCTGGTCGCCGGCCATCGACGTCCGCGACGACAGCCTCGCGGTGCGCGCTTCGATCGGCTACATCCCGCAGGCGATCTCCGTCGACGGCGCGCTCACCGCGCGCGAGAACCTCGACTTCTACGGCGCGCGTGACCGGCGTGCCCGCGCGCGAGCGCAAGCAGCGCATCGAGCAGGCGATCGCCTCGATGGACCTCGAGCGCGATGCTCGACCGGCTCGCGCGCACGCTGTCCGGCGGCATGCTGCGCCGCCTGGAGATCGCCACCGCGCTGCTGAACCGCCCCGAGGTGCTGTTCCTCGACGAGCCCACCGTGGGCCTCGACCCCACCGCGCGACGGATGGTCTGGGAGCACCTGCAGGCGCTGCGCGAGCAGGTCGGCACGACGATCCTCGTCACCACGCACCTGATGGAGGAGGCCGAGCGCTACTGCGAACGCCTGGCGATCATGGACCACGGTCGCCTCGTCGAGCAGGGCGAGCCGGCCGAGCTGCTCGAGCGCCACGGCACCGAGAGCCTCGAGGAGGTCTTCACGGCCGTCACCGGCCACACGATCGAGGAGGAGCAGGAAGGGAGGTTGAGCGATGTCCGCGCCCAGCGCCGCGTTGCCCGCAGGCTCGGCTAGTCGCCAGCCGCGCGCGCGCCTGCTGACCGGCGACGGCTGGCGCGCGCTCGGCGGCGGGCACGTTCGCGATGGCGCAGGCGGAGATGCGCAAGCTGCGCCACGACCACCTCGACATCGTCACGCGCTCGGTGCAGCCGCTGCTGTGGCTGTTCATCTTCGGCACCGCGCTCAGTCACAACCACTCGCTGACGCTCGGCAAACTCGACTACCGCGCCTACCTCGCGCCCGGCGTGATGGCGCAGGCGGCGCATGTTCATCGCGATCTTCTTCGGCCTCGCCGTGATCTGGGAGCGCGACGTCGGCCAGCTGCAGCGCATGCTCGCGACGCCGCTGCCGCGCACGCGCGATCGTGCTCGGCAAGGCCGCCGGCGCCTGCGTGCGCGCGCTCGTGCAGGCGCTGCTGCTGCTGGTCGTGCTCGCCGTCGACCGGGATCGGCGTGCGCTGGACCGTGGACGGCGTGATCGGGACGCTCGCGCTGCTGATGCTCGGAACCGCCGCGTTCGCGTGCATGTCGATGCTGCTCGCCGCGGCCGTCAAGGAGCGCGAGCGCTTCATGGGCATCGGCCAGCTGATCATGATGCCGCTGTTCTTCGCCTCCAGCGCCCTGTATCCGCTCAGCGTGATGCCCGGCTGGCTGCACGTGATCGCGCGCGTGAACCCGCTCACCTACGAGGTCCAGGGCCTGCGCCAGATGCTCGTCGGCGTCGGCGGCTCCGGCGAGGTGTGGCTCGACTTCCTGGTCGTTGGCGGCTTCTTCCTGGCGATGCTCGCCGCCGCCACGCGCGCCTATCCCAAGGCGATCCTGTAGGCGCCGATTCCGCCAACATGTCGAACATGAGGGCCATCCGCAAGAAGGCCATCCGCAACCGAGGAGGTTCGTGACATGCCGAGCATCGAGGTCAAGCCGAGCCCGCAGGGCGTTCCCGGCGCCGTCACCGACCCCACGCGCGTCAGCGCCGAGGAGCTCACCTTCGCCGGAGCCGGCGGCACGCCGGTCAACGGCTACCTCGCTCGCCCGGCCGACGCCGCCAGCCATCCGGGCATGGTCGTGATCCACGAGGCCGGCGGCCTCGGCGAGCACATCCGCGACGTCACCAATCGGCTCGCCAACGTCGGCTACGTCGCGCTCGCCGTCGACCTGTACACGCGCGAAGGCGGCCCGCCGCCGACACGAGCGACGTGCCGGCGATGATGCAGCGACTGTTCTCGATGTCCGACGCCACCGTGCTCGGCGACCTCGAGGGAGCCGCCGACCACCTGCGCAGCCTCGACGGCGTGACCGGGCGGATCGGCTGCATCGGCTTCTGCATGGGCGGGCGCTACACGCTGCTGTTCGCCGTGCGCGTCCGACCGCCTCAACGCCGCCGTCGACTGCTGGGGCGGCTTCATCGACCGCGCGACGCCAGACGAGCGCTCCACGCCGCCGCGCCCGACGCCGCCGCTGGAGCTCGCCGACAAGCTCAGCTGTCCGCTGCTGGCGGCCATCGGCGCCGAGGACCACAACCCCTCGCCCGAGCTCGGCGCGCAGCTGCGCGAGCGCGCCGGCGAGAGCGGCCAGGAGGTCAAAGTCGACGTCTACGAGGGCGCCGGCCACGCCTTCTTCGCCGACTACCGGCCCAGCTACCGCCCCGAGCCGGCCGCCAGGCTGTGGGCGAGGTGTTGCCGTTCCTGCACGAGCACCTGCAGGCCGGCCTGAGCGCTCGCGCGCGCCAGCCGCCGTCGCGCGGACGCAGCGCCCGGACCGCGCGCAACGCGTTCATATAGTGCGAGGCGGCTTCGCAGGCAAACGACGAGGGGAGCGGTCGTGGAGCGCAAGTGGTGGACGCTGATCGCCGTCTCGGTGGCGATCTTCATGCTGCTGCTCGACATCACCGTCGTGAACGTCGCGCTGCCCGACATCCAGCGCTCGCTGCACTCGAGCTTCGAGGACCTGCAGTGGGTCGTCAACGCCTACTCGCTGACGCTCGCCGCGTTCCTGCTCACCGCCGGCGCGCTCGCCGACCTGCTTCGGGCGCAGGCTGCGTGTTCGTCACCGGGCTGGTCGTGTTCACGCTGTCCTCGGCCGCCTGCGGGCTGGCCGGCACCCCGCTCGCGCTGAACCTCGCGCGCGCCGTCCAGGGCACCGGCGGCGCGATGATGTTCGCGACCTCGCTGGCGCTGATCGCCGGCGCGTTCCACGGCAAGGAGCGCGGCGTCGCCTTCGGCGTGTTCGGCGGCGTGATCGGCGGCGCCGTCGCCGTCGGCCCGATCGTCGGCGGCGTGATCACCTCGGGCATCGGCTGGGAATGGATCTTCTTCGTCAACGTGCCGATCGGCATCGCGCGCCGTGGTCCTCACGCTGACGCAGGTGTCCGAGTCGCGCGATCCCGAACGCGCGCGGCGTGGACTGGCTGGGCCTGTTCACGTTCTCGCGGCTCGCTGTTCCTGCTCGTGTTCGCGCTGATCCAGGGCAACGAAAAGGGCTGGGGCTCGCCGCGCATCGTCGGCTTCCTCGTCGCCTCGCTGGTGCTGATCGTGCTGTTCGTGATCGTCGAGCGCCGCCAGCAGCGCCCGATGCTCGACCTCACGCTGTTCCGCCGCCCGCCTTCGCCGGCGCGAGCATCGTCGCCTTCGCCATCTCCGCCTCGATGTTCGCGATGTTCCTCTACCTGACGCTCTACATCCAGGACGTGCTCGGCTACGGCCCGCTGCAGGCCGGCCTGCGCTTCCTGCCGATCACGCTGCTGTCGTTCTTCGTCGCGCCGCTCTCCGGACGCCTCAGCGTGCGCGTGCCCGTCCGCCTGCTGCTCGGCTGCGGCCTCGTGCTCGTCGGCATCGGCCTGCTCGACGATGAGCGCCGTCGACGCCAGCTCCGGCTGGACCGTCGCTCATCCCCGGCTTCGTGCTCGCCGGCGCCGGCATCGGGCTGATCAACCCGCCGCTCGCCTCCACCGCCGTCGGCGTCGTGCACCACTCGCGCAGCGGCATGGCCTCGGGCATCAACAACACCTTCCGCCAGGTCGGCATCGCGACCGGCATCGCCGGCCTCGGCGCGATCTTCCAGCACGACGTCACGCGCAACACCACCGCCGCGCTGTCGCCAGCGGAGCCGGGCGCGAAGTCCTCGCCGCCGCACACGGCAAGCTCAATACCGCGCTCGTGTCCGGCGACGTCGGCCAGATCGCCCACTCGCTGCCCGGCGCCGCGCGCAGCCGCCCTGATGCACTCCTACCGCGTCGGCTTCACCGCAGGCCTTCACGAGCATCCTGTGATCGCCGCCTGCGTCGCGCTCGTCGGCTCGGTGTTCGCCTTCGCGCTCGTGCGCAGCCGCGACTTCGTCGCCTCCGGAGAGCCCGGCGGCCGAGCCCGACGCCGCGCCGCGGCGGCAGCGGGTTGAGGCGTCGCGTCTGATACGTGCGCCGCGTGAGCTCACGCACGGCGACCACGCGGCCGGCCGTGCCGGCCTCATAAGAAATCAAGACTCCCTGCGCTCGTAGCCCGGGCAGCTCGAGCACCGGCACGCGCGGATAGCGCGGGTAAGCCGGATCGACGCGCGAGCGCTTGCACAGCGAGAAGACGCGAGCCGCGCGTGTTGCGCACCTCCTGCTGGTGCGCGCACGTGTCGCACAGGCCCGCGCGGCGCGCCGGGACCCTGCGCCGGGGTCGGCCGCTCGGTCATCGGCCAAGCTTAGGTGGCCGGCGATCGCGGCTCGGCCGCCCACGCCGGCCGGCCAACGCCTGCGATAATCGTTGACCAAGCAACTATGAACACCTTCTACCGCCTGCTCGGCTTCCTGCGGCCCTACAAGCGCGGGCTGACCGTCTCGTGGGTGCTGGCCAGCCTGGCGATGGTCATGACCGTGCTGATCCCGTACCTCACCGGCTCGGCCGTCGAAGCGATCAAGCACGGCGACAGCCACGCTCGCCACCACGAGCTCGCGCTGCGCGCGCACGACCGCCACACGCTGCTCGTGCTCGCGATCGTGATCGTCGCGATCGTGCTCGTGCGCTGGGTGCTCACGTACATGCGGCGGATGATCGCCGGGCGCATCTCGCTGGCGATCGAATACGACCTGCGCGAGCGCATCTACGCCCATCTGCAGCGCCTCGAGCTCGGCTTCTTCGACCACCAGCAGACCGGCCAGCTGATGTCGCGCGCGACCGTCGACCTGCAGGCGGTGCGCTTCTTCCTCGGCTACGGCCTCGTGTTCATCCTGCAGTCGGTGCTGACGCTGCTGCTCGCCGGCATCGCGATGATCCTCATCAACCCCGAGCTCGGGCTGATCGCGATGGCGCCGACGCCGTTCGTCGTGTTCATCTCCCAGCGCTACGGACGCACCGCGCGCCCGGCCGATCCAGGAGGTCCAGCAGCGCATCGCCGAGCTCACCGCCGACGCCGAGGAGAACATCTCCGGCGTGCGCGTCGTCAAGTCCTTCGCGCGCGAGCCGCGCCAGCTCGAGCGCTTCCGCCACAGCGTCGCGCGCGTGTTCGACCAGTCGATGGTCGCCACGCGCCTGGAGGCCAAGTTCAACCCGATGATCGGCTTCCTGCCCCAGCTCGGCCTCGCCGCCGTGCTGCTGATCGGCGGAAACCGCGTGATCCACGCGCACCTCACGCTCGGCCAGTTCACGCAGTTCTACCTCTACCTGAACATGCTGATCGGCCCGATGCGCTCGCTCGGCGTCACGCTCGGGCTGGCCCAGCGCGCGACCGCCTCGGGCGCGCGCATCTTCCAGGTGCTCGACCGCGAGCCGCGCATCGTCGCGCCGCCCGACGCGCCCGCCGCTGCCTGCCGGGCAACGGCCACGTCGAGTTTCGCGACGTCACGCTGCGCTACGACGAGAGCGACGACTTCGGCGCCGTCCACGCCGGCCCGCGCGAGCTGTCGCTCGACGTCGACCGCGACGGCGTCGGCATCGCGCCGCGCGCCGCGCGCGCCGTGCTCAGCGACGTCAACCTCGACGTGCCGGCCGGCACCAACGTCGCGCTCGTCGGCGCCACCGGCTCGGGCAAGACCAGCCTCGTCTCGCTGATCTCGCGGCTGTACGACACGAGCAGCGGCAGCGTGCTGCTCGACGGCGCCGACGTGCGCAACGTCGACCTGACGCTCGCTGCGCCAAGCGGTCGCCGTCGTCAGCGACGACCCCTTCCTGTTCTCCGCCAGCGTCGCCGAGAACATCGCCTACGGCCGCCCCTCGGCGAGCCTGGCCGGAGATCGAAGACGCCGCCCGACGCGCGCAGGCCTACGAGTTCGTCGCGCGCCTGCCGCAGGGCTTCGACACGCGCGTCGGCGAGCGCGGGCTGTCGCTGTCCGGCGGCCAGCGCCAGCGCCTGGCGATCGCCCGCGCGCTGCTCGCCGACCCGCGCGTGCTGATCCTCGACGACGCCACCTCCGCCGTCGACGCCTCGACCGAGCAGAGCATCAAGCTCGCGCTCGACGAGGCGATGGCCGGGCGCACGACGTTCGTGATCGCCCACCGCCTCTCGACGATCTCGCTGGCCGACGAGATCGTCGTGCTCGAGCACGGCCGCGTCGTCGCCCACGGCGACCACGAGCACCTGCTCGAGGCGTCCGAGCTGTACCGCGAAATCGTCGAGAAGGGCCTGCCCGATCAGGTCTTCCTCACGCGCAAGCCGCGCGAGCGCGAGGTCAGCGGCCTGTGAGCCCGGCCGTCGGCAGAGGCGCGGGCGGTGGCGGTGGCGGCGGTCGTGGCGGCGGACCGCAGTGGACCGGCGAGCGCGCGAGCAAGGGCACGCGCGGGCGCAACCTGCGCGGGCTGCTCGGCCTGCTGCGGCCCGTACCGCGCTGCGCGCCGCGCTGACCGTCGTCGCGCTGCGTGCTCGGCACCGCCGCGTCGCTCGCCCCGCCGCTGCTCGCGCGCGCCGCGATCGACGACGGCATCCAGCGCCACGACTTCAACAAACTGCTGCTCGTCGTCGTCGCCTTCTTCATCTCCGCGCTGATCGTGTGGGGCGATGACCTACGCGCAGACCTACCTCGTCGGCTGGGTCGGCCAGCGCGCGCTCGCCGACCTGCGCATCCGCATCTTCACGCACCTGCAGACGCTGCCGATCGGCTTCTACGAGAGCCGCCCGGCGGGCGTGCTGATCTCGCGCATGACCAACGACGTCGAGGCGCTCGACTCGCTCGTGACCGACTCGGTCGTGACGCTGTTCCAGTCGGGGCTGACGCTGATCGGCACGGTCGGCATCCTGCTCTACCTCGACGTCAAGCTCGCGCTGATCACCTTCTGCGTGCTGCCGCTCGTGCTCGCCGGCTCGCTGTGGTTTCGCATCGTCTCCGCCGGCGCCTTCCGCCGCACGCGCGAGACGATCGGCGCGATCACCGCCTACCTGCAGGAGACGCTGTCGGGCATCCGCGTCGTGCGCAGCTTCGCCCAGGAGCCCGTCCACGAGGCGCAGTTCACCGAGCTCAACGCCGACAACCGCGACGCGAACATGACCACCGTCAAGCTCAACGCCGCCTACTTCCCGTCCGTGGAAATGCTCTCCGGCGTGGCGGTCGGCGCGATCGTGCTGTACGGCGGCTACCAGGCGATCGACGGCCACATCTCGATCGGCACGATCGTCGCCTTCGTCGCCGCGCTGTCGAACCTGTTCGAACCGATCCAGCAGCTCTCGCAGCTGTATGCCACCTACCAGTCCGGCATGGCCGCGCTCGAGAAGATCTTCCAGCTGCTCGACGAGAAGCCCGACCTGGAGGACCGCCCCGACGCGATCGAGCTCGGGCGCATCGTCGGCGAGGTCGACTTCGACGACGTCTCCTTCGCCTACAAGCCGCGCGCGCGCAACCGCGCGGCGCCGCCGCCGGCAGAGGCGAGCGCGAATGGGGCGCCAGGCAGCGCAAACGGCGCCGGCTGCAAACGGCTCGGCCTCCGACGACGAGGTGCTCGCGCTCGATCACGTCAGCCTGCAGATCCCGCCCGGGCAGACCGTCGCGCTGGTCGGCGCCACCGGCGCCGGCAAGTCGACGATGGCCAAGCTGATCGCGCGCTTCTACGACCCCACCTCCGGCGCCGTGCTCGTCGACGGGCACGACCTGCGCGAAGTCGCCTCGAGCTCGCTGCGCTCACAGATGGGCATCGTGCCCCAGGAGGCCTTCCTGTTCTCCGGCACCGTCGCCGAGAACATCGCCTTCGGGCGTCCCGACGCGACCGCCGACCAGATCCGCGCCGCCGCCGCCGCAGTCGGCGCCGAGGAGTTCATCGCCGACCTGCCCAGCGGCTACGACACCGAAATCGGCGAGCGCGGCACGCAGCTGTCGGCCGGCCAGCGCCAGCTGCTCGCCTTCGCCCGCGCGCTCATCGCCGACCCGCGCATCCTCGTGCTCGACGAGGCCACCTCCAACGTCGACCTGCACTCCGAGGCGCGCATCGAGCAGGGCCTGCGCCGGCTGCTCGCCGGGCGCACCTCGATCGTGATCGCGCACCGGCTCTCGACGATCCGCCAGGCCGGGCGCATCGTCGTGCTCGAGCACGGCCACATCGCCGAGCAGGGCACGCACGACGAGCTGATCGCCGCCGAAGGCCGCTACTACGAGCTGTACCGCGACTGGGCCACGCAGGCCGCCGCCTGACGGCGGCTGTGCCCGCTCGCGCGAAGGCACGGCGCTGATCGCGGCGACGCCTCGGCCAGCAGCATCCCGCCCGTAGCCATCTGACACACAGCCGATCGGCCATACTCGCGTGTGATGTGCCATCACAGTTCCAAGTACCGAGCTGAGGCCTGATGGTCCGCTGCACGGCGTGCGAGACCGAGAATCCCGCTGACGCCCGCTTCTGCATGTCCTGCGGCGCGCCGCTGGAGCGTCGCTGCGCCTCGTGCGGGGCACTGGCGAGCAGCAAGGCGCGCTTCTGTACCGAGTGCGGCGCCGAGGTGGCCGGGCGGGAGCGCCGAGGCGGCGAGCGCGGGCGCCGAGGCAGCGAGCGTGGCGACCGACGTCGCGGGCGCGAGCGGCCAGCCCGACCCCGCCCGCTGCGGACGCGGCCCACACGCTCGACGAGCGCCGTACCGTGGCCGTGCTGTTCGCCGACCTGTCCGGCTATACGGCGGTCGCCGAGAAGCTCGACCCGGAGTCGGTCAAGCGCCTGCTCGAGCGAATCCTAGGACGCTTGGGCGACGAGGTCACGAAGTTCGGCGGGCACGTCGACAAGTTCATCGGCGACAACGTGATGGCGATCTTCGGCGCCCCCGTGGCGCACGGCGACGACTCCGAGCGCGCCGTGCGCGCCGGGTTGGCCATGCAGGCCGCGATGTCCGAGGCCAACGCGCCGCTCGTGCGCCAGCACGGCGTCACGTTCGAGCTGTGCGTGGGCATCAACACCGGCGAGGCGCTTGCGGGTCACGTCGGTGGCAACTACACGGTGATCGGTGACAGCGTCAACGTCGCCGCCCGTCTGCAGGCGGCGGCGCGGCCAGGGAGCGTGACCGTCGGAGAGCGCACCTACCGCGCTACGCGCGAGGCGATCGAGTACACCGCCCTAGAGGAGCCGCTGCGGCTGAAAGGCAAGGCCGAGCCCGTGCCCGCCTGGGAGGCGCTTGCGATGCGCGAGCAAGGCGCGGCCGAGACGGGGTTGCCGCCGACTCGCGCGCCGCTGGTCGGTCGCGCTCCCGAGCTCGCCCAGCTGCACGAGCTGATGCAGCGCGTGGCGCGCCGGCGCGGGCCACACCTGGCGACCGTGATCGGCGAGGCGGGTGTCGGCAAGACGCGCCTGCTCGGCCAATTCGAGCAGGATTTCCGCGGACGCGAGCCACAGCCGCTCGTGCGCCGGGGGCGCTGCCTGCCGTATGGCTCGAACGTCGTCTACTGGCCGCTCGGCGAGGTCATTCGCGCGGAGTGTGCGATCGTCGACGGCGATTCGCCGACAGCGGCCTGGGGCAAGCTGTCCACGCGTCTATCCGAGCTGCTCGCGGAGGGCGGCTCGGAGAACGGGTCGTTGACCTCGAAGATCGCCGTGATCGGCCGCCTGCTCGGCATCGAGGCGCCGCCTGGAGCGGCCCTCAGCGATCCCGAGGACGCGCAGCGCGCTCGCGAAGTCTTCTTCGCCACCGTGCGCGCGTGCCTAGAGGGACTGGCGCGAGAGCGACCGCTCGTGCTGATCTGGGAGGACATCCACTGGGCCGACGAGGGAATGCTCGATCTGATCGAGCACCTGGTCCAATGGACGCGGGCGCCCGTTCTGCAGGTGTGCCTCGCACGCGACGAGCTGCTCGAGCGCCGCGACGGCTGGGGCGGCGTGCGACGCGACTCGACGACGCTGTTCCTCGATCCGCTCGGCGAGAGCGAGACGCGCGAACTGGTGCTCGGGCTGCTGCATGCCGACGAGCTCGAGGAGAGCGTCGTAGCAGCGATCGCCGAGCGCGCCGAGGGCAACCCGCTGTTCGTCGAGGAGATGGTTCGACGGCTGGCCGAGGAGGACGAGGCGAGCGCCGCCGAGCTGCCGCCGACCGTACAGGCCCTGCTGGCGGCGAGGCTCGATTCGCTCGAGCCCTTCCAGCGACGCCTGCTGGCGCACGCCGCCGTCGTCGGCCGCACGTTCTGGGAGGGCGTGCTCGAGCCGGTCGCGGTCGCCGAGGGCGGAGACCTGAGCGCTGCCCTGCTGGCGCTGCGCGAGAAGGATCTGGTCGTGGCGGGTGAGGGCAGCGCGCTCGCGGGCGAGCCCGAGATGGCTTTCAAGCACGCGCTGATCCGCGACGTCGCCTACGAGATGTTGCCCAAGGCGGTACGCGCGCGCAAGCACTTCGAGGTCGGCGCCTACATCGAGGCGCGCGCCGGCGAGCGCGTGGACGAGGTCGTCGCGCTGCTCGCCGAGCACTACGGCCGCGCCACGCAGCTGGGCTCCGAGCTGGGTCTCGCCGACGCTGAGCTCGACGGCTACCGCGCGAAGGCGCTGCACTACCTGGAGGCGGCCGGCGACGCCGCCACCGCCTTCTACTCGAACGCGCAGGCCTTCACCCACTACGAGGCCGCGCGCGAGCAGACCGGCGACGATGCCGAAGCGACCGCGCGTATTCTCGAGAAGCAGGGCGACGTGGCCCTGCGCATGGGGCGCGTCGACGTCGCGATCGAGGTGTGGAGCAAGGCGCTCGAATACCACAGCGAGCGCGAAGCGCTCGAGCGAGTCGCCGAGCTGCACCGCAAGATCGGCGCCGCGCTGGCGCACAAGGGCGAGCGCAAGCAGGCGATCGAGCACCATCAGCTCGGCATCAACCTGATCAAGGACAGCGAGCCCTCGCTGGCGCTCGTGCGGCTGTACGAGGAGGCGGCCTGGCTGTATATGCAGACGGGCGACAACATGCTGGCCATCTACGCCTCCGAGAAGGCACTGCGACTCGCCGAGCGCCTCGGCGAGGTTCGCGCCGCCAGCCGCGCGCACGGCATCTTCGGCCGCGTGTTCGGCCGCATCGGCGACACCGGCAAGGCACGCGAAAACCTCGAGCGCGCGGTCGAGCTGGCGCGGGACTCCGACGCTCACGAGACAGTGCTGGCGCTGCTCGCGCTCGGACACCACCTGGAGGGCTCAGACGCCGACTACGAGGCCGCGGGCAACACGTATCGCGAAGCGCTCGCGCTCGCCAAACAGATCGGCGACGTTCCCACTGAGGTCGAGCTCCACGCCGCGATCGCGCAGCTCGCCCTGTATCGCGCGGATTGGCAAGAGGTCGAGCGCGCAAGCGATGCCAGCGCCGAGCTATCCGAGCGCGAGGGCCTGATCGGCAAGCTGTGCTTGCCCTATGCACTGCGTGGACGGCTGCACTGGCGGCTTGGCGAATGGCAGGCATCCGAGCGGGATTTCCGCCGCGCCTACGAGCTGGCCGAGCAGATCGGCTGGTCGGAGGTGTGCTTCGACGCCCAGTACGGGCTGTCCACGACATTGCGCGATCAGGGCGATCTGCAGGGAGCTGAGGAGGCGCTCACCGAAGCGCTCGACGCTTGCGAGCGCGCCGGTCTGATCGTGCAGTCGATACAGGCCAACTCGGCGCGCGCGCTCGTCCGGCAGCTGGCCGATCAAGGCGCACAGGCGCGCGAGGCTGCCGACGCCGCGGTGCAGATCGCAGCCGGCGTTCACTATCCCGTGGGCAAAGCCGCCGCCAAAGAGGCCGCCGGTCTGGCCGGCCCTACCGCGCAGGCGCCCGCCGCGCTGGCCGAGGCACGTGAGGCATGGCAGGCTCTCGGCCGCCCGCTCGATGCCGCTCGCTGCCAGATGCTGCTCGGACGAGCCCTGCTCGCGAACGATCCCTCCGCGGCCAGCGACGCCCTCGAGCAGGCCGCACGCGAATACGACGAGCTGGGCGTCGCGCACATCGCCGCTCGCGCGCGCACGCGGGCGGGCGCGACCGTCGCGAGCGACTAGGCCGGCGACCGGGACACGCCCGTCAAACGGCGGCGGGCGCGTCGCCCGACTCGGCGGCTCAGTCGAAGCGCTCGGTCACGCGTTGCAGCAGTTCGAGGCCGGCATGCGGGGTGCCGGTGAACTGGCTGCCGTTCATGTCGCCGCCGGCGCCGACGAAACCATTGGTCGTGACACCGGGCATCGTCGCGAACACCTGATAGCTGCCGCCGATCGTCGCCAAGCCAACGTGATCGCCCTTGTGCACGAAGAAGTTGACCGGCCCGAAGGAGCGCTTGCTCGCCGCGCCCGTGAGGCTGAACGGTTGCGTCGTGCTGATCACCTTCAGCCGTCCCCCGCCGATCGGGCGCAGGTCCTGAAATAGAACGACCGGCTGCCCGCTCGCCACACGCCCCACAGCGTCACCGAGACGACCTGCCCAGCCCGCGGCGCGACCGTCTGCTGCCAGTACGCCGCATCGACCGGGGCGCTCAGCGTGCGTGACGGCGCGTGCGACAGCGTGCTGCCCCACGTGATCGTGCGAGCGGCGCTGGCGGAGGACGCGAGCGGCACGGCGAGCGCCAGCGCCGTCAAGCCCACGATCACGCCAAGTCGCCGACTCGTGATCGCGACCATGAGCGCGCGTGGGCTAAGAGTGCGTCTAATGGCTCGATCCTAGGCGGGACTTCGGACACCCGACCCAGCGCGCGCTCGCGCTCGCCCGCTCGGAGGGCCGCTCAACGACCCTCGCGCTCCAGTGGGACGTCATCGAGTTTCGTGATGGTTTGCCGCCCCGACCCCGGTAGCCGGACAGCTATTGGCGGGCCGACCGCGGGACGATTCCGCTTCTGAATGCCTATGACGGGGCGGGGACTCTCAACAGCCTGGGAACGCCGCGCTCCCCGTTGTCGGAATGGTTTGCTGCCCGAGCCACATCATTCGAGAGAGTCGCGCATAACCTTTTTTGGTCGGGTGGACGTCGGAGTTTGCCATGTTTGTCCATTTTTTGAGCCGGTTCACTTCCGCTGGGCCTCCCGGGTTAAAGATCGGCTGCGGATTAGTGACACACGCTTCATATCCAGCCGCGGTGACCGTCGTGCTCTCGGTGGCCGTGAGGTTTCCCGTTAGAGTGTTTGAGCCGGGAAGAAGTTCTACGTTGGTACTAAAGACCGCGCCGTACGGGTCGTAGTCGGCCAGCAGGATGAGCCGTCCCGTGTAGTTTATCGTTGTCCCTCCCAACAATGTATGAGCGTTGCGCAGGAGGTAGATGATGTCAGCGACATTAGTCGTGATGGTGGCAAACCTTGCGGGTGTGTAATGCGAGAGGCACAGTTTAACGGCCATTTCGGGTTCTGGTGGGGTGAGATAGTAGTCGACCGTTGATCCGGGATATCCTTCGCTGTATCCGTTAGTCGAATCTTCTTCTGCCACCGCTTTTTCACATTCGGCGATCTGGCGAAGCACGTCATTGAAACCGACATCAAGCGTGATCGTGGTCACCGGTTTGCCTGCCGTTTGCTCTACTTCGATTGTATTCACCGCGTTTTCGAGCTGCGATTCTCCCACGTAGGGGTTGTGCAGCGGGCCACCCTGGCCGTTTGTATGCGTTGCATTCCAAATTTCCTGGTATGCGCACGGCGCTTCAGTTGTCGCGCCGTAGCTTCCGCTCAAGAGTGATCCCACGTAACCGTTGCCGATGAACGAAGCCGTTGTCTCGCCCGGGCAGCCGTCGTTGGTCAGCTGAACTTCATGGAAGTTACTGTTGTTGTATTTTTTGAAGTAGTCGTTGACGTAGCCTTCATTGAAGTCCGTGGCGGTGGCTGGATCGCCGCTGCCTACGCCGCTGACGTACGCTGCTTGCGAGTAACCGAACGCGAACGAGTCGCCAAGCGCCAAGTAGGTCTTTGTGATGGGTACGGCGCTCGCGGCCGATGCGCCCAGCGCGCACAATGCCAACGCAGCCAGGCAGACCGCCGTGATGCTGATTCGTCTCACGCCCTTCCCCCCTCCCCTCGCCAGGCTGCCGTAGCCGACCCCGGATGAGCAGAGGCTACTCCTCAGGGACATTCCATGCGCCCTCGGTGGAGGAGCTAGCGGTCCATGTGTCTGTGTCCCGTGTGAGACTGCGACCGGCGGAAGCCCGCAAAGCGGTTGGCATGGCGGATTAGGGGCAGCGGGACGTTGAGCTCGAGGGATTCCAGTCCTCGCGGGTCGTATCTTCACGGCTCACGCGCTTGAGCTCGCGGCAACCTTCGCGTGTTCTCGATCGGGACTGACACGGACGACATCCCATACAAGGCCACTCCGCTCCAGGGCGCCGATCAGCCAGGCGGACGGATCGAGCTGCCACCAGCGCAGACCATGACGAGCCGACGTCGGAAAGGCGTGATGGTTGTTGTGCCACGCCTCGCCCAGGGTGGGGAGAGCAAGCCACGACAAGTTCCTGGACTCGTCGCTCGTCCGAAACCGTTGGCGGCCAAAGAAGTGACACAAGGAGTTGATCGAGAACGTCGCGTGATGTAAGAGGAACAGACGCACCGCCCCACCCCAGAGCAGACCCGTGAGCCCGCCCGCAACCGAGCCAGACAGAGCGAGGCCAAGACCGAAGGGAAATGCGAGTCCAGCAACGACCCACAGCAGGAAAGTGCGATCGATGAAGCTCACGACGGGGTCGCTCAGCAGATCCTTTGCGTAGCGCTCCTCGCTCGCCATGCCATCACCTCGGAAGATCCATCCCACATGCGCGTGAAACAGGCCACCGAGCGCCCCGCGCCATCCTGTGCCGTGCTCAACGTGCGGGCTGTGCGGATCTCCGGGCTGGTCTGAGAACCGGTGGTGCTTGCGATGGTTGGCGACCCACTCGATCACCGGGCCCTCGATCGCGGCAGAGCCGAGTGCGGCGAGCACAGCGCGCAGTGGAGGGCTCGTCTTGAAGCTGCGGTGGGTGAGTAGGCGATGGAAGCCGACCGTCACGCCGATGCCGGTGAGCAGGTAGGTAACAGCCAGCACGACGAGGTCTTGCCAATGCAAGGCTCCGCCCCACGCCATACGCGCCGCCACGCCAGCGAGCAGCACAGGCAGCGCCGTAACGATGATGTTCGCCACGCGGTCGAAGCTACCGATCGTCTGCGAGCGCTCGCCGACAGCCGTGGTACCGATCGGCTCGCTCGCGGCGCTCGCTTGACGCCCAGCGGAGAGGAGCGTAGGCCTGTTGGCCGGCGAGCCTGTATCGCTGAACGTTAGTGGGATGGATGGAGCGTTGTTACGGATCGGTGTCATCGCGGGGCCGCCGTCAGTGGTCATCGCCATTCGATTGGCCCAGCGCCAGGCGTCGCGGCCAGTTTGAATCGATGTCGATCAGGATCTCGACGATTTTATGCATTGGTCCGTTGCTCCGAGCCGTATGGCGAAAAGGCCGAGGTAACGCTCGCGTGCGGCCCGAAGCTCGTGCCGGATTCCGACGTCCTGAGCTGCAGCCGGACTGCGCCGCGGCGAGCTGATGGCCCTGCGGTGGTCCCACGTCGACCTTCCCGGTCGCATGATCCGCGTTGAGCGAGGTTGGGACATGATCGAGGGCGAGCAGGCAACGAAGAGCACGACTGGCAGCCATCAGCGCCCCCAGGAACAACGAAACGCCCGATTTCTCGGGCGTTTCTTCAGCTCCGGGACAGGGACTCGAAACCGTAGGCAGCCGTTCCCGCCCCTGGCGCTGTAGAGCCATATTTGGCTCTGTGACGCGGAATCGGCCGATTCGGCTAGTCCGGCTGAGTCCGGCTGAATCCGCTGAAATCAGCTGACGACTGGCACGAGACTGGCACGAGCTAGACCACCTGCAAGCGCGGCACCCGCGAGCCGCGCGAGGTAGGCGTTCGTCGCCGCCGCTGCCTCGTCGAGCCCGCCCGGCATCAGGTGGCCGTAGGCGTCGAACGTCATCGCGATCGTTGCGTGTCCCATGATCGTCGCTCAGCGCCTTCGCGTTGACGCCCGCGGCGATCATCAGCGAGGCGCACGTGTGCCGTGCCTCGTGCAGCGTGATCGGCGCCAGCTGCTCGACGCTCTCGGGACCCTGCCCGGCATCCTTCCCGATCCGCAGCCGCTCGTTCTCGGCGTCCCAGGCGGCGAGCGTGTCGCGCCGGACGGTTTCCGGGTTGAACGGGTGCCGTCGCCGTGCGGCCGAACACGAGCGCGTCGCCGACGCGCCCGGCTGCGGTCGCGGTGTGCGATCAGCTCGATCGCGAGCACGTCGAGGATCGGCACGCGACGCCTCCCTGCCGCGCTCTTGCCCTCCTGCTCGCCCTCGATGGCATCCCAACCGCGCTGCACGTCGGATCACGCGGCCGGCGAGGTCAACGTCAGACCACCGCAGCGCCGCGAAGCTCGCCACGTCGCAGCCCGGCGTAGAACGCCGTCGCCCACAGCGCACGCTCGTCCTCGGCGATCGCGGCGATGCAGCGCCGCCGCCTCGGCCGGGCTCCGCGACCCGGTCACGGCCTCCGTCCGGACGGCGCAGCTCTAGCCGCTTCGTCGGATCGATCGCGACGCCTTCCTCGCGCCGGATCGCACGCCGGTAGATCACGCGCAGCGGATCGATGCGTGTTCTGCACCGTGCTCGCGCTCAGCCCCTCCGCCGGTCAGCCGGTCCGCCAGCTCTTGCACGTCGCGGCGGTGAACGTCTGACAGTCGCTGACCCCCCAGCGTCGGGCAGGACGCGTTTGTCGAGCGCGACCTTGTAGCCACGCAGGGTGGCGGGCTTGTAGCGGCCTCCCAGAGGCCGTGGAATCGAGCCGTCGCGGGCGCCCGCCATGAACGCATGGCGGCCTGGCGCACCGTCATCGCCGTGGGTGCGCGCAGCTCCCGCCGATTCGCCGCACTCAGCTTGTCGTCGCGCCAGCCCTTCGCCGCCGCGCGTGTCGGAAACAGCTCGCGGACCTTCTTCGCGTCGCGCTTGCTGTAGACCTCGGCCTGCCACGGACACTTGCATCCGCTCGCCGGTCGCTTGCATCGGTTGCCGTGACGCTGACGGATTCCAGTCGCCATCACGCCTGCTCCCAGGCTCGGGTGTTTGCGTAGATGCGCTCGACGGCGTTACTGATGGCTTCAAACGCCTTGGGGCCGATCCTGCACACTTTGAGCAGGCTCTCGTCGGCTATTGAGCGGCGCAGATCGCCCAGCGTGAGGATGCCCCCCTCGCGCACGTGGTACTCGCTCGGAAAGCGAAGACCCAACTCGGCGAAGTCAGAGCGCACCGAGTACGTGTCGTGGAGCTCGCCATCCCACCGCTGTTTCATTCGCACGTCGAAGAGCGGCTCGAAGTCACAGCCCGAGCCCTCGTCGCCAGGCCGAAGAACTGCTACTTGCTCAGCAGTCGCCGTCGGGATGTTCTCGATGCCGTTCCCGACCGGGCGCCTGTCGTGCGCCTCAGTGATCGCATCGAGGATGATCGAGAAGCAAGGTTGCCCGTGATATGCCCGACATACCCATCCCTCCAGGGCTTGCGCTTCGGGCCGCCTCTGTCTCCCACGGCTTCAAGAGTCACGCACTCGGCACAGCTGTGATCGATCTCCTCGCCGCTAGTCGCAGGTGATGATGAAGCTCATTGTTGCTCCTCCTTGTTCCGCTGGAGGCTCCGAGACTGACCTTGCGAGAGAGGAACCGCTGTCGGTGCGACTAGGGTTCCTGGCGCGCCGAGGTTCTGTCTCGGTGCCACGCCCCCGGCAGTTAGCGCTGCGCGGGGGCACTTGATTTGGTGCGCGCAGCATACACCCGGCGAGCGCAGCAGTCAGTCGCCGAGCGCCGAGTGCAGTTGCCGGGCGAACTCGCGGACGATCTCGCCTGACTTCGCGCCCCGAATGCCATCTGGGGTGAGCGGGATGCGCCTTGCAGGAGTGACGCAAGCGCGGCCTGCAAGCAGTCGGCGACATCGCGTTGGAAGTATCCGAGCGTGCCATCGCGCAGCCGTGTCGCGTAGTAGCCGCCGGCAGCCCCGCGCAGCATTGAGCCGAACGGGACGCCCGCTTCAGCCGGGGAACGGAGCTGCCCACCGGGATCATCCCGGCCCGCTGCCACACCGAGCGGCGTAGGTCGGCGGTCACGCGTCGAAACCTGCGTAGGAACTCTGCTTCGCCGATAGCGCCCGCCTGGTGGAGCGTAATCAGTTGCGTACGCAAGCAGCTGATTGTCAGCCAGGCCCCTCACGACGGGCTGCCCTCGGCGACGCGGAAGCTCAGAGGGTCCACAGTCCGAGCTGGCCCTTCGCCGGGACGTGCGGCACGGGCCGCGGGCCCGCGAGCAGCCAGTGGAAGTGCCCGGGCAGCGCCCACTCGCTGCAACTGTCCCGCACGACGTCCACGAGCTCGACCTGGCCGAGGATGACACCCGTCGGGAGCTCCCAGAGCTCGAGGTCGAAGCGGCGCGCCGCCTCCCGGTCGATCTTCAGCCCGGCATGGATCAGCAGGGGCCCTCGATGACTCGTCCGCGGGAGCGGTTCTCGACATCCTTGCCGCCTTCGACGATCAAGCTCGCCCAGGCGCCGGACGGTCAGAATCCTCGTCGGGGGCTCCACTGATCGACTCTCACCGGACCCCTAGGGGCGGTGCTCCCTGGACTCTCAGCGCCCACGACGGCTCCGGCGCTCGGCCAACTCATCCTTGGGCTCGGGAGCTTCGAGCGCCAGGAATGGATCATCGGGCGTCTCTGCGGGAGCCTCGCGGGCGGCCGCCGACGGCCGCGATCGAGCCCATGCATCGGGGTTCTGACGTTCGAGCAGCCACGCGGCTCGCGCGCCAGTCCTTCGCAGACGATTTTGCGATCAGCGCGACGTTACGCGCCTCGCCCTGCGCACGCGCTCGCTCCAGCGACGCGCGGAAGTCCCTATAGGGCGCGTCCGCCGCTCGCCTGCGACTCGGCTCGCCACGCTGCAACCACTCGTAGAACGTCGCGCGGGGCAGCTTCACCACGCGCAGCGCCGTCGAGAGGCTGTTCCCGGCGGAAAGCAGGCTCGCGAGCCGCGACGCGAGCTCGGGATCGAGCCGCGTCTTACGCCCGGAGCCAGCGTGCGCCGGACAGACCGGAGGCCGCGTGCCGTGGATTACGCGACCCCTGCATGGCTCGCCGAGGCGTGTGCGCCGGGTGCAGTTGGTGGACGTCACCGTCAAAACCAGCCGCCAAGGTTTTTTTCACCTTGATGTCCCACCATCACTGCGCCGACGGGTCCGCCTATGAGGAGGGCCCCCCTAGGGTCTCGGACCTGCGGCGCCGAGCGCCGGAGTGCAGAACGCTCGGCGCCAACTGGTCCAACCGGCGCAGCGGTAGCTGCGCCTTTGCCGCGCCGTGAACCCAGCGGCGCGGCAAGCCTTGTCCCGACTGCGCTCACTAGCCGGAAATCACGTAGGCGCCAGCGATGTCGCGGACGTGCAGGAGTGCCTCGACCTCGAGCCGCAGCCTTACCGTGTTCGTGTCGGCGCCACTGTAGGGATCAACCAGCAGCGTCGCGGCGCCGACGAACAGCATCGCAAGCATCTGCGGATCGAGCAGCGTCGGGTGTTCCAAGCCCGGGACTTCTACAACCGCGTTCCCCCACAATGGAGCCGCCGAGCCGGTCGCCTTCGCCCCGAAGACGTACTGTTCGAGGCCTTCGGCTCCGGTCTTTTGCACGTCCAGTGCGGCGGCTGCTTCGGGACTGAGTGCAAGCACTCTTGGAACTCCGCCGAGAGCCCGCATGGCACTTACTCCGTTGCGTGCCTGCTCGATCAATGTGGCGCCGGTCGATCCCGTAGGCGGCGATGCCGCGGTGATCTGCGCCAGCACGTGCGCGTCCAGGCTCCTGCTCAGTTGGTAGGCCAGCTCATTTCTTAGGAACGCGTCGAAGCCTTCGATCTCGAGCAGCTTCACCGGCACGTCTTCCACCAGCAGCGCCAGCTGCTTCAGCGGCGGCGTCTCCAGCGTGACCGACAGCGCCAAGGTGGCCTTCGCTGCCGTGGACGCGGGATCGCGTTCGATCGATCCTGTGACAGTGCGACTACCGGTCTGCCGGTAATCGCTGATCGCCAACACTCCCAGTTCGAGCTGCTGCTCCGGGAACGCTTCCCAGACGTGACGTGTGTCCTGCGCTTTCTCAATGAACGGGCCGTAGGTGGCCGGCGCTGTCAGGCCGGAGCTCGGTGACACCGCGATCCCGACCATAGCCGGGCTGTGCAGCAGGTCACCGAGCGGCACGTCGACGCGGTTGCGGCCCTCACGCAGGTCAAGCTCACGCGCGAGGTGCGCCCAGCCGTCGCCGTGTTCACCGCTTCGCGGGCCGTTCTGGTCGCGGCCGCCACGGCCGTTGCTCAGCATCCTGAGCGTGCCCGTCTGAACCTCCTTCAAGGCGTCGATCCTGTCTTCACACTCCGTCAGGTCCTGGACGGCCTTCTCGGCGCGCTTGAACACGCCGCTGCGCGGGTCCTTCTCGGGTGACTGAGCGAACTCCGCCCGGGTGCGATCGCGCTCGCGCTTGAGCACGGCCCTCTCCTCACGCGCGGCGTTCAGGTCGCGCTCAATATCGGCCAGCTTCGGCCTAGGTCGTCGGAAGGTGCGAGTGTGCTTGGCATTCTGATTCTCCTTCTGTTGGGGACTGTCAATCGCCAGCGACGAGCTGGCCCAGGTTGATGCCGCGGGACGCGAAGGCCGCGCGGCTGTATGCGGTAAGTCGGCGGTCTGCCAGCAGGCAGACCCGGTACAACGCATCGAGCGCAAGCCGGTCGGCGAGCGCTCGCTCAGCGCGACAGGCTCCTCGGCGAGGCGGTGCGCGAGCTCGCGGTGCTGACGGACGACGTCGTCGGTGTAGCGCTGGAGTCCGATATGAATCGCGGCGAGCCGCTCGAGTCGGCCTCTGCGGCTAGCGCGGGATCGCGCGGAAGCAGCTCGAGCGCGGCGCACACGTAGACCAGTGGATCGGTCGCACCCTCCAGCGCCCGAGTGCTCACGGTGCATCCCCTTGCACCGATGCCGTGTACGGATCGGTCGCGGAGGGGTGCAAAGGTGCAACGCCCTTAAGGGGATTTGCACCTTGCACCTCGGGGTGCAAAGGTGCAACCGCTTCGCTGTCGTCACATTGCACCTCTTGCACCCGGCTGTACTCATGGCCGGCTCGATGCAGCAGCCCCTCGGACGTGAGGGCGCTCACGGCGTTGCGCACGCTGCCATCCTTCGGCTCGCGTCCGACGAGCCGCGCGATCTCGGCTAGACGCATCGGCTGCCCGTTCATCTCGGCGAGAATGCGATCGGAAAGCGCGGCGCGCACGGGGTGAGCGAGCTGTGCTGGTGCTGCGCTCGCCGGCTCCTCAGCTTGGTCGACAAGGACGCGGCCGCGGTCGGCCTCAAGGCGCAGCCACAGTACGGCTTGGCTCGGCCGCGATCCGCATCTTCTTGCAGGTCATGAACCGCCGGCGAGCGTCCGCGATCGTTGCCCTCTCGACCCATCGCCCACAGCACGTCGACGCTGTCGCGGATCGAGCTGGCGCCGCGGAAGTCACGACCAGCCTTGTTGGCGTGGTGGATCAACAGGATCGCGACGCCAGACTCGTGCGCAAGCCGCCTGAGCGGATCCAGCGCCGCGGCGGTCTGCTTCGTGTCGTTCTCGTCGAGGCCTGGCGTCAGCGAGCGGAAGGAGTCAAGGACGGCAAGGTCCGGGCGCGAGTCGCAGCAAGTCGGCGAGCAGGTCGAGGTGCCGGCGTAGATCGAAGCCACTCGCGTCAGCGACACGAACGCCCTCGGAAGGCATGCCGAGTGTGTGCACGCGGCGCCATATCTCGTGCTCCCATTCTCGCCGTCGAGATACACGGTGCTTCCCTCCTCACATGAGATCCCGGCGACTTCGCTGCCCTGCGCGATCGCGCAGGCGAGCGCACCGGCGAGCATCGACTTGCCGTCGCCGCCCGGCGCGTACAACGTGGTCAGCGATGCCCTGGCGATCAGCGGTTGGGCGAGCCACGCGACGGGCGGGGGCGGTTGCGCGACCATCGCACTCACGTCGAGGAAGCGAACCGGGCCTTCATCCGCGCCCAGGTGATCGCCGGCCAACGCGCGCCGAAGATGCTCCTCGATCTCTACGGTCGGACAACCGCTGCCGCAGGAGATCGTCGCGCGCAACTCGCCTTCGCTGTGTCCGGGGGCCGGCGAGCCGCAGCTGATCGAGAGCCGCCTGCGCTCAGTTGTCATCACGCAGACCGGACATGTCGCAAGCCACAGTCCGGGCCTCCTCTCGTCGCTCTCTGCCGAGAGGCCGAGTGTCCGAGCGGCGGCGAGCGCCTGGTCGACGGTGAGAGTCGACGACGTCATCGCTCTGCCCTGTGCCAGTCGATCGCCCGCACATGGCCGAGTGCGACCGTTCGGGTGTTCGTGGCGTAGTAGCGCTCGCCGCTGAGGTCACGCACGCGGAGACGGCCAGTGAACGTCAGTCGGCGGCCCGACAGGTCCACGCGATCGGCAATGTAGATGCGCCCGTCGCGTAGGCGGATCGTCGCGCGCCGGGCCTTCATCCGGCGTCCTCCAGCACACACTCACCGTGCTCCTCGAGGAAGCGCTCCAGCTCGCTCACGGCGATCAGCTTTCGCCGACCGAGTCGCACGATCCGAACTTCGGACGCGACGTGCTCACGCCAGGTGTCCCAGCTAACACCGAGTGCTGAGCAAGCCTCCTCGACCGAAAGCGCGAGCTTCGGGGCGCGCCCTTCCGGCTTGTCTGTCGAGCTCACGCCCGCGACCCCGCTAGTGCGGGTGCGGGCGGCTCAGATTCGGGTTCGCTGGGGCCGGCGCGCGACGGACGCGATCGCCGGCGCACGCCAGGTCGGCCAGCGCCGCGCCGGCGCGCCATCGGTCGGCCGCGGTTCAGAGTCGAGCACGGAACGGTTACTCGCCTCCGGCTCGACATGAGTACGCGCTGCGCAGCACGTCTCCGCTGCTGCTCGGTCAGGTCGTCATACGGTCCCTCCCCGCGCACACGCACTTGGTCAAGCCAAACCCGATCGGCGAGCGGAAGATCCTCGTATCGACGTGACGGCGAACCGCTCACTTCACCACCTCGTGCACACGGGCAGCGTGCTGTCTGATCGGCAGAAGCCGGGTCTTACCGTCGGCGTCG
Organism: uncultured Solirubrobacteraceae bacterium; assembly: GCA_963846205.1. Lineage (GTDB taxonomy): Bacteria > Actinomycetota > Thermoleophilia > Solirubrobacterales > Solirubrobacteraceae > Palsa-744. The sequence continues at coordinate 137,208 of CAWJVB010000002.1, read as the reverse complement.
AGCACGTAGCGACGGAGGTTGCCCTCGGTGTCGCGGCTCTCAATAGCGCGCTGTCCTTCGCGGTCGACTTCGACCGTCGGCGGCCCTGTAAGCGGCCGCGGCACATGCAAGGCCCGGAAGGGAACGTCGGCGGTTGCCGGCTCCCGACTCTCCCAGCGCCACGCCCCCATGAGCCCATAACCGGTCGACGATCGACGAGATCGAGAGTCCAGCCATCGTCGACTTCAGTCAACCGCGGGTCCAGCTCGGACCAGTCGATCGGCTCCGTCTGTCTCTTGCCCCGCTGGGCGATTGCGAAGCTGAAGTCGGCGGCGCTGCCTTGAGCGGGGATGTTGAACCTCAGCGACGCGAGCCGCGAGTATTTCCGCTGCAGTCGCGACACGAAGGCCGTGACGGCGAGCTCGGTCCGCACCTGCTCAAGCAGGTCCGGTGAACGAAGCACGGCGTTGCAAGCAGCTCTCACGCCCTCCGAGACCCCCGTCCCGAACTCGGCTGCGATTTGCTCAAACGGATCATCGTCTTGCCGCCGGATCGTCAGGTGCGTGTCGGCCATCACGAGCGAGCATAGCAACCGCCTCGATGTACGTCAAGGGATTTGTGTATACGTGCGGCCCAATGCGAAGGGCGTCTGGGGACTGGCACGAATCCTGGCACGAGTGGCCCCTAGGACGCGAAAACGCCCCGAAAACTCGGGGCGCCTCAGCCACTCCGGGACAGGGACTCGAACCCCAAATTCGTGCTCCAGAGGCACGCGTGTTGCCAATTACACCATCCCGGATCGCCGGCCGAGCGCACCGCCGGACACGCAACCGCAGGCCACAGGATAGTGGGAGGCCGCTCGCGCCTCGCGCTGCGGCCGCCGCCTGGCGGTCAGGCGCCGGAGTCGCTGCCCGTTGGGCGCGAAGTAGGCGGTGATCGCGTCCTCCAGGCCGGGGTCGAGCACGAGCAGCACTTCGTCGCCGGCCTCGATCACGGTGTCGGGCTTGGGCACGAAGCCCGACCCCTCGCGCAGCACCGAGATGATCAGGCTGCCTTCGGGCAGGTGGATCTCGGAGATCGACTCACCGACCGTGGGGGCATCCTCGCTGACCTCGAGCTCGATGATCTCCAGGCGCTCCTCTTCGAGCGCGAGCAGGTGCACGAGCCCGTAACGCGGAACCTCGTGCTCGATCAGGCGCAGGATCAGGTCCGTCGCGGAGACGGCCGGCTGGATCCCGAGCAGGCGGAAGTGATCGTGGTTGCGGGGGTTGTTGACGCGCGCGATGATGCGGTCGCACAGGTACTTCTCCTTGGCGACCTGGCACACGAGCATGTTGTCCTCGTCATCGCCCGTGACCGCGACCACGAGGTCGGCGCGCTGGATGCCGGCGCGCTCCAACACCCACAGCTCGGTCGCGTCCCCGTACTGCACGGAGTGCTCGAACTCTTCCTCGATCGCCAGGTAGCGCGGGCGCGAGGACTCGATAATCGTGACCTCGTGACCCTTGTCGATCAGCTCCCGCGCGAGGTTGCGGCCGACCTTGCCGGCGCCGACGATGATCGCGTACATGGCTCAGGCGGGCTCGGGGGCGAGCGCGTTTTCGAACATCTCGATCGCGTGCTTGGTCGGGGAGATCGTGTGCAGTCCCTGTTCGCGATACCAGCTCGCACGCGCCGGATCCATCACGCGCGCGATCACGCGCTCGACGCCGAACCTGCGCTGGGCGATCTGCGCGATGATCAGGTTCGTGTTGTCGCCGTCGGTCGAGGCGATGAACACGTCCGCGTGCTCGATCCCGGCCTGCACCAAGGCGTCGATCTCGAGTGCGGTGCCGACCGTGAACTGGCCGCCGGAGTCCTCCCAGCTGGCGGCCTGCCCGGCGTCGAGTCGCTCGTGCGAGAGCGGGTCCTCGTCGAGCACAGAGACCGCGTTGCCCGCGCCGAGCGCCGACTTCGCCACGGCCGAGCCGACCCGACCGGCTCCCACGATCAACACGAACATGCGCCGGAGATTAGACGATGCGCGCCCTCACGCAACGGCGGGCCGGCGCGTCAGGAGCGGGCGGGCGCCAGCCGAGCGCGCCGCTCCGCGGCCGATTCCCCGGCGGCGGGAGCCGTCACGATCACGCGACAGTCGGCCTTTCCGATCACGTACTTGGTGACCTCACCCACGAAGTTCTCGAGCGAGCCGCCACGTCCGCCGAGGCGCGCGCCGCCGCGAATCAGCGACGGCTCCTCGGCGCCGAGCACGATCGCCTCGACCCCCCGCCGCCGAGCCTCGTCGACGATCGCGTAGCCGGCCCGGCGCGTGCGCACGGTCGCCGTCGCGACCTGCACGCCGGTGTACTCCTCGCCGACAGCCTTCGCGCGCGCCAGGGCTTGGCGCGCTTCCTTGATCTGCGCTTCGGGCAGCCGCGCGTCGAGCGGCAGCGACATCGGTATCACGAAGATCCACACCGCCTCGATCGTCGCCGCGTCGATCGCCGCCTCGTCGGTCGGCTCGCCCGACACCAGCAGCGCCGCCGTCTGCACGATGTCCTCGTCCAAGCTCGTGCCGAACAGAGGCACGAGGATCGAGCCGTAGTCGCGTTCGCGCGGCGGCTCGGCGCGCAGCACCTCCGGAGCGACGGTCACGCGGCGCAGCAGCGAGGTCTCGTCGGCGCGGCGATAGATCACGTACATCGTCAGGCCCGCCACCATCCAGCCGAGCCCGACGTAGCGCGCGGGATCGTGGACGATCATCACGGCCAGCCAGCCGGCGCCCGACGCGATCGCCCCGAACACCGCCGGCAGCGGCAGCTTGCCGCCGCGAAAGTCGATCGACAGCGGAATTCGATAGGGCCGCGCCCCCTCGGGGTCGACGTAGCGAAGCCGGCACACCGACACGTGGGCGATCGTGAACGCCAGCAGCGCCCCGAAGGCGTAGATGCCGACGAGGAAGTCCAGGTTCTCGGGCACGACCAGCGCCGCGGCGATCACGCCGGCGAGGATGATCAGCACGTATGGCGTCGAGCGCTGCGGGTGCAGCCGCCCCAGGCCGCTGGGGATCTGGCGGTTGGTCGACAGCGAGTAGGCCAGGCGCGAGAGTCCGAGCATCGCCGAGTTGGCCGCCGCCACGAGCGTCAAGGCCGCGAGACCGGCGACGAGGTAGCGCAGCGTCTGTGCGAGCCAGTGGGGATGCATCTGGGTCACGATCCCCACCACCGGGTCACGCAGGAAGCGCGTGGCCAGCTCGGTGTGCCCGGCGTGTACGGGCAGCGCCGTGACGGCGACGAGCGCGATCCCGACGTACAGGAACACGACCGTCGCCGTGCCGCTCACCACCAGCCGCTTGAGCGCGCCCGCGCTGATGCGCACCTCGCCGGCCAGGCCCGACGCGGACTCGAGGCCCGTGAAGGAGATCGCGGCGATCGTCAGCGCGAACACGAGGTCCGACCACTTCGGCGCGCTGCCCAGGTGGATCGGGCTCAGCAGCGTGTGCGGGTTGAAGAACAGCACCAACCCGAGCACTACGACCAGCGCCTGCAGCGCCAGATCGCCCACGACCAGCGTCGCTACCCGCCGCGAGCGGCGCCAGCCGAAGCCGCGGATGTTGCCGAGCACGACGATCGCGATGAACACGAGCGCCAACCCCAGCGACTCGCCGCGGTGACCGAGCGTGTGCCAGTAGACACGCAGGTACTGCGTCGCCGAGTAACACGGTGACGGCGATCAGGATCACGTAGTCGAGCAGGATCGCCCAGCCGGCGGCGAAGCTGACGAGCTCGTTGAAGGCGTAACGCGCGAACACGGTCGAGCCGCTGCGCTCCTGATGCAGCGAAGCGCCCTCCGCGTAGGTCATCGCCGTCAGCACGAACAGCAGCGCCGCGATCAGGAACACCAGCGGCGTGAGGCCGAGCGCGTGCCCGGAGATCACACCGAGCGCGAAGTAGATCGCGCTCGCGATCGGCGTGTAGATGATCGCGAACAGCGTCGGCGAGCCGACGCTGCGGCGGACCGTCGACAGCGAGCGCGCGGAGATCTGCAGGGCGATTCGCTCGGCCTCGCCGCGCGCGAGCTCGGCCTGCGGCCGCTGATGGGCAGGCGCGCCCGGCGCGCCTGCATCGCCCGTGCTCGTCTGCCCCTCCGCCGCTCCCGTCTGGCCGTCGCCCGCCGCTGCGTCTGGATCCGGCGGGCCGACGTCCGCGCTCATGCGCGGCGACCCCGCTTGTGCTCCAGATACAGCCGCGCGATCCCTGCCGCGAGGAACAGGATCCCGATCAGCAGGCGCGCGGACAGCACGCCCCCGTCGCCAGCCGACCACCTGGCCGATCACCGCGATTCCGATTGCCATCATCAGGACCGAGAAGACCAGCGTGCCCGAGCGATGCACCTGTCGGCCGCTCATCTCACGCTGAGCTTAGGGCGCCGGGAGGCCTTGGTGGCGGCATCCATGCTCGCTACGCTCGCCGAGCCGGCGCCCTGTGCCTCAGGTGATCAGCGGGATGATCAGGATCGCGACGATGTTCGCCACCTTGATCATCGGGTTGATCGCCGGCCCGGCGGTGTCCTTGAACGGATCGCCGACAGTGTCGCCCGTCACCGACGCGGCGTGCGCCTCCGAGCCCTTGCCGCCGAACGCCCCATCCTCGATCAGCTTCTTCGCGTTGTCCCACGCGCCACCCCCCGCGGTCATCAGCACCGCGAAGAAGAAGCCGACGACGATCACGCCGATCAGCAGGCCGCCCAGCGCCTGCTGATCGATCAGCCCCACGACCAGCGTGAGCAGGATCGGCAGCAGCGAGGGCAGGATCATCTCGCGCTGCGCCGTCCGCGTGACGATGTCGACGCACGTCGCGTAATCGGGCTCTTCGCTGTAGTCCATGATCCCGGGGTGCTCGCGGAACTGGCGGCGCACCTCCTCGACCACGGCGCCGCCGGCGCGACCGACGGCTTCGATCGACAGTGACGCGAACAGGCACACCATCAGCCCGCCGAGCGATCAGGCCGATCAGCACGGGCGGTTCGTTGATGCCGAACGAGATCGCGTGACCTACCTTGGCCTCGAGTTCTTTCTGGAAGCCGGCGAACAGCACGACCGCGGCGAGCACGGCCGAGCCGATCGCGTAACCCTTGGTGACGGCCTTGGTCGTGTTGCCGACCGCGTCGAGGCGATCGGTGACCTTGCGCACCTCCTCGGGTAGGTCGGCCATCTCGGCGATGCCGCCGGCGTTGTCGGTGATCGGCCCGAACGCGTCCAGCGCGACGATCAAGCCCGTCAGCGACAGCAGCCCCATCACCGCGACGCCGATGCCGTAGATCCCGGTCACCCCGCCGCCCGCGAGCTTCCACGCGCCGAGGATGCCGAGCACGATCACGATCGCCGGCAGCGCCGTCGCCTGCAGCCCCGAGCCGAAGCCCTGGATGATGTTCGTCGCGTGGCCGGTCACCGACGCTTTGGCGGTCTTCTTGACCGGCGAGAAGCGGGTCGAGGTGTAGTATTCGGTCAGTCCGAACAGCAGCGCCGTGACGGCGATGCCGATCAGCGAGCACAGGTACAGATGCGACCAGCTCGGCGTGTTGACGGTGTCGCCGACGACCTTGAAGGTGAGGTTGCGCATCAGCCAGTAGGTGATCGGGGCGAACGCTCCTGCCGCGAGCACGCCGGAGACGACCAGGCCCTGCAGCAACGCCCGCTCGACGTTGCCCGAGCTCGAGCGCACGGCGAACGTGCCGATGATCGACGCGATGATCGCCACCCCCCCGATCACGAGCGGGTACAGCGCCACCCGCGTGGCCTCGTGGAAGGTCAGCACGCCGAGCAGGATCACGGCCACGGCGGTGACCGCATAGGTCTCGAACAGGTCCGCGGCCATGCCGGCGCAGTCGCCGACGTTGTCGCCGACGTTGTCGGCGATAGTCGCCGGGTTGCGGGGATCGTCCTCGGGTATGCCCGCCTCGACCTTGCCGACCAGATCGGCGCCGACGTCAGCGGCCTTCGTGAAGATGCCGCCGCCGAGCCTCGCGAACACGGAGATCAGCGAGCCGCCGAAGCCGAGCCCGATCAACGCGTCGACCGCCGTCTTCGGGCTGTCGTTGAAGAACGACGTGAGCGCGCCGTAGTAGCCCGCCACGCCGATCAGCGCGAGGCCGACGACGAGCAGGCCGGTGGTCGCGCCGCCGCGGAAGGCCACGCGCAGTGCCGGCGTGACGCCTCCGCGGGCCGCCTCGGCCACGCGCGCGTTTGCACGCACCGATACGTTCATGCCGATGTAGCCCGGTCGAGCCAGACAGCAAGCCCCCAATCGCGAAACCGCATGCGACCGCGATGTTCTGGATGAAGATGAGCGCCACGAACAGCACCACGCCGACGCAGGCGATCGTCGTGTACTGACGGTTCAAGTAGGCCCGCGCGCCCTGCTGGACGGCCAACGAGATGCTTTGCATGCGCTCGTTGCCAGGCGACAGCGCAAGCAGGGCACGTGTGGTCAGGAGTCCGTATACGACGGCACAGGCGGCGCAAACGAGGGCGACGACGACCCCATGGTTCGTCAGAAAGCTGCTCAACAGAAATCCTCCGCGGTCTGATTTGCGGGCCGCGCGAGGATCGTCGCGCGCACATTCGCCGCCGGGGCCGCCCGCTCAGGGCACCCATCCGGTGCAAACGCGTGCGCAGTCTAGCGCGCCCCGCGTCAACTTGCTCGCGCCCGAGGGCTAGCTCCCACTCGCGAGCTCACCACTGACGGCGCGCGGCACTGCGGCTCAGCGTCCCGGCACCCACAAGCGCCCGCTCGACTCGGCCGGACCGGGTTTTTGCTGGCCGGGCTCGTCCGGTTGCGCGCCGCCCTCCGTGCCGGCGCCCGCCCGCCCGGGCTCCGCGCCGGTGGGCGGCTCGCTCGCGCCCGGCGCACCTGCCTGTGGGGCACCCTTCGCACCATCGTCGGTGGGCTGCCCCGCGCTCGCCTGCACCTCGCGCGCGTAGGCCATCTGCAGTTGCGAGAGGGCGTCGCGCAGGGGACCGAGCTCGCTCGGAATTGTGCGCTCGAGGATCTCGAGCAGCGCCCTGACCCCGTCGATCGCGTCGCGGACCTGTGCGAGGTCTGCCGCTCGCCGGGCGCTGGGGGCCGCCACCGGCCGCCGCGGGGGGCGGCGCGAGCCGGTAGCTGCCGATGTTCAACAGCGAGACGGCCGCCTGCAGCATCATGTCCGCGCTCGTGATGCGGCTCAGTTCGGCCTCGTACGCCGCTCGCAGCTCCTCTTCGCTCGGCGCTCCGGCGGCCCGCCACCCGGTGCCGCGGTTGGATCTGTGCTCACACCTTCACCTCCTCTGAATAGGTCTGAAGCGTCTCCGCGACCGAGGCCGCGAACACCTGCTCGCGCGTCGCGCCCGCCTCGATCAGCCGGCGTTGACGCTGCGCACCGTTGAGCTCGGGAAACGAAAGCTCGATGCCGAGCTCTGCGCGGATCGGCTCGCTCCAGGCCGCCAGGCGCTCGATCGCCTCGCGGGCCGGATACTGCTCGGCCCTGCGCAGATCGATCAGACGGCCATCGAGGCCGAACCGAATCGCGCGCCACATGTTCTCCTCGATCAGGCGCGGCGCGGGATCCTCGAAGGGCACGCCTTCGTCGACGTCGCGCACCGCCTGCGCGATGCACGCCGCGATCAGCGACGCCAGGGCATCCGACTCCGCCGCGGTGGCTTGCGCGTCGCAGATGCGCACCTCGACCGTGCCGAAGCTGAAATGCGGCCGCACCGACCACCACACCTGCGTGAACTCGACGATCGAGCCCGTGCGCTTGAGGAACTCGACGTACTCGCGATAGGCGCGCCAGCCGCCGAACGAGTCGGGAACGCCGCAGCGCGGGAAGCTCTTGGTGAAGCTCTGCGTGCGCGCCGAATGCAGACCGGTGTCGCGGCCGTCCAGGAAGGGCGAGTTGGCGGAGATCGCCAGCAGCAGTGGCAGCACCGGGCGCAGGCGATCGCACACTCGCACCGCACGGTCCAGGTCGCGCACGCCCAGGTGCACGTGCAGGCTGAAGGTGTTGTTGCGCCAGGCGACGTATTTGAGCCCCTCCTCGACCCGGCGGTAGTGCTCGGTGTCGATGATCGGTTGCTCGCGGTAGTCGGCCCACGGGTGGGTGCCGGTGGCCCCCAGCGAGACGCCCTGGGCGCTGGCGAGCGCGAACAGGCGGCGGCGGCGCTCGCGCTGGCGCGCCAGCGCGTCGTGGAGGTCGGCTCCAGCGCCCGAGATGATCTCGATCTCCGAGGAGATCAGCTCGCCGGTGATGTGCTCGTGCAGCAACGCGTCGCTCGCGGCGGCGGCGCGCAGCTGCTCGAAGCGCGGCAGCATTTCCAGCGTCGCCGGATCGAGGATCGAGAACTCCTCCTCGACGCCGACGGTGAAGTCCCTCGCCTCGGCGAACTTCTGCTCAGCTCGGTCTAGGTCCAGGCTGCTCATTGCGTTTCGGTGTCTCCGCCTGCTTTGCGATGTGTGCTCGGCGTTCGCTCGCTGCAGTGATGGCGCGCCGGCCGCCGCCCTGTCAGGTCAGGTAGAAGTACAGCGCGTACAGCAGATCGACAGCCGGGCTCGAGGTGTGAACTGTCACCTCGGGCGGCACCAGCAGGAGCGACTCGGAGTAATTGAAGATGATCTTCACGCCGGCCTCAACGAGCTCGTCGGCGAGGCTCTGGGCGGCTTGCGTCGGGACGGCGAGGACGCCCACCACGATGTCCTCGTCCTCGACGACCTGGCGCAGATCGCTGGTGTGGCGAACGACCTGAGTGCCGACGGTCGTCCCGACCTTGTCCTCGTCGACGTCGAAGATCGCCACCACGCGAAAGCCGTGGTCGGCGAAGATGTCCGAGGAGGCGATCGCCTTGCCCAGGTGGCCGGCTCCGAGCAACGCGATGTTGTGCTGGCCAGCGGTGCGCAGGATCTTGCGAATCTGCGAGACGAGCGCCTCGACGTTGTAGCCCACGCCACGCTTGCCGAACTTGCCAAAGCCGGACAGATCGCGGCGAATCTGCGTCGAGTTGACGTGCGTGTAGTCGGACAGCTCCTGGGAGGAGATCGTCTCCTTGCCCATCTTCTTGGCCTGCGTCAGCACCTGCAGATAGCGCGACAGGCGCGCCGCGACACCAAGCGAAAGACGCTCGCCGACGGGGGCCGCTCCGTCGACTTCGACCTCGCGCGGACGCGCGCTTGCCTCTCCGTAGGTCATTGCCGTGACTCTAGACGCTCTCGCAGGAGCGCCTCGTCAACGTAGTAGTCGAATAGCTCCTCTCCGTCGAGCGCGACGACCGGGATGCGCTCGAAGTACGCGCGCTGCAGCGCCTCATCTCCGTCGATGTCGCACTCCCGCAATCCGAACCCGAGCTCGCGCTGCAGCAGACGCAGGACGTCCATCGCCTCGACGCATAGATGACACCCCGGTCGCGTGTAAACGGTGATCGCGCTCATCGTGCACGCTCGCCGGTGGCGTACGCGTCGAGTCCGAGATAGCGAGGGTAGGCGAGCCGCTCGCCATAGCGCGCCGCGCTCGCGATCATCGCCGCGTTGTCGGTGCAGAGGACGCGCTCGGGTACATGGAGCGTCGCGCCCAGTTGCCCCAGGCGTTCGCGCAGCAGCCCGTTGGCGGCGACCCCGCCTCCCACGGCCAGGCGCTCCAGGCCGGTCTGCTCCAGCGCGCGCTCGGTGCGTTCGATCAGGCTGTCGACGATCGCGGCCTGATAGGAGGCGGCCAGATCGGCGGCGCGCTCACGAGCCTCAGCCGCCGACAGCTCGCGCAGCTTGTACAGCAGAGCCGTCTTCAGGCCCGCGAAGGAGAAGTCCAACCCCTGTGCGAACGCTTGACGGTTCGCGCCCCGGCCACCGCGCGCCCGCTCTCCCCGCGAGCCCGGGAACGCGAACGCCACGGCGTCGCCGGCGCGCGCCAGCTGCTCGAGCGCAGCCCCGCCCGGATAGCCCAGGCCGAGCATTCTCGCGCCCTTGTCGAAGGCCTCTCCCGCCGCGTCGTCGAGCGTGCGCCCGAGCACCTCGAAGCCGTCGTGCTCGCGTACGTGTACGAGCAGGGTATGACCGCCACTGGCGATCAGACACACGAACGGCGGCTCGAACGCGGCGGCGGGTATCCGCGAGCCGACCGCGCCCCCGCACGCCCGCGCCGGGCTCCTCGCTCCCCGCTTTGTGCACACCCGCGCTCCCCGCCCGCGGCGCGTCGTGCTCAGGAGCCCCGATCGGCAATAGGAAGTTGGCCGCGACGTGGCCCTGCAGATGGTCGACGGGCACGAATGGCAGCTCGCGAGCGGCCGCCAGCGCCTTGGCCGTCGACAGCCCGACGAGCAGCGCTCCGACCAGGCCCGGTCCCTGCGTCGCGGCGACCAGGCCGATCTCGTCGAGGCCGCTGCCAGCGACCTCGAGCGCACGATCTACGATCGCGTTGACGAGCTCCAGGTGATGGCGCGAGGCGATCTCGGGCACGACGCCGCCGAAGTCCTCGTGCGCCGTCTGCGAGGAGATCACGTTGGCGCGGATGCGCCCGTCCTCGTCGATCACCGCGGCGCACGTGTCGTCGCAGCTCGTCTCCAGCGCGAGGATCCTCATACGGGGCCCGGATTGGGCACGTCCTCGAGCGAGCCGACGCGCGTCGCCGGCGTGCGCCACATCACGAGCGCATCCTCGCCGTTGTCCTGGTAGTAGCGGCGGCGGGTGCCCGCGGCGCGAAAGCCTTCGCGCTCGTACAGATGAATCGCGACCGCGTTGGAGCGGCGCACCTCCAGCGTGAAGCGGGCGTGCTCGTCGCCGACCCGCTCGTACAGCTCGCCGAGCAGCCTCGACGCGAGACCCATGCGTTGGCGGTGCAGGTCGACCGCGACGTTCATCACGTGCCAGACGGTGTCGTAGCGGGAGCAGATCAGGTAGCCGACGAGACGCTCCCGCTCCCCAACGCCGCCTGCCCCCGGGTCGACCTGCTCCGTCGCCGCCAGGCAGATGCCGGTCTGCTTGGAGAGCTCCAACACGAACATCGCCAGCGACCACGGCGTCGGGAACACGCGCCGCTCGATCGCCAGGACTTCCGGCAGGTCGGGATAGGCGAGCGCGCGAATCCGCACCGGAGGGTGCGCCTCGCTGTCGGGCAGCTGCTGGAAGGAGGGGCCTGTCACGACGCGGGGCCTTCGATCGCCGGCAAGCGCTCGCGTGCGAGCGCCGCGTCGGGCGAGCGTCGGTAGTCGGGTAGCAGGCGCTCCGACGAGGCGACGGGAGTCGCGCGCGCGCCGAGCTCGCAGATCGCCACGGGGTCGATCAGGTGCAGCGTCGAGTCGGCCGGCGCGACCTCCACGCCGGCCCGCTCCAGCTGTGCGTTGGAAGCGCAGGGCCCCGTCGCCGACCGCCAGCCAGCGCTCGTTGTGCTGGGCGCCGCCCGCCAGCTCGTCGGCGGTCCGTTCGAGCTGCTCGCCCGCGAGCGCGCGCGGGAACGCGATTTCGCCCTCCAGCCAGGCCTCCGCGTCGCGCTCGCGCGCGGCCTGCTGGGCGGGATAGGCCGCGGCGAACGCCTCCTCCCGGCGCGCGTCGATCACGGCGAGCACGCCGCGACGGGCGCCAGCGGCGGGTGCGTGGGCATCGACGGCCAGGGCCAGGGCGCGCAGGCTGGACACGCCGACGAGCTCCGCGTCGAGCGACTGCGCCAGCCCACGCGCCGTGGCGATCCCGACGCGCAGTCCCGTGAAGCGACCGGGTCCGACGCCGACGGCGATCCGCGCGAGCTCGCTCCAGCCCACGCCCGCGCGGTCGAGCAGCTGATCCGCCAGCCCCAGCAGTCGGGTCGCGTGGCCCGGGTGCTGCTCGGGGGCCGGGTCGTCGCGCGCCGCCAGCGTGCTCCCGTCGGCCAGGCGCAGCCCGACGACGGTCGCTTGCGTAGCGGTGTCGAGGCCGAGCACGATCACGTCTCGAGCACCTCGATGCGCCGGCGGTCCTCCCCGCGGTGACTCAGCGACACGCGCACGCGCGCGGGCGCCAGCTGGGGCTCGGCGTCCGGAGGCCACTCAACGAACGCGATGCGCCCCGGTCCGAGGTAGTCGGCGAGCAGGGCCGGATCCTCGTGCTCGAGCCCTGCCAGACGATACAAATCGAGGTGCGAGACGACCAGATCGCCGGCGCGGTAGCGGTGGCCGATGCTGAAGCTCGGGCTCGTGACCTGGTCGGTGACGCCCAGCGCGCGAGCCGCCCCGCGGACCAGCGTGGTCTTGCCCGTGCCCAGCTCGCCGCGCACGAGCACGACGTCGCCCTCGCGCAGTCCACCGGCCAGCTCGGCGCCGAGCGATTCGGTCTCCGCCGGATCGGAGGTGTCGACGATGCGCACGGCCACGACGAGACTGTAGAGCCAACCGCGTGACGCCCGTTAACGCGACCGGCCCGCGGGAGAAAGGGTCGCGGGCCGGTCGTTACTCCTGGAGGGATGGAGACAGGCCCTGTATCGACAACGCAGTCCATCGACTTTAGGCCCGTGTGGGACAAACCTTCGACCTTTGCCGAGAATTCCCTTTTTCCCCGAAAAGCCTGGGAAAAAACGTCCAGTGGGCGTCCAGAACACGTCCAGCGGGCGTCCAGCGTGCCTAGAACAAGCCGAGCTGATCGGATGGCCCGGCCGGTTGGCTGGCGCCTGCGTCCGAGCCCGCCCGTCGCTCGCGCTGCGGCGCAGCAGGCTGGGGGTCGGAGAGCTCCGGCGGCGGCGCCTCGATCTCGGGAGTCGCCTCGGTCGCCGGCGGCTGCTCGGGCGCGCCCAGCGCGAGCAGCTCCGGCAGCTTGGCGAAGTCCTCGCGCAGCGTCTCGAGCATGCGCGGCGTGTACAGCGCTGCGGCGGGGTGGAAGATCGGGTACAGCCGCACCGCCCGGGCGCCCAGCGCGATCACCTCCGGCTGCCCGTGCAGCCTGGTGATCCCCGTCGGGTCTTCGCGCAGCAGCTTCGTGGAGAAGTTCCCGAGCGTGCAGATCACCGATGGCTCGATCAGCTCGACCTGGCTGCGCAGGTAGTCCTGGCAGTTCTCGATCTCGACGGGCAGCGGGTCGCGGTTGCCGGGGGGTCGGCACTTCAATACGTTTGCGATAAACACGTCGGTTCGCTGTAGCCCAACCTCGCCGAGCAGCGTCTCGAGCAGCTTGCCCGCCCGTCCTACGAACGGGACCCCCTGCTCGTCCTCGCTCGCGCCGGGTGCCTCCCCCACGAACATCAGATCGGCGTCGGCGTTGCCCGAGCCGAACACGACCGTCCTACGCGTCGCCGCGAGCTCGGGACAGCGAACGCAGCTGTTCGCCTCGGCGTACACCTGCTTGAGCCGCTCGCGCCGCTGCGAGGCAGTGTTTTCGGGCGCGGCGGAGGACATGCCTGGATGGTAAGCGCTGCCTGGGTAGGGCCGGTCGCGTCCCTGGGCGTTTGCGGTCTCGGATGCGTGCCGTCAAGAGTCGGGCCCGGAGGCGCCCACCTGCGCAATGATCTGCCGATGTCCTCCGATCCCGCGAGCGCACCCGACGGAGAGGTCTCGATCACGGCGCCGTTCGCGGGCGTCGTCGTGTCGGTCGCGCGTGGGGTCGACGAGGAGGTCGGCGCCGGGGCGCCGCTGCTCGTGCTCGAGGCGATGAAGATGGAGCACGAGGTGCTCGCCGACGCCGGCGGTGTCGTCGAGAGCGTCGACGTGCAGATCGGCGACGCGGTCGAGCAAGGACAGCTGCTCGCCCGGATCCGCGCCGGGAGAGCTCTCGCGGCCGGTGTGCAGCCTGCGCGGGCCGAGCAGGCCGACGGGTTCCGAGCGGACCTCGAGGCGGTGCGTGAGCGCCATGCCGTGGGACTCGACGCAGCCCGCCCCGACGCCGTCGCCCGGCGGCGCGAGCGTGGCCGACGGACCGCGCGCGAGAACCTCGCGGAACTACTCGACGAGGACTCCTACGTCGAGTACGGGCCGCTGCTGTTCGCGGCCCAGGAGCGCCGTCGCTCCCGCGAGGAGCTGATCGCGAGCACCCCCGCCGACGGGCTGGTCGGCGGCGTCGGCGAGATCGATGCTCGCCCGTGCGTCGCGATGTCCTACGACTACACCGTCCTGGCGGGCACGCAGGGCATGCGCAACCACATGAAGAAGGACCGCCTGTTCGAGCTCGCCGAGCGACGCAGACTGCCAGTCGTGCTGTTCGCGGAGGGCGGCGGAGGGCGTCCGGGCGACGTAGACATGCCGATCGTCGCCGGGCTCGACTGCCGCGCGTTCCAGCTGTTCGCCCGCCTGAGCGGTCGCGTGCCGCTGGTGGGCATCGCCTCGGGCTACTGCTTCGCCGGCAACGCGGCGCTGCTCGGGTGCTGCGACGTGGTGATCGCGAGCGAGGACGCGAGCATCGGCATGGGCGGTCCGGCGATGATCGAGGGCGGCGGACTCGGCGTGTTCGCACCCGGTGAGGTCGGTCCGATCGACGTGCAATACGCCAACGGCGTCGTCGACCTGCGCGTCGCCGACGATCGCGAGGCGGTGGCGTGGCGAAGCGCTATCTCGCCTACTTCCACGGACCGGGCGAGCCGGGCGTGTTGCACGACCAGCGGCTGCTGCGCCGAGCTTGTCCCGCAGGAGCGCAAGCGCGTGTACGACGTCAGGCAGGTCGTACATGGCGCTGTTCGACGAGGGCTCGGTGCTCGAGCTGCGAGCCGGCTTCGGCGCGGGCATGGTCACAGCGCTCGCGCGCCATCGCGGACGACCACTGGGCGTCGTCGCCAACGACCCAAGACACCTCGGCGGCGCGATCGACGCCGACGCCGCGGACAAGGCGGCGCGATTCGCCGGCCTGTGCGACTCGTTCGGGTTGCCCCTGCTGTTTCTGTGCGACACGCCCGGCTTCATGGTCGGACCCGACGCCGAGCGAACCGCCACCGTACGCCACTTCGCACGCATGTTCCTGGGCGGCGCGAACCTGCGGGTCCCGTGCGGCACGATCGTCCTGCGCAAGGGCTACGGGCTGGGAGCGCAGGCGATGGCGGCGGGGGGCTTCAAGGCGCCGCTGTTCACAGTGGCCTGGCCGACCTCCGAGTTCGGCGCGATGGGGCTCGAGGGGGCCGTGCGGCTTGGCATGCGTCGCGAGCTCGAGGCGATCGAGGACCGCGACGAGCGCGAGCGTTGTTCGGAGAGCTCGTCGCCGGCGCCTACGAGCGCGGTCGCGGCCTGAACATGGCCGCCTACGGCGAGATCGACGACGTGATCGATCCGGCCGACTCGGCGCGCTGGATCGGACTGCTGTTCGACGAGAACGCGACGCCCTGGTGGAAGCGCCCCGACAAGTCGCGCCCGTACGTCGACGCGTGGTGAGGAGCGCCGGGGTCGGCGACATCGGGCTCAGCGGATTCGCTCGCAGCATCGGATCGCCGCATGCGTGGGCCGATTCGACGCGATCCCTTGTCGGCAGCCGACGCGGCTGTATCATTGGCGCCAGGCCGCAACCGGGCAGCACGCTCGGAGTGGACCCGAAGACCGCAGGACCAAATCTGAAGTCGCGCCGGTATCCGCGAGGAACTGGACCGAAATTGATGAGCCACCCAAACCGACCGCTGCCCTGCGCATGAGGACCGTGCGCACCGTAGACGCGCTGCGCGCCGCGCTCGCTCCGGCCCGCCGTGAGAGCGCCAGCATCGGGCTCGTCCCGACGATGGGCGCACTACACGAGGGCCACCTGTCGCTGGTCCATCGTGCCCGTCGCGAGTGCGACCTCGTCGTCGTGTCACTGTTCGTCAACCCGGCACAATTCGAGGAGAGCGACGACCTGCGCGGGTATCCGCGCCGCGAGCACGACGACGCCCTGCGAGCAGAGGCCGCCGGCGCAGACGTGCTGTTCGCGCCGCCTGTCGAGGAGGTCTATCCGGCCGGCTTCGCGACGGCCGTCGAGGTGTTCGGGTTGACCGAGCGCCTGGAGGGCTCCACGCGCGGCGCCGAGCATTTCCGCGGGGTCAGCACGGTCGTGACCAAGCTGTTCGGAATGGCGATGCCCGATGTTGCCTACTTCGGCCAGAAGGACGCCCAGCAGGTCGTCGTGATCCGCCGCCTCGTCGCCGACCTGAACCTGCCGGTTCGCATCCAGGTGTGTCCGACCCTGCGCGAGCCCGACGGCCTGGCGATGTCGAGTCGCAACGGGCGGCTGTCGCCGGCGGAGCGCTCGCGCGCGCTCGCCTTGAACGACGCCCTGCAGGCCGCCGCAAGGCTCGCCGCCGAGGGCCAACGCGCAGCGTCCGTGCTGCTCGAGGCCGGGCGCACGGCGATGCTCGCGCGCGGGGTCGAGCCGGAGTACATCGAGCTGGTCGACCCCGACACGCTCGAGCCATGTGAGTGGCTGGAGCGCGAGGCGCTGCTGGCGCTGGCGGCGCGGGTCGGCGCGGACACGACTGATCGACAACGCAATCCTGCGGCCGTCGCCGGCCGTCGGACCACATCAAACGTCCCCCAGAAAGGCGATCGCCTGATGCAACGCGTGATGCTCAAGTCCAAGATCCACCGAGCCACGATCACCGACTGCGACCTGCACTACGTAGGCTCGATCACGATCGACCCCGACCTGCTGGAGGCAGCGGACATCCTCGAGCACGAGCAGGTGCACGTGCTCGACATCGACAACGGCGCGCGCTTCGAGACGTACACGATCGCCGGCCAGCGCGGCTCGGGCGTCATGACGATCAACGGCGCCGCCGCGCGACTCGTGCAGCGCGGCGACACGATCATCGTTGTCTCCTATGCAAGCTACGACCAGGCCGAGCTAGAGGCCTACGAGCCTCGCGTGGTGCACGTCGAGGCCCACACCAATCGCATCATCACGATCGACGACGCGGTGGCCACCCTGCTCACGTAGGGGGTCAACCATGTCAGAGAGGAACCAAGCCATGTCCAGCCACCCCCACGTGCAGGCTCCGTCCGACCCCGGCCGGCTGCCGATGACGCTGCCGCTGCTCGCCGAGAAGAAGCGCCTCGACGACCCGATCGTGATGGTCACCGCCTACGACTATCCGAGCGCCCGCGCGGCCGAGGCCGCCGGCGTCGATCTGGTGCTGGTCGGCGATTCGGCCGCGACGACCGTGCTCGGCTACAACGCGACGACGCCGGTCGAGCTCGGCGACATGCTCGTGCTCGCGCGCGCCGTGCGCCGCGGACTGCGCACGCCGCTGCTGATCGGCGACCTTCCTTTCGGCTCCTACGAGGTCTCGGACGAGCAAGCGATCACGACGGCGATGCGCATGGTCAAGGAGGCCGGCTGCGAGGCCGTCAAGCTCGAGGGCGGCGGCGAAGCGTCGGCCAAACGCGCTCGGGCGATCGTCGGCGCGGGGATTCCCGTGATGGGTCACGTCGGTCTCACGCCGCAGACCTCGACGGCGCTCGGCGGCTGGAAGGCGCAGGGGCGCACCGCGGCAGCTGCGGCCAGGATCGCCGCCGAGGCGCTCGCGCTCCAGGACGTCGGCTGCTTTGCACTCGTGTTCGAGGCGATCCCCAGTGCGGTCGCAGAGGAGCTGATGCCGCTGCTCGAGATCCCCGTTATCGGGATCGGCGCAGGCCCGGCGACCGACGGCCAGGTGCTGGTGTTCCACGATCTGCTCGGCATTCGCGACGGGCTCGGTCCGCGCTTCGTCAAGCGCTACGCCAACCTCCAGCAGGAGATGAACGCCGGCGTCGCCGCCTACGCCGAGGACGTGCGCACGCGGCGCTATCCGGGGCCTGAGCACACCTACAAGATCGATCCGCAGCAGCTCGCCGAGCTGCACGCGAGCCTGCCCGGCGTCTAACTAGCCCGAGCTGGCCGCCTCCCGGGGTGGCCAGAGTCCGAGCACACGCCCGCGTTCGCTGGCATCACGGGAACAGCGGGGCGCCGAACTGCTCGGCAAACGCGAACTCCTCGACCGGGCGCCGCGCGAGCTGTTTGGGCCACGGATCGGCGCGCTGCCCGGCGCCGATGTGCGCGGCGAGCGCGACGTCCTCGGGCATCTGCAGCAGCCGCTTGACGTCCGCCTCGGCGGGCACCAGCAGCGTGGTCAGCGCCGCGCCGAGGCCCTCGCCGCGCAGGGCGAGCAGCACGTTCTGCACGAATGGGTAGATCGACGCGCCGCCGACGATGCTCTGGCGGGGCAGCTCGCTGTCGGTGACCACGAGGTCGTCGACGCGCACGCCGACGACGAGATGAACGGGCACCTCGTCCAGACGCTGCGCATAGTCATCGGCGCGACGCACGGCGCGCACGCGCGCCGGATCGAACTGGTCGGGGCTGCTCAGCAGCTGCGCGCCGCCTGTCTCCTCCATGTACAGGCGCCAGTGCGGCAGGTACAGATCCCGCAGCGCGCGGCGGCGCTCCGGGTCGCGCACCACGATGACCCGCCAGCCCTGCCGATTGCCGCCGCTCGGCGCGAAGCGGGCGCTGTCGAGGACGCGGCGCAGGGTCTCGCTCGGCACCGGCTCGTCGGTGAAACGCCTGCTCGTGGGCGCGCAGCGCATCGCCTCGGTGAGCTCCATCGTGCGGACGCTACCTGCTTCGGTACTCGATCTGCTTGATCACTCGCGCGGGCAGTCCGGCTGCGATCGAATGCGGCTCGAGATCGTGCGTCACGACGCTGTTAGCGCCGACGACGCAGCGCTCACCGATGCTGACGCCGCTGGTCACGACGACGTTCGCGCCGAGCCAGCAGTTGTCGCCGATCCGTGTCGGCCCCCTGCTCTCAAAGCCCTGCCAGGTGATCGGCCGCTCCGGATCGTCGAAGCGGTGGTTGGCGTCGCTCACGAAGCAGCCGTTGGCGAGCATGCAGTTCTCGCCGATCTCCACCAGCTTCTGCGCGGCCACCATCACCTCTTTGTTGAGGAACGTGCCGGCGCCGATGCGCACACGAGCCTCGCCCGGCGCCGTGATCCACACGCCCGGCTCGAGCAGGACGCCGGCGCCCACCTGCAGGCGCCCCTCGCGCAGCGCCTCGAGCACGTTGCCATGTACCGGCCAGCGCACGAACGCCTCGCGTCGCAGGAACTGCCAGTGGATGCGCGCCCGGTTCCAGGGCAGCGAGTTGCGCTCGTACCAGCGCCACTTCTGCGCCCACAGGCGCACCTGCGCGGCGGTCGCGCTCAAGCGCCGCGAAACCTGGAATCGAGGGGCTGGACCGGCGCCACGGCAGACATGATGGCCTTCGCGTCGGCGTTCGGGATGGCGCTGCACCGTGCGCGAAGGCGTGTGGAGCGATGCCCAGCCGCCGCGCGGCCGCTCTCGGCCTAAACGCCAGCTAAAGGCAAAAGCCATAGGGTCCGCCGCAAATCACTACGGGAGGCAGGCATGAACTCAATACGCAAGCGTCTCACCTACGCGAACGTGGCCGCCACGCTGGCGCTGCTGTTCGCGATGAGCGGCGGAGCACTGGCCGCGAACCACTTCCTGATCAACTCGACCAAGCAGATCAACCCGAAGGTCCTCAAGAAGCTGAAGGGGAACCGCGGCGCACGTGGTGCGACAGGCGCGCCTGGGCGCCCGGGCAAAAGGCGCGACCGGTACGACGGGGGCGACCGGTTCGACCGGCTCGACCGGTCCCAAAGGCAGCACCGGGCTCGCAGGGTAACGAAGGCTTCTCGGCATTCGAAACGCTGCCTCCAGGGATATCGGAGAGCGGCGAGTGGGGGATCGGCACGGTCGAGGGGTGGCCACGGAAACCGTCGAAACGTCGGCCAGCTTCCCGATCCCGCTCGAAGAACGCGCACCGGAAGCCCAGGTGATCACAACGGGGACCAACACGCCCGTCCCGCACTGCGCCGGCCCCGGCCAGGCCGACATCGGCTTCCTGTGCATCTACATCAACATCGAACGAGGCGTGAACCCGGCGACGAAAAAGGTCTTCGACCCGGAGATCAAGCCCTCGCCCGGAGGTTCGGGTCGGTTCGGCTTCATGATGGCCTGGACGACGACCAGCGCAGAGCCGTCGGTCTTCGGCAGCTACACCGTCACAGCCGGCTAGCCCCGAACGCCAATCCGGAAGGAGCTCGTCACGGCCCGGGGGGCCGGGCCGTGACGACTCCGGGATCGACACGCGCCGGCGCCGCCCGCGCAGCAGGTAGCGCGACCGCTACGCGAGCCGCAACGGCCTCGGTCGCTCAAGCGGCGATCTTCGCCGCTCGCCCGCGGCGCGAGTCCTTGCCCGAGCGCGCCTGCGGGGTGTCAGCGCCGAAGTCAGGATCTCGGCGAGGAACTGACCGGTATGCGAGCTGGGTTCGGCGGCTACCTCCTCGGGCGTGCCCACCGCGATCGCGATGCCGCCCTCCTCGCCGCCCTCCGGACCCATATCGATCACCCGGTCGGCCGACTTGATCACGTCGAGGTTGTGCTCGATCACGACCACGCTGTTGCCGGCGTCGACGAGCCGCTGCAGGACCTCGAGCAGGCGCTGCACGTCGGCGAAGTGCAGGCCGGTGGTGGGCTCGTCGAGGATGTACAGCGTGCGGCCGGTCGCGACCTTCGACAGCTCGGTCGCGAGCTTGACGCGCTGCGCCTCGCCGCCCGACAAGCGTCGTCGCCGGCTGGCCGAGGCGCACGTAGCCGAGGCCGACGGCGTTGAGCGTCTCCAGGCGCCGGCGCACCTTGGGGATGTGCTCGAAGAACTTCAGCGCCTCCTCGACCGGCATGTCGAGCACGTCGGCGATGCTCTTGCCCTTGAAGCGCACTTCCAGCGTCTCGCGGTTGTAGCGCTTGCCGTGGCACTGCTCGCAGGGGACGTACACGTCGGGCAGGAAGTGCATCTCGATCTTGATCTGCCCGTCGCCGCGGCACACCTCGCAGCGCCCGCCCTTGACGTTGAAGCTGAAGCGGCCCGGCTTGTAGCCGCGCGCGCGCGCCTCCTGGGTCTTGGAGAACAGGTCGCGGATCACGTCGAACAGCCCCGTGTACGTGGCCGGGTTCGAGCGCGGCGTGCGCCCGATCGGCGACTGGTCGACGGCGATGATCTTGTCGAGCTGGTCGAGGCCGTGGATCGCCCGATGTGCTCCCGGCCGCTGGCGAGCGCGGTGCAGCCGGTTGGCGACCGCCTTGTACAGCACGTCGTTGACGAGCGTCGACTTGCCCGACCCGGACACGCCGGTCACGCAGGTCAGCACGCCGAGCGGGAAGTGGACGTCGATGTCGCGCAGGTTGTGCTGACTGGCGCCGAGGATCTCGACGTAGCCGCTCGGCGTGCGCCGCCGGGCGGGCGTCTCGATCGTGCGCGTGCCGGCCAGGAACTGACCGGTCAGCGAGTCCTTGACGCCGCTGCACCTGCGCGGCCGTGCCCTCGGCGACGATGCGCCCGCCATGCTCGCCGGCGCCCGGGCCCGAGATCGACCAGATGGTCGGCCGCGCGCATCGTCTGCTCGTCGTGCTCGACGACGATCACCGTGTTGCCGAGGTCGCGCAGCCGCTCGAGCGTGCGCGATCAGCTTCGAGTTGTCGCGCTGGTGCAGGCCGATCGAGGGCTCGTCGAGGATGTACAGCACGCCGACCAGCGAGGAGCCGATCTGCGTCGCCAGGCGAATCCGCTGCGCCTCGCCGCCGGACAGCGTCGCGGCGGCGCGATCCATCGACAGGTAGCCGATGCCGACGTTCTCCAGGAACTGCAGCCGCTCTGAGATCTCGCGCAGGATCAGCCGCGCGACGTGGCGATCGGTCTCCGACAGCTCGACGCTGCTCGAGCCACTCCAGGGCCCGGCGCGCCGACAGCGCGCAGAACTCCTCGATGCGCGTGCCGCCGACGAGCACGGCGCGCGACTCGGCGCGCAAGCCGCGCCCTCCGCACACCGGGCAGGCGCGCAGCGACATGAACTCCTCGATCTTCTCGCGCGTCCACTCGGAGTCGGTCTCGCGGTAGCGGCGCTCGAGGTTGCTGCACGATCCCCTCGAAGCGCGTCGCGTAGGAGCGCCGGCGCCCGTAGCGGTTGCGATAGCTGACTGCAGCGGCTCGCCGTTGGTGCCGTACAGGAACAGGTCGCGGTGCTCCTCGGGCAGCTCCTCCCAGGGCGCCTCGAGGTCGACGCCGTAGCGATCGGCGATCGCCTCGGTGACCTGCTCGTAGTAGTTGGAGGAGCTGTTCGCCCACGGCGCAAGCGCGCCTTCGCCGATCGACAGGCCGGGGTCGGGGACGACGAGCTCGGGGTCGATCTCCATCTGCGAGCCGAGCCCGGTGCAGCGGTCGCACGCGCCGTGGGGCGAGTTGAACGAGAAGATGCGCGGCTCGAGCTCGACGAGCGAGGGGCCGTGCTCGGGGCAGGCGAAGCGCTCCGAGAACGTGAACACGGTGCCGGGCGCGGGCGTCTCGCCGGGCACGATCTGGGTGGCAGCCGCGCGCGGTGCCCTTGGCGCCCTTGGCGCCCTGCGCCTGCTCGCCCTCGCGGCTCCTCGCGCCGAGCGGCCGACGATCTCGATCTCCACCAGGCCGTCGGCCAGCGCCACGGCCGTCTCGATCGAGTCGGCCAGCCGCTTGCGTACGTCGTGGCGCATCACCAGCCGGTCGACGACGACCGAGATGTCGTGCTTGTAGCGCTTGTCGAGCACGATCGACTCCTCCAGCATGCGCACGCGGTCGTCGATCTTGACCCGCGCGAAGCCGTCGTTGCGCAGCTCGTCGAGCAGCTTGCCGTACTCGCCCTTGCGCCCACGCACGACCGGCGCCAGCACCATGAAACGCGTGCCGTCGGCCAGCTCCATCACCTGGTCGATGATCTGCTCGGCCGACTGCCCGACGATCGGCCGCCCGCAGATCGGGCAGTGCGGCTTGCCCACGCGCGACCACAGCAGGCGCAGGTAGTCGTAGATCTCGGTGACCGTCCCGACCGTCGAGCGCGGGTTGCGCGAGGTCGTCTTCTGGTCGATCGAGATCGCCGGCGACAGACCCTCGATCGAATCCACGTCGGGCTTGTCCATCTGGCCGAGGAACTGCCGCGCGTAGGCCGACAACGACTCCACGTACCGGCGCTGGCCCTCCGCGTAGATCGTGTCGAACGCGAGCGAGCTCTTGCCCGAGCCCGACAGCCCCGTGATCACGACCAACGCGTCGCGCGGAAGCGACACCGAGATGTCCTTCAGGTTGTGCTCGCGCGCGCCGGATACGACGATTTCATTGCCGGCTGGCATAACCCGGTCATTCTATGACTACGAACAGACGTTCGGGCTATGGCGAGCGACGTGCTTGTAGATCCCGGCGCGGCTGACTTCCGGGGGGGGGCCGTGGCCCCGGTCGGGTGGATTCGCGCCGCGTTCAGGAAGTCGCGTTGGCGGTGGCGAGACTCGAGCGGACGAGCACGAGCGGCGCCTGCGGGTCGTGTGGCTGCGGGATCGCCGCGAGGCTGAACTCAGCGATGACGCCTGGGCGGAACACGAGGCAGTGCGTGGAGCCGCCAAACTGAAAGTAACCGAGCTCCTCACCCTTCTCCACGTGATAACCGGGCTTCACGCTCGAGGCGAGCTTGCAAGAAGACACCTCCACCATGCCTACGGCGACGAAGGCCATCAGGCCGATGGCGGGATCGTCGGCCTCGATAGTGAAGATCGCCCGGGCGGAGACGTGCGCCAGGTAGGACTGGGAATTAGTTGGCTCGACCGCGTCCTTGCCCTCGGAGTCGGCCTCTGAGTAGTAGGTGCCCTCCTGGACGAACGCCCGGACGATCTTGCCGCCGACGGGGCTGTGCCAGCGGTGGTAGTTGGTCGCGCTCAGGAAGGCTTGATAGACGGTCCCGCCGACGAACTCATCCACCGAGTCGTCATCAGCCAGCATGTCCGCGAGCGAATACGGCTGGCTCTTGATCCAGAAACGATCTTGTCGCTGGACGTCCGTGCTGATGCCGTACGGCGTTGACTCGCAGGCGCTGACGATCACCTTGTCGTCATCGGGCGATGCGACGTCGCGCTCGCCGTCTTTGAAGCGTCGTGTGAAGAAGTCGTTCCACGACGAGAAGCCCCAGTGCTCGTCCTCCGGGTCGTGCTCGTATTGCTCCATGCCGACCGTCTGCTGGGCCTCAGCGCTCTTCCAGCCCGAGGGCGACTCGTTGAGCACGTAGAGCGAATCCTCACTGCTGAGGAATTCGCACCACACCGTCAGGATCTTCCGGAGCATTTCGTTGATACGCGGGTCGCGGAAGGCAGCGAATCCGGCCGGCGTTCCCATGGCCCAGTCGAGGATCGCCGCCAGCGGCGTGGCCACCATCGTGCCCTGGGGGCCGAACTCGGGCGCCATTGTCAGCACCTCGTTGATCAGGCGGAGCATCTGCTCGACGCTCTCCATGTGGCGCTTGGTGTAGCGCTTGTGGCTCGGCACCTGAGCGATCATCTGGTTCATGTACATGCGCACCACGGGGTCGCTTTCGATCAGCTCCTGAAACTCGACCAGCACCGGGTGGAGCACGACCTGCTCGCCCCTGGCCTCCACGCGCTCACGGTGACCGGCGAGCCAGGACTCGAGGTCGTCCTGCTCTTGCGGCAGCCAGCCGGCCCGGCGACGTACGTCAACGTCCTCGGGCCTCGTCACCGCTTCCCTCGCATCCAACCGCCACCTACCCCTCGATCGCGGCGTACACCTCGTTGATCAGCTTCTGCCGGTCGGTCACCGTGAAGTTCTCCGCCAGATAGCGATCGGCGGCCTCGCGCGACTCGCCGTTGAGCGCCATGTTGAGCGCGACCAGGCGGGCGCCGTCGAGGTCTCCCCCCTCTGCGGGCTGCGCGCCGGCGTCGGCCTCGGCGGTGATCCGCGTGCGCGCCCCGGGCGACTCCGGGTCGACGTGAGCCTGCGGGTCGGCCGCCTCGGCGGGGGACAGCGGCGGCGGGACGCTCTGCGCGGCGCGCACCTGAGGCGCGGCGGCCCCCGACGCGGGCGGAGGGTCGAGCGTGGCGCGTTGGCTCGCCGGGGGCGCCGGCGCAGCCGGCGTCGGCGTAGCCGTCGCCTGCTCGGCAAGATGCGGCGTCGAGGGCGGCGGCACGGGAATCGAAGGCTGGGCGGACGGCTCGCCGGAGACGGCGCGCGTGAGGCCCTGGCCGGCCGCGGCGTCGTACAGCTCGCTCATGTTCGTCTCGACCGCCGCGAGATCTGCCATCAGTCGGTTGGCGCCGGCGCGCAGGCTGTCTGTCAGCGCGCTCGCCTCGGCGTCCATCGAGTTGACGCGCTCGAGCAGCGCGGCGGTCGCCTGCGCCACGAACGCGACCTGTCCGCGCGCCTGCGCGATCGCCTGCTCGCGCGTGTGCGCGGCGTCCCGGTCGGCCTGTCGCGCGTCGCGCGCGCGCTGTCCTGGCGCGTCGCGCGCGAGGTCAGCGGCCGTCGCCTCGGCGGCGGCGAGGATGCTCTGCACCTGCGTGCCGGCGGTCGCCGCGAGCGAGGCGTGCCCACCACCTCCGAGAGCTCGCGTTGCAGCTGCTCGATCTCGCCGGCCAGCGCGCGCAGGTGCGAGTCGACCGCGGCCGGCTCGTAGCCACGGCGCGCGATCGGAAAGTCGCGCCGTTCGATCGCCTGCCGGTCGATGTCCACGGCGGGCATCCTAGGCGATGTCGCCCGTCGGAGCCTCACGTGCCTGGCCCTCCGCGGGCTGCTGCGCCGGAGTGCCGGCATCGTCGCCGCCGGCCGCCTGCGGCGCCTCGCTCGCCTGGATCTCGCGCAGGTCGCGGCGTAGCTCGCGCAGCTCGTCGCGCAGCTGCGCTGCGTACTCGAAGCGCAGATCGTCCGCGGCGGCGATCATCTCCTCCTCGATCTCCACGACCATCCGCTCGAGCTCGTGCTGGGGCATCTCCTTGCCTGCCGACTTGCGCCGGGCGCGTTTGCGCCCGCGCGGCACCTTCGACTCGGCCTGCAGGAACTCGGCGATGTCGGAGATGCCCTTGACGATCGTCGCGGCGGTTATCCCGTGCTGCTCGTTGTAGGCGAGCTGGATCTCCCTGCGGCGATCGGTCTCGGAGATCGCCGCGCGCATCGCCTTGGTCTCCTTGTCCGCGTACATCAGCACGGTCCCGTCGACGTTGCGCGCCGCCCGGCCGATCGTCTGGATCAGCGAGGTCTCGCCGCGCAGGAAGCCCTCCTTGTCGGCGTCGAGGATCGCCACCAGCGACACCTCGGGCAGGTCGAGCCCCTCGCGCAGCAGGTTCACGCCGACGAGCACGTCGTACTCGCCGAGGCGCAGGTCGCGGATGATCTGGATGCGCTCGAGCGTGTCGATCTCCGAGTGCAGGTAGCGCGTCTTGAAGCCCATCTCCAGCAGGTACTGGGACAGGTCCTCGGACATCTTCTTGGTCAGCGTGGTCACGAGCACGCGCTCGTCGCGCTCGGTGCGGCGGCGCACCTCGTTCATCAGGTCGTCGATCTGGTTCTTGGTCTCGCGCACCTCGACGCGCGGATCGACGATGCCGGTGGGCCGCACGATCTGCTCGACGATCCGCGTCGAGTTCGCGCGCTCGTACTCGCCGGGCGTCGCCGACACGAACATCAGCTGCGGCGTGATCGAGAGGAACTCCTCGAAGCGCTGCGGGCGGTTGTCGAGCGCGCTGGGCAGGCGGAAGCCGTACTCGACGAGCGTCTGCTTGCGCGAGCGATCGCCCTCGAACATGCCGCCGATCTGCGGCACCGTCTGGTGGGACTCGTCGATGAAGCAGACGAAGTCCTCGGGGAAGTAGTCGATCAGGCAGTACGGCCGCTCGCCGGGACGGCGTTTGTCGAGGATCCGCGAGTAGTTCTCGATACCCGAGCAGAAGCCCATCTCCCTCAGCATCTCCATGTCGTACTGCGTGCGCTGGCGCAGCCGGTGGGACTCGAGCAGCTTGCCCTCGGCCTCCAGCTGCTCGCAACGCTCGTTCAGCTCGCGCCCGATCTCCTCGACGCCGTCCTCGATCGTGCCCTCCTTGACGTTGTAGTGCGTCGCCGGCCAGATCGCGACGTGCTCGAGGTCGTCCTCGAGCAGCTCGCCGGTGAGCGGGTCGAACTGCTGCAGGCGCTCGACCTCGTCGCCGAACATCGTCGCCCGGAATGCCGTCTCGGCGTAGGCGGGGAACACCTCGAGCGTCTCTCCACGCACGCGAAAGGTGCCGCGCGAGAGAACCTTGTCGTTGCGGGTGTACTGGATCGAGACGAGTTTGCGCAGCAGCTTGTCGCGGTCGACTTCCTCGCCGCGGCGCAGGATCTGCATGTTCATCTCGTAGGTCTCCGGCGAGCCGAGGCCGTAGATGCAGGACACCGATGCGACGACGATCACGTCACGTCGCGCGAACACCGCCGCGGTGGCGGCGTGGCGCAGGCGGTCGACCTCCTGGTTGATCGCCGAGTCCTTCTCGATGTACAGGTCGCGGCTGGGGACGTACGCCTCGGGCTGGTAGTAGTCGTAGTAGGACACGAAGTACTCGACGGCGTTGTCGGGGAAGAACGTGCGGAACTCGTTGCACAGCTGCGCGGCGAGAGTCTTGTTGTGGGCGATCACGAGCGCCGGTCGCTGCACGGCCTCGATCACGCCAGCCATCGCCATCGTCTTGCCCGTGCCCGTCGCACCCAGCAGCGTCTGGAAGCGTTCGCCGTCGCGCACCCCCTCGGCGAGCGAGGCGATCGCCTGCGGCTGGTCCGCGGTCGGGGTGAACACGGCGTCGAGCTTGAAATCGGGCACGACCTCTACCGTAGCGAGCGCGGCCCGCGAGCCGACCGGCCGGCGCTACTGCAGCCCGAGCTGGCGCGCGTACACGGCGCGATAGTCGCGCTGTGCGCTGAGCACGCGTTCGACGTAGGCGCGCGTCTCCGGGAACGGGATCGCCGCGATCGTCAGCTGCCTGCCCTGCGCGTGCGCCTGCGCGACCCACCTGTCGACGTTCGCGAGGCCGCCGTTGTAGGCGGCGACGGCGAGCATCTCGTCGCCGTTGTAGTGGTCGAGCAGGTAGCGCAGGTAGTAGCTGCCGTAGGCGACGTTGATGCTGGGCGTCGCTAGGTCGCTGGCCGTGAACTGCGTACCGCCCGACAGGTGCGCGATGAAGTACGCCGTTTCCGGGAGGATCTGCATCAGCCCCTCGGCCCCGCCGAAGACGGGCGCGGAGCGAATTTCGACTCGGCATAGATGACGGCGGCCACCAGCGCCGGGTCGAGACGCTTTTCGGCGGCCTGCTTGCGGATCACATCGGCGTTGGTGAGCGGCAGGCCGAGCCTGCTGACCGCGTGGTTGACCTCCGAGGCGATCACCACCGCAAGCAGGGCGATCACCGCCGCCACGAGCAGTGTCGTGAGCGTCCGGCGGCTTACCGTGCGCGCCGCGCGCCGGCCGATGGCCACTTGCCGGCTCATCCGCTTAGCTTGTCAAGTATCGCCGACAACTCCTCTTCCAACTCGCGCTCGCTGCCATCGTTGCGCACCACGAACGTCGCGCGGCGTGCCTTTTCCTCCTGCGTGAGCTGCCGCGCCGAGCGCTCGTCGGCCAGCGCGTGCCCGCGCGCGGACGCTCGCTCGCGGCGCAGCCGCTCGTCGGAGACGACCGCGATCGTGGCGTCGTAGAGACCGTCGAGACCGGCCTCGAACAGCAGCGGCACCTCGACGATCGCGGCACGCGCAGCGTCGTCGCCGGCGTGCTGACCGGCGCGCACCTGCTCGAGCCACGCAGCCACGCGCGCCCCGACCAGTGGCCACAGCAGCCGCTCGAGCCAGGCGCGCTCGTCGGCGCTTGCGAACGCACGCTGCGCGATCGCCGGCGCGATCGACCACGCCGGCCGGCGCCACCTCCGCCCCCCAGCGATCGACGACCGCGTCGCGCAGCTGCTCGTCGTGTGCATACAGCTCGTGCACCACAGCGTCGCTCGAGATCACCGCGGCCCCCAAACGCTCGAGCGCGGCGAGCGCCGTCGACTTGCCCGCGCCCATCCCCCCGGTGAGGCCCACGAAAGGGACCACCGGCCCGTCCTGCCCGGCCTCGCCCAGAGCGTCAGTCCTGAGCCGACTCGGCGGCGGCCTCGGACTCGGCCGGCTGCCCGTCGCCGGCTGCGGCAGCTCCGTTGGCGGCCGCGCTCGCGTCGTCGCCGGTTTGACCGCCCGCGTCCAGCTGCTCGCCGTCGCCGACGGCCGCCTCGTCGCTCGCCGGTGGCGCGGCGTCCGCGCTCGGCCTCCGCGTCCGCGGCGGGCGCGGCCGTCTCCTCCGCAGCGACCTCGGCCGGAGCGGCTGTCTCGTGGGCTGCCACCGCCTCGGGCTCGGGCGTGACCGCCTCTGGCTGTGCCGCGGCCGCCTCCGGCTCGGCCGCTGCCGCCTCCGGCGCGCCCGTCTCAGCGGTGCCCGTCTCAGTCGTGGACGTCTCAGCGGTGGCCGCGTCGGGCTCGCTCGGCGAAGCGCCATCCTCGAGGTCGTCCGCCGGTTGCGCGTCGGACGGGCGCGACACCGGCAGGATCTGGTCCTCGACGCGCTTGGCGGACAGGGAAAGACGTCTGCGCTCGGAGTCGATCTCGAGGATCTTGACCCGGATCTCGTCGCCGGGGTGCACGATCTCCCTGGGGCTCTCGACGTGATGCGGCGCGAGCTCGGAGATGTGCACGAGCCCCTCGACGCCGTCGAGGATCTCCACGAACGCGCCGAACGTGACGACCTTCGTGACTTTGCCGGCGAGCTCGTCGCCGACGTTGTAGGTGTCGACGATCCGCTGCCAGGGGTCCTCCTGGGTCTGCTTGAGGCCCAGCGAGATGCGCTGGCGGTCGCGGTCGATGTCGAGCACCTTGACCTTGACGGTGTCGCCGATCGTGAGGATCTCGCTCGGGTGGTTGACGTGCGACCACGACAGCTCGGAGATGTGGATCAGCCCGTCGATGCCGTCGAGGTCGACGAACGCGCCGAAGTCGACGATGTTGGAGATCTGGCCTTCGACGACGAGGCCCGGCTGCAGCCTGTCGAGGATCTGCTGGCGCACCTCCTTGCGCTCCTCCTCGAGCACGGCGCGACGCGACAGCACGACGTTGTTGCGCGAGCGGTTGAGCTCGATCACCTTCGTCTCGATCTTCGTGCCCATGTACTCGTCGAGGTTCGGCACTCGCCGGATGTCGACCAGCGACGCGGGCAGGAAGCCGCGAACGCCGAGGTCGATGATCAGGCCTCCCTTGACGACCTCGATCACGGTTCCCTCGACCGGCTCGCCCGACTCGGCGGCGGTTTCGATGCGGCGCCACGCCTTCTCGAAGCGCGCGCGCTTCTTGGACATGATCAGGCGGCCGTCCTGATCCTCCTTGGTCATGACGATCGCGTCGACCTCCTCGCCGAGGTGCACCTCGTCTTTCGGATCGACCGACTTGCGGATCGACAGCTCGTTGGCCGGGATCACGCCCTCGGACTTGTAGCCGATGTCGACGAGGACCTCGTCCTTGTCGATCCGCACGACATTGCCGGTGACGACCTCGCCCTCCTCGATCGTGCGGAACGTCGCCTCGTAGTTGGGGACGATCGTCCCGTCCACGTCAAGCAGGAGGCCATTTGACCCCTCGACCACGTGAGCTTGCGGATTCTCGATCACCGTATGCACCGGCGAAGCCTAGCGCAGCCGTATCATTGCGGGGAATATGCCTGTACGAGCGACGAGGCGGGGGGCGGCGCGCACACAGCTGCAGCGCGACTGCGATGTGCTGGTGTGCGGAGCGAGCTTCGCCGGGCTTGCGGTCGCCCGCGAGCTCGCGGGCACGGGCGCGCGCGTGCTCGTGATCGATCGCTACGAGATCGGCGAGCGCCAGACCTCGGCCTGCGCGATGCCGACCCGCTGGCTGCGCGCGATGGACCTGCAGGCCTCGCACCGGCAGACCTTCGGCGAGCTGGTCGTGCACACGCCGTTTCACACCTCGCGCTGGCCGCTGCCGTGGTCGTTCTCGACGTTCGACTATCGCGAGCTGTGCGCGCTGCTGTGGGAGCACGCCGACGACGGCGAGCTCGAGTTCGAGACGGCGACGGTGACGGGCCGGGACGGCACGACCGTGCACACCGACCGCGGCTCGCTGCGCGCGTCGCTGGTCGTCGACGGGCTCGGCTGGAGGCGCGTGCTGTCCAACCGGCCGGCGATCCAGCCGCCTGACGCCAAACTGTCGCGCGGGCTGGAGGTCCACCCGCACGGCCGCGGCGACGAGCTCGAGCTATGGGTCGACCCGAGCTACATACGCGCGGGCTACTCGTGGAGCTTCCCCGCGGGGGAGGAGCTGCGCGTCGGCGTCGGCTCGTTCTGGCCCTCCCACCACGTCAAGGAGCCGACCGTCAGGCTGGCGGGCGACCTCGGCTTGGCGGCCGAGCGCTACCAGGGCAACTGGATCCCCCACCAGCTGCGCGCGGCGGTCGAGGACGGCGTGTTCTTCGCCGGCGACTCGGCCGGACACTGTCTCCCGCTGACCGCGGAGGGCATTCGCACGGCTCTGTACTTCGGGCTGGCCTGCGGGCGCGAGCTGCGCGCGGTGCTGGAGGGACGCCGCTCGCGCGAGGCCGCGTTAGAGCGCTACGGCGCCTTCTCGGCGGCCCACGCGAGGAAGTTCAGCTGGATGCTGCGCGTGCAGCAGGCCGTCGGGCGGATCACGCCCAGCCGCTCGCTGACGGCGATGATCCGCTGCTTCGAGAACAAGCGACTGTGCGGCTGGGTGTTCGACCAGTACCTGGCGATCGCGCCGCCGGCGTTCGTCGCCGAGGGGCCGCGCGCGCTGACGCGCTCGCGCCTGGCCGCGCTGTCGGCCAACGCAGCCGCGTCGGCCTGACAGCGCCGGCGCTAGGGGCACACACCGCCGCCGCCCCGCGGCGCGAGCGGCGCCCAGCTCGCGGCTAGCGTTGGTGGTCCCACGCGCGGGGCGTGATCTCCAGGAAGCACATGTCGACACCCAGCGCGTCCATCGTGCGCTCGAACAGCTCGCGGCCGAGGCCGTAGCGGGCGTCGAGCGCGCGCTCGGCGATCGGCTCCTCGTGCGGGTCGAGCACGCGCGCGGTGGCCTCGAGCGGGGCGCCGAGCGGCTTGCCGCGCACGGTGCACGGCGCCACCAGCAGGCGCGCGTCGCGGCGCAGGCGCTTGACCTTGCCCGAGCTGCGCTCGGAGCGCACGTACAGCCGCCCGTCCGCCGCGGCCGCCCACACGGGCGTCGGCACCGGCGTGCCGTCACGGCGGTAGGTGACGAGCAGCGAGCGCTTGCTGCGCGCGATCTGCTCGATCGTGCCGATGCGTGGCTCTTCGCCGATCGTGCGCGCGCCGCGCGGCGCGGAGCGCGCCGCCATGCGCGCGGACAGCAGCGCGGCCGGCAGCCGCCGGCCCGGCACCGGGCGCGCGTCGGGACGAGCCGAGACGGCGGGGTCGCCCGGCACCGGCGTGCCATTCCCGACCGGAGCCGATCGCCCGCGCCTCACCGCGACAGCTCCCGCACGACCTGCGCGAGCCTGCGCACGCCCTCGTCGATGGCGGGCTCGGGCAGGTTGGCGTAGCCCATCACCAGCGCGTCCGCGCTCGGCCGCGGCTCGATCCGGTGCAGCTCCAACGGATACACGCCCAGCGAGCGCTCGCCGGCCGCCTGCATCAGCGCTTGCAGCTCGACCGGCCGCGGCAGTCGCACGAGCGCGTGCAGACCGGCGGAGACGCCGCTCACGCGCGCCTGCGGCAGCTCGCGCGCGAACGCCGCGATCAGCGCGTCGCGCCGGGCGCGGTTACGCCGCCGCGCCTTGCGCAGATGGCGGTCGTAGGCGGATGTCTCGAGCAGCCGCGCGAGCACGAGCTGCTCGAGCGCCGAGCAGCCGAGGTCATCGAGCGCCTTCGCTTCGACGACGGCGTCGAGCAGCTGCGCGGGCAGCACCAGCCAGCCCAGCCGCAGGCCCGGCGCGAGCGTCTTGGACACGGTGCCCAGGTACACGACGCGGTCGGGCGCCAATCCCTGCAGCGCGCCGAGCGGGGCGCGGTCGTAGCGAAACTCGGCGTCGTAGTCGTCCTCGACGACGAGCCCGCCGGCTCGCGCCCAGCCGAGCAGCTCACCGCGGCGCTGCGGCGACAGCACGACCCCGGTCGGACACTGGTGCGCGGGCGTGCCGAGCACGACCGGGGAGCGCAGCGCGGCGACGTCGAGGCCGTGCTCGTCGACGGGCACGCCGCGCACGCGCAGGCCCGCGTAGGACAGCACGGCGCGGTGCGGCGGCAGGCCGGGGTCCTCGACGTCGATCGCGGTGGTTCCGGCGCGGACGAGCGCACGCGCGAGCAGCGCGAGCCCCTGCGTGGCGCCGGTGCACACGACGATCGAGCCCGGCTCGACGACGACGCCGCGGACGCGCCGCAGGTAGGCGCTGAGCGCCCGCCGCAGCTCCGGCGCCCCGCGCGCGTCGGGGTAGGCGAACGCGGTGTTGGGCGCCGCGCGCAGAACGTCGCGTGTCGCGCGCAGCCACAGAGCGCGCGGGAACGAGGCCAGGTCCGGGGCGCCGGGGAAGAAGTCGAACTGCGGCGCGCTCGATGGTGGCGCCGGCGGCACGCTGTCGGTCGTGGCCGCGGCCGCGGCCACGTATGTCCCGGCGCCCCGCCGGGAGACGAGATAGCCCTCGGCCAGCAGCTGTGCGTAGGCGTCGACGACGAGCCGCCGCGACACGCCGAGGTCCGCGGCGAGAGCGCGCGAGGACGGCATGCGGCTGGCGGCGGCGAGCGTGCCGTCGCGCACGAGCTCGCGCAGCCTGTCCTCGAGCTGCGCGCGGCGGCGCCCGCCGCGCAGCCGCACGAGCAGCTCCGGGCCGTAACTGGTACCCTCTTTTGTCGCGAGACTGGTCACTGTTTGGGAACCACCTGTGGGTTACAGTAGCGGGCATGTCAAGCGTCCCGGCAGCTCACTCCTCGACCGCCCGCAGCATCTCGGTCGTCGAGGTGGGGCTGATCGCGTTCGCGGCCTACCACTTCGCGATCGCCGCCCTGATGGTGTTCGCGCCGCACACCTTCTTCACCGACGTGGGGCCGTTCGGCGTGCAGAACGACCACTACCTGCGCGACACGGCGACGTTCAACATCGCCTTCGGGGTGTGCCTGGCGATCGCCTACCGACGGGTGGCGTGGCGCACGCCGATCCTGTGCTGCGTGGCGTTGCAGTTCGCACTGCACTCGATCAACCACCTCGTAGACATCGGCGCGGCCCACCCCTACTGGCTGGGGCCGTTCGACTTCGCTTCGCTCACGCTCGCGACCGCGGCTCTGATGTGGCTGGCGCGCGAGTCGACACGACCACTGGAGGTGCAGAGATGATGAGGATCGAGGGCGCATCGGGCGCCGAGGCCGGGCTGTTCACTCGCGCGTTGCTGTGGCTGGGACGTCGCGAAACGAGCAAGCTGACCGGACGCGACACGACGACGCAGATGATCGAGCCGGCGCAGGCGTACGCCCATACCCCCCGCCTGCTGCTCGGCTACGGCATGTTCGAGCTCGCGATCTCCAGGTCTCGTCGCGTGGACGAGCGCCTGAAGATGCTCGCGGAGCTGAAGGCGGGGGCGCTCACGCACTGCGAGTGGTGCGTCGACATCGGTTCGCAGATCGCGCGCCACGCCGGAATCGACGAGGCGCAGTTGCTGGCCCTTCCGCGCTATCGAGACAGCGACTGCTTCGACGAGCTCGAGAAGCTGGTGCTCGACTACGCGGTGGGCATCAGCAGCACGCCCGTGAGCGTGTCCGATGAGCTGTTCGCCGAGCTGCGCGCCCACCTCGACGATGCCCAGCTGGTGGAGCTGACCAATGTGATCGCCATGGAGAACATGCGTGGCCGCTTCAACCTCGCGCTCGGCATCGGCTCGGCCGGCTTCAGCGACGGCATGGCGTGCGTCGTGCCGGAGACGCTGGGCGAGCCGTCCGCGCAGCCTGCGGCGGTCGGCGGAGCAGCCGCATGAGGGTGTTCGTCGCCGGCGCGACCGGCGCGATCGGCGCTCCGCTCGTGAGCATGCTGCTCGCCGACGGTCACCAGGTCACGGGCATGACGCGCTCGGACGAGCACGCCGAGCGGCTGCGCGCGGCCGGCGCGGAGGCGACGATCGCAGACGCGCTCGACGCGCAGGCGGTGCTGGACGCGGTCGCCAGGGCCCGTCCGGACGCGGTCGTGCATCAGCTGACCGCGATTCCGGCGCGCCTCGACCCGCGCAAGATCGTGCGCGACTTCGCGGCGACCGACCGGCTGCGCACGGAGGGCACGCACAACCTGCTGGCGGCGGCGCACGCGGCCGGGGGGCGCGCGTCGTGGCTCAGAGCATCGTGTTCGCCTATGCGCCGGGGCCGCCGGGCCGGGTGCACGAGGAGGAGGACCCGCTGACCGGCGACCCGCCGAAGCAGTTCAGGCGCTCCGCGGCGGCGATCGCGCGAGCTGGAGCGCGCGACGCTCGAGGCCGACGGAACGGTGCTGCGCTATGGCTACTTCTACGGACCGGGCACGTCGATCTCGCGCGCGGGGTCACTGGGCGGCGAGGTCGCCAAGCGGCGACTGCCGATCGTCGGCGGCGGTGGCGGCGTGTGGTCGTTCATCCACGTCGAGGACGCGGCGCGGGCGACCGTGAGCGCGCTCGTGCGCGACGAGCGCGGCGTGTACAACGTCGTCGACGACGAGCCGGCGCCGGCGCGCGAGTGGATTCCGGCGCTCGCTGACGCACTCCGGGCCAAGCCGCCGCGACGCGTCCCGGCCTGGCTCGCGCGGCCGCTCGCGGGCGAGTACGGGGTGATGACGATGACGAGCGCGCAGGGCGCGTCGAACGCGCGCGCGAAGGCGAAGCTCGGCTTCTCGCCGCGCTACGCGAGCTGGCGCGAGGGCTTCCGCAGCGGGCTCGGCTGACGTCCGGGCCGCGGTCGAACCCGGCGGCACAGGCCGGCCCTCGCGACCGTCTCGCTCACTTGGCCTCCAGCCAGTTCTGCCCGATTCCGAGGTCGATCGCGAGCGGAGGGTCGCGGTCCCACACGCCGCACATCTCGCGCTCGATCAGCTCGCGCGCCGCGTCCTGCTCGGCAGGCGGGCCTTCGAACAGCAGCTCGTCGTGGATCGTCAGCAACAGGCGCGTGTGCCAGCCCCGAGCGGGCGAGCGCCTGATGGGTACGCACCATCGCCAGCTTGATGATGTCGGCGGCGGTGCCCTGGATGACGGTGTTGACGGCGAGGCGCTCGCCGAGCGTGCGCACCTGGTAGTTGCGCGCCTGCAGCTCGGGGATCTGGCGGCGGCGTCCCCACAGCGTCGTCACGTAGCTCTGCTCCTTGGCGCGCTCGATCGTCTCGGCGATGAACGCCGCGACGCGCGGGAAGCGCTCGAGGTAGGCGTCGATGAACTGCTTGGCCTCCTCGCGCGGGATGTTCAGTCGATCGGCGAGGCCGAAGTCGGACAGGCCGTAGACGATGCCGTAGTTGATCATCTTGGACTTCGAGCGCATGCCCGGGTCGATGTCCTCGGCGGCGACCTGGAAGACCTGCGACGCGGTTGCCGTGTGCACGTCCTCGCCGCGCTCGAAGATCTCCTTGAGCACGGGCTCGTCAGCGACGTGCGCGAGCACGCGCAGCTCGATCTGCGAGTAGTCGGCGGAGATCAGGAGGTTGCCGTCCTCGGCCTCGAAGCAGCCGCGGATCTCGCGCCCGAGCGCGGTGCGGATCGGCACGTTCTGCATGTTCGGGTTGGTGCTCGCGATCCGACCGGTCTGAGCTCCGGCCTGCAGGAAGGTGGTGTGGATGCGGGAGCGCTCGTCGACGACGTCGGGTAGCACGTCGAGATAGGTCTTGGCGAGCGTCGACAGCTCGCGCCAGCGCTCGATCTTGGGGACGATCTCGTGCTCGGCGCGGATCGCCTGCAGCACGCGCGCATCGGTCGAGTAGCCGGTCTTGCCGCGCCGCTTGCGCGACAGGCCGAGCTTCTCGAACAGGATCTGCCCGAGCTGCTGGGGAGAGCCGATCACGAACTCCTCCTCGGCGAGCGCGAAGATGTCGGCTTCCAGACCGGCCAACTCCTCGCGCACGCGCCCGCTGATCTCGGCGAGGCGATCGAGGTTGAGGCGCACGCCGAGCAGCTCCATGTCGCGCAACACGGCGACGAGCGGCAGCTCGATGTCGCGCATCACTGCCTCCAGGCCGCGCTCCGAGATCTGCGCGCGCTGCCAGCCGGCGAGCGCGCCGAGCAGCACCGCGTCGGCGGCGAGCGGGTCGTCGAGGTCGCTCGCCAGCCCGCGCTCTTCGCACAGCTCGGCGAACGGGTAGCCGCGGCGAGCGGGCTCGAGCAGATAGGCGCCCAGCAGCGTGTCGTGCGCGAGTCCGGGCGGCACCCACCCGAGCGACTTGGCGTCGTGCGCGACGACGGCGCGCTCGCCGAGCGACCGCACGACCTGCACGGGCCCGTCGCAGTCGCCGGCCAGCACCTCGGCGCCCTTGCCCGAGGCCGTGGCCACGGCGAAGCGCCACGGCGGTCCCTCGGCGAACAGCTCGCCCTCGGGCGCCTCGGCCTCGCGCACGACGAGCGCGAGCTCGTGCTCGGGCGAGCCGAACGACGCGATCTCGGCTGGCGCGCCGGCACGCAGCCGAGCGCTCAGCTCGACCTGCGCTGCGGGCGCTGGCGCCGCGATCTCAGAGTCGCCCAGCGCCTCCTCGAGACGCCGCAGCGGGTCGCGCAACTCGTACTCGCGGAACACCTCGCGCACGCGCGAGCGGTCGGGCTCGCGCGTGGACTCGGCTGCGACGTCGAAGTCGACTGCTACGTCGCGCTGCACGGTCGCCAGGCGCTTGGACACGCGCGCGTCCTCGGCATGCGCGAGGAGATTCTCTTTGCGCTTGGCGCCTTTGATCTCCTCGATGTGCTCGAGCACGTGTTCGAGCGAGCCGTAGCTCTGGATCAGCTCGCTGGCGGTCTTGTCGCCGATGCCGGGGACGCCGGGGATGTTGTCGGAGGTGTCGCCCTTCAGCCCGTAGAAGTCGGGGATCTGCTCGGGGGCGATGCCGTAGCGGTCGACGACGGCCTGACGGTCGTAGATCTTCGTCTCGGTGATGCCGCGGGAGGTCGCCATCACCTTGATGAGGCCGTCGTCGTCGATCAGCTGGAAGGCATCGCGATCGCCGGTCACGATCATCACCGGGACGGCCGGGTCGGCACGCAGCGCGCGCTCGGCGAGCGAGGCGATCACGTCGTCTGCCTCGTAGCCCTCGACCCTCACGTTGCTGTAGCCGAACGCCTCGACGAGCGGTTCCATGGCCGGCCACTGTTGCTTGAGCAGGTCGGGGCGCGAGCGGCGCTGGGCCTTGTACTCGGCGTATACCTCGGTGCGCCCAGAGCTGCCGGCGTCCCAGGCGACGACTGTCGGGCGCACGCCGTACTCGGTGACGATCTTGACGAGCATCGAGGCGAACCCGAAGATCGCGTTGGTGGGCACTCCGGTCGAGGTTGCGATCGACTCGGGCAGCGCAAAGAAGGCGCGGTAGACGAGACTTGGACCGTCGATCAGGAACAGCCGGCGCTCGTCCGCCGCCCGGTCGAATGCGGGTGCGCCCGCGCGCGTGCTCGTGCCTGCCATCGTCCGGTCACTCTACGAGGACGCGGCGGGTGGGATCGCCTTGGGCCTAACATGCCGTGCCCGCAATCAGCGAGGAGATCGCATCCAGTGAGCGCCACACCGAGCGCGCAGTTCCGACTCACCATTCGCGTCAGGCTCGACGACGCGCACGCCACGCTGGCCCAGTTGTCGGGAGCGATCGCCGACGCCGGCGGGATGGTTGGCGCGCTCGACCTGGTCGAGGTGGACGGCAGCCACAGCGTGCGCGACGTCGTCGTCGACGCCTCGGACAAGGAGCACTGGGAGCGGATCATCGCGGCGATCGAGGCGCTCGAGGGCGTCGAGCTGATCGACACGACCGACCGCACGTTCCTGCTGCACGTGGGCGGCAAGATCGAACAGCACAACAAGCATCCGCTGAAGACGCGCGACGACCTGTCGATGGCCTACACCCCCGGCGTCGCCCGCGTCAGCCTGGCGATCGCCGAGGACGCCGGACCGGGCCTTTCAGTACACGATCAAGCGCAACACGGTGGCCGTGGTCTCCGACGGGACGGCGGTGCTGGGGCTCGGCGACATCGGGCCGCGCGCGGCGATGCCGGTGATGGAGGGCAAGTGCTGCCTGTTCAAGGAGTTCGCCGAGGTCGACGCGTTTCCGATCTGCCTGGACACGACCGACACCGATGAGATCGTTCGCGCGGTCGAGCTGATCGCGCCGGGATTCGGGGGCATCAACCTCGAGGACATCGCTGCGCCGCGCTGCTTCGAGATCGAGGATCGCCTCAAGGAGCGGCTCGACATCCCGGTCTTCCACGACGACCAGCACGGCACGGCAGTGGTCGTGATGGCTGCGCTGCTGAACGCGGTCAAGCTGACGGCGAGGCGACTGGAGGATCTCAACGTGCTGATCATCGGTCTCGGCGCGGCGGGCATCGCGGTCACGAAGATCCTGCTGGCAGCCGGGGTCCGGAAGATCATCGGCGCGGACTCGCGCGGGACGCTGCACGTCCAACGCGAGGACTACCTGGACGGCTCGATGAACCCCGTCAAGCGCTGGTTCGCCGAGGCCACCAACCCCGATTGCCGGGCTGGCACGCCGGCCGAGGTGATCGACGGCGAGGACCTGCTGATCGGCCTGTCGGGAGCGCGCGCGATGCCGGCGTCGGCGCTGTCGCGCATGAACCGCGACGCGATGGTGTTCGCGATGGCCAACCCCAACCCCGAGGTGACTCCGGAGGAGGCGGCGGAGTACGTGCGGATCATGGCGACCGGACGCTCGGACTACCCCAACCAGATCAACAACGTGCTGTGCTTCCCGGGGATCTTCCGCGGCGCGCTCGACGTGCGCGCGCCGGCGATCACCGAGCCGATGAAGATGGCCGCGGCGCACGCGATCGCGGCGACGATCGGCGACGACGAGCTGCGCGACGACTACATCATCCCGTCGGTGTTCAATCGCGACGTGGCGCCGGCGGTCGCGGCGGCGGTGGCGGACGAGGCGCGGGCCGAGGGCACCGCGCGGGCGGGCCTCGAGGTCGGGTTCGCACAGCGCGACGCGATCAGGCCGGGCGCGCCGCCGCACCTCGACGGGCGCGTGTGAGCAGCTGGGCGCGGGTGTGGCCGAGCTGCGCGTGACGGTTACGGGGGCGACCGGCCTGGTCGGCACGTCGCTGCTCGCCGCCCTGCAGCGGGCGGGCGCGCAGGTGACGGTGCTCTCGCGCAACGCGGAGAGAGCGCGCAAGCGGCTGAGCGGCGCCGGCCTGGCGCCGCTCGAGGCGTTCGACTGGGACCTGCTCGGCGAAGCGGCGCCGGCGGCGGCGCTGGAGGGTCGCGACGCGGTCGTAAGCCTGGCCGGCGAGAACGTGGCGCAGCGCTGGAGCGAGAGCTCCAGGCGCAGGATCCGCGACAGCCGCGTGACGGGCACGCGCAACCTGCTGGCGGGCCTGGAGCGCACCGAGCAGCGCCCGCGCGCGCTGATCAGCGCCTCGGCGATCGGCTACTACGGCGCGCACGGCGAGGAGCCGCTCGACGAGGAGGCGCCGCCGGGCGAGGACTTCCTGGCGCAGGTCTGCGTCGAGTGGGAGGCGGAGGCGTCGAAGGCGACGGCGCTCGGGCTGCGCGTCGTGGTCGTGCGCACGGGCGTCGTGCTCGACAAGGACGGGGGCGCGCTGGCCAAGATGCTGCCGCCGTTTCGGCTCGGCCTGGGCGGCCCCGTCGCGGGCGGGCGCCAGTTCGTGTCGTGGATCCATCGCGACGACCTGGTGGGGATGATCGTGGCGGCTATGGGGGACGAGCGCTGGAGAGGTCCCGTCAACGCCACGGCGCCGGAGCCGGTCAGCAACCGCGACCTGTCGCGAGCGCTGGGCCGCGCGCTGCACCGCCCGGCGGCGGTGCCGGTGCCGGGCGCCGCGCTGCGCCTGCTGTATGGCGAGATGGCGGATGTGATCACGGAGGGTGCGCGCGTGGTGCCGGCCAAGGCGCTCGTGCTCGGGTACGAGTTCCGCCACGCACACCTCGACGAGGCGCTGGCGGCGGCGCTCACCAGCGGCTAGCGCTCCCGCGGCAGCGCGTCCGCGGCGATCGGGGCGAGCGCGCGTCCGCGTCGAGCGCGGTCGGGGGTCCGCAGCGATGGCGGCTAGCGGGCGCCCGCGGCGATCGGGGCCGGCGCGGGCTCGCGCTCGCGGCGCTTGCGATTGTCGGTCTCGATGATGATGCGGCAGGGACGCTTGGAGAGCAGGTGCTGGGCGGTCGGCCCGATCCGCTGCTCGCCGGCGGGCGCGTGGATCGTCGACCAGTAGATCACGTCGGCGCCGACGCGTTCGGCTTCGTCGACGAGCGCTGCGCCGGGGTTGCGCGTGCGGATCAGCCCGGTGTGGATCTTCAGCCCCAGGCGCCGCGCTTGGATGCGGGCGCTCTCGAGCACGGAGCGCCCGTGCGCTTCCTCCTCCTCGAGACCGGCGTCGAGCGACAGCTGGCTCGGCACGGGCAGCACGTAGATCGCGTAGATGACGCCCTCCTCGCCGATCAGCTTGGCGGCGCTGTGCAGGGCGCTGGCGCTGACGTCGGCGCCGAAGATCGGCACGAGCGCGGTGCGGTAGTCGAACGCCTCGAAGTCGGGCGGGCGCTGCGGGCGCTCGATCGTGTAGCGCTTGCGCGGGTCGAGGCCCTGGCGCTTGCGATACAGCAGGTAGCCGCCGAGCCCGACGATCATCCAGGGGACGCCGATCGCTCGCGCCTCGGGGTGCAGCGCCACGACGGCGCACCACGCCGCGAACGTGCCGATCGCGCCGAGCACTGCGGTCAGCGGGATCAGGCTGCCGCGGATGCGCACGTTCCACGGCATCCGGTAGGGACGCTCGCGGTCGGGCTGCTTGACGCGCAGCGCGATCACCGCGACGTGCGCGGTCGTGAACGAGAGCATCGCGCCGAACGAGTAGAGATTGCCGAGCAGGTTGGTCTGGCCGGGCAGGATCAGCATGCCGGCGAGCACCGAGAAGAACACGATCGTGAACCAGGGCGTGCGGAAGCTCGGGTGCAGTCGCGAGAAGATGCTCGGCAGCTGGCGGTGCTCGGCCAGTGACCAGGACAGCCGCGAGATCCCGATCAGCCCGGCGTTCGTGGCGATGAACAGGATCGTCGCGGCGAGCATGCCGACGTAGTCGCGCGCGATGCTGAGCACGGCTCCGTGCAGGCCGAGGCGCGAGACGATGCCGAGCACGGGGTCGTTCTCGTAGGTCGTGCCGAGCGCCGTGGAGAAGTGGCCGGCGTGGTGCACGACGGGAAGCGCGGACAGCGCGACGACCGAGATGCCGGCGTACACGCCGAGCACGGCGATCAGCACGAGGTTGACGGCCTTGGGGATGTCGTGTCCGGGGTCCTTGGCCTCCTCGGCCATGTTGGAGACCGTCTCGATGCCGGTGTAGGCGACCATCGCGACCGACAGCGCGAAGATCAGCTGCGTCCAGCTCGGCGCCGTGCCGAGGTGCACCTGATGCACGAGCAGCGCGGGGTTGAGCACGAGCACGACGCCGAGCCCGACGAGCAGCACCTGCGTACACAGGTCGGCGACGGCGAGGAACAGGTTCAATTTGGCCGACTCGCCGAGGCCGCGGATGTTCAGCGCGGCCAGCAGCGCAATCGTGATCAACCCGCCGAAGATGTCGCCGGGGTTGTGCGTGAGCGCCGGGAAGAACGCGCCCAGGTAGTGCGGCACGAAGAACGCCGAGATGGCGATCGTGATGATGTAGTCGAGCGTCAGCGCCCAGCCGGCGAAGAACGACACGACCTCGTTGAAGGCGTGGCGCGCGAACGAGGAGGAGCCGCCCGCTTCGGGGTACATCGAGGCGCCCTCGGCATAGGTCTTGGCGGTGAGCACGAACAGGCCGCCGGCGAACAGGAACACGAGCGGCGTGAGGCCGAGCGCGTGCGCGGCGACGAGGCCGAGCGCGTAGTAGATCGAGGAGCCGACGTTGCCGTAGGCGGTCGCGAACAGCCCCGGCACGCCGACGGAGCGGCGCAGCCCGTGCTCGGAGAGACGTGCCATTCAGTCCCGCATCCTGACTTCGTGCGCGGTCGCGGTGTGGGCGATCGCCACGCGAACCACGCTAGGCACGCGGCCGTGACGCAAACGTCACGAATCGCCGCCGGCGTGTTCAGATTTTATAAAGATGACCGCTGCGCGGGCGTGATTTGCTCGCGCCGCAACGCCGGCTCGCGTCAAACTCCCCGGCGCGTCGGCTCGCCGCGCCTCCTCAGGTCGCTGACGTGATCGCGCTGCGCCCGGCTACGCTGCGAAGCGGTAGCCGACGCCGGGCTCGGTGCGGATCAGGCGCCCGTCGGGGTCGGCGGCGCGCAGCTTGGCGCGCAGGTTGGCGACGTGCGTGCGCAGCACGGTGGTCGCGTCGCCGTACTCGGCGCCCCACACGTCGCTGAGCAGCTGGCGGTGCGTGATCAGCATGCCGCGATTGAGCAGCAGCACGCGCAGCAGCGAGTACTCGATCGGCGTCAGATGCACCTCCTGTCCGTCGATCTCGACGGCGTGGGCGGCGAGGTCGACCGTCAGGCGGCCGACGACTACGCGCGGCTCGCCGGCCCGCGCGCGACCCGCGCGACGCAGCGCCGCTTGCACGCGAGCGAGCAGCTCGCCGGAGGCGAACGGCTTGGTCACGTAGTCGTCGGCGCCGGCGTGCAGCGCGTCGATCTTGGTCTGCTCGTCGCTGATCGCCGACAGCACGAGGATCGGCATCGCGCTCCACTCGCGCAGGCGCCGGCACAGCTCGATGCCGTTTCCATCGGGCAGCATCAGGTCGACGATCGCCAGGCTGGGGCGCTCGACGGCGGCCACGTCGAGCGCCCGCTCGACGGTTGCGGCGCCGAGCACGTCGAAGCCGGCGCCGCGCAGCAGCAGGGTCAGGGCGCGGAGCACGTGCGCGTCGTCGTCGCACACGAGCAGCCGCTCGCGGCCGGCGTCACGATCGCGCTCGCGGGCCACGCCTGCAACTCCGCCTTCAGGCGGGCACCGGCTCGGGCTCGCGAGCCGGGGGCGCGGGCGGGTTCTCGGTCTCGATGATCACGCGGCAGGGGCGCTTGGCTGAGCAGGTACTGGGCGGTCGGCCCGATCCGCTGCTCGCCCGCGGAGGCGTGGATCGTCGACCAGTAGATCACGTCGGCGCCGACGCGTTCTGCTTCCTGCACGAGCGCGGCACCGGGATGGCGCGTGCGGATCAGGCCCGGTGTGGATCTTGATGCCGGCGCGCCGCGCCTGGATGCGCGCGCTCTCGAGCACGGAGCGCCCGTGCGCTTCCTCCTCCTCCAAGCCCGCCTCGAGCGACAGCTGGCTGGGCACCGGCAGCACGTAGATCGCGTACACGACGCCCTCCTCGCCGATCAGCTTGGCGGCGTGTCCGAGCACGCTCGCGCTGATGTCCTTGCCGAAGATCGGCACGAGCGCGGTGCGGTAGTCGAACTCCTCGAAGTCGGGTGGGCGCTCGGGGCGCGGCGCCTTGGCGGTCGTGCGCAGGTCGAGGCCCTGCTCGTCGACGGTAGAGCGATGTACAGCAGCATCCCGAGCGACAGCCAGAACACGCCGGCGACGGCGACGACCAGGTGCAGGACGGTCACGGCGACGAACGCGAGGCCGGTGCCGAGGATACCGAGCAGCGCGAACAGCGGCAGTTCGCTGCCCGCGACGCGCAGCGTGCCCGGGCCGCGATAGGGGCGCGGGCGGTCGGGCTCCTTGATGCGCAGGCGGATCACCGACAGGTGCGCGATCGTGAACGAGAGCATCGCGCCGAACGCGTACATGTTGCCGAGGAATTCGGCCTTGCCGGGGATGATCGTCAGGCAGGCGATGCCGCCGAACAGCAGGATGCCGATCCACGGCGTCGAGAAGCGCGGATGCAGGCGGCTGAGCCGGTCGGGGACCTGCCGGTGCAGTCCCATCGAGTAGACCAGCCGCGAGGCGCCGATGATGCCGGCGTTGGCGGCGATGAACAGGATCGTGGCGGCGAGCAGCCCGACGTAGATCTCGCCTGCTCGCCTGCAGCGCGCCGAGATGCAGGTGCTTGACGATCCCGAGCACCGGGTCGCCGGC
Source organism: uncultured Solirubrobacteraceae bacterium (assembly GCA_963846205.1). Classification (GTDB taxonomy): domain Bacteria; phylum Actinomycetota; class Thermoleophilia; order Solirubrobacterales; family Solirubrobacteraceae; genus Palsa-744. The sequence continues at coordinate 92,217 of CAWJVB010000002.1, read as the reverse complement.
GAAGCCGCCCTTGGTCTCGGGGGTGCCGAGCAGCGTCGAGTACTTGCCGTCGGCGCCCCTGTGGACGGGCAGCGCCGAGAGCGCGACCATCGGCAGCGCGGCGTAGATCGCGAACACGGCCAGCACGACGCCCTTGATCGCCTTGGGCACGGTCTTCGTCTCGTCGCGCGCCTCCTCGGCCATGTTCGAGATCGTCTCGATGCCCGTGTAGGCGATCATCCCGACGGGGATCGCGACGAGGAAGTTTTTCCACCTCGGCGCGACGCCGAGGTGGACGTTGTCGATCAGCGTGTGCGGCGAGAGCACGAGCACGACGCCGACGATCACGAGCAGCAGCTGCGTGCACGAGATCGGTGATCGCCAGCACGATGTTCAGCCCGGCCGCCTCTTTGACGCCGACGACGTTGATGACCGACAGCACCGCGACGACGCCGATCCCGAACACGATGTCGCCCGGGCCGTGTTCGAGCGCGGGCCAGAACAGCCCGCCGAGGTAGTGCGGCACGAAGAACGCCGAGATGGCGATCGTGATCGTGTAGTTGAGCATCTGCGCCCAGGCGGCGAAGAACGACCACAGCTCGTTGAAGGCGTGGCGCGCGAAGCTCGAGGAGCCGCCCGCCTCGGGGTACATCGCGGTCGCCTCGGCGTAGGTGGCGGCGGTCAGATAGAAGATCACGCCCGTGATCAGGAACACGATCGGCGTCAGCCCGAGCGCGTAGGAGGCGACGAGCCCGAGCGCGTAGTAGATCGAGGAGCCGACGTTGCCGTAGGCGGTCGAGAACAGCGCGCTCGTGCCGAGCACCCGCTTGAGGCCGTGTTGCGACAGGCGCGCCATCGGCGCAGCGTATAGAGGCGCTACCTTGCACGCCCGCTCCCAGCTCGCCGCCGGCGCGAGCGAATACGCGCCCACGGGGCCCGCCGGTCCCTGCCAGAAGTATTCGCGATGCAAAATCCCATGCACCGCAACCGGCGATGAAGGAACGCAACGTATGATCCCGACGAGCCGGGGCCGACGCGCCGGCATCTGCCATGGATACCTCCCGTCGCGAAAACTACGACTCCGGAGAGGACTTCGTCCTCGAATACGGCGAGCTGCGCTTCACGTTCAACGAGCAGGACTTCGCCGAGCGCTGCGAGCAGGCCGCGCTGAAGCTCGGGTTCGTCGGCGGCCGGCTCGGCGAGGAGGAGCTCGAAGACCTCGTCAACCTCGCGGTCAACGGCGAGATCCTCGATCCCGCCTCGGCGCTCGGGCAACACGTGAACGACTGCTGGCCCGAGCTGATCGGCCCGGCCGAGCGCTCGCTGGTGCACTGGCTGCGCCGCCTGGTGTTCCGCGGCGCCTGGCTTGACCAGCGCGTCAACGAGGGCGAGCTCGGCGTCAGCCTTCGACGAACACAGCGGCAGCTTCGCCTACGTGCAGCCCGCCGACCCGTTCACCGCAGCGGCGGCGAGCCGATCGAGCTCGCGCCCGAGCCCTCCTGGGGCCGGGTCGCCTACAAGCGCTACGTCTAGTAGCGAGCCCGTCTTTCGCGCCAGCCGCGCCTAGACGTCGCCGGCCAAGCGAGCCGAGGACGCAGGGAGCGTGGCGTACCGATCGACGATCGCCGCGATCGCCGTCGGCCAGCACGCGGCGACCGAGGACAACGGCTCGCGCAGTGCCGGCGGCGTCTAGGCGGCGCTTGCGCGGGCGCGCGTGATCGCCTTGGCGCCGTCTTCGCCGACGAGCAGCTCGGGTCGGATCGTCCCGCTGGCGACCAGGTCGAGGATCGGCTGGCGGCCGGTCGAGGTGAGCGCGACGTCGAGCGCGATCACGGTGCTCTCGCCCCCGAGCGGTCGCGTGGCGGTCGCGATCACGGTCAGCGAGCCGCCGTCGCGCAGGTTGCGCGCGGCGGCGAGCGCCTTGCGCGCGGCGGGCGGGTGCAGCCCGTCGAGGCTGTCGATCAGCACCAGCGGCATGTGCGCCGCGCGCGGCGACCCGCTTGGCGGCGTCGAGCGCCCGCTCGACCGCCTGGGCCTGCGAGTCCGAGGACGCGGCGAAGCTCAACGCAGCGGTCGGAGCGGGCTGCGCCCTCCTGCCACTGCGCGATCTCCTCGGGCCGAGCGCCGGCGAGCACGATCGAGACCTCGACGCCTCGCGAGCCGACAGCGCCGCCAGCAGGCCACGCAGCGTCTCGGTCTTGCCCGCGCGCGCGTCGCCGACGATCATCACGCGCGAGCCGTAGCCGAACGGCGTCAGCCACTCGATCGCCTCGAGCGTCGGGTCCTTCGACTCGAGCGCGATGCGCTCGCTCGGATACTCGACCGGCAGGTCGTCGTAGCGCGCGCCCGCTGAGACGGCATCGGCGGAGTTGCCGTTGATCGTGTCGATGCGGACGAGCGAGGGGTAGCGCTCGGAGCGACGCGGGGTGCGCACCGGCCCGGCGACGCGATCGCCGGAGACGAGCTCGCAGCGGCGCACCTGAGCGGCGGAGATGTATACGTCTCCATCGGAGGGATCGGGCGGATCGATGCGCAGGAAGGCCGAGCCGTTGCCGAGCACCTCGACGACGCCCTCGGCGAGCGCGCCGTCGACTGGCATCGCTGCGTCTTCGCGCTGGGCTTCGCCTGCGCGCTCTGCTCGCCCGCCGCGCGAGCGCGCGCCGCGCGCCGCGGCTCCGGCTCGCCGGAGTCCTCGGCGTCCTCGTCGCCGTCGCCCTCGCCGCGCGAGTCCGAGCTGGCCGAGCTGGAGCGCCTGGAACGTCCCCCGCGACGGCTGCGGCGCGCTCGTGCGAGCCGCTCCGGCGTCCTCGTCCTGGTCCTGCGAGGAGCGCGCGCGCGCCGTTCGCCGGCTCGCCGACGTCGCCGCGCTGCTCGCCGCCGTCGGCCTCGCCGTCCTCGCCCTCGCGCTCGCCCCGCTGCCGGCTCCGTCTCGCCGAGGATGCGGTCGATCAGGTCTGCCTTGCGCAGGCGGCGGAAGCCGTCGAGGCCGAGCTGGTCGGCGATTGCGTGAAGATCGGCCAGCGGGCTCGCCTCGAGCTCGGAACGATCGAGTACTGCTGCCATCGTGTGAATCTCCTTGTCGTGGATGGGCGGTTGGCGTCCCGCGGCGTTGGACAGCGGCGGGCACCCGGTGCTGCGTTCCAGCCTAGCGGCTCGATCGGAGGGCTCTGGCGAGGGCGCGATCGAGGCGCGCGCCGGCGCGCTCAGGCGTCGTGGCGCAGCTGCTCTGCGAGCGCCAGATCCGGCTGTCCGGCTCGTGCTCGCCGGACAGCGCTGCGCGCACGACCAGGAAGTCGTGCGCGGCGGCGACGTCGTGGACGCGGAACATGTGCGCGCCTGCGTCGACGCCGTGGGCGAGCGCGGCGAGCGTGCCGCGCCAGGCGCTCGCGCGGGGCGCGGCCGGTGAGCGCGCCGACGAAATCCTTGCGCGAGACCGCCATCAGCAGCGGCAAGCCGAGCTCGTGCAGGCGCTCGAGCTCGCGCAGCAGCTGGATCGTCTGGGCGGGAGTCTTGGCGAAGTCTGGGCCCGGGTCGACGATCAGCTGCTCGCGCGCCATGCCGCGCTCGAGCGCGAGCTGGATGCGCTCGCGCGAGGAAGGCGAGCACGTCGGCGGTGACGTCGTCGTACAGGTCGGGGTGCTGGCGGCGCTCGCGCGGCGCCGCGCGGGTGTGCATCAGTACGAGCGCGGCGCCCGTGTCGGCGCACACGCTCGGCGAGCGCAGGGTCGCGCAGCCCGCTGACGTCGTTGACGATGCTGGCCCCGGCGGCGATCGCGGCGCTCGCGACCGCCGGCTTGTAGGTGTCGACGGACACGAGCGCGCCGAGCTCACCGGCGATTCGCTGCACGAGCGGCAGCACGCGCTCGAGCTCCTGCTCGACCGACACCGGGGACGACCGGTCGTGGCCGACTCGCCGCCCACGTCGATGATGTCTGCGCCGGCGGCGAGCAGCTGCTCGGCGAGCTCGAGCTGCGAGTCGCGCGTAGGGCGCAGGCCGCCGTCGCTGAACGAGTCCGGCGAGGCGTTGACGATTCCCATCAGCCACGGCCTGCTGCCCAACTCGAGCACGTGACCGGCGGCGCGCAAGCGATGCACGGGGACCTCGCGACGGCTCACGACGGCGTCCGCGCCCTCCGCGCGCGCCTCCTCCGCGAAAGCGCTGGACCTCCTCTCGTGCGCGCGTCGCATCCCAGCCGAGCTCGCTGCGCGAGCACGTCGGCGACGCGAGCGACCGGAGCCGCCGGCTCTCCCTCGTCGGGGGCGGGGTTGCGCGCGGCGTCGGGGACGAGGCTCGCGCGCGGCGAGCACGCCGAGGCGCGTGCGGCGAAACAGCACGTCGCCGATGCTGCGCGCCTGCTCGCTGGCGGGCCGCGAGCGCGACCTCGGCGAGCAGGTCGGGCAGACCCGGCACGATCGGCTGAGCCAGCCCGCCGCGCTGGCCGCCAGCGCCAGCACCTCGCGCGCCGCGTAGCCGTAGCGGCCGGCGAGCGCCGCGTATGAGCTCGCGGGCACGCCCTCGACGCGCGGCAGCTCCTCGACGGCGATCGCCTGGCCGAGCGGGATCTCGTGGGTGCGGCAGGGGGCGTCGCGCGCTTCGCGCTCGACGAGCCGGTCGACGGTCATCTTGGCCATGCGCCGCCACGTCGTCAGCTTGCCGCCCGTGATCGTGATCATTCCCGAGGAGGTCTCGTACAGCTCGGCCTTGCGCGAGATGTCGACCGACTTCTTCGGGTCGCCGGTCGAGATCAGCGGGCGCACGCCGGCGAACGCGCCGGTCAGGTCGGCCGGCGCCGAGCTGCGAGCCGAAGAAGGCGTTGATCGCCTCGAGCAGGTAGTCGATGTCGTCGCTCGACGGCCGCACGTGATCGAGCGGCCCCTCGTAGTCGTTGTCGGTCGTGCCGACGAGCGTGTGGCCGAGCCACGGCAGCGCGAAGATCGAGCGCCCGGACGCCGGCCGGCACGATCGCGCCGCCGACCAGCGGCAGGTCCTCGTGGCGCAGCGTGATGTGCGTGCCGCGGCTCGGTCGGATGCGCGGCAGCTCGGCCTCGTCGTGCAGCTCCTGCGGGCGCAGCTCGTCGGCCCACACGCCGGTGGCGTTGACGACGTTGGCGGCGCGCACGTCGAACTGCTCGCCGCTCTCGACGTCGCGCGCGCGCACGCCCTGCGCTCTGCCCTCGCGCTCGAGCAGCCCGGTCACGTCGACGCGGTTGGCGCACACCGCGCCGAAGCGCTCGGCCTCGCCGAGCACGGTCAGCACGAGCCGTACGTCGTCGGTCTGGCAGTCGTAGAAGAGGTAGCCGCTGGTCGGCTCGCGCTCGCGCAGCGCGGGCAGCAGCTCGAGCACCTCCTCGCCGGAGATCACGCGATGGCGCTCGGGGCTCCACGACTCGCCGCCGTCCGGCCCCGGCGCGGCGGCCGGCTCACCGTTCTCGGGCGCCGGCGAGCGGGCCGCGCGTCGCTCGGCGCCGAGCGTGCGCGTGCGCTTGCCCCGCCGCGCGCGGCGGCGGCCGCGCTCGACCGACATCACGTCGTACAGGTTCAGGCCGACCCCGACCAGGCGATCGGGACGGGCGCCCTCGAACGCCGGCACGACGAGCGGCAGCGGACGCACGAGATGCGGCGCGAGCGCGACCATCAGCTGGCGCTCGAGCAGCGCCTCGCGCACGAGTCCCAGGTCGAAGTTCTGCAGATAGCGCAGCCCGCCGTGCACGAGCTTGCTCGAGCGGCTGGAGGTGCCCGCGGCGTAGTCGGCGCGCTCGAGCAGAGCCACGCTGTAGCCGCGCGTGGCCGCGTCGAGCGCGACGCCGGCCCCGGTGATCCCGCCACCGACGACGACGACGTCGAACTCGTCCTCGCTCAGCGCCGCGAGGGCCTGACTGCGCTCGATCACCTTGCGCAGTCTCGCAGAGCCAGGTCCTGAGTCGGGACGTGTCTCCTGTGCTGTTCAGGCGGGCGCATGCGCCCGCCTGTGACGGGCCGCATGCGGCCCGTCATCGGGGCGGCACATGTGCCGCCCCGGCGGACGGTGCATGCACCGTCCGGACCCTCGAGTGATCAGATCTGGTCGAGCTCGGCGGTGATTTCGGAGACCGCCGACTTGGCGTCGCCGAACAGCATCGCCGTCTTGGGGTCGTAGTACAGCTCGTTTTCGATGCCCGCGAAGCCGGGGTTCATCGAGCGCTTGATCACGATCACCGAGTGGCTCTGGTCCACTTCGAGGATCGGCATCCCGTAGATCGGCGAGGACGGCGTGTTCTTGGCGGCCGGGTTGGTGACGTCGTTCGCGCCGATCACGAGCGACACGTCGGTGCGCGCGAACTCGGGGTTGGCGTCATCCATCTCCTTGAGCTGGTCGTACGGCACGTCGGCCTCGGCGAGCAGCACGTTCATGTGCCCCGGCATGCGCCCGGCGACGGGATGGATCGCGTAGCTGACTTCGACCCCGCGTGACTCGAGCTCTTTGGTCAGCTCGCGCACGGCGTGCTGCGCCTGGGCGACCGCCATGCCGTAGCCCGGGACGATCACCACGCGGCTCGCGTAGGCGAGCTGGATCGCGGCGTCGGCGGCACTCGTCGAGCGCACTGTGCCCTCGTGCTCGCCCGCGCCTTCAGCTCCCTCGACCGCGCCGCCGCCGCCGAAGCCTCCCGCGATGATCGCCGGGATCGAGCGGTTCATCGCGTTGGCCATCAGGTTCGTGAGAATCGACCCGGACGCGCCCACGATCATGCCGGCGACGATCAGCGCGGGGTTGTTCAGCGCGACGCCCGTGGCCGCCGCGGACAGGCCGGTGAACGCGTTCAGCATCGAGATCACGACCGGCATGTCGGCGCCGCCGATCGGCAGCACCAGCGCGTTGCCGAGCAGCGCCGCGATCACGAGCATCCCGATGAACAGCAGTTCCGAGTGCGCTCCGGCGATCAGGTCTACGCCGGCCGCGAGCGCCAGCACGAGCAGCACCAGGTTGACGACCTGCTGGCCCGCTCCGAACGAGATCGGCCGGCCGGGGATGATTTCCTGGAGCTTGCCGAACGCCACGTTCGATCCCCAGAAGGAGATCGAGCCGATGATCGCAGCGAACACGCTGAAGATCGCGATGTACGTCGAGACGGCGCCGACGTGGATGCAGGATCGCGCCGAGACCAGCCCGCCGGAGCTGGTGTCCGAGTTCCAGCGTGCGCGATCCGTACGTGGAGCCGTGGTGGCGGAACTCGACCCACGAGATCAGCGCGACCGCGCCGCCTCCGACGCCGTTGAACAGCGCCACCATCTGCGGCATCGCGGTCATCTTCACCTGGCGCGCCGCGGGCACGCCGACCGCGATTCCGAGCGCGACGCCGAGCGCGATCAGGCCCCAGTTGCCCTCGCCCCGGTTCAGCAGCGTGGCGATCACGGCGATCGCCATGCCGACGGCCGCGATGCGGTTGCCGCGCACTGCGGTCGTCGGGCCGGACAGTCCGCGCAGGCCCTGGATGAACAGCGCGAACGCGATGATGTACAGGACGTAGATGAAGCTTTCGCCCTGCAGGAACGAGCTGGCCAGCGGCAGGGTGCTCACGTCGCAGCTCCCCCGGTCCCCCCTCGCCGCTGCCCTCTGCTCGTCCTCGTCGGCCTTCGGCTTCTGCTTCGGCTTGGACTTGAACATCTCCAGCATGCGGTCGGTCACGAGGAAGCCGCCGACGACGTTGATCGTGCCGAACGCCACCGCGATCACGAGCAGTGCCTTGCTCAAGCCGTCCAGCCCGGCCAGGCCGAGCAGCAACAGGCCGCCCAGCAGCACGATGCCGTGAATCGCGTTGGTGCCCGACATCAGCGGCGTGTGCAGCGTGTTGGGCACCTTCGAGATCACGACGAAGCCGATGAAGCCGGCCAGCACGAGGATCGCGAGGTTCGTCGTGAGCGTGCTCGCGAGAATCACGATCACCTCCGCCGGGGCCCCGCCCGTTTCGACCCCAACGTCCGACTCCTGTCGTCCGTGACCGGGGCGGACGTCCCGTCCGCCCCTTTCCCGCCGGCCGGCGAGCCGGCCTTCGACGGCCGCCTTGGCGCCCGCGTTGACGATCTCGCCGTCGCGCACCACGCACGCGCCCGCGACGATCTCGTCGTCGAAGTCGAGCTTCAACGTCCCGTCCTCGTCGATCAGCAGTTCGAGCAGCGCCAGCACGTTGCGCGCGAACAGCTGCGAGGAGTGCTCGGGCATGCTCGCGGGGAGGTTCAGCGGCGAGACGATCTTCACGTCGTGGCGCACGACCGTCTGGCCCGGCTCGGTCAGCTCGCAGTTGCCGCCGGTTTCGCCGGCCAGGTCGATGATCACCGAGCCGGGCTTCATGCCGGCGACGGCCTCGGCCGTGACCAGCTTCGGCGCCGGGCGACCCGGCACCAGCGCGGTCGTGATGACCACGTCGAAGCCCTTGATCGCATCCGTCAAGGCCTGCTGCTGGCGCGCGCGCTCCTCGTCGGTCAGCTCGCGCGCGTAGCCGCCCTCGCCGCTGGCCTCGAGACCGAGGTCGAGCCACTGCGCGCCGAGCGACTGCACCTGCTCGGCGACCTCGGGGCGCACGTCGTACCCGGTCGTGCGCGCCCCCAGCCGCTTGGCCGTCGCCAGCGCCTGCAGCCCGGCCACGCCGACGCCGAGCACCAGCACCTTGGCCGGCGGGATCGTGCCCGCCGCGGTCATCAGCATCGGATAGAAGCGGCCCATCTCCTCGGCGCCGAGCAGCGCCGCCTTGTAGCCGGCGACGTTGGCCTGCGAGGACAGCGCGTCCATCGACTGCGCGCGCGAGATGCGCGGGATCGACTCCATCGCGAAGGCCGTCGCGCCGGCGTCGGCGAGCGCGCGTGTGGTCTGCGGGCTGGACAGCGGCGCCAGGAAGCCGATCAGGATCGAGCCCGGCCCCAGCGCCCGGATCTGCTCGGGATCCGGCGGCGAGATCGTGAGCACGACGTCGCTGGCCCAGATCGCGGGCGCGTCCGCGCTCAGCTGCGCCCCGGCGTCGCTGAAGGCGGCGTCCGGGACGAGCGCGTCGTCGCCCGCGCCGTTCTGCACGACGACATCCAGGCCCTTGGCCGTGAGCTTGCTGACGACCTCCGGCACGAGCGCCACACGATGCTCGCCCGCCGCGGTCTCCTTCGGAACGCCAATGCGCATACGAGGGGCGAGAACGTATCCGATCGCGGCGAGGCGCGGCAGTCAGGGTCGGCGCGCCTGCGCAGTCAGCGTCGGCGCGCCTAGGCGGTGTGGGCCGACGGATCCTGTCGCGGCCAGGGCCGGCGGCGCCTATCATCAGGCAGGGCGTGCAGCGCGGCGCCCTACGCAGATGACCGTCAACCTGACCCGCATCTACACGAAGCTCGGCGACGGCGGCGAGACGCATCTCGGCGACATGAGCCGCGTCTCCAAGCTGCACCCGCGCGTCGAGGCGTACGGCACCGTCGACGAGCTGAACGCGACGATCGGCGTGGCGTTGCTTGCGCCAGGGCTGCCCGAGCAGTTCGCCGAGTGGCTGCGCCGCGTGCAGAACGACCTGCTCGACGTCGGCGCCGACCTGTCGGTGCCGCGCCGCCCGACGAGGACGTCCGACGAGCGGGCACGCGAGCGCCTGCGCGTCGGGCCCGACTACACGGAGTGGCTCGAGCAGGCGTGCGACGAGGTCAACGCGACGCTCGAGCCGTTGCGCTCGTTCGTGATCCCCGGCGGCACGCCCGCCGCGGCGCACCTGCACGTGTGCAGGACGGTGTGCCGCCGCGCAGAGCGACGCGCACTCGCGGTCGGCGAGGACGCCGGCGAGGTCGTGCGCTATCTCAACAGGCTGTCCGACCTGCTGTTCATCTTGAGTCGCTCAGCCAACCGCGAGCAGGGCGCGGCGGGCGCGCAGGTGGAGCCGCTGTGGCAGCCGGGAGCTCATGACTCCGGCGCCCGGCGGGCCGGAGGGCGACCCGAGCGACTAACGGCCCGCGTGCAGGCGCCGTCGGACGGCGCGGAGTCCCGGGCGGGCGTGCGGAGTCTCACCGTCACGCGCGCGCCGCGGCCAGCGGCGCTCTGAGGCGCGCACGCCGGCGACGGCAAGCGCCGCCCACAGCATCGCCGTCAGGTAGCCGCCGAGCACGTCGCTTGGCATGTGCCAGGCACGGATCAGCAGCGCGACGCCGACCGCCAGCGCGAACGCGGCGGCGCCGGCGGCGACCGACGGACGCAGGCGCGGCGGCGCGACGAGCACGGCGCACATCGCGAGGATCCCGGCCGCGGTCGAGTGCCCGCTCGGATAGGACGCCGGCCCGACCTGCGTCCAGCCGATGCGCACGTGCGGGTGCGCCAGCAGCAGCTTGAGCGGCTCCGAGCTGAACGGCGCCAGCGCCAGCACGAGCGCGACGGCGAGCGCGACGCGCGGGCGTTCGCGTGCCAGCGCGATCAGCACGAGCGCGACGGCCCAGATCGTGTACAGGAACGGATTGACGAGCGCTCGGCAGCCATTCGGCGATGCGCCGGGTGTGCCCGTGATCGAGCGCCACGAAGTGCTGCAGCAGGAGCGCGTCGCGCAGGTGCGCGGCGGGAACCAGCTCGGCCACCACCCACACCAGCGCCAGCGCCACAGGCGCTCAGCGCGGCTACCAGCAGCGGTGCGCCGACGCCGCGCTGACGGCGCCCGGCAGGGTGACGCTCCGCGCGCGCGAGCTGCGCAGGGGCGGTGTACGAGTAGCCGGACATATCTCCGACAGGTTAGGACGGGCGCTAAAGGCCGGCTGAAGGCTGTGTCGGCGTCCGGCGAGCGGCAGATCGCTCGGCGCTCAGCCTGCGACCGGGAACGTCTTGCCGGCAAGCGCGATCAGCGCCTGCGCGGTCACCCACACGGGCGTCTGCGCGCTCGTGCGCGAGTAGCGCACGCTCCCGTCGGGAGCGATCAGGCTTTCCAGGTAGGCGACCGGCGAGCGGCTGCCGCGGCGGCGCAACGATGCGGGGTCGCGCCCGACCGCGAGCAGCCCTTGCACCGCCCACGCCGTCGACTGTGCGTTCGATTCGCCTCCGAACTGCTGCGGGAAGCCCCCGTCCAGATTCTGCGAGCGGGTCAGGTAGGACGTCGCACGCGAGAGCACGCCGCGATCGCGGGCGCCGGCAGCGGCGAGCGCCTGCAACGCCGCGCCCGTGTCGTCGACGTCGCTGCGCGAGCCGCCGGCGCCGAAGCCGAAGCCGCCGTCGCCGTTCTGCTGGCGCTCGAGCCAGCCGGCCGCATCGTGGATCGCGCCGAGCCGGGCCGAATGGCCGACGGCGCGCAGCGCGAAGATCGCGAAGGCCGTCAGGTTGACCTGATGCGCGAACGAGTCGTCGCTCTGCGCGCGCGTGCAGCAGTTCAGCGACGAGATCGTGCCCGGCGAACGAATAGGCGGAGGCGCCGCACGCGCGCAGCGCCAGGATCGTGCGCTCCTGATCTCCGAGACCACTCAGCGTCGCGGCTTCCGCGCGCAGGGCGTCGAGCACCGAGTGCTCGCCCCGACGCACGCTCGTCGGATTGCGCCCGGCGGCCGCCAGTCCCATCGCCGCCCAGCCGGTATAAAGCTCGCTGCTGCGTTGCCCGCCGACGGCCCCAAAGCCGCCGTCGGAGTTCTGCGCGGAGGCCAGATAGCCGAGCTCTCGGCCCAGCGACGCCGCACCGGCTGCGCGCGGCGCGAGCAGGAACGCGCTGAGCAGGAGCACGCAGAGCAGCGGCCCGCGCGCGCCGAGCGAACGCAGGCCGCCGCCGGCCGCGCGCCGGCGGCGCACCGGGCGCGCCACCGAGCGGCGCGCCGGGGGCGGCGCCGAGCGGCTCGGCGGGGCGCTCGCCCGCCTCCCAGGTGACGCTCATTCGCGCGCGCATGCGCGCCAGCAGGCGCGCCAACTCGGGGCCGAAGGCGAGGCCGAACAGGAAGCTGGCGACCGTGTCGGTGATGTCATACGGGAGTCCCTGGCCGGCGACCAGCAGCAATGCCGCGGGGGTGTGCGCGGCGCCGAGGGTCCACGTGTAGACGTTCATCACCTCCTTTGCCGCGAGCGCCGCGAGCGCGCACGCGAGCGCCAGCTGGACGCGGCCCAGCCGCCGCCGCGTGAGCACGCCGAGTGCCGCGCCGGCGAGCCCGACCAGCCCCCATGCGGCCATCTGCCACGGTGTGTAGGGCCCCTGGCCGAGCACGAAGTTCGAAGCGAGCATGCCCAGAGCGCCGACGCTGAAGCCGGCCAGCGGCCCCAGCGCGTAGCCGACGACGAGCGTCATCGCGGTGATCGGCTTGACGTCCGGCAGCGCGGCGAACGCGTCGCGGCCGAGCGCCGCGACCGCGGCCAGCGTGGCGACGACGGCGATCATCCTCGCGGACGGACGCGCGCGCTCGTATGCCAGCCAGCCGCACGCGAGCACCACGCCGACGAGCAGGAACGACGCGAGCGGCCAGCTCACGGCGCCACCTCCAGCGGCGCGCCGGCACCACGGTCCTCGGGCTGCCTCGCGCGCGCGTCCGCGCGCGTGTCGTTCACCAGCCGCTTCTGTGCGGAGCCCGCCGCTGCCGGCTCGCCGCCAGCGTCATTCGCACCGCGATCGCGGGGCGCGCGGCGGCGCAGGAGCTCGGCGCCTTCGGGGGGCAGCAGCGCTCCGCCGGCGCCCCCCAGGATGCGAGCCGTCTCGGTGGCGAAGTACCAGCCGCCCGCGAGCAGCTCGTGCGTGGGGCCGTCGGCGATCACACGACCGTCGGCGAGCAGAACCGCCCGATCTGCGCACGCGGCCGCGAACTCGGGGTCATGCGTGGCGACGATCACCGCCTGTCCGGCGACGGCGCGGCGGCGCAGCTCCTGCGCAAGCTCAGCCTTCGCGCCGCGATCCATGCCACGGGTCGGCTCGTCCAGCGCCAGCACCGCAGGGGCAGGCGCGAGCGCGGTAGCAGGCGCAGAGCCGGCGTCCTTGCGGCGCTTGCGCGTCGAGTCTCGCTGCGCCGGGTCGGTGACGATCGCGAGCGCCAGCCGTTGTCGCTCTCCGCCCGACAGGTCGCGCGGATGGCGCGCGGACATCGCCACCAGCTCGGACGCCGCCAGCGCCTGCGCGGAGAGCTCCTCGTCGACGCGCTCGTGGATGAAGTAGTCGCCCGGGTTCTGCAGCAGCAGCGCGACCCTGCCGGCGCGCTCGACCCGCCCGCGCGTCGGCTCGAGCAGGCCGGCCGCATGGCGCAGCAGCGTCGACTTGCCGGCGCCGTTGCGTCCCATCAGCGCCACGCTTTCGCCGGGCCGTACGCACAACGTCGCGCCGCGCAGGATCGCGGGCCCGTCGCGGAGCTCGTGCCAGACCCCGCGCAGCTCGAGCGCGAGCTGCTCCTTTGTGCGCCGCCGCGAGAACGGCGGCCGCGCAGCGTGGGCCTGCGCGGGACGCACACCCGCGCGCGGATCGCGCTCCCCTACGTGGTCGGCCGCGTCGGCGTCCGCCAGCAGCGAGCGCGAGCGCAGCGCGGCGCGCGCCTGCTTGACGCCGACCGGCGCCGGATGCAGATCGCACAGCTTGAACAGCGTGGCGGCCGGAGTCAGCAGCGACGGCGCGCTGCGCCCACGCCCACGCCATGAACGCCTCGCCGTCGCCGTCGCATGCGACGCGACCGCGATCGAGCGCGATCACGCGGTCGGCGCCGGTCAGGCAGCGCTCGAGACGATGCTCGGCGAGCACGATCGTCGTCTCCCACTCCTGGTTGAGCCTGCGCAGCAGGCCGATCAGCTCGTCGCCGGCGACCGGGTCCAGCTGCGAGGTCGGCTCGTCCAGCAGCACGATGCGCGGTCGGCCCGCGAGCGCTGCGCCCAGCGCCACGCGCTGCTTCTCTCCGCCGGACAGCTCGTGCGTGGCGCGATCGAGCAGCGCGTCGATGCCGAGCGCCAGCGCCACCTCCTCGATCCCGCGCGCGACCGACGCCGGGCTCTCGCCGCGGCTCTCGAGCGCAAGCGACAGCTCCGCGCGTACGGAGCTCGTGACGAGCTGCGTCTCGGGGTCCTGGAACAGCACGCCCGCAACGGTGCCGAGCCGGGCCGGCCCGTGCTCGCGCGTGTCGAGCCCGGCCAGCCGCACGCGCCCGGCGAAGCGCCCGCCGTGAAAGTGCGGCACGAGCCCGCACGCGGCGCGCAGCAGCGAGGACTTGCCGCTGCCGGACAAGCCCGCCAGCACGCAGAACTCGCCATGCGCGATTTCGAGGCTGACATCGCTCAGCGCCGGCTGCGCGAACTGCGGATAGCGGTAGGAGACGCTCTCGAAGGACAGCAGCGCGCCGCTCATCGGTCGATCCCGCGACGATCGCAGAACGGGAGCAGCGCCGAGGCGAGCAGCGCGAGGGCGAGCACGAGCGTGCCGGCGTCGGTCGTGATCGCGATGCGCGGGTAGGAGCTGAATGCGGAGACTCCTGTGAGCCGCCCGACGATCGCGAGCGAAAGGATCGCGGCGGCCGACAGCGCGAACGCGATGTCGTGACGCGACAGCGCGCGGCGAGCGCTTCCGCGCGCACCCCTGACGCGGCGGGCGGTCGCGAAGCCGCGAACCTCGAGAGTCGCCGCCACGTCCATCGCCCGATCGAGCGAGCCGGCCGACGATCGCGCTGAGCAACGCGACGCGTCCGCGCGCTCCCGCGCCGGCGCCGGGCGGTCGTGTTCGCTGGGCCTCCGCCAGTCGCTGGGAGTCGGCCGCGAGCACCGGCAGCATCCGCGTCGCGAGCGTCGCCGTCAGCGCCGAGCGAAACGACAGCCGCCGGAAGATGTGCAGCATCTCGTCGGGGTCGACCGCCAGCCCGGCGAGCGCCGTGGCCAGGATCAGCAGCGTCACCTTCAGCGCGATCACGCAGCCGTAGGCGAGCGCCTCGACCGTCAGGTCGCCCTGGCCGAACGGGCCGAGGTCGCCCAGGCGCGCGAACACGGTCAGGCCCTCACGGCTGACCAGCACGTTGACCAGCACGATCGGCACAGCCACGATCGCGGCCATGCGCAGCGAGCGAACGAGCCGCCCGCCAACGCCGGCACCCCAGCCGGCGCCGAGCACGGCCAGCAGCAACGCGAGCAGGCACAGCGGGTGGAACAGGATCAGCGTGGCGGCCATCAGCGACAACGTCCAAACGGCGGCGATGCTCGCTCGCGTCGCGTGCAGGGGACTCGCGATGCGGCGATAGAAGAGCAGCCCGCCGATCATCGCCCGTTCCCAGGCCGAGGCAGCGCAAGCGTCCCGCCGGCGCTGACCGCGACGGCGAAGCGGTGTGCGAGCGCCGGGGCTGCGAACGCGCTCGCGGCGCGCGAGACGCCGGCGGCGTCCGTGCCGGTCACGGCCCACACCGGCGCGTCTTCGCCCGAGCGAGTCGCCGCGATCAGGCCGGCGCCGCCGGCCAGCGTCTGCGCGGGCCCACCCTGTTCGTCGAGCAGCGTGAGCGTCGTCCCCGACGCCGAGAAGCGCGCGTACACCCCGCTGGCGCGAGGACCCTCACGCAGTTCGCGAACGTCCGAGGCGCCAGCGATGTCACGCCACGTGCCGACCGCGACGCGCAGCGTCTCGGACTCGCCCGCGCCGCTGCCGAGCGCCGCCACGGCGGCCGGCACCTGCTGCGCGCGCAGGCGCGTCGGTCACCGTGCGGCACGCGTAGCCGCCGGCGTCGGCGCATTCGACCCGCACCGGTAGCCGCTTGCCGCCGATGCCGTTGAGGAACGGCTCCGGGAACGAGCCGACGACGGCGGGGATCTCGTCGGTCGCGTCCCAGTCGTGCCAGTCCCACCAGATGTGATCGCCCGGATGGACGTTCGTCGCGGCCGCGCCCTTGGCCGCCTCGACCCCGTTGACGTAATAGAACCAGTCGACCGAGCTGCCGTCGTGCTGCCCGCCGGCCAGCCCGTCGATGCTCTGCACGAAGCCCCCGCCGAAGCGCGTCGCGACTGTCGCGTTGCGCGCCAGCAGGCTCATCACCGTCTCTTCGCCGCGCACCTGCGGAGCGCTCCACGAGCGCAACGCCGCCGAGCCGAAGTCCCGCGTGACGAGCAGCTGCACCGCCGCTCGGCGCCTTGCCCGCGCCGAGGCCGCAGCCGCACACGAGCAGCGCGAGCGCGCACAGCGCCGCGAGCGCCCCGACGAGCCGGCGCACGCGAGTCACCGACTAGCGGACATAGAAAACCACCCGCGAGGTCCCGCGGGACAGGCTCGTGCGATTGCCGGCGGCATCGACCGCCTCGAGATCGAGCACGTAGCGCCCGCGCGCGAGCGCAGCCGGCAGCAGGTAGCTGAAGCTCGCAGCGCGCGACACCTCGAAGAAGCTGCCAGCGCCACAACGAACACGAGCGAAGCTCTCGCGGGTGCCGTTGTAGGCGAAGCAGCGTCCCTTGTAGGAGCGGCGCAGTCGCAGGCTCACCGACGCCACGCCCGCGTGCGAGAGCACTGTGCCCGACAGCAGGCGCGGGGAGTGCTTCGCTGGGTACACGTGCCCGTCGAGGATCCCCGTCGCGCGCGCCACGACCGCGTACGGCCCGGCGTACGCGCTCTTGGCCCCCGCCACCCCCTGCGCGGCACCCGGGGCTGCGGCGCTCGGCGCAGTCGTGCCGCAGTTGCCGTCGTTGCCCTTGTGCACGCAGATCGTCGCCTCCGTGCGAACCGCGTCAGGCGCGCTCACGTCGAGCGTCACGTTGCCGGTCTGGGACAGCGCGAGCGTCGCATGTCCGCTCGCATCCGTCGTCCCGCTGGCGCCCCCGCCGCTGACCGTTGCGCCCGCCGCGGGCGACGACGCGCCGTTCGCGTTTGCATACGAGGTAACCGCCACGGTCATCGGCGAGCCGGCTTCAGCCACCGACGGCGCGGAGATCCCGAGCGGGTTCGGCGCCGCCGGGCAGGCTCCCGTTTCGCTGAAGCATTCGGGGAAGAACAGGATGCTGTCGCCGGGGTTGAGCTGGACTTCGCAGATGCCGAGCGTGGAGGGAGCGTTGTTCAGCCAGAAGCTCCAGAAGATGTTCGCCGCGGCGCCGCTTTCGAACGAATGCGACTCGCCGAGGATCGTTTCGGCCGAGTAGCCGAGCCCTTCGAAGTACGTGCCGCTCCAATTGCCCGAGGTGGCCTGGTCGAGCGCCCCGGCCGCGCTCGTGCCGCTGCACGTGTCCAGGGGCTTGCCGTCCTTGTCGACCGGCGTCGTGTTCGTCGTGACCGTGGTCGCTGCAAGCAACGTCCGTTCCTGCCCCTCGACCCTGACCGTCACGGTGGCCGGTCCTGCGGCGCGCGCAACCGTCGCGAGCGCGAGCGACAGCAGGCACGCCAATAGAAGCGTCGTTGTAATACGAGGAGATCTGCACATGGAGCCAACCCCTTTCCACGAGGGCTTGTGGGCTTCGGCCGGAGGCTGGTCTCCTGGCTCCCGGGCCTACCCCTCCGGGCCTTCCCGGTCCGCGATCGGCGGACCGGTGGCTGCGCGTTAGCGCGCTCCGGCGGGCATCCCCGGTCACAGTGGCGGGTCCGCGTCGGATTCACACCGACTTCCCTCGACCACCGACCGTTTGTCGCATCGATCGTACTCGACACGCGACCGCCGAGCACGTTTGCGTCGCCTGCGGCCGAGCACCTCCGCGAACCCGGCGCCAGCCGCGCGAGGTCCTCAGCCCTCGACCGCGCGCTTGAGGCGCGCGAGGCGCTCGTCCCAGGCCGCCTCCGTGCGCGCGAGCCAGGCGCTGGCGGGCTCGAGCGCGCCGGCGCGCAGCCGGTAGCGGACCTCGCGGCCGGCGACCGGAGCACGCTCGACGAGCCCCGCGTGGTCGAGCGTCGAGAGATGCTTGGCGACCGCCTGGCGCGAGATCGGCAGATCGGCGCTGAGACGCGGCACGCTGGTCGTGCCGTCGCGCAGCAGCGCCTCGATCATCGTGCGGCGGGTGGGATCGGCGAGCGCCGCGAACACCGGCGCCGAGGCGTCGTCGCTCAAGCCGCCACCAGCGCGAAGCTCGCGGCGAGCGCCGCGATCGGCAGGGCCGGCTCGCTCTCGGTGACGACGACTCGCGTCCCGGCGGGCGCCGCGACCACGAGGAACTCGACGCGCGTCGCCGGCTGATCCTCGCCGGCCCACCACCACACGAGGCGATGCGGAGCGTCGACGACCTCGACGTGAACATCGCGCTCGGGCTCCCCCAGCCAGCGCTCGCGCCCCTCCTCCGTGACGAGCGCCTCCCATACCTCCTCTGGCGTCGCCTCGATCTCGACCTCTGTTCGCGCTGGCATACGCCGGCCTCCTTGACAACCAATTGGTTGCTATTGTATTGACAACCGTAGAGTTGTCGAAAGGATAGCCGACATGCAACTGATCCCGATGGTCGTCGAGCAGAGCGCGCGCGGCGAGCGCTCGTTCGACATCTACTCGCGCCTGCTCGACGAGCGCATCGTGTTCATCGGCACGCCCGTCGACGACCAGGTCGCCAACCTCGTCGTCGCCCAGCTCCTGCACCTCGAGAGCGAAGACGCCGACAAGGACATCTCGCTGTACGTCAACTCGCCCGGAGGCGTCGTCTACGCGGGCCTCGCCATCTACGACACGATGCAGTTCGTAAGGCCCGACGTGCAGACGATCTGCTTCGGCGTGGCGATGAGCATGGGCTCGCTGCTGCTCGCCGGCGGCGCCCCTGGAAAGCGGATGGCGCTACCCAACAGCCGCATCCTGATCCACCAGCCATCGGGCGGCTTCGAGGGCCAGGCCGCCGACATCGAGATCCACGCCAGCGAGACGCTCGAGCTGCGCCGGCACATCGACGAGATCTACGCGCGCCACACCGGGCAGCCGCTCGAGCGCGTGCACGACGACATGGAGCGCGACCGCTACTTCACCGCCGATCAGGCGCGCGAGTACGGCCTGATCGACCGCGTCATCTCATCGCACGAGCTGACCCGCGTGCCGACCGGTTTCGGCGGGCGCTCAGCGCGGCGACGAACGGGCCGGCGGCGAGGATCGGCCGGCGGGCACCCGAGCCGCTCAGCGGCGCGATGTGGCGGGCTCGCGGGCCCGCCCAGCCCGCGCCGGCACGAGCGCCGCGCGCGGGCGACCGTCGATCAATCGTTCAAATCGGCGTCGACATCGGCGAGCGCCGCGCGCTGCGCCTGGTCGAGCACATGCGCTTCGACGATCAGCTTTCGCGCCGCGTCGAGGTCGTCGGAGCGGCCGAACGTCAGCGCCGCCTTGACGACTCCATCCTTCAGGTACCAGTTGGTGAACTTGCCCTCCTGGAACGAGCCGCGCAAGATCTCCTCGTCCCACGCGTAGGCCGGGCCCACATATTCCAGCTCACCCCAATCGCCGAGCACGGAGTAGAAGTACGGAACCACCGTGTGCGCGACGTCGCGCCCGAGCATGTTCAGCGCCGCCGTCTTGCCGTGGTTGAAGGCCACGTCCCAGTGCTCGATGCGCACGAGCTCGCCGCCGTGCACGACCGACACGTATTCGCAGATGTCGCCCGCAGCGAACACGCCAGGCGCCGAGCTCTCCAGGCGCGAGCTACACGTCACGCCGCCGCGCTCGCCAATCGTGAGGCCCGCGCGCTGGGCCAGCTGGATGTCCGGCGTCACACCCGCGCCGATCACCACCGCGTCGGCCTCGAGCTCCAGCCCTGCGCGCGTCACGACCTTCGCCACCGTCTCCTCGCCCTCGAAGCGCTCGAGCTCGTCGCTTGCGTGGATCGCGATGCCGTGCGATTCCAGGAGCTCCTGGAAGAAGCTGCCGACCTGCGCGCCGAAGCCGCGTTCCAGGGTGTGCTGCTCCTGCATCACGATCGTGCACTTCTTGCCGAGCATCGTCAGCGACGCCGCCACCTCGCAGCCGATGTAGCTCCCGCCGATCAGCACCACGTTCTCCGCCTCGGCCACGCCCGCGCGAATCGCGTCGGCGTTGCCCAGCGTGCGCAGGTAGTGGATCTGCTCCAGGTGGCAGCCGTCGACGTTCAGCCGCCGCACGTTCGCGCCCGTCGCGATCAGCGCCTTGCCGAACTCGATCTCCTGCTTGCTCGACAGCTTCGCCGTGCGCGCCTGCACATCCAGCGCCGTCACGCTCGTGCGCTTGAGCAGCTCCACCTTCTGCTCGTCCCACCACTCGTCCGGGCGAAAGAACGCCTTGTCGCGCTCCTCTTCGCCGCGCAGGTACCACTTCGAGCAGTCCGGGCGGTTGTACGGCGGGTCGGGCTCGCGCCCCACCACCACGATCTCGCCGTCGGCGCCCTCCTCGCGCAGCCAGCGCGCGCAGTTGGCCGAGGCGAGGCCGCCTCCGATCAGCAGATAGTCGACTTTGCGGTCGGGCATGGCGCGCACCTTATAGGCCCGGCGGGTGGCGAATCGACCAGTGCGCCCAGGTCGGATATGGTCCGCGATGCGCCACCTCGGACCGTCTTCAGCTCGAGTTGGGACCGACATCGGTGCCGCCGTGGCTCGTATCGAGTCGCAGGCCGGCGATCGTCATGAAAACGTGTGCCGTCGGACTCGTCGTCGCGTAGATCGTGACCCATCGTCCCGGCCCTGGGAGTCCCCAATCGACATAGTCCTGAGCGAGCGGATTGTCGTGGATGATTTCAGCGATCGGTCTAACGCCCGGCGCGGTACAGCACGTAGTTGACCGTGCTGCTGCAGTCCTCTTCGAGCGCGCCACGCGGGTCGGGATGTCCACCGGGGCCGTACGGAAGCTGCTGGAGCTCGTTGCCGGCGACGATCATCGCCTGCACGACGCTCGGCGCCGCCGCGGGCACGAGCGCGACATGCCCATCGCCGGGCGTGAGCATCGCGCGCGCGCCGACGACGAAATGCGACCGGTGTCGTCGTCTCGGCCTGCAGCCGAATATCCGCGCCGCTCGCTTGTTCGTCCCCGCTCGCCAGCAGCTCCGCGCTCGCCGGAGACGAGAGCGTAGACCCGCGATATCGCGCGGCCCACGCTTCCACCTCGTCGACATACCATCCCGCGTGGTTGTAAGCGAACAGAGCCCGGCGATAGTCGTTGGGAGCGCCGGACGCGACTAGATAGCGCGCCGCCGAGAAAATTGCGTCGGCGGGGTCCCATCTGTTCGCGCCCCCGTCACCGTCCCCGTCGACGCCGTAGCGTTCCCAGGTCGACGCCAGGAACTGCATCGGGCCGCCGGCGCCCGCGGAGTTGACCGCGCCGACGCGGGTGCACGACGGATCGCGATCGCGTCCGTGATCACACTCGACCTTGCCGATCGCCCGCCAGAATCGCCCAGTCGATCCCGTAGCGCTCGGCGGCAAGTTGATACAGGCGCAGGTACTGCGGCGGGATTTCAGCGCGCGCCAGAGCGGACGGCCGCGCATCAGCGCCGCCGTCGCCTGCTTCGCCCGCTTCGAGTGGCGCGTCCGTCATGCCTGCCAGGCTCGCGACCAGCCCGATTCCTACCACCAGCAGCGCGGCGAGCACCGCCCCGACCGCGATCGCAACCCGTGTCCGCGTTCGGACAGGCGCCGCGACCGAGCCGGCGTTCACGGCCGTTCGGGCCCCAGCTGTCGTTTGCGCCTCGCCGCCACCTCTCGTGCATCACGCATCACGATCGATTCCGACGAGCGTCCAGCATCGTGACGGGCCCGACCGTCGCGCTGCGGGCCGCCCAACGGAGTCGACGCCGGGCGCTGTCGCCCGCCGCGCGGCTGCCCCGCGCGGCACGGCACGTTGCGGCTTGCCCCCCGTCGCTGGCGGCTCGGCGATCTGCACGCCGCGGCCGAGGCCTGAGCTCGCGAGCCGTGCGGCGAGTTCGCGATCGATCGCGAGCCGGGCAACGCGCTTGTCCCGCGCGTCCATGCCCTCGTACTCGTCGCGCCCGTATCCGGCGAGGCCGGCGAGCGACGCGTAGTCGCGCAAATTGCGCTTGCCGGCCGCGCGCAGCCGCGCGCGATGGCAGCGCTGCCTGCGCGTCGAGGAATTGCTCGCGCTGTCTAGCCCGATGCAGATGACCCTCGCCTCGCGGATCGCGGGTGTCGACGGCGACGCGACGCGCCGCGTCGAGTCTCGCCTGCTCATGCTCGGATTCGGCCTCGAGTCGCTTACCTCTGTCCCCCAGCCGCGCCGCACGACGCCTGTCCCCGGACGCGAGCGCGCGATCGCGCTGCTCGTCGATGTGCGCGATCCGCGCACGGATCGACGACACCCGCCGCTCGCTGTCGCGTGATCCCTTCAGAACCTCCTGCGCGTGATCGTGGTCGACCTCCAACGTGCGCCTCGCCTGGCCATCGACCCCGGCGAACCCCTCGGCACGAGCCGCGGGTTCGCGGCGAACGTGTGGCTGCCTGGTGAGCCGTGTCGGTTGCGTGGCGCTCTCGCGACGACGGCGAGCCTCCGCGGATCGATTTGCGAAGCGCTCCCTCGCATCCCGGACGCCTCCGATCACGCGGCGCGGACTCTCGAGCGCTTCGTTCGCGCGGGCGGCCAGCGACCGTCGCTCGCCGCCCTCTAGGTATCCGAGCACGCCACCGCCCAGCTGCATCGCCTGGTGGCGCCGGGCAAACGCTCCCCACCAGAAGGCCGACATCAGCAGCCACTGGGTCCACCAGCCCAGCGTTTCGAGGTTTGCCAGGGCTCCCAGCACGGCCAGGACTGCGCCGAGCAGGAACGAGAACACGAGCTTGGAGACGACAGCTCCGAGCAGCTGCGCGCCCCACCTGCGAAAGATCGCGCGGCCGCCCTCTCCGAGCGCCGGCGCGAGCACCGCCGCCGGTGCGAGCATCAGATACAAGAGCCCGAACAGCGCCGCCGCCAGCAGTCGCAGGGCAATGAAGCCGATCATCAGCAGCATGCCCAATACGCCGACGACGATCAGAAGCAGCCCTCCGACCCTCGCCCAAGTACCGCGGTTGGTGCGGAACTCGGCCTCGGCCGAGCTCGGGCCTCGACAGCTCGTCGCTTCGTCGCTCTGGCAGATCGCCCACAGCAACGATTCGCGATCGTTGATCGAGTTGCGCGCCCGACCCGTTCGCCGGCAGCGCCAAGAACACCGCTCCGTTGGTGCGCGCAGCACGCAGCAGGCGCACGCTGCGTTCCAGCGCCTGCGTCCCGGCGCTGCCCGGCGGCGCGCATAGGTGCAGGGCTCGCGCGTTCGGCTTGCACCGGGCCAGCGCCATCTCTCCGTCGGCGATCGACAGCGCTGCCGCGCGAAGGCGCGGATCCAGGCGCGCGGGATCCCTGCACCATGCGACGTCCCCGAACTCGAGATAGCACCACGGAACCTCAACGGTCGCGGCGAACAAGCTGCCGACGCCGTTGGCGAGCGTCGCTCCGGCGCGGCTTGGCACGCCCGTCGCGGTCACGGCGAGAGTTCCCAGGCTCGCCTGGTTGGCCCAATCGCCGAGCGCGCCCACCGTCCCGACCGGGTCGAGCGTGACCCAAATGCCTGCCGCCATCATCGCGAACGCCAGCAGCGCTTGGCCCAGCGTCTCCGCCACGCGCCGACGGATCAGGCCGTTGTAGACGGCAAGCATCGAGCCGATTGCCAGCACCATCGCCAACCACGGCACGGTGAATGTCGCTTGGACTCGCCGTAGCGTCGCGCCGATTCCCGAGCTGACCGACGCGCTGTCGAGGAGGTCGATCGTGAAGCACCACTCGAGCATCACGACGAGCGCGTGAACCGCCCATACGAGCGCCATCCACAGCGGCGTCACGAACAGCTCCTGCACCGCCGACAGGAGTCCCCCAGAGCTGAGCCCGAGCACGCCCGTATCGATATGCACGTCGATCCCGTAGTCCCCCGTCGGGGCTTCCGCGGCGACGAAGCCCGAGGTTTCGCAGTTGCGCCTGCTCGCGCCCGTCAGGCCCGAGCCGCCTGGAGCGTCGTCGCACAAGGGGCTGCTCAACCCGTTGCCGACGAGCGGGTCCACTTCGACCGACGTGGCCCCGCTTTCGCGTTCGTCGCCTTCTCCTCCGCTTGGCGACGGCGCATCCGTCAACGGAGGCGCCGTCGGGGCTCGGTCAGCCGCCCCGGGGCTCGCTCCGTCGACCGGCCCGGAGTCGACGCGACGAGCCACTTTCGCGTGAACACGATCCGGAGTCGCAGCCGACGAGCGAGCGAGCGGACGCGAGTGGATGCTCGTCTGCACGATCGCGCCTGCCGCGCTGGTCGAGCAGGCCGCAGCGGCAAGAAGCGTGGTGGCGCACGCAGCGAACGCCTTGAGTCTCAAACGCGGGGCGGCGTCGTCGAGAATGCCCGCAGCAACGAAGGCACGACGACATCAACCTGGATCGCCTCGATCCGGCCGTGATGGTCGCGAAACAGGCACCGCCCGGCATCGAGCTCGAGCAGGCGCTGTCGCATCCGGGCATCGCTGGCATCGAGCCCGAGCAGCGTCAATGCCCTGGCGGCCTCCGCCTCCGAACGCATGCCGAACACGAACGTCGCGCCGATCAGATTGTCGAGTGACTCCCGGTCCCCCATCACAGTGTCCGTGACGAGTTGCGTGCTGATGATCGGCACGGCCAGCTCCGACCGACCCATGCGCTGAAGCGATGCGAGTAGCGCGCGGCCCGCCGGATCTCCCAGCAGCCGCCATCCCTCGTCGAACGAGAACAGCTTCAAACGGTCGCGCTCGGCGCCCATCAGATGCATCGCGAACATCGCGATCAGCCGAACGATCTGCTCGCCGACCCGCTCCGCCTGTGAGTAGTCCGCGCGCGAGACATACCCGGGTCGGGGCCAGGCAGGTCGCGTATCGGCAGGTAGGTCACCTGGCGATGCCCGACCGGCGGCAGGCTGACTGCCGGATCTGCGAAGCCGAGTTGGGTGAGACCCGATCGCGCGTACACCTCGAGCGTCCTGCCAACCTTCTGATCGACTCCGTCGCCCTCGAGTAGCGCTCGCACGACCTCGAGGCAGGTCGGCGTATCGGCGCGCCTGATCACGCGGTCGACCGCGCTGACGATCGCCGTCTCCCATGCCGGCTCGGCTCTCCTCGGTAGCAGGTCGCGCAGGAACGAGACCGTCGCCTCGTGATGCAGATGCTTCGGCGCCACCCTGAGCGGGTCAAGCACGCCCCGCAGCGCGGGGTCCGGTTGCAGCGTGACGCACTCAGTGTGCGGCGCGACCTCGTCGAGCAGGTGAAAGCGATGATCTCCCTTCGGATCGCAATCGATCACCCTGGCACCGAGCAGGAACCCCTCGTACTTGAGCTTTTGGTCGAGCGTCGTCTTGCCCGAGCCGAGCGCGCCAATGCTGAGAATCGCCGTGTTGCGATCGCTGTCGGACCCCTCTCTCAGACTGAATCTGATCGGCTGCCTCGATCCTGACAGCGTGTAGCCGAGATGGAAGCCCACGCGCGAACCAGCCCGGTGAGTGGCAGTCGGCATCATCGCGGCCACCTGCTCGGTCGTCAGCGTGTCGTCGTAACCAGACACGCGCGTGCGCTGGGCGGGCAGATGCTGCAGAAACAGTTCGAGCTGGTCCCCCAGCGGCCGGTGCAGGCGAATGTCCCCGTATGCGCGCCGGCACATCTCCACGCGCTCCTCGAGCTCCTCCTCAAACGTGGCACCGACGGCGATCGCGAGCGTTGCGCGAAGCAGCGGCGGCCGCGTCGAGGACTGCAGGTAGGCGAGCAGGTCGCGCGCTTCTTGCGTGCGTGCGTAGCCGAGGTCCGAGACCCCCTGCTCGCCATCGGACTCGGCACGGACGATCTGGTCGGCGTCCTGTATGCGCTTGCGCGCGATTCGCAGCGCAAGGTCGTTAGGAAGGAAGCGCGCATTCAGCGATAGATCGATCGCGAACGGCAAGCTCTCCGCGGGAGCGAACATCAGCTCGGCGCGAGCGCCGGGGAACTGCACGCGCTCCGGCAAGGCGCCGAGGACCAGTTGGGCCTGCCAGCTCGTGCCGAGCTCGCCCTCGACTTTCAGGCACCGCCCGCGGTGCTCGACGCATGCGTTCGTCCAGCGCATGACGTCCCCCTCGAGCGGCGCCAGCATCGCCTCCTGGTTGCGTTCGAACGCCAGGGCTCTCGGCTCGTGCAGCCGATCGACCTGCGGTTCTCCCAATCCTCGGCAGAACGCACGGCGGACGAGCCATTGAAGCTGGGCGCCAACTGCGGGACGCGCCGGAAGGAACTCGGCCAGACGCGCGTGCGCCTGGTCGGCGCGAGCCGCCACTCGCTCGAGCTCTGAGACCTTCAGCAGGCGACGATCGCGCAACGAGAACGCGCGTCGCAACGAATCCCACCACTCCGCCGCCCCGCGCTCGGCGATCTGTGAAACGTAGGTGGGGATGTCCTGCTCGGGCTCACGCAAGCTCACGAGCAAGAACACCGCCGGGCGTGAACAGCTCAGGCGGGCCACGCGGTCGACCTGGTGTCGCATGTACCTCCTCAGCTCGAGGGCGTGAACCCCATCGCCCGCGCCCCACTCGCTTTCAAGCGCCCGCGCGAGCTGGCCGGGGTCGGGGTGGTCGCTCACTCGCAGGATCTGCATGTCCGCCTCGAGCGCCTCGAGCGCCCCGAGCAACGCCAGGAAGCGTCCGCGCTTCGCGTCGCCGCTCAGCCACTCGTACGAGGACCCCTCGACCGAGAACACCGCCCACGGATCGTCTAGGCCGTCGGCAAACACGCAATTGCCGTAGGTGAACGCGATCGGCGGGCGCATCTCAACGTACGCTCGCCCGGGCACCCCTGCCGAGCACGATCACCGAACGGCCGTCGCGGCGCGGAGCGCCGTTGGCTTGCAGGACGAGCACATCGGGACGCAGTCCCAGCCGGACGAGCACGCCGCACGCGCTCCTGTGCTCGTGCTCGATCGCGACCAGCACCGCGCCCGGGCCGTCGTAGCGCAGGCGATGCATCCCGTCGGCGCCGTCGGGAAGCATCATGATCGGCGTCGGCGTCCAGCATCCGTTCGATGTAGTCGTCGACCGACGATCCGGAGGGCCGAGCCGGTACAGCAGTCGCGGACCGGCTCGATATCGGAGGAGCGCCCGCGCGGCCAGATGGAAGGGGCGTCCCTCGATCCGGATCACGGCGAGCAGTGCTGCCGTCAGGCCGGGAAACGCCAAGTAACTCACAAGCCAAGGCGCGTCGCGGATCGGCAGCCCGACGAGCGGTAGGCGCGAAGCCAGCAGGGTCGCGGCGAGGATCACGAGCACGTAGGCGATTCCGCGTACGGGCACGCCCGCCGGATTCAATCGCAGCCGATCGACGCGGTAGATCCTCCGCTCGAGGTCGAAGACCCTGCGATAGGAGCGAATCTCGAGCACCCCGTCACTGCGTCCCGAACAGCGAATTGACCGTGTCACGAAGCAGGCTGATTCCGGCCGGGGTCGCGAGCAGGATCGACACGATGCCAACCGCAAACACCCCCGCGGCCTCCTTGAAGTCACGCCGGAAGGCGAGCACGGTGGCCGCAACGGCGAAGGCCAGGCCGATCAGGCTCATCGCGACGGCCCGTCCCGTATCGCCAGCCTTCGAGGCAGCGGCTTCCAGCGAACTGGCGCCCTGTTCGTTGTTGGTGGCGCGTTCGCCGCTGTCGACGCTCTGAGCTGACGACACGGCCGAATCCGCGATCGACGGGGCCGACGTTCCGATCGAACACGTGACCAGCAGCGCGATCGCGAAGACCCCGACGCGCATGCCGAGCCTCGGGGCCGTCTCAAGGTCGCGTCGTCGTGCTCGAGCGCCGCGGCGTTCCTGCATGTCGTTCTCCTTCCTGTTCGTTTGCCTCGTCGCCAGCGCGCTCATTCGTCTGGGTCCATCTGAATCGCGGAGACCTCCCAGCGGCGGTCGACATCGGCCACGTCGACTTCGTAGTCGAGCGTGTAACG
Organism: uncultured Solirubrobacteraceae bacterium; assembly: GCA_963846205.1. Lineage (GTDB taxonomy): Bacteria > Actinomycetota > Thermoleophilia > Solirubrobacterales > Solirubrobacteraceae > Palsa-744. The sequence goes on along the minus strand of CAWJVB010000002.1, from coordinate 64,492 downwards.
CGCGCCGCGCCTGTCGGTGGCCGACACGACCGCGAGCACCGAGCGTCCGTCCGGCTCCCAACTGAGCTGCTCCATCGACTCGAGCGTCATCGCGAGGCTCGGCACCGCCACGCGCGCGCCGCTCGTCAGGTCGGCCGCGAGCTCGTCAGGTGAAGAGGCCAGGTAGTTGCGCAGCGACCGTTCCACAACGGTCGCCAGCGCGCTGTCAGCGACTTCGCCGGCGTGTCGCGCAGCGCGGGCGGGACCAGCCGTCGGCGCCCCGACGAAAGCCGGATATCCGCTCAACCGGAGCGCCCCACCGGCATCCCGTTCGACACCAATCGAGAGGTACAGAAGACCCGCCGTATCCGTCTGTGCAGCGACGGTGTAGACGTGGCGCCCCGGGCCCAGCTCTCGCGCCTGCACCACTTCCGCCCAAAGCACATGTTGCGCGCCCGTGACCGGCACGCTGAGTCCTGCGTTCGCCTCGACACCCACCCCGGTCATCGGCGCCAGCTGTTGTGCGCTGGTCTGCGGTTGTGTGGCGTCCCAGCTCAGATAGCGACGCGCAAATAGCACCGCGTAGCCCTCGGCCGCCAGGTCGGGCCCGGGCGCCCCGGCAACCGCGAGCGCTCGCGCGTGGGGTCTCGGCGGAGCGATCGCAAAGCGCGCGCTCGCAAGCAGACCGGCCCCGCACGTCGCATACAGCAGATACCTGGGCGTACCGCGCACGAGGCGCAACCACCACAGTGGCCGCTTGCTGATCGTGACGGACGCGGCCAGCCTGCCGACCGCGGCGTCTGTGCGACCTTCGGGGTCCCGTCGATCAGCGCTCAAAGCCGAACTCCGCCTCTTGCGCACGAGCGGGCAGGCCGTCCGAGGCCGCGCTCGCTTGCCGCGTCGCGTCAACGCCCCGAGCTCGCCTGGCGCCGTTCGCCGACCGCAGCGAGACACCGGAAAGCGCTGCCGGCCCAGATGCTGTCGGTCGTGTTCCGCGGGCAGTGGCCGTGGGCCGTGCTCGGCTCGTCTGCAATCGTACGAACCGAGTTCGGACGTTGCCCAGCCGCCGCGCCCGCGACTGTGCGCGTCCGGGCCGATGCAACCGTATCGCCCGGTCCGAGTGCATCGGAGGGACGGCGCCGATGCGTCGCCTGACGAGCGCGCTGGCGCGCTGGGAAGGCGTGCCCGGTGCGGTGCGGCGGACCGCCGCGAGCTGGCGTGAGGCTGGCACCGCCTCGCGTCGAACGTCGACGGCTATGACGGCGCCCACGCCGGCCAGCGCGGCAACGAGGAGCCCCGCGCTGACGGCGCGACGGGCCTGCCGGTGAGGCTCTTGTGGCGACTCGCCGGTCCAGGCCAGTGCGTCACCCTCGAAGAACTCATCCTCGGACACGATCCGAAAGCGCTCAGTCGAGGCCGCGAGCCAGCCCATCAACCGATCACCGCGCCGCCAAGTTGCGTGGCACACATGCGGCCGGAAACCGAGTGGGGAGAAACCCGGCCTCCGACCGCGTGCGTGCGGATGGGCGTCGCCGCGCCGTCGTCCGTTCGACCAACGGCCGGTGGCCCGGGACAGACCTATGAGGGGGAATGAGTTTCATCGGTCTGTCCTGGCGTCTGTTCCGACATCGACGCTTCGCACGGGACGGCGGTTTCAGCTGTCGAGACCGAGCGATGCAGTCGACGACGCGCGCGCTGGGCGACCTTGCGGTACTTCTCGCGCGACCAGCCGTAGTGGCTGCAGAACGTGGCGCAACTGACGTCGGCGAGCTGCGAGCCGAGCACGAGCCGCTGATCGGCAGTCAGCCCCTGCGCCGCGCGGCGGATCTCGTTCAGCTGGTCGCGGAGCATCACGCGGGCTTCGACCGCCGCCCTCCGATCGACGATCTCCACGGCGTGCTCATCGTCCGCGAGCGAAACGGCGCCCTCGAGCGCAGCAACCATCGGGCTGCGGCCGCCCAGAGCTCGCCTGCGATCGCGTACACGCGAGAGGAAGCGCAGCTCGAGCGCGTTGGCGATGTGTGCCCGACTTGCGAGCGCGCTACCTGCCCGCGCACGACAGACGAGCTCGAGGGTGGCTTGGCTGTAACAGTCCTCGAGATCCTCCCATCGCAATCGATGACGATGTACGCGCAGCAGCAAGTCCCGTCTGCAGTGAGCGACGAGCGCGACCTCCTCTGCGAGATCCAGAGGGCTCCCGCCCCGTGCGATTGGCGATCTCGCACCCCAGATTCGTGTTTCGCGCTCCCATCGGGTAGACACACTTAGATGTCGCACGTGAGCGCGAGCCGCCCCCCCTCCCACTTGTGGCGACGAACGGCCGGCGCTGGTCGAACGGCCGGCACTCGGCCCAGCCACTCATCTGACGGCGTCGGCTGGGCCGGCGGAGATCACCGATGAGCCTCGGCGAGCGCCTCCAGGCGATCGACCGCCGCCAGCAGCGCACGAGCGGTGTGCGCTTCGTCGCGGCCGTGTACAAGAAGTTCAGCGACGACCAGGCGGGGCAGCTCGCGGCGCTGATCTCCTACTACGCGTTCGTGTCGATCTTTCCGCTACTGCTCGTGTTCGTGACGATCCTCGGCTTCGTGCTCGAAGGGCATCCGGACGACCGCGAAAAAATCGTGCACGGGACACTCGGGCAGTTCCCGATCCTCTCCGAACGGCTCACCCTGCACTCGCTCAACGGCAGCGGCCTGGCGCTGGCGATCGGCGTCGTCGGTGCGCTGCTGGCGGGGATGGGCATCACGAGCGCCGCGCAGAACGCGTTCAACCGGATCTGGCACGTGCCGTTCAAGGATCGGCCCAACTTCCTCTTCTCCCGCCTACGCAGCCTTGCCGTGCTCGCGATCCTCGGCACGTTGACGATCGTCTCGACCGCCGCCGCCGGGTTCGTCGGCACGAGCTCGCACAGCGCAGGCCTGGTGATCGCCGGTGTGCTGATCGCTTTCCTCGTCAACCTCGCGCTGTTCATGTCGGCGTTCGCGCTGCTGACAGCCGCGGAGGCGACCTGGCGCGACTACCTCCCGGGCGTGATCGTGGCGGCGGTCCTGTGGCAGCTCTTGCAGCACCTCGGCGGCTTCTACATCGAGCACGCGCTCAAGCACACGCAGCCGCTGTACGGGACCTTCGCGTTCGTGCTGGGCCTGCTGGCCTGGCTCTACCTCGGTGCGCAGCTCGTCATCTTTGCCGCCGAGATCAATGTCGTTCGCTCCCGCAAACTGTGGCCGCGCAGCTTCTTCTCGGAGCCCTTGCTAGACGCCGACCGCCGCGCGCTGACCTCCTCGGCCGAGACCGAGCAGCGCGTCGAGCAGGAGAACGTCGAGGTCAGCTTCGACGAGCCGGGGCACACCTGAGCCCGGCGAGGATAGGCGGACGAGCTGTTCGTTGAATCGGCTTGTTGCGAGATAAGTGCCTTGCCCGGCGCCGCGGGCGGAGAAGGACTGCCAGGAAGCGCCCCGAACGAGGCGGCCCGACGCACAAGAAGCCAAATGCTCTCGGAGTGAGGAGCCGGAATCAGCGAGGCAACGCCAGAGGAGCTCGTCCAGCTAGCTTGGGACGCCCTACCGCCTGCTCATCGGCAACTGTTGACGCCGGTCGGTGCGGATCGCTGGGAGGTTGTCGATGCCCCGATAGGTCGCCGGATTGCGGACCTTCTCCAGTCGGCGGGAGGCAACGTCCCAAGTCCGGAGCAGATCAGGGCCGATGACAGAGCACTCGGCATCTGGGTTCCTCAACTTCGGCTGGTGCTGATCAACAAGGCCCATCCGCAGCTCGCTAACGCCGACTCGACAACCCGCGAAGCCCTAGTAACGTGGGTCGCCTGGCATGAGTGGGGCCATGCATTGAGTGTTATGAGCAACTCGCCGCACGATCCCGGCGAGGGAGCCAGGTTGCTGGAGTTGGCGCCGGCCGGAGTACGCGAGCGCATCCGACGGGGTGGCTATCCTCGCCGCGAGTACATCCATGAGCTGATTGCCGAAACCTACGCTCTGTTGATGCGCGAAAGCGTCGAGGGGAGGCCAGGACAGCCGCCATGGCTAGGAAACCAGATCTACCAGCTGATCACGAGGATAGGGACGTGAACCCGGGCCCGCGCGGATTTTCGTTGGCTCCAGGCGAAACCGCGGAGCAGTTTCTCGCGGCACGTGACGACTTGCTGCGTAGCGCCGGTATCGAGCCGACTTGGCCGGGCGCCTCGGAGATCAGACGGAAAATCGACGCGGGCGAGCTAGGCGTCTAGCCAGGGAGCCGCCAGCCCGTGCAGAGCATGGCCCTCGCCGTGCGTTGGGCGGCAAGCGTCGGCAGCGGATTCATCCTGTTGAAGCTGCGGCTCCCGAACGCCGCCGGCCGCGAGCCACCGGTGTAGGCGCGAAGCGATCGCCTCGAGTGCAGTTCAGGCAGGTGCACGCACCTGCCTGTGCCAGGCCGCATGCGGGCTCGCCTCCCCCATGACGAGCGATATTTGGCTCTACCAAGCCATCTCCGGGGTCATCTACAGGTACTTGCGTGCGCAACGACAGCGCGCTATACTAACTAAACTTTCGTAAGCTCATATGGAGCAATAACTTATGACCCCTCCCGCTGACAGTCCCCAGATAGAGCCCACAGAGCCGAAGCCACTGCTACGGCTGATTCCGCTCGACGACACCGTCGTGTTCCCCAACATGGGCATCACGCTGACCGTCGACGTCGGCGAGGACGAGCGCGTCGTGCTCGTGCCGCGCCATGAGAACGAGTTCCTCGAGGTCGGCACGATCGCCGAGGTGACCGAGCAGATCCGCCTCCCGGGCGGCGGCCGCGCCGTCGCGATCTCCGGCGAGCACCGTGGCCTGGTCGGCGCGGCGCAGACTGGCGCTGAAGGCGAGTTGCGCGTCGAGGTAGACGAGCGCCCCGACGAAGTGCCAGTTGACAAGCGCACGCGTGAGCTCGAGCGCGAATACCGCGCCGTCGTCGAGGAGATCCTCGAGTTGCGCGGAGACGATGGCCGCATCGCCGCATTCCTGCGCGCGATCGCAGAACCCGGCGCGCTTGCCGACTCCGCCGGCTACTCGCCCAACCTGTCCTACGAGCAGAAGGTCGAGCTGCTGCGCACGCTCGACGTGACCGAGCGCCTCGAGCTGGCCGTCAAGCTGCAGCGCGAGAGCCTGGCCGAGCTGCAGGTGCGCAAGCGCATCCGCGAGGACGTGCAGGAGGGCGCTGAGAAGCAGCAGCGCGAGTACTTCCTGCGCAAGCAGATGGACTCGATCCGCAAGGAGCTCGGCGACGACGAGGCCTCGGTCGCCGAGGAGTACCGCGCCAAGATCGAGGACGCCGGCATGCCCGAGGAGGTTCACGAGCAGGCCCTGAAGGAGCTCGGCCGCCTGGAGCGGATGGGCGACCAGACGGGCGAGTCGAGCATGATCCGCACGTACCTCGACTGGCTGATCGCCGTGCCCTGGAGCAAGCGCTCCGAGGAGCACCTCGACCCGGTCGCCGCGCGCGCCGTGCTCGACGCCGACCACGCTGGACTCGAGGACGTCAAGGACCGCGTAACCGAGTACCTGGCCGTGCGCAAGCTGCGCCAGGACCGCGACATCGAGGCCGATCCCAAGTCGGGCGCGATCCTGACCCTGATCGGACCGCCCGGCACCGGCAAGACCTCGATCGGCGAGTCGATCGCGCGAGCGACCGGCCGCGAGTTCGTGCGCATGTCGCTCGGCGGCGTGCGCGACGAGGCCGAGATCCGCGGGCACCGGCGCACGTACATCGGCGCGCTTCCCGGACGCCTGGTGAGGGCGCTGCGCGACGCAGGCACGATGAACCCCGTGATCCTGCTCGACGAGGTAGACAAGGTCGGCGCGGACTGGCGCGGAGACCCCTCCGCGGCGCTGCTCGAGGTCCTCGACCCCGCGCAGAACCACTCCTTCCGCGACCACTACCTCGACGTCGAGCTCGACCTCAGCCAGGTGCTGTTCCTGGCCACGGCCAACGTCGCCGACACGATCCCCGGGCCGCTGCTCGACCGCATGGAGGTGATCCGCTTCGACGGCTACACCTCCGAGGAGAAGCTCGCAATCGCCAAGGGCTACCTGTGGCCGCGCCAGCGCGACCGCAACGGCCTGCGCGAGGACGAGGTCGAGATCTCTGACGACGTGCTGCGCACGATCATCGCCGAGTACACGCGCGAGGCCGGAGTGCGAAACCTCGAGCGCGAGCTCGGCACCGTTCTGCGCAAGACCGCGACCAGGATCGCCTCCGAGCAGAGCCAGACCGAGGAGCCGGCCGACGAGCCGGCGAAGGCCGGCGGCGAGGACGTCGAGCAGTCATCGGCCGAGAGCAACGGGAAGGTCGCGAACGCCGACTCCAAGAAGACCGCCAAGAAGCCCAAGGCCGCCAAGGCCGCGAAGCCCAAGCCCGTGAAGATCGACGTGGAGGCCGTGCGCGACGCGCTCGGGCGCCAGAAGTTCTTCCAGGAGTCCGCCGCGCGGACCGCGACACCGGGCGTAGCCACCGGACTGGCCGTGACCGGCGCCGGCGGAGACGTGCTGTTTGTCGAGGCCACCGCCATGAAGGGCGGCTCCGGCGGCAACAGCCTGGTCCTGACCGGCCAGCTCGGCGACGTGATGAAGGAGTCGGCGCGCATCGCCCTCTCCTACGTGCGCGGCCATGCCGAGGAGCTCGGCATCGAGGAGAGCGCGTTCGAGAATCGCGAGTTCCACGTGCACGTGCCGGCCGGAGCGATCCCCAAGGACGGCCCGAGCGCGGGCGTGACGATGGTCACGGCGCTCGCCTCGCTGCTGTCAGGTCGGCCCGTCAAGCACACCGTCGGCATGACCGGAGAGGTCACGCTGCAGGGCCGCGTGCTGCCGATCGGCGGCTTCAAGCAGAAGGCGCTCGCAGCGAACGCAGCGGGCCTGACCGACGTGATCCTGCCAGAGCGCAACCGCGGCGACCTCGACGAGATCCCGGAGGAGGTTCGCGATCAGATGAGCTTCCACCCGGTCATGACCGTGCAGGAGGTGCTCGATCGCGCACTGGAGCCCGCACGCGATGTCGCGCACGTCTCCTAGCCGCTGCAAGCCCGTTCCAGCGGAGGTCCGCCAGACGGCGGACCTCCTGGAGCGGCGCTGGCAGCTGTCGATCATCTACGCCGCGCTGTCCGGCGCGCTGCGCTTCAACGAGTTCGCCGAGGCCGTCGCCGGGATCTCGCCGCGCATGCTCTCTGAGCGCCTGCGCGACCTCGAGGCCGCCGGCCTGGTCGAGCGCACCGTGATCCCGTCGAGCCCGCCCACCGTCGAGTACCGCTTGACCGCGCGCGGGCGCCAGCTCGGCCCGATCATCGACGCCATGCGCGCCTACGCCGGGGACCCCGTCTAGGGCCGCCAGCGCTCACGCCGCCCTAGACAGCGACCTTGACCCTCTCCCGCTCCCCGTCTGGCCAGTCGATGTCTGAGCTCGCGCCGACGAGCTGACCGCCGGCGCAGTGCTTGGCGAGGATCTCCTCGCGCTTGGGGTTGCGGATCCCCGCCGCGCCGACCAGCCCGCCGAGCCGCCACGAGCACCGCGGCGATCGCCAGGCCGACGTGGAAGCTGTGCAGCGATGCGCCTTCCGCCGCGACCGTCACCGCGTGCGCCTGCGCCGAAGTCATGCCCTTGCAGTTCCGGGCGCCCGAGCGGCAGGCGCTTGGCCTCGGCGACCGCCGCACGAGCCGCGCTTCCGAGCGTGGTCCCCGACAGGCGGCTGTCCAGCGAGGAGGCAAACGACGCGGAGATCGCTGCGCCCACGGCCGCGGTGCCCAGCAGCCCGGCGACGCGCGCGATCGCGTTGTTGACGCCCGAGGCGATGCCCGCCTCTTTCTCCGAGCCGGCCAGCACGGCCGCCGTCAACGGCGCCACTGTCATCGACAGGCCGAGCGAGAAGACCAGCACCGGCGGCAGCACTTCTGAGACGTAGTCGGCCTTCACGCCGGTCATCTGAAACAGCAGCAGGCCAGCCGCGGCGACGAGCGGGCCGGCGCCCATGAAGAAGCGTGGACCGAAGCGATCGGCAAGCGCACCAAAGCGCCGCGACAGGAAGAACATCATCAGCGTCGCCGGCAACGTCGCCAGACCGCTCTCCAGTGGCGAGTAGCCGCCGATCTGCTGCAGGAACAGCACGAGGAAGAAGAACACGATCGCGAGCCCCGCGTACATCGCGAACGTCTCGATGTTTCCCGCCGAGAAGTTGCGCCGTCGAAACAGCACCAGCGGCAGCATCGGATCCTTCGCGCGCGACTCGTAGAAGATGAACACCGCCAGCAGCAGCACGCCGGCGATCAAGGGCCCCGACACGGCCGAGCTCCCCCACCCCAGCCGAGGCTGCTCGATCAGCGCGAACACAGGGCCGCCGAGGCCGAGCGCGCACAGCAGCGCCCCCGTGTAATCGACGTGCCGACCTTTGCGATCGCGCGCCGCGCTGGGCGGGATCACCGACAGGATCAGCCACACGCATGCGGCCGCCAGCGGCACGTTGATCACGAAGATCCAGCGCCACGAGGCGAGCGCCAGCAGCTCGCCACCGGCCAGCGGGCCGAGCACGCCCGCGATCGCCCCCCACGCCGTCCACGTGCCGATCGCGCCGCCGCGCTCAGCTGCCGGGAAGGTGTTGACGATCACCGCCAGCGAGCTCGGCACGAGCAGCGCGCCGGCGATCCCCTGCAGCGCCCGCGCCGCCACCAGCACGCCGATCGTCGGCGAGATCGCGCACAGCGCCGACGCCACGCCGAAGCCCCCGACGCCCAGCGCGAACACGTTGCGCTCGCCGTACAGGTCGCCCAGCGAGCCACCGACCAGGATCAGCGAGCCGAGCGTCAGCAGGTAGCCGTTGGCCACCCACTGCTGCGCGGCGAGCCCGCCGCCGAGTGCGCGCTGGATGGTCGGCAGCGCGACGTTCACGACAGTCCCGTCGAGCAGCGCGATCCCCGAGCCCGAGAATGCACGCCACGAGTGTCACTCGCTTGACCGTCGCGTCGCTGCGAGCCGGCATCGGTCCACCGTATCCACTCGTGCAGGACGACGCGCGCGGGTCGCGGCGACGCGATCACGCACGAGATTCCTCGCAAAGTGCAACGTTCGTCCGGACGCCCGCGACCGACTGAACGGCCGGGCGTAAGCTGACGAGGAGCGAGCAAGTTCGGAAGTCGATCCGCGTTCACAGGCTGGCAACCAGCATGTGGCCGCGACAGGGGTACTTTCAATGCCGATGAGCGACGACGAGCAGCAGCTGACGGTCAAGCAGGCTTCGAGCACCTACTGGGTCGTGCAGAGCGGCTCCGAGCAGCTGTCGGGCGCAGTCACGCGCCAGGCCGCCGAAGCCGAGCGCGACCTGATGCGCCGCCTGCGCCGACGCACCGCCAACATGCGCTCGACGGCGCCGCGCCGTCCGCGCCTGGTCGAGCGCGTTCCGCGCTAGCGGCTCGAGAAGAAGCCGTACAAGAGCAGCGCGCTCCCTTTCGGGAACGACTTCGTGCCCGGCGCAAACGCGTACGTCACCCCGACCGGCAGTCCGCCGCTGCCGTTGCCCTCGATGAACAGCTTTTTCGCCGGCGCCGTGGCCAGCAGCTTGCCTGACCCGCTGCGCACCTGCACGAACGCGCTCGCCAGCTTCTGGCCTTTCGGCTGAACGAGTCCCAGGCCCTGACAAGAGCAGTCGCCGGGTGCGGTCACCACGCTGCCCTTGCCGATCACCAGCTCGATCGTCTGGCCGGCCTTCAGCGCGGTCCCTCCTTTGAGTTCGCGGCTGAAGCCCTGCGCCGAGGGGATCTTCGAGAACGTCACCGGGGAGCGTGCGGGCGCCTTGAAGGTCTTCGCGATCGGCGGGACTTTCACGACCTGCGCAAGCGTCGTCGGGACCACCACGGCCAGCGACAAGAGAGCTGCTGCTGCGAGCACGGCCTTCCTCATCTCGATAAGAGTCGCAGATCGCACAGACGGGTAACGCCGTCGCGACGCACGCCGCGCGAGGCGCTCCATGAACCCAGCGACGCCCCCATGAACGACTCGAGATCGCAGACTCGCAAGGGCCTTCTGTCGCTCGCGGCGCTGCTTGTAGCCGTCGGCCTGCTCGTCCTCTTCTTGGCCACGGGCGGTAACGGCCGGCGCTCGACCCACGCCCCGGCCGGCGGCTATGCGTTCAGCAGCCGCTACGAGGTCCGCCAGGCAGAAGCACGCCTCGACCAAACGGTCCTGCGCAAGCAGCTACAGACGCCGCAGGCCGGCAAGACGAGCGGTTCGCTCGCGATCGAGTCGACGCACTGCAGCGTCAGACCGCCGGCCCCGCCTGGACATCGACTCGTGTGCCGTGTGCTCACGAGCTCCCGTGAAGCTCGACCGAAGCGGACCGTCACTCGGTCCTACAACTGGAGAGCGGTGATGCACGTGGATCCCCGCAGCGGGGCGCTGTCCATGCGCGTGCGCGGACCCCGCCTGGCGTCCACGAACGTCACACCGCGCGCGTGACAACGCCGCACCCAACCAACGACCTGCCGGACCGTCGAGAGCGCCTGGGGACCGCCGCCCCCCCGCGGCCCGGTCGGGCCGCGGGGGGTGGCGGACTCAGCTGAGGTTCCAGCTGATCCCGTCGAGTAGGTAGTAGATGCCGGCGGGCACCGGCGATTCGGGGTCCGTCACGACCCCGCTCGAGGAGATCACCAGGCTGCCCACGTGGTTCCCGCCTACCGCGGTGCTAACGCCGACGCCGAACTCGATTTGGTTGTGGGGCCGGAACCCCGCGGGGATTGTGAACACCGTTTCGCCGGGCTGGACTTCGCTCGTGACTTCGAGCGCCCCGCGCAGGCGCGCCGTCGCGCCCGCGTTTTCGGTCCTGACGTCGACTGTTTCATAGCCCGGAACCTGCCCCACGTTGCCAGCGAGTGCGAGCGCTGTCCAGCTGCCGACACCGCTGCCACCCGTCGGCCCCTGAGGGCCTGCTGGTCCGGCCGGACCGGCCGGGCCGGTTGCGCCCGTCGCACCAGCCGGGCCCGTCGAGCCCGTTGCGCCCTTAGCGCCAGCCGAACCGGCCGGGCCGGTTTCGCCCGTCGAGCCAGCCGCGCCGGTCAGGCCCGTCAGGCCGGTCAGGCCCTGGGAGCCCTGCGCGCCCGTCGATCCGCCGAGCCCCTGTGGCCCGGTCAGGCCGGCGGATCCCGGAAGGCCCTGAGCGCCGGGCGAGCCGGCCTGGCCCTGAGGAGCGGCCGTGCCGCTGTTCCCACTCCCGCCAGCGCTGGCTTTGAGCGCCTTCAACACCTTCGGATTGATCTGGTTGGTCGAGTTGATCAGGTAGTGCGTCGCCGCCAACGCGCTACCACCCATTGCCAGGACCAGTGCGAGCGTCGCGACGACGTTCGCGTAACTGAGTTGTCTCCTCATGAACCCCATAGAGCCTGCGTCCTTTCACGCTCAAGTACTGCGGGACCCTTCCCCCGCGGGTCAAAAATAGTTGCAACTCTTCGCCAGCCGCGACGGCTTGCACGAGGTCATGCAATACGGAAGGCGATGCCCGGGGTTCGGGCACCATCCACCTGGAGTTCAGGACCGCGTGTTGCACTTTGCCGGCGACGATCGCATCACACGCGCACGCATCTACCACGGTCGACGACGCCCTCAAGGCTGTCGGCCTCGGCGAGTAAGCCCGGCGACTTCGAGGGCTTCGGCCGGGTCGAGGTACTCCTCGACGCGCGCTATCAACCCGTCTCGAAGCGTGAACAGGAAGGCAATCGGCACGCGCACTCCGGCACCACTCCCGGCACCCGTGCCATGGACCGATCCGACCGCGACGATCTGGTCGCCTGCATCCAGGTAGCGATCTATGTCGGCCTGAAGGCCGGGTACCAAGTCTTCCCATTCACGCCGATACTCCGCGATCGCTGCGCGCCCGACGAGCGTCCTAGCGTCTGGATGCTCCTTGGCGATCACCCATTCGACATCGGGATGGGAAAGCTCGAGAGCAGCGTCTAGCTCGCCGGCGTTCGTGAGCGCATCGGCCCGACGCACGATCTCGATGTTCTGGAGCGACACCGCCTACCCCCTTGGCTCGGCACGCCGCTCCGCGGCGCTGCACGCCGCATCGACGTCCTGATTGGCCGTCAACCGCACGCCTAGCTCCCTCCGTAGGTGCCCTCGCGGTTTGCGTCGTTGAACATCTCAGAGACGATCAGCCAGGAATCGTCGTCTTGGCGCTGGAGGACTCGCAGCGAGTAGTTGTCGCGCAGCGCGATGTCGCCGCCGTTGAGCAGCCCTTGGCCCTGTACCTGCAGGTGTGCTGATACGAGGACGACCTCTGGCGTCAGTACTCGAATGGCAATCTCGGGCGGTGCTTTGAGCGCTCCGGCATTGAAGTTGTCGTCGGCGAACAGCCCCCGGAGATAGGAAACGATGTCCTCGCGTCCCTTCTTCACGGTGCCGAAGGCGTTCACCCAATCAGCGTCAGAGCTGTAGACCGACACGAGCCGGTCAGCGTCGCGCTCTTGAAAGCCAGCCCGCAAGGTGATCAGCGTCGAGCCGATCGCTTCTTGATCTGCCTGCGGCAACGATGAAAGGTCGGCCATAGACAACCTCCTGATCGATTTTGCCGACTACGTGAAAACCCAATCGGGGCGGCCAGATTTGAACTGGCGACCCCCTGCTCCCAAAGCAGGTGCGCTACCAGGCTGCGCCACGCCCCGTTGCGATCGAGTCTATCGCCAGCTTTCGCGTATTCGGCGCACCGACGGCTGTAGGCAGCTTGGGTGCGTCCCGCATACCTGCCGCGCCGCTGCACGTCGCCGATCGGCGCCGGGGCGAGCGCTGCTAGCCTGCGCCACCGCTGATGGCCGACGTCCAACCGCTGCGCGCGCTGCACTATGACCCGGCGGTGGCCGGCCCTCTGCAGGACGTCGTCGCCCCGCCCTATGACGTGATCGACGCGTCTCAGCGGGCCGCAGCTGATCGCGCGCTCGCCGTTCAACGTCGTCGCCGTCGACCTCCCGCAGGGAGAGCCCGATCCATACGGCGCGGCCCGCGAGCTGTTCGAGAGCTGGCAGGCGCAAGGGCGCTGGTGCGCGACGAGCGAGCCTGCGCTGTGGGCGCACACGCAGGACTACTCGGGCCCGGACGGCGAGCGCCGCACGCGCCGCGGCTTCTTCTGCCGCGTGCGGATCGAGGGCTACGGGCCGGGCCGCGTCCGGCCGCACGAGCGCACGCACCCGGGCCCAAGGAGGACCGCCTGCGCCTGACGCGCGCGACGCGCGCCAACATCTCGCCGATCTTCTCGCTGTACTCGGACCCTACGAACGCCGCCTGGCGCGCGCTCGAGCCGTTCACCGCGGAGGCGCCTTGGGGCGAGGTGACCGACGCCGACGGGACCGTCCACCGGCTGTGGCGCGTGTCCGACGAGCAGGCGATCGCCGCCGTGCAGTCGGCCACGCGCGAGGCAGAGCTGCTGATCGCCGACGGGCACCATCGCTACGAGACGATGCAGGCCTACGCCGAGGAGGTCGGCGGCGAGGGCGAGCACCGCTACATCCTGATGTGCCTGGTCGCGCTCGAGGACCCCGGCCTGACCGTGTTCCCGACGCACCGTCTCGTCAACAAGCTCGACGACGCGCGCCGCGCGGCGCTCGCGCGGGCGCTCGAGCGCGACTTCGAGATCGCCGAGGTGCCGCGTCGAGCAGGTCGCGCCGCCGCCGGGGACCGGGCCGCTGCAGCTCGGCTACGTGACCGCGCAGGACGAGCGCCCCTTCCGGCTGACGCTCAAGGACCAGGCGATCGCGGACGCGGCCCTGAGCAGCCACTCCGAGGCCTACCGCCATCTCGACACGGGCGTGTTGGAGACGCTGCTGCTGAAGGGCGCGCTGGGGCTCAGCGACGATGACATCTCGCACTTCAACGGCCTGTTCTACGCGCGCGACACCGCCGAGGCGGTGCGCTGGTGCGCTCGCGGCGAGTACGACGCGGCCTTCCTGATGCGCCCGACGCCGGTCGAGCAGGTGCGCGACGTGGCTGCGGAGGGCGAGAACATGCCGCCCAAGTCGACGTTCTTCTTCCCCAAGCTGCTCACCGGGCTGCTGTTCAATCCGCTTTCGTGACGCCTGCGCTCAGCCTTCGTCAGCGGTTCGCGCTCAACTTTCGCATCGCGCGGGACCTGTGTCCGCAGTATCATGTAACTTGGAGGTCTCGGGGTTTCCGGAAAGGAGAGACATGGGTGATCGGACGGGCTGACGAGGATGAAAGCCACCGCGCGACGCGACGGAGGCGGCTTCAGGCACACCGTTCAGGTGCGCGACCATCAGCTGACGCGTCGACGAGCCGCTCGAGGCGGGCGGTCAGGACAGCGGCCCGACCCGCAGGAGCTGCTGGCGTCGAGCCTCGCCTCGTGCACGGCGATCACGATGGAGATGTACGCGGCGCGCAAGGGCTGGGACATCGGCCACGTCGAGGTCGAAGTCGAGTACAGCCCGGCAGAGCGCGGCTGCCCGACGAAGTTCGAGCTGGTGGTGCGGCTGCCCGACGACCTGCCCGAGGAGCAGGCCGAGCGCCTGCGCGTGATCGCCGCGAAGTGCCCCGTGCACCGCGTGCTGGACGGCGAGGTCATGTTCATGGAGCGCGTCGAGCGCGTCCACATGGCGGCCTGAGCCGGCGCACGCAGCCGCCCGCAGGCGGCGCCGAGCGAGCCGGCAGCGAGCTGGCCCGCCCGGCGCCCCGCGAGCAGACGCCGCGGCCGTGCTCGTGCCGCTGTTCTCGCCGCCGAGCCGGCGAGCCGCACGTGGTGCTACGCGACGGCGCGCCGACCTGCGCCGCCACGCCGGCGAGATCTCCTTCCCGGGCGGCCGCCGCGACCCCGAGGACGCGGACCTTCGCGAGACGGCGCTGCGCGAGGCCGAGGAGGAGATCGGGCTGCCGCGCGAGACCGTCGAGCTGCTCGGCGAGCTGCCGGCGATCTCGACGTTCGCGACCGGTTACCTGATCCATCCGTTCGTCGGGCTGATCCCGGCCGGCCAGCGCTGGCAGCTGTCGCCGCGCGAGGTCGACGCCGTGCTCGAGCTGCCGCTGCAGCGAGCTCGCGCGAGAGCCGCACGCGCACGCAGCTG
The DNA here is from genome assembly GCA_963846205.1 of uncultured Solirubrobacteraceae bacterium. Lineage (GTDB taxonomy): Bacteria > Actinomycetota > Thermoleophilia > Solirubrobacterales > Solirubrobacteraceae > Palsa-744. Next base: position 49,433 of record CAWJVB010000002.1, on the reverse strand, counting down.
GAGCGGCGCGGCTTCACGTTCGAGACCGACGCCTACATGCTCGACGGGAACCTGATCTGGGGCGCGACGTTTCGCATCCTCGCCGACCTGCTCGAGGGGCTGGACTCGTTCATGCCGCCTTCTCGACAGGCACGCCCGCCAGGCTCCCCCACACCCGCCCAGGAGCCGTCCTGGTTCTTGACGCGATCGTGTCGAGCTCTCACAGCCCTCCGGCGTCCAGCCGGACAGCTCGGCGAGCATGCGCTCGGTATCGGCTGCCTGGCGCCGACCGCCGGCCGACCGGGCTCGGGAAGCAGCGCGCCGCCGACCATCGCCAGCGCGCCGAGCAGCGCCGATCCATGCGCCCTCGCGCAGCGACAGCGCGAGCAGTTCGCCCGCTGGCGAGGGAGGGTCGACCATGCGGTACAGCACGCAGATCGCCGCCAGCGCGCCGAGCAGCGCCAGCGGCGCGCGGCTGCCGTCGAGCGAGGCCATGCCGGCCAGCGCGAGCAGCGCGATTGCGCAGCCGATGCCCGCGAGTACGAGGATCAAAACGTTGAGATTGCTTAGCGCCTGGTGCGCGCTCAGCGAGGTGAATTCGTGTCCGGCCAGCGTGGCGAAGCTCGCATGCACGGAGCTCATGTAGCTCTGCAGCGTGGCGTTGCCGAACTGCGCCGGCCGACCTCGTCGCCGTACTGCTCGGCGTAGGCAATTCCGTGGGTGTGAAGCTGACCCCGTACCAGGGCAGGAACACGGCGATCGCGAGCGCGACCGCGCCCACGCGGAGATCAACAGCCCGTATCGAGGGCGCGACCCGATCATCTCGCTCACTATCGAGCCAGGCGAGGCTTGCTTGACCTTCGGGCGTCCGCGGCAGCGACGGGCAGCGCGACCGACCATCCGGCGCGCTGCGCGCCCGTCCGGGCTCGGCTGGCAGCTCGAGCCGGCGCCCGCCCGCGAGCAGCGATCCATCGCGGCTGCTCGCCGAGCCACGCCGCTCGCCGGCGTCGAGTCGCCGCGCGCGGCACGGCGCGGGATCGCGTTCAGCTCGCGCCAGCGAGCCGACCAGGCGCGTCGCCGCTGCGCCAGCAGCTCGCGCGGGCACCTTCCCCGGCGAGGCGTCGTAGACGAAGCCGCGCACCGTCGTGTCGATCGCCTGGCGAGAAAGAACTCCAGGCGCGAGCCGTGCAGCGCCGGCAGCTCGGCGGGCTCGCCGCGCGCCTGCGCGAGCAGCCAGCAGGCGACCGTCACGCCGTCCAGCGCCACCGCGCAGCGTCGCCAGGCGGTCGGGCGTGCCGATCCAGCACTCCGCGCCGGTCGCCTCGATCGCCGGCGCGCCCGGCTCGCTGCGCGTGGTGATGCGCACGCGCGTGCCCGCGCCGATCAGCTCGCGGCCAGCGCCGGCCGCGGCAGCCACCGCCGACGATCAGGATTCGCGCCACGGCGGGCCATCTTATGCAGCGACGTCGCCGTATGATCGCCGCGGCGACGTACAGGCCGCAACACCGCGACCGCGGGTCGCGGCGAGGATTGAGACACGCAGCGTGAACGACCGAATACCCCCACACCGACGACGTCGTGACGATGGACAAGATCGTCGCGCTGTGCAAGCGACGCGGCTTCGTCTTCCCGTCCTCGGAGATCTACGGCGGCGTCGGCTCGACCTACGACTTCGGCCACTACGGCGTGCTGCTGAAGACGAACGTCAAGAACGAGTGGTGGCGCGCGATGATCACACGAGCGCGACGACATCGTGGCGCTCGACTCGGCGATCCTGCAGCACCCGCGCGTGTGGGAGGCCTCGGGCCACCTCGAAGGCTTCACCGACCCGCTCGTCGACTGCAAGACGTGCGGCAAGCGCTACCGCGCCGACCACCTGCAGGAGCTGGAGTGCGGGCGCAAACCGTCCAAGCACCCGGGCGAGACCGACGAGTGCGACCTGACGCAGGCGCGCGACTTCAACCTGATGTTCGAGACGACGATCGGCCCGGTCAAGGAGTCGGGCTCGGTCGCCTACCTGCGCCCGGAGACCGCGCAGGGCATCTTCGTCAACTTCAAGAACGTGCTGCAGTTCTCGCGCAAGAAGCCGCCGTTCGGGATCGCGCAGGTGGGCAAGTCGTTCCGCAACGAGATCACGCCCGGCAACTTCATCTTCCGCACGCGCGAGTTCGAGCAGATGGAGATGGAGTTCTTCGTGCCGCCCGAGGAAGCGCAGCAGTGGTTCGAGTACTGGCTGGCCGAGCGCGAGCTCTGGTACACGACGCTCGGCATCCGCCCCGACCACCTGCGCCTGCGCGCGCACGACGCCGACGAGCTGTCGCACTACTCCTCGGGCACGAGCGACGTCGAATACCTGTTCCCCATCGGCTGGTCCGAGCTCGAGGGCATCGCCAACCGCGGCGACTTCGACCTGACCCGCCACGCCGAGTTCTCGGGCGAGAAGCTCGAGTACTTCGACCAGGCGAGCGGCCGAGCGCTACGTGCCGCACGTGATCGAGCCGGCCGCCGGCGCCGACCGCGCGACGTTGGCGTTCCTGGTCGACGCCTACGACGAGGAAGTGGTCACCGGCGAGGGCGAGGGCGCGGGCGAGACGCGCACGTTGCTGCGGCTGCACCCGCGCCTGGCGCCGGTCAAGGCCGCCGTGCTGCCGCTGGTCAAGAAGGACGGCCAGCCGGAGCTGGCGCAGGAGGTGCACCGCGCGGTGCGCGCGCGTGGTGCAGGCCGAGTACGACGACGGCGGCTCGATCGGCAAGCGCTACCGCCGCCAGGACGAGATCGGCACGCCGTACTGCCTGACGATCGACCATCAGAGCGTCGAGGATCGAACTGTGACGCTGCGCGACCGCGACTCGCTGGCGCAGGAGCGCATCCCGATCGAGGGGATCGCAGAGGAGATCGAGCGGCGCGTGAGCGCGCCGTGGACGACGCCAAAGCTGACAGCTGAGAGGAGCAGATGGACTTCGACCTGACCGACGAGCAGCGCCTGATCAAGGACACCGCGCGCGAGTTCACCGACAAAGAGATCGTCCTGCAGTCGCGCGAAAACGCGCGCAACCACCACTTCGACCTCGAGCTGGTCAAGAAGATCGCCGCACAGGGCTATCTCGGGGCGATCGTCCCGCAGCGAGTACGGCGGCGCGGGCCTGGACTACCTGTCCTACGGCTTGATCGTCGAGGAGATCGGCCGCGGCGACTCGGCGATCCGCACGGTCATCTCGGTGCAGACCTCGCTGGTCTGCTCGGGCATCCTCAAGTGGGGCACGGAGGAGCAGAAGCACAAGTACCTGCCGAAGCTGTGCTCGGGCGAGTGGCTGGGCTGCTTCGGGCTGACCGAGCCGGACACCGGATCCGATGCCGCGAATCAGAAGACGCGCGCGAAGAAGACCGACAGCGGCTGGGTGATCAACGGCGCGAAGATGTGGATCTCGATGGCCAACTACGCGAAGGTCGCGCTGATCTTCGCGCAGACGGACCCGGAGCTCGGCCACAAGGGCCTCGCGTGCTTCATCGTCGACACCGACCAGCCGGGCTTCAAAGCGCAGACGATCGAGCACAAGATGGGCCTGCACGCCTCCGACACGGCGTCGATCGCGCTGGAAGACGTCGAGGTCTCCGACGACGACGTGCTCGGCGAGGTCGGCCAGGGCTTCAAAGTCGCGATGTCGAACCTCGACTCGGGCCGCTACTCGGTCGCCGCCGGCTGCGTCGGCATCTGCCGGGGCTGCGTCGAGGAGTCGGTCAACTACGCCAAGGAGCGTGAGCAGTTCGGGCGCCCGATCGCGAGCTTCCAGCTCGTGCAGGCGATGATCGCCGACATGGTCCTGAAGACCGACGCGTCGCGCATGCTCGTGTGGCGCGCGGGCTGGCTGAAGGACAAGGGCCGTCCGAACACGCTGGAGACGTCGGTGGCCAAGCTGCACGCCACCGAGGCGTCGCTGGAGTGCGCAAATCTGGCGATCCAGGTGCACGGCGGCGCGGGCTACGTCGACGACCACCCTGTCGAGCGCTACTTCCGCGACGCGCGCGTGACGACGCTGTACGAGGGGACCTCGCAGATCCAGAAACTGATCATCGGCCGTGAAATGACGGGTATCGGCGCGATGGTGCCCGCCTGAGCGCGGGCTCGAGAGCACGCGATGTCGGCCCAGCCCGAAACGACAACTACTGAATAAAAGATAAAGATGTGGTCGCGTCGCGGCCGTGATCGGCGTGCTGGGAGCGGGCACGATGGGCGCGGGGATCGCCCAGCTGGCAGCGCGCGCGGGCGCCAGGACGCTGCTGCACGATCCGATCGCCGAGGCGCTCGCGCGCGGCGTCGAGAAGATCGAAGACGGGATCGGCAAAGAAGCGGCCAAGGGCCGGCTCTCCGAGGAGCAGGCGCGGCGAGGCCGTCGAGCGGGTGCAGCCCGTCGCGGAGATCGCGGCGCTGGCGCCGTGCGAGCTCGTGATCGAGGCCGCGCCGGAGAGCCTCGAGCTCAAGCACGAGCTGTACCGCAGGCTGTCCGAGATCGTCGACGCGCGAGTGCGTGCTCGCCAGCAACACCTCCTCGCTGCTCGTCACGGCGATCGCGCCGGCCGCGAGCCACCCCGAGCGAGTCGTCGGCATGCACTTCTTCAACCCCGCGCCGGTCATGCGCCTGCTGGAGGTGGTCGCGGGCGAGCAGTCCGCGGGGCGGGCGCTGGCGCTCGCCGACGCGACCGGCGAGGCGATGGGCAAGACGGTGATCCGCGCGACCGACGGCCCCGGGTTCCTCGTCAACCGCTGCAACCGCCCGTTCGGGCTGGAGGCGCTGCGGCTGCTGCAGGAGCGGATCGCCGACGTCGAGACGATCGACCGCATCTGCCGCATGGAGGGCGGCTTTCGCATGGGTCCGTTCGAGTTGATGGACCTGGTCGGCGTCGACGTCGGCTTTGAGATCTCCAAGAGCTTCTTCGCGCAGAGCTTCGGCGAGCCGCGCTGGCGCCCCTCGCCGATCGCGGCGCGCTACGTCGCCGCCGGCCTGCACGGGCGCAAGAGCGGGCGCGGCTACTACGGCTACGCCGGCCGAGCGGCCCGCGGGCGGTCACGCGCACCGCCCGCAGGACCCCGAGCCACGCGCGGGCGAGCGCCCGGTCGGCGGCGAGGGCGTCGTCGTGATCGCCGGAACGGGCGTGCTCGCCGAGGAGCTGCGCCACTACGGCCGCACAGGTGGGCTATGAGGTGCGCTCGCCGCACGATCCGACCGGTGGCGTGCTGCCCGCGCTGATCGTCGAATGCGATCGCGTGCCCGCGCCGCAGGACGGCGGCGCGCCGGCGCGCCCGAGCGCGCGCGAGCACGCGCAGGCGCCCACGCACGGCGGCGCGCATCTGGTGCTCTGCCAGGCTGGCTCGCTCGGCGCGCTGGACCCCGGCGGCAGCGCCGTCGGCTTTCACGTGCTTGCCCCGCTCGAGCAGGCGAAGCTGGTCGAGCTGACGCGCAACGAGGGCTCCTCGCCGCTCGCCGCGGCGCGCGCGGAGCGCTTCTTCGCGGCGCTCGGCAAGCACGTCGCGTGGGTCGGCGACGCCCCCGGGCTGGTGCTCGGGCGGATCGTCTGCCAGGTGATCAACGAGTGCGCGTTTGCGCTCGGCGAAGGCGTGGGCAACGCAGGCGACATCGACATGGGCATGTCGCTCGGGTTGAGCTATCCGCACGGCCCGCTGCAGTGGGCCGACGAGATCGGCCTCGACCACGTGCTCACGGTGCTCGAGGCGCTGCGGCGACGGAGTACCGCGAGGAGCGCTACCGCCCAGCGCCGGCGCTGCGTCGCCACGTGCAGGCCGGCCGCCTGGGGCGCGCGAGCGGCGCCGGCTTCTTCGACTACGACGTCGAGACCTGAGTTGCACGCCTCACGTTGTGCGCGCGCCAGCCGTTATGTAGAGACGTGACTCGCAGCGGCGCCGATCCCGTTTCAGAGGTTCCTCGACGAGCAGCGCGAGGTGTGTGGCGCTTCTTGGTCTCCTCGGTCGGCCGCGCCGAGGCGGATGACTGCTTCCAGGAGACGTTCATCGCCGCGCTGCGCGCCTATCCGCGCTTGCGCCGCGGCTCGAACCTGCGGGCCTGGGTGCTCACGATCGCGCATCGCAAGGCGCTCGACGCGCACCGCGCGCGGGCCAGGCGAGCGGTCCCGGTCGCCGATCCCGCGTTGCTCGACGGCGCGCGACGGCGACGGCAGCGCCGCGGCGCTCGGGCCGCTGCGCGACGAGGCGCTGTGGGAGGCGGTCGGCGAGCTGCCGCCGCGCCAGCGCTCGGCGGTCCTGCTGCGCTACGTCGCCGACCTCCCGCATCGCGAGATCGCAGCCGCGATCGGATGCTCGGAGCAGGCGGCACGTCGTTCGCTGCACGAGGGAGTCAGCAAGCTCAGAGAGGTGGTCGAGGTATGAATGGTCGCGTCGCACAGAAGCCGGAGGAGTCGCGCGCACGCTGCGCGGGGGGCGCTCGCCGCAGCGAGCTGCGCGCAGGAGGCCGAGCAGGCGGCTCGCCGCCTCAACCGGCGGATCGCCGAGCAGGGGCTCGCGGACGTCGGCTACGCGTCCGTCGACTCGCCGTTCGGCACGCTGCTGCTGGCGGCGACCAAGCGCGGACTGGTCAGGCTGGCCTTCCCCGAGGAGCACGTCGACGGCGTGCTCGAGCGCATCGCGCTGCGCGTGTCGCCGCGCATCGTCGAGGCGCCGGCCAGCTCGATCCGATGCGGCGCGAGCTGGATGAGTACTTCGCGGGCGCCGGCAGCGCATTCGAGCTACCGCTCGACTGGACGCTCGTCGGTCCGTTCGCGCGGCGCGTGCTGCGCGTCGCGTCCGCGATCCCCTACGGCTGCGTGCTCAGCTACGCGCAGGTCGCCGCCGAAGCGGGCAGCCCGCGCGGCTCACGCGCGGCCGGCAACGCGCTCGGCGCCAACCCGATTCCAATCGTCGTCCCGTGCCACCGCGTGCTGCGCAGCGGCGGCGCGCTCGGCGGCTACGGCGGCGGCCTCGACCGCAAGCGGTTTCTGCTGGAGCTCGAGGGCGCGCTGTAAGAGCGCGCTGGCCGGCTGCGTAGCGGCGTCATTCGATCGGCCGCGACGCTCCCCGTCCTGGCGCGCTTGAAGCGGCCGGCGTCGGACCGCTTCGCGGCTCTGCCCGACTTCGACGGCAGGCGGCGCCCACTGTGCCTCGGCCAGGTCGCCCTCGGGCATTCCCTCGGGCGTGGGCACCTGCGGGCGTGTCGCGCAGGTACCACTCGGCGTCGAGCGCGGCCTCGCAGCCGGAGCCCGCGGCGGTGATCGCCTGGCGGTAGGTGTGGTCGACCAGGTCGCCGGCCGCGAACACGCCGGGGCGGTTCGTGCGCGTGGACTTGCCGTCGGTCTTCACGTAGCCGTTCTCGTCGAGCTCGACCTGGTCGCGCACGATGCGCGACTGGGGCTCGTGCCCGACCGCGATGAAGGCGCCGGAGACGATCAGATCGCGCCGCTCGCCGGTCTCGGTGTTCTTCAGCTGGGCGTGGCCCAGCGCGCCGTTCTCGCCTTGCACGAACTCCTCGACGACGTACGGCGTCAGCAGCTCGATGTTCTCCTGGGCGCGTGCTCGCTCGAGCATGATCTTCGAGGCGCGGAAGTCTGCGCGACGATGCACGACCGTGACCTTGGAGGCGAACTTGGAGAGGAAGATGGCCTCCTCCATCGCCGAGTCGCCGCCACCGACGATCAGCGTCGAAGCTCCGTTGAAGAACGCCGCGTCGCAGGTCGCGCAGTAGCTGACCCCGCGACCGGACAGCTCCTCCTCGCCGGGCACCGCGAGCTTCTTGTGCTCCGCGCCCATCGCCAGGACGATCGTGCGCGCGCGGTGCTCGGTGTCGCCGACCCACACGCTGTGCACTCCGCCCGGCTCGCTCGCGAGCGCGACGCGTTCGACGTCCTCGGTGACCAGGCGCGCGCCGAAGCGCTCGGCCTGCTCGCGGAACTTCTGCATGACCTCCGGACCCATGATGCCTTCCGGGAAGCCAGGGTAGTTCTCCACCTCGGTGGTCTGCTGGAGCAAGCCGCCCCAGGCGAACCCCTCGAACACGAGCGGGCTCAGGTTCGCGCGCGCCGTGTACAGGGCAGCCGTGTATCCGGCCGGCCCGCTGCCGACGATGATCACGTTCTCGATGCTCTCGACGTCGCTCATCTCTTCTCCGTTCGGTACTTCACTAAGTAAAGTATAGCGCTGGGAGGGGCTTTTGCCAGCTCTCTAGCAGCGGGCCGGGCGGTCGTCAACTGCTCGGCGCGTGTCATCTGGCTCCGAGCGCGCCGGCCGCCTCCACCGACCCCGCGCGCGGCTCCGTCGCCGGCTGCGCGCTCTGCTCCTCGCGCCAGCGTGCGACGGTGCGGCGCAGCTGGATGTAGGCCACCGCGCCCGGCACGGTCGGCAGCCAGAACGAGATCGCGCGATAGGACAGCACCGCGACGACCGCCAGGTTGAAGTCGACGCCGAACGCCGCGAACGCTCCGATCATGCCGCCTTCGACGCCGCCGAGCCCGCCCGGCAGCGGCAGCAGGTTGCCGAGCGTGCCCACGAAGTAGGCCATCCAGATCACCGTGAACGGCGGCGTCGGACCCCCGAACGCGTGGAACATCGCCCACAGCACGCTGATGTCGAAGCCCCACCAGGCGATCGCGCCGAGCAGGCCCGGGTCGCGCGAGCGAACCAGCGAGATCGCGGTTCGCACGCCGCTGGCGGCCAGCGCGGGCACGGTCACCGCACGCGCAAGCCAGTGCGCGAAGCGCCCGGACCCGGACGCGCGTCGCTCGAGCCGCCGCTCGACGTCGTCGGGCAGCGCGGCGACGGCGCCCGCGCCGGCGAACAGCAGCGCCGCGACGATCGCCGGGACCCAGGTGATCGCGAACGAGCCCCCGCCCGGAAACAGGCCGGTGCCGAGGCCGATCCCGTTGATCAGCAGCGAGCCCGCATAGACGACGTACAGGAGCACCACGAAGGCGACCATCCGGCATGCGACCAGCCGCGCCTCCATGCCCGAGCGCCGCAGCGCCCACGCGGTCAACGCGATGCCGCCCGCGCCTGCGGCGGCGAACAGCCGCGTCGCGGCGAGTCCGGCCATCGTGATCTCGTAGCTCTCGGGCCAGCCGATGCGGCTCTCACCGCGCACGAACACGGCGCGGAACAGCACCACGTAGCCCGCGAACGACAGCAGCTCGAGCACGACGCCGACGGCGATCCACCAGCTGTCGCCGCGCTCGATGCGATGCACGGTCGCGCCGACTCCCGACAGCTTCGGCAGCACGAAGTAGAAGAACGCGACGACGGCCAGCACGAACAGGACGAACGCGATCGCGCGCCGGCGCGTGATCGCCACGCGTGGCATCTCCTCGTCGTGCGAGGACTCGCGACCGCGGGCCCGCTCGGCCTGCGCCGGGATCTGCTGCTCCACCTCCGCCTCGCTGTGCGCCTCGTTCACGCCCCCCTAGCGCCTCCCCTCGTGGGCGATCGCCTCGAGCGCCCCCAGCGCACGCGCGACGCGGCCCGCCAGCGGAGCGGCGCGCGGCTCGAGGCGCCGTACCGCCCCCGTCAAGGCCGCGCCCGCCGAGCAGATCGACCACGTAGTGCTCGCCGAGATACACGAGCGCGAAGCCGAGCGTGATCGCGTATGCGAAGCCGAGCGCGCCCGCCAGCGGACCCGCCTCTGCCAGCAGAAGCGCGGCCATCAGGGATGTGGCGAAGTGAAGCGAGGGCATCGCGGCCAGGGGATTGCCTCCAAGGACACTGTAGAGCGGGCCCCAGCCGTCGCGCCAGAAGTGCTCGCCGTACTCCACCATCATGCGACGCACGGCGAGCGTGCCCTCGCCGCCGCTTTCAGCCGTCGGCCGATCGTCGCGAGGCGCGCCCGGCCCCGTGTACCAAGGCGGAGCCGTGGGGACCACCCAGTAGAAGCACGCGCCGAGGTTGAACACGGCGTAGGTCATCACGGCCGCTCGCGGGAACCGCGCCGGGTGGCGCAGCAGCAGATAAGCGACGGTCCCGTGCGGCACGGCGAACCACGATCCAATGCGTCCACACGAGCACGCGATCGAGCGCTCGCCACTCGGCGCCGTCCGGACCGACTCGGGCGAGCGTGCGCTGCAGGCGAACCGTCGGCAGCTCGCCGAGACCGAGCAGTCGGTCGGCGACGATCGGATAGTCGAAGTGGGTGCGTTGCTCCTGCCCCTCGGGGTCGTCGTGGGGCGTCTTGTACGCGGCCACGTACGCCCACATCTGCAGCCCGCACACGGCGACGTCGCGCGTGCGCGTTCGGCGCATCGCGACGCTCAACCCGAGCGGAGCGGCGAATGCGCAGGCCTGCAGAGCCACGCGCGGAGCGCGCACGCGCTTGCGCAAGAGCGGCGCCGCAAGCCCTGCCGCGACGACCATCCAGGCGGTTGCCCTGATCGCCCTCGAGCGCAGCACCGAGCCGAGTATATGGACGGTCCCGGCCGCCACAGCGCGGGCCTGTGCCGGATCGCAACGCGCTCGCGACGGGCTCGCGAGGGCTACGAGGCGACGCGTGCGCGCGGACGCGCTCGCGGCGGCCGCCTGCACGAAAGCGCCAACGACGGGGCTCGTCGTGTCGGCCTCGGGATGCCACTGCACGCCAAGCACGAAGCTACCGTTCCGGCAGCTCGATCGCCTCGACGAGCTCGTCGAGCGCGGAGGTCGCGCTGACCTGCAACCCCTCGCCGAGACGCTCGACGCCTTGGTGGTGGTGCGACTTGGTCCCATGCGGCGACGAAGCGATCACGCTGCTCGCCAGCGAACCTTCGACGACCTCGACGTCGTGGTCGGATCCGTCGAAGGAGCCGAGCACGCGCCTGTGCTCCTGATGCCCGAGATGCTCGGGCAGGTGCTGGGTGAGCGTGCCTCCGAGTGCGACGTTGATCAGCTGCATCCCCCGGCAGATCCCGAGCACGGGAACGTCGTGCTCGATTGCCGCGCGCGTGAGCGCGATCTCGAACGCGTCTCGCTCGGGCACGGTGTCGAGTGTCTCTCCGTGGGCCGGCTGGCCGTAGCACGACGGGATCGATGTCCGCGCCGCCGGCCAGCAGCAGGCCGTCGATCAGCTCGAGCGCCTGCTCGGGCTCCTGCAGCAGTCGGGGGTCCGGTGGCAACAGCACGGCCAGGCCGCCGCCGTGCTGCACCGCGTCGACATAGCTGCGCGAGAGCAGCACGGCGGGCTGGTCCCACACGCTCCAGCGGGCGCGCTCGAGCGCCGTGCACATGCCGATCACCGGTCGGTCCATGCACACACCATAGGATCACGCCAGCTCGGCGCGCGCGAGCGCCGAGGATCCCGCACGAGCCGCCCGCAGAACAGGAGGCCGCATGAACGAGCCGACCACGCAACTACAAACGGTCAACGTGCGCCGCGACGACGGCGCGGCGACGGTCGAGTTGAACCGTCCCGAGGCGCTCAACGCGTGGAACGCGCAGTTCGGCGACGACTTGCTCGCGGCGCTGCGCGAGCTCGGCGGCGACGACGCGGTTCGGGCGGTCGTGATCACCGGCGCCGGGCGCGGCTTCTCCTCCGGCGCCGACCTCAAGGACCTCAGCGGCGATCAGACAGCCGACGGGCGGCCCGACGTGTACAAGACGCTGACCGAGCGCTATCACCCGATCATGGAGGCGATCCGCGAGATGCCCAAGCCCGTGGTCGCGAGCGTGAACGGGCCTGCGGTCGGGATCGGCTGCTCGCTGGCGCTGTGCTGCGATCTGATCCTCGCCGCGCAGAGCGCCTACTTCCTGCTCGCGTTCGTCAACATCGGGCTCGTGCCCGACGGCGGCTCCTCGCTGTTCGTGCCCACCCGCGTCGGCATGGCCCGCGCGAGCGAGCTGTCGATGCTCGGCGAGCGGCTGTCGGCCGAGCGGGCGCTCGAGTGGGGGCTGATCAATCGAGTCGTCGCGGACGCCGAGCTTGCGCAGGAGACGGCCGCGCTCGCGGCGCGGCTGGCGGCCGGCCCGACGCGCTCCTATGCCGGCACCAAGCGCCAGCTGAACAACTGGCTGTACTCGCGCATGGACGAGCAGCTCGAGCTCGAGGCACGCATCCAGCAAGAGATGGCGGGCAGCGACGATTTCCTCGAGGGAGCGATGGCGTTCGCGCAGAAGCGCCCGGCGCGCTTCAACGGCGGCTAGAACGTGTGGGCAGCGCTTGTGGCATACATCATCAAGCGCGTACCGCCCGGGCCTGAATAGAATCCCCGCCGCCTTGGGCCATCTCCTATCTGCATCGCTCGCGTTCTTCACTCCGCAGTCGGGCGGCTCGTCCAACGCGAACCAGATCGACAGCCTCTACAAGATCACGCTCGTGGTCGCGCTCGTGATCTTCGTGCTCGTCGAGGGCGGCCTGCTGTACGCGCTGTTCCGCTTTCGTGCCCGCAAGGGCGCGGTGCCCGCGCAGATTCGCGGCAACACGCGCCTGGAGATGAGCTGGACCGTCGGCGCCGCCGTGATCCTGCTGGCGCTCGCGATCCTCACCTTCGCGAAGCTGTCCTCGATCCAGGACCCCTCCAACTCGGGGCCGGAAGGCGACAAGCTGGCGAGCAGCAGCGGCGGCCTGCTGTACGCGAGCGCCGAGCGCAAGCTGCCGCCGAACGGCAAATCGCTGAACATCGAAGTGATCGGCCGGCAGTACATCTGGCAGTACGTGTATCCGGGCGCCAACGAACCGGACGGCCTAGGCGCGCCGTACTCCTACGAGGAGATGGTCGTCCCGACCAAAACGACGATCACGCTCGACATCAAGTCCTCCGACGTGGTGCATTCGTGGTGGGTGCCGAAGCTCGGCGGCAAGTTCCAGGCCGTGCCCGGGTACCAGAACTACACGTGGTTCAAGGTCGAAAAGCCGGGCGTGTTCCGCGGCCAGTGCGCGATCCTGTGCGGACGTGGGCACGCGCGCATGATCGCGACCGTCAAGGCCGTCCCGCCGGCGCAGTTCGACCAGTGGCTGGCCTACCAGAAGAAGCTGCTCACCGAAGCCGACGAACAGGCCAAGATCGCGCGCGCGAAACTGGGCGCGCAGACCGGCGCAGGACAGGTCGAAAACCCCTAAGGACCCAGAGGAATCCGCACAGCCCATGGCCACGACACAGCTCGCCCCCGTACCCGAGGTAGTCACGCACAGCGTTCGGCCCGAGCCACGCGGCTGGACGAGCTGGATCACCACGACCGACCACAAGCGGATCGGGATCATGTACATGGTCACGACCTTCGTGTTCTTCTGCCTGGGCGGCGTCGAGGCGCTGATGATGCGCCTGCAGCTCGGCGCGCCGGACAACACGCTGGTCACCCCGCAGACCTACAACCAGCTGTTCACGATGCACGGGACGACGATGATCTTCCTGTTCGTCGTGCCGATGATGGCGGGGCTCGCCAACTACTTCGTGCCGCTGATGGTGGGCGCTCGCGACATGGCCTTCCCGCGGCTGAACGCGCTGTCCTACTGGCTGCTGCTGGCCGGCGGCATCGTGTTCTACGCGTCGATCTTCTGGAACCCGCCGGAAGCCGGCTGGACGAGCTATCCGCCGCTGTCGAGCGTGCTGTACACGCCGAGCGGCGGCCAGGACGCGTGGATCTATCTGATCCACCTGACCGGCCTGTCCTCGATCCTCGGCGCCGTCAACTTCTACGCCACGATCGCCAACATGCGCGCGCGCGGCATGAGCTGGGGCCGGCTGCCGCTGTTCATCTGGGCGATCCTCACCTACTCCGTGCTGATCATCTTCGCGATGCCCGTGATCGCGGCGGCCGTGACGATGCTGCTGACCGACCGCCATTTCGGCACCCACTTCTTCGACCCCGCCAACGGTGGCTCGCCGATCTTGTGGCAGAACCTGTTCTGGTTCTTCGGGCATCCCGAGGTGTACATCATGATCCTGCCCGGCTTCGGGATCGTCTCGGAGATCCTGCCCGTGTTCGCGCGAAAGCCGATCTTCGGCTACAAGGCGATCGCCGCGGCCACCGTCGCGATCGCCTTCCTCGGCTTCCTGACGTGGGCGCACCACATGTTCACCGCGCCGATACCCGAGGCGATCCTCGTGTTCGTGATGCTCAGCTCGTTCCTGATCGCCGTGCCCACGGGCGTCAAGATCCTCAACTGGATCGCCACGCTGTGGCGCGGGACGGTCGAATTCAAGACGCCGTTGCTGTTCTCCGTGGGCTTCATCGGGCTGTTCCTGATCGGCGGCATCTCCGGCGTGTTCCTGGCCGTGTTTCCCGTCGACTGGCAGCTCAACGAAACCTACTTCGTGGTCGCGCACCTGCACTTCGTGCTCGTCGGCGGCTCGGTGATGACGATCTTCGCGGCGATCTACTACTGGTTCCCGAAGATCACCGGGCGCATGCTCAGCGAGGGTCTGGGCAAGCTCAGCTTCTGGCTGATGCTGGTCGGCATCCTCGCCGACCTTCCTGATCCAGCACGTGATCGGCCTCGACGGCATGCCGCGGCGCGTGTACGAGTACGACAACGTCGGCAACCTCGAGCTGTACAACCAGATCTCGACGGTCGGCTCGTTCATCCTCGCGCTCGGCGTGCTCGTCACGATCGTCAACGTCGCGCGCAGCCTCAAGGTCGGAGTGGTCGCCGGGCCCGACCCGTGGAAGGCGAACACGCTCGAGTGGTTCACCAGCTCGCCGCCGCCGGCAAACAACTTCGACACCGTGCCGCAGGTGCGCTCGGTCGAACCGATGAAGGACATCCGCCGCGAGATCGCGCGCCGCACCGGCGCAGCCGGCGCCGTCCGGCGCGATCGTCCCCGCCGGCGCCACCCAGGTAGGCGTCTAGCATGCCCGGCGCCACCACATCGCTAGACGCGCCACGCCTCGGCCTGGCGCCGCGTACGCGCCAGCTGCTCAGCGACTACCTCGAGCTGACCAAGCCGAAGGTGCAGTCGCTGTTGCTGCTGACGACCGTCGCGACGATGTACGTCGCCGGGGATCCGTCGCCGCTGCTCGTGTTCCTGACGTGCCTCGGCGGCTATCTGTCGGCCGGCGGCGCGGGCGCCGTCAACCACTGGTTCGACCGCGACATCGACGCCCAGATGGCGCGCACCGCGACGCGCCCGATCCCCGCCGGACGAATCTCGCCGCGCGCCGCGCTCGCGTTCGGCTGCACGCTCGCCGCGCTGTCGCTGCTGGAGCTGTCGCTCGCCGTCAACCCTCTCGCCGCGCTGCTGTCGTTCTCCGGCTTCCTCGGCTACGTGCTCGTCTACACGGTGTGGCTGAAGCGGCGCACGCCTCAGAACATCGTGATCGGCGGCGCCGCCGGCGCGGTGCCGCCGCTGGTGGCCTGGGCGGCCGTGACCGGCTCGGTCAGTGGCACCGCGGTGATCCTGTTCTTCATCGTGTTCTTCTGGACGCCTCCGCACTTCTGGGCGCTGTCACTGCTGATGAAGGGCGAGTACGAGCGGGTCGGCGTGCCGATGCTGCCGGTCGTGCGTGGCGAGGCCGAGACGCGCCGCCAGATCCTGCTCTACTCGGTGCTGCTGTACGCGGTCACGCAGCTGCCGTTCTGCGCGGGCGGGTTCGGGCTGATCTATCTCGTCGCCTCGCTGGTGCTCGGGCTCGGCTTCATCGCTGGCGCCGTGCAGCTGTACCGCAGCCGAGCGCGCCGCCGCCGCGTGCGGCGCTGCGCCTGTACCTGTACTCGCTCGCATACCTGGCGCTGCTGTTCTGCGCGATGGTCGCCGATGCCCACCTCTAGGCGCACACTGCGTACGCGGCGTGCGCGAGGACTTCGCAGGATGAACCGGCGGCTGGCACGCAAGAACATCCGTACCGGCTGGATCGTCTGCGCGATCTGCATGTTCATGTTCGGCATCACGTTCGTCGTCGCAGCGGTGTACGTGTCATGAGCCCGCTCGACCCCGAGATCCCGCCTGTCGGCGAGGAGATCCACCTCCCGGGCCGACAGTCCTGCCGGTGCTGACGGCCGTCGGCATCACGCTGCTGCTGATCGGCCTGACGACGTTCATCGAGCTGAGCGTGATCGGAGCGGTCCTCACGATCGGCTGCGTCGTCGCGTGGGCCAAAGACACGCGACGCGAAGTCGACGAGCTGCCGCTCGACTGAGCGCGAGGCGGGGTGTGCGCGCGGTCCCCACACCGCGCGCCGACCGATCTCCGATCGGTCTGACTCACCCCACCGCAGCGCTTGCCGGCACGGGACAGATCGCTCCGTCGTCGGTCCAGCAGCGCACGACGTCGCGAACGGAGAGAATGCCCACAGTCTCTCCTCTCGACGACGATCAAGTGGCGAAAGCGCCCGCGCATCATCGCCGCGGCCGCCTCCTCGAGCGACCAGTCGGGCTCGGCGTAGACGACGTCGCTCGTGAGGTGAGCGGCCACCAGCTCTGCGTCGGGGTCCTCCCCGGCGCCGAGCGAGCGGAGGATGTCGCGCTCGGTGATGATCCCGGGCCCCGCGCCGTCGGGATCCATCACCACAGCCGCGCCGACGGCTCGGCGCGACATCAGCTGCGCCACGGCGCGCAGGGTGTGGTCGGGCCCGACCGCCAGGACCGTTGGGCTCATGCCTTCGCTGACCTGCATGACGCTCCTTTCGCACGCTGCTCATCTGCTCGCCCACGAACTTGCAACGATTGGCTCAATGTATACCCGCGCTTCCGGCCCGTCAAGCGTTCAGCCGTTCGCGGGGAGAAGGCATTAGGATCACGCCTCCCGATGGAGAGGCCCGCCGCAGACACCGCCCCCGCAGCCGTGCGCAGGAGCGATCGCCGCCGATGAGCCGACAGCGCTCGATGATCTGGACGATCGTCGCCGCGATCCTCGCGGTCGCGATCGGGATCGCGCTCAGCTTCGTGATCCACTGGTTCCCCGTTGCAGCGTCGACGCAGGCGCACAACACCGACCGCCTGTACCACGTGCTGGTGATCGCCACGATCCCGATCTTCGTGCTCGTCGTCACGGTCATCCTGTACTGCGTCTGGCAGTTCCGCATGAAGCCCGGCGAGGAGCTCAAGGACGGCCCGCCGATCCACGGCAACACGCGCCTGGAGGTGATCTGGACGGCGCGCGCCGGCGATCCTGCTGCTGGGAATGGTCGCGTACTCGTTCGTCGTGCTGCACGACAACGAAAAGAAGCCTGCTCGCGAGATCCAGGTGGGCGTCACCGGCCAGCAGTTCGAGTGGAGCTTTCAGTACCCGCCCTCGGTAACGGGCGGAAAGCCGGTCGAATCCCACCAGCTGTACCTGCCCGAGAACGAGTCGGTGCGCTTCGACCTGCACTCCAAGGACGTGATCCACGCGTTCTTCATCCCCGCCTTCCGCCTGCAGGAGGACGTCGTTCCGGGGATCACGACGCACTACCGCGCGACGCCCGACAGGCTGGGCACGTACACGATCGTCTGCAACCTGCTGTGCGGCGTCGGGCACTCGACGATGCGCTCGAAGGTGCACGTGCTGCCCGAAGCGAAGTTCAAGGAATGGCTCAAGAGCCAGCAGGCGGCGGGCTCCGCCAGCGCGTCGAGGGGAGCCGGGGCCGGCGGCGGCGCGACGGGGACGGCTGCTGGATAATGTGGCGAATGTGCGAGCGGAGCAGCCGATGAGACGGCGCGGGGAGGTCGACTGATGGCGACCGCGGTGCACGCGCCGGGGCCGTCCCGCTCGGGGTCCGGCTCGGCCGGCTACGGCGGTGGCGGCCTGTCACTGGGCGCCAAACTGCGCGCGCCCGGCTTCTACCGGGCGGCCTGGCTGATGGTGCTCGGCGTGGTCTTCGCGTTCGGGCTGACGTGGCTGGTGCGCATGAGCACCGGCCACACGACGTTCAAGCACTACATCGACGGCGAAGCGATCCTGACGGTGTCGCTGATCACCGTGCCGCTGCTGTTCCTGGTCGGGATCGGCGGCTTCGACTACTGGTTCTACTGGGCGGCCGGCCGCAAGACGCGCCCCGAGGACCACTCCGCCCACGGCGCGTACACGTGGAAGGACTACTTCCGCATCAACACCGATCACAAGGTGATCGGCATCCAGTACACGGTCAACTCGTTCTTCTTCCTGTTCGTGGGCGGGCTGCTGGCGATGCTGATGCGCGCGGAGCTGGCGGCTCCGGGCGCCCAGTTCATGGACGCCAACACCTACAACGGCCTGTTCTCCGTGCACGCCTCGCTGCTGATCTTCCTGTTCGTGATCCCCGTCTTCGCAGGACTCGGCAACTTCGTGATCCCGCTGATGATCGGCGCGCCGGACATGGCCTTCCCGCGCCTGAACGCGCTGTCCTTCTGGCTGCTGCCGGTCGCCGGCGCGCTGATGCTCGGCAGCTTCCTCGCCCCCGGCGGCGCCTTCGCGGATGGCTGGACCGCCTACGCGCCACTGTCCACCGACGCGCCGGTCGGCCAGACGTTCTTTGCGCTCGGCGTGCAGTTCGCCGGAGCGTCCTCGATCATGACCGCGCTCAACTTCCTCGTCACGATCATCACGATGCGCGCCCCGGGCATGAGCTTCTTCCGCTTGCCGCTGCTCGTGTGGGCGAACTTCGCGACCTCGTTGCTCGTCGTGATCGCGACGCCGTTCATCGCCGCCTCGCAGTTCTTCGTGCTGCTCGACCGCGCGCTCGGCTTCAACTTCTTCAACGCCGCCAAGGGCGGCGACGTGCTGATGTATCAGCACGTCTTCTGGTTCTACTCGCATCCGGCCGTGTACATCATGATGTTGCCCGGATTCGGGATCATCAGCGAAATCATCGCCGTCAAGGCGCGCAAGCCGATCTTCGGCTACCGCATGATGGCCTTCTCGCTGCTGGCGATCGTCGGGCTCGGCTTCACGGTATGGGCGCACCACATGTTCACGTCGGGCATGGCCGCCTGGATCCGCATCCCGATGGCGATCACGACGGCGATCATCGCCGTCCCCACCGGCATCAAGATCTTCTCCTGGCTCGCGACGCTGTGGCGGGGCGTCCTGCACCTTGACACCGCGATGCTGTTCGCGCTGGGCTTTTTGACCACGTTTACGCTCGGCGGGATCAGCGGGGTGATGCTGGCGATGATCCCGTTCGACATCCACGTCAGCTCCACCTACTTCATCGTCGCGCACATCCACTACGTGCTGTTCGGCGGCTCGCTGATGACTATCTTCGCCGGCGTCTACTACTGGTTCCCGAAGATGACCGGGCGAATGTACGACGAGCGGCTCGGCAAATGGCACTTCTGGACGACGTTCGTGTTCTTCAACCTGACCTTCGGGCCGATGCACATCCTCGGCCTGGAGGGGATGCCGCGGCGCGTGGAGGACTACGCGGCGAAGTTCGCGCCGCTGAACCTGTTCATCTCGATCGCCAGCTTCGCGCTCGGGCTGAGCACGCTCATCTTCCTCTACAACATGGTCACGAGCTGGCGCGGCGGACCGGTCGCGGTGGGCAACCCGTGGCGCGGCATGACGCTCGAGTGGCAGGTCTCCTCGCCACCGCCGATCTTCAACTTCGACAAGCTCCCGACGGTCGTCGGCGGCCCGTACGAGTACGGCGTTCCGGGCGCGGTGCACGGCACCTTCGCGCCAACTCCCACCCCGGCGACCGTCGGCGCCGCAGCGGGCTCCGCACGAGCGCCAAGACGAGTGAGCGAGAGAGCGTGGCGATGAGAGAAGTATTGGTCGTAGCCAACCGCACGCTGGGCGGCGCCAAGCTGCTCGACGCGGTGCGCGAGCGCGCCAAGGCGGGCGACGTGCGCTTCCGGCTGGTCGTCCCGCAGAGCAAGCCTTCGGCGGGCCTCGTGATCTACGACGAGTCGGTGCGCGAATCGGCGCAGGTACGAGTCGACCTGGCGCTGTCGCTCGTCGCGGGCGAGTCGATCGACGCCACCGGCGAAGTCGGCGACCCGGACCCGTTCCTGGCGACGATGGACGCCGTCGCAGCGCGTCGCCCCGACGAAATCCTGATCTCCACGTACCCGGCAGTGAGCTCGGGGTGGCTGCGGCGCGACCTGATCGAGCGTATCCGCAACGCGTCCGGGCTACCGGTCGAGCACATCGTCGTCGACATCGATCAGGAGGGCCTCCCATTCGAGGTGACGCTCGTGCTCGCGAGCAAGACGGTCGGAGGCGAGGAGCTGCTCGAGCGTCTCAGGCAGAAGGCGGCCGGCGACCAGCGACGCCTGTTCATCGTGATCGTCCCGCAGCCGGACGGAAGCGGCGGCGCAGCGCAGCTCGGCACGGGCGCGCCTGGCGACGATGCTCGACCGGCTGCACGACGATGGCCTGCTCGGCTCCGGGATGATCGGCGACCCCGACCCCTACACCGCCGCGGTCAACGCCCTGGAGCTGTTCCGCGTCGATGATGTCGTCATCTCGACGCTGCCCAACGAGCGCTCCGGCTGGATGCGCTCGAACCTGATCGAGCGCGTCCAGCACGTGACCTCTGCGCCCGTCGAGCACGTGGTCGTCGACCTGCAGCCCACCGCGACCACGGCGTCCTCCTCCTAGGCGTCACGGTGGAGGCCGCCAGCATCGCCCACCCCGCCGCGCACGGCGACCACGACCACCACGGGCCGCCGCCCGCCAACGTCAGCTCGCGCGTCGAGCCGCAGCTGCTGGGAATGCTGCTTTTCATCATTTCCGAGGTGATGGTCTTCGGAGCATTCTTCACGGCGTACTTCTTCATCCGCATCGCCCAGGGCGACACGTGGCCCGCTCCCGGCACGCACCTTCCGCTCGAAGTCGCCGGCGTCAACACGGCGATCCTCGTGTCCTCCTCGTTCACGATGCACTGGGCGCAGACCTCGATCAAGAACGGCAACCGGTTCGGCCTGAAGGCGGGAATGCTGACGACCTTCCTGCTCGGCTGCACCTTCCTGTTCATCCAGATCAACGAGTACGCGAACATCGGCTTCGCCCCTCAGGACGGCGCGCAGCAGACGATCTTCTACTCGCTGACCGGCTTGCACGGAGCGCACGTGTTCATCGGGTTGTGCCTGCTGCTGTTCGTGACGATCCGCTCGTTCCGGGGCCACTACACCCCCGAGCAGCACCGCGGCGTGGAGGTGCCCGGCATCTACTGGCACTTCGTCGACATCATGTGGATAGTCGTCTACACGACTGTCTACGTCCTCTGACGGCCGTATGCGCGGCGCGCAGCTGCGTCCTCGATCGCTTGTGTGCGATAGCACACTTCGCTCACTGCGTCCTTGCTCCGCTTGGCCTACGGCCGTCAGCGCGGGTGAGGCGAGGCCAATGCTGAATCCCCTTCGCTCCGAGGGCGAGGCTTTCAGGCTGCTGCTCTACGTGGTCGTCGTGGCGATCGTGATCATCGCGCTGATCTTGATATTGCGCGCGATCCTGTAGGCGTAAGCTGCTCGGCATGGCGCCAACGCGGCTCGACGTAGAGCCCGATCCGCTGGACGGTGAGCCCGGCAAGCGAGTGCTGGTCGGCACGATCGAGCTGATCGCCGTGCTCGTCGTGGTGCTCGCCGTGATCGCGTTCGTGGTGTGGTTCCTGTTCTTCGCGCACAATCCGCTGCTGCACTCCTGACGACCGGCCGCTCAAGCCGCCCCGGGGCGAGGACGCCGCCGAGAGCACATGAGCGACCGAGGACGCCGCTCCGCGCCGTGTCCACGGGCCTCAGGCGCTACTTGACCGTCAAAGTGCCGTACATCCCCGCCTGGCGGTGCCCCGGAGCCTCGCAGAAGTAGGTGTAGGTGCCGGGCTTGAGCGTCACGCTGACTTTGGCCGTGCCCTTGCTCGTGAATTCGCTCGCGCCGAGCTTCGATCCCTTCGGCGCGGCGCCGCCTTCGCCGGTTTCGATCGCGATGTTGTGCGACACGCCCGACATGTTCGGCATTTCGACCGTGACCGGGCCGGGCGTCGCCGAGGCCTTGTTGGTGACGTAGGCGAGCTGACCGCTCGGGCTCGCTTCGATCGACAGCTTGCCGCCCTTCTCGACGGCCGGCTTGCCGGCCCCCGGCGCCTGCACGGCGGTCGCCAGCAGGCCGGTGTCCTTGCCGCTCTTGGCGACCGACTGCGCGACGTAGGCGGCGACGTCTTCCCTGGCGGCGCCGCTCACCAGGTTCTTCGGCATAGCCCCTTCGGGGTTGGCGATCTGGATCTGCTCTTCGACGATTCCGCGGACGGTGGAGCGGTGCTGGCCTTCGGAGAGACCCACTCGAAAAGCTTCGTCCAGGTTGGGCCCGACCATCCCCTTGGTTTCCGCGCGGGCGAGCGTGTGGCAGGAGCCGCACTTGGCGACGAAGTCCTTCTTGCCCGCGATCAGGTTGGCGTTGTCGGCGCCCTTGACCCCGCAGCCGGTCGTTCCCAGCACGAGCGCCGCCAGCCCGGCGAGGCCGGTCGCGCGCCGCAGCAGCCGGCGGGCGGCGCCGGCGCGGGACGATTGGGGCTCGGGAAGCTCGTCTGGGCCTCATAAGCCGGCGGAACACTATCCGAAGGCGCGGGTGGTTCGGCGCCAGCTCACGCCGACTCGCGGCTCTGTTTCATGGGCGTTTGCAGGCCGTCCAGCCGCCCAGCGCCGCCGCGATCACCCCGCGTGCGACGCCGTCCCACGACCACCGCTCGCGCACCGTCGCGACGATCCCCTCGCGCGCCTGCTCGCGAACGTCGGCGTCGCTCTGCAGCCAGCCGACCAGACGTCCGGCGAGCGCCGGCACTGCCTCGTCGTCGACGGGAAACGACAGCAGGCCGGCGACCTGCCGGGCACCGCGGCCGCCAGCGCCTCGCTCACCTCGGCAAGCCCGGAATGCGCTGCGCTGATCGGCAACACGCCGCACGCCGCGGCCTCGGCGGCGACCATCCCGAACGCCTCGGGGAACGTGCTCGGCACGACCAGCGCCTCGCACGCCGGCAGCAGCTCGGCCAGCTCGTCGTGCTCGAGGCGACCGGTCAGCACCGACCCGCTCGCCCAACGCGCTCGCCGCGCGCCGGTATCGCTCGAGCGCCTGCCCGTCGAGACGATCGAGGAACGCGAGCAGGTGACGCAGCGGTTGCGCCGCCTCTCGCTCGCCCTCCAGCGAGCGCCCCGCGCGAGCGATCTCGCGCGCGCTCGCGATGTCACCTGCCGCGAGTGTCGCGCACAGGCGCTCGAAGGCGCCGCGATAGGCGCCGAAGCCGACCATCACCAGGCGCGCTTCGCGGCACGCGCTCGAGCACGAGCGGCCAGGCGGCGAGCAACAGGTCGACGCCCTTGCTGACGATCAGCTTGCCGACGAATGCGACCAGTCGATCGCGGGCCGGGTCCAGCCGGGCGAGCGCGTCGCCCGCGGCGCGCTCGTCGCGCGCGAACGCGTCGCTCGACTCGGTCTGCGCCGGCTGGCCGGCGACGGACCGCAACCGCGTCGCGAGCGACGCGAGCGCAGCACCCGCCTGCATCGCGCTCGCGCGGGGCGAACCGCTCGACGTCCACGCCCGGCGGGCCGAGGCGGGTGCGACGTTCGAGCTGCGGGTCTCCAAGCGCCTGCCACAGGCTCGCGGCCGTGTGCCGTGAGCCGACCAGCACTCCGGCCGCGCCTGCCACACCCTCGCGCGCGAACGGCAGGAACCGCTCGGGTTCGGGCTTGACGGTGTACTCGAGCGCGCTTCCGTGCACCTTCACGGCGTACGGCACGCGACCGCCGCAGCGGCGCGGGCGAGGATCGCCGGCCCCATCACCAGGTGGTTGGCGAGCGCCAGCTCGGACCCGGCTCGCTCGACGACCTCGCGCACGGCGACGACGTTCGCCGCGACGTAGCGCGCTATCTCCTCGTCGCTGCACTCGGCGAACGTGCGCGCTTCGATCGCCTCGTAGCGATCGGCGACGTACACGGGCAGCAGATCGCCGATGTCGGGGCGGTAGACGGTGCAGCGCCCGCGCTCCCGCGCCGGCGGCGACGGGCTCGCGCAGCACGCGCACGCGCAGCTCGCCCGCGTCCCAGTCCCCGGCGGCGTCGACGAACCCGTAGCGCTCGGGATGGCGATCCTGGCAGAGCAGGTGAACATCGTGGCCCTGGCTGCACGAACGCCGCGGCCAGCCGGCGTTGTAGACGTTCGATCCGGTCCCCCCGAGCAGATATCCGTGGAACACGAGGATGCGCACCGCGGCAGCCTAGCGGCAGGCTCCCTGTGGCCCACGTCTGCTCCCGTCGGGCGCTCCGGTAGAGTTTTCCGGGTGAGCACAAGCCAGCGCTACCGCCTCCGCAACCCCGCCACCGGGCGTGAGATCGTGATCGAGGCAGAGCCGACGAGATCTACCTGGACCGCGACAGCGGCGAGCAGCTCGAAGTGGTCGGCAAGCTGCTGCCGCTCGCCCCCTCCTCCTCGCGGCTGCCGTGGGCGGTGGAGAACCTTCGCTTCTGCACGTGGTGCGACCAGCTCGCCCAGAAGGATCTCAACGACTGCCCCACCTGCGGCCGGCGGATGGGGCCGCTGGGATCGACCGGCGCAGAGCGTTGAACGCTCGTGCCGTCGTAGTCGCGCTCGCGCTGCTGCTCGCGGGAGCGACCTTGGCGGCGTGCGGCGGCGGCGGCAACATCTCGGACGCCGTGCCCAAGAGCACGCCCGACATCACCCCGCCGACGACACCAGCGCCGAAAAGGCAGCCGCACAGACGACCTCGACCGCGACCTCGACCAGCAAAACGTCGACGGGCGAAAGCTCCTGCCAACGAATCGGGCGGCAACGAAGCCACCGAAGAACCGGCTAGCGGCGGCAGCGCCAGCGGCGCCGGCGAAGAAAGCAGCCCCTCGGGCGGCGCCTCCGCTGAAAAAGAAAAAGAAGCCTCGAGCGAAAAATCCGCCGCCGGCTCGAGCCCCTCGGGCGGCGCCAGCGCACCGTAGCCGGCGACCCGAGGCTAAAGCCTCTGGCGCCGCTCACCCGCGTCCTACGGGGTGGAGATCAGCGTCGCGCTGTAGGTCAGGCGTGCGGTCTGGTACAGGCAGATAGTACTGCACCGCCGTGCCGATCGCCGTCTGCGTGCTCTGCGAGCTGGTGCTCGAGCACTGCTTCTTTTCGCGGCTGGCGCGCCAGGAAGTGTCCTTGCCGAAGCCGAGCGCCAGCGCTGGAGCCCAGGTCGGGCACCGTCAGCGCCACGATGTCGCCCTTTTTGACGGCGATCGTGTGTTCGAGCGGGAATTGGGCCGTCTTGCCGAAGTAGGGCTGCAGCTTGACCGTAGGGCTGTGAGCGATCAGCTTGTAGGTCAGGTTGGGCTGCTTTTCGGGGCGCAGGATCGCGATGCCCGCTTCTGCCGCGCCCCCCTCGTTGGCGTTGAAGAACTTGATCTGGGTGGCGTTCGGCTTTCCGAGCGTGATCGTCCAGGCGACCACCGTGCCCGCGCGAGGCGCGGTCATCAGCGTGGTGTTGGTGGCGACCTTGACCTGGAAGCCGGTCGTGCGACTGACCGCCAGGCACGGGCTGGCGGGACAGCTGGGCACTGTTTCAGGGCTCGTCGTCGGCGGGATCACGCCGACTTCGGCGATCGTCGCGGGCGCGATCGCGGGTACGGCGAGGACGAGCGCGAGGCTCGCGAGGATGGCCGGGTATATGCGTTTCATCGTTGCCATTCAACACAGCTCCGAGGCCAGATGTAGCGCTTTCGACATTCGTTACCGCTCCGCGCAGTTCCTGCGCTGCGGCGGCTATCTCCTGCGGATCGCCGGCAGTCGGCACCCACGGCAGGCGCAGCGGATCGCCCTCGTAGCGCGGAATCACGTGCACGTGGAAGTGGAAGACCGTCTGGAAGGCGACGGCGCCGCACGAGTTCAGCAGGTTCACCCCGTCGGCGCCGAGCCGCTCCTTGGCCCGCCGCGCGAGGCGCTGGGCGGCGAGCTCGACCGCGCTCAGGTCCTCGGCCTCGATGGCAGCAGGTCGGGCGTGTGCTCGCGCGGGATCACCAGCGCGTGCCCGCGCGTGGCCGGAGCGATGTCCATGAAGGCGATCGTGCGCTCGTCTTCGTCGACGATCGTCGCCGGCAGCTCGCCGGCGAGGATCTTGCAGAAGATGCAATCGGGGTCGCGCATGTGTCGCAAAGCCTAATGGGATCGCTGCCGCCTGGCCGGGACGCGTGAGCGCGTCGCAGGTCCGGCGCGCCAGCCTAGCTCGGCGCGCGAGCATGTGCGAGCGCCTGCTCGCGCGTGAGCACCTCGCCGGCGTACTGCGCCTCGCTGAGCCGCTCGAGCAGCTCGCCGATGCGGGGGCCGGTGGCGATGCCGAGCGCGCGCGCGAGCTCGTCGCCGCGCAGCAGCGGCAGCGGGCGGCCCATCTGCGCGCCAGCGCAGCGCGTCGTCGAGCATCGCCCCTGCGACACGCACGATGCGCCTCGATCGCCTCCTGCGCACGATCGCCGCGCGTGGCCAGTCGATCGGCGATCGACAGCAGCGTGACGTCGACCTCGACGGGAGAGCAGGCGCGCAGGTAGCGGTACACGGTGCGGCGTGAGAGCGGCTGCGGCTCGTGCACGAGAAAGCCGAGCCGCAGATGGTGGCGCACGAGCGCGGCGACGTGCGCGCGCAGGCGCTCGCTCGCGCGCAGCCTGCCGAGCAACGCGCGCGCGAGCTCCGCTCCGCGCTCGTCGTGGCCGATGAACGTCACGCGACCGTCGCCCGGTCGCACCTCGCGCGTCAGCGGCTTGGCGGCGTCGTGCAGCAGCGCTCCCCAGCGCAGCGCCTCGCCGCGCGTCATGCCCGTCGGCGAGCGGCTCGGCGAGCAGCGCCGCGACCGCCGCGCTGCGCCCCTCGAGCGTGACCGCATATCCGCCGCTCCCGCCCGCTCGGCCGCCGTCGCCGCGCGCGAGCTGCGCCGCGCTCACCTCGGCGCCAGCTGCGCCCGCGGTCAGGTCCACCGCGCGCCGTCGGCGACGTCGGCCAGGTGATCGTCCGCTCGAGCACCTCCAGCGTGTGGCCGTACACGTCGGCATGGTGGAAGCGGCTCTGCTCGACGTCGCGCAGCGCGTCCAGCTCGGGCAGCACGACGCGCGTGGCGCCGAGCTCGCCCAGCAACTCGAGCCCGTCGAGCGCGCGCGCTGCGGCGATGATGCGGCGCAGCTCGACGAACACGCGCTCGGGCGAGCAGCGCGCGAGCGCCGCCGCGTGCTCGCGCGCGACGCGCATGGTTCCCGGCTCCGGCTGCATGTCCAGCTCGACGGCGATCCGCACCAGGCGCAGCACCCGCAGCGGGTCGTCGCTGAAGGCGCTCGGCGCGACCATCCGCAGACGGCGGGCCGCCAGATCGGCTAGCCCGCCGAGCGGGTCGATCGCCGCTCCCCCCGCGATCGGCTCGGCGATCGCGTTGACGGTGAAGTCGCGCAGGGCCAGATCGGCCTCGAGCGAGCCGTCGCGAACGCGCTCTACGTCGATCTGCCACGAGCGAGTCGCGCGCGGCCACGCGCCACGCGCCGAACTCCTGCGAGAGCGCGAAGCAGGCTGCCGCGCCCGGCGGCTGTGGCGATCGCGCGCGCCGCCTGCTCCGGGTCGCCCTCGACGACGACGTCGAGGTCGCCGGTGGCACGCCCGAGCGCGCGGTCGCGAACGGCGCCCCCGACCAGCCAGGCGCGCCGCCCGGCCAGCGCTTCGCGCGCGACGCTCAGCGGGTCAGCCATAGCGGGGCGGCAGCCACGGCGCCGACCCCGGGGCAGGGCCCGGGGCGCCCGGTGCGCCGGCGGCGATCGTCTCGATCGCCGCGCCGTCGCGGTGGTACACGCGCGGCACGCGCGGCGTCAAGCCACACGTGATCTCGTAGTTGATCGTGTCCAGGCGCCGCGCGATCTCCTCGGCGGTGATGCGCTGCTCGCCCTCGATCCCGATCAGCGTGGCCGGCTCGCCGCGCAGTCGCGACGGCGCTCGCGCCGGGCCCGAGGTCGACCGTGACGTTGTCCATGCTCACGGTGCCGACGAGCGGGTGGCGATGGCCGCCGATCAGCACGTCGGCGTTGTTGGACAGACCGCGGCGCCAGCCGTCGCCGTAGCCGATCGGCAGCACGCCGATGTGCGTGTCGCGCTCGGCGACGAAGCGGCGGCCGTAGCCCGCGCTCTCCCCCGCTGCGGCACGCCTTCACCTCGGCGACGTAGGAGGTCAGCTCGAGCGCGGGCTCGAGCGCGCGCTGCGGCCGGGTCCCCGCCGAACGGGTCCATGCCGTAGATGGCGATTCCGCAGCGGACCATGTCGAACTGCGCCTCCGCGTCGCGCAGCGTCGCGGCGCTGTTGGCGGCGTGCACGATCAGCCCGGGCTGCTCGGCCTTGACGCTCGCGCGCCCAGCGCGAGAATGCGCTCGAGCTGGCTCGCGAAGAAGCCCTCGTCGTCGAGTTCGTCGGCGGTCGCGAAGTGCGTCATCACGCCCGACCGGCTCGACGCCTCGCGTGTCGCGCGGCGAGCGCCACCACGCGCGTGGCGAGGCTCGGCGTCGCGGGTGCCCAGGCGCCCCATGCCGGAGTCGAGCTTGACGTGCACGCGGCCGCCGCCCGACTCCGCGACGGCCTGCACGTAGCGCTCGCTCCACACGACCACATCGGCGTCGGCCGCGAGCGCCTCCGCGAGCTCGTCGGTGCTGAGCGCGCCCATCACCAGGACCGGCGCCTCGCGCGATGCCCGCCTCGCGCAGCTCGCGCGCCTCCTGCGCGCGTGGCCACCGCCAGCCAGCTCGCGCCACCGGCGAGGGCGGCGCGTGCGCTCTGCGCGGCGCCGTGACCGTAGCCGTCGGCCTTCACGACCGCGCACAGCGCAGCTCCGGCGCGCAGCTCGGAGCGCAGCCGAGCGCAGTTACGCTCGATCGCCGCGACGTTCACGCTCGCTTGCGCGCGCGGCGGGCTCACGACGTCCTCCGCGCGCGCCGCCGGCAGCGCCGCGATCACGTCGGTGGCGATCGACGCCCTCGACGGCTCCCTGCCGGCGCGCGGCCTCGCGCCCGGCCGCCGCGTGCAGCCACACGCCCGCGCACGGCGGCCGTGAATGCGTCCAGTCCCTGGGCGAGCAGCGCCGCGATCACGCCGGTGAGCACGTCGCCGGTGCCGGCTGTCGCCAGCGCCGGGCTGCCGCCGGGGCTCACCGCGACGCGTCCGGCGGGCTCGGCGACGAGCGTGTCGTCGCCCTTCAGCACGACGACCGCTCCGGCCTGCTCGGCCGCCGCGCGAACGTGGCGCAGGCGCTCGCGCTCGATCTCCTCGCTGTCGAGCTCGAGCAGCCGGCCGAGCTCGCCCGCGTGCGGCGTGAGGACCGTCGCGGCGATTTCTGCCGGCGAGCTCGCGCAGACGGCCGGCGTGCGCGTTCAGCCCGTCTGCGTCGAGCACCATCGGCACGTCGGCCTCGCGCGCGAGCTTGCGAGCGAACTCGACCGCGCCGTCGCTGCGACCGAGCCCCGGGCCGAGCGCGAGCGCGCCGCCGCGGCCGGCCTGCTCGCGACACGTCTGCGCGGCCGCCGGCGCCAGGCGCGCCGTCCTGCTCGGGCAGCCCGCGCGTCATCAGCTCGGGCGTGCCGGCGCTCGCGACCACGTCCTGCAGCGATGGCGGCACGCATGCGGTCACGTACCCGGCGCCCGCGCGCATGCTCGCTCGGGCCGCCATCTGCGGCGCGCCCGCGAGCCCGCGCGAGCCGCCCGCGACGAGCACGTGCCCCGAGGCGAACTTCGTCGAGTCGGCGCCCCGCCTGCGGCAGGCACTCGCGCACGCGCGTTGCGATCAGCCCGACTCCGCGCCGTCGGCGCGCCGCGCGGGATGCCGATGTCGATCGTCTGCACCTCGCCGGCGTGCGCCTTGCCCGGATTGATCCACAGCCCCGGCTTGGCCGCGTGGAAGGTGACCGTCACCGCGGCGCGCACGGCGGCGCCCGACGACGACGCCGGTCGAGGCGTCCACGCCGCTGGGCACGTCGACGCTGACGACCGGGCGCGGCGCGCGTTGACGGCGTCGATCGCCTCCGCGACCGCGCCGCGCGGCTCTCCGGCGAAGCCCGTGCCGAGCAGCGCGTCGACGATCACCGTCGGCGCCGCGCCGATCGCGCCTCGCTGGCGGCCTGCTCGAGTCGACCAGCGCAGCGGCCAGCGCCGGGCAGACGCTGGAGGTTCGCGCGCGCGTCTCCCGAGAACTCCTGCGGGCGGGGCGACGCACACGACCGCGACCGCCCGCCGGCCTCGCGCAGCAGCCGCGCCGCGACGAGCCCGTCGCCGCCGTTGTTGCCCTTGCCGCAGACGACGTCGACCGGACCGTCGGCGGCGACACGCTCGACGCGCGCGCGCCACGCCCGCGCCCGCGCGCTCCATCAGATCGAGCCCGGGCACGCCCTGCTCCTCGATCGCCCAGCGATCGATCGCCGCGCATCGCCTCGGCGTCGGGCAGCGCGATCAGCCAGTCGGGCAGCACGCCCGCGATGCTAGATGGTCCACGCGGCGCGCCGAGCCGGCGATCGCGGCGTCGAGCGGCGATGGCTCGGCTACTCGACGGTGACCGTCTTGGCGAGGTTGCGCGGCTGGTCGACGTTCAGCCCGCGCTTGCGCGCGATCGCGTAGGCGAGCAGCTGCAGCGGGATCACGGCGAGGATCGGCTGCAGCATCCAGTCGGTCGCCGGCACCTCGATCGCCGCATCCACGTGGGCGTCGACCAGACCGTCGCCGGCGGTCGTGACGGCGATCACGTGCGCGCCGCGCGCGCGCGCCTCCTGGATGTTGGAGACGAGCTTCTCGAGCACCGGCGAGCGCGTGGCGACGCACACGACCGGCGTGTGCCTCGTCGAGCAGCGCGATCGGGCCGTGCTTCATCTCGCCCGCGGCGTAGGCGTCGGTGGAGATGTAGGAGATCTCCTTCAGCTTGAGCGCTCCCTCGAGCGCCACCGGCAGGCCGACGTGGCGACCGATGTAGAGGAAGAACTCGGCGTCCCAGCAGGTCTGCGGCGATCTGCCTCCGTGCGCGCGACTCGCGCCCTCGATCAGCTCGTCGATGCAGTGCGGCAGGCGCTTGAGCTCGCCGACCAGCTCCGCGATGCGCTCCGCTGGGAGCGTCCCGCGCAGCTCCGCCAGGCGCAGCGCGAGCAGGTACATGACGGCGACCTGGCAGACGAACGTCTTTGTCGCCGCCACGCCGATCTCCAGGCCGGCGCGCGTGTAGAGGACGCCGTCGGCCTCGCGCGTGGCCTGCGAGCCCATCGTGTTCGTGATCGCCAGCACCGTCGCGCCGCGCTCGCGCGCGAGCCGCATCGCCGCGAGCGTGTCCGCCGTCTCGCCCGACTGCGAGATCCCGATCACGAGGTCGCCCGGGCCGACGACCGGGTTGCGGTAGCGGTACTCGGAGGCGATGTCGATCTCGACCGGCAGCCGCGCCCACTCCTCGAGCGCGTAGCGCCCGATCAGCCCGGCGTGGTAGGCGGTCCCGCAGGCGACGACCACGATCCGCTTGACGCCCGCGAGGATCGACTCGTCGAGCGCGCCCTCCTCGTCGAGGTCGACGCCGTCGCCGCGCGCGGTGCGGTCGGCGATCGTGTCGGCGACCGCGTCGGCCTGTTCGTGGATCTCCTTCAGCATGAACGTCTCGAAGCCGCCCTTCTCGGCGGTCTCCTCGATCCCAGTCGACCGTCTCCACCGCGCGCTCGACCTCCTCGCCGGCGGCGGTCATGATGCGCACGCCGTCGGGTCGCAGCACGACGATCTCGCCGTTCTCCAGGTACTGCACGCGGCGCGTCTGCGCGAGGAAGGCGGGCACCGCCGAGGCGACGAACTGCTCGCCCTCGCCGCGACCGATGACCAGCGGGCACTCCTTGCGCGCGCCGACGAGCAGGTCGGGCTCCTCGAGGCTGATCGCCACGAACGCGTAGTGGCCCTCGAGCTCGGCGTACGCAGCGCGCACCGCCTCGGCGAGGTCGCCGCTGTAGTGAGCCGCGATCAGGTGCGCGATCACCTCGGCGTCGGTCTCCGAGGTGAACACGCTGCCGTCGGCGATCAGCCGCTCCTTGAGCGCCATGTAGTTCTCGACGATCCCGTTGACGACGACGTGCACGCGATCGCCGCTGTCGTAGTGCGGGTGCGCGTTCTCCTCGCTGACGCGCCCGTGCGTCGCCCAGCGGGTGTGACCGATGCCGGTCGTGGCGGGCGTCGCAGCCACGGCCACCG
The DNA here is from genome assembly GCA_963846205.1 of uncultured Solirubrobacteraceae bacterium. GTDB lineage: Bacteria > Actinomycetota > Thermoleophilia > Solirubrobacterales > Solirubrobacteraceae > Palsa-744. The sequence continues at coordinate 17,414 of CAWJVB010000002.1, read as the reverse complement.
GCCGTTGCGCTGGCCGCGCGACTCGCTCGGCGTTCGAGCTTCGCTTGCAGCGCGCTGAGGTTGCCGACGGCGCGCACCGCCTCGATGCGGTCCTCGGCGATCACCGAGATGCCGGCGGAGTCATAGCCGCGGTACTCGAGCTTGCTCAGGCCGGCGAGCAGCAGCTCACGGACGGGGCGCCTGCCGACGTAGCCAACGATGCCGCACATCGCGATCGAAGATACCAGCGCCGCCCTGGCGCCGCCTGGGCGCGGCGCGTGTCAGGCCGAGCTCGCGCTCGCACGAGCGCGACCAGGCGCGCGCAGACCTCCTCGGCCTCCTCGCTCGCTCGGCGCCTCGACCATCACGCGCACGAGCGGCTCGGTGCCGCTGGGGCGCACGAGCACCCGCCCGCGCCCGCTCAGCTCCTGCTCGGCGGCCGCGATCGCCCGCTTCGACGTCGTCGGCGCCGCTCGAGCGCGCCGCGGTCGCGCACGCGCACGTTGACCAGCCGCTGCGGCAGCTTGGCCATCGCGTCGCGCTCGCTCAGGTCGCCCCCGGCGAGCGCCTCCAGCGTCAGCAGCGCGCCGGCGATCCCGTCGCCGGTGCGGTTGAAGCCCATCTCGATGATGTGGCCGGACTGCTCGCCGCCGAGCGCCCAGCCGCGCGCGCGCAGCTCCTCGAGCACGTAGCGGTCGCCGACGCTCGTGGGTCGCCACGGCGACGCCCTCCCGCTCCATCGCCGAGTGAAAGCCGTAGTTGGTCATCACGGTCACCGCGACGCCGTCGCCACCGAGCCGCCCTGCCCGCGCAGGTGCAGCGCCGCGAGCGCCATCAGCTCGTCCCCGTCGACGACCGCGCCCAAGCGGTCGACGGCGAGCACCCGGTCGCCGTCGCCGTCGAAGGCGAAGCCGAGCGCGTGGCCGCCCGCCACGACCCGCTCGGCGAGCGCGTCGACGTGCGTCGAGCCGCAGCCGGCGTTGATGTTGCGCCCGTCGGGCTCGTCGGCGATCACCGTCACGCTCGCGCCGAGCCGCCGGAAGATCTCCGGGGCGACGTGGTAAGTGGCGCCGTTGGCGCAGTCCAGCAGCACGTCCGCGCCGCTCAGGTCGAGCCCCGCGAAGCGCGTGTGCAGCTCGCGCAGATAGTCCTCTGAGGCGCCGCGCAGCTCGCGCACCGCGCCCGATCGCCGTGCCGGTCGGCCGCTTCGCGCTCGAGCGCCTGCTCGATCGCGAGCTCGGTCTCGTCGGAGAGCTTGTAGCCGTCGGCCGCGAAGAACTTGATGCCGTTGTCCTGGTAGGGGTTGTGCGAGGCCGACAGCACGACGGCGAGGTCGAAGCCGTAGCGCCCGATCAGCAGCGGCGCGGCCGGCGTCGGCAGCACGCCGCCGAGCAGCGCGTCGCCGCCCGCCGCGCTCACGCCCGCGGCGACCGCCGCCTGCAGCATCTCCCCCGACTCGCGCGTGTCGCGCATGATCAGCACCTGCGGGCGCCGCGCGCCGGTCTGCTCGGTCGCGGCGCGCGCGAGCGCGAGCGCCAGCTCCGCGCTCAGGAACTCGCCGGCGACGCCGCGAACGCCGTCGGTCCCGAACAGCTTGCGGGCCACGCTCGAGCCGGCGCTCTAGCGCTTGGAGAACTGCGGCCGCTTGCGCGCCTTCTTCAGGCCGGCCTTCTTGCGCTCCTTGGCGCGCGAGTCGCGCGTCAGGAAGCCCCTGCGCTTGAGCTCGCCGCGCAGGTTCGGGTCGGCCTCCAGCAGCGCGCGCGAGACACCGTGGCGCAGCGCGCCGGCCTGTGCGGAGATGCCGCCGCCGTGCAGCCGCGCGACGACGTCCATGCGCTCCTGGTAGCCGACCGTCTCCAGCGGCTGGCGGATGTTGCGCTGCAGCGTGTCGCGCGGGAAGTGCTGCTCGAGCGTGCGCCCGTTGATCAGGTAGGTGCCCTTGCCCGGCCGCAGCGTCACGCGCGCGATCGCCGTCTTGCGCTTGCCGGTAGCGCGGTAGCGCGCGTCGGCGGCGAGGTCGATCGCGGCCGTGGCGATCGGCTCGCTGATCGCCTCCTCGTCGCGCTCGGCATCGGCCTCGGCGGCGGGCGCCTGCTCGCCCTCCTCGCCCTCGACCGCATAGGGATCCTCGTAGGTCTGCTCGCCGCCCAGCGGATCGGCGCCCTCGGGCACGATGTCCACCTCGAGGTGCGCGCCGGGCACGGCCGGCTTGGCGCTCGGCGCGGCCACGTCGGCTCCTCGCCTTCGTCCTCCTCCTCGTCGACGGCGGCCTCGACTGCGACCCCGTCCTCGGCCTCCTGCCTGGCCTCCAGCGCGGCGTCCTCAGCGACGCCGGCGATCTCGAGCGCGTCCTCGCTCGGCGCGGCGTGCCCCTCGCCGACCGGCTCGACCGATGCGGGCTCGACGGGCTTCTCGCCGCCGGCCTCGATCGCCTCCTGGGCGGCCTCCAGGCGGCGTCCTCGGCTGACCCGGCGATCTCGGCCGCCTCCTCGCTCGGCACCGCGTGCTGCGGCGTCTGCTCGGCCGCCGCGTCGGCGTCGTCAGGCGTCTGCGGAGTCTCGTCGTCGGCCATCATGCGGTCTCCTCCACAGAGCCTGCAGCTCCGCCGTTTGATGTCAGCGTTCGGCCTCCAGCCGGCCGAAGGTCCAGTGGTTGCGGGTTCTGGGCAACGTGCGGGTGCTCGGGCCCGGCGTAGATCTTCAGCTTGGTCATCTGCTTTCGCGCGAGTCGGTTGCGCGGCATCATGCCTTTGACGGCCAGCCGGATGATCTCCTCCGGACGGCGCGCCTGCATCTCCTCGAAGGTGCGCGAACGCAGGCCACCGGGATAGCCGGAGTGGCGGTAGTAGCGCTTGTCGGCGCGCTTGTTGCCGGTCACGTGGATCTTCTCCGCGTTGACGACGACGACGAAGTCGCCCGTGTCGACGTGCGGGGTGTACTCGGGCTTGCGCTTGCCGCGCAGCACGTCGGCGATCTGCGTGGCGAGCCGACCGAGCGTCTTGCCGTTCGCGTCGACGACCAGCCAGTTGCGCTCGCGGTCGGTCGGCTTCGCTACGTAGGTCTTCGTCGAGGGTGCCATAGGCGTGAAAAAGGCCACGCGTGCCAACTACTCCGGACGCGCGGCGAGGCCGACATCATAGGCAGTAGCGGCAGAGACAGCGTCTTGTCAGCTGCTGCCCGGCTGGGGGCGAAGATCAAGGCCTGGAGGGTCTTACTCCCACTCGATCGTGCCCGGCGGCTTGGAGGTGATGTCCAGCACGACCCGGTTGACCTCGCGCAGCTCGTTGATCATGCGCGAGGCGATCGTCTCGAGCAGGTCGTAGGGCAGCCTCGCCCAGTCGGCGGTCATCGCGTCGTCGCTGGTGACCGCGCGCAGCACGACGACATAGCCGTAGGTGCGCTCGTCGCCCTGCACGCCGACGGTGCGCACGTCGGGGAGCACGCAGAAGGACTGCCACAGCTCGCGATACAGGCCGGCCTGGCGGATCTCCTCCTGCAGGATGTGGTCGGCCTCGCGCAGCACGTCCAGGCGCTCCTTGGTCGCTTCGCCGCCGACGACCCGGATCGCCAGTCCGGGCCCGGGGAACGGCTGGCGCCAGACGAGCCGCTCGGGCAGGCCGAGCTCGGCGCCGACGGCGCGGACCTCGTCCTTGAACAGCGCGCGCAGCGGCTCGACGAGCTCGAACTGCAGGTCGTCGGGCAGGCCGCCGACGTTGTGATGGGACTTGATCGTGGCCGCGCCGGTGCCGCCGCCGGACTCGATCACATCGGAGTACAGCGTGCCCTGCACGAGAAAACGGGCGCCCTCGCCGTCTGGGCCGGCGAGCTTGGCCGCCTCCTCCTCGAACACGCGGATGAACTCGGCGCCGATCGCCTTGCGCTTGGCCTCGGGCTCGGTGACGCCCCGCAGCTTCTCCAGGAAGCGCGTCTCGGCGTCGACCGCGACGAGCGGCACCTTGAAGGTGTCGCGAAACGCGCTCACGACCTGCTCGCCCTCGTCCTTGCGCATCAGCCCGTGGTCGACGAACACGCACGTCAGCTGGTCGCCGATCGCGCGGTGCACGAGCAGCGCGGCCACGGAGGAGTCGACGCCGCCGGACAGCCCGCAGATGACGCTCGCGTCGCCGACCTGCGCGCGGATGCGGCGGATCTGGTCCTCGACGATCGACGCCGCCGACCAGGTCGGCTCGCAGCCGCAGACCTCGGTCAAGAAGCGCGTGAGGATCTGCTGGCCGTAGGGCGTGTGCACGACCTCGGGATGGAACTGGATGCCGTAGATGCCGCGCTCGGTGTCCTCGACCGCGGCGACCGGCGAGGAGCTCGAGGAGGCGAGCGCGGTGAACCCGGGCGGCGGCTCGAACACGGTGTCGCGGTGCGACATCCAGCAGGTCTGCTCGGCGGGCATGCCGCGCAGCAGCACGCCGGGACTCGGAGACGTGCAGGTCCGAGCGGCCGAACTCGCCTACCTCCGCCTGCTCGACGCGCCCGCCGAGCTCGTGCACGAGCAGCTGCATGCCGTAGCAGATGCCCATCACCGGCACGCCCAGCTCGAGCAGCCGGCGATCCAAGCGCGGGGCGCCCTCGGCGTACACCGAAGCCGGACCGCCGGACAGGATGATCCCGCGCGGCTTGCGCCTTACGACCTCCTCCAGCGCCAACGTGATGCGGCAGCAGCTCGCTGAACACGCCGCAGTCGCGCATCCGGCGCGCGATCAGCTGGCTGTACTGCCCGCCGTAGTCGAGCACGACGACCTGCTCGGTGGCCGCGTCGACGGTCCCCGCCTCGCCGGCGTCCTGGTCGGGCGCCGTGACAGCGGCGTCAGTCATTGACCAGCGCGGCTGCCTTCCCGTTGGTGGCGCCCATGCCGACGCCCTGGTCGCGCTGCAGCGCCTTGCCCTCGGTCTGCAGCGCGGGCGCGATCACGACCTCGGCGCGGTTGAACTCGGCGAGGTCCTTGTGCCCGCAGGTGGCCATCGAGGTGCGCAGGCCGCCGAACAGGTTGAACGTGCCGTCGTTCTCGCGCGCGGGGCCGACGAGGATCTCCTCGAGCGTGCCGTTCTGGTGCGTCGCCACGCGCGCGCCGCGCGGCAGCGCTCGGGTGGAACGTCGCCATGCCCCAGTGAAAGCCGCGGCCGGGCGCCTCGTAGGCGCGCGCGAGCGGCGAGCCGATCATCACCGCGTCGGCGCCGAGCGCGATCGCCTTGGACACGTCGCCGCCGTTGCGCATGCCGCCGTCGGCGATCACCTGCGCGTACTCGCCGGTCTCGAGCATGTGCGTCGAGCGGGCGTGCGCCACGTCGGCGATCGCCGTCGCCTGCGGCACGCCGATGCCGAGCACGCCGCGCGTCGTGCACGCGGCGCCCGGGCCGACGCCGACGAGCACGCCGGCGGCGCCGGTGCGCATCAGGTGCAGGCCGGTGTGGTAGGAGGCGCAGCCGCCGACGACGACGGGCACGTCGAGCGTCGGGATGAACTCCTTCAGGTTGAGCGGCTCGGAGACGGTCGAGACGTGCTCGCCGGAGACGACGGTGCCCTGGATCACGAGCACGTCGAGCCCCGCCTCCATCGCGATCTCGTGGTACTTGAGCACGCGCTGCGGGGTCAGCGACGCGGCGACGACGACCTTCTGCTCCTTGATCTCGCGCGATCCGCTGGGCGATCAGCTCGGGCTTGACCGGCTCGGAGTAGATCTCCTGCATCTCGCGCGTGGCGATGCTCCTTGGGCAGCGAGGCGATCCGCTCGAGCTGCTCCTCGGCGTCCTCGTAGCGGGTGAAGATGCCCTCGAGGTTGAGCACCGCGAGGCCGCCGAGGCCGCCGATGATGCCGGCCGTGCGCGGGCGAGACGACGCCGTCCATCGCCGAGGCGAGCATCGGCAGCTCGAACTGATAGGGGCCGAGCTTCCAGGAGATGTCGATGTCGTCGGGGTCGCGCGTGCGCCGCGAGGGCACGATCGCGATGTCGTCGAAGCCGTATGCGCGGACGGGCCTTCTTGCCGCGTCCGATCTCTATCTCCATCGCAGTATCCTCGCAGTCGTCGCGGACGAGAAGACCCCGCTCGGGGCGGGGCCAAAGTGGGTGCGGCGCGGGCGCCGTGAGGGCGTTGTCTGAGGACGGCAGCCAAGTGCGTTTGAGCATAGCAACGGCGCGCCTCGCGCCGATGCCCTTGGATATGCTCGATCTGACATGAGCGACGAGGGCCGACAAGCCGCTACGACGCCGCACGCGATCGAGGCCCGCCGCCAGGCGGCCTGGCGCGAGCGCGACGCCTTCGCGCACGCCGCCGCTGCTCGGAGGATCAGCCGCACCTGTACATCAAGCCCTCGGCGCCGTTCACGTCGGGCAACGTCCACATCGGCCACGTGCGCAGCTACTCGATCGGCGACGCCTACGCGCGCTTCCGCCGCGCGCGCGGCGACGCGGTGCTGTTCGCGTTCGGCTTCGACGCCTTCGGCCTGCCGGCCGAGCTCGGCGCGATCGCCGGCGGCGATGCCGCCGAGCGAGTGGGTCAACGCGCTGCGCCAAGCACATGACCGGGCAGCTCGAGCGGCTCGGCTTCTCGTTCGACTGGGAGCGCACGTTCATGAGCTCGGACCCGGTCATGTACCGCTGGTCGCAGTGGCTGTTCCTGACGCTGCTGGAGGCCGGGCTGATCTATCGCGGCACGGGCAACGTCGACTGGTGCGACACCTGCCAGACGACCCTCGCGACGATCCAGGTCGAGGACGGCACTCTGCTGGCGCTGCCACAACCCGGTGCGCCTGATCGAGCGACCGCAGTGGTACCTGCGCATCAGCGCGTACGTCGCAGGAGAACGACCGCCGCCTGGACGAGCTCGCGGCGGGCGGACGCTGGGACGAGGTCGCGCTCGCCAGCCAGCGCTTCGTGCTCGGGCGCGTCGACGGCGTCGAGGTCGACCTGACGCACGCCGAGCGGCGAGCCGACGCTGACCGTGTTCACGCCGCACGCCGACGCGCTCGAGCTGGCGCGCTTCGTGCTGATCTCGCCGCAAGCATCCGGAGATCGACGCGTGGGCGGCGGACGCCGCCGTGCGCGAGCGCCTCGAGGAGCTGCGCTCGGGCGGGCTGGAGCGCAGCTCGCGCGACGCGAGAGCGATCGCCGTGATCGACACCGGCCGCTCGCTGCCGGCGCCTGCCGGCGACGGCACGCTGCCGGTGTCTGATCTCGCCGGCCGTCGACGGGCGCTTCGGCGCGACGGCCGTGTTCGGCATCCCCGAGCACGACCGCACCGACGAGGTGATCGCCGAGCGGCTGCCGGGGCTGCTGAGCGCGACGCGCGGCGAGGCGCGCCGGCGCGTCCGCGAGGCGCGGCGCCGCTCGCGACGCGACGGCGCCGCGAGCATCGCGCCGGGCAGCGCGCCCGGCCGTCCGCTACAAGGCCGATGACTTCTCGATCTCGCGCCAGCGCTCGTGGGGAACGCCGATCCCGATCGTCTACTGCGAGACGCACGGCGCGGTGCCGGTGCCGCAAGGAGCAGCTGCCGGTGCTGCTGCCGCTGGACATCACGCCGACCGGCACGGGCAACCCGCTGGCCGAGCTGAGCGAGTTCGTGCAGACGACCTGCCCGCTGTGCGGCGGCCCGGCCGAGCGCGAGACCGACACGCTCGACTGCCACTTCGACGCGCTGTGGCTGTGGGTTCCGGCGTGCGTGCCGCCGGAGGCGCGCGAGGACTCGCTGGAGGAGATCCTGGCGCTGCCGGACCTGCGCCACTGGCTGCCCTCCGAGCGCGTGGTCGCGGGCTCGGACAGCGGCAACTTCGTGTTCGACCAGCGGATCGTGACGAAGGCGCTGCGCGACATCGGCCCGCTCGCGTTCCTGGCGGACGGCGAGCCGTTCGCGGGCTGCCTGTTCCACGAGATGGTGATCAGCGACGGGCGCAAGATGAGCAAGCACCTCGGCAACGTCGTCGATCCCGACGCGCTGGTCGAGCGCTACGGCGCCGACACGGTGCGCCTGGCGGTGCTGTACGCGGCGCGCCCGCAGAAGACGCTCAACTGGAGCGACTCGGCGGTGCTGCGCGCCAATCGGTTCCTGACGCAGGTATGGGAGTACTCGCATGTCGCGCCTGCGAGCGCGCGGAGCAGCTCGCGCGGCCGAGGAGGTCGCCACCGGCGAGCTGCCGACGGCGGAGCCGGCCAGAGACACGACCGAGCATCTGCGCCTGAAACTGTCGCAGTGGTGCGAGGCGGCGCGTGGAGAGGACCACGGAGGACATGGAGGGGCTGGAGATGCACAGCGCGGTGCGCAACGTGATGCGCCTGTTCGATCGGATCAAGGACTTCGAGAAGCGCGTGCTCGCGCGCCAGGACGCGCTCGGCCGCGCCGACAGCGACGCGCTGATCGACGCGCTGGCGCTGCTCGCGCAGCTGCTCGGCCCGTTCGCGCCGCACATGGCCGAGGAGCTGTGGATCGCGTTCGGCCACGACGAGCACGGCGCACAGACGCCGTGGCCGGGCGTATCGTTGCAGGTGCCGGCATGAGCCCGCAGACCGCACAGAGCCCCACAGGGTCCAGGCAGCGGACGCGCTCGTGCGCGACCGGGCTCGTCTGCCACCGCTGCGACGAACAGCTATCCGCTGGAGTCGACGGTGTTCTCGTGCCCGGACTGCGGCAAGGGCCTGGACGTCGTCTACGACTACGAGCTCGCGGCGAGCCACTTCAAGGACTTCCCGAGCTCCGAGCGCCCGCAGAACATCTGGCACTTCGAGGAGCTGCTGCCGATCGTCGACGCCGCGCGCGCAGGCGCGCGTCGGGCAGCACTCCGGCTACACGCCGCTGATCCGCGCCGATCGGCTCGGCGCCGAGCTGGGCCTCGAGCAACCTGTACCTGAAGGACGACTCGAGCAACCGGCCGAGCCTGTCCTACAAGGACCGCGTCGTGTCGATGTCGGTCGCGCGCCTGCTCGAGCGCGGCAAGACCGAGATCGGCTGCGTCTCGACCGGCAACGTCGGCACGGCCGTGGCGTCGCTCGCCGCGAAGGCGGGCGTCGACGCGTACGTGTTCTACCCCAACCGCCTGGAGGACATGAAGGCGCGCGCGTGCATGGCGCTCGGCGCGAAGGTCTGCCAGGTCGAGGGCAACTACGACGAAGCCAACCGGCGCTGCCGCGAAGTGGCGGAAGCGACGCGGCATGGACTTCGCGAACATCACGCTGCGCCCGTTCTACGCCGAGGGCGCGAAGACGGCGGCGTTCGAGATCGTCGAGCAGCTCGACTGGCAGGCGCCCGACCACATCGTCAGCCCGGCGGCCGGCGGCACGCTGTCCTCGCGCATGCACAAGGGCCTGAGCGAGCTGCAGCTGCTGGGGCTCGCCGAGACCGAGCGGCACGCGATCCACATCGCCCAGCCGAGCGGCTGCAACCCGATCGCCTCGGCGATCCTCGCCGAGGAGGCGGAGGTGCATCCGGTGACGCCCGAGACGGCGGCGCACTCGCTCGCGATCGGCGCGCCCGGCGACGGCTACCTGGTGATCGACGCGGTGCACAAACGTGGCGGCACGGCGGCGTTCGCCTCGCGACCCGGAGATCTTCGCGGGCATCGACCTGCTGGCCGCGACCGAGGGCCTGCTGACCGAGCCGGCCGGCGGCACGACGATCGCGGTGCTCGAGAAGCTCGCCGCGGCCGGGCGCTTCGCCCCCGACGACACGGTCGTCGCGCTGATCACGGGCAACGGCCTGAAGACGCTCGACGACCATCCGCAGAAGCCGTGGCCGGCGAAGATCGACTGCGAGCTGCGACGCGATGCTCGCGGCGCTCGGCGAGCTGAAGCAGCAGCCGACGCTGATGCAGACGGCGCGCGAGCAGCTCTCGCCGTAGCGCGGGCGATCGGGTCAGACTGCGCACCCGGTCAGCCGCGAGCCCGGTCGGCGGCCGCTCTGATCAGCCGCGGCGCAGCAGACGGGCGACGGCGCCGATCATCTCGTGCGTGCGTTGCTCCTGCTGGCCCTGCTTGGCGCCAAGCAGGCATACGCGCGCGTGGTCGTCGAGCAGCCCCAGCGCGACCTTGTCGAGCGCCGCCTCGATCGCGGCGATCTGCGTGAGCACGTCGATGCAGTAGCGGTCCTCGTCGACCATCTTGGCGACGCCGCGCACCTGGCCCTCGATACGCGCGAGGCGCCGCTGCAGGTCGTCCTTGCTCGAGGTGTATCCGCGTGCTGGCGAAGGAGCGCCGTCTCGGCCATGCCTCTCAGCATACCCCTAGGGGTTACGTTTTTCTGGATGATTTCGGATGGGTCGCGATGTGAGGCGCATCGCCGAGCGGGTACAGTGCGCGCATGGCATCGGAAATGCCGCACGATCCACTTGCCGAGCTGAGCAAACGCCGGCGCAAGGAGCGCGAGGCCGTCGAAGAGGCGGGTGGCGGCCAGTCAGAGGGGTTCGAGCAGGCCGAGCGCGAACTGATCGAACACACCTCGCACGGCGACGGCCATGCGCCCGCGAAGATCTCGCAGGACGCTTACCGGGAGGGCGAAGAGGAGCCCACCGAGGCCGAGTACGGCGAGGCTGATCAGGAGCAGCTGAGCGACTGACGGGCTCAGCGACGTCGCTGAGCCGGATCGGAGGCTCGCGACGCGATCGAGCGTGCACGCGACGGGTCAGCGCGCGTTCTCGACGAACGCGCGCAGGGCATCGTTGGCGCCGCCGACGACGGGCTCGCCGTGGGCGAGCAGTAGCAGCTCGAAGTCGAGATCGAGCAGACGAGCGTAGGCCTGCTGCAGGCCTCGCCTTGGTCTGCTCGGGTCGTCCATCAGCTGGTCGGGCACGAATGTGAGCTGCTCTGCGCCACCGCCACGCGCACGACGCCGTCGGCGCACGCGAGTGCTCGGCGCGAGGGCACGTACAGCGCGGTCTCGTCGGGACAGATGGCGTCGACCTCGTGAACGACGACGCCGCCGGGCAGTTCCTCGCCGAACTCGAACGGGACCACCGGGCCACGCCCGGCCAGCTCGTGCAGGCCGTTGCTGATGCAGTGCACCGTGCAGCCGAAGCGCTCGGCGAACTCCCACGAGTGGCGATCGTGATGGCGGTTGCTGAGCAGAGCGTGCTCGGGGGCGCCTTCGCGCGCGAACCACTCGAGCCCCTCGGTGGGGATCATCGGATCGATCAGGACGCGCTCCTCGAGCAGGTAATAGGAGCTGACGTCGTGTCCGATGTGCTCGTGACGGGCGCTCCAGTGCCACACGCCGGGTGCGATCTCGCGCATGCTCGAGCTAGGTTAGCGTCGGGCGATCCGGGCCTATGCGCCCGCCTTGCGACGCGAGATGGACGAGCGCCGCGAGCCCGGCGATCAGGCCGAGCGCGCCGAGGATCAGCGCGGCGATGCCGAGGCCTTTGCTCGCGCCGCCGCTGCTCGACTTCGCGACGGCCGGCGCCGGCGCGGGCGCGGACTGGCTGCCGGCGCGTCTGGCCCGCCTCGGGCCCGGCCTCGTCGCCGGCGACGTCCTCGATCACGCCGCCCTTGGCCGTCACGTTGATTCGCGGCGAGGGGTGTTCGGCTTCCAGCGACGGGTCGATCCAGTGCACGACCTGGCCGTTGCTGTAGGTCTGCACGGTGCGGAATTCGAGCGCTTTGCCGCCGCGTTGTCGGGGATCGCCAGCGACAGCGGGAAGTTGATGAACTGGCCGTTGTCGACCTTGCCCAGCGGCCGGTCCACGTCCAGACGATCTGCGAGACCTCGGTGTCGATCGTTTCGCCGTCTTCTTTGATCGGGGTCGCGAGCTTGGCTTCGATCACCTTCGTGCTCCAGCCGGCGACGTTTTCGTAGTCCACGCCCGTGAAGCCCTGCGGGAACAGCACGTCGACCTTCTTGACGTAGGCGCCTTCCTGCTCGCCGGGAACGCGCACGTCGAGCGTCGCGAACGCGCCGGCGGGGATCGTGTTGGGGTGCAGGCTGATGTGCGCCTGCGCGCCGGCCGGGACGAGCAGCGCGCCCGCCGCGAGCAGCACGGCGACCGTCTTGGTTTTCATGCTCGTGTTCCTCCTGAGTGATGGGACCTCGGCGACCGGGTCGCCGCCTCGTCGTCGAATGACCGCGCGACTGAAACGACCGTGCGCGAGCGCGCTGCCGAGCGGTCGAAGCTCGCGCTGAGAAGCGGATGCTTGCGGGCGGCGCGCCGGTCGCGAGCAGCGCTCATCCGATCGGCACCTTCACGATGCGGCTGTGCTGTTCGAATTCGGAGACGCGGTCGACGATTTCGATGTCCCACGTGCCGCCGGGGCTGAGCACGGCCGATTCGAGGATGTAGTGGCCAGGGCCGGCCAGCTCGCGCGTCAGCGGCAGCGGGCCGATCCCCTTCGACGGGCAGCCTGGCGCTCGCTGTCAGTTCCTTCGTCGGCGGTGAACTGCGCGCCGGTCTTCGCGTCGATCAGGTACAGGTGGATCGTGTTGAGCCCGACCTTCGCCGGTTCGACGGTCATCTCGAGCTCGGCCGCGCCGATCGTCGTGTTCGTCGAGAACGGCCCCGCTCGCCGCGTCGATCGGCGGCGCGTAGCTGATCAGCGCGGCGGTCACGCCGAACACGCACAGCATCAGCGCGAACTCGCCGCGCATCGTGCGCCGGGCCAGCGCGCCGATCCCGCCCGGCGAGCGCCCGTCGCCGACGATCCGCTCGCAGCGCCGGGATCACGCGCTCGCGGTTGACCCAGCCGAGCCCGATCAGCGTCGAGCAGCAGCGCGATCTTGACGATGATCAGCGCGCCGTAGGTCGTGTGCAACAGGCCGTGCAGGCTGCGCACGTCGATGTACGCCTGAATCACGCCGGTCACGGCGATCACGACCACCGCGCCGAGCGCGAGCGGCGAGAAGCGCGCGAGCGTCGCCAGCAGCAGCCGGCTGCGCTCGGCGCCCTCGCAGCCGCCGGGTCGCGGCCGGCAGCGCGAGCAGCAGGCAGGCGATGCCGCCGACCCACACGCCGCCGGCCAGCACGTGCAGCACGTCGGAGGGGAAGAACACGCGCGACCGGGCTCTCGATGCTCGCGTGTCCGGCCAGCGCGGGGGTGATCGCCAGGTAGGCGGCGCCGAGCGCAAGCAGCGCGAGCACGAGGCGCGGCGGGCGCGGCGGTCAGCGCCGGGCTCGCGGGGCTCGCGCGCCCGGCCTCGCAGCACGCGGATCGCGTCTCGTGCCGAGCGCCCTGCGCCGCCAGCAGCAGCGCGCCGAGCAGGACCCAGTCGATCGCGCGCGCGCCCCACACCTTGCCGAAGCGGCTGTCCAGCGTGTTTTCGACGATCGAGCCTTTCAGCGAGCTCCACAGCGACACGCCGGCGGCGCTCGCGCCCTGCAGCAGCACGCCGAGCACGCTGACGAGCACGCCGAGCACGATCGCCACCGCGAACAGTCGTCCCGAGGCGGCGGGCGAACGCGCGCGAGGCCAGCGCCCAACGCTGGCTCGCCGCCGGCGAGCGGCGCTGAGCGCCGGGCAGCCAGGCGAACAGCAGGAACGCGAGCCCGCCGAGCATCAGCGCGATCGTGAGGTAGTTGAGCCCGCGCACGACGCCGAAAGCGACCTCGGTGACCTTGCCGCTCTTGTTCTTGCCGATCAGGCCGGCGACGGTGAACTTCGGCGCCGCGCCGGCGTGGCCGATGCTGAACACCAGCCCGCCGTAGACGATGTGCGTGTCGGCGGAGATCACGCGGTAGGTGCCGGTGTAGGTGCCGTCGGGCAGGTGCGGCTTCAGCCCGACGCCCATCCAGTGCTCGTTGCCGTCGGGGTGCGAGACGTCGAGATCGTCGACCTCGCTGCCCTGGGCGTTGTATACGCGCACCGCCCCGAGCGTCCCGCCGACGTCCTGGTTGAACTTGAAGATGACCTCCTGGGGCTGGGCCGACACGGTCGAGCCCGACAGCGGTGAGGTGCCGAGCAACTGCGCGTGCGCGAAAGCGCCCGGAGCGCTGGCCAGCGCCACGAGCAAGATGAGCGCCAGCACGAGCGTCAGGCGCTGGAAAAGCTTGGAGGCGCTCGGATGGGCCCGCGGCTCGCAGCAGCTCGCTTGGCTGCCGGCTGCGCTTTCAGTCGCGCAGCCCGCGAGACCGGTCCCGAGCGCAGACGGCGTCATGCGACAGAACACGTTCGCTCCTCGATGGGAGGGGATGGACACGGCGCAGGAACGCTTCGCGCGGTGGCGTAGCCGTGCGCATTGCGAACCGCGAGGGCGAGCGGGCCGACGCCCGGAGAGGCGGTCGGGAAGCTAGCTCGCCAGCGAGCGGCGGCGGCGGCGGTCGCACCGCGAGCGAGCGGCCGATCAGCTCGCCGCCGCGCACCGCGACAACCTCCGCGCGCCCGAACGAAGACACCTTGTGGCTTGCCCGAGGCAACCGACGTCGCCGGCGCGGCTGAAGCGCGAGCAAGGCCCGCTCGCCCGGATACCGCTTCGCGAGCAACGGCACCGCGACAGCGAGGATCGGCAGCAGGCAGAGCAGCGTGTGCAGCACGACCGGCGAAACACTACTCCCTCGAGCTCGCCTGTAAGCCGCTTGCCGACACGAGCAATGCTCAGAAGCAGCGGCGCCTCCAAGCCGCGAAGTCCTTAGACTCGGCCGGTGCCGAGCGCTGCGAGAATCCGCTGGCTCGACGAGCCCGAAGAGAAGGACTACCTGGCGGCCGACAGCTTTCTCAGCATGGTGCTTCCGCCCTCCTCGCTGTCGGACACGATCGCCGCCCTGCGCAGCGCCCCTCTCGGCCACTGGGCCGCCAAGGATCTGCTGCGCGCGTCAGGACTGCCGCCCCTGAAGCCAAAGCAGAGCGCCGAGGTCGCGGAGAAGCTCGACAAGATCAGGAACGGCATCCCCATTTCACCGGTCCTCCTGGTCGGGGGGATCAGGGACTACTTGGTCATCGGCGACGGGTATCACCGCGCATCGGCCGCCTACCGGGTCGACGAGGACGCGCAGGTCCCCGGCAGGTTGCTCTGGTCTAGCTGAGCACCCCCGCCGAGCACCGCAGCACCGGCGAGCTCGACCGAGAGCGGACGTCCGGCGGGCATCTTGCGCGTGACGCGTGGTGGGTGGAGCGCTTCGAGGATACGGCCCTTGAGCGGCGCCGCCTGGTCGCCGAGGTACTCGGCACCTTCCTGCTGGTGCTCGCCGGAGCCGGCGCGGCGGTCGTTGGCGCTGCTACACACGTCGCCATCGGCCGGGTGGCCGCGGTCAGCGCTCCCGGCCTCACCGTACTCGCGGTCATCCTGTTCATGGGAGCCGTGTCCGGCGCGCACCTCAACCCCGTTGTCAGCATCGCATTCGCGCTGCGGGGAGACTTCCCGTGGCGCGGGTTCCCGGGCTACGTACTAGCCCAGCTGCTGGGCGGCACACTCGCCGTCCTGTTTTTGCTCGCCGTTTCGGGCGTGCCGGGTCGCTCGGAGCGACCGTTCCCGGGGCTGGCATCAGCGACACGCAGGCGGCCCTGATGGAGTTCGTACTCACGGTCGGCCTCGTCTCCACCATCCTCGGGACGGCTTCGCGAGCCCAGAATCTGGGCCGATCTCCGCCTTCGGCGTTGCCGCGTACGTCATCCTCGCTGGACTGTGGTCGAGCCCGGTCTCAGGCGCCTCGATCAACCCCGCCCGCTCGTTCGCGCCCGACCTGGTCCTGGGTGACTACTCGCACTTCTGGGTCTACCTCGTTGGCCCGCTCGCCGGTGGCATCCTCGCCGTCGCCCTTCGCCACATCTTGAGAGGGCCAGGAGGACGCGATCCGCTGGCGTCACGAGCCGCCGAGGGAGCGCCGAGCCCTGAAGATCCGTGACCAGCGCGCCGAGGCGGACGAGGCGCGCTGCACCGCCCGTGGCTTTGTCGGGGTCACAGCGCGAACCGTAAGCGTGAGGAGCAGCTATTGCAATGTCATACAATGCTGGATCGCATGATGTCGTTCGGGCGATCTGGGCGTCCGGGTGCATCGAGGGCCGCGAGCGTCGACCACCATGGGCCGCTCTAATCCCAACGCCTCTGGCGTCACAGCCTAGAAGGCCGAGTGAGACAGGACACGGCCCAGCGACGGACCTTCCATATCAATCATTTCTAGATTGTATGGTATTGCATTCGTTCTGACCCTCGCTACGCTCGGAACCTTCTGGAGGCTTTTTGAATTGGAGGTGATGCAATCGTGCATAGTGCCGGCTTTCATGAAGAGTTCGCCCGCCAGCGCGAGATCGAGGCCAAACGACTCGCGCGAAGTTCAGTGCCTCGAGAAGCCGCACTCGCGCGACGGGCCGCCACTGGGATCAGCCGATCACATTCGCCCTGCCGTCCGCGACCGCCCCGGGCTCGAGCGCCTCGCCGAACGCAGCACGCTCGGGTCCCGGACGAGCCGCGCCTGATCGCCGACGTGGGCGGGCGTCCGATCGCCGCGCTGGCATTGAGGGACGGCTCGCTGCTCGTCGATCGTCAGCCGGGAGCCGCACAGATCGCCGCCCTGCTGCGTCTGCGCGCGCGCCAGCTCTCAGGGCAGCGGCACGGGCTCGGGTCGCTGATCGCCGTCGCACATCGAAGGGCAGCACGCCTGCGGCCTTGACGGGCGCAGGACAGCAGCTCTCATCGCATGCGGTGTGACGAGCCCACGATCAGCGACGAGACCCCCGACGACGCTTGCGGCCGGACCTCACGCACCGGGAGTCGTGTCGCGGTGGTTGGCCTGGGGCTGCACGCGGACGGCCGCCGCCAGCCGCCGCACGCCCTCGGAAATCTGCTCGACAGGGCACGCACCGTAAGAGATGCGCATGTGAGTGGCCGAGGGGGACTCGACGAGCGCCGCCGAGCCCGGTAGGTAGCTCACGCCGTTGGCCAGCGCCGCGCGGTGCAGTGGCTCTTCGGCACGTGCGCGCCTGAGCGTCAGCCATAGGTGGCCGCCTCCGATGGGGCGAGTCCAGTGGGCGAGACCCGTCATCTCAGATTCAAGTGCCGCCAACAGGGTGTCGCGCCGCTTTCGGTAGACCTTCGTCGCCGTTGCGATCAGCCCACGCTGGTCGCCCGCTGCCAGATATCGCGCGGTCAGCTGCTGCTGAGCGTGGGGCTCGTCATGTCCGCTTCGTACTTCTCGGCTATCAGCCGATCGAGAACGGGACGATCGCACAAGCCAGCCGATCCTCAGCCCGGCGCACAGCATCTTCGACAGCGAGTTGACGTGGATCACGCGCGCGGGTCACGAGGCGGAGCGGCTCGTCATTGCCTCGAAACGTAGCGGCGCGGCCACGCCGTCTTCAACACGAAGAAGCCGTACGCCGCGCAAGCTCGAGAACCTCGGCCGCCCGCTCGCTGTCCAGGTCACATCCAGTCGGGTTCTGTAGGTGAGGCATGAGCGCCACCAGTTGATCTCGGTGGAGCGCAGCATCGCTTCGAGCGCATCGACGCGCAGCCCGCGCTCGTCGACAGGGACCGGCAGCACCCGTGCGCCCGTCGCATTGAGCGCGTCGATGATGCCTGC
>CAWJVB010000001.1:0-9591 GCA_963846205.1 uncultured Solirubrobacteraceae bacterium | reverse complement strand
AGGTATTTATCCAGGGGTGGGGAACATCCTGCCGCGGCTGGGCCGAGATTCCCTCCAGGAGCGCCGCACGGCGCCAGGGATCTTCGTCGCTGTCGGCGGCCTGCCCGGGTTGTTGGGCCGCCGCCGCCAGCGCGCGCTGCAGCTCCAGCACCGCAACGATCGCCGCTGTCTCCTCCTTGGACGGCTGTGCGGCCGTTGGCGGCGCGATCAGCCTCAGTTGGGGACGTCCGTTGGGCGCGCCAGCACTATGCATGGGGGACATTGTGACGGAGCGCGTTGGCGCTTGCGCCTGGTCGAGATCTTGACGACGTATCGCGCGGTCTGCCGGTTTGTTGTGTGTGCTGCGTGGGTGTGTGTTTCGCTTTGCATTTGCTGTATAGCAATGGTATTTAGTGTTCGGAAGACCGGTACACTTGGTGGTCGGTTCTCAGAGTGTCGCCGCCAATCCCACGTGTTTCCGTCACCGACCACGTCTTCGCGCAGCTGCGCGAGGCGATCCTGACTGGCCGCTATCGGCCCGGCGAGAGGCTGCCGTCGCAGCGGGCGCTCGCCGCAGACCTCGACGTGAACATGGCGTGCGTCCGCGAGGCCATGGGCCGACTCGAGCAGCTGCGCCTCGTCGAGGTCCGCCACGGAGAGGCGACACGCGTGCTCGACTGGCGGCGCTCCGGCGGGCTCGAGGCGCTCATGATGCGAGGCAGCGCCGATGAGACCGTCGTGCGCGACCTGTTCGGGGCGCGGCGACTGCTGCTGGTCGAGGCCGCACGGCTGGCCGCCGAGCGCCGCTCCGACGAGCAGGCCGCGGGGCTGCTCGAGCTGGCTCATGCCGTCGCGCTCGCCAGCGAGGACCGCTCCGCGCTGCTGGCCGACTGGACGTTCATGGCCGCTCTGGTCGAGGCCGCCGGCAACCTCGTGTTCCAGCTGATCATGAACTCGGTGCGCGAGCTGTACCTGCCCCACGCCAGCGCCTTCGCTGCGCTCGTCTCGAGACGAGGTGAGCTCGCCCACCTGTACGCGCTCGCCGCCGCCGCCGTTGGTGCACGCGACGGGAGCGCTGCCGCGAGCGCGATCGACGAGCTGGCGGCCGCGCAGGAGGCGCTGATGGTCACATGAGCGCTGGCTTGGATAGCTTCATCGCCGCCGCTCCGTGGCCTGCGCGCGCAGTCCTGCGCCTGCTCGTCGCGCTCGAGCGGCGACCTCGCGGGCGCGCTGCTGTTGGCGCGAGTGCCTGCGATCGAGCTGCTCGCGTCCGCGACCGTCGCGTTCGGGCGCTACGACGATCCCGTCGTCGCACGCGCGCTCGGCTACGACGCCGCGACGGTCGTCGCCCGCGGGCGCGCGCTGCGACGCGACGAGGGGCGAGCATGACGAACAGCGTCGACGCCGATGCCGATGTCTGCGTCGTCGGCGCAGGCGCCGGCGGTGCCGTCGTGGCCGCCGAGCTCGCCGAGGGCGGCGCGCGGGTCGTGCTGCTCGAGCAGGGCCCCGCACACGACCCCGACGGCTTCACCGCGAGGGCGCCCGAGATGCTCGCGCGCCTGTACCGCGACGGCGGTCAGACGGCAACGATCGGGATGCCGCCGATCCTGCTGCCGCTCGGGCGCGGCATCGGCGGCACGACGCTGGTCAACTCCGGCACGTGCTTCCGGACGCCCGTGCACGTGCTCGAGCGTTGGGCACGGGAGTTCGGTCTGGATCTCGACGAGCCCACGCTGCGGCCATGCTTCGAGCGCGTCGAGCAGGCGCTGTCGGTGAGCGAGGTCACCCCCGAGCTCGCCGGCGCCAACGCCGCGGTCGTCCGGCGCGGAGCAGAGCGGCTGGGCTGGTCGCACGGATACCTACGCCGTAACGCGCGCGGCTGCGTCGGCTCAGGCGTGTGCGTGTTCGGCTGCCCGACGTCTGCCAAGCAGCACACCGGGATCACCTACATCCCACGTGCGCGCGCCGCCGGTGCGAGCATCCTCACAGGCGCCGACGTGCAGTCCGTGCTGGTCGAGCGCGGACAAGCGACCGGCGTGCGCGGGCAGCTCGCCGACGGCCGCGCGCTGCATGTTCGCGCCCCGTCCGTCGTCCTGGCGTGCGGCACGATCCACACGCCCCTGCTGTTGGAGCGCAGCCGGCTGCCCGACGCGTCCCGCCAGCGAGGGCGCAACCTCACGCTGCACCCCGCCACCGCCGCGTTCGCCCTCATGGACGACATCGTCGACATGGCGCGCGGCGTGCCACAGAGCCTCTACGTAGATGAGTTCGCCACGCAGGGCATCATGTTCGAGGGTGTTTCCGGCCCGCCCGCTTACGCCGCCCTGACGCTGCCGCTCACCGGCCAGCGCCACGCGCGTGCGATGGCCCGCTATCGGCAGCTTGCGCAGTTCGGGCTGATGGTCAGCGACAGCTCGCGCGGTCGCGTGCAGGCGCTCGCCGGGCGGCCGGTCGTCCGCTACGAGCTGTGCGCAGAGGACGTCTCGAAGTTTCGCGTCGGGCTGGCGCGCATGGAGGAGCTGCTGCTGGCCGCCGGCGCCCGCGAGGTGTACCTGCCGCTGCCGCCCGGCGTGCGCCCCGACGACGCCCGCGCGAAGCAGCTCAAACTGATGGCGTTCCATCCGCTTGGGACCGCGCGAGCCGACGCTCGACCCACGCACGGCGTGACCGACGGTCAGCTCGACCTCCACGGCGTCGCCGGCGTGCACGTCGCCGACGGGTCCGTCGTTCCCAGCGCGCTCGGCGTGAACCCGCAGCTGACGATCATGGCGCTCGCCACTCGCCTCGCGTTCCGCCTGCTCGGGCGCACCGTGCCCGCCGACCGACCAACAGACACACCCCCGACCGCGCGATCCGCGCGCCGGCGACCGACCGAGCCAAACCACGAGGAGGCCACATGTCCTTCCTGATCGACCCGCCCTGGCTGTACGCGACCGGCCGGGCCTACGGACGCCTGATGCCCGAGCGCACGCCCGCTGCGCGTGCCATCCATACAGCGACCGCCGGCGCGTTCCTCGCGACGAGCATCTCGCTGTACATGAACCGTCCGTGGACGCGGCCGATCTGGGAGCGCTGCCGAGCCGACGACGGCCGCGACTGGATGCTCAACTCGGGCGTCTTCGCGATCGATCATCGGCGCGTCGGGTGGCGCGTGCACGCCGCCTCAGCGCTGCTGTTCGCCACCTACCCGTGGTGGCTGTGGCTCGGCGAACGCGCTGCGCGTGAGCGCCCGCCAGACGCTTAGCGTCGTGCGCTGATCACGGCCGCTGGCCGTCTCACAGCGGGATGTTGCCGTGCTTGCGCTTCGGGCCAGGTTCGCGCTTGCTCTGCAGCGTGTGCAGCGCCACGATCAGCTTCGGGCGCGTCTCGTGGGGCACGATCACGTCATCGATGTAGCCACGCTCGGCAGCCGTGTACGGGTTGGCGAAGCGCGCCTTGTAGTCCTCCATGAGCTTCTTGCGCCGCTCATCAGGCGTCGGGCTTCCAGCGATGTCGCGCCTGTAGATGATGCTCACAGCACCCTCCGGTCCCATCACCGCCACCTCGGACGTCGGCCACGCGAAGTTGAAGTCGGCGAGCATGTGCTTGGACGCCATCACGTCGTACGCGCCGCCGTACGCCTTGCGCGTGATCACCGTCAGCTTCGGCACCGTCGCCTCGGTAAACGCGTACAGCAGCTTTGCGCCGTGGCGGATGATCCCGCCCCACTCCTGGCTGGTGCCCGGTAGAAACCCTGGCACGTCGACGAGCGTCAGCAACGGGATGTTGAACGCGTCGCACGTGCGCACGAACCGCGCCGCCTTGGCCGACGCGTCGATGTCGAGCACACCCGCCAGCTGCGCCGGCTGGTTGCCGACGATGCCCACCGAGAAGCCGTCCAGGCGGGAGAAGCCACAGATGATGTTCTTCGCGTAGTGCTCGTGCACCTCGAAGAACTCGCCGTCGTCGACGATCAGCTTGACCACGTCGCGCATGTCGTACGGCTTGTTCGGGTTGTCCGGCACGACGTGGTCGAGCTCGGGGTCCATCCGCTGTGGGTCGTCCGTCGGCTGGACGCGGGGAGCGCTCTGCAGGTTGTTCTGCGGCAGGAAGCCCATCAGGTAGCGGCAGTCCTCCAGGCACGCGTCCTCGTCCTCCGACGCGAAGTGGGCGACGCCCGACTTGGTGTTGTGCGTCATCGCTCCGCCCAGCTCCTCGAAGCCCACCTCCTCGCCAGTGACCGTCTTGATCACGTCAGGGCCCGTGATGAACATGTGCGAGGTCTCCTTGACCATGAAGATGAAGTCCGTGATCGCCGGCGAGTAGACCGCGCCGCCCGCGCACGGGCCCATGATCAGGCTGATCTGGGGAATCACCCCTGAGCAGCGGACGTTGCGTACGAACACGTCACCGTATGCACCCAGCGACACAACTCCCTCCTGGATGCGTGCGCCGCCCGAGTCGTTGATGCCGATCACCGGGCAGCCGATCTTGGCCGCCAGGTCCATGATCTTGCACATCTTTTCGCCCATCACCTCGCCGAGCGAGCCGCCGAACACGGTGAAGTCCTGGCTGAACACGCACACCGTGCGCCCATCGATCGTGCCGTGCCCCGTCACGACCGCGTCGCCCCACGGCCGGTTCTTCTGCATGTCGAAGTCGTACGTGCGGTGGCGCACGAACGTGTCGAGCTCTTGGAAGGACCCGGGGTCGAGCAGCTTCTCGACGCGCTCACGCGCCGTGTACTTGCCGCGAGCGTGCTGCTTCTCCTCCGCCTCCGGCGCCGAGTGCAGGGCCGCCTCGCGCAGCTCGTGCAGCTGGGTCAGCTTCTCCTCGTAGGTCTCCGGAGCCCTCTGGCGCGGAGCTTTGCGGTGCCCGCTGCGCGACGCCGCCAGGAGCGCCGCGTCGGTCTGTCGGTTGTGTGGGCTGCTTGCCATCGGGCGCGGATGTTATCCGCGCAGTGGCATCTAAGCCCGAGAGAACGGCCGGTGGTGTGCTGCGCCGAGGCGGTCCAGCACCGCCGTCAGCATCGCCGCGACCTCCTCAGCGGCCACTTCCTCCGCCGCCATCAGCTCGCGCCGAGATGTCCTCGATCTGCCCAGACTGCGCTTCGCCTCCGGACGCCGCCTCGGTCTCTGGCGCCCCGGCGCTCGCCGGCGCATCACCCGGTGCAGCGTTCGCCGCCGCGGGACGATCGGCTCGGAAGGGCCGCGAACGGATGCAGCGCAGCGAACGTCTCCGGCTCCAGCGCCTCGCTCACCGCCGAAAAGGGATCGCGCGGCTCGGGTCCTTGCCGCGACCCGTCGACTTCCTGCGGCGCCTCGCGCTCGCGCTCGACCGCCGCTCGGCGGCCGCGACCAAACAGCCGCGCGAAGAAGCCGCGACGTGGCTCAGGCTCGATCGTCGGCTGGACTGGCTCCGGCTCGGGCTTGGGCGTCGGGCTCGGCTGCCGCCGGTTGCTCGGGCTCGGGACCAGGCTCTGGCTCGGCCGCCGCTGGTGGCTCGGGCTCGCGGCCAGGGCTGCCGGCTCGGCCGCCGCCGGCTCGGCGCGGCCGTCGCCGGTGGCGCGCGGTTCGACGCCGGTGGCTCGGCTCGGCTGCTGCCGGTGGCTCGGGTACTGCCGCTGGCTCGGTCGTGGCCGCTGGCTCGGGCACTGCCGCTGGCTCGGTCGTGGCCGCTGGCTCGGGCGTCTGCCGTGGGCGCCGGCTCGGCGATCTCTCGGGTGAGCGTCAGCCGGACCGTCGTACCCCAGCCGGAGGGCTTGATCGACACGGTCCCGCTGGCGTTCTGCGCCTCCCACTCGACCGTCGTCTCGGGCTCGGTGCGAGTGATGCGGATCTCGCCCAGCTCGCCGAGGTGGCGAGCAAGCGCGTCCGGGTCGCTCAGCTCGGCCCACAGCTCCGGCGGCGACTTCACCAGCGTGCGCTGAACCTCCGAGGAGATCATCGCTGCAAGATTCGAGCGATCGCCCGCTACTCCTTCAGCGCGGTGAGAGCTATGCCGCGGACGGCGCGCTCGCTGCCGCGCGCAGGAGCCCGCGCTCGTGCACCAGCTCGGCCAGCTCGACGGCGTTGCTGGCGGCGCCCTTGCGCAGGTTGTCGGCGACGACCCACATGTCGAGCGCGCGCTCGTGGCCGGGATCGCGGCGGATGCGCCCGACGAACACGCCGTCGTTACCTGACGCGTCGATCGCGAGCGGATACAGCGCCGCGCTCGGGTCGTCCAGCACGGTCACGCCCGGCGCCGCGGCGAGCAGCTCGCGGGCGCGCTCGGGAGATAGCTCGCGGCGCGTCTGCACGTTGACGGCCTCCGAGTGGCCGTTGACGACCGGCACGCGCACGCACGTCGCCGAGATGCCGATCGACGGATCGCCGAGGATCTTGCGCGTCTCGTTGATCAGCTTGCGCTCCTCGTCGGTGTGGTCCTCGCCCGCCGCGAAAGAGCCGGCGTGCGGCAGCGCGTTGAACGCGATCTGGTGCGCATACAGCTCAGGCGGTGCGATCTCGCGCTCGTGCAGCAGGGCGTGTGACTGATCGAGCAGCTCCTCCACCGCCCGTCTGCCGGTACCCGACACAGCCTGGTAGGTGCTGATCACCAGGCGCTCGATCCCGGCCTCGTCGTACAGCGGCTTCAGCGCGACGACCATCTGCATCGTCGAGCAGTTCGGGTTGGCGATGATGCCCGCGTGGGAGTCGAGCGCCTCGGGGTTGACCTCGCTGACGACCAGCGGAACGTCGGCCTGCATGCGCCACCGCGAGGAGTTGTCGATCACGATCGCCCCCGCCTCGGCGAACTTCGGCGCCCACTCGCCGGACGTGGACCCACCCGCAGAGAACAGCGCGACGTCGAAGCCCTGGATTGCCTCGTCGCTGAGGCCCTGAACGATCAGCCCGTTCTCGAGCTCGCGTCCGACCGAGCGCTCGGAGGCGAACGCGACGATCTCCTGGGCCGGGAAACGGCGCTCGCGCAGGAGCTCGCAGCATCAGCGTGCCGACCTGTCCGGTCGCGCCGACAACCGCTACCCGATATCCCTCGCTGCTCATCGGGTCAGGGTATCGCGGCGGTGTCCGGCGATCCAGTGGCCGTTAGCGGCGGTCTACGGCTTGATGACCATGAACAGGATCGTCACCAGCACCAGCACGCTGAGCAGCGTCCCGACGCTCGACAGGCGCCGCACGAGCGCGCGGTAGTCGTCGCTCATCGTGATCTCCCCGCCGCCGGCTGCCGCCACGTCGCGCTCGGCGATCGTCTCGGCGCGCTTGGCCGTCGGGATCATCACGGCCCCGATCAGCGCACCGATCACGACCACCGCCCCGAGACCCCACTGGACGAAGAACTGGCTCCAGTAGTGGCCCTTGCTCGCAAGGTAGATCCCAGCGAGGATCACGAGCAGCAGGCCGGGGTTGATGAGCACGCGCTCGATCGTGTACTCGATGCGGTGCATGCAGCGGCAGGCCCCGCGGATCGCGCCTGGCGGCGACCGCGAACATGATCGGGTAGGCGAATGTCACGCCGAACGCCACCACCACGGCCATGATGTGGATCGCCAGAACGACTTCGTACAGGGATGCAGCGGGCGGATCAGCATTCGCTGCACGCACCCTAATCGCTCAGCCCCGGGATGGTCCTCGTCGCGCGAGGTAGTGCTCAGCCAGGGCGCGACCGCCGACCGATGCTTGGTGAACCTCTCCCGAATGATCACGACCGCCAAGACGCCCCCTAGAGCGACGGGAACTGAACCTCGGCCAGCCTGTGCGCTTCAGCGAGCACGACGATTCCGACCGACATCACGAACGCTCTAACGAGCCACGTGACGCTGAAACGTGCAGCCACCAACGCAGGAAGGTCTGCATGGAGCAGACGTTAGCCCGGGAGCGCCCGAGAATCAAAGCGATCCATCTCCTCGCACGAACTCTGTATAACCATCGCTATACAGACTTCTCGCCGGGAGAGCGGAATAGCGATACTCCTACGTCGCGCCGAACTCTGTACAACCATCGCTATACCAGCGTTCGCCGTCGGGAGTACGAGTAGTGATCGACGTCCCGGCGGGTCAGAGCCTAGGCGAGTAAGAGCCGAAGACGTCCTGCATCGCGCCGCACACCTCGCCGAGCGAGCAGCGGTCCTTCAGCGCCTGGCGGATCGCGGGCAGCAGGTTCTCGTTGCCGCGCGCCACCTCGCGCAGCTCCTCCAGGCGACGCTCCACGAGCTTCCCGATCGCGCTCGGCCTTGAACGCGGCAAGCCGCGCGAGCTGTTCGCGCTCGGACTCGGGGTCGACGCGCAGCAGGTCGGGCACCTCGATTTCGTCCTCCTTGTAGGCGTTGACGCCGACGACGATGTCCTGCCCGATGCGGTAACGCTCCTGGTAGCCCCACGCCGACTCGTCGATCTCGCCGGTGATGAACTCGATCGCGTTGACCGAGCCGCCGAGCGCGTCGACCTTCGCGATCAGCTCGTTCGCGCGCGCTTCGATCTCGTCGGTCAGCGACTCCACGAAGTAGGAGCCTGCGAACGGGTCGACGGTGTCGGCCGCGCCGGACTCGTGCGCGAGGATCTGCTGGGTGCGCAGCGCGATCTTGGCCGCGCGCTCGGTCGGCAGCGCGAGCGCCTCGTCGAAGCCGTTGGTGTGCAGCGACTGGGTCCCGCCGCAGACCGCCGCGAAGCCCTGCAGGGCGACGCGCACGATGTTGTTCTCCGGCTGCTGGGCGGTCAGCGTCACGCCGCCTGTCTGGGTGTGGAAGCGCAGCATCGTCGCCTTCGGATTGGACGCGCCGAAGCGCTCGCGCATGATGTGCGCCCACATGCGCCGCGCGGCGCGGAACTTGGCGACCTCCTGGAAGACGTTGTTGTGGCCGTTGAAGAAGAACGCCAGCCGCGGTGCGAACTCGTCCACGTCCAGGCCCTTGTCGATCGCCGCCTGCACGTAGGCGATCCCGGACGACAGCGTGAACGCGACCTCCTGCACGGCCGAGCAGCCCTTCTCGCGGAAGTGATAGCCGGAGATCGAGATCGTGTTCCACTTCGGCACGCGCTCGTGGCAGTACGCGAACAGGTCGGTCGTCAGGCGCATCGTCGGCGCCGGCGGGTAGATGTAGTTGCCGCGCGCGATGTACTCCTTGAGGACGTCGTTCTGCGTCGTCCCGCGCAGCTTCTCGCTGGGCACGCCCTGCTCCTCGCCGACCAGCTCGTAGAGCAGCAGCAGGCACGCGGCGGGCGCGTTGATCGTCATCGACGTCGACACCTGATCGAGCGGGATGCCGTCGAAGGCGGTGCGCATGTCGTCGATCGTGTCGATCGCGACGCCTGTGCGGCCCGACCTCGCCGAGGCAGCGCGGGTTGTCGGAGTCCAGGCCCAGCTGCGTCGGCAGGTCGAAGGCCATCGACAGGCCGGTCGAGCCCTTCGAGAGCAGGTAGCGGTAGCGCTCGTTGGACTCCTTCGCAGAGGCGTAGCCGGCGTACTGGCGCATCGTCCACGGCTGCTGGCGGTACATCTCGCGGTGCACGCCGCGCGTGTACGGGAACTCGCCCGGCTCGCCGAGGTCGAGCTCGTCGGGCAGGTCCTCCTGCGTGTAGAGCTCGGAGATCTCGATGCCCGAGTCGGTGAAGCGGCGCGGGTCGTCTTTTTTTTTTTT